>OZ240665.1:1805000-4669958 GCA_965198565.1 Acetobacteraceae bacterium | reverse complement strand
TCGTGGCTGTTCTGCGGGTCGGATCGTGGCGGGCAGCGCGCCGCAGTGATGTACAGCCTGATCGTCACGGCCAAGATGAACGATGTCGACCCGCAAGCCTGGCTGGCGGATGTGTTGGCTCGCATCGCCGGGCATCCAGCCAAGCGCCTCGATGACCTGCTGCCCTGGAATTGTTGGCTGCAATCAACACGGCGGTGCTCGGCGGATGCTTACGTTGATGTCACGCTCGATGTCGAACAAGGCGTCGATGCGCTGCACGGTCTCCAGGCAGATCGGCGACAGCACTGCCGGAGCCTTGCCCTGCGCCGCCCGGCGCGCGCTGCCTGCGATGTCGGCCAGCACGAAGAACTTTCGCCGGGCATGGGCCCAACATGCGGCTTCCAGGATCGGTCCGGGCTTGCGTCCGGGCTCGTAGAGCTTGCCGTAGCCGCCATAGGCGTCGGCCTGCAGCAGCCCGGCATATCCTGCCAGGTGGCTTTGCGGATGCTCGCCACCGCGGTCGCGCGAGTAGTAGAACACCGCCCCTGGCGGTGCCGGTCCGCCGAACGGCCGGTCATCGCGCACGTAGGTCCAGAGCCGGGCAATATCGGTCTTGCCACGCGCCAGCACGGGCACGGTGGTGACATGGGCCTCCAAACGAAGAAACAACGGCATCAGCAGATTGCGTCCGTCAAGCTGGTGTAAAATCCGGTGTAGTTGAGGTGGCCATTGGTCAGGCGGCTATGGTGGCGATCTCATTGGGTATAGCGTCGATAGTCGGCGGTATGAGTTCGGCCATGGCCTCGGTCTGCATGTAGCGGTGCTGGAGTTGCCACTCGTCGTTGGCCTCCAGCAGCACCGCGCCAATCAGCCTGATGATAGCGCCCTCGTTTGGAAAGATGCCGACGACGTCGGCCCGGTGCGTATTCCGACGCAAACCAGCCGGCGATTCCGATCCATTCCAGCCGGTGATTCCGACGGAAGCCAGCCACTGATTCCGATGCATCCCAGCCACCCCTGAGGGGCGGGCGGCGGCGCGGTTCGCGAGCAGTCATCCACCGACGGCACGGTGTCTCTCCTGCAATTCGGGGAGCGCCATGCCAGGCCAGAGACTGCCAATGCGTCAGGTTCGAGAAGTCCTTCGCCTTAAACACGTCTGCGGCCACAGCGGGCACCAGATCGCGGCCATGGTCGGCGTCAGCCGCTACACGGTGGCCGAGTATCTGCGCCGTGCTGCCGTGGTGGGCATCACCTGGCCGGTGCCGCCGGCGCTCGACGACGTGGCACTGGAGCGCAAGCTGTTCACCCCGCCGTTCACGCCGACGGAGGCGCTGCGGCCGCAGCCGGACTGGCCGCGCATCCACGCGGAGCTGCGCAAGCCCGGCGTGACCCTCCTGCTGCTGTGGGAGGAGTACCGGGCCGGGCAACAGGATGGGTATGGCTACAGCCGGTTCTGCGACCTGCACGCCGCCTGGCGCGGCCGTTTGTCACCGACCATGCGGCAGACCCACCCGGCCGGTGAGCGGATGTTCGTCGACTACGCCGGGCAGACGGCGGAGGTAATCGACGGCGCCACGGGCGAGGTCAGGCGGGCGCAGGTGTTCGTGGCGGTGCTCGGCGCGTCCAACTACACCTACGCCGAGGCACGCTGGACGCAGTCGCTACCGGACTGGATCGGCTGCCACGTCGGCGCGTTCGCCAGCTTCGGCGGGGTGGCGCGGCAGATCGTGTGCGACAATCTCAAGGCCGGCGTCACCGCGTCCAGCCGCTACGAGCCGGGGATCAGCCGGACCTACCAGGACATGGCCACCCATTACGGCACGGCGATCCTGCCCGCCCGGGTGCGCAAGCCGCGTGACAAGGCCAAGGTCGAGGTCGCCGTGCAGGTCGTGCAGCGCTGGATCTTAGCCCGGCTGCGCAACCGCCGGTTCTTCTCCCTGGCGGAGCTGAACGGCGCGATCCGCGAGCTGACCATCGACCTGAACAACCGGCCGATGCGCCATCTGGGCACCACCCGCCGTGCGCTGTTCGAGGCGATCGAGTCCGGCGCCCTGCTGGACATGCCCGCCGAGCCGTATGCCTACGCGGAGTGGAAGCGCTGCCGGGCGGGGTTGGACTACCACGTCGAGGTCTACGGCCACTTCTACTCGGTGCCGTACCGGCTGATGCGCGAGGTGATCGAGGCCCGCATCACCGACCAGACCATCGATCTGTATCACCAGAACAACCGCGTCGCCTGCCACGTCCGCAATCCGCGGCAGCACCGGCACACCACGATCGCCGAGCACATGCCGAGCGCGCACCGCCGCCACGCCGAGTGGACGCCGACGCGGCTGCTGCGCGAGGCCGAGGCGATCGGGCCGTCCACCATCGCCCTGGTGGAGCGCATCCTGGCCGCCAAGCCGCATCCCGAGCAGGGCTTCCGCGCCTGCCTCGGCATCCTGCGTCTGGTGCGAGGCTACGGCCCTGAGCGGCTGGAGGCGGCCTGCCAGCGCGGCATGGACATCGGTGCGCGGACCTACGGCTCCGTGCAGTCGATCCTGCGCAACGGACTGGACCGGGCCTACCGCCCCGAACCCGTGCCGGACGAGCTGCCCGTCCAGCACGAGAACATCCGCGGCAGCGGCTACTACCATTGAGGAGCACACCATGTTGACGCATCCCACCACGGACCGCCTGCGCGAGCTCGGCCTCGCCGGCATGGCCAGGGCGCTCGAGGAGCAGCGACGGCATCCCGACGCCGCCGATCTCGGCTTCGAGGACCGCCTGGCCATGCTGGTCGAGCGTGAGGCGCTGGAGCGCGACACCAAGCGGCTGGCTACCCGGCTGCGGTTCGCCGGCCTACGCCAGCAGGCAACGCCAGAGGATGTCGACCATCGTGCCGCCCGCGGTCTCGATCGCAGCCTGTTCCAGAAGCTGACAAGCGGCGAGTGGATCGAGCGCCACCAGGACCTGCTGGTCACCGGGCCGACCGGCACCGGCAAGACCTGGTTGTCCTGCGCCCTGGGGCACCGAGCCTGCCGCGACAACCGCTCCGTGCTGTATCAGCGGGTGCCGCGACTGCTGGAAGGGCTCGGCATCGCCCGCGGCGACGGACGCTATGCCCGCACGCTGAAAAGCCTCGCCCGGGTGCAGCTGCTGATCCTGGATGATTGGGCGATCACGCCGCTCAATGCCGAGCAGCGGCGCGACCTGATGGAGATCGTCGACGACCGGCACGACCGCGCGTCCACCATCGTCACTAGCCAGGTGCCGGTCGAACTCTGGCACGAGCACATCGGAAATCCCACCATCGCCGACGCCGTGCTGGACCGGCTGGTGCACGGCGCACACCGCCTCGAGCTGAAAGGAGAGAGCATGCGCAAGCTGCGCGCCGCCAAAGCTAGACTTGACGAAGCCGCCGTCCAGTAGCCCTTCTTCACCCGCTCGCGACACGCACTGCTACCCGGCTGGGATCATCGGAAAGCCCGGCTGGCTTCGATCGGAACAGGTGGCTGGTTTCGATCGGAATCGATGGCTGCAATCGTCGGAATGCGCAGCCCGGCGTTTGACCTCCTTGTTAAGCCGTTCGATCGGGTTGGTGCTGTGGATCTTCACCCGGTGCTGGGCGGGGAAGTTCATGTAGGCCAGCACGTCGGCCTCGCTCTCGTCGATGAACGCACCGAGCTTCGGCCATTTGTCGCGGAGTTGGTCGGCGACGTGACGCATGGTCTGGGTGGCGTTCTGATGGTCCAACTGGGTGAATGCCTGGCGAAGAGCGGCCGATACCATGTTCTGCTGGCCTTTCGGCACGTAGGCCTGTGCATTGCGCATCCAGTGAACGCGGCATCTTTGCCACGTGGAGCCCAGCACCCGGCGGATCGCAGCCTTCAGGCCTTCGTGCGCGTCTGAGATGACGAGCTTGGTGCCGCGCAGGCCCCGCTTGACCAGGCTCTTGAGGAACGTCGACCAGAACATCTCCGCCTCCGAAGGCCCGATGTGCAGGCCAACAATCTCGCGCTTGCCCTCGGTGTTCACGGCCACAGCGATTATCACCGCCACCGTCCTGATCTGCCCACCCTCACGCTGCTTGAGGTAGGTGGCATCCAGCCAGAGATAAGGCCAATCGCCGACAAGAGGGCGTTCGAGAAAGGCATTCACCCGATCGTCGATGTCCTTGCACAGCTTGCTCACCGTGCTCTTGCTGATCCCTGCCAGGCCCATCGCCTGCACCAGGTCATCCACCCGCCGCGTCGACACGCCGCCGATCCACGCTTCCTGGATTACCGCCACCAGGGCCTTCTCGGACGTCTTGCGGGGCTCCAGAAACGGCGGGAAGTAGCTGCCCTGGCGCAGCTTGGGGATGCGGAGCTGCAGGCTGCCCAGCCGCGTGTCCAGCGTCCGGTCGCGGTAGCCGTTGCGATAGGTCGCCCGCTCGGCCGTGCGCTCGTGCCGTCCGGCGCCGATCAGCCCCTCTACGTCCGTCTCCATCAGCAACTGCACCACAGCCTCCGCCACACTGCGCAGGAAGTCGCCATCTCCGGCTTTCGCCAGCAGCTCGGCCAACGGTAGTCTGTCCTCGGTCATCGGGTCCTCGTCGGTTCAGGTTAGAGCCTCGCAACTCCACCTTAGCCAGCCGATCCGATGACCACCTCCGCCTACACCGCCGACGTCAGCGAAATTCCACCACGAGCACGGACGCTATCCATCAGCACCGTCGTGCAGGCGCCGACCTGGTCGGCCAACGTCGATAGGCTAAGCGGCACGCCCTCGCGAGCATAGCGCTCGGCCTGGCGGTTGAGAGGCTGATGCTGTCCGAACTTCTCGAACAGGATCATGGCCAGCAGGTTCGGGCCAGCCCAACCCCGCGGGATCACGTGGAACGGCGCCGGGGGCTGGCTGATGCGCTCGCAATCCCGGCAGGAGAACTTCTCGCGCACGTACTGGACGACCTTCCAGGTGCGGGGAATGGTCTCAAGGCTCTCGGTGACGTCCTCGCCCAACTTGGACAGGCGGGCGCTTCCGCAGCAGGCGCAGGCCACTGGACCGGGAACGACGACGCGCTCGCGCGGTAGGTGCTCGGGGAACGGGCGCCGGGCCGGACGCGCGCGGGTGAAGCCCGCCACGGTGGTGGTCTTGGCGGCAGCGGTTTCCGCGGCCAGTTCGTCCTCGATGGCTGCGGTCTCAAGCTCCTCGAGCTGCAGCTCCATCTGGTCCAACAGGCGGGCGGTACGCTCGGAGCGCGGGCCGAAGCGGTCCCGGTTAAGCTTCTCGATCTGCAGCTTGAGATGGGCGATCAGCGCCCGATTGCTGGACTGCTCCGCCAGGGCGATAGCGGTTTCGGCGCGGGCGGCCAGCAGGGCCGCCTTGAGCGCATCGACATCATCCGGCAGGGCGGCAAGCTCGGCGTCCATGCTGGTATTGAATCACGAACCAGGTCGCCGTGGTACTGTTTTCAGCAGCTCGTGGCGGCTATCCTGCCGATTGCGGACGCCAGGTCTGCTGCGGGTTGCGCCAGTCGATCCCCTCGAGCAGATAGCTCATCTGACCGGCTGTCAGCGCCACCACGCCATCCACTGTTTGTGGCCACACGAAGCGTCCGCGGTCCAGACGCTTGGCATAAAGCGACAGGCCGAGGCCATCGTGCCAAACCGCCTTCAACAGCGATCCGCTGCGACCCCGAAAGACGAAGACATCACCCGCGAACGGATCCCGGCCGAGCCCCTCCTGCACGAGCAGCGCGAGACCCGGCATACCGCGGCGCATGTCCGTGTGGCCCGTCGCCAGCCATATCCGCACGCTGCTGGCAATCGGGATCACTCGCGCAACGCCGCCAGCACGCGCCGCAGGGCGGCCAGGTTCACATCGCTGCCGACGCGGACCTGACGCCCGTTGCCAAGCTCAATCTCGATCAGACCAGGCGCACCCACGGACCGCGATGCCGATGCCGGGCGCGATCTCTCATCAAGCGGTGCGACCGCCGTGCTTGCCGACGTGAGAGCCTGCACCGGCACGAACACGGGGCTCTCCGCAGCCGGCCCCAGCAGGCCCTCACGCGCCTGGCGACGCCACGTGAACAACAGGCTCTCGCAGACGCCATGCCGGGCGGCTACGGCACGGATCATCGAACCCGGCTCGTTGGTCTCAGCAACGATCCGCACCTTGTCCTGCAGGCTCCAGCGCCGCCGACGCTCTCGCCCGGTGATGATCTCCACCACGCCATCCATCCGCATACCTCAACGGCCGCCTTAAGGAGCTCCTTACGGCGGCAGGAGGCTCAAACCCAGACGGCCCACGGCAGAGGGATACGCTGCGATGCAGTCCAGCTCGTCTTGGAGCCGCTTTTTGACCAGGCTTCTCGCGCCGCCGGGTCGGCCTTGGGGTGCGACGGTCGAGCTTTCTGCCGCGACAGCCCGAGCTTGCGCATCAGCTTGGACATGTGCGCTGCGTGATAGCCGATCCCCCAACGCCGCTTCACCTCGTCGCAGAGATCGGCCAACGTCCAGGCCGACAAGCCCGTCTTCTCTACATCCGGGCCGTCCAGCACGATCTGCCGCAGTTGCGCCATATGCTGATCGTCCAGGCGAGGCTTGCTGCCGGGCCGCGGTCGATCGTGCAGTCCGTCCAAACCCTCGGCATTGTAGCGCACCACAGCATCGCGCAGCGCCTGCCGCTCCATGCCAGCAAGCCGCGCCGCCTCGGCCCGCGTCATACCCTCCAACGCGTTGGCGATTGCCATCATGCGCGCGGCCGCTGCACGGTCTGTCTCCTGCCGCGCCCGCTTGCGTAACTCCGCCGCAGAGAGATCATCGCGGATCACCAGTCGTATGCCGTTCATCATCAGCCCACCCAACAGGTCAGACCAAAACCGAACCAGAGTTGCACGAGCCGCACCAAATCACACCCGAGTCAACACCGGGGATGACTGGTATTACCGGTTGTTCTTTCATGGTTTCCTCTCCCATGTAGGGGGACTGTTCGATCCCTGCGCGGTTGGGCGGATCACGATCTCGCCCACGTCAACCTCGGACGGCTGTTCGATCGCGAACGCGATGGCACGGGCGATGGCATCCGGCGTGATCGCGAACTTATCGCGTGACGCTTCAAGCTGCCCGCGCAAGGCTGGATCCGTGATGCCGCTAACAAAGTCGGTGTGGACGAAGCCTGGCGTGATGACCGTCACGCGCAGCTTCTCCCCGGCTTCCTGGCGCAAGCCCTCGGAGATGGCGCGCACGGCGAACTTGGTGCCGGCATACACCGCCATGGTTGGGCGGACAATTAGCCCGGCCGTCGAGGCGATGTTGACGAAGTGACCGAATCCCTGCTCGCGGAACACCGGCAGGGCTGCGGCGATGCCATACAGAACGCCCTTGACGTTGGTGTCAACCATCTCCTCCCACTCCTCGACACGCAGATCGTCAAGCAGCGAGATCGGCCCGATGCCGGCGTTGTTCACGAACACATCGAGCTTGCCAAACCGCTCACGCGCCAGCGCTACCAGGGCGGTCAGGTCTCCGCGCCGCTTCACGTCCGTGCCGGCATTGATGGCTTCGCCCCCTGCCGCGGTGACTCGGATCGCAAGTGCCTCCAAGCGTTCCGTCCGGCGTGCGCCGAGGACAAGCTTTGCCCCGCGTTCAGCGAGGAGTAGCGCGGTCGCCTTGCCGATCCCGCCGCTAGCGCCAGTGATTGCAACGACCTTGCCTGGGATTACTGACATGGGTTTCCCTGTTCAGTTCGTGGGTTCGTTCACCCGGGCAGACACTCGCACCCGATACGCCGTGCAACTCGGCGAACCCCTGCAACAGGTGCTGCCGCTGGGTCCGCTACGCCGCCAAGGGGATAGTGACCATCGAACTGCGGCGTCCATCCAGAACAGGGACTCTGACCACGGCGACACGATGAGCGCCGCGTGACGACCAGCGCATGCGCTGGTTCTTGCCCATGCGCGCGTTGGCGATCTCGTCGACACAGCTCTCTGCTTTGGAGGTCGAGACCAGCCGCTTGTCGTAGTAGCGGCGATATTCCTCCATCTGGGTCTGGAGCATGAGCCATTGAAGCTCGGCCAAGAACTCCTTGACCTCTGCGAGCGAGAGCCCGATCTTGTCCGCCATCAAGTCCACGACCCGCCGTTTGAAGCGACCTACCTCGTTGGTCTCCACCTCACCCCAGCCACTTCGCGCTTGGAGCTTGATCGACCAGTCCGTCGCCGGCCCCTCCAAATTCGTCAGAGGGATTGTCCCTGGGCCGAATAGTCAGACCAGCATTTTTCCACTCCCGATACCGGCGATGTACTCGCGAATAGTCTAATCTTCAAAGCAATCCGACTGCGGCAATCCAGACCGGCGGCACCGTGCGCGCTGTCCCGGATCGCCACGTCGCAAGTGCACCTCGCAATGACGAAACTCGTTATCTACACAGGCCAGTATAATACATCGGCACCAAGCGTTATTCCACGCGTTCCAGAACGTTGCCTGATGTCAGCTTGGTTTCAATGCCGCACAACTGCCGGCCGTAATTTTCCATGCATGTCTGTATATTGTGAACAGCGTGCAGGCTACCGGCGCGGCAGTTTCGTGCCACGAGTTGAAGCGGTTGCTTCTTGGCAATGGCAGACGCCCCCGACGCCTTGAACAACGTCTCTACTGCAGTCGCACAAGTGTCCCAAATGAATGCGGTATCGGCATGGAAGCGGACGCCATCAGCCAGTGTCGCTTCGCTTCCTTCCTCATACATACGGTCGAGCTCATCAAGTGCCGCTTCTGCGACCCGGCGTGCCGCCTTGATCTGCATCTGAACATAACCGACGTTTATATGCGTAATCGGCGCATCCTGCTGCCGGCTATATTGCGAGTACGCAATCGGCTTCTTCCCGATGCTCTGCAGGAATATCTCGAGGGCATGCTCTGCCATTCCAACGGCATTGCCGCAGCCCACCAATATCGAGCGGCTAAGGCCACCCGGCCGCAGTCCAAGGCCCTCGGCTTTCAGTTCCGTAAGCCGCTCCATTAGGATTTGCGGTGAGCTAAACCGCTCGTCAGGGATAAAGAGTTCGTCTTTGATGACGATGGTGGCACTTCCAGTACCAGCCAGCCCCATCGCGTCCCAATCATCAAGCCGCACGTACTGCTCTTGCGGAACAAGCACCATGCCTACCTTGGTATCGTCTGTCTGGTCGAGGTAAACCGCCAAATACGCGTGCGAAGCATGCGCGCTGCCAGTCGCAAAGAACCAGCTTCCCTTGACCATCCAGCCGCCGTCGACCTTCCGCCCCGTGCCAGCCATCCGCCGTGTACTACCCCCGACAGCACAGGTCCGGTTCCCAATCCAGGGAGCGTCAAAAATCGGCCTAACAACCTGCTCCGGAAAGGCCGCGCTCCACATATTGCCCCCTGTGGAGGCCCATACTGTCCATGATGTGGCTCCACAGCCGGATCCGAGAGCCTCGTAAATACGAAACAGCTCTCTGGCCGAAAAATCAGCTCCGCCAAACCGCGGAGGGGTTGTCAAAGAATACAGGCCTATCGCATCCAAACGCTCAACAGTTTCCTGCGGAACGCGGCGCTGCCGCTCCGTCTCGCTTTGCATGCCGCGCAACCACGGACGCAGCGAGGTAAGCTCCTCAACCAGACGGCTCGCCGTCAGTTGTTCCGGCTCGCCCGATGCATGCGCCGGATACATAGCCAGGTCTGCAGCATAAGTATTTTGCATAGCGGTAGCTCCCCATTACGTCCCGAAGGCTTTAATCTATGTGGCCAGCTTACAGCGACGGCTGCCGCTGCCCTGTCGGGTTCAATCTACAAACGATATAACATCATCTCCGCTTGGATGCTAGCGACTCACCAAGAGACTTGGTAAGTTTTTCGGGGGGCGGAAACGGGCGCTGGTTTGTCGCCGGGTTCTATCTCGCGTCCTACCTGAGGGTAGCCTTTGGGCGGGACGTGGCCAGAGTGAAGTGACAGCAGTTGAGTAACATTGCCCGACGTGGAAGAGTTCCATGACAACTCCACTTCCACGCCAAAGGCTGTTTAGTCCCTAAATTGCCGAACCATGTTTGCCATAACGCCTATTAGGCCGGGGCTCGACAGATTTAGCGCACTCAAGTTGTCATCCTGCTCATATCGAGCACGTTGTGCTTCAAAATAGCGGTCCATTGCCTGACGCGCGATTTGCGGGTCCCCTGATCTCATACCGGCAAGTATAGCCACACGGTGAACTTGAAAGTCTAACGCTCGTGCACGCCAAAAACGCGGCCCGCGGTCCGTCAGTGACTTGACTTGAACCTCATTCAGCAGTGCAAGCAGAAATTCCTCCAATGAATGGAGCAGGGGATTGTGAGAGGCGGCGGACACAGCGCGTTGAAAGCTAAGTATATTAGCAATCACCTCATCTTCGTTCGCTTCACTGATGCAATTAAAGCGAGAGCACGCAGATGCAATTGCTTCAATATCCTTAGCCGTGGCATTTATTGTCGCAACTTCAATTGAGTGGCGTCCGAGAACTTGCCGCACGTCGAGGACTTCCATAATCCCAACGCTTTCGAGCTGCAGCAACGTTTGAAGTGCCGATGCCAAACCGTACTCACCTTGGCTGCGTACAAACGAGCCATTGCCGTGGAAGACTTCGATCAGGCCAAGCGTTTCTAGAGCGCGAATTGCTTCCCTTACCGTCGGTTGGCTGACCCCAAACCGATCCGACAAGTCCTTTTCGCTGGGAAGCCGGTTGCCATGCGGCAGGCGGCGCGTAACAATATCCTGACGCAAAGACTCGATGATCTCGTCCACCACCTTTACCCTCCGGCGGCGCGGCCTGCTGACTTCCGGGGCGGGACGGTCGGTTTGCAAAGACATATCCTTATGTAACGCAGCAACTGAACAAGGCTGCTTGTCGCAGCCTTCCAGCGGCCGCGCAACGTCGATGCCGTCAAGCGAGTGTTCACGTTGGTCGGCGTGAGCGCAATCATTTTGCCGGCGCGGGTGTTATTACGATGATCGCTGCGGGCGCACCGCTATCATTCACGACCGCTCGCGCTTCGCCTGGAGGGACATAGACGCTGTCCCATTGCTGTAGGCTGTGACGAACACCATCCGCCTGATCAATCGAAATGGCTCCCGTCGCAACGACGTAGATCCTGCCAATCGGCGCCGCCTCCATTGGGACGGTCGCCCCGGGCGGAAACTGCGAATGTCCGACTAACACGAAGTCAGCGCTGGTCGCCTCACCCCCCTGGAGCCGCCTCGCCATGATCTCGTCGTGGTTGGCCGCGGTGTAGGCGAGAGCATCCACGAACCGAACTATTTCCATGGCATTCCTTGTCGTAACGCGATGCTGGCGAGCCTGTCAGCTAAACCGGCCCACCATCAAGACCCTGATCACTCAGCCGCGCGCTGGCCGTCAAACCCTGCGACCCGGCGAAGAGCGGGATCGGTGCCATCGCGTCGAGCCGCAGCATCGGGGTGATCATCGAACCAGCCCTCCAGCGGATACTTGTACATCCAATCAACCAGCAACTCGCGACGGGCTATCAGCCATACTCCATCACGCTGCTCGAATTTGTCGAGGTAACGCGCCCAAAGTTTTACGAAGCTGCCGGTCCAATGATGACTATCTGAGCCTTGGTGATCAGCATGCAGGTAAGTCTCAACATAAGCGACATCCGGCCCGTCGAACTCTATTAGGCTATTGCCCAGAAAATGTTGCGTGCGGACAAATCGAGGCATCTCAGCGGTGAGGAATTCAAAGAAGCCCTCCGCGGTACCGACGTGCAGGCTCTTGGGAAACTGTATCCACGCATCCTTGTGGAACGCCCCACGAACCAAATCCATGTCAACTCGATCAAGTCCGCGGCAATAGCGTAGAAGCACATCATTTATTTGCGTGCGGGCGCTCAGTTCCTCAAGAGTCATACGGTTCCTCCAGCGTTATTTACCAACTAAGACTAGGTCACCAAGTCAGAATTGTCAAGAATACTGCCGGTGAACAAACAAGGGATTGCAGCAGCCAACCACACCGGGAAGCACTCACCCACCGATCAGAGGAAGTTGCAGGTAGGAAGCGTGCTGACCGCCCGTATGAATGATATGCCGGCCATGATTGTCGGACTGAACATTGCCAGCGCCGGGCATCACACCGCCCAGTAAATGGTAGCCGCTAATCACAAGCCGCAATTGCTCGCCCGCATGCAGCGCCAGCCCGATCGGGAACAGGTCGATGTCCACACAGGCGATCTCTCCAGCGGCAAGCTTTTCGACGCGGTCGAAGCTGTGGACCGGTATGCTGTCGGTCGAAGCCGCGTCATCAAGATGCCGCATGGACACGCGGAGGCGCCCATTGGAACCCTTATACTTCAGGATCGCCGCTCCCTGCCGGGTCAGCGCTTGCATCTTCGGCCCCTGGTTCGGCACGTTGAACTGTTCAAGTTGCTCGCCATCGGCATTCAACTTCTGAAGAAAGACGAACAAGTCTAGATCGTTCGAGCCGCCCGCCTCAACCCAGAGCCGCACCTTGGGATAGCCGACAAAGTCCGTCGGCCCATCGACCCGGACTGTGAAGGACACGTGTCCCTGGTCCGGTTGTGCATCGTAGCTGGCGGTCGCATTAGCAGACGGTGCTTCGGTACTCAGCGCCTGCGACCCGGCGTCCAAGTAGTATTTCACCTCGCTGACGTTTTCAGGTGGGAACGCCTTTGCCGGCTGGTTAACGCGGTCGTTGCCTTCGAGATCGAGCACCGAGTAGCGCACGCGCGGTGTGTTTTGCCAGCCGTTATCCACGCCTTTAAGGAAGTGGTCGAAAAAACGGAGCAGGTCGTTGAGGTTGACCTCTTCGTAGTAGTCCGGCCACTCCATTGTGTTGTGGATGCGCAGCCATTTATCGGCAGACGCGATCCTGCGCCAGCCACGGAACGTTCCGGGCGTATGGATCGAGTTTGAGTAACTGGCCACAATGTAGGCTGGCACGGTGATGCGCTCGAACGCAGGGATTTTCGATTGCCAAAGTTCGTCCATCAGCGGGTGGTGCTCGGCCTCGGCGATGAGATCCTCGCGGCCGTTCTTGCCAACGAAAGCTGTCTCAAGTTGCCGCGAAAAGGGCAAATCCGGAATTCCGCCGCGCATGATGAAGTCACGATAGATGTCGCTCATCCCCTCCCAAGGAGCGATGGCCGCGAGGTGCGGCGGCTGCTCGGCCGCGGCGAACCATTGTGAAATGGCGAGATAGGAGTTTCCGCTGGTGCCAACTTTGCCGCTGCACCAATCCTGGCCGCCAAGCCACTCGATGAGATCGTGGTAGTCCTCGCCCTCCTTCCGGCTCCAAAAACGTATATTCCCCTCCGAATTAAAGCTGCCGCGCGGGTCGGGGTTGCAGACGGCGTAGCCATGGGCGCACCAGAAGGCCGGGTCAGGACCTTCGAACTTCATCAAGCCAGAGACCGTGTGTGTCTCCATGCCGAGCAATTCGAAAATCTGCATATACCTGGGAGTGCCGCCCCGGCTCTTGCCATAGGGGCTCCATGCGACGATCGCGGGCACCTTCTCAGTGCCGGCTGGACGAAATACATCCACATAGATCGTCACCCCATCGCGCAGGGTGACGGCGACGTCCTTCTCCAGCACGATGTCGACAGGCAGAGGCAGAAAGCGATCCTGCACCTGGAACCCCGCTGGAAGGGTTCGCGTGCCAGCCTCGAACCGGCTGAACAAACCCTCCTCGCTTGCCTCGTCATAGGGATAGGCGGGGACAAAAATTGCTTGATCTTCACCCATGTGCGTTCCTTCCGGCTGTTAGGCGCTTGGCTGATCCGCTGATGGTGTCTGTGCGGCGAGCCCACGGCATTCGTCGTCGACGTATCAAGGAGATGGGCCGCGCCGGTTGGTTCTGCTCACCCTTACCAACCTGCTTGATCATACGGTTCAGTCTCGCCGCAAGCGCCTCAAGCCTATCGCGGTAGGTGAGCGAGGCGCCTAAGGCAGTCACGGAGTCTTCATCCGGTATGCCCATCGCTTGCTCGCGACATATCCTCGCACCGTCTTTGCCTCGCTTGAAAGACTAGGTCTCTTTACGACCCTTTTAACACGTGGCTACGGTGTTGCAAGATGGGCGGACTGAGCAGCCGGAAGGGCTCGGGGAAGGGGACCGCAAAATGAGGCGTTGGTTAGCATTATTGGGCTGCTTCATCGGCATGGCCGTGTCCATGTCGTCGATGTTCATTTTCCCGTTTGGTCTCTACATGACGGCCGTCAGCAGCGAGTTCGGCTGGTCCCGAACCCAGTTCTCGGCAATCCTATCATTCATCGCGCTCTGCAACGTCTTCACGCTACCCCTGGCGGGATGGGCCGTCGACAAAATCGGACCCGCGATGTGCATACTGGTGGGGCTAGTGGCCGGCTGCCTTTGCTGCGCAGGTCTGGCGCTGGTTCACGCCTACTGGGCGTTCGTTGCGGTCAGTTGCGGCGCCAGCATGGCTGGGTGCCTAGCGCTGTATCCCGCCTACTTCACCATCGTGCGAGGCTGGTTCGACCGCAATCTGGGCCTTGGGCTGGCAGTCGCTTCCGCCGGTGTATCCGTGGGCGTTGCCGCCTTCAGCGCCCTCATAAAGCTCAGGATCGACGCTGCCGGTTGGCGCAACGCCCTTGTCACAGCGGCAGCGCTTGCGATGCTCCTTGGCCTCATAAATCTGCTTTGCCTGGTCAAGCAGAACCGGGGATTGTTGCCAATCTCGGAGCGCTTGCCTGCCGACGACCCGGTGATCGTCGTAGGTGAGTCACTCGGCGACGCGGTGCGCACACCTGAATATTGGCTGTTCTCTATTGCGTTTGCGCTCGTGGTTTTCGCTGGTGCAGGTCCTAACCTGCATCTCGCGGCGCTGCTCGCCGACCGGGGAGGTTCACCTGCGTCGATCGCAGGGGCGGTTGCTGCGGTCGCAATCGGGTCGCTTGCTGGGCGCATTATCACCGGGCTTCTGCTTGACCGCTTCACGGTCACCGTGGCGGCAACATTGTTTTTTGTCGGCCAAATGCTCGGTATTGCCATGTTGTCGGTTCAAGTCCCGTGGCCAGCGGCGGCGGCCTTCCTTCTGGGCATGGCCCAAGGGGCCGAACTCGACATGATGGGCTTCGTCATGGCCCGGCGTTTCGGGCGTCGTTACTACGCGCGGATTTTTGGCAGCTCCTTCGCGCTCTCCCAGCTCGGGCTGATTTTCAGCCCAATAGCCATGGCGGCCATCTTCGACAGCACCCGCTCGTATGATCTCGCTTTGCTAACGTATCCCGCCCTGCCATTGACGGCAATTTTTCTAATCTTGCGCGCGAACGCCTTGTCAAGCACGGCCAAGGCCAGCGTTGCGATCAGCTAGGCATAGCGGCCAGCGCCATCATTGCCGGGTCATTTATGGTGTGCGCCCAAGCGGGACGTAGACATAGCGGGGCTCTAGCCACGATCACGTTGCCCCATTGACAGACCCAGCGTGACCTAGAACACTTGGTGACTTAGCCGACGTTGACCGCACGAAGACGGTTGGGAGAGAACGGAGATGGTCAGGGCCCGGGTTGCATCGGCAGCCTTCGAGATGTCGTTTAGGCGCGGATCCTAAGTGACGCCGGAGGGGGGGAAGCTCGTTTGCCGCAAGCAAGCCTGCCGGGACGGCAGCCGTTTTCTCCAATCGGGCAGTCTGGGCCAACGAATTACCGCCGCCCTACTTTGCTGATAGCCAGGCTCGACAAGGAAAATTGCATGCTGCTCACAGGTGTTTTCGCTGGACCGGTCGCAGGACTCAAGTTTGAGACGCCGACTTGCTCGGGGTTTACCAACGAAAAGGGCGAGTTCAACTACCAAGAGGGTGAGCGAGTAGCCTTCCTGGTCGGCGCATCTCCAATTGGCTACGCACTCGGCGCTCCCCGGGTCAATCTTGCTCAAATCGTCAGCCGGGTAGATGGAAACATCCAGAAGCTGCTCGATCCCGGTTTGACAAACGTCGCGCGCTTTCTCTGCAGTCTCGACCAGGATGGGAATTTAGACGGCGGAATTATTATTGCCCCCGTCGTGCATGAAATCATCGGCGCACGGCGGATAAACTTCAGGTGGGACGTCTCGTTTGCGGGAGTTCACTCCGACTACATTCATGATTTTGAGACCGATCCAATCATCGGCGAATTGTTCGAGGAGTTTGGCCGCAAGGGTGCCTTTACCGATCGTATGCCCCGCCAGCTTTGTTCCGCCGCCACAGCGCGCAACGAAGTCCGGCGCAACATCCTTGGCATCCGGCGGTTCAGAGACGTCAAGGTTCCACTGCAGAATGGCTCATACGTCTATGCCGACGTCTTCCGCCCCGACAAGGACGGACAATATCCGGTCATTATGAACTGCGGCGTGTACGGGCGCGCTTTCCATCACCACACGATTTGCAACGATGCCGCTTTCGAAGCGCACGAAGCGCAAGAAGAACGTTACTTCTCAGGTAATTCCGAGGGTCTTATTTTCGAGAACCATGAAACGGTCAATACCGTGGATTGGGTCCCGCATGACTACGTGGTCATGCGCGTTGACGGGCCGGGTACTGGCAAGAATCCTGGTGAGCTCGCGATCTGGGGTTTCGGGACGGCGGAGGCGTACCGCGATGCCATCGAATGGGCCGGGGAGCAGCCGTGGAGCAACGGCAATGTAGGTCTTTGGGGCATGTCGTATTACGCAATTACTCAGCATGCGGCTGCCAGCCTGCGCCCTTCGCACCTGAAGGCGATGGTTGCGATCGGAACCGACGTCGACCTGTATGAGGAGTTCGTTTACACTGGCGGTATCCTCAACGAGGAGTTCTTCCCGTTTTGGTTCAAGGCCGGTGCTCTACCCGCTGTGTGCGGCGAGCCCAATGCGGCGGACTTCATGGCGGCCGTGCGCGCAGCGCCATTTAAAGACTCCAACGTGCCGGCGGTCTTCGGGCCGAAGTCGCGAGTTTTCATGAGCCCTGACATGAGCCAGATCGAGGTTCCGCTATGGACCATCGCCTGCACAACTCATCCGGCTCACTTCCATCAACTGGGAAGCAGCGAGACTTACCTCCAAACCAACACCGCCAACAAGAAGATCGACTTTTGGGAGGATTGGTTCACCAGGTCATACTCGGCGAGCGCTATCCGCGATCATAGAGCCTTCTTCGATTATTGGCTGAAAGGCATCGATAACGGGATTATGGCCAAGCCGGCCGTACGGCTCGACATCCGCGCGGGGAACGGGTGCTCCTACCTTCAGGAGGAGGACGAGTGGCCAATTGCCAGGACCAATTACGTCAAGTGGTATCTTGATGCCTCGCCGGCGGACTGGCCCGGAGACCAGTGGCGCAGCGATTTTTATCGTCTCGCGCAAACTGAGCCCGACACGGAGCATCAAGGGCACTACTCGGCGGAAGTACCGCTTGAAAGCCGCACTGGCCCCCCCCCGGCGCTGTTGCCCGTAGAGCCGCCCTCAGCGCTGCTTGCTTGGAAAACTGGCCTTTCTTTCGTCAGCGACCCTGTTGCGGACGACATGGTTTTCGCAGGCTATAGCAAGGCAAAACTCTGGGTCTCCTCAACCAGTGAGGACATGGACATCTACCTGGCCCTGAGAATTCTCGATGAGGGAGGCCAGGAGGTGGACTACACGGGACCAACCACACTGGGCTTTCCGACGAAACATTACCCACTCGCAAAAGGCTGGTTGAAGGTATCGCATCGCAAGGTCGACCCACAGCGTTCGACTGAATACACGGTCAAGCATACGCATTTGAAGGCGGACTACGCACCGCTGAAGTCTGACGAAATCGTCCCGGTCGAAATCGAGATCATTCCGAATACGTTTCTTATCAGGAAGGGGCATCGCATTCGGCTCGATGTTCAGCCCTACGATGGTTACGCACACGGATCGCGGCACGCGTACGATCAGAGCTATCATGATGGTGCTCGCAACATGATCTTCACCGGACCGGATCATCTGAGCTTTGTCCAACTTCCCATCGTCCCGGCCCGGCAACCATAAGCCACACTGCCAACTAAAAATTTTAGCGCGTGCTTGAAGTCGTAACGCAATGTTGACGCCACCCTGCATAATGAGATACGCCTCACTTAGAAGAACGTTCGGATTTCGCCTGAGATTGGCAGGGTCCGCGCGAACTGTGAAACGCGACAAGACATCTCATGCCGGGCAACTGAGCCGCCCGGTGAAAAGGTGCGTAGGGGGATATTATTGGTGCTCAACCACGTCCTTACTCCCAATCGGATTGGTGGCTTCATCAACCATCAGATGAGTGGCTTTGATGAACGCTCGCCGGCTGACATCAAGTCCGGCAGCCGTAAGCATGGTTCTGACCCTGAAATCCAGGTCGACGCGATGCTGAGCGGAACGCGAAGACGCCGCGGATCCGTTTAATCCGGCTACAAACAATACTAAGTGGAAACAAGCTACACGAGAGGAAACGATGAAAAGCGCAGCAAACGATCCCACTTCTAAGTGCGACTTATCTTCCCCCAACGCGATGTCTTCAAAAGCCTTATTCGCCCTAGCCTTGGCAGCAGTGGGAACGTTTGTCACTCCAGTCTTCGCCGACCCGGCCATCGACAACACTGGTATACAGGTGGCGCAGACTGGGACCTCCGCCACAGCGGTGTCGCCAAGCTCACAAACTGGACCTCAAATTGCAACGCCACCGGTTGGAGGCGCAAGCGGCGGGGGAGTGGGAGGGAGATACACAATTAATCCGGCACCACCGCTGCCGCAAGATCCGAATGCTCTCGCCGACACGTTAAAGGTAAGAGGGTGGATTTTCCCGTTTCCAAGCGCGAATGACACTGTGGATCAAGGTGCTTTTGGCCTACGCCGTGCCATGGCTGATCTCGGCATAAGTTGGGTTGGCTTTGCTGAAACCACGTTCGAAGACAACGTGCTCAATCACGGCCATCCGCCGGGCGTAAACAGCGCGCTACCAGGCAACAGCAAGCAAGAGCAATATGAAGGCCAGCTTCCAACCTTCGCGTCGCAAAACGCCTTTTTCTTCAACTATGATCTTCGCCGTTACGGGATACCTGATGGTCAGATCACAGTGGGCGCATACTTTGTCTCGAACAACTGGAATCCAGCCTCACCAAACGGATTTGGAGTTGCCGAAGCGAGTTGGTATCAAACGGCGTTTGACAAGAAAGTCGAAATCAAAGCCGGTTATCTCAGCAACAATTTGGAATTTCTAGGAACTCAGGTCGGCGGGAATTTGGCCAGCGGAATTTTCGGCGTAAGCGCGGCAGTTCCGTTTGAAGAGGGACAAAACCTTGGCGGGTTCCCCTCACTTGGGGTCAACGTCAAGTTTAACTTGCCAGACTTCTTCTACGACAAGGTCGGGGTGCAGCGGGCGCTCAGCCCGGACGGAGTAACAGTCGAGCGTTTGCAGAATCCAAATGGCGTTGACTTCAAAGTCAGCAACTCTGGTGTTTTTGTGATTGACGAGCTAGGATATCGCCGATTTGCTACGCCAGGTAACATGGGCACTTGGATCCGTGGCGCTGCGAACTATACCTCGAGTCGATACACTGACATTCAAACCGGAATACGGCATCCAAACAATTACGGGCTTTATTTCCTTGTTGATCGTCAGCTTATACAACTCAGGCCAAGCCCTCGTACTGCCTTCCAAGGTCTCTATGCTGGTTTTACGGTTATGGACTCGCCTTCCTATTTCAATGTATTTAGCCAGTATTATGAGGCCCGCCTCTATGGCTTCGGTCTAATTCCGGGCCGTCCGGTCGACCTGCTTAGCGCGATTGTAAATCGTAACGTCTACAGTCCAGACGCAATTCACTTGGCCAACAGCTTTGGGCTACCCACACATGGCGGCGCCGACACATACACGATCGCCTACAGTGCGCATGTGCTGCCGGGTACCACGCTCAATTTCGGTGTGTCTTATACCGATAATCCAACCGTCGTCACCTACACCAAGGGTACTGGCCCCATTGCAGGCACCGGCAGCGCTTTAAACGCCTTAGTCAACCTCTTCGTCTGGTTCTGAGGAGACGGGCTGACATCTAGCTCCAGCCGTCATTGCGAGTTGCCTGCTCCGCGGCAATCTAGGGGGCTGCACCGTGCGTGCTACGCAGGGTCGCCCCAGGGTCGCACCGTCGTAAGTGCTCATGGCGATGACGGAGGTCAGTGGCAATGCAGGTCAGTCCAATACGCTTATTGGTAGACGAGTCCACCTTCTAAGTTGACGCGGATCAACTAATGAGATACCCCTCAGGTCTGATGTGACCGGCCAGCGGATTTAAGAAAATGCAAGAAGACACTGCCGGCCGTTCGACTGTGCTCGTTGTCGGCGCAGGTCCGGTAGGCCTGATGGCCGCCGTGATCCTTGCCCGGCATGGTGTGTGTTCGACAGTCATTGAGCGGTTCACCACACGGCATGGCGCGCCCAAAGCCCATGCCCTTAATCCGCGATCGCTGGAAATTTGCCGCTCGATCGGCCTCGATATGGCGGCATTAAAGCGTCGCGCCACACCCTCCGAGGATGGCGGCTGGGTCCGGTTCGTCACCACTTTGGCGGGTGAAGAAATCGGCGTCATGCCCTACGAGCGGCAGGATGAGCAAGTACTGGAGCTGACCCCGACGCCCCTGATCAACTTGGCTCAACCCTTGTTTGAGGATGTTCTGCTCGAGGAAGTGGCGCGTTCGTCACTCATTGAGCTGCGGCGCGGGTTCTCCTGGGCTGGCTGCGAACAAACTGACGACACGGTGACCTCGCTGATTGAGGACGTGGCGACGGGTGAGCGGACTGCGCTGACCACGCGCTACCTGATCGCGGCCGACGGGGCAGGCAGCGTCGTGCGACGTGAGCTCGGCATTGAGATGATCGGCGACATCGCATCGCAAGCCTTCATCACAATCCACTTCGAAGCCAATTTGCGCGACGTGGTGGGCAATCGGCCCGGTATCCTATACTGGATCATGCAGCCGCCCCATACCGGCGTCCTAATCGCCTACGACATCGGCAGCCGCTGGTGCATGCTCTACCCGCATGACCCGGCGGTGACGCCGCGGGAGAGCTTCACCCCTGAGCTATGCAAACAGATCCTGCGCCACGCGATCGGCACGGCCGACCACGCGCTCGAGATCAAGCACGTGCTCCCGTGGGCGCTGATGTCGCAAGTCGCAGACCACTACCGCATGGGACGAGTGTTTCTTGTCGGCGATGCGGCACACCGTTTTCCACCCACGGGCGGCCTGGGACTGAACACCGGCTTGCAGGATGGGCACAACCTTGCCTGGAAGATTGCGGCAGTGGAGCAGGGCTGGGCGTCCGATGAGCTCCTGGACAGCTACCACACTGAGCGTCACGCGGTGGCAATGACCAACTCGGCACAGAGCTACAAGAACGCACATCGCATCCTCAACCTCCAAATGGCGCTTAAATCCGACACTGCGGACGATGCTGCCGGCCTAATGCATCGGCTCCGCGATCCGGCGGCGCAGGCCGACATTCAACAGCAAATTGCCAACCAGCGCGAACATTTCGACAGTCTCGCCCTGCAACTCGGCTTCGTGTATGGCGCGGAGGCGGACGACGACGCGGATGTTTCTGACTTCAGGCCACGACTGCTCGTCGGCGGGCGCATGCCTCATGCATGGCTGAAGCAGGGCGAAACAATAATCCCGCTGCTGGACCTGCTCGACGGTCAAGGCTTTACCTTGCTGGTAGGGAAACGCCACGCACACGGTTTGCAGAACGCCGGATTAGCATCGGGCATTCCCTTGAAAGTGGTCGTTGAGGGAGTGGATTTCACCGATCCAAATGGTTCGCTGCGCAGGTTTGCAGGTCTGGCTGAAGGGGCTGCAATCCTGTTGCGGCCTGACGGTCATGTGGCCGCCATCATCCCTCCGTCACGGTCCGGCGACCTTCCCGACCTGTTGCCGACACTGCTCGGCAAAGCCTCGTTCAGGGAGTTGGTGACATGATCCTTCACGCCGTCATGTTCACCTGGCAGGCCGGCGTAACCTCGCAGCAGCTGGACGAGTTGACGTCGGCCATTCATGCGATGCGCGGGAAAATCCCCGGACTGGTCTCACTTCAGTGCGGCCCTGACCTCGGCCTGCGATCCGGCAACCCGGACTATCTTCTCGTTGCCACGCTCGAGAGCGAGGATGCCTGGCACACCTACCAGGCGCATCCCCTCCACAAGGCGCTGGTCGCAGACATAATCACGCCCATCGTGGCGCATCGCCAATCTATGCAAACCGTCGAATAGGGTGGACGCTCAATGTCTCATCCTGAGCTTGCATCACTGAGAGGTGCGTTTATGGCCGTTCCGCTCCCAGCCCCGGTGTACAAACCAGCGTTCAACGTGACCCGGGCCAGTCACGTCGTCCATCGTGTGCGCGACCTGTTAGCGTCCCGGGCTTTCTATGTCGATTTAATCGGCCTAGTCGTCAGCGATGAGGATAACGGCACAGTTTGGCTGCGCGGCCTGGAAGAGGGCTGTCATCACAGCCTGGTGCTCAAATCCGGTGATCCCCTCAGCGAGCGAGTCGGCTTTCGCGTGCTAACCGAGGAGGACCTCGAACTGGCGCAAGCCTTCTTCGTCAAGGCAGGATTCCCCACTGCCTGGGTAAACGTCGCCCATCAGGGGCGAACTCTGCATACAATGGATCCAGCCGGTACGCCGCTTGAGTTCTGCGCTACGATGGAGACCCGGCCGCGCCTGTTCCACCATGTCGAAGCATATAGGGGTGCCTGCGCCCAAAGGCTGGACCATGTTCAAGTGGTCACCCCAGAGGTCCAGGCCTGCCTGGAATTCTACAGCTCCATCGGGTTCCGGCTTTCTGAGTATGTCGTCGACGATGCTGAGAACGCCGTGATGGTGTTCCTGCAGCGCAAGGGCAATCCGCACGACGTCGTGTTCGCTCAGGGACCGGGTCCACGCCTGCATCACGTTGCCTACACCGTGCCGGAAACGCAGAACCTGATGACGGCGGCAGATATATTCGTTCGTGCCGGTTTCGGCGACCAGGTAGAGTTTGGCCCGGCGCGCCACTTTAGCCCCGGCTTAGCCCGGTTTCTCTACCTGCGCGATCCGGACGGCCATCGCGTCGAATTGTTCCCGAGCCACTACCAAACCATCGATATTGAAGACGAGCCACTGCGCTGGCAGGCGCCAGATTTCCGGATTGGCGGCTGGCAAACCCCTCCGCAGCGATGGTTCAACGAGGCAAGCGCTTTCGGGTGAACGCTGAGTGGCGATCCAAATGAACGGAGACTTGCTTTGAGAATTATCAGCTTTCTGTACAACGGCCAGCCGCATCACGGCATCCAAGACGGCGAGATGGTCCATACCTTCACGGAAACCGAGACTTTGCAGCACGTCCTGACGAAGCCGCCAACCGGTCCCACGGTGCCGATGAGCGGACTGCAACTGCTTCCCGTGATCCCGCATCCGGGCAAGATCATCTGCATCGGGTTGAACTACCGAGATCACGCGAAAGAGGGCGGCAACGCAGTCCCGGACTACCCAGCCGTGTTCATGCGTACTACGACCTCCATGGTCGCCCATGGCCAGCCGCTGCTGCGGCCGCCGGCGTCAGACAAGCTCGACTTCGAGGCGGAGCTTGCGGTGATCATCGGGCGATCCGCTACTCGGGTTACCGCCGGCAACGCGCTAGATCATGTGGCCGGCTATGCCTGCTTCAACGACGGCTCAGTACGGGACTACCAGCGCAAGTCAACTCAATGGACCATGGGCAAGAATTTCGACCGCACGGGTGGCTTCGGTCCAGAGTTGGTCACGGCCGACGAGCTGCCCGAGGGCGCGCGTGGGCTAAGCATCACGTCTCGGGTGAATGGCGCAGTCATGCAGGACGGCAACACATCCGACATGATCTTCGACGTCGCCACGCTGATCGAAATCCTATCCGAGGTCATGACCCTTGAGCCCGGTGACGTCATCGCCACCGGCACGCCGGCCGGCGTTGGTTATGCCAGGAAGCCGCCGTTGTTCCTTAAGCCCGGGGACGTCTGCGACGTAACGATCGCGGGTATCGGAACCCTTTCCAATTCGATTGGAGAGGCTGCCGCCTAGACTAGAGCAGTATCAGCCCGCCCACCGTCGGATTTTAGCCACTACCGAGGTCCGGGTCGTCGCCTATGCTGCCGGCGAGCACGCTGGATCGTTTGAGGTGAAAGACATGGGTCATCGACCGGAAGACTGGGATGCTCTCGCCGCGCGGGAACTGAGTGCCTCTCCCGATACCGTCGTCTGGACTACGCCCGAGGGCATTGCGGTCAAGCCGCTTTACACCGAGGCCGACCTTCAGCACGCAAGCCACGTCGGCTCTCTCCCCGGTCTCGAACCATTCGTCCGCGGCCCGCGTGCCACCATGTACGTCGGACGGCCCTGGACAATCCGGCAATATGCCGGGTTTTCAACTGCCGAGGCATCGAACGCGTTCTACCGCAAAGCCTTGGCGGCGGGGCAGCAAGGCGTCTCCGTGGCGTTCGATCTCGCCACTCACCGAGGCTATGACTCCGACCACCCCCGTGTCACCGGGGACGTCGGCAAGGCCGGCGTGGCAATCGATAGCGTCGAGGACATGAAGACGCTGTTCGACGGTATTCCGCTCGGCGACATTTCGGTGTCAATGACAATGAACGGTGCAGTGATCCCCATCCTGGCCAGTTTCATTGTTGCGGGCGAGGAGCAGGGCGTCTCGCAGGCCGCGCTGTCCGGCACGATCCAGAACGATATCCTCAAGGAGTTCATGGTCCGGAACACCTACATCTACCCGCCCGAACCATCGATGCGGATCGTCTCGGACATCATCGCCTACACCGCCCGCAAGATGCCGCGCTTCAACTCGATCTCCATCTCCGGCTACCACATGCAGGAGGCGGGCGCGACGCTCGTGCAAGAGCTCGCTTTCACCCTTGCTGACGGGCGCGAATATGTTCGGGCGGCGCTTGCCAACGGGCTTGATGTGGACGAGTTCGCACCCCGGCTCTCGTTCTTCTTCGCAATCGGCATGAACTTCTTTATGGAGGCGGCCAAATTGCGAGCGGCGCGCCTACTCTGGACGCGAATTATGCAGGAGTTCCGGCCGAGCAAGCCAGGTTCGCTCATGCTCCGCACTCATTGCCAGACCTCCGGCGTATCGCTGCAGGAGCAGGACCCATACAACAACATCGTTCGCACCGCTTTCGAGGCCATGTCGGCAGTGCTCGGTGGCACCCAGTCGCTCCATACCAACTCGTTCGACGAGGCCATTGCGCTCCCGACCGAGTTCTCCTCCCGCATCGCCCGCAACACGCAGCTCATTCTGCAACACGAGACCGGGGTGACCAAGGTGGTCGATCCGCTCGCCGGGTCGTACTATGTCGAGAGCCTGACCGCGGAGCTCGCCAACAAAGCCTGGGCGCTGATTGAGGAGGTCGAGCAGCGCGGCGGCATGACGCGCGCTGTGGCGGAAGGCTTTCCAAAGCGCCTGATTGAGGAGGCGGCAACGCGACGCCAGGCCGCCGTCGACAGGGGCGAGGAGGTCATTGTCGGCGTCAACCGCTACCGTCTGGAAGACGAGGACGCGATTGATATTCGCGACATCGACAACGTGGCCGTCCGAACTGCGCAAATCGCGCGGCTCAAACAATTGCGCGAACGCCGGAACACGGGCGAGGTCGAGCGCCGGCTGCAGGCACTGACAACCACCGCTCAGACCGGGTCAGGCAACATCCTTGAGGTCGCGGTGGAGGCGGCACGGGCGCGGGCGACAGTGGGCGAGATCTCCGACGCGTTGCGCAGCATATTCGGCGACCATTTCGCGGCGCCCCAAGTGGTCCGCGGGATTTACGGCCCGGCGTATGACGGCGATCCCGAATACAGCACGCTAGTGGAACGCCTGCGTGATTACAGCAAGGCTGCCGGGCGAACGCCACGGATCATGATCGCCAAGGTGGGACAGGACGGGCATGATCGAGGCGCCAAGATCATCGCATCGGCGTTTGGCGATATCGGCTTCGACGTGTTGACCGGCCCCTTGTTCCAACTCCCAGACGAGGCTGCCGAGATGGCTGTCGCGCACCAGGTCCAAGTGGTCGGGATCTCTTCGCTTGCCGCCGGCCACCGGACGCTGGCGCCGGAACTCGTCACCGCTCTGAGGGTACGCGGCGCGAACGACATCATTGTTATTGTCGGCGGGGTCATCCCGCGTCAGGATTATGACTTCTTGTTGCAAAGCGGCGTGGCGGCCGTGTTCGGGCCAGGAACCAACGTGCTTGATGCGGCGAACGACGTGATCAGCCTCCTCGAAGGTCGTCGGCTCAACCGCCTGGATTAAGAAGGCGGCATGTTCCTTGAGGCCTGAAAAGCATCGAACTGCTTCTGAACAAATTGAGCGAATGTCGTTGGCTGCCGCCCGAGAAGCCATGTCAGTACGTTCGAATTCCCTATGAAGTCATGCCGGCTATAGCGTGAGCTGATCGCACGTGCCGCCCGGACCTCGTAAGGACGCTGACTCACATCATCGATGCGTAGATATTGTTTGATGAAAATCTCGGGATCAACATGCTCGGCCGGTATGACCCGGCCAAGCACCCCAGAGATAATTTTTGCGAGGTCGTGCGCCGTATAGCGGCCCGGCGAAGCAAGTTCGTAGGTGGCGCCCGCATGATATTCTGTGTCGGCGAGGACGACCGCCGCCACCTCCGCCACGTCGGCCACATCTATCAGCGATTGGTATCGATCAAGCGCCCAAGAGAGACGAAACACACCGTGTTCAAAAGCGGGCAGGAGCCTCATGGGAAGCATGAAGTTCGTGGGCTGCAGAATGGTGAACTCTAGTCCAGACGATATTAGATACTCTTCAATGTCGCGCTTGATCTCATGTTGAACCAGGTCTGTGATAATCGCGTGCAGCACCGAGCTAAATACGAAGTGTTTCACGCCGGCTACGCGCGCCGCATCAATGGCGGAGGAGCCCATCTCCCTTTCCTTGGGATTGAGTGTCGGCCCGATATAGTAGACCTTTTCCACACCAGTCATGGCAAGCGCCATGACGTCCGGATCAGCCATGTCGCCAACCACTATGTCGGTCACGCCACGGGCGCGCAAGGCCTCCGCCGATGCTGTGGAACGAACGCAAGCGCGCACTGTGGCTCCCGCAGCCACGAGCCGAGGAACCAGCAACTTGCCCTGATTACCGTTTGCCGCCATCACGAGAATCATGTTGCTGTCCCTTCAAAAGTGTCTCTCACCACGCTAATAGCAATTCCTTCCTTACGAGGCCACTTGGCCGAAGCAATCCACGGCCACGGCAGGATGTCGGCGCGTAGCCCTGGATTGCTGCGTCAGAGCTTCGGAACAGCGTTATTTCGCAGCCGCCACTCCGACTTTCTTGATGCGGCGTGAGGCCTCCGGTTGTTTTTCCCCGGAGCCATGAGCCTCTCGTTCGCTGGCGTGAAGAACCAGCCGTGCTTCGTGAGAGCTCATGCCCAGTATACGCAGTTGATATTCCGCAGCACGCCTAGCCACGTCCGTCCCCGCTCCACCGAGACGCGCGCTTAGGCCTGCACGAAGGATAGCCAAGTGGGAGTCGATTACGAACTCATCGAATGGTTCGGAGAAACGACCCTGTTTGATCCCTAGCGCGACGTCCAAACGCATATATCGAGACACATCGGCCTTGATCGCCTCGAACTCGGAGAAGGCGGAAACGAGAATCTGGCCCCATGTTGGTTCGGCGGCTGCAATCTCGATAAATTGGTATGTTCCAAACGCGACCCGGGCTGCCCCATCATTCAATGATATTCGAATATCATTCATCTCATTGTGCATAGCAAGCGTGACAGCCTGGCACACAGCAGCAACTATCTCGGCTTTATCTTTGAAGTAAAGATAGAACGTTCCATTTGCTAATTCTGCGGCAGCAGCAATCTCGCTGACTGACGTGGCATTAATACCACGCTCTGACATCAGCTTAACCGCAGCGTCTGTCAAGCGCGAGCGCGTATGACCACGCTTTCCATCTGGCTGCATTGGATAAAGGGATCGTGTCGACATGGGCTTTCATAACGCGACAACTCCGGCCAGGCAATTTGTTGATGGGAGCTAAATCTTCGGGCGGTCGACCTTCGGGCACTTAACTACTAGCTAGTGGTCCGATGTCGACCGATAATCGCCGCATACACATTCAAAGGAGATCATCGTGCTTGGCAAACTCAACCACGTCGGCATTGTCGTTTCAGATCTCGAAAAGGCCGCTGCGCTGTATCGTGATATGTTCGGAGCCAACGTGTCTGCCCCGCTGCCGCTCCCTGCGCATGGCGTCACCGTCGTGTTCGTCGAATTGCCGAATTCCAAGCTCGAGCTATTGCAGCCCTTTGGAGAGAATAGCCCTGTCGCGGGTTTCCTCGCCAAGAATCCCTCAGGCGGCATGAACCATATGTGCTTCGAGGTGGCGAACCTCATCGACGAACGGAATGCCTTGCGGAGCAAGGGCGTCCGCATCCTCGGCACCGGTGAGCCCACGATTGGCGCGCACGATAAGCCGGTAATTTTCCTGCATCCCAAGGATGTCGGTGGTTGTCTCGTCGAGTTGGAGCAGGTCTGATCGCACTATGGCTGCCCCTGCCCGAAGCAGGCTTCCTTATGGGCGAAGTGCGCATTAGGCTGTCTTATAAGGCCTATGCGCGGATCACTTGAGCCGACGCGACCTGCTGTGACTCGATCGGCTTGTGAGCAGGCTGGAGCAATCATGTCGCGACGTCAGATAGGGCAGGAGCAGTTTTGGACTGAGCGAGCGGCCGCGCCAGCTTCCGCCGATTTTGCGGGTTCTCCGTGCATGAGGCCACGCCGGAGCGCACGGCCTTTGTTCAATCCCGCAGCGAACTCGTACGGCTCGGGCTGGATCATGCGCTGTTCGCGACCGTGACACGCCAGCCCGGCGAGCTTGGCATTGTGGTGCGGACGGGAACGCTGGTGGACGTGACGCTGCACCCGGCGACAGGTATGGCGACAGCGCCTAGCAGGGCGATCGTCCCGAGGGGATCATTCGTGCTCGGGGCGGCAGACCGTGCGTCGTGCACACGGGCGGATTTGGTGGGGAAGCGGTAGAGCGGCTTCGGATGCATAATGCGGAGGTCCGCCGGGTTCGCTGTCGGATCGAAAAGGTGTTCGGCACCGCCAAGCGTTGCTACGGACAGCGCCGCCTGTGCTGGCTGGGGCTGGCAAAGGCCGGACTACAGGTCCGGCTGACTGCGATCGCCTACAATTTGCGCAGGAGCATCGGCCTATTCGCAGCGAGACCAGCATGAACAATGCTCGGAGTCTGTCCTGCGTGCCTCCCGTCCTCCTGAGATGAACATGCGAGCATTGATACGAGTTTTCGTGCGCTGAGATCTGGGCAAAAACTATCCCTGCAACCAACCGGCCTGACTCGCGCACAGGTCTCATAACATGACTTGGATCATGTTTGGCTGGTGGGTGCGATCAGGTTCCAGTCGATTTCGCCGGTAAACAGCGCGTCGATGTGTGCATAACGAACCTCCTTGGCCGGCCTGTACAGGATCGTGTCGCCCAAGCGGCACAGGCCGAATACGGGTTCCGATTGACCTGGGTGTCGGCGTGCAGCGTATCGGGCTGGATGGTGGATTTATTCTTGAGGTCACCTGACCGTTTGTTCAAAACTGATGCGGTGGACGGCTCCTGTTCGGCATCGCTGTGCCAAGCTCGTAGCTGTTGAGGCAACGGGCAGAAGGAGCCGTTCTCTAATCGCGTCTGCTCTGTCAACAGCTTCTTGCTTGCTGCGTTGTCGCCGTACCAAGGTCACGGTTCTCTCCGCGGTCGACGTCTGCCGCCGCAACATCCGATTGCGTCCGTCAAGCTGGTGTAAAATGCGGTGTAGTTGAAGTGGCCATTGGTGAGGCGGCTATGGTGGTAATCTCGGCGGGCACGGCGTCGATAGTCAGCGGTATGAGTTCGGCCCTGGCCTCTGCCTGCATATAGCGGTGCTGGAACTGCCACTCGTCGTTGGCTTCGAGCAGCACCGCGCCGATCAGCCTCACGATGGCGCCCTCGTTGGGGAAGATGCCGACGGCATCGGCGCGGCGTTTAACCTCCTTGTTCAGCCGCTCGATCGGGTTGGTGCTGTGGATCTTCACCCGGTGCTGGGCGGGGAAGTTCATTCAGGCCAGCACGTCGGCCTCGCTGTCGTCGATGAACGCGCCCAGCTTGGGCCACTTGCCCCGCAACTGGTCGGCGACGTGACGCATGGTCTGGCTGGCGTTCTGGTGGTCCAGCTGGGTGAACGCCTGGCGCAAGGCAGCCGACACCATGTTCTGCTGGCCCTTGGGGACGAACGCCTGCGCATTGCGCATCCAATGAACCCGACACCGTTGCCACGTCGAGCCGAGCACCCGGCGGATCGCCGACTTCAGGCCTTCGTGCGCGTCCGAGATGAGCAGCTTGGTGCCACGCAATCCGCGTTTGACCAGGCTCTTCAGGAACGTCGACCAGAAGATCTTTGCCTCCGAAGGCCCGATGTGCAGGCCCACGATCTCGCGTTTGCCTACTGTGTTCACCGCCACAGCGATTATCACCGCCACCGTCCTGATCTGGCCGCCCTCACGCTGCTTGAGGTAGGTCGCGTCCAGCCAAAGATACGGCCAGTCGCCGACCAGAGGGCGCCCGAGAAAGGCGTTCACCCGGTCGTCGATGTCGCGGCACAGCTTGCTCACCGTGCTCTTGCTGATCCCGGCCAGCCCCATCGCCTGCACCAGAGCCTGCCCCCGGACTTGATCCGGGGGTCATCGACGCGCCGGGTCGACACGCCGCCGATCCAGGCCTCCTGGATCACGGCTACCAGGGCCTTCTCCGACGTCTTGCGCGGCGGAACTGCCCAAGGTTGCGCGTGCGTAGCACGTGGAATGGCAGTGGAGGGTCCAGGAACGGCGGGAAGTAGCTGCCCTGGCGCAGCTTGGGGATGCGGAGCTGCAGGCTGCCCAGCCGCGTGTTCAGCGTTCGGTGGCGGTAGCCGTTGCGATAGGTTGCCCGCTCGGCCGTGCGCTCGTGCCGCCCGGCAGCGATCAGGCCGTCCACGTCCGTCTCCATCAGCAACTGCATCACGGCCTGCGCCACGCTGCGCAGGAAGTCGCCATCTCCGGCTTTCGCCAGCAGCTCGGCCAGCGGTAGTCTCTCCTCGGTCATCGGGTCCTCGTCGGTTCAGGTTGAAGCTCGCAACTCCACCTTAGCCAGCCGATCCGATGGGATGCTGCCAGGTGCGATGCGCGGTCTGTCGTTCGACTGCCTGGCAGCACCTGAGCGAGCAGATTGCCACTGATGAGCGTGCCCGGCATCGGGGTCCTGTCCGTGCTGGCTTAGGTGAGCACGGTCGAGGACCCGGCGCGCTTTGCCCGATCACGATCGGTGGGCGCGCACATGGGATTGACGCCCAGGCAGTATCAGTCGGCGAGGTGGCCGCGTGGTTTCCACGAGAGCCCTTTGTGGACATTGCAGCGCCTGTGCTTCGGACCGAATGTTGCGGCGGCAGACGTCGACCGCGGAGAGAACCGTGACCTTGCTACGGCGACAACGCAGCAAGCAAGAAGCTGTTGACAGAGCAGACGCGATTAGAGAACGGATTCCCACACGCCGCGGGGAACGAAGCTGGTGAACAGCGCGGTGCGCACTGTCAACTCGGCGGCTGGCCGGCTTTTGGGATCGAGCTGAGCCGGGTAGGCGGGCGGGATGACGACACCTGCCTGCCCAAGCTACGCCGGCTGCCGCTTTGCGGCTGAGATCATCAGCCACGCCGGCTGGCTCTACTTCCGCTTCCCGCTAAGCTTGTGGATGGTGGACGAGCTGCTGGCCGCGCGCGGCATCATCGTCAGCTATGAAACCGTGCGCCAATGGGCGCTGAGGTTCGGGCAGGTGTTTGCCAACCAGATCCGGCGCAGGCTGCCTGCGGCTGGCGACAAGTGGCACATGGATTAGGTCGTGATTACGATTTCGGGCATAAAGCACTGGCTGCGGCGCGCTGCGACCAGACCGGGATGATGCTCGACATCCTGATGCAGAGCCGGCGCGACACGCAGGCCGCTAAGCACCTGCTGCGCAAGCTGCTGAAAAGTAGACGCGCTCACCGCGTGTCATGCTCATCGACAAGCTGGCGAGCTACGAGCCGTCAAGCGAGATTATGCCGTCCGTCAAGCACCGGAAGCACAAAGACCTCAACAACGGGGCGGAAAACTCGCAGTAGCCGACCCGGTCGCGAGAGCGGCAGATGAAGCGGTTCAAGTCAGCCGGCCAAGCGCAGCGCTTGTTGTCCGCCCATGACGAGATCAGCAACCTCTTTCACCTACGCCGCCATCGAGTGCCCGCTCCCCAGTATCGAGCCGCACGGATCCAAGCCTTTCAGATTTGGGCCGAGGTGACCGGCGTCGCCGCAACGGCGTAACCACGGCACGCCGCCCTGATCGCCCGAAATCACAACCTCCGTCCAACAAGTTGACAGTGCCCCTCGCTCCGCGGTCGGGCTCCGAGGATACCAGCAGCCGCAATCGCTGCTTCAAACTTCGCCCACTGGGCATCCGTCAGGACTTGCATCGTCTCTCCACTCCGGCGATCAAGCCTATCAGCTTTCTCGTGGCCGCCTCAAGTCAAAAATGCGACTAGACCCTAGTCCGTCTATGTTGCCTAGAACATACCCTTTTGCATCGCCTCGTGGGCTTCGGCAGCCGCATTGTCACAGATGTTACGGTGGTCAAAAGCGCGACCATAGCGGCCGCAATTCATGATGACCGGGCGAGTGGACACTCATCATGCTGCTGCACTGCCTTCAGCCTCACGGACGGTGACCAATCTTGCGCCATAGAAGCGGCTGATCATCGAGACGAGGCTGGCTCGCGCCGGTTATTCGGCAGAGCTGGCAGATAATGCTCGATTTCGATCTTCCGAAGGGAACTGCATGCGCTCCTTCCCCCAACCTTCTTTCAAGGGAACAAAGTAATAAAACGTCACCGTACGACGTTTAAACTTCCAAGTTCCATTCTGACGAACAAGCACATCATCATACTGGCATGCACAGACGTAGCTCTCGCCCTGAAACACACACGGCATCTCGCAGTAGCACTTGCCGGTCGCGGAGTCGCCGTCAATCTCGATGATCTCGTTACATATGAAATGCCACATGCCTGAAAGAGCATGCTGTTCATAGTGCTTTAGCTGCTCCTCCCGCCCCCGGTAAACATTGACCGGCCCGTGAAACTCGCCATCATCCGTATATAGGTCGACGGCATCCCGCCCTTTCCCATGATCGACCAGGAAAGAATACCGCGCACGCAGTTCGCTGATTGCAATGCGATCCTCAATGCGCGCGATCCGCTCAGCCAAATCCTGTACCATCCAAGTTCTCCTCTATCAGCCAATGAACACGTAGCCGATAACGCGGGAGTTGCGCCAGACCGAGCGAGCGGGAACGATCTCGACTGGTTGGACGGAACATTGCTGTCTGACCTCTCTGCGCAACCAATCGGCCTTGACCGAATCGAGCCTGAACGAAACTCCAAATGTCAGTCCGCGTTCATATGACAAGTTCAACTTTCCTATCTTCCGACGTAGCAGACGACTTCAAGATTTGCCTTCGCATAGAAGGCTTGCCTTGATAACCTCTGGTCTGTCTAAATTACATCGTAGGCTTGCATGCGTCCCCCTCCACTTCTTCGAACGCATAGGCCAGAGAAGGAAATAGTAAATGAGTGCTGAGAGGATCTTCGTCCCATCCTACCCCTACAACGAAAATGAGCATGGGCTTTTCACAGGCTTCAATCCTAGCACGACGACATTGCCGGCTGGCCACAAGATTGCGCCGCAATTCAAGGCACTGACGACAGACATCGTGTTTGAGCGGGACATCGCAGTCACCCTGCGCGACGGTGTGACGATCTATGTCGATGTCTTCCGGCCTACCGGGTCAGAAAAGCTGCCCGTGATCGTCGCGTGGAGTCCATACGGCAAAAGCGGGGGTAGTTCTGTTAGAACCACGTCGCTTTTCACCATGCTCGGCATGGATAACGAGCTGGTATCAGGGCTCGAGAAATTCGAAGGTCCTGACCCGGCTTACTGGTGCGCGCATGGATACGCGGTGTGCAATCCAGACGCGCGCGGCATTGCTCATTGCGACGGCGACAGCGTCATGCTTGGCCGCCAGGAGGGCCAGGACTGCTACGACGTCATCGAATGGCTCGCGGTGCAGACTTGGTGCACGGGCAAGGTCGCGATGAGTGGCACCTCCTACCTCACCATGATGCAGTGGTTCACTGCAGCGGAGCAGCCTCCGCACCTCACCGTCATCAACCCTTGGGAGGGGTTAACCGACGCGTATCGCGACCTCGTCATGGAGGGTGGCATTCCGGACTTCGGCTTCCCCGAACGACTTCAACACAATTATGCCGGCAAAGGTCAACGTGAAGATATCGTGGCAGAGGCTAAGCGCCATCCGCTGGTAAACGAGCTTTGGGAAGACAAAGCCGCGCGTCTCGATAAGATCATTGTGCCGGCCTACGTCGTCGCCAGCTATTCTAACACGCTTCACACCGCGGGAACGTTCCGCGCCTGGCGTCGCATCGCGTCGCAGGAGAAATGGCTACGCATACATAACACATTAGAGTGGCCTGATTACTACGATAGCTTCCACGTTGAGGACTTACGCCGGTTCTTCGATCACTACTTGAAGGGCGAACAAAACGGCTGGGAACAGACATCTCGGGTCCGCTACTCTGTCCTCGACATGAAAGGTGGGGACCGCACCAACCTGCCGGCTACCACATTTCCTCCCGAGGGTGTCTTGGACACGAAGTTCTATCTTAACGGCAGCACGCGGAGCCTGGTGCGTGAGGTGCCGTCCAACGCATCGACCGTGGTGTACGACGCGCAGACGCAGCCGGGCCTGGCTTCGTTCATTATCCGATTTGAAACCGAAACAGTCATGGTGGGCTACCCCAAGCTGCGGCTGTGGGTGGAGGCAAAGGATGCCGATGACATGGACCTGTTCTTCCTTGTCCAAAAGCTCGATGCCCTGGGCAATCACCTCCAGCAGTTCAACATCCCAAATCAAGGCGCGATGATGCAGGACGCGACCGAGCGAGGCGGAACGGTGCTGCGATATAAAGGCTCGCCTGGGCGCTTGCGTGTGTCTGCACGGCATCTCGACCCGGCGTCGTCCACCGAGACTGTGCCCGAGCATAGCTTCGACCGCATCGAGAAGCTGTCTCCTGGCGAGATTGTGGACATAGAGGTCGGCCTGTTGCCGCTCGGCCTCGTTTTCTATCCTGGTGAGCAACTACGGCTCATCATCGATTCTCAGAACGCGTTGGGAGCTATCATGCCCGGAGTAGGCGGTTATGTATCACGGAACCGTGGACAACATGTTATTCACGCGGGGGGCGCGCACGGTTCCTACTTACAGTTGCCGCTGAAGGTAGCGTAATTACGGGGCGCGGCGCGTAACGTCGCCCCTATGGCCTGATCTTAAAAAAGATGGTCATTGGATGCGCTAATCAAGGGCTTTGCGTCAGCAATTGCTGCGCGGAGTGGTTCTTACCGCCTCGCGGTAACGCGCCGGACTGACGTCGTAATTACGCTAAAATGCCTGGGTAAAAGCCGCACCCAACTCATAACCAATGCGGTTGGCCCCATCGCCACGGCAATCCCGCTGGCGAGATCGCATGCGGCCAGGTGCATCCGCCAACCGGTGAGATAGGTAATCGGCCCTTGCCCAGGATTTTTCCACTCCCGGCTCAGGCCGGCGCGCACGACCGCCTCCACGCCGCCCGCCTGTTGCTGCTGCGCTCGCGGATGCTGTACGCGGGGGAGCCGCCGCCAGCCGGGGAGGCGGTCGCACCCGGTTACGCGCAGCCCACGCCGGACGACCGCCACGTCCTGCGCGGCACCGCCGATTGGCTGGCGGCGCGGCCGCAACTCGGGCGTGACGTATTCGCCCGGCCGCAGTCGGGGCGCAGGCCGAGGCGTAATCGGCAAGCGAAGGGATCGCACCGGCTTAGTCAACGTGAACGCCCAAATATTCCCACTTACGTTGGTGAACATGCCGACAACCCCGGCGTTTGCTGTAGTGCCATTGCAGAACGACCTACAGGATAGCCTGCTGTGTCGAAAGCGGGTTGGCGGTCAGCTTGATACGCCCCCGGCTGTGCCGTTTCATGGTCCTGGGCAGAGTCGCGCATCATGTAGCCGCGGCCCCAGACGGTGGCGATGAGGTTGCCAGCGCCGACGGCGGTCAGCTTTCTACGCAGTTTGCAGATGAAGACGTCGATGATCTTCATCTCTGGTTCATCCATGCCACCATAGACGTGGTTGAGGAACGCCTCCTTGGTCAGCACCATGCCCTTGCGCAGGACCAGGAGTTCAAGAATGGAGTATTCCTTGCCCGTGACGTGCACCACGGTGCCGGACACGAGGACCTCGCGGCTGCTGAGGTTCAGTTGCAGGTCGCCGACGCGCAGGGTGGGCTCGCTGTAGCCCTTACTGCGGCGCACGATGGCCTGCATGCGTGCCACCAGCTCGGCCTTGTCGAAGGGCTTGGAGATGAAGTCATCCGCACCCACGCCGAAACCCTTCACCTTGGCGGCGGGACGGGAGAGGCCAGAGAGGATCAACACCGGCGTCTCCAAGCGGGTGGCGCGCATCCGGCGGACCACCTCGTAGCCCTCTATGTCCGGCAGCATGAGGTCCAGAATCATGATGTCGTAGTCGTATCGGCGCACCAGTTCGAGCGCCTCTTCGCCCGTGTCGGTGGTGTCGATGGTCAAGCCCTGTGACTTGAGCATCAGAGCGATGCCGCGGGCTGCGATCAGGTCGTCTTCTACGAGTAGGACGCGCATTGTGGGCCTCATCAACCGTTGGTTGCAGCTACATATGCGTGCACGCTCCCGGGTGGAAGTTAATGCGTCGTTAAACTCAGGGTTGTATCTTCAAGCCTAGCTTGCACCCATGTTTACCAGCGGTTGCAAACGAGCACGAACGAGCTGGCTGGCGCACTCACGTCTCCATGAGGAGACAGGCTTGTTAGAGTCCGTTCGCATTTCGCGACTTGAGGCGGTCACGGGAAGCCTGGTTTGGTTGGTCGTCTGAGCGGAGAGACGATGCAAGTCCTGACGGATGCCCAATGGACGAAGTTCGAAGCAGCTATCGCGGCGGCTGAAATTCGTGGAGCCCGTCCGCGGACCGAAGATCGCCGCACGATCGAGGCGATCATCTGGCGGCTCGACAACGGGGCAAAATGGCGTTCGATCCCAGCCGAGCTGGGCGACTGGCATCATGCCTACCTCCGCTTCCGCCGGTGGGCTGTGCGTGGCGTGTGGGACAAGATCATGGCTCACTTGGTGGCGCAGGGAGAGCCGAAGTTGGCGTTTGCCTGCATCGACGGCACGATCGCTCGCGCTCATCAGAAGGCCTCCGGTGCGCGACCCGGCAAAGCCTTGGGCAAAGACCGGGATTGAGTCTGCGACTCACTCGCGATCTAGCCGACAAAGGCGAGGCGCTGGGCCGATCGCGGGGTGGGCTTGGCACCAAGATCGTCGGTGTCTGCGATGCGGCCGGACGGCTGGTAGACTTCCTGCTGGCACCTGGCCAGGCCCATGAACTGGCACCGTCCCTGACACTCCTGCACCGGTTGCCGGAGGCGCCCTCGTGGGTGCTGGCCGACATGGCTTGCGACGCTCGGGCCTTCCGCTCGGATGTGCGTGCCATGGGCGCCATTCCTGTGGTGCCATCGCGCCGCGGGACCAAGCAACCGGAGCCGTGTCCCGACTACATATATCGGCATCGCAACCTGATCGAACGCTGCTGGTCGCGGTTGAAGGAAGCGGCGCGCCATCGCAACCCGATACGACAAGACCGCGACATCCTACGCCGCCGGCGTTGCAATTGCCGCATCACTGGACTGGATCAAGGGCCTGCTTCGGTAAGCACCGAAATGCGAACGGACCCTAGCCCCCTTGCAGCCGTCCCAAGCCGCTCATGGCAACTGTCAGGGGCCACAACTACGCTCAGAAAACGAAAAGCCGTCTGACGCCTCTCAAATCGCAAGCGCAGGCGTCGACCCTAGACCGACCATGAAATCACGCCCAAACCCACTCCGACAGGCTGCTAGACGCACGGTTCCAGAAGGCTGACGAAGCGATCGGCGAGGCGACAGAACGCATTCCCGGGCGTACGCCGGGCAAGAGCGTGATGGAAGAGCTGGGTCAGAAGGTTGCCGAAATCTTCAACAAAGCCATCGAGCGCGTGCGGGCGATGTTTGGTCGTGAGGCGGCTCCAGAGACGCGCGCATCAGCGTCGCCAGGGATGTCTCCGTAGCGCCTTGTTTCCAGTGCCATCGCTCGCAATGGGGCATCGCATCCTACGAGGGCCATGAACCTCAATGAGGACGCGATGCCCCGCCCCCGGACCACCATCCCCCTTCTAATCGCTGTCGGCCTGACGCTGATGTGCCTCGCCGGCACCGCCCACGCCGCAACCGGCAACGCCTATCAAACTACTTGGTCGGCGCTCGATCCTGCGGATGACTGGGCAGCCCAGGTTCTCAGGTCCATCTTTCCAACTGGATCGGGCACTGCCTTGCCAGGCATCGGCTCCGAGAACACGGTCATCGGCAAAATGGTTGGCCAGCTCTCGGGCTATATCCTGGCTCTCGCAGCCGCCTTCATGGCGTACTCCACCATCATCCAGATCCACCGTGCCGCCGAGAGTGGGCGGGTCCTCAGCACCACCACCAGCTCGTGGGCGCCAGTTAGACTGATCTTCGCCCTGGTCATGATGTTCCCGCTCGCTTCTGGGTTCAGTAGCGGCCAGGCGGCAGTGATGCAGGTTGCCATGTGGGGCATCGGCATGGGACGGGCCGTCTATACGTCCGCCATCAAAGCCGTCGGTCCAGATGCACTTCCTATCACAACGCCGATGATACCGGGCACAAAGACGATCGTGAGCGGCTTGATGGAGAATGAGTTGTGCCGGGCTCTGGTCAACATCGCCTCCGGCAACCCAAATCTTGTTCCGGCCCCAACCCCGATCCGAAGCTCACTTGGCGGCACTCTGGCGAACAGCGGTGCTTATCAGAGTTGGATCTATGCCATGAGCAACGGCAACGACATCCAGTCGCCGGTGTGTGGAAGCGTTACCCTGCGCCAGCCAAATCCGACCGCGACGAACTATGCTGGCGTGTCCGTTGACATGACAGCGGCGCAATTGAACGCGCTTACTTCGGTCGTCCAAAACGATATCAGAAATGACGCTCAAACAGTCGCCCAGCAACTCTGGCAAACCCGTCAGTCGAACGCGCTAAGTCAGTTGATGAGCACGATGATTAATGGGACACAGGACTATACACAACAGCTTACCCAGGCAGCGACCGATTTCACCAGTGCCCTCCGGTCTGCCCTGGCAACCTCTGACGCCGCCCGAGGTGGTGAGCTGGGCCTTGCCGCGAACCAGAATAAGCTCGACGCGCTCGGGTGGACGTCGGCCGGCGCGTATTACGTCGAGATTGCTCGCCTGAATGGCCAAACGCTCTCCCTCCTTTCGTCTGTGCCAACGGTGCAGCCGCCAACCTACCAGGGGCTTGGCTGGGGCCTCTCCAGAGACCTCGCGCCGCTGGTGTCGTCGATCCTGACGTTCCAGGAGCAATTGAAGGCCTACGTGGACACCCAGGATGGCCTTGACGCCCCCGGCGGTAACTCCGAGCTGTTCAGCGGCGCGACACCCGGCGAAAACGGCGCGAGCACCATCGACCAGATTGTACGCAGCATCCATCTGAACGAGCGGGTGTTGAACGCGATCGTGGCGACCATCTCCCCCACGACTGGCTCGGGCTGGACGGACCCCTTTGCCGCGCTCATCAATCTTGGACAAACACTGGTTCTGATATCGGTCTCTGCGCTGGGTTTGGCCGCGATCTTGTCCTCGACCACGGCGACAGCGGGGGTCGTCGCTTGGAACGTCCTGACCTTGAATTTCAGCGGAGCGGCTGCGGCTGGGGCCGGCCACCTAGCCATGACGTTCCTGGCCACACCGATCTTCTACGGGATCATGTGCCTCCTCGTCCCCGGTCTCCTCATCGCCTACGTGCTGCCGATGATCCCATATGCCATGTGGATCGCGGGTGTCGCCGGCTGGCTGATCCTGGTGATCGAGGCCGTCATCGCTGTTCCGCTCTGGATGTTCGCCCATCTTACCTTCCAAGGCGACGGACTACACGGCCGGGGGATCGAGGGTTACGGACTGCTCTTCAACGTCCTGTTCCGTCCGGTCCTGATGCTGTTCGGGTTAATGATGGGCTACTTCGTGTTCAGTTCGATGTCGTGGCTCTTGCTGCAGGGCTTCTGCATCGCCGCAGGCTTTGCCTTGTCCCATGGTTGGTTCGTGACCAATCTGCTTGGCTTGATCGTGCTGCTCTGCATGTTCGTGCTCATGGAGGTGACCCTCGCGCTGGTCGCCTTCCGTCTCATCACACTCGTTCCCCACCACGTCGTGAAGCTGATCGGCGTCCAACCGGCGAACCGACTGGACATCGAACGCTTCAGCCAGGATGTCGGCATGGCTGGCATGGGTGCCACGCTGACGGGGATCAGAGGGGGCGCAAACAGCATGCTTCAGACAGCAAAGAACATCGGTGAACAGAAGCGACTTGCACAAGGGGGTGGCGGTGGGGGCGGGGGGGGCGGAAAAGGTGCTAACCGTCAGCCTCGACGGATCGGCCATGATGCTACGCTCAACGCTCAATCTGACGTATCATCGCCAGCAGAGGAGAGTTAAATGTCGGACAATCCGCTTCTAGCCTTCGCGATTGGCAGCCTTGCCGCAAGCCGGGGGTCAAATGAGTTAGCTCACTTGTCAGCCTCGATCATGGCGCCTCGCCCAGCGAGGAACACGTCACCAAACGTAGACACGCTGGCGTTGATCGAGGCGCTTCAGGAGCAGGAAAGGTATATTGCTCAGCAGGAGGCCGTGATTGCACAATTGCGCGCGATCAATGTCGAATGGCAGCAATATGGAGCCGAGCTTAAGGCCCAGAAGGCAGAACTCAAGGAGTGGGCTGACTGGGCAGCTTTGGAGCTAAAGAGGTATAAGAACAAAGGCTGACATCACTCGCAACCCGTGCCGGCATGGTGTCTCTCAGGTAAACCCGGAGAGACACCATGAAGCCCACAACAGCCACCATCGCCAGCCTGTTGATCCTCACGAGCTGCGGCAACGGAGGCAACCTGAAGTCGGCGAAGGACTACAACGTCCCGCCTCCCCCGCCGATTGTCCATCCTGCCTACAACCCGTATGCAGCCTATGGCGAAGCGCGCGCGACGTGGCGCCCGCCGGTCATAGATCGTGATGGGACAATCCAGAAGCCCTCCGAACCCAGCTCGCAGTATGATCGACCGAACTACGAGGGTTCAAGCTGGGCTACCGGAGCCGGCCGGTCCGTGTTTTCGGGACCGCCGGGCACCTTTTGAGCGGAATACCCTCATAACGAGAATGGACGGCGGGGCCTGGGCCTAGCCGTCCATCGCAATGCCGAGATGCACACGTAGCGCAAGCTCCGCGCGGAGCTGACCCTCCTCAAAGGTGGGGGTCGCAGAGCCCGCAATCACATTGTCCTCGCCGTCGCCCTGCTGCATCGACCAGCTGATCTTGGGCATATCCAGGGGTACGTCGGCCAGGAACGAGTCTCGCATCTCGATCACGAACAGGCCGTAAATGCCCGTCATAGCCGCCGCTACCCGAACAGCAGCATCGTGTGCTGGCTGCTCCTCGACAACCCATTCGATCAGCGGCGCGATCGCCGGCCGTGACTTGGGCTTCCGGGGAAGGTGGCGCCGCAGCTCAGCCAGCATCGCTCGGAAGTAGTGGCCCGAGGCGTCATCCGGGCGCAAGATGGTCACGACGGCCACCAGGTCTCTTCGGAGTTCAGGAATTGACGGGCTGTGCCGAGCTGGCGGGTGCGGACCTGCCACTTTTACCAGTGCGTTGTGAAAGGCCGACAAAAAGAAGGTCCCGCACAGGGCGACTAGACCCAGCACATAGGGCAGGCTGGCATACACGGGCGACACGAAAGCCTGGTAGAACCAGAACAGCAGAAAGCCGCAGCCGCCGGCGAGGTAGCACCAGGTCGCTCGGGCGGTTTGCCGTCTCCGCTTCGCCAGCATGCCTTCCACACCGGCTTCCGAAGTCCCAGCTAATACCAGCGGCCTTGAGTTTTGACCTGTGCCCAATCGCGGCTGCCGATTGATTGGATCACCTCTGGGGTGGCGATGAGCTTGTTCCAGGCGTTGCAGCAGGCGTCCAGAACGGCGCTGTAGGTGTCCCATACCTGATGGGCGAATGCGTTGGCGCGGAGATACTCCCAGATGAGTTCGACCGGGTTCAGCTCGGGCGCGTAGGGCGGCAGGATCAGCAGTGCGATATTGGCTGGCACGATCAACTTTGGCGAGCGGTGCCAGCCGGCACCGTCGATCACCAGCAAGGCGATGGCGCCAGCGCTCACGCACACACTGACTTCGGCGAGATACTTGTTCATAACGTCAACGTTGACGGTTGGCATGACCAAGGCAGCGCCGGTGCCGCGCGCCGGGCAAATGGCGCCAAACACATAGGCCCAATTAAAGCGACGGTCGCGCAACGCGCGCGGGCGGCTGCCCCGCTTGGCCCAGATGCGGGTTAGCGTTCCCTGTTGGCCAACCCTTGCCTCGTCGCCGAACCAGACTTCGACCGGCTTGCCAACGGCGCGTTTGCCTAACGCCGCTGCCGAGAGCGCGGCAAAGTTTTTTTAAAAGCCTCCTGTGCCGCCAAATCGGTTTGCGGGTGCAAAGGCCGCACCGACAGGCGACGGTAGCCGAGTTCGCCAAGCAGCTTACCCACGCTGCGTTCGTGCAAATAGACGGCAAAGTTCGCGGCAATCCGGTCGCGCAGATCGACCCGCCGGAAGCGCACAACGCCATCCGTTGCCAGGTCCGCGCCCTGCTCCACCCAGCCCGCCACTTCGGCACGTTCAGCCGCGGTCAGGCTGGCGGGCCGGCCGCTGCGTGGACGATCGCCAAGCCCAGCGAGCCCCGCCTCGTTGTAGCGATGCACCCAGTCACGCAGCGTCTGGCGATCCATGCCGCAGGCCCGCGCCGCGTCCTCGCGGTTGTAGCCATCCAACACCATCGCGATGGCAAGAATACGTCGCGCCTGCTTGGTGTCCACCGCGCGCTTGGCCGCCGCGCGCAAGTCTGACAGGCTGAGGTCTGTCCGGGTAACCGCAATAGCAACCACACCACACTCCGCGAATCAATGCAGATCACATCGACTCACATCCACGCGCACGTGGGAATCCCCCTACGAGTCAGGACTTTCGACCGCTGGTATAATCTCATGGACAGGCTCGCGATGGGGCAGGCTGTTGCAGGTCGGGCAGCTCGAGTTCCAGCAGGGAGGACGAGAGTGACTTGCCATGGGTGTCGAGCGCCAGGGAGCGGGTGACGCCCCCAGCCAGCGCGGCCTCCAGCACGAAGTTGAGCGCACCTAGCCCCGGCAGCTCGTATCGGGTCACGGCGCCGCGCACCATGCCGCCGAGTTGGGCACGCACGCGCTCGACGGTCAGGTGTTCGGCGAGGAAGGCAAAATCGCCGGGTTCGTAGCAGATGACCGAGATGTTGGAAGTGTCGCCCTTGTCACCGGTGCGGGCGTGGGCGATGTCGCGCAGCTTCATGCGGCCGTCTCCCAATGCACCATGGGCTGGGCGAAGGCGGCTGGCACCAGCGTGGAGGCGACCGCGATGATCTCGCGGGCCGCTTTCCAGGCTCCACCCCCGCCCGCCGGGCCGTTGGTGTAGAGCGTCTCGACCTCGTTGCCGATGCGCACGGCCTCCGCCATCGTGGCCGTGCGGCCGGCAACCCGGAGACGGACTTCGCGCGGTTCGGTTTCCGGCTTGCCGGCACGGCCGCGATAGGCGGCGTCCACCCCGATCAGGTCGAAGCGCAACTCCTCGCCCTGCACGCCGGTCAGCTTCAGCCGCTCCTCCACGATCCGGAGGGCGAGTTCGGCCCGAGCCAGCGCTCCCGCGCCGGCATAGGACATTTGGCCCTCGCCGATGAAGCTGTCGCGATAGCCGATCGACACTTTCAATAGCCCGGTTGCGGCGTGCCCGGTGGCCCCCGACGCCGCAACCCGGTCTGGTCCGGCTTGGGTGAACCGCACGCCAGTGAAGTCGGCGATCACGTCGGGCTGGATGTAGCGCGCGGGGTCGTGCACCTCATACAGCAGTTGCTCCTTGCAGGTCGCGAGCGTCACCGCCCCGCCGGAGCCGGCCACCTTGCTGATGGTGGTAGTGCCGTCGGCTTGGACCTCAGCCAGTGGGAACCCAAGCCGGGCGAGGCCTGGGACATCCTTCAGGCCGGGGTCGGCGAAGTAGCCGCCGGTGATCTGCCCGGCGCATTCCAGCAAGTGCCCGACCAACGTGCCGCTGCCCAGCCGGTCCCAATCGTCCATTGCCCAGCCGAATTCGTGCACCAGCGGGGCCAGGAACATCGCCGGGTCACCGACTCGCCCAGTGATCACCACGTCGGCGCCGCCAGCCAGCGCTTGCACGATCGGCCCCGCGCCGAGATAGGCGTTGGCGGAGATGATGCCGACGCCCAGGTCCCCGGTCCGCCCCGTGCGTTCCATCAGCGGCAGGTCGGCGCCGCGGATCGCGTCCGTCACGTCGTCCCCGGTGACGGCGGCGATGCGCAACCCGGCCAGGCCGAGTTCCGTAGCGAGAGCCGCCGTGGCGCGGGCGGCCGCCAGCGGGTTGGCAGCGCCCATGTTGGTGATTATGCGAACGCCTTGGGCGCGACAGGCTGGTAGCACCGCGCGCATGCGCTGCCGCAGCAGCGGGTCAAAGCCGGACGCTGGGTCCCGCTGACGTTCCTGCTGGGCGAGCGCGATGGTCCGCTCGGCCAGGCACTCGAACACGAGGTAGTCCAACGCGCCATGCTCTGCCAACTCGACTGCAGGCTCGATGCGGTCTCCGGAATAGCCGGCACCGGAGCCGATGCGCAGGGTCTTCATAGCGGGAACACTCCGAACAGCACAGCGGCAAAGGTCATGATCACAGAGGCGAGCAGCAGCCAGGGTATGGCGAAGCGTTGGTGCGCGCTGAGCTCGATGCCGGCCAGGCCCACCACCAGGAAGGTCGCGGGGGTGAGCGGGCTGACGGGGAAGCCCACCGTCATCTGGCCCAGCAGCGAGGCTTGCGCCACCTGGATTGGGTGCCCGCCCAGCGTCCCGGTGACTTGCGCCACCACGGGCATGACGCCGAAGTAGTACGAATCTGGGTCGAACAGCAGCGACAAGGGCATGGAGATCAGGCCGAGGACGAACGGAATGTGCTGGCCGGCCGAGGCGGGAACGTGGGCGACGGCGGCTTCGGCCATGGCCTTCAGCATGCCCGTGCCCGTCATGATCCCGGTGAAGGCCCCGGCGGCGAACAGGATGCTGGCCATAAGCAGCGCTGCCTTGGCGTGCGCGTCGATGCGGGCGCGCTGCTCGGCCACGTTCGGGTAGTTGATCATCAGTGCCGCGACGACGCCCAGCATGAACACCACCATCGGGTCGACCCAGCCGCCGATCATCACCGTCATGATCAGGATGGTGAGCAGCAGGTTGACCCAGAACAGCTTGGGGCGGCGCAACCCGGCCTGTGCCGGGTTCAGCTCGGGAGCGGCTGGAGGTTGCACAACCTGCGCGCCCACGGCCAGGGCGCCGGCGGCGGACGACGACAGCCCGAGCCGTCGCTCCTCCCGCTTGCCGAGCAGCCAGCACGCGCTGAACACGAACACCAGGCCGACCACCTGCACCCCGATCATCGGGTCGAAAATCTGCGCCACCGGAAGCTTCAGCGCTGCGGCGGCGCGAAGGGTGGGGCCGGTCCAAGGCAGGAAGTTCACTCCGGCGGCGAGCGAGGCAGCGCAGGCCAGCACGCGGCGATCCATGCCCAGCTTGTCGTACAGCGGTAACATGGCAGGAATGGTGATCAGGAAGCACACCGCGCCCGACCCATCGAGATGGATCAGCAGCGCGAGCAGCCCAGTGCCCATCACGATGCGGGTCGGCCGCATTCCCACGGTGCGCAGGATGCGGCTGATGATTGGGTCGAGCATTCCGGCGTCGGTGATGATGCCGAAATACAGGATCGCGAACACGAACATGCCGGCGACCGGCGCGATCGACGTGATCCCCGCGATGATGAACTTGCTGGTGGCGAGGCCGAACCCGGCAATCAACGACGCGACCACCGGGACGACGATCAGCGCCACCAAGGGAGACAGCATGTTGAGCATGATAACGGCAAGCAGGACGAGCACGGTGACCGCGCCGATGAGCGCTAGCATTGTTCCTCCCTAGGCAGCATGGGTGAGCCGCGTCGTTCTTTGGCGACTTGCAAGAGCGATAATGGACAGGTCTCGTCTAATTCACAAAGACCGAAGCCCCAACCCCTGCGGCGTAAGGTCGAGCACAACTCCACCACCAGGTAGCGTCCGTGCCAAGCCAGGCAGCCAAGGCTCCTCTCGCCCACCTCGCCCCCGACCGGGTCAAAGATCAAGTCTACATTCGCCCCTTTGGTATAGGCCCGCACCGCCTCCACCCAGCCCTCGGCCGTGTAATCGACCGCTAGTTGTAGCGGCTTGCATGTGTGGACGGCCCCTTGGGTGCAAGGGGTAAGCTGCATGATCTGACAAGCGGTGCGACGGCGGTCATGTGTCCGGCCTTTGACGCGGCACGCTGACCGCTGGCCCAGATGGGTTCCGCGAACGAGACCACAACACTCATGCGGCCTCGACCGGCCGCTGCAAGCCACGGGTTCACTCGTTCGTCGGATCGACCGATCATCATCTCCTGCAGCTCTTCTTGCACCCAGGCACCTGCGAGCGGGTCAGGCGGCCGCGGCAGCCTCGGCCGCCGGTGTGGCGACCTTCTTGCTGCCCCGATACGCTTTCCCGGTCGCCATCATGGCCCACACGATGCGGGCCATCTTGTTGGCCAGAGCCACCGCCGCGAGCTTGGGCGGCTTGCGCTCCAGCAATGCCAGCAACCAGGCCGAAGCGCTCTTGCTCCCCGGCTTGGCGTAGCGGACCACCGCCATGGCGCCAACGACCAGCAGTTGCCGCAGCCGCTCGTTGCCGGCCCGGCTGATGCCGCCCAGGCGCTGGCGCCCGCCCGTCGAGTGCTCCTTCGGCACGAGGCCGAGCCAGGCCGCGAAGTGCCGCCCGGACTGGAACCGGCCGGGATCAATGGTGAGCGCCAGGCTCAGCGCCCCGATCGGGCCGATGCCGGGCACCTCGGCCAGTAGCTGGCTGACCGGGTTGGTCTTCTGCTGCTGCTTCATGCGGCGCTCCAGCTCCGCAATCTGCCCATCAAGCTGGGCCACCTGGGCGCCCAGGAACGCCAGCATCTGCTTGCCGCCTTCGGCACAGCCTCCTCGGCCGCCACGGCCTCAAGCAGCGCCGGCAGCCGGCTTGTGCCCTTGGCTGCCACGATGCCAAACTCGGCGGCATGGCCGCGCACAGCGTTGATCAACTGCGTCCGCTGCTGAACCAGCAACTCGCGCGCCGAAAGCACGATCGCCTCAGCCTGCTGCTCGGCCGACCTCACCGGCACGCTTGGCATGTCCGGCCGCGCCGCTGCCTCGCTGATCGCGTCGGCGTCGTTGCGGTCGTTCTTGCCGCGCCGGACGAACGGCTTGACGTACTGCGGCGGGATGAGCTGCACCGTGTGGCCCAGGGCGGTCAGCTTGTGGCCCCAATGGTGCGAGCCGCCGCACGCCTCCAGCGCCACATGCGTCGGCGGCAGCTTGGCAAAGAACGCCTCCATCTCCGCCCGTCTCATGTTGCGGCGCAGGGCGGCCTTCTCGTCCCGATCGACGCCATGCAAGGTGAACACGGCCTTGGACGTGTCGAGGCCAATGCGCTTAAGGTTCATGCGGACGGTCCTTCAGGTTCGGATGTTGACAACCAAACCTTGGCACAAGATGCCGCGGGGCCGTCCACCCCAACACTTATCGGCCCTGGCGCACGCTGGGTGGGACTGAGCCGGGGCGAGGGTCAGCCGGTATCGGGCAGGGAAACGGAGGGTTTGTTGCCAGCCGGCACTGGATGATGCCGGACCATGCAATGTGGCCTTCAGCGATAAATGGCGGGTTCTTTTTAGCGTTGTATGGCGCACCAAGCGCTGAGTTGGATGAAGCGGCTCCGGACAACTCGATCCGGCAGTCATTGAGGAAGCCTCAGGGAGGCAGGGTATCTTTGGTCGCCGTTGGCACGAGTATGCCGCTAGGTGGCAGTTGGCTCCGGTCTGCTTGCGGCAGTACGTGAGCGTGTCTCGCCGTGCCTCCTCCAATGTCGCACTGCGCTGGTGCCAGTAAGCACCGCCGTGTAACCCAAGCGCCAACGCCTTCTCGGACGGCTGCGCAGTCAGATAGCTTTCCACACTTTGTCGGTCAGCCGGCGCGAGGCTTTTCAGCAGGGAGGCGAAGCTGGCTTCATCCCAGCTCGGCAGCTTATGCGCCCGCAGGAACCGATCGAGCTCAGGCAGCAGCCACTGCTTTCCGCCTTCGGCGTAGAACAAGGCGGGTCCGTCCGCCTTCGGCGTAGAACAAGGCGTGTCCGTCCGAGCCGAAGGGAGGCAGCACGACGAGTTCAGCTTGTCCGCCGCTTCCGGTATAGGCGGCTCGCAACCGGCTAACCGGGCCGGGGCGGAACCAGCCGTCGTTTTCGGCATAAAGCCACAGCGTCGGCACGCGCGGTCGTGGATAGCGTCCGTGCTCGTGGTGGAATTTCGCTGACGTCGGCGGTGTAGGCGGAGGTGGTCATCGGATCGGCTGGCTAAGGTGGAGTTGCGAGGCTCTAACCTGAACCGACGAGGACCCGATGACCGAGGACAGACTACCGTTGGCCGAGCTGCTGGCGAAAGCCGGAGATGGCGACTTCCTGCGCAGTGTGGCGGAGGCTGTGGTGCAGTTGCTGATGGAGACGGACGTAGAGGGGCTGATCGGCGCCGGACGGCACGAGCGCACGGCCGAGCGGGCGACCTATCGCAACGGCTACCGCGACCGGACGCTGGACACGCGGCTGGGCAGCCTGCAGCTCCGCATCCCCAAGCTGCGCCAGGGCAGCTACTTCCCGCCGTTTCTGGAGCCCCGCAAGACGTCCGAGAAGGCCCTGGTGGCGGTAATCCAGGAAGCGTGGATCGGCGGCGTGTCGACGCGGCGGGTGGATGACCTGGTGCAGGCGATGGGCCTGGCAGGGATCAGCAAGAGCACGGTGAGCAAGCTGTGCAAGGACATCGACGATCGGGTGAATGCCTTTCTCGAACGCCCTCTTGTCGGCGATTGGCCTTATCTCTGGCTGGATGCCACCTACCTCAAGCAGCGTGAGGGTGGGCAGATCAGGACGGTGGCGGTGATAATCGCTGTGGCCGTGAACACCGAGGGCAAGCGCGAGATTGTTGGCCTGCACATCGGGCCTTCGGAGGCGGCGATGTTCTGGTCGACGTTCCTCAAGAGCCTGGTCAAGCGGGGCCTGCGCGGCACCAAGCTGGTCATCTCAGACGCGCACGAAGGCCTGAAGGCTGCGATCCGCCGGGTGCTGGGCTCCACGTGGCAAAGATGCCGCGTTCACTGGATGCGCAATGCACAGGCCTACGTGCCGAAAGGCCAGCAGAACATGGTATCGGCCGCTCTTCGCCAGGCATTCACCCAGTTGGACCATCAGAACGCCACCCAGACCATGCGTCACGTCGCCGACCAACTCCGCGACAAATGGCCGAAGCTCGGTGCGTTCATCGACGAGAGCGAGGCCGACGTGCTGGCCTACATGAACTTCCCCGCCCAGCACCGGGTGAAGATCCACAGCACCAACCCGATCGAACGGCTTAACAAGGAGGTCAAACGCCGGGCCGACGTCGTCGGCATCTTTCCAAACGAGGGCGCTATCATCAGGCTGATTGGCGCGGTGCTGCTGGAGGCCAACGACGAGTGGCAACTCCAGCACCGCTACATGCAGACCGAGGCCATGGCCGAACTCATACCGCCGACTATCGACGCTATACCCAATGAGATCGCCACCATAGCCGCCTGACCAATGGCCACCTCAACTACACCGGATTTTACACCAGCTTGACGGACGCAATCGCGTCGTGCTGCCGAAGCAGGCGAAATTCCACACTAAGTCGGATGTGTAAGCATCGCACCCGGGCATCGGATGGAACGGCGACTCCCGTCGGCCGAGCCCCCCTGAGACGTTGACGCCGGCGGACAAGTGCGGCGTGCCGCGTGCCGCCAGATCCAGAACCTCGGCACCTCCTGCGGAGTCCCCGATCGCGATGACGCGATCCATGTCGGCATCCGGCCGGAGCGCCACTGCTTGCAACGCCGCCGCTAGATCATCGGCGTTGGCGTCCAGGTAGTGCCCGACATCAGGAGCGGCGCAGGTGCCGGCGTCGTCGAGCATCTCGCCGTCCGACATGCCGAAACCGCGCCGCATGACCGCGACGGCCAGCCAACCTCGGTTTGCCAAGTCGTGTGCCCAACCCCGCAGCCAGTCCATTCCCGCACTGCGCGGATCACCATCGGTATTGCCGTGGGTAATCTGCGCGACCGGCAAGCGCTCCGCCCCAGGCTTGCGCACAACCAGCGCCTCGAGTCCGTAGTGTCGGCCATGGATATCAACCTGCAAAGGCGCCGCGTCCTCGACGACGGCAGAGCCGGAGGGCAGGTCAGGCTGCGGCGCCGCGATCACGTTTCCGGCCACCACGAGCATCGCCAGAGCAGTCAAGCACGCTCCGTATTTCATCCTAGCAGCCTGTCGGAGTGAGTTTGGGCGTGATTTCATGGCGGTCTAGGGTCGACGCCTGCGCTTGCGATTTGAGAGGCGTCAGACGGCTTTGCGTTTTCTGAGCGTAGTTGTGGCCCTGACAGTTGCCATGAGCGGCTTGGGACGGCTGCAAGGGGGCTAGAAAGGCGGCTGGTTCTTGTTATGCGGCCCTGAGGGTGAACATGCGCTTGATGTTCCATGACATGGTCACGAGGCTCCACTCTGCGCTCACGTGGTCGAGCCCGCGCAGCGAGAACTGGCGGAACCCGAGCACCGACTTGATGATGCCGAACACCGGCTCGGGAGTTTGTTTGCGCAGGGCATAGAGCGTCTTGCCCTCCGGCGTTTTGAGGCGGTGCGCCATCGCCTCGAGCGGGGTCGGGTTTTCCGGCGCGTTTTCCGGCGCGGGGGGCGGTTCGGCGAAACGCTCGTCGGGCGAGGGATGGTGGGCTTCGCGGCCCATGGCGATGACCGGTTCGACCCCGGCCGCTTCGCAGGCGTTCACGTTGGCTTCGCTGTAATAACCGTTGTCGGCCAGCAAAGTGGCCACGTCGCCGAGGTCCTCGGGCAGGCCGCCGAGCTTGCCCAGCATCGGTTCGAGCTGCTGCTTGTCGTTGGGCGCCTGCACCACGTCGGTTGCGACCACGATCAGGCCCCCCGCCGCCACCGCGGCCTGAGCAGGCCCCCCGCCGCCACCGCGGCCTGAGCAGGCTCCCCGCCGCCACCGCGGCCTGAGCGTTGTAGCATTGCTCGAACCCGCCGCCGGCTACCGGCATGATGCGGCTGTCCTCGTCGGTCAAGTTGACCTGATCGGTGGGCAGCGGCTCCTCGACGGGCACCACCAAAGGCTTGCCACCGGGCAAAGGCTTGCCACCGGGCTTCTTGCCAGCGGCCCGCTTGGCGTCCTGGCGCGCCAGCTTGGCGTCGTAGTCGGCGCGGGCCTGCGCATAGCGTGCCTTGGCCCGCGCCTCGATCTTGGCTTTTGCTTTGGCGATCGCGGCAAGCCGGTCCTCGCGCCGAGCCAGTTCGGCGGGCACCGACAGGCCGTCGGGCAGGTCCGCTTGGTCGGCAGCTTCGGCACGGGCCATCAGGTCGGCCACTTCGGCCTTCAACTGCGCCTCTATCTTGCTGGCGTGCTCGTAGGACAGCGCGCTGTGGCGGCTGGCGTTGGCAGCGATCTTGGTGCCGTCCAGCGCCACCGTGCCCAGCTTCAAGACCCCCATCTCGCGCGCCAGGCCCAGAACCTGCACGAACAATGCCTCGATCTGCGGCAGGAAGCGGCGGCGGAAGGCGGCGATGGTGTCGTGGTCGGGATGTTCGTTGGCGGCGATGAAGCGCAACGCCACCGAATCATAGGTCGCCCGCTCCAGCTTGCGGCTGGAAAACACGCCCGTGGCGTAGCCATACACCATGATCCCCAGCAAAAGCTCCGGGTGGTAGGACTTCTCACCCGACCCGCGGTCGCTGCCGGTCATCGCACCCAGGTCCAGGCTTGCGATCACTTCAACCACAAAGCGCGCCAGGTGACGCTCAGGCAGCCACTCGTCCACCGAGGGCGGCATCAGAAACCCGGTGTCACGGTCAATCAGGCGGAAGTTGCTCATGTGTAGGGGGTCCAGAGTAAACCAATCGCCAACGCCCAATCCTAACCCAGGCCTCCGCGCCTGGTTAAGTCCGACAGGCTGCTAGAGCACGTGCAAACAACGGCTTAAGTCATCCGTGGCCGTGCCGTGGAAGGGGCTTTCATGCTCCGCCAGACATGCCGGGCCGTCCTTGCGACGTGGCGATCGCAGGGCGGCAGATCCGGCGCAACGGCGCTGGATTGCCACGCCGCCAAGCGGCGGCTCGCAATGACGGAGGGCGAGGCCACGTCGACGGCGTCGCGTCACCGCTGCGTCAAAGACCCGCAAACCAGCCAAACCCGCTCTTCTCCCAATACCCGGGCACATACCTGTTGGTCACCTCGATCGACGTGATCCACTTCGGGTTCTTGTAGCCGAGCTTGGTCGACATCCGCAGCCGCAGCGGAAAGCCGAACGGGTCCGCCAACGGGGCGCCGGCATAGTCCAGCGCCAGCAAGGTCTGCGGGTGCAGCGCCGTCGCCATGTCGATGCTGCTCGGATAGTCGTCGGCGGTCTGGAACACGACATACTTCGCCCGAATGTCCGCCCCCACCCGCTCGAAGAAACTGCGCAGCGTGGGCCCCGACCAAGACCCGATATAGTCCCAACCCTCGACGCAGACATGACGGATCACCTCCGTCTGCGCCGGCAGCGCCCGCAGGCCGGCCAAGGTCCAGGGCGTCTTGCTGGCGACCCGGCCCGCCAGCGCCAGCGTCCAATCCGCGCCGTTGACCGGCTTCACGTCCTCGACGTCGTAATAGGCGTTGAACTTCGGCGGGTTCAGCACGGCGGAGGCGGGATAGGTCGGCGCGAGCTTGCCCGGGTCGAACAAGGCTTGCTGCACCAGGTCGTTGAACCCCGACACGGCGCGCAACGCCTGCTCCACCGCGCCCGGCGTCTTGGCGTCGCACCCGGTCAGCAGCGACAGCGCGCCCAAGGACAGCCCGCCACGCAGCAGCCCGCGCCGCTCGAGCGCGCGCAGCAGCGGGCGGTGATCGTCCAGCATCGCCGGGTCGGGCCGCAGCGCCGGCCGCAACACCGACCTCATCGCCGCCCCGCCACCCGTGGACCGCCGGTCAGCATCGCCCACAGCGTGCTCGGCACCAGCAGCGACAGCGCCACGTGCACCGCCAGGAAGCCCACGATCACCGCCATGCCGGCAAAATGGATCACCCGCGCCGCCTGGAACCCGCCCAGCAGCGCCACCAGCCAGGAGACCTGCACCGGCTTCCAGATCGCCACCCCGGTCACCACCTGCGACAGCCCGGCCAGGATCACCACGAGGTAGAGCAGCTTCTGCACCGCGTTGTAGGTGGTCAGGTCCTCGTGCGCGAGCCGGAACCGCAGCGTCTCGCGCACCGTGTGGACGATGTCGTGCACCCGGATCGGCAGCATCCGCTCGCGCAGCCGGCCGGTGATGGCGCCGTAGAGCAGATAGGCGGCGCCGTTCAGCACCAGCACCCACATGAAGGCGAAATGCCACAGCAGGCTTTCCGCCGCCCAGGAGCCGATGCGCCAGTCGGGGCCGAAATGCAGCCCGTGGACGATCACGTCGTCGTCGTAGATGCCCCAGCCGGAGCCGATCATCACCACCATCGCCAGGGCGTTCACCCAATGCATGACCCGGGTCGGCACCGGGTGCAGCCGGGGCGCGGGCCTGGTCCCTGAGGGGGTGACGGCGATGCTCATTGTGCCTTCCCGGCCATGATTTAGGGTATGTGTGTCGCCAACGCAGCCGCTGTAGGCCGAAACCAGCCGAAGGTCATCCGCGCGAAATGAAACTGCCTGTTCTTGTCGCCACCGTGCTGGCCGCGTTGGCGCCGCCGCCTGGGTTCGCCCAGCCGGCCCAGCCGGTTGCCGGCACGCTGGCACAGCAGGCGGCCCGCCGCTTCCCGCAGCCGGTCGCCGCCGGGGCGCTGGCCGGCCGCACCGTGCTGCAGCCGCTGGAGAGCCAGCCCATCCTCGGCACCGTGACCGCCATCGTGCAGCGGCCGGACGGGGCGCTCGAGGCGGTGCTGCGCTACGGCGCCGTGCTCGGCCTCGGCGGCCGCCCGATCGCCGTCCCGCTCGACGCGATGACCCTGCTGGGCGCGCAGATGGAGGTGGTGGGCTTCACCCCCAAGCAGCTCGACGCGTTCCCCCGCTTCGACCCGGCGTCCGCGCAAGCCGTGCCCCCGGGCATGGTGCTGCATGTCGGGCTGTCGCGGCCGTCGCATTAGGCGGCGCACTTGTGCTGGTGCAATGCCAAAGCGCGATGCACCCTACGGATGCGATGGGAGAACTGGGATGCCGAAGAAGATCGACGTGGAACGCATCGAGGCGGTTGTCGGCACCGACTATCCGCCGCCGTTCGACCAACCCTGCCGCGCCCGCGAGCGCAAGAAGCTGGGCAACGCGGCCGGGCTGACGCAATTCGGCGTCAACGTTCTGCGGTTGCCGCCGGGCGCATGGTCGAGCCAGCGGCACTGGCAAACGACGTCGGACGAGTTCGTCTACGTGCTGGAGGGCGAGGTCACGCTGGTGAGCGATGCCGGCGAGGAGGTGCTGCAGGCCGGGGACGCGGCCGGCTTCAAGGCGGGCGACCCCGACGGCCACTGCCTGCAGAACCGCAGCAATGCCGACGCCCTGCTGCTGGAGATCGGATCGCGGCGCGACGACGATGAGACGTATTACGCCGACATCGACATGAGGACGGAGGGCGACGACTACGTGCATCGCGACGGCACGCCGTATCCCACCGGCACCTCCTGAGCCGCCGGCCGGAACTCGTCCACCAGATACAGCGGCCGCTGCTTGGCCTCGTTGAAGATCCGGCCCAGATACTCGCCGATCACGCCCAAGGTCACGAGCTGCGCGCCGCCCAGGAACAGGATCACCACCAGCAGGCTCGGATAGCCCGGCACCTCGCTGCCGAACAGCAGCGTGCGCACCACGATGACGCAGCCGTAGCCGATGGCGAACAGCGCCACCAGCAGCCCCATGTAGGTCGCCACCTTGAGCGGCATCACGGTGAAGCTGGTGATGCCCTCGATGGCGAAGTTCCACAGCGTCCAATACGACCACTTGCTGCTGCCGCGGTGCCGCGGCGCCCGGTCGTACAGCACCGCCCGGGTGGGGAAACCGATCCAGGCGAACAGGCCCTTCATGAAGCGGTGCCGCTCGCGCAAGGTGCCCAGCGCGTCCACCGCACGGCGGCTCATCAGTCGGAAATCGCCCGTGTCGGGCGGCAGGTTCACCTGGCCCACGTCGCGCATCAGCCGGTAGAACGCGGACGCCGTGGTGCGCTTCAGCCAAGTTTCCCCCGCGCGCTCGCGCCTGCGGGCGAACACCACGTCCACCCCCTCCTGCCACACTGCCACCAATTCGGGGATCACCTCGGGCGGGTCCTGCAGGTCGGTGTCGATCACCACCACCGCGTCGCCGCCGGCATGGTCGAGCCCGGCGGTCAGCGCCGCCTCCTTGCCGAAGTTGCGCGACAAGGCCAGCACCGCCGCCCGCCCGTCCTGCTCGCGGATCGCCAGCAGCACGGCGCGGGTCGCGTCGCGGCTGCCGTCATCGACGTAGATCACATCCCAGGTCAGGGTCGGATGATGCTGTAGGCCGATGCCGTCCATGGCGCGGCACAAGCGGTCGTGGAACGCCGGCAACCCCTCCGCCTCGTTGAAGCAGGGCACGACGACGGTGATGCGCGGCGGCGGCACGGCAGGCTGGGTCATTGCGGGTCGAGCCGCAGGCTCTTCAGGTAGAACCCGAGCGGCCGCTCGTCGAAGTTCATGTGACGGTCGATCGGCCGCGTCGGCTGCGCGATCTCGAACCGCAGCGAGGTGAGCGGGGCATCCGTGGCCGGCAGCACGGCATGCACCTCCGACTGGGCGATGTCCGGCAGCACCCAGGTGGCGACCAGCGCATCGTTGGCAAACACGCGGACGGTCTGCGTCCCGCCGGCGGCCGGCGCCACGGCGAACACCTGCGCGGTCAGCACGGCAGCCTGCGTGTCGGATTGCGGCCGCTTGAACCGAAGCGAGGCGACCGGGCCGATCGTCCAGATGCCCTGCGGCGTGCCCTCGCCCCAGCCTGCCACCCGGCCATTCTCGAGCGGCTCGTCGCCGGGGGCGATGGTTTGGCCGATCGGGAACGCCGGCCAGTCGACGCCGGGCGCATCGAGCAGCGCCGGGTCGTCGTCGGCCGAGCAGGCGATGGTGCCCGCTAAGCGATGGCACAGCCGGTCCCCGCCGGGCACCAGCGCATGCTGCCCGGCGGACGTGTAGGGCATCAGCACGCGCAGCTCATGCGGCTGCCAGGGGCCGCTCAGCGTGGCGACCGGGTCGCACTGGGTGTGCCCGACCAGGCGCGCGGAATACATCGTGTTGGTGCGGATGCCCGTCTCCGACCCGAGCAGCAGCAGTTGGAGATAGGCCGGGTCCCGCACCACCCGTGCGCCGCAGTCGAAGGTGGGCCAGATGGTCAGCAGCGTGTGGCGGGCCAGCACCGGCCGGAGGGTTGCGGCGTCGATCGACCAGGCCTCGGGGCCGCTATGCCCCCGTGTCCAGTCGCCGTTGCGCAAACCCGTGGTGTCGGCGGCCTGCAGCGCGGTCACGCCCAGCAGCACCGCCGCCGCCGCCCACAGCGGCAGCGCGCGCATGACGCAGACCACGCCGGTCAGCAGGATGAGGTAGCTGGCGGGCCAGAAGAACCGGCCGGAGGCGCGGAATTGGGTCAAAAAGGCCGGGGGATGATGGTAGTCGAGGACAAGCAGGTGGCCGGCATAGACCTTGTTGGACAGGGCAAACAGCACCATTCCCGCCACCATGGCCGCCAGGCCAAGATGGCGCCGCCATGCCAGCCGCGCCCGCCGCGCCGCCAACGCACCGGCCGCCACCACGCAGAGCAGCAACAGGCCCGCGCCCAGATACTGCCCCCCTTCGAAGGCCTGCCCGCCCGTCGCGTCGATATCGTGGTGGCCGAACAGCCAGGACCATGACGGCAGCACCGGGCTCAGCAGGTTCATCGAGAACACGCCGTAGCCGCCGATATAGGATGCGCCGCCGAAGCCCACGCCCAAGGCGAGCCCCGCCGCCACGGCGAGCGCTGCGGCGAACCAAAGCGCGGCAGCACGCCACCGCCGGTCGTAGCGCAACAGCAGCGACAGCGGGACGGCCCCGAGCACGCCGGCTGCCATCGCCAGGAGGTAGGGGTGGACGAGCACGCAGGCCGCCAGCAGCACGACTCAGGCCATCCCGCGCACGGCCGTCGGCGCCTGCACGCCGCGGAAATACAAGCCGATCGCCCAAAGGATCAGCGCGTGAGTGCATAGCGACATCTGGCCATCGCGCACGAGCAGGCTCGGCAGGCTGAGCGACAGCACGCCGACGCAGAGCGCTGCGACGAGCCGCCGCTCCCCCATGCTGCGCAGCGCGAACACCGCCGCGGCCGGCTGCACCGCCCAGGCGATGGCCAGCCAGCCGTCCTGCACGTAGAAGCCGGGGGGCAGCCAGGCGCGCACCAGCTTGAGCGGCAGCATAATGATCGGGATGCTGTCGGTCAGCCCGATGCTGAGCCCCGTCGGCCAATCGAGCTGCGCGACGTGCAGCAGCGGCCAGCGCCAGGCATCCCGCAGGAAGTAGCGCTGCCCGATGATGGACTGGGCCCGGTCCTCCACGGCGGCCGCGTGCAGCGGGTGGAGCGGGACCATGACATCGGGTGCAACCAGCCAGAACACGAAGCACAGGCCAATTCCCAGCGCGATCGCATAGGAGATGAATGCTGGGACGGGCCGAGTCGGAGACATGGCTTTACCTATACCAACTGCTCCAGCCCTCAACCCGTGCTCGCAAGCCGCAACGGCTATTCCGCGGCCACGCGCTGGTCCACCATCGCCGCCGCGCGCGCCAGGTCGACCGACAGCAGCCGCGACACGCCGCGCTCCTGCATCGTCACGCCATACAGCCGGTCCATCCGCGCCATCGTCAGGTGGTGGTGCGTGACCACCAGGAAGCGCGTGCCGGTCTCGCGCACCATCTCGGCCAGCAGGGTGCAGAAACGCTCCACGTTGGCGTCGTCGAGCGGGGCGTCCACCTCGTCGAGCACGCAGATCGGCGCCGGGTTGCAGCGGAACACGGCGAAGATCAGGGACAGCGCGGTCAGGGCCTGCTCGCCGCCGGAGAGCAGCGAGAGAGTGGCCAGCTTCTTGCCCGGGGGTTGGGCGTAGATTTCGAGCCCGGCCTCCAGCGGGTCGTCGGAGCCAACCAGCGCCAGGTGGGCCCGGCCGCCGCCGAACATGCGGCCGAACAGCGCCTGGAAGTGGCGGTCCACCTCGGCGAACACCTGGCCGAGCCGCTCGCGGCCCTCGCGGTTGATGTGGCCGATGGAGCCGCGCAGCTTGGCGATGGCGGTGTTCAGCTCGGCCTTTTCCGCCTCCATGCCGGCGATGCGCGCCTCCATCTCCGCCGCCTCGGCCGCCGCGCGCAGGTTCACCGGGCCGATATCCTCGCGCTCGCGGGCGAGGCGGTCGAGCTTGCGGCGGGCGCGCTCTTCGGCCGCTTCGGAGAGGTCGGCCGGGGCAGGGGGGAGCGCCGCGTTGGCGCCGAGCCGCTCGAGGATGCGTTCGGCCACCGTCCTGCGCGGCCGCCGCTTCCGCGCGCACCAGGTCCTCCCGCGCCTGGGCCTGGGCGGCTTCGGCGGCGCGGGCGGCGGCGGCGGCCTGGGTGCTGGCCCGGCTGGCCGCCTCCACCGCCGCTGCGACCCGGCGGTGCTCGGCCTCGGCCGCCGCGAGCGCTGCGGTGGCCTCCGCGGCCTGCTCGGCGATGGCGGCGGGAGCGTTGCCCAGGGCCGCCGCTTCGGCGCTGGCCTCGGCGGCGCGAGCCCGCAGGTCGGTCTCCCGCCCGCTGGCGTCGGCGCTGCGCAGGGCCTGGTTCGCGAGGTCGGCCTCGAGCGTCTGCAGCCTTGAGCGGCGGGCGCCGGCGTCGCGTTCGGCGTCGCGCTGCGCCGCCTGGGCGGCGGCGTCGCGGGCGCGGGCGGCGGCAAGGGCGCTGCGGGCGCGGTCGACGGCGGCGCGCAGGACCGTGAGGTCTGGCAGCCGGGCGCGCTCGGCTTGGAGCGCGGCGAGTGCGGCGGCGGCGTCTTCTGCCTCGGGGTGGAGGCGGCCCAATTGGGCTTCGAGCGCCGCCAGTTGCGCGTCGGCCTGCTCCGCGCGCGTGGCCAGGCGGGCATGCTCGGAGTGCTGCGTCGCGGCGCGGGCCTCGGCGTCACGCCGGGTCGCTCGGGCGGCGGCATCGGCAGCGGCGGCGTCCCGGTCGGCGGCGTCGGCGGCGGCGCGCACGGCGGCGGATTGGGCGGCGGCCTCGCGGGCCTGGGCGAGGTCGGCACGCAGGGCGTTCAAGCGGTTGCGCTGCTGCAGCCGGATGGCGGCGGGCGTGGGGGTGCCGGCGCGCACGGTGTAGCCGTCCCAGCGCCACACCCCCCCGGCACGGGACACCAGGGCTTGGCCGGCCAGCAGGTGCGGCTGTTTGGCGTCACCCTCGGCCTCGCTTTCCACCAGGCCGATGCCGCAGAGCGCGCGCTGCAAGGTGGGCGGCGCGGAGACCAGGCTGCTCAGGGCTTCGGCCGGCAGGATGGGGGCGGCGAGCGGCGGCAGCTCGCGCCAATGCCGGGCGGCGGCGGGGTCGGCGGCGGCGCCCAGCTCCTCGCCCAAGGCGGCGCCCAAGGCGGCTTCCAGCCCGGCCGGGACGCTCAGCGCGTCCACCATGGGGGGCCAGCGCTCGCCATCTTTCACGCCCAGCACCTCGGCCAGAGCTGCCGTCTGCGCGGTGAGCTTGGCCAGGGCGGCAGCGTCGGTCGCGTCGCGTTGGCGGGCGGCGCTGGCGGCGGCGGCGGCGGCGGCGCGGGCCTGCTCGGCGGCCTCTTGCGCGTGACGGGACGCGGCGGCGTCGGCGGCGGATTGGGCGGCGGCGGCGGCGAGGTTGGCGAGGGCCGCCGGGTCGATGCGGGCGGCGGCGGCGCGGTCGCGGTCGGCACGAAGCTGAGCCGATTGGCCGGCCAAGCGCTTGGCCCGCGCCTCGGCCTGGGCGAGCGCCTGGGTGAGGGATTGGCTGGTGGCGGTGAGCTCGGCGGCGCGCTCGGTGGCGCGGTTGGCGGCGGTCTCGGCCTCGCGCGCTGCGTCGGACGCGGCGGCCAGTTCGGTCTGCGCGGCGGCCAGGCGGGCGGGGGCCTCGGCTTCGGCGGCGCGCAGGCGGTCACGCTCGGCGGCCAGGCGGGACGCGGCGGCGTCGGCTTCGGCGCGGGTGCGCTCGGCATGCGCCAGGTCCCGCGCCACCTGCGCCTGCCGGGCGGTGGCGGCGGCCAGCGCGTCGCGAGCACGGGCCACCTCGGCCGCCATCTGCTCGCGCACCACCCGGAGCCGCTCGAGCGCCGTCCGGGCGGTGGCCTCGGCCTCGCGTAAGGGCGGCAGGGCGGTGGCGGTCTCGGCTTCGGCGCGGCCGGCATCGGCGGCGGCTTGGCCAGCGGAGGCCAGGGTGGCGCGGGCGGCGGCGGCGGCGGTGGCGGCGGCCTCCCGCTCCGCCTCCACCCGGGAACGCGCGATGGCCAGCAGCTCCGCCTCCGCCTCTTTCACCGTGGTGGAGAGCGTGCGCCAGCGAAGGGCCTGCCGCGCCTGCTTCTGCAGCGCCGCCAATTGGCCCTCCAACTGAGTGCGCAAATCCTGCGCCCGCTCGAGGTTGGCCTCCGCCGCGCGCAGCTTCAGCTCCGCCTCGTGCCGCCGCGCGTGCAGCCCGGTGATGCCCGCCGCTTCCTCGAGCACCAGGCGCCGCTCGTCTGGCCGGGCGTTGATGATGGTGCCGACCCGGCCCTGGCTCACCATCGCCGAGGAACGCGCCCCGCTCGCCAGGTCGGCGAACAGGGTCTGCACGTCCCGCGCCCGCGCCTCGCGGCCGTTGACGCGGAAGGTGCTGCCGGCGCCGCGCTCGATCTTGCGGCTGATCTGCAGTTCCGGCGCCTCGTGGAACGGCGGCGGCGCCGTGCCCACCGCCTCCTCGAGTGTCACCACCACCTCGGCGAGGTTGCGGCTGGGCCGGCCGATCGACCCGGCGAAGATCACGTCGTCCATCTCGCCGCCGCGCAGGGAGCGGGCGCTGGTTTCGCCCATGGCCCAGCGCAGGGCCTCCACCACGTTGGACTTGCCGCAGCCATTGGGGCCGACCACCCCGGTCAGCCCCGGCAGGATCTCCACCGTTTGCGGCTCGGCGAAGCTCTTGAAGCCGGCGATGCGCAGCCGGGTGAACGCGACGGGCAAGGAGGGCTTACGCGGCGGCGGCGACCATGCTGGCGATGGCGTCGTAGCTCTGCTCGCCGGCATGGGGCTTCTCGTTGATGACGAAGGTGGGGGTGCTGTCCACCTTGTATTTGGTCTCGCCCATCTGCTGCTCGGCCAGGATGGCGTCACGCAGACCCTGGTCGTTCACCGTGGCCTCGAACACGGAGCGCGGCATGCCGGCCAGGGCGGCACGCTTGAAGATTTCCTCGGTGGTGTCGACCCCGCGGGCGAAGGCCCAGCGGTCCTGGCTGGCGAGCAGGGTGTTGACGAAGGCCTCGTAGCGGCCCGGCGGCAGGGCGCGAGCGACCATGGCGGCGGTGAGCGCCACTTGGTCGAGCGGGAAATCCCGATAGATGTAGAAGACCTTGCCGGCCTTGATCAGCTTGTCCTGCACCTCGGGGAACACCTTGATGGACCAGGCGGCGCAATGGGTGCAGGTGAGCGAAAACCACTCCTGAATGGTGACCGGGGCGGTGCTTTGGCCGAGCGTGCGCGGGCTCATCCGCGGGTCGGTCTCGGCGGCGCGGGTTTGGGCGGGCCGCAGGCTGGGGGCGGCGGTGAGGCTTGCGGTGGCGGCGATCAGGATGCGTCGGGTGAGCAGCATAGGGTGCCTCATACAGGGTCCAACCGAGTCGCGGCGCATCGGTGCGTCGCCGGGGGGAGCCTACACTGCGGAGGGTGTGGAAGTCAGGGGCGGGTGGCAGGGGTGGTTTGAGCCGGTTGGCGGGTGCTGGCGTAGAGCAGTGGGCCTGGTTTGGCTGGACTGGGTTTAGCTGGACTGGGTTTAGCTGGACTGGGTTTGGCGTGCCGATCGGCTCCCTGGGCTGAGGTGTCCATCAGCGGCGGACCATTCGGGTCATACCCGATCTACCTAGTGACTTCCAAAGGCCGCCACCCCTGCGGGGATCGCTCGCGCCATGACCAGCTCACCGGCAGAGCGGGGAAGGTCGGCGACCCCGTTTACCGGCGCTGCTGTCAGGAGCCGGAACATGTCATTGCGAGGGCCCGACATGCGAACTCCGTCTTGATTACCCAACTCACGCGCGCCCTCATCATCTCCGGCCCGAGCTTGAGCCGATGCGAGCCGAAGAAGCAAGTCCTGCTGCTCAGTGGTGAGCGGGCCCGAAGCTGGTACAACGCGATTCACCATCGACTTCAAAGCCGCTTCACTGCCACGCCAGTCGCCTGCAGTGGCAAGGATTGTAGCCCTGAGATCGTCCGCTGCGGTCGTGTCTAGCCCTGCCAAAATTGCTGTCGCCCCAGCGACATCGTGCATCTGAGCGCGACAACGAGCAGCGAGTAAGGCGCGTTGCTCCTTCAATGCGGCCGGTAAGTCGGGGTAGTCCGAGGCTTTCAGCGCCGCATCTGCCTCGGCCGCTTTGCCGACCTCAAGCCGAACGGACGCAAGGCGCGCCCCGAGGGCGGCCCGAGCGATGCCGGATGGAGCGGCAGACAACATTCGCTCGAATATAGGAGCTGCCTGATTAGGAAGATCAAGTGCGGCCAACTTGTCCGCTAACAGGGCTGTCACGTCATCCGGCGCAGCTTGGGCTGCAGCCTCGGCGTTCTCCTCCGCCAATGTCACGAGATCGAGTGGCGAGATCGACTTCGCTTTATCGTCCCGCAGTAGCTTCGTGAGCAGCTCCGTCGTGCGAACGCGAAACTTCGCGGCGTCGTCTGGGTAAAGTGCGGCCGTTTCCTTCAGGAGATTGAAGGCCTGTCGCCACTGTCCAGCCTCCGCCCGGAGGTCCACCACTTCAAGCCGTAAATCTCTCTCCCGGTTATCGCCCCGCCAGTCCAGCAGATGGCGTTCCAACTGATCCGCCGCTTCGGCAGGAGTAATCATGTGATTGGCAAGTCGTAGACGGACTGCGCGGGCGGCGGCTCGAGCACTTACCAAGCGGTCGCGATTTGACGCGAGCGCGTCATACAGGGTCAACGCCCCCGTGGCATCGCCGTCGCTGTCTAGGCGGATGGCACGGGCAAGGGCGAGACGAGGCTCGTTCGGCAGCTTAGCGATTAGTGCGTCGGCCGCTGCTTTCGCACCGCCGGCTGCCATCGTCTCCGCCGCGAGTGGCAGCAGACGGTCGCGCAGGGCCGCAGGATATGACAAGATCAGGTTCGTCGTCGCTGCGAAGAGAGCGGCGGCCTCCGGTGATCCTTCCTGTCGAGAAGCCGCAAGCACCGCTCGCCACAGCGAAATCTCGTCATTGCCGTTCAGCTCTGGGCGCAGCAAGCCATCCGCTTCATTGGGGCGATCACTCAGTAGGGCTGCAATCCCACTCAAACCCTGGAAGTCGGCATCATCGGCGGCTCGGGGATCGTCGGCTTCGGCAAGTTTGAGCAAGGATTGCGCCTCAGGGCCTAGGCCGAGCGCGAGCATGGTTTGCGCGGCCAGCTTACGCGTTGCAAGACGATCCTGCGCTGGTGCGGCCCCCTCGTCGACCATCTGAGCTTGCAGCCGGCGCAGCAAACTCGGCACCGGCAGTGCAGGAAAATCATACCGCCGGGTCAAGACGGCAGCATCTGCAAGAGGGTGAGCACTTTCGGCAGCGGCGGAGAACACCGCGCCCGTATCAATAACCGCGCCCTCCCTGCTGTTGTGCAGGGTAACCCGGTCCGAAAGGGGCTCGACAACAACGCCCTGCCAACTCGGCAGAATGCTAAACTCCGGGGCAGAGTACATCACTGGAACACCCGGGCCGGCGGTTCGGAGTGTCGCGACTTCCAGGTTCTGCCCTGTCTGAGGGTCGGAAAAGGTCACGACACGTCCCGTATTGTCGGCGGGCAATAGGATCCGGTTCGCCTGCACGACCGGCAGCAAAGGACTGGAGGGACGATTTGGGTGCCCAAGGCGAACGAGCCAACCTTCTTGAGTTCGGCGGAGCGATAGGGTTTGATCTCCACGATGCGGTATCCGCAGCAACGTCCCGGTCGGGAACACCTGAACAGTGGCGTCAGAAAAAGCCGGCTGATCCTTGAACGAAACGGCATCGAACGGTCGCTGCTCGTCGAAAACCACCCACGCCTCCGATGCTCTTGGGAAAGCCGCCGCTCCGACATCCCGTCCAAACGGCAGCAGCATAGCACTGCCGTCGGGATCCGATTTAACGGCAACGGCAGGCAGAGCTGAAATAGAGATTGGCTCCGGAGGTTGGGTCTGAATCGGGCCAGAACCTGCGGAAGAAGGCGCGTGACTATCACGAACATTCGGAGTTGCAGGGATGACGTCGGGAGGGCTCTTGGCGCTCGCTTCTGCCGGTACGACGGAAGCTGTTGGCACGGAAGGCGCTGGCGTGGAAGGCGCTGGCGTGGAAGGCGCTGGCGTGGCAGGCGCTGGCGTGGAGGGCGCTGGCGTGGAAGCCGTTGGCATGGGGGACACTGTCGAGGGCCGATTGGGAGCTGCTGGCTGCGGAGCGGAGACGGCATCCTCGTGCGAGAGATGTTTCAAGCCAGGTAGTACGGCGGTCTTGGCAATTTTGGGCACCTCGACATGCGGGCGCGTCTCTGCCATCCGCGCGTCGAGTATCACGCGCCGATCGAGCACTGTAACACTGATTTGAGTTCCAGGCGTGAGACTTACGGTTGCGACTGAGGTGCCGCCTACGACCGACTTGACGGTCGGGGACTCGACCCGAAGGCTGGGAATGTCGCCGCCATTGGCAAAGTGCAGCACTGCCGTGTCCGCCCCCTGCTGCAACTCGAAAGACGTTGCCACCGGGAATTCGAACACGAGGCGATCGAAATGGTCGTGCATGCCAAAGCGGACTTTAACCGGTTCCGCCGCGTTCGCGTACGAGACGGTCATAAGCAGAAGAGCCAACAGGATGGATCTCATACTTGCTACTCCAGCAACGCGTCTATGGCTTGCTGGTCCATTGCCTCGCCTGGCTGCTGGGGACCGTTGAGGAGGCTGTCGGCTCTTGCGTCTTCCTCTGGCGAACTCTCAGGGCGAGCCGGATTGTCGAACGCCCGCAAGATATCTGCAATCCTGACTTCGATCGACTTCAACGTCTGGACGACCTTGCCGACCCGTTGGCCGGTAATGTCTTGGAACGAACACGCCTCATATATTCTTGCGGTCGCAGCCGAAGTGACGTAGTAGCTGTCGGTGGATGACGCGCTATCTAGAACTTCGCACGCATCGAGTATCGTCGTTGTCGCAGCCGCCGTGTGCATGACGATCGCGTCGAGTTCGTCGGTAGCGGTAACGACGTGCGACTTCACAACCCGGTCTACTCCCAGAGCGGCGATTTCCCGCCTGGTGCGATCAATATAGGCTGCGAGAGTTTGCACTTCGGTGAGGAGTGCGACGTGCTCCGCGATTTGATCGGTAGGCGTCAGCGTCACATGGTTCAACGCTGGTGAGTTCCCGCTGGGCTGTGATCGAGCCTCGGGCGAAGCCTCAACCATTGCCGAGTACCTTTTCTATTTTCCCTTGCAAAGTCTCCGCATTGAATGGCTTTACAATATAGCTACTGACCCCGGCCTGTTTGGCCGCGATGACGTTGTCTGTCTTGCTTTCCGCGGTAATCATTATAAATGGAATGCTCTGAAGTCTGCTGTCCAACCGGACCTGCTGCAAGAGCTTCAAACCGCTCATAGGAGCCATGTTCCAATCGCTGATGACCAACCCAAAGTCACCAGAGCGAAGCAATGCCAAGGCTTCGTTGCCGTCACTCGCCTCACGTACATTGTGTATGTTGATTTGCTTCAGAAGGTTCCTGACGATCCGAAGCATGGTTTTGTAATCATCAACGATCAAAACCGAACCAGCGTAATCCATTGAGCTATCCTCTCTCTAACCCGGACCCGACTGCGACGATGGGGGTGCGACTTCACGGCTGCGTTGCCCCGCGAGTTGAGTCGTCACCAGGCGTGCGCGGTCCGGCTGCATTGCAGCCAATATCGGCGCAAGTTTTGCATCCTTCATTCGGCCGACAACCTCCAGCAACACGCCCATTTCCATGTCGTTGAAGATACCAGCGGCATCGCGTGGCTTCATCAGCTCGTAGACCTTGACCAGCCCCGACCAGTTTGCTTCGTCACGCTGGCGGCGTGCGAGTTCGAGCCCTTCCAGCTTCGATTGCAGGGCAGACAATTGGGCGACCCGTTCACTGATGCGTTGTTCAGCGGCATCAACCAGCGCGGCCCGATCAGCCAGTGCGCGTTCCCTTGCATCCAGTTCTTGCCGGCGGGCGAGGAGAGCCTCCAGTACTTGGCGCTCAGCCTGGCTCACTGGCGCCGGGTTCGATGACGGAGCGCTCTCGACCGTATGCTCTGCAGGGTCGGACGCTGCTGACGATGTCGCTGGAGCCGCGACGGTCTTGCTTGCTTGCGAGTCGGCAGCCGAGTTCGGGACAGCGGCTTGCGCTGAGCCGACGATCTGCGATGACAGCCTCGTTGGCGTGAAAAGGAGCGCGGAGCCGAGCGTTATGAGCTTCGTCGCGAGCAGTATGCTCCCGAGTGCCAACACGATTGGCTGGAGCCGTGGCCTGCGCATGCTCGACATCAGCGCGGCACCCGCAAGGCCCGCAGCAAGTCTCTCTCGGCCTGGCTACGCACGCGCGATGTGTCCCGGTCGACGACCACCGGGTCCGCGACGGATCGTTGTGAGGAATAGAGCTCGGGTCGCGCATCCTGCCTGACGAGATCATCCAGCCGGTTTGCGACGGCATTGCCGCGTTCGATCAATTGCGTGAGGTCGCCTTGCAGCAATCTTGCCACCTCGCATTGCCGGTTGGTTTCCTTGCCGATGCCGTCCGCGACTTTGCGCAACTCCACCACCCCGTTCTCAGCATGCTGAGTACTTTCGTTGAAATCGTTGAGCAAACGTTCAAGCTCCGTCCGATCCCGCCGCACGATGCTTAACGCCCGCTCCAGTCGCATCATGTAAAACAGCATCGTCGCAAGCAGCCCAACCAAGACGATCTCTAACGCGATTTGCCACTCTGTCATTTATGTATTCTTCTGATCTTTAGCTGTCACGCCGCAACGCAGTCACTTCCTGATCGATTCTGACCGCGACACGGTTCTTGCGGCGGCCAACCTTGCCTTCGAACATAGTGACCGAGCCGCATCGCAACTTCACCGCACTGCCTGGAGTTGCGGTCAGGAGAATTTGGCTGCCGATCTGTAACGCCATCACGTCAGCCAAGCTCATGACCTGCTCGTCAAGAACGACATCCAGTTCGATGTCCGTCGCCCAGAGTTCCTCGGCGAGATGGGTCTCCCAAATACTGTCACGGCCGAACTTCTCACCCATGAATTGCTGCAGCAGCAATTCCCGCACAGGCTCGAGCGTGGCATAGGGTAGCAGGAGTTCCATTCGGCCGCCGCGATCTTCCATGTCGATCCGTAGCCGGGCCAGAACGGCGGCGTTCGACAGGCGACTGATGGTCGCAAAGCGTGGATTGACCTCGAGGCGTTCGAACTTGAAGGTTACCGGGCAGAGTGGATCAAAGCTCGCGGACAAGTCGGCAAGAACCACGTGGATGAGACGTTCGACGAGGGTTCGCTCGATGGTCGTGTAGGGGCGCCCCTCGATCCGCATGGCCGCAGTGCCACGCCGGCCGCCTAACAAAACGTCAACGATCGAATAGATCATGGCCGAGTCGACCACCATCAAACCGTAGTTGTCCCACTCTTCTGCTTTGAAGACGGCCAGCATGGCGGGGAGCGGGATCGAATTGAGATAATCGCCAAACCGCAACGAAAGGATGTTGTCGATCGAGACGTCCACGTTGTCAGAGGTGAAATTTCGCAGGCTCGTCGACATGATGCGGACCAGCCGGTCGAACACGATCTCCAGCATCGGGAGCCGCTCGTACGACACCAGGCCGGACGAAATGATGCGGTGCATGCCCGATCGGCTGTCTTCATCGTGTGGATTGTCGTCAAACCCCAGAAGACTGTCGATTTCCGCCTGATTGAGCACGCGCGCCGTAGAGGTCGCATCTTCGGCGGCCGCAGCCCAAGTTGCCGCAAGCGCCTCATCGGACTCGCTCATTGAACGAGCAGCTCGCTAAACAAGATGTCCACGATGCGCGCCGGGGCGATCGCGATGTTTGCCCTGGCAATCAGCTCGCCGCGCAACCGGTACGTGCCGGCCGAGCCGCGTAGTTCGTCGGGCCGCATCTCGCGCAGATAGGTCTGGAACAGGTCGATCACGCGGGGCTGGGCGGCGGTGAAAGCGGCCTGATCTTCGGCCTTCTCCAGTTCGACGCGCGCCTTCAGCTTGACATAGGACGGGCGACGACCCGGCGCGTTCAAGTTCGCCACCATCTCCGGTAGATCGGCAAAGACCGGCGCGGCGTGGGCGGCTTGCTTCGCGGCCTGCTCCGTGGACTTCTCCGCGGCGGCTTTGTTCATGCCCAGGAGGCCAGGGAGAATTCCGCTAAACCAAAGCCCGGCGACCAGGGCGATGACGAGCAGAACCGCGCCAATCATGAGCACCGGCAGTTTGCGCTTCTTCGGTGGAGTTGCCCCCGCCTCACCAGAGCCTTCGATCGCCGCTGCCGAACTCATGATCTACCTCATCGCGCCGCCTGCATGATGGCGCGGAAAGGTTAACAGGGTAGAAACACCACGTGCCCGGATGACGTGCTCGCCCCGCTTCGGCGCAAGCTCGAGTTTTGCACGCACGCCAATTTAAAGGCTTGCACCCCGGTGCAGACGTCTCTATCACAGCGACCCTTGGCCCAAGAGGACACCTTTGTCCAACCGGCCGTCTACTGGTTTGGGGGTACGTGATGAACGCACTTGCTCAACTGGGGATGGTCTCGGAGCTTCCGAGCGAGAACCAGACAAATAGCGTGACCTTAGAAGTGGCCATCGACCCGGCGCGGGTGGCTATCGACCCGGCGCGGAAGGACTACTTTATCGAGAAGGACGGGATGCGGTTCGCCGGAACCCATCTGCTTGTCGACCTTTGGCAGGCGCATCGGCTGTCCGACCCGGTCCATATCGACACGGCGTTGCGCGCGGCGGCGGTCGAGGCGGGGGCCACCATCCTGCACAGCCATTTCCACCGCTTCTCGCCCAATGGCGGGGTGTCCGGCGTGGTCGTGCTCGCGGAAAGCCACATCTCGATTCACACCTGGCCAGAGCGTGAATTTGCCGCCATCGACATCTTCGTTTGTGGCGATTGCAACCCGCACGCGGCCATTCCGGTGCTACAAGAGGCATTCGCGCCGGGTCGCATCGACCTCGAAGAGCACCGCCGCGGACGGTTTTAGATCGCGAATAAACCCGCGATCAGACGCAATTCCAGCATGACATGGGTGGAAGAGGGGCTTTACCCCGGGTGGCGGCAAGGCTTCCGCATGAGGCAAGAGCTCGTGCGGGAGCGCAGCCGCTACCAGGACATCGTGATCTTCGAGAGCTGGTCGCACGGAAAGGTCATGCTGCTCGACGGCGTGGTCCAGATCACCGAGGCCGACGAGTTTGCCTATCAGGAGATGATCGTCCACGTCCCGCTGCTGCAACACGGGGCCGCCAGGCGGGTGCTGATCATCGGGGCGGGAGATGGCGGCGTGTTGCGGCGCGTGCTGCAGCATCCGGGTGTGGCCGAGGCCGTCATGGTCGAGATCGACGAGGCCGTGATACGGTTGGCGCGGCAGTATATGCCGGACATCGGGGGCAATGCCTGGTCCGATCCCCGTGCAAAAGTCGTCATCGGGGATGGTATCGGCTGGGTGTTCGAGGCTGAGCCACAGTCGTTCGACGTCATCATCGTCGACAGCACGGACCCTGCCGGCCCGGGGGAAGCGCTGTTTACCGAGGAGTTCTACCGGCAGTGTGCGCGCGTGCTGCCGCATGGCGGGATCCTGGTCAATCAATGCGGGGTGCCGTTCTTGCAAGGCGCCGAACTCGGCAGTTCGACGGCGTTCCGGCGCGCCGTGTTTGCCGAAGCCGGCGCCTACCTGGTCGCTGCCCCCACCTATATCGGCGGCTTCATGGCGCTCGGGATCGCCAGTGACGTGGCCATCGAGCCGCCGCCCGAGGTGGAGCTGGCAGCCCGTGCCGCGGCCGCCGGCATCGCCGGGCAGACTCGCTACTGGACGCCCTGCGTGCACCGGGCCGCGTTTTGCCTGCCGCCCTATGTCGCGGCGCATCTGCAAGCCTGATCGCATGGCCGGGCGCGCATGAGGCTCAGCAAACCGCTGCTCGCCGCCCTGCTGTTCGGCTATGCGTTCCTGTTCATCCCGGTCGCCCTCCTGGTGCTGACCAGCTTCAACGACTCCCGGCTCACCACGGTGCTCTCCGGCCTGTCGACCCGCTGGTATGTCACATTGTGGCACGATCAGCAGCTCATCGCCGCCGGGCTGCTGTCGCTCGAGGTGGCGCTGCTCTCCGCCACGGGGGCGACCATCCTGGGCACGGCGGCCGGCGTCATATTGGCGCGATTCCAGCGTGTGCCGGGCCGCGGCTTGCTCGACACCCTGCTGGCCACGCGGCTGGTGCTGCCGGACGTGCTGATCGGGCTGTCGCTGCTGTTGCTGTTCGTCTCCAGCCAGCAATTGATCGGCCTGCCGAACACCCGAGGTGCGGCGACGATCGCGGTGGCGCATATCTCGTTCTCGCTGTCCTACGTCGCCGTGGTGGTGCGGGCGCGGCTCGAGGGCTCGGGCACGGAGCTCGAGGACGCCGCGTTGGACCTGGGATGCACGCCGGGCGGGGCGTTCTTCCGGGTCACGCTGCCGCTGCTGGCGCCGGCGCTGCTGTCCGGCTGGCTGCTCGCCTTCACGCTCAGCCTCGACGACCTGGTGGTCGCCAGCTTCGTCTCGGGGCCCGGCGCGTCCACGCTCCCCATGGTGGTGTTCTCCTCGCTCAAGCTGGGCGCGACCCCCGAGCTCAACGCCTTGGCCACCATCATCCTGCTGTTCGTGTCGACGGCGCTGTTCAGCGCATGGCTGGTGCAGCAACGCGCGGTTGCGGCGGGGCGCGGGCGGGCATAGGGTCGCGCCATCCCCATTGTTGCGCTTGAAAGACAGGACATGAGCCTCACTGCCGAACGGCTGGACCGGGTCAGCCCGAGCAAGACCATCGCGATTTCGACCAAGGCGCGGGCGCTGAAGGCTGCCGGGCGGGACGTGATCAGCCTGTCCGCCGGCGAGCCCGACTTCGACACGCCCGACAACATCAAGCAGGCGGCGATCCGCGCCATCGAGGCCGGCGAGACGAAATACACCGACGTCGCCGGCACCTTGGCGCTGCGCCAGGCGGTCGCCGCCAAGTTCAAGCGCGACTCGGGGCTCGACTACACGCCCGACGAGATCATCGTCTCCACCGGCGGCAAGCAGATCATCTACAACGCCATGGTCGCCACCCTGGACGCGGGCGACGAGGTGGTGATCCCGTCGCCCTGCTGGGTCAGCTATCCGGACATCGTGGCGCTGGCGGACGGGACGCCGGTGATCGTGCAGTGCGGGCAGAACAACGGCTTCAAGCTGCTGCCGGAGGACCTCGAGGCCGCGATCACGCCGCGAACCAAGTGGTTCATGCTGAACAGCCCAAGCAACCCGACCGGCGCCGCCTACAGCGCTGCCGAGCTGCGCGCCCTGGCCGAGGTGCTGCTGCGCCACCCGCATGTCTGGGTTATCACCGACGACATCTACGAGAAGCTGCTCTATGGCGACGCCGAATTCGCCACCATCGCCCAGGTGGCGCCCGAGCTGAAGAGCCGGACCTTGACGATGAACGGCTGCTCCAAGGGATACGCCATGACGGGGTGGCGGATCGGGTTCGCGGGGGGGCCGCTGCCGCTGATCAAGGCGATGGACAAGCTGCAGTCGCAATCGACGTCCAACACGTCCTCGATCAGCCAGGCCGCGGCGGTCGAGGCGCTGAACGGCCCGCAGGACTTCATCCCGATGATGGTCGAGGTGTATCGGCAGCGCCGCGACCTGGTGGTGGACATGCTGAACGACGCATCCGGCCTCACCTGTCACCGGCCCGAGGGCGCGTTCTACGTGTTCCCCAGCATGCGCGGCTGCATCGGCAAGACCTCGGCCAAGGGTGCCAAGATCGTCGACGACGAGAGCTTCGTGGTCGCTCTGCTGGACGAGCAGGGGGTGGCGGCGGTGCATGGCAGCGCCTTTCTCTACCCGGGCCACTTCCGGGTGAGCTACGCGACCGACACCGACTCCCTGCGCGAGGCCTGCAGCCGCATCCAGCAGTTCTGCGCCAGCCTGACGTAACGGCGGCCATGGCTTCTCCCTCTCCCGTCCTCCACGGGAGAGGGCCGGGGTGAGGGCCTGTTGGGCGCTGCAACGCCGGCTATAGTCGCCTTCGCACCCTCACCCCGGCCCTCTCCCGCCTGCGGGAGAGGGAGAAGAAAAGGACCCCCGACTTGCCTGGTTTGGCCAACCGCATCGCCCGTGTTCCGGTCTCCGCCACCATGGCCATGACGATGAAGGCGCGCGCCATGCGCGCGCAGGGGACGCCGGTGCTGGCACTCACCATCGGCGAGCCCGACTTCGCCAGCCCGCCGCACGCGATCGAGGCCGCCTACGCGGCCGCCAAGCGGGGCGAAACCAAATACACGCCGCAGGACGGCACCCCGGCGCTGAAAGCCGCCGTCCAGCGCAAGTTCATCCGCGACAACGGCCTCGAGTTCGCGCTGGACGAGATTTGCGTCGGCAATGGCGGCAAGCAGGTCATCTTCAACGCCCTGATGGCCACCGTGAACGAGGGCGACGAGGTGGTCATCCCGGCGCCGTATTGGGGCGCCTACCCGCTGATAACGCGGCTGGTCGGCGGCGAGCCGGTGCCGGTCACCTGCCCGCAGAACAACGGCTTCAAGCTGCAGCCGGAGGACCTCGAGGCCGCGATCACCCCCCGAACCAAGTGGCTAATGCTGAACTTCCCCAACAATCCCACCGGCGCTGCCTGCTCGGCCGCCGACATGCAGGCCCTGGGCGAGGTGATGCTACGCCACCCGCATGTCTGGATCCTGTCGGACGACATGTACGAGCACCTGGTGTACGGCGGCTTCCAGCACGCGACCATGGCCGCCGTGGTGCCCGCGCTGCGCGACCGCACGCTCACGGTCTGCGGCGTGTCCAAGACCTACGCCATGACGGGGTGGCGGGTTGGCTTCGCCGGCGGCCCCAAGCCGCTGATCCGGGCGATGGTGGCGATGCAGGGCCATGCCTCCGCCGGCGTCTCGAGCGTCACCCAGGCGGGCGCGGTGGGCGCGCTGGACGGCCCGCAGGACAGCGTGGCGGTGCAGGTCGCAGCCTATCGCCGCCGGCGCGACCTCGTGGTCGACGCGCTGAACACGGCGCCCGGCGTGTTCTGCCACCGGCCGGAGGGGGCGTTCTACGTGTTCCCCAACATCGCCGGGTGCCTGGGCAAGACCACGCCCGGCGGCCGCACCCTGCACAGCGACGAGGACTTCGCGCTCGCCCTGCTGGAGGAGCGGCATGTGGCGCTGGTGCATGGCGCCGCGTTCGGCATGAGCCCCTATCTGCGCATCAGCTACGCGACCGACGAGGCGACCCTGGCCGAAGGCTGCGCCCGCATCGTCGCGTTCTGCTCCGAGCTCAGCTAGCCGCGCGCCGTGATCCGGCTGGGCCGTGATGCGGACGCGCCGGGCTACAGGGCGCTGATTGCGGCCTGTTGGGGCGAGTATCCCAGCGTGGTGTGCGATTTCGCCGCCGAGATGCCGGAAATGCCTGCGCTCGCGACCCACATGCGCGGCCGTGGCGGCGAGCTGTGGTCCGCCGAGCACGAGGGCGGCCTCGTCGGCATGGTCGCGACCTACCCCGCGGAGGATGGCTGGCACTTATGCCGCATGTATGTGGCGGCGAGCCAGCGGGGCACGGGGCTGGCGGCGGATCTGATTGCCTGCGCCGAGGCCCATGCCCGAGCGTGCGGCGCCGCCCACATGGTGCTCTGGACCGACATGCTGTTCACCCGGGCGCACGCCTTTTACGAAAAGTGCGGCTATGTCCGGCGCGGCGGCCTGCGCGCGCTCGACGACCTGTCCCGCTCGATCGAGGCGCGCTACTGGAAGCCGCTGACCGGCTGCGTGGTGGAGGCGCTGGACGTGGCGGCCGCCGAAAGCGCCGAGCGCGCCCTGGCCGTGCTGCTCGAGCGATGCGCCGAGGCCGGCGCGCCGACGCCGTTCCGAGCGCCAGTGTCCCACGCTGCGGCGCGGGCGTATTGGCGGGGCGTCGCCCATTCGGTCGGCGAGGACAAGACCTGCTTGCTGCTGGCCTGGCGCGACGGTGCGGTCGCCGGGTCACTGCAACTCGAGTGGGAGGCGGCGGAAACCGCCCGTCATCGCGCCACCTTGCGCATGGTGCTGGTCGCACCGGGAGACCGCTGCCAAGGTGTGGCTCGTGCGCTGCAGGCGGCAGCGAAGTCCCGCGCGCAGCAGGCGGGGCGAACGTTGCTTGTCATGGAAGCACCCGGCGACGACCACTCGCGGCGGGTGTTCCAGCGCTTCGGCTGGGTGGAGGCCGGCACCATTCCAGGCTACTGGCGCGGCCCAGCGATCAGCGTCGGTCTCTATTATATGGCGCTCGACTGAAATATCTCCCTCTCCCGCGGGCGGAACTGCTCAAGAGTGTGTTGGCTGTAAGAGCCCTCACCCCGGCCCTCTCGCGTGAAGGACGGGAGAGGGAGAAGAAACGGATGTTCTCCCCGCTGATTGTCCTGCCCGCGGGCGGGAGAGGGAGACGTCAGCGGGTGCGCGTCGGCATCGTGAAGCCCGCGGCCCGGCGGCGCGCCTGCCAGAGCCGGAACCGCAAGGTCAGCACCGCCACCAGCACGGCCAGGATCACCACCGGGACGAGCAGCAGCGCAATCCACAGCGCGAAGGCGGCAAAGGCCAGCCCGCCCGCAACCACGGCCACCAACACCGCGCCGGCGAAGATCTTCGCCGTGATCGGCGGGCGCGGCGGCGTGCGGAACTGGCCATCCGGCGTCATGTCGAGCTGCAAACGGGTGTTGTGGTCCATGGGTCAGGACATGGCTTGCCGCCAGCACGGCTTCAAGCCAGGGGGCGCGGCCGAATGAACTCGGTCCAGACCGCATCGGGCTGCCAGATCTGCTCCATGTCCGCCCTGGCCAGCGGCTCCGCCACCCCCTCGACGTCGCGCCGGTAGCGATAGAAAAACGCCGAAACACGCCAGTTCATGATGCAGTGGACATGCACCGGCGCATCCTTGGCCGCGGCCATCGCGGCGCAGAAGGCCTGGAAGTCGGCCTCGGTCGGCTGCTTGAACTCCACCGGGATGTGAACATAGGCCATGCCCAAAGCCGCCACGCTGCCCGCCTCGTCCGGCAGCGCCTGCTCATGCGTGTGCAGGGCGAGGTTGATCACGGTGCGGACGCCCAGCGCGGCGATGCCGCCCAGCTCGCTCTCCGCCGGCTGCCCCGACGTGGTGATCCGCTTGCTCAGGCGTTTCCAGTTGGTGATCGTCGCCGGGTCGGTCATGTCGGCCTCATGCAAGCGGGGGCAGGATCGGCAGCAGCAAGGCCTCGCGGCAGCGCTCCAGCAACGGGGCCATGCCACACTCCTCGGCCAGGGCGGCGGCGGCACGATACGCCTCGAGGCTTGGCCCGTGCTCGCCGCCGGCCGCGAGCACACGGGCTTGGGCATGCCACGCCAGCGCCTCGTTGCCGCGCTCCTCGTGGAAACGGGCAAGCTCCACCGCCTCCTGCGCGGTCGCCAACGCGGTGGCGCCATCCCCCATGCCGAGCTGCGCCTCCGCCAGCCAGGCCATCTCGCTGGACAGGCCGACGAGCACACCGCCAGCGCGGCTCCGCTCGACGCATTCGGCGAGCAGCGCGACCGCCTCCTCGTGGCGGCCGAGGCATGCCAGCACATGGCCCAGCATGCGGGCCACGTTGGTGAACCAGGAAAACAACTCCCAACGGCGGCACACGGCGAGGCTGCGCTGCAGCGCATCTTCCGCCGCGACATACTGCTCGGCAAATGCAAGCACCACGCCCTCGCTCAGCAGCGTGACCAGGTGGCCGAGCGGCTGCCCATAGTCCTCGGCGAGGTCGCGCATGCCCGCGACCGCGTCTTCGGCCGCCTCCGTCCGGCCCATGCGCGCCAAGGCCCATGACAGCCACGCCCGCAGGTAGAGCGCGGCCGGGCCGGGCAGCCCATAGCGGCGGAATCGGTCTCCCGCTTCCACCCTGCGGACCGTCTCCAGCAAGGTGGCGCTGGCCGACCCGTAGGCGCCGCGGAAATAGTCCGCCAAGCCGCGGTAGAACCCGAGGGTGACGGTGAGCTCATCGTCGTCCGCGGCGATCGCCAGGGCGCGTGCGGCCACCGCGATGGCCTCGCTTTGGCGGCCTTTGAGGGTGAGGTCGCGGGCGTGGTAGGCGGTGGCCCACGCCAATCGCCGCCCGTCGGCCAGCTCCTCCGCCAGCTTCTCCGCCTGCTGCGACAGCGCCAAGCCCTCGCCGATCGCCCAGGTCGGGAACAGCGCGTTGCGCAGGGCAAACCGCAGGTCGATCTGCAGTGCCATAAGGTCCGGCGTGGCGGGCAGGCGCTCGCAGGCCGCTATCGCCTGCCGGAAGAACGCCGCCGCATCGGCATAGGCCGACCGGCTGGCCGCGCGCTCGCCCGCCAGCCGCGCATGCAGCGTCACCTCCTCCCACAGTTCGCCCTGCTGCGCATGGAAGGCCAGCCGTTCGGACTGCTCGGCCAGGCGGTCCGCGTCGACGGCCTGGATCGCGCGCACGATGTCGGCGTGCAGCGCCTGGCGCCGGGCGTCGGGCAGCCCGGCATAGGCCACTTCCTGGATCAGCGCGTGAACGAAGCCGTAGTCGCCGTCGGTGGTCCTGTCCTCGCGCAGCAGCCCGGCGTCCTGCAGCCGGGTCATCCGGCTCTGGAAGCTCACCGCCTCCAGGTTGGCAAACAGCGCCCGCAGCGTCTCCCCGCTGAACCGGTTGCCCAGGGCGGACGCGGTGGTGAGCACCTGCTTGTCGTCGGAGCGCAGCCGGTCGATGCGCGCGGCCAATACCGCCTCGATGGTGGACGGCAGCCGGGGACGCGCGGCTTGCCCGGCGCGCGCGGTCGCCCGCTCGGCCTCGCTGGCGGCGCGGACCATCTCCTCGAGGAAGAACGGATTGCCGGCCGCCCGCTCCAGCAACTCGCTGCGCACCGCGCCGTCGATGCTGCTGGGGCAGGCCGCCTCGGCCAGTTGCGCCATGCTGTCGGCGGGCAGCGGGCCGAGTATGGTCTCGCGGACCGAGGGCGCGCTCCAGGCCGGGCTGAACCCGCCGCGATAGGTTACCACCAGCAACAAACGGGATGTCTTGGCGGCGAGCTGGTCGAGCAGGCGCAGGCTTGCCTCGTCCGCCCAATGCAGGTCCTCCAGCAGCAGCACCAGGGGGCGCTCCTGGACCAGGCTGTGCATCAGCCGCAGCACGCTGTCGCGCAGCGCGGCCTTGCGTTGCGGCGGCTCCAGCTCGTCCCAGGCAGCGGCGCCGGGCCCGGTGGGCAGCACCAGCAATGACAGCAGCGCCGTTTCCAGCAGCGGCGGCAATCCGCCCAGCTCGGCCAACTGCGCCCGGACCCGCTCGGCGGCCGCCTCGGGCGCCATCCGGTCGTCCACCCCCAGGCAGGACCGCAGCAGCGTCGTCATCAGCAGGTAGGGGATGCTGCGCCCATACGACACCGCCTCCGCCTTGAACACCTGCCAGGTCAACAGGTTGAGCGAGCGCGCGAACTCCCACACCAGGCGGGACTTGCCGATCCCCGCGTCGCCCACCACCGCGACCAGCGTGGTTTGCCCGGCGCACGCCTGGGCGGCGCTTTGCTGCAAGGTGGCAAACTCGGCCGCCCGGCCGAGATACGGGCTGAGCCCGCGTGCGACCGCGCTGTTGAAACGGAAGCTGCTGCGGCTGACGCCCGCCAGCTCGAAGATTTCCTCCCGGTCCGGCAGCCCGCGGATCCGGTGTGCGCCCATCGCCACGCTCTCCGCCGAGGAGCCGGCCAGGCGGATGGCCTCGGCCGAGCACAGCGTCTGCCCCGGGGCGGCGAGCCCCTGCAGGCGGGAGGCCAGGTGGATGGTGGCGCCAAACGCCAGATAGGCGCCGGCAGCCGCGACACCGCCGCCCGCGCTCAGGATCGTCAGCCCCGAGGCCAACCCCACCCGCAGGTCCGTGGGCGGCCGCAGCGCCGCGGCCAGCTCGTGCATCCGCAGCGCCGCGCAGCACGTCCGCAATGCGTGGTCCTCCATGCTCCGCGGCGCGCCGAACAGCGCCACGATGCCGTCGCCCTGGGTCTGGTTCAGCGTGCCGCCGAACGCCAGCACGGCTTCAGACATGACGTCGATCGCCGGGGTGAGCCGCCGCCGCGCCTCTTCCGGCGACAGGCCGGCGATGATGCGGGTGGACGCCACCACGTCGCTGAACAGCACGGTGACGTGTTTCAGCTCCTCTTCGATCCGTTCCGCTGCCGGCTCCACCGCGGCTTCCAGCAGGCGGACGCCGCAATGGTCGCAGAAGCGCGCGCCCGCCCGGCTTGCGACGCCGCAGCGGCCGCAGATGAAGCCTGTCATGATGGCGGTCGTGCCGGGCTAGGGCGTTCGGCCCGGCGCCACATACCCCGTTGCCGCCACTGCCGCCTTCGCCTGGGCCATGGAGCCGACCGCCTCCGCCAGCGGCATCATGGCCGTCAGCTCGACCGTCTTGAGCCCGGGCTCCGCCATGATGGCCATGTTGAACGCCTGCGCGGTGCTTCGATCCGGCATCGCCAGGATGGTCAACAGGTCATGCTCGCCGAACATGGCGAACTTGTCGGTCACGACGTGCGGCGTGGCCGCGCTGCTGGCGAAATGCGGCGTGTCGAAGAAATGATACGACGCCAGCGAGCCGCCGAAGTGACGGATCAGCTTGCGCACGGGCTCCAGGCGCTGATCGAGGCTGGTGGTCGACGCAATGAGATCGCCCCAGGCCTCGGGCGCGTAGGTCAGGCGGACGAGGTAGTATTCCATACGGCAGCTCCGTCGATGGATCGGGCGCGGCCGGCACATTTGCCTATATCAAGCGCGTGGGCAACCAGGATTCATGCGCTTGTGTTCTTGGCGCACCATCCGAAGCAATCACGTCATCGCACCCAACGGAACTCTGTTGGTGCACAGACCATTGAGGCGCATCCGCGCAATCTCGCGCGGCTCCGACGAAAAGGGCGCCCGATGCCGCAATTCGATGCCACGATCAAGCACCTCAAAGAGGGCGTAAAAGGCTTCACGATCTCCGCCGCGGTCAAGAACATCGAGGGCTGGGAAGCGACGCTCGAGAAGATCGAGACCTCCGGCGTCAAGACCATCGTCAAGGACCTGGAGAGCTTGAAGAAGCACCTCCAGGCCGACGAGATCGACGGGGAGGCGGTCAAGAAGATCATGCTCAAGCTGGGCAAGGAGACGGTCACCATCGCCGGCAAGTCCGACAGCAAGAACGCCGAGAAGATCAAGCATCTCGGCGAGGCGATGACCGAGGCCGCCGAACAGGCAGGGTGACGCTTGGAGCGGGGTCCGGTACTGCCCCCGGGTCCCGCTCACCTGACGGCACGATGCTTGCAGGCAAATCGGCCGTCGGGGACCGGCCACAGGAGTGCATCATAGCCAAGCTCGGCGTCTTCATCCCGATTGGCAGCCGCGGCTGGCTGATCTCGACCACGTCTCCCAAGACCGTGCCGAGCTTCGATCTCAACCGCACCGTGGTGCAGCAAGCCGAGCATTACGGGCTCGATTTCGCGCTCTCCATGATCAAGCTGCGCGGGTTTGGCGGGCCCAGCGGCTATTGGGACGAGAACCTCGAATCGTTCACCCTGATGGCGGGCATCGCCGCGGTGACCCGGCGCATCCAACTGTTCGCCTCCGTCGCCGTGCTCACCGTGCCGCCCGCCTTCGCCGCGCGCATGGCGGTCACCATCGACAGCATCGCGCCGGGCCGCTTCGGCATGAATATCGTGTCGGGCTGGCAGCCGACCGAGTATCGCCAAATGGGCCTCTGGCCCGGCGAGGCGCATTTCGCCAAGCGCTATGAATACTGCTCCGAATACGTCACCGTGATGCGCGAGCTTTGGGAAACCGGGCGGTCGGACTTCCAGGGCGAGTTCTTCCAGATGGAGGATTGCCGCCTCGCACCGCTGCCGTCCCGCCGCATCGAGGTGGTGGGCGCCGGCCAGAGCGACCGCGGCATGCGCTTCGTCGCCGAACACGGCGACTATTGCTTCTGCGGCGCCGGGGGGCTCAACCAGCCGGAGAACGTCGCCCCCGTCGCGGCCCGCCTGGCACGCGCCGCCGCCGAGAGCGGGCGCGATGTCGGCGCCTTCATCCTGCTGATGGTGATCGCCGACCGCACCGACGAACTCGCGATGGCGAAATGGGAGCTCTATAAAGAGGGCGTGGATCTGGAGGCGCTGGAATGGCAGCGCACCCAGGCGTCGGCGGATACCAAGGCCTCCAAGGACTCGACCGTCGGGCAGATGATCGAGCGGCAGAAGGCGGCGCCGATCCCGACGGGAATGCTGAAGCTGGTCGGCTCCTACGCGACGGTGGCGCGCCAGCTCGACCAGGTGGCGGAAACGCCCGGCGTCAAGGGCATTCTCATGACCTTCGACGACTTCATCATCGGCATGGAGCAGTTCGGCCAATACATCCAGCCGCTCATGCGCCATCGCCACGGCTGACCGCGCCATGGACCGTTCCGACAAGACCGCGCGCACGCTCTACCACGAGCTTGCACGCCGCCCCCGTTTCGGTTTCGGCCGCAAGCCTGCCGTGGTGAACGTGGATCCGCAGAAGGCCTACACGCTCCCCGCCGAGTACAGCACCGCCTACGAGACCGACCCGAACCAACTCGGCTTCATCAACGAGGTGAGCGCGCTCTGCCGTGCGCTCGGCGGCCCCGTGGTCTGGACCTACGTCGCCTACCTGGAGTCCGGGGAGGATTGCGGCGTCTGGGGCACGCGCAGCGACACGCCGGACTCGCTGCAGAATATCAAGCACGGCTCGCGCCGGGCCGAGTTCGACGACCGGCTGGAGATCGACCGCGGCCGCGACATCATCCTGCACAAGCGCATGGCCTCTGCCTTCCACGAGACCAGCCTGGCCTCGCTGCTGGTGTGGCACCGGGTGGACACGGTGATCGTCACCGGCGGTTCGACGTCAGGCTGCGTGCGCGCCACCGTGGTCGATGGGTTGTCGCACGGCTACCGCATGATCGTGCCCGAGGAATGCGTGGCCGACCGGCACGAGAGCCCGCACTTCGCCAGCCTCTACGACATGGCGGTGAAATACGCCGACGTGCTGCCCGTTGGCGAGGTGACGCAGGCGCTTGCCCAGATGGCCTCGCCGCATGTCAAAGGCGCTTGATGAACACCCAGAAGCTGTCCCCGGTGAGCGCCTGCTTCATGTGCACCTTCACGCGGGTGGGCGCTATCAGGTAGTCCACCACGTAATCGAACATGACGTTCAGGGCGCCGGTGCGCACGCCTTCGTCAAACGCGCCCTTGAAGGTCGGCGTGTTGGTGCAGGGCGCCACGTCCGTGAAGAAGTTGCGCCCGACCAGGCCCGCCGGATTGCGGCCGGTGATCTTGGCCATGGCGTTGAACTGCAGGATGGTCCCTGCGGCGTCCAGTTGGATGGTGCCGATGGCAAGCCGGTCGATCTCGCCCGGCGACAGCCGCGCCATGGCGTTCTCGATGTCGCTGCTGCCGAACTCCAGCCATGACGCGACCTGGTTCATCTCGAAATCCTAATCCTTGGCGGGAAAACTAATACCATGGTAGGACGAAAAGGTCATTAATCCGTTAACACGGGAGGAGTGATCTCCGAGATGGCTTCGTCGCCGGCTCCGAGCGCCCGCTGCATATAGACCGCGTCCAGCCAGCGCCCGAACTTGAGCCCCACCGCGCGCAACGTGCCGACATGGTGGAACCCGAGCGAGGCATGCATGCCGACGGAGCCGACATTCTCGCTGTCGCCGATCACCGCCACCATTTGCCGGAAGCCGGCCGCCGCGGCGTCGCTCAGCAGCCGCGCCACCAAGGCCTTGCCGACGCCTTGGCCGCGGACATCCTCGCGGACGTAGATGCTGTCTTCGGCGGTATGGCGGTAGGCCGAGCGATCCCGGATTTGCGCGTAGTAGGCATACCCCAGCACACCCGAATCGTCCGTGGCCGCGAGCCAAGCCCAGCCACAGGCGACGATGTCCTGGAAGCGGCTGGTCACCTCTTCGAGCGAGGGCGGGATCTCCTCGAACGTGCCCGTGCCGTTCAGAACATGATGGGCATAGATGGCCTGTATTTCAGGCAGATCGCGCTCAATCGCGGGACGGATCTCCATGACCGCAAAGTCTCCTTTCGTCACCGTAACTCGAGACCTTGCCACCCCTGCCAGAAAGGGCAAGGCGGGGATTGTCGAGTTGCGTTATTCTTCTCGGGCTGGCGGCAGAAACACGTTTACGCCGCGTGATTGATCATTCGGTAACCTTGTCATGCTTCCCTTTTCCGTGAGGGGAGGCGTAGAAGGCCTCTCGATGCGGTGAACTACGGGACGAGGAACAGCATTCGTGGATAGAACCGACGCGAACCAGCGGGACCCCGCCATCAATCCGGGAACGGTAGGCGCCAACGACAAGGCGTTCGACGCGGCGGAGATGCGGCTGCTGGCGATCGCCGCCGTGGCGCGCCATCACGGCTTCGACCTCGATCGCAGCGATTACCATCTCGATGCCGGGGAGCAGGTTCCCTCGCCGGCCTCGCTGGTGACCTGGCTGCGCAACAGCGGCCTGGTGGCGAAAGCCAACCATCTGGCCTGGCCGCAACTGATGCGCCTGGCCACGTCCTCGGCCGGCGGCCCGATCGCCCCGGTGGCGCTGTTGTTCACCGATGGCTCCGCCGGCGTGCTGGTCGGCGCAGACCCGGCGCGGCAGATCGTCTGGGTGCGGGACCCCCGCTCCGCCGGGCAGGACGCCGTCGCCGTCGACCGCCTGCGCCTGTCCCAGCTTTGGTCGGGCGAGGCCGTGCTGGTGCGCCGGCCCCGCGGCGGCAGCGAGACGGAGCAGCACTTCTCGCTCGGCTTCGTCATGCGGCTGGTGCTCGGCCAGCGCAAGCTGATGAACGACATCGCCCTGGCCTCGCTCACCCTGTCGATGCTCACCATCGTGCCGCCGCTGCTCATCATGTCGGTGATCGACCGGGTCGTCGGCCATCAGAGCATGTCCACCCTGGTCCTGCTGAGCGCCATCCTGGCGATCGCTTGCATCTACGAGACCCTGCTCGGCTACGGCCGCCGCGAACTCATCCAGGTGGTGTCCACCCGCGTCGACACCCGCCTGCAGCTCCATCTGTTCGCCAAGCTGCTGACCCTGCCGCTGGACTATTTCGAGCGGCACCAGGCGGGGCAGACCGTGTTCCGCCTCATGCAAGTGTATAAGGTACGCGAATTCGTCACCGGCAAGGTGATGGGCACCTTGCTCGACTCCGTCACCCTGGTCTTCCTGCTGCCGTTCCTGTTCTGGATGAACGCCACCATGGCGTGGATGGTGCTGGTCGCGGCGGCGGTGATCGCCCTGGTGATCCTGTGCTTCCTGCGCCCGATCGGCCGGCTCGTCGGCAAGGTGCAGGTCGCCGAGGCGGACAAGAGCAGCGTGATGGTCGAGAGCGTGCAGGGCATCCGCACGCTGAAGTCCCTGGCGCTCGAGCCGCAACGCCGCACGGAGTGGGACGCGCGGGTCGCCAATGCCGGCGAGTTGCGCCTCGAGGCCGGCCGGCTGTCCAACTGGCCGCAGACGCTGATCACCCCGATCGAGGTGTTCATCAACCGCGGCGTGCTGATGGTCGGCGCCTACCTGGTGCTGCAGAACCAGTCCGACATCGGGATCGGCGGGCTGGTCGCGTTCATGATGCTGGGCGGACGCGTCACCCAGCCGCTGGTCGCCATGGCGCGCCTGATCGAGGACTTCACCGAGGTTCGCGCCGCGGTGGGCGAAGTGGGGTCCGTGCTCAACAACCCGCCGGAGCAACAGAGCGGCGCCGGCTTGCGGCCCGAGTTCGAGGGCGCGATCTCGTTCGAGGACCTGAGCTTCACCTACCCGACCGGCCGTTCGCCGGCGCTGGACCGGGTGAGCTTCTCCGTCCCGGCCGGCACCATGCTCGGCGTGGTGGGGCGCTCGGGCTCGGGCAAGTCCACGCTCACGCGGCTGCTGCAGGGCGTGAACCGGGAATACAACGGCTTCCTCAAGATCGACGGCTCGGAGCTGCGCGAGATCAACCTCGCCCACTTGCGCCGCTCGTTCGGCGTGGTGCTGCAGGACAACTTCCTGTTCCGCGGCACCGTGCGCGACAACATCACCGCCGGCCGCGCCGGGCTCACCATCGAGGACGTGGTGCGTGCCGCCAGGCTGGCCGGGGCGGAGGAGTTCATCGAGCGCCTGCCGCAGGGCTACGAAACCTGGGTGGAAGAGGGCTCCGCCAACCTCTCCGGCGGGCAGAAGCAGCGCCTGGCGATCGCCCGCGCGCTGATCACCGACCCGCGCATCCTGATCCTGGACGAGGCCACCAGCGCGCTCGACCCGGAGAGCGAGGCGCTGGTGAACGCCAACCTCACCCGCATCGGGCGGGGGCGGACGATGATGATCGTGTCGCACCGGCTCGCGTCCCTGGTCGAGTGCGACCTCATCCTGGTGATGGACAAGGGGAAGGTGATGGACATCGCGCCCCATACCGTGCTGCTCGAGCGCTGCCCGATCTATCGTGCGCTCTGGCTGCAGCAAAACCGCCACATGGACCCGGAGCGCGCCCGCGCCGCGCTGCTGGCGCCGATTGCAGCCCAAGGCGACTAACCAGGCCACTGTTCAGGAGCTAAACCATGAGCGTCACCACCTCGCCGGGCACGCGCCTCACCCGTGGCCAGTCCGCCCAGATGCCTGCGCTGCTGGAGTTCTACTCGCCCTCCGCCGCGCTGCTGGAGGCCCGGCAGAAGGGCCTCGCCCGCGGCGTGATCTGGAGCGTGGCCAGCCTGTTCGGCGCCTGCGCGCTGGCAGCGGGGCTGATCCCGATCGACAAGGTCGTCACCTCGACCGGCAAGATCGCCGCCACCGCCGACACCATCGTGGTCCAGCCGCTCGACCCAGCGATCGTGCGCGAGATCGACGTGCAGGAAGGCCAGGTGGTGCATAAAGGCGAGCTGCTGGGCCGGCTCGACCCCACCTACTCAACCTCGGAGACCACCGCCCTGGGGCTCTCGGCGGCCAGTTTGCGCGCCGAGGCCGAGCGGCTGAAGGCCGAAGCCACCGACGTCGACTACGTGCCCGCCATCGGCGACCCGGCGGCCGCGGTCCAGCAATCCATCTTCCTGCAGCGCCGGGCCGAACGCCAGGCACGGCTGCAGAACTACCGCGAAAAGATCGTCGGCCTGCAAGCCACCCTGGCCAAGGCCGCCGGGGACATCCAGTCCTACACCGACCGCGTCCAGGTCGCGACCACGGTCGAGGGCAAGCGGCGCGAACTGCAGCAGCTCGGCTGGGGCAGCCAGCTCAACCTGCTGCAGGCCACCGACACCAAGCTCGACATGCAGCGCGGCCTCGGCGAGGCCCAGCAAACCGCCAAGTCCGCCGCCCAGGACCTGCAGGCCATGCAGTCCGAAGCGGCCGCCTACGACAAGGACTGGCACGCCAAGGCGCTGCAGGACGAGACCGAGGCCACCCGCAAGCTGGATGAGGCCGAGGGCAACCTGCACAAGGCCGAGCTCCGCCGCCGGCTGGTGGAGCTGCGCGCGCCGGCCGACGCGACCGTGCTGACCAAGGCCCATGTCTCGGTCGGCTCCGTGCTGCAATCGGGCGACCCGTTCTTCACCCTGGTCCCGCTCGATGCCCCGCTCGACGTGGAGGCCCGGGTCCCGGGCGTCGACGCCGGCTTCGTGCATCCCGGCGACAAGGTAACGATCAAGTTCGACACCTTCCCGTTCACCCATTACGGCATGGCGCACGGCACGGTGCAGACCGTGAGCCCGGACAGCTTCGCCACCGAGCAGAACGAGCAGCCCACCAAGAACACCATGCGCGTGCCCGAGAACGACACCGCGAAGAACTACTACCGCATCAAGGTGTCGCTCGATCAGGTGGCGCTGCACGACACGCCGAAGGGCTTCCAGATCACCCCCGGCATGCCCGTGACGGCCGATGTCATGGTCGGCAAGCGGACCGTGCTGACCTACCTGCTCAGCCGCGCCCTGCCCGTCGCCATGGACGGGATGCGCGAGCCGTGATCGCCGGCCGCCGCCAACACGTCGCTTGTCCGCACGCTGGTCTGTGATGCGGCTGCTGTCTCGCCTGTTCGCGCGAGCGCCCGGGCGGTCCGGCCTGGCGCGCGCCCGGCGGCTGCATGGGCTTGGCAAGCACGCGGCCGCCTTCGCCATCCTGGCCCGCCTCGCGCGCCGGGGTCATCCGGAGGCGCAATTCCGCGTCAGCCTCGCCTACATGGAAGCGTTGGGCGTTCCCCCTAGCGTCTCCGAAGCCGTGGCCTGGATGGAGCGGGCCGCCAACGCGGGCCATCTCGACGCGCAGGCGAGGCTGGGCGCCATGTATCTCCACGGCCTCATCCGCCCGGCGGACGGCTCGACGGGGCTGTTCAGCGTGGCGCCCCGCGGCGATGCGAATGGCGGTGATGCGAATGGCGGCGGCCCGGATTACCTGAACGCCGCCAAATGGGCCCGGCGCGCTGCCGAGGCCGGCTCGGCAGACGGCCAGGCCGTGCTGGCAACCATCCTCACCTCCGGCCCAGCCGACATGCGGGATCTGGCGGCGGCCGAAGCGCTGTATTGCCAGTCCGCCGCCGGGAACAGCGCGCAGGGCAAGCTGGGGCTGGCGCTGCTGCGGGCGGGTGGGGCGCCCTCGGAGGCGCAACAGGCGGAAGCGGCGACGCTGATGGCCGAAGCCGCTGCCAGCGGACTGCCGATGGCGGTCTACCTCCACGGCGTCATGTTCGAACACGCCATCGGCGTCGAGCGGAACCTCAGCCGCGCGGCCCAGCTCTACCGCCGGGGCGCCGAGGTCGGGGTGCGCCCGGCGCAGGCGCGCTGGGGGCTGGCTCTCATGGAGGGCAAGGGCGTCCCGGTCGACCGGGTGAGCGGCGAGTCCTGGCTGCGCAAGGCCGCGCTGGCGGGTGACGCCGAGGCCGCCGCCTTGGTGGGCGACATCTACGCCAAGGGTGGCGACCTGCCGCCGAACTATGCCGAGGCCGCCATCTGGTTCACCCGTGCCGCCAGCCTCGGCCATGCCGCCGCCGCGCGCGCCCTGGCCATGCTGCACCTCACCGGCGCCGGCATGGCGCGCGATCGGGAGGAGGCCGCACGCTGGTTCCGCCAGGCGGCCGAGCTCGGCCACACCGCCTCGCAATCCGACCTCGCCAATCTGCTGCTGAAGGGCGCCGGCAGCGAGGACGACCGCATCCGCACCCGCGAGTGGTTCGAGCAGGCGGCGCAAAGCGGCGACTTGGTGGCCGCGTTCAACTTCGGCGTGTGCTTGGCCGAGGGCGTCGGCGTCGAGCGGGACGACCACCGGGCCGCGCAATGGCTGCGAAAGGCGGCCGAGGGCGTCGTCACCGCCCAGCACTGGTATGGCCGCATGCTGACCGAGGGCCGCGGGGTCGAACGCAACGAGGTGGAAGGCCGCGCCTGGATCACCCGCGCCGCCGAGGCCGGCCTGGTCGACGCGCGGGTCGCGCTGGCCGAAATGCTGGTGAACGGCCGCGGCGGCAAGCGCGATCACAAGGCCGCTCTGGCGCTGTTTCTGGGCGCCGCCAAGGAAAGCCATATCGGCGCCATGTTCGCGGTTGGCGCGCTGTATGGCGGCGGCCACGACGTCCCGGTCGACCGGCCAAAAGCGCAGGTTTGGTTCCGCATGGCGGCCGAGCGGGGGCATGCCTACGCACAGATGATGCTCGGGCGCTACCTGGCGCGCGAACTCGCCGGCGAGCGGGACCTGCCGCAGGCGCGCACCTGGCTGGAGCGGGCGCATGGCCGGGGGGTGGTGGAAGCCGCGGCAGACCTCGCCGCATTGCCGCCGATGGCTGCGGATGCCGCGCGACCGGCGATCACCTCCTCCGCCGCCGATTAACGCCACGCTGCCCACCGCGGGGGAGTGGTGGTCGGCGCTGGCGACCGACGCCTGGCGTCGTGGCCAAGCCGCCGCCGACCCGCTGGAGGCGCTGCGCTGGCTGGACCGTGCCCGTCGCATCCTCCCGCACGACGACACGGTCGGCCTGAACCTGGCCGCGGCGCATCTGCGCGCTGGCAATGCCGCCGCCGCCGCGACCCTGTTCGCGGGCATCGCCGAGCGATGGGACGTGCTCGAGGCCTGGATGGGCCTGGCCGCCAGCGCCCTGCGCCTGGGTGACGCCGCCCGTGCGGCAGCCGCCCTGCAAGCCGCGCTCTCGCGCCATGCGGTGCCGCTGGCCTTCCACCCGCTGATCGCCCGCGTGGCGGAGGCGGCCGGCGCGCCCGGCTGGTGCGCCGTCGATGCCGCCGGGGCGCTGCATGCGGATGCGCCCGCGGAGACCCGGCAGGGTGGCGTGGCAGTTCCCGTGCGGTGGCGCGCGGGGCGCTGCCGCCTGCCACCGTGCGCTCGACTCGACGTCTCTCGGGGCGGACGCACCCTGCTGGGCAGCCCGATCGACTTGGCAGCCATGGCCACCTGCGAAGGGGTGGTGGCGCTCACTGCGTCGGGCGATCTGACCGGCTGGGCCTGGCACCCCCGCAACCCGGCTCAGCCCCCCGTCGTGACGGTATGCGGCCAAGCGATGACGCTGCGCACCCCATCCGACGCCGTGCTGAATCGCCCGTTGGCCCGCCCCCGCCGACTGCACGTCCCCGCCGCGGTCCTCGCCGCCGCTCGCATCGAGGTCACAGGACCAGACGACCTCCCGCTGCTCGGCAGCCCCCTCTTCCCGCGCTCGCACCTGAAAAAGCCCTCTCACTCTGGGAGAGGGTTGGGTGAGGGTTACGGGCAGGCGAAGGTGTCCCGGACCAAGCAGCCGACCAACCCTCCCAAGCCCACCGACGTCGTCGTCCCGGTCTACCGCGGCGCCGCCACCACGCTCGCCTGCCTCCGCGCCGCCCTCGCCAGCTTGCCCGCGGGCAGCCGCCTCCACGTCGTCGACGACGCCAGCCCCGAGCCGGCGCTGCAAGCAGCCGTGGCGGCCCTGGCGGCGGCGGACTCCCGTATCAATCTCATCACCTTGCCGCGCAACCTCGGCTTTCCCGGCGCCGCCAATGCCGGCCTGCGCGCCGCGGCGGGGCGGGATGTGGCGCTGCTCAACAGCGACGCCATCGTGCCGCCGGGCTGGCTGCAGGCGCTCACCGCCGCCCTCCACAGCGCCCCCGACATCGCCAGCGCCTGCCCGCTGTCCAACGAGGCCACCATCCTCAGCTACCCCGACCCGGCGGGCGGCAACCCCCTCGCCGACCCGGTGGCAATGACCGCGCTCGCCAGCCGTGCCAATGGCGCCGCCACCGTCGACATCCCCGTCGCGGTCGGCTTCTGCATGCTGCTGCGGCGGGACGCTCTCGAGGCCGTCGGGCTGTTCCGGGAGGACGTGTTCGCCCAGGGCTACGGCGAGGAGAACGACTGGTGCCTGCGCGCCGGGCAGCGCGGCTGGCGCCACGTCGCGGTGCCGGGCTGCTACGTCGCGCACGAGGGCGCGGCGTCGTTCGGCCCCGCCCGGCGGCACCTGATGGAGCGCAACAGCGCCCTGCTCGAGCGGCTGCATCCCGGCTACCACGCGATGATCGAGCAATGGGTGGGGCAGGACCCGCTCGCCCCCGCCCGGCGCGCCATCGATGCGCTGCGCTGGGCCGCCGGCCACCAAGCCTCGGCGACCGCGATCGTGACCCATGACAGCGGCGGCGGCGTCGAGCGGTTGGTCGCCACCCGCGCCGGCTTTTGGCGAGAGCAGGGTGTGCGCCCGGTCCTCATCCGCCCCAAGGACGGCGCCGCCGTCGTCGGCGACGGCGACACCCCCAACCTGCGCTTCCGCCTGCCGGAAGAGTGGCCCGCCCTGCTCAGCCTGCTGCGATCCGACGGCGTGGCGCGCGTGGAGCTGCACCATACGCTCGGCCACCCCCCCGACATCGTCCAACTGGCCCGGCGCCTCGGCGTGCCGCAGGACGTCTTCGTCCACGACTACGCCTGGTTCTGCCCGCGTATCGCGCTCGTGCCCGAACACGCCTATTGCGGCGAACCCGATGTCGCCGGCTGCGAGCGCTGCGTCGCCCAGCACGGCAGCCTGCTCAGCGAACCGATCCGCCCGGCGGCGCTGGTGGCCCGCTCGGCTGCCCTGCTCGCCGCCGCCGCCCGCGTGGTCGTGCCCTCGGCCGACGTGGCCCGGCGCATGCGGCGCCACTTCCCCACCACCCGCCCGGACGTGACCTCCTGGGAAGATGACGCATCGATCCCGCCGCCGCCCGCAACGGGCCCTGTCAGCCACGTGCTCACCGTCGGCGGCATCGGCCCGGAAAAGGGGTTCGAGGTGCTGCTCGCCTGCGTGCAGGACGTGGCCCGGCGCAATCTCCCGCTGCGCTTCACCGTCGTCGGCACCACCGCGGACGATGCGCGCTTGCTGGCCGCCGGCCCGGTCTTCGTCACCGGCCGCTACAGCGACGATGAGGTCGTCCCGCTCATCCAGGCGCAACAGGCGGATGTCGCGCTGCTGCCGTCGGTTTGGCCGGAGACCTGGTGCTTCACCCTGAGCCATGTCTGGCGCGCCGGGCTGCGGGCGACGGTGTTCGATCTCGGCACCCCAGCCGAGCGCGTCCGCGCCACCGGCTGGGGCCATGTGCTGCCACTGGGGCTGCCCGCCGCCGCCCTGAACGACTGGTTGTTGCGCCGCAGCCAACCGGCCCGGCCGCCGCACGACCGGCGCCAAAACCCATCGCCTTTGAGCGCGTACCCTGCCATGTGACGCCCATCCCGAGCCAAAAAGAGCTTAGCATGTCCAACCCGCCTTCCGCCCAGACGCTGATCACCGAGTTGCAAGCCTCCGCCCACCTCATGTTGCTCGAGCCGGGCGTCTACTGCGTGCATCACAGCCCCGGTTCGACGCCGCCCGACCCGACAACCGGCCTGCCAGGCGCACGTCTCTCGGTGCCGCCGGGTCAATCGGCCGAGGACGTGGTGATCACTGGCTTTCGCGAGGACGGCTGGCTCGGCGCGCTCGATTCGGCGGCGCTGATCCGCATCTCGCAGGGCCCGGCGCAGGTCCTGATGACGATCTACCAGGAGAAGAACAGCAAGCGCCCGGCGCCGAAGCTGCAGGTCACCCGCCTGGTCGAGGGCATCACCGCTCCGCCAAGCGCCGTTGCTGCTGCCCCCGCCGCGGCGGTGAGCGAGCCGGAAGTGGCGGCCCACATCCAGGCGCGCGGCGACGTGCTGGCTCGGCTCGGCGACTGGATCGGCGACCGGGCGAGCGGGCGCTGGATCGAGGGTTTCGCGCTCTCGCCGCGGCGGACCGACATCGCTCCGGAGGACCTCGAGTATCAGGCCGTGCTCGGCCGCGGCTGGCTGTCGCCCTGGGCCGAGGGCGGCCATTATTGCGGCAGCCGCGGCATGGCGCTCCCCATCCTCGGGCTGCGGGTGCGCCTGAAGGGCAAGGCCGCGGAGACGCACGCGCTCGAGGTCAGCGCCAGCTTCACGGACGGGTCGGCCATCGGCCCGGTCGCAGCGGGCGAGGCCTGCGAGGCGAAGAGCTTGGCGCCGCTCGAGGCGTTCTGTATCGCAGTCGTGCCCCAGTCGCACGACACGCGGGCTGCGGCACCGGCGGCTGTCCCGAAGGAGCGCGAGAAGGCTGCCGCGGCGAAAGCCGCGCCCGCCGCGAAAGCGGCCCCTGAAAAAGCCGCCGCGAAAGCGGCCCCCGAGAAGGCGGCTGCCAAGCGCAAGGCGCCCGAGCCCATGCCGCCGCCAAGGAAGCCCGCCAAGCCAGCGCCGCGGGGGCGGAGCCGGTAGACAGGCCAACCCTGTCCCAGCCAACCGCGATGCGATACCTCTTCGTCCACCAGAACTATCCAGGCCAGTTCGTCCACCTGGTGCGCCACTTGCTCGCGCAGCAGCGCCACGACGTGGTGTTCATCGGCGAGCCCAACGCCAACACCATCCCCGGCGTGCGCCGCATCGTCTACTCGCCGCCCGCCCGTCCGGCGCTGCCCACCCACCCCGACGCCCACGAGTTCGCCCACGCCATGGCCCGCGCCCAGGCCGTGGCGCATGCCGCGAGGGAGCTGAAGCAGCTCGGCTTCACGCCGGACATCATCATCGGCCATCACGGCTGGGGCGAACTGCTGAACCTGCACGACGTCTGGCCGGATGCGCCGCTGCTCGGCTACCACGAATACTACTACGCGCTGGACCAGCAGGATGTCGGCTTCGACCCGGAATTCCCAATCGGCCCGGCCTCGTTCCCCGGCATCCGCGCCAAGAACGCCGTCAACCTGCTGGCGCTGACCAACCCCGGCTTCGGCCACACCCCCACCCGCTTCCAGCTCCAGACCTATCCCGCCTGGGCGCAAGGCAACATCCACCTGCTGCCCGAGGGCGTGAAGCTCGACGTCTGCCGCCCCAAGCGCGCCCGGCGCGACACCGTGATCGGCGGCATCCCGATCGCCGCCAGCGACCCGCTCGTCACCTTCGTGGCGCGCGACCTCGAGCCGTATCGCGGCTTCCACATCATGATGCGCGCCCTGCCGCACCTGCTGAAGGCGCGGCCGGATGCGCGCGTGATCCTGGCCGGCGGCGACGGCGTCAGCTACGGCGCGCGGCTGGTCGGCACCACCTGGCGCGAGCACCTGCTGGGGCAGCTCGGCTCCCAGGTCGACCTGGACCGGGTGCATTTCCCCGGCCGGCTCGACTACGCCAGCTACGTGCGCCTGCTGCAGCGGTCCGACGCGCACGTGTACCTCACCTACCCCTTCGTCGCCTCCTGGTCGCTGCGCGAGGCGCTGGCCTGCGGCTGCGCCCTGGTGTGCAGCGACACGGCCCCCGTGCGCGAGTTCGTCACCGACGGACAGACCGGCCGCTTGACACCCTTCCACGATCCCGCTGGGCTGGCCGCCCAAGTGGCCGAGGTGCTGGAAGGGGGCGCGGCAGTGACACGGATGCGAGCCCGGGCGCGCGCCTGGGCCGAGACCAACCTGTGCATGGCGGACTACCTGAGCCGCTACGAAGCGCTGATCGCCCAGCTCACCGGGACCGAGGACCGCGCGCCGTCCCGCCCCGTCCCCCGTTTCGACCCGGCGCACGCCACCCCACTTGCGGACGCATGACCGATTACCTGACCCGCCTGAACCCCGAACAGCGCGAAGCCGTCGAGACCGTGGATGGCCCCCTCCTGGTGCTGGCGGGCGCCGGAACCGGCAAGACGCGGGTGCTCACCACCCGCTTCGCCCACATCCTGCTGACCCGGCGGGCCTTCCCGAGCCAGGTCCTGGCCGTCACCTTCACCAACAAGGCCGCCCGCGAGATGCGCGAGCGCGTTGGCGCTCTCCTGGGCCAGCCGGCCGAAGGGCTGTGGCTCGGCACCTTCCACGCCCTGTGCGCGCGGATGTTGCGGCGGCACGCGAACCTGGTCGGCCTGCAGTCCAACTTCACCATCCTGGACAGCGACGACCAGCTCCGCCTGCTGAAGCAGATCATGGAAGCCGGCCGGGTGGACGCCAAGCGCTGGGCGCCGCAAGCGCTGATGGCGATCATCCAGCGCTGGAAGGACCGTGCGCTCACCCCCGACCGCGTGACGGCGGCTGAGGACACCGACTTCGCCGGCGGCCAGGCGCGCGCGCTCTACGCCGCCTATCAGGCCCGGCTCGCCACGCTCAACACCGCCGATTTCGGCGACCTGCTGCTGCACGTGACCGAAATCCTCCGGGAAAAGCCCGAGGTGCTGGCCCACTACCACCGGGCGTTCCGCTACGTGCTGGTGGACGAGTACCAGGACACCAACCTCATCCAGTATCTCTGGCTGCGGCTGCTGGCGCAGCAGCACAAGAACATCTGCTGCGTGGGCGACGACGACCAGTCGATCTATTCCTGGCGCGGCGCCGAGGTGGAGAACATCCTGCGCTTCGAGCAGGACTTCCCCGGCGCCAAGATCGTGCGGCTGGAGAGCAACTACCGCTCCACCGCCCCCATCCTGGCGACCGCCTCGGGCCTGATCGCGCACAACGAGGGCCGCCTGGGCAAGACGCTGCGCCCCGGCCGCAACGACGCCAGCGGCGAGAAGGTGAGCGTGATCAGCCTGTGGGATTCCGACGAGGAGGCCCGCATGGTGGGCGACCGCGCCGAGACGCTGCGGCGTGACGGCCACGCCTTGGCCGAGATCGCCATCCTGGTGCGCGCCTCGTTCCAGACCCGCGCCTTCGAGGAGCGCATGATCACGCTCGGCCTGCCCTACCGGGTGGTCGGCGGCCTGCGCTTCTACGAGCGGGCGGAAATCCGCGACGCCATCGCCTATCTCCGCGTGCTGCATTCCCCGGCCGACGACCTGGCGTTCGAGCGTATCGTGAACGTGCCGCGCCGCGGGGTGGGGGACGTCGCGTTGCGCACCCTGCACGAGGCGTCACGCGCCGGGCCGATGTCGCTGTACGCGGCGGCGGACCAGGCGGTGCGCAGCGGCGTGGTGAAGGGCCGGGTGGCGCAGGCGTTGAAAGAGCTGCTGCAGGGGTTCGATCGCTGGCGCGAGATGCTGCCGCGCGACGGCCATGTCGTGGTCGCCGCCACGGTGCTCGACGAGAGCGGCTACACCGAGATGTGGAAGCGCGACAAGTCGGCCGAGGCGCCGGGCCGCTTGGAGAACCTGAAGGAGCTGGTCCGCGCCCTGGCCGACTTCGACACGCTCGCCGGGTTCCTCGACCATGTCAGCCTGGTGATGGAGAACGACCAGGACGGCGACAACGACCGGCTCAGCCTGATGACCTTGCATGGCGCCAAGGGGCTCGAGTTCGACACCGTGTTCCTGCCCGGCTGGGAGGAGGGCCTGTTCCCGTCGCAGCGCACGCTGGACGAGAGCGGCAACAAGGGGCTCGAGGAGGAGCGCCGGCTGGCCTATGTCGGCATCACCCGCGCGCGGCGGCTGGCGGTGATCAGCCACGCCGCCAACCGGCGCATCTATGCCAATTGGCAGAGCTCGATGCCGTCGCGCTTCATCGACGAGCTGCCCGAGGAGCACGTGACCCGCGCCGGCTCCGCCGCCCTGGGCCGCGAGCAGCGCCTGACTGCGCCCACCGTGTTCACCGGGCAGTTCCCCCTGACCGCCCGCCGCCCGCGCGTGATCGAGGCCTGGGAGCAGCCGTCCCGCCCGCCGCGGGAGAACGCGCTGCAGGTGGGGGCGCGGGTGTTCCACCAGAAATTCGGCTACGGCACGGTGAACGCGGTGAACGACGACCGGCTGGATGTTGCGTTCGACCAGGCGGGGGACAAGCGCGTGCTCGACAGGTTCGTGGAGCGGGCTTAGCCCAGGAGTGTGCCATGAGCGCCGTCACGGTCGTGAGTTTGTTTGCCGCCACCCTGTCCATGGTGAGCTTCGTACCGCAGGCTTGGGTGATCATCCGGTCCAGGAACACGGACGGGATTTCGCTGCGGATGTATCTCATCACGGTCGCGGGTTTCATCTGCTGGCTGACTTACGGCGTGCTGCTGCTGCAATGGGCGATCATCGCGCAGAACGTGGTCTGCCTGTGCTTGGCTTCGTTCATCCTGACCATGAAGATGCTGCCGCAACCCACCAAGGAGGCGGTGGCCGACGCCATCGACCCCACCGCATGCGCCGAGGCGGAAACAACACCAACTCCCTCTCCCGCGGGCGGGAGAGGGTCGGGGTGAGGGTGCGAGAGCCGCCACATCGGCGCAGGAGCTTCAGGAGGTGTTTCAGGGCCACAAGCCCGGCTTCACCTATGCGCGCCAGGGCAATCCCACCAACGCCGCGCTGGAGGCCAAGCTCAACCTGCTGGAAGAGAGCCGCGCCACGATCTGCTTTGGCACGGGAATGGCGGCGATTTCGGCCACGTTCTTCGCCCTTTTGAGGGCTGGCGATCACGTGGTGAGCAGCCGTTATGTCTTCGGCAACACCGCAAGTGTGCTCCGGCTCTCAGGTCGCGGCGGCGCTGCAACCGAATACCAGGCTTGTGTTCGTGGAGACGATCGCCAATCCGTGCACTCAGGTGGCGGACCTTGCGACGAGAGCTCCCTCTCCCGCGGGCGGGAGAGGGCAGGGGTGAGGGTGCGAGCCCTGCAGGGTGACTGCCAGGCGGGCGCCTTTTGCTGCAACGATGGCCTATAACTCGATGAGCCCAAGCAACGGACCTCGATGCCCATCCTACATTTCATTACGCACCCGCAAGTCGCGATCGATCCGTCTGTGCCAGTGCCGGATTGGCCACTCTCTGAATAGGGCGTCAGGCGGATGACTCTGGCGACGGAGCGAGCCTGGATGAGTCGGCCGCGCTCGGTGTTCAGCAGCGCCGAGCGCAAGGCCATGGACGCCGCTCGACTTGTGTCCCGACACTTCGCCCTTGAACCGGTCGTTATCGCGGAGCTCGGCGAGAATGATCGCTCTTCGACCGGGTATCTTCCCAAGGCGGAGTTCGAGGCGACGGCGGACCTGTTCTTTGCACATCCGGACGAGAGCGTTCGCGGGTGGGAACGCGCTGTCGATGCGCAGCGCCGTATCGTCGCCGCCGTGGAGCGCGTCATCGCCGAGGCGCCCAGACCAGGAGATATCGCCGTCATCTCGCACGGCGGCGTCGGAGCGCTGCTGCTCTGCCAGCTCAAACACGTGCCGATCAGCCGGACGGAGGACCAACCAGGTGGAGGCGGCGGCTGCGTCTATTCCATCGATGTCGATACGCGTGCTCTCCTGTCCGGGTGGCGCATGATCGAGGATCAGGAGTTGTGCTGCCACTCGTGAGCGTGTGCGTGGGCCCTCACCCAACCCTCTCCCAGAGGGAGAGGGCTCTATCGCAAGTCTCGCCTAACCCGCCTTCGCCAAGCGATCGAACGCGGCCAGCCGCGCGATCAGCGCCGGCATCTCCCGCAGCGGGATCATCGTGGGCCCGTCGCTCGGCGCGTGGTCCGGGTCGGGGTGGCACTCGATGAACACCGCCGCCACCCCCACCGCGAGCGCCGCCCGGGCCAGCACGGGGGCGAACTCCCGCTGCCCGCCGCTGGCGCCGCCAAGCGCGCCGGGTTGCTGCACCGAATGGGTGGCGTCGAACACCACCGGGTAGCCGGTCGCCGCCATGATCGGCAGCGAACGGAAATCCGTCACCAGCGTGTTGTAGCCGAACGAGGCGCCGCGCTCGGTGAGCAGGATGCGCTCGTTGCCCGTGCTGGCGATCTTGGCGGCAACGTTGGCCATGTCCCACGGCGCCAGGAACTGCCCTTTCTTCACGTTGATTGCCGCCCCCGTTTCGCCAGCCGCGAGCAGCAGGTCGGTCTGGCGGCACAGGAAGGCCGGGATTTGCAGCACGTCCACCGCCTGCGCCGCCGGGCCGCATTGCCCGGCGTCATGCACGTCGGTGAGCACGGGGATGGCGAACTGCTCCCGGATTCCCGCCAGGATGTCGAGCCCCGCCGCCATGCCGACGCCGCGCGCGGTCGCCCCGCTGCTGCGGTTCGCCTTGTCGAAACTGCTCTTGTAGATCAGCGGCACTCCAGCCGCCCGCGCCATCCCGCACAGCGCGTCGGCCACTTCGAAAGCATGCGCCCGGCTCTCGATCTGGCATGGGCCGGAGATGAGTGTGAACGGGAGTGCGTTGCCGAGGACGAGGTCGCCAATCGTAACGGTCATCAAGAGCCTCTCACAAGCCTATGGCCGCGCCCAAGCGCTATAGCCGTGCCGGGATATTTGCCGCGTCGTAGAAAATGGCCCGGATCACCGGGCCAGACTCGGCCTGGCTGAAGGCAATCCAGTAGCGCGCCTCCTTTGTCCAGCGCCACCCGGCGCGAAGCAAGGTTGGGTATGGACGTGGTGCTTTGTAGAAGCGGCCTTGGTCGGCCAGATATCGTGCGCCTGCGCGTTCGACGCATGCGACAAGATGGTCAATGGCAACATCCCGCTCGCGTTCGGCGTAGAAGCGCGTCAGTTCCTCGAGCTGGTGTTCAGCCGCCGGAGCAAGCGCAATCACGCCGTCCGGTTTGCCGTGGCTTCCTTTTTGGCGCGCTCCTGCCGAATCCGGTCGGCCGTGGCCCGCATCCGCGCGAGAACCGGTTCCGCCGGGCTGATGCGGCCCGCCGCAACGTCAGCCTCATCGGCATCGAGCAGCGCCTCGAGCTCAGCCTGGGTCGCGGACACGGGCTGGTCGGCAGCGGCTTGCTCACGGTTATCGCGGGGACTGTCCATTTGTGGCTCTGACCTCCAAACAGTGCTTAAACCAGCCGCATCTGCTTCACCGCCGCCGCGATGAACCCCCGGAACAGCGGATGCGGGTCCAGCGGCTTGCTCTTCAGCTCCGGGTGATACTGCACCCCCACGAACCACGGGTGACCCGGCAGCTCCACCGTCTCCGGCAAGATCCCGTCCGGAGACAGCCCGCTGAACAGCAGCCCCGCCGCCTCCAGCCGCTCCCGGTAGTGCACGTTCACCTCGAAGCGGTGCCGGTGCCGCTCCGAGATCACCGCGGCGCCACCGTACAGGCTGCGGATCAGCGTGCCCTCCTGCAGCTCGGCCGGGTACGCCCCCACCCGCATGGTGCCGCCCAGGTCGCCGCCCACCTCGCGCCGCTCCCGCTCGTTGCCTCGCGCCCACTCGGTGAGCAAGCCCACCACCGGCTCGTCGCACGGACCGAACTCGGTCGACGACGCGGCCGGCAGCCCAGCCAGGTGGCGCGCCGCCTCGATCACCGCCATCTGCATGCCATAGCAGATGCCAAAGAACGGCACCCGGTGCTCGCGGGCGAAGCGCACCGCCTCGATCATGCCCTCGGTGCCGCGCTCGCCGAAGCCGCCGGGCACCAGGATGCCGTGCACCCCCTCGAGCCGGGCGATGGTGTGCGGCTGCTCGAACACCTGGCTGTCCACCCAGTCCAGCCGCACCCGCACCCGGTTGGCGATGCCGCCATGGCTCAGCGCCTCGCTCAGCGACTTATAGCTGTCCAGCAGGTTGGTGTATTTCCCCACCACCGCGATGCGCACCTCGCCCTCCGGCGCCCGCACCGTGGCGACGATCCTGCGCCAGCGGTCCAGGCCCGGCGACGGGTCCTCGACCGGGAGCTCGAAATGGCGCAGCACCCCCACGTCCAGCCCACCCTCATGGTAGGTGATCGGCACGGCATAGATCGTGTCCACGTCGAGCGCCGGCACCACCGCCTCCACCCGCACGTTGCAGAACGAGGCGATCTTGCGGCGGTCGCTCTCCGGGATCGGGCGGTCGCAGCGGCACAGCAGGAGTTGCGGCTGGATGCCCACGTTCTGCAGCTCCTTCACCGAGTGCTGCGTCGGCTTGGTCTTCAGCTCGCCGGCGGACGGGATGTAGGGCACCAGGGTCAGGTGCACGAACATGGTGCGCTGCAGGCCCATCTCGTTGCCGAGCTGGCGGATCGCCTCGAGGAACGGCAGGCTCTCGATGTCGCCCACCGTGCCGCCGATCTCGATCAGCGCGAAATCCAACGGTGCGTCGTTCTCGTCCAGCAGGTCGCGGGTGATCGTCTCCTTGATCGCGTCCGTGATGTGCGGGATCACCTGCACGGTGGCGCCGAGATAGTCGCCGCGCCGCTCCTTGGCGATCACCTCCGAGTAGATGCGCCCGGTGGTGGCGTTGTCGTTGCGGGTGGCGTGCACCCCGGTGAAGCGCTCGTAATGGCCGAGGTCGAGGTCGGTCTCCGCCCCGTCATCGGTGACGAACACCTCGCCATGCTGGTACGGGCTCATCGTGCCGGGGTCGACGTTCAGATACGGGTCGAGCTTGCGCAGCCGCACGGAATAGCCCCGCGCCTGCAGCAAGGTGCCGAGCGCGGCCGACGCCACGCCCTTGCCCAAGGAGGAAACCACGCCGCCGGTGATGAAGACGAACCGCGTCATGGACCGCCCCCTTACACCCCTCTGGGGCTGGGCGGAAACCCGGCTCGTTACGCGAGGCCCAAGCCGTTGTTTTAGTGCGTATCGCCCGGCGGCGCAGACGGTGGCGTGGGAGCCGGTTGGCCCGGCGCTGCCGGCGACTCGGGGGCAGGGGCGGGAGCCGGGGAAGCCGGCGCGGTCGCCACTGGCGGGGTAGGCGCCGCCGCGGCGGGCGGGGCAGGCGCGGGCGTCACCGGCGGCACCAGCGCGCTCGGCTTGCTGGCCGGCGTGCCGTCGGCCGGCGTGGTGCGGGGCGGGGGCGGCACGTCCAGGATCGAGCTGCCCGGCCCCACCGTCGTGCCCCGGTTGAGCAGCGCCAGCGCCAGCGACAGCGCGAAGAACAGCGCTGCCAGGATCGCCGTGGTGCGGGTGAGCAGGTTCGCCGTGCCGCGCCCCGACATGAACGAGCCCATCCCCTGAGACGTGCCGACGCCCAGCCCGCCGCCCTCGCTGCGCTGGATCAGCACGACCGCAATCAGCGCGAGGGTGACGAACAGGTGGATGATCAGCAGCGCGGTGGTCATGTGGGTTCCCAAGAAAGGCTCAGGCAAAGGCCCAGGGGGGGCTTTGGGGCAGCGGGTTGGGCAAAAACACCGCGCGGGCAGGGCGCAGCGCATAGAAGGCTCTCTCGCGCAGGTCAACCACCCGCCCGCGCGTTCTAGCTTTCGCCGCCGCAATCACCTATGTGCGGCGCATGCCATTTCCCCAAGTCCACCCGGTGCTCGACGCAGCACTGGCCGCGCGCGGCTATGCCGAGCCGACCTCTGTGCAATCGGCCGTGCTGCAGCCCGATGCGGAGGGCCGCGACTTGCTGGTCTCTGCCCGCACGGGGTCGGGCAAGACGGTCGCGTTCGGGCTGGCCGCCGCCGCCACGTTGATGCCGGAGGGCGAATTGCCGCCGCCGGGTCCGCCCGCCGCGCTGGTGATCGCCCCCACCCGCGAGCTGGCGCTGCAGGTGCAGAGCGAGCTGGCCTGGCTCTATGCCGGCGCGCGCATCGCCACCTGCGTCGGCGGCATGGACATTCGGCAGGAGGCCCGCGCGCTCGCGTCCGGCTGCGCCATCGTGGTGGGAACGCCGGGCCGCTTGGGGGACCACATCCGCCGCGCCACGCTGGACCTGTCCGCCGTGCGCGTGGTGGTGCTGGACGAGGCCGACGAGATGCTCGACCTCGGTTTCCGCGACGAGCTGCACTTTATCCTGGATGCCGCACCCGCCGAGCGCCGCACCCTGCTGTTCTCCGCCACCATCCCGCACGACATCGCCGCCCTGGCCCGGCAATACCAGCGCGACGCCCTGCGCATCGACACCGTCGACCGCACCGCGCCGCATAGCGACATCGAATACCGCGCCATCGTGGTGGCGGCGCACGAGGCGGACCGGGCGCTGGTCAACATCCTGCGCTGGTACGAGGCCACCGCCGCGCTGGTGTTCTGCGCCACCCGCGAGGCGACCAAGCGGCTGCATATCAGCCTGGTCGAGCGCGGGTTCGCCGCCGTCATCCTCTCCGGCGAGCTGAGCCAGCACGACCGCACCGCGGCACTCGACGCCTTGCGCGCCGGCCGCGCGCGCGTGGGCGTCTGCACCGATGTGGCCGCCCGCGGGCTCGACCTGCCGGACCTGGACCTGGTGGTGCATGCCGACCTGCCGACCAACCCGGAGACCCTGCTGCACCGCAGCGGGCGCACGGGCCGGGCGGGGCGCAAGGGCGTCTCGGTGCTGATGGTGCCTCCCGCCAAGCGCCGCCGGGCCGAGCAGGTGCTGAACGCCGCCCGGGTGCGCGCCACCTGGTCCGCCGCCCCCGGCGCCGCCGAAATCCGCCAGCGCGACCGCGAGCGCCTGCTGCAGGACCCGCTGCTGGCCGAGCCCGAGGGCGATGAACTCGCCCAAGCCGAGGCGCTGCTGGCCACCCACACGCCGCTGCAGGTCGCGGCCGGGCTGCTGCGCCTGCACGAGAGCCGCCTCGCCCGCCCCGAGGACCTCTCGCCGCAATCCATCGACCCGGCGCCCCGCCCCGCGCTGCACGAGGCGGCCGGCGGCGGTGGGTTCGTGCAGTTCCGCATCGCGGTGGGCCGCCGCGCCAATGCCGACCCGAAATGGATCGTGCCGCTGCTGTGCCGGCTGGGCGGCATCACCAAGCGCGACATCGGCGCCATCCGCATCTTCGACACCGACACCCGGTTCGAAATCACCCGCGCCGCCGCTCCCGCCTTTGCCGCCGCCGTCGCCACCGCGCCCCCCAACGAGCCGCGCGTGACCGAGGCAGGGCAGGGCCCGATGCCCACCCGCGGCGCCCCGCCCCGCCGCACCGGCCGCTTCCAGCCCCGGACCGCCCGCGCCAGCTAACAACCGTCTGCTCCCTCTCCCTCTGGGAGAGAGTCGGGGTGAGGGCGCGACAGCCGCGATCGGGCACGTTGCCCAAGAAGCCCTCACCCCAGCCCTGTCCCGTGAGGGCCGGGGAGGGAGGCAACCCGCGGACGGCAACGGTGAAGCGCAACACCATCACCCCACCTCCGCCATATTTGATCTTCGCCAAATCTGCTCTACGGTCCCGCGGTACGGTGTTTGCGTCAACGCAGCCATGCAGCTAGCGCCGTCGTCCACCACCGGAATGCAGAGGGTCTCACGAATGCAGCGGCGCAGTTTCCTGGCCAGTTCGGCCGCCCTCGGCACCGGCCTGCTCGCGCGGCCCTATATCGCGCGCGCCCAGAACGCGAACGTGCTCCGCTTCATCCCGCAGGCCGACCTCTCCAGCCTCGATGCCGTCGTCGGCACCCAATACGTGGTGCGCAACGCCTCCCTCCTGGTCTGGGACCAGCTCTACGGCGTGAACAGCCAGCTCGAGCCCAAGCCGCAGATGGCCGACAGCCACGAGGTCAGCGAGGACGGCACCACCTGGACCTTCAAGCTGCGCCCCGGCCTGATGTTCCACGACGGCGAAAAGGTGCTGCCCAAGGACATCATCGCCAGCCTCAAGCGCTGGATGGTGCGCGACACCATGGGCCAGATCATCGCTGCCCAATTGGTGGGCATGGACGGCCCGGATGACCACACCTTCCGCATCCACATGAACAAGCCGTTCCCCAAGATGCTGTTCGCGCTGGGCAAGGCCAACCCGCCGCTCGCCGTCATCATGCCGGAACGCATCGCCGCCACCGACCCGTTCAAGCAGATCACCGAATATGTCGGCTCCGGCCCGATGAAGTTCGAGGTCGGCGAGTGGGTGCCCGGCAGCAAGGCCGTGTTCACCCGGTTCGACGGCTACAAGCCGCGCGACGAGGCGCCGGACTGGTCCGCCGGCGGTAAGCACATGTTCATCGAGCGCATCGAGTGGAACATCATCCCCGACTCCGCCACCGCCGCCGGCGCGCTGCAGAACGGCGAGGTCGATTGGTGGGAAAACCCCATCCCGGACCTGGTGCCCCTGCTCAAGCGCAACCGCAACCTCAACGTCGACATCAGCGACCCGCTCGGCAACATCGGCGACATGCGGTTCAACCACCTGAACCCGCCGTTCAACGACGTGCGCGTTCGCCGCGCCGTCATGATGGCGCTGAACCAGCAAGACTTCATGACCGCCGTCGTCGGCGACGACCCGGCGCTGTGGAAAGCCTGCCCGTCCTACTTCACGCCGGGCACCCCCGCCTACACCACCGAGGGCGGCGAAATCCTCGAGGGCCCGCGCAAATACGACGCCGCCAAGGCGCTCTTGAAGGAGGCCGGCTACAACGGCGAAAAAGTCGTCATGCTGGTCCCCACCGACGTCCCCATCACCAAGGCCGAGGGCGACGTCGCCAACGACCTGCTGAAGAGGATCGGCATGAACGTCGACTACCAGGCGCTCGACTGGGGCACCGTCGGCGCCCGCCGCGCCATGAAGAACCCAATCGACAAGGGCGGCTGGAACATCTTCTTCACCTGGCACGCGGGTGCGGACTGCATCAACCCGGCGCCCTACTCCGCGCTGGCCGCCAACGGCGACAAATCCTGGTTCGGCTGGCCCACCTCCCCCGCCGTGCAGCAAGGCATCGCCGACTGGTACGCCGCGCCGGACCCAGCCGCGGAAAAAGCCGCCTTGGTCAAAATCAACGTCGCCGCCTTCGAGGACGTGGTCTACGCCCCGACCGGATTCTTCCTCAGCTACCAAGCCTGGAACAAGAAGGTCTCCGGCGTGGTCAAAGCGCCGTTTCCCGTGTTCTGGGGCGTGAAGCTCACCTGATGCTGGCCTACATCCTCCGCCGCATCGTCTCCACCATCCCCGTCATGGCGGTGGTGGCGCTGTTCGTATTCAGCCTGCTGTATCTCGCCCCGGGCGACCCGGCGGCCATCATCGCCGGCGACCAGGCCAGCCCCGCCGACATCATACGCATCCGCGCCTCCTTGGGCCTCGACCGCCCGTTCCTGGTGCGCTTCACCGATTGGGCGTCCCACATCCTGCATGGCGACCTCGGCACCTCCATCTTCACCAACCTGCCCGTCACCCACCTCATCGCGCAGCGCGTGGAGCCGACCGTCTCGCTGATGGTGCTGACCTTGGTGTTCTCCATCGTCGTCGCCGTGCCGATGGGCGTGGTCGCGGCCTGGAAGCACGGCACCATCATCGACCGCGGCATCATGCTGCTGGCGGTGTTCGGCTTCTCCGTCCCGGTGTTCGTGGTCGGCTACATCCTGGCCTACCTGTTCGCGCTGCGGCTACCTTGGCTGCCGGTGCAGGGCTACACGCCGATTGCGCAGGGCTTGTGGCCCTGGTTCCAGAACCTGATCCTGCCGAGCCTCACCTTAGGCAGCGCCTTCATCGCGCTGATCGCCCGCATCACCCGCGCCACCATGCTCGAAGTGCTGAGCCAGGACTACGTGCGCACCGCCCGGGCCAAGGGCGTGGGCCAGCGCCCGATCCTTTTCGTCCACGCGCTGAAAAACGCCGCCGTGCCGATCGTGACCGTGATCGGCCTCGGCGTCGCCGGCCTGATCGGCGGCGCGGTGGTGACGGAGAACGTGTTCGCCATCCCCGGCATCGGCCGCCTCGTGGTCGACTCGATCCTGCGCCGCGACTACCCGATCATCCAGGGCGTCGTGCTGATCTTCTCCTTCATCTACGTGCTGGTGAACCTGGGCGTGGACCTGCTCTACACCGTGTTTGACCCGAGGATACGCTATTGAGCATCACCTTTCCCCCCGGCGGAGCCTTTAGCCCAAGCGGACTGGGCGCCACTGCCGTCCCGATGCCGGAGATCCTGCCGCCGGTGCGCGAGCGGGGCTGGCTTGGCGGCTTCATCTGGCGCAACCCGACCATCGTGGCCGGCGGCCTGCTGCTGGCCATCATCGTGTTCCTCGGCGTGTTCGCCCCCATCCTCGGCACGGTCGACCCGACCGCCCTGGCCCCGGCCAAGCGCCTGCGCGCGCCCTCCGAACTCTACTGGTTCGGCACCGACATGCTGGGGCGCGACATCTATTCCCGCGTGCTGTACGGCGCGCGGGTCTCCCTCGTGGTGGGCTTCGCCGTGGCGGGGCTCGCCTCCGTGGTCGGCATGCTGATCGGCATGTGCGCCGGCTACATCCGCGTGGTGGACGCGGTGATCATGCGCGTGATGGACGGCCTGATGTCCATCCCGCCCATCCTGCTCGCCATCGCCCTGATGGCGCTCACCCGCGGCAGCGTGCAGAACGTGATCATCGCCATCACCGTCGCCGAAATCCCGCGCGTGACCCGCCTGATCCGCGGCGTGGTGCTGAGCCTGCGCGAACAGCCCTATGTGGAGGCCGCCGTCGCCAGCGGCACGCGCACGCCCGCGGTGATCTTCCGCCACATCCTGCCCAACACCGTGGCGCCGCTGATCGTGCAAGCGACCTTCATCTGCGCTTCGGCGATGATCACCGAGGCGATCCTGTCCTTCATCGGCGCCGGCACCCCGCCGATCATCCCGTCCTGGGGCAACATCATGGCCGAGGGCCGCGCGTTATGGCAGATCAAGCCCTACATCGTGTTCTTCCCCGCCGCCTTCCTCTCGCTGACCGTGCTCGCCGTCAACCTGCTCGGTGACGGCTTGCGCGACATGCTCGACCCCCGCCTGGCCAAGCGCATCTGATGAACGACTCCAACGCAAACACGACTCTTCTCCCGCTCCCTCTGGGAGAGGGCAGGAGTGAGGGGCAAGCAGCCGAGGAAAGGGCGCAAGTCACCGCCCCGCTCCTGCACGTCCAACACCTGCAAACCCATTTCGGCACGCCCGACGGCATCGTGCGCGCTGTCGAAGACCTCTCCTTCTTCATCCATGCCGGCGAGACCGTCGCCATCGTGGGCGAGAGCGGCTGCGGCAAGTCCGTCACCTCGATGTCGATCCTGCGCCTGATCCCGACACCCCCCGGCAAGATCGCCGGCCGCATCCTGTTCGGCGGCCGGGACCTGCTGCAGGCATCGGAGGCCGAGATGCGCAAGCTGCGCGGCAACGACATCAGTATGATCTTCCAGGAGCCGATGACCAGCCTGAACCCGGTGCTCACCGTCGGCCGCCAAATCGGCGAGACCCTGCGCCTGCACCAGGGCCTCGACGCCAGCCAAGCGACCCGGCGCGCCATCGAGATGCTCGAGCTGGTCGGCATTTCCGCCGCCGCCCGCCGCGTGCGCGAGTTCCCGCACCAGCTCTCCGGCGGCATGCGCCAGCGCGTGATGATCGCCATGGCGCTCGCTTGCAACCCGAAGCTGCTGATCGCCGACGAGCCCACCACCGCGCTCGACGTCACCATCCAGGCGCAAATCCTCGACTTGATGCGCGACCTGAAAACCCGCTTAGGCTCCGCCATCATGCTCATCACGCACGATCTCGGCGTGGTGGCGGAAATGGCGCAACGCGTTGTGGTGATGTATGCCGGCCGCAAGGTGGAAGAGGCGTCCGTCAACGAGATTTTCGCCCGCCCGCTGCACCCCTACACGCGCGGCCTGCTCGGCGCCGTGCCGCGCCTGGGCTCGTCCCTTGAAGCCGAAGTCAGCCGCGGCAAGCTCGAGGAAATTCCCGGGCTTGTGCCCAGCCTACGTCAGCGTATCGTAGGCTGCGCCTTCGCCGGCCGCTGCCCGATGGTGACCGACCATTGCCGCACCGACGCGCCCGCGGTCGAGGAGAAAACGCCGGGTCACTTCGCCGCCTGCCACTATGCGCAAGACGTCATGGTGCCCGCATGACGCCGCCGCTGCTCGAGGTCAACGCGCTCAAGAAGCACTACCCGATCAAGGGCGGGCTGATGGGCGGCACCACCGCCACCGTCTACGCGGTCGATGGCGTGTCGTTTACCGTGGCGGCGGGCGAGACGCTCTCCGTGGTGGGCGAAAGCGGCTGCGGCAAGTCCACCGTCGGCCGCGCCATCCTGCGCCTGACCGAACCGACCGATGGCGAGGTGTTCCTCGACGGCGAACGCATCGACACGCTCTCCGCCGGCAAGATGCGGCAGATGCGCCGGCGCGTGCAGGTCGTGTTCCAGGACCCGTTCAGCAGCCTCAACCCGCGCATGCGCGTGCGCGACATCCTGGCCGAACCGATCACCAATTTCGGCCTGGCCCGCGGCTCCGAGCTGGACGACCGCGTCGCCGCGCTGATGGACAAGGTGCGGCTGCCGCGCGACGCCATGCGCCGCTTCCCGCACGAGTTCAGCGGCGGCCAGCGCCAGCGCATCGGCATCGCCCGCGCGCTCGCCCCCGGCTCCGACCTCATCATCTGCGACGAAGCCGTCAGCGCGCTCGATGTCTCGGTCAAGGCGCAGATCATCAACCTGCTGGCCGACCTGCAGGACGAGCTCGGCGTGGCGCTGCTGTTCATCAGCCACGATCTCGCCGTGGTCGAACACCTGACGCACCGCGTCGCCGTGATGTATCTCGGCAAGATCGTCGAACTTGCGGACCGTCGCAGCCTGTTCTCCTCGCCGCGCCATCCGTACACCCGCGCCTTGCTTTCCGCCGTGCCGGTGCCGGACCCGACTGCCAAGCGTGACCGCATCATCCTCAAAGGCGACGTGCCGAGTCCGATCGATCCGCCGACGGGCTGCCGCTTCCACACCCGCTGCCCCTACGTGTTCGATCGTTGCCGGGTCGAAGAACCGCTTCTGCTTGAAAAGGCGGCAGGGCAGAAGGCAGCATGCCATTTAGAGCGGCTGCCGGACCTTCAACCGCTTATGCACTAGCGTAAAACGACTAGACGGCAGCTTGTGAAACAACGAAACATCCGCGCCATTGACCGTGCGGCATAGCGATAATGGAGCTTCAAGAATGATCACCCGCCGTTCTGCAACGCAATTGCTGGCTGGCACCGCCATCGCCTCCTCGCTTGGCGGCCAAGCCTTCGCAGCCGCGGAAAAGACCGTCCAGATCGGCATCGATTTCTCCCTCACCGGCGGCGACGCCGAAAGCGCGCAACACATGCGCGACGGCGCGCTCATGGCCATCGACGAGGCGAACGAGAAGGGCACCGTCAAGGGCTACAAGATCGTCCCGATGGTGTTGGACGACGCCACCGCGACGGCCGGCCAATACGACCCGGCGCAGGCCGCCACCAACGCGCGCAAGTTCGTCGGCGACAAGACCGTGGTCGCCGCCGTCGGCCCGCAGATGAGCGGAGCCGGCAAGGCGATGGCGCCGATCCTGAGCATGGGCGACCTCGCCATCATCACGCCCTCTTCCACCAACCCCGACCTCACCGACCCGAAGTTCGCCCAGCAATACCGCCCCGGCGGCAAGGCGGTCTACTTCCGCACCGTGACGACGGACGCGTTCCAGGGCCCCAACATGGCCGACTTCTTCGACGAGAAGCTGGGCGTCAAAGCCATCTACATCCTCGACGACCAAGGCGCCTACGGCGTCGGCATCGCGGATTCGTTTCAGAAGCGCATCACCGACAAGGGCGTGAAGGTGCTCGGGCGCGACCAGCTCGACCCGAAGGCGTCGGACTATTCGGCAATCCTCACCAAGATCAAGTCGATGAACGCGGACAGCCTGTATTACGGCGGCGTCAGCACCGCGGGCGTGAAGCTGGTCAAGCAGAGCTACGACGTCCTGCCCACTATCAAGAAGGGCGGCGGTGACGGCATCGTCACGGCCGACATTTTGCGCGGCGCCGGCTTCCCGGCTTGCGCGGGCTGGTATGCCACGCAAGCCTCGCCGCACCTGACCGACCAAAGCAGCCTGGCCTCCTGGGTGGCCGCGTTCCGCAAGAAGTACAACGGCGAGGCGCCGGAAGACTACACCATCACCTCCTACGACGCGGCCAGCGTGATCATCCAGGCCATGGCCAAGCTCGCCAGCACCGGCAAGACGATCACGCGCGACGCGGTGCGCGACGCGATCCAGGCCGGCAAGTTCAAGACGCTGCAGGGTGACATCCAGTTCGACGCCAATGGCGACATCCTGAGCAAGGTGATCAGCGTCTATCAGATCGTGAAGAACGACAGCGCCCCGCTCGACGACGTCAACGTCCAGTTCAAATACATTGGCGTGGCGCCCACAAGCTGATGCACTTGGAACTGAAGAAGGCAGTCGCATCGTTCTTCTCCCTCCCCCGCGGGCGGGAGAGGCTCGGGGTGAGGGTGCGAACGCCCCGGGTGCACGCGTGACCTCGTGGGACCTGCTGGTTCAGCAGGTCATCAACGGGCTGAGCCTGGGCGCGATGTATTCCCTCATCGCGCTCGGCTTCACCTTGGTCTACGGCATTCTCGAGCTGATCAACTTCTCTCACTTCAACGTCTTCATGGTGGGCTCGTTCGTGGCGCTGTGGGTGCTGCAGGCGATGGGCGTCAGCGGCCAGGACACCGTGCTGCCGTTGGTGCCGCTGGTCGGCGTGCTGCTGGTGGCGTTCGTCGCCAGCATGGTGGCGTGCGGCCTGCTCGGCGTCGGCATCGAGCGGCTGTGCCTGCGGCCGTTGCGCGGCGTCAAAGGCCCGTCGGCCATGATCACCACCATCGGCGTCTCCTACGTGCTGTTCAACGTCGTGCTGCTGTTCGTCGGCGCGCAGACCTTCAACTACCCCAATCCCCTGCCGCCCATGACCTTCCCGATCGGCCATGCGGTGCTCCGGCTTAGGGAAATCCTCATCTGGGTCACAGCGCTCGTGCTGATGATCGGCCTGTTCCTGTTCACCCAGCGCAGCCGCATGGGAAAGGCCATGCGCGCCACCGCGCAGGACCCCGAGGCCGCGCGCATGATGGGCGTCGAGGTAGACCGCGTGGTGATGATCGCCTTCTTCATCGGCTCGGCGATGGCCGGCGCTGGCGGCATGATCTTCGGCCTCTACTACAACTTCACGAACTTCTCCGTCGGCTACTCCGCGGGGCTGCGCGCCTTCACCGCGGCCGTGCTCGGCGGCATCGGCAACGTGCCCGGCGCCATGCTCGGCGGCGTGCTCATCGGCCTGATCGAAACCGTGAGCGGCCAAGTGATTTCCGTGCGTTGGACGGACGTGGTGATCTTCTCCATCCTGGTTCTCGTGCTGGTGTTCCGCCCGGCTGGCTTGCTCGGGCGGGTGGCGCCGAACAAGTCATGAAGGCTGCTGCCATGACCCAGCGTTTCTCGCTCGCCAACTCGCCCCGCTGGCGCATCGCCGCGACCTGCGCCCTGGCGCTGTTCGCCGTTCTGTTCCCGCTGCTGCACGACAACGACGCCGACATCGACTCCGTCGCCAACGCGTTGTCCTACGCCGCTCTGGCGCTCGGGCTGAACATCGTCGTCGGCATGGCGGGCCTGCTGGACTTGGGCTACGCCGCGTTCTTCGCCATCGGCGCTTATTTCTACGGCGTGCTCTCGTCGTTCCAATTGCAGCCGGAATGGTCCTCGTTCTGGGTGCCGTTCGCCGCCCTCGGCCTGGTGTCGCGCATGCCCGGCCCCGGCACGGTGGACGTGGTGCACACCACGCTCTCGTTCTGGCTCGCCATCCCGCTCTCCGGCGCGCTCGCCGCCCTTTGCGGCATCCTGTTCGGCGCCCCCACCTTGCGCCTGCGCGGCGACTACCTCGCCATCGTGACGCTGGGCTTCGGCGAGATCGTGCCCATCGTGGCGCGCAACTGGGTCTCGGTCACCAACGGCGCCGCCGGGCTCAATGGCGTGGCCCCGCCAAGCCTGGGCGGAACCAGCTTCGGCGTCGATTCCACACCGTATTTCTACGTCATCCTGGCGCTCGTCGCCGCACTCATCTTCATCAGCATGCGATTGCGCGACAGCCGCATCGGCCGCGCCTGGATGGCCATCCGCGAGGACGAGATCGCGGCCGGCGCGATGGGCGTGAACCTGGTGCGCTTTAAGCTGCTGGCCTTCGCCATAGGCGCATCCTTCGCCGGCATGACCGGCACCTTCTTCGTCGCCAAGCTGCAGACCGCGACGCCCGAGATGTTCGGCTTTCCCGTCTCCGTCATGATCCTGGTGATGGTGGTGCTGGGCGGCATGGGCAGCGTCTGGGGCGTGGTGCTCGGCGCCATGGTGCTGCAACTGCTGCAATCCTGGTTCCTGCAGGACCTGACGGAGTGGACCCACGAGCTGGGCGAGTTGGTCGGCTCGGCCGCGTTGCAGAAGGTCGATTTCGTCCAGTCCATCGAGCTGATCTTCGGCATCATCCTGGTGGTGATGATGCTGTTCCGCCGCGAGGGCCTCATCCCCGCGCATCGCAAGGCCAGCGCGCTCACCTTCGAGCAGCAGCACGCGACCGTGCAGCGCGTCACCGCCTTCGCCCTGCCTGGCATCGCGCCGCCCTCCGAGCGCGGCAAGCCGTTGCTCGAGGTGCGCGGCGTGACGGTGCGCTACGGCGGCTTGGTCGCGCTGAACGCGGTGGACATCACCGTGCCGGAGGGTGGCGTGCTGGCGGTGATCGGCCCCAACGGCTCGGGCAAGTCCACCCTGTTCAACACCGTCACCGGGCTGACCAAGGCCGGCGAGGGCAGCATCAAGTTTGCTGGCCGCGAATTGGTCGGCCTCCCGCCGCACCAGATCCTCGAAGCCGGCCTGGCGCGCACGTTCCAGAACATCCGCCTGTTCCCGAGCCTCTCGGTGATGGACAACGTGTTGGTGGGGCAGCACGCGCGCCTGCGCACCGGCCCGATCCGCGCCATCCTGCGCCTGCCCGCCACCCGCGCCGAGGAGCGCGCCGCCCGCGAGCGCGTGATGGAAATCCTGTCGCTGTTCGGCAACCGATTGGTCCCGCGCGCGGACCAGCCGGTCTCAGGATTGTCCTACGCCAACCGCCGCCGGGTCGAAATCGCGCGCGCATTGGCCTCTGGGCCGCGCCTGCTGATGCTGGACGAGCCCACCGCCGGCATGAACCCGGCGGAAACGATGGAACTCGCCGAGCAACTCAAGCAATTGCACTCCTTGGGCCTCAGCATCCTCGTGATCGAGCACAAGCTGGACGTGGTGACGCGCCTGGCCGACACCGTCGTCGTGCTCGACCACGGCGAGAAGCTCACCGAGGGCATGCCCGACGAGGTGCGCCGCAACGAGGCCGTGCTCGACGCCTATCTCGGCCGCAGCCACACCGCAGCGTTGGATGCCATCAGTGCTTGACGTCGTTGAGATGTCGCTCCCTGGGCAGCAGCCGTTGCTCGAGTTCCGCAACGTCAACACGCATTACGGCGATCTGCACGTGCTGAAGGACGTCAACTACACCATCGAGGCGGGCGAGATCATCTGCCTGCTCGGCGGCAACGCGTGCGGCAAGTCCACCACCATGAAGACCATCATGGGGGTGGTGCGCCCCACCACCGGCACGGTGATGTTCGACGGCAAGCCCATCGAGCGCCTCTCCACCGCCGAGCGCGTGCGCCGCGGCATCGCCCCCGTGCTCGAGGCGCGGCGCTTGTTCCCGCGCATGACCGTGTTCGAGAACCTCGAGATGGGCGCCTACACCCGCAAGGCCGGGCCGGAGTTTGCGCAGGACCTGGCTCGCGTCTACGACCTGTTCCCCCGCGTCAAGGAGCGCCGCACCCAACTGGCCGGCACGCTCTCCGGCGGCGAGCAGCAGATGGTGGCCATCGGCCGCGCCTTGATGGCCCGCCCGCGCCTAATCTGCATGGACGAGCCCTCGATGGGCCTGTCGCCGCTGTTCGTGGAGCAGACCTTCGACATCATCCAGACCATCAACCGCCAGGGCATGACCATCTTCATGGTGGAGCAGAACGCCAACATGGCGCTGCAGATCGCCCACCGCGCCTACGTGCTGCAAACCGGCCAAGTCGTGCTGCAGGGCACGGCCGAGGAGATGCGCGTGAACCCGGTCATCCGCGAGGCCTATCTCGGCCAAATGACGGTCGCGTAGCGCGCTGGTTCGCAACCCCGAGGGCTTTCGCCCTATGATGACGATGACCCATCGGGTGCCGCTGCAAACGCCCGTCGGAAGGCTGCGAACCCGCGCGGCAGCGCTCCGCCAGGCCCACGCGGCCGCCATGGACGCACTCTCCCGGCGTTACGGCCGCACGATGGAGTTCGTCAAGCACGAAGGAGGCGCCTAAGCGGCGCTCGTGTCCCGATGCAGAAGTTCGCCGCATTTGCGGCTGGCTTGGAGCGGACTTCCTCCTCGATGAGGCGCAGCCGGAGAACTGCACAACTATAGTCAGCAAGAATGAGTGTCAGTACACCAGACCATCTATTTGCGACGCAGCATCCCGCGTGAACCTGCAGCGGCTCGTCGATGCTGGCCAGTCCAGCTTGGAGTGTTAATGACGGTGATTTATGCGCTAATTCTGCGATAGTCAGCACAGTAGCGTCGCAGTATCGCAGATTACTCTCTAAAGCATTGCCAAGACCAGCCCAAACTTGGGCAAGGTAGCGATGTCTCGCTGAGGAACAAATGGCGATACTACAGTGCGGCAGCCGGCTCGGATTTTGTCGTTGTCAGCTCGCAATCACCGCAGCGCTGCTGCTGCTGTCGCTGACCACAGCGCGCCACGCCTCGGCGCAGGAAATCGAACCGAACGAGTTCGTCCCGCTGCCGGACGGGACGACCTTGTATGTGGGCTATTACAGCTATGGCCACGTCGACAGCTACAACGTCGCCCGCGGCCCCACCATCGGCAACAGCGGCCTCGAAACCAATATCGTCAACACCCGCTTCGTGCATTTCGACTACATCGACGGCATCCCGGCCGGCGTGCAACTCTACCAGGCGTTCGGCTCCGAATCCGGCGGCCATATCGGCACGGATCGGCTGGGAAGCAGCTTCGGCGCCGCGAACACGACGCTGTCGGCCTTCATCTGGCCGTACTCGAGCGTGGCCAACAAGACCTACTTCAACATCACCGGCTTCCTCATCCCGCCAGACGGCTCCTACGACAAGAACGCCGCCCTCAACGTGGACACGGTGTTCGGCGGCATCGGTTGGGCGGGGGACCTGCAGGCCGGATTCGACCAGGGCATCGGCGAGCACTTCTCCTACGACCTCGGCTTCGACACCGCCTTCTTCGGCGACGTGACCCGGCCCGGCGGATTGCGCCTGCGCGAGGCAGACTCCTACCGGCTGCAGCTTTGGGCGAACTGGAACTGGACGCGCGCTTTCCAAACCTCGATCGGTTGGGAGAGCATCCTCGGCGGCACGCAAACCAGCAACGGCATCGACAACGGCGGCAAGGCCGAGTTCGAACGGCTGCGCGTCGCCACATCGCTCTTCGTCGCCAAGAATGCGCAAGTCCTGCTGGAACTGAACCACGATTTCGTCGCCGTCGGCGGCTTCAAGCAGAGTTTCGGCGCCACCATGCGCGTGGTCTACGCATTCTGACCTTCAATCATAGCCGGAGCGACACGATGGCTCTCATGATGCGGCGCGCCTTCCTATTTACGCTCCCCCTGTTTACGCCAGTGCTGGCGGCAGCGCTGGCGGGATGCCAGACCAGCCAAGCGACGGCGATTTCGTCCTCGGGCGACATGAGCCCCGCCGACCTCGAGTTCGTCACCAGCGCCTCCAGCATCATCCGCTTCGACCGGGACGAATGCGGCCTGGCGCAAACCCAAGCGACCTCTCCCCTGGTGCGGGCCATCGCCGCCAAGTTGCTGGCCGACGCCAATGGTTTCGATGCAGAGTTGCAACCTATCGCCGCGCAAGCTGGCATCAGGCCCGCAACCGTGCTGCCGTCGCCGCTGCGGATACGCGCCGCGCGGCTGCGCCTGGGCCAAGGCGCCGGGTTCGATCAGGCGTTCCTCGCCGATCAGATCGCCAGCCATCAAGACGCGTTGAACTTGCAAGAAGACGTGGTGGCAACGCCGGGCCGCGACCCGCGGCTGACGGAGTTGTCCAAGCGCGGCGCGAGGCTCGTCCAGTCCAACCTGCAGCGGCTCCAGGCATTGCAGCAACGCCTCGTGCTTCCGCTGGACGACGATGGCCGCCGCGCGAGATCGAGACCTACGCGGAGCGCGTAGGCGCCAAACGGCTGCCTCGCTCAATCCTCGATCCGATCGTGCGTGTCGGCCTTGCCTCGGGCCCAATAACCAGCGGCCTTGGTCCATTCGCGTGGGTGCTGGCGACGCTCGACGACATACAAGCGCAGGGTGCGCGCGACGCTGCCTTCTGCCGCGATCCACACGAAGCCATCGCCTGCGGGCATCTCCTGCATCGCCAATGCCGATTGCAACAGTGCCGCATCATCAGTGCCGCCGTTGCGCGGCATCCAGACGGGCGTCCATGCGGCAGCGGTCGAGATGACCTGAACGTCTTCCTCGCCTTCGACGACCACGAAGGTGGTGGCGGCCATCCCGGCGCGCGCTTCCTCCAGCCACCGGCCGATCGCCGGCAGCGCGGTTTCGTCTCCGATGAGCCAATACCAGTCGAAGTCGGCCGGTATGATAGCCGATCCGCGCGGTCCGCCGATGTCCAGGTTGTCGCCGGCCTTCGCAGCGACCGCCCACCGTGTTGCCACGCCGGCTTCGTGCAGGGCGAAATCCAGCACCAGCGTGCCCCGCTCGGTGTCGAAGCGGCGCGGCGTATAGTCGCGCATGCAGTCGGACTCACCCTCCACCGGGAAGAAGAGCTTGATGTGATCGTCTGCCGAGAGGCTGACAAAATCGTGGAGGTCATCCGCCGTGAAGCGGATGCGCAGCATGTTCGGAGTCAGTTTCACAGCCGTCTCGACAGTCAGCGTGCGGCGCCGGGTCTCGTGACGGATGCGCTCGATCTGGTGCCGCACCATCGATTCAGGCTCCTTCGTACGAGGTGTTGGCAGGTTGATAGTGTTCGAGCGCCAGCATGATCCGGGTCGAACACAAGGCACATTCGAGCGCTCTGGCGACTCCCTCGCGGCAATCGAGGCAGGCGCGCGTACGCTTCACCCCGGCGAGAAGGTCGAGCAGCAGATGCTCGTCGGCCGACAACGAACCGCCATCCGCGACGCGAAACGGCCGGCCAAGCGCCTCCTCGACAAACGACAGCAAGCTGTCAAGGCAGGGCGCCAACATCTCGCAGTCATGGGGGCACAATGTGGCGGTCAGGCAGGGCTGAACTGGATGGCCAGCGTCGCGGGCCGCGCGCCAACACCTTGCGGCGAGGACGGGGATGATAGCGACGGGCCTGTCGACGAGGGGCCTGGCAAACAGATAGGTCATCGCTCAACGTCTCCTGCGCTGCATCGGCGAAGGTTCGGGCGGCGAAGGTTTGGGGCGGCGAAGGTTTGGATCGCTGCCGTTCATGGGACAGCAACTGCTCCCACGACCACGCACTGCCGCGGGTGCTGATACAAGTCATACCGCCTGCCTCCGACGCGGCGGTCAGCCTGGGTTCATGGCCGCGAACAAGGCGTCGTAGCGGCCCTCACGCTCTGCTGCGCGCGCATCGCGGGCACGTTCGACCAGTATCTCGCCCCCGCGGTGATCGCCCGCATCCAGCAGCCCCATGACCTCCGCCACATAGGCGTCGACCGACATACCGCGTGGGTCGGACGCCTGTTGCTCGCCGGTCAGTTCGGTCCGCACGTAGGGCGGTGCCAGTTCCAGCACCTCGACCGGGATGGTCCGGAGCTGATGGCGCAGCGACTGAAGCCAGGAGTGCAGAAAGGCTTTGGTCGCGCAGTAGGTGGGATACGTGGCCTTGGGCAGGAAGGCCAGGTTCGAGGTCGTGACGATGATCGATGCGTCGGGCCGCTGCTTGAGGCCGGGCAGAAGCGCGCTGACGACGCGCAGGGTGCCGAGGATGTTGGTTTCGACCATCGCTTCCGCGGCCGCCAGGTCCCAACTGCCCGTCAGGTCCTCCTGGCTGGAGATGCCGGCATTGGCCACTAACACGTTCAGCTCGGGAAAGCGTGCGCGAACGTCGTCGGCAAAGCGAGGCAGCGAGGCTCTGTCGTCGAGGTCGAGCCGCATCCCGGCCATATCGTCACGGCCGGCCGCGACGTCGTCCAGCAGGGCCTGGCGGCGCCCGGCGACGACGACCCGGTTGCCGCGGTCGTGCAGGGCCTGCGCGAGCGTGCGGCCGATGCCGCTGGTGCCTCCAGTGACCAGGATCGTGTTGCCGGACATCTTCATGGCTGGGTTCCTCGGTTCGCGGTGCTTGATGACGAGGTTTACCTAGCAAGAAAGATCAGCGATGTTGCGCCAAATGGCATCGACAAAACGCCAAACTGGCAGGACACCACGGTTCCGGGCCTATCGCGCCACCAGCACACGGGGAGCGGGGGTCACCCTGCACGGTCACGACGAGGCACAGTTGATTTTCGCCGCTTCCGGCACGGTGCAGGTTTACACCGCGGCCGGTCGCTGGCTCGTCCCGCCGCAACTCGCCGTCTGGGTGCCGGCTGGCGTGCTGCATGGGGTGGACGTGCTCTCCGATGCCGAGCACTGGATGATCTACTGGCAAGGTTCAGCAGCACGCGAATGGGCGCCCTCCAAAGCCCTCGAGCGAGCGTTCGCCCTGCGGGTGACGCCCTTGTTGCGCGAACTGATCTTTGCCGCATTCGCCGCCGATGACTCGCCCGAGAAGGCCGAGCTGGTCGTCAGGTTGATCCTCTATGAACTGATCGAGACGCCCGATGCGCCGACGTTTCTGCCATTGCCGGCGAGTGCGATTGGACGGCGCATTGCCGAGCTGGCTCTCGCCGATCCTCGCAACCGGCTCGACCTCAGTGAACTCGCATCCCGGGCTGCGACGTCGGTTCGGACCATCAGTCGTTTGTTCCCGGCCGAGACCGGGCTGACCTACAAGACCTGGCGGCAAAGAGCGCGGATCGTCCTCGCAATCGACCAACTCTCTGCCGGAAGCGCGATCTCCCAGGTCGCGACACAGGCCGGCTTCGCCAGCACAGCCGCCTTTTGCTTCGCCTTCCGGCAGGTCACCAGGATGACGCCCACATCCTTTCTGAGTGATCCAACGCGCCGTTCTGACTAGCGGCACGACCTGCTAGACGAGCGGTGTTTTTCGCCGTCAGGGCGCCTGCATCTCGCTTGAAGCAGCGTCGAACCGCAGGCGGGCATCGCGGATGGCGGCGTAGCTTGCTTCGGCCCACCCGACCAGGGCAGCCAGCGGTTCCAGCACGGAACGGCCGAGCGGCGACAGGCTGTATTGAACCTTGGGCGGCTTGGTCGGGAACACCTGCCGGTCCGCCAGCCCGTCGCGCTCCAGCTCGCGCAGGGTCTGGGTCAGCATGCGCTTGGAGATGTCCGGGATCGCGCGGTGCAGTTCGCTGAAACGCCGCGGGCGCGACGCCAGCGCGACCAACGCCAGCAGGGTCCACTTGTCGCCGATACGGTCGAGCACGTTGCGCACCGGACAGGCCGCCGGGTCGAAGCCCCTGTCCTGCCAGGCGTCGAAGACCGAACCAAGCGGCAGCCCGGTGTCACTCGGATAGGGCACTTCCAGGTCACCTGGGGCGGAAATCATGCCTCCTACCATCGCGCACCAGCGGTCCCTAATCAAGACCTCGTCTCGGCAAAGACCCAAGAAGGAGCCTGCCATGTCTGCATCGACCTCGCCTCGCCTCCTCGTCACCGGCGCCACCGGCCAGCTCGGCGGTCTCGTCATCGAAGCGTTGCTCAAGACCACCCAAGCTGCCGCGATCGCCGGCCTGGTTCGCAACGGCGAAGACGGCCCTCGAGCGAAAGCGCGGCACCTCGAAGAACAGGGCGTCCAAACGCGCAGCGCCGACTACGACGATCCGGCTTCGCTGAGGTCAGCGTTCGCCGGTGTGGAACGGCTGCTGTTCATCTCCTCCAGCGCCATGGAGGGCCGAGTGCCGCAACACCGCAACGTGGTCGAGGCGGCTCGGGCGGCCGGCGTGTCGCTGATCGCCTACACCAGCGTCCTGCACGCCGACCGCTCGCCGCTGGGCCTGGCGGAGGATCATCGCCAGACCGAGGCCCTGCTGGCCCGGTCGGGCGTTCCTTTCGTCCTGCTCCGCAACAGTTGGTACACCGAGAACTACATGGCCAGCCTGCCGGCGGCTCTCGCACACGACGCCTTGCTGGGGGCGGCGGGAAAGGGGCGCATCGCGTCGGCCGCCCGTGCCGATTACGCCGCCGCGGCCGCCGCTGTGCTGGTGTCGGAGACGGAGCAGGCCGGCCGGACCTACGAACTCGCCGGGGACACGGCCTACACCCTGGCAGAGCTTGCGGCCGAGGTGTCGCGTCAGACCGGCCGGGCGATCGGCTACAAGAACCTGCCGGAGGCCGACTTCAAGGCCGCGCTCCTGGGCGCCGGCCTGCCTCCAGGCCTGGCGGCCCTGCTCTCTGATAGCGACGCGGGCGCGGCCAAAGGCGCCCTGTTCGACGACAGCCGGGATCTCAGCCGCCTGATCGGGCGCCCCACCACTCCCCTGGCCGAAAGCATCCGCAAGGCGCTCCAGGCGGCCTGATGCGGGCCCAAACCTCCGCGCGGGCGGCGCGCGGCCGCCCTCGCTCCCGACGCACAAGAAACGGAGCTTCATGATGGCAAGACCCATCCTGCATTATGTCTACGATCCGCTCTGCGGTTGGTGCTATGCGGCCGAGCCGCTGATCCAGGCGGCCGCTGCTGCCGGCATCCCGATTATGTTGCATGGCGGCGGGCTATGGGAGTGGCCTGTCCATGCGCCCGAAGCCAAGCGCCGCATGATGCGGTCCACTGACGGCCGCATCGCCGAACTCACCGGCCAAGTGTTCGGGGCCGCCTACCTGGACGGCCTCCTCGTCGACCCGGCGACAATCTGGCATTCACGGCCAACGATTGCGGCCGTCCTCGCGGCGGATCAGCTTCAGAACGGACAGGGCCTGGCGTTGCTGTCCGCCATCCAGCGGGCGCACTACGTGGACGGACGCCGGGTCGTTCAGGATCAGGTTCTGACTGATGTTGCGGGTTCGATCGGCCTTGACGCCACTGCGTTCGCGACTGCGTTGCAGGATGTGGCCGTCGATCAGCATATCCAGCAGACGCGTGGGCGCATGGACACGTATGATCTTCATGGCTTCCCAGCGTTTCTGCTGCAGAACAACGAGAGCACCGCGCGCTTGCCGCACGAGATGCTGTATGGCCGGCCGGATCGCTTTGTGGCCCTGCTCGCGCAGACTGCAGGGGCGGCGAAGGACGCACCCGGCGGTGCTGCGATCGAGGTCGTCGCCCCCAGTCCAATCGACGATGGTTTGCGCCGTCGCCGCCAAGCCAGCCCGTCTCACGTCAGCCATGCACCTGTGCGATGAAGGACAGTAAATGAGGCACGACCCGCTCCGGCATCTCGGCGTGCGGATAGTGACCCGCCCCGTCAACGATCAGGCTATGGGCCCGAAGCTGCGCCGCGAGCCACCGGGCTTCGGCGCCCGCGTCGGGGAAGTCTGGATCGCGGCTCCCCATGACGACGAGGGCCGGCACCCGGCTGGCGGGTATCATGGCTGCGGTGTCCGCCTTGGACAGGCCAGCCATGGCGAGGAGCGCGGCCATACGCCCTGGCTCACGCAGGTTCTGCGTCAACGCAGCCTTGGCAAGACCATGGTCCACGGGCTTGCAGGTCGGGAACAGGCTGTTCCAGTAGGTGGTCCAGAACCAGACCCGCCATGGCCCCGCGAAGCCGATCCTCAAGGCGAGTTTCTGCAACCTGGATGGCTGCAGGTCGCGCACGATGGGACCCAGCAGCACCACCCCGCCGACCCGATCCGGCCTGTCGTGAGCAGCCCAAAGCGCCGATCCTGCGGCGAACGAGTTGCCGAGAATGATCGCCGAAGGAGCGTCGAGGTGTTCGATCAGGGCCAGCGCATCACGTCCGACCGCATGCGCCGAGTAGTCGTCCCACCGGGCCGATGTCGCGCCGAAACCGCGCACGTCCATGGTCACGACGCGATAGCCCGCCCCCTGCAGTGCCGGACGCAACAGCCGATATTCGGACCGCAGATCGCCCATCCCCGGGATCGCGAGGATCAGCGGACCGTTCCCGCCCGTGTCGTCATAGGCGATCCGGCCGCCATCGACCGCCAGGAAGCGCGTTTCGGGTGCGGCCGAACCTGCCGCCTGCCTGTGAGGGCGGAAGGGGGTGGCGGTCGCCGCTCCCGTATCGAGTTGGGCTGGCACCGTGAAGGTCGTCGTCATGGGGAAAGCTCCGTGGGTGGAATCAATCTCCCGAGCTTAGGCCGTCGCCGCACAACCATTGATTGACTAATCTTGCACATTGTCCATACGTTTTCGTATGGTCGCCCGAGTACCGGACTGGCACCTGTTCAGGGCGTTTCTCGCGGTCGTTCGCGAGGGAAGCCTCTCGAGTGCGGCACGCACGCTGGGCGCGACACAGCCCACCATGGGCCGCCAGGTGGCCGCCCTCGAAGCGTCGCTGGGGGTTCGGCTGTTCACACGATCGATCGACGGCCTGGCGCCAACGGACGCAGGCGTGCGGTTGGTGCCATCGGTGGAAGCCATGGAAGCTGCCGCCGAGGCAGCGCTGCGGTCGGCATCCGGTGACGTCGATGAGGAGCGTGGCACCGTTCGCATCACGGCGAGCGAGATCATTGGCGGTGAAGTCCTGCCTTCGATCCTGGTCGGCTTTCACGCTCTCCACGCCCGGACTTCGGTGGAACTCGCACTGTCGAACCGCAACGAGGATCTGCTGCGTGGCGACGCCGACATCGCTGTCCGAATGGTCCGGCCGACGCAGGGCGGACTCGTCGCGAGGCGGATCGGGCGCATCGACTGCGGGCTCTACGGCCATCGGCGCTATCTGAAAGCGCGCACGATGCCGCGCAGCCTGCTCGATCTGGGTCAGCATGCGCTGATCGGATACGACCGCAACCCGGCCTACGCGCAGATGATCGAGAAGATGGGAGTGCCGTTGACCCGCGACGCGTTCGCGTTCCGCTCCGACAGCGATCTCGCGCAGCTCGCGGCATTGCGCGCGGGTTTTGGCATCGGCGCCAGCCAACTAGGCATCGCGAGAAGAGATCGAAGCCTCGTTCCCGTGCTCCATGCCGAGCTGATGTTCTCCATGGATGTTTGGCTCGCAATGCACCGCGACTTGCGCAGCAATCGCCGTATCAGGTTGACCTTCGATCACCTGGCGCTCGAATTGGCGCGCTATGCGAAGACCAGTTCCCATCAATCTGAGGGGTGATACCAGCCCGCATTGATCCTGACTTTTGTCATTGCGAGGAGCGCCAGCGACGCGGCAATCCAGCGGGCACGCGCAGTGCGGCGCGCCTGGATCGCCACGCCGCCAAGCGGCGGCTCGCGATGACGGTGGAAGCGGATGTCATGCAAGTCATCATCAATGCTGAATGGTATGACTCGTCCGCCTGTGGGCATCACCCTAAATCCCGTCCCGTGAACGAAGCTTGTCCCGGCACGCTGATCTGACTCTGGCTTTCCTAGAGCCTGATCGCCTCTCAAACAAAGAGTTAGAGCATGATTGCTTCGCCTATCAGAAGCAATCATGCTCTAACCCGGCCGCTCTGACCCATGCTGAACCTTGTCGATGTGTCAGAGCGCTAGAAGTGGGTGCGATCCCGTATCAACCGCAATCGCTTACAATCGTCAGCCAGCGTTCGCCTGCTGACCCGGCGCGGGCAGAACCGGCGCAGGCAGGGCCGGTGCGGCTGCCGGGGGCGGCTCTTCCATCTCGGTGGCGCGCACCGGGTCGGACGGCAGCGCGCCAGGGTCCGACGTGTCGACCACCACCACCCATTGGCCCGCAATCGGGCTGGGCGTCGCGTCCTTCGGCAGCAAGGCGGCGAAACGGCGCTCGGTCTGCGCCGCGTCCCGCAACTCGGCGTCGATCAGGCCATGCTGGTCGATGAAACTGTCGAACTTGGAGGGGATGCGGATGCAGCCCTCGGAATCCGCACGGCCCAGCCGCGGCTCCAGCACGGTCGGGTCGGTCGCGTGCATCTCGAGGCGGACGCCCATCAGCGCGCCCGGCGTGCGCCAATCGTCCGTGGTCTGCCAGCCGAAATCCCACACCCGCATCCCCCGTGTGCCGTTCCCGAGGATGTGGTTCTCGTTGTAGGTGCCTTGCGCGCGGTAGCCCAGCACGGCGGTGCTGTTCTCGAACACGCCAACCGGGGTGCGGAAATGCTCCTTGCGGCCCGGCTTGCCCGTGCTCACCCGTACCTGGCCAGCCACCACCCAGGCCTCGCCATCGGGGTAGGCCGCGACCGTCCAGAGCCGCTGCACCGCGGTCGAACGGTCCACCACCAGGATCACCTGCGGCGTGTCGATCACCACGGATTGGGTTTGCAGCATGTCCTGCGCGGCGGCGAGTGCCGCGTGCGTCATGGCGGGTTTGTCCGCGAGCAGGACGTCCCCAAGGTCGCGGCGCATCTCCGCCGCCAGCGCCTCGGCCTCCGGGTGGCGGGCGAACACCGGCCTGGCGAAGTTGAACGACACCGCCGGGCTCACCGGGACTGCCGGCGGCCGTGGCGATGGCTGACCGCGAGCCAGTACGGGGAGCCATAATGCAACCGCGAAGGGGACAACGAGAAGGCAGCGCAACGGGAACCTGCATGATGCTACGTGACCCGCCTAACATGCCATCAAGCCGGTTGTAGAAACGTTAAGCGATTGTTGTAGTGCAGTTATTTTTTTGAGCGTTGCAGCTAAGACACATGCCTGATGCGGTAGTACCTCAGCCTTTGGTGAGCGCGGACGCTTTGCCCGCCACCGCCGCCGCGAGACGGGCAAGCGCGTCCTGCAACGGACCCGGCGGCACCCCAGCCACCGCGATCGGTTGCAGCGCCGTCGCGGCAGCGGGCGGCAAGGCGCGGCTCACCGTGTCCTGGGTAAAGCGCAGCCGCTCCACCGCGACCCGGCCGAGATGGCCGTTGATGCGGGACAGCAACTCGCCCGTCATGTGCTGCAGCTCCATCGCCACGGGGCCGGCGCAGGCCAGGGTCAGCGTGGTGCCGGAGAGCCGGCGCGGCTCCGTCACCGCGGCGAGCGCCGGGCCGACGATGGCGGGCCAATCCGTCATGAGCTGGGCGCTGGCGGGCGAGCGGCGCCGGAACGCCGGGCGCACCAGGGCGGGCAGCAGGCTGCCCACCGCGCGCGGGCCGCCGACGTAGCGCTTGTCCTCGTCCGGCTGCGTCGCCATACCCGCCCCGTGCCTCCCGATCCCGCTTGCCTGCCCGATCCTGTTGCCCTGCTGGCCTGGTATGACCGGTCCCGCCGCCGCCTGCCGTGGCGCGCCGAACCGGGGCAGACCGCCGATCCCTACCGCGTCTGGCTGTCGGAGATCATGCTGCAGCAGACCACGGTGGCCGCGGTGATACCCTATTTCGAGCGCTTCCTGCAGCGCTTTCCCAGCGTGGCGGCGCTGGCGGCCGCGCCCGAAGGGGACGTGATGGCCGCCTGGGCCGGGCTCGGCTACTACGCCCGCGCGCGCAACCTGCATGCCTGCGCGCGGCAGGTGGCGGCAGCGGGCGGCTTCCCGCAGGACGTGGCGGGGCTGCGCGCGCTGCCGGGGATCGGCGCCTACACCGCCTCGGCCATCGCGGCCATCGCGTTCGGCGTGCCGGCGGTGCCGATCGACGGCAATGTGGAGCGGGTGGTCTCGCGCCTGTTCGCCGTCACCACGCCCTTGCCGCTCGGCCGCCACATCATCGCCGCCGCCGCTGCGGCGATGGGCGAGGATCCGGTGGCCTACGCCCGCCCGTCCGACTTCGCACAGGCGCTGTTCGACCTGGGGGCCACCATTTGCACCCCGGCGGCGCCCGCCTGCGCGCTGTGCCCGCTCATGGCGGAGTGCCGCGGCCGCCTGGCTGGGATCGCCACCGAGTTGCCGCACAAGGCCGCCAAGAAGCCGCGTCCGCGCCGGTTTGGCGCGCATTTCTGGCTGGTCGACGGCGCCGGCCAGGTGCTGCTGCGCCGCCGCCCGCCGACAGGGCTGCTCGGCGGCATGACTGAGCTGCCTGGCACGCCCTGGCGCCCCGAGCCGTGGAGCGAGGCCGAGGCGCTGGCGGCCGCGCCGATGCAAGCCGAGTGGCGCCGGGCCGGCCAGGCGTTCCATGGCTTGACCCATTTCGAGCTTGCGCTGGACGTGTACGCGGCCGCCGTGCCGCAGATCGCCGCCGAGGGCTTCTTGCGCCCGGCGGCGGCGCTGGCGGAAGAGGCGCTGCCCACGGTGATGCGCAAGTGCATTCGGGTGGCGCAGGATGTAGCTCCCTCTCCCTCTTCTTCTTCTTCTCCCTCTCCCTCTCCCTCTGGGAGAGGGCCGGGGTGAGGGTGCTACGCACGATCAGTCGAGCATCGCGCCTTCACCCAACCCTCTCCCAGAGGGAGAGGGCTTTTCTAAGAAGAGACAGCACCGCATGAGCTCCACCGCAAGCCGCCGCCCCGGCCTGGTCTTCATCCTGCTCACGCTGGGCATCGACGCGCTGGGCTTCGGCATCGTCGTGCCCATCGTGCCCGGGCTGGTGCAGCAGCTCAGCGGTGGCAACAGCAGCAGGGCGGCGGAATGGGTGGGCGCGCTGGTGGCCACCTTCTCGCTCGCCCAATTCATCGCCGCACCCATCCTCGGCGGGCTGTCGGACCGCTACGGCCGGCGCCCGATCGTCATCCTCTCGATGCTCGGGGTGGCCGCCAACTACCTGCTGCTGGCCTGGGCGCCCTCGCTCGCCTGGCTGTTCCTCGGGCGGCTGCTCGCCGGCGCCACCTCGGCCAACTACTCCACCGCCACCGCCTACGTCGCCGACATCACGCCGCCGGCGCAGCGTTCGGCCCGGTTCGGCCTGGTGGGCGCCACCTTCGGCGCCGGCTTCGTCATCGGCCCGGCGCTCGGCGGGCTGCTCGGCACCATCGGCCTGCGGCTGCCGTTCCTCGTCGCGGCTGCCCTGGCCCTGGCCGACGCCGGGTTCGGCGCCCTGGTGATGCCGGAAAGCCTGCCGCCCGAACGCCGCCGCCCGTTCTCCTGGCGCCGCGCCAACCCGGTCGGCAGCTTGCACACCCTGCTGTCCGGCCGGCAAAGCAGTTGGCTGACCGCGTCCTGGGCGTTGCTCTGGTTCGGCTTCGGCGCGCTGCAGAGCACCTTCGTGCTGTCGATGGGCCTGCGCTTCGGCTGGGGGCCGCAGGAGAATGGCTTGGCGCTGGCCTGCTTCGGCGTCGGGCAGGCCTTGGTGCAGGGCCTGCTGGTGCGTCCGGCCATCCGCCGTCTTGGCGAGCGGGGCGCCGCCTATGCCGGCTTGGCGATCGGAACGCTGTCCTACCTGGTGTTCGGCGTGGCGCCGGCCGGCTGGGTGATCTACCTGGCGATCACGATGCAAGCCTTTGGCGCCATCGCCACGCCCGCTCTGCGCGGCCTGCTGTCCGGCAATGTCGCAGCCGAGCGGCAGGGCGAGGTGCAGGGCGGGCTGTCCTCGGTGCAGGGCCTGGTCGCCGTGGCCGCCCCCGTGTTGGCGGCGCTGGTCTATTCCGGCGCGGTGCGGCTGGGCGGGCCGCTGTTGGGCGGTGCGCCCTTCGTGCTCGGCGGGTTGACCTGTGGTGCCGCCCTGCTGGCGCTGGCCGCCTCAGGAGCGCGGACGGTCGCCGAGCAGCCGGGCTAGTGTCGGCTCCATCGCCGCGGCCAGCCGTGCCTGCGCCTGCGCCGTGGGGTGCAGCAGCGGGTCGGGCGGGGTGAGATAGCCGTCCAGGAACGCCGCCCGGTCGAGCTTGCCGCCGGTCATGAACAGCCCCGTCACGTCCAGATAGGTGACCGCCGGGTCTTGCCCCTGGCCGTAGCGCGCTGCCAAACCGGCGTTGATGGCGGCGGTGGTCTCGTCCACCCAGGCCGACCGGTCGGACGGCAGCACCGACAGCAGCAGGATCTTGGTCGCCGGCAGCTTGCGGTGCGCTTCCTCGATGACGGCGGCGATGCCCCCCAAGGTCTGCTCCGCCGACCAATGCACCCGGCCGTTGTTGTTGGCGCCGATCAGCACCACGGCGGCCTTGGGCGAGATGCCGTCCACCTCACCGTGCTGCATGCGCCAGAGCAGGCTGGCCGTGGTGTCGCCCTTGAAGCCGAGGTTCAGCGCGTGGCGGTCGCCGTAGTAGCGCTGCCAGACGGGGGCGAAATCCCGCCAGGCGGGCGGGCCGTGCTCCTCCCAATCCTGCGTGATGGAGTCGCCCAGGAACACCAGGTCCACATGGCCGGCGCGTACTTCGGCCAGTTTTTCTTCATGCCGCGCGTGCCACCAGGGCAGGTTGTCGCGGGAGAGCGGGGTGGCGGCCGGGTTTGAGGCCGAGTGGGCGAAGGGGGCGGCGGCGAGCAGCAGCAGCCCGGCGGCGGCCGCACGCCTCACGCCATCAGCCCGAGATAGGCCAGGCTGCCCAGGCCGGCCACGATGCAGTAGCCGGCGAACGGGCCGAGCGCCCATTTATCGTTGTGCTTGAAGTAGCGCATCAGGAACGCCGTGCTGATCAGCGCCACGATGCCCGCCACCACCGCCGCCAGCGCAGCCAGCTCGAACGTGCCCGGCGGCACGTCGGCATGGCGCAGCTTCGGCACCTCGAGCACGGTGGCGCCGATGATGATCGGGGTGGCGATCAGGAACGAGAAATGCGCCGAGCCCTCATGGTCGATCCCGCGCAGCAAGCCGCCCACGATGGTGGCGCCGGAGCGGGAAATCCCAGGGATCAGGGCCGTGCATTGCCAGAAGCCGACCGCCAGCGCGTCCACAATGGTCATCGACCGCATGTCGCGATGCCCGCCTCGCGCCCGCAGCCGCTCGCCGAACAGCAGCAGCACGCCGTTCAGGGCCAGGAAGCCGGCCGCGATCAGCGGGGAGGCGAACAGGTCGCGCAGGAAGTGCTCGAGCACGAAGCCGCTCACCACCGCGGGGATGGTGGCGACTACGATGAGCACGAACTTGCGGCGGTTGTCCTGGGTGCTGACCCGACCAGACAGGCCGAGCACGCCCAGCGCCAGCGCCAGCCAGTCCCGCCAGAAGTAGCCCAGCAGGGCGACGGCGGTGCCGACATGCAGCATCACCAGGAACGGCAGGAAGGCCGGCGCCGCCTGGTTCAGCGGCCAGCGCAGCAGGGCAGGGAGCACCACCGCATGGCCGAGGCTGCTGACGGGGAAGAGCTCGGTGGCGCCCTGGACCACGGCTATGACGATCGCCTGCAACGTATCCATCCGGCCCGACTGACCCCCTCACGAGACGGGGAGGTTCCTGCCGGATGGGGCAGGGTCTGGCAAGGGACGTTGTGTGGGCCCCCTCCCTCACCCAACCCTCTCCCAGAGGGAGAGGGCTTTGCTCAGAGGTTTGTCGGCCTCCTTCTCCCTCTCCCTCTGGGAGAGGGTCGGGGTGAGGGCCTAGGGCCGAGGGTGCGCTACGCCGCCCGCCGGGTGGCAGCCGGGTAATCAGTATAGCCCTCGGCACCGCCGCCATACCAATGGCTCTTGTCGTCGGACGGCGCCAACGGCACCCCCGTGCGCAGCCGCTCAACCAAATCGGGATTGGTGATGAACGGGCGGCCGAACGCGATCAGGTCCACCCGCAACTGCGCCACGGCGTCTTCCGCCATGGTCAGGTCGTAGTTGTTGTTGGCCATGTAGAGCCCGCTGAACAGGCCGCGCAGGCGCACATAGTCGAACGGCGAGGAGTCCCGCGGGCCCTGGGTCGCGCCCTCGATGATGTGCATGTAGCAGAGGCCGAGCCGCTCGATGCCCGCCACCACCGTCTCATACAGCTCCTGCGCGTCCTCGAACCCGCTCATGTCGTTCGCCGGGCTCACCGGGGAGAGCCGGATTCCGACGCGCTGGCCGCCGCCCCAAACCTCCACCACGGCCGCCGCCACCTCCAGCAGCAATCGCGCACGGTTCTCCACCGAGCCGCCGTACTGGTCGGTGCGCTGGTTGGTCACCTGGCGAAGGAATTGCTCGAGCAGGTAGCCGTTGGCGCCATGGATCTCCACGCCGTCGAACCCCGCCCGCTTGGCACAGTCCGCCGCGTGGCGATACTGCTCGATCAACCCGGGGATCTCGGACAGCTCGAGCGCGCGCGGCGCCACGGTCGGCTGCATCCCGGTCTCGGTGAACGCCTGCATGTCCGCCCGCACGTTGGAGGCGGACACCGGCAAGCCGCCGCCGGGCTGCAAGGATGGATGGCTGATGCGGCCGACATGCCACAATTGGCAGAAAATCCGCCCACCCGCCGCATGCACCGCGTCGGTGACGATGCGCCAGCCGGCCACCTGCGCGTCGGTGTAGATGCCGGGCGTGAAGGCGTAGCCCTTGCCCTGCTGGCTGATATTGGTCGCCTCGGACACGATCAGCCCGGCGGTGGAGCGCTGCGCGTAATACTGCGCGTTCATCGGCCCCGGCACGTCGCCCGCCCCGGCCCGGCTGCGCGTCAGCGGCGCCATCACGATGCGGTTGGCCAGCACAAAGTCGCCCCCCAGGGTGACGGGTTCAAACAGGTCAGTTGCCATGGAATGCCTCAGTCGTTGGTCGGGTAGGACGCCATCAGCCTGCGCTGCAGCCGCCAAAGACGATACATGGCGCGCAGGCCGCTCGGTCTCATCCCCCGGGAGCGGTTGATTCGGCCGATCTCCCATGCCGCGCGGTAATGTGCGAACTGCGAGGCATAGGCCTCCCGCAACGTGCAGCGCGCGTCCCAGATATGCGTCGCCTCCGACCCGGCGCCGTTCACCTCGATGATGGTGAAGCCCTGGCCAAGCTTCAGCGCCGCCTCCGAGACGTAGCGGATGTCGACCCGGCCGAAGTGGAAGTTCGGGATGGCGCGGGCGATCTGGTCCACCCGCTCGGTGAGCGCCGGGGTGACGATGTCGGAACCGTTGAGGAACACCGATCCCTTACAGTGATTGCCAGTGAACACCAGCGGCACGACCTCGCCGGCTGGCGGCACCTCGGCGATACGGGAGGCCAGGCGGCGCAGGTAGAGCTGCGGCACCCGCCCCGCCCGAGGGTCCGCCCGGACGAGCTGCTCGATCGTGGAGCGGCCGTTGCCAACCACGGTGGGCTGAAGCTTGAGCGTGACCGAAGTCAGCCGGCCATGAGGCTCGTCCGGGTAGCGGATGTAGAACAACCCCGCCTCGCCCGGACCTTGGATGTACTGCTGCAGCAGCAGCTTCACGCCACGCGGAAATTCCGCGACCGACTGGCGCAGCGTCTGCGGGTCGGCGACCAGGCGCACGCCGGTGCCGTTGCAGCCGATGTCGGGCTTCAGCACCATCGGCCAGGCGAACCCGCTGGTCTCGGCCATTGCCGCCGGGTCGTCCTGCCCGGCGATGAAGGTGACGTAGGGCGCGATCCAGTCGCGCGCCGGGCCGGCCACCTGGTCGAGGATTTCGGTCTTGCTCTCGCCGCACAGCCCGCCGGTCTCGATGCTCGGGTTGGCCGCGGTCGGCAAGCTCATGTCGCCGTAGCGCAGGCCGAGCAGGATCCATTGCGTCACCACGGGGGCGTAGAACAGCCAGCCGGGCCAGAACTCGAAGGGGGAGATAACGCGGTCGGTCGCGGCCGTCCGCCGGGCGGCCGCCGTCACGGCGGCTTGGCTCATGGCGTGTGCAGGTGCGAGTCGGCCGATTGCAGCCGCGCCGCCAACCGGCCGACCAGCACGATGGTGAGCGCGAAGCCGGCCATGCCGACCCAGCGCCACTCGCCCATGTGCTCGGCCATGAGGCGGCCGATGCGCAGCGAAACGCTGAACAGCAGCGTGGTCCAGATCAGCGTCGCCACGATCGCCGCGCAGGCGAAGCGGCGGAAATTTGCGCCGAGATAGCCGCAGGCCGTGTAGGTCGGCAGCCTGGCGCCGGGCAGGAAACGGCTGATGAACACCACGCTGAACACGTGGCTGCGGATCCATTTGCGGCTGTGCGCGAAGCGTTCCGGCGGCGCCCAGCGCCGCGCTAGGGGCGTGCTGGCGGCGAGCTTGCCCAGCCCGTATAGCCCCAAGTCACCCAACACGATCCCGAGATACAGCGCGATCAGGGCGACCGTGATGGTCAATTGGCCGACTTGCACGTCCATCGCCGCCAGGATGGTCGCGGCATCCTCCAGGACGAAGGTGCCGAGCACGATCATGACGCCCTGGATCACCGGTTCATGGCCGGTGATCGTCAGCCATGCCGGAAAGACGTGAGCCAAATCGGGGGTCAGGGCGGAGCTCCTGTGGCGTCAGCTCGGTTCGGCACGCAACGCCGTGAGCCATTGAATAGTTCGGACACTGTCACCTTGTGCAATCCCACGAGTAACAGCGGCATTGCAATGAGCTTGCGGTCAGCACGGCGACAATCGGTCGAGCAGTCGTGATGAAAGTGGCGCTCCGCGTCAACACTGGCCACCTCCCCCGGTCGCGGGTGCTGCGCCCGCTGCCTGCCTAGATGAAGCTGCATTTGGAAATGCGCGAGCAAAATACCAGCGCGCGATTGCCGTGCCGATAGTGCCGACCGGGCAAAATCTGCCGCCCGTCCACCTGCGAAAACGGCGGAAATCCGGGAGTACCGGCCTGGTACGGCGGGTGCAACCCCATTGGCAGCAAGCATTGACTAGGGTCCAGAAGGAGCATTCGAGATGAGCGCACCCATCAGCAGCAGCACGGCACAGGTGAGCCCAGCGGTTCACCATCACCACCACGGCGGCGGCAATCAGGCCGCCGGGGCCAGCGCAAGCGACCCGACCGACCTGTTTTCCAGCACCACCGCCACCTCCAGCGGCAGCGGTTCGGCCGCTGCCGCTGGCCCCACCTCGAGCAGCGACACCAGCACGGCCGGCATCCAGAAGTTTGCCTCCGAGCTGCAGTCCATCCTGCTGAACGCCCAGTCCGGCCAGCCGAGCGCTGCCGGGACGACCGCGCAGAGCGCCACCGCCGCGTCCGACCCGGCGAGCGCCACCGACCCGACGCTCAGCGCGAACGCGCCTCCGGGCAGCGGCGCCGGCGCCGGCGCCAGCGGCATCCGGCACGTGGCCGACCGCCTGCAGGAACTGCTCGGCAACGTCAAACCGGCGTCCAGCAGCGCGAGCACGGCCACCGATCCGAACAGCTTGCAGAGCGTGCTGGACAAGCTGCAGGCGACCTTGCAGCAGACGCTGGCCAACTACGGCAGCTCCGCCCAGACCACCGGCTCCGCCGCCACGCTGGTCACGACGTAAGCGCCCGGACGCACGACTACTCCCTCTCCCGCTGGCGGGAGAGGGTCGGGGTGAGGGTGGCTGCCGCAAACTCAAGGACGGCCGTTTTCTGGCGAAGCGCCCCACCCAGGCCTCACCTATTGCAGCACTTCGCACCCTCACCCCGGCCCTCTCCCGCCCGCGGGAGAGGGAGAAGACGGCATTGGCGAGCGCTTGGCCCGCCTGCCGACAGGCCGCTCCTGCCATTGCACCCTTGCCCGACCTCGCGCGAGATGGGGAAAACCATCCAGGGGATCTGCAGCGCCATGGCCAAGCCTGTCCTACTCGTCACCCGCCGGTTGCCGCCCACGGTCGAGGCCCGCGCCAGCCGGGATTACACCGCCCGGCTAAACCCGGAGGACGCGCCACGCACGGGGGCGGACGTGGCGGCCCTTGCCGAGGGCGCGGACGCCATCCTGTGCTGCCCCGCGGAAAAGCTCGACGCCACGACCATCGCGGCGCTGCCCAACAGCGTGCGCGTGATCGGCACCTTCAGCGTGGGGTTCGACCATATCGACGTCGACGCCGCGCGCGCCCGCCATATCACCGTCGTCAACACGCCGGACGTGCTCTCGGTCGCCACCGCCGAATGCGCGCTGCTGCTGCTGCTCGCCGCGGCCCGTCGCGCCGGCGAAGGCGACCGGCTGGTGCGCGCGGGGCGCTGGGAGGGCTGGGCGCCCACCCAGTTGCTCGGCCAGGGGGTGGTCGGCCGCCCGCTCGGCATCTTCGGCATGGGCCGCATCGGCCGCGAACTGGCCCGCCTGGCCACCGGCCTCGCCATGACCGTGCATTATCGCGACGTCACCCGCCTGCCGGCCGATCTCGAGCGCGGCGCCATCTATCACGAGGACGACGACAGCTTCCTCGCCGCCAGCGAGCTGCTGTCGCTCAACGCGCCCGGCGGCCCCGCCACCCTGCACTGGCTGAACGCGGACCGCATCGGCAAGCTGCCCCGTGGCGCCGTGGTGGCCAACGCCGGGCGCGGCACGCTGGTGGACGACGCGGCGCTGATCGCGGCGCTGCGCAGCGGCCAGGTCGCCGCCGCCGGGCTCGACGTCTACGAGGGCGAGCCGAACCTGGACCCGGCCTATCGCACGCTGGAGAATGTCGTCCTGCTGCCCCATCTCGGCAGCGCAACCGGGCCGACCCGGGACGCGATGGGCGCCATGGTGCTGGACGGGATCGACGCCGTGCTCGCCGGGCGCAGCCCCGCCAATCGGGTTTGATGGATTGGTGCAAAGCAGCGCCAAAGCCTATATCCCGCGGCAGCACGCGAAGGTCCCGCCATGCCGTCCGACACCGAGGCTCGCCGCAAGACCCGTCTCAGCCGCAGCCTGCCGCTGCTCGGCGTCACGCTCGCCGTGGTGCTGCTGGTCGGCGGCCTCTCGGTCTGGCTGTTCGGCGGCGCCGCGCCCTCGCAGCAGCAAGTGACCATTGGCGGCCCCTTCCAACTGGTCAACAGCCAGGACCAGCCGGTGACCGCCAAGAGCTTCGCCGGCAAGCTGATGCTGGTCTATTTCGGCTACACCTACTGTCCGGACGTCTGCCCGACCACGCTGAACAACGTCAGCGTGGCGCTCGACAAGCTGGGCAAGGCCGCCGACGGCATCGCGCCGCTCTTCATCACCGTCGACCCGGCGCGCGACACCCCCGCCGTCATCGGCCAGTACACCGCCGCGTTCAGCCCGCGCATCGAGGGACTGACCGGGACGCCGGAGCAGATCAAGGCGGTGGCCGCCGAGTATCGCGTCTACTACGCCAAGCACGTCACCGGCCCTGGCCCGAACGACTACAGCATGGACCACAGCTCCATCCTTTACGTGATGCGCCCGAACGGCCACTTCGCCGGCATCATCCGCGCCGACGAGACCCCGGACGCGCTCGCCGCCGACCTGGAGAAATACTTGTCATGAAGCACCTGGCCCTGCTGCCCCTCTTGGCGGTCTTGTGCGCGGCGCCTGCGTTTGCCCAGCCCGCCAACGTCGCTGTCACCGGCGCCTGGGCGCGGGGGAGCGCCGGCCCGGCCAAGACGGGCATCGTCTATGCCACCGTGACCGCCTCCCAGCCTGACCGCCTGATGGGCGCCAGCACCCCGGTTGCCGGCATGGCCGAGCTGCACCAGACCATCAATGCCGGCGGCGTGATGCAGATGCGCCCGCTCGAGGGCGGATTGGCGGTGACACCGGGTACGCCGGCCCATCTGCAGCCCGGCGGCTATCACATCATGCTGATGGACCTGAAGCAGCCGCTCAAGAAGGGCGAGCACTTCCCCATCACGCTGACCTTCGAGCACGCCGCTCCGGTGACCACTCAGGTGACGGTGATGGGCCCAGGTGCAATGGGCCCAGGTGCGATGGGACCGGGTGCGATGGGACCGGGCGCGATGGGGCCGGGCGCGATGGGGCCGGGGATGGCCAGCCAAGCTGGCATGAGCCAGTCTGGCATGACTATGAAGTAGCCTGACGCGGCGGCCAGCCGGCTGCCCCGACATCGAGGTCCTCATGCAACACTCCGCCGTCGTCATCGCCGGCTATGCCCGCTCCCCGTTCACCCTGGCCAAGAAGGGCGCGCTCGCCCGCATCCGCCCGGATGACCTCGCCGCCCAGGTGATCCGCGAGCTGATCGCGCGCACCCGGGTGAAGCCCGAGGATATCGAGGACATCATCATGGGCTGCGCCTTCCCCGAGGGCGAGCAGGGCATGAACCTGGGCCGTATCGTGGGCCTGCTGGCCGACCTGCCGATTTCCGTGGCCGGGATGACGGTGAACCGCTTCTGCGGCAGCTCCATGCAGTCGGTGCACATCGCCGCCGGGGCAATCGCGATGGGCGCGGGGGAGGTGTTCATCTGCGCCGGCGTCGAGAGCATGAGCCGCGTGCCGAAGAGCGGCTACAACCCGCTGCTCAACCCCGCGCTGCATGCCAAGCAGCCCGGCGCCTATATGAGCATGGGCGACACCGCCGAGAACGTGGCCAGCCAATGGCAGGTGCCGCGCGCCGAGCAGGAGGCGTTCGCCGTCGCCAGCCACGCCAAGGCCGCCGCCGCCCAGGCTGCGGGGCGCTTCGCCGCCGAGATCGTCGCCATCCGCAGCGGCCAGACCGAGGTGGACCGCGACGGCTGCATCCGCCCCGACACCACGCCCGAGGTGCTGGCCGGGCTCAAGCCCGCGTTTGACCAGAGCGGCACCGTCACCGCCGGCACCTCCTCGCCGCTGACCGACGGTTGCGCCGCCGTGCTGGTCACCACCGAGGCCTATGCCGAACGCAACGGCCTCGAGCCGCTCGCCCGCCTGCGCAGCCAGGCCGTGGCCGGGTGCGGCCCCGAGATCATGGGCGTCGGCCCGATCAACGCCGCCCGCAAGGCGCTGCGCCGGGCCGAAATCGACATCGGCCAGGTGGACGTGGTGGAGCTGAACGAAGCGTTCGCCTCCCAGGCCATCGCCTCGGCGCGCGACATCGGCATCCGGACGGAGACGCTGAACCTGGACGGCGGCGCCATCGCGCTCGGCCATCCGCTCGGCGCCACCGGGGCGCGCATCGTGGGCAAGGCGGCCAGCCTGCTCGCCCGCACCGGGGGGCGCTATGCGCTGGCCACCCAGTGCATCGGCGGCGGGCAGGGCATCGCCACGGTGCTAGAGAAGCTATGATGCAGATCCGCCGGGTCGGCGTGGTCGGCGCCGGTGTGATGGGCGCCGGCATCGTCGCCCAGGTGGCCAATGCCGGCATCCCGGTGATCCTGCTCGACATCGTGCGGCCAGGCGGCGAGGACCGTTCGGCCGTGGCCAAGGGCGCCCTCGCCAAGCTGCTGAAAACCGACCCGGCGCCGTTCATGACCCCCGACGCCGCCCGCCTGGTCAGCGCTGGGAATATCGAGGACGACCTGCCCCGCCTGGCCGAATGCGACTGGATCATCGAGGTGATCATCGAGCGGCTCGACGCCAAGCAGGCGCTGTATCGCCGCATCGACGCCGTCCGCCGCCCCGGCACCGCCATCTCGTCCAACACCTCCACCATCCCGCTGCGAGACCTGACGGAAGGGATGGGCGAGGCGTTCTGCCGCGACTTCCTGATCACCCACTTCTTCAACCCGCCGCGCTACATGCGCCTGCTCGAGCTGGTGCCGGGGCCGCACACCGACCCGGCCATCCTCGCCGCCGTGTCCGCCTTCGCCGACCGCTCGCTCGGCAAGTCCTGCGTCACCTGCAACGACGCGCCGGGCTTCATCGCCAACCGGGTCGGCACCTACTGGCTGCAGGTCGCCATGGTGGAGGCGATGCGGCACGGCATGGCGGTGGAGGAGGTGGACGCCATCCTCGGCCGGCCGTTCGGCTTCCCCAAGACCGGCGTGTTCGGCCTGCTCGACCTGGTGGGCCTCGACCTGATGCCCGAGATCAACGCCAGCCTCGCGCGCACCCTGCCTGAGAGCGACGCCTTCCACGCCCACAACCAGGACATGACGCTGATCGGCCGCATGATCGCGGGCGGCTACACCGGGCGCAAAGGCCGCGGCGGCTTCTACCTGTTCGACCGCGCTACCCGGAAGAAGCAGGCGATCGATCTGCGAACCGGCGAGTACCGCCCCGAGCGCCACCCTGAGCCGCCGGAGCCGAACCTGGCCAAACTGCTCGGCGGCGATAGCCAGGCCAGCCGCTACGCCTGGGCCGCCATGGGCCGCGTGCTGGCCTACGCCGCCGCCATCGTGCCGGAGGCGGCGGGCACGCTGGTGGATGTGGATACTGCCATGCGGCTGGGCTATGCCTGGCGCTGGGGACCGTTCGAGCTGATCGACCAGCTCGGCACCGCCGCCTTCACCGCCCGGCTGGAGGCCGACGGGATTGCGGTGCCGCCCTTGCTGAAGGTCGCCGCCAGCCGCCCGTTCTACCGCGTGCAGGACGGGCGCCGCCAGTATCTGACCCTCGAGGGCGACTACCGGGACATCCCGCGGCCGCCGGGCGTGTTGTCGCTTGCGGACATCCGGGTCCGCTCCGAGCCGGTGCTGAAGAACGCCTCCGCCAGCGTGTGGGACATCGGCGACGGCGTGCTGTGCTTCGAGTTCACCAGCAAGTCCAACAGCATCGACGAGGCGCTGCTCGCCCTGCTGGACAAGACGGTCGCCCTGGTGCGGGAGCGGTTCAAGGCGCTGGTGATCTATAACGAGGGCACGAACTTCTCGGTCGGCGCCAATCTCGGCGTGGCGCTGTTCACCGCCAACATCGCCGCCTGGCCTGAGATCGAGCGCATGGTCGCGGGCGGGCAGCAGACGCTGAAGCGGCTGAAATACGCGCCGTTCCCCGTGGTGTCCGCGCCGTCCGGGATGGCGCTGGGCGGCGGTTGCGAAATCCTGCTGCATTCCAGCGCCGTGCAGGCCCATGCCGAGAGCTATATCGGGCTGGTGGAATGCGGCGTCGGGCTGCTGCCGGCCTGGGGCGGCTGCAAGGAGATGCTGGCGCGCTGGCAAGCGCCCGGCGCGCTGCCCGCCGGGCCGATGCCCGCGCCGGCCAAGGTGTTCGAGACGGTGAGCACCGCCACCACCGCCAAGTCGGCCGCCGAGGCCCGGTCGCTGGGGTTCCTGCGTGCCGAGGACGGCATCACCATGAACCGCGACCGCTTGCTGGCCGACGCGAAGGCCGGCGCCCTGGCGCTGGTGGAGGGCTACGTGCCGCCACCCCCGCCCGAGCTGCACCTGCCGGGCCCGGGCGGGGCGCTGGCGATGGGTTTGGCCGCCGAAGGCTTCCACAAACGCGGCCTCGCCACGGATCATGACATGGTGGTGTCGCGCGCGCTGGCGGGGGTTCTGTCTGGCGGCGATGCCGACCTGCTGGATACAGTCACGGAGGATCGCATGCTGGCCTTGGAGCGGGCCGGCTTCATGTCGCTGATGAAGACGCCCGCCACCTTGGCGCGGATCGAGCACACGCTCAACACGGGCAAGCCGCTGCGGAATTAGGAGCAAACATCGTCTATTCGCCAATTGCGGGTAGGTAATCGGTCTTTTCTCCCTCTCCCGTCCTCTACGGGAGAGGGCCGGGGTGAGGGCTCTTGGGGCGAGGACGATCTGGCGGGAATCAAGCCACTGCATCGAGAGCTCGCGGCTTCGCACCCTCACCCCGACCCTCTCCCGCCCGTGGGAGAGGGAGATATCACCGGCTGAAATAACGTCCTGAACAGGAGCCAAGAATGCAGACCTACAAAGCCCCGCTCCGCGACATGCAGTTCGTCGTCCACGAACTCCATGACAGCCAGAGCCTGGCCGCCCTCCCCGGGCTGGAGGCCGCCACCCCCGACCTGATCGACAGCGTGCTGGAAGAGGCCGGCCGCTTTGCCGAGACCGTGCTGCTGCCCATCAACGCGGCCGGCGACGAAGAGGGCTGCCGCTACGAGAACGGCGTCGTCCGCACCCCGCGCGGCTTCAAGGCCGCCTATGACGCCTTCCGCGAGAACGGCTGGACCTCGCTGGCCGCGGCGCCCGAGTGGGGCGGGCAGGGGCTGCCGGAGCTGCTGAACAAGCAGGTGGAGGAGATGATCTGCGCGACCAACCTGTCGTTCAGCCTCTATCCCGGCCTCACCCACGGCGCCTACCAGGCCATCGCCGACCATGCCACCGAGGAGCTGAAGCAGCGCTACCTGCCGCGCATGGTCGATGGCACCTGGAGCGGCACGATGTGCCTCACCGAGGCCCATTGCGGCACCGACCTTGGCATGCTGCGCACCAAGGCGGTGCCGCAGGCGGACGGCAGCTACAAGATCACCGGCAACAAGATCTTCATCTCCGCCGGCGAGCACGACCTCAGCGACAACATCATCCACCTGGTGCTCGCCCGGATGCCCAGCGCGCCCCCGGGCATCAAGGGCATCAGCATGTTCCTGGTGCCCAAGTTCGTGCCGGACGAAGAAGGCGGGCCGGGCGCGCGCAACGGCGTGGTCTGCACCGCCATCGAGCACAAGATGGGCCTCAAGGGCTCCGCCACCTGCCAGATCAGCTTCGACGAGGCCACCGGCTGGTTGGTCGGCGCGCCGCACAAGGGCATGCGGGCGATGTTCACCATGATGAACAGCGAGCGCCTCTCGGTCGGCATCCAAGGCCTGGGCGTGGCCGAGGCCGCCTACCAAAGCGCGGTGGTCTACGCCCGCGACCGCATCCAGGGCCGCTCCCTGGCCGGCGCGCGGGACCCGAGCCAGCCGGCCGACCCGATCATCGTGCACCCCGACGTGCGCCGTATGCTGATGACCATCCGCGCCTATACCGAGGGCTGCCGGGCGCTTGGCGGCTGGGTGGCGCGCCAGCTCGACGAAGCCGCCCACAACGCGGACCCGGCGGCGCGGCAGGCGGCGGACGATTTCGCCGCCCTGATGACGCCGCTGGTGAAGGCGTTCTTCACCGATCTCGGCTTCGAGATGGCCAGCGTCGGCCTGCAGGTCTATGGCGGCCACGGCTACATCCGCGACCATGGCGTGGAGCAGTACGTGCGCGATGCCCGCATCGCCATGCTCTACGAGGGCACCAACGGCATCCAGGCGCTGGACCTGGTCGGCCGCAAGCTGGGCGCCAACATGGGCCGCTCGCTGCGCACCTTCTTCCATCCCGTGTCCGAGTTCATCGCAGCCCATCGCGACGACCCGGCGCTGGGCGGCATGACCAAGCTGCTCGAGCGGGCGTTCGGCGCGCTGCAGTTGGCGACGGGCTTCATCGCCAATGCCGGGTTGAAGGACCCGGAGGAGGCGGGTGCGGCGGCCAGCGACTACCTGCGCCTGTTCGGCCTGGTGGCGCTTGGCTACATGTGGGCGCGCTCGGCCGAGGTGGCGCATCGCAAGCTGCCGGCCGCCAACGGCGATGCCCGTTTCTACCAGGCCAAGCTCGGCACCGCCCGCTTCTACATGGAGCGCCTGCTGCCGCAAGCCGGGGCGCTGTATCTCACGATCAAGTCGGGCAAGGCGCCGATGATGGCGCTGGACGAGGCGATGTTCTGAAGCACTCCCTCCCTCTTCTCCCTCTCCTTCTGGGAGAGGGCCGAGGTGAGGGGCTGTTGGCAGCCTGCTTGCTGCCAGCTTTGGAGCGGTCGGCTCCCTCACCCAACCCTCTCCCAGAGGGAGAGGGCTCTGTAGGAAGAGCGGGGCAGTTAACCGCTTTGCGACACCATCGCGGGCTCGCCGACCGGGAGCGGCGCGTGGTCGGCGTCGGTCAGCACGCGCCAGGCGCCGCCAGCCAGCACCTCGCTCGGACGGAACCGCGCCTTGTAGGCCATCTTGGCGCTCTCCGGCACCCAGTAGCCGAGATACACATAGGGCAGCCCCAAGGCCTGGGCGCGCGCGATCAGCCATAGGATGGCGTAATTGCCCAAGGACCGCCGCTCCTGCTCCGGGGCGAAGAAGCTGTACACCGCAGACAACCCATCCCCGAGCCGGTCGGTCAGGCAGCCCCCCACCAGCCGGTCCTCGCCGTCGCGGAACTCGACGATCATGGTCTCGATCGGCGTGTCCTCCACCATGGCGCGGTAGTCGTAGAAACTCATCGTCGCCATGTCGCCGTCGCCGTGCCGGGCCAGTTGGTAGCGCTGGAACAGTTGGAACTGCTCGGCGGTCGCCCGCGCCGGCACCTCCACGCCCTCGACGTCCGCATTGTAGCGCGCCACCCGGCGCAACGTCCGGTCGGCCTGGAACGTCGCCACCGGGATGCGGATCGGAACGCAGGCATTGCAGGCGGGGCAGACCGGCGCGTAGGCGATGTTGTGGCTGCGGCGGAACCCCGCGCGCGACAACCGGTCATGCAGCGCGTCGCTGTCCGGGCCGGTGATCTCCGTCACCACCTTGCGCTCCGTCCGGCCCGCGACGTAGGGGCAAGGCAGCGGCGCTGTGGTGTAGAAGAATTGCGGCCGGCGCGGGGGCTTGTAGGTCATGGGAGACCTATGCTCCACGCCCCTGCCGCGCCGGTCAACCAGCCGTTTCGCTCACGCATACGTACCGTCATTGCGGCGCCAGCGAAATCGCGCCGTAATCGCCCATCACCGGGCCTTCCAAGGTCACGCCGCCGCCGTCGCGCCAGCGCTCCAGCATGTCGCGGGCGTGCGGGCTGAGCGGGTGCCCGGATTGGCCCGGCGCGGTGATGAAGCGGCTGCGGTCGAGGTTGGCCAGGTCGTAGACGCCGCGGAAGCCCGGGCCTTGCACGGCGGTGAACGACGCTCCGCTGGTGCCGCCGGCGAACACGGTGGTGGCGTCGCCGGGCTGCTCGATGTGGTTGGACAAGGGCGGCAACACCGGGTCGGCAAAGTCCGCGATGTGCGCGTCGCCCCAGCGCCACTGCGCCGGGTCGGGGCCGAAGCGGGCGGCCAGCGGCGGTATCGCCAGCGACAGCGCCTGGTCCAGCAAGGGGCCGCAATCGCCGCCGCACCAGGCCTCGCCAGCCGGGCTCAGCGCCGCCGCCACCACGTCGCTGGCCGGCGCGGGGATGCGGCTCGGAAGGCCATGCTTTTCCAGCAGCAGTCCGTAGAAGCGGCGCCACCAGGCTTCGAAAATGAGCGGCTGCGGCAGGTCCATCGCCATCCGACCGTCCCAACCCACCAGCAGCGCCGCGGCATGGCCCGACAGGTCGCGGCCGCGCGGGCGGGCCAGCAGGGCGGGCAGGATCGCCTGCGCGAAGGTGTCGGTCACGTCCACCTGCATGCGGGCGAAATCGTCCAGCGAGTGGCGGCCGGTGCCCAGCATCTGCCGGATGCGCCGCGCGCGCCAGTCGCCGAACCAGTCCTGCCCCATGAACACGGGAAAGTCCGGCGGCGCCACCCGCTCGTTGGCGTTGACCAGGCGGCCGCTGGCCGGGTTGACCATGTGGGGCAGGGCGTCGCCGCTGGCCCAGCCGGTCCAGTCGTAGGCGCCGGTGTCGCCGGGTTCCGGCCACTCGCCATTGCCGGCGCGGCGGATGGGGATGCGCCCGGTGGTGAACTGGCCGATGCCCGCCTTGTCCGCCACCAGCAGGTTCTGGATCGGGGCGCTGATCTGCGCCGCCGCCTGGCCGGCCTCGGCGACGCTGCCGGCGCGGTCCAGCGCCAGCAGCCCGCTGGCCGCGTCGTTGCCCACCGCCAGCGCGCTGATCTCGGCCGCGAACACTTTGCCCGGGGGTGCTGCAGTGGTCCCCGGGATGTCGCTCACCACGGGGCCGTGCCGGGTCTCGCGCACCGTCATGTCGACGGCGGGCGCGCCGCGGACCAGGATGTGCTCGGTGCGGGTGGCGAAGGCCGCCGGGCCGCTTGGCGTGGCGTAGCGGCCGTCCGGCAGCACGGTCTCGATGAACACGTCCTCGGTATCGGCGCCGTTGGTGGTGAAGGTCCAGGCGATGCGGCGGTTGCGGCCCAGCACGATGAACGGCACGCCGGGGGCGGTGGCGCCGGCCAGCGTGTTGCCCGGCGTGTCGATGCGGGCGAGATACCAGATGCCGGGGGTGGAGTAGCCGAGATGCGGGTCGCCGGCGAGCAGCGGGGCGCCGCTGGTGCTGTGCGCGCCATCCACCGCCCACTCGTTGCTGGCCTGCTCGGGCAGCGTGAACGGCGCCGGGAAGCGGGGCATGTAAGCGTCGAGCAATCCCGCCAGGCCGGCGAAGCGCGGCAGGAACGCGGCGGCGCTCGGCGGCGGCGTGTCGTCCTGCGGCGGCCACAGGCGGTCGACCTCGGACTTGGGCAGATGCCCGGCCAATGCGGTTCGCGCCAGTTCATCCCGCCAGTTGCCGCCCAGATACAGCCCCATCGTCTCGCCCCAGAGCAGGCTGTCCACCGGCGTCCACGGCTCGGGCCGCCCGAGCACGGCGAATTGGACCGCCGTCCAGCGCCCATGCCGGCTTATGTAGGCGTTCACGCCGCGCGCATAAGCCTCGAACATCGCCTTTGTGGCGGCGGGCATGGTGGCCAGCATCGCCTCCGCCCGCGGGCGCAGCCCCAGCACCCGCATCGTGCGGTCCAGCGGCAGGGCGCGCGCGCCAGCCAGCTCCGCCACCCGGCCGGACGCGGCGCGGCGCATCAGCTCCATCTGGAACATCCGGTCGCGCGCATGCAGCCAACCCAAGGCGGCCGCGCCATCCTCGTCGCTGGCGGCGTGGATATGCGGTATGCCATCCGCGTCGAACGCCACGCTGACCGGCGCCGACAGGCCGGGGATGGCGGCGAATTCGTCGCTCGCGGGCAGACAGAGGAACAGCACCGCGCCCAATGCGGCCGCCGCCAACAGCACGAGGCCGCATGCCAAGCCGAACAGACGACCAAAAAACCGCAACAGCAGCATGGCCTGAAGATGACGCCGCAAGCGCCGCGCGTGAAGAGGGAAGACGAACACGCGGCAGCCAGTCCCACGCGCGCGGGGTCGCCGCCGAGGCCGCGGCCTGCGCGGCGCTGGTCGCCGACGGCTGGACGGTGCTGGCGCGGCGCCTGCGCACGGCGGCGGGCGAGATCGACATCGCGGCCGAGCGCGACGGACTGCTCGCCTTGGTGGAAGTGAAGGCGCGCCCCAGCCTTGCCATCGCCGCCGCCGCCGTCAGCCAGCGCCAGCGCAGCCGCCTGCTCGCCGCCGGCGCGGCCGTGCTGGCGGAGCATCCAAGCTGGGGTCGCGCTGGTATTCGCTTCGACGTTATAGTGGTGGACGCGCGCGGCCGCGTGCGACGGGTTGGAAACGCGTTTCGCGAGGAATAAGACGTTGCCGATGGTGGCATGTTGGCGTAGCGAATACGTATGTGGGATAACACTCGCGCTATGATGAAGCAGAGCACCGCCGCGGCCGCGGCAGCACCCTGGTGTTCCCATGCCGGTTGGGTCAGTGCCTCCGCGGTCGTGGTGCCGCCTGCGGCCGCGGCGGACCTGTTCCGCGAAATCTGGTCCGAAGTGGCCGATTGGCAGTGCCACCAGGCCTTCCTCCAGCGCGCGCGCACCCTGGACGCTGCCCGCCCCGCCTCAGCGCCGGCGCCGCTGGTGGAGCCGGTGGTCGAGCCGCCGCGCCCGATGCGTGCGCGCTCCAACAAGGCTATCCTGGCCCTGGACGATGAAGCCTTCATCATCGCCGCCTATTACGCGCAGCTTGGCCGCCCACCCGAGCCGACCGGCCTTGCCGAGATGCGCACCGAACTCGCCCGCGGCTGCAGCAAGCCCGACATGCTCAGCGCGATCCACGACAGTCTGGAAGCGCAGCAGTGGCGCGCCCGCGTGCGCAAGGAGCGGCTGACCCGGCCTTTCACCGTCCTGCGGCGGCTTGGCCGCAGCGGTCCGGCCGACGGCCGAGCTGCGAACCTACCCTCGGCGAGCCCCGGGCTACCCGCGCCAGACGCGTGGCGCGCGCAGGTCGAGCGGCGATTGGGCGAGCAGCAGGCGGCTTTGGAGCTCGTCACCACCCGCCTCGACGCGCTGCAGACGGCGCAGGACGAGTTGGCGCAGACCACCCGCGCGGCGCTGCTCGAGCAGGAACGCCGGCTCGGCGACCAGGCCGAACGCGGCACCAGCCTAGCCCGGCAGATCACCCGGCGCGGAGACGAGTTGGTCGCCGCCACCAGTTCGCTTTCGGACGAGGTCGGCGCGTTGGGCCATCGCTTGGCGAGCATGGCCCAGGACGGCGTGGCGCCGCGTGGCCTGGATCGCGGGCGGAGCAAGGCCGCGCGGCGCTCGTAACCTGATCCCGACCGGTCGGGCGGAAGAGGCTTGCCAAGCGGGCGCCGAGCGGCTTTGCAAGGAGCCGGAGCGAACGGAGAAGCCTCTAGTGCTCTGACACATTTGTAAGGTTCACATGGGCCAGAGCACTCGGTTGATTTGGTGGGCCGATTCAGCCGACGGGCCGAAGTGCCCGTCGGCATCGGACCACTAGCATGCGAGTCGGCCTGGCGACGGTGCAGGTGCCGTTCGTGCGCGGCGGCGCCGAGCTGCTGGCGGAGAACCTGCAAGCGGCGCTCGAACGCGCCGGGCACGAGGCCGAGATCATCTCCTTCCCGTTCAAATGGTATGGCGGCGAAACCCTGTCCGACACCATGCTCGCCGCCCGCCTGATGCAGGTGGAGGACGCCGCCGGGCCGCGCATCGACCGGCTGATCGCGCTCAAGTTCCCCGCCTATTACCTGCGCCACCACTCCAAGCGCGTCTGGCTGCTGCACCAGCATCGCAGCGCCTACGAGCTGTGGGACGCGCCGTTCAGCGACCTGGTGCACGCGCCCGACGGCGCCCACCGCCGCGCCGCCGTCCACGCCGCCGACAACGCCCTGCTGCCCGAGGGTCAGCCGATCTACACCATCAGCCGCGGCGTGAGCGACCGGTTGCGCCGCTTCAACGGCATCCACTCCGAGCCGCTGTATCACCCGCCCCCGGGCGTGGCGGCGCTGCAGCCGGGCCGGTATGGCGACTATCTCCTGTTCCCCAGCCGCATCAACGAGAGCAAGCGCCAGAGCCTGGTGCTGCAGGCCCTGACGCTCACCCGCGAGCCCGTGCGGCTCTGCTTCATGGGCGCCGGCGACTCGCCCGAGACCGAGCAGGCCTTGCGCGCCCGCTGTTCGGCGTTCGGCCTGGACGACCGGGTGCGCTGGTGCGGGCGGGTGGCGGAGGCGGAAAAGCTGGCGCTGTATGCCGGTTGCCTCGCCGTGGTGTTCCCGCCGTTCGACGAGGACTATGGTTACGTCACGCTCGAGGCCATGGCCTGCGCCAAGGCCGTGCTGACCACCACGGATTCCGGCGGCCCGCTGGACTTCATCACCCACGAGGAGCAAGGCTTGGTGTGCCAGCCGCAGCCCGAAGCCCTGGCCGCTTGCCTCGACCGGATGTGGGCCGAGCGGGCGCAAACCCGCGCCTGGGGCCAGGCCGCCCGCGCCCGCTATGACGCCATGAACCTGAGCTGGACCCACGTCGTCCGCCATTTGCTCGACTGATGCGGGTTGTCGTCGCGGTGGCCACCACGCCGTTCCGCGCAACGCCTGACGCCGTCCGCGCGGCCGCGCTCTGCGCCGCCCTGCGCGCTGTGGGCATGGACGCCGAAGTGGTGCCGGTGCCGTTCACGCCGGCGCCCGCCTCCGGCATCGCGCCCCAGTTGCTGGCCTGCCGCCTGCTCGACCTCAGCGAGAGCATGGGCACCCGCATCGACCGCTTCATCGGCATCGGGCTGCCCGCCAGCGCCATCTGCCACCCGCACAAGATCCTGTGGGACCGCGGGGCGCCGGCTGTCGCGCAAGGCGGGCCTAGCGCGGTGGAGACCGCGGCGATGCTGGCGCGCGCCGGCCAGCAGGTGGCCAGCGAGAGCCAAGCCGTGTTCGCCACCTCCCGCCTCGCCGCCAGCCGCATCGCCCGCCATTGGCATCGCCCGGCCGCCCTGCTCTACGAGCCGCCGCCGCTCGCCCGGTTCTGCCGCAGCGACCCGGCGGGCCGCTACCTGCTGCTGGACGGCTGCACGCCGGGGGAGCGGCTCACCCTGGTGCTCGAGGCCCTGCAGCAGACCCGCCTGCCCGTGCACCTGCTCGCCATCGCGCCGGAGCAGCAGGCGCAGGCCATGGAGCGCACCGCCCGCGCCAGCCAGGTGGGGGTGGACCGGCTCGGCTTCGTCGCCCAACCCGCGCCCGAGCGCCTGGCCGGCCTGATCGCCGCCGCCCGCGCCGTGGTGTTCGCCGGCCACGAGAGCCCGGAGACCGGAACGGCGCTGGCCGCCATGCTGTGCCTGCGCCCGCTGATCGCGCCCTCCGACGCCGGCGCCCCGGCCGAGTTCATCGCCCACGGCCGCACCGGCTTCACCTGCGAGCCCACGGCCGAAGCCTTGGCCGACGCGCTCGACACGCTGTGGGGCGCCCCCAGGCAGGCGGGCGCGATGGGCCAGGAAGCCTGGCAGTGCTACCAGGACATGGCGCTGAGTTGGGAGGCCGTCGCACGATGCCTGCTCGCCCCCGCCTGAACCTGTTTTCCCCGCTGCCGCCGCAGCAGAGCGACATCGCCAATCACAGCCTCATGGTCGCCGGCGCGCTGAGCGAACTGGCCGACGTGACGCTGTGGACGCAGCAGGACGAAACGCCGGTGCTGCAGACCCAAGGCGGCCGGCGGCTCGACCTGCCGGTGGTGCATTTCGACCCGGCGCGGGTGGATTGGACGCTGCTGAACCAGGCCGACGCGCAGATCTACAACGTGGGCAACAACACGCTGTTTCACCGCGGCATCCTTCACGTGGCGCGGGAGGCGCCGGGCCTGATGGTGCTGCACGACACGCGGCTGCAGCATTTCTTCGCCGACGACGCGACGCGCGAGCCGGACGACCGCCAGCGCTACCTGGCGCGACTGCGGCGCAGTCACGGCCTGGCCGCCGTGGCCGACGCCGAGCGCTGGCTGGCGGGCGAGGAAACCCTCGAGACGCTGGTGGAGCGCTACCCGATGACCACCTCGGCCGTGGAGCTGGCGCTGGCGGTGATCGTGCACAACCGCGAGGAACGGCGCCGCCTCGCGGGCGAGGCCCACGCCCCGGTGTTCTACCTGCCGCTCGTCTACGAGGCGGCGCCGCCGATCGCGTCCACCGCGGCGGGCGACACGCTGCGCCTGGTCGCGTTCGGCTACTTCGGGCCCAATCGCCGTCTGCCGCAGTTGCTGGACATCCTGGCCAACCTGCCGGACCAGGACGTGGAGCTCGACATCTTTGGCATCCCCGAGGACACGGCCGCCATCGACGCGCAAGTGGCCGCTCTCGGGCTCGGCAGCCGGGTGCGCCGTCATGGCTTCGTGCCCAACCAGCTCCTCCGCGACGCGCTTGCCAGGGCGGACCTCGCGGTGAACCTGCGCTATCCCTCGATGGGCGAGGCGTCCGGCAGCCAGTTGCGCATCTGGGAGGCCAGCCTGCCCAGCCTGGTCACCCGCACCGGCTGGTATGCCACGCTGCCGGCCGACGCCGTGTTCTTCGTCGACCCGCAGCACGAGGCGGAGGATGTGCGGCGGCATCTGCAGGCGTTGCGCGACGACCCCGAGCGCTTCCGCCAAGCCGGCCGCCGCGGCCGCGCCATCCTGGAGGCGGACCACACGCCGGAGGGCTATGCGCGGGGGCTGCTCGAGATCGCGATGCAAACCCCGGCCTTCCACGCCAAGCGCGCGGCCTTGGAGCTCTCCCGCCGCTCGGCTCGCGCCATGCTGGGGCTGGCCGGGGTGGAGGGCGTGGCGCTATGCGCCGCCGAGGCCGCCGCCGCCGCCGCCGCACTCGCTGGTGAGGCAATCACCCGCTAGCCGGGTTTGCCGGGAGCTTATCGCTGCGACAATCGTCCGGCTGCTGGCGCTGAGCGGACAGATGCATTTGCTTGTTGCGAATGACTCGCATTAGCATATAATCCGGATCGCGACGCAAATGGAGTTGCCGATGACTGAAACACATGACGCCGGCCAGACCCGGGCATCGCATGACGAACGCTTGGACCTGCCCATCGAACAGGCCGTGCTGCTGTGGTGCATTCGCTTGTCGGTCATGGGGATGAAGCAGGGCGCCGCCGTGCAACCGCGCATCGACGAGATGCTCGAAGCGCTTGACGCCAGCACGGCGGCGCCCTGGCTCAAGGATTTCATGGTCGCGCTCAGCCAAGGCTGCACCCGCATGATCGAGGTGACATGCGTCTGCCAGCCTCGCATCGGCCCGGACGAGCGGGCGCTGCTCGACATATTATCGCTGGCGCAGGCGATGCGTCCGTTCGAGGCGCTGCTGCTGCTGCGCGGGTTCGTCACGCAGGCAGCCGCGATCGAGGCGTTGCGCAGCGCGGAGGGTGTGGGGGTGGCCCTGGCCCTGGCAGGCCGTTTCCTGCCGGAGCCCGAGCAGGAGATGCGCCACTTCGCGATGACGCAAGCCGCGCCCGCAGCCCTTGCAGGCCGACAAACGCTGCACTGACGGCAGATCTCCGGGGCTGCACCGGGTTGACCCGGCAGGCGGTTCGCGGTCAACACCCCCGAAACAGGGGGGATCATGCCAAACAACTCCGAACTGCTGACGCAGCGGCGCACCCCTGAGGCCCTGCGCAGCCGCCGCTGGTTCGGCCCGGCGGACCTGCGCTCGTTCGGCCATCGCTCCCGCGCCATGCAGATGGGCTACGCGCCGGAGGAATGGACCGGCAAGCCCGTGATCGCCATCGTCAACACCTGGTCGGACCTGCAGCCCTGCCACAGCCACTTCAAGACCCGCGTGGAGGACGTGAAGCGCGGCGTGTTGATGGCGGGCGGTTTTCCAGTGGAGCTGCCGGCGCTCTCGGTCTCCGAAACCTTCGTCAAGCCCACCAGCATGATGTACCGCAATATGCTGGCGATGGAAACGGAGGAGCTGCTGCGCTCGCACCCGGTCGACGGCGCGGTGCTGATGGGCGGTTGCGACAAGACCACGCCGGGCCTGTTGCTCGGCGCCACCAGCATGAACCTGCCCGCGATCTACCTGCCCGCCGGCCCGATGCTGCGCGGCAACTGGCAGGGCAAGACCCTGGGCTCCGGCAGCGATAGTTGGAAATACTGGGACGAGCTGCGCGCCGGCACCATCACCGGCCAGGATTGGCTCGGCGTCGAAGGCGGCATCGCCCGCTCCTACGGCACCTGCATGACGATGGGGACCGCCAGCACCATGACGGCGATTGCCGAGGCGGTCGGCCTGGTGCTGCCCGGCGGCAGCTCGGTGCCCGCGGCGGACGCCGGGCACATCCGGCTGGCCAGCGAAAGCGGCCGCCGCATCGTGGCGATGGTGTGGGAGGACCTCACGCCGCAGCGCATCCAAACCCGCGCCGCGTTCGAGAATGCCATTGCGGTCGCCATGGCCATGGGCTGCTCCACCAATGCCATCATCCACCTGATCGCGATGGCTCGGCGCGCCGGGCAGGACATCGGGTTGGCGGATTTCGAGCGCGCCAGCCGCCGCGTCCCCGTGATCGGGAACGTGCGCCCCTCAGGCCAAACCTATTTGATGGAGGACTTCTTCTACGCCGGCGGCATCCGCGCGCTGATGGGAGAAATCCGCGAGCACCTACACCTGGATTGCCTCACCGTCACCGGGCGCACGCTGGGCGAGAACATCGCCGGCGCGCGGGTGTTCAATGCGGACGTGATCCGCAGCACGGCCAACCCGATCTACGGCGAAGGCTCGCTCGCCGTGCTGACCGGCAATCTCGCGCCCGATGGCTGCGTCATCAAGCCGGCGGCGATGGACCAGCGCTTCCTCAAGCACAGCGGCCCGGCGGTGGTGTTCGACGACTATCCGTCGCTGAAAGAAGCGGTGGACGACGAAAGCTGGGACGTCACGCCCGACCACGTGCTCGTGCTGCGCAACGCCGGGCCGCAGGGTGGGCCTGGCATGCCGGAATGGGGCATGCTGCCGTTGCCGAAAGCGCTGCTGAAGCAAGGCCACCGCGACATGCTGCGGATGAGCGACGCCCGCATGAGCGGCACCAGCTACGGCGCCTGCGTGCTGCACGTGGCGCCCGAATCCTATGTCGGCGGCCCGCTGGCGCTGCTGCAGACCGGCGACATCGTGAGCATCGACGTGGCCGAGCGCTCGATCGCGATGGCCGTGTCCGACGACGCGCTGGCCCGGCGCCGCGCCGCCTGGAGGCCGCCGGAACGCCGCTTCGAGCGCGGCTATGGCTGGGTGTTCACCAAGCACATCCAGCAGGCCAACGAGGGCTGCGATTTCGATTTCCTGCGCACCGAGTTCGGCGCCCCCGTGCCGGAGCCGGTGATCTATTGATCGGCTCGGCCGCGTGTGGCCCCAGAGTTGCCGCCGCGGCCGAAACCCGCTACCTGCCGCCGGCATGTCGCATTTCGCTCCAAGTATCGAAACCTCGTTCGAGCTGCGCGCCGACACCACGGCGCGCGGCCGCAACCAACTCGCTTTGCAGGACCTCTCGAACGCGCTTCGGCAATGGCGCTTGGCGATCACCCTGGCATGGCTCGACATCAAGCTGCGCTATCGCGGCTCCGTGATCGGCCCGTTCTGGCTCACCCTCTCGACGGCCGTGATGGTGATTTCCATGGGCGTGCTCTACGCCGAATTGTTCCGCATGGAACTGCACGACTACATGCCGTTCCTGGCGCTCTCCATCGTGCTGTGGAACACGCTCGGCGGCATCGTGGGGGAAGCCTGCACGTGCTTCACCTCCGCCGAGGGCATGATCCGCGCCATGCGAATGCCGTTTGCGACCCATGGCGTGCGGGTGATGGTGCGCAACGGCTTCGTGCTGGCGCACAACATCGTCGTGATCGTCGGCGTGTTCGCCTTCTTCGACGCCTGGCCCGGCTTCATCGCCCTGCAAAGCCTGCTCGGGATCGCCTTCTGGGTGGCCGATGCCATTGCCGTCTGCCTGCTGCTCGGCACGGTCTGCGCCCGCTTCCGCGACATCGCCCCGATCGTCGGCAGCGTCATGCAGATCGCGTTCTTCCTCACGCCGATCATCTGGCAGAAGAGCGAACTCGGCGCCCGTGCCGTCTGGCTGGTCCTGAACCCGTTCTTCTGCCTGATCTCGACCGTGCGCGAGCCGCTGCTGAACCAGCATCCCGGCATTCTGACCTGGGTTGCGCTGTGCTGCTGGAGCGTGGCGCTGTGGGCGGTGGCGTGGCTGCTGTTCGCCCGCACCCGCTCGCGCATCGCCTTCTGGGTCTGACGCACTCTATCACCCGGGGAACAGCCCGTCGACAATGACGCGGTAGGTTTCGTCGTAGCTGAACCCGCGCGCCCGGTCCCGCCCGCGCGCCATCAGCGGCTCCAGGGCGCCGGCCGACCGGTCGGCCCAGAACTGCGTGAATGCGGCATGCAGCGAGGCGGTGCTGCACGGGTCGAAATAGTAGCCGCAATCGCCGACGACTTCCGGCATCGAACTGGAGACCGAACTGAGCACCGGCGTGCCCAGGGCCATCGCCTCGAGCAGCGGCAGCCCGAAGCCTTCGAACAAGGACGGGTAGAGCAGCGCCGCCGCGCCCAGCAGCAGCGCCGTCCGGAAACCCTCGTCGACATAGCTGGTGAACACGATCCGCCCCGCCGCCGCGGCCCCTTGCAGCCCGGCGTGCTCCACCTGGGCGCCAAAGCTGTCCCCCCAGGCCTGCCGCCCGGCGAACACCACCCGCACCGCCTCCAGCACCGCCGGATGCTGCGCCAGCCAATGCAGCACCAGCGCCACGTTCTTGCGCGGCTCGATCGAGCCCAGCACCAGCAGGAACGGCTCGACCGGCCGGCCGCCGATCGCCGCGCGCAGCGTCTGTGAGGCGGCCAGGTCCACGCTGTTGCCTAGCCGCGCGACCTTCAGCCGCTCGGGCGCCACGCCATAGATCCAGGCCAGGTCGCGCGCGGTGGCTTGCGAGATCGGGAACAGCACGTCGCTGCAGGCGATCTGCGCCGCCAGGTCGGCCGTGTACAGCGCCACCGACCCGGCGGGATGGCACTCCGGCAGCAGGATCATGGACAGGTCGTAGACGATCTTGCCCTCCCGCGGATAAAGCTTCCGCGGCGGCCGATGGTCGGTGTAGAGGCCCACCGCCTGCCGCATCGCGCCGGTCTCGCGCAGCGTGGCGCGGATGGCTTGGGCTGGGGCAAACTCCCGGCCGGCCAGGCTGCTCCCGCTCCGCTCGGCCAGGCAGCGGCGCAACGACGCGTGGTCGACCCAGCGCCCGTCCAGGTCGAAATACAGATCGAGCCAGTCCGCCTCGAGCAGCCGCCGGCAGAGTTCGGCGATCACGTTGGGGATTCCGGTGTAGAAGCGCTCCCGCAGCGGCCCGATGTCGACCACCAGCGGCGCCCGCCCGGCCTCGCTCATGCTGCGCCCGGTGTGAGCAGGTCGCCCAGCTCCACCAAGCCCGCGGCAAATGCCGGGGTGCCAAACCGGCGCTCCGCACTCTCCCGCGCCAGCGCCGCCAATCGCGCCCGGGACGCGGCGTCCAGCCCGGCTGCCGCGAGCACTGCGTCCCGCACGCCCTCGGCGGTGGGCGGGTGGCACGTCAACGGCATGAAGCGCCCGATCGGCTCGTCGTCCGCGCCGACGGTGTCGCGCCGGGTCGCGATCGGCACCGCGGCGCCCTCCGGCAGCAGGCTCGCCGTCCCGGAGCTCAGGGCGGTGACCAGCGGCACCCCCGCCAGCATGGCCTGCACGAGCGGCAGGCTCAGCCCGGAGGCCGCCGCGCCGCACAGGAAGAAGTCCGCCTCGCCGAGCAGCGACTCCAGTTCCGACCTATCTGCACGGGTGACGAACGGCTCGCCCGCCGCCGCATCGAGCCCATCCCCGCAGACCACCAACCGCAGATCCGGCCGCTGCGCCGCCGCCTGGGCAAAGCCCTCGATGATGGGGCCGAGCGGGCCGGCTTCGGCGGCGCACAAGAAACGCTGGCCTGGCAGGACGGGAGTGGGGCGGGTTTGGCAATGGATCGCGGGCGGTAGGGTGAGCACCCGCTCCAGCCCCGCGCCGCGCAACGTCTGCGCCGTGAACTCGGTGCAGCACATCACCGCGTCGGCCATTCGCAGCATCCGCATCTGGTTGAAGAAGGGGAACCCGCCCAGCATCCTGCTCGACAACTCCGGATAGGGCCAATCGCAGACGAACACGTTGGGCAGGCCATGGAACGGCCGCACATGCTCGATCGGCTTGACCGCGAGGTGCCAATCCCCGGCGTGCACGCCCAAGACCTGGCGCGCCGCCGCCGTCTGGTAGATTTCCGGCCGCACCACGCGTTCCACCCGGCAGCCGCAGGCTTCCAAGCTTGCGGCATAGAGCCCCGCCAGAGTCTCCCATCGCCGGGCCGTGCGGGCCGTCGCTGCCTGGCGCGGCCCATGGATCAAGCGCTCCCCCTCGAGCGCCTGGCTGAGAAACACCGTCGGCATGGCGCGCTCAGGGTGACCGGGACAAACGGTAGAGCTCGTCCAGCGACACGGTGGCTTGCGCCTCCGCGGGCTCCTGACCAGGCGGCAAGATGCCAGGCTTGAAGGTGTAGCTCTCGTTGGGGTCGCTCGGGGTGGGGGTGGCGGGCGCCGGAGCGGCTTCGGGCTGGGGCAGGCGGCCGCGCGACTGCGCCATGGTCCGGGCGGCGCCGAACCCGCGCGCCCACAGCCGGCGCGGCAACCGTGAAGCTGCCGACAAGAGCACTGCCGACGCACTGGCCACTGGCAGTGAAGCCGCCAGCGCAGCGTGCAGCCGGGCGATTTCGGCCTCGCGCTCCGCTGCGAACGCCCGCAACTCCTCGATATGGCCCTGCGCCGCTGCCACGGCGGATTGCGACGTCTGGAAATAGGTCCGGTAATTGCCGGCCTCGGTGCGCACGGCGGCCACTTCGAGGCGCGAGGCCATCACGTCCGCCTGCAGCCGGGACAAGGCCGCGCCGTGCCGCTGCAGGTCCGCCCGCGCCTCCGCCAGCGCCCGGCGAACCCGGTCGAGCTCGGTCTCGTCCGACAAGGCCGGCTCGGGTAAGGGCGGTGGGGGCATCGTCATGCCAGCGCAAGGCTACGGGCTGCGGCCGGCAGCAGCCCCAGCTCCTGCAAGCGCTGCGCCTGTGCCCCCGCCACCCTCGCCGGGTCGCAGGCGCTGGCCAAGGCTCGCCGCGCCGTCGCAGCCCGGCGGCGCGCCTCCTCCGGCCGGTCGAACACACGTTGCAGCCACCATGCTGCGTGCCGCGGGTCGACCTCCGCCATGCCGCCGTCGAGCCGGTACTCCACCGGGAAGCCGGTCTGCGGCGTGAGCAGGTCGGTGCAGCCGCCGTAATCGGTGGCAACCACCGGCACGCCGCAGGCCATGGCGCGCAACACCGGCAGCCCCAAGGCTTCGCCACGGTGCAGCGACAGCACGCAAGCCGCCCCGCTCATCCGGCCCGGCGCCGATGGGTCTGGGGCAGCGACGCTCACCCCCTCCGTCGCGGCAACCATGCTGGCCAGTTCGTCATCCCACGCATCCGGCTGCCCGGCCTGGATCACCAGCCGCGGCGCCGCCGGCCATCGCGCGAAGGCGAGCTGGTAGGCGCGCAACGCGGCCCGGAGCTCGCCGCAGCCCGGCAGCCCATCGCCGACAGCGAGGATGTGGGCCTCGCCAGCGCCGTCCACGCTGGCCGCGTCGGCAAGCTGCCACGCCACGGGCATGTGCAGCACCGGGCGGTCCGTCTCGCAGACCAACGCTGCCTGGATGAAGCGCGTGGGCGCCCAGACCTCGTCCACCTGGCCCAGCGCGTCCCGGCTCTCCGGCGACAGAGCCACCCGCTCTCCCGACGGAATGAACACCCGGTAGCCATCGGATCGCGCCCGCCCTGCCGCCGCTGCAAGCTGCTCCAGCGGCAGGCAGAAGCCGACCCACCGCCCGTTCGCGGCCGCGGCTGCGCCGTCCAGCTCCTCCACGCTCTCCACGGCGAGCCGCAGCCCTGCCGCCACGGCCTGTGCCACCGGCCGGGCGGGACCATCCGCCGCGATCAGCGTCACGTCCGCCCGGCCGGGCTCTGGCGCCGGGCAACTCGGGGCCAGCGGGAGCGCGCGGCGCCCGGCGGCCAGGGCCTGCGGCTCGAGGAAGCGGCGGTCGATGCCCAGCGCCGGCCCTTGCTCGAGCCACCAGCGCGTGGTCCGCGCCACCCCCTCCGCTTGCGACAGGGAGAACGCCGCCAGCTCGGGGCTGCGGGCATGCAGCCACTGCATCACCAGGCTCGGGATCGCCGTCCCCAGCCCCGTGACCGCATGCAGCGCCGGCAAATGGCACCAGCGTTCGAAGCTGTGGAACGGATCGCCGGCCCAAGCCGCGTAGTCGTCGCGGAACAGCCGGCGCGCGACGGTGGGGATCGGCACCCCCGAGGCGAACCGGCCGTAGGCGTAGCAGTCGGGTGGAATCTCGCCGTGCCCGGCCGCCAGCAGCCGTTCGGCATAGCCCGCCAGGAACTCCCGCCACGCAAGCGGCAGGGTGTGCTCCCGGACCGTGTCGAACCCGTGATAGTGGAAGAAGCCCAGAGCGCCGCCCCCCGCCTGCGGGCCAGCCGGGTGCGCCGGGTCGAATTGGCGCTGCAGGACGTTCCAGGGGCCAACATTCAGCCCAGGGTCGTGTAGGATGTGGACGCTGCGCCCGAACCCCGGCGCCAGGTCCATGAACTTCTGGTCCACGAACAAGCCGATCGGCCGGTCGTCGACGCAGCGCCAGCGCAACCAGCGCGCCCACCAGGCCAGCAGGTTGCGCGCCTCCGCCGTGCCGCTCACCCCGAGGAAGCCCAGGTTGAACACGCCCTCGCGCAGCATCGTGGTATCGTTGGGCGCGTGGCGCTGCTCGGCCGGCGCCAGGATTTGCGGCGTGAGGATGAGCGAGGCGTTCGCCGCCAGCGCGTGCATGACCGAGGGCAGGGGGCTGAACAGCTCGATATCGGGATCGAAGTAAAGGCAGTGGGTGTAGCCGCGCGGCCCCAGCAAGTGCAGCAAGGCCAGCGGCTTCAACGCAGCGGCAAACTCCATCCTGTCATACCGGAAGGAAAACCCGGCGAAATCCGCGATGCCCAGCTCGCGCGCGGCAATCACGCTGCAGCCGGCCGGATAGGGCACCGCTGGATGCCGCTCGTCGGCCAGGATCAGGAACGACTCGGCCAGCGGCAGGAACCGCCGCACCGTTTGCAGCAGCACCTGCGCCTGGGCCACGAACGGATTGGCGGCGATGGTGAAAACAGCCAAGCGCATGGGCAGCTCGTCCTACTCCGTTCCGCGGCCACCATGGCCGATACGGACCGAACCCGCGGCCCGCTGTCAAGCGCTGCGCCCCGCATCGTTTCAGGGTCGCCGGCATGCGAACGCCGGGCCAGCCGATCCCGCGGCGATTGACTACCGTGTGCGGCAGCCCTAGGGCACTCCCCTTAGGGTCGCCGGAGATGATGGATGAGGCTGGAACGGACCAGAAGGCAAATCCGGTTTATCATGAAGGGTTTAGCCACGCTGGCCGCGATCTATCGGCGGGACCGCAACCTGCGCCGGCTCGCTGGCAACCTCTGGTTCGTCACGACGCGGGAAGGGCTGATCGGGGTTCGGCTGTGGCTCATCCGCTCGGCTCCGCCCGAAGTCCTGGCCATCGAGGCGACCCCGCCCGAACCGGAGGCCGCTGAACCGGTCTCTCCCGTCTTCGAGATTACGCGCCTGGCCTACAAGCACTGGCTGGAACGCTTCGATCCGTTGCAGGAGCAGGAGTTGGCCGCAGCCCAGCACCATCTGGCGACGCTCGAGTTGCCGGACTTGCTCATCCTGGCCGTGTTGCCGGAGCAGAGCCTCGGCTCGCTCGACCAGATCATCGCCTCTTGGCAAAGCTCGCTGCATCCTGGGTGGCGCGCGGCCATCGTGCCCCCACCCGGTCTATCCGCCGAGGCCGAGGGCCGCCTCCAAGCCGCGGCCGCGGCCGACCCGCGCATCGAGGTGTTGGCGGATGCGGGGCAAATCCACGCGCTGTGCCTGCGCTTCGACTACATTCTGCTCAGCTTCGGCAGCACGCTGCTCAACAGCCTGTCGCTCTACATGTTTCTCGAAGCGGCGCTGCGAACCGGATCCGACATCGTCTATTCCGACCACGACCTGATCGACGCCGAGGGCGAGCGCGTGTCGCCCGCGTTCAAGCCGCAGTTCTCGCCCGAATACCTCGCACGCTATAACTATATCGGCCCCTGCATGCTGCTGCGCCACTCGGTGCCGCTTTCGCTCGAGATGGCGCAGTCGCTGCCGCACCTCGACCTGGCCGGATACGACCGGCTCGCCGCCCGGCTGGCGCTGAACCGCCGGGTCGAACACCTGCCGTTCACCCTGTTCCACGTGCAGGATGCGGCGCCGCACCGATTGCACGACCTGCCGGCGTTTGCGGATGCGGGCCCCGGTGTGGCCATCATCATTCCCACGCGTGATGGGCTTGGCCACTTCAAGCCCTGCATCGAGAGCATCATCGAGCGGACGTCGTACGATCTCAGCCTGGTCGACATCGTCGTGGTCGACAACAACTCCGTGGAGCCCGAGACGCTCGCCTTTCTCGAGGAGCTGACCACCCGGCCGAACGTAACGGTGGTGAAATACCCGGGCAGCTTCAATTTCGCCGAGATCAACAATCTCGGCGCCCGCGCCACCACGCGCGACATCCTCGTGCTGCTCAACAACGACACGCTGGTGCACGATCCGGCCTGGCTCAGCAAGCTCGTGGCCTACGCCAAGCAGCCCGGCGTCGGCATGGTCGGCGGCAAGCTCATCTTCCCCGACGGCACCATCCAGCACGGCGGCTGCGTGGCGGGGGGCAGCCGCGGGACAGTGCAGCACCTGCTCACCAACGCGCGGCCGGAGGACGTCGCCGCCATCGACCACACGCGCGAAATGTCCCTCGTCACCGGCGCTTGCGTCGCCGTGCGGCGGGACGTGTTCAACCAGGTCGGCGGTTTCGACCCCGTGCTGAAAGTCACCTGGAACGACACCAAGTTCTGCCTGGAATGCCTGTGCTCCGGCTTGCGCAACATCTATGTCGCCGACCCGCTGCTGATCCACGACGAGTCGAAGACGCGCGGCCACGACAACACGCGCGAGCGCTACGTCCGCTACTTCAGCGAGGCCAACTACACCCGCCGCCGCTTCCGCGGGTATTTTCACGACGACCCTTCCTACAACCCGAACCTGTCGCTGGAGCAGGCGGGGGAATTGGCCGAGCCGCCCCGCGTGCGCCGCCCCTGGTCCCGCCTGAGCAACCGCAAGCTGCGCCTGTTGGTGTTGAGCGCCGTCTACAAGAAGGGGTTCGGCGTGCCCCTGGTGATCCAGCAGCACGCCAGGGCGCTGACCGGGGCCGGCTACGACGTGATCCTCGGCGGCCCCTTGGGAGAAAACGAATTCGACTTCCCGGGCTGCGAGCGCGTCGAACTAGGCTCGGTCAAGGAGGCGGCGGTGTATGCCTTCGCGGGTGGGATGTCGCTCATCATCTGCCACACGCCGCCCTTCTTCGCGCTGCCGATCCTGGTTGGCGGCCACATTCCGGTGCTGGCCTACGACTATGGCGAGCCCCCCGCCGAGGTGTTCGAAGACCCGGTGCGGTCCTACCTGCTCGACGTCGGGTACCAGAAGCGGGAGGCGGCGGCGCTCACCACCACCATCGCCACCATCTCCAAGGCCGTCAAGGACGAGACCCTGAACCGCGACGCCATCGTGCTCGGATTGGCCAATTCGCATTTGCCCGCCTGGTCCGAAGCGTTCCGCCCGCAACGCGAGCAACTCCGCCGCGCGCATGGCTGGAGCGATGGCTTCGTCGTGCTGACCGTGTGCCGCTTTCACGAGAACGAGCGCGCCTATAAGGGGCTCGACAAGATCGCCGGGATTTTGCGCGAATTTCCTTATCTCTACCCGGAGCAGACCAAGCCGCTGATCTGGGTGCTCGCCGGCGCCGGCACGCCCGAGGACGTGGAACAGGTCGAACAGCTCGGCTTCACTGTGTTCCCCAACGTGTCCGACGAGATGCTCGCCGACCTCTACCGCGCCGCCGACGCCTATATGGGCTTCTCCAAATGGGAGGGCTACAATCTCGGCATCAGCCAGGCGCTCGCCATGGGCTTGCCGGTGCTGGCTTCGGACATCCCGGCGCATCGCGAGTTCCCCATCGCCACCACCAACAGCAGCCTGGCCGCGTGCGAGTGGCTGGCGGGCGAGGTGCAGCGCGGCAGCGCGGAGGCGCCGGGCCGCTCGGCCATCGTGTACGACTGGAAGCAGAGCACGGACGCGTTCCTCAAAGTCGTGCAGGACATGCTCAACCAATCGGCCACGCAGAAGCCGCGCGCCGGCGCCTCCGGCCGCGTCTGGCAGGACATCGCTGCGTGATGGCTTCGGCGCATCCTAAGCGCGTCGCGATCTTCACGATCTGCTCCAACAACTACCTGCCGTTTGCCCGCGTGCTGTTCGCTTCCGTCCGCCGCCATCACCCGGAGGCCGACCTGTTCCTCTGCCTGGCCGACCGCAGCGCCGAACCACCGCCCGCGGGCGACAGCGCCTGGACCGTCGTCGAGGCCCACACCCTGCCCATTCCAGACTTTCCGAGCTTCGCTTTCCGCTACGACATCATGGAGTTCAACACCGCGCTCAAGCCGTTCATGTTCCTCCACTTGCTGGAGGAGCGCCGCTTCGACGCGGTGATCTACTTCGACCCGGACATCGAGCTGTTTGCTCCCGTTCGCACCGTGTTGGACGCACTCGGCGGCGGCGCGTCGTTTTTCCTCACCCCGCATCTGTCCGGCCCCTGCGAAGACGACCGCGAACCCAACGACATCTGGATCATGCGCGCCGGCGTCTACAATCTGGGCTTCCTCGCCGCCTCCCGCAGCGAGGAGGCCTTGGCGCTGCTCTCCTGGTGGGCGCGCCGGCTGCGCTACGAGTGCGTCAATGACCAGCCGCAAGGCTTGTTCGTCGACCAGAAGTTCATGGACCTCGCACCTGGCTTCGCCCCCCACACCGTCATCGCGCACGACCCGGCGCTCAACGTCGCCTATTGGAACCTGTCGCAGCGCCAACTCGAGCGGACGGATCAGGGTTGGACGGTCGATGGCGCCCCACTCACCTTCTTTCACTTCAGCGGCTTCAACCCGCACGACCGATCGCGCCTGTCCAAGCACGGCTGGCGTTTCGCCGGCGAACTCGCCCCGCCCCTGCAAGCCCTGGTCGACCACTATGCCGCAGCCTTGCTCACGGCGGGCTATGGCGCGCAGTTAGGCCCACCCTATGCCTACGGCCAGTTCGCATCCGGCACCCGCATCCCCGCCTTGGCGCGGCAGATGTTCCGCGACTGGCACCCATTCTGGGCCGGCGACCCGTTCTGCAGCTACGAGGACTTTCTCGACGAGCCCTGGCCCGAAGCTGTCCGACCCGCGCCGGGTCAATTCGTCACCAACTTCATGCGCCTCCTGCAGACCGCCGACGCCCACCGCGCCAGCACGCTCGACCTGGGCAACCCCGCCGACGCCAGCAGCCTGGTTCGCTGGTTCGTCAACGATGCCGCCGCGGAACTCCAATTCGACCCGGCGCTCTGCCAGCCCGCGGCCGCCCGCCTTGGCGCGCGCTCCAAGCTGGCGCGCGTTGCGCCCAAGAACGGCGCCGAGATCGACATCGCCGTTATCGCCCCCTTGGCCCCCGGCACCCGTGCCGCCGAGTGCGGCCGCGCCATCTTCCACGCGCTGCTCGCCAGCAGGTTCGCCGTCGAAATGCTCGACAGCGCGTTTGTCATGCCATCGCTCGCGCGGGTCCAAGTGGTTTGCCTGGAAGCCGACCAACTCGCCGCGGAACTGCCCGCCTGGTCGAGCCAAATGCCCGCGGAGGCGCTGCGCATCGTGGTGCCGCTGGCGGAATCCAGCCGCGTCCCCGAGGCCGCGCTGGCCTTGGCGCACGAGGTCTGGGCGCCGAGCCGCCTGATCCAGCTTGCCTTCGCCGGCCGCGTCGACTGCCCGGTGCTCTCCATGCCAATCGCCTGCGCGCAAGCCGATCTTATGGAGGACGATGTTGCCGGGCTCTACCAGGATCGGCTGCGCGTGCTCGGCCTGGGAGCATGAGCGAGGCCGCGCTGCGCCAGCTCCGTCACGAGCTGCAGATGCTGGCAAGCGACTTGGACCGGGCCAAGCATGAACTCGCCGCCGAGCGCGCCCGCACCGCCGCTTTCGCCGCCCAGCTCGAGCAAGCCCTCGCTCGCCTCGCCGAACGCGACCGCCCCGCGCCGCCACCCCCTGCCGGCGAGACCGAGGTGGCGTTGCGGGCGGAAGTCGCTGCCTTGCTGCAGCATCGCGAGGAGGCGCGGCTGTTGCGGGCGTCCACCTCCTGGCGCATCACCCGCCCGCTGCGCGCGCTCAGCCGCCCTGGTTACACGCTGCGGGTTCTGCTCGGGCGCTCGTAGCTCCCTCTCCCGTCCTTCACGGGAGAGGGAGAAGACGCCCAATCGGCTCGTGAGGGATGGGTCGCTGCCGAGGAGCGCCAAGTTCGAGCAGCCGGCCCTTGCTCGCGCCTCGTTGGAGAGCGACCCCAACGCCGCTAGAATGTCGGTGATGACCGGCAGATTTCGCCCACACCACCATGGTGAGCTTCGCAATGAACTGCTCGACGCAGCACGTTCGGCGCGGATTTCCTGTCGGCCCGCCGATCACCCGCCTGTAGCGTCGCTTGCGCCGCCCGAGACTTCGGCGGCTGGCCGCCTGGTCGCGCTCGACCAGCTACGCGGATACGTCGTCGTCCTGGTCGTCCTGCACCACTCCGTTCTCGCCTATTGCACGTTCGGGCATGTCAACCGCCTCCACTACGAACTGTCGACCGCGCCGATCGTGGACGGGCAGCACTGGCGCGCTCTGGACGTCGTCGTCCTGCTTAACGACGGCTTCTTCATGCCGCTGCTCTTCCTCTTATCGGGGCTGTTCGTCCGCGACGCGCTGGTCCGCAAGGGCGCCAAGGCCTTCCTGAGCGGGCGGCTGCTCCGGCTCGGTTTGCCGTTTGCCGTCGCAGAGCTCACGCTCGTTCCCTTGGCGTACTATCCGTCCTTCCTTCAGGCCGGAGGAGTCGGCGGCTTCGCCGAGTTCTGGGCGACAACCATCACGACTGGGCCGTGGCCAAGCGGGCCGCCGTGGTTCATCGGCGTTCTACTCATTTTTGACACGGTCGCGGCCTTGATGACGGGCCTGATGCGCAAGCCGGGCCGCCTGTGCCTGAGCCCTGGTCGGTGCTTGGCGGTGTTGCTGGCCGGGTCGGCCCTGGTCTACTTGCCCATGCTGCTACTGGTCGGCCCGTGGCGCTGGTTCAGCTTCGGGCCGCTTGCAATTCAGGGCAGCCGCGTCGGGCTCTACGCGGCCTACTTCGCCGCTGGTGTGGCGCTCGGCGCCACTGGGATGCACGGTATCATCCGCTTCGGAGAAGCCCTTGCGCGGCAGTGGAAAGAATGGGGCCTCCTCGTCATCCTGACCGGAGCGGCCTTCGTGGTATTTGGCGCGCTGCGAGCGGTCTTTCTCAGCAATCTGCCGCGCTGGTCGGTTTTGGGACTGTACGGGATCGTCCTGGTAACCTATTGCGGGGTGGCCTGTTCCGGGCTGGCGGCCCTGTTCCTGCGTTTTGGCGGTCGCGAACGCCGGCCCTGGAACAGCCTAGCCTTGAACAGCTTTGCGATTTACCTGATGCACTACCCGATCGTGACCTGGGTGCAGTATGGCCTGCTCTCGGTGCCCGGCAGCGCCGCGGTCAAGGCCCTCACGACCTTCGCTGCTTCGCTCGCTGCCAGTTGGGCCGGAGCCGCGCTACTACGAAGGATCCCGGGTGTCGGTCGTGTGGTGTAGGGCATCCGCAGCGACGGCTGCCGCCCGCTATCCCGCGAGCCAGCCTCCATCCACCACCAGTTCCGCCCCCGTGGTGAAGCCGGCCGCGTCGCTGCCGAGATAGACCGCCGCCTCCGCCACCTCTGCAGCGCGCCCGAACCGCCCCATCGGATGCCGCGCCAACGAAGCCGCCTCCGGCACCGCCGGGTCCGCCGCCCGCGCGAACGAGCGCCGCAGCATCGGCGTGTCGATGGCGCCGGGCAGGATGGTGTTCACCCGGATGCCGTCGGCGACGTGGTCCAGCGCCATCGTCCGGGTCATGCTCAGGATGGCGCCCTTGGCCGCGATATAGGCCACGCTGTTGCGCCCGCCGGCCCGCGCAAGCTGCGAACTGACCGTCACGATGCTGCCGCCCCCGGCCGCCTGCATCGCCGGGATGGCCGCGCGCGCGTAATGCCAGGTTCCCCACACATGCACGCGCATCACCGCCTCGAAATCGTTCGGCTGGATCGTGGTTGCGGTGCCCGGCGCCGAGAACCCCGCCGCCGTCACCAGCACGTCGAGCCGTCCCCAAGCCGCCAGCACGGCTGCCACGTCGGCCGGCGCACAGCTCGGGTCGGTGACATCGCTCGCCCGCAGCATTGCGCCCGCCATGCCGGGGTCGGTGGCTGCCCGGTCCACGATGCAGACCCGCGCGCCCTCCCGCACGAACGCCTGCGCGGTGGCCAGGCCGATCCCGGAGCCGCCGCCCGTCACCAGCGCCACCTTGCCTGCCAGCCGCGTCATGCTGCGGCCTCGAGGGCCAGCCGCGTCATGCTGACGCGAGGGCCAGCAGGGCGAAACTGGCCAGCCAGTGCTCGCCCATGTAGTGCTCGGCGAGGTGCGGCAGGCTCGCGGCAAGGTGCCGGTCGGCCGCTTCCTGCATCACCGGGCGGCGCTCGTCCTGCTCCGGCAGCGCCTGCGCCAGGGCGCGGAAACACCAGGCTCGGCTGAGATTGAGCCCGTCCAAGTGCGCGATCTTGCCGTCACTGCGGTCGGTCACGGCGGCAGGCTGGAACAAAGTCGCGGGCTGCCCCGAGGCCAGGCGCGGCAGGAACCGCTCGAACCAGGGCAGGAAACGGCCGGGCGGAAGGATGCGCCGCATGCATTCGGCCTCGATCAGGGCAGGGGACTGGAACTCGTCCCCGCTCGGCTCCCCCCAGGCGGGGCAATCGACATCCGCCTGATACCAGCGCTCGGCCGTGCGCAGCAGCAGGGCGCTGAGAGCCGTGTCGTTCGCGCCCTCGGCATAGTCGGCGGCCATGCGGAGGCCAAAAGCGGTGTTGAAATGGGTTCCGACCCGCACGGGATAGGTGGCGATCGGCAGGAAGTCCCGAAAGCGTTGCGTGATGATCTCGGTCAGGGGGGCCAGGGTGCGGCTCCAGCTCGGCTCTGGCAGGCCTGCGAATTCGTCGGCCAGTTTCAACAGCCACGCCCAACCGTATGGGCGCTCGAAGCCGCGCGCCGTGGCGGCAGCGAAGTAGGCGCACTCGCCGGCGACTTTCTCCGGCACGATCTGGCGGTCGAACAGCGCGCGGACGCTCGCCGTCTGCGCCTGGTTTGGAAACAGCCGCAGCAGGCGGGCCATAAGCCAGTAGCCGTGCACGCAGGAATGCCAGTCGACGCTGCCGTAGAAGATCGGGTGCAGCTCAGACGGCGTGCGCGCATCCTCGGGCTTGGCCAGGGTGTGGGTCAGCGCGTTGGGGTATTCTCGCGTCACGTGACCGAGCGCCATCGCGGAGAAGCGGGCGCCGATGTCCGGGGTCAGGGTATGCTGCACGATGCTGCTCCGGCGGGCGGGGCGGGTTTGCCCAGAGCGCACAGCCTGGCAAGCCGCCGCCGGCCCGTCTAGGCTGGGCCGCATGCCCGATTGCGCCATTTGCGGCACGCCTGTGCCGCCGCCGTTCCGCGCGCCGCCGCCGCAGGGCGCCCCGGATCTCGACGGCCGGCCCGGCGAGCCCACGCGCTCGACCTTGCCGCGCTGGCTGCAACGCTGCCGCGGTTGCGGTGCCTGCGCCCCCGATCTTGCGGCCTTGCCCGCGAGCGCCGCCGGCATCGTGCATGGTGAAACGTACCAGGTGGAGCGATCGCCCTTCCTCCGCTGGGCGCTGCTGGTTGCGGGTACGGCGCTAGAGGGGGAGGCGCTGCTGCAGGCGGCGTGGGCGGCCGAGGACGCGGGGGCGCCGAGTGCGGAACTGCGCCGCCGGGCCGCTTGGGCGTGGCGCGATCTCACCGCACCGGAGGCGGTGCTAAGGGCCGCCGACGTGCTGCGCCAGGCCGGCTTGATGGAGGAAGCCCGCGCGCGGCTGGAAAGCTTCGTTCCTGGGGCCAATGACCCGGCGGCCCCGATCGCTGCCTTCGAGCGCCGGCTGATCGAGGCTGGCGATACCGGCCGCCATCTGCTGAGCAGCGCTCTGCGCCCCCCGGCGCGGACGCCGCATGTGACGCATGGGCGCGTGGCTGCGGGGAGTTTTTGGCAGCGGTTGCTTGGCGCGGGAGGACGGTCGGGCTGACGCGAAGCTGCGTCCTGCCCGTCTCTCCCCTTTTCTCTCTCTTTTCTCTTTGGGCTCCCTCTGGGAGAGGGCCGGGGTGCGGGGCTTACGCACCTCAAGCTGCCTGGCGTGCGGCCCCTCACCCAACCCTCTCCCATAGGGAGAGGGCTTGTTTGGCTCCGGCCAACGCGTGCACTTCTTAGGAAGCGGCCGGGGGCAGCAGCACTCCGACCTGCTCGCCGCGGGCGGCGCGCATGGCGCAGTGGGCGTCCCGCAGCAATTCCACGACGTCGCAGCCGTGGCCGGAAAAAGCCGTGCCGACCACCGCCTGCATCTGCCCCGCCGCCGTGCCGGCATGCGGGATGGCGAGCGCGCTCACCCCGGCAAGCACGCGGCTGGCCACGTTGGCCGCCCCCGCCGCCTCGGTCGACGGCAACAAGATGGCGAACTCGTCACTGTCCAGCCGGCCGGCCATATCCGCCGGGCGGTGCAGCGCGCTGCCGACCGCCTCGGCCACCGAGCGCAACGCAGCGTCCGCCAATTCCCAGCCATACAGGTCGGTGAACAGCCGGAACTCCGTCAACCCCAGCGCCAGGACGGCCAGCGTGGTGTGCTCCCGCTGGGCGCGGCGGACCTCGCGCTCCAGCGTGGCCACCAGATGGTCCCGGTTCAGCAATCCCGTCACCGTGTCTGTCGCGGCGCGGTGGCGCAGCAGCGTGTTGGCCTCCTCCAGCACTGCTTCGCTCTGCTTGCGGGCGGAAATGTCCCGCAGGCACAGCACCGCGCCCGCCGCACCCGGCAAGCGACGTCCAGTGGCTTCCACCCACAAAGGATGCCCGGCGTGCTGCACGCGAAACTCGGCGGTGACCACGGGCTCGCCGCCGGCCAGGCGGGCAAACAGTTCGTCCAGCCCGGGACGGTCGGTCTCGATCGCGAGGTCTCTCAAGTCGGACCCGACCAGCTCGGCCGGGCTGCGCCCAAGCACCCAGGCGCTGGCCGGAGTGGCGTGTTGGCAGCGTGCATCCGCCTGGGCAAGCACCGTCACATCCGGACTATGGTCCGTCAGCAATCGCAGCAACTCCGTGCTCGCCAACTCGGCCGAGGGCGCGTCTGGCCGGCTGTAAGCATAGCTCGTTATCATGGCGTCTCCGTCTGCACCCGTGCGGGCTGACGGCAGGATGGCAGAAGGGAACGAACAAAAGGTTAGCGCGGGGCGACCATTCGCTGCGACAACGCCTCGCCGCCGAACAGGTGAACGTGGAAATGCGGCACTTCCTGGCCGCCGAAATTGCCGGTGTTGGCGAGCGTCCGGTACCCCTGGGCCTCGAGGTCAAGCTGACGTGCGACGGCCCCGACCGCGCGAAAAAACCCAGCAATCTCAGTGTCAGACGCATCTCGCGTGAAGTCTGCCAGGGACACGTACGGCCCGCGCGGAATGACTAGGACGTGGACGGCGGCCTGGGGGGCGATGTCGTGAAAGGCGACCGCCCACTCGTCCTCATAGACCCGGCGCGAGGGAATCTCGTCGCGCAGGATGCGGGCGAAAATATTGCTGTCGTCGTAGGGGCCCAATCCGCTCACCGGCATACTGGCCGCTCCTCGTGCTTAGGGGATTTTACGCGTCTGGGCGCTGAGCGGCAGGCTTCGCGCCGCCTTCTCGGCAAGCCCGGAGACGCCCTCGCGCCGGTGCAGCTCGGCCCAGACCATGCCAGGCTCCACGCCCGCATCCACCCACATCACCATGAGGTGGTAGAGCACGTCGGCACTCTCGCCCACCAGCGCCTCGGTGTTGCCGGCCACCGCCTCGATCAGGCATTCGACCGCCTCCTCGCCGAACTTCTGCGCCACTTTGGCGCGGCCGCGGGAGAGCAGGCGGGCGGAATGGCTGATCGCCGGGTCGGCGCCGCGCCGCTCCATCACCACCGCCCATAGCCGGTCCAGCACGGCGGCGTCGGGGCCCTGCGACGGGCTGGGCGAGGGGCTGGGCGCCGGGTCGGGCAGCGCTGGCGGCTTGGCCGGCTTCAGCTTGAGGATTTTCTTCGCCATTTCGGCTCAGGCCGCCTCGCGGGGCAGGCGAACGGGCAAGCCAGCCGCCGCCAGCGCCCGCTTCACCTGTGGAATGGTGAAGGTGCCGAAATGAAACACGCTGGCGGCCAGCAGCCCGGTGGCGCCCGCCTGCGCGCCCTCGACAAAGTGCTGCAGCGTCCCCACCCCGCCCGAGGCGACCACGGGGACGCGCACGGCGGCACACACCGCCCGCAGCAGCTCGCCATCGAACCCGGCGCCGGTGCCGTCGCGGTCCATGCTGGTGAGCAGGATCTCGCCGGCTCCCCGTGCGGCGGCCTGTTGGCACCATGCGACCGCGTCGAGCCCGGTGGCGTTGCGGCCGCCATGGGTGAACACCTCCCAGCGCGCGCTTGGGCCGCCCTTGGGCCCGGCGGCTCGCGCGTCCACCGCGACCACGACGCATTGGCTGCCGAACTTGGCCGCCGCTGCGCCGATCAGCTCCGGGCGGGCGATGGCGGCCGAGTTCATGCTGCACTTGTCGGCGCCGGCGAGCAGCAGCTTGCGCATGTCCTCGGTGGAGCGCACCCCGCCGCCGACGGTGAGCGGCAGGAAGATGCGCGCGGCAGTGCGGCTGACGACATCATAGATGGTGTCGCGGTTCTCGTGGCTGGCGGTGATGTCGAGGAAGGTGAGTTCGTCGGCGCCGGCGGCGTCATAGAGGGCGGCTTGCTCCACCGGGTCCCCCGCGTCGCGCAGCGCCACGAAGTTGACGCCCTTGACGACGCGGCCGTCCTTGACGTCCAGGCAGGGGATGATTCGCAGCTTGAGCATTGAGCGGTGTTTTTCACCGCCGGGTCGTGCCGGCGCAAGCACGAAATGGGATGTGGGGCGCCACCGGGGTGGGCGGCGCTGCTCATGCGGTGGGTGATGGGGAGCGCTTCGCTCACCTATCCTACGAGATCAGCACATCGCCGGCCATGAGGGTGCGCCGCCCATCGATCGTGTCCAGCAGCAGGCTGCCAGCCGGACCCAAGCCGGCAAACGCCCCGTGCATCACGCCCGAGGGGAGCCGCACCCGCATCGGAGATTGCAGCGCTGGACCGCGCTGCGACCAACGCTCCAGCACACTGGCCAGCCCCGCGGCCTGCCAAGCGCCCCAGCCCGCCTCGAGCGAGGCCAGGATCTCCTCCAGCACCGCCTCGGGCGCCGGGTCGAGCCGCTCGGCGGCCAGGCTGGTGACGGGATAGGGCGTGTCCGCCGGGGCGTGGCGGATGTTGAGCCCAATTCCGGCGAGCACGGCGCCGCACTCTAGCCGCTCGAGCAACAGCCCGGCGAGTTTGCCACCGTCGCGCAGCACGTCGTTGGGCCATTTCAGCCGGGTCAGCGGCCCGGCGATCCGGTCGACCGCTTCGGCCACAGCGACAGAGACAACGAAGCCCAACTCCGCCGCCCGGGCCGCCGCGACTTCGGGCCGCAGCACCACCGTGGCGTAGAGGTTGCCCGGCGGGCTCGACCAACTCCGTCCGCTTCGCCCGCGGCCGGAGTGTTGCAGCCTGGCCGCGATCACCGTGCCATGCGGCGCGCCTCGTTCTGCCCGGAGCCGGGCCGCGTCCATGGTGGAGCCGACCTCAGGCAGCCACTCGATCAGAGGCTTCTGTGTGAGGGTTAGCGGCGGTCGCAAGAGCCGGTGTAGGTGTTGAAGAACTGCCCGGGGCCGCAGGAGGGAGTAGGCTGCGCACGGGGCGCGCTCGCCGGAGCGGGCGGCGCGTAGCCCGAGGGGACATAGCCAGGGGGCGGCGCGTAGGGATACGGGTAAGGCGCTGCCAGAACCGGAGCCGGGTACACCACCGGCGCGGGATAATAAGGATAGCCGTAGGCGGGGTAGCCATAAGGATACGGGTAGAACGGATGCGCGATCGCCGTTCCCGCCACAACCCCAGTCGCCAGCCCCGCCACCGCACCGAACGCGAACGCGCCGCCGCCCCAGGCCTCGGCCGGCTGCAGACTCGTCGTGCAGAGCGCCGCGCCAACCGCCGTCGCCAAAAGGACCCGCCGCATGATGCCCCCCCAATACGCTAAGACGAATAATGGCGGATAAAGCTTAATGCGATCTCAATTCAACGCCTTGAAGCAGTTTGCAACAGTTTGGCCGCTCAGGAGTGTGCCGACCGAACTGGGGCTGCAAAGCTTCGTGAGCCAAAGCGCATTTAACATTCTCGACACCAACTTCGGGCATTGTGCAGTGCGGAACGAACGCGCCGAAGCCGGACGGATGACCGCCGAAGGAAGAATGCATGGGTTTGGTCAAGTTCGCCCTCAAGTTCCGCATCTCGATCTACGTCCTGTCGCTACTGATCCTGCTCAGTGGCGTCGGTGCGATCATCACCATGCCGAAGGACGTGCTGCCCAACGTCGACATTCCGGTCGTCTCCGTCATCTGGACCTATACCGGGCTGGACACGCGGGAGATGGAGCAGCGCGTTACCACCTATTCCGAGTTCTCGCTGTCCAACAACGTCAACGGCATCAAGAACATCGAGAGCCAAACGCTGCAGGGCGTGACCGTCGAGAAGGTCTACTTCCAGCCGGACGTGTCGGTCGACTTGGCGATTTCCCAGATCGTCGCGTCCACCAACTCGATCCGCGCCGTGATGCCGCCGGGCATCCAGCCGCCGATCGTGGTGCGCTACAGCGCCTCCGCCGTGCCGGTCATCCAACTGGCGCTGTCCTCGGACAAGGAATCCGAGCAGCAACTGTACGACTACGGGCAATACCGCATTCGCCAGGCCATCACCTCGACGCCGGGCGCGACCTTGCCGTCGCCGTTCGGCGGCAAGCAGCGCCAGGTGATGGTCGACCTCGACCTGCACGCGCTGCAGGGCCTGGGCCTGTCGCCCACCGACGTGGTGAACGCCATCACGGCGCAGAACCTCACCGAACCGAGCGGGCAGGCGAAGATCGGCTCCATCCAATACCCGATGGAGCTGAACGCCACCCCGACCTCGGTCGACGAGCTGAACCGCATTCCGATCAAGGTGGTGAACGGCGCGCCCGTGCTGGTGCAGGACGTGGGCTACGTGCGCGATGGCTACCAGGTGCAGCAGAACATCGTGCGCGACAATGGCAGCCGCGGTGCCCTGCTCGAGGTGCTGAAGAACGGCAACGCGTCCACCCTCTCGGTGGTCAACACGGTGAAGTCGCTGTTGCCCGGCATACGGGCGGCCGCGCCCAAGGACCTGAAGATCACCCCGCTGTTCGACCAGTCGGTGTTCGTGGCCAGCGCCATCAGCGACGTGTTGCGCGAGGGCGCCATCGCCGCCGCGCTCACCGGGCTGATGATCCTGCTGTTCCTCGGCTCCTGGCGCTCGACGTTGATCGTGCTGATCTCCATCCCGCTATCGATCCTGACCTCGCTGGCGGTGCTCTCGGCCCTGGGCGACACGCTCAACATCATGACCTTGGGCGGCTTGGCGCTGGCCGTCGGCATCCTGGTGGACGACGCGACCGTCGCCATCGAGAACACCTACCGGTTGATGGAGGAGGGCGCCGAGTTCCGCACCGCGGTGGTGGAAGGCGGCGCCGGGATCGCCAAGCCGGCGCTGATCTCCACCCTGTCGATCTGTTGCGCCTTCATCTCGGTACTGTTCCTGACCGACGCGGCCAAGTTCTTGTTCACGCCGCAGGCGCTGGCGGTGGTGTTCGCCATGCTGGCCTCGTACGGCCTGTCGCGGACCTTGGTTCCGGTGCTGATCGACGTGCTGGTAAAGACGGAATACGACAGCAAACACGGGCATGGGCACGAGGGGTCTAAGACGGCGCCGGGCTTCTTTGGCCGCATCCATGCCCGGTTCGAGCGTGGCTTCGAGCGGTTCCGCGGCGGCTACGTGGCGCTCCTGCACGCCTCCATCCATCGTCGCTGGGCCACGCTGGCGGTGGCCGGCTGCACCCTCGCGGTGGGCGGAGTGCTGTTCCTGTTCATCGGGCAGGACTACTTCCCGCAGATCGCCGCGCCGCAGATGACGCTGCATGTGCGCGGCCGCTCCGGGCTGCGCATCGAGGACACCGAGCGGCTGTTCCAGCAGGTGGAGGACACCGTGCGCCAGGTGGTGCCGTCGACCGGGCTGATCCTCGACAACATCGGCCTGCCCGCCAGCAACTATAACCTGGCGTTCACGGACGGCTCGACCGTGGCGCTGAACGACGGCCAGATCCTGATCAACCTGAAGCAAGACCACCCTTCGGTGTTCGGCCTGCAGAAGCGTCTGCGCGTGGCGCTGCGGCAGCGCTTCCCCGACACGATCTTCTACTTCCAGCCCGCCGACATCATTACCCAGGTGCTGAACTTCGGCCTGCCGGCTCCGATCGACATCCAGGTCTCGGGGCAGGACCGTGCCCATAACCTGGTCATCGCGCAGCAGATCGTGCAGCGGGTGCGCGGCGTGACCGGCGCGGTGGACGTGCATTTGCAGCAGATCGTGGACGCGCCGGAGTTTTTCGTGGATGTGGACCGGGTGCGCGCCGCCATGCTGGGGCTCACCGAGCTCAGCGTGGCGCAGAGCCTCAACACCTCGCTATCGTCCTCCTACCAGGTCTCGCCCAATTTCTGGACCGACCCGAAAAGCGGCATTCCCTACCAGCTCGCGGTGCAGACCCCGGAATACCGCACCGACTCGCTGTCGGACGTGGAGAACACGCCGCTGCTGGTCTCCAACAACGGGGCGAGCGCGCCGAACCTGCTCAGCAACGTCGCCACTTTGACCCGGCGCCCCGAGCAGACCGTCGCCAGCCACGAGAACACGCGCCCGACCTACGACATCCTGGCCAACGTGCAGCAGCGCCCGCTTGGCGGCGTCGAGGGCGACCTCGACGTCATCGTCCGCGACATGCAGAAGCAGCTCGCCCCGGGCAACACCATCACGCTGCGCGGGCAGATCCTGTCCAAGAACGAGGCGTTCTCGCATATCGGGCTTGGCTTGGGCGTGGCTTTGGTCGCGGTCTATCTGCTGATGGCGGTGAACTACCAAAGCTGGGGTGACCCGCTGGTCGTGCTGCTGGCGCTGCCGCTCGCGTTCTGCGGCATCTGCGCCAGCCTGTTCATTACCCAGACGACGCTGTCGATCCCCTCACTGATGGGCGCGATCATGAGCGTGGGCGTGGCGTCGGCGAACTCGATCCTGCTGGTCACGTTCGCCCGGGAGCATCGCGAGGAGACCGGCTGCAGCGCCGCCGAGGCTGCCTACATGGCCGGCGAGACCCGGCTGCGCCCCGTGCTGATGACGGCGGGGGCGATGTTCGTGGGCCTGATCCCGATGGCGCTTGGCCTTGGCGACGGCAGCGAGCAGAACGCGGCCCTGGCACGCGCGGTGCTTGGCGGCGTTGCCGTTGGCACCTGCTCGACCCTGCTGTTCGTGCCATTTCTTTACGCGACGCTGCGGCGCGGCGAAGTCAAGCCGCTGGAGGACTACGTATGACGCGAGAGCCAGAAGACTCCCGCCCGAAAGATGAGCCCGGCCAGGGCGAGGCCAAGCCGCCCGAGGCCAAGCCGCGCGAACTCGGCCCGGTGCCGCGCAAGCCGCTGATCCTGGCGCTGGCTGTCGTAGTGGCGCTGCTCGGCTGGGGCGCCTGGGGGCACTATCAGCAGGCGGCCGAAGCGTCGCAGACCCAGCGCGAAACGCAGAACTTCGTGCCCGATGTGCGGGTCGGCATCGCCAAGCGGGAGGACGCGCCCGTGGTCTACACGCTGCCGGGCACCATCGCCGCGTTCGACAACACCACCATCTACGCCCGCGCCACCGGCTATATCGCCGAACGCCGGGTCGATATCGGCAGCCGGGTGAAGAAGGGGGACTTGCTGGTCCGCATCGCCGCCCCCGACCTGGATCAGCAACTGGCGCAGGCGAACGCCCAATTGGTGCAGATGCAGGCCGCGTTGCTGCAAGCCAACGCGCAGGTCGACCAAGCCCAGTCCAGCGTCAAACTCGGCAGCGTGACCAACAACCGGACGTCCGTGCTGGCCGGCCTCGGCTGGGAGACCAAGCAGAATGCCGATAACACGCGACTGGGCCTCGCCGGGTCGCAGGCCTCGCTGGAGGGGTCGCAGGCTGCGGTGAAGGTGGCGCAGGCCAACCTGGCGGCCCAGTTCGCCACCGTGAAGCGGCTGCAGCAGCTCACCGACTACGAGAACGTCACCGCTCCGTATGACGGCGTGATCACCAGCCGGGCCGTTGACGAGGGGGACCTGGTGAGCGCCGACAACAATGGCGCCACCAACACGCTGTTCACCCTCGCTCGCGACAATGTGGTGCGCGTGCAGGTGGACGTGCCGCAATCCGGCGCGATCGGCATCCATGACGGGTTGGACGCGCAGGTGCTGGTGCCGGAGCTGCCCGGCGAGGTGTTCACTGGCAAGGTGAGCCGCAGCGCGGTGGCGCTGAGCCAGGCGTCGCGCACCATGCAGTCCGAAGTGGACGTGCCCAATCCGGACGGTCGGCTGCGCCCGGGCCTCTACGTGGTGGCCAAGATCGGCGTGCCGCGGACGGCGCCCGGCGTGGTGATTCCGGCGGAGGCGCTGCTGTTCAACGGCCAGGGTTTGCGAGTGGCGGTGGTGGGTCAGGACGGCGTGGTGCATATGCGCGACGTGTCGGTGTATCGCGACTTTGGCACCAGCATCGAGCTGCGCAGCGGGTTGGCTGGTGGCGAGCAGGTGATCCTGTCGCCGCCGGCGAACTTGGAGGACGGCAACAAGGTTCACGTCCCCCAGCCGCCCCCGGCGCCCGGGCCGAAAACGGCGGATCGGAGCTAGGCAGCGCGTTAATCTCGCCCCTTTTGTGGGCTGAGCCAACCCTAGTTTCAGAGCGTCATCAACATGGCCGGTGGGTTTCAGCCCACCGTCTGGGGTCAGCGTGATCGGCTGTTGGCATCAGTGCGGCCGTCGCACCCTCACCCCAACCCTCTCCCGCCCGCGGGAGAGGGAGCTTTCGTGGGGGTGGAGAAGCCAGCTCCTCCCTGGGCCATCGACACCAGCGTGACCGCCAGGGCCACCGCGCTTAGCCCCACGCCCAGCCAAGGCAGCGACGCGTAGCTCATCCCGGCGCCGAGGGCCGCGCCACCCAGCCAGGCGCCGCTCGCATTGCCCAGGTTGAACGCGCCCTGGTTCAAGGTGGCGACCAAGTTCGGCGCCTCGTGCGCTCCATCCACCACGCGCATCTGCAGCGGCGTCGCCACCGCGAAGCTCAGCACGCCCCAGACCACCAAGGTCGCCGCGACCGGAACGGCGGCATGGACGCTCACGGTGAGCACCGCCAGCGTCACCATCAGCGCCACCAGCACGCCGGCCACGCTGGGCATCAGCCGCCAATCCGCCAGCCGGCCGCCCAGCAGGTTGCCCGCGGTGATCCCCACCCCGAACAACAACAGCAGCAGGCTCACCGATTGCGGCGCCAGCCCGGTGACGGTTTCGAGCATGGGCGCGATGTAGGTGAACACGCTGAACAGGCTGGCCGAGCACAGCACGCTGATCAGCATGGCCAGGAACACTTGCGGCTTGCCCAGCACGCGGAATTCAGCCCAGAGCCCGGCGGGGCGGGGTGCCGGCAGCTTCGGCAGCGCCCAGGCGATTGCCGCCGTCGCCAGCCCGGCGATCACCACGATGCACCAGAACGTCGCCCGCCACCCCGCCACCTGGCCCAGCGCCGTCCCGGCCGGCACGCCCAGCACGTTGGCCACGGTCAGGCCGCTAAACAGCAGCGCGATCGCCTGCCCGCGCTTGGCCGGCGGCACCAGTTCCGCCGCCACCACCGAGCCGATGCCGAAGAACGCCCCATGGCAGAACGCGGTGAGGATGCGCGCGCCCATCAGCAGTGCGTAGCTGGGAGCGATCGCGCACAGCAGGTTGCCGAGCGCATAGCCGGTGATCAGGCCCAGCAGCGCGCCACGCCGCGGCAGCCGGGCGGTGGCGACGCCCATGATCGGCGCCCCCACCACCACGCCCATCGCATACCCCGTCACCAGCAGCCCGGCGCTTGGGATTGTCACGTGCAAATCCCGCGCGAGGTCGGGCAGCAGGCCCATGATGACGAATTCGCTGGTACCGATGGCAAAGGAGGCGAGAGCCAGCGCAAGCAGCGGCAACGTCACGGCAGGCCTCCGGCTTGAAGCAGCAGACATGGTCCACCCGCCGCCTCGGATCAACCCCGCTTTGCTGCGCCGCAACATGCGTGCCAAGTCCTCCGGCTGTGGGCAAACATCGTGCCGCAGGCGGGCGGTAAATAGCGTTTGGTGCTGTGCTTCTATCAAGTTAGCTTGGCCGCCGATGGAGAGCCCGGTTTGCTGAAAGCGTTTCCCGCAAGCGAGCGATACGAGCGCGTCCGGCAGGCGGCCGAGCCACGGGCAGTGGCGCTGTTCGAGGACGCCCTGGTGTGGGACATGACGCTGCCATGGGGCGCGCCGTGGGCCAATTACGACACCGTGCTGGGGCGCTTCGCCCGCGCCGGCATGGGCGCCGTCACCCTCACGGTGCAGAACCTGCCCGGCGCCGATATCCGAACCGCGATCAGCTACGTGGCGAAGGTCCGCGCCGACATCGCCAAGCGGTCCGACGTCATGCGCATCTGCACCAGCGCCGCCGCGATCCGCCAGGCGCGCGCCGATGGGGTGCTGGCGCTGGTGCTGCAACATCAGGATGGCACGCCGCTGGGCGGCATGGTGGAGATGGTCGAGGTCTATCACGCGCTCGGCGTGCGCTGCATGCTGCCGGTGTACAATGGCAAGAATGCGCTGGGCGACGGCTGCGCCGAACGCACCGACGAGGGCCTGACGCGGCTTGGCCAAAGCGTGGTGCGGGAGATGCTGCGGCTCGGCATCATGGTGGACGCTACGCATGTCGGCGTGCGGTCCAGCCTCGAGATGGCGGAGCTGTGCGCGGCGGCGGGCAAGCCGATGATGATCACGCACAGCAACATGCACGCCGTCTACCCGCATTACCGCAACGTGACCGACGAGCAGGTGCGCGCCGCCGCCGCCTCGGGGGGCGTGATTGGCATCAACGGGCTGGGCGAGTTCCTGCCGGACGACGCCGCGAGCACGGAGGCCATGTTCCGCCACCTGGACCACTTGGTGACCCTGGCCGGCCCGTGTCATGCAGGGTTCGGGCTGGACTTCCTGGCCGACACGCCCCGCTTCTGGGCCAGCGTGCGGGCGGAAGCGTTCCGCTGGCCGCCGCTGCCGTTCGGCAAGGAGCGGGTGGAGACGGCGTTCGCCGGGCCGGAGCAGGCGCTGGAATTGTGCGACACGATGGTGCGGCACGGCTGGGATGACGACGCGGTCCGTGGCGTGTTGGGCGAGAATGTCCTGCGCGCAGCCGGCGAAAGCTGGGGCGGATGAGCGGCGCCGACGCAGCGCGCGGCCTCGTGCGGGACGCCTTGGTTTGGGACAATACGCTGCCTTGGGGGCCGGCCTACGCCGACGGCGAGACGCTGGGGCGCTGCCACGCCGCCGGGGTGGACGTGATCAGCCTGACGGTGATGGGGCCGGAGGCGATGCTGGACGGAACCATCCGCCAGATCGCACGCGTGCGCGCCGCCATCCGCGCCCAGCCGGAGCGCCTGATGCTGTGCGGCAGCGCGGACGACATCCTCGCGGCCAAGCGCGCCGGCAAGCTCGGCCTGGTGTTCAATCTCCAGGAGACGGACATGCTGGAGGGCAAGCTGGAGCTGGTGCAGGCGTATTACGACTTGGGCGTGCGCCACATGCTGCTGGCCTACAACGCCCGCAACCATGTCGGCGACGGGTGCGCCGAGCGCAGCGATGGCGGCCTGTCGCGCTGGGGGCTGGAGGTGGTCGCGGAGATGAACCGGGTGGGCATGCTGGTGGACGGCAGCCATAGTGGCTATCGCACCACCATGGATGCGATGGCCGCTTGCACCGCCCCGTTCATCTTCTCGCACTGCAACGCCCATGCGGTGTATGGCCACTACCGCAACATCCGCGACGACCAGATTCAAGCCTGCGCCGCAACCGGCGGCGTGGTGGGGGTGAACGGGCTCGGCGAGTTTCTGGACGACCACGCGGCGTCCTCGGCGGCGATGTTCCGCCATCTGGACCACATGGTGCAACTGGTCGGGGCGGAGCATGTCGGCTTAGGCCTGGACTACGTGCGCGACACCGCGCGGTTCTGGGGCTGGGTGCGGGACAACGCGCCCATGTGGCCGCCGGGTCCCGGCCAGCGGACCGGCTCCGCCTTTGCTCAACCGGAACAAATCGAGGAGCTGACGGCCATGATGCTGCAAGCCGGCTACGGCGACACCGCGGTGCGCGGCATCCTCGGCGGCAATTGGCTGCGCGTGGCCCGGCAGGTGTGGCGGTGATGCGCCTGCTGCTGGCCGCCGCCGTGCTGGCGCCGCTCGCCGCCCAGGCGCAGGACGCCGACCAACTCACCGTCGGCGTGCGCGCACCGATCGTCACGCTCGACCCGGCGCTGTCTGGCCTGGGGCCGATGCATGGCTACTACACCAACATCTACGACAGCCTGATCGGGCTGGACGCGCAATCGCACCTGATCCCCGACATCGCGCTGAGCTGGCGTCTGGTGGACGACCTGACCTGGGAGTTCAAGCTGCGGCCCGGCGTGAAGTGCCACGACGGCAGCACGCTGGACGCCGCCTCGGTGAAGTCCAGCCTGGACCGGCTGCCGACCGTGCCGAACAGCGACAACCTGACGGCCGGCAAGCTGCGCCTGGTGACCAAGCTCGAGATCATCGACCCGCTGACGGTGCGCATGATCACGGCCAAGCCGTATCCGGCGCTGCCGGCGGCGCTGCCGGATTTCCACCTGGTCTGCGCCAGCGTGCCGGCCACGGCGACGACGGCGGAGTTCGACTCCGGCAAGGCCGCCATCGGCTCCGGCCCCTATCGCAACGTGCGCTGGCAGCGCGGCCAATCCTGGCAGTTGGAGCGGTTCGACGATTACTGGGGGCCAAAGCCAGCCTTCGCCCACGTGACCATCCGCGAAATCCCGAACGACGCGGCGCGGCTGGCGTCGCTGCAGGCCGGCGACGTGCAATTGGCCGACACCATCCCGCCACTCGACGTCAAGCGCTTGTCCGGCCTGCCGGCGCTGGGCGTGTTCCAGACCGAATCGAACCGCACCGTGTTCCTGGGCTTCGATACGCTGCGGGACCAGACGCCGTTCGCCACCGACAAGTCCGGCGCGGTGCTGCCGCACAACCCGTTCCAGGACGAACGCGTGCGCCGTGCGTTCGCGCTGGCGATCTCCACCGATGTCATCGTGAAGCGGGTGATGGATGGGCTGGCGGTGCCGGCCACGCAGGGCGTTCCGAGCCACATCGCCGGCTACGACCCCGCCGTGCCCGCCGCGCCGTATCAGCCGGAGCAGGCCAAGGCGCTGCTGGCGCAGGCTGGCTACCCGGCCGGGTTCAACGTCACCCTGCATTGCCCGAACGACCGCTACGTCAACGACTCCGCGACGTGCCAGACGGTGGGCATCCTGCTGTCGCGCATCGGCGTCACCGTGGCGATCGACGCCCAGCCGTCCAGCGTCTACTTCCCGCGGCTGCAGCATCACGACTACTCGTTCTACCTGCTCGCCTGGGGCAGCAATGGCGGCGACGCGACCTCGTTCCTGCGCGACGTGATGGAGACGCGCGACGCAGACCGCGGCGTGGGCTCGTGGAACATGGGCCTGTCGATGCCGGACGTGGACAAGGCGATCGACGCGGCGACGCTCACGATGGACGAAGCGGTGCGCAACAAGGAGATGGCCGATGTCATGGGGCTGTTGATCCAGCGCCAGGCCTACATCCCGCTCGACACGCTGCTGGTGATCGCCGCTGCCCGCAAGCCGGTGACATACCAGCCGCAGGCGACGGAAGAGTTGATCCTGGCAGCGGTCGGGCGCTAGCAGCCAAATATGGGCAGCCTGCTGCTGCGGCGGCTCGGCCAGGGATTGCTGGTGATCCTGGCGCTGTCTCTGATCGCCTTCGTCGGGCTGTATGCGGTGGGCGACCCGACCGCCATCCTGCTGGACCCGCAATCGACCCCGCAAGACATCGCCCGCTTCAAGGCCGCGATGGGGCTCGACCAGCCGCTCTGGCGTCAATACGCGCTGTTCCTGCTGCACCTGCTGCAGGGCAATTGGGGCACGTCGTTCGTCTATCACGAGAGCGCCATGCACGTGATCCTGCAACGATTGCCGGCCACGCTCGAGCTGGCCATCAGCGCCATCATCCTCGCGGTGCTGGTGGGCGTGCCGCTGGGCGTGCTGGCGGGCGCCACGGCGCCGTCGCGGCTGGACCGCTGGCTGATGACCGGGTCGATCTTCGGCTTCAGCCTGCCGACCTTTTGGGTGGGGCTGGTGCTGATCGTGCTGTTCGCGGTCGATCTCGGCTGGCTGCCCGCCTCTGGCCGCGGCGCCACGGTGGACGTGCTGGGCGTGCGGCTCTCCGTGTTCACGCTGGACGGGCTTAGGCATATCCTTCTGCCCGCGCTCAACCTGTCGCTGTTCCCGATGGCGCTGATCCTGCGTCTCGCCCGCTCCGGCGTGCGGGAGGCGATGACGCAGGACTTCGTGCGCTATGCCCGGGCCAAGGGCCTGGCGCCGGGCCGCATCCTGTTCGTCCACGTGCTCAAGCGGGTGTCGATCCCGATCGTCACCGTGACGGGGTTGCAGCTCGGCAATCTGATCGCGTTTTCGGTGGTGACGGAGAGCGTGTTCGCCTGGCCCGGCACCGGCAAGCTGATCATCGACAGCATCAACCAGCTCGACCGCCCCGTGGTGGTCGGCTACCTGATGATCATCGCGATGCTGTTCGTGGTCATCAACCTGGTGGTGGACCTGGCTTACGCGGCGCTCGACCCGCGCGCGCGCCTGCGCCCGGCTTGAGCGGCGCCGCTGTCCCGGCGAGCAGCGGCGCCGCCGGGTTCGTGCGCCGCTACGCCCGCGCCCGCTTGGCCCTCGGCGCCACGGTGGTGCTGGCCGCCATTGTGGCGGGCGCGGTGCTGGCGCCGCTGGTGGCGCCGCAGGACCCCTACGACCTTGCGTCGCTCAACCTGCTGGACGGCCAATTGCCGCCGCTGACCCGCGGCTCGGCGGGCTTCCTGTATGTGCTCGGCACCGACGACCAAGGGCGGGACATGCTGTCGGCGATCCTCTACGGCTTGCGCACCAGCCTGCTGGTCGGGTTCGCCGCCACTGGGTTCGCCGCCGTCACCGGCACGGTGCTGGGGCTGGTTGCGGCGTGGCGGGGCGGCCGGGTGGGCGGCCTGATCATGCGGCTGGTGGACCTGCAACTCAGCATACCCTCCATCCTTGTGGCGCTGACCTTGCTGGCGGTGCTCGGCCGCGGCGTGGACAAGATCATCCTGGCGCTGGCGCTGGTGCAATGGGCGTATTTCGCCCGCATCGCCCGCAGCAGCACCCTGGTGGAACGGCAGCGGGACTACGTGGCGGCGGCGCAATGCCTCGCCATTCCGGCCCGGCGTATCCTGTTCGGCCACGTGCTGCCCAACGCGCTGCCGCCGCTCACCGTGGTGGCGGCGGTGGAGATCGCCAACGCCATCGGGCTCGAGGCGACGCTGTCGTTCCTGGGCGTGGGCCTGCCCGTCACGCGGCCGTCGCTCGGCCTGCTGATCGCCAACGGCTTCCAGTTCCTGCTGAACGGCAACTACTGGATCAGCATCTTCCCGGGCGTGGCGCTGCTGGTGCTGGTGTTCGCCATCAACCTGGTGGGGGACCGGCTGCGCGAAATCCTGGACCCGCGCGGCAACCGATGAGCGTGCTCGAGGTGGAGGGCCTGACGGTGAGCTTCCCCACGGCGGCGGGGGAGCGGCCCGCGGTGGACGCCGTGTCGTTCACCCTGCAGCGCGGGCGCACGCTCGGGCTGGTGGGGGAGAGCGGGTCCGGCAAGACCATGACCGGCTACGCGATCTTGCGCCTGGTGCCGCCGCCGGGCCGGATCGCGGCGGGGCGGGTACGGCTGAACGGGCAGGATTTGGGCAGCTTGCCGGAGCGCGGCATGCGGGCGCTGCGTGGCAACCGCATCGCCCTCATCATGCAGGACCCGATGGCCTGCCTGAACGACGTGTTGCGCGTCGGCACCCAGATGGTGGAGGCGGTGCAGGCGCATCGCCCGATGCGCGCCGCCGCCGCCCGCGCCTTGGCCCGCGACGCGCTGGGCCGGATGGGGATCCCGCGCCCGGAGGAGCGGCTGGACGCCTATCCGCACGAGTTCTCCGGCGGGATGCGGCAGCGCATCGCCATCGCGACGGCCATGCTGAACCAGCCGGACGTGATCATCGCCGACGAGCCGACCACGGCGCTCGACGTCACGATCCAGGCGCAAATCCTCTCGGAGGTGCAACGCATCTGCGCCGCGGACGGCACCGCGATGCTGTGGATCACGCATGACCTGTCGGTGGTGTCGGGCTTGGCGGATGCCATTGCCGTGATGTACGCCGGCCGCATCGTGGAGCTTGGGCCGTGCGACGCCGTGATCGCGTCGCCGCTGCACCCGTATGCGGAGGGGCTGCTGGCCTCGGTGCCGGCCCGCAACGAGCCGGGGACGGTGCTGCGGCAAATCCCAGGCGCCATGCCCGGCCTGGCGAGCTTGCCGGACGGCTGCAGCTTCCGCACCCGCTGCCCCCGCGCCGAGGCCGCCTGCCTGGCGGTTCCGCCGCTGACCGAGCTGCAGCCCGGGCATTGGGCGCGCTGCGTGCATCCGCTGCGGCCCGGCGCGTGAGTCTGCTTGAGGCGCGTGGCCTGTCGCGCCGCTTCGCCGGGACGCCGCCGGGATTGCTGGCGCGGCTGCGCGGGGTGCGGACCGCCGCCTTGCACGCGGTGGAGGCGGTCGACCTCGCGGTCGCGCCGCAGGAGGCGTTGGGCCTGGTGGGGGAAAGCGGCTGCGGCAAGAGCACGCTGGGGCGGATGCTCGCGGGCATCTTGCCGCCGTCGGCGGGGGAGGTCCGCTGGGCCGGCCAGCCGGTGGCGGGGCTGCGCGGGGCGGAGGCGCGGGCCTGGTCGCTCGGCGTGCAGATGGTGTTCCAGGACCCGCAGGCCTCGCTGAACCCGCGCCACCGGGTGGTCGACCTGGTGGGCGAGGCGCCGCGGCTGCACGGCATCACCGGGCGGGCGGACATGCGCGGCTACGTCGCCGGGCTGCTGGCCGAGGTGGGGCTGGACGCCGCCGCGCTCGACCGCCTGCCGCACGAGTTCAGCGGCGGCCAGCGGCAACGCATCGGCATCGCGCGCGCCCTGGCGGTGCAGCCCGCCGTGCTGGTGTGCGACGAGGCGGTCAGCGCGCTGGACGTTTCCGTGCAGGCGCAGGTGATCAACCTGCTGGCCGACCTGCGCGCCCGCCGCGGCCTGGCGCTGCTGTTCATCGGCCACGACCTCTCCGTGGTGCGGCATTTGTCGGACCGGGTTGCGGTGATGTACCTGGGCCGCCTGGTGGAGGAGGCGCCTGCCGCGGCCTTGTTCCGCGCGCCGGCGCATCCCTACACGCGGGCGTTGCTGGCGCAGATGCCGCGGCTGGAGGCGGGCCGCAAGCCGTTCGCGGCACTTGCGGGGGAGCTGCCGTCGCCGCTGCACCCGCCGGCCGGCTGCGCCTTCCACCCTCGGTGTCCACATAGCTTCGATCGCTGCCGGGCCGAGCGGCCGGTGCTGCGCGAGGTGGCGCCGGGCCAGCGCGCGGCCTGCCACCTGCATGACGCTTAGGCCGGCGACCCGTGCCCACCAGCGATGACGGCATCCCCTGGCGCGAGCTGTTCGGCGGGCTGAACCGGCCCGGCGTCGCGTTGCCCGCCCAGATCCGCCAGTTCCTGACCGGCGCCATCGAAGCCGGGCATCTCTCGCCGGGGCGCCGGCTTCCCAGCACGCGCTACCTGGCGGCGACCTTGGGCATCGCCCGCAACAGCGTCAGCGCCGCCTACGACCAGCTCATTGCGGAAGGCACGCTGCTGTCCCAGGCCCGCAGCGGCGTGTTCGTCGCCGCCGGGCCGCCTGCGTGTCGGCCAGCGCGGCCGGTGGCCGGCGAGGCGGCTCCCTGGCAGCCTGGATTCGCCATCCAGCCCTCCGCCCTGCGCCACATCAGCAAGCCGCGCGACTGGCAGGCCTATCCCTACCCGTTCCTGTTCGGCCAGTTCGACCCGGCGCTGTTCCCGATCCAGCCCTGGCGCGAGAGCGTGGCCGCCGCCTCCAGCGTCGCCAGCGTGAACGACTGGGCGGCCGACCTGATCGACGAGGATGACGCCGACTTGGTGGCCCAGCTCCGCGCCTCCGTGCTGCCCCGCCGGGCCGTTTGGGCGGCGGCGGACGAGGTGATGATCACCCTGGGGGCGCAGCAGGCGCTGTCGCTGGCGATCCAGCTCCTGGTCGCCCCCGGCACCGCGGTCGCGATGGAGGACCCGGGCTATCCGGACGCGCGCCACATGGTGCAGCTCGCGGGCGGCCGATTGCACGGGCTGGCGGTGGACGATGAAGGGGCGGTGCCGGACGCTGCACTGGCGGGGTGCCGTGTCGCGGTGCTGACGCCGGGTCACCAATGCCCGACCACCGCCATCATGTCGCCCGGCCGGCGGCAGGGGATGCTGGCGGGCGTGCGCGCGCATGGCATCACGGTGATCGAGGACGACTACGACGCGGACCTGTTCCAGGAGGGGCCGGTGATCCCGCCGCTGAAGGCGTCCGACGCGGAGGGACGGGTGGTGTATCTCGGCAGCTTGTCCAAGGTGGTCGCGCCGGGTTTGCGGCTCGGTTACGTGGTGGCGGCGGCGCCGATCATCCGGGAGTTGCGCTCATTGCGACGCATCCTGCTGCGGCACCCGCCGAGCAACAACCAGCGTGCGATGGCGATGTTCATCTCGCTCGGGCATTACCGCGCGCACTTGCGGCGCCTGTCCGCGGTGCTGGCGGAGCGCGCCGCCATCATGGACCGGCTGCTGCCCGAGTTGCTGCCGCGCTGCACCTGGCACCGCGCGCCGGGGGCGGCGAGCACCTGGCTGGAGTTCCCCGCGGGCACGGACGCGCGGGCAGTTGCTGTGTCCGCCGCTGCCACCGGCGTGCTGGTGGAACCGGGGGACGTGTTCTTCGCCGACCCCGAGCGCGGCCGGGCGACGCTGCGGCTGGGGTTCTCGTCGATTCGCACCGGCCGGATCGAGGAGGGGCTTCGCCGGCTCGCCAGCCAGCAAGCATAACGAATTCGTCATGAAGAAACAGTAATGTTGTCACGCTATGGCGCTATCCCGGGTCCAACGATTGGGGGGATGGATCATGGATCGCCGCGGCTTTCTCAAGGGCTTGACGTCTGGCGCGGTCGGCTGGCTGGCCGCCGGGTCGATCGCAGACACGCTCGCCACGCTCGTGCCGGTGTATGCCGCCCAAGTCCCGTTCACCAGCAAGGCCAAGGACGCTGGCATCGACGCGCTGTTCGTCGTCGATCCGGTGAACACCGCCGAATACCAGGCCTCGGTCTACCCGCAGAGCGTGGCGGCCGGAGACCCCAACCCGAATGGCTGCGTGCTCTGGACGCGGGTCGACCCCTCGATTACCGGGCCGGAAGACGCCATCATCGCATGGCAGCTCGCAGTCGACGCGTCGTTCAGCCGCGAGTCGCTGGTGCTGGAAGGCACGGCCTACACCCAGGCCGGCTCCGACAACACCGTCAAGCTGCCGTTGCAGCATCCGGCGCTGCAGCCGTTCAGCATCTACTTCTACCGCTTCATCTTCCGCGGCATCGCGAGCCGAACCGGCCGGTTTAAGACGTTGCCGCGGCCGAACGATAAATTGGCCCGGCTCCGCATCGGCTACACCGTCTGCCAGGACTGGAGCAACGGCTACTATCACGCCTACAAATACCTGGCGGAGGAGGAAGTGGACGTCGTCGTCTTCCTCGGCGACTACGTCTATGAGTATGTCAGCGACGGCGTCGGCGGGCCCGGCGGCGGCTCCGTCCGGGTGTTGCCGCCCTATCCGTCCGGCCAGCAATATCCGCAGAATCTGGCCGACTACCGCCACCTCTACCAGGTCTATCGCAGCGACCCGGAAATCCAGGCGACGCATGAGCGCTTTGCCTACATCCAGCTCTGGGACGACCACGAGTTCTACAACGACTGCCACCAGGACTACCACGAGGACACCAATACGCCGCCCTTGACCGCGACGACACCGCAGCCGGCGTTGCGCGAAGCGGCCAACCAGGCGTGGGTGGAGCACGGCCTGGCCGCCGTTCCGTTCCACCCGGATGCAGGCTGGGAATACTCGGTTCAGGTCTATCGCAACTTCAAGTTCGGCAACCTGGCCGACGTCATCGTCACCGACCAGCGGCTGTATCGCGACGGCCCGCCGTGCGGCGACATCGACATCGGCGAACGCTACGAGACGCTCGGATGCGCCGAGCTGAGCGACCCGGCGCGCACCATGCTGGGCAGCACGCAAAAGGCCTGGTTCCTCGACAAGGTGAAGCACTCCACCGCGACGTGGAAGATCTGGGCCAACGAGGTGATGCTCTGCCAATACCGCCTGCCGACGCCCGGCGCGCCGGCGAGCTACTTCGAGTATTTCGACCTCGACCAGTGGGACGGCTACCCGGCCGAGCGCGCCGACCTGCTGACCCAAATCGGCGATGCGGGCGTGCGCAACTTCATCGTCATTTCCGGCGATGCGCATCTGTATCTGACGTCCTATCTGCGGCCGGACTTCAACGACCTCAGCCAGCCGCCGGTGGGCATCGAGTTCATGGTGGGGGCCATTAGCTCGGGCAACTACCTCGACGCGATGGTGGACGCGCCGACGACGACCCCGCTGCCGAGCCTGCCTGGTGGGGCGCGCCGCGCGGCTCAGCTCGGCCTGCCGCTGGACAGCCTGGCGCCGGCGATCCTGGCCTATAATCCGCACATGCTGTTCTGGAATGGCACGACCTGGGGCTACGCCATCCTGACCATCACGCCGGAAAAGATGATCTGCGACTACCGGGTCGTCAGCTCGGTAAAGACCCCGACCGCGACGCTGGAGCAACTCGCCAGCTTCACGGTGAAGGTGGACGAGGTGGTGGTGACGCAGACGGCGTAGCGCTTAGGGCCAACCCTGACCTCGACCCTCTCCCGCCCGCGCAGGGCTATTGCACGTACATCGTCATGGCCGGACTTGATCCGGCCATCCACGGCGACCCAGCGAAACGGGTCGAACGCAGCGTAGAAACGTCGAGTGTAAACAAGCTCTTACGTCACGGACGGGACGGCGTGGATGCCCGGATCAAGTCCGGGCATGACGATAATGGGAGGTTTTGAGGCCATATGCGATGGCTCTGCCCGCCCGCGGGAGAGGGAGAAATCACATCGCCTGCAGCCGCGGCTCGCCGGGCATCTCGATGTCGATTTCCAGCGTGGACGTCGACTGGCCACGCTCCAGGTTCACGCGCACCTTGTCCCGATCAATCGCGATGTGCCGGGCGATGACCTGCAGGATCTCCTCCTGCAAGGTCGCCGCCAAGTCGTTGCCGCCGACGAAGGCCCGTTCGTGCTGCAGCAGGATTTGCAGCCGGTCCCGCGCCACCGGCGCCGTCGAGCGGCGGCTGAACAGGTTGAAGAAGCTCATGCCACTCTCCGCCCGAACAGGCGGCCAAGTAGACCGCCCTTCTCGCCGTGCACCGTCATCGGCAAGGTCTCGCCGAGCAGGCGCTTGGCTGCGTCGAAATAGGCGCGCGCGGGGGCACAGGTCGGGTTGCTGAGCGTCACCGGGGAGCCGAGGTTGGACGCTTTCAGCACCTCCTCGCTGTCCGGGATGATGCCCAGTAGCGGGATGGACAGGATTTCCAGCACGTCGTCGGTCTTCAGCATGTCGCCGCGTTCGGCGCGCGCCGGGTCGTAGCGGGTGAGCAGCAGGTGCTTCTCCATCCGCTCGCCGCGCTCCGCCCGCATGGTCTTGCTGTCGAGCAGGCCGATGATGCGGTCCGAGTCGCGCACGGAGGACACTTCCGGGTTGGTGACCACGATGGCCATGTCGGCGAACTTCATCGCCAGCGCGGCGCCTTTTTCGATGCCGGCCGGGCTGTCGCAGACCACCCAGTCGAACTTCTCGCGCAGCTCGCCGACCACCCGCTCGACGCCCTCGACCGAGAGCGCGTCCTTGTCGCGGGTTTGCGAGGCGGCGAGCAGGGAGAGGGTCTCGACCCGTTTGTCGCGGATCAGCGCCTGGGCGAGCTTGGCGTCGCCCTGCACCACGTTGATCAGGTCGAACACGACCCGGCGTTCCGCGCCCATGATCAGGTCGAGGTTGCGCAGCCCCACGTCGAAGTCGACGATCACCACCTTCTGCCCGGATTGCGCCAGCGCGACGCCGAGTGCGGCGGTGGACGTCGTCTTGCCGACGCCGCCCTTGCCCGACGTCACGACCAGGACTTTCGCCATATTCTTACACCTCACCCATCAGGCCATACTGACCATGACCACCGAGTCGCCTTCCAGTGTCGCATGCACGGGTTGGCCGCGCAGCGCCTCCGGCATGTCCTCGGCCAGTTTGTAGACGCCGTCGATGGCGACCAGCTCGGCCTCCATGCGGCGGCAGAAGATGTGCGCGCCGGGCTGGCCGGTGAACCCGGCGATGGCCCGGCCGCGCAGCGCGCCATAGATGTGGATCGAGCCGCCGGCGATGATCTCGGCACCCGAGGCGACGGCGCCCAGGACCGTGACGTCCCCCTTGTCGAACAGCACGGTCTGCCCGGAGCGGATGGGGCCGGCGAGCACCAGGGAACTGGGCTCGGGCGGGGTAGGGGGGGCTTCGGGTGTTTCGTCGAGGACTTCCACGAAGCGGTCGGTTCGGCCGCTGGTGGCGATCGGCGGGCGGCCCCAGACCTCGCTGTCGGTCCAGCCCGGGGCGGCGCCTTCGACGCCGATGATGCGGATGTCGCGTTTTTCCAGGGTGTCGATCAGCGCCGCGAAGGTGTCGTCCAGGCCGGCCAGGGCGGAGAGGTCCATGATCACGGGGCGGCCGGCGAAGAAGCTGGGGGAGCGCGCCATCTGCTCGGCTAGGGTGTCGAGCCAGGCTTCCACCGGCGCCTCCGGCCGCAGCACCAAGGCCACGAAGGAGCGACCCTTGATGCGCAGCGAGGGCTTGGCAGGGCTGGATGGTTGGCTCGACACCGGGCAGGGACACTCCGAACGATCAGCCCAGCTTGGAGCATCCGCGCCGCCGTTATGCAACGCCTGTTCGCGAGTGCTGCGGGGCGCGGGGGTCGCACCCTCACCCCGGCCCTCTCCCTGTACACTCCCAGAGGGAGAGGGAGATGGTCTTGGGTGGGACGGTGTGTGCTACACCCGAGGGCTGATCGCGTTCCGTCGGATGATGCTCTAAGCCACTTGGAAGCCATGCGCGAACGGGTCCCGCTCATCCACAAAAATCGTGTTGTGCCCAGTGATGCGGGCCCAGCCCGCGACACTCGGCCGGATCGCCGCCCGGTTGCCCACCGTGGCCGCGGCCTCGACCCGGCAGTCGAACAAGCTGCCGATGATGCTCTCGTGGATGAACTCGTCGCCCACACGAAGGCGCCCGCGCGCCACCAATTGCGCCAGCCGCGCCGAGGACCCGGTGCCGCAAGGGGAGCGGTCGATGGCGGCGTCGCCGTAGAACACGGCGTTGCGCGCGTGCGCCCGATTGTGGCGCGCCGGGCCGCACCATTGCACGTGGGTCACGTCGCGGATGCGGGCGTCCTCGGGATGCACCGGCGCCACCGCGGCTTGGGCCGCGCGGCGCAGCGCCGGGCTCCAGCCGATCAGGTCGCGCGCTGTGGCGGCGTCGAGGCCGGGCCAGTTGGGCTGCGGCTCGACGATGGCGTAGAAATTGCCGCCATACGCCACGTCGATCACCAGGGCGCCGAGACCGGGCACCTCGATTTCTACGTCGGCCGCGTGCAGGTAGGAGGGCACGTTGTGCAGCCGCACCTGCTCGACATACCCGCCCGCCTGCACGTACTCCGCCTCCACCCGGCCAGCCGGCGCCTCGATGGCCAAGCGGCCCGGCGTGCTCGGTTGCACCAGGCCCTCCTCGATGGCGACGGTGACGGTGCCGATGGTGCCGTGGCCGCACATCGGCAGGCAGCCAGTCACCTCGATGTAGAGCACGCCGACGTCGCAATCCTCCCGCGTGGCGGGGTAGAGGATGGAGCCGGACATCACGTCATGCCCGCGCGGCTCGAACATCAGGGCGCGGCGCACCCAGTCGTGGTCGCGCAGGAAGAGCTGGCGTTTTTCCGCCATGGGCACGCCGGGCAGCAAGGGGCCGCCGCCGACCACGACGCGCACCGGGTTGCCGCAGGTGTGCGCGTCGATGCAGAAGAAGCTATGCCGCATGGCCGAGCCCTCCGGCCTGCTCCACGAAGGCCGCGACGGCGCTCACGCCCTCGCCGGCGCGGATGTTGGTGAACACGAAGGGGCGGTCCCCGCGCATGGTGCGGCTGTCGCGGTCCATCACCTCGAGGCTGGCGCCGACATAGGGTGCGAGGTCGATCTTGTTGATCACCAGCAGGTCGCTGCGGGTGATGCCGGGGCCGCCCTTGCGGGGGATCTTGTCGCCGGCGGAGACATCGATGACGTAGATGGTGATGTCGGCCAGTTCGGGGCTGAAGGTGGCCGCCAGGTTGTCGCCGCCGGACTCGATCAGGATCACGTCGAGCTTGGGGAAGCGGCGGCGCATTTCGGCCACGCCTGCCAGGTTGATGCTGGCGTCCTCGCGGATGGCGGTGTGCGGGCAGCCGCCGGTTTCGATGCCCATGATGCGCTCGGGCGGGAGTGACCCGGCGCGGGTGAGGAATTGCGCGTCTTCCTTGGTGTAGATGTCGTTGGTGATGGCGGCGACGTCGTAGCGCGGCGCGAACTGGCGGCAGAGTGCGTCCATCAGCGCGGTTTTTCCGGTGCCGACCGGGCCGCCGATGCCGACGCGCAAGGGACCGTGGGGAGAGCTCATGTGCGGAACAGCCTCGTGTATTGGGTTTCGTGACGCATGGAGGCGATGTCGGCGCGGAAACAGGCGGCGCCTAAGTCGTCCAGCGTGGCGGCGGTGGTGTCGTGCGCGATGGTGGCGAGGAGCGGGGCGAGGCGGGCCAGGATGCGCAGGCCGGCGGTTTGCCCGAGCGGGACGAGGCGCACGGCGGCGGAGACGAGGTTGGCGGTGAAGGCGTGCAGCAGGCCGAGGGTCGCGTCATCTTCGGGGACATGGTGGGCGGCGGCCAGGGCGCCGAGTGCGACGGGGTAGGCGACTTGGTAGTCGACTGGGCCGGGCAGGGCGGCGAGCAATGGCGCGCCCCAGACTTGGGCGGCGAGGGCGAAGGCGGTGCCTTGGGCGAGGGATTCGAGCCGTCGTTCGGCGCTGGGCTGGTTGGCGGCGGCGAGGGTGGCGATTTCGGCTAGGTCCGCGGCGGTTTGGGCGCGGTGGGCGTGGCGGAGCAGGATGGCGTCGCTGCGGCCGGCGCCGTGGGCGAGGGTGTCGGCGAGCCAACTTGCCGTGGTTGGCTCGTCGTGCACGTCGCCGCTTTGGACGGCCCACTCCAGGCCGTGGCTGTAGGCGTAGGCGCCGGTGGGGAAGGCGGGCGAGAGCCAGCTTAGGAGCAAGCTAAGCGACGAGGCACTAGTCATCGTGGTGGTGGTGATGCCCGCCCGCATAGGCGCCGCCTTCGGGATCGAACGGTGCATCCATTGCTTCCGCGTGGCCGCCCAGGCCGTGCACCATTTCGGCGATGACATGGTCGGCGCGGATGCGGATGCGGTCGCCGAGCAGTTGCACGGGTAGGTGGCGGTTGCCGAGGTGCCAGGCGATGCGAACCAGCTCCGCCGGGCCGTGGGCGTGGATTTCGAGCAACGGCTCGGGCTTGGCGACCACGCGGATGATGCGGCCGTCCTCGGCCTGCAAGCCGTCGCCGTCGCGCAGGCGGGTGGCTTGGGGGAGGTCCAGCAATAGCTCTTCGCCGCGCTGCGTCGTCAGGGTGAGGCGGCGGCGATGGCGGCGGTCGAAGTCGATCAGGACTTGGTCGGCCGCAGGGGCTGTCCAGGTGCCATGGGGGAGCAGGATGTGGCAGGTGTGCATCATAGAGGCGGCCTGAGTCGTTGACAGCGTGCAGGCTGGTGCGTCGGGCCCCTCACCCAACCCTCTCCCAGAGGGAGAGGGCTTTTTCGGCGGCCGTTCGGATGCAAATCGTCACGCCGGGCCGTTCTCGCCAGGCGGCGCGGCAGGGCGGCGTGGGGCGGCTCCGATTGCAGAGTGGAAACGAACGAGATGGCCGGCGAACGCCTCGGCAAATGCATCGCACAGCGCTTCCACCTGGCGGGGCGGGAACTCGTTCGTCTTCAGCAGAGAGGCTCGGAAACGGTCCACGTCGAATTCCACGTACATTGGTCACCTCAGAACAAGAAGTACCGCTGCGCCATCGGCAGCACGGTAGCGGGCTCGCAGGTCAGCACCACGCCGTCCGCGCGCACTTCGTAGGTTTCCGGGTCCACCTCGATCAGCGGCGTCGCGTCGTTGTGGATCATCGAGCGCTTGCCGATGCCGCCGCGGGTGTCGCGCACGGCGGACACCATGCGGGTTAGGCCCAGCCTATGCGGCACGCCCGCTTGCAGCGCTGCGTCGGAGAGGAAGGTGATGCAGGTCGCGGCCAGGGCGCTGCCGAGGGTGCCGAACATGGGGCGATAGTGCACCGGCTGCGGCGTGGGGATGGAGGCGTTCGGGTCGCCCATCGGCGCGCAGGCGATCATGCCGCCCTTGATCACCAGGTCGGGCTTCACGCCGAAGAACGCTGCCGACCACAGCACCAAATCCGCCAGCTTGCCCACCGCGATGCTTCCCACCTCGTGGCTCAGCCCCTGCGCGATGGCCGGGTTGATGGTGTATTTGGCGATGTAGCGTTTCACCCGCGCGTTGTCCGCCGCGCCGTCGCCTGCCAACGCGCCGCGCTGCGACTTCATCTTGTGCGCGGTCTGCCAGGTGCGGATGATGACCTCGCCAACCCGGCCCATCGCCTGGCTGTCGGAGCTCATCATGCTGATGGCGCCCAGGTCGTGCAGGATGTCCTCGGCGGCGATGGTCTCGCGGCGGATGCGGCTTTCGGCGAACGCCACGTCCTCGGCGATCATCGGGTCGAGGTGGTGGCACACCATCAGCATGTCCAAGTGCTCGTCCAGCGTGTTGGACGTGTAGGGCCGGGTCGGATTGGTCGAGGAGGGCAGCACGTTGGGCAGCCCGGCCACGCGCAGGATGTCCGGCGCATGGCCGCCGCCGGCGCCCTCGGTGTGGAAGGCGTGGATGGTGCGGCCCTTGAAGGCGGCGATGGTGTCCTCGACGAAGCCGCTCTCGTTCAGCGTGTCGGTGTGGATCATCACCGGCACGTCGAACTGGTCCGCGACGGTGAGGCAGCAGTCGATGGCGGCGGGGGTGGTGCCCCAGTCCTCATGCAGCTTCATGGAGGAGGCGCCGGCGCGGAGCATTTCCTCCAAGGCCGCCGGGCGGGAGGCGTTGCCCTTGGCGGAGAACGCCAGGTTCATCGGCAGCCCCTCGGCCGCCTGCAGCATGCGCGCCAGGTGCCACGGGCCCGGCGTGCAGGTGGTGGCCGCGGTGCCGCTCGCGGGCCCGGTGCCGCCGCCGACCATGGTGGTGATGCCGGCCGCCAGCGCCTCCTCCACTTGCTGCGGGCAGATGAAGTGGATGTGCGAGTCGACACCCCCAGCCGTCAGGATCTTGCCTTCGCCGGCGATGATCTCGGTGCCGGGGCCGATGATGATGGTGACGCCGGGCTGCACGTCCGGGTTGCCGGCCTTGCCGATGGCGTCGATGCGGCCGTTTTTGATCGCCACGTCCGCCTTCACCACCCCCCAGTGGTCGAGGATGAGCGCGTTGGTGATCACGGTGTCGACCGCGCCCTCGGCTTGGCTGCGCTGGGACTGGCCCATGCCGTCGCGGATCACCTTGCCGCCGCCGAACTTCACCTCCTCGCCGTAGCTGGTGAGGTCGCGCTCCACCTCGATGAACAGGTCGGTGTCGGCCAGGCGGACGCGGTCCCCCGTGGTGGGGCCGTACATGTCGGCGTAGGTCTGGCGGGGGATGCGGGTCGTCATAGCGTCCCCATCACGTCGCCGCGGAAGCCGTAGACGGTGCGGGCGCCGGCGAAGGGGATCAGGCCGATTTCGCGGGTTTGGCCCGGTTCGAAGCGCACGGCGGTGCCGGCGGGAATGGCCAAGCGCTGGCCGCGGGCGGCGGCGCGGTCGAAGTGGAGCGCCGGGTTGGTTTCGGCGAAGTGGTAGTGGCTGCCGACCTGGATCGGGCGGTCGCCGGTGTTGGCGACGGTGAGGGTGGTGACGGGGGCGCCGTCGTTGAGGGTGATGTCGCCGGGCAGGGGCAGGATTTCGCCGGGGATCATGGCCGTGCCTCTCCGCTCCGCACAAAAAGCCCTCTCCCCTTGGGAGAGGGTTGGGTGAGGGGTGCCGCGAACCGACGCGGGCCTGCTGTTCGGGGGCGTTGGCCCCTCACCCAACCCTCTCCCAGAGGGAGAGGGCTTTTGAAGAGGGCAGCGCAGACGTCGGGGCGGGCCATCATCGAATCGGCTCGTGGACGGTGACCAGCTTGGTGCCGTCGGGGAAGGTGGCCTCTACCTGCACGTCGTCGATCATTTCGGCGATGCCCTCCATCACTTGGGCGCGGGTCAGCACGTGGGCGCCGTGTTCCATCAGGTCGGCGACGGTGCGGCCGTCGCGGGCGCCCTCCACCACGAAGTCGCTGATCAGCGCCACCGCCTCGGGATAGTTCAGCAGCACGCCGCGGGCGAGGCGCTTGCGGGCCACCTCGGCGGCCATGGCGATCAGCAGCTTGTCCTTTTCGCGCGGCGTCAGGTTCATTCAGCAGCTCCACAGCCGCGGCAGCGCCCGTCCGCCCCGCAGCGTGGCCAATCCTGCCACGATTGCGGCGCGTGCACAGGCCCCATCTGGCGCCACGATGCGGGCCACCAGCAGGTCGCCCTGCAGCGACGCCCCCGCCTCGAACGGCGCCAGCGCCACACGAAGCGGGTCGAGCAGCGCGGCCGCCTCGGGCGCCCCCAGCACCAGCGTCGCCACCGCCCGGCCGCCGGCCGCCACCGCCGGACGGTCCAGCACGGCCTGCACCGCACCTTCCAGCCGGATGGCGTCATGCCACAGCAGGGACCCGGCGCGGCTGATGCGGATGGTGTCGCGGAGCTGGGCGCGGTGCACCGTCTCGCCCATCGAGGTGCGGCCGAACACCAGGGTTTCGATGCCGAGGAAGCGAGCGCCCTCCGCCAGGTCCACCTCGAGCCGCCGGTCCAGCGCGCAGCGGTCGAACAGGATGGTCTCCTGCGGCAGCCATTCCAGCGCGGCGCCGGGCGCCACGTGCAGGGCGGTGCGCACCAGCGCCGGGCCGCCGCCGGGGGAGCGGTAGTAGCGCTCGGCCGCCTGGCTGGTGACGGTCAGCCGCGTGGCCTCGCCGGCGGTGATGCTGGTGTGCAGCAGGTCCCCCTGCGCCACGCCGCCCGCGCTGTTGATGGTGACCAGCGTGGTCCAGCCATCCGGCTCCGGACGCGGCAGGCGCGCCTTGAGGCAGCCTTCCTGGCGGAACCGGTCCAGCACGGTGGCCGCGCCGCGCGTCTTGACGGCGACCCCCAGGGTTCCGCGCGCCCGCTGCAGCGTGGCGCCCGCGGGCTGGCGGCTCAGCGGCCGAGAGCGCGCTGCTGCGCCGCAGCCTGCTCGTTGTATTGCCCTTGTAGGGCGTTGATCCCGGCATTCAATTGCTCGGCGCTGATCTGGTGGCGGTTGTATTGCTGCTGCAACTGCACCACGCCCTGGTTATGTTGCTGCTGCAAAGCGACGATCGACTGATTGAACTGCTGCTCGCGTGCCACCGTCTGTGCATTGCGAGCGCCCTGGTATTGCTCCTGTTGCTGCCGTTGCGCGCGGTCACGCTCGCGTTCGTCATTCTCGCGGCGCCGCTGCTCATCATCGTCGCGCCGGTAGTAGTCCTGACCACGCTGAGGCGGACCAGGCTGCGCGTATTGGCCGTTTCCTGGATATTGCGAGTATTGTGCAGCGGCGGGCTGGCTCAGCAGCGTCGCCAGCGCCAGCAATGCGGCTGCTCCAGCAACGACAATCCCATGCTTCTCCATGACCTCGAAACCTCTCTGTTGCCGATGTTTGCTACTCGGCAAACGCGGCGGTTTCAGGGCGGTTACACCGAGAGGCGGCGGCGCACGTCCGCTTCGTCGAGCGTGCCGGCGGCGCCTGATAGCACGATGTCGCCGCGGTCCATCACGGCGATGCTCTGCGCCAGTTCGCGGGCGAACTCGTAGTATTGCTCGACCAGCACGATGGCCATCTCGCCGCGCTGGCGCAGCAGGGCGATGACGCGGCCGATGTCCTTGATGATGCTGGGCTGGATGCCCTCGGTCGGCTCGTCCAGCACCAGCAGGCGCGGCTTGGTGACGAGGGCGCGGGCGATGGCCAATTGCTGCTGCTGGCCGCCGGAGAGGTCGCCACCGCGGCGGCGCAGCATGGTCTTCAGGATGGGGAACAGCTCGAACATCTCGTCCGGGACGCGGCGGGCGCGCCGGGGCAGCACGGCGAACCCGGTCTCGAGGTTCTCGCGCACGGTGAGCAGGGGGAAGATGTCGCGGCCTTGCGGCACCCAGGCGATACCGCGCCGGGCCCGCTCGTAGGTGGGCAGACGGGTGATGTCCTGCCCCTCCCACATGACGCGGCCGGCGCTGACCGGGTGCGCCCCGGTGATGGCGCGGAGCAGGCTGGTCTTGCCGACGCCGTTGCGCCCGAGCACGCAGGTGACCGCGCCGGGGACGGCCTGGATCGAGACCCGGCGCAGCGCGATGGCGGCGCCGTAGTGCAGGTCGACGTTTTCGACGCTCAGCATGTCACGCCCGCTGCTGCATTCTTTTCCCTTTCCTTGTGGGAGAGGGCTTTTTTGAGGGAGTTGGCGGGTGGGCACGGAGTTCAGCGGCCAAGATACACCTCCACCACGCGCGGGTCCGCGCTGACGTGGTCGATGCTGCCTTCGCTCAGCACGCTGCCCTCGTGCAGCACCGTCACCTTCACGCCGAGCGCGCGCACGAAGGCCATGTCGTGCTCCACCACCACCACGCTGCGGGTGCGGTTGATCTCGCGCAGCAGGATCGCGGTTTGCTCCGTCTCGGAGTCCGTCATGCCGGCCACGGGCTCGTCCACCAGCAGCAATTGTGGCTCCTGCGCCAGCAGCATGCCGATCTCGAGCCACTGCTTCTGGCCGTGGCTCAAGTCTCCGGCGCGGCGGTGGCGCTGGTCCTGCAGGCGGGTGGTCTGCAGCATCTGCTCGATCCGGTCCCGCTCGGCTGGCGTCTCGCGTGCCCGCAGGGTGAAGCGCGGCCGCCGATCCCCCGCCAGCGCCAGCAGCAAATTGTCCCACACCGTATGCGGCTCGAACACGGTGGGCTTCTGGAACTTGCGGCCGATGCCAAGCTCGGCGATGGCGGGCTCGTCCAGCTTGGTGAGGTCGGTCTCGCCGCCGAACAGCACGTCCCCGGTGTCGGGGCGGGTCTTGCCGGTGATCACGTCCATCATGGTGGTCTTGCCGGCGCCGTTGGGGCCGATCACCGCGCGCATCTCGCCCGGCGCCAGCACCAGCGAGAGCGCGTTGAGCGCCTTGAAGCCGTCGAACGAGACGGAGACGTCGTCCAGGTACAGCAGCGTGTCGGCCGCGCTCACGAGACGGCTTCCTTGGCGGCCGACTCGGCTGGGCTGGGCGCGGCGGGCAAGGGCGGCTCGCCGCGCGCACGGACGGGGATCAGGCCCAGGATGCCGCGCGGCAGGAACAGGGTCACGAAGATGAACAGCGCGCCCAGGGCGAACAGCCAGACCTCAGGCAGCGCCCCGGTCAGCACCGTCTTGCCGGCGTTCACCAGCACGGCGCCCAGGATCGCGCCCGACAAGGTGCCGCGGCCGCCGACCGCCACCCAGATCACCGCCTCGATCGAGTTGGCGGGGGCGAACTCGCCCGGGTTGATGATGCCGACTTGCGGCACGTAGAGCGCGCCGCCAATGGCCGCCATCACCGCCGACAGCGTCCAGACCACGAGCTTGTAGCGTTCCGGCCGGTAGCCCAGGAAGCGGGTGCGGCTTTCGGCGTCGCGCACCGCCACCAGCACCTTGCCGAAGCGCGACCGGGTCAGCCAACGCGCCAGCAGATACAGCAGGCAGAGCGCCACCGCGGTGACCAGCAGCAGGCCGACGCGGGTGGTCTCGGCGGTGAGCGGGAAGCCGAGCAGCTCCTTGAAGTCGGTCAGCCCGTTGTTGCCGCCGAAGCCCATGTCGTTGCGGAAGAACGCCAGCAGCAGCGCGTAGGTCAGCGCCTGGGTGATGATGGAGAGGTAGACGCCGGTGACGCGGCTGCGGAAGGCGAGATAGCCGAACACCGCCGCGAGCACGCCGGGCACCAGCACGGCCATCAGCATGGCGACGGCGAACCAGTTCATGCCGAGCCAGAACCAGGGCAGCGAGTGGTAGTTCAGGAACACCATGAAGTCCGGCAGGACCGGGTTCGCATACACGCCGCGGGCGCCGATCTGGCGCATCAGGTACATGCCCATGGCGTAGCCGCCGAGCGCGAAGAACGCCGCGTGGCCGAGGGTGAGGATGCCGACGAAGCCCCACACCAGGTCCACCGCCAGCGCCAGGATGGCGTAGCTGAGGTATTTGCCCACCAGCGATACGGTGTAGGTCGGCACGTGCAGCGCCGCGGCAGCGGGCGTCGCCAGGTTCAGCACCGCCAGCAGCAGTGCGCCGCCCAGCACGATGGCCACGGTAAGCGCCGATGTCTTCATGGCGTGACCCGATCAGCCGTCATCGCGAGGCGCAGCCGTGGCGATCCAGGGCGGCAGGCTCGGAGGTGCGGCGCTGGGTTGCCACGCGCTGCGCGCTCGCAATGACGATGGCTCATGCTTCCACCGCGCGGCCCTTGAGCGGGAACATGCCGCGCGGGCGGCGCTGGATGAACGCGATCAGCAGCACTAGCACCACGATCTTGCCCAGCACCGCGCCCGCCACCGGCTCGAGGAACTTGTTCACGATGCCCAGCAGCAGCGCCGCCAGCGCCGTGCCCCACAGATTGCCGACGCCGCCGAACACCACCACCATGAAGCTGTCGATGATGTAGCCCTGGCCGAGATTGGGGCTGACATTGTCGATCTGGCTCAGCGCCACCCCCGCCATGCCGGCGACGCCGGAGCCGAGCCCGAACGTCATCGCGTCGATCCAGGGGGTGCGGATGCCCATCGCGGCGGCCATGCGGCGGTTTTGCGTCACCGCCCGCATGCGCAGGCCGAGCGAGGTGTAGCGCAACGACGCCATCAGCGCGGCCAGCACCAGCACGGCGAAGATCACAATGGTGAGGCGGTTGATGGTGATCTCGAGCCCGCCCCAGTGCAACGAGCCGCTCATCCAATCCGGGGTGCCGACGTTGCGGTTGTCCGCCCCGAAGATCGACCGCACGGCCTGCTGCAACACCAGGGACAGGCCCCAGGTGGCGAGCAGCGTCTCCAGCGGGCGGCCGTAGAGGTAGCGGATCAGCAGCCGTTCGATGGCCACGCCCACCGCGCCCGAGACCAGGAAGGCGAGCGGGATGGCGATGAACAGGCTGGCGCCGAACAGGCCCGGCGCCCCGTCGCGGATCGCCTGCTGCACCACGAAGGTCGTGTAGGCGCCGAGCATGACCATCTCGCCATGCGCCATGTTGATCACGCCCATCACGCCGAAGGTGATGGCGAGCCCGGACGCCGCGAGCAGCAGCACCGAGGCCAGCGAGACGCCGTAGAACACGCTCTGCGCCACGCCCCATAGCTTCTGCTGCCAGTCGATGGCGGCGATGGCCTTGCTTGCCGCCGCGGCGACCGGCGGGGAGGGATTGGCGATGGTGCTCATCAGCGAGCGCGATTCCATGTCGCCACGCCGGGCCAGAGTGTCGATGGCGGCGATGCGGTCGGCGTCGGCGCTGCTGGCGGCGGACAGGATGGCGGCGGCGCGGGCCTGCTCCAGCGTGCGCCTGATGGCGGGGACGGTCTCGGCGGCGATGGCCCGGTCGAGCGCGGGCAGGGCGGCGGCGTCGCGCGAGTGGAACACGGCTTCGGCGGCGGCGGCGCGCTGCTGCGGGTCGGGCGAGCGCAGCCGCACCGTGCCGAGGGCGGCGTTGACTGCCTCGCGGATGTTGTTGTTCACCCGCACCGGGCGGGCGCCTGGCGCGCTGGCGGGCTCGCCGGTGGCCGCGTTCACCGCGCCGGTGCCGGTGCGGATGTAGACCTGGCGGTCGGTGCCGACGACGAGGCGGCCGGCTTGCAGCGCGGCCAGGATGTCGCCGGCGCGGGGGTCGCCGGAGCTTGTCAGCGTGTCGACGGCTTGGGCGATGTCGGCGAAGCTGCTGGAGGCGAATTGGCTGAGGTCGGGCGTTGCGTTCGCGGGCCCGGCGACGAGCAGCAGCAGGAGGATGCCGGCGAGGCATCGGGAAGCCCAGGGATGTGGTGTGTTGGTTTTTCTCACCCGAGGCGCGCCATGAAGATGCTAAATCGGAACAAGCAACGGACGTGCCAAGGCTGTCGCGCCGTCGCTCTCTTCACGCTGGCGTCAAACTGAGGTAGATCATGGCAAGCTACATCGCGCTGCTGCGCAAGGATCACGACAGCGACTACGGGGTCGACTTCCCCGGCTGCATCACGGCCGGCCGCACGCTTGAGGAAGCCAGGCGGGCGGCTGCCTGCGCGCTGGGGTTCCACATCGCGGGCATGCTGGGGGACGGAGAGGCGATCCCCGATGGATCGTCCACACTGGATACCGTCATGTCCGACCCCGACAACCGCGCCGCCACGGCGTTTCTAGTGGACGTGGCGACGGTGCCAGACAAGTCGCTGCGGGTGAACGTGATGCTGCCCCAGAGCGTGCTGGCCGAAATCGACCGCACCACCGACAACCGCTCGCGGTGGTTGGCCGATGCCGCGCGGGAGAAGTTGCGGCGGATGTAAGGCGCCCCTGCGCCGGCGTGAGAGGGTCGGAGCGGAGGGTGTACTGCCTGCTAGTCCCGCGTGGCGAGCAGGCTTTCCAACGCGCCGAGCATCTGCGCCGAGCCGAACGGTTTGCGCAACAATGCCTCGTTGGCAGACAACCGGCCCACGCGTGCCAGCGTCTCGGGCCGGCCGGTCATGAACACCACCGGGCAGCACGGATGACGCTGGAGGAACGTCCGCGCCACCTCGATCCCATCGGCGGCGCCGGGCATCTGGATGTCGGTCAGCAGCACGTCGAACCCGTTGATGCCCTGCATGATCGCGCAGGCCTCATCGCCGTTGACTGCTTCGATGACCGTGTAGCCCGCATCTTCGAGCGTCTCGACCAGCGTCAGCCGGATCAGGCGCTCGTCCTCGACCAAAAGGATGCGGTAGGTCATGTCGCGATTTGCCTCACTCCCTGTTTCATCGACGCCGGACAACCCTCTAGAAGAGAAGCACCTTATCGGGTGGTAAGATTACCGAGAGCGTGCTCCGCGCGGCCGGCGGCGTTGCTGCCGCGCCGCAAACCAGCCCGCGCTTGCCACACCGCGCCCAACCCACTAGACAGCGCCGATTGCCGGCACCCCTCGAGGCCGGCTGTTCACGTTTGTCCGGAGTGCGTCATGGCTAGTTTCACCTCGATCAAGGCCGAGGTTCGCGAGCTTGCAGGCAAGGGCGCAGCGCGCGCGACCCGGCGGGCCGGCAAAATTCCTGCTGTGATCTACGGCGCCAAGCAGGAGCCCAGCCTGATCGCGCTCGACCCCCGCGAGGTGATGCGCGAACTCGTGCGCGGCGGCTGGCGGTCGCGCCTGTTCGAAGTGCAGATGGGCGGCGCCACCCAGCGCGCCCTGATGCGCGACGTGCAATTCCACCCCGTCTCCGACAAGCCCGAGCATGTCGACTTCCAGCGCCTGGCCCCGGGGGAGGCGATCCGCGTGGCCGTGGCCGTGACCTTCTCCAACGAGGCGATCTCGCCGGGCCTGAAGCGCGGCGGCATGCTGAACGTGGTGCGCCACTCGGTCGAGGTGCTGTGCGACCCGGACCAGGTGCCGGACCATTTTGGCGCCGACCTCGGTGCGCTCGACATCAACGACAACATCCGCTTCTCGGACCTGACTGGCACCGAAGGCGCCCGGCCGACCATTGCAGACCGCGACTTCGTGGTGGCGACCGTGGCCGCGCCCACCAAGATGGCCGACGCGCCGGTGGCCGAAGCGGCGGCTGCCCCGGCGGCGGCAAGCAAGGCGCCGCCGGGCAAGGGCGCTGCCCCGGCCAAGGCGGCCCCTGCGGCGAAGGCCCCGGCGAAGCCCGCCGCCAAGAAGTAACCCGTGCAGCTCTGGGTCGGGCTCGGCAACCCAGAGCCCGGCATGGCGCGGCAGCGGCACAATATCGGCTTCATGGCGGTCGACCGCATCGCGGGGCGCTACGGCTTCTCGCCCTGGCGGCAGCGCTTCAAGGGCCTCGTCGCCGATGGCACGGTCGGGGGTGAGAAGGTGCTGGCGCTGAAGCCGATGACCTACATGAACGACAGCGGCGCCGCCGTGCAGCCCGCCGCCGCCTTCTTCAAGCTCGAACCCGGCGCCATCATCGCCTTCCACGACGAGTTGGACCTCGCACCCGGCAAGCTCCGGGTGAAGCGCGGCGGCGGGGCGGCCGGGCACAACGGCTTGCGCAGCATGGACCGCGTGCTGGCCACCCCGGAATACTGGCGCGTGCGGCTCGGCATCGGCCACCCCGGGCACAAGGACCGCGTGCTCGGCCACGTGCTGGGGGATTTCGCCAAGGTGGACGCCCCCTGGCTGAGCGAACTGCTGGATGCGGTGGCGGAGGCCGCGCCGCTGCTGGCCGGGCAACAGATGGAGGCGTTCATGTCCAAGGTGGCGCTCTCGGGCCCGACGGAGAAGGACTGATGGGCTTCAACTGCGGCATCGTGGGGCTGCCCAACGTGGGCAAATCCACCCTGTTCAACGCGCTCACCGCCACGGCACAGGCGCAGGCGGCGAATTACCCGTTCTGCACCATCGAGCCGAATGTCGGCCGGGTCGCGGTGCCGGACCCGCGGCTGGGCGTGCTGGCGGCGATCGGCAAGTCGGCCAAGATCGTGCCGACCAGCCTCGAGTTCGTCGACATCGCCGGGCTGGTGCGGGGCGCCAGCCGGGGGGAGGGGCTGGGCAACCAGTTCCTGGCCAATATCCGCGAGGTGGACGCCATCATCCACGTGCTGCGCTGCTTCGACGATGACGACGTGACCCACGTCGAAGGCAGCATCGACCCGATCCGCGACGCCGAGACGGTGGAAACCGAGCTGATGCTGGCCGACTTGGACAGCCTCGAGAAGCGCCTGCTCGCCGCGCAGAAGAAGGCGCGCGGCGGCGACCGGGACAGCGTGGCCGCGGTGGCGCTGATGGAGCCACTGGTCGCCGCCTTGCAAGCGGGGCGGCCGGCGCGCACGGCCATCCCGCCCGGCGAGGCGGAGGCGGTGCGGCGGCTGCAACTGCTCACCTCCAAGCCGGTGTTGTATGTGTGCAACGTGGCGGAGGCGGATGCGGCCAGCGGGAACGCCCGCTCCGCCGCGGTGGCGGCGATGGCGCAGGCGGCGGGCGCCGCTTGCGTGGTGGTGTCGGCCGCCATCGAGGCCGAGGTCAGCCAGTTGCCGGAGGACGACCGCGCCGAGTTCCTCGCCGGGATGGGGCTGAACGATAGCGGGCTCGACCGGGTGATTTCAGCGGGGTATCGGCTGCTTGGCCTGGTGACCTACTTTACGGTGGGGCCGAAGGAGACCCGCGCCTGGACCATCGTGGCGGGCACCAAGGCGCCGCAAGCCGCCGCCGTGATCCACAACGACTTCGAGCGCGGGTTCATCGCCTGCGAAACGATCGCCTCTGACGACTACGTCGCCCATCGCGGCGAGGCCGGCGCCAAGGAGGCCGGCCGGATGCGGGTCGAGGGCCGGGAGTATGTCGTGCGCGACGGCGACGTGCTGCTGTTCCGCTTTAACGTATGAAGTGTTAACATCCTTCACTTTTTTCCGCCTGTTGCAATGCGCGGCCGCAACCACATTGCTCCGCCGAAGTTGAATGGCCCATCTGCAATGGAGGGCGCGGTGAGTATCATTGGTTGGATCGTCTTAGGGCTCGTGGCTGGGTTTATCGCCAGCAAGATCATCAACAAGCAGGGCGAGGGCCTGTTCCTCGACATCATCCTCGGCATCGTGGGCGCGGTCGTGGGCGGCTACTTGATGTCCTTCTTCACGGGCGCGCACTGGCAAAGCGGCTTCAACATACCGAGCCTGATCGTGGCCATCGTGGGCGCGGTCGTGGTGCTGTTCATCTATCACGCAATCTTCGGGCGCCGAACGACGACATACTAGAGCCTGATCGCATCAGGTTGAAACAACCTGATGCGTGAATCAGCCTTTCAAACAAAGAGTTAGAGCATGATTGTTTCGCCTATCAGAAGCAATCATGCTCTAACCCGGCAGAGGGCGATGCTTCGCCGACTTGCCTGATCCAACGGACTGGTGGGAGATAGGCGGCTCAGTGTCGGAGGCGCCGATGGCCTGCCAGTCCAGACTGCCGCACGTGCGGCCACTTCGCTCATGACGTCCCGCGAGGCTGCCACGGCGGCGGCCCTGGCGGCGTTCGATGACGGCCAGTTCCAGCGGCGGCTGGCCTCGCTGGTCGCCATTCCCTCCACCTCGCAAGACCCGGGGCATGAGGCGGACCTGAGCCACTACCTGTCCGGGGCGATCGCGCCCTGGTTGGAGCGGCTGGGGTTCGCCACCGTGCTCCACGCCAACCCTCGGCCGGGTTTCGGGCCGATCCTGGTTGCCGAGCGGAACGAGGGCAACGGGCCGACAGTGCTCACTTATGGCCACGGCGACACCGTTCGCGGATTGGCCGACCAGTGGCGCGCCGGGCTCGACCCGTGGGTGCTGACGGAGGAGGACGGGCGCTGGTATGGCCGCGGCGCCGCCGACAACAAGGGCCAGCACGCGATCAACCTGCACGCGCTCGAGGCGGTGCTGGAGGCGCGGGGCGGGCGGCTCGGCTTCAACCTGAAACTCGTGCTGGAAACGGCGGAGGAACGTGGGTCGCAGGGCCTGCGCGAGTTCGTCGCCGAGCACGCCGGGTCACTCGCGGCGGATGTGCTGATCGCCAGCGATGGCCCGCGGGTGGCGTCCGACATCCCCACCATCTCCACCGGCACTCGCGGCACGTTCCACTTCGACCTCGTGGTGAACCTGCGCCCGGGCGGCGTGCATTCCGGCAACTGGGGCGGCATGACGGCCGACCCGGCGATCATCCTGGCGCACGCGATCGCCGCCATCGCCGACCGGCACGGCCGCATCCTGGTGCCGGGCTGGCTGCCGCCGGCGGGGATGCCGCCCTCGGTTCGCCAGGCGCTCGCCGGGTTGGAGCTGCGATCCGAGGGGGCGGCGGCGACGATCGATCCGGGCTGGGGCGAGCCCGGCTTCACCGCCGCGGAAAAGGTTTATGGCTGGACCAGCTTCATCGTGCTGGCAATGGTGTCCGGCCGGCCGGAGAACCCGGTGAACGCGGTGGCGCCCGACGCCCGCGCCCACTGCCAGCTCCGCTACACCGTCGATTGTGACCCGGCGACCTTCGCGCCGGCCTTGCGCGCGCACTTGGACGCGGCCGGCTTCCCCGAAGTGGCGGTGGAGAACGCGGCCGTTCGCATGCCCGCCAGCCGCACCGACCCGGCGCATCCTTGGGTGGCCCGGGTGGCCGCGAGCGTGGCGCGCAGCTTGGGCCGTCCGCCGCAGCTCATCCCCAACAGCGGCGGCGGCCTGCCGGGCGACGTGTTCGTGGACCATCTGGGCGTGCCGCTGGTCTGGATTCCGCACAGCTACAACGGCTGCAAACAGCACGGGCCGGACGAGCACCTGCTGATCGCTCCCGCGCGCGAGGGCGTGGCCATGATGACGGGGCTGTGGTGGGATTTGGGCGAGCCGTGATGCCGCGGATCATCTTCATCCACGGCCTGTGCTGCAGCGGCGGAGACTGGTCTGCCCAGGTGGCCGACTTTGCCGGCCAGGCCGAGCTGATCGCGCCGGACTTGCCGGGCCATGGCTCCGCTGCTGCGGAGGGTGAGCCGTCGATCGAGAGCATGGCGGAGTTCGTCAACCGCTTGCGGCAGGATGCGCCGGCCACCCCGACCATCCTCGCCGGGCACAGCTTGGGCTGCCGCATCGCGCTGGAAGCGGCCCGGCGCATGCCCGCTGGCGTCGCCAGCCTGGTGCTACTGGAGGGCGGCCAGCGCGTTACGGGCGACGCGGAGGCGGCCGTGCGCGAGTATCGCAGCCGCGCCACCGCGGACAACATCGCGATGCTGCGGGTGGACTTCCAGGACATGTTCAGTGCGGCGACACCGGCGCGGTTCCAAGCGATGGCGCTTGGCCGGATCGAACGCATGGACCCGGTGTTCATCGAGGACTTGGTGGCGAACCTCACGCGCTGGGACGCCGCGGAGGCGGTATCCGCGCTACAGGCGGTTCAGGTGCCAGTGTTGGTCATGCAGTCGACGGTGAGGGAGCCGGGCCAACCTCGCCGTGCGATCGAGGCGGACGAGATGCCGTCCTGGCTGGGGCTGGTGAGGGAGACGGTCATGAGCGAGGTAGAACTCGTCCGGCTGACCGGGCTCAGCCATTTCCCGCAGATCGACGCGCCCGAGCAGGTGACGGCGGCGATGGCGGCGTTTGTGCAGCGGACTGGGTGTTTGGCCGGCTAGATCATCTAGACAGCTCCCTCTCCCGCCAGCGGGAGAGGGCCCCGATAGATTACGCCGCCTGGAGCGCCTGCCACACCTTTTCCGGAGTGGCCGGCATGTCGATCGACTTCACTCCGGCGCTCGACAGCGCGTCGACGATCGCGTTGATCACCGCCGGCGGGCTGCCCACCGCGCCTGCCTCGCCGGCGCCCTTTACGCCCAGCGGGTTGCTGGTGCAGGGGACCTCGATCAAGTCCACCTCGATGTCCGGCAAGTCGGCCGCGCGGGGCAGGGCGTAGTCCATCAAGCTGCCCGAGAGGAGTTGGCCCGACGTCTTGTCATAGGCCGTCCGCTCCAGCACCGCCTGGCCAAAGCCTTGCGCCACGCCGCCATGCACCTGGCCGCGCACGATCATCGGGTTGACCGCCTTGCCCACGTCGTCGCAGACGATGTAGCGCAGTACCGCAACCATGCCGGTGTCCGGGTCGATCTCCACCTCGGCCATGTGGCAACCATTGGGGAAGGTGTGGCTGTCGATCTGCGCCACCTCGGCGGCGTCCAGCATCGTGGCCGCTTCGCCGCGCGCGGCGCGTTCCCGCTGGGCGGTGGCCAGGCTGATGATGTCCATGCCGCGGTCGGTGCCGACGATGGAGAAGCGGCCATTGGTGAACTCGATGTCGGCCACCGCCGCCTCGAGCGCCTCGGAGGCAGCCTGCTTGCCCTTCTCGATCACGGTCGCCGCCGTCACCAGGATCGCCTGGCCCTCGGAATACAGGCTGCGCGCCCCGCCGGTGCCGCCGCCGGTCGGGATGGTGTCGGTGTCGCCCTGCCGGATGCGCACCTTGTCGCCGTCCACCCCCAACTGGTCGGCGATCAGCATGACATACGCCGTCTCGTGGCCCTGCCCGCTGGACTGGGTGCCGACATAGACGTCGACAAAGCCATCGTCGACGAAGCGGATTTCGGCCCGCTCGGTCGGCGCGCCGCCGGTGGCCTCGAGATAATACGACATGCCGATGCCGCGCTTCTTGCCCCGCGCGGTGCTTGCGGCCCGGCGGCCCTCGAACCCGGCCCAGTCCATCTTCTCCAGGGCAGCGTTCAGCACGCGCTCGAAGTCGCCGCTGTCGTAGAGCTGGTTCATCGCCGTGCGGTACGGCATGGCGTCTGGCTTGACCATGTTGAGCTTGCGGATCGCCACCCGATCCATGCCCAACTCGGCCGCCGCGGCGTCGATCACGCGCTCGACCACGTAGTTGCTCTCGGGCCGGCCGGCGCCGCGATAGGCGTCCACCGGGACGGTGTTGGTGAACACCCCCAGCACGTTGGCGTAGATCGCCTGGAAGCCATACACGCTGGCCAGCACCTTGGTGCCTGCCATGGTCGGGATGAAGGGCGCGAAGGTGGAGAGGTAGGCGCCCATATTGGCCACGTTGCGGGTGCGCAGCGCGAGGAAACGGCCCTCGCCATCGAGCGCCAACTCGGTTTGGGTGATGTTGTCGCGGCCCTGCGTGTCGCACAGGAACGCCTCGGACCGCTCGCTTACCCACTTCACCGGGCGGCCGAGCTTGCGGGCGGCGTAGCAGGTGAGCGCATGCTCGGCGTAGAGGAACAGCTTCATGCCGAAGCCGCCGCCCACATCGGGCGTGATAACCCGGAACTGCTCTTCCGGCACGTTGAACACGGCCTTGCCGAGCAACGACTTCAGCACCCAGCCGCCTTGGGTGTTGGCATACAGGGTCCAGCGGCCGTCCTCGTAGCTGGCCAGCGCGGCACGCGCCTCCATGCTGTTCACCACCACGCGGTTGTTCACCACCGTGAGCCGGGTCACGTGGGCGGCGGCGGCGAACAGCGCGTCGGTCTTGGCCTGGTCGCCGACCTCCCAGTCGAAGCAGATGTTGCTCGCGGCCTCCGGCCAGACGGAGGGCTCGCCGGCATCCATGGCGGCGGCAAGGTCGGTCACGGAGGGCAGCACGTCGTAATCGACCGTGATCGCCTCGGCGCCATCGCGCGCGGCCTTCTGGGTGTCGGCCACGACGAAGGCCACCGGGTCGCCAACGTGGCGGACCACGCCCTCGGCCAACACCGGGTGCGGCGGATCGAAACGGGGTGACCCATCGCGGTTCTTCAGCGGAATGGCGCATGGCAAGCCGCCGATGCCGTCCGCCTTCAGGTCGGCCGCGGTGTAGGCAGCCAGCACGCCCGGAACCGCCAGGGCTGCCGCGGTATCGATGGCGCCGAGCTTGGCCGCGGCATGGGGCGAGCGCAGCACCGCGGCCCAGAGCATGCCGGGCAGGGCGATATCGTCGGTGTATCGGCCAGCCCCGGTGAGCAGGCGAGGATCCTCCACGCGGCGGACGGGCTGAGCGAGGCCGAACTTGGTCATGGAGCGGTTCCTGGCAGTTTCGTTGCTGCCAGTATCTGCCTACAGCCCGTCATTCGCCAAGGGGCGCCCGCTGACCCGACGCTTAAGAGGATCACCGGATCAGGTGTGGTCACCTGACCGGTAAAGGTGCTGGTCACACCGACAGCGAGACCATGACCGGCGACTGTCTCTGAGCCGGTCATGGTTTAGCGCGCGTTGCAGCCAAGGAAGTCGAGCTGCCAGGTCATTTCGTCGACCGAGAGCGGGTAGTTCTCGCCGGTGCCGACCAGCAGAGCGCGGGGCGAAACCTGCCCCAGCAAGGTCTGCACCGGGCCCGCCACGCGCAAGCTGAACCCCGCTTTCCAAACCAGGCTGACCAGCGCCTTGGCGCTCCGCAGCGATGCAGCCCGGTCGACGGCTTCGATCGCGACCCCGGCCGCCACCGCCAGGAAGGCGCTGGCCTTGCGCAGGTCACCGCCGCGCAGGCAGGTCAGCAGTAAATCCTCGGTGAGCTTGCCGGTGGCGTCCAGTTGCCGTGCGGTCTCGAGCAGCGCGTCGTCGGGGGGGCGGGGCAACACGGGGGCGACCTTGGCCAATTGCAGGACAAGCCGCTCCCGGATGGCGGCGAGCGCCTCGGCGCCGAGGTCGGTTCGGGCGGCGAGGTCCTTCAGCACTTGGCCGGTCACGATCTCGGACAGGGCGCGGGCGGCGTGATCCGGCAGGCGAGGGCGTGCGACCAGCGGGGCATGCCAGGTCGGCTCCTCGCCGGCGCGCGCCACCAGCGCGTCCAGCGTGCTTTCCCGAATGGCGGCGGACCGGTTCATCAGCAGCGAGCGGATCGCGGCGCTGTCGACCGTGGCGGCAATCGCGTCGGAGACAGATTCCGGCAGGTTGGGCCGGCATGCGATGGCGCGGATGGTTTCGCAATGCGGCGGCGTCGCCAGCAGCCCGAGCAAATCGGCCGCCGATAGCAGTGGGGACAGGCGCAGCATCGGCTCACTGACCGATACCTCGGCGTCGGCAGCCAAGTGCAGGGCCACCTCACGCGGAATGTTCGGCAGTTCGGCTGCCACTGCGGCGATCGCGGCACGGATGCGAGCGGCCTCGTCGTGGATGAGGGCGGACAGCACTTGCAAGGTGCGCTCGCGCACTTCCTCGCCCTCGATCGCGGAGAGACCGGGCAGGGCGCCGGCAATCTTGCGGGCGAGCAAGAGGCGCACCCGTTCGTCACCATCGTGCGCGAGTTTCATGTTGGCTGCCGGTGGGAGCGATGGGTTCAGCGCCAGCGCCGCACGCACCGGGACGTCATTGTCCCGGACGAGGAACGCCAGCACCTCGCACGGTGTCGCCGCATTGGCGGCAAGCTTCACCCGTGTATGCAGGTCGATCGGCAGGGTGTCGATTGGCTTGGCTCCCATCGTCCACCTACGGCAAAAGCGGATCGCGGGCGACGCGCCAGTGCCCACGGCCGGACCGCTTGACCTCGTACATCGCCTGATCGGCCCGGCGCATCACCTCCTCGAGCCCTTCGGAGATGTGCGGGTTGCGCGAGGCGATGCCGATGGAGGTGGAAAGCGGCGGCGCACCCGGCGGCATGCTCTGGGCGAAGGCGGCCGGCGCATCGAGTCGGAGACGTTCGGCACGCTCGGCCGCGGTCATCTCGTCCGACCCGTCGAGCCAGATGGCGAATTCGTCGCCGCCCAGCCGCGCCACCAGGTCGCTCGGCCGCACCAGGTTGCGCAGCAGGCCGGCGGTCAGCACCAGCGCTTCGTCCCCGGTTTCGTGGCCGCAACAGTCGTTGAGCCGTTTGAAGTTGTCGAGGTCGACGTACATCAGCGTGCCGGGCAGGGCCTCGCGGTCCAACCGGTCGATGCGGCGATATACCTCCTCGAGGAAGGAGCGGCGATTGAGCAGGCCGGTGAGCGGATCCGTCCGGGCTTGGCGGGCCAGTTCGCGCTGGATCGCCTCGTGCTCCAGCACGACACGGACGATGGCGCCGACCGAGGACGCCAGGGTGGAGTCATCATCCGTCCACGCCATCGTGCCGGGCTCCCGCCACACGGCCAGGCCGGTGCGCTCGCCAAAGCGGGTGTAGCTGGGGCAGGCGAGGATCAGGAAACCAGCCTCATCGATCGCGGTGACCGGATCGGGCGTTTCCTCCTGCAGGCACTCGACCATCTTGCGCAGGACGGTGCCGGGCTGCGTGCCGACCCCGTGCAGCACCGACCCGGGATGCGGCCCGGCCAAGAGGTTGACCACCACCGCGCCGGAGCAGCCCAGGGCGGCGACCAGACCGTCCAGCACGGCCTGCATCATGCGCGGCGCCAGCACCTCCTGCCGCATTTGCCAGAGAATATGCTCGAGCACGCTGGCCCGGCGCAGCGCCGCCGCTGACCGCTCCTCCTCGATGTCACTCGCGGTGACGTTCTGCGCCACGCCGCGCATCCCGCACGGCGTGGTGCCGTCCAGCAGCGGCGCTGCGGAGAAGTTCAAGCAGGCGATCTCGCCGTCCGCCTGCCGCAAACGGGCGCGGCGATTGCGGAACGCGGGGGCGAGGGCGAAAGGATTCAGCCCGTCCACCGGGGCAACCAGCAACAGGCTTGCCGGCTGGCCCAGCAGCGCACCCGCTGGCCAGCCCAGGATCACCTCGGGGGATAGGAACACGAGCCGGCCCTCCGCATCCGTCTCGAACGCGAAATCCGCCGCGAGAGAGACCAGATCGCGCCAACGCTGCCGGCTGTCCAGCAGGGCAGCCCGTAGCAGGTCAGCGCCGCCATGCGCCTCCAGCGCCGCGCCTTGCGAGCTCCCTTCAGGGCCGACCAGGCATGCTGCCGACTCGTTCATCCAGTGATCCGCCTCGCTCGTTACTCCTCTGTCATAGCGGGGGGAGGTTAAAAGGGGGTTAGTGACGGCGTTCAGGGCGCTCGATCTGCGGCCATGTCGGCAGGTTTGACACGTCTTGGGGCGCCTGCGCATGGTCCGGCGCCGACCGCCAGACGAAGGTTGCCTCGCGATGGACATGACCAGCCTGCAGCAGCGCATCGACGAGCTATGGGAGCGGCGTGAGACGCTGTCCGCCGCCACGGGGGGCGAGGCGCGCGACGCGGTGGAGGCGGCGCTGGAGGCGTTGGACGCCGGGCAAGCCCGGGTCGCGCGCCCCGATGCGGACGCGCCTGGCGGCTGGGCGGTGCAGGAATGGCTGAAAAAGGCGGTTCTGCTGTCGTTCCGGCTCACCGACTCCGCGGCTATGGAGGGCGGCGCCTGGGACAAGGTGCCGCTGAAGACGGCGGGCTGGGGCGCCAACCGCTTCCGCGAGGCTGGTTTTCGGCTGGTGCCGGGCGCGGTGGTGCGCCGCTCCGCCTACATCGCGCCGGGCGTCGTGCTGATGCCGAGCTTCGTCAATGTCGGCGCCCATGTCGGCGCCAATACCATGGTCGACACCTGGGCCACGGTCGGTTCCTGCGCGCAGATCGGGCAGCGCTGCCACCTTTCGGGCGGCGCGGGCATCGGCGGCGTGCTCGAGCCGCTGCAGGCCAGCCCGGTGGTGATCGAGGACGACTGCTTCATCGGCGCGCGGTCCGAGGTGGTGGAGGGCGTCATCGTCGGGCGAGGCAGTGTGCTGTCCATGGGGGTGTTCCTCAGCGCGTCCACCCGCATCGTCGATCGCGCGACTGGCGAGGTGTTCATCGGCCGGGTGCCACCGTTCTCCGTCGTGGTGCCGGGCACCATGCCTGGCCGCCCGCTGCCGGACGGGTCTCCGGGCCCGTCGCTGTATTGCGCGGTGATCGTGAAGCGGGTGGATGCGCAGACGCGGGCGAAGACGTCGATTAACGAGTTGCTGCGCGAGTAGGGCATGCGCAGGCCGCGATCTCAACCGCATGGTGCCTCTGCGTGATGGCGCCGGGTCCGCGCCGGGCCGATCCGCCGCGCAACGTGCTGCGCGGCATCTTGCTGGTGGTGCGCGGCCGGGCGGAGGGGATGGGGCAATTCGGCGCCTCGCCCGAGGCGGTGCTGGCGGCGCTGGCGCCGATCGCGGCGTTTCTCATCGTGGGCGCCTTCCTGGGCGTGGCGGGCGGCGGGCTGAGCGCGCTGACCAACGTGGCGGCGATCTCGGTCGGCCTGCTGGCGCCGCTGGTGCTCTCGTTCGAGGCGGCGCGATGGCTGGGGCGGGCGGCGGAGTGGCCCCGGTTCGCCGCCGCCTTCTGCTGGTGCCAATGGGCCGCTCCCATCGTGCTGATCGGCATGCTGATGCTGATGACGCTGCTGATGGCGGGCGGGCTGAGCGGCGACGCCGCCGAGATGGCTGCCGTGTTGGCGACCTTTGCCTATGGGCTATGGCTGAACTGGTTCCTGGCCCGGCACGCGCTGCGAATCTCGGCCTGGCGGGCGATCGGCCTGGTGGCCGCGGTGAACTTCCTCACAGGCGCGTTGATCATCCTGCCGCAAGTCATTGATTACCTTGTGAATGGAGCGTCGCCCTCGTAGTGCACCGACATGAGGCAGAGCCCGGCGGCCGGCGCTGTTGGCCCCGCCGCGGCGCGGTCGCGGGCGGCGAGCGCCCCGGCCACCTTGTCCGGCGGCCACCGCCCGCTGCCCACCTGCGCCAGGGTGCCGACCATGTTGCGGACCTGGTGGTGCAGGAACGAGCGTGCCTCGGCGAGGATGCGGACGACGTCGCCCTCGCGCACCACGTCGAGCCGGTCCAGCGTGCGCAAGGGGCTGTTGGCCTGGCAGGCCGCAGCGCGAAACGAGGTAAAGTCGTGGCGGCCGAGCAGGTGGCGGGCTGCGGCGGCCATCGCCTCGGCGTCGAGCGGGTGGGGCAGGTGCCACACGCGGCCTGCGTCCAAAGCGGGACGGGGGCGGCGGTTCAGGATGCGGTATTCGTAGCAGCGGCGGACGGCGGAGAAGCGCGGGTTCCAGCCTTCGGGCGCCACGGCCGCGCGCAGCACCACCACCGGGTGCGGCTTCATGTGGAAGTTCAGCGCCTCGCGGATGCGCTCCGGCTCGAGGTGGCCGGGGAGGGGCAGCATGGCGACCTGGCCGGCGGCATGCACCCCGGCGTCGGTGCGCCCGGCCGCGATGCTTGCGGCGGGGGCGCCGCCGAGCTTGAAGGCCGCGGTCTCCAGCACCTGCTGCACGGTGAGGATGCCGGACTCCTGCTGCTGCCAGCCGGCGAAACAGGTGCCCTCGTACTCTAAGAGGAGGGCGATGGGCCGGGTCACGCCGCCGAAGTTGCCCCGAGCCGGGTTCCGGCGGCCACGGGCGTGCCGCGCAGGAAGTCCTCGGCCGGCATCGGCGCCCGGCCGGCGCGCTGGACCCGCAGCAGCCGCAACGCGCCCGCACCGCAGGCGACGACGAAGCCGCCGAGCACGATACCGGGTTCGCCAGCGCCGGGGGCGGGCTCGGCCGCCAGGACCTTCAGCACCTCGCCGCCGAAGCGGCACCAGGTGCCCGGCCAGGGGTTGAGCGCGCGCACCTGCCGGTCCAGCGCCTCGGCCGGACGGTGCCAGTCCAGCTCGCCGTCGGCGCGGGAGAGCTTGGCGGCGTAGCTGGCGCCCGTGGCGGGCTGGGGCGTCGGGGCGGGCCATTGCTCGAGCGCGCGCAGGACCTCCTCGGCGCCGAGGGCGGACAGGGCGTCGTGCAACTCAGCGGCGGTGCCGCGGGGGCGGATCGGCACGGCGGCGCGCAGGAGCATGGGGCCGGTGTCGAGCCCGGCGTCCATCTGCATGATGGTGATGCCGCTTTCCGCGTCGCCGGCGAGGATGGCGGCCTGGATGGGGGCGGCGCCGCGCCAACGGGGCAGCAGGCTGGCATGGATGTTGAGGCAGCCACGCCGGGGCGCGTCGAGCATGGCTTGGGGCAGGATCAGGCCGTAAGCGGCGACCACGGCGACGTCGAGCGCCAAGGCGGCGAAGTCGGCCAGCGCCGCCGGGTCGCGCTTCAGGGAGGCGGGATGGCGCACCTCCAGGCCCAAAGCGGCTGCGGCTTCGTGCACGGCCGAGCGGCTCAACGCTTGCCCACGGCCGGCCGGACGGGGCGGCTGGGTGTAGACGGCGGCGATGTCGTGCCCGGCGCCGTGCAGGGCGCGCAAGGCGGGAACGGAAAAGCCCGGGCTGCCCATGAAGGCCAGGCGCATCAGCCCGCAGCCTTCTGCTTCATGTCCTTGGCGAGGCGCCGCAACAGCATGTTGCGCTTCAGGGCGGAGAGGTGATCGACGAACAGCACGCCGTCGAGATGGTCCAGCTCGTGCTGCAGGCAGGCCGCCAGCAAGCCGTCGGCGGCGATCTCCTGGCGGACTCCGGCTTCGTCCTGGTAACGCAGCGTCACCTGGGCGGGGCGGGACACGTCGGCATACTGGCCCGGAACCGACAGGCAGCCCTCCTCGCGCGTGGCCCAGTCGTCGCTGACGGCCACGATCTGCGGGTTGACGAGGGCGATCGGGTGGGGCTGGTTGTCCGGCATGAGGTCGACCACGACGACGCGCAGGCCAACGCCGACTTGCGGCGCCGCCAGCCCGATGCCGGGCGCTTCGTACATGGTGCGGAACAGGCGGGGCACCAGCGCGCGGACGGCGTCGGCGTCTTCGGGGCCGACCGGGCGTGCCTTGGCGCGCAGGAACGGATGCGGCGTGATGAGGATGGGCAAGGGCGCAGGGTCGGCCATAGCGGCCGGATTTAGCGGCGGCGCCCGCTGCTATCAATGCCCGGCCTGTGGGACAACCTCTTGCAACAGGTCTGGCATGTTCCACCTATGTACCATCCGGATGCCGTATGGGTCCCGATGCTTGTCTCGCTCGATGGAGGGGGCGCCTGATGTCTTCGACCCGTTTGTTCACCTCACCGCTGTTCGTGGGTTTTGACCAGCTCGAGCAGTTGCTGGAGCGCGCGGCCAAATCCTCCTCGGATGGCTATCCGCCGTACAATATTGAGCAGGTGAGCGGCACGACGCTGCGAATCACGCTTGCAGTCGCCGGATTCACCATGGATGACCTGCAGATTACGCAGGAAGACAACCAATTGGTCATACGTGGGCGTCAGAATGACGACACGCAGGGACGAGTTTTCCTTCATCGAGGGATCGCGGCCCGGCAGTTTCAGCGTGCCTTCGTGATGGCAGAGGGGATCGAGGTGAAGTCTGCTTGGCTCGACAATGGGTTGCTCCATATCGAACTTGCGCGCCCGTTGCCTGAAACCCGTGTCAAGACTATTCCGATCACGAAATCGGGAGGCTCCCGTGTGGTCGAGGCCGAGCAGCGTTTTGTGCAGTCGAAGAGCGAGAAAGCCTAGCCATCCCACGTGGATCACCGCGCTTGCCGCTGAGGGAGCCGGTTCGAGGAGCCAGTTATGAGTGATGTTACCGAAACCAAGTCGATGGTTGACCGCACGCCGATCGATGTGCACGCGATGACGACCGACCAACTTCAGCGCCTCGGCCTGTCGCAGGTGGCCTACGTGAAGCCGATCTTCCTGAACGGCACCACCATGTTTGCCATTCACAGCGCGGATGGCTCGCCGATGGCGCTTGCCGAGGATCGGAACCTGGCGGTCGCGGCGATCATGCAGCACGAAATGGTGGCCGCGCTGGTTCACTGAGCGGTCATCATTGCGGGCGTGCGTTCGCGACGGCTAAGGTGATACTCCAGAGTCTGCAGGCGTAGGGGTGTCGCACTCCGTCCGTCTAGCGGCGGGTTGGAGGTTGCCAATGCGGATGCGCTCTGGTCTGGTCGCTATTGCCATCCTGGCCGCGAGCGTTGTGCCGGCCGCTGCCAAGGATGACCTGGTCATCGGAATCGGCGAATTCCCGGCCAGCTTGCACCCGCTGATCGATGCGTTGTCGATCAAGAGTTACGTGGTGGGATTTGGGCAGCGAGCCATCAGCGCTTACGTGAAGGACGGGCTGATCTGTCTGCTGTGCACCGACGTGCCATCGCTGGACAACGGGTTGGTCAAGAGGGTCGACGAGCCAGATGGCGGCAAAGGTCTCGAGGTGACGATCAAGCTGCTGCCGGACCTGAAATGGGGCGACGGGCAGCCGGTGACAGCCAATGACATCGCGTTCACCGTGCATGTTGCGCAGGACCCGGGCGCCGGGTTCAGCAACATCAATGCCTGGAGCCGGGCTGACAGCGCCCGCGTGGTGGATGATCGCACGGTCGTGCTGCACTTGCCCAGGGCCATCGCCTCCTATGCGCAATGGGACCAGATGCTGCCGGAGCATATCGAGGGCCCGATCTACGCGCGCGCCCACACCGCCGGCGACTACATCAACACCACGGAGTACAACCACAACCCGACCAACCCAGGGCTGTGGAATGGACCCTACCTGATCACGAAATACGATGTCGGCGCGCAGGTGGTGCTGGAGCCTAACCCGTATTGGCCCGGCATCCCAGCGACCAATCGCCTCAAGGCCGGCTTCAAGCACATCGTGCTGCGCTTTTTCGGCGATACGGCCGCGCTGGAGGCCAACCTGCTGTCGGGCGATATCGACGTCGACAGTTACCTGACGCTCGACCAAGCGTCGGCGCTGAAGAGCCGGGAGCCGGATCGGTTCGACTATGTCACCTTTCCGCCGAGCCGAACCTACACGCACATGGACGTGCAGAAGGACAACCCCATCCTGCAGGACGTGCGGGTGCGGCGCGCGCTGCTGATGTCGATCGACCGGCAGACGATCAATGCCAAGCTGTTCGGCGGCATGGACCTGGTGCCGAACAGCTTCGTCAGCCCGCGCGACGAACACTACGATGCGGACATACCGGCTGTCCCGTATGACCCGGCGGGTGCGCGCAAGCTGCTTGCGGAGGCGGGCTGGACGCCGGGACCGGATGGCGTGTGCCACAACGCAGCCGGGGACCGCTTGTCGTTCGAGCTGCTCTCCACTGCAGGCGTTCGCTACCGGGAACTCGAGATGGCGGTGATCCAAAGCGGATGGCGGCAGATCGGGGTGGAAACGAATTTGCGCTTCGAGCCGTCGCGCATGATGTTCGGCACCACCGCCAAGCATCGTTCATACACCGGCCTCATGCTGTACAACTGGACGGACCATCCTGGCGTGAGCCCGCGCCGGACGCTCGGCACCGACCAAATCCCGACCGCAAAGAACAATTGGAGCGGCGCCAATTACGCGGCGTTCAGCGACAAGCAGTTCGACGCGGACATCGCGACGGTCGAGACCGACCTTGTTCCGGCGCATCAGATGGCCGCCTACGCGGACATGCAGCGCATCTACGCCGACCAACTGCCGGCCTTGCCGCTGTTCATCGACGCCGGGCTGCTGGCGTTGCCGAAGTGGCTGGATGTGGCGGGGACCGGGCAATTGGCGCCGGAGCAGGCGGAAGTCTGGCGATATAAGTAGCGCTTGGTCGAGCACTCTATGCACGGCGCGGACGACGCGCGGCCCGCTCTCACCCCGACCCTCTCCCAGAGCGAGAGGCAGGTAGCGTCCGATGAAACATGGCTGCATCCGAAGAGTTTGGCCCCGTCATTCGGGACGAGTGACTCCGCGCGGCTTCTTTGGGGCGCGCTTGGGGGTGGTGGGCACATCGACGCGAAAACTCTCGATCACCGTGTTGGCGAGCAGCTTGCGGGCCATGTCTTCGGCGACGGCCTTGACGCGGTCGGCGTCGGTTTCGGCGAGGTCGAGTTCGATCACCTTGCCGGCGCGCACTTCGCCCACGCCGGTGAAGCCGAGATTGCCCAGGGCGTGGCCAATGGCGCGGCCTTGCGGGTCGAGCACGCCTTCCTTCAGCATGACGGTGACGATAGCCTTCACTGGACGCCTTCTGGCCCCTTGAAATCTCGCACTCCAGCTTCCGGGAGGATGCCGAGGCGGCGGGCGACCTCCTGGTAGGCCTCTTCGACCCGGCCCAAGTCGCGGCGGAAGCGGTCCTTGTCCATCTTCTCGTTGGTCTTGGAATCCCACAGGCGGCAGTTGTCGGGGCTGATTTCGTCGGCCAGGACGATGCGCATGTCCTCGTCCTCCCAGAGGCGGCCGAACTCGAGCTTGAAGTCCACCAGCGTGATGCCGACGCCTAGGAACAGGCCGGTCAGGAAGTCGTTCACGCGCAGGGTGAGGGCGACGATGTCGTCCATGTCGGCGGTGTTGGCCCAGCCGAAGGCGGTGATGTGCTCCTCGGCCACCATGGGGTCGTTCAGCGCGTCGTTCTTGTAGTAGTATTCGATGATCGAGCGCGGCAGCCGGGTGCCTTCCGGGATGCCGAGCCGGGTCGACAGCGACCCGGCGGCCACGTTGCGCACCACGATCTCGAGCGGGATGATCTCGACCTCGCGGATGAGCTGCTCGCGCATGTTGAGGCGGCGGACGAAATGGGTGGGGACGCCGATCTCGCCGAGCCGCGTCATCAAGTATTCGCTGATGCGGTTGTTCAGCACGCCCTTGCCGGTGATGACGCCTTTCTTGGCGCCATTGCCGGCGGTGGCGTCGTCCTTGAAGTATTGCACCAGGGTGCCGGGCTCGGGTCCCTCGAACAGGACCTTTGCCTTGCCCTCATAAAGCTGCCGGCGCCGGGCCATTTGTTCAATCCTCGTCTCGTCCCCGCCGTATAGCAGCCGGTGAGCCCCCCCGCCACCCGGGCTGCGGCGGTTACCAGCGGCCGCCGTCGTGCCAAGCTTGGTCGTGGCGCCACTCTTCCCAGCGGCGATGCCGCTCCCACTCGTGGTGGCGCCACTCGCGGGCGCGCCAATCCTCGGCCGGCGCGTAGCCATAGCCGGGGGGCGGCGCTTGCACCCAGACGGGCTGGGCGAAGGCGGCTCCGGTGGCGGCGAGGCTGGCGAGCAGGGTGAGGCTGAACAGGGCTTTGCGCATGGCGGACCTCCTTGATCCATAGGCGGCATCCTGCGCGGGGATGACGGCGGGAGTGGGGAGGGTTTGTGGTGAGATGAGGGCGTTCGCTTGGGATCCGTGGCAGCCACCCTCACCCCGGCCCTCTCCCGCCAGCGGGAGAGGGAGAAGAGTAGAGCGGGGTTAGCCGCCGACGATTTGCAGCAGGGCCAAAGACACCACGGTCATGGCTGCTCCGGTTCCGACGCCGGCAGCTAGGCTCGAGAGGCGTAACAACTTGCCAGCGTCTTGCTGTTTTGCCGCCGCGACATACTGCAGCGCAGCCGCGGCAAAGCTCTTGCTGAACTCGGCAAATTGGAGGGGATGATCGATTTCGGTGGGACTGAATAGACTCATGACATGCCAGGAAATGCTTGATGACGACTTCATGCCAAGCGGCATCCGGTCGTTTCAAGCTTCTTTTTCAAAGTGCAGCCGAAAACCTACTCCAAAGCCGCTGGAACCGGAGGGTTTGCGTGACCAAAAACGCGCTCGAACACATGGTCGAGCGCCCGCAAATGGCTCGCCGGGTTCATCGCGGCGTCGATCTGGTCCGGGCCGATGCGGCCGGCGACCTCAGGGTCCGCCAGCAGGTTGTCGCGGAAGCTGCGGCCGCTGGGCTGGCCGAGGTTCTGCCATGTTTGCATGGCGTTGCGCTGCACCACGCGATAGGCGTCCTCGCGCAGGATGCCGGCCCGGGTCAGCGCCAGCAGCACCTCGCCGCTATGCACCACACCGCCCAAGCTCTCCAGATTGGCGGCCATGCGGTCGGGATAGATCACCAGTTGCTCCACCATCCCAGCCAGCCGCACCAGCGCGAAGTCGAGCGTGGCCGTCGCGTCGGGGCCGATCACCCGTTCCACCGAGGAATGGCTGATGTCGCGCTCGTGCCAGAGCGCGACGTTCTCCAGCGCCGGGATGGCGGCGGAGCGGACCACGCGGGCCAGCCCGGTGAGGTTCTCGCTCAACACCGGGTTGCGCTTGTGCGGCATGGCGGAGCTGCCTTTTTGGCCGGGGTGGAAGAACTCCTCGGCCTCGCGCACCTCGCTGCGCTGCAGGTGGCGCACCTCGGTCGCCAGCCGCTCCACCGCGGAGGCGATCACGGCGAGGGTGCAGAAGAATTGCGCGTGGCGGTCGCGCGCGATCACCTGGGTGGAGACTGGTTCGATCGCCAGGCCGAGCGCGCCGGCGACGTGCGCCTCGACCGCCGGGTCGAGATGGGCGAAGGTGCCGACCGGGCCGGAAATGGCGCAGACCGCAATTTCCGCGCGCGCGGCCACCAAGCGGGTGCGGTTGCGGGCGAACTCGGCATAGTGCCCGGCGAGCTTGAGGCCGAACGAGGTGGGCTCGGCGTGGATGCCGTGGCTGCGGCCGATGGTGAGCGTGTGCTTGTGCTCGAAGGCGCGGCGCTCGAGCGCGGCGAGCACGGCGTCGAGGTCGGCGAGCAGCAGGTCGGCGGCTTGGGTGAGTTGCAGCGAGAGGCAGGTGTCCAGGATGTCGCTGCTGGTCATGCCCTGGTGGACGAAGCGGCTGTCGGGGCCGATGCCCTCGGCGAGCCAGGTGAGGAAGGCGATCACGTCGTGCCGGGTTTCGGCCTCGATGGTGTCGATGCGGTCGAGGTCGGCCTGGCTGATGCCGGCGAGCAGGGGCGTGCCTTTGGCGCGGATGGCGTGGGCGGCGCCCTCGGGGATGGCGCCGATTGCGGCCATTCCGTCGGCGGCGGCGGCCTCGATGGCGAACCAGAGGCGGTAGCGATTTTCCGGCGCCCATATCGCGGCCATGGCGGGGCGGGTATAGCGCGGGACCATGCAGTCATTGCTCCACTGGGCGGCTCAGGCCCACATCCTAGCGCAAGCGGCGGCTTTGGCGCAGGTGCTGTTCATCGATTTGGCGCTGGCGGGCGACAATGCGGTCGTGGTTGGGCTGGCGGTGGCGGGGTTGCCGGCGGCGCAGAAGCGGCGGGCGGCGCTGCTGGGGGTGGCGCTGGCCGCGGTGATCCGCTTGGGCATGGCGTCCATCGCGTTGCGGCTGTTGGCCGTGGTGGGGCTCACCTTGGCGGGCGGGCTGCTGCTGCTCTGGGTATGCTGGCGGATGTACCGGGAGCTGCGGCCGAAGCATCCGGGTCTCACGTCGCAGACCGCGCCCAAGTCGCTCAGCCGGGCGATCGTGCAGATCGCGCTGGCGGACCTCTCGATGAGCCTGGACAACGTGCTCGCGGTGGCGGGCGCGGCGCAGGGCAATGTGGGCGTGCTGCTGGCGGGGCTGGCGTTTTCCGTGGTGCTGATGGCGGTGGCGGCGACCCTGGTCGCGCGCCTGCTGGAGCGGTTCCGCTGGCTGGCCTGGGCCGGGCTGCTGATGGTGGTGTTCGTGGCGTGCAAGCTGATCTGGCAGGGCAGCTCGGAGGTGCTGCATAGCTTGTAGCCTGCATCACGATGCGAGCGCTGTGTCAGTGGGGGCCCTCACCCCGACCCTCTCCCAGAGGGAGAGGGAGCCTCTCTTGAGGGGAGGCGTTCGGCGGCGAGGCTAGGCGGCGCGCCGGGTGCAGGACGCGGCGAACACGCGGGTCAGCGCCTGGTTGAACGCGGGCAGGTCGTCGGGCTTGCGGGAGGTCACGAGCGTGCCGTCCACCACGCATTCCTCATCTACCCACTCCGCACCCGCATTGCGCAGGTCCGTCTTCAGCGACGGCCAGGACGTCATCTTCTTGCCGCGCACCGCGTCCGCCTCGATCAGCGTCCAGGGGCCGTGGCAGATGGCGCCGATCGGCTTGCCGCTCTGGGCGAAGTGGCGGACGAACGCCACTGCCTCGGGCTCCACGCGCAAATAGTCCGGGTTGGCGACCCCGCCGGGCAGCATCAGCGCGTCGAACTGCTCGGGCTTCACCGCCGACAGCTCCTTGTCGACGGCAAGCTGACTGCCCTTCTGGTCGTGGTTCATGCCCTGGATGGTGCCGCCCTTGAGCGACACCACCGTGACGTCCGCACCGGCGTGCTTGAGCGCTTTGACCGGCTCGGTGAGTTCGACCTGTTCAACGCCGTTGGTCGCGAGCACGGCAACCTTGAGGCCACTGAGATCCTGCGCCATCGATTTCCTCCTTCGTTGGGCAGGAGTCCAACGCGGGCGCGGGCCTGTCCGGTTCGGGGCTAGGCGGTCACGCTGTCGCTATAAAGTATGGCAACCCCGGGCAGCACCTTGCCCTCCATCCATTCCAGGAAGGCGCCGCCCGCGGAGGAGACGTAGCTCAGCCGGTCGATCACGCCGGCCTGGCGCAAGGCGGACACGGTGTCGCCGCCGCCGGCGACGCTGCGCAAGGTGCCGGCCTCGGTTGCGGTGGCGACGGCCTGGGCGAGCGCCATGGTCGCGGCGTCGAACGGCGGGGTCTCGAAGGCGCCGAGCGGGCCGTTCCACACCAGGGTGCGCCAGCCGGCCAGGCGGTGCTCGAGTTCGGCCACGCTCGCCGGGCCCACGTCCAGCATCATGCTGCCGGCCGGGATGGCGGTGACGGGGACAATCTGCGTGGCCGGGTTGGGCTTGAACTCGGTGGCGACCACGGCGTCGGTGGGCAGCACGATCTCGCAACCGGCCTCCGCGGCGCGGGCGAGGATGGCCCGGGCGGTGCCGTGCATCTCGGCTTCCTGCAGCGAGCGGCCGACGGAGAGCCCCTGCGCGGCCAGGAAGGTGTTGGCCATGGCGCCGCCGATCACCAGCGCGTCGACCCGGCCGACCAGGTTGTGCAGCAAATCCAGCTTGGTGGACACCTTGGAGCCGCCGACGATGGCCGCCACCGGGCGCTGCGGCGTGCCGAGTGCGGCCTCCAGCGCCTCGAGTTCGGCCTGCATCAGGCGGCCGGCGTAGGCGGGCAGGGCGCGGCCGACGCCCTCGGTGCTGGCATGGGCGCGGTGGGCGGCGGAGAACGCGTCATGCACGAAGATCTCGCCCAGGGCGGCGAACTCGCGCACGAGCGCCGGGTCGTTGCCCTCCTCGCCGGGGTGGTAGCGGGTGTTCTCCAGCAGCAGCACCTCGCCGTTGCCCAGCGCGTCCACCGCGGCATGGGCGACCGGGCCGGTGCTGTCCTCCGCGAAGCGCACCGGCTTGCCCAGCACCTCGGCCAGCGCCACCGCCATCGGGGCCAGCGACATGGTAGGCACCCGCTTGCCCTTCGGCCGGTCGAAATGGCTGAACACGATGACCTTGGCGCCGCCCTCGGACAGCTCGCGGATGGTGGGGGAGAGGCGCTCGATGCGGGTCAGGTCGGTGATGCGGCCGTCGCGCACCGGCACGTTGAGGTCGGCGCGCAACAGGACCCGGCGGCCGCGCACGTCCACTCCGTCGAGGGTTCTAAAGCCCATGGGTCAGAGGCTGCCGAACAGGGCCGCGGTGTCGCTCATGCGCGAGCTGAAGCCCCACTCGTTGTCGTACCAGCCGGCGACGCGGATCATCTGGCCGCCGTCGAGCGAGGCGGTCTGGGTCGCGTCGAAGCTGCAGGAGGCGGCGACGTGGTTGAAGTCGGTGCTGACCAGCTTCTCGGTGTTGTAGTCCAGGATGCCGGCGAGCGCGCCTTCGGAGGCGGCCTTCATCGCGGCGTTGATCTCGTCCTTGCTGGCGGGCCGGGCGAGGTTGGCATCCAGCGACACCAGGCTGACGTTCGGGGTAGGCACGCGGATCGAGGTGCCGTCGAGCTTGCCCGCGAGCTCCGGCAGCACCAGGCCGACCGCCTTGGCGGCGCCGGTGGAGGTGGGGATCATGGACATGGCGGCGGCGCGGGCGCGGTGCAGGTCCTTGTGCAGCGTGTCCACGGTTTTCTGGTCGCCGGTGTAGGAGTGGATGGTGACCATGTAGCCGCGCACCACGCCGAAGCTCTCGTGCAGCACCTTCACCATGGGCACGAGGCAGTTCGTGGTGCAGGAGGCGTTGGAGATCACCGTCATCTCCGGCGTGATCACCGAGTGGTTCACGCCGTAGACGATGGTGGCGTCCACCCCATCGGCGGGGGCGCTGATCAGCACCTTGCGCGCGCCGGCGGCGATGAGCTTGGCGGCCTCGGCTTTCTTCGTGAACAGCCCGGTGCATTCCATGGCGACGTCCACGCCCTGGTAGGGCACCTTGGCCGGGTCGCGCTCGGCCGAGACGTGGATCGGGCCGTAGGTGCGGCCGTTGTAGTGGATGGTGATGCTGTCGCCGTCGACGGAGACGTTGCCGGGGAAGCGGCCGTGGACGCTGTCGTAACGGAACAGGTGCGCGTTGGCTTCGACGCTGCCGAGGTCGTTGATCGCGACGGGCTCCACGTCGGTGCGGCCGCTCTCCACGATAGCGCGCAGCACGAGGCGGCCGATGCGGCCAAATCCGTTGATGGCGACTTTCACGGCCATGACATCCAGCTCCTTATCAAGTGCCGGGTTTGTAACGACACCAGCGCCTTAGTTCCAGTGCGTTGATTCACCCCGACCAACGGCAATGAACCTGCACCCGTCATCGCGAGCCGAAGGCGTGGCGATCCATGGCCACGCACGCGGCATTTCCCCTGTGGCTCTGGATTGCTTCGTCGCAAGGGCTTCTCGCAATGACAGCTTGGGACGAGTCAGAACCAAGTGCCGGTGGTATGAGCACGATCCCCCAGCCGCTTTACCCCTTCCTTCTCCCTCTCCCGCTGGCGGGAGAGGGTCGGGGTGAGGGTGGCTGCCGCCAAAGCCCAAGGCAGCCCAGTTATACCAACGGCAATGAACCTGCACCCGTCATCGCGAGCCGAAGGCGTGGCGATCCATGGCCACGCACGCGGCATTTCCCCTGTGGCTCTGGATTGCTTCGTCGCAAGGGCTTCTCGCAATGACAGCTTGGGACGAGTCAGAACCAAGTGCCGCGGTATAAGCTTTTTGTTTTGAGCCGCAGCTATTTGGGCCGCAGCTAAGGGAAACTGGATCGCGGCGGAAACGACTCATTCTCCCAAAAGCCGGGCACTTGCCGTTCCGCCATCTGCCAGGAGCCATCCACCAAGCGGTAGGTCTGATACGTGATGGTGAAATCATCCTTTGTTCCCGGCCGGCAAAGCGCCTGTTCGATCTCGTCCGGCCCACCCGCGCGCCCATGCACCACCTGCCAGCCGGTTTTCAGCGTGCTGGCCAATGTCAGGATGCCAGACCGGCCATGTGCCCCGGCATACGTCACCGGGCTGAGCGCGGTGACCGAGGGTGTCAGCAAGGTCGTGCTCGGGCCGGCGTAGCTGCCCATCCCGATGGAATGGTCGACGGTCAACAGGTAGGTGGGTGCCGTCAGCCCGTGCCATTTGGCCACTGTCACCCGCGCCAGCGGCTCGTCTTCAAGCTGCTGCGCGAGCACGCCGCCGCTGGCATCCACCAGGCGAACCTGCGCAGGCCTGGGCGGACTCTTGGTGAAGGCGGCAGCCCGCGGGTCGCCCTCCGGCAGCACGAAGCCCGGATCATCCGACGTGTTCCACATCTGTTCGGCCAACTGCGGCGAAATGCGGCTGTCCACGAGCACCTCGATGGCATTGCCGCTGTCGATGGCCAGATGGCTCGCCACCCGATAGCCCGTCAGCACTGGAGCGTTGCTCGCCGATGCCGTGGCCGGGTCGAAATCCACGTTTGGGATCGTCAGCCGCGCGCCGCCCACCAATGCCACCGAGGTGTTCCGGTACGTCTCGACGGTCGTGACATGCTGCCCAACCGCGATGTCCACGCACCCACCGGCAGACGCAGTCGCCAGGTCGGCCGCCGTTGGCACGGCACGATGGGTCCGGCTGTCGCCGTTCGGCAGCGTCAACCGTCCAAGCGCATCCGCCGACGCGCACATCACCCCCGGCTTGGCCGCAACCCACTCGTCCGCACGCGCCAGACCAGCAAGGCAGCAGAGGAGAACCAACACCAGCCCCAGTCGCATGCAACCCTCACGTAAGCCTCGCGATCGACTTATCCCAACTGGACTGTCCGTGCGAGGCGCCCCGGAAGTATCACGCCAAACTCAAGCGGCGGCACACCACGCCCGCAATCGCCTCCGGCGTCAGTCCAAACGAGCGGAACAGCTCCGCCGCCGGTCCCGACGCGCCGAACCCGGACACGCCCAGGAACATTCCCCCATCGCCGAGCCAGCGCTCCCAGCCGAAGCCGCACGCCGCCTCGATGCCGAAACGAGGGGCCTGGCCGAGCACGCGGGCCTGGTTGGCTGCGTCCGTCGCCGCGAACAGCGACCAGGCAGGCATCGAGACCACCGCGGCGGCGATGCCCTCGCCCATCAGCCGTTCGCGGGCGGCCAGCGCCAGGCCGACCTCGCTGCCGCTGGCGATCAGCGTGGCGGCGCGGGGGCCGTTCGCCTCGGCCAGCACGTAGGCGCCGCGGGCGGAGCGGTTCTCTGCTATGTCGCTGCGCAAGGCGGGAACCGGCTGCTCCGACAGCACCAGCAGCGACGGCCCGATCGTGCGCCGCATCGCCAATTCGCAGCATTCGGCGGCCTCCACCGCGTCGGCCGGGCGCAGCACCAGCAGGTTGGGGATCGCGCGCAGGCCAGCGAGCTGCTCCACCGGCTGGAACGCCGCCCCGTCGGAGCCGAGGCCGATGCTGTCATGGGTGGCGAGATAGATCGTGCGCAGGCCCATCAGGGCGCAGAGCCGCAGCGCCGGGCGCATGCCGTCGGTGCCGGCGAGCGGGGCCACGGCGTAGGGCAGCACGCCGCGATGCAGCGCCAGGCCGTTCAGGCAGGCCGCCATGCCGTGCTCGCGGGGGCCGTAATGCACCTGCCGCGGCGAGAAGCTGCCCGGCGCCACCACGGAGCGGCAGCCGGCCAATTCGGTATGGCCGCCGACCAGCTCCGGCACGTCCGGCGCGAGCGCATCCAGCAGCCGTTCCGCCCACTCGCGCGTGCTGGCGGTGGCGCGCGCGGCGGTGAGGCTGGCCTTGACCGCGCCGAGCCGTTCCGCCCAGCCCTCGGGCAAGCGGCCGGCCATCACGCGGTCGAACTCCGCCCGCAGCGGGTGGTGCGCCAGTCGTTTCAGCCATACCCGCCGGGCGGTGCTGCCACGCCGGCCCGCCTCCGCCCAGGGCGTGGCCATGGGGGTGGGCGCGTCCGGCGGGGGCGCGTGGTCCGGCTCGTGGCGGCGGCAGGCGATCAGCGTGGGGCGCCGGGAGCGGGCGGAGAGCGCCAGCGCAGCCTCGAGCGCCGAGGCGTCCTGCCCCGACACGCTGCGGGTGGACCAGCCGAGGGTGGCGAAGCGGCGCAGGGTCTCGTCGAGCGATGGCAGGCTGTCGCAGCCGTCACCCTCGCCCGGGTCCTCCAACAGCACGCACAGCTTTTCCAAGCGGAGATGCCCGGCGATGCAGGCGGCTTCGTGGCTCACCCCCTGGGCGAGGTCGGCTTGCGTGACGAAGGCCCACGTGCGGTGGTCGACCAGGCTCTTGCCGAAGCGGGCGGCGAGCAGGCGTTCCGCCAGGGCCATGCCCACCGCCATGCCCAAGCCCTGGCCAAGCGGCCCAGTGGTGGCCTCGATGGCGGGATGGGCGTGCGTGTCCGGGTGCCCGGCGCACGCGCTGCCGAGCTGGCGGTGCGTAGCCAGGGCGGCCGCGTCCATGCCGTCGTGCCCGGTGAGATGGAGCAGCGCATAGAGCAGCGGTGCGCCATGGGCCGGTGACATGACGAAGCGGTCCCGGTCCGGCCAGTGCGGGTCGGCGGCGTCGTAGCGGTGGAAGCCAGACCAGAGGACGCTGGCCGCCTGCGCCATGGTGGTGGCGAACCGGTCCGCGGGGGAGCCGCCGCCCGGGGTGAGCGCGCTGGCGACCCGGCGCAACTGCTCCGCCAGGGCAAGCTCGGCCGGCCCGGCGGGTGCGGGCGAGGGCGCTGGGTCGAGCAGCCTGCTATCCTCGAGCCACGTCACGGTGTGACCTGCATCGCGCTGGTTTAGGTGGCGGCGTCGGGGCGGGCAAGGCGGGGAGTTGTTACAGCGTCTGTCGCCGCCCTTCCAAACTCCTTGAAACTCCCCCGCCGCGTATGGTCCCTACCCGTTCATGTCCTCGCCGCCCTCCACCCCCGAGCCAGCCGCGCACGCCACTCAACGCGCCCGCCAGCTCCGCCTGCTCGACCGCGCCTTGGACATCGGCGCCGCCCGCCTCGAACGCCTCGACCCGACCAAGCCCGACGCCCCCGACGCCGAAGCCGCCGTCATCTACGACAAGCTCACCCGTTCGATGCGCCAGAGCATCCTGCTATCCGACAAGCTCGCCGCCCCCATACCCGAGCCCAAAAAACTCGACCCGGCCGCCCGCACCGCCGCCCGCAAGCGCATCATCCGCGACGTCGAAGACGTCATCCACGAGCGCGCCGGCACCCCCGAGCGCGTCGAGAACCTCGAACGCGAGTTGCTCGAGCGCCTCGACGCCCCCGACATGGAAGTCGAGCTCGCCACCTGCTCCGTCGACGCCATCGTCCTCGACCTCTGCCGCGACCTCGGCCTGCGCGCCTCCGACTACAAGCGCCGCATCCCCCCCGAGATCGACCTCCTCGCCGAGTTCGCCGCCGCCCCACCCGAGTCTTTAGGCGAAAACAACACCCGCCTCGGCCGCGACAACCCCTTCCTCCACGGCAAGCACGACCCCTAACCCCCAAACTTCTCCCTCTCCCGCGGGCAAGACAGGGTCGCGGTGAGGGTGGCCGCTGCCCCTCACTTCTCCCTCTCCCTCTGGGAGAGGGTCGGGGTGAGGGTCGCCCACCATCAAACCACCCGCCCGGCGCGGGCCAGGACCACCTCCAGCAGCACCTGGCAGCCCGCCTCGGCCTGCTCCGGCTCGATGTGCTCGGCCTCGTTGTGGGACAGCCCGTCGCGGCAGGGCGTGAAGATCATGGCGGTGGGGATGTGCTGGGCGACGTAGATCGCGTCGTGCCCGGCACCGGAGACGATCTCGCGCGCGGAGAAGCCGAGCAGGGCCGCCGCGTCCCGCACCAGGGCGACGCACGCCGGGTCGAACGCCTGGGCCGGGATGCGCACCCGCTCCGACAGGGCGAGGTGGACGCGCGCGTCCTGCGCCAGGCCGGCGGCTGCGGCGGGGAAGCTGGTGGCGATGGTCTCGAGTTCCGCCGGGTCGGGATGGCGGAACTCGACGGAGAAGCGCACCTCGCCGGGCACCACGTTGCGGCTGTTGGGGCTGACGGCGAGCTGCCCCACCGTGCCGCGGCCGTCCTCGCCGCGGGCGCGCATGGTGCGGTCGACCAGGGCAATGATGGCGGCGGCCCCCACCAGCGCGTCTTTGCGGGCACTGGGCGGCGTGGTGCCGGCGTGGCTGTCCTGCCCCGTGACCACGGCGTCATACCAGACCTGCGCTTGCCCGCCGGTGACGATGCCGATGTCGGCGCCTTCGCGCTCCAGGATCGGGCCCTGCTCGATGTGCAGCTCGAAATAGCTGTCGGCCGGGAAAGCGGCCGCGGGAGCGTCGCCGCGGCAGCCGGTGGCGTCCAGCGCGTCGGCGAGCCGAATGCCTTCGCCGTCGCGCAGGGCCTCGACCTCCGGCTGGGTAAAGCTGCCGGCCCAGACGCCGGAGCCCATCATGGCGCGGCCGAAGCGGGCGCCCTCCTCGTCGGTCCAGTTCACCAGTTCGAGCGGCGCCTCGGTCTCGATGCCCAACTCGTTCAGGGTGCGCATCACTTCGAGCCCGGCGATCACGCCCAAGGCGCCGTCGAACTTGCCGCCGGAGGGCTGGCTGTCGAGATGGCTGCCGAACAGCACGGGCGCGCGCGCCGGGTCGCGGCCGGGGCGGCGGGCGAACATGTTGCCCATGGCGTCAGTGCGCAGGCTGAGCCCGGCGGCCTCGCACCAGGCGGCGAAGCGGGCGCGGCCGGCGCGGTCCAGCTCGGTCAGCGCGAGGCGGCGCACACCCCCCTTTGCCGTGGCGCCGATCTCGGCCATGGCCATCAGCGCGTCCCACAGGCGGCGGCCATCGACGCGTTGGTTGCTGGCGGGCATGGCGGCTTCCTCTGTTGCGGTCTGGGGGCGAGTCTTGCCCGGGTGCGGGTTTGATGCAACGACGCGGCATGGTCCGCCCCATCGCCTGCCTGCTCGCCGTTGCCCTGTGTGGGTGCACGCTGGTGGACCAGCGCACGTTCGACCCGAACGCCGGCAAGCCGCCGGTGATCGCGCAGCCGCCGGGACCGCCGCCGATCCAGCCGCTGGTGACGATCGACTTTGGCAGCCCCGGCCCGGACTATGCCGACGCGCTGCGCCAGGCGGTGGACGACGCGCTGGGCCGCAAGCCGGACGCGAAGTTCGAGGTCGCGACCGTCGTGCCCGCGACCGGGACGCCGACGGACCAGGTTGCCGCCGCGCAGACGATCACGCCGGACGCGCGGCAGATCGCCCGCGAGATCGCGTCCGAGGGGGTGCCGGACGAGAGCATCCAGCTCACGGCGCGGGCGGTGCCGAGCGTGGGCAGCCCGCAGGTGCAGGTGTTCGTGCAGTAGTGGAGCGCGGCCCTCGCACCCTCACCCAGACCCTCTCCCGCCCGCGCCGGTTTGAGGGCGAGGGCTACGCCTTGGCCAAGGTCGCCACCTCGGGGGTGAATTGGGCCACCACCTCGGGCAGCGTCGTCGTGCCGCGATCAATGCCAGCGGTGCCTCCAGCGAGGACGACGCTACAGTCGGTGATGCCGATGAAGCCGAACACCTGCTTGAGGTAGCTGCTCGCGACGTTGTAGGACTCCGCGGGCGCCCCAGGCGTGTAGACGCCGCCCGAGGCCAGCAGCACAGTGAGCCTCTTGCCCTTCACCAGTCCTTCATAGTTAGCGCTGAAGGTGACGCCGACGCGCACGATTTGGTCGATATAGGCCTTGAGCGCGGCCGGAATGGAGAAGTTGTACATGGAGGTGCCGACAACGATGTGGTCCGCCTGCATCAGCTCCGCGATCATTTCGTCAGAGATCCGCAATGCCTGCTTGATCTCGGGTGAATGCTGATCTGGCGGCGTGTAGGCGCCGGTGATCCACGGCACGTCGACAAACGACAATGACGTCTTCATCAAATCGCGGGTCACGACCGTGCCGCCCGGATGCGCATCCTTCCAATCGGCCACGAACTCGGCCGTCAGCTTGCGGGAGACCGAGTGGTCGCCGCGGGGGCTCGACTGGATGGCGAGAAGAGTTGGCATGTGCGTGACCTTTCCTGCTGGTGAGGCACCCACCCGCTTAGAGATGTAACCAGACGGGTTACGCAAGCATACCAGCTTAGGTTAGGCTGACAACTGCTCCGGCTCGGTGCGGGCGCGCTTGACCAGCAGCTTATTGAGCGCATGCACATAGGCGCGGGCAGCCGACACGATGGTGTCGGTGTCCGAGCCCTGGCCGTCCACCATCTTGCCACCCTCCGCGAGCCGGACCGTGGTGCGGGCCTGGGCGTCGCTGCCCTCGGTGACCGCGCCGACGGAGAACAGCACCAAGGTGCCCTCATGCGGGAACAGGGTGCGCAACGCGTTGAACGTGGCGTCGACCGGCCCCAAGCCCTCCGCGCTGGTGGACTGTGGCGTGCCATCGATCTCGAGTTCGAGTTGTGCGGTCGCCGGGCCGTGGGAGCCGGCCTGCACCGCGAGCGAGACGAAGCGCAGGTGCTCGTGATCGCGCATCACCTCGTCGTCGACCAGCGCCACCAGGTCCTCGTCGTAGACCACTTTCTTCCGGTCGGCGAGGTTCTTGAAGCGGATGAAAGCCTCGGCGATCCGGTTCTCGCCCACGTCGCCGTAGCCCAGCGCCTGCAGCTTGTCGCGGAATGCGGCGCGGCCGGAGTGCTTGCCCATCACCAGGCTCGACTTGGTCCAGCCGACGCTCTCCGGCGTCATGATCTCGTAGGTGGCGGCGTTCTTGAGCACGCCGTCCTGATGGATGCCGCTCTCATGGGCGAAGGCGTTGCGGCCGACGATGGCCTTGTTGGGCTGCACGTCGAAGCCGGTGATGGTGGCCAGCATCTTGGAGACGCGCAGGATGTTCTCGGTCTTCACCCCGGTGCGGTAGGGGGCGGCGTCCGGACGGGTGCGGATGGCCATCACCGCCTCCTCGAGCGCCGCGTTGCCGGCGCGCTCGCCGATGCCGTTGATGGTGCATTCCACCTGCCGCACCCCGGCGCGCAGGGCGGCCAGCGTGTTGGCGACGGCGAGCCCCAGGTCGTTGTGGTTGTGGGTGGAGAGGATCACGTCATCGGCGCCGGGCACCCGCTCGCGCAGCATGGTGAAGATGCGGGCGATGTCCTCCGGCACCGCATAGCCCACCGTGTCGGGGATGTTGATGGTGGTGGCGCCGGCCTTGATGGCGGCCTCGACGCAGCGGCACAGGAAGTCCGGGTCGGTGCGGCTGCCGTCCTCGGCGGACCATTCGACGTCGTCGGTGAACTGGCGCGCGAGGGTCACGCTGTCATAGGCGAGTTGCAGCACCGCCTCGGGTTCCATGCGCAGCTTGTATTTCATGTGCAGCGCGCTGGTGGAGACGAACGTGTGGATGCGGGGACGCGCCGCGCCGCGGACGGCCTCGGCGGCGCGCAGGATGTCCGCGCGCCCGGTACGGGCGAGGCCGGCGATCACCGGGCCGCGCACCTTCTCGGCGATGAGCTTGACGCTCTCGAAATCGCCCGGCGAGGCGATCGGGAAGCCGGCCTCGATCACGTCCACGCCCAGTTCGGCGAGGGCTTCGGCCATGCGCAGCTTCTCGTGCAGGTTCATCGAGAAGCCCGGCGACTGCTCGCCGTCGCGCAGGGTGGTGTCGAATATGATGACGCGGTCGTCGGCGATGTCGCCGAAGCTGGGATGCTGGATGGTCATTGTGGCGGGCCTTTGGGTTCGGTGCGGAGCGGGCTCGAAGGCTTCCCCTGAGCGACGCCCGGCGCGGCGAGCGGCCCGGCGTTATGCCCAGGGGCAAGTAAGGAGGAGGCCGCCAAGCCCGAGCAGGCTGCAGGGTCGAAATGCCATGGTATCCACGCTGATTAGCCTACGGTGTGTCTTGCTTGGCTGACAAGTCCGCATCCGTCAGCAGGGTTGCCACTGCCGCAAGGCTGCCCTGTGAGGCGGGATCGAGCGCCAGGGCGCCGGCGTCGTGGTAGGCGACGATGATGCCGGTCGGCTGAAAGCCGTGGATGGCGGCGGCGAGCGGCGCGGGCGGGTCGAGCATGGCCAGGTTCATCCGCACCAGCCAGACCTGGCCGGCGAACTCGCTGAAATTGCCCGCCAATTCGTCGCCGAAACTGTCTGCCAGCACCAGCAGGCGGCCCGGCCCGGGATGGGTGAAGGTGACCACGCCCGCGGGCGGCGGCGGCTGGCACCGCTCGTCGCACTGCTTGACGCCGGCGCCCGGGAGATTGGGGGTGCCGATGCGGTCATGCAAGCCGAGCCCTGGATAGAAGCCGTTCAGGTCCGACGAGCGGTTGTCCGGGCGCAGAGTGAGGGTGAGCTCGCGGGGTAGGTCCATGCCTTGCGCCACGTGCTCGGCGACCCGCAGCGGGCCCTCGCCGGCCCAGTGGAAATGGTGGCGGGGGAGCACGTCGACCTGCTTGTTGAGCGCCTGCATGAAGGCGAGCGGGTAGATCACCGCCGGGTCGGAGAGGGCGGCGACGAGACGGTCGGCGGCTGGGTCGCTGCAGGGGGTATGGGGCGGCAGGTCCTGCGGGTCGAGGCGCGGGGCGGTGGGGACGATGAGGAAGCGGAATGGCAACCCGGTGGCGTGGCCTGCGGCAAGGATGGGGCGGATGTCGCTGACGGAGCGCTCGATGGCGTGGGAGCCGACGGTGGTGCCGCAGACGTCGGAGATCAGCGAGCCGGGCAGGCCGCCGGGGTGGTTGCCGAGGAACAGGCGGCCGTGCTGGCCCACGACGAGCGGCGGCGGGACGTAGCCCGTGAGGCGGAAGTTCAGCCAGGCCTCGGCGCGCTGGATGGGGGCGAGTTGGAGGGACAGCACCGCGGCGAGCACGACCAGGCAGACGAGCAGCAGGGTGCGTCTGCCTCTCCTGGTGGGAGAGGGGCGTTTGGTGTCGAAAGGTGACGGCGCTTGCAAGCTACCAAGCCTCCTCGGGCGCGAAACCACCCTCTCCGGCTCGTCTACCGGCGGGGACGGCCGCGTATGGCATCAATCGTCCATCCTCGTCATGCCCATACTTGATCCGGGCATCCACGGGCCGACCCGCGCCGCCGAGCTAACTCGCAATCCCTGGAAGCTGCCCCGGCCGGCCGAAATACCAGCCCTGACCGTACTCCACTCCCAGCTCCCGCATCATCTTCGCCTCCTCCTCGGTCTCGACCGTCTCCGCGATCACCTTGGCGCCGACGAAATTGGCCAGCTCGACCATCGTCAGCAAAAAGCCATGCTCCCGCGCGTTCTGCAGCGCCCCGCGGACATACGCGCCGTCGAGCTTCACGTAGTCCACCCGGAATTCCTTGAGGTAGCGGAACGCGGCCGACCCGGCGCCGAAATCGTCGATGCAGACCGGCACCTGCATCTCGCGAAGCTGCTTGATGCTGGTCTTGGCGTTCTCGACATCCTCGATGTCCGCCGTCTCGGTCAGCTCCACCAGGATGCGCCCGGCGGTCTTGCGGTTGCCGAGCAGGCCGAGCATGCGTTCGCGAAAGCCCGGGCTCTGCATCGACAGGCCAGAGACGTTCACGGCCGCCGCGATGCCCGGCACGTCCTCGATCGTGCTCACCGCGTGCTGCATCACCGCCCAATCCAGATCCTCCGACAAGCCCACCGCCTCGGCGAAGGTCACAAAGTCCTGCGTGGTCTGGATAGCGTGGCCGGGAGTGAAGATCGGGCGCAGCAAGGCCTCGTAATGGTGCACGCCCTGGCTCTTGAGATGCACCACGGGCTGGAACGCGAGATGGAAGCGGCGCTCCACGATGGCGTTGCGAACGGTGCGCGCGCGAACCTGCGCGCTGGCGACGAATTCGGCCAGGCCCGCCTGAAACCCAGCATCCTCGGTGGCGCGGGCGCCGCTGTCGGCAAAGCGGGCAAGGGCGAAGCGCAGCGCCCGCGCCGCCTGCGGCCCGGTGAGCTGCTCGCGGTCCAGCCCCAGCTCGATGCTTTGGATTTCCGTGCCCGCGGTGGCGGGATGGGAGCGCAGCAACAGCTCGAGCTCGGTGGCGATCGCCTCGAGGTTGGGCGGGCGATCTGCCACCACGCCGAAGCGGCCCGCCGCCAACTCGCCGGTGACGCAGCCGGGGCCGCCGAGCCTGGTCAGCACCTCGGTGATCTCGGATTGCAGCATGCGCTGCGCCTCGGTGGACAGGTCTGCGCAGGAAAGAGGCCAATGCCGCAGGTCCACCAGCCCGAGCGCGCCGCCCTCGTTGGCGCGCAGCCGGGCCTCGGCGGTTTGGACCAGGCTGGCCGGCTTGGCCAGGCTCAGCGCCTCCCGGCTTTCCAGCGGCAGCGGCAGGCGGCCCATGGTGAAGCACAGCCGGCCCGGCGCGTGCGGCATTGACAGGCCGGAGACGATCATGGGCGTGGCCGCCGGGTCGGACAGGCGGAGCACCATGGGAGTCAGCCGGCCACGCAGCCCGATGCTGGAAATGGCGAGTTCCAGCGTCGGGTGGTCCGCCGCGGCGAACAGGGTGCGCAAGTGGGTGCCGCCGAAGCCCTCTGGCGGCCGGCCGAAGCGGGCGCGGAATGCCCCGGCGGCAAACCCGATCACGCCATCCATCCCCGCCTCGACCAGCAGGTCCGACGCGGCGAAGGCGAAAGCCAGGAACCGGTCCTTCTGGCTCAGTGCGGCTGGGGGACCGAGGTCTGCGAGCAGGGCTGACATTCTTCACGCCTGATGGGTGGCGCTAGAGTGCCTTGGCTTGGTTAACCCTCCGTAAAGTGCCAGCCTGCACCGTGGTGATTGGTTCAACCCATTGCTGATGGTCTAGGATGCGGTAGGAGGATCGATTGGACGACGAACTGAGAGCGGCGTTGTCGGGGCTGGAGCAGCGCGTAGGCGCGGCGCTGATCCGTACGCGCACGGACATGATGGCCCGCTTCGACCGGGTCGAGAACCGGTTGGGCAGCCTGGATGCGCAGTTGGCTGCGAACGTTAATCAGCTCAACGGCTTGGTCGAACAGTTGGCCCTACGCGAGCAGCAGCTCGATATGGTGCAAGAGGCTATTCGCAAAGGCATGGCGGCTGAAAGCGTGCAGCTCCGGACATTGAGAACAACGGTGGTCGAGATGCAGTTGCTGGTGAACCGCATGCAGTCGGAAATTTATGGGATTACCCGGCGCTTGGACGAAAAGGAGCAAGAGCACTCGTAGGAACGCTGCAATTCGATGCGGCTACTGTTTGGCCGCTTCCAACAGCAGCTTGGTCCAAGCGCTTAGCCCGTCATCGAACGAGCTGAGCCGGAAGAATTCGTTGGGCGCGTGGATCTGCTCGTCGGCCGTCGCATACGACAGCATCACCGTCTCCAGCCCCAGGATCTGCTTGACCATGGCCGAGACCGGCAGCGTGCCGCCGATCCCCACGCGCACCGGCGCCTGGCCGTGCACCGCCTCGATGACGCGTTCCACCACGGCCAGGAACCGGTTGTCCTCCGGCACCGCATAGGCCGGCGTGCCGTCGCGCGCTTGCCGCACCTCGATGTCCGCGTAGGGCGGGCAGTGCGCGCGCAAATGGGCCTCGACCGCGGCGGCGACTGCGCTTGGCACCTGCCCTGGGCCGAGCCGGCAGGTGAGCTTGGCATGCGCCTCGGCGGGGATGACCGTTTTGCCGCCGGGGCCCGTGTAGCCGCCCCAGAGACCGTTCACTTCGAGGGTCGGCCGCAGCCAGAGGCTCTCCAGCAAGCGCACGCCGGGCTCCATCGCGCCGGGCCGCGCGCCGATCTCGGAGAAGAACGCCGCCTCGTCGAAGCCGAGCGCCTCCATGCCGGCGATGTCGGCATTGCCCGGCGGCCGCAGCCCGTCGTGGAAGCCCGGCACGACGATGCGGTTGCGCTCGTCATGCAGGGTGGCGATCAGGCGGGCGAGCACGGTGGCGCTGTTGGCCACGGGGCCGCCGTAGCGCCCGGAATGCAGGTCCCGCGAGGCCGTGCGCACGGTGACTTCCATGCCCAGGTTGCCACGGCTGTTGACATTGACGCTCGGCCGCCCCGGCCGCCAGCGCCCGCCATCGGCCGACAGCAGCACGTCGGCGGCCAGCAGCTCGCGGTGGCGCTCAAGGATGGCGGGCAGGGTGCGGCTGCCCACTTCCTCCTCGCCCTCGAGCAAGAACTTGACGTTGACGGGCAGCCGTTGCTCGGTTGCCAGCCAGGCCTCGACGGCCGAGATCGCGATCCAGAGCGGCGACTTGTCGTCCGACGCGCCCCTCGCCACGATGCGGCCGTCCACCATCGTGGGCTCGAACGGCGGGGTGTGCCAGAGTTCGAGCGGGTCGGGCGGCTGCACGTCGTAATGCCCGTAGATCAGCAAGGTCGGCGCGTTCTGCGCGTGCAGCCAGGCGCCATACACCGCCGGGTGCCCGCCGCCGTCCAGCAACTGCACGTCGTCGAGCCCGATGCGACTCAGGCGCGCCTGCAGCATGGCGGCGGCTTGGACGATGCCGGCGGCATAGCTGGGGTCGGTGGAGACGCTGGGGGCGCGAATGAACTCCAGCAGCTCGTCGAGCAGGCGCGTGCGGTTTTCGGCCAGCCAGGCATCGAGGGTCATCGGCGGTTCTCCCTGGTAAGGTTTGCTCCGGCTTGTGCGTGGCCCCTCACCCCAATCCTCTCCCAGAGGGAGAGGAAGCGTATTTCTCCACGAACCCCTCCGCCGAAAGCCCGCGAAAGTCCGCCATCGCCGCCCGCAGCGCCTCATGGCTCCAATCCCACCAGGCAATCCGATCGAGCGCCTCGCACACCGTGTCGCTGAAGCGGCGGCGCAGCACCCGGGCCGGGTTGCCCACCACGATCGTCCAGGCCGGCACGTCCTTCGTCACCACCGACCCGGCACCTGCCACCGCGCCATTGCCCAAACTCACGCCCGGCAGCACCACCACGCCATGCCCGATCCACACGTCGTGGCCGAGGCGGCAACGGAACGAGCGGCGCCAATCGAAGAACGCCGGGTCGTCTTGGCCCAGGTCATAGGCGCTGCTGCGATAGGTGAAGTGGCTCATCGCGACGCGATCGGTCGGGTGGTTGCCGGGGTTGATGCGGGTGTGGGCGGCAATCGAGCAGAACTTGCCGATGTCGGTGTAGATGATGTCGCTGTCGTTCACGACGTAGGCGTAGTCGCCGAAGCTGCACTCGGCGACCTTGGTGCGGGCGCCGACCTCGTTGTAGATGCCGAACGTGGTGTCGCGCACGCTGGCGGTGCGGTGGATGTCGGGCTCGGCGCCGAGGCTGTTGTTGCTGCCGGGGTCTTGCATGTCATGCTCCGCGCTTGCGGCGCCACCCTCACCCCGGCCCTCTCCCGCCAGCGGGAGAGGGAGAGTTGGGGGGGCCTAGTTCAGGAACAGTTTGCCCGGGTTCATGATGCCGTGGGGATCGATCGCGGCCTTGATCGAGCGCATCACTGCCAGCGCCTCCAAGCCCGCCTCCTGCTCGAGGAACTCGCGCTTGCCGAGGCCGATGCCGTGCTCGCCGCTGCAGCTTCCCTCGAGCGCCAGCGCGCGGGCGACGATCTTGCGGTCCAGCGCCCAGGCGCGCTCCATGCCGTCGGGCTCGGGCGGGACCAGGATGAGGGCGTGGAAGTTGCCGTCGCCGACATGGCCCACGATGGGGGCGGTGAGCCCCGACTCCGCGATGTCCGCCTTGGCCGCCATGATGAGTTCGGGCAGGCGGCTGATCGGCACCACGGTGTCGGTGGTAATGCCGCGATGGCCCGGGCGCAGCGCGATGGCGGCCCACCAGGCGTCATGCCGGGCCTGCCAGAGCTTGTTGCGCTGCTCGGCGTCGGCGGTCCAGCGGAAGTGGCCGGCGCCGTTTTCGATCGCGAGGGCCTGGGCGATGCCGGCCTGCTCGGCCACGCCGGCGGCTGTGCCGTGGAACTCGAAGAACAGGGTGGGCAGGGCAGTGAAGCCGTCGAGTTTGGAGTAGGCGATGCAGGCGGCCATCTGCACCTCGTCCAGCAGCTCGATGCGGGCGACGGGAATGCCGGCGGCGAGCACCTGGAGCACGGTCTCGATGGCGCCTTCGAGGGTGGCGAATTGGCAGACGGCGGCGGATTGCGCCTCCGGGATGCCGTGCAGGCGAAGCTGGACTTCCGTGATGACGCCCAGGGTGCCTTCGGAGCCGATGAACAGGCGGGTGAGGTCGTAGCCAGTGGCGCTCTTGCGCACGCGGCCGCCGGTTTGGATCACGCGGCCGTCGGGCAGCGCGACGGTGAGGCCGAGCACGTTGTCGCGGATGGTGCCGTAGCGCACGGCGTTGGTGCCGCTGGCGCGGGTGGCGCACATGCCGCCGATGGTGCACTCGCTGCCGGGGTCGACGGGGAAGAACAGGCCCTGGTCGCGCAGGTGGGCGTTGAGCTGGTGCCGGGTCACGCCGGCCTCTATGCGGCAGTCGGCGTCGGCGGCGTTGACCTGCAGGATCGCGGTCATGCGCGCGAGGTCGACGCTGATGCCGCCCCGCACGGCGCTGACATGCCCTTCCAGCGAGGTGCCGGCGCCGAACGGCACCACGGGGACGTGATGGGCGTGGCACAGCGCGAGCAGGCGGGCGGCTTCCTCGCTGGTCTGAATGAAGGCGACGGCGTCCGGCAGGGCGGGCGGTTGCGCGTCCTCGCCATGGCTGTGCTGCTCGCGAAGGGCGGCGTTGGTGGTGATGCGCTCGCCCAGGAACTCGCGGGCTTGCGCGATGACTGCGTCGACGGGTCGTGCCAATTGAGTGCCTCCTGAGCTCCGTATTTAGGGACCCCTCGCAACGGATGCCAATGCCAGCCGGGGATGGCTGTGTTGACGAGTTCCTGCCTCATCGTCATGGCCGGACGTGATCCGGCCATCCACGGCGAGCCCACAAGACACGTCGATCGGGCGTGTGAACGCTATGCCAAACGGCCACTTACGTCACAGGCTGGCGCTCCCTGGATGCCCGGATCAAGTCCGGGCATGACGATGATCGACCATTGAGGCACGACGCGACGATCCCGCTCGCGGGTTTGACCCGCCAAACCCGCGCGCCTAGCCTTGCCGCGAAAATCAGGAGGCGGCGATGGCCAACAAGATCAAGGAAATCTGGCAATCCGGCGGCGTGGTGGTCAACGGCTGGCTGGCCATCCCGAGCGGCCTGTCCGCCGAGTTCATGGCCCGCGCCGGCTGGGACAGCGTCACGGTGGACCTGCAGCACGGCGTGCAGGACTACATGAGCATGGTGCATTGCTTCCAGGCCATGCAGGCGCATCCCGTGGTGCCCATGGTGCGCGTGCCCTGGAACGAGCCCGGCATCCTCGGCAAGGTGATGGACGCGGGCGCCATGGGCGTGATCTGCCCCATGGTCAGCACCGCCGCGCAGGCGAAGGCGTTCGTCGACGGTTGCCTCTACCCGCCGGAGGGGCTGCGCTCGAACGGCCCGATCCGCGCCGCCATCTACGGCGCCGGCACCGCCTACCAAAAGACCGCCAATGCCGACACGGTGCGCCTGGCGATGGTCGAGACGCGCGAGGCGGTCGGCAATCTCGAGGCGATCCTCGACGTGCCGGGCCTGGACGCGGTCTATATCGGCCCCTCCGACCTCGGCTTCTCGCACGGCCTGCCGCCGATCCTGGACCGTGACGAGCCGGAAATCCTACGCATCTACGAGCGCATCGTCGAGCAGACCGCCAAGCGCGGCCTGGCGGCGGGGGTGCATTGCCTCAGCGCCGCCTATGCCAAGCGCGCGATCGGCATGGGCTTCAAGATGGTCACCATCAACAACGACGTCGGCCACCTCACTGCCGCCGCCATGCGCGCGGTCGCCGAGGTGCGCGAGCGGTGAGCACGCTGATCCGGCTGCACGACGCTGACGGTGTGGTGATCGCGCGCACCACCCTGCTGCCCGGCGAGCCGGTGGCGCCCGGCGTGGTGGCGGTGGAGCGGGTGGCCGCCGGGCACAAAGTGGCGGTTCGGGACCACCATGTGGGCGAGCCGGTGCGTCGCTACGGCCAGGTGATCGGCGTGGCGACCGCGCCGATCCGCGCCGGCAGCCACGTCCACACCCACAACCTCGGGATGGGCGACTACGACCACGACTATGCCTGGGGCGTCGACAGCAAACCCACCGCGCGCGCCAACGACGAGCGCAGCTTCCAGGGCATCCGCCGCCCGGACGGCCGGGTCGCGACGCGCAACTACATCGGCATCCTCACCAGCGTGAACTGCTCCGCCCACGTCGCCGGGCTGGTGGCCGACGTGTTCCGCCGCAACCCGTTCACCGGGCACGATCCGTTGGCCGAGTTCCCCAATGTCGACGGCGTGGTGGCGCTCACGCACAAGAGCGGCTGCGGCATGACCGAGGGCGAGCCGTTGCGGCTGCTCCGCCGCACCCTGGCCGGCTATGCGCGGCACGTGAACTTCAGCCACGTCGTGGTGCTCGGCCTGGGCTGCGAGGTGAACCAGATCGGCGGCCTGCTGAGCGAGGCGGGGCTGGCCGACCGGGTGCGCAACATGGACATCCAGACCATGGGCGGCACCCGGCGCACGGTTGAAGCCGCGGTGGCGTTCGTGCGCGAGGTGCTGGCCGAAGCGAACCAGGTGCAGCGCGAACCCTGCCCGGCGAGCGAGCTGATGGTGGCGCTGCAATGCGGCGGCAGCGACGGTTACTCCGGCGTCTCCTCCAACCCGGCGCTGGGTGTGGCAAGCGACTTGCTGGTGGCCCAAGGCGGCACCGTCATCCTGGCCGAAACGCCCGAGACCTACGGCGCCGAGCACCTGCTGACCCGGCGCGCCCGCTCCCGCGAGGTGGGCGAGAAGCTGGTCGGGCTGATGCGCTGGTGGGAGGACTACACCCGCGTGCAGGGTGCGGAGATGAACGCCAATCCGTCCCCCGGCAACAAGGCCGGCGGCCTCACCACCATCCTGGAGAAGTCGCTCGGCGCCATGGCCAAGGCCGGCAGCACCGACCTGGTGGACGTGGTGCGCTACGCCGAGCCAGTCACGGCCAAGGGCTTCGTGTTCATGGATTCGCCCGGCTACGACCCGGTCTCGATCACCGGCGAGGTGGCAAGCGGCGCCAACCTGGTGTGCTTCACGACGGGGCGGGGCAGCGTGTTCGGCTGCAAGCCGTCGCCCTCGCTCAAGCTGGCCACCAACACGCCGATGTTCACCCGCATGATGGACGACATGGACATCAACTGCGGCACCATCCTGGACGGCGAGGAGAGCGTGCAGGAGTGCGGCGCCCGCATCTTCGACACCATGCTGCGGGTGGCGGGGGGCGAGCGCACCAAGAGCGAGGGCTTCGACGCCGGCGGCGCCGAGTTCGCCCCCTGGCAGATCGGCGCCACGATGTAGCCTTGCGCCCGCTCGGCCTGGAGGATTGCGAGTGGGTTGCGGCGTTGATCCGAGTGGCGTTCGCGACCCTGGAGGTAGACCCGCCACCGTCCGCTTTGACGGTGTCGGCCGCGACGGTCTCGGCGCACCTGGCGGCCGGCGGCGGCGCAGTCGAGCCCGAGCGTGCCTGCGTGCTGTGGCTGAGCAAGAACGGTTTGTATATCAGCCGCCTGGCGGTGCACCCGTCGGCGCGGGGCCAGGGCTGGGCGACCGCGCTGTTGCAGCAGGCGGAGTCCGAGGCCCGCCGGGCCGGTTTGCCGCGCCTATGGCTTTCGACCCGGCTGGCGGCCGCGGGCAACCGCCGCCTGTTTGCCCGCTTCGGCTTCGTGGAGGGAGACCGGCATGCACACCCAGGCTACGCCGCGCCGACGTTTGTGGACATGGAGAAGCAGGTTGATATTCCTCTCCCGCTGACGGGAGAGGGAGAACCGGGGTGACGGCCGCAAGCCTGAAGTTGATCAGTTGGAACCTGCTCCGCGTCGTCGGCGCCTCGCTGGGCGAAGTGGCGGCGCTGGTGCGGCACGAGCGGCCCGACGTGCTGCTGATGCAGGAAGCCACCGAGGACATCGACCTGCTCGCCACCATCGTGGGCGGCGACTACGCGCGCTCGCCGCTGCCGGGGCGGGTGCACGGTCTCGCCGTCTGGGTGCCGGGGCGGCTGGCGCATCGCCCCGCGGTGATGGCGCTGCCCTCCGGCGCGCTGGTGCACCGCGTGTGCCAGATCATCGACCTGGGGCCGTTCACCGTCGCCAACGTGCATCTCTCGCACGGCCAATTGCTCAACCGGCGGCAATTGCGGCGCATCGCCGCCCGGCTGCCGCACCACGCCGCCGTGGTGGGGGACTACAACCTCGTGGGCCCCGTGCTGCTGCCCGGCTTCCGCGACGTCGGGCCTCGCCGGCCCACCCACCGCATGAGCGACGTGTTGCCGCTGCGGCTGGACCGCTGCGTCATCCGCGGCCTGAGCTGCACCGAGGCCGCCGTGCTGCCCCGCGGCGGCTCCGACCACCGGCCGATCAGCGTGCGGCTGTCGCTCGCTCCGTCAGAGATACGGCAGCAGCAAGCGCATCGAAGCGTCGCGTAGCCGGGCGAGCACGCTGCGGCGGTCCAGGTCCGCCAAGGTGAGCGAGGCGCCGCGGCAGGACTGCACCAGCGCGGCGAGGCTGGCGGCCAAGCCGCGGTCATACACCTCGAGGCACAGCTCGAAGTTCAGCCGGAAGCTGCGCATGTCCCAGTTGCAGCTCCCCACCAGGCACCATTCGCCGTCCACCACCATGGCCTTGGAGTGCCGGAACGGCGGCGGGCTGAGCCAAATGCGTCCGCCATCGGAGAGCAACGGCCCGCAATTGGCGCGGGCGGCCCAATCCACCATGCTGTGGTCGCTCTTCTGCGGCATCACCACGTCCACCGCCACGCCCCGCAGCGAAGCGAGCGACAGCGCGGTCATCAGCCGGTCGTCGGGCAGGAAATACGGCGTCATGATCTGGATGCTCTGCCGGGCGCAGGCGACCGCCTGCAGCACGGCGAACTCGATCTTCTCGAGGTCTTCGTCCGGGCCGGAATCGATCACGCGGGCCGCCGGGCCGTCGCCGCTCGGGATGTCCGGAAACCAGGCGTCGCCATCCAGGTCCTGGTCGGTGGCGAACGACCAATCCTGCACGAAGGCCTCGGTGAGCTGGCCCACCACGGGGCCCTCGATGCGGAAATGGGTGTCCTGCACCGGCGCCTTGGGGTGGGTCGCCATGACGTTGTCGTCGGCCAGGTTCATCCCCCCGGTGAACCCGACGCGCCCGTCCACCACCAGGATCTTCTTGTGCGAGCGCAGGTTGAGAAATGGCATGCGCCAGGGCAGCGGCGAGTGCAGGAAGCGCGCCACCGGCACGTTCTTGCTGCGCAGCGCGTGGTAGGCGCGGGAGAGCAGCCAGCCGCCGCCGATGCCGTCCACCAGCACGCGCACGGCCACCCCCCGCCCATGCGCCTGCGTCAGCGCCGCGATGAAGCGCCTGCCCCATTGGTCGTCGCGGAAGATGTAGGAGGACAGCCCCACGCTGTGCTTGGCCGCGGCGATGGCGTCGAGCATCGGCGGGTAGGCCTCGTCGCCATCGTTGTAAGTCTGCATACGGTTGCCGGGCAGCACCGGCCGGGCGGTGATGCGGGCGACGCTGCGCTCGAGCGGGTCGAGATGGCCGTCGCCGTCCTGGCTGGCGGGAATGGGGCGGCCGGCCGGGCGCCTATCCTGCGGGCGCAGTCGGCGGGCCCGGCGCTGCACCCGGTTGATGCCGAACAGGAAATAGGTGACCGCCCCGGTGATGGGCGCGAACCAGGCCAGGCCGATCCACCCGACCGAGGACGCGACCTCGCGCTTGCGGAGGAGGACATGGATGGTGACACAAAGCGCCACCACCAGGCCGACATAGAACACCACGTCCGCCCGAAGGCGGAGCAGCGCAGGAAGCAGATCGTTCACAAGGCGGGGTTATAGGGTCCAGCCGCCATCGATCACCAGGGCCTGGCCGGTGTAGAAACGCGATTCGTCGGAGGCGAGGTATACGGCCAACGCCGCGATCTCGTCCGGGCTGCCGAGCCGGCCCATGGCTTGGCGAGAGACGAAGGCGGTGCGCGCCTGCTCCATCCCGCCGGCCGCGGCCGCGTTGGCGGCGATGCGGTCGTCCAGCGAGGGGGTTTGGATCGTCCCGGGGCAGATCGCGTTGCAGCGCACGCCGCGCGCCACCGTGTCGGCAGCGACCGACTTGGTGAGCCCGATCACCGCGGCCTTGGTGGTGCCGTAGATGAAGCGGTTGGGCGCGCCTTTGATGGAGGAGGCGGCCGAGGCGATGTTGATGATCGAGCCGCCGCCTTCGTTCAGCATGGCGGGCAGGAAGGCCCGGATGGTGCGGAACATGGAGCGCACGTTGAGGGTGAAGGCGAGGTCCCACTCCGCCTCGGTCGCGTCCAGGATGGAGCCCTGATGGACGAACCCGGCGCAGTTGAACAGCACGTCCACCCGGCCGGCCTGCTGCGCGGCATGGGCGATGGCCGCCGGGTCGGTGGCGTCGAGCTGGTGGGTGCGGATGCGGTCGCTGGCGATTTCGGCGAGCTTGGCCTCGTTGAGGTCGGTGGCGGTGACGTGGGCGCCTTCCGCGGCGAAGGCCAGCGCGGTGGCGCGGCCGATGCCCTGTGCGGCGGCGGTGACGAAGGCGGTCTTGCCGGCGAGGCGGTCGGTCATGGCGGTGGTCTCCTGGCGTTTGTTCTTCTACGGCGGCGCTGGAGGCCATCCTTTCAGCAAGTGGTGGGTGCAGCAAGCGGTTGGGCACGGGCTTGTTTGACGCGGCGGAGATGGGCGCGGCGGGCTTTGGGGCCGGCTTTCTCGATGCCGCGGGCGGTGCGGATGGTGCGAGGGAGGCCGACGAAGCGCTCTTCAGGGTCCCAAAACTCGACGCCGAGGCAGCCAGCGGCCATGACGCGCTCGGCCAATGCATCGGTGGCGAACGGCCACAAGCGCAGTTCGTCGGCGTAGAACAAGTCCGTTTGCGGCTGCAAGTCCGCCCTCAAGGCGAGTTGGCCGAGAAGCCTCACGGAGCGGTAGGTGCCGCCGATATGACGGTCGACTTTTTCCTCAATCTCTACCTCCGACCCGTCCAGGTCGACAGTGGGTTGAGAGGCCAACACCCGCATCACCTGATAGTGCATGGCATGCACCCGCGGGTCTGGTGCGCGGATTTCCACGGGAAGAAATTGAACCACGTCCGGCGGCAGCGCCATCGCCTCGCGCAAGCGCGCGGAGCATAGTTTGAACCTGGATGGCGCTAGATAATCGGGGGTGAACCCATCCATTGACGGATGATGATAGATCAAGGTGGGAGTATGCGCTGGCAGCGGATATTTGTTGCAGAGGACCATGCCATGCTTCTTCGCAAGTAAATAGTCCTGCTCGATAATATCTCCTTCATTGATGTAGTTTGTATCTAAATGATATGAACATATCATCGTGTTATAATAGGATAGATCAATCGCGTCCAGATCGAACACCCAGACTGGCGGGTTTCTAGCCGTTGCTTGAACTGCTGGTGTCGGCACCTTCCGTAATCCTCTGCAGACCCATCAAACGAAGCCTCTCTTGGCGCAAAAGTTTCTCGAGCCCGCTTCGAGCGGCTGTGTCCTTGCCGGGACTATCTTCGCGGCCATAGTCGCGATCAAGCTGTTCTTTGATAGCGTCGAGTTCAGCTTTTTCGGCGTCGTTCCAATCGGGATGCCCGCTGTCATCGACCGGCCGGTTGATGCCTGCCCGGCGCAGCTTCTCCTGCGCAGCCAGGGAGTTCGGCACCGCCGCAACGTTGGCGTCCTCGTCCGTCTTGACGCTCGATAGTCAGCGTCCGGATCGGACCGATCGGGTATCTCTGTCGACCGGGTCACCCGGAGAGGAAGTCAACGGGACCGGGGCCAAGCTCAAGCAAAGCAGTTGCTTCTTTCGGATACAGTTTATACAGGCAGTCTCTCTCACAACGTTCCAAAAACTCTCGGAACCTTTCTGGGCCGCCATCACGCCAGATCATAAGCGCTTCCTCGCCAAGGCGGATATCTTGCGACGAAAATTTGACTGAGAACTTATCGGAGGATGTCCGAGCCGCATCAAGCGCATTCCTTAAGTCATCCTCGATCCCGTCCAATCCGAGAACAGAGGCGATAACGGCTGCATTGAAGAAGGAGGAAAAAAACATTGAAGGCCCGTTGCGAGACCGAGCTTCCTGCAATTTTTGCCGCAATGAAAATTCCGCAAAATGCGTTTGGTGCGCGGCTAGGATGCCGTCAAGCGCTGAAGAAATTTCATCGACGTTGATCCTTGCCGGTGTTCGTGCGAAGGAGAGGTAGGAAGGTATAACACCGAGTTGGAACGTCGTGTTTATCACCGCGTAAGCTGGGCACGTAATCCCCTTTTGTGAACTCCGGTCCAAATAGAAGCCAAACAAGAAGAAGGACTGTTTGGCTAAGGCATATAAACGGCCCGAGACGACGCCAAGAGATTGATTTTTGGCCCATAACGTGAGCACACGCTGAGGTGTCATCGGCATACTCTTAGTCTCTGTCCGCGATCATGACGTTAGTCTTGAGGGCTTATGGTTAGGCCTGAGATTTGACCGACGCCTCTGGCTTAAAGTTTGCCTAGAGATGAGTGTGTCGTTCCAACAAACCCGGCGCGTATCAAGCGGTTGTTTCGCTATAAGATGATGCCGAACAAACACCTACAGACTTACCTTCGCTGCCGAAAGACTGAATGAAAACACGGGCGTTCCTGATGGCGCTTTAAAATGATTGAGGAGTTCGTCAACGCGGGTTGTGGAAAGTTGGGCCTGCCCTGTTTTGGCATCATAAATTGCAATGATTTTTCCGTTGGTATCCCTCAGCACAAAGTCGGCACGAATAGAGTTGGGAGAACCATAAACTACAGGCAAGGGCAACAGGTCGAGCGGGAACTCGGGCTGGCCGTCGCGGCCCTCGGGCCAGTCGCGGCCGCGCGCGTCCTGCGGCCAGGGCTTGCCGCCGAGCGTCAGCTTGCCGGACCAAGGCAGGGTCATGCTGATGGGAATGCGGATTTCGTCGGAATAGCGCGGCTCGTCTGCCATGCGGGCGTTCCTGTCGCAAAGCAGCAGGATAACGCGGCGAAACAGGCGGTCGCAATCGTATCGCTAAGGCTGAGCCTAATGGTGATGCGACGCTCGGGTTCGGCGTGCGCCGGTCAGGACATCCGTTTGCAGTCGGGGCGGCAGCCACCCTCACCCCTACCCTCTCCCGCCAGCGGGAGAGGGAGTTTGCTACCTGGGATGGTGCGCGTGGCACCCTCACCCAACGCCCTCCCAGAGGGAGAGGGCTCCGGAAAGCAGCGGCCTTTAGTGGTTGTGACGCGCCTCGCCGCGGCGGGCGATGATGTCGAGGTACAGGGTCGCGGGCTCTAGGCAGGCGCCGGTGCCGAGCTGCCCCACCATGCTGCGCTGGATCTCCTCCCACGGCGTCTGGTTCTGCAGCTTCGGCGGCGTCCACGCGGCCCGGCGGGCGGCCAACTCAGCCTCCGGGATCAGAACGTCCACCCGGTAGTGGTTGAGGTCGATGCGGACCTGGTCGCCGGTTTGCAGCAAGGCGAGGCCGCCGCCCACAGCGGCTTCGGGGGAGACGTTCAGGATCGAGGGGCTGCCGGAGGTGCCGGATTGGCGGCCGTCGCCCATGGTCGGCAGCGCGTCGATGCCGCGGCGGAGCAGGGCGGCGGGGGGCTGCATGTTCACCACCTCGGCGCCGCCGGGATAGCCGACCGGGCCGCAGTTGCGGATCACCAGCAGGGTGTGCTCGTCGACGCCCAAGTCGGGGTCCTCGATGCGGGCGTGGTAGTCCTCCGGGCCCTCGAACACCACGGCGTGGCCCTCGAACACGTTGGGATGCGCCGGGTCGGAGAGGAAGCGGGCGCGGAACGCCGGGTCGATCACGCTGGTCTTCATCACGGCGGACTCGAACAGGTTGCCGCGCATGACGACGTAGCCGGCGGCGGGCTTGAGCGGCTCCGAGTAGGCGCGGATCACCTCGCGGTCCGGCGCCTGCACCTCCGCCAGGTCCTCGGCCAGGGTGCGCCCGGTGACGGTGCGCACGTCCCCGTGCAGCTTTCCGGCCTCGAGCAACTCGCGCATGACGGCGGGAACGCCGCCGGCGCGGTGGAAGCCCTCGCCGAGGAAGCGGCCGGCGGGCTGGCAATCGACCAGCAAGGGGATATCGGGGCCGAGGCGCTGCCAATCCTCCAACGTGTGCTCGACACCCATGTGGCGCGCGATGGCGACCATGTGGATCGGGCAGTTGGAGGACGCGCCGAGCGCGGCGGCCGCCACCACCACGTTCTCGAACGCTTGCTTCGTCATGATGTCGGACGGGCGCAGGTTCTCGTGCACCATGGCGACGATGCGGCGGCCGGTTTCGTAGGCCATCCAGGAGCGCTCGCGATACGGTGCCGGAATGGCGGCGCAGCCGGGCAGGGACATGCCCAGCGCCTCCGCCAGGCTGTTCATGCTGGTCGCGGTGCCCATCGTGTTGCAGTGACCCGGCGATGGCGCCGAACTCGCCACCATGTTCATGAACTCCGCGTAGCCGATCTCGCCCTCGGCCAGCAGCTTGCGCGCCTCCCAAACGATGGTGCCGGAGCCGGACAGGCGGCCCTTCCACCAGCCGTCCAGCATGGGGCCGCCGGAGAGCACGATGGCGGGGATGTTCACCGTGGCGGCGCCCATCAGGCAGGCGGGCGTGGTCTTGTCGCAGCCGGTGGTGAGCACGACGCCGTCGAGCGGGTAGCCGTGCAACACCTCGACCAGGCCAAGATAGGCCAGGTTGCGATCGAGCGCCGCAGTGGGCCGCTTGCCGGTTTCCTGGATGGGGTGCATGGGGAATTCCATCGGAATGCCGCCGGCGTCGCGGATGCCGTCGCGCACGCGGGTGGCGAGTTCCAGATGGTGGCGGTTGCAGGGCGAGAGGTCGCTGCCGGTTTGGGCGATGCCGATGATCGGCTTGCCGCCCTGCAGCTCGTCGCGAGTGATGCCGTAGTTCATGTAGCGCTCGATGTAGAGCGCGGTCATGCCGGGGTCGTGCGGGTCGTCGAACCAACGGCGGCTGCGCAGGCGATGGTGGTCCTGGTTGTCGTGCCCGTTTGCTTGCGTCATGCTGGTTTCCTCCGCCTGGCGCTAAAGCTGTGCGGACGCCCCTGGAGTGTCAACCGCACGGGTTTCGGCTTCGGGAGCTTGGGTCCGCAGCAGCAATGCCGCCGCCACGCGCCGCACCAAGGCCGCCTCGTTCGCCGGGTTCTTGTCGCTGATGCGGCCGTCCAGGAACAGCGATGCCAGGCCGTGAACCAGCGACCAGCAGCCGAGCGTCTGCGCCTCGCGGTCGGCGCCGGGGGGCGTTTGGTTGGCGACGCGCTGGCTCAGCACGGCGTAGGCGGCTTCGCCGGCAGCCATCAGCTCCGGGTGGGCGCCAGGCTGGCGCGGGCCGAACATCAGGCGGAACAGCGCCGGGTTGGCCACGGCATAGTGCACGTAAGCCACGGCCTGCTCGGTCAGCGCCTGGTCCGGCGGCACGGCCGCATCGGCGGCGGCGAGGGCGGCGTGCAGGCCCGCAAAGCCATGGGCTGCGACGGCGGCCAGCAGGGCTTGCTTGTCGGGGTAGTGGCGGTATGGCGCCATGGCCGACACCCCCGCCTGCCGGGCCACGGCGCGCAGCGAGAGCGCCTCCGGCCCGCCGGCCGTGAGCAGGTCCAGGGCGGCGGCGAGGAGGGCGCTCCTGAGCTCGCCGTGATGATAGGCTTTTGCGGCGGTTGACTCGGACATGGCAAGGCCTAAGTATGCAGTGTAAACATTGAGGACGCTGATATGGGCTATTCTCGTCGCTCGGTCGACCTTTCCGGCTATCCCGACCTGGTCGTGGTCTATCTGGGCTTCCGCGCCAACAGTCTAGGAGCGGCGCGCAAGCTGGTGGGCATCGCGCGCGGCTTGCGCCAGGTCAAGCGGCACAAGCCGGACGGCCTGCTGGCGCACGAGGATATCTGGTTCGGCTTCATGCACCCAGGATTCCGGCAGTATTGGCGCGACTGGGAGAGCCTGGAGGCGTTCACCCGGGCCTCGCCGCACAAGGGGTGGTGGGCGGACTTCGCGCGCGACCCGCAGGGTGGCATCTGGCACGAGACATATCGGCTGCGCGGCGGCATGGAAGCGATCTACTCCGGCGTCCCCGCCATCGGCCTGGCCAGTTTTGCGCCTGGGCGGGCGCCGGAGGGGCCGTTCATGAGCGCGCGGGAGCGGGTCAAGGTGGGCGGCCCGGCGTGAGGCTTTTGTAAGCTCAGGCCTCTCGCCAAGGGCGGGGAATGCGGCTTAGGCTCAGCCCAACGATCAATAACAAGATGGGAGGGCGCCCATGCCTGCCACATTGCTCGCAACACCGCGGGTCAAGACCATTCAACGGACCGCCTTGGCTTTGCTGGTGCTGTCCGGCGTCGTCAACTACATCGACCGCGCGACCTTGGCGGTGGCCAATCCGCTGATCCGCCAAGAGCTGGGCCTGTCGATCGCGGACATGGGCTACCTGCTGTCCGCCTTCCTTTGGTCATACGCGTTTGCGCAACTGCCGACCGGCGCCATGGTGGACAAGCTGGGGCCGCGGCTGCTGCTGGCGGTGGGGCTGTCGCTGTGGTCGCTGGCGCAGTTGCTGGGCGGGCTGGTGAACAGCTTCGGGCAGTTCTTCGGCGCGCGCATCCTGCTCGGCATCGGCGAAGCGCCGCAGTTTCCCACCGGCGCCCGGGTGGTGCGGGACTGGTTCAACCCGCGCGACCGGGGCCTGGCGACGGGCGTGTTCAACTGCGCCTCCACGCTCGGCACGGCCATTGGCGTGCCGCTGCTGACGGCGCTGATGGTGGCGTTCGGCTGGCGCTGGATGTTCGCGATCATGGGGGTTGCCGGGCTGTTGGTGGCGGGGCTGTGGTATGCACTGTATCGCAACCCGGCGGACCTGGCGCTCTCCGAAGCGGAGACCGCGTATCGCACCGAGAGCGACCCGGCGAGCCAGCGCACGGTGGTGACGCTGGCGGAGTGGAAGCAGTTGTTCCGCTTCCGCACCACTTGGGGTATGATCCTGGGCTATTTCGGCACGATTTACATCACCTGGATCTATACCGCGTGGCTGCCGGGCTATTTCGAGATCGAGCGGCATATGAGTGTGAAATACACCGGCTTTGCGGCGGCAATCCCGTTTGCCTGGGGCGTGGTGGGCGGGGTTCTGGGCGGCTATTTGGCCGATGTGCTGGTTCGCCGGGGCGTGTCGCCGATGCGCAGCCGCAAGCTGCCGGCGGCGTTGGCGCTGCTGGGCACGGCAGGGTGTACGCTGGCGGCGGCCTATGTGGAGAGCAACACGCTGGCGATCGTGTTCATCTCGGCGTCGTTGTTCCTGGTTTACGTCACCAGCACATGCGCCTGGGCGCTGTCCTCGGTGGCGGCGCCGACCAATTGCACCGCCTCGATCGGGGCGATGCAGAACTTCGGCGGCTATTTGGGCGGGGCGCTGGCACCGACGGTGACGGGGCTGATCGTGCAGGGCACCGGGTCGTTCGTGCTGGCGCTGGTGGTGGGAGCGGTGATCGCGGTGGGGTCGGCGGCGAGCTACCTGTTCCTGGTGAAGGACCCGATCACCACGGCGCAATTGGGGTTCGGGATGATGTCGGGGGGCCGGCTGGCAGGGGTTTGAGGAAGGCCCGCGGCCGCACGCTATCGCCCAGCAAGCTTTCTCCCTCTGGGAGAGGGTTGGGTGAGGGCCGACGTTTCGGTCTGGCGCTTCTAAGCGTGCTGCGTGCGGCAGCCCTCACCCCGACCCTCCCAGAGGGAAAGGGAGTTATCTTGGCGAGGGGTTTACTCGTCCTCTGGCCGGATCACGTTCTGCGGCTGGTTGCCCAAGGCGGCGGCCATGGTTTCGGCGGACTTGATGCGGATGTCGTGCTCGGCCTCCGGAGTCCAGAACGCGGAATGCGGTGTCACGATCAGGCGGCCTTCCAGCGCCGGGTCGCGGTCGCGGTAGGCCTGCAACAAGGGATGCACCGGCTCCTGCGGCGGCTCGACGTCCATCACGTCCAGCCCGGCGGCGGCGATGTGGCCGGAGCGCAGGGCGGCCAAGAGGGCGTCGAAGTCCATGATCGGGCCGCGCGCTGTGTTCACCACCACTGCACCCGCGGGCAGGCGGGCGAACTCGGCGGCGCCCAGCATGAGTCGGGTCTGCCGGGTGAGCGGGGTGTGGACGGAGAGGATGTCGGTCTGGTCGAGCAGGTCCTCGAGGCTGCGGACGCGCTGCAGGCCGAGCGCCAATTCGGTGCCGTTGGGCCGGTCTGGGTCGTAGAACAGCACCTGGAAGCCCAGCGCCTTGGCCCGCAGCGCCACGGCGGTGCCGATGCGGCCCAGGCCGAGCACGCCGAAGCGGCGGCTGCTGAAACGGCGGACCGCCGGGTCGCGGATGACGGACCAGTCGGCTGCGGGGCTGCGCTGGCGCTCGTGGTGGTGGATCAGGCCGCGGCTGAGCGCGACCGCAAGCGCGATGGCGTGGTCGGCGACCTCGGTGGTGCCGTAGTCGGGCACATTGGCCACCACGATGCCGCGGCGGGCCAGGGCGGCGCGGTCGAGCCGGTCGTAGCCGACGCCCATGCGCACCACGGCGCGCAGCTTGGGGAAGCGGGCGAGGTCGGTTTCGCTGGCCCAGAAGCGGAACACCATCAGGCCGTCGGCGGCGGCGCAGTCTGCGTCCGAGAGGTCGGCGAGGGAGGTGGCGTCGCGCATGATCACCTGCGCGTCCGGGCCATAGATGCGGCGTTCCTCGCTGTCGTCGGGATACATCCGCTCGGGGTAGAGCACGGTGGCCATGGGCGTGGAGTTCCTTGGTTTTATGACGTGATCCTGCGCGGGCGGGCGGATCGGGGCAAGCCGCTGGCGCCGGCCCGCCAGACGCGGCAGGCTGGCTTGCAAAGGGAGATCGCGCCATGAACGGAGCCGAGAGCCTCGTGCAGACCCTGCTGGCGTCGGGGGTGGACACGTGTTTTGCCAATCCGGGCACGTCCGAAATGCATTTCGTCGCCGCGCTGGACCGCATTCCTGGGATGCGCTGCGTGCTGGGCTTGTTCGAGGGCGTGGTGACGGGGGCGGCGGACGGCTATGCCCGCATGACCGGGCGCCCCGCGGCGACGCTGCTGCATTGCGGCCCGGGGCTGGCGAACGGGCTGGCCAACCTGCACAACGCCCGGCGCGCGCGGGTCCCCGTGGTGAACATCGTGGGCGACCAGGCGAGCTACCACCGTCCGTTGGATGCGCCGCTGACGGCGGACACCGAGGGCTGGGCGCGCCCGGTGTCGACCTGGGTGCGGACGGCCGCCCGTTCGGCGACGGTGGGGGCAGACGCGGCGCAGGCGGTGCAGGCTGCGCGCACGGCGCCGGGCCAGATCGCGACGCTGATCCTGCCGTCGGACACGAGCTGGGACGAGGGCGGCGTGGTGGCCGCGGCGCTGCCGGTGCCGCCGCCATTGCCGCCCGACCCGGCGGCAGTGGAGCAGGCGGCGCGGGTGCTGCGCTCGGGGGCGCCGTGCCTGCTGCTGCTGGCGGGGGAGGCGCTGCGGGCGGACGCATTGGCACTGGCGGGCGGGATCTGCGCGGCGACGGGCGCGCGCATGCTGGGCCACTCGTTCAACACGCGGGTGGAGCGCGGGGCGGGGCGGGTGCCGATCGAGCGGGTGCCGTATGGGGTGGACGCGGCGATCGAGGCGTTGGCCGGGCTGGCGCATGTGATCACGGTGTGCGGGCCGCCGCCGGTGGGGTTCTTCGCCTACCCGGGCCGCCCCGGCCGGATGGACCCGGCAGACAGCAGCCTGCATGTGCTGGCGCGGCCGGAGCAGGATGGCTTGGCGGCGCTGGCGGCGCTGGCGCAGGCGGTGGGCGCGCGCCCGGAAGCTGCGCCGAACCTGCCGCGGCCGGAGCTGGGTCGCGGCACGGTCACGCCCGTGGGAATGGCGCAGACGCTGGCGGCCACGCTGCCGGAAGGCGCGATTGTCGTGGACGAAAGCATCACCTATGGCTTGGCGGCGTTCCCGCCCACGCATGCCGCGGCTCCGCATGATTGGCTGCAGTTGATGGGCGGTGCGATCGGCAGCGGGTTGCCGCTGGCGACGGGGGCGGCGGTGGGTGCGCCGGGCCGCCGGGTGGTGACGCTGCAGGCGGATGGCTCGGCGATGTACACGGTGCAGGCGCTCTGGACGCAGGCGCGCGAGCGGCTGGATGTGACGACGGTGATCTTCGCCAACCGGAGCTATGCGATCCTGCAGGCGGAATTGGCCAATGTGGGCGCGAGCAATCCCGGCCGCACGGCGCTGAGCATGATGGATTTGGGTGATCCGGACTTGGATTGGTGCCGGATCGCAAGCGGCTTGGGGGTGGAGAGCGCGCGGGCGGAAACACTCGAGGCGTTTGGCGAGTTGCTCGAGGCCGCGAACCGGCGCAGCGGGCCGTTCTTGATCGAGTTGATCTGCTGAGACGGCAGCGGGCAGAGGCTTGGGCAACGTGATGGGTTCACCCATCCTAAGGCTGATCGACCTGTGCTAGTTTGCAATGCGCCAGGGCAAGCGGATCATGCAATGACGACCGTTTTCATCGAGACAGCGGACACTGAGCTATCCCGTCTCGTGGACGAGGTCGTGGCAGGTGAGGAGGTGATCATCCAGCGCGCGGGCAAGCCGATTGCGCGCCTGGTGCCTGTCGCACCCGTCCTAAAGCCGTCTCGGGTTCTTGGCGGCCTGGCCGGGCAATTGAGCGTCCCCGATAATTTCGATGATCCGCTGCCAGACGACATGCTGGATGCGTTCGAAGGACGCTGATGCGTCATTTGCTCGAAAGGCTCCCACCAACCACACACACCGTGGTAAGAACCCGCGCCAACCAATTGGACACGCCATGAAGACGCTGTTGCTCGCACTCCTCTTCTTTCCCGGGCTGGCAGTCGCGCGTCCGCTTGCGTTCGTGGTCAATTCCAACGACGCCTCGGTCAGCTTGTTCGACGTCAACACCCATAGCGAGGTGCAGCGCGTCCCCATGCTGCGCGAGCCGCACCACATGACGCTGTCGCCCGACGGCCACTCGCTGCTGGTGGGCGACACCGCGGGCAACACCGTGTTCTTCCTCGATCCGCAGACCGGCGAGGTGCAGCGCCGGGCCACAATGAGCGATCCGTACCAGCTCCAGTTCAGCCCAGATGGCAAATGGCTCACCGTCGCCGGCCTGGCGCGCAACCAGATCGATATCTACGACGCCGCCACGCTCACCCTGCAGCACCGCATCGCCGCCGCCAGCATGCCGAGCCACATCAACTACGCGCCCGACTCCCGCACGGTGTTCGTCAGCCTGCAGGAGTCGAACGCGCTCACCGCCATCGACGTCGCGACCGGCCGCGTGCTGTGGAAGCAGCCGGTCGGCAAGACGCCCGCCGGGGTGCTGTGGCTGGACGGGCGCCTCCTGGTCGGCATCATGGGCGACGACTACGTGGCCGTCGTGAACCCCGAGACCGGCGCGGTGGAACGCAAGGTGGTCACCGGCCGGGGCGCGCATAACCTGTTCGTCAGCCCCGACGGCGGCACCCTCTACGTCTGCAACCGCGTCGACGGCAGCATCTCCTTGCTCGACCCCAAGACGCTTGGCGTCCGCAAGCGCATCGCCCTCTCCGGCGGCCCGGACGACCTGGATTTCGCCCCCGACGGCAAGCTCTGGGTGACCCGGCGTTGGGCCCACACCGTCGCCCTGCTCGACCCGGCGACCGGCGACTTCACCACGATCGAGACCGGCCGCTCCCCGCATGGCATCTGGCTCAACACCCATCCCGCCGCGCCCGTGAAGGTGAGCGCACGCTGATGGACCCGTTCGACACCGCGGCGGGCTGGCTGCAGGAGCATCTGGTCATCCCGATGCTCTACCAATTCGGCCTGATGGAGTGGGAGGACGTCGGCTACGGCTGGGCGCTGTTCGCGATCTACGGCGTGGCGCAGGTGCTGATCACGCTGGCGGTCTGCCTGCCGCTCGAACGCTGGCGCCCGGTGGAGCGCTGGCCGGACGCGCGGGCGGTGTTGGTCGATGTGTTCTACACGCTGGTGAACCGCATCGGCGTGCTGCCGCTGGTCACCTTCGTGCTGTTCTACCAGGTGCAGGTGTGGCTGAGCGGCTGGCTCACCGACCACGGCATGGTGCCGCCGACGCTCGAGCGCGTGGCGCCTGCCCTGCTGGGCCACCCCGTGCTCACCTTCGTGATCTACGCGCTGATCCTGGATTTCGGCGAATACTGGCGCCACCGCCTGAGCCATAACTTCGGCTGGTGGTGGGCGCTGCACTCGCTGCACCACGCGCAGCGGCAGATGACGTTCTGGTCCGACGACCGCAACCACCTGATCGACGAGGTGATCTCGTTCGTGTGGTCGGCGGTGCTGGCGCTGCTGATCGGAGTGCCGCCGCTGCAATTCCCCATCCTGATCCTGGTGCTGCGCTTCCTCGAGAGCCTGAGCCACGCCAACGCGCGGGTTTCGTTCGGGCGGGTCGGGGAGCGGCTGCTGATCTCCCCGCGCTTCCACCGGGCGCATCACGGCATTTTGGCGGCGGGGCAGCAGAGCTGCAACTATGGCGCCATCTTCCCCGTTTGGGACATCATGTTCGGTACCGCTGACTTCGGCCGCGCCTACGTCCGCACCGGGGACCCCTCGGGCGAAGAAGCGCTGGCGACCGGCACCTGGCTGCAGCAGCAGGCGGCGGGGCTGCGGCGCATGGTTCGCACGATGACGCGGCGGCGGCTCAGCCCTGCCCGCTGACACGCAAGAGAGCCAGGCCGCGGGGGAGGACTCCGTCCATCTCAGCGAGAGCGAGCAGAAGCAGGCCGCGCTCAGCACGCCGATCGGCCCCCTGGTCATCCACGAGGTGGTGCGCGACGAGGGGCTGGCGGAGCTGGACCGTTCGTTCAGCGGGCTGGCCTGGTCGGGCCTGGCGGCCGGGCTCTCGATCGGCTTCTCCTTCCTGGTGCAGGCGGCGTTGCAATCGGGCATGCCGGACGCGCCCTGGCGGCGGCTGGTGGCCTCGTTCGGCTACTGCCTGGGGTTCCTGATCGTGGTGCTCGGCCGCCAGCAACTATTCACCGAGACGACGCTGACCGCGCTGATCCCGGCGCTGACCCAGCGCAGCGGGCGGATGATGCTGCGCACCATGCGGGTGTGGGGGGTCGTGCTGGTCGCGAACCTGGCGGGCACGCTGTTGCTGGGCGCGGTGCTGGCGCAGCCCGGCATGATGCCGCCCGACATGAGCGCGGCGATGCTGGAGATTGCGGCCCACACCATGCAGCCCTCGTTCGGCCACGGCGTGCTGATGGCGGGCTTCGCCGGCTGGCTGATCGGGCTGATGGTGTGGCTGCTGCCTGGGTCCGGCCCGGCGCGGCCGCTGATCATCATCCTGCTGACGTATTCGATCTCGGTGTGCCAGTTCCCGCACATCATCGCCGGGTCGGTCGAGGCGTCGTATTACACGTTCAGCGGCCATGCGACGGTTTGGCAGTATTTGGGCCAATTCCTGGCCCCGACGCTGATCGGCAACAGCGTCGGCGGCACGCTGCTGGCGGCGCTGCTGAATCACGCGCCGATCGCGGGCGAGCTGGACGGGATCGGGCAGGTAGGCAAGTAGCCCGCCACTCCCTCTAAAAGCCCTCTCCCTTTGGGAGAGGGTTGGGTGAGGGACAGAGGCACGATGCTATGAGAGTGTGCCTTGGCCCCTCACCCTGACCCTCGCCCATGGGGAGAGGGAGAGTAAGAACGGCGAGAGAGAGCCTTCATGACGTTGCCGCCCGAATTCGACCGCATCGCCCGCCACTTCCGCCCCCTCGCCGGCGCCGGCTCCCTGGGGCTGACCGACGATGCCGCGGTGTTCGCCCCACCCCCCGGCCGCGAGCTGGTGATCACGGCGGACGCCATGGTGGAGGGCGTGCACTTCCTGCCCGGCACCGCGCCGGGGCTGGTGGCGCGCAAGCTGCTGCGGGTGAACCTGTCGGACCTGGCGGCGATGGCGGCGACGCCGTTCGGCTACCTGCTCACCCTCTCGGCGCCCCGCACCCTGGACGACGCCTGGTTCGCCGGTTTCGCCGCTGGGCTGAAGCTGGACCAGGAGGCCTACGACATCACGCTGCTCGGCGGCGACACCACCGAGACGCCGGGCCCGCTCAACCTCTCGCTCACCGCGATCGGGCACGTGGCGCCGGGGGCGGCGTTGCTGCGGTCCGGCGCGCGGGCGGGGGACTGGCTGTGGGTGACGGGCACGATCGGCGACGGCGTGCTGGGCCTGGCCGCGGCGCGCGGCGAGCTGGCGGACCCGGGCGGCTCTCTGCAGGAGCGCTATGACCTGCCGACGCCGCGCTTGGGGCTGCCGCTGGCCGGCTGGGCGCGGGCGGCGATGGACGTGTCGGACGGGTTGTTCCAGGACTTGGGCCATATCTGCCGGGCGAGCGGCGTGTCGGCGGTGGTGCAGGCGGCGGCCATCCCGCTGTCGGCGCCGGCCGCTTCCGCCGGGCCGGAATGGCGCGAGCGGGCCTGGGTGGGCGGCGACGATTACGAGCTGCTGCTGGCCGCTCCCGCCGGTGTGGCGCCGCCTGCAGGCGTGGCAGCGACGCGCATCGGCGAGTTCGGCCCCGGCGATGGGGTGCGCGTCATTGGACCCGGCGGCGAGACGCTGGACTTGGCTGGGCGTGGCTGGAGCCACTTCGCCTGACGCCACGCGATCCGCCCCGCACGCGCCGCCCCGCCACAACGCAGCCGTAGAATGCTTCTCGTCTCCCGTCCTTAACGGGAGAGGGCAGGGGTGAGGGCGACTTGGTCACCATCCTCCGCCCGGTTCGCATGGTTGCGACCGTATGCTGGTTTGACATAATCTGGCCGCCGCGCAGAGCAGGAGCCGCGTTTTGGCGGACGAGCCTCGGTATTCCGACGAAATTCGCATTCCCTTTTCGATGACGTTGCCTTGGTCGGGCAAGCTGACGGCGAACGGCGGTTTTTGGCCGCAGGACGCGAAGGGCCGCGACTGGCCTGCCGGGCGCGATGGCGAGCCGGAGTTCCCGATCGACTTGTTGCCGAAGGGCTTTGCGCCGGGCACGAGCGAGATCTACGAGCCCGGCGATGGCCGGCGGGTGACGGAGCGATTCGCGGCGTCGGACGCAGCGATGTGGGACGAGGTTCGGCGGGCGCGTGCGGCGGTCCGGGTCGGCGGTGATCGTGCGTCGGGGACAGCAGGCCAGTCGTCGCCGATCCAGCAAGTCGCGGAGGTAGGAAGCGAGGAAGAAAAGGCAGAAGAAAAACAGGAGGAAGAGTACGAGGAGAAGCTCGCACGTCCTCGCATGCCGCTGAGCACGAGCCGTGTTACCGGGGCGCCGAGCGACTCGACGCCACCCGGGGACCTCGTGCGGATACCCCGCTTGGGAGGCGCCGCCATCTTACGGGAGGATGAGCCCGCGCTGTCGGCTCTCAACCATCCGGGCGCTCCGGTGCCGAGTGAGGAAGGCGCGCCTGCAAGCGGTGCTAGGTCGGCTGCGGCGGGAGAGACTGCCGTGAGCGCCCTTGCTGCCGTAAGATTGAAAAATCAACTCAGTGCGCAGGAAATTGCCGGAGGACACGCGTTTGACAAGCACGTTCTTGGGACAGGAAATCCGCAGGGGGCTGCCGAATTCTCTGGATTGAGTATTCGAACTAGGCAACAGTTTGCCGGGCTCCTGGAGGAGTTAATGAATAATCCCACTCAGTCGGGTCCTCTGCTGCAAGGAAGAGAGTACTTTTTTGATTCTTTAACTGGAACTCTAGTGATTCGAAACCCAGGGGCACCCGATGGCGGCACTGCGTTCCGCCCGATAGACGCCGCTAAAACTCTAAAGAACCTACGGTAAGATCATGTGGCAATACGATCGCTTGTCCAAAGATGATATAAAGCTCGTAAGTGAGTGCCTGCGAGCGACCGTGGAAGGATCGTTTTTTCCCGAGTGGGAGTTTGAAACCCTCATCGGCGTCGATCGTGCGACGGTTGCGCACGTCTCAGAGTGTTGGCCGCAAGTCACAGTTGGCGCGGAAGAGTTTGTTTGCGCCGTGGTGGGCTCTTTGAACAATCTTTCAAACTATCCGCACGGGAAGCTGGACGAGTTACGAAGCTATTTGACCTATGAGGTTGAGGAAATTCCCCGAGCGCTGGATCGCCTCGCGGCTCTGGGGTTGTAGCGCGCAGCTATCGCGTTGGTAAACCAAAGAGTTTTTTTCTTATTCTGCACTCGAAAATCCGAAGGGATCAGTCGAGGCTGGGGTGATAAGGTTGTATCCGGCAAGCTGCTTCAGACACGCGATCCTCACCAATACCGATCTGTCATCCGGTCACTTAGCCGCGTCCGATTTCACCGATGTGAACCTCTCGGGAGCGCAACTGGTCAAGGCCAATCTCGACTATGCGAACTTTTCGGGTGCAGTCTTGACATCTGCAAACTTGCGCCGGGCCAGCATGTTGGGAGTGACGCTGCGTGGCGCCGTTCTGGACGGAGCAGACTTGCGCGGCGCTTACCTGCGCGACGCAGACATGACCGGCGCTTCCCTTGTAAACGTGAACTTCGAGGGCGCGTCGCTTGATCGCGCAACCTTCGGAAGCACAATCGATCGGGACCCATAACGCTGGCTCTGCGCTGAAGCAGGAGCCGCGCTTGGGTGAAGAGCCCCGGTATTCCGACGAAATCCGCATTCCCTTTTCGATGACGTTGCCTTGGTCGGGCAAGCTGACGGTGAACGGCGGTTTTTGGCCGCAGGACGCGAAGGGCCGCGACTGGCCTGCCGGGCGCGATGGCGAGCCGGAGTTCCCGATCGACTTGTTGCCGAATGGCTTTGCGCCGGGCACGAGCGAGATCTACCAGCCCGGCGATGGCCGGCGGGTGACGGAGCGGTTCGCGGCGTCGGACGCCGCGATGTAGGACGAGATTCGGTGAGCGCGTGCGGCGGTGCGGGTCGGCGGTGATCGTGCGTCGGGGACAGCAGGCCAGTCGCCGATCCAGCAAGTCGCGGAGGTAGGAAGCGAGGAAGAAAAGGAAGAAGAAAAACAGGAGGAAGAGTACGAGGAGAAGCTCGCACGTCCTCGCATGCCGCTGAGCATGAGCCGTGTTACCGGCAGCTATCCCCCAGGCTTCCTCGAGCCGCGGCGCAGCTACTTCGCGCTGCTGTTCCGATGATGCTGCTAAGCAAGCGGCTGGAACTGCGGCTGCAATGAGGCGCCCCATAGACCGCGCGCCGTCGAGCCCCTAGAACAATTCGCCGACAAATGGAGCTGACCGGTGTCCCAGCCACGCAACGTCCTGATGCAGCGCGGCACCCAGCTTGCCGAGCGGCTGGGCGAGACGACGCGATCGACCAGGCGATGCGCAACGGACAGCTCGGCGAGAAGGAGCATCCTAGAGTTCCCCCACTCGCGCGTACGCCGTCTCGTTCGCACCGCCCGCACCCGTGTGTATGATCGAACGGCCGAGGCGGTGTGACCGATGATGCGAGCGGAATACGACTATATCATCGTCGGCGCCGGGTCGGCCGGGGCCACGCTGGCGGCGCGGCTCAGCGAGGATCGGGGCACCAGCGTGCTGCTGCTGGAAGCCGGGCGAGACATGCGCTCGGCCGAGACTCCGGAGCACATCAGCATCCCAAATCCGATGCGTGCCATCGGGGATGATGATTTCCGCTGGCCAAGCCTGCTGGCCCGGCGCACCACCAGGCAGGACCCGAGGCTGCTCTGGCGCGGCCGCGCCATGGGCGGCAGTTCCACCATCAATGGGCAGATCGCCATCCGCGGCATGCCCGATGATTTCGATCGCTGGGCCGCCGCCGGATGCACGGGTTGGGACTGGGCGGGCATGCTGCCGTATTTCTGCCGGCTGGAAACCGACATGAACTTCGGCAGCGCCCCCTATCACGGGAACGCCGGGCCGATCCCGGTCTATCGCGCCCCGCCCGAGGCTTGGGGCAGCGTGGACTGCGCCCTGCGCGACGCCGCCGTCGAACTTGGCTATGGCTGGTGCGAGGACCACAACGCACCCGAGGGCACCGGCGCCTCGCCCTACGCCATCAACAGCATCGCCGGCCGCCGGGTCTCCACCAATGACGGCTACCTGGAGCCGGCACGAGGGCGCGCGAACCTGGAGATCGTCGGCGGCGCCCTGGTCATGGCGTTGCAGATGGAGGGCAACCGTCCCCATGCATCGGGCGTGCGCGTGCAGGTCGGCGGCCAGCAGCACGCACCGCGCGCGCTGCGCGACGTGATCCTGTGCGCCGGCGCCATCCATTCGCCCGCGCTGCTGCAGCGTTCCGGCATCGGCCCGGCGGCGCTGCTGCGCGGCCTCGGCATCTCCGTTGTGGCCGACCGGCCGGTGGGCGAGAACCTGCTGGACCACCCGATCATGGGCGCGCTGCTGCATCTGCGGCCCCATGCGCGGGTGGACACGCTGATGCACCGTCACACAAATTGCTGCCTGCGCTACAGCTCGGGCCTGGCCGGCGCCGGCGGCAACGACATGATCATGATCGCCGGCAACTTGGCTGGCAGCCTGCTGACCAAGTCCGGCCCTGACGTCGCCTTTGGGCGCATCGCCGTCTCGGTCTACCAGGCGTTCAGCCAGGGCCACGTGCGCATCACCACCCAGGACCCTGCCATCGACCCGGCGGTCGAGGAGAACATGCTGTCCGACGAACGCGACCTGATCCGCCTGCGCGACGGCGCGCGGCGGCTGCGCGACATATGCCTGCACCCGGCGCTGGAGGCGGTGGCCGAACGGGCGGACTACGGCATCTCCGGCGTGCCGATCACCGAGGCATGGGATGACGCCACGCTGGACGACTGGCTGTTGCGCGAATGCTCCGACGCGCAGCACGCCAGCGGCACCTGCCGGATGGGCGCCGCGGACGACCCGAGCGCCGTCGTGGACACCGCCTGCCGCGTGATCGGCTGCAGCGGCCTGCGCGTGGTGGACGCCTCCGTGATGCCGGAAGTGCCGCGCGCCAACACCCATCTCACGACTGTCGCGATCGCTGAACGGATGGCGGACGTGTTGCGCGGCCGGCTTGGCTGAAGTGGAAAGGAACATGGTATGAAGCGCCGGACAATGGTGGCCGGATTGGCTGCGGCAAGCCTGGCCCGGCCGGCCCTGGTGCGGGCGGCGGCAGCGACCACGCTGCGCTTCATCCCGCAAATCGACCTTGCCTTCCTGGACCCGCACTGGACCACGGCCAACGTCACCCGCAACCACGGCCAGATGGTGTTCGACACGCTGTATGGCTGTGACACAAGCTACACGCCTTCGCCGCAGATGCTGTCCGGCCACACCACGGCGGCGGACGGCAAGCTGTGGCGGCTGACGCTGCGGACCGGGCTGACCTGGCATGATGGCCAAGCGGTCACGGCGCGGGATTGCGTCGCCAGCATCCGCCGCTGGTCCAAGCGCGATTCGTTTGGCGGCGTGCTGATGCGCGCCACCGACGAGCTGTCGGCGCCGGACGACCGCACCATCCAGTTCCGCCTGAACAAGCCATTTCCGCTGCTGCCGGACGTGCTCGGCAAAGCAGCCGCCTACATGCCCGCCATGATGCCGGAACGCTTAGCCATGACCGACCCCGCGACGCAGGTCACGGAGATGATCGGCAGCGGTCCGTTCCGCTTCCTGGCCGACGAGCGGGTGGCGGGAGCGCACAACGCCTATGCCAAGTTCGACCGCTACCAGCCCCGGGAGGGTGGCACCACGAATTGGTGTTCCGGCCCCAAGATCGTCCATTTCGACCGTGTGGTGTGGACCACCATGCCCGACCCCGCCACCGCCGCCGCCGCCCTGCAGGACAACGAGCAGGATTGGTGGGAGCAGGTGACGCCCGATTTGCGCCCACTGCTGAAACGCAACGAGGCGATCACGGTGGAGGTGATGGACCCGTCCGGCGCGATCGGCATGATGCGGCCCAACCAGTTGCAGGCGCCGTTCAACAACCCGGCCATTCGCCGCGCGCTGCTGATGGCGCTGGACCAGACCAGCGAGATGCAGGCCGTCGTGGGTAACGACCCGTCGCAATACACCATCCCGACGGGCGTGTTCACGCCGGGTACACCGATGGCCAGCGATGCCGGGCTGGATACGCTGCGCCCGCCGCGCAATGTGGCGGCCGCGGCGGCGGCGATGAAGGCGGCCGGCTATGGCGGCGAGCGCGTGGTGCTGCTGGTTCCCACCGACTATCAGAGCATGCAGCTCATGGGCGAGGTGTTCGCCGACACCATGCGCAAAGTCGGCATGAACGTGGACCTGGTGGCGACCGATTGGGCCACCATGCTGCAGCGGCGCACCAACAAGGGCCCGACCGACAAGGGCGGCTGGAGCGGCTTCATCACGTCTTGGACCGGCAGCGACTGGCTGAACCCGGCCACCCACATCGCGCTGCGCGGCAACGGCGAGGCCGGTTATCCCGGCTGGGACACCAGCCCGAAGCGGGAGGCGTTGATCCAGGCCTGGTTCGATGCGCCGGACCTGGCGGCCCGCCAGGCGATCTGCCGTGACATCCAGACCGAGTGCATGCAGGACGTTCCGTTCTTCCCGCTCGGGCAATTCGACCAGAATACCGCCTATCGCGGCATCACCGGCGTGCTGAAGGGCTTTCCGACGTTCTGGAACGTGCGCCCGGTCTGACGGCGCGGCCTTGACCTGAGTTGCAGTCGCAACGGTGAGAAGCCCGCAGCACGCAGACCACGCCTCCGCCAACAGCGTGGCCGCCTTCGTCTCGCGCTGGAGCGGCAGCGGCGGGGCGGAGCGGGCCAATTGCCAGCCGTTCCTGTCCGAGCTGTGCGACCTCTTGGGCGTGGCGCGGCCGGCGGCGCAGTCGGGCGGCCTGGGCGCATACCGCTTCGAGCGCAGCGTTCCCCGCCCCGAGCCGGACGGGCGGACCAGCACCCGCTTCATCGACCTCTACAAGCAGGGCTGCTTCATCCTGGAGGCCAAGCAAGGCGCCGCCGCGGCGCAGCCCTCGCTGTTCGGCCCGGAACCCGAACGCCGCGCCACCGTGCGCAACACAAGCGGCTGGGCGCAGCACATGCTGGCGGCGCGCGGCCAGGCGGAGCGCTACGTCCGCGACATCCCGCCCGCCGAGGGCAATCCGCCCTTCCTCATCGTGTGCGACGTGGGCTTCTGCTTCGACCTCTATGCCGACTTCTCCGGCCTGGGCAAGCACTACAGCCAGTTCCCCGACGCCAGCAGCTTCCGCGTCTACCTCACCGAGCTGCACGACCCGGCGCGCCTTGCGCTGCTGCGCACCATCTGGACCGAGCCGCATGCGCTGGACCCATCGCGACGCCGGGTCGAAGTCACGCGGGAGATCGCGGCGTTCCTGGCAAAGCTCGCGGTGGCGCTGGAGGCGCGGCATGCGCCCGACAGCGTGGCGACGTTCCTGATGCGCTGCATCTTCTGCATGTTCGCCCAATCGGTCGTGGAGCTGGCGCCGATTACGGGCACGATCAATGCGGACCTGACGGTGGGGGCGGATGCGAGCAACGCCGTGCCGCTCAGGGGCAATGCTGAAATTTCCTCCCGCGGCACGTCGCTGCGTGGCGCTGGGTTCATCGTCTTGCCGGCCTTGGCGCGTGGGTTGGGGCTGGGGCGCGTTGCCGGGCTGGGGCGCATTGTCGGGCTGGAGCGGCATATCCGCCCCTACCTAAACGGGCGCGACCTGACACAGCGCAGCCGCGGCGTGATGGTGATCGATCTTGACGGCGTGTCCGAGACTGAGGTTCGAAAGCAGTACCCGGACGCGTACCAGCATGTTCTGGTGCATGTGAAGCCGGAAAGAGACCAGAACAATGAGCCTTATCGCCGCATGAATTGGTGGCTATTTGGAAGAAACAATAGTCTCCTAAGAGCAGCACTGCGAGCGTTGCCTTGTTACATCGCCACCGTAGAGACCGCGAAACATCGCATGTTCTGCTTCCTGCCTGCGGCAGTAATTCCGGACAACGTGCTGGTCTGCATCGCCAGCGACAGCGCGCCGCGCGCGCGGGTGGAGGATATGCTGCAGGCGCTGGTCGCCATGGGCCAGGCGCACCAGGCGCAGGACGGGTCCTACTACAGCTAGCGCCCGCAACCCCGCCCGCACCTTGACCGATCCGCCCTCGCGGCCACACTCTGTGCCTTAACGAACGCGCATACGGGAGACACGCCATGCCCCAGGTCAGCCTGACGGTGAACGGCACGCAGCATACGGTGGACGTCGAGGGCCGCACCCTCTTGGTGGAGTTGCTGCGCGAGAAGCTCGGCCTCACCGGAACCCATGTCGGCTGCGACACCAGCCAGTGCGGCGCGTGCGTGGTGCATGTGGATGGGGACAGCGTGAAAGCCTGCACCATGCTGGCCCTGCAAGCCGCGGGCAGCGACGTCACCACCATCGAGGGCCTGGCCGCGGCCGACGGCACCTTGCACCCGATGCAGGAGATGTTCCGCGAGCACCACGCCCTGCAATGCGGCTTCTGCACGCCGGGCATGGTGATGAGCGCCATCGACCTGGTGAAGATGCACCCGCAAGGCATGACGGAAGACGAAATCCGTCACGGCCTGGAGGGCAATCTCTGCCGCTGCACCGGCTACCACAACATCGTCAAGGCGATCGACGCCGCGCAGCGCCTGATGCACCCCATGGCGCAGGCGGCGGAGTAGAAGAGCGACGCCTTCTAAGCCCTCTCCCTCTGGGAGAGGGTTGGGTGAGGGAGGGGGCGCTGGCGAGATCACTGTCCAACCCTCACCCCTACCCTCTCCCAGGGGGAGAGGGAGAGGACATAAGCAAGAAAAAGAGCCAACAGGAGCGGACCATGGGGCATGAGGGTATCGGCGCATCGATGCGCCGCCGCGAGGACAAGCGGTTCCTGAGCGGTCACGGCCGCTACACCGACGACATCAACCGCCCCGGCCAGCTCACCTGCGTGCTCCGCCGTTCGGACCGTCCGCATGCCCGCATCCTGGAGATCGACGCCGCCGCCGCCCGCGCCATGCCCGGCGTGCAGGCGATCTTCACCGGCGCCGACATGCAGGCCGACGGCGTGGGCGGCATCCCGTGCGGCTGGCAAATCCACAACAAGGACGGCTCCGCCATGGCCGAACCGGCGCACCCGGTGCTGGCCATTGGCCGCGTCCGCCACGTGGGCGACCCGGTCGCCGCCGTGATCGCCACCACCAAGCAGGCCGCCCGCGACGCCGCCGAGGCGCTCGAGATCCGCTACGAGGACCTGCCGAGCGTGGCCAGCGTCACCGATGCCACCGCCCCCGGCGCCCCCGCCGTGCATGACGACGCGCCAGGCAACATCTGCTTCGACTGGCACATCGGCGACAAGGCCGCGATGGAGGCCGGGTTCGCGCAGGCGGCGCACGTGGTCAAGCTCGAGCTGACCAACAACCGCCTGGTGCCGAACGCGATGGAGACGCGCTGCGCCGTCGGCGAGTATGACCGCGATAGCGGCGAGTACACGCTGCACACCACCAGCCAGAACCCGCACGTGATCCGGCTGCTGATGGGCGCCTTCGTGCTCCACCTGCCGGAGCACCGGCTGCGCGTGATCGCGCCGGACGTGGGCGGCGGGTTCGGCAGCAAGATCTACCACTACGCCGAGGAAGCCATCGTCACCTGGGCCGCCGGCAAGCTCGGCCGCCCGGTGAAGTGGACCTGCGACCGCTCGGAAGCCTTCGTCTCGGACGCGCATGGCCGGGACCATGTCAGCGTGGCGGAACTGGCGTTGGCGGCGGACGGCCGCTTCCTGGCGCTGAAGGTGCGCACCCTGGCCAATATGGGCGCCTATCTCTCCACCTTCGCCACCGCGGTGCCCACGTATTTGTCCGCCACGTTGCTGGCTGGCTGCTATTCCACCCCGGCGATCTACGGCGAGGTGAAGGCCGTGTTCACCAACACCGTCCCGGTGGACGCCTATCGCGGCGCCGGCCGGCCCGAGACCACCTACCTGCTCGAGCGCCTGGTGGACGTGGCGGCGGCGCGGACCGGGATCGACCGCATCGACCTGCGCCGCAAGAACTTCATCGCCGCGGACGCCTTCCCGTACCAGACCCCGGTGGCGCTGAACTACGACAGCGGCGACTACGTGAAGACGCTGGACGCCTGCCTGCGGGCGGCGGATTGGGCCGGCTTCGAGGCCCGGCGCGCCGAAGCGGCCCGGCGCGGCCGGCTGCGCGGCATCGGCATCTCCACCTACGTCGAAGCCTGCGGCATCGCGCCCTCGAAGGTGGCGGGGGCGCTGGGCGCGCGCGCCGGGCTGTATGAGTGCGCCGAGGTGCGGGTGCATCCCACCGGCAGCGTCACCGTGTTCACCGGGTCGCACAGCCACGGCCAGGGGCATGAGACGACCTTCGTGCAGCTCGTTTCCGAGCAATTGGGCGTGCCGGCCCACCTGGTGGAGCTGGTGCATGGCGACACGGGCAAGATCCCGTTCGGCATGGGCACCTATGGCAGCCGCTCGCTGGCGGTGGGCGGCTCGGCGATCGTGAAGGCGATGGATAAGGTGGTCGCCAAGGGCCGCAAGATCGCCGCCCACCTGCTCGAGGCCAGCGTGGAAGACATCGAGTTCAAGGACGGCCAGTTCAGCGTCGCCGGAACCGACCGTCGCAAGTCGCTGACCGACGTGTCGATGGCCGCCTACGTGCCGCACAACTACCCGATCGAGGAGCTGGAGCCCGGGCTGGACGAGACCGCGTTCTACGACCCCAAGAACTTCACCTTCCCCGCTGGGTGCCATATCTGCGAGGTGGAGATCGACCCCGACTGCGGCTCGGTCGCGGTGGTGAACTTCACCGCCATCGACGACGTGGGCCGGGTGATCAACCCGATGATCGTCGAGGGGCAGATCCAGGGCGGCGTGATGCAGGGGATCGGCCAGGCGCTGCTGGAGAACGCGGTGTACGACCAGCAGGGCCAGTTGGTCACCGGGTCGTTCATGGACTACACCATGCCCCGCGCGCATGACTTCCCGCGCATGACGGTGGGCACGGAGGTGACGCTATGCACCCACAACCCGCTGGGGGTGAAGGGCTGCGGCGAGGTGGGCGCGATCGGCAGCCCGCCGGCGGTGATCAACGCCGTGGTGGACGCGTTGCGCGACTACGGCGTTGTTCACCTGGACATGCCGGCCAGTCCGGAGAAGATTTGGGCCATCATCGAAGCCGCGCGTCCCAGGATGGCGGCTGAGTAACGGGAGCGATCCGATGTACGATTTCGCGTTTCACGAGCCGGCGACGGTGGCCGAGGCGGTCAAGCTGCTGGCCGACGACATGGAGGCCAAGGCGCTGGCCGGCGGGCAGACCTTCATCCCAGTGCTGAAGCAGCGGCTGAACAAGCCGTCCGCCATCATCGACCTGCACAAGCTGGGCCTGGTAGGGATCACCGCCGGGGCGGACAAGATCACTATCCAGGCGATGACCACGCATGGCGACATCATGGCCCACCCGGCGATCCGCGAGCGCATCCCGGGGCTGGCCATCATGGCCGGCTGGATCGGCGACACCCAGGTGCGTCACCGCGGCACGATGGGCGGCTCGCTGGCCAACAACGACCCGTCCTCCTGCTACCCGGCGGCGGCGCTGGCGCTGGGGGCGACGATCGTGACCGACCGCCGCAGCATCGTGGCGGACGACTATTTCCAGGGCATGTTCGCCACGGCGCTGGAGCCGGACGAGCTGATCACCGCGGTGGAGTTCCCCATCCCGGAGAAGAGCAACTACGAGAAGTTCCGCAATCCCGCGTCGCGTTACGCGATGGTGGGTGTGTTCGTGGCCCGCGGCCCGGCGGGCGTGCGGGTGGCGATCACGGGTGCGGCGCAGAACGGTGTATTCCGCCACGCCGCGATGGAGCAGGCGCTGACCGCGAACTGGTCGGCGGACGCCATCAAGGACATCAAGACCCCGGCGGACGGGCTGAACAGCGACATCCACGCCAGCGCCGAGTACCGCGCGCACCTGATCGGCGTGATGGCGCGGCGGGCGGTCGCGGGGGCGTAGGCAACTCCCCCCACCGATAAAAGCCCTCTCCCCCTTGGGAGAGGGTTGGGTGAAGGGCCCACGCCGCCGGTTCTCGCACGTTTGATCGCGCGTGGACCCCTCACCCCGACCCTCTCCCAGGAGGAGAGGGAGAAGACTCGGTTCTACGTCCCGAACACCGCGTCGTAGGCAGTCACCGCGGCCATCGCTCGGTCCCGCAACTCCGCCGCAGTGAACCCGGGCTTGTAGAGGCTCGACCCCAGCCCGAACACCGTCACCCCCGCCTTGGCGTAGCTCGCAAACGACGCGTCCGACACACCCCCCACCGCACCCAGCACAGTGCCGCTCGGCAGCACCGCCCGCATCGCCCCGATCCCCTCGGCGCCCAGCACGCTGGCGGGGAAGAACTTCAGCCCCGACGCGCCCGCCGCCAGCGCTGCGAACGCCTCGGTGGGGGTGAACACGCCGGGCAGGCTCGCCAGGCCGAGCCGGACCGCCGTCGCCACCACCTCGGGGTTGAAGTTGGGCGAGATCAACATGCGCGCGCCCGCCTCGTGCACGGCGGTCACCCGCTCGGCCGTCAGCACCGTCCCCGCCCCGACCAGCACGTGGCGCGGCATCGCGGCCGCAACACGCCGGATCGAGTCCAGCGGGTCGGGCGAGTTCAGCGGGATTTCCAGCGCGTCGAACCCGCTCTCCACCAGCACCTCGGCGAGCGACACCGCTTCGTCCGGGCGGATGCCGCGCAGGATGGCGACCAGGTTGCGCCGCAACGGCGGCCAGGCGACGGGTTCGGTCATGCTATTTCTCCAGGCCAGAGGGCGGCGGCGGCGGCGTGCAGGCCCGCCAGGGTGACGGTGGTGGCGTCCACCGGGTGCACCGCGCGGCCGGCCAGGGTCAAGGCGCGGCGGTAACTTTCGCCCAAGGGGCCGGCGGCCACCAAGGTCACCGGCCCGGCCCAGGCGGCGCAGGCGGCGATCTCGGCGCCGATCAGCAGGCCCGACAGCACGTCCGCCCCGTCGGTCGCACCGTTCAGCAGCGCGGCGGCGCGGACTTCGAACAGGCTGGCGATCAACTGGTCCGGGCGCGCCAGGCTGCGGCGCACCGCGCGGGCGAACGCGTCCGACGTGGTGGCGGAGGCGGGCGTGGCCATGCTGTGGCGCAGGACGGAGTGATCGCGCAGCAGGGCGAACAGCTCCCCGGTCATGGCGGTGTGGAAGGCGGCGATGCGCCCCGCCTCCAGCCGCACCCATTTGGAGTGGGTGCCGGGCATGCAGACCACCCCAGACAGCCCGGGCTGCTGGCGCAACAGGCCGAGCAACTGGGTCTCCTCGCCGCGAATGACGTCCTCCGCGCCGGGCACGCGGCTGGCCAGGCCGGGCAGGATGCGCACGTCCAATCCCGCCACCGCCACGGCAAGTGACCCGGCGCACACCGCCTCGGCGTCCGCTGGGATGTTGACATAGGCGGCCTCGCGCCAGCCCTGCCGCGCCCCCACCATGCCGCACAGCACCACCGGCGCAGGGCGGGGCAGCGGCAGCGGGATGGCGGCGAGATGGCGGCGCAGCGCGGGCTCGAACTCGTCCGGGGTGAGCCGGCCCATGCCCTCGTCGGACTGGCGGTGGGCCAGCACGGTGCCGTCGGCGGCGCAGAGCCAGATGCGCAGGCTGCTGGTGCCCCAATCGCCGGCGACGAAGGCGGGTGCGACGAAGGCGGGGCTGGACGGTGGCGTCATGGCGTGGTCCTCCCGGTTGCACTTAGTATAGCGCGCTTGCGGCGCCACCCTCAGCCCCTTGCGTCGCCACCCTCACCCCGACCCTCTCCCGCCAGCGGGAGAGGGAGAAAGAAGGCAGTTCATCGTGCCGAGCGATACCTTACGCGCACCTATCGTCGTGGTTGGCGGCGGCATCATCGGGCTGTGCTGCGCCATCGAGCTGCTGCGCGACGGGCATGCCGTGACCTTGCTGGAACCGGAGCAGCCCGGCGGGCGCCAGCAGGCGAGCTTCGGCAACGGCGCCTGGCTCAGCCCCGCCTCGGTGGTGCCGATGTCGCTGCCGGGCACCTGGCGCAAGGTGCCGGGCTACCTGGCGGACCCGCTGGGGCCGCTGGCGATCCGCTGGCGCTATCTGCCGCGCCTGGCGCCGTGGCTGGTGCGCTATCTGCGCGCCGGGTCGACGCTGGCGCGGGTGGAACGGACGGCGCGGGCGCTGCGCAGCCTGGTCGGCGACGCGCCGGAGCGGCATCGGCGGTTGGCGGACGAAGCCGGCGTGCCCGACCTCGTGGCGCGGCAGGGCCTGCTCTACGTGTTTCCCACCCGGCGCGACTTCGAGGCCGAAGCGCTGGCCTGGCGGTTGCGCCGCGACAATGGGGTGCGCTGGGTCGAGCTCGATGCGGACGAGCTGCGCCAGCAGGAGCCGTCGCTGGACCGCCGCTACCAGTTCGCGGTGCTGGTCGAGGAGGGCGCGCATTGCCGCGACCCCCGCGCTTACCTCGAGGCGCTGGCGGGCTACGCCGGGTCGCTTGGCTTGCGGCGGGAAGTGGGGGCGGCGGTGGGCTGGCGCATCGAGGGCGGGCGGTTGCGGGCGGTGCGGCTGGCGGACCGGGAGCTTGCGGCCGGCGGCGCGGTGATTGCGGCGGGCGCCCGCTCGGCGGGGCTGGCCGCCGCGGCTGGAGACCGGGTGCCGCTGGAGACCGAGCGGGGCTATCACGTCGAGATCGATGCGCCCGAGGCGGCGCCGCGGCACCCGGTCATGCCCAGCGATGGCAAGATGGCCAACACGGTGGTTGCGGGCCGGCTGCGGGTGGCCGGGCAGGTGGAGCTGGCGGGGCTGGACGCGGCGCCGGACTGGCGGCGGGCCGACATCCTGCGGGACTACGCCCTCCGCACCTATCCGGCGCTGCCGCGGGATTTGGCGCCTGAACGCGTTTCCGTCTGGATGGGCCATCGGCCTTCGATCGCCGACGGCCTGCCGGTAATCGGCGCGGCCAGCGGGTGTGCCGACGTGGTGCATGCGTTCGGGCATGGGCATATCGGGCTCGCGGCGGGTCCGCTGACCGGGCGGCTGGTGGCGGACTTGGTGGCGGGACGCCCGCCGCTTATCGACCCCGCTCCATTCCGCCCGAACCGCTTCGTTCCCTCTCCCGCTGGCGGGAGAGGGTTAGGGTGAGGGTGGCTGCTGGCAGCGTTGTTCGGGACTTTGTGCGATGCCCTCACCCCGGCCCTCTCCCGCAAGCGAGAGAGGGAGAAGTTACGTCCGCAGCGCCAACAACACAGCCGCGACATGCATGGCGTTCCCGAGCAGACCGGTAGAGAGGCCCGCCAGCACGTCAGCCACCGGCAGGCAGCGCACCACCATGCCCTCTTCGCCCGCCTCCAATGCCAGTTCGCTCACCCGCCGGCAGCCGGTGGCGAGAAAGCCGTGGCACCGGTTGGTTTGGATGGCCGGGTTGGGATAGAGCGCCCCGAGGGATTGCCAATCGTGGGCCGCGTAGCCAGTCTCCTCGAGCAGTTCACGTTGGCCCGCGGCAAGAGGAGTGGCGTCCGCCGGGTCGATCATGCCGCCGGGCAGTTCCAGGATAGCCTTGGCAGCCCCGTGGCGATACTGCTCGACCAGGACCAGTTCCTGGTCGTCGGTCAGGGCGACGACGTGCACCCAATCAGGATAGGTCAACACGTAGTAGGGCGCGATCGTGTGTCCGCCGGGGGTGACGCAATCGTCGGCCCGAAGGTCGATCCAGCGGTCGCGCACCACGGTTTTAGACGTCTCGACGCGCCAAGGCTGGGTCATGCCAACTGATAGCCGTCTGGCCGCGGGCACGGCAATGGGCTACGTCGCGGGCATGACCGAGCCCCCCTTCTCCGTCGCGCTCAGCGGCACTTCCAACTTCCGCGACCTCGGCGGCTACACCACCGTCGACGGCAAGCGGGTGCGGCGCGGCATGGTGTTCCGCTCCGCCGCCCTGGTGGGGCTCACCGCCGAGGACGAGCGCACCCTGGCGGCGCTCGGGCTGCGCACGGTGTGCGATTTCCGCGGCGAGCGGGAGCGGGCGCACTCGCCCACGCAGGTGCCCGGCGCCACCGTGCTGTCGCTGCCGATCGAGCCCGTGGTGGGTGCCAGCCTGCGCGACCTGCTGCACACCAAGCAGGCCACGGGGGAGGCGCTGGAGTCGGTGCTGCGGCAGGGCTACCGCGGCTACGCCCTGGTCGGCACCATGCAATACCGCACCATGTTGGACCGTCTGCTCGACGGCGGCGCGCCGCTGCTGTTCCACTGCACCGCCGGCAAGGATCGCACCGGCTATGGCGCCGCCGTGCTGCTGACCGCCCTCGGCGTGCCCTGGGACCAGGTGGTGCGCGATTTCGAGGCCACCAACCAGCTCTGGCGGCGCGAAACCGAGCCGGGCGCGGGCCTGCCGATCGAGATCCGCGAGTACCTCCTGCGCGCCGACCCGGCGTTGCTGAGCAGCGCGTTCACCGTCGCACGGGAGGAGTATGGCTCGTTCGACCGCTATGCCGAGTCGGCGCTGGGGCTCGGCCGCGAGCGCCTCGCCCGCCTGCGCGAACTGCTGCTCGAGGATGCCGTATAGCGCGCCAGACGGATGCCGCTTGTTTCACGTGTCCGAGGCCTGTAACGAACAAATGTGACAACACCGGAAACGAACAACGGCCCCGGCAAGGCGGCTGATCCGAGCTCCGACGAAATCACCGTGCGCCTGCGGCAGCTCAAGCTTGTGGCCGATTACGGCCTGTTTGCGCTGCGAGAGACGGACCTGGCCGCCATCCTGCAGCGCGTCTGCCAGGCCGCCGCCGAGGGTTTGGGGACTCAATTCGCCAAATTGCTGCGCTACCGGCCGGAGTTGGGCGACTTTCTGGTGATCCATGGCGTCGGCTGGCGGGACGGCGTGGTGGGTCAGGCGACGGTGGGCGCCGACATGGCCAGCCCGGCCGGCTACGCCTTGCACACCCGCCTGCCGGTGATCTCGACCTTGCTGAGCGCGGAGACGCGGTTCCGCACCCCGGCGCTGCTGGCCGAACACAACGTGCATCGCGCGATCAACGTCATCATTGGCGAAGAGAGGGCGGAGGAGGCGGGCGAAGCGGGGGGCGAGCCGTTCGGCGTGCTCGAGGCCGACAGCACCGACCGGGACGCGTTCACCGGCGAGGACATCGCCTTCCTGCAGGCGCTTGCCAACGTGGTGTTCGCAGCACTGCAGCGCAGCCGCAATGCCGAGGCGCAGGCTGCGCTCGTGCGCGACAAGGATGCCCTCATGCAGGAGGTGCACCATCGCACCAAGAACAGCCTGCAGATCGTGCACACCATGCTGCAACTGCAGGCCCGCTCGGTGCCGGATGGGGACGAGAAGGACCGGCTGAACGACGCGGCCGGCCGCATCATGACCATCGCCGCGGTGCACCGCCAGTTGCACGAGGAAGGCGCCGTCGAGCGGGTCGACCTGTCGAGCTATATGCGCGGCTTGATGGCCGATTTGGGCCGCTCGCTATGCCCGGCCGATGGAAGCCGGCCGATCGTGGTGGACGTGGCGCCGATCTGGCTGGCGCCGCAGCAAGCCATGCCGGTGGGGCTGATTTCGGTGGAGCTGGTCACCAACGCCTTGAAATATGGCTCGGGTACGACCGGCGTGACGGTCAATCAAACGGGCAACGTCGTGATGGTGAGCGTCACCGACGAGGGAACTGGCTTCCCGGATGATTTCTCGCCCACGGCGAGCCGGTCGCTCGGCATGCGGCTGATCTCGGCGCTTGCTCGCAGCGCCGAGGCGATCCGCATCGAGCAGACGGCGGGGGAGAGCAGGGTGACGGTGAGCGTGTCGCTGCCGGACGCGGCCGGGGCTCGGCCAGGCTGAGTTAATATCGTCCTTCCGGGCTGTCTCACGTTTAACGTTGCGTAATCGTATTTTTACCGCTACGGCTATATTCAAGCTTTCATGAGCATGCAATCGTCTCCCCAAGAATAGTAAGCTTGGGGAACGTGCTGGTTATGGTCAGTGTCTTAGCCTCTCTGTTGTTTGCATTGCCGACGAGCGTGCTTGTCTGTCTCACCCGCGGCCTCGATGTGCTGGAGGGCGGCAGCCTGGTACTGATGGCCCTTGTGTCGATCCCGGCCGTGGTCACGAGCGCTCTTCTGCTAGTGCAAGCTCTGAGTGCGCCGCAGCGCTACGTCAGCCGCGCGGCGGGCAACCTGATCTCGTCGGGCATCGAGACCGCGCAGGACTGGGTGGACAGGGGGCAGCGGATGTTTGACCGGGTAGAGTCGTAGGGGGATAGAGCCGCGAAAGCGCCTCTCCACCGACGTCCTTCCGGATTCACGCATCGTCTCTCATGCGAATGCGGGTAGATAGTCTCTCCTTCTCCCTCTCTCGTCCTACACGGGAGAGGGTCGGGGTGAGGGCTCTTCGGGCGACCACAGCCAGCAAGTCAATCCACTGCGCCGACGGATTGCGGCCCTCGCACCCTCGCCCAACCCCTCTCCCCCGTCCACGGCTATTCCACGGGCTGGCGCCCGCGGAACCTTGAGCCGTTCCGCCCGCGGGAGAGGGAGATAGTCTTCGGCTGGAAGATGCGTGCATTCGGTAGGATCAAGTCCGGCCATGACGATCTAACGTGCTGTCCTTATCAATGTCCGGACATATCATGACGCCCGCCCAAGAACGTCCCCACTTTGTCGGTTGGATCACCCTGCTTGCGGCTCTGCCCATCCAACTCTTCATGACCGTATGGGTCGGAGGCTTCTTTGGCGGCCTCTCAACCAAAATCTTCGGCCTGCGCGGCGAGGCACCGTTTGCACTCTTCGGCCTTCTCGCATTTATAGGCGTTCCATGCTTCGCTTACTTCGGCAAAAAGCTGAATTACAAGATGACGATCTATACGTTCTACGATGATGAAATTGCCTTTGAAGAGGGGTTCTTCTCGCGCAACAAAAAAGTCGTCAAATACAGGGACGTGGTGGAGGTGACGCTTAGAAGAGGCGTGCTCCAGCGTTTTGCCGGCTTAGGAACGATTTATCTTGCAACAGTCGCAACGGGTTCTAGTCAGCATTTCAATCCTTTCTACGCACTTGGCTTTGGCAACGTCTCTGCGAGTGGCATCGGGATACGAGACATCCCTGAGCCCGATCTGGCGTATGAAAGGGTCAGAGCATTTGTGGATAGGGGAAGGCAGATGCGATCGCAAATTGGCTGAGGGGACCGTAATCCAATAACCAGCATCTCGTGCTCGGCCAATTCTGGTCGGGCATCAGCTCGGATCCAGCTAAAATGGCCCTTCGCTCGCTAGAGCGGGACAGGGCCTACGGCAAATACTCCGTTCCGCCGTCGATGCTGATGGCCTGACCAGTGATGGTGGCACCGAACGGGCTCGCCAGATACAGCGCCATGTTGGCAATGTCCTGCTCCGTCACGAAACAGCGCAGGCTGACCGTGGACAGCGAACGCACCGTCTGCTCGTTGTCGCCGATGCCCGAAGCCTCCGCCTTGGCGCGGATCACCCGGCGGATGCGTGGCCCGTCCACCAAGCCCGGCAACAGCGCGTTCACCCGGATGCCGTTGCCGCCCAATTCGAGCGCCAAGGTCCGGGTGAAGCCGACCACGCCCCATTTGGCCGCCGCATAGGGCGAGCGCAGCGGGAAGCCGAACTTCCCGGCCGCCGAGCTGAGGTTGATGATCGAGCCGCCGCCCGCCGCCCGCAGCGCCGGCACCGCCCGGCGGGCGCAATGGAACTGGCTGGCGAGCACCACCTGCAGCGTGGCGTCGAGCTCCGCCGGGTCGATCTGTTCCACGGGCTTGGTCGGCCCCGCGATGCCGGCGTTGTTGACCAGCACGTCCAGCCCGCCCAGTTCGGCCAGGGCTGCGTCCATGAACCGGTCCAGCTCGGCCGCGCTGCCGGCGTCGGCGCGCACCCAGGGGTGCGGGCAGGCGGCGAGTGCCTCGTCGTCGATGTCGCAGACGAAGGGGCGGGCGCCGGCGGCCGCAAAGCTGTCGGCCATCACCCGCCCGATGCCAGCGGCCGCGCCCGTGATCGCCACCCGCAGGCCGTCGAGCCGAACGCCGAGCGGCGAGTTTGCGCCGGTGACCATGATGCAGCCTCCCTGGTGTATAACCGCCGTAGGATAGGCCTCCATTGCGGTGTTGTCATCGCGAGCGGCTCGCAATGACGATCAGGACGGGGGAGGGTCATGGCAGTCAGCGTCGTAACCGGGGCGAGCGGCGGGATCGGGCGTTGGATCGCGCTGGGGCTGGCGCGAGCGGGGCATCACGTGGTGCTGGTCGGGCGCGACCGGGCGCGAGGTGAGGCGGCGATGGCCTGGATCGCCGAACGCGCCAAAGTCGCCCAGCTCGAATTCGTTCTGGCCGACCTCTCGCTGCTGCAGGCGGCGCGCGCGGCGGGGGAGGGCATCGCGGCCAAGCACGGCGCGGTGGACGTGCTGGTGAACAATGCCGGGGTGTTCTGCACCCGGCGCGAGCAGACCGCCGAGGGCCATGAGCGGGTGGTCGCCACCAACCACCTGGCGCCGTTCGTGCTGACCCGGGCGTTGCTGCCGGCGCTGCAAGCCGCCGCGGCCGAGCGGGGTGAAGCGCGGGTCGTCAACGTCGGCTCGTCCGCGTCGGACCGGGCGGCGATCGATCCGGCGGACCTCGAGGGCCGCCGCCGCTGGGGCATGGTGCACGCCTATGGCCAGTCCAAGCTGGCCATGCTGATGGCGACGATCGCCTGGGCGGAGCGGCTCCGCGGCACGGCGGTGACGGTCAACGTGGTGCATCCCGGCCTGGTGGCGACCGGGATCGTGCGGGCGGGCGGGGTGATCGGGCTGGTTTGGCGTGGCCTGGCGCCGTTCTCGCTCACCGAGGAGCAAGGCGCCGACTCCCCGCTGCATGTCGCGCTGGCGCCGGCGTTCCACGGCGTCAGCGGCGTCTATGTCAAGCGCCGCCAGGTGGTGAGCCCCAATCGGCTGGCGCTCAGACCGGCTTTGGTGGCGCAGGTGTGGCAGGCGACGGAAGCGCTGGCGGGCGCAGCGTGACCGGCGGCACCGGGCGGCCGAGACGGCGGCGCTCGAGCAGCCAGACGTGCCAGCTTCGCCGCCGGGCCCGGCCGCCAAACGGGCCATGGACCGGCGAGGGCGTGGCGGCGGGCGCGAACAGGGTCGGCCGCTCGAGCCGCACCGCGTCCGGGTCCTGCGTCAGTTGCCGCTCGAAGCCGAGCCGGGTCACGGCATAGGCGATCAGCCGGGGCGAAATCCGGTTGACCAGCTCGAACAGCACGGCGGTGCCGCTCACCACGAGTTCGCGCGGGGCGTAGCAGGCGGCCAGGTAGATGCCGGCGGCGGCCACTTCCGGCTGGTAGACCGGCGGCGCCGGGCGGGCGGGGCGGCCCATGTGCGAGACGGCGTGCGAGAAGAACGGCGTGTTGACCGCGGGGGGGAACACCGTGGCGACCCGGATGGCGCTGCGCTCGACCCGCAACTCTGCCCGCAGCGACTGGGCGAACCCCCGCACCGCCGCTTTCGCCCCGGCATAGGAGCTCATCAGCGGCAGGCCGTGGAAGGCCATCGCGGAACAGACGTTGACGATGGTGCCGCGGTCGCGCGGCCGCATCAGGCCGAGCGCCACCCGGCAGCCGTTGACGGTGCCGCCATAGGTCACCGCCGTCACCTGGTCGAACTCGGCCTGCGGGACGCTGGCGAAGCGGCCGTAGACGCCATTGCCGGCGCAGTTGATCCAGACGTCGGGATGGCCGAGCTGGTCGATGATGGCCAGCGCGGCCTGTTGCAGGGCGGCGCTGTCCGTCACGTCGGCGGGGGCGAAGGCGGCGATCGACCCGGCGGCGGCCACGTCGGCGGCGGCGGCGGCCAGGCCCGCCGGGTTGCGCGCGATCAGCCCGACGCGCCAGCCGCGCCGGGCGAACCAGCTAGCGGTACAGCGGCCGATGCCGGAGGAGCCGCCCGTGATGATGACGACTCGCGAGGAGGGCGCGCGCGGTTGGGAGCGGGGCTTGGTCAGAACGCCGTCCTGAGCGGTGGGTGGTCCATTGCCGGCCACCATGCCGCCGCGCCGGTCGCGACTCAAGCTCTCTCCCACCTCGCTGCCTTGGGACCGGCCGCGACCTTGCCCGTGCCGGCGGAGTATGCTGCAAGGCTCCATGACGCAGCCCGACGCACCGTCCGCCAGCCTGCATCCCGAGCGCGTGCTGATCCTGGATTTCGGCAGCCAGGTGACCCAGTTGATCGCCCGGCGGCTGCGCGAGAGCGGCGTGTATTGCGAAATCTGGCCGTTCAACGCCGACCCGGCTGATATCGAGGCCTGGCAGCCGCGCGCGATGATCCTGTCCGGCGGCCCCGCCAGCGTCACCGACCCTGCCAGCCCGCGTGCGCCGCCCATCACCTGGTCGCTCGGCGTGCCCGTGTTGGGCATTTGCTATGGGCAGCAGTTGATGTGCGCGCAGTTGGGCGGGGCGGTCGAGTCGCACGGCGTGCAGGAGTTCGGGCGCGCCTTCGTCGAGATCACCGAGCCTTGCGCCCTGTTCGACGGCGCCTGGGCGCCAGGCGGGCGCGAGCAGGTGTGGATGAGCCATGGCGACCGGGTGACGGCGCTGGCGCCGGGTTTTCGGGCGGTCGCGTCCAGCGAGGGGGCGCCGTTCGCGGTGGTCGCGGACGAGGCGCGCCGGTTCTACGGCGTCCAATTCCACCCCGAGGTGGTGCACACGCCGCACGGCGCCGCCCTGTTGCGCAACTTCACCCATGGCGTGGCCGGCCTGCACGGCGACTGGACCATGGCCGAGTTCCGCCAGGAAGCGACCCGGCGCATTCGTGCCCAGGTCGGGGACGGTCGGGTGATCTGCGGGCTCTCGGGCGGCGTGGACAGCGCTGTCGCGGCGGCGCTGATCCACGAGGCGGTGGGCGACCAGCTCACCTGCATCTTCGTCGACCACGGCTTGCTGCGCCGGGGCGAGGCGGAGGAGGTGGAACGGGTGTTCCGCGGCCGCTTCAACATCCGCCTGGTGCACCGCGACGCCTCCGAGCTGTTCCTGGCCGCACTCGCGGGCGTGAGCGACCCGGAGACCAAGCGCAAGATCATCGGCGGCCTGTTCATCGACGTGTTCGAGGCGGAGGCGGCGCGGCTGGGCGGCGCGGACTTCCTGGCGCAGGGCACGCTCTACCCGGACGTGATCGAGAGCGTGAGCGTGACGGGCGGCCCGAGCGTCACGATCAAGAGCCATCACAACGTGGGCGGGCTGCCGGCGCGGATGCGCATGAAGCTGGTGGAGCCGCTGCGCGAGCTGTTCAAGGACGAGGTGCGCAAGCTCGGCCGCGAGTTGGGGCTGCCGGACACGCTGGTCGGGCGGCATCCGTTCCCCGGGCCGGGACTGGCGATCCGGTTGCCCGGCGGGGTGACGCGCGAAGGGCTGGAGACGCTGCGCCATGTGGACGCGATCTTCCTCGAGGAAATCCGCACGGCCGGGCTGTACGACGCGATCTGGCAGGCGTTTGCGGTGCTGCTGCCGGTGCGCACGGTGGGGGTGATGGGCGACGGCCGCACCTACGACCAGGCCTGCGCGCTGCGGGCGGTGACCAGCACGGACGGCATGACAGCCGAGTTCTACCCGTTCGACATGGCCTTTCTCGGCCGCGTGGCCGGCCGGATCGTGGGCGAGGTGCGAGGGGTGAACCGCGTGACCTACGACATCACCAGCAAGCCGCCGGGCACGATCGAGTGGGAGTGATTCGCGAGGGCATCATCCGGCCGAACGCCCGGTCAGCCCGGGCTTCACGGCTTGCCGCCGGGCGCAGTCGGGCCCCGCGCGCTGTTTCAAGCTGACGGCCGGTTCGGCATCGGCCCATCGATCCGCAGGCCGTGCCACGACAGCACCGTGTCCACCAGGAACGCCATCAGCGCGGCGATGGTGAAGCCCAGCGCGCCGCCGAACAGCCAGAGCAGGATGCTGCTGGTGTCGGTGTCGCGCAGGGTCACCAGGAACAGCGTGAACGCCGCGCCACAGGTGCCGGCGCCGCCCAATGCCAAGAACGCGACCGAGACGTCCAGTGCGACCCGGCGGCGCGACAGGCGGCGCAGATGGCGCAGCAGCTTCTCACCCTCGCCGTCGGCAAGCTCGCCCCTCGCGCCTGAGCCTCGGAGCATCTCGCTGATATGCGAGTAGTGGTCCGAAACACGGGCCAGCCGCTGGTTGAACACGTTGAGCAAGGTGCCGATGCCGGACAGGAAGAAAATCGGCGTCAGCGCCGTCTGGATGATGTGGCTGACGCTGTTCGGGTCGCTGGCAAGCCCGCCCAATTAGCTTTGCGCCACCAGCAGCCGCTCGGCCGCCCGCGCGCGGCCCATCAGCGGCAGCAGCCCGCGCATCTCCGGCCCGCGCTCCTCGCCCGTCAATGCCAGGCGCAGCGGGTGGAACAGGGCGCGGCCCTTGCGCCCGGTCGCCTGCTTCAGCGCCTCGGTCCAGGTGGTCCACACCTCCGGCGTCCAGGGTTCCGGCGGCAGGGTGGAGAGCGCCTGCTGCAGGAACGCGCCCTCGCCCTCGATCACGGGGGGGATGATGGTGCCGGCCAGCACGTCCCACCAGCCGCGCGCCTCGCCGAGCAGGTCGAGGTTGCCGCGCACCGCCTCCCAGAAGGCGGGGGTGGCGCCCGGGGGGAGCCGGTCCTGCACCGCCTCGAACGGGTAGCCCTGCAGCACCCGGCGGTTCAGCGCCAGCAACTGCCGGATGTCGAACCGGGCCGGCGAGCGGGAATAGCGGCCGAGGTCGAACCCGGCGGCTAAGCCCCGCAGGTCCGACGGCACCGGGTCCTCCGAAGTGCCGAGGCGGGCGAGATAGGCGGTGATCGCGGCGGGCTCCATGCCGTCCTGCCGCAGGCTGCGCAGCGAGAGCGCCCCGGTGCGCTTGGAGAGCTTGCCCCCGTCCTCGGCCACCAGCAGCGGCAGGTGGGCGAACTGGATCGCCGCCGGGTCGCCGCCGAGCGCCGCCCAGATGTCGAGCTGCACGGCGGTGTTGGTGACGTGGTCCTCGCCGCGGATGATGTGGGTGATGCCCACCGCGAGGTCGTCCACCACGGAGGTGAACGTGTAGAGCGGCGTGCCGTCGGCGCGGACCAGCACCGGGTCCGAAATGGTGGGCAGCCGCACCTCGCGATCCCCCTGCACCAGGTCGTGCCAACGCACGGCGCCGTCGGAGAGGCGGAAGCGCCAGTACGGGGTCTTGCCGCCCGCCTCGGCCGCCGCGCGCTGCTCTGGCGTGAGCTTCAGCATCGCCCGGTCGTACACGGGGGGCAGGCGGCGGCGCAGGCGCTGGTCGCGCTTGGCCTGTAGCTCGGCTTCGGACTCGAAGCAGGGGTAGAGCCGCCCGGCTGCCTCGAGCTTGCGCGCCGCATCCTTATAGAGGTCGAGCCGGTCGGACTGGCGGAAGCTCTCGTCCCAGGCGAGGCCCAGCCAGGTCAGGTCCTGCACGATGGCGTCGGCGAACTCGGGCCGGCTGCGCTCGAGGTCGGTGTCGTCCAGCCGCAGCAGGAACTGGCCGCCATGGCGCCGCGCCAGCAGGTAGTTGGCCAGCGCCGGGCGGGTGTTGCCGACATGCAGGTAGCCGGTGGGGGAGGGGGCAAAGCGGAGTTTCATGACCCGTCGTTAGTCGCCAGCCTCCGCCCGTTCAAGCTCCCTGCCACTTCTCCCTCTCCCCCTGGGAGAGGGTCGGGGTGAGGGAGCCAGGCACAAATCTACGGTGCGAGCCGCCCCTCACTCAACCCTCTCCCAGAGGGAGAGGGCTTTTCGAAGCTGCCGCTCACCCGCCCAATGCCCTGCCAAGCTCCATGCAGGCGGCCTGCAACGGGGTGAGCAGCGTATGCGGCCGCGGCGGGCGCATACGGATGGCGGGGGAGGCGATGCTGAGCACCGCAATCACCGCCCCGAGCTTGTCCCGCACCGGCGAACTCACCGAGACCGCCCCTTCGGCGATCTCATGCGTGGTGATCAGCCACTCGCGCTTGCGAATGCGGTCGAGGTCGGCCGCCACCGCCGCCGGGTCGGTGCGCGCCCCGGGCCCGAGCCGGACCGGCCGCCCCGCCAGCACCGCCCGCAACAGCGGCTCGGGCGCATAGGCCAGCAGCAGCCGGCCCGGCCCGGCGTGCAGCGGCGTGCGGTCGCCAGGGCGCGCATAGGTCTGCGTGTTGGCCGCGCCGGGTTGCACCGCGACCACTTCGCAGTCCTGCCCGTCGCGCACGGCGAGATAGACGCTGTCGCCGCTGCTTTCCGCCAGCGCCGCCAGAACCGGGGCCGCGGTGAGCGGCACGGCGCCTTGCCGCTGCGCCGCCCGCGCGACCGACAGCCAGTTCGCCCCCAGCAGCCAGGCGCCGCGCCGGCCCTGCTGGATGGCCAGGCCGCGCGCCTGCAGCGTGTGCAGGATGCGGAACGCGTTGACCCGGGTGCAGTCCGCCTCCTCCGCCAGGTCGGTCAGCGTCGCGGGGCCGAGGCGGACGAGGGCCGCCACCACGTCCAGCGTGCGCTCGACGGCAGCAATGCCATAGCTCGGTGGCTCGGTCGTCGTGCCTCCTGCCTCAGGCGGCATCCGGCCCCATCTGGCGAGCCCTTCCCACGGGTGGGCGCGAAGCATACGGGTGTGCCCAGGCGATTCTCAATGCGTTCGGCCAGGCCCGCGCTTGTCGCGCACCGCAAGCCCGCGCTTGTCGCCACCGGACGGCTGGGCTAACACCGCGCGTTCGTGGCCGGGCGCCGGCGGGCGTGGTGAAACTGGTAGACACGCCAGATTTAGGTTCTGGTGGCGCAAGCCGTGGGGGTTCAAGTCCCTTCGCCCGCATCCGTGTCCCGGCCGATTGCTGTTCCAAGCCGACCACCTGAGGATTCCCCCGCCCGATGCAGGTTACCGAGACCCTCTCCGAGGGGCTGAAGCGCGGCTTCACCGTTGTCGTCCCGTCCACCGACATCGAGGACAAGCGCAGCGCCAAGCTCGCCGAGTTGGGCAAGCAAGTCCGCCTGCCTGGCTTCCGGCCCGGCAAGGTGCCGGAGAAGATCGTGCGCCAGCGCTACGGCACGGCGGTGCTGGCCGAAGTGCTGGAAGACAGCGTGAACGAGGCCACCCAGCAGGTCCTGTCCGACCGGGGCTTGCGCGCGGCCACCCAGCCGAAGGTGGACGTGAAGGCCGTGGGCGCCGGGCTGGACGCGGCGCAGGACCTCGAATTCACCGTCGAAGTCGAGCTGCTGCCCGAGATCACGCCGCCCGACTTCAGCACCCTCTCGCTGACCCGGCTAAAGGCGGAGCCGAGCGGGGAGGAGATCGACACGTCGCTGGCGAACCTGGCGCAGCGCCAGCGCTCGCTCGACCCAGTGGCCGAGCCCCGCCCCGCCGCCCGCGGCGACTTCCTCACTGTCGACTACACCGGCCGCATCGATGGCACGGAATTTCCCGGCGGCGCCGGCACCGATGTCGATATCGAAGTGGGCGGCTCCGGCTTCATCCCCGGCTTCACCGAGCAGCTCGAGGGCATCCAGCCCGGCGAGACCCGCACCATCGACGTGACCTTCCCCGAGGGCTACGCCACCGCCGACCTGGCGGGCAAGGCGGCCCAGTTCGAGATCGTCGCCAAGGCGCTGAAGACCGCCTCCATCCCTGCCCTCGACGACGCCTTGGCGGAGAAGATCGGCTTCGACACGCTCGACGAGCTGCGCGCCGCCCTGACCCGGCAGATGCAGCGCGAGTTCGACCAGTTGAGCCGCATGCGCATCAAGCGCGACCTGCTGGACCGGCTGAGCAAGCTCGCCGACTTCGCCGTGCCGCCGAGCATGGCCGATGCCGAGTTCGAGCAGATCTGGCAGCGCGTCGAAGCCGACCGCAAGGCCGGGCAGGAGGATGCCGAGGACAAGGGCAAGGACGAGGACACGCTCCGGAGCGAGTACCGCGCCATTGCGGAGCGCCGGGTGCGCCTGGGGCTGTTGCTGGCCGAGGTGGGCCGCAGCCAGGGCGTGACCGTCTCGCCCGAGGAAATGACCCAGGCGATGCGCGGCGAAGCCATGCGCCATCCTCAGCAGGCGGCTCAGATCATGGAGTTCTTCCGCAAGAGCCCGGAAGCGGCCGAGCGCCTGCGCGGCCCGATCTTCGAGGACAAGGTGGTGGACTACATCCTCGACCAGGCCACCGTCGAGGAGCGGGTGGTGAGCGCCGAGGAGCTGTCCGCCGACCCGGAGGAGGCGCCCGCCGAGACGGCAGCGGTCCCCTCCGGTACGGCAGAGGTGGCGGCCAGCGATGCGCCCGAGGCATGATGCGCAGAGCCGTGGCTGGATTCAGCCCGGTGACACTCTATTTACATGCGGATGCTATATTCGGTGCGGTGCACCCTTGCTGATTGAGGAGCCTTGTTCATGAGGGATCGCCATCCCGCCGAAGCCTACGGCTCCCTTGTCCCCATGGTGGTCGAGCGGCTGGCGCGCGGCGAGCGCGTGGCCGACATTTACTCTCGCCTGCTGACCGAGCGGATCATCTTCCTCACCGGGCCGGTGTATGACGACCTGAGCGCATCCATCTGCGCCCAATTGCTGTTTCTCGAGAGTGAGAACCCCGGCAAGGACATCTCGTTCTACATCAACAGCCCCGGCGGCGTGGTCTCGGCGGGCCTGGCGATCTACGACACCATGCAATACGTCCGCAGCCCAGTGAGCACGGTGTGCATCGGCCAGGCGGCGTCGATGGGCAGCCTGCTGCTCTGCGCCGGCGCCAAGGACAAGCGTTACGCGCTGCCCAACGCGCGCATCATGGTGCACCAGCCCTCGGGCGGGGCGCAGGGCCAGGCGGCGGACATCGAAATACAAGCGCGTGAAATCCTTGCGCTCCGCCACCGCCTGAACGAGATTTACGTCCGGCATACCGGGCAACCCCTCGAGGTGATCGAGCGCAAGCTGGAGCGGGACAGTTTCATGTCGGCCGAGGAGGCGCGCGATTTCGGCCTGGTGGACACCGTGGTCGAGAATCGGCCGGTTCCCACCGACCCGCTGAAGTCTTAGCCCATGGCTGTGGCAGCCGCTTCATGGTGTCGTGGTTCTGTCACAACCCGGCTTGTTTCCGAATATGGGCGGGGGCTAAGCTTCCGTAGTGTCCCCGGTGGCGCCGGGGTGGAGTGTTCATGACCGAGAAGCGCGATACGAAGAATACGCTTTATTGTTCGTTCTGCGGCAAGTCGCAGCATGAAGTCCGCAAGCTGATTGCCGGGCCGACCGTGTTCATCTGCGATGAATGCGTCGAACTGTGCATGGACATCATCCGTGAAGAGCACAAGACGCACTTGGTCAAGTCTCGCGACGGGGTGCCGACCCCGAAAGAGATTTGCAAGGTGCTGGACGATTACGTCATTGGCCAAAGCCATGCCAAGAAGGTTCTCTCGGTCGCGGTCCACAACCACTACAAGCGGCTGGCGCATGGCGCCAAGAACAACGACATCGAGATCGCCAAGTCCAACATCCTGCTGGTCGGCCCCACCGGGTCGGGCAAGACGCTGCTCGCGCAGACTTTGGCCCGCATCCTGGACGTGCCGTTCACCATGGCGGACGCGACCACGCTGACCGAGGCTGGCTATGTCGGCGAGGACGTGGAGAACATCATCCTCAAGCTGCTGCAATCTGCCGACTACAACGTCGAGCGGGCGCAGCGCGGCATCGTCTACATCGACGAGGTGGATAAGATCAGCCGCAAGTCCGACAACCCGTCGATTACGCGGGACGTGTCGGGCGAGGGCGTGCAGCAGGCGCTGCTCAAGATCATGGAGGGCACGGTGGCGTCCGTGCCGCCGCAGGGTGGCCGCAAGCATCCCCAGCAGGAATTCCTTCAGGTCGACACCACCAACATCCTGTTCATCTGCGGCGGTGCCTTCGCCGGGCTCGAGAAGATTATCGGCGCCCGCGGCAAGGGGTCGGGCATCGGTTACGGTGCTGACGTCCGCTCCCCCGACGAGCGCCGCACCGGCGCCATCCTGCGCGACGTGGAACCGGAGGACTTGCTGCGGTTTGGCCTGATCCCCGAGTTCATCGGCCGCTTGCCGGTGGTTGCGACGCTGGAGGACCTGGACGAGGGCGCCCTGGTGGAGATCCTGACCAAGCCGAAGAACGCCCTAGTGAAGCAATACGGCCGCCTGTTCGAAATGGAGGGCGTTAAGCTTGCCTTTACCGAGGACGCGCTAAAGTCGGTCGCAACACGGGCGATCGCTCGCAAGACGGGGGCGCGTGGCCTGCGCTCGATCATGGAGGCCATCCTGCTTTCCACCATGTTCGATCTTCCAGGGCTAGACAGTGTGGAGGAGGTGGTCGTGAACCGGGAGGTTGCGGAAGGCCGTGCCAACCCGTTGTTCACCTACGGCAAGGAGCGGGCGGAGGGCGCCTGATCCGCGCCGTCGTGCCCCTTGCTCCCGTTTTCAAGATCTTGGCCACCTCTACCGGTGTGCCGATATGATGCTGGTTAGACGGGTTTTTACTCATTGGTGGGATTGGGCGTGCCAGATTGGGCGCTCGACTCCTGACTGTCCTTAAGGAGGTCTGTATGCCCGAACCGGAAAAACTGCGCCCCGCGTCCGAGGCGATGGCGGTGCTGCCGCTGCGCGACATTGTGGTTTTTCCGCATATGATCGTGCCGCTGTTCGTCGGTCGCGAAAAGAGCGTGCGTGCGCTCGAGGCGGTGATGAAGGACGACAAGCAGATCCTGCTGGTCGCCCAGAAGAATGCCGCCCAGGACGAGCCCAGCGCCGACGACATCTTCCGCGTCGGCACCGTGTCCACCATCCTGCAACTGCTGAAGCTGCCTGACGGCACGGTGAAGGTGCTGGTCGAGGGGGGGCGGCGTGCCCGCATCACCTCCTTCAAGGAGACCGACTCCTATTTCGAGGCCTTCACCGAACCGCTGCCGGACCAGGACGCGGACAAGAAGGAGTTGGAGGCGCTGGGCCGGACGGTGATCAGCCAGTTCGAGCAGTATATCAAGCTCAACAAGAAGATCGCGCCGGAAGTGCTTGTTTCTCTTAACGGGATCGAGGAGCCGACCAAGCTCGCCGACACCATCGCCGCACATCTGAACCTTAAGATCGCCGAAAAGCAGGAACTGCTCGAGATCGCCCCGGTCGGCGAGCGGCTGGAGCGCGTGTTCGGGCACATGGAGTCCGAAATCGGCGTGCTGCAGGTCGAGAAACGCATCCGCAACCGCGTCAAGCGGCAGATGGAGAAGACGCAGCGCGAATACTACCTGAACGAGCAGCTGAAGGCGATCCAGAAGGAGTTGGGCGAGGGCGAGGACGGCAAGGACGAGACCGCCGAGCTCGAGGATCGCATCAAGAAGACCCGGTTCACCAAGGAAGCCCGCGACAAGGCCTTGGCGGAGCTGAAGAAGCTACGCACCATGAGCCCGATGTCGGCCGAGGCCACGGTGGTGCGCAACTACCTGGACTGGATGCTGACCATCCCCTGGAAGAAGCGTTCCAAGGCGCGCAATGACGTGGCCATCGCCAAGAAGGTGCTGGACGACGATCATTACGGGCTGGAGAAGGTCAAGGAGCGCATCCTCGAGTATCTCGCGGTGCAGGGCCGCTCGCCCAAAATCCGCGGCCCCATCCTGTGCCTGGTCGGGCCGCCCGGCGTGGGCAAGACGTCACTCGGCAAGTCGATCGCCAGGGCCACGGGCCGCAACTTCGTCCGCATGTCGCTCGGCGGCGTGCGGGACGAGGCGGAAGTGCGCGGCCACCGGCGGACCTATATCGGCTCGATGCCGGGCAAGGTCATCCAGGGCATGAAGAAGGCCAAGACCTCCAACCCACTGTTCCTCCTTGATGAAATCGACAAGCTGGGTGCGGATTGGCGGGGGGACCCGTCGTCGGCGCTGCTCGAGGTGCTCGACCCGGAGCAGAACGCGACCTTCGCCGACCACTATCTCGAAGTGGATTACGACCTGTCGGACGTGATGTTCATCACCACGGCCAACAGCCTGCGCATGCCCCAGCCGCTGCTGGACCGCATGGAGATCATCCGCATCCCCGGCTACACCGAGGATGAGAAGGTGGAGATCGCCAAGCGCCATCTGGTGGCCAAGCAGAGCGAGGCGAACGGCCTCAAGATCGAGGAGTGGTCGATTGCCGACGACGCCTTGCGCGACCTGATCCGCTACTACACGCGGGAGGCGGGGGTGCGGGCGCTCGAGCGCGAAATTGCCAAGCTGGCCCGCAAGGCAGTGATGGAGATCGTCACCAAGAAGGTGAAGAAGCTGGCCTTCACCCGCAAGAACCTCGAGAAGTTTGCTGGTGTGCGGGTGTATCGCTATGGCGAGACCGAGGCCGAGGACATGGTCGGCGTCGTCACCGGGCTGGCCTGGACCGAGGTGGGCGGCGAAATCCTGACCATCGAGAGCGTGCTGCTGCCGGGCAAGGGCAACCTGAAATATACCGGCAAGCTGGGCGACGTGATGCAGGAGAGCGTCTCGGCGGCCTTGAGCTACGTCCGCAGCCGCGCTCCGACCTTCGGCATCAAGCCCACGCTGTTCGAAAAGCGGGACATCCACGTCCACGTGCCGGAAGGGGCGACCCCGAAGGACGGGCCGTCCGCTGGCGTGGCGATGGCGACCAGCCTGGTCAGCCTCATGACGGGCATCCCGGTGCGCCGGGACATCGCCATGACGGGCGAGATCACCCTGCGCGGCCGTATCTTGCCGATCGGCGGCCTGAAGGAGAAGATGCTGGCGGCGCTGCGCTCCGGGATCACCACCGTGTTCATCCCCAAGGACAACGAGAAGGACTTGGCGGATATCCCGGACAACGTGAAGAAGAACCTCAAGGTCGTGGCCGTGGCCCATGTCGATGAGGTGATCGCCCGCGCCCTGGCCCGTAAGCCGGAGCCGATCGAGTGGGAGGAGCCGCCCGACCCGGTGGTTCCGCCACCCCAACCGGCTGTGGCGTCGCTGCCGCATTAATCACCGTTAAAGCCCGGTTTCGCCCTGCGGAACCGGGTTTTAACGCGTGTGTACGATTGGCTGACTGGTCGTTTTATGCTTCGTTGGTTGCCCAGAACATCTTGCCGCCGCCACGTTGGCAGGGTGGCAAGCCAAGTGCGGGAGCAGTGGCCACGTGAGTAACACCATGAATAAGCTCGACCTTATCGCTGCCGTCGCCGAGGAGGCCGACATGCAGAAGGCCGCGGCGACTCAGGCGGTCGACGCCGTGTTTGCGGCCATCGAGCGGGCGCTGAAGAGCAAGCAAGAGGTGCGCCTCACCGGGTTCGGCAGCTTCGTGGTGACCGAGCGCAAGGCCACCAAGGGGCGGGACCCGCGGACCGGCGAGCCGCTGGACATTCCCGCGTCCACCTCCGTCCGTTTCAAGCCCGGCAAGGCGCTGAAAGACGCGGTCAACTGAGCTAGATCAAGGGAAGGGCGGTTAGCTCAGCGGTAGAGCGTCTCGTTTACACCGAGAGGGCCGGCGGTTCGAACCCGTCACCGCCCACCATGCAGCAAGCAAACTATAAACCGCTGCGGCACTTTATAGTCACGGGCCTGTTTTCTATAAACTGCCCCGATGCGCGGCTCTAACCCATGAACCTGGACCACTTCCGCAACCCGTCCGGACGGTTTGTGCCAGCCTACCAGGGCGTTCAGGCCTTTGTGCCGAACCCGCTGCACCCCCCGATCGATCTCGCCGCCATCGCCCTGCCGCTCGGCGAGGCCATGCAGGTCCTGGGTGAACTGCGCGGGGCCTGCCGCAGGCTGCCCAGCCCGGACCTTCTGATCCGTCCACTGCAGCGACAGGAAGCGTTGACGTCCTCAGCCATGGAGGGGACGTTCACGACCGAGGACAATCTCCTCCGTGCCCAAATCGACGACTACGCCCCCCAAGACGACGCCACCAAGGAGGTCGCCAACTACGTCACGGCGCTCAACGAAGCCTTGGACATGCTGAAAACCCTGCCGATCTGCCACCGGGTCATCACCCGGGCGCACGAGATCCTGCTGGGTGGGCTGAGCCCGGCCCGGGGTGCGCAGAAGCGGCCCGGCCAATACAAGCTGGACCAGAACTGGATTGGCGGCGCCACCATCCAGCGCGCCCGCTTCGTGCCAGCGCCGCCGCGAGAGACGGCGGAGTGCATGGACGCGCTGGAGGCCTATCTCAACCGCCCCAACCTCGGGTTCCCGACCGCGCTGATGGACCTGGCCCTGGTGCACTACCAGATCGAGACCATCCACCCGTTTGCCGACGGCAATGGCCGGGTCGGGCGCATGCTGATCTCGCTGATGGCAGTCGACCGGCAATTGCTCGACACGCCGGTGCTGTATCTCAGCCCCGTCATGGAGCGCTACAAGGACGAGTATATCGACCGGATGTTCGCGGTGTCGGCCGAGAGCGCCTGGAGCGCGTGGTTCACCTTCTTCTTCGCCCGCATCGCCGAGTGCTGCCGCGAGACCATCGACACGATCGACCGGCTGCTCGCCCTGCAGGAGCATTTCCGCGAGCTGGCGCGCCAATCCGGCCGCAGCGGCAGCTTGCTGACCCTGGTGGACCATGTGTTTGAGAACACGGCGATGACGGCCCAAGGTGCGGCCAAGCGGCTGGGGGTCAGCTATGCCGCCGGCAACACCGCCATCGCCCGGCTGGTCGAACTCGGCATCCTGGCGCCGATTGCCGACAGTTACCCGCGGATATTCTATTCCCCCGCCATCCTTCGGGCGGCGCGCAGCCCCGCCAGCGCCGGGTCGGCTTGACCCTCTCCCTTGACACCCTCCCTTGACCCTGGCGCGCCGCCCCCTTACACCGCCCCACCGATTGCGGGTGTAGCTCAGTTGGTTAGAGCGCCGGCCTGTCACGCCGGAGGTCGCGGGTTCGAGCCCCGTCACTCGCGCCAAACTCACCCGAATTGCACCACAAACACCACCGCGTCATAACCCTTCCCGTGTGGCGGATACGTGCCGATATAGCTATTGTGCGCCGCACCCGGCACGCCACGACGTCCGCTTGGAAGGGTTTTCACGATGCAGTCGGCCAATGCGCTGCTGGTCAACTACTACCCCATTCTGATCTTCCTGCTGATCGCAGGCGTGGTGGCTGGCGTGATGGTCGGCGGCTCGCGCCTGGTCGCGCCCAATAACCCGTATCCGGAAAAGCTCTCCGCCTACGAATGCGGCTTCGAGCCGTTCGACGACGCCCGCCGGCGGTTCGACGTGCGGTTCTACCTCGTCGCCATCCTGTTCATCATTTTCGATCTCGAGGTCGCGTTCCTGTTCCCGTGGGCGATCAGCCTCGGCGCCATTGGCGTGTTCGGATTCCTCTCCATGATGGGGTTCCTTGCCGTGCTGACCGTTGGCTTCATCTACGAGTGGAACAAGGGCGCGCTGGAGTGGGAGTAGCACCATGAGCGTCACAGCAGAGACCGCCCCCGTCGCCTGGAATCGCGAGGTTCTGGCGCCGGGTCCGGAGCAGGAAGCGGTGATCAAGGGCATCACCGGCGAGATCACCGACAAGGGCTTCGTGGTCGCCAACCTTGATAAAGTCGTGAACTGGGCCCGCACCGGCAGCCTGTGGCCGATGACCTTCGGGCTGGCGTGCTGCGCGGTGGAGATGATCCACGCCTACATGCCGCGCTTCGACCTGGACCGGCTGGGCGTGATCCCGCGCGCCAGCCCGCGCCAGAGCGACGTCATGATCGTGGCCGGAACGCTGACCAACAAGATGGCCCCCGCCCTGCGCAAGGTCTACGACCAGATGAGCGAGCCCCGCTGGGTGATCTCGATGGGCTCCTGCGCCAATGGCGGCGGCTACTATCACTACAGCTACTCGGTGGTGCGCGGCTGCGACAACATCGTGCCCGTGGACGTCTACGTGCCAGGCTGCCCGCCGACCGCCGAGGCGCTGGTCTACGGCATCATGCAGTTGCAGAAGAAGATCCGCCGCACCGGGACCATCCTGCGTGGGTGAGGTCGCGCACATCGACCCGGCGCTCACCCGGGCGCAGTCGCTGGCCGAGACCATCGGGCGGCTGCCCGGCGTGTCCAGCGCCGCCGTCGAGGCGGGCGAGGTGGTCGTGCGGGCTGACCCGCTTTCGCTCATTGCCGTGATGACCAGCCTGCGCGACGAGCCGGACCTCTCGTTCGAGCAGATGATGGACCTGTGCGGCGTGGACTGGCCGGAGCGGCCGCTGCGCTTCGACGTGGTCTACAACCTGCTGTCCGTCTCGCTCAACCACCGCGTCCGCGTCATCGTGGAAACCGACGACACCATCCCCGTGCCCTCCGTCCACCGGATCTGGCCGGCGGCCACCTGGTGGGAGCGCGAGGCGTTTGACCTGTTCGGTATCCTGTTCAGCGACCAGCCCGACCTGCGCCGCATCCTCACCGACTACGGCTTCGAAGGGCACCCATTGCGCAAGGATTTCCCGCTGACCGGGTTCGTCGAGGTCCGCTACGATGAGGAGCAGAAGCGGGTCGTCAACGTGCCCGTCAGCCTCACCCAAGATTTCCGCAACTTCGACTTCGTCTCCCCCTGGGAGGGCATGGTCACGCTGCCCGGCGACGAGAAGGCGCATGGCCCGCGCCAGCTCACCGGCGGCGTCGCGAAGCCGGCTGCGGATGGAGCCAAGACACCATGAGCCAATTCGTCGCAGACACCATGCCAAGCGTGGACGAGGCCGGCACCGAGCGCCGCGAGTGGCCCGAGACCATGCTGCCGAGCGGGGACAAGCAGCTCAAGCAGATCGAGATCGACAGCCACTCGATCAATTTCGGCCCGCAGCACCCGGCGGCTCATGGCGTGCTCCGCCTGATCCTCGAGATGGACGGCGAGGTGGTGGAACGGGCGGACCCGCATGTCGGCCTGCTGCACCGCGGCACCGAGAAGCTGATCGAATACAAGACCTACACCCAGGCGCTGCCGTATTTCGACCGGCTCGACTACGTGTCCCCCATGTGCATGGAGCACGCTTTCGTGCTGGCGAGCGAGAAGCTGCTCGGCATCACGGTGCCGGACCGAGGACAGTGGATCCGCACCATGTTCGCGGAAATCACCCGCATCCTCAATCACTTGCTGAACGTCACCAGCTACGCGCTCGACGTGGGCGCGCTGACGCCGGCGCTGTGGGGCTACGAAGAGCGCGAAATCCTGATGGAGTTCTACGAGCAGGTCTCCGGCGCCCGGCTGCATGCCAACTACTATCGGCCCGGCGGCGTGCACCAGGACATGCCCGCGGGCATGGAGGAGCGCATCTTCGCCTGGTCCGAGCGCTTCCCCAAGTTCATCGACGACCTCGAGACCTTGCTGACCAACAATCGCATTTGGAAGCAGCGCACCGTCGACATCGGCATCATGACGCCGGAGATGGCGCTCGGCTGGGGCTTTAGCGGCCCGAACCTGCGCGCGTCCGGCGTCGCGTGGGACCTGCGGCGCAGCCAGCCCTACGACAAATATGCCGAGGTCGAGTTCGAAATCCCGGTCACGCGCAACGGCGATTGCTACGACCGCTACATCATCCGCATCGTGGAGATGCGGGAGTCGGTCAAGATCATCCGTCAGTGCCTTGAAAAGATGAAGCCGGGGCCGGTGAAGGTGCAGGACCGCAAGTTCACCGCGCCGAAGCGCGAGGAGATGAAGCGTTCGATGGAGGCGTTGATCCATCACTTCAAGCTCTTCACCGAAGGCTTCCACGTGCCGGTTGGCGCGACCTACACGGCGGTGGAGAGCCCCAAGGGTGAGTTCGGCGTCTACCTGGTGGCGGATGGCAGCAACCGGCCGTATCGCTGCAAGATCCGCCCCACCGGGTTCAGCCATCTGCAGGCCATGGAGGTGATGTCCCGCCGCCACATGCTGGCGGACGCGGTGGCCATCATCGGCTCGATTGACATCGTGTTTGGCGAAGTGGACCGCTAGATGGCTGAAGACATTGGCGACGGCTCAACCGGCGAGCGCCCGGAAATTCCGCAGCCGACCCATTTCGCGTTCGACGAGCACAGCGCCGGCGCGATCGACGCCCACGTGGCCAAGTATCCGGCCGGGCGCGAGGCGAGTGCCGTGATCGCGGCGCTGTATGAGGTGCAGAAGCAGATGGGCCGCCAGACCGGCAGCGCCTGGGTGCCGCGCGTGGCGATGGACGCGGTGGCGGCGCGGCTGAACATGGCGCCGATCCGTGTCTACGAGGTCGCTACCTTCTACCTGATGTTCAACACCACGCCGATCGGCCGCTACCACCTGCAGATCTGCACCACCACGCCATGCTGGCTGCGCGGGTCGGACGCGGTGGAGGCGACGTGCCGCCGGGTCACGGGGATCAAGGGCTGGCACGACACCAGCGCGGACGGGATGTTCACCATGAGCCAGGTAGAATGCCTGGGCGGCTGCGTGAACGCGCCCATCTTGCAGGTGGACGACGACTTCTACGAGGACATGGATGGCCCGGCGGTCGAGCGTCTGCTGGCTGCGCTGGCGCGCGGCGAGCGGCCCACGCCGGGCAGCATGATCGGCCGCCAGACCTCGGCACCCGAAGGCGGCCCCACCACACTTCTGACGGTCACGGAGTAGCCAGTGCTCGAGGACAAGGACCGCATCTTCACCAACCTCTACGGCATCCACGACTGGACGCTCGAGGGCGCCCGCAAGCGCGGCGATTGGGACGGCACGGCGGCGATCCTGGCCCGCGGGCGGGATGCGATCATTGACGAGATGAAGGCATCCGGCCTGCGTGGCCGCGGCGGCGCCGGGTTCCCGACCGGGATGAAGTGGTCGTTCATGCCCAAGACCTCGGACGGCCGCCCGGCCTACCTCGTGATCAACGCCGACGAGTCCGAGCCGGGCACCTGCAAGGACCGCGACATCATGCGGCACGACCCGCACAAGCTGGTGGAGGGCGCGCTGATCGCGTCCTTCGCCATGGGGGCGCACACCTGCTACATCTACATTCGCGGCGAGTACTATAATGAAGCCGTGAACTTGCAGGCCGCCATCGACCAGGCCTACGAGGCCGGCCTGATCGGCGTCAATGCGTGCGGGTCCGGCTGGGATTTCCAGCTTTTCCTCCACCGCGGCGCCGGCGCCTACATCTGCGGCGAGGAGACCGCGCTGCTGGAGTCGCTCGAGGGCAAGAAGGGCATGCCGCGGCTGAAGCCGCCGTTCCCCGCCGCGGTCGGCCTCTATGGCTGCCCCACCACGGTGAACAATGTCGAGACCATTGCCGTGGTGCCGGCCATCCTGCGGCGCGGTGGCGCCTGGTTCAGTGCGCTGGGCCGCCCCAAGAACGCGGGCACCAAGATCTTCTGCATCTCCGGCCACGTGAACAAGCCGTGCAACGTGGAGGAGGAGCTTGGCATTCCCCTGCGCGAGCTGATCGACAAGTACTGCGGCGGCGTGCGCGGCGGCTGGGACAACCTGCTGGGCATTATCCCGGGCGGCTCCTCCGTGCCGGTACTGCCCAAGAGCATCTGCGACACGGTGTTGATGGACTTCGACAGCCTGCGCGACGTGAAGTCCGGCCTCGGCACGGCGGCGGTGATCGTGATGGACAAGTCCACCGACATCATCGCGGCCATTGCCCGGCTGGCGCACTTCTACAAGCACGAGAGCTGCGGCCAGTGCACGCCGTGCCGCGAAGGCACCGGCTGGATGATGCGGGTGATGAACCGGATGGTGGCCGGCCGCGCCGAGGTGGACGAGATCGACGTGCTGGAGCAAGTGACCCGGCAGATCGAGGGCCACACGATCTGCGCCCTGGGCGACGCGGCGGCCTGGCCGATCCAGGGGCTGATCCGGCATTTCCGGCCCGAGATGGAAGAGCGGATCGCGGCGTACAAGCGCAGCAAGGCCCCACCAGCGATGCGGATGGCGGCGGAATGAGCGTAAGCCGCGAAGAGCTTGAGGAGTCGAGGCTCGAACTCGAGGAGAAGATCCTCAAGATCGCCAACCTGCAGGCCGACACGACTCTGAAGCAAATCGAGACGCGCACCGAGCCCTGGAAAGTTGTTGTCGGCGGCGTTGCGGCCGGCGGCGCATTGGTGGGAGCCGCCGGCGCGGCGGGAGCGCTGCTGGCCCGGAGCTTGGGTCATTGACCACCCTCACCAACACCGTCGAGGCCATCGTCGCCGATGACTGCGACCTGCGGGGCAGCCGCTTCTCTAACGTTAACCTGTCGGGCGTCGCGTTCCAGCAGGTCAATCTCTCTCGCGCCAGCTTCGACACCGGCACGCTCCCCGGCGCCGTGTTCCACAACGTGACCCTGGCCGGCGCTGATTTCAACGACGTCTCCCTGGTCTCCGCCAGCTTTACCAACGTCAGCCTGCGCGGCGTGGCGATCAACCACTGCGACATCACGGGCCTGCGCATCGACGGTGTGGAAATCGCGCCGCTGCTGGCCAAGCACAAAGAGGCGTAATCCATGGCCAAAGTCACCGTCGACGGCCGCGAGGTCCAGGTTCCGAACGGCTTCTCCGTGCTGCAGGCCTGCGAGCAAGCCGGCGTCGAAATCCCCCGCTTCTGCTACCATGAGCGGCTGTCAGTGGCGGGCAACTGCCGCATGTGCCTGGTCGAGGTGGAGAAGGCGCCCAAGCCGATCGCCTCCTGCTCCTACCCGGTGGCCGACGGTATGGTGGTCAAGACCGACACGCCCATGGTGCGCAACGGCCGCCGCGGGGTGATGGAATTCCTGCTCATCAACCACCCGCTGGACTGCCCGATCTGCGACCAGGGCGGCGAGTGCGACCTGCAGGACCAGGCCTTTTCCTACGGCCGCGACCACTCCCGCTACCAGGAGAGCAAGCGCGCCATCAAGGACAAGTATCTGGGCCCGCTGGTGAAGACCATCATGACCCGGTGCATCCAATGCACCCGCTGCGTCCGCTTCGCCACCGAGATCGCCGGCGTGCCGGAACTGGGCGCCACCGCGCGCGGCGAGAACATGGAAATCGGCACCTACATCGAGAAGGCGCTCACCACCGAGTTGTCCGGCAACCTGATCGACATCTGCCCGGTCGGCGCGCTCACCTCCAAGCCGTACGCCTTCGTCGCCCGCCCCTGGGAGCTGCGCAAGGTGGATGGCATCGACGCCTTGGACGCGCTGGGCTCGGCCATCCGGGTCGACAGCCGCGGCCCCGAGGTGCTGCGCATCCTGCCTCGCAATAATGACGAGATCAACGAGGAGTGGCTCGGCGACAAGTCACGCTTCTCCTGGGACGGGTTGCGCCGCCGCCGGCTGGACAAGCCCTGGATTCGCGAACACGGCAAGCTGCGCCCGGCGAGCTGGCCGGAGGCGTTCGGCGCCCTCGACGCCAAGCTGCAGGGCCTGCCCGGCGAGCGCATCGGCGCCATCGCCGGGGACCTGTGCGACGCCGAGAGCATGTTGGCGCTGAAGGACCTGATGGCCAGCCTCGGCTCCGCCAACCTCGATTGCCGCCAGGACGGCGCCCAGTTGGACGCGTCCCGGCGCGACTTCTACCTGTTCAACAGCACCATCGCCGGCATCGAGGAGGCGGACGCGCTGCTACTGATCGGCAGCAACCCGCGCCACGAAGCGCCGGTGCTGAACGCGCGCATCCGCAAGCGCAAACTGATGGGCGGCTTCCCGATCGGGCTGATCGGCCCGCAGACCGACCTCACCTACAGCCATGATTGGCTCGGCGACCGCCCCGCGGTGTTGGCCGACCTGCCCGAAGCCTTCGCCGACCTGCTCGCCAAGGCCGAGCGCCCGATGGTGATCGTGGGGCAGGGGGCGCTGGCCCGGCCCGACGGCGCTGCCGTGCTGGCCGCCGCCTGGCAGCTCGCCCACCGCATCGGCGCGCTCACGCCCGAGTGGCACGGCTTCAACGTGCTGCACACCGCCGCCGCCCGCGTCGGCGCGCTCGACCTGGGCTTCCTGCCCGGCCCCGGCGGCAAGGCGATGCCGGCCATGCTCGGCGGCGGGGTGGACCTGCTCTGGCTGCTCGGCGCCGACGAGTTCGACACCAGCCGCATCGGCGCCGGCACCTTCGTGGTCTACCAGGGCCACCATGGCGACCGCGGCGCGGCTCGCGCGGACGTGATCCTGCCCGGCTGCGCCTATGTCGAGAAGCCGGGCACCTACGTGAACACCGAGGGCCGGGTGCAGCGCGCGCTCAAGGCCGTGTTCGCCCCCGGCGAGGCCAAGGAGGACTGGGCCATCCTGCGCGCCTTCTCCGGCCTGATCGGCAAGCCGCTGCCTTACGATAGCCTGGACGCCCTGCGCGCCCGCTTGGACCAGGTCAACCCGGTGTTCGCCCGCGTCGGCTTCCTGCCCCGCTTCGGCGCCGGCGACACCGCCGCCCCCGCCGGCGACCCGGCGGCGCTCGGCCTGGCTCCGTTCACCTACGCCATCGCCGACTACTACCAGACCAACCCGATCAGCCGCGCCAGCCTCACCATGGCCGAGTGCAGCCAGACCTACGCCCCCGTCCCAGCGCTGGCGGCCGAGTGATGGCGGCGTTCTTCGCCACCGGGCTGGGCCAGGTCCTGATCACCCTGGTCGAGACGCTGGCCCTGCTCGTGCCCCTGCTCATGTCGGTGGCCTATCTCACGGTGGCCGAGCGCAAGGTTCTGGGCGCGATGCAGCTCCGCAAGGGGCCGAACGTGGTGGGCTTTTGGGGCCTGCTGCAGGCTTTCGCCGACGCGCTCAAGATGCTGCTGAAGGAGCAGATCATCCCCACCGGGGCGAACCGCGTGCTGTTCGTCATCGCCCCCATGCTGACCATGATCCTGGCGCTGATCGCCTGGGCGGTGATCCCGGTGAACCAAGGCTGGGCGATCGCCGACATCAACGTGGGCGTCTTGTACCTGTTCGCGATCTCGTCCCTGGGCGTCTACGGCATCATCATCGCGGGCTGGGCATCCAACTCGAAATACGCCTTCCTCGGCGCGCTGCGCTCCGCGGCGCAGATGGTCAGCTACGAAGTCTCGCTCGGCTTCGTGATCGTGACCGTGCTGCTGTGTGCCGGCACGCTGAACCTGACCGGCATCGTCATGGCGCAGCGGACCATCTGGTTCGTGGTGCCGCTGTTCCCGATGTTCATCGTCTACTTCATTTCCGCCCTGGCCGAGACCAACCGCGCGCCGTTCGACGTGGCGGAGGGCGAGAGCGAGATCGTCGCCGGGTTCATGGTGGAATACAGCGGCATCTCCTGGGCGCTGTTCTTCCTCGGCGAATACGCCAACATGATCCTGCAATCGGCCATGGTGACCATCCTGTTCCTGGGCGGCTGGCTGCCTATCATACCGTTGGCGCCGTTCACCTGGATCCCCGGCCCGATCTGGTTCATCGGCAAGATCCTGTTCGTGCTGTTCGTCTTCATCTGGGTTCGCGCCACCTTCCCGCGCTTCCGCTACGACCAGCTCATGCGGCTGGGTTGGAAGGTGTTTCTGCCGTTGTCGCTGTTCTGGCTGGTGCTGACGGCCGGCGTTCTGGTGGTCACGGGCTGGCTGCCGCAACCGGCTTAGTCTAAGCCTGGCCGCATTGAGAGGGTTTTGTCATGGCGTTCCTGGATCGCACTGCGCGTTCCCTGCTGCTGAGCGAGCTGGTCTCCGGCATGTGGCTCACGCTGAAATACTTCTTCAAGCCGAAGGTCACGATCAACTACCCCTATGAGCGCAACCCCTACTCGCCGCGCTTCCGGGGCGAGCACGCGTTGCGCCGCTACCCGAACGGCGAAGAGCGTTGCATCGCCTGCAAGCTGTGCGAGGCGATCTGCCCGGCGCTGGCCATCACCATCGAGGCCGAGCCGCGCGAAGACGGCTCCCGCCGCACCACGCGCTACGACATCGACATGACCAAGTGCATCTACTGCGGCCTCTGCGAAGAGGCCTGCCCGGTGGACGCCATCGTCGAGGGGCCGAACATCGAGTTCAGCACCGAATCCCGCGAGGAGCTGATGTACAACAAGGACAAGCTGCTCGCGAACGGCGACCGCTGGGAGCCCGAACTAGCCAAGCGCCTCGAACTGGACGCGCCCTATCGATGATCGCCAGCATCGCCTTCTACGTGTTCGCCGCGATCCTGATCGGCTCCGCGGCGATGGTGGTGAGCAGCCGCAACCCGGTGCATTCGGTGCTGTTCCTGATCCTTGCCTTCTTCAACGCGGCCGCGTTGTTCCTGCTGGCCGGCGCCGAGTTCCTGGCGATGATCCTGGTCATCGTCTATGTCGGCGCCGTCGCGGTGCTGTTCCTGTTCGTGGTGATGATGCTGGACGTGAACTTCGACCAGCTTCGTGAGGGTGTGCAGCGCTACGCTCCGGTGGGCGCCGCCGTAGGCGCGGTGCTGTTCCTCGAGCTGGCCGTGACCCTGGGCGGCTGGAAGCTTGTCCCCAATGCCACCCTGCACCTGGCCTCGGCCGCGCCCATGGGCGTCTCCAACACCGCCGCCCTCGGCCGGGTGATCTATACGGACTATGTGTTCCTGTTCCAGGTCGCCGGGCTGATCCTGCTGGTGGCGATGATGGGCGCCATCGTGCTGACCCACCGCGTCCGACCTGGCGCCTCCAAGCGGCAGAACATCGCGCGCCAGGAGGCCCGCATGGTGGCCGACACGCTGCAGATGCTGACGGTTTCGATCGGCTCCGGCGCGCCCAAGGCGAGCTTCTTCCGTCCCTTGCCGGCGCCGATGAAGCCGGCCGAGGCTGACGAGTTGAAACCGACGCACGCTCATCCCGGTGAACACTAGGCCGGCGAACACTAGGCAAGAGGGTTTTCGACATGGCGGTTGGCGTAGGGCACTACCTCGTGGTCGCGGCGGTGCTGCTGGTTTTGGGCGTGTTCGGGATTTTCCTGAACCGCAAGAACATCATCGTCATCATGATGAGCATCGAGCTGATCCTGCTGGCGGTGAACATCAACCTGGTGGCCTTCTCGGCCTCCTTGGGCGACTTGGCCGGCCAGGTGTTCGCCCTGTTCGTGCTCACGGTGGCGGCGGCCGAGGCGGCGATCGGCTTGGCCATCGTGGTGGTGTATTTCCGCAACCGCGGCTCGATCCAGGTCGAGGACGTGCGGCTGATGAGGGGCTGAGATGATGTGCTGGCGCCAACACCCATGATCTTCGCCATCGGCATCCTCAGCCCGCTCATAGGCTTTCTGCTCGCCGGCACGTTCGGCCGCGCCTTGGGCGACCGCTTCGCCTTCACCGTCACCATCGGCTTCATGCTGCTCGCCACCATCTGCGCCGAATCCAACCTGGCGGCCGTCATCTTCACCACGCCGCAGCCCGAGCCAGTGGTGCTCGGCACCTGGTTCAACATCGGCGGCTTCCAGCTCGACTGGGCGCTTCGGCGGGACACGCTCTCCACCGTCATGGTGGCGATGATCGCCCCCGTCGCTACGCTGATCCACATCTACAGCGTCGGCTACATGGCGCATGAGCGGCGGGCGTTCCGCTTCTTCAGCTACCTGTCGCTGTTCAGCTTCGCCATGCTGATGCTGGTGACCGCGAACAACCTGGTGCAGCTCTTCTTCGGCTGGGAAGGCGTCGGCCTCGCCAGCTACCTGCTGATCAACTACTGGTACGACCGGCCCAGCGCCAACCGCGCCGCCATGAAGGCCTTCATCGTCAACCGCGTCGGCGACCTGTTCTTCGCCGTCGGCATCGCGCTGGTGTTCGCCCTGTTCGGCTCGGTCGAGTTCCCGGTGATCTTCGCCGCCATCGACCAGCACGCCAACGCGCTCTACGGCCTGTTCGGCGAAACCTGGCGCGCCTACGAGGTGATCGGCATCCTGCTGTTCATCGGCGCCATGGGCAAATCCGCCCAGATCGGCCTGCACACCTGGCTGCCGGACGCGATGGAGGGCCCCACCCCCGTCTCCGCCCTGATCCACGCCGCCACCATGGTCACCGCCGGCGTGTTCCTGATGGCCCGCATGTCGCCGCTGATGGACCAGGCGCCCGCCGCGCTGAACTTCGTGCTGTTCATCGGCGCCACCACTTGCTTCTTCGCCGCCACGATCGCCTGCGTGCAAACCGACATCAAGCGGGTGATCGCCTACTCCACCTGCTCGCAGCTCGGCTACATGTTCATCGCCGCCGGGTCGACCGCCTACCAGGCCTCGATCTTCCACCTCATCACCCATGCCTTCTTCAAGGCGCTGCTGTTCCTCTGCGCCGGGTCGGTGATCCACGCGATGAGCGACGAGCAGGACATGCGCAAGATGGGCGGCATCTGGCGCAAGATCCCCATCACCTATGGCTGCATGTGGGCCGGCAGCCTGGCCATCGCGGGCGTGCCGTTCTTCGCCGGCTACTGGTCCAAGGACGCGATCCTCGAGGCGGGCTACGTCACCCCGGTCGGGATGGGGATGTATGGCTTCGTCATGGGCACCTTGGCCGCGTTCCTGACCGCGTTCTATTCCTGGCGCCTCATCATCATGACGTTCCACGGCGCGCCGCGGGCCGACGCGCACACCATGGAGCACGTGCATGAGAGCACCCCCTGGATGACGGTGCCGCTGCTGCTGCTGGCGGTGGGCGCGGTGTTCGCCGGCTGGGCCTTCCACGACGACTTCATCGGCGTGAACCAGATCGCGTTCTGGGCCGGCTCGATCCAGTCCGGGCCGAACAACCACATCCTTCAGGACATCGAGCACGTGCCGGACTGGGTGGCGTGGCTGCCCACCGTCACCAGCTTCCTCGGCATCGGCCTCGCCTACCTGATGTATATGGTGCGCCCGGAGCTGCCCGCCCGCCTGGCTGGGGCATTCCAGCCAGTCTACCAGTTCCTCGTCCACAAATGGTATTTCGACGAGCTGTATGACGCCATCTTCGTCCGCCCCTCGATGTGGCTGGCGCGCCAGCTCTGGCATGTCGGCGACGAGACGCTGATCGACGGCATGCCCAATGGCGCCGCCGCGCTGGCCGCAAGTGGCTCGGCGCAGGTGGTCAGGATCCAGACCGGGTCGATCGCGGTCTACGCCTTCACCATGCTGATCGGCCTGGTCGTGCTGGTCAGCCTCTTCCTCCTGGTTCGTTAGGCCCACCCGTGACCCCCACCACGAACGTCGCCGGCTTTCCCATCCTGTCGCTGATCACCTGGCTGCCGATCATCGGCTGCCTGCTGCTGATGACCATCCGCGGCGAGGAGGCGGTGGTTGCCCGCAACGCCCGCTGGGCCGCGCTCTGGACCAGCCTGGTGGTGTTCGCCATCAGCCTCAAGCTCTGGTGGGATTTCGACCCGGCGCAAGCAGGCTTCCAGTTCAACGAGAGCATCGACTGGTTGCCGCAATTCAAGGTTGGCTACCGCATGGGCGTGGACGGCATCAGCGTGCTGTTCGTGCTGCTCTCCACCGCGCTGACCCCGATCTGCATCCTGGCAAGCTGGGAGTCGGTGCAGGTCCGCGTGCGCGAATACATGATCGCCTTCCTGGTGCTCGAGACGATGATGATCGGTGCTTTCTCAGCCACCGATTTAGTCGTGTTCTACATGTTCTTCGAGGGCCTGCTGATCCCGATGTACATCATCATCGGCGTCTGGGGCGGGCCGCGCCGGGTTTACGCTTCGTTCAAGTTCTTCCTCTACACCTTGGCCGGCTCGGTGCTGATGCTGCTGGCGCTGCTCTACATGTGGTTCCACGCCGGCACGACGGACATCCCGACTCTGCTGCACACCCAGTTCTCGCCCGAGGCGCAGTTCTGGCTGTTCCTGGCCTTCCTCGCCTCGTTCGCGGTGAAGGTGCCGATGTGGCCGGTGCACACCTGGCTGCCGGACGCGCATGTCGAGGCGCCGACCGCCGGGTCGGTGATCCTGGCCGGCGTGTTGCTGAAGATGGGCGGCTACGGCTTCCTGCGCTTCAGCGTCCCCATGCTGCCGCACGCCTCGCAGGAGTTCGCGCCGCTGATGTTCGCGCTGGGCGTCATCGCGGTGATCTACACCAGCCTGGTGGCGCTGGCGCAGGCGGACATGAAGAAGCTGATCGCGTACTCGTCCGTGGCGCATATGGGCCTGGTGGTGATCGGAACCTTCACCTTCAACATCCAGGGCATTGAGGGCGCGATGCTGCAGATGTTGAGCCACGGCATCGTCTCCGCCGCGCTCTTCCTCTGCGTCGGCGTGGTGTATGACCGGGTCCACACCCGCGAGATCGCCCGCTACGGCGGCTTGGGCGACCGCATGCCCGGCTACGCGCTGATCTTCCTGTTCTTCACCCTCGCCAGCATGGGCCTGCCCGGCACGTCCGGGTTCATCGGCGAGTTCATGGTGCTGGTGGGCGCGCTGAAGGTGAACTTCTGGGTCAGCCTGCTCGGCAGCACGGGCATGATCCTGGGCGCCGCCTACTCGCTCTATCTGTATCGCCGCATCATCTTCGGCAGCATCACGCGCGACGACCTGCGCGGCTTGCTGGACGTATCGCCGCGCGAAGTAGCGATCTTCACGCCGCTGATCTTCCTCACCTTCTGGATGGGCATCTATCCCAGCAGCTTCACCCAGTTCTTCGACGCCAGCGTCGGCGCGATGGTGGATCAACACACGGCGGCGCTCGCGGCGACCACCAAGCTGGCGGGAGTGCTGCCATGAGCCAGAACTGGACGCTCGCCATCCCCGAGATCGTCCTCGCCTGTTGCGCGATGGCGATCATGATCTTCGGCGTGCTCTGGAAGCGCGGCAACCCGACGCTCGCCTGCTCCATGCTGAGCCTGGGGGCGCTGCTGCTGGCCGCCATGCTGGCCGTCTCCGCACCCCTCGGCACCGCCTATAACGGCCTGTTCACGGTCGACCACTTCGCCGTCTACATGAAGCTGCTGATCCTGGCCGGCGCCGCGCTCAGCCTGGTGCTGGCGATCGACTACAACGTGCAGACCGGCATCGACCGCTTCGAGTTCCCCATCCTCATCCTGCTCTGCACCACGGGCATGATGGTGATGGCGTCGGCCACCAGCCTGATGTCGCTCTATATCGGGCTCGAGCTGCAGTCGCTCTCGATCTACGTCATGGCCGCGTTCAACCGCGACAACCTGCGCTCCTCCGAGGCGGGCCTGAAGTATTTCGTGCTCGGCGCGCTGGCCTCGGGGCTGCTGCTCTACGGCATCTCGCTGGCCTACGGCTTTGCCGGCAGCATGGATTTCGGCCATCTCGCCCAGGCCTTTGCCACCGGGCGCCCCTCCGCCGGGCTGGTGATCGGCGTGGTGTTCATCGTCGCCGGGCTGGCGTTCAAGATCAGCGCCGTGCCGTTCCACATGTGGACGCCAGACGTCTACGAGGGCGCGCCCACCCCAGTGACCGCCTTCATGTCCACCGCGCCCAAGGTGGCGGCGATCGCGCTGCTGCTGCGCGTGCTGGCCGTCCCGTTCGGGCACCTGGCGCCGCAATGGACCCAGCTTATCGTGCTGATTTCGATCGCCTCGATGCTGCTGGGCTCGTTGGCGGCGATCGGCCAGGTGAACATCAAGCGGTTGATGGCCTATTCCTCGATCGGCCACATGGGCTACGCGCTGATCGGCCTGGCGGTCGGCACTCAGGCCGGGATCCAGGGCGTGCTGATCTACATGGTCACCTACGTGTTCATGTCGGCGGGTGTGTTCGGCTGCATCATCGCCATGCGCCGCCGCGGCGCCCCGCTCGAGCGCATCGCCGACCTCTCGGGGCTGGCCCGCACCGACCCGATGCTCGCGCTGGCGCTGGCCGTGTTCATGTTCTCGATGGCCGGCATCCCGCCGTTCAGCGGCTTCTTCGGCAAGCTCTACGTGTTCTACGCCGCCGTCCAAGCCGGTTATTGGACCTTGGCCGTGATCGGCGTGCTGACCTCGGTGGTGGGCGCCTATTACTATCTGCGCGTGATCAAGGTGATGTATTTCGACGACGCCCAGCCCGCGTTCGACGCCCGCTCGCCTTCGCTGTCCTTCGTTGCGGGCGTGGGGGCGCTGGTGACGACGCTGTTCTTCGTCTTCCCCGCGCCCATCGTGGGGGCGGCCCAGGCCGCGGCGGCCGTCCTCTTCGGCTGATGCATGAGCGACCTGGAGAAAATGCTTGCCGGAGAGCTGTACTGGCCCGGTGATGCTGAAATCCGGGCCGCCCAAGCCCAGACCAAAGCCTGGCTCGAGCGCTTGAACGCGCAAAGTGCCGCGCCCGCCGACAAGCGGCACGAGATGTTGCGGGAGCGCTTGGCAGCCGTGGGCGAGGGGGCGACAATCCGTTCGCCGTTTCACTGTGACTACGGCTTCAACATCCGCCTTGGGCACAATGCTTTTCTCAACTTCAACTGCGTGATCCTGGACGTGGTGGGCGTGGACATCGGCGACGGCGTGCAAATCGGCCCCGCCGTGCAGATTTACGCCGCCGACCACCCGCGAGACCCAGCGTTGCGTCGCCGGGAGCTCGAACTCGGCCGCCCGGTGAAGATCGGAGCGTTTGCCTGGATCGGTGGCGGCGCCATCATCCTGCCCGGGGTAACCATTGGTGAAAACGCCATGGTCGGCGCCGGCAGCGTGGTCACGCGGGACGTGCCGGCCGGGGCAACCGTCGCGGGCAATCCCGCCCGCCCGCTTCTGAGGCACGGCTGATGCTCCTCGTCGTCGACGCCGGCAACACCAACATCGTCTTCGCGGTCCATGACGGCCAATCCTGGCTCGGCAACTGGCGCATCCGCACCGACGCGCAGCGCACCTCGGACGAATACGCCGTCTGGCTGCTCAGCCTGCTCGAGCACCGTGGCGTCAAAGCCGCCTCCGTCTCCCGCGCCGTCATCGGCACCGTCGTCCCCGCCGCGCTCTACCACCTGCGCCGCCTGTGCCGCGACTGGTTCAACGTCGAGCCGCTGGTCGCCCGCTCCGAACTCGACTGGGGGTTCGAGATCAAGGTCGACAACCCGGCCGAAGTGGGCGCCGACCGCCTGCTCAACGCCCTGGCCGCCCACCGCGCCTACGCCGGGCCGCTGATCGTGATCGACTTCGGCACCGCCACCACCTTCGACGTGGTGGACGCCACCGGCGCCTATATCGGCGGCGTCATCGCGCCGGGCGTTAACCTCTCGCTCGAGGCGCTGCACCAGGCCGCCGCCCGCCTCCCCCGCATCGGCATCGGCCGCCCCCAGGCGGTGATTGGCCGAAGCACCGTGCCCGCCATGCAGTCCGGGCTGTATTGGGGCTATGTCGGCATGATCGAGGGCCTGGTCGTCCGCATCAGCGCCGAGTTCGATGCGCCGCTCAAGGTGCTGGCCACCGGGGGGCTGGCGCCGCTATTCTCCGAGGGCACCACCGTGATCCGCCATATCGACCCAGACCTGACATTGGACGGGCTGCGGCTGTTGGCGGAGCGGAACCCAGCCCCCACATTACCTAAGGATCGGCAGAGATCCTTCGAAGGCGACTGATTTGAACGCAGTGACGAACGACCTCGCCTTCCTGCCCCTGGGCGGGACGGGCGAGATTGGCATGAACCTCAACCTCTACCGCTGCAACGGCCGCTGGCTCGCGGTCGATTGCGGTATCGGCTTCGGCGGCTCCGAGCACCCGGAAGTCGACGTCATGATGCCCGACCCGGCGTTCATCGCCGAGCGCCGCGACAGCCTGGTCGGGCTGGTGATCACCCATGCGCATGAGGACCATCTCGGCGCGGTGGCCCATCTCTGGCGCCAACTGCGCTGCCCGATCTTCGCCACCCCGTTTGCCGCGGCCGTGCTGCGCCGCAAGCTGGGCGAGGCCGGGCTGGCCAGCGAGGCGCGCATCACCGTTATTCCCTCCGGCGGCAGCTTCAAGCTCGCCCCGTTCGACCTGCGCTTCATCCCCGTCACCCACTCGGTGCCCGAAGCCCAGTCGCTGGTGGTGCGCACCCCCTACGGCACCATCCTCCACACCGGCGACTTCAAGCTCGACCCGAACCCGCTCGTGGGAGAGCCGACCAACGAGGAAGCGTTCCGCTCCCTGGGCGACGAAGGCATCCTGGCCATGGTGTGCGACAGCACCAACGCCATGGTGGAGGGGCATTCCGGCTCCGAGGGCGAGGTCCGCACTTCGATGACGGCGCTGATCCGCGCATTGCGCGGCCGCGTCGCCGTCACCTGCTTCGCCAGCAACGTGGCGCGGGTGGAGACGGTGGCGCTGGCGGCGCGCGACGCCGGGCGCTCGGTGGTGCTGGTCGGCCGCTCCTTGCGCAATCTCGACGCGGCCGCGCGCGAATGCGGCTACCTCAAGGAGGTGCCGGAGTTCCTGCCCGAGGACGCCATCGACGTCGTGCCTGACGACAACATCCTCATCCTCGTCACCGGCAGCCAGGGCGAGGCCCGCAGCGCGCTCGCCCGCATCGCCAGCGACACCCACCGCAACGTGGCGCTCGGCGCCGGCGACACGGTGGTGTTCAGCAGCCGCGTCATTCCCGGCAACGAGCGCGCCATCGGCGCCGTGCAGGACAACCTGGTCCGCCGCGGTGTGAAGCTGATGACCGCCGACGACCACATGATCCACGTCTCGGGCCACCCTGCGCGGGACGAGTTGCGCCGGCTCTATGCCCTGGTGCGCCCCACCTACAGCATTCCCGTGCACGGCGAGTGGCGCCACCTCTCGGCCCACGCCGCGCTGGCCAAGGACGCTGGCGCCACCCCGATCATGCTGGAGGACGGGGACGTGCTGAGCCTCTCGGGCAACCGCCCCGAGGTAACGGACTCCGCGCCCGTCGCCCGCCTCGTGCTGGACGGCAACCGGCTGGTGGCGCTGGACGGCGAGGTGCTTTCGGCCCGGCGGCGCATGCTGTTCAACGGCATCGTCATCGCCAGCGTGGCGGTGGACCAGGAGGGCACCTTGCTCGCCACCCCCAAGATCAGCGCGCCGGGCCTGTTCGAGCCCGAGGACCCGGAGAGCGAGCGCGTGACCCGCGACTTCGCTGCCTCGTTCGAGGGCCTGCCGGCGTCGCTGCGGCTGGATGATGGCGCCCTGCTCGACTCCGCCCGGGCCGCGCTGCGCCGTGCGCTGGGCCGCCGCCTGCAAAAGCGTCCTCTGGTGGACGTGCATCTGCTGCGCGTCTAGCCCATGGGCTGGTTTACCGGCGCCGTCGTCTACGTGCTGATCTGGTGGACGGTGCTGTTCGCCGTGCTGCCGTTTGGCGCCAAGCCGGTGACGGACGCGAAGGACGCTCCAGGCGGCTGGCGCGGCGCCCCCGAGCGGCCGCGTTTGCTGCGGGTCATCGTGGCGACCACGCTCGTTTCACTGGTGCTATGGGCTGGCGCCATCGCGCTGATCCACAGCCCGTATCTCAGTTTTCGTGAGATGGCAGCCAAGATGCCCGATGATTGAGCGATCGGGCACTGACTGCCGAAACACAAGGCAGTTCAGGTCCCGAAGGCTGATTATCTGTGCGGCAGCCCTCGCTTTTCGCTAGAAACTGCCTGCCGATGCGCCGATCATCTCGATCGGACGAGGACATTCCTCATCCTGCCGTGTGACTGGCGTTTCCTCCCTAAACTTGGCCCGCCGCACCCAAAAGGTGCGCGGGCAATTTTATAACTACAGGCTCGCCCTCTAGTTGTCATCCGGGAACGGTGCCTCACTGCCGAAAATCGACAAAAAACTACTGGTTCTGCTGCTGGAACTGCGCGGCCATGGTCAGGCTGGTGCAAGCCCAAGGCGGCGAGTAGGGTCCGCCGGCTGAGTCCCCCTGGAGCTCGTCGCCGATGCGCCTGTCCCGCTCTTTGATCCCCACGCTGAAGGAAACGCCCGCCGAGGCGCAGATCGCCTCCCATCGCCTGATGCTGCGCGCCGGGCTGGTGCGCCAGACCGCGGCCGGAATCTACGCCTGGCTGCCCGCCGGCCTGCGCGTGCTGCACAACATTGCCGCCGTGGTGCGCGCCGAGCAGGACGCGATCGGCTGCCAGGAAGTGCTGATGCCCACCATCCAGCCGGCCGACCTGTGGCGCCAATCCGGCCGCTATGACGCTTACGGCCCGGAAATGCTGCGCATCCGCGACCGCCACGAGCGCGACCTGCTCTACGGCCCCACCAACGAGGAGATGATCACCGACCTGGTGCGCCAGTCGGTCAACTCCTACCGCGCGCTGCCGCAGACGCTCTACCATATCCAGTGGAAGTTCCGCGACGAGGTGCGCCCCCGCTTCGGCGTGATGCGCGGCCGCGAGTTCCTGATGAAGGACGCCTACAGCTTCGACCTGGACTATGCCGGCGCCGTGCTGAGCTACCGCCGCATGATGCTGGCCTATATGCGCACCTTCCAACGCCTCGGCGTGAAGGCGATCCCAATGGTCGCGGACACCGGGCCGATCGGCGGCGACCTCAGCCACGAGTTCATCATCCTGGCGCCGACCGGGGAAAGCGGCGTGTTCTTCGATGCCGCCTTCGAGGAGATCGACTGGCTCGCCGCCGATTACGACGCCGCCAAGCCCGAGGACCTCGAACGCTTCTACGGCCTGATGACCAGCCTCTATGCCGCCACCGACGAGAAGCACGACGAGGCCGCCTGGGCGCAGGTGCCGCCCGAGCGCCGTCGCGAGGGCAGGGGCATCGAAGTGGGCCACATCTTCTACTTCGGCCGCAAATACAGCGAGCCGATGGGCATGACCGTCACCACGCCCGATGGCAGCCAAGTGGCCCCAGAGATGGGCAGCTACGGCATCGGCGTGTCCCGCCTGGTGGGTGCGGTGATCGAGGCGAGCCACGACGACGCCGGCATCATCTGGCCCGACAGCATCGCGCCATTCCGCGCCGCCATCCTGAACCTCAAGCAGTCCGACCCGGCGGTCGCCGCCATTTGCGAGGCGCTCTATACGCGGTTGCAATCCGCCGCGCTCTACGACGACCGCGACGAGCGCGCCGGCGTCAAGTTCGCCGACGCCGACCTGATGGGCCATCCCTGGCAGATCGTGGTCGGCCCCCGCGGCGCTGCCAACGGGATGGTGGAACTGAAGCGCCGCGCCACGGGGGAGCGGTTGGAGCTGAGCGTGGAAGACGCCCTGACCCGCATCCTCGCCTGACGCCAACCTCCCCACCCGCACCATCAAAAAGCCCTCTCCCTCTGGGAGAGGGTTGGGTGAGGGGGGCCACAGCACCATCAACCTCGCGACCGCACCCCTCACCCCGACCCTCTCCCAGAAGGAGAGGGAGCAGGAAGGATAGGAGAGACAATGTTCGGCCCGTTTGAACGGATGGTCGCCGCCCGCTACCTGCGGGCGCGGCGAGGGGAGCGCTTCGTCTCCGTCATCGCCGGCTTCAGCCTGGTCGGCATCGCGCTCGGCGTCGCCACCCTCATCATCGTCATGTCCGTCATGGGCGGCTTCAAGACCGACTTGCTCAACCGCATCCTCGGCTTCAACGGCGACCTCGGCGTCTACGGCCTCGGCAAGCCGCTCACCGACTTCGACGCCGACGTCGCCCGCATCAAGACCGTGCCCGGCGTGGTCAGCGCCATTCCCGTGGTGGACGGCCAGGTCCTGCTCACCGACGACCGCGGCAACAACACCGGCGGCTATGTCCGCGGTATCCGGCCGGACGACCTGAAGAGCCTGACGTCGGTGAGCGGCCATATCGAGGCCGGGTCGCTCGACGCCTTCAAGGGCGACGACGCGATTGCCGTCGGCGCCACCTTGGCCGGCCGCTTCGGGCTCGGCATCGGCAGCAAGCTCACCTTGGTCTCGCCACAGGGCGCCGCCACCGCCTTCGGCACCATCCCCCGCGTGCGCGCCTACACGGTGGCGGCGGTGTTCCAGGTCGGCATGAACGAATACGACAGCTCCTACGTGTTCCTGCCGCTCGAGGCCGCGCAGATCTTCTTCCAGCAGCCCGGCCAGGCCACCCAGATCGAGGTGAAGAGCGCCGACCCGGACACCGCGCGCGCCGTGGGCGAGAAGATCGTCACCGCGCTGGCCGGCCAGCCCATCCGCGTGATCGACTGGCAGCAGACCAACAACAGCTTCTTCGCCGCCGTGCAGGTGGAGCAGAACGTGATGTTCCTGATTCTCACGCTGATCATCCTGGTGGCGGCGTTCAACGTGATCAGTTCGCTCATCATGATGGTGAAGGACAAGACGCAGGACATCGCCGTGTTGCGCACCATCGGCGCCGGCCGCGGGTCGGTGATGCGCATCTTCCTGATGGTCGGCGCCTCGGTGGGGGTGACGGGCACGGTGGTGGGCACGCTGCTGGGGGTGGTGTTCTGCCTCAACATCCAGCGCATCCAGGGCTGGGTGGAGGCCATCACCGGCCAGAGCGTGTTCGACCCGACGGTGTATTACTTGGCCCATCTCCCCGCTAAGCTGAACTGGCACGAGGTAGGCCAGATCATCGCCATGGCGCTGGTGCTGTCTCTGCTGGCGACGCTGTATCCCTCCTGGCGCGCCGCCCGGACCGACCCGGTGGAAGCCTTGCGCAATGGCTGAGCCTTTGGTGCTGCAGGAAGTCTACCGCACGTTCCGCACTGGCGACGCCACCTTGGAGGTGCTGCGCGGCGCCTCGCTGACCTTGCATGCCGGCGAGATCGTGGCGCTGGTGGCGCCCTCTGGCACGGGCAAGTCCACCCTGCTGCATCTCGCCGGGTTGCTGGAGCGCCCCGACCGTGGCGCCGTGCTGGTGGGTGGCCGCGACGCCGGCGCGCTGCCTGACCCGGCGCGCACCGCCATCCGCCGCGACGAGATCGGCTTCGTCTACCAATTCCACCACTTGCTGGCCGAGTTCAGCGCGCTGGAGAACGTGGTGCTGCCCCAGATCATCGCCGGCGTCCGCCGCCGCGACGCCGAGGCGCGCGGGCGGACATTGCTTGGCGGCTTGGGGCTGGCTGGGCGTTTGGGGCACCTGCCTGGAAAGCTCTCGGGCGGCGAGCAGCAGCGTGTTGCGATCGCGCGGGCGTTGGCCAACGCCCCCCGCGTGCTGCTCGCCGACGAGCCCACGGGCAACCTCGACGTCGGCACCTCCGGCGTGGTGTTCGACGCGATGCTGCAGGTGGTGCGGGAGCACGGCGTGGCCGCGCTGATCGCGACCCACAACCCGGAGTTGGCGGCACGGATGGACCGGCGGGTGACGTTGCGGGACGGGCTGGTGGTGTAGGGGTAGGGTGCAGTGCGCTTCGGCGTTGCACCACGTCACACACTCCGGATTATTCAATCCGCGGCGCTCACCGTGTGCGGGAGCGGTGCAATGCCAGCGAATTATATCCTACGCGTGCTTGGATCAAGGAAACAGAGAGGCGACGTCCAGGGAGATGCCAGGGGGGGCCAGGTGAACCAGCCCGGTCGTGACCAGTCGTGTCATGATCGACCCGTCCGCCTGTCGCGCGTGATGGATCACGTGGCGGCGACCACCATGCACGATCAAATAGTGGGCCACGGATGGCATGCGAAGGTAGCCAGCGACCTTCAGCCCGGTATCGACACCCCGGGTGGATGGGGACAGGATTTCCACGACGATGACCGGGTCGTCATACACCACGGTGTCACTGCCGAGAGGCTCTCCGCAGCGCACCGCCGCGTCTGGTTCGTAGACTGTGCCGTCATCGACCCTGATGGCCATCCCGTCAGGGAAGACTTGGCAGCCGAGACCGGCCTTCTCCACCGCCTCTTCAAGACGGCGGAACACGCGGCCCTTGAGCAGCGCATGGCTGGCCCGCTGCGAAGCCATCTGAATTACTTCGCCGCCCTCGAGTTCGAAGCGCTTCTGCTTGGGCTGTTCCAACGACCATGCGATGAACTCGTCCGCCGTAATGCGGGATTTTTGGGCTGCGTCCATGCAGCGATGTAAGCATGGCTTACGCCACCTGTCATCGTAACTTACACTCCCGCCATGCCCCACGCCGACTTCGTCCACCTCCGAGTCCACTCCGCCTATTCCCTCAGCGAAGGCGCCATAAAGCCCGACAAGATCGCCGCCCTCGCGCGGGACGCCGGCATGCCCGCCGTCGCCATTACCGACTCCGGCAACCTGTTCGGCGCGCTCGAATTCAGCCAGTATTGCGTCGGAAAGGGCGTCCAGCCGATCATCGGCTGCCAAGTGGCGCTCGCCCGCCCCGACAAACCCGGCGCCGCGCCCGACCCGATCGTGCTCCTCGCGCAGAACCCCGCCGGGCTGGCCAACCTGCAACGCCTGTCCTCGTTCGGCTTCCTGCAAACCGACCCGGCGGACCCAGCCCTCCCACTGGAAACCGTGCTCGAGCACAACACCGGCCTGCTGCTGCTCACCGGCGGCACCGGCGGACCGCTGGCCCGGCTGCTGGCGGAGGGGCGGCGGGACGAGGCAGCCGCCTGGCTCGCCGCCATCCGCGAGGCGTTCGGCGACCGCGCCGCCGTCGAGCTGCATCGCCACGGCCTGGCGCTGGAACGCGCCGTCGAGCCCGGCATGATCGCGCTGGCGGACGAGCTCGGCCTGCCGCTGGTCGCCACCAACGAGTGCTTCTTCGCCACACCCTCGATGTACGAAGCGCATGACGCCCTGCTCTGCATCGCCTCGGGGCAGGCGGTGGCGGTCGCCGAACGCCGCCGGGTCACGCAGGAGCACTGGTTCAAGCCCGCGGACGCCATGCGCGCCCTGTTCGCCGACCTGCCCGAGGCCTGCGACAACACGCTGATGCTGGCGCAGCGCTGCGCCGTGATGGCGGAAACCCGCAAGCCGCTGCTGCCGGTCTGCCCCAAGGTGCGCACCGGGTCGACCGAGGAGGAAACCGTCCGCGCCATGGCCCGCGAAGGCCTCGCCCGCCGCATGGACGCCGCCGGCGCCGACGCCGCCACCCGCGCGCACTACGGCGAGCGGCTGGAGTATGAATTGGGCGTCATTGCCGCGATGGGATTCCCCGGCTACTTCCTCATCGTGGCCGATTTCATCCAATGGGCCAAGGCGCAAGGCATTCCGGTGGGGCCGGGGCGCGGCTCGGGCGCCGGGTCGGTCGTCGCATGGGCGCTCACCATCACCGATCTCGACCCGCTGCGCTTCGGCCTGCTGTTCGAGCGCTTCCTCAATCCCGAACGCATCTCGATGCCGGACTTCGACATCGACTTTTGCCAGGACCGGCGCGACGAGGTGATCGACTATGTGCGCCGCGAATATGGCGCCGACCGCGTGGCGCAGATCATCACCTTCGGCAAGCTGCAGGCCCGCGCGGCGGTGCGCGACGTGGGGCGGGTGTTAGGCTTGTCCTTCTTCCAGGTGAACCGCGTCGCCGAGCTGATTCCGAACAACCCGGCCAAGCCTGTCACGCTCGCGCAAGCCATTGAGGGCGAGCCTAAGTTGCAGCAGATGCGGGCCGACGACGAGGCGGTGCGCCGCCTGCTCGAAGTGGCGTTGCAGCTCGAGGGGCTGTATCGCCACGCCAGCACCCACGCCGCCGGGCTGGTGATCGGCGACCGCCCGTTGATCGAGCTGGTGCCGCTGTATCGCGACCCCAAGGCCAACACGCTCGTCACCCAGTACTCGATGAAATATGTCGAGCAGGCGGGGCTGGTGAAGTTCGACTTCCTGGGCCTCACCACGCTCACCATCCTGCAGCGGGCCGTAGGCTTCCTGCCCAACCCGCCCGACCTCGACCGTTTGCCGCTCGACGACAAACCCACGTACGAGATGCTGGCCAAGGGCGACGCGGGCGGCGTGTTCCAGTTCGAATCCGCCGGGATGCGCGACGTGCTGCGCCAGATGCGGCCGGACCGTTTCGAGGACCTGATCGCCGCCGTGGCGCTGTTCCGGCCCGGCCCGATGGCCAACATCCCGGACTACTGCCGCCGCAAGCATGGCGAGGCCTGGGAGCCGCCGCACCCGGAACTGGCCGAGGTGTTAGGCGAAACCTACGGCATCATGGTCTACCAGGAACAGGTCATGACCATCGCCCAGATCATGGCCGGTTACAGCCTGGGGGCGGCCGACATGCTCCGCCGCGCCATGGGCAAGAAGATCCGCGCCGAGATGGACGCCCAGCGCAAGACCTTCGTCGATGGCGCAACCGGGCGCGGCATTCCGGAAGCCAAGGCGATCGAAGTGTTCGAACTGATGGCCAAGTTCGCCGATTACGGCTTCAACAAATCCCATGCCGCCGCCTATGCGCTGGTGGCGTATCAAACCGCCTGGATGAAGCAGAACCATCCGGTGGAATTCCTCGCCGCCTGCATGTCGCTGGCCATCACCAACACCGACAAGCTCGCCGCCCTGCGCCAGGAAGCCGAGCGGCTCGGCATCCGCGTGCTGCCGCCCGACATCAACGCGTCGGACGCCGACTTCAAGCCCGACACAGCCCCGGACGGCAAGCCCGCGATCCGCTACGCGCTGGCGGCGGTGAAGAAAGTGGGCCTGGCCGCCATGCGCGCCCTGGTTGCCGCACGGGGCAGCAAGCCGTTCCGTGACCCGACGGACTTCGCCGCCCGGGTCGACCCGCGGCAGATCAACAAGATGCAGATCGAGAATCTGGTGAAGGCCGGCGCGTTCGACGGCATCAGCGCCAACCGCGCCCAACTGTTCGCCGGCGCCGAGCTGGTGCTGCGCCGCGCCCAGGCCGACGCCGAACAGCGTGACAGCGGCCAGATCGGCCTGTTCGGCGGCGCCGCGCCCGAGCCGATCCGCCTGCCTGCCACCCCCGATTGGCCGCCGCTCGAGCGGCTGGGGTTCGAGGCGGAGGCGATCGGCTTCCACCTCACTGCCCATCCGCTGGATATGTACGCCAACCTGCTGCGCCGCATGGGCGCCACCGGCTCGGGCTCGCTCGAGGCGCTGGCGGCGACGGGCGCCACCCGCGTCAAGCTCGCCGGCTGCGTCATCGGCCGCAAGGAGCGCCCCACCCGCAGCGGCTCCAAGATGGCCTGGGTGCGGCTGTCGGACGGCGCCGGGTCGTTCGAGGTGACGTTCTTCTCCGAGGCGCTGGCGGCCCATGGCGAGCTGATGCGCGAGGGCGCCGCGGTGCTGGTCACGGCCGACCTCAAGCTCGAGGGCGAGGCGCTGCGCATCACCGCCTCCTCGGCCGTCGCGCTCGAGCAGGCGGCGGCCGAGGCAGGGGCGGGCATGCGCATCTGGCTGAGCCAATCCGCCGCGGTGCCGCATATCCGCGCCATCCTGGAGCGCGAGCGCCGGGGCCGCGGCCGCGTCGTGCTGCTGCCCCGCCTGGACGACAGCCAAGACGTGGAGGTCGAGCTGCCCGGCGGTTTCAACGTGACACCCAAGCTCGCGCAGGCTTTGAAACTCATACCCGGTGTGGAAAGAGTGGAGGAGGTCTAGACCATGGCCGGCTCAGAGAGAGTCGCCGGTCATGGTCTAGCTGCTGTTTGGCGAGCATCTTTACCGGTCAGGTGACCACACCCGATCCGGTGATGCTCTAGCGGGGAAGGCGAGCGAGCATGGGACAGTCCAAGTGCGGGGTCGGGCGATGCCGCTGACTCCGAGCGTGCGCGCGCTCCGCGACGATAGCGAACTCGGCCACACCGATGCCGTCGCCCCCGACGCCGCCATCCGCACCGTGGTGCTGGCGAGCCTGGGCGGCGGGCTCGAGTTCTACGACTTCGTGATCTACGGCATGTTCGCCTCCAGCATCGCGCCGGCCTTTTTCCCGTCCAGCAACCAATTGGCGTCGCTCGCCAGCACGTTCACCGTGTTCGCCGGCGGCTACTTCGTGCGCCCGGTCGGCGGCTTCGTGTTCAGCCATTTCGGCGACCGGTTCGGCCGGCGCACCACTTTCCTCGTCTCGCTGCTCGGCATGTCGCTGGCGACGCTCGGCATGGCGCTGTGCCCCTCCTTCGCGAGCTGGGGCAGCGGCGCGACCTTGCTGTTCGTGCTGCTGCGCATGGTGCAGGGCTTCTGCCTGGGCGGCGAGCTGCCCGGCGCCATCACCTATGTCTTCGAGGCGGCGGTGCCGGGCCGGTCGGGCGCGGCCTGCGGGCTGCTGTTCTGCTGCGCCTCGTTGGGCGTGCTGCTGGGCAGCGGGGTGAACCTGGCGCTGCATGCGCTGCTGTCCCCGGCGATGGCGGCGGCCCTGGGCTGGCGCCTGGCGTTCGGCTTCGGCGGCGTGCTGGGCGTGCTGAGCTACCTGCCGCGCCGCAAGCTGCAGGAGACCGCCGTGTTCACCCGGATCATGCAGCGCCGGGCGGCGGAGCGCGCGCCGTTGCGCCTGGTGCTGCAGCGGGACCTGAGCCACGTGCTGGCGGGCATCGGCACCACGACGCTGATTGCGGCGTTCAACGGCGTGTTGTTCGCCTACCTGCCGGCGTATCTGATCCGCGTGCTCGGCTACCCGCCCACCACGGTCGCGCTGGCGATCACCGCGGGGCTGATCGCCGACAGCGCCGTTTTGCTGGCCGCCGGCGTGCTGACCGACCACACCTCCGTGCATGGCGTGCACCGGCTGGCCGCGGTGGCGATGCTGGTGGGGAGCTGGCCGTTCTTCTGGCTGGTCGCGACCGAGCACACGACGCATCTCGTGCTCGCGGTGTCGGTGTTCGGCGCGGTGGGCGGGCTGGCGGGCGGCTCGTTCGCCCCCATCCTCGCCCGGCTGTTCGCGGCCCGGGTGCGCTATAGTGGGGTGGCGGTCGCCTACAACGTCAGCTTCGCGCTGTTCAGTGGTCTGGCACCGCTGATCACGACCGGGCTGATTGCGGCCTTTGGCGATAACGCCGCACCGGGCTACTACCTGGCCGCGATTGCACTTCTGGCGCTCGCGGCAACCGTTTGGTCTGGCAGGATCGACCGCCGCTAGAGCCTGATCGCATCAGGTTGAAGCAACCTGATGCGTGAATCAGCCTCTCAAACAAAGAGTTAGAGCATGATTGCTTCGCCTATCAGAAGCCATCCCGCTCTAGAACGCTAATTGAAGTCCAGGAATAGCGTCAAATCCTGCGGATTGGACACGAGCGATCGGGAGGAGATCACGGGCAGGTGTTCCCACAGCCGTTGGATAGAAAAGGTGGCAAGATCCAGGTCGCGCAGCTTGTCGACCGATTGGCTATATTGGTCGTTGAGCAAGGTGGAACACGGGTCCAGGTTCGTCACCGCTACCAGCCCTGTCGGTGCACAATCGAGGTAGAATATGCGAAGATCGGGTCGGAGCGACGCTAGAAGAGGCACAATCTTCCATACATCTCCGGTCCAGGCGTGTTTCCAGTGACCCTCGGACTCGTCGCCCAGCTCATGGGTCCGCAGCGCCATGCGCGCATTGACCGGAAGACAATCGTGCATAAACACGATTGATCTCGGACGACACACGCGCTCCGTGTTTATGAAGTCTCGCAGCAGATACTCGCTGCGGTGCATTCCGTCCAGAAAGCAGATATCTGGCCCAGAACTGTAAATATGCCGCAGGTCCTGCGTGGAAAAGAATTCGTCCGAGGTCATCTGGAAGAACATTGTGCGACGTCGCCCCACGAGGACGTCCTGTTCAAGCATGAAGTGAGGGTCTACACAGACTGCGTCACAACGGAATTGTTTGACCGAACTGCCGAGGTGAGTTCCGATCTCGAAATAGCTATTCGGATTTAGATGAGTGTCGAGGAACTTGAAGAAGTCGGTATATAGGGTTCCCTCAGGCGCTAGCTGCTCGCCTGCAGTCAGGATGTGCGGACTGGTCTTGGAGGCCGGTTGTGGCGCCACGGGGATTTCAGGCTTAGCCGTAAAAAACATTCAGACCTCCGTGGATGCGTTAGCCTCGCCGTTGCCCGAATACACTGCCCCAGCTTTCCAGGTCCACTCTAAGGTTCACGATCCCAAGCGTTGGCCACGCGGGCTGGAAGCCCGACTCCGAACCGCAAGAAACCGCTCTCGATGCTGTTTTGCGAGCATCTCACCGCCTGACTGTTCCAGTCAGGCGGATCTGCTCTAGACTCCAAAGATCGGAAGGACAGCCCTATGCGCCTCACCCTCAAGCTTTGCCTGTTCGCGACCTGTAGCCTCGTGCCGTTGCTCCACGCCGCTCGCGCAGCCGATCCGGCGCCCGTGCGCATCACCGTCATCGCCGACCTCGATGACGACCTCTACGACGCCCGCTCCGGCCGCGGCGGCGTGGACGCGACGCGCATGGCGGTGGCGGATTTCGGCGGCAGCGTGCTCGGCCGCCCGATCGTGGTGGACGCCTTGAACGACCACAACAAGGCCGCCGAGGCGCCCGGCCTGGCCACCCAGGCGCTCGACGCCGGCGCCGACCTGCTGATGGACGTGCAGAATTCGCCGATCGCCGCCGCCGTGGCAAAGGTGGCGACCGAGCGGCACACGGTGATGATGAGCACCGGGTCGGCGATTCCCACGCTCACCCGTGGCGCCTGCAGCCGCTACGTGTACCACTACTCGTTCGACGCCCCGGCGATCGAGACGGCGACCGCGACGTATCTGGCGGAGCAGCCGAACGGCAAGCGTTGGGTGACGATTGCCGAGGACACCGGCTTCGGCAAGGGAGCCGCCGCGACCATGGCGCAGGTCGTTGCCGGCAAGGGCGGGCAGGTGCTGAAGGCCTATGTCGTGCCGCCCTCGACGACGGACTATTCGGCCATTCTGGAGCAAGTGCGCGGCCTCGACCCGGGTGTGGTCGCCGCCTATGGCGATGGCGCGCGGGGGGACATCGCGGTCTCGGCGGTGACCAAGGCGGGCCTCTCCGCCGTGACGACGACGGCGCTGCTGTATATCTCGGATGTCGACCGGGTGCAGGGCGGTTATGCCGGCGTCGTGGCCGCCGTGCCGTGGTATTGGGATTTGGACCCGGCGGCCCGCGCCTGGTCCGACCGCTTCGCCGCCGCCCATGACGGCCGCCGCCCCACCGAAGCGCAGGCCGCGGACTACTCCGCCACCACGCAGTGGCTCACCGCGGTGCGCACCGCTGGCACGACGGACGCCGACAAGGTGACGCACGCCCTGGACGGCCACGCGTTCGACGACATGTTCGCCCATAACGGCGAATTCCGCGCCAGCGACCATTTCGTCATCCACGACCTCTCCATCGTGAAGGTGCGGGCGCCGAACGCGCTGCCGCAGCCGCATGCGTGGTTCGAGGTGCTGCAGACCGTCCCCGCCGCGACCGCCTTTCCCGCCAGCCCCGAGTGCAAGATGCCCCAATAGAGGCCGCCCGGCATGAGCCAGATCGACCAGGCCTTGACCATCATGACCGGGTGGCTGTTCGCCGCCCTGCATTATCTCAGCCTGTTCCTGTCCGCGATCGACCACGGCCTGCACCGCGGGCTCAGCCGGCTCGCCGTCCCCGAGGACCTGCAGATGGTGCTGATCCTGCTGATCGACATCGTCCTGTTGGTCGCGGTGGTGCGGGCGTTCGGCGGGGCGGCGCGGGTGTTCCTGGCGATCTTCCTGATCCTGCTGCTCCTGCACGTCGCCGTGCCGGGACTCGGAGTCTAGCTCTAGCGCCGCCAGGGTGATCTTTCTGGTGCGTCTGCCGGCATCCAGGCGGCGCTTTGGACGTTGGGGCTTAACAAAGGTAGTGGTTTAGGCGAACAAAGCGCCACGAGCGGCCAGCACCATGCCTGGCCGGCTCCGGCAATCTTGGCCGTCACTTCCTCTCACCCGAAGGATCGTTGGTATCTCGAGCACATCTCCCGTCGACGCCGGCGCACGGGCGCCCGCCGCCGATCCGCTGCCACCCCGAAGCAGGCGCTTCGACAGCAGCCGGCTGCACTTGCTGATCGCGGCCAGCCGCACAGTGCGAGCGTTGTCGATCGGCATGTTGGCGCGCATTGAACTGGGCTTCCTCGCCGGGCACAAGGAGCCACACGTGCTGGCGGCGATCCGGACGGCGCGCCGCGGTCGCGAGTCGCTGCTGAGCGGGAACGAGGCGTTCACCTTGTTCTCGCTGGCCCGCTCGCAAAGCGCCTTGGGCGGCGAGATGGCGGAAGTCGGCGTGTACCAAGGCAGTTCGGCCATGCTCATCAGCACCGCCAGCGGTGGCGCACCCTTGCATCTGTTCGACACGTTCAAGGGCTTGCCGGCGCCCGATGCCGACGAACACACGCGGATGCGCGAGGGGCATTACGCGGCGTCCTTGGCGTCGGTCCAGGATTACCTGGCCGGCCGGCCCAATGTCAGCTTTCACGCCGGGCTGTTCCCGAGCACGGTGGAACCCTGCCGCGACTGCCGCTTCTCGTTCGTGCACCTCGACGTCGACCTGAAGTCCAGCACGTTGGCCTGTCTCGACTTCTTCTACCCGCGCATGTTGGCAGGCGGCATCATTCTCACGCACGACTTCTCCTACCTCGATGGCGTGCGCGAAGCGTTCAGCGAGTTTCTGGGCAGCCGGCGCGAGCGGCCGATTGAGCTGCCGAGTTCCCAGGCGATGCTCGTCAAACTTTAGTCCAGCGACCTGATGGGCCTTCGCCCATCCTACGTGGGGGTGGGGTTACGAGGCGGAGTGCCAGCCGCGGGTGGCGATCCAGTCGGGTTCGAGGCTGGCGAAGCGGGCGAGGCGGAGCGGAGTGAGGTCGGCGAAATCGCAACGTCCGTCCGTCACCAACTGCTGCACGGCGTGACCGGTGGCGGGGGAGAGGCCGAAGCCGATCGAGGACAGCGTGGCGATGGTGAGGTTGGCCGGGTCGGACAGGCGGTCGATCACCGGGCGGCCGTCGGGCGTGTTCTCGATGATGCCGGCCCAGCTCCGGATCACGCGGGCCTGGGCGGCGCGCGGCAGCAGCCCGGCGAGATGGCCGGCGATGTTGCCCATCAGCGGCGTGCTCACTCGGGGCGGGGCGGCCATGCCGTCGGTGTCGTCCAGCCACTCATGCGGGCCGCCGCCATAGGCGAGGTTGCCGCGGCGGGTCTGCCGGCCATACAGCCCATTGCCGTCGGCGCCGGTGACGGGCATCAGCGGCAGCGGCTCGGTCACGATCATCTCGGCGCGGGCGGACACCATGGGCACGTGGACGCCCAGCATGGCGGCGAGCTTGCCGGTCTGCGGCCCGGCGGCCAGCACGAGGTGGTCGCAACCCAGGGTGCCGCGGTCGGTCTGCACGGCGGTGACGCGGCCGGCCTCGGTGTGGAAGCCCAGCACGGTGGTGTGCTGCATCACGCGGCCGCCCAGGTCCTGCATCGCCCAGGCATAGGCCTGCACGGTGCGGTGCGGGTTGGCGTGGCCGCCGAAATGGTGCCAGTAGGCGCCCACCACCTCGTCGGGCGCGAGCGGAACCAGCTCGCGGAGCTGCGCATTGTCGAGCCGCTCGCTGCGCATGCCGTGATGGTCGCCATTGCGGACCATGCGGTCGCTATCGGACCATTGCTCCGGCTTGATGGCGATGCGGATGCGGCCCGGCGTGAACTCGGTCGGGTGGCCGAGGAGTTCGTCCATTTGCGGCCAGAGGCGCTGCTCCTCGAGAAACAGCGGGCTGAAGCCGTGGGTGCAGCCGCCGCCGTTGCGGCCGGACGCCTCCCAGGCGACTAGGCCTTTGTCGAGCACCAGCACCTCGACGCCGGCGCGGGCCAGCCACCACCCGGCGCTGAGGCCGCTGGCCCCCCCGCCGACGATGATGACGGACGCTCCGGTGAGGCTCTCGGGCTGGAGCAGGTCGCTCATAGCTCCCTCTCCCGTCCTACACGGGAGAGGGTTGGGGTGAGGGCTCTTGGTGCGACGATAGCCAGCAAATTCGATCCGCTCGCACCCTCACCCCGACCCTCTCCCGCCCGCGGGAGAGGGAGATGTCCGAAGCCGGCCATTCTCTGGCGGGCGGCAGCCACCCTCACCCTACCCTCTCCCGCCAGCGGGAGAGGGAGTTGACGGCGGGTAGCCTGCTTCCTTGGGAATGTCCCAATACGAGGCCACCTGGCCGGGGATGCCGAACCAGATGTCCCAGTGGTGGGCCATTTCGGGGGTCTCGGGCAGGGAGCCGAGCAGGCCGAGCGGCATCGGGCGGACGGGGGCACGATGCGTCGCGAGCGGGATCTCGCCGAGCGGCGTGGCGCCGCCGAGGGCCATCAGGCAGGCCACTTGCTCGCGGCAGCGCCGGCCCTGGCACAGGCCCATGCCGGCGCGGGTGAGACGCTTGACCTGGTCGGGGCTGTTGGGGCCGTTGCCGAGCAGGGCGGCGAGGTCGGTCGCGTTGCGCCGGGCCGGTTCCCAGCCGAGATAGCGCGGCGGGCGCAGCTCGAGGATCTCACGCGCGGTGACCTCCTCGCATTGGCAGACATGCGCGTCCCCCGCCGCTTCGACGACGGCGGCGCGGACCCAGGCGAGGCGGTAGTCGGCAAAGGCGGCTGGGTCCCTTGCGGGTGGGCCGGCAAGGTCGGGCGCGGCGGCGCCGGCAATGTAGGCAACAGCGCGTTCGGCCTCGGCGGCGGCAATGGCCGGGTCGCAGGACTTGTCCGCCCAGACGCCGGCGCAGTCGCCCACGGCGTAGACGCCCCGGATGCTGGTTTGTCCATTGCTGTCGAGCAGCGGGACGTGGCCGCCGCGGTCGGGCTGGAAGGCGGTGCGGCAGCCCAGCGCATCCAGCAGCTCCACCACCGGGATGGCCCCGATGCCGAGCACGATGGTGTCGCAGGGGATGGCATGGGCGGTGGCAGGCAAGCGGTGGCCGCCATCGTCGAGCGCCATCAGGTGGGCGGCGGCAACGTCGCTCGTGCCATCGGCGGCGGCGATGACGTGCCGGGTCAGCAACGGCACGCCGGCCGCCTCGAGTTCGGCCAGCAGCGGCGCCGGGCCGATCGGGGCGGCGGCTTGCTCCACGATGGCCGCCACGGTGACTCCGGCGGCCAGCAGGGCGCGGGCGGCGAGCAGGGCTTCGGCGGAGCTGCCGAGCACGACGGCCCGGCGGGCATCCAGCGCGCCGAGGCTGGCGAGGCGCTCGGCCGCGGTGGCACCCATCACGCCGGGCAGCTCCCACCCCGGGAAGGCCAGCCCCATGTCGCGCCGGCCGGCGGCGACGATGGCGGCCCGGGCGCCCAGCATGGTGGATCGCTCCCCGTCCGACAGCCCGGCGACCAGGCCGGGCAGCCAGCTCACGCTGCGGCCATTGCTGTAGAGGCCCCAGGCGATGGTGCCGAGGCGCACGTCCACACCCGCTTCGATGGCGTCGGCCAGGGCGGGCCGGGCGGCCAGCAGCGCCTCGGTCATGGCGGTGCGGTTGCGCACGACGCCGCTCATGCGCTGGCCCCAATGCAGCGGCACGTCGTCGCCCATGGTGGCGGCGGGGACGGGGTTCTCGTCCACCAGCACGACGCGCAGGCCGTGAGTGACGCCGGCCAGGGCTGCGGCCAGGCCAGCCGGCCCGGCGCCGACCACCAGCAGGTCGGTGTGTTCGGCCACGGCGAGGGCGGCATTGGCGGTGGAGCGTGGGTCGATGGGCATGGCGGGCTCCGGGTTAGGCGTTCACGGTCTCGGCGGCGGCGACGCTGCCGGGCAGGGGACCGCCGCGGCGGCCGAGCGCCTCGCGGGGCAGGTGGCAGCGGATGGCGTGGGCATCGCCCTCGGGCAGGCTGGGCTCGACCGTGTCGCAAATGGCGCCGAGCTTGCGTGGGCAACGCGTGCTGAAGGCGCAGCCCGGGGGCGGGTTGAGCGGGCTCGGCACTTCGCCGGTGAGGCGGATGCGGCCGCCGGCGGGCTCGCCCAGCATCGGGGCGGCGGAGAGCAGGGCCTCGGTGTACGGGTGGTGCGGGCCGTTCCACACGGCTTCGGCCGGGCCGATTTCGACGATGCGGCCCAGGTAGAGCACGGCGATCCGGTCCGACAGGTAGCGGACGACGCCGAGGTCGTGGCTGATGAACACGTAGCTGACCTGGGCGCGGGCTTGCAGTTCGGCCAGCAGGTTCAGGATGGCGGCTTGCACCGAGACGTCGAGCGCGGAGGTGGGTTCGTCGCAGATGACCACCGCCGGGTCGCCGGCGAAGGCGCGGGCGATGGCGACGCGCTGCTTCAGCCCGCCGGAGAGCTGGCGCGGGCGCATCGGCAGGTGGCGCTCGGTGAGGCGGACGGCGCTGGTGAGTTCGGCCAAGCGGGCGGCGTGGCGTGACCCGGCGAGCCCGGCCAGGCGCGCGAGCGGGCGGCCGATCAGGTGGCGCACGGTGTGGGCGCGATTGAGCGCGGAATCGGGGTTCTGGAACACGATCTGCAGCGCCTTGCGGGCGGCGCGGCTGCGGGCGCGGGCTTGCGGCGCCACGGGTTGGGCGGCCAGTTCGACGCTGCCGCCGGGGTCGGGCGGGGTGAGGCCGAGCAGCAGGCGCGCCAGGGTGGTCTTGCCGCAGCCGGATTCGCCGACCAGGCCCAGGGTTTCGCCGGGGGCGAGCGTGAGGGAGACGTCGGTGACGGCGCGCAGGGATTGGGGGCCGACGTGGTAGGTCTTGGAGATGTGGGTGGCGCGGAGCACGGGGGCGGCCCGCTCAATCTCCGTCCCAATAAGCCCTCTCCCTCTGGGAGAGGGTTGGGTGAGGGGCTCGCGGGCGCGAAATGGGGCATTTGGCCCCTCACCCCTACCCTCTCCCAGAGGGAGAGGGCTTGTTGCGGCGGTCGTGGGTGGCGAAGTGCCCTCCACATGGTGGCACAGCGCGGTCTGGCTGCGGGCGCGGCGGAGCGGGGGTGGGGTTTCGCACACGGCGTCGGCCCGCTCGCAGCGAGGGGCGAAGATGCAGCCGGGTGGCACGCTGCCCGGCGCGGGCAAAAATCCCGGGATGGTCTCCAGCGGGCCGTCCTGCTTGCGGCGGCCCGCGGCGGGGAGGCAGCGCAGCAGCCGAATCGTGTACGGATGCAACGGCGCGCTCAGCAAGTCCTCGGCGGCGCCCTGCTCGACCAGGCTGCCAGCATACAGCACGCCCACCCGGTCGCACATGCGCGCCACGCTAGCCAGGTTGTGGCTGATGAACAGGATGGCGGTGGCGAACTCCTCCTTCAGCGCCGCCAACAGGTCCAGCACCTCGGCTTCCACCGTCGCGTCGAGCCCGGTGGTGGGCTCGTCCAGCACCAGCAGCGCCGGGTTCTTCGCCAGCGCCATGGCGATCACCACGCGCTGCTGCATACCACCCGACAACTGGTGCGGATAGGCGCCGAGCACGCGGGCGGGGGCAGGGATGCGCACGCGGCGGAGCATGTCCTCCGACCGCTGCTGCGCCTCGGCACCCGGCACGCCGATGAACGCCTCGTCCATCTGGCGGGCGATGGTCATGGAGGGGTTCAGCGCGCGCCCCGGGTCCTGATAGACCATCGAGACGGTGCGCTGGCGCAGCCGCCGCAGCCCGGCGGGGGCGAGCGCGCCGACGTTCTGGCCATCCAGCCACACCGAGCCCGCGGAGACGCGGCCGTTGCGCGGCAAGGTGCTCAGCGCGGCCAGCGCGGCGGTGGACTTGCCGCAGCCGCTCTCGCCCACCAGGCCGTAGCTCTCGCCGGGCGCGATGGACAGCGACACGTTGCGCAGGACCCGCTGCGACAGGCCGCGGCTGCGGTAGTCGACGCAGAGGTCGCGCAGCTCGAGGGCAGGCGGGCGGTCGCTCACTCGAGCGCGCTCCCCACGCCGTCGGCCACCAGGTTCACCCCCACCACGAGCGAGGCGGTGGCGCCGGCGGCGAAGGCGACCGTCCACCAGTAGCCGCCGGCGATCAGGCCGTAATTGTCCGCGATCGAGAGGCCCCAGTCGGCCGAGGGCGGTTGGATGCCGAAGCCGAGGAAGCTCAGCGAGGCGACGGTGAAGATGGCGTAGCCAAGCCGCACGGTGGTTTCGACCAGGATCGGCGGCAGCACGTTGGGCAGGATTTCCACGAACATGATGTGGAACGCGCCCTCGCCGCGCAACTCGGCGGCCTCCACGTAGTCGAGCGCGCGCTCGCTCTGCACGGCAGAGCGCACGGTGCGGGCGATCAGCGGCGCGAAGATGATGCCGATCACCGCGATGACGGTGGGCGACGACGGGCCGAGCGCCACCAGCACCAGCAGCGCCACCACGATCAGCGGCAGCGCGAGCAGGACCTCGATCAGGCGGCTGACCACCGCGTCGAGCCAGCCGCCGGCGTAGCCCGTGATCAGGCCGAGCGTGGTGCCGGCGACGGTGGCGATCAGGGTGGCCAGGGGGGCGACGGAGAGGATTGGTCGCGCCCCCACGATCACGCGGGAGAAGATGTCGCGCCCGATCTGGTCGGTGCCGAACCAATGCGCGGCGGAGGGCGGCAGGAGGGTGTTGAGCAAGTCGTCCTTGTAGGGGTCGAACGGGGCCAGTTCGGGGCCGAACAGGGCGCAGACCACCCACAGCAGCACGATGGCGGCGCCCACGAGGAAGGACACGGAGCGCAGCAGCCGGCGCAACAGGCCTTTCGGGTGCATCGCCAGCCCGGTGGGGGCGGCGATGAGGGTGGCACTCACCGGGCGACCCGCAGGCGGGGGTTGAGCGCGGTGGACAGGCCGTCGGTGATCAGGGTGGAAACCACGTAGACGGCGCCCACTGTGAGGATGCCGGCCTCGAGCATGGGCAAATCCTTGCCCTTGGCCGCGGTGAGGATGAGGCTGCCGATGCCCTGGTAGCGGAACAGCGATTCCACCACCACCAGGCCGCCGATCAGGTAGCCCATCTGGCTGCCGATGACGGTGATGGTGGGCAGCAGCGCGTTCGGCAGCACGTGGCGCAGCAGCACGGTGCGCCACGGCAGCCCTTTCAGCACGGCGGTGCGTGTGTAGTCGGCGGCCAGCGCTTCGACCGTGCCGGCGCGCGCCATGCGGGCGATGTAGCCGAACAGGATCAGCACCAGGGGCAGCGCCGGCATGATCAGATGTTGAAGCTGTACTGCGGCGGAGCTGCCGGGGCGGGTGGAGGCGGAGAGCGGCAGCCAGCGCAGCCACACGCCCAGCACCAGCAGCAGGGCGATGGAGGAGACGAACTCCGGCACCACGGTGAGCGACAACCCCGTTACGCTGATGGCGCGGTCCTGCCAGTGCCCGGCGCGCATGGCGGCAAACACCCCGGCGCCGATGGAGAGCGGGACGACGATCACGAACGCCACCGCGGCGAGCTTGAGCGAGTTGGCCAGGGCGGCGGCGACGAAGCCCACGACCGGGGTGCGGAAGGTGTAGGACAGGCCCATGTCGCCGGTGACGAAGTGGCCGATCCAGTGCAGGTAGGTGGGAATGGGCGGCTGGTCGGCGCCCAATTGGTGGTTGAGGGCGGCGACTGCGGCGGGGTCGGCGAGTGGGCCGAGGATGGCGCGGCCGACGTCGCCGGGCAGCAGTTGGGCGCCGATGAACACGGCGATGCTGAGCAGCCATAGCGTGAGCAGGGCCAGGCCCACCCGCCGGCCGGCGTTGCGCAGGGTGTGGGTGAGGTTAATGGGATACACCAAATGCGCTTGGAGTCTCCCTCTCCCGCTTGCGGGAGAGGGCCGGGGTGAGGGTGTTCTTGCCCTCGCCCGGACCACGCGCCGTGATGGCACCGCCACCCTCACCCCACCCTCTCCCGCCAGCGGGAGAGGGAATCGCTTGGCGGGGTTGACGGAGCCTCACCCGACGGTGGCTCCGGCGAGGAACACCTGGGAGATCGCGGTGACCACCACGCCCTTTACGTCGGCGGAGGTCGCGGCGAGGTAGTTGTAGAAATAGCCGTAGATGATCGGCGTCTCGTCCAGCAGCAGCGTCTGGATCTTGCCGGCCAGGCTGCGCTGGGTGGTGAGGTCGGTGGTGCCCACGTAGTCGGCGACCAGCTTGTCGTAGTCCGGGTTCTTGAAGTGTGCCGCATTCCAGGCGCCGCTGCTGAGCAAGGGGGCGCCCAGCAGCGTGTTCGGCACGCCGCGATGGCCGTAATCGGTGATGCCCATCTCGGAATCCAGCCAGTCCGACTGGCCGAAGTGCGCGGTGCCGTAATAGGCACTGCCGGCCTCGATCTTGAGGTTCAGCTTGATGCCGATTTCGGCGCAGGCGTTCTGGATCAGCACCGCGTAGTCGGGCATTTCCTGCACTTGCTCGGTGGTGAGCGTGGCCTCGAACCCGTTCGGCACGCCGGCGGCGGCCATCAGCGCCTTCGCCCCCGCGACGTCCTTCTTGCGCTGCGGGATCGCCGGGTCGGTGGAGGGGTAGACGGGGGCGAAGGGCGAGTCGTTGCCCAAGTCCGACAGGCCGCGGAACAGCCCGGCGACGATGGCGGGGCGGTCCAAGGTCATCGCGATGGCTTGGCGCACCCGCTTGTCGGCGAACTTGGGCACGTCGTTGCGCATGTGCACTTCGCGATGCGTCGCGGCGCGCACCTTGATGACGTTCACGTCCGGGTTGTTCAGCAGGCCCTGCGCGCCCTGCACCGCGATCTGGGTCACCACGTCCACCTGGCCGCCCTGCAGCGCCAACACCTGCGGCTGCTGGTCCTCGTAAAAGGTCATCTCGACCCGCTCGGGCAGCGCCTTCGGGCCCCAGTAATCCGGGTTGCGCACGAACGAGGCGCCCACCTTGGCGGTGTAGCGCTCGAGCTTGAACGGGCCGGTGCCGTTGAAGGTCTTCTCGAAATCGCCGGCGTAATCGGCGGGCAGGATGATCGCGTTGTAGTTGTCGGTGGAGACGATATACGGGAAGTTGCCGTTCGGCGCGTCGAGGTGGAACGCCACCGTCAGGTCGTCCACTTTCTTGGTGCCGCCGACCGACAGCACGCCCTTGAACGCGGACAGCGCGTTGGAGCCGTTCTTGGGGTTGCACAGCCGGTCCATGGTGGCGACCACGTCGTCGGCGTTCAGCACGTGGCCGTTGTGGAATTTCACGTTGGGGCGGAGCTTGAACGTCCAGACGCTGCCGGTTTCGTTGGGCGACCAGGACAGCGCCAGCATGGGCTTGAGCACCAGGTCGTTGCCGTCGAAGGCCAGGAACTCGCCGGTTTGCATCAGCATCAGGATGCCGCCGGAATTGGACACGGTGACGGGCTCGATGGCGCCGAAGGGCGTGGGAGCGGCGACGCGGATGACCGCACCGGCCTTCCCCTGCGCCCGGGCGCGGGGGGCGAGCGGGCCGAGCAGCCCGGTCAGCAGCGGGAGGGCGAGGCCGATGCGGCTGCCCTCGCGCAGCAGGCCGCGGCGGTCGAGCCGGCCGGCGAGGAACTCGTCGACCACGTGGTTTTCCAGTGAGCTCGCCTGTTGCCGGGCTTGGTCCAGAAATCGCGGCGTGCGGGCCATGTTGGACAGCCTCCCTGATGACGCAAAGCTCTTTGCAAGGAAATCATTGCAAGGAGCGTGCCTCCATTACGCCGCCAGGTCGAGCGCTGCGTCGATGTAGTCGTGCGCAGTCTGGCAGTACCAGTCGGTGAAGCGCATCACCAGCGACTCGGCGTTGGGCGAGTACGGGCCCGGCGTGTAGCCCGCCGAGCGCACGCCGCGCTGGTTGTTCTCGGCCAACTCGCGGTCCTGCAGGTTGGTGCGGTCCCACAACTCGGTGAGGTGGGGGATGGTGTAGTCCACGCCCTCGACCGCGTCCGCGCTGACCAGCCACTTGGCGGTGACCACGGTCTCCTCGGGCCCCGTAGGCATGGCGCTGAACATGAACACGTAATCGCCCAAGGCATGGGCAAAGCTATGCGGCTCGAGCGCCCAGCGCAGCGAGCCCACGTCGCCGTTGCCGACATGGCCGATGGTGCGCGCGACGCAGGGCTGGCCATCCATGGTCATCGAGCGGGTGCCCTCGTTCAGCGGGAAGCGGCCGGCTTGCCACCATGTGCCTTCCTCGGGGCCGGAGGGCAGCCCCTGCTCGGCCATGCGGGTGGCGAAGCCCTCGGTGACGCGCTTCTGGTCGTCCTGGCTGAGCTGGCGGCGGCCGATCGGGAAGGTGATCGACAATTCGGGGTGGTTGGAGGCGCAATGGTAGCACTCGCGCGCGTTCTCCATCACCAGCTTCCAGTTGGCCTTCTCGACCAGCGTGGCCTGGTGCGCCACTTTGGCGAGGTGGAGCTGGTGGGGGGCGATCATGGGCTCGAACGCCTGCTGGAAGCCGTCGAACGCGGGCGGGTTGCGGCCGAGGCAGATATACATGGTGCCGGCGACGGTGCGCAGGGCGACGGGTTGCAGGCTGTGGTCCGCCGGGTCGAAATCCTCGGCCATGCGAGTGGCGTTCACCAGCTTGCCCTCGAGGTCGTAGGCCCATTGGTGATAGGGGCAGACCAGGCGGGGGCGCTTGCCGGCGCCGTCGGCACAGATTTGCGCGCCGCGGTGGCGGCAGGAGTTGTGGAACGCGCGCAACTCGCCGTCCCGCCCGCGGACGATGACGACGGGGGAGTGCCCGACCGTGAAGGCGAGCGTGCAGCCCGGCGTTGGCAGCTCGACTTCGAACCCGGCCATGATCCAGGAGCGGCCGTAGATCGCCTGCAGGTCGAAGGCGAAGATGTCCGGGTCGCCGTAGAAGGGCTGCGGCAGGGTGTGGCCGGGGCGCCGCTGGTCGAGCAGGGAGCGGATGCGCGCGAGGTCGAGCATGGGAGATCCTTCCGGCGGAGGGCGGCTGCGGGAGGGTAGCATGGGTTGGACCATGCCAGCCACCTTGCACTGAACCCTCTCCCAGAGGGAAAGGGCGCCTATAGGAGAGGGCTTTCGCAATCGGGGCCGCCCGGTCCATGCTGTCGGGCCATTTCGGAGCGGTTGCATGACCAAGGTCTTGATCGTCGGCGGCGGGATTGCCGGGCTGTCCACGGCTTGGGCGCTGGCCCGGCGCGGTGTGAGCGTGGAGCTGTTCGAGCAGGGGCCGCTGCCCAATCCGCGCGGCTCCTCCTATGACGAGCACCGCATCACTCGCCACGCCTATGGCCGCATGGAGGGCTACGCGCATCTGATGCCGGAAGCGTTCCGCACCTGGGAGCGGCTGTGGCAGGCGATCGGCACGTCGCATTACGAGCCGTGCGGCGCGGTGTATTTCCTGCGCCAGGACGAGGGCTGGTTCGAGGCGGTGGCCCGCTCGCTGGACGCGATGGGCATCGGCTACCGCGAAGTGCCGCTGGGGCAGGTGGAGCAGCGCTTCCCGATGATCCAGCCGGACGGGCTGGTGCGCGTGGTCGACACCGAGGGCGCGGGCATGCTGTTCCCGGTGCGCATCCTGACCGACCTGGTGGTGCTGCTCGGGCGCCTGGGCGTGACGTTGCGAGCGGGGACGCTGGTGGACGAGGTGGACCTGTCGCGCGGCCGGGTGATGGCGGGCGGGCAGGTGCATGAGGGCGACGTGGTGGTGGTGGCCGCCGGGGCCTGGGCCGACCGCCTGGCGCCGGAGCTTCGCGGGATCGCGGTGCCGTCGCGCCAGGCGGTGCTGTATCTGTCGCCGCCGGCGGAGTTGGCAGCGGCCTGGGCGGAGGCGCCGGTGATGCTGGACGTGAGTTCCAAGGGCGGGCTCTACACCCTGCCGCCGCGGCGCGGCACCCGGCTGAAGGTGGGCGACCACGTGTTCTCCCGCAGTGGCGACCCGGATGGCGACCGCATTGCCAGCGCGGCCGACCTGCACCGGCTGTGGCCGGCGGCGCGCGAGTGCTACCGCGACCTCGACCGCTACAGCGTGTTGGAGCCGAAAGCCTGCTTCTACACCGTGACGGACCGGGAGGAGTTCCTGGTGCGGCCGACGGGCGACGCGGGTTGGGTGATCAGCGCCTGCTCGGGGCATGGCTTCAAGCTGGGCTCGCTGATGGGCGAGCTGGTGGCGCGCGGGATCACCGGGGAGATGGCCGCCGGGCAGGTGACGGCGCTGGCCGCCGGGCAGGTGACGCAGCCGCCGTGGCGCCGCGCGGCGTGACGGTCGATCGCGCGGTCGCGGGTATGGCCCTCAGCTCGGGATGATCCGCCGCGCGCGCAGTTCGTCGAACACGTCGAAGAAGCTGTTTGGGGTTTGCTGGTAGGCATCGAAGCCGCGGACACGACTGTTGGTCATGTCGGTGAAGCACTCGAACGTGCGCCCCAGGTCCGCGTCGCTGTGCCACCAGGAGGCGAGGCGCCCGACGGGAATGTCCTGCAACCCGTGCTCGGCCACGATCTCCGGCCAGATCGCCGGCGCCGCCGCCATCTGGGCCTCCAAGGGCGTCGCGTGGCCGGGGTAGTCACCGACCGTCAGGGCGAAGGAGTTGGCGATCTGCTGCCAAAGCCAAGTCCAGCGGAACACGTCGCCATTGACCGTGTTGAAGGGCGTGTTCGCGGCTGCGGGCGTGGTTGCCGCCCAGTGCAGTTGCTTGGCGAGCAGGCGCGCATCGGTCACGTCGGCGACGGCGTGATACTGCTCGGGCGAACCGGGGAACACGAACGGCCGGCCGGTGTGCTTGCAGATCGAGGCATAGACGGCAAGCGTCACCGCCATGTTCATCGCGTTGCCGATGACGAAGCCGATCATCGTGTGCGGCCGGTGCACGGACCAGGCGAAGCCTCGCTGGTCCGCCATTTCGAACAGGACGTCCTCCTGGGCATAGTAGAAGTTCGGCCCCGGCAGACGCGGGCTGCTTTCGAGAAACGGCGTGTAGGGCTTCACCTTGGCGTAATCGTCGAACGAGCCGAGGTAGTGCTTCAGCCCCGTGACCAGGGCGGCATGGCGAAGCGGAGCACCGGCGATGCCGTCGAACAGGGTGCGGATCATGGCCGCATTGACGCGCACGTTCTCGTCCTCGGTCGCTTGTCGCGACCAGGTGCAGTAGAACACGTGGGTCACATCGGTCGCGGCCGCCAGCGCCGTTCGTGACGCCGTTGCGTCTTCAAGGTCGGTCGCAATGTGCCGGTCCGACCAGGGCAGGTCGGCCGCGCTGCGCGACAGGGTGACCACGGTCCATCCCATCTGCTTCAGGTAGCGCCCCGCATAGGTGCCTGAGAGCCCGGTAGCGCCCACGATCAAGGCGACGTTCTGCTCGTCCATGGTGTCTTGCTTCCATCTGCCAGGCCCGTCCGAGCCGCTTGGGAGACCTAGCGGATGTCGACTGCGAAAGTTCGTTGCGATGAGCTACAGGGCGGCCGAGCCGGTGACGGCGTTGGCCGCCGGGCCGGTGATGCAGCCGCCGCGGCGTCGCGGGCGGCGTGAGACGGTCAGTGTGCTTGCTGGAACAGGATGACTTCGGCGCCGCCCTTGGAGGTGCCACGATGCTCGGCGCCGGTCGGCACGACGCAGCACTGGCCGCTGGTGAGGTGCAGGGTGTGGTCGCGGAACTCGACGGTGAAGTCGCCGCTCCAGACGATGACGGTTTCGGGGGTGGCGTCGTGGTGGTCCCAGCGTCCTTCGCCCCCGCCGGGGACGCGGACTAGGCGGACGTTGACGCCGCCGAGGGGGGCGGTTTGCTCGGGGAGGTTGTTGTGAGCGAGCTGGGTGAAGAGGGTGGTGAAGTCGAGGGGGTGGTTCATTGATGCGGATCCCTTCTAGGGGCGATGGGCTGATAAGCCGGGTTGCACGTTCCCGTCCAGGGCAGGTGGGCCGATACCGGCCGAGGGGCTAGCAGTCTGACACAGCATCTTGTTTTCGCAGAGGTGCTTGGGCTAATGCTTCTTAGATTGTGTTTGGTGCATAACAGCCTTTAAGCAGGCAGTTGGGGTGGCATCATCGGGTTCGGACACGCCCACGTACCAGACTGATGGCGCAGATACAGTCCTTTGACCGTTGCGCCTTGCAGTTGTTCGTGCTAGTATACGGGCTTTGTAAAACAGTGAACTATGTCAAGTAGCTGTGGGAAATGCGGTGCTGCCGTCGCGCTATACTTGCGCGAATGCCCGGTCTGCCACACGCCGGCGGGCTTTCCCAATGTCAAGGTCGCGGGCAGCCTTAAGGAAGCGGCTGCTCTCTCCGAGCGTTACAATGACGCCATGGTTTCAGCAAAGGCACGCGGATTAATTTCTGAGGTTGTAGCATTCGAGAAAGTTGTCGCGACGGCTTCCAAGGCGGTGATGAACCGGTCACTTGGATCTTTAAGCAGCTGGCTGAATGGACAAAGCGTGTTGTTTTATTCGTTTTGGCATCAGGTCAAATATCAGGGACGCCAACCTAATGAAACAGAATGGGACCAGCAACGGGGCGCTGCCGAAGCGGCAATAAACCCATACTACTACGAACATCTCAACTTCGCCGCTTTAACACTCGATGGTCAGGGCATGTCTTACTATGGACCCTATGCCGTAACTCTGAAGTCGATAACCATCGATGATCGGGCGAGCGTTTTTGAGAAGAATCCATTCGTTTTTTGCAGAACCCATCATGTTTTGGCCGGGCAATCCCCGCCATCCGGCTATCGTGCGCCTTGGAAGGACCGGGCTCGGCTGGCGGTGGCCAAACTTCAACCTCAGATCATGCCCGGGCATGACTTTGCCGATGTTCTCATGGAGGATCGGCGTGGGCAATCGGATTGCGACTTCGTTGAGGTGCACGTCTTCGGGCCTATTCATACGCAGGGTATCGAACGTATAGTAGGCCCGGAGCCGGCGAGGCGGCCGGATCGCGCAATCTGGAAGCAGATCATGCGGAAAGCCAAGGAGTTAGGCGCGGTAGTTGAGGTGACCACTTGAAAGCCTTCATCTCAGGAGAGGCTGGCACGGCCGTCATCATGGGATCAGTACCAATGGTCCGGTCGGTTTACGGCAGTGTGTCGGCGCCGTGGCACGCGTCTGACGCATTGCGCGTGTTTGATGGTTGCTCCGATGTACGTTCATTCGAGGTTGCCACACTCGACGAATTGGACCGTCAGTGTGAACTAGCTTGGGCGCAGGACCGAGGATTAAGGCTTTTCCTGTTCTTGCTCGATCCAGATGAACCGGAAGACGAGCTTGCCGAATACGCTGAAAGCGTCTCGGAGATGCTCGCCAAATATCCTATAATCGAGGCGCTGAAACGCAGGTTAGCGGCATCGCCGCTGCCCGATTTGGCTTTAGAAAGGGTTCAGCAAGCCTGTATACACGCTGGGCCAGTTGTTGATCTGTTCGACTGGCTGCTTGACGTGCAGGCGGTAGTAACGCGCGTGCGCACAGAGTTTGATTCCGCCAGCTTTTTGGAGGATGCATCGCTTCTCCGTGAAAGGCTGACGACAGATGGTTCGTTCCTTCATATTGTAACCACACTGATGCAAGGGCAGGATCTGACATTCACTCGTCTCCAGGTCATCAGCCGGCACCGGAATGCGGGCGTGGCGATCTCTCAATGGTTCAAGGCGCTACAGGGAGAGCTGAGAAGAGTTTCTAAAGCCGACATCCGGGGTCAGGAAAGTGATGAGGCCGCAGATTGGGACCGCTCCGACGCCAGACCGTCGAGCTATGCCGCATACAGCAACGTGCGCGCCCAACAGCGGGCAATTGTCGCAAGATTAAGGGATCATAATATTGGTCAAGCTCGGCGTCTAATGATGGAGCTGGCCGTGTCGCAGCGGCAGAATTCGACATCGGATCAATTGGCCAAGTCTCTGAGCAACATGGCTCGAGAGGCTGGCAATTACGACATCCCTGAACTGGCATTAGAATGGTCGCGCCAAGCAACAGAGGCAAATCCGATTGACCCAATGGCCTACGGTCACCTTGCAAACGCTTTGATAGATATTGGGTCTTATGATGAAGCAGAAACTGCTCTCAATGAGGTCGAGAAGCACGGTGATCCTTTATTTGCGGCGACCGGACGCGCTCGGATACTTCGCTCGCAAGGGCGGGTAAACGAAGCAAGAGAAGCCTTTGTCGCTGCGGGACAAACATACAGGGATCATAGGTTGTCAGTGTATGCCATGCTAGGAGCAGCGGAGGCGTTGCGCGAGCTTGGCGATCTAACCGGTGCCTTGAAGGAGTATAAAAACCTCTCGATTTCCTTCCCCACGGAGCCTGGAGTCTGGACCGGTATCGCCTCGACGCTTGTCGATCTTGGCGACATGGACGAAGCGCTGAGAACCTATACTAAGGCGGCGACATACAACTCTTTGATCGCCAAAATAGGCCTCGCTCATACTTTTCGCACTTTTGGCAATCTCGACAATGCGCTCAAACTACTTGATGAAGTTTTAGAAGAGCATCCGACGAATACCTTCGCCCTGTGCGGTCAAGGCGATGTTTTGCAGGATCAGGGGAGCTTCAACCGGGCGCTGGCGGCGTACGAGAAGGCGATGAATCTTTCGCCGTATCGCCCCGAGCCAGTCCTCGGCAAGGTTCACGTCCTGCGTCACATGGAGAGATATCAGGAGGCACTTGATCTGCACGAGCAGTTCCGCGACAGATTTCCTTATGACAGAAGGGTTGCCGCTGCACCCATTGCGATTTACCGCGCTCAGGGCCGGTTCACCAATGCCCTTGTCGCCTGTGACACATTCATTGCTCGATTTCCCTTTGACATCAATGGGCGCTTGTCGCGCGCTGGCCTTCTCGGGCGTCTTGGAACACTACATGAAGCCATGTCGGCCTATGATGCCATTCTTTCAGAGCGGCCTCGCCAGCGCCGGGCACTACTCGGCAAAGCTGCTATTCTCATTCGGACAGGCCAGAAGGTCCAAGCCACAAGATTACTGTCAAACGAACAGCCAAGGTCACGGAGCGACTGGCGAATGGTCACGCTCCGGGCGATCTTGCTTGAAGAGCGGGAAGGCTCCCAAGCCGCTGCGGAAATGCTTGAAGGCTCCATTTCCCAATGTCCATTTCCGGTTGAGCGCCGCCGTATGAGGGATTTGCTCGCAATTATCGAACTGCGCCGCCATCGTTGGCAGGATGTAAGGCGCATAGTCGAAGCTCATCCGGATGAGGTAAGTAGTGTAATCTCCCTACACGTGTATGCAGTCACCCACAGGATTTGGAAAGCTCGCGAGTGTCTTACGCGCATTCGCACACAAGACGGGCCAGCCGACTTGATTGATCTCGCCGACGAGATCGCGCGTCGTCATGAACTGACGGATGAAGCCCCTAGGCAGTCGGAAGGCTGGATTGAAGCCACCGAGCGAGATATATTGTTGGCTGACGCTGCTTAGGTTATAGCAGGATAGGACTTTCCGTTACCGTTTGTGGATCAATTCTGAGTCACCTGCGTCCTGGAGCGGTCACGGTCTTGATTGAGCCTCTGACCTACCCCGCAAACATAACCATCGACGGACTCCCCACCGGCGCATACTGGTTCGCAAAACTCAGCCCCCCCGTCGCCCCATTCACCCGGAACACCGTCACCTGATCGCTGCGCTGGTTGCACACCGCCATGAAGCGCCCACTCGGGTCGAGCGCCATGTTGCGGGGGTAGTCGCCGCGGGTCCATTCGTCGGCCACCCAGCGCACCTGGCCGTCCCGACCAATCGCGAACGTCGCAATGGAGTTGTGCAGGCGGTTGGCCACCCACAGAAAACGCCCGTTCGGCGCCACCACGATCTCGGAGGTGAAGTTCGTGCCGCTATAGCCGGGCAGGGTGGGGACCAGCTGCTTGAGGTGCACGGCGGCGGTTGCCGGATCCCAGTCATACACGGAGAGTTGGGACGCCTCCTCGTAGAGGTTGTAGAAAATGCGGCCGTTGGGGTGGAACGAGAAATGGCGCGGGCCGGCGCCGGCGGAGGCGGTGGGGAAGAACGCCGGGTCGGTGGGGGTCAGCTTGCCGGTCGCCGGGTCGATGCGCCAGACGTAGGTGCGGTCCAGCCCCAGGTCGTTGCCGACAACGAACTGGCCGGTGGGGTCGGAGGCGAGCATGTGGGCGTGGGGGCCGTCGTGGTCGCTGATGGAGAAGTTGCCCGGCGGGCCCGCGGCGGGGCGGCCGGCGCCGGGCGGGCCGGCGTCCTGCGCCACGTCCACTGCTTCGCCCAGGGAGCCGTCGGGCTGGATGGGCAGCACGGCGAAGGTGCCGGAGTCGTAACTGGCCACCAGCAGGAATTTGCCGGAGGGATGCACGCTGCCGAAAGTGGTGCCGCGGCCGCGGGCGCTGACGGTGTTGAGCGCGGTGAGCTCGCCCGTCGTGGCGTCGTGGCGGTAGGCGGTGGCGGAGCCGGTCTTGTCGGGACCGAAGCTGTCGATCTCGTTCACGGCGTAGAGGAAGCGGCGATGCGGGTCGAGCGCCAGCCAGGACGGGCTGGGAGCGGGAAAGGTTTTCAGCAGGGTCATGGCGCCGCTGCCAGTGTCGAGCCGCCACAGCGTGATGCCCTCGCCGTGGCCCGGCGGCTTGGAGGCGTCGGTGTAGCTGCCGACATAGGCCAGCACGCCCTTGCGGCCCGCCGGCGGGCTGGCCGCGTGGTGGCGGGGCGCGGCCAGCGCCGACGTGGCGGAGGCGGTGGCGGCGGCCAGCAGCGCGCGGCGGGTGAGCTTCATGGCGGCGCTCAGGCGATGTTCTCGTGCCACGTCCGCCCGTCCCGCTCGATCAGCGCGATGGCGGAGGTCGGGCCCCAGCTTCCGGCGGGGTAGAGCCGCGGCGGCTCGCGCGAGGCGTCCCAGGCGTCGATAATGGGCTCCACCCAGCTCCACGCCGCCTCCACCTCGTCGCGGCGCATGAATAGGGTGGGGTTGCCGCGCACGCTGTCCATCAGCAACCGCTCATAGGCGTCCGGGTAGCGGGTGTGGAAGGTCTTCTCGAAGCTGATGTCCAGCCGGGTCGGGCTCAGGTGCAGGCCGGCGGCTTCCGGGTTCTTGGTCATCAGCTCCAGCTCCATACCCTCGGAGGGTTGCAGCCGGATGATCAGCTTGTTGGGGGCGAGGCTCTGGCTCTCACGCTCGAACACGCTGAACGGGGTGCTGCGGAACTGCACCACGATCTCGCTGACCTTCTCTGGCAGGCGCTTGCCGCTGCGCAGGTAGAACGGCACGCCGGCCCAGCGCCAGTTCTGGATTTCCGCCTTCAGCGCCACGAACGTCTCGGTCTTGCTGCCGCGCGGCTCGTTGGCGCCTTCGTTGAGGTCGGCCAGGTAGCCCGGGACGGCGCGGCCGGCCACGGCGCCCTGGGTGTATTGGCCGCGCACGGTGACGTGGCCCACCTCGTGCGGCGCGATCGGGCGGAGGGCGCGCAGCACCTTCAGCTTCTCGTCGCGCACCGAATCGGCCTCGAGATTGAGCGGCGGCTCCATCGCGAGCAGGCAGAGAAGCTGCAGCAGGTGGTTCTGCACCATGTCGCGCAGGGCGCCGGAGTGGTCGTAGTAGTCGCCGCGGCCCTCCACGCCCACGGTTTCCGCCACCGTGATCTGCACGTGGTCGATCACGTCGGCGTTCCACAGCCGCTCGAACACCACGTTGGCGAAGCGCAAGGCGAGCAGGTTCTGCACCGTCTCCTTGCCCAGATAGTGGTCGATGCGGAACGTCTGCGCCTCGGTGAAGACCGTTCCGACCACGTCGTTGATCTCGCGGGCGGAGGCCAGGTCGTGGCCGATCGGCTTCTCCAGCACGACGCGGCTTTGCGCGCTGACCAGCCCGGCTGTCTCGAGGTTCTGGCACACCGGGCCATACAGACCCGGCGACGTCGCAAGATAGAACACGCGGATGCGGTCGGGCTTCTCGGCCAGGATGGCGGTGAGCGCCTCGAGCCCGCCCTCGCGCGCTGCGTCACCGCGGGCGTAGTGCACCAGGGCGGCGAAGCGGTTCATGATCTCGTGATCCTGGTCGGGCTTGGCGACGTGCTTGCCGAGCGCCTCCAGGGTGCGGTGGCGGAACGACTCGTCGTCGAACTCCGACCGGGCGGCGCCGATGATGCGCGCGTTGGGCGGGATCTGGCCGTCGCGATAGCGATAATACAGCGCGGGCAGCAGCTTGCGCAGGGTCAGGTCCCCGGTGGCGCCGAAGACGATGCAATCGAACGGTTCGACGGGCTTCACAGCCATGCCGGGCTCCTTTTGCGCGGGATGAGATGAAGAGTGTGGTGCGCCGGGTCGCCGCCGTCCACCGTTCCGCGGGGTGACGGTGCGCTGCACACCGCCTAGACTTCGTTCCGAAGGAGACCCGCAGCATGATAGAAGCCACCCTGATCGCCGGCGACGGCATCGGCCCCGAGGTGATCGACGCCACCGTCGCCGTGCTCGACGCCTTGGGTCGCCCGTTCGCGTGGGACCGGCAGTTGGGTGGGATGGCCGCGGTGGAAGCGTCGGGGGATCCGTTGCCGCCGGCCACAATCGAGAGCATCCGGCGCACCCGTCTCGCGCTGAAGGGGCCGCTCACCACCCCGGTTGGGGGCGGGTTCCGGTCGGTGAACGTGCGGTTGCGGGAGGAATTCCACCTCTACGCCAACCTGCGCCCCGCCCGCACCCTGGTGCCCGGCGGCCGCTACGAGAACATCGACCTGGTGATCATCCGCGAGAACCTCGAGGGGTTCTACGTCGCCTTCGAGCACTTCATCCCGATTGGCGATGACAACCACGGCGTGGCGATTTCCTCCGGCGTCAACACCCGGGCGGGGGCGCGGCGCATCCTGAGCTACGCGTTCGAATACGCGCTACGCAACGGGCGCAAGAAGGTGACGGTGGTGCACAAGGCCAACGTGCTGAAGGCGCTGACCGGGCTGTTCCTCGAGGAAGGCCGGGCGGTGGCGAAGGAATACGAGGGCAGGGTGGCGATGGACGATCGCATCGTGGACGCCTGCGCGATGCAGCTCGTGCTGAACCCCTGGCAATTCGACGTCATCGTGACCACGAACCTGTTCGGGGACATTCTGTCGGACGAGGCGGCGGGCCTGGTCGGTGGCTTGGGCATGGCCCCGGGCGCCAACATCGGCACCACGGCGGCGATCTTCGAGGCGGTCCACGGCTCGGCGCCGGACATTGCGGGCAAGGGCGTCGCCAATCCCACATCCGTGCTGCTGGCCGCTGGGCTGATGCTCGAGCACGCGGGACACGCGGCGCTACGCCAGCGGCTGGAGGCGGCGATCGGGGCGGTGCTGAACGAGGACGGCGTGCGAACGGGTGACTTGGGCGGGAAAGCGACGACGCAGGAGTTCACCGAGGCGCTGCTGCGTCGGCTGGGCTGACTGGTCACTACCAACGCCGTTGACGCTGACATGAGGCGGTGGGCCTAAGCCCTGGGCTGAAGCCCACCAAAGAGTCGAGACCAACGCGCGTTGGTATAAGGCAGCGTCGGCAAATAAGTGCGTCGGCAGGCCGACAAAGCGCCGCTCAAAACCAGGCCCTAAGCGGACACTCGAGTGGGAACGGGTTTCGGACGGTAGAAGTCCAACCCGAGGGCGCAGCCGGAGCCGAGCAGCAGCAGCGCGGCCATCGGGCGGGCCGTGCCGTCGGTCAGCAGGCCGCTCAGCGAGCCACTCACCGCCGCCAGCAGGAATTGCAGCGTGCCCATCAGGGCGGAGGCGCTGCCGGCATGGGCGCTGTGCCGCGACAGCGCGCCCACGGTGGTGTTGGGCAGGATGAAGCCGAAGCTTGTCATAATGACGACGATCGGCGTGACCAAGCCGGGCAGCCCGAACCGGTCCGAGAAGGCGGTGAAAACCAGCACCAGCGCGGCCGCCACGTTCACGCGCAAGGCCCAGCGCGAGACCGCGACCAGCCCGAAGCGTGGTAGCATGCGCGGGTTCACCTGCGAGCCGAGAATGAACCCGGCGGCGCAAAGCCCATACAGGACGCCGTAGCTCGCAGGCGAAAGCCCATAATTTCGGATATAAACCGGGGGCGAGCCGCTGATATAGGCGAACATCCCGAACATGGCGCAGGCGCCGATGCCCATGTTCACCAGGAAGCTGCGCTCCCGCAGGATGGCGAGATAGCGCGCCACCAGGGCCATCGGGCCGAGCCGGATGCGGCGCGAACTCGGCAGGGTTTCCGGCAGATAGCGCCACACCAGAACGAGCGAGATGACGCCGTGGGCGGTGGCGACCCAGAAGATCGCGTGCCAGGTGAACACGGTCAGCAAGGCGCCGCCCAGGGTGGGGGCGAGGATCGGAGCCACGCCCATCACCAGCATGAGCTGCGAGATCAGCCGCGCGGCTGCATGCCCGTCCGCCAGGTCCCGCACCACGGCGCGAGGCAGCACCGTGCTGGCGGAGCCGCCAAATGCCGCGATGGCCCGCATGGCGGTGAGGATGGCCAGGCTCGGCGACAGGGCGCAGCCGATGCTGGCGACGGTGTAGAGCATCAAGCCAGCGATGAGCGGCGCGCGGCGGCCGAACCGGTCGGCAAGGGTGCCCTGGGTGATCTGGCCGACCGCAAGCCCGGCGAACCAGCTTGCCAGGGTGATCTGCGCCGTGCCCTGCGGCAGGCCGAAATCGGCCTCGATCGCCGGAAAGGCCGGCAAATACATGTCGGTGGACAAGGGGCCGACCGCCGTGAGGAACCCCAGCAGCGGCGGCAGCCAACGCGAGGTTGCTTTCAACTAAGGCGCTTGGGTGCTGACGGCTTGGGTGGTGCGGATGGGGGCGGGGGGTGGTCCCGCAATCCAGACCGTTGGCGGTTGCGCCTGCGCGCTGCCGTAGATGGAGCAAAACGCGACGTCCGCCGCGTCCCGGCCCGCGCCGATGCGAACGAGGCCGTCCAGCGCCGCCATGCGCGTGGGGTCGAACAGATACCAGGCGCCGCCGCCGGGTCCATTGAGGTAGGCTTCGAACACGGCGTGGAAGTCGGGCGGGTTGAGCAGCCAGGCATAGGCGCTGATGTAGCGGGCCGGGATGCCAACGGCGCGGCACAGCGCGATGGCCAGGTGCGCAAAGTCCCGGCAGACGCCGGCGCGATCGCCCAGCGTGTCGTAAGCGCTGGTCAGCGCGTCCGACGTGCCGGCCTGGTAGTCCACGTTGTCGCGGATCCAGTTGCAGATGGCGGTCACGCGCTGGTGGCCGGCCGGTTCGTGGCCGAACTGGCGATTGGCAAAGCGGCTGAGCCGGTCGGACTGGCAGTAGCGGCTGGCGTTCAGATAGGTCAGCACCTCCAGCGGCAGCGACCCGGCGGCGATCTCGGTCACCTCCGTGGGGTCGATGATGAGCGGGTCGAGCGAGATTGCGGCCTGATACTCGATCTTGAACTCGCCGGGCGGGACGAGGTAGCGCAGCACGCGGTTGCTGCTCTCGGGCTGGAGGAAGCGGTCGGGCTCGTCCAGTGCCGGCGTGGTGGTGAGCTGCTCGGAGCGGACGCGCTGGCGCGGAAGTTGCGCCGCTTCGAGGTTGAACACGAACGGCGTCAGCACGCTCACCGAGTAGGACAAGGTGCATCCGATTGTGAAGTCCAATGCTCATGCCCTCCATACCGCCGCTTGAGGTGCGATCCGCCACCTCGTCCCCAGCCGGCGTAGCAGCCGCTGGCTCCGCGCGCAAAGCCGGCGCGATGCAGGCAAGTACCTCTACTCGGTCGACTGCCCTGCTACCGCGATGCTGTGGGAGCGGAGGTCCGCACAGGCATATATATGAAAGGCTCGGATTTCAGCCAGGCGCATCTGCCCGTTCAGCATAGACTGTAGTTTGAATGGCACTGGCGGTACCCAGGTCGTTCCGGCGGCACCCGGGACGGGTTCAGTCAACACGAGGTCGTCCAGGGTGGGCTCCCGTTGGCAGGCCGAGGCCAGGTCACCGCGGCTCAAGGGCTCGACCGCTTGATTTCTCTTTGCGGGGCAGTAAGGGTCGCGCCAAAAGTCAAGCGTGCCGAGCATGCGTAGGCTTTCGTAACGCGCCTGATAGGCAAGGGCAGTGCCGCGGCTGAACAAGGCTCCCGTGCCCTGCTCGCAGGAGAAGTAGCTGGCTCGCCGCAGCAGCAACCATGGCACCGTCACGTCTCCATCCCAGTACACCTCGGCGGCGCTTGGCAGGACCTGGCTCAGACCGGTGGTTTCTGCCGTGCCCGTTTCGATCAATTTTGCCCAGGGCGTCCGCTGGTCCCAATAGAACGCGGCGGTCAGGAGCAAGGCTGCGGCAAGGCTGGGAAAGAGATAGGTTCGGCGGGCTCGTTCGCCCGCACGCTGAGCGATCATGGCAAGGAAAATGCACATGAGCGTCAGAGCAAGCCGTGTCATGGACGGCCACGCTCCGAGCGGACCAGAGGCGAGGTGCCGAAGCGAAGGCCGGATCGCCATTGCAGCGATGGCCAGGGCGGTTGTGATGCAACCAAGCGAAATCATGCGCACCAGGGCGCCTTGCGGTGCGGTACAACGGCGGACCGAGCGGGTGAGAACCCAGCCGATTGCCGCCAGCGGGCCTGACAAAACAGCCAGAGGCAGGAAAAAGCGTGACAATGCCAGCAGGATCGCGGCGAGCCCAAGCAGCGCGAAGGGATTGGCCAATGTAGAATAAGGCCGCGTGGCCCCAGGGACGCTCATCTCGGACCATAGACCTGCTAGCGTAAGAGCGAATGCGACATTGGCCAGCAACGCGAGCAGCCAGAAAGCCCGCCAAAGCTGCCCGTCGGTCACGATTGTCAGATGCAGGACGTCCGCGCCAACGAAGCTGGCGGCGAGGCCGGCAAGGGCGATAGCAAGCGCCAATGCGAGCAGCCGCTTGAGCTGCTCAGTCGGGCTGAAGGCAAGCGACACCAAGGTGAACACCAGCGTGTTGCAAACCCGAATCCACTCCATGCGCCAGTTGGAGACAAGGCAGAAACTGTCCCGCACGTTCACTATGGCGAACCACTGCGCGTCATAAACTTCTGCAAGCCGAGCGAAGGGGGGCCGGCCGAGCCAGGCCAGTGCACCGATCGCGACCGAGCCGAGAGCGGGCAGGAGCCACCAGAGCGGCTGCTTGCGAGCGGCCTGGAGGAATAGCACGCCAATCGCCGGTAAGGTCATGAGCGGGTGCACGCTGAACGACAGACCGAGTACGAGCAAAGCGCTCACCGTGCGGCCGCGCAGCATGGCGCCAAGTGCCCACAGGCTAAGCGCTTCGGCGAGCAGCCGCGGTGTGACGATGGCTTCGCCGTAATGGACGAAGCTCACGCCTCCGGGCAGCAGGATGGCTGCTGTAAACGCTGTCAGGCAGGCACCGCGACCGCGGATGAAGCCGGTTAGGATGAACCATAGGCCGCCAAGCCAAAGAGCTTGGAACGCGATGTCCAGTGCTATGTTGCCGGCGTTGAGGCCAAGCAAGCCGATAACAGGCGCAAACAGGGCGGTGAAGACAGAAAAATCATCCTGGGACCCGTAACGGAAATAAAGGTCCGTGACGAAGGCGGCTGGCTGCAGGGCGCGGAGAAATTGGACGTTGTAGAATCGTGCGTCACTGGCGATGCCGATGTAGGGGTGGGTGGTGAGCCAGAGTGTGAGGATGAGGATCGGGTAGAGAAAAGCAGTTCGACCCGCCGCGCCGGCGAACCACGAGAGCGGTGACCTTCCAGTGGCTGTCTCAGGCTTCATCATGTTCGACAGGACCTAGTCGCCCCCGACGAGTAGAGGTATGACGCGCTCACTGGCCAGCGCGGCGCGGCGACCCGGCTCCAGGGCCGCGCCCCGGCTGGCGTGTACCTCCTCGTGATATTCCGCGTCCTGGTTGACCTGCCAAATGTCGTACACCGCCCGGCCGGCGATGATGTTCTGCACCGTCAACATCGCCGTCATCATGGCATGGTCTTGGTTGTTGTATTTGTGCATCCCGTTGCGGCCAACCAGGTGAAGCCCGGGGCAGCGCGCCGCCATCGTGTCCCGCAGCGTCGCCACATGGGTCTGATAGTCCGCGTCGTAGATAGGGTAAGCCTTCGCCTGGCGAACGACCGTGCCGTCGATCACGTCCTCCGCGGCGGCGAGGCCGAGCTGGATCAGCTCGCGGGTCGCGAGGGCGACCAGGCCGGCGTCGGTCGCATCCCACAGGCCATCGCCCTCGAAGCAGAAATACTCCAGCCCCAGGCAGTTCAGCGCCGGGTCCGGCACCATCTCGGGCGACCAGGACTTGAAGTTCTGGATCCGCCCGACTTTGACTTCGGGCGCATGGATGTAGATCCAGTTGTCGTCGAACACCTGGCGGTCCTTCAAGATCAGCGCGACCATTAGGAAGTCCCGGTAGCGCAGCCCCTCGGCGGCTTGCATGGCATGCGCGGGGAGGCCCGGCGTCAATGCGGCGGCAAGCTCGCGCATCGGCATCGTGGAGATCACATGCTCGGCGCAATGCGTGCTTTCGGACCCGGCGGCGTCTTGCGTCGTGACTTGCCAAGTGCCGTCATCAAGCCGCGCAATCCTCGAGACGTGTTGGCCAAGATGCACCGCGCCCCCTTGGAGGCGGGTCTTGTCGGCCGCACGGTCCCACAGCATGCCGGGGCCGCGGGCGGGATAGCGGAAACTATCCACCAGCGTCTTGATCACCTCCTTGCGGGGCCGGTTCGACGGCTGCGGCCGCAGCGCGTGCCAGATCGCCTTGGAGAGCGAGAGCCCCTTGATGCGTTGGGCCGCCCAATCCGCCGAGATGGCCTCGCACTTCATGCCCCACACCTTCTCGGTGTAGGTGCGGAAGAAAATCTCGAACAGGCGCTTGCCGAACCGTGAGGTGACCCAGTCGCGGAAGTTCTGCGGCGTGCCGGCCGGGCGCAGGCGGACGTGGGCGTAGGAGAGGATGCACCGCGCCGCCTCCCACAAGCCGAGCTTGGGCAAGGCGTCGAAGACCTTGAGCGGGTAATCGAACAGGCGATGATTGTAGTAAATGCGGGACTTGCGCGGGCGGTCGAGGAAGTCGCGGTCGAGGATTTCGTCCCAGAGGTCTTCCACTTCTTGCGACTTGGAGAAGAAGCGGTGGCCGCCGATGTCGAACAAGAAGCCTTTGTAGCTCGCGGTTCGGGAGATGCCGCCGACATAGACCGGGTCTCGCTCGAGCACGGTGACACGCACGCCCTGTTTGCTGAGCAAATAGGCGGCGGTGAGCCCCGCCGGGCCGGCGCCGATGCAGATGACCGAGGTGGAAGACACTCTTTGCCCCGCTGGTGACGTGCTGTCGCCAGGGCAGTATTGCAGGTGGGGGTTGATGCGGGGTTAATGGGGGCCAAACTCACGCCTGGCGCGCCACCCTCACCCCGGCCCTCTCCCGCCGGCGGGAGAGGGAGACGTTTGTCAGTCCTCGTCGTCGTTGGTACGGCGGACCAGGATTTCGCGTTTGCCGACGTGGTTGGCCGGCGTGATGATGCCCTCGCGCTCCATCTGCTCGATCAGCTTGGCAGCACGGTTATAGCCGATCGAAAGATGCCGCTGAATGAACGACGTGCTCGCCTTGCCCTCCCGCGCCACCACGTCAACCGCCTGATCAAACAGGCTTTTGTCGCTGTCGCCAGCCCCGGCGATGCCGCTCAGCGCCGGCGTCTCGTCGCCATCGTCGCGCGCGTCGGTCACCTCGTCCAGATAGGCGGGCTCGCCCTGTTCGCGCAGGAACGCCACCACGTCCTCCACCTCGCGGTCGGTGACGAACGGGCCGTGCACGCGGCCGATCCGCCCGCCGCCCTGCATATAGAGCATGTCGCCCTGGCCCAGGAGCTGCTCGGCGCCCTGCTCGCCCAGGATGGTGCGGCTGTCGAACTTGCTGATCACCGTGAAGGAAATACGCGTCGGGAAGTTGGCCTTGATGGTGCCGGTGATGACGTCCACCGAGGGGCGCTGCGTCGCCATGATCACGTGGATGCCAGCGGCCCGGGCCATCTGCGCCAAGCGCTGCACCGCGGCCTCGATCTCCTTGCCGGCGACCATCATGAGGTCGGCCATCTCGTCGATCACCACCACCAAAAACGGCAGCTTCTCGAGCGCCAGCGGGTGTTCCTCGAAGATCGGCTTGCCGGTCTCGGCGTCGAACCCGGTCTGCACGCGCCGGGTCACCAACTCGCCGCGGGCGCTCGCCTCCTCGACCCGCTCGTTGTAGCCCGCCACGTTGCGCACGCCCAATTGGCTCATCGCGCGGTAGCGGCGCTCCATCTCGCGCACGGTCCATTTCAGCGCGGTGACCGCCTTGGCGGGCTCGGTCACCACCGGCGCCATCAGGTGTGGGATGCCGTCATACACCGACAGCTCGAGCATCTTGGGGTCGATCAGGATCATGCGGCACTGGTCGGGGCTGAGCCGGTACAGCAGGCTCAGGATCATGGCGTTGATGCCGACCGACTTGCCCGACCCGGTGGTGCCGGCGACGAGCAGGTGCGGCATGCGGGCGAGGTCGGCCAGCACGGGCTCGCCGCCGATGTCCTTGCCCAGCGCCAGGGCAAGCCGGGCCGGATGCTTCTCGTACGCCTCCGAGCCGAGCAGTTCGGAGAGGAATACGGTCTCCCGTTTGGCGTTCGGCACCTCGATGCCGATCACGTTGCGGCCCGGCACGGTGGCGATGCGCACGGCGGTGACGGAAAGCGAGCGGGCCACGTCGTCGGCCAGGCCGATCACCCGGGCGGAACGGATGCCAGGAGCCGGCTCCAGCTCGTAGAGGGTGACGACAGGCCCGGGCCGGATGTCGCGGATGGTGCCCTGGACGCCGTATTCGTCGAGCACGGATTCGAGCAGCCGGGCGTTGGCCTGCAGCGAATCCTCGCTGGGGCCAGTGGAGGCGCGGGGCGGGGCGGCTTTCAGCAGCGCCAGTGGCGGGGTGCGCCATTGCCCCTCGGCCTCGGGTAGCGGAAGGCTTTCCTGCCGCGGCGGGGGTGCCTTGCGGGTGGGCAGGTTGATGCGCGCCTTGATGGCGGCTGGCAGCGAGGCTGGCGCAGGCGGCGGGATGGGCTCCCGCGGCGCCATGTCCGGCATGGCCGGGCCGGCGGGCGCGTCGGGCCGCGGCTCCGCCCAGTCGAGGCCAGGCCGGTCGAGGCCAGGCCGGGCCGATTGCACCTTAGGCCGCCGTAGGACTCCGATCCAGCGCGTCACCGACCCGGTGGCCGAGCGGCCAAGCGTGCGGCCAGTGCGATGGCCGCGCGCGATGGACGTGCCCGCGGCGCGCCACTCCCGGGCGGAGAGGCCGAAACTCTGCCACCCGAGCAGTACCCCGAGCGCCAGCCCGATCAGGGTGGCCACGCCGGGTCCGAACGGGCCGAGGATGGCGCTGGCGTAGCTCCCGGCGGTTCGCGCCAGGGCGGCTCCCACGGCGCCCCCGAGCCCGGCGCTGGCCGGCCATTGCACCGAGGCGGGAACGGCGGCGGCGAGCGCGGCCCAGAGCGGGAGCGCGGCCAGAACGCAGGCGACTCGCACCGAGAACCGGCCGAGCCCGCGATGCGAGGCGATCCGCCAGGCCCAGGCCAGCGCAGCCAGACCAGGAAGCGCCGCGGCGGCGCCAAACGCCTGCAGCAGCAGGTCGGCCGCGATGGCGCCGGCCGGTCCGGCGAGATTGGTCGCGGTCGCGGCGGTGGCCGTGTCGAGCGACGGGTCGTCCGGGTTGTAGCAGGCAAGCGCCAGCAACAGCGCCACGCCGCCCAAGCCGAGGGCAAACCCGCCCAGTTCGGCCATCCGCCGGCCCATGAGCGCACGGATGGCTGGAGAGGCGAGCGTACGGGCGGGAGCGGCAGTGGCCATGCGTCCTCGGTCGGGTTCGGCGGGCTGATACGTGGTGCGAGGTATAGCCCGGAAGGCGCCGGAGACGAACGGGAAAAGGCTTGGAGGGAGGTGCGTTCCGCGGGCGATGGTGGGGCTTTCGCCCCTCACCCAACCCTCTCCCACAGGGAGAGGGCTTTTCTAAGAGGCCAGGCGGTTACGCGCGGTGGTGGCGGTGCGCGGCGTGGTGGGGCCGGCGGTAGCTCACCCGGCGGTGCCAGTGCGACTCGCCAGGCTCGGGCGCCTCGGCCACCTCGTCGTAGCCGTCTGCCTCGGGCGTGCCGCCGCGCAGGTCGCGAGGCGGCGGGTTCAGCAGCGGAACCGGGGTGCCGTCCGTCCTGGAGGCGATCAGCGGGCCGGTGTCGGGGCGATTGTAGATGAAGCCGTTGGTCGGGTAGATGCTGCCGAACTCGCCCGTGTGGCCAAGACCGACCCGCACGGCGCTCCAGTCATTGCCAGGCGACACGTCCACCACCGTCACGTCGCGCGTGACTTGGCCGGGCCCGCCCCAGTTCGCCTGGTCGATGGCAACGGTGCGGCTATCGACTACATCGCTGACCACGGCCACGTGGCCCAGCCGCATGGCGCCGTTGGAGCGGAAGCTGAGCACGCTGCCGGGTTCCGGCCGGGCGCCGCGCTGGTAGATGCCGGCGGCGTTGTCCCACCACGCGCTGGCATTGCCGGACAGCTCGATGCCCGAGTCCATGCGGGCGAAGGTGACGCATTGCAGGCGGCCGCCGCTGTGGCCCGAGCGGCCGGCGAAGCGGGCGTGGCGGCCGTAATGCTGCCAGACCGAGCGGCCGCCCCGGGAGACGAACGCCACCTTGTTGTGATGCGCCGACCCGGCACCGTCATGCACATGAGCAGAATGGGCGTGAGCAACGGCGGCGAGGCCTAGACTGAGGACGAAGCCAGCGGTCAGAGCCCTAACCCGTGCCGTAACGCTCATAACGCCTCCCGTACAAGTTCACGAATGTGTGTAGGAGGCGGTAGCAACGTCTCTTGCCCGCTGGCAAGCGTACTATGTCGGTTTGTTGCAATGCGGCGCGCGATCAGACGGCAGGGGGGCCTTTGACCCGGCGTTTTCCCGACTGAAGTCCTAAAACCGGCGTCATCCGACCGTCATCTCCCCCGCGAGGCGCAGCGACGGCCGGAGTCCCGGCTCGGCCAGGCCGGCTATTTGCAGGCCGTCACCATGATCTCCACCAGATGGCGCGGGTCGGCCATGCTGGCCTCGACGCAGGCGCGGGCAGGGGCCCCGCCTTCGGGCAGCCAGGCCGACCAGACCTTGTTCATCGCGTCACGATCCCGGATGTCCTTCAGCCAGATCTGCGCCTGCAGCAGGCGGGTGGTGTCGGTGCCATGGGTCTCGAGCGCGGCGTCGATCTTGGCGAGCACCTCCTCGGTCTGCCCCACCACGTCCTTCGACAGGTCGTTGGCGGTCATGCCGCAGAGATAGACGAAGCCGTGATATTCGACCGCCGAGGCCAGGACGGGGTTGGCGTCGGTGCGGATGATCTTGCTCATTGGGTCATGCTCCTGATGCGATCGCTCGGTTCTAATAGGGTGCCACGGGTGTGCCCAGGGCTGGCGGCGGCTGCGTGGACGTGCTGGGGCCATTCGGATTGCCCGACTTGGTGGCGGCCAGGCAGCGCGACAGGTCCTGATCGTAGCCATAGCGGTCGCTCAGCCCCCGCGTGGTGATCCCCGGGTCGCCCGAGGAGGAGAACGGCGCGTCCGTGGTGTCGCGCTCGGACAGCAGGTAGCGGTTCTGGGCGTTGAAGGAGGCGTCGGCGTCGGCGTGGCATGCGGCGGCTTCGGCGCGTTGGGCGCGCTGGGCTGGCGTGGGCGGCGGCAGGGGCGTGCAGGCGGCGGCGGAAACCGCCACGACAACGGCAAGCAAGGCGCGACGGACCATGGAGGGCTCCAGACGGTTGGCTCGTATTCTTACAATCCGTTAACACAGGCCAGAGCGCGACAGCAGGGGTGGTTAACTGGTCCAGCCGGCGAGGCTCTCCACCGTGTCGAAATCGCGCAACACCGAGTCGTCGGTTGCCACCTCGGCCACCCACTCGGCATGCTGGCGGAGCAGCGCGCGGGCGCCGCGGTCGCCCTGCAGTGCCATGATGTCGTCGAAGAACGATCGGTCCCACAGCACGGGGTTGCCCATTTCGCCACGATGCACCGGGCAGACGATCAGCCGGCCCTCCTCCGCATCGTAGGCGGCGAGCAACCGGTCGATGGTGGCGGGGGTGACCAGCGGCATATCCCCCAACAGCACGACCGCGGCGGTGGCGGCCGGGGGCACCGCCGCGATGCCGGCGCGCAGGCTGGCGGACAGGCCGTCCTCGTAATCCGGCGCGGTGACGTAAGTGACGTCCCGGCCCGCCACCGCCGCACGGATTTCGCCCGCACGATGGCCCGTGACCAGCAACACCGGGCGGGCGCGGCTGGCCAAGGCGGCGTCCACCACGCGCGCCACCATGGCCCGGCCGTCCGCGTCGGTCTCCAGCAGCTTATGGCGCGGCGCCATCCGGCTCGACTGCCCCGCGGCGAGCACCACCGCGGCCACCAGGGGCACGGCGGCGCTGGTGGCGCGGGCGCGGGGCAGGGGACGCAGCGCGACGTCCTTCAGCAAGCCGCCGACACCCATGCCGGCGGTGGTCTCGCCGGTGACGGCAAGCCCGGCGGCCAGCCGCTGCAGCACCAGGTCGATCCCGTTCGGCTTGGGGCTGCGGGCGCAGCCGGGCAGGACGAGCGCGGGAACGGCGCCGATGCGGCCGAGGCAGATCAGGTTGCCCGGGTCGACCGGCATGCCGAAGTGCAGCACCTCGCCACCCGCGGCCACGATCCCGGCCGGCCCCACGTCGCGCCGGTCCACCACGGCGGAGGCGCCGGCCACGAGCAGCAGGTCCGCCCCCTCGCCCAGCAGGCGCTCGAGCGCGGCGGCGATGGCTTGGGTCTGGTGCGGGCATTGCAGCGGCGGCAGCAGGGTGCCGCCCAGCGCCTGCACCCGCGCTTCGGTCGCGGCGACCGTGCCGGCGATGATGGATTGCTTCAGCCCAGGCAGCGTGGTGAGCACCAGTCCGACCCGGCGCGGTTGCCACGGCAGGATGCGCATGGCGCCCTCCCCACAGGCCTGCTCGGCGCGGTCGAGCACGGCGCCGGGCACGGCGAAGGGGATGATCTTGATCGTCGCCACCATCTCGCCCGCCGCAACGGGCGCCGCGTCCGGCAGGGTGGCGACGGTGACGGACTCGTCGATCGCGTTCAGGGCGTCGATATCAGTCGCGTCGACCCGGAGCAGTCCCGCCGTGGTGGCCTGGAGGTTGACCCGCCCGGTGGCGGCGCGGGTAGCAACCAGGTTGCCCGCCCCGGCGCCAACCAGGGCGGCGGCGATGCGGCGGGCGGCCGCGTCCTCCCCCACGTCGCCGGGCTCGAGCCGGGCCGCGATCACCGGCCCCAACCCGGCTTCGCGCAGGGCGGAAACGGCCTCCGCGTCGAGGACGGAGCCCTTTTTCAGCACGCGGCCCGGCAGCCGGTGGGTATGGGCCAGCACTGCCCCCTCCACCTCAGCCAGATCAGTCGGCCCGAAGATCACGCGCTCAGCCTCCGAAAAGCCCTCTCCCGCGGGCGGGAGAGGGAGGAGTGAGGGTGCGAGCCCGTGACCAGAGAAGACGATAGGGCGCCTGGCGAAAGTCGCCCTCACCCCGGCCCTCCCCCGTAAAGCACGGGAGAGGGAGAAGAACAGCCACTGGCTTCACGCCAGCGGCGCCCCACGGCGCACCGCCACGATCTGCGCCAGGATCGACAACGCGATTTCCGGCGCGGTCACCGCGGCGATGTTCAGCCCCACCGGCCCTCGGATGCGGCCGAGCGCGTCCTCGCCATGCCCCAGCGCCCGCAGCCGCTCCAGTCGGGCGGCGTGCGTCTTCCGGCTGCCCAGCGCCCCGATGTAGAACGCCTCGGACTTGAGCGCGCGGTCGAGCGCCGGATCGTCCAGCTTCGGGTCGTGCGTGAGCGTCACGATCGCGGTGCGGCTGTCCGGGCGCAGCGCGTCCAGTGCCTCGTCCGGCCATTCGGTGCTGACGGTCACGTTGGGAAAGCGCTCCTCGGAGGCAAAGGCGCGGCGCGGGTCCGCCACCGTGATGCCGTAGCCGAGCTGGGAGGCGAGCGGCACCAAGGCCTGCGCGATATGCACCGCGCCGACGATCACGATGCGGGCGGGCGGGTTGAACGCGTGCAGGAACCAGGTGGCGCCATCCACCTCGTGCGTGCCGCTCTTCTCCGCCGCCAGCGCGCGGCTCGCGGCGGCGGTCAGCGCCGGGTGCGCCGGGTCCGGCAGCAGGATCTGGTCGCCCCCGGGCAGGCAGGTGGCGAGCACCACCCCCCGGCCAGCGCCGCGCGCCTCCTGCAGCGCGGCCAGGATGGCCGGCGTCATGCCACCGCTTCCACGAACACCTTCAGCTTGCCGCCGCAGGCCAGCCCGACTTCCCAGGCGCGCTCGTCCGTCACCCCGAAATCGAGCAACTGCGGCGCCCCGCCCCCCAGCGTGCTCTGCGCCGCATCGGCCACCGCCCCCTCGATGCAGCCGCCGCTGACCGACCCGGCCATGCGTCCACTGGCGGTCACCGCCATCTGGCTGCCGGCCGGGCGCGGCGAACTGCCCCAGGTCTCGGTCACGGTGGCCAGCGCCACGCGCTCTCCCGCAGCCGCCCAGTCGGCGGCGATGGACAGGATGTCTTCGGCTTCGGTCATGCGGCGGCCTCCATAGTGCGGCCCCGCGACGGGGCCAGGCTGCGGCCCCGTACGGGCGCGGGACGGGACAGCGACGTGATCAGCGCGCGCAAGCTGGCGATGTTGTGGACGGGGCGGAACTCGTCCACGTGCGGCAGCATGGCGCGGATCCCCTGTGATCTCGGTTCGAACCCGTCCCAGCGCAACAGCGGATTGAGCCAGACCAGCCGGCGGCAGGATTTGTGCAGCCGTTCCATCGCCTCGCTGAGCCCCTCCGCCCCGGCGCGGTCCAGCCCGTCCGTCACCAGCAGCACGACCGCGCCCTGGCCCAGCACGCGCTTGCCCCATTGCTGGTTGAACGCAGCCACCGCCTCGCCGATGCGGGTGCCGCCCGACCAATCCGGCACGTGCGAGGCAACCGCCGCGAACGCCTCCTCCGGGTCCTTGTTGCGAAGCTGGCGGGTGATGTTGGACAGCCGGGTGCCGAACAGGAACACGCTCACCCGGTCCCGGTCGTTGGCCACGGCATGCAGGAAGTGCAGCAGGATCTGCGCATAGCGGGCCATCGAGCCGGAGATGTCGCACAGCACCACCAGCGGCGGCGGCCGCGTGACCCGGCGCGTGTGCATGAGCTGCGTGATCTCGCCGCCCCCGCGCAGCCCGGCGCGCAACGTGGCCGCCATGTCGATCGCCGGGCCAGTGCTGGACGGGCGGGACCGCCGGGTCCGCTGCAGGTCGAGCGGCAGGCGCAGGCGGCGGATGTCCTCCTTCGCGGCAGTGACTTCGGCGGCGCTCATGGCCTCGAAGTCCATCGTCTGCAGCCGCTCGGCGTCGCTCACGGTCAGCGTGGCCTCGACCGCAGGCGTCTCGTCGGAGGGCCGCTGGTCCTTGCGCCCGCTCATCGCTTCGGCGACCCGGCGGGCGGCGGCGCTGGGCCGCGGGTCCTGCCGCGGCGCCTGCTCCCCGAGCGCGGCCAGCATCGCTTCGAATTGCCCCGCCGCCGGGTCGCGCCAAAACAGCGCGAACGCGGCGTCGAATACCGCCTCCTGGTCGTGGCGATGGACCATCGTCGTGCGCAACCCCGCCTCAACGTCGGCGCGCGACTCCACCCCGGTGAGGTCCATGGCCTGCTGCGCCGCCAGCATGTCGGCCGGGCCGACGGGCAACCCGGCGCGGCGGAGGAGACGGGCGAATTCCAGCACGTTGGCGGCAATCGTGCCGGCAGCGATCTCCTCCGCCAGGGTGGCGGGTCTAGTCGTTGGTGCGTCCATGCTCTCTATAATGGTGTCCGCCGCCGGAGTTGTCGCCGCCCGTGTCCTTCTGATGCTCCTTCTGCGAGCCCGGATGTCCGCCGCCATCCTTGTGGCCGGTGTCCTGCTGGTTCTTGCCGGGATGCTCGCGGTCCTGGTGGCTGGACCCGGGGCCGCCGAAGCGGCCGGTGTGTTCGTTTTTGTCTGGCATGGTCTGCTCCGTGTAACAGGTGCTCAACGGGCCGGTCCGCCCGGCGTTTTACGCTGGCGCGGCGCGCACAGCCGATTGTGACGTGGTGGCGGTGATGGACGCCATCAGCCCGCCAGGGAGGCGGCAATGTTCACGCCGAGGGCGATCACGGCGGTGTTGAACAGGTAGGCGACCAGCGAGTGCAGCAGCACCAGCCGCCGCATCGCCGCGGTTTGCGTGCTGACGTCGCTGACCTGGCTCGCGACGGCGATGCAAAACGAGAAGTACAGGAACTCGCTGTAGGTGGGCTCTGGGTTGCCCGGAAACGCCAAGCCCTGGCCAAAGCGCCAGAACTCATAGGCGTAGTGCGTGGCGAAAATCGTGTGGATGAACAGCCAGGACAGCAGCACCGTGCCGCCCGCCAGGGACTCGGCCCATACGGCATGCGGGGCGCCATGCGCACGCGCTAGCTCGAGCACGATGGCGCCCAGCGAGGCGACCGCGGCCACCACCGTCGCCAGCAACACGCCCCACCGTCCCTCGTCGAGCAGCGCCGACCGCCGCGCCAACTGCTCGGCCGTGATCCGGGTGCTGAGCAGGAAGAACACCAGGGCGTAGCCGACCACCCCGGCATCCCAGCCGAGCAGGCAGGCCGAGACGGCGTCGGTGCCGCGCAGGCTCGCCGCGCCGGTCAGCAGGCCCACCGCCAGGCCCGTCATCAGGGCGGGCCGGTAACGGAGGTGGCGCAACAGCGCGAGCATGGCGCCTCTTGGAAAGATATTGGCGTCGCGTCATCTAGGCTGAGGGCCGCGTGCCGCAGCTTTGACACGGCGTACGGCCGACCGCCTCGAGCAAATGGGAGCTAGCATGGCAGAGACTCGCAGCATGCCAGTGTGCCGCCGATGAGCGCGCTGTTCCAGCCCTGGAGCCTAGGGGAGCTCTCGCTGCCCAATCGCGTGGTGATCGCGCCGATGTGCCAGTATTCCGCCGAGGACGGCTCCGCGACCGATTGGCACATGATGCATCTCGGCCAATTGGCCGTGTCCGGCGCCGGCCTGCTCGTCATCGAAGCAACCGCCGTCTCCCCCCAAGCGAGGATCACGCCGGGCGACCTCGGCCTCTATTCCGACGCCAACGAGGCGGCGCTGGCCCGCGTGGTCGCCGCCATCCGGGCCTATTCGCCGATCGCGCTCGCCATCCAGTTCGGCCATGCCGGCCGCAAGGCGTCCTGCCGCGCCCCCTGGGAGGGCGGTGCGCAGATCGCCCCCACCGCGCCCGGCGGTTGGCAGACCGTCGCCCCCTCCGCCCTGCCACAGAACCCCGGCGACGTGCCGCCCTGGGCGCTGGACGAAGACGGCCTTGAGCAGGTGAAGCACGACTTCGCCGCCACCGCCCGCCGCGCCGCCCGTCTCGGCTTCGACGGCGCCGAGCTGCACGGCGCGCACGGCTACCTGCTGCACCAGTTCCTCTCCCCCATCGCCAATCGGCGCGAGGACCGCTACGGCGGCAGCCTCGAGAACCGCATGCGCTTCCCGCTCGAGGTGTTCCGCGCCGTCCGCGACGCATTCCCGGCCGAGCGCCCGGTCTGGCTTCGCGTCTCCGCCTCCGACTGGGTGCAGGGCGGCTGGGACGTGGAGAGCACCGTGGCGTTCTCCCGCGCCCTGGCCGAGCTGGGCTGCGCCGCCATCCACGTCTCGAGCGGCGGCGTGTCTCCCCAGCAGGCCATCCCGCTCTCCCCCGGCTACCAGGTCGGCTTCGCGCGGCAGGTGAAGGCGCGCAGCGGGCTGCCGACCATCGCCGTGGGCCTGATCACCGAGCCGGAACACGCCGAGGCGATCGTGGCCGGCGGTGACGCGGACGCCGTGGCTCTGGCCCGCGCCATCCTGTTCGATCCGCGCTGGCCATGGCATGCGGCGGCGGTGCTCGGCGCGCGGGTGACGGCGCCCAAGCAATACCTCCGCTCCCAGCCGCGCCGCGACAAGGACCTGTTCACGCCCATCCCGTCCGGTCCGCGCTAGCAGGCTGGCCAGGGGCGCCTCGGCATGAGCCAGTCGCTTCCCATCCGCCGCAGCCCGGCGCTGTTCGTCCGCCGCCTGCTCTACGTCCTGCGCGGCGGCTTCCTCGTCCGCCCCATGGTCATCGCGATCCTGCTCGGCCTGCTCGGCGCCGTGTTCTCCGCCATGGAGGAGCGCTACCCCATGCTGAGCGCCTGGGTCCCCAGCGTGCTCTTCCCCAGCCGCTCCGACCCTCAGGTGGCGCAGGTGATCCTGGCCGGCATCGCCGCCTCCATCATGACCGTCGTCTCCATCGTCTTCGCCATCCTGCTCATGACATTGACCTTGGCCTCGATGCAGTTCTCCCCCCGCATCCTGATCCGCTGGGTGTCGCGCTACGCCCCGGACGTGGCGCTGTCCGACCCGCCGCACGTGCTGCGCGTCATCATGCCGGCCATCGAACTGGAAGGGCTGCTGGACACCGCCTTCGAGCAGATCCGACACTATAGTATGGCAGACGTGGCGGTGAGCGCCCGCTTGCTCCGCGCCCTGGACGATATCGCGGCCAGCACCAGCGACACGGCCGTGCGCAACAGCCTCGCGGCGCGGGCCCGGCGGGTCTACGCCGGCTGCCGCACCCGCCTCGAGGAGCAGGACCTGACCCTCCTCCGCCGCCGCCTTACCGAGCTCGAGGCGCGGCCCGGCGTCTCGCACCCAGCCCCGTCCATCACAGCCTCGGCAGCGGGAGAATAGCCGCCCGCCTTGAACGCCTCTTTAACATTCTCCAGCGATACTCCCGCTCGCGGACGGCATGCGGCCTTGGGCTGGCGCCGTCTTTGGGTCGATGGAGGCGTTTGAACTGAAACTTCACCCTACCCGGCTCGTGGCCCAACCGGCCGACCTCAGCCGCACCACGGCTGCCGGCATGGTCTGGCTGCTCATGCAAACGCTGGGCGGCCGCGTCGTCGGCTTCCTGTCGCAGCTCGTCGTGGCGGCCATCCTCGACCCGCGGGATTTCGGCGTCCTGGGCCTCACCTTCACGGTGACGGCGCTGGGGGCCATGCTGGTCAGCTTCGGCATCGATTCCGTGCTGCTGCAGCGCCATGGCTCGATCCGGCTCTGGGTTGTCCCCGCGGTCTGGAGCACGATTGGGCTCGGCGCGCTGGGGGCGGTGCTGGTCGCCATCGCCGGGCCGGTCGCGGCATGGCTCTATCACTCGCCGGGCATCCCGCTGCTGGCGCTGATCGTGGGGCTCAGCATGCCGCTGACGGCCGCGGGAACGGTCCCCATGGTGCTGCTCCGCGCCCGCTTTGCCTTCGCTCAGATCGCCACCGTCAACTTCTTCGAGATCGTCGGCATCCAGGGCGTGACGATCCTGATGGCCTATTGCGGCTTCGGCGCGCTGTCCTTCGTCGTTCCGCTTCCCGTGGTGGCCGCGTTGCGCACGGCCTATCTCTGGATGCTGACCAAGCCGGCCTGGCGCGGGAGCTGGCGGCAGATCCGCCGCGCGCGGTATCTGGTCGGGCGCAGTGCCGCCGTGTTCGCTACCGCCATCCTGCAGGCCGCGATCACGCAGGGAGACTATATCGCGCTCGGGCTTTGGGCCAGCGAGTCGGCGGTGGGCCTCTACTTCTTCGCGCTCAAGATGGCGTCGCAACCGCTCTTGCTGATGGCCTCGAGCCTGACCAACGTGCTGTTCCCAACCCTGTCCACGCTGCGTAACTTTCCGCAGCAGCAAGGCCAGGCGGCGCTGCGGGCGGCTAAAATCCTCGGCCTCGCCATCATGCCGGCGGCGTTCCTGCAGGCGGCGCTGATTGGCCCGGCGATCCACTTGTTCTTCCCCAACCACAAGTGGGACGATAGCATCCTGCTGATGCAAATCCTCAGCGTCGGCCTTGGTTTCAACGCCACCGCCTTGATTGCCGGCACCTTGCTCACCTCCCGCGGCGGCTTCCGCGAGCAGCTCCACTATACCGCGATGTGCGTCCCGGTGTTCTTCCTGTTTGCGCTGCTCGGGGCCTGGAAGGGCTTGGCCGTGGGCGTGGCGAGCGGTGTTGCCGCCTACTACATGCTCGTGACCCCGATCTACAGCTACCTGGTGTTCCGGCGCTATGGCGTGCGCTTCCTGTCCCTGGCCTCGCTCTATCTGATCCCGGCCAGTTTGGCGGCCGTCGCAGTCGGTGGCGCGCTGCTGCTGGCGGAATCGGTGCAGATTACCGACAATGTCGCTCGCATCGTCGCCGTGACGGCCACCGCGGCGCCTGCCTACCTATTGTTGCTCCGGCTGATCGACCGGCGCGGCTTCGGCGAGGTCGAGCTTCTGGTCCGACGCATGCTCAACCGCCCCGCCAAAGTGGCTGCCTAGGATATCTCCCTCTCCCGCGGGCGGGAGAGGGTCGGGGTGAGGGTGCGAGGGACGAATTCCGAGCAGTGTGTCCCCTTCAGCTCGCGCGCCAAGCCGGCCGAGTCGGCAACCCCAGCGCACGAACGACCCCGATCCGTTCGCACACAAGCTGCAGGCACAGCGCCAGGCCCAGGCCGGACGCTGTTCCAGCCAGCAGTTCCAACCAGACCACGTGTACATGCAGCAGCTTGGTCAACGCGATCCGCATCCCGGCCGTCCCGAGCACATGCACGACCAGGATGGTAAGCGAAATCTGCCCAAACAGCGCAATCAAGCGCACGAGTGACAGCGCCCGTGCGGCTTGGGCCACCCGCTCCGCACAACCGAACACGAGCGCACTGCCCGCGAGCGCCACCGGCACCTCGAAGCGGGAGGGACAGCCGATATCGCGCAACCCCAGGCTGAGTCCGACGGTCGCGATCGCCAACAGGATCAGAGTGCCAGGCGCAGATAGACGCGCGATCACCTCGGGGCGCCGGATCCAGGCGGCGCAGCAATGCCCCAGGCAGAGATAGAACAGTCCCCACGACGCGAGCTGGATGATGTCGACCGGAACGAACTGGCCGCCGACATAAAGCCCCGCGGCAAGGCCGAGGCGGGCGGATGCGGCCAGCCGGCGGATCGCGTAGATCACCAGGCTTGCCGCGAACAGCGCGTAGAGGAACCAGAATGGCGACAGCGGGCGATAAAGATAGGTGTCGAGGCCCAGCTTCGGCGGCCCCATGTTCGTCAAGCCTGACAGGCTGAGCAGCAACGCTGCCTCGACGCTCATCCACAGCAGGTACGGCCAGCCCAGCGAGACGATCCGGCTCCGCAGAAATGGCCCGGCGTCCTGCTGGAACGCTTTGGTGCCAACCACACCCGACAGGAAGAAGAACAGCGGCATGTGGAAGCCGTAGATGACGAAGTCGACGACCCGGAGCGGGCTATCGGCGCCGATGAAGCCCGCATCCTGCAGGCCGCGGAAGCAGTGGCCATACACCACCAGAATGATCGCCAAGCCGCGCGCGTAATCGATCCACGCGACCCGGCCCGTGGTGGCGACGCGCGACGACTGATCGGCAGGGATACTGGGCGGGTTGGCGCGAGCAAGCGAGACGTCCAACGGTGACACGCGATCCCCCAGAACTCGAGCGAGGGCCGTCCGTGCCGGCCCGTTAACGCTTCATACATGAGTATGAGGGAAAATCGAAGCGTCAAGGCTCGCCCGCGTATGCGCACGGCAGGGCCGTCAAGCCTCTGAAGGGGTCGCGCTGTTCGATGTCCAAGCCCTTAAAAGTGCTTTCCATTTCCCACTCAGCGGTCCACCGCGTCAGCGGTCGCCTGCGATACGAAACGCTGGTCGAACGGCGGCACGACATCGATTTGACGCTCGTGGCGCCGGATCGCTGGCAGGAATACGGCAAGCCCATGCCGCTTGACCCTCATCGCGGCCCGATGGATCTCCGCATCGAGCGAATCCGCCTGCCCTACGTGCCGGGCGCCGGCTGGTACCTGCACCATTACGCCCATCTCGGCCGCGTCCTGCAGGAGCTGCAGCCGGACGTCATCCATCTCTGGGAGGAGCCATGGAGCGTCGTGGCACTCCAGGCCATCCTGCTGCGCAACTGGCGGTTCCCGCGCGCGGCGATCATGCTGGAGACGGATCAGAACATCTTCCGCCGCCTGCCAGTACCGTTCGAACAGGTGCGCCGCTATGCGCTCGGCCAGACCGACCTGCTGATCGGCCGCGGCCCGGAAAGCCTCGACGTCTCGCGTCGCTGCGGCTTCGCTGGCGATACGGCAATCGTGGAATACGGCGTGGCGCCGGGCGTGTTCACCCGGCAGGACCGTGCGGCCGCGCGTGCCGCCCTGGGCGTCTCTGGGTTCACGCTCGGCTATGTCGGGCGGATCGTGCGTGAGAAGGGCCTGCACGACGTGCTCGAGGCGATGGCCGCCTGCGCCGAACCGGTGACGTTGCTTGTGGTCGGCTCTGGCGCCGACGAGGCCGCGTTCACCGCTCGCGCGGCTGAGCTCGGGCTGGCAGACCGCGTCCGCGTCTTGCCGCCGCGGCCGCCTGCCGAGGTCGCGCGCCTGATGAACGGGTTGGATGCGCTCGTCCTCATGTCGCGGACCACCCGGACATGGAAGGAGCAATTCGGCCGCGTCATCATGGAGGCGCATGCCTGCGCCGTCCCGGTCATCGGATCGAGCTCCGGATCGATCCCCGGCGTGGTGGCGGATGGCGGCTGGATCGTGCCGGAAGGCGATGCGCCTGCGCTCGCCCGCCTGCTGGCCCGGCTGGCAACCGCTCCGAGCGAAGTGGCGGCCGCCGGGTCGGCCGGGCATGCCCAGGCGCAGACCCGCTTTGCCCTGCCCACCGTGGCCGACGCCTTGGCCGACGCGTTCGTCAGCGCTGCGGCCTGCCGTTGCCGCCAGTTCGACCACGCGACGGAAGCCGCGCGCAGCCTGGAACTCGCATGATCAAGCCGCGGGTTCTGTTCGTCTCCCCCGTGTCCAACTTCAAGGGCGGGGCGGAGGTGGTGCTGCGGCACATGATGGCCAATCCCAATATCGAGCCGGTGCTGGCCGTCCCGGAGGAGGGGCCGGTCTCCGAGGCGGCCCGGGCCCAGGGCATCACCGTATGCTGCTATCGTCCCACGGCCATGCTGCAGGTGCATCGTCCGCCGCGGCTCCGGCCCATCCTCGCGGCTGTAGCCGATGCGGTTCGGTGCGCCTTCCGGCTCAAGCGCTTTGCCCAGGCGCATGGCTGCTCGACGATCCACAGCAACGGCCTCAAGACGCACGTGCTCTGCGCCATCATCGGGCTGCTGACCCACACGCGCACCCTCGTTCACTTGCACGACATCCCCTATCGCAGCTCGGAGCGCGTGCTGTGGAAGCTGATTGCCCGCTGCGTCAGCAAGGTGGTGATCGTGTCGCGCCCTTGTTTTCCGTGTGAGACGCTGCCGGAGCATGTGACGGTGGTGCACAATGGCATCCGCATGCTGCAGGACGCGCTGCCAGCGGCCCCCCCGGGCGGTCCGTTGCGGCTGGGCTTCGTCGGTCGGTTCCACCCGAACAAGGGCATGGACGTCCTGGTCGACTGGTTTGCCTCCATCCGCGCCCGTGGCGTCGATGCCAAGCTCACCATCCGCGGGCGCCCCGATCCGGACATGCCAGACTACTGGGCTGACATTCAGCGTCGGCTGGCTGCAGAAGGTCTGGCTCCGCACGTGCACTACGATGGCTGGGTGACGGGGGCTGCCACCTATGCCGGGCTGGACATACTTCTGGTGACGTCGAAAACGCCGGACCCGCTGCCGCTCGTCGTGCTCGAAGCCATGAGTGCGGGTGTCGTGGTCGCGGGCTACGCGGCCGGCGGTGTGCCGGAAATGATCGAGCACCGCCGCACTGGGCTGCTCGCGACCGACAAGGATGAGCTTGCCGGGCAAGTGGCCGCGCTATGGGCTGACCCAGACCGGTTCGCTCGCCTGCGCGCCACGGCTCACGAGCATGTCAGGTCGCGGTTCAGCCTGGAGCGGTTCCATCGCAGACTGCTTGAGGTCTACCAGTCCGCCCCGAACCGGCGCTCGGTTGCGGTCGGGCTCAGCGAACAGCCTGGCCTGAGCGTGGTCGAGGAAGTCCGCTAGCTAAAGCGCCGCTCGATAGGCCCACGGCGCGGCGCCGTTGATTGCATCAATAAGTAACTCGCACCGGGAAAGCCGCTTCGCTGGCTCCGCACGGACTTCTACGTTGCGTCGTGAGACCCCAGCTCTATGCAGTTGCCGGGGCATCAAGCTTGCGGTTAGGCGCTGCTGCCAAGACTTTGCTTCCAACGTGTTGCGACCATACTCAATTGACGGATTAATGATGAGACGCACGCAAATCGTTACCCTGGTCATGGCCGGCGGTCTGATGCTCGAGGGTTGTGCCACGACGCCGCTTGGCCCGACGGTTCAGGTGCTTCCGGCGCCCAACAAGCCGTTCGAGGTCTTCCAGCAGGACCAGGCCGTCTGCACCCAGTATGCCTCGAGCCAAGTGCAGGGCCAGGCTCAGCAAGCCAACAACCAAGCCATCGGCGGCGCCGTGCTTGGCACCGTGTTGGGCGCTGGTTTGGGCGCGGCACTCGGCCGCGGCCGTGGCGCGGCTGTGGGCGCCGCGACCGGTGCCACCATCGGTACTGCCGCCGGCGCGGGCGGCTCGGCGCAGGCCCAATACGGCATTCAGGGCCAGTACGACAACGCTTACGTGCAGTGCATGGTGTCCAGGGGCAATCAGTTGCCGGCACCGCCGCCGGTGCTTTTCCAACCGGCGCCTTACCTCGTCCAACCAGCCCCGTACCTGGTGCAACCCGCCCCTTACATGACACCAGCGCCGTACTAAGCTCGCCAGCGAGGGGTGGGCGTCCTCTGCCCACCCCTACGTTTCATCTTTGCCGCTCTGAGACGATGACGCGCTATTCGGCATAATCCGGCTCGCGCCGGTCGAGCACGCGCTTCAGTGCTGCGAAGTGATAATCGTACGGCTTGTGGCCCGGCGGCAAACCGGACGCGCCGAACTGCGAGCGGGTAAAATCCACCACCGCCTGCGGAACATGATGCAGCGGCTTGCCGGTCGACATCGCCAGGATCTGGGTCTCGCACGCGCGCTCGAGGAAGTAGAGCCGATTGAAGGCGGCCGCCACCGACGTGCCGCATACGATCACGCCATGATTGGCCAGCATCAGCACGGGCTTGTCGCCCATAACCTCGGCCATGCGCTCGCCCTCGGCCATGTCCAGCGCCAGCCCGCCATAGTTGTGGTCGTAGGCGACCTCACCGGCGAAACCGACCGCGTTCTGCCCGATCATGTGGAGCGTCATGTCCTCCAACTGGGTCAGCGCGGTGGCATACGGCATGTGGGTGTGCAGCACGCAAGCATGGCCGCGCTTGTGAATGGGCGCGTGGATGCAAAGCGCGGTGCGGTCAGCCATCCCGGCGCCACGCAGGACGGTGCCTTCTATATCCACCTCGAGCAGGTCGCTGGCGCGCACCTCCGACCAGTGCAGCCCATACGGGTTGAGCAGGAAGCGGTCGGCAATGCCGGGCAAGGCCAAGGTAAAGTGGTTGTCGATGCCCTCGTGGAACCCGTTGAGCACGGCCAGGCGGAGGCAGGCGGCCAGGTCGATCCGGGCCTGTTGCTCGGTCAGATCGCTGGTAGAGACATGGTCCAACATCGGGAGGCTCCTTTAGGTGGCAGGTTGAATCATAAAGCGGGCGGCGCGCTCGGCGAGCATCATCACGGCGGGTTGGATGTTGGTGCTAGGCACCAGCGGAAACGCCGATGCGTCCGCCACGCGCAAACCGTCCAACCCGCGGACGCGCAATTGCGGGTCTAGCACCGCGCCGTCGTCAACCCCCATGCGGCAGGTTCCGCACGGGTGATAGACCGTGGTCGCGGTGCGGCGGATGAAGCCGAGCAGCGCCTCGTCGCTGGTCGCGTCGCGCGGCGGCGCCAGTTCCTCTTCCACCAGGTCGGCAAACGGCGCGGTCCGGGCAACGCGCTGGCCCAAGCGCGCACCGGCGACCGCCGCGTGCTGGTCCGCAGGCGCGCTGAGATAGCACGCGTGGATGGCGGGCCGGTCCGCCGGGTCGGGGCTGCGCAGGCGCAGATTGCCGCGACTGTCCGGCCGGCACTGGTTCCAGTTGATCATCATGCCCGGATGGCGCGCCAACACGTAGCCCGGCGCGGGAGCGAGGCTGAAATTGATGAACTGGAACTGGATCTCCGCCTCCTCGGCGCCGGGCGTGCAGCGGGCAAACAGCGTGGCCTCGGTGGCGCCGATGGCGAGCGGGCCGCTGCGCCGGGTCAGGTATTCCAGCCCGATGGCGGCGCTGCGCAGCGTGCTGGCGCTGATCTCGTTGAGCGTCGCGGCGGGTTTGGTGCGGAACATCAGGCGCGCGATCAGGTGGTCCTGCAGGTTCTGCCCCACGCCGCGCCGGTGCAACACGCTGGCAACGCCGGCCTCGGCCAGCATCGCCCCGTCGCCCACCCCAGACAGCATCAGTAAATGCGGCGACCCGATCGCCCCGGCGCAGAGCACGACCTCGCGCGCGGCGCTGAACACCTGTCGCCCGCCCGGCCCATCCACCTCCACGCCCGTCGCCCGCCCCCCCTCGAGCACGACCCGGCGTGCCACCACTCCCGTGACCACCTGCAGATTCCCGCGGGACCGCGCGGGCCGCAGATAGGCCTGCGCCGTACTGACCCGGCGCCCATTGTGGACGTTCATCTGCACCGGCCCGGCGCCTTCGGTGGGGCCGTCGTTCACGTCCGCCGCGCGGCGGAAGCCGGCGGCCTCGCAGGCGGCCACGAACGCAGCCGCCCCCGTGGAAAGCCGCCGCGGCTCGCTGACCGGCACCGGCCCGCCCTTGCCCCGGGTTTGCCCAGCAGCGCCGGCCCAGCATTCCAAAGCGCGGAAGGTGGGCAGGACGTCATCCCACGCCCAGCCGCGCGCGCCGGACTGCGCCCACCGGTCATAGTCGTGCGGCGAGCCGCGCAGGAACACCAGCCCGTTCACCGACCCCGACCCGCCAAGCACCCTGCCGCGCGGCCAAACGATGCTGCGCCCATCCAACTCGGGCTCGGGCTCGGTGGCATAGCCCCAGTCGAACCGGCGGGACTTCATCAGCCGCGCATATCCCGCGGGAATATGGATCCAAGGGTCGCGGTCGGGCGGGCCAGCCTCGAGCAGGGTCACGCGATGGGCCGGGTTCTCGGACAGGCGGGCGGCCAGGATGCAACCCGCAGTGCCGCCGCCCACGACCAGGTAGTCGGACTGCAGCGCCGGGATCAGCGGCCGGTTTCCGCGGGCGCCGGAGTGCTGCCGGTGTAGAACGCGGGCCAACTGCGCGCCACGATCGGGCCGTCGTCGCGATAGGCGTAGCAGGTGTTGACCAGGGCGGGCCGGGCAGTGGGCGACCGCTCCGCCATGCGCGCAACCCGTTCCGTCGAAAGGGTCTGGAACGCCACCGTCGCCATCGGCTGCAGCAACTCGCGCAGGTGGGTGCAGCCATGCACGCCGCCGACCCGCTCGTTGGCCGCGCGAAGGAAGCCCGGGCGGATCTGCAGGCCCACCAGCTTGGCGTAGGCAGGCACGATGTCGGGGCAGATGCTGTAGGGGCTGTAGTCGGTCACCGCCTCAAACGCCACGATCGTCAGGGTCCCATCCACCGTCATGCGCATGAACATCTCATGCAGCGGCTCGCCCGGCGGGACATGGCCGCGGTCCTGCAACTCGAAGCCATAGGCCTTGGTGTCGGTGAGGTGCGCTTCCACGTCGAACAGCCCGTCCGCCCGCCTGTAGCCGTTCAGCTCGATGCGGCGGGTGTGGAGGCGGTCTCGCGGAGTCTGGCTGGGGCTGAGCGGCACGGCGTGATCTCCTGTTGCGCGCCGCAGCATATAGGGGCGCCGAACAGGCCAAGCGACAGCGCTCAAGTGCGGAACCGCGCCAGGCGCACGGCGGTGTGGCCGCGGCTGGCGCGCAGGCTGGGCATCACCAGCATGCAATCGTCATGCGGCGTGCGGATTTCGACGGTCCCGTCGACGGCGATCAGGGTGTTGCGATACGGCACCACCTCGCCGCCGCGGAACGGGCGCAGGAAGGCGAAGGCGGACGTGGTGGCGGTGATCGCCATGGTGACTTCCGCCACGCGCACCCGGTGCGGCGGCGCCAGGCCGGGCCGCATGCCGGCATGGCGCAGCAGCCCATCCACGCTGGCCTGGGTGGTCGCGACGGTGTCGGCCTCCCAATGCTGCCCAGCCTCCACCAGCACCGCCGCGGCGGGCCCCGGCCCGGTGAAGCTGGAGTAGTCGATCAGCCGTGGCCCGCTGACATGGCCGTGGTCGGCCACCACCAGCGGCGGCACGCCGATCGCGACGGCCAGGTCCCGGCCCTTTTCGCTCGGGCCGCTCAGGATCAGCGGGTCGGAGGGCCACAGCATCGAATGCAGGTCGAGCAGGATGTCGACGCTGTCGATCAGCGGCCGGATGGCGCGGGCACGGTCGAGTTCGACCGAGCGGCGCGGGCCGTCGAGCAAGGCCCGGTCCCACACGCGGTTGAAATCCTCGTCGATGAAGCGGGAGGTGGTGGGCTGCGCCGGGTCGAACCGAGCGAACGCCTCGATGTTGGCGAAGCCCACGGTGAGGGTGCCGCGGCTGATCTGGATGCCATGCCGCAGCATCCCGTCGAGCACGAGCGCGCCGGCGAGTTCATTGCCATGCACCAGCGCGATGATGGCCACATGCGGGCCAGGCCGGCCGGACGGCACGGTGATGAAGCCTGGAACGCCCGTGTTGCCCGCAAGCCAGGGCGAGAGGTCCGGCGGGGCCACATGCACCGCGAAATACGGCGGCACGTCGCTCTGCCACTCGGTCATGTTGCCTGGTGGGCGGCCAGGCGCTGCAAGAAGGCGTCGCAGGCGGCGAGCTGCGACTTGGCGATCCATTCGTCGGCGCGGTGGGCTTGCGCGATGTCGCCGGGTCCGCACACGATCGAGGGGATGCCGGAGTCCTGGTAGAGCCCCGCCTCCGTCGCGTAGCTGACATAGCCGGCTGTGTTGCGGCCGGTGAGCTGATGCACCAGCCCGGCCAATTCGTGGTCGCGCGGCAGGGCGAGCGGCGGCGCCCAATTGTCCACCTCGAACTCGAACCCGGTCGCGGGGTCGATCGCGTGCATGCCCGGCTCGAGGGCGGCAGCATGCGCCCGCAGCCGCTCGAGCACGGCATAGGCGTCGTCGCCGGGCACGGGCCGCAGCTCGAACTCGAACTGGGCTTGGTCGGGGATGATGTTGAGGATGGTCCCGCCAGAGAAGGTGCCGACCTGCAGCGTGGTGTGCGGCGGCTCGAAATCCTCCGCGAACGGGCCTTCCTGCGCCAATCGGCGGCCCTCGGCGGCGATGGCGGCCACCGCTTCCGCCGCTGCATGCACCGCGTTCACCCCGCGCCCCGGCTCGGACGCATGCCCCGCATGGCCGCGCACCCGCACCCGCACCGCGAGTCGGCCCTTATGGCCCAGGATCGGCTGCATGCTCGAGGGTTCGCCCACGATGCACAGCGCCGGCGCCTGTCCGCTCGCCGCCAAGTCCGCCACCAGCCCACGGGCGCCGGCGAAGTTCACTTCTTCGTCATATGTTATGAACAGGTGAATGGCCCGGCGCAGCCCGGCGGCCTGGAACTGCGGCACCGCGGCGAGGCAGCACGCGACGAACCCCTTCATGTCGCAAGTCCCGCGCGCCATCAGCCGCTCGCCCTGGTCGCGGAGCTGGAACGGGTCGCCGCTCCAGGCCTGACCCTCGACCGGGACGGTGTCGACATGGCCGGAGAGCGCGATGCTGCCGGGCCCTTCGGGGCCGATGATGGCGTGCAGGTTGGCCTTCTCGCCCGCCGCATCCTGGATGACGCGGGTGCGCACGCCTTGCTGGTCGAGATACTGCCGCACCCACTCGATCAGCGGGAGATTGCTGTTCCGCGAGGTGGTGTCGAAGGCGACCAGGCGATCGAGGATGGCGCTGCTGGTCAGGGTCTGTGCGTCGGCCATGGCGGACACTCTATACCCAAGCGGCCCGGCGGCAACCGGCAGCCTCCAGCCCGGTTGCCGCCGGCCGGCGCTGGCGTCAGAACCCCTGGCATGCGCAACAGACCGCCCCTGCCTTGCAAGTTCCCTCTCCCGCTGGCGGGAGAGGGTTAGGGTGAGGGTGGCTCCCGCACGCTTGGAAACGACCATCGACACCACGAACCCAGCCCCCCCCGCCCGGCGCCTGCACCCGCTGCACCGACTGTGGCAGGCGCTCCCGGCCGAGCAGCGGCGCCGGCTGCTGGCCCAAGGCGCGGGGCTGCTGGCGCCCAAACCCGATCGCGCCCCGCCCCACGCCGCCCCCGGCCTGGTGGTCGCGGGCGAGCTGGACCGCGCCTCCGGCCTGGGCGAGGGCGCCCGCCTGATGCTCGCCGGCCTGGCCGAGCTGGGCGCCCCCGCCTGGCCGCTGCGCGCCGGCCTGCGCGTCCCCGGCGACCCGGCGGACATGCCACTGTCCGATGCCGCGCCCCCACCCCCGGGTGTCCCGCTCGTGCTGCACGTCAATGGACCCCATATCCCGGCCGCGCTGCTCAGCCTACCGCGCGCGTTGGTGCGGGGCCGCCGCGTGATCGGCAACTGGGCCTGGGAGCTGCCGGTGCCGCCGCCGGGCTGGGCCCTGGGCGCGGGCTTCGTGCACGAGGTGTGGGCGCCGTCCCGCTTCACCGCGGCCGCGCTCGAGGCGGTGCTGCCCGGGCGGGTCCGCGTAGTGCCCTATTGCGTCGCCTCGCGCCCGCCGGCGCCGTCCGGGCTGGGGCGCGACGGCTTCGGCCTGCCGCAAGGCACAGTCGTGGTGCTATGCTCGTTCAGCCTGGCCTCCTCGTTCGAGCGCAAGAACCCGCTGGCGGCCATCGCGGCGTTCCGCACGGCGTTCGGCGCGCGGCCCGACCGGCTGCTGCTGATGAAGGTGTCCGGCGCAACCCACTGGCCGGCAGACTTGCAGCGCCTGCGCGAGGCCGCCGACAGCGCGCCCAACATCCGCTTCGAAACGCGCACCTTGCCGCTGGCCGACAACCACGCCTTGCTCGCCTGCGCCGACATCGTGCTCTCCTTGCACCGCAGCGAGGGCTTCGGCCTGGTGCCCGCAGAGGCGATGCTGCTCGGCCGCGCCGTGGTGGCGACCAACTGGTCGGGCAACACCGACTTCATGGACGCCGACACCGCCGCGCTGGTGCCATACCGGCTGATCCCCGCGGTGGACCCGCGCGGCGTGTTCCAGGCGCCGGGCGCGATGTGGGCGGAGGCGGACGTGGGCGCGGCCGCGGCGGCGCTGCGCCGGCTGGCGGACTCGGCCGAGGCGCGGGCAGCATTGGGCGCGCGCGCGCAGGTGGCGGCGCGCCAGCGTCTCGGCCCAGCGGCGTTGGCCGCGGCGATGGCGGCGCTGAACGGGTGAGGCTGCTGGTGTGGCAATGGGGCACGCGTGGCGCCGGGCCGCGCTACGCCTGGGAGCTGGCCGAGGCGCTGCGCCTGGTGCCCGGCATCGACGTAACCCTCTCGCTGGCCCGCGGCGCGGAGATCCTCGCGGCGGCACAGGCAAGCTGCGACCTACCGCTGCACACCTATCGCAGCGCCGCCGGCTGGGCGGGGCGCATGGCAAGCCTTCCCCTGGCCGCCCCGGCGCTCGCGCGTCGCATGCGGCCGTTGCACCTGGACGCGGCCGTGTGCGCGATGCCGGCCCCGCTCGACGCGCTGATGCTGGCGGCGTTGTGGCGCTTAGGCCTGCCCTACGCCGTGGCCGTGCACGACGCCACGCTGCACCCCGGCGACATCTTCCCGGCCCAAGCCGTGTTGCAGCGCCTGCTGCTCAGCCGCGCGGCGGCGCTGGTGGCGCTGAGCGGGCACGTCGCGGACCAGTTGGCCCCGGTGGCGCGCGGCCGCCCCGTCTTGCGCGCGCGTTTGTCGCCGCTGCGTTACGGCGCGCTCGGCCCGGCGCCAATGCAGCATGGCGGCCCATTGCGGCTGCTGAGCTTCGGCCGCTTGCTGCCATACAAGGGGCTGGACTTGCTGGCCGACGCGCTCGCCCGCTTGCCGCCCGGCCGGGCGGAGCTGCGCGTGGTAGGCACGGGCCCGGAAAGCGCGGAATTGGCCGCGTTGCGCGCGCTGCCCGGCGTCACGGTGCAGAACCGCTGGGTGCCGGAGGCCGAGGTGGGCGCGCTGCTGCAATGGGCCGACGCGCTCGTGTTGTCGCACCGCGAGGCGAGCCAAAGCGGCGTGGCCGCGGCGGCCATTGCGGCCCGCCGCTGGCTGGTGGCGACGCGGGTGGGCGGGCTGGCGGAGCAGCTTGCCGGCTATGGCGGTGCGCGAGTGTGCGATGTGGAGCCGGGCGCGTTGGCCGCCGCAATCGAGAGTTTGTGGGAGCATCCGCCGCACGTGGCTCAGGATGGGGATACCGGTTGGCGCGAGAGTGTCGCGCAGTTGGCCAAGGGATTGATGGCCTCGCTCGGTCCAACAGGGCATGTCGGTGGTTAACGTAATGAAACGACAATTCGATCCGTTCGCCTTCGTTTCACGACACGTGCTGGCGATCGTGTTTGCCCTATACAGTGCGATATTCATTGGCATCGTGGCGATCGAGATGCCGCCATACCAAAATCCAGACGAAATGAACCACTTCCTCCGCGCAGACCAGATCAGCCGGCTCGGGCTGCTACCGCAACATCTGCCGACCGGGGTAGGAGGAGCCTTCGTCGACACTGCGATCATCGACACCGCCGTCCCGTTTCTCACCATCCCCTTCCATCCCGAACGAAAGGTGACAAGTTCCCTCTATGAGTCCACGAGTTCCGTGCGGTGGAGCGGGCAGCTTGCTCAAGTCGCCTTCCCGAACACCGCGATCTACCCGCCGACCCTCTATCTGCCCGCCGTCCTCGGCATTTGGCTTGGCAAGATCACTGGCAGCCCCGTCCTCCGAACCCTCTATCTCTCCCGCATTGCCAACGGCATCTGCGCGACGATCATAGCAACGCTGGCGATTGCGTTGGCTGAAGGCGCTGCCCTCTGGCTGTTCGCAGTGTTGACGCTCCCCATGTCCCTGGCGCTGTTCAGCGCCGTGTCGCAAGATGGCGTGATGATCGCCTGTGCCGCCCTGGCAACCTCGATCGTCGCCAAAGCCAGACATGCCAAGCTGCCTGTGTCAGACCTCCGCTTCGTTGTACTTGTGCTTGCCCTCATCGCAATCTGCATGGCGAAGCCGCCCTACATTCCATTGGCAGGCCTGGTCCTTGTTGCCCCATGGCGCAGCCCGCGTCTTCGCGCGGCCAGCCTTGTGCTCGTTGCTGCGGCGACGGTCTCATGGTCCGTGCTGGTCCTGCATACGTCGGGCATCGACGTCACCGCTTCGCAGAGCGACCCAAAACGTCAGCTCTACGGGATGCTTCAGCACCCGTTCCGAATTCTTGCAGTGTTGGGCAACACGTATCACGCCTATTGGCGCGACTACCGCGAGCAGATTGTCGGCCGCCTTGGCTGGCTCGACCTGGCTCTCCCAGCCTTTATCCACGTTGCCGCCTGGACGGTTTTGCTCCTGGCAGCGACGCTATCGACATCGCAGGCAATCCATCGGACGTCATTGTCGGCAAAGGCCTTGATCGGGACATTGTCGTGTATGGCTGCCTGCGTATTTCTCATAGAAATGATCCAGTATCTCACGTTTTCGTCAGTCTCCAGCCCAACGATCCAAGGTGTGCAAGGGAGATATTTCCTAGAAGTCATCATGATCCTGCCAGTGTGCATCTATGGTTCGCAACCCGCCCGAAACTATGGCAAGTATGCCAACATCGCGGTGGTCCTGACTGCCGCGACATACATTCCCTTCGTGGCAAGAGCAATCTTGTATCGTTATTATTTGTGAGCAGTAGCAGTGTAGGGTGCAGTGCGCTTTGGCACTGCACCACCACCATCCGCCTCTCCCTCGGGAGTGTACAGAGAGGAGGGTAGGGGGGTGAGCGCCGGACCACGCACAAGTTCGCGCAACGGCCCGGCGCCGCGCAGTTTACCAAGCCGCCAGCCCGCGATACACGCCAGCCATGCCGCAGCCTCTCGCAGCCTTGGTCACCGGTGGTGCGCAACGCCTCGGCCGCGCCATCGCCCTGGCCCTGGCCGCCGCCGGCCACCCCGTGGCGCTGCACTGCCGCAGCAGCCAGGCGGAGGCGCAGGCACTGGCCGCGGAAATCCAGGCCGGCGGCGGCAAAGCCGCCGTGCTGGTGGCGGACTTGGCGGACGAGGTGGCCACCGCCGGGCTGGTCGGGCGGGCCGCCGCAGCGCTCGGCCCCGTGGGCGTGCTGGTGAACAACGCCAGCACCTTCGAGCGCGACGAGTGGGACACCGTCGACCGCGCCAGTTGGGACGCTCACCTCGAGCCCAACCTGCGCGCCCCCTTCGTGCTGATCCAGGCCTTCGCCCGCGCCCTGCCGCCCGGCGCCCCCGGCAACGTGATCAACCTGCTGGACCAGCGGGTGTGGTCGCTCACGCCGCATTTCGTCTCCTACACCGTCTCCAAGGCGGCGCTGTGGGCGCTGACCCAATCGCTCGCCTTGGCCCTGGCCCCGCGCATCCGGGTGAACGCGGTGGGGCCCGGGCCAGCCCTGCCCAGCCCGCGCCAGTCGGCCACCCAATTTGCCCAGCAATGCGCGTCCACCCCGCTCGGCCGCGGCACCAGCCCGGACGAGGTGGCGCGCGCCGTGCTGGCCCTCCTTGCCCTGCCGTCGGTAACGGGCCAGATGATCGCGCTCGATGGCGGCCAGCACCTGCAATGGTGCTCGGCCAAAGCTGGAGGCGCGGTCGAATGAAGCAGACGCCACCCCTCGCCGAGGAAGGCCGCCGGCACGTGTTCATCCGCGACATGGTGCTGCCCGCCTCCATCGGCATCTACCCGCACGAGCAGTCCGCGCCCCAGCGGGTCCGCATCAACCTCGACCTGGCGGTGGCGGAAGGCCCCTTCGGCGGCCCCGGCCTGTCCCGCGGCCGCGTCGGGCGCGACGACCTCAGCCGCGTGGTGAACTACGAGACCATCGTGGTGAACGTGCGCAGCGCCGTGGCCGCCGGCCATGTGATGCTGGTCGAAACCCTGGCAGAGCGCATCGCAGAACTTTGCCTGGACGATAGCCGGGTCGAGTTCGCTCGCGTCCGGGTCGAGAAGCTGGACGTGTTCGACGATCTTGCATCCGTCGGCGTGGAAATCGAGCGGCGGCGGCTGACTTGTCCACCTGGCAGCATTGACTCGTAATAGAGTCAGCGATGTACGGCCCTGTCTTGATTTTGTCACAGCGCCAGAAAGGAAAATCCAGCGAATTCAGATGCTTAAAACAGATGCTCAAAAATCGTGCAAGATGGTGGAACCCGCAGTTAACCGCCATCTCACGGCCTTTTCCAGGCCATCCTCCACAGTGTTATCCACAGGAGCGGTGGAAAGCTCCCGGGTAGGCCTGGTGAAACCGCAGGCAACTCATGGCTGAAGCCCCAGAGCCAGGCGTGCTCGGCCCCGCCGTGCCAGGCGTGCTCGGCCCCGCCGTGCCAGGCGTGCTCGGCGCCGCCGTAATCGAGCGGGCGCTGCAAACCATGCCAGCAAGCCCGGGCGTCTACCGCATGCTGGATGCCAAGGGCGAGGCGCTCTACGTCGGCAAGGCCCGCAGCCTCAAGAAGCGCGTGACCAGCTACACGCAAGTCGCGCGTCTGCCCGAGCGGTTGCGGCTAATGGTCTCGCAGACCGCGGCGATGGAGATCCTCACCACCCACACCGAGGCCGAGGCGCTGCTGCTCGAGGCCAATCTGATCAAGCGGTTGAAGCCCCGCTACAACATCGTCCTGCGCGACGACAAGTCCTACCCATGGCTGATGCTCACCGAAGACAGCCCGTTCCCGCAGCTCGCCAAGTTCCGCGGCACCCAGGTGAAGGGCCGGTCCTACTGGGGGCCGTTCGCCTCCGCCTGGGCAGTGAACCAGACCGTGGTGGCCATGGAGCGCGTGTTCCTGCTGCGCTCCTGCGCCGACACGGTGTTCCGAAACCGCAGCCGCCCCTGCCTGCTGCACCAGATCAAGCGCTGCAGCGCACCCTGCGTCGGGCGGATCAGCCAGGAGGACTACGGCCGCCTGGTGGCGCAGGCCAAGGCGTTCCTGCAGGGCCGCGCCGCCGGCGTGCAGGCCGAATTGGCCACCGAGATGGAGGCAGCCGCCGCCAACCTCGAGTTCGAGCGCGCCGCCGCCGCGCGCGACCGCATCCGCGCCCTCACCCACGTGCAGGGCACCGGCGTGGTGAACCCGGCCAGCCTCGAGGACGCCGACGTGTTCGCCGCCTGGCAGACCGCCGGGCAGACCTGCGTTCAGGTGTTCTTCGTCCGCGGCGGCCGCAACAACGGCAACCGCGCCTTCTTCCCCACCCACGGCAAGCACGACGAGGCGGGCGAGGTGCTCGAGGCGTTCATCGCCCAGTTCTACGACGACAAGCCGCCGCCCCCCCTGGTGATCACCAGCCACGAGCTGCCGGAAGCGGCCCTGGTCGCCGAGGCGCTCTGCCTCAAGGCACACCGCCGGGTCGAAGTCGCCACGCCGCAGCGGGGCGAGAAGCGCCAGGTGGTCGACCACGCCGTGACCAATGCGCGCGAGGCGCTCGAGCGCAAGCTGGCGGAGGGGGCGGGCCAGGCCAAGCTGCTGGAGGGGGTGGCGGAGCTGTTCGGCCTGCCGGCCCCGCCCGAGCGCATCGAGTGCTACGACAACAGCCACATCATGGGCGCCCACGCCTATGGCGTCATGGTCGTGTTCGGCCCCGAAGGACCCACCAAGAACGCCTACCGCAAGTTCGCCATCCGCAACCCGATCATGCCCGGCGACGACTTCGCGATGATGCGCGAGGTGCTGGAGCGCCGCTTTGCCCGTGCGCTCAAGGAGGCGGCCCTGAAGGAGGGCGCCGAGGGCGACGGCCGCCACTGGCCCGACCTGGTCCTGATCGACGGCGGCGCCGGCCAACTCTCCGCGGCACAGGCGGTCCTGGCCGATCTCGGCGTGCAGGACGCGAAGCTGGTGGGCATCGCCAAGGGCCCGGACCGCGATGCCGGCCGCGAATGGTTCCACATGGCGGGGCGCGACCCGTTCCAACTGCCGCCGCGCGACCCGGTACTGTACTATCTGCAACGTGTGCGGGACGAGGCGCATCGTTTCGCCATCACCACGCATCGAGCCGGCCGCGCCAAGACGTTGGTGAGCAGCGAATTGGACGAGATCGAAGGCGTGGGCGCGGCGCGCAAGCGGGCGTTGCTGAACCATTTCGGCTCCGCCCGCGGCGTAAAACAAGCGGGGCTGAGCGACCTGGAAGCCGCGCCGGGCATCAATCGGGAGACCGCCCGGCGGGTCTACGCGCACTTCCACGCAGGCGTCAGCTTGGCGGCGTCTTAGAGCATCCTATGCCGCCCTACGAACATCGTAGGGTGCGGTGCGCTTTGGCACCGCACCGCGCGCGGCGTACCGATAGGTGCGGTTCCATGGCATCGCTGTACGAGTATAGCTGCCGAGCCTGGCCCGAGACCGACAAAAACGCCAGGCTTTAACCTGTTGCAAAGCCTTCGCCGGTAACATGGCCGACAGACACGCATTTTCGCGCCGTGCTGGAGCCATTCGAATGTCCAAGCTAGGAAGTTTACGCCTTCGCACCAAGCTTTTTCTGGCTTTCGGGCTGGTCATAGCGACCATGCTGACGGTCAGCTTTGTGAACGACCGCGCACTGATGAGCTTGGGTCAAACGAATCGCAACCTCCGTCACGGCATGGAGGTCAGGGTCGAACTCAGATACGTCGTCAGGTTGATGATTGACGCAGAATCGTCTTTGCGCGGCTACATCATCAGTGGAGACATCGCTCAGCTCGAGCGGTACAAGGCCGTTCAGCAACCGCTCGCGCAAACCCTCCAGAGCCTCAGGCGGATCATCACGAAACCGGAAAACCTCCCGCTGATCGACCAGATCGAGCAGTCCACCAGTGCGTGGTTCACCGACATCGCGGAGCCTGAAATCCGCTGGGCGAGCGATCCCGCAACGCGTGACAAGGCGGTCGCCGCGACGCAGCAGCGGACAGGCAAGCCACTCAGGGATAGGTTCGAAGCGGCTTCCGCAACCTTCGACCAGAACTTAACGGCCAGTATTGCGGAAAGCACCGAGAACTTCGACCGAGCCGAGAGCCAAGCGCGGCAAACGCTCCTATGGGGCGGCGTGATGGCGATTGCGGCCGCGATCGGCCTGGCCTTGTTGCTAACCCGCACCATTGCCAAGCCGGTTGTGGCGATGACAGCCGTCGTGCAACGTCTGGCCAGCGGCGATCACAGCATCCTCGTCCCTGCGCTCGGCCGGCGCGACGAAATCGGCGCCATGGCGCAGGCCATCGACGTGCTCAAGACGAACGCGATCGCCGCCCAGGTCGAGCGGCAGCAACGCGAGGAAGAGCGCGCACGCCGCGTCGACGAAGATGCCCGGGTGGCGCTGGCCGCTCAACAGACGGCCGCCACGGAGGCGGCAACGCTGGTGGTGAACTCGATCGGCGCCGGGTTGGAGCGCCTGGCCGCCGGAGATCTGAGCTTCCGCCTAACGAGCACGCTGCCGCCGGCCTACGAAACCCTCAGGGCCAACCTGAACAGCACCAGCGCCCAACTGCATGACCTGCTGGGCAGTGTTATCGAGACCACGTCGGCCATCCGCGCCGGCACCGAACAGATCGCCCAGGCCTCTGACGACATGAGCCGCCGCACGGAACAGCAAGCGGCCAGCCTGGAGGAAACCGCCGCAGCCTTGGACGAGGTCACTGCAACGGTACGACGTACTGCGCAAGGCGCCAAGGAAGCCCGCGACGTGGTGGCGCAGACCAAGTCGGACGCCGAGCAATCCGGCGAGATCGTTCAGCAGGCGGTGCAAGCCATGGGTGAAATCGAGGCGTCGTCACGCCAAATCAGCGAGATCATCGGCGTGATCGACGAAATCGCGTTCCAGACCAACTTGCTGGCTCTGAACGCCGGGGTAGAGGCGGCGCGCGCAGGCGACGCAGGACGCGGCTTTGCCGTGGTCGCCAGCGAAGTGCGCGCACTCGCGCAGCGCTCAGCGGGAGCGGCAAAGGAGATCAAGGCGCTGATCTCCACCTCGTCCAACCAAGTGGGTTCCGGTGTGAAGCTCGTCCGCAGCACGGGTGCCGCCCTGATGCGCATCGTCGAGCAGGTCAAGAAAGTCCATGAGGTGACCAACGAGATTGCCGCCTCGGCGCAGGAGCAGTCCACGGGGCTCACCGAGGTCAACACCGCCGTCAACCAAATGGACCAAACCACCCAGCAGAACGCGGCCATGGTCGAACAGAGCACCGCCGCGGCTCGCGCGCTGGCCAACGAGGCCGAAGCACTCGCACGCCTCACCGGTCGTTTCCAACTCGAGCCATCCGCCCAAGATGGTCACGCCCCTAACGACTGGAGCCGCGCCGCCTAGCAAAGCGTTTCCAACAAACGACGCCTATGCCGTCCCACAAACCTCGTAGGGTGTGGTGCGCTTTGGCACCGCACCGCAAGCCGCTCGACGGTGCGTTGCCAAACGCAACGCACCGTACGGATGGGTGCGGTTCCATGGCATCGCTAGAGCCTGATCGCATCAGGTTGAAACAACCTGATGCGTGAATCAGCCTCTCAAACAAAGAGTTAGAGCATGATTGCTTCGCCTATCAGAAGCAATCATGCTCTAAACGAACTAACGCGCTCAGATACCGCGCGAAAGATCCTTCAAAGCCCAAACGCTTGCCGGTAACGCCGGAAACACGCAGCACCACATTCCAGGCGCATGAGCGCGCCTTCAGCCAAGGCGGGCGCAAACTCCGGGTTGAGCTTCACCAGCGGCCAGGCCGCCTCGGCATTCCAAGCCGCGCTGTGCTTGATATCCAAAATGGCGTGAAGATCGAAATAGTGCCGATCCTTGGCACTCACGCCAAGCCGGCGCAGGCCCTCGCCAACCAGCTTGGCGCGGCTCGGCGCCGTTTGCTCGATCACGCCGAGCGCGCCAACCGAGTGGAACGCATAGCGTCGGTTGCCAGCCAAGCCGGCCATGGTGTTTGCCAGCGCCAGCGCCTCCCAAACGGTCGACTCGACCGTCGGGTGGAGGTCCAGCTTGGTGGCAAGATGCGCCAGCATCGGGCCGTGCATGCCCTTCTCGTTACCCCGCCCCATCTCGTCCCAGTAGTTGCGAGCCAGCTCGAGCTTGGCGGGGGTTGGCAGGCGGAGCTGGGTCAGCGCCGTCAGGTCGTCGAACCCGGCCTCGCCCGCAACCTCCTGCTGCAGGAACCAGCGCATCTCCTCCATGTTGGCCTGCTCGGCGAGCCATGCAAACAACGGGTCGTTTTGCCCAGGGCCACGATGCTCCAACTGCTCGAACCAGGCGACGAAGCCATCCGGCTCAAGCGGAGCCTCCGCCGCGCGATCGATCACCGCGGCACGTTGCTGCTCCAGCCAATGGCCTTCCTCGATCAAGATGGCCGCTTGGATTTCCACCTCCTGCTCCCATCCGTCATGGGGCAAGCCGGGGGTGAACCGAGCGGCATTGAACGCCGCCAACCGGCGGTGCCAGCGATCGTCCTGGCCAAGCGCAACGGAAAGACTGCCATCGGGCATAGGGTGTTTCCTCGTCCCATCGTTTGCATCCGGCACCGTCAACGGACCCGGGCATGCCTCTGAAAAGTCGGTTGCCGCAACAGGTTTGCGGCCGATGCAAGCTCTAGGGTTTTCGAACCTCCAGAACCACCGCCGCGATCCGGTCGGCTGCAACGTAGACGCCGCGCTCCAGTTCCTCCCCGAACACGTCGGGATCGACCTCGCGATAGCTCCAGTCCAGGCCACGCCGCGCCAAATGGGCAGCAGCGGCTTCGAACAGCGGGTCCGTGCCATCGATGATCGCGGCGCCAGTGTAGAGCACCAAACGGCCACCTGGCGCGAGCCGGTCGCATGCGGCGGCAACGATGTCCAATGACAGCCCCGCACCGAGCGGGCCGCCGCCGTGGCGATACGCCCGCTCCCCCGGGTCGACCAGATACGGCGGATTGGCCACGATGAGGTCGAACGCGCCATCGACGCCGGCCAACAGGTCGCTGTGAACCGGCCGCAGCGACACCCCCGCCAGAACCGCGTTGGCGGCGGTAAATCTCAGGGCGCGTGCATTGATGTCGACCGCGAATACATCCGCGCCAGGGCTCGCCCGCGCAATGAGGATGGCCCCGGCGCCAGAGCCACACCCGATGTCGATCGCACGGCCACCCCCGATTTGCAGGTGCGGCAGGATGGCCTGGGCGAACCGGTAGGTATCTGGCCCGAAGAACACCGAGTCAGGTGCGAGGGTCGGAAACGCCGAATGCATCAACAGCAGCCCATCGAGCGATGCAAGCCGGACCGTGCTGCGCCACAACCCATCGTCCTGCCCGACCAGAGCACTTGCCTCGGCCATCGCGCCCAGCACCGCTTGCGGCACAACCGCCTTCTCGAACGGCCGGCTCCAACCGAACACGTCTCGAACGGTTCGCGCCATCGCACCGCCCGGCCGAGCATTGACCCGGGCATGCGTCGTCGGAGTGGGGGTTATGAAATGATAGCCGGTTGCCTGCACAAGGCGGGCAAGGTCGGTCAGGCGCTCGGTCTCGCCATCGTTTGGGGTATCAAGCATGCCGGCCAACAACGCGGCAATCCGCGCGCCCGTTGCACGCCTCCTGCGCAGTTTAACCAACCTGCCACGCGCCCCTGCCACGCGCGCTGGCCATGGGCCCACTCAGCCGAGCGGCTAGCGCTCCGTGTCGTCCGCCTCCGGCTCGACTTCGATCTCGTCCGGAATCGCGTCGGCGTCGTCTTCCAACTCGCTCGCGTCTTCCAGGACCCCCTCGTCCGCCTCGTCCTCGGCCGCTTCCACCTCCACGTCCGCGTCGTCGGCCACCACCACCTTCTTCAAGCGGCGCTCCTCGACCACGTTGCCGCCAGGCCGGCGCGCGCGGGGCTGGTCGGGCGGCTGCTCGGTGCCACATTTGGGGCAGGCAGCCGGGGTTCTGGTCAGGTCGTAAAACCGGGCGCCACACGCAACGCAGACGCGCTTGGTGCCGAGTTCAGGCTTCGCCATGCCGCTGCGCTCCTAGGCTTCGGGGTTCCGGCGCATAACGCCAGAGGGCGCGCCCCATGCCATCGTCGCGCCGCGCTGTCAAACAGGCTGCTGTTCAAAGCGGACCAGCCCTGCTAGGCGGGCCGAATGATGGCTCCCGTCCAGCCGCTGACCGCCCGCAAACCCAAAGGCCCGCTCGCCGGGTCGCTCCACGTGCCCGGCGACAAGTCGATCAGCCACCGGGCGCTGATGTTCGGCGCCTTGGCCATCGGGCAAACGCGCATTGAAGGCCTGCTCGAAGGCGAAGACGTGCTGCGCACCGCGGCGGCGATGCAGGCGCTGGGCGCCGAAATCTGGCAGGAGGGCGCCGTCTGGTGCGTAGCCGGGCGCGGCATCGGCGGCCTCGCCGAACCCGACGACGTCCTCGACATGGGCAATTCCGGCACCGCGGCCCGGCTGCTGGCCGGCATCCTAGCCAGCCACGACCTATTCGCCGTTCTAACCGGCGACGCCAGCCTGCGCCGCCGCCCGATGCAGCGCGTGACGCAGCCGCTCCTGCAATGCGGGGGCCAGTTCAGCGGCCGGGCAGGGGGCCGGCTGCCGCTCGCCATCCGCGGCGCGGCGGAGGCCATGCCGCTGCACTACCGGGTGCCGGTCCCGTCGGCGCAGGTGAAATCGGCCGTGCTGCTGGCGGGCCTGAATGCCCGCGGCCAGACCGTGGTGGAGGAGGCGAGCGCCACCCGCGACCACAGCGAGAACATGCTGCGCCACTTTGGCGCCGAGCTGTCGGTCGAAACCTTGGGCGCCGGCCGCGTCATCACCCTCGCCGGCCAGCCCGAGCTGCGCGGCCGGGACATCACCGTCCCCGGCGACCCCTCCTCCGCCGCGTTCCCCCTGGTCGCAGCGCTGCTGGTCCCGGGCTCATCCGTCACGATCGCCGCCGTCGGCCTCAACCCGCTGCGCACCGGCCTGCTGCACACCCTGCGCGAGATGGGCGCCGACCTGACCATCACCGCCGAGCGCACCCAGGGGGGCGAGCCGGTGGGCGACCTCGTGGTGCGCCACTCTCCCCTGCGCGCGGTGGACGTGCCCCCCGAGCGCGCCCCGTCCATGATCGACGAGTTCCCGGTTCTCGCCGTGGCGGCCGCGCTCGCCGCGGGCACGACGCGCATGTGCGGCCTGGCCGAACTCCGCGTGAAGGAAAGCGACCGCCTGGCCGCCACCGCCGCCATGCTCCAGGCGGCCGGTGCAACAGTGGCGGTGGAGGGCGACGACCTGCTGGTGCAAGGCGCCGCTCATCTCCCCGGCGGCTGCACCATCGCCACCCACATGGACCATCGCCTCGCCATGAGCGCCCTGGTGCTGGGTCAGGCGACCGAGGCCCCCGTCGCGGTCGACGACGCCGGCTTCATCGAAACCAGCTTCCCTGCCTTCGCCGCGCGGATGCGCAGCCTCGGGGCGGACATCGCGTGATCATCGCCATCGACGGTCCCGCCGCCGCCGGCAAAGGCACCCTGGCCCGCCGTCTCGCCGCCGAGCTGGGCCTGCCCTACCTCGACACCGGCCTGCTCTACCGCGCCGTCGCCCGCCTCGTGCTGGACGCCGACGCCGACCCATCCGACCCGGCGGCCGCAACCCAAGCCGCCGCCGCCCTCCGCCCCGAGCACCTGCAACGCCCCGACCTGCGCGGCCCGGTCGCCGACGCCGCCAGCGCCCAGGTCGCCGCCATCCCCGCCGTCCGCGCCGCCCTGCTCGCCTTCCAACGCAGCTTCGCCACCAACGGCGGCGCCGTGCTCGACGGCCGCGACATCGGCACCGTCATCTTCCCGAACGCCGACGTGAAGCTCTTCGTCACCGCCAGCGTGGCCGCGCGCGCCGAGCGCCGCTGGCGGGAACTGCGGGCTCGCAAACCCGAGACCGACCTCGCGGCCGTAGCGGCAGACCTGGTGTCCCGCGACGAACTGGACCGCGCCCGGACCGCCGCCCCGCTGCGCCCCGCCTCCGACGCGGTCACCTTGGACACCACCGCCCTGACCCCCGACCAGGCCTTCGCCGCCGCCTTGGCCGCCATCCAGCGCCGGACCCCACCCACCAAAGGGTAGACATCAACCCGCGGCTAGGAGATGCGCCCCGAACGCGCCATCTCAGTCCCTTTAACAACGTCACCCCGTATCAAACCACCACTGCACTATCTTTAATACCGATCCCACCCACCAGCTTCCCCTTGACACTCCCCACCCGCGCGTGGTGTTCCCCTCCCAGACCCCGAAACCCGGCCCACCATCGTGGGCAAGCCGTGTCCTCCCCGGATGCGCAAACCCCCGGCGCCACCCCGCGCCCCCGACAGGAAATCCCGACCCCCATGGCATCCAGCGCCGTCGCCTACGACTATTCCACCTCCCACAACCCCGGCGACGAGGACTTCGCCTCCCTGCTCGACGAGACCCTCGGCCGCGACACCGGCTTTGACGGCTCCGTCGTCACCGGCCGCGTCCTCCGCCTCACCGACGAATTCGCCATCGTGGACGTCGGCCTCAAGAGCGAAGGCCGCGTCGCCCTCAAGGAGTTCGGCCCCCCCGGCGCCGCCCCCGAGGTCAAGCCCGGCGACCTCATCGAGCTGTTCGTCGAGCGCTACGAGGACCGCGACGGCTCCATCGTCCTCTCCCGCGAAAAGGCCCGGCGCGAAGAGGCCTGGACCAACCTGGAAAAAGCCTTCGAGGCCCAGCAGCGCGTCAACGGCACCATCTACGGCCGGGTCAAGGGCGGCTTCACCGTCGACCTCGGCGGCGCCGTCGCCTTCCTCCCCGGCAGCCAGGTGGACATCCGCCCCGTCCGCGACGTCGGCCCCCTCATGGGCACCCCGCAGCCGTTCCAAATCCTGAAAATGGACCGCGCCCGCGGCAACATCGTCGTCAGCCGCCGCGCCGTGCTGGAAGAAACCCGCGCCGAGCAGCGCTCCGAGCTGATCCAGGGCCTCAAGGAAGGCATGATCCTGGATGGCGTGGTGAAGAACATCACCGATTACGGCGCCTTCGTGGACCTCGGCGGCGTCGACGGCCTGCTCCACGTCACCGACATCGCTTGGCGCCGCATCAACCACCCCTCCGAGGCGCTCACCATCGGCCAGCAGGTCCGCGTCCAGGTCATCCGCTTCAACGCCGACACCCAGCGCATCAGCCTCGGCATGAAGCAGCTCGAGGCCGACCCATGGGAAGGTGTCGCGGCGAAATACCCGCCCGGCGCCAAGTTCACCGGCCGCGTCACCAACATCACCGACTACGGCGCCTTCGTGGAGCTCGAGCCCGGCGTCGAAGGCCTGGTCCACGTCTCCGAAATGAGCTGGACCAAGAAAAACGTCCACCCCGGCAAGATCGTCTCCACCAGCCAGGAAGTCGGCGTCATGGTGCTGGACGTCGACAGCTCCAAGCGGCGCATCTCGCTCGGACTCAAGCAGGTCCAGCGCAACCCCTGGGAAGAGTTCGTCGAGCTGCACCCGGTCGGCACCGAGGTCGAGGGCGAACTCCGCAACATCACCGAGTTCGGCCTCTTCATCGGCATCGGCGCCGATATCGACGGCATGGTCCACATGTCCGACATCTCCTGGGACGAGCCCGGCGAACTCGCCATGGCCAAATACGACAAGGGCCAGGTCATCCGCGCCAAGGTGCTCGATGTGGACGTCGAGAAGGAGCGCATCTCCCTCGGCATCAAGCAGCTTCACGAAGACCCGGCGGCCGACACCCTCTCCCGCGTCCACAAGGGCGACGTCGTCACCTGCGTCGTCACCGCGGTGCAGGCCAACGGCATCGAGGTGAAGGTGGACGAGGTGCTCACCGGCTTCATCCGCCGCGCCGAGCTGGCCCGCGACAAGCAGGACCAACGCCCCGACCGTTTCGCCGTCGGCGAGAAGGTGGACGCCAAGATCACCGCCATCGACCGCGCCGCCCGCAAGCTCTCGCTCACCATCAAGGGCCGCGAGATCGAGGAGGACAAGCAGGCGGTCGCCGAGTTCGGCACCTCCGACAGCGGCGCCTCGCTCGGCGACATCCTGGGTGCGGCGATCCGTCGCCGCAATCAGCAGAGCGGCGAGTAAGCGCGCATGGCCGAGGGTCTGGAAGCGGACCTGCTGATCGACAGGCGGCGTCTCAAGCGCCGCCTGTTCTTTTGGCGGCTGGTCGCCATCGTGGCCGTCGTGGGCGCCGTGGTCTACGCCGTTCGCGGCGCCGGGCCGGTCTCGCTGGGCGGCCAGCACATCACCCGCATCACGGTGAGCGGCATCATCACCGAAGACCGCAAGCTGCTCCAGGCCATCGACGCGCTGGCCCGCGACAAGAGCGTGGCCGCCGTGATGCTCGCCGTGGACAGCCCCGGCGGCAGCGTCGCCGGCGGCGAGAGCCTGCATGACGCCCTGGTCCGCGTGGCCGCCGCCAAGCCCCTGGTGACGGTGATGGGCGGCACCGCAGCCTCCGCCGGCTACATGATCAGCGTGCCCGCCGCCCGCATCTTCGCCAGCGACGCGACCCTCACCGGCTCGATCGGCGTCATCCTCGAGACTGGCAATGTCGGCGGCTTGCTCAGCATGATCGGCGTGCAGAGTGACCCGATCGTCTCCGGCCCGCTGAAGGACCAGCCGTCCTTCACCCACCCGATGTCGACCGCCGGCCGCGACTACCTCCAGGCCCTGGTGGGCGACCTGTTCGGCCAGTTCGTCACCATCGTGGCGCAGGGCCGCCATATGGACGAAGCCAAGGTCCGCGAACTGGCCGACGGCCGCGCCTACGACGGCCGCCAGGCGCTGACGCTCGGCCTGGTCGACGAAATCGGCGGCGAGCAAGCCGCCCGCGACTGGCTGGCCAAGGAAAAGGGCGTCAGCGCCGACCTCCCCGTGCAGGACCTCCAGCTCGGCAGCCTGTATCAGCGCACCGTCGGCGCCACCATGGGTTGGCTGACCCTGCGCCTAGGCCTCGACACCCAGTCCGGCGTCCCCATGGCCTTATGGAGCCCCACCCTCTTCCACTAACGCCCTGATCGCATCAGGTTGAAACAACGTGATGCGTGAATCAGCCTCTCTAACGCCCTGATCGCCAAAGATATCTCCCTCTCCCGCGGGCGGGAGAGGGTCGGGGTGAGGGTGCGAGGGCACAATCCTCGGCGTCTCGAGCACAACCCCCCGACAAACCCCTTGCAACTCCCGCCCCCCGCGTGTTCATGATCCGTTCATGAGAACGGCGCACTCTTACGACCAAGTCCAATCCTGCGCCCCCCCAGCGCCGGCCAGCACGCCCGAGACCATGATCGAGCGCTGCCAGGCCATGCTGTTCACCTTGGCCGAGCTCGGCACTGACTTCGCCCGCCAGATCCACGCCACCGCCACCCGCGCCGCCGAACTCCCCGGCGTCGACCACGGCCCCATGCTCGACCGCGCCAGCCAGGCTTTCGACCGCACCACGACCGGCGTCCGCCGCACCGTCCTGCTCATCGAAAAGCTCGCCCACCCCACGCCACCCGCGGCCACCGCCACCCGCCCCGCGCGCATCCCGAGCCTTCAAGCGGCAGAGACGACCCCAACGCGCCTCGAGCGCGCCGAAACCCTGCACCCCGAGCGCCCCGACCGCCTTGAACGCGTCGAGCGCCCCGAATCCCTCGGCGCCCGACCGCTCGAACACGTCGTCGCCGGCATCCTCGCCGACTTCGGCATCGAACCCTCGGCCCAACCGAACCGCGACCAGCCCCCGCACCAAGCCGCCAACGACACCGAGCCTCGCGAGCAACCCCAGGCCCCGTGCCAGCCCGACCCGCCGCAGCGCACGCTCCTCCGCGTCCCCGCCACCATCCCAGACGGATAGCCCGCGGCAAAGCGCCCCCGCGCGAGCGTTTTGGCCGACCCCGTCCCCACACCGTCATGCCCGGACTTGATCCGGGCATCCACGGGGTCCCGCGCGTGACGTAAACGCCCGTTTACGCAATGTCGCCGCCCACGGCTTCTTCGCCTGCCACCGCCGAAGAACATCTCCCTCTCCCTCTGGGAGAGGGCAGGGGTGAGGGCTGACCTGCGCACCCATCCGCCGCCCAAAACCAACCGCGAACCACCGCGAGAGCAACAACGCGCAAACCCCGCCTCGCACCCACACCAAAACCAACTAAACTGCCCTTAACCGCAGCAACTGCCCTCTAAACCCGCACTCTAAGTCTACCCCTTTCTTTCCTTGCCTAAACATTAACCCGGCCCCATGCTGACCCGCATTAACGGCGAATTGGCGCGCCGATGCGGGAGAGTGCGATGCTTCGAATGTCCCTGCTTGCCACCGCCTTGCTCGTGGCCGGAACGCTCCCATCCCGCCCAGCCCAAGCCCAAGGCGTGCTCACCGTCGCGATGACCGCCGGAGACCTCCCCGTCGACACCGGCAACCCAGACCAAGGCTTCGAAGGCTTCCGCTTCGTCGGCTACAATCTCTACGACGCGCTGATCAACTGGGACCTCTCCAAGAGCAACCAGCCCTCCGACATCAAACCCGGCCTGGCCACCGAGTGGCACGTCGACCCGAACAACCACAAGCGCTGGATCTTCACCCTGCGTCAGGGCGTGAAGTGGCATGACGGCTGCGACTTCACCGCCGACGATGTGATCTGGAACTTCGGCCGCATCGCCAACCCGAAGGCGCCCCAATTCTACACCCAGCAATTCGCCCTCTCCCGCGCCTACCTGACCAACTACGACAGCATCGAAAAAATCGACGACCACACCGTCGCCATCAACACCAAGTTCGTCGAATCCCTCTTCCCCTACGACATGTCCTACGTGCTGATGATCAGCCGCTGCCGGGCCGAAGCGCTGCACGACAACTGGGACGCCTACGCTGCCCAACCCTCCGGCACCGGCCCCTACCGCTTCGCCAGCGAGACCCCGCATGAACGCATGGAACTGGTGCCCAACAAGGACTATTGGGACCCGGCGCGCGTACCGAAGCAGGATAGGCTCATCCTATTGCCCATGCCCGAGGCCGCAACCCGCACCGCCGCCCTCCTCTCCGGCCAAGTGAACTTCGTCGAAGCCCCGGCGCCAGACGCCATCCCGGTGCTCAAGCGCGCCGGCATGCAGATCATCACCAACACCTACCCGCACAACTGGCCCTACATCCTGAACTTCACCCGCGGCCCGTTCACCGACCTGCGGGTGCGCCAGGCTGCCAACTACGCCATCAACCGCGCCGACGTGGTGGACCTGGTGGGCGGCCTGGCCATCCCGGAATACGCCGAGGTCCCGCCCACGATGCCGTATTACGGCCACCCGGTGATCTACAAGTTCGACAAGGCCAAGGCGCATGCGTTGCTGCAGCAGGCCGGCTGCCTCCCCTGCAAGATCACCGTCGCGATCTCCACGTCCGGCTCCGGCCAAATGCAATCCCTGACCATGAACGACCTGGTCAAGCAGCAACTGGAAGACGCCGGCTTCCAGGTCACGTTCGACGTCATGGACTGGAACGCCCTGCTCGACGTGAGCCGTTCCGGCGTGCCGAAATACCCCAACATCGACGCGCTGAACGCCTCCCGCGGCCTGCTCGACCCGGTGAGCGCCATCATCAAGCCCGTCGCCGAGGCCTATTGGTCGCCCGCCGGCAGCAACTGGGGCCACTTCGGCACCCCGGAAGCCGAGTCCTTGGTCAAGCAAATCTTCGAGGAATTCGACCCGGCAAAACGCATGGCGCTGCTCACCCAGCTCAACGAATACGAATCAGCGCAAGCCCTGATGGTGTTCATCGTGCACGACCTCAACCCTCGCGCGCTCTCCCCCAAGGTCCATGGCTTCGTGCAGGCGCAGAACTGGTTCCAGGACCTGACGCCGATCACGGTCTCCCCTTAGGAGCAGCCTGATGCTCGGCTACGTCGTCCGGCGCATCCTGTTCGCGATCCCCATCGCGCTCGGGGTGAGCGTGGTGTGCTTCTCCTTGGTCTACCTGGCGCCCGGCGACCCGCTGCAAACCGTGCTGCCGCCAGACGCAACCGCAGACACGATCGCCATCATCAAACACGCCTATGGCTTCGACCGGCCAATCCCAGTGCAATACGTGCTCTGGCTGTGGCACGTCCTGCACGGCGATTTCGGCCGCTCCATCGCCACCCAACGCCCCGTGACGCTCGAAGTGTTCGGCTCGCTCGCCAACACCGCCATGCTCGCCCTGTTCGCGGTGCCGATCTCGTTCGCAATGGGCTTCGGCATGGGCGCGTTCGCCGGCTGCTTCCCCGGCCGCCTGCTCGACCGCGTGGTGACCGGCGCCGCGGTCATCGGCGTGAGCCTGCCGAACTATTGGCTCGGCCTCGTGCTGGTGATCCTGTTCGCGGTGCAATACATGGTGCTCCCCGCAAGCGGCATGGGAGAGTCCGGCTCCGCCGCCTTCGTGCTGTGGCATTGGAGCGACGCCCAGTTCCTCGTGCTGCCGGTGGTCACGCTCAGCATGATCCCCATCGGCATCATCGCCCGCACCACCCGCGCCGCCGTGGCGGAAGTGCGCAACCAGGATTTCGTCACCACCTTGCGCGCCATGGGCCTCGGCGAAGCCGCAGTGATCCGCCACGTGCTGAAAAACGCCGCGCCCCAGGTGCTGGCCGTCATGGGCCTGCAATTCGGCTACCTCATGGGCGGCTCCATCCTGGTGGAAACCGTGTTCACCTGGCCCGGCAGCGGCTTCCTGCTCAACAAAGCGATCATCAACCGCGACATCCCCGTGCTGCAGGGCACCATCCTCGCGCTGTCGCTGATCTTCGTCGCCACTAACCTCGTGGTGGACCTGCTGCAAGCCCTCATCGACCCGCGGATCAGACGCGCATGACGCAGCCGACATGAGCGACACCGCAATCTCCCTGGCCCCCACCAGCGAGGCCGACCCCGCGCCCGCCACCAAGGTGCGCAGCTACTGGCAATCCGTCGCCTACCGCCTGCGCCATGACTGGATCACGCTGGCGTTCGGCGCCGTCGTGCTGCTCATCGTGCTGCTCGCCATCGCCGCACCCCTGGTCGCACCCTTCGACCCCTACGCGCAAAGCATCATCGGCCGCCTCAAGCCGTTCGGCTGGCGCGGCCACCCCTGGGGCACCGACGAACTCGGCCGCGACATGATGAGCCGCCTGTTCTACGGCGGCCGTATCTCGCTGATGATGGGCCTGGCCCCCGTGCTGGTCGCAACCGTCGTAGGCGGAACCTTAGGCGTGGTCGGCGGGTTCGCCGGCCGCGTCACCAACACCGCCATCATGCGCACCATGGACGTGTTCTACGCCTTCCCCTCCATCCTGCTCGCCGTGGCCATCTCGGGCGCCATGGGCGGCGGCATCGGCAACGGCATCATCTCCCTCAGCCTGGTGTTCATCCCCGCCATGTGCCGCGTCGCAGAAACCGCAACCGCGCAAATCAAGAACCTGGACTACATCGAGGCCGCCCGCGCCAGCGGCGCCGGCACCCTCACCATCGTGCGCCACCACGTGCTCGGCAACGTGCTCGGCCCCGTGTTCATCTACGCCTCGAGCCTGGTCAGCGTGAGCATCCTGCTCGCCTCCGGCCTCTCCTTCCTCGGCCTGGGCGTGCAGCCGCCCACCGCGGACTGGGGCCTCATGCTCAGCACTCTGCGCCAATCGCTCTACGTCGACCCGATCGGCTGCGCCATGCCCGGCGTCGCAATCTTCATCACCTCGATCTGCTTCAACCTGGTGAGCGACGGCGTGCGCGCCGCCATGGACGTGCGGATTTGAGCACGACCCTCGAAGGCAACACCTATGTCGACGCCCGCGACCGCGGCGGCGCCGCGCAACCCATGCTGATCGCCCGCGAGCTAAAGCGCCACTTCAAGGTCAAGGGCGCCGGCCGCGGCGCCGTCGTGCGCGCGGTGGACGGCGTGTCGTTCACCCTGTTCAAGGGCGAGACCTTGGGCGTGGTCGGCGAATCCGGCTGCGGCAAGTCCACCCTGGCGCGGCTGCTGCTGCATCTCATCGCGCCGCAAGCCGGCGAACTGGTGTTCGACGGCGACGCCGTGGCCGCCACCCAAGGCATCAGCGTGGCCGATCTGCGCCGCCAAGTGCAGATGGTGTTCCAAGACAGCTATTCCTCGCTGAACCCGCGCATGCCGGTGCAGGACTCGGTCGCGTTCGGCCCCATGGTGAACGGCAGCAGCCGCGCCGAGTCCCGCCGCATCGCGCAGGACATCCTCACCAAGGTCGGCCTTAGGCCAGACCTATTCGGCCCCCGCTACCCGCACGAACTCTCCGGCGGCCAGAAGCAGCGGGTGAACATCGCCCGCGCCCTCGCCATGGGCCCCCGCATGGTCATCCTCGACGAAGCCGTCTCCGCCCTCGACAAATCGGTTGAAGCCCAGGTGCTGAACCTACTGCGCCAGCTCAAGCGCACCCTGAACCTCACCTACCTGTTTATCAGCCACGACCTCAACGTCGTCCGCTACATCAGCGACCGCGTCCTCGTGATGTATCTCGGCCAAGTGGTGGAGTTGGGCCCGGCGGTCGAGGTGTTCCGCCGCGCCCAGCACCCCTACACCCAGGCGCTGCTCGGCTCCCGCCTGTCGATGGACGCCGAACGCCGCATCACCGCCCCGCCCATCGTGGGAGACCCGCCAAGCCCGATCAACCCGCCCTCCGGCTGCCGATTCCACACCCGCTGCCCCCACGTCGAACCCGTCTGCCAAAGCCGCGCCCCGCTGCTGGGCCAGTGGGAGGACCGCTCGAGCCACGTCGCCGCCTGCCACATGACCGATAGGGCGTCTGGCCACTCCCGCGCCCTGGCCGCCTGATGGACATCGGCCGCCCCGCCGCCCCGCTGCTCGACGTGCAGGACCTGACCGTCCAATTCGTCACCCGCGAAGCGACCGTGAACGCAGTCAGCGGCGCCAGTTTCAGCCTGCGCGCCGGCGAAGTGCTGTGCCTGCTCGGCGAGTCCGGCTCCGGCAAGTCCGTCACCCTCAAAGCGCTGATGCGCCTGCTGCCGCCGACCCGCTCCCGCGTCGGCGGCCAGGTGCACTTGGCCGGGCAGGACGTGCTGTCGCTGCAAGGCCGTGCGCTGCGCCAGTTCCGCGGCGGCGCCGTCGCCATGGTGTTCCAGGAACCCATGACCGCGCTCGACCCCGTCTACACCATCGGCCAACACCTGACCGAAATGATCCGCCGCCACAAAGGCGGCACCCGAGCAGAGGCCAGGGCGCGCGCCATCGAGCTGCTCGACCTGGTGAAAATCCCCTCGCCGGAACGCCGGGTCGACGCCTATCCGCACGAACTCTCCGGCGGCTTGCGCCAACGCGCCATGATCGCCATCGCCCTGTCCTGCGGCCCGCAACTGCTGCTGGCGGACGAGCCGACCACCGCGCTCGACGCCACCGTGCAAATCCAGGTGCTGATCCTGCTGCGCCGCCTGCAGCAGGACATGGGCATGGGCACCATCTTCGTCACGCACGACCTGGGCGTCGCCGCCGAGATCGCCGACCGCGTCGCCGTGATGTACGCCGGCCGCGTGATCGAGGAGGGCCCGGTCGCCGACGTGCTGCGCCGCCCCGCGCACCCCTACACCGCCGGGCTGCTCGCCTCCACCGTGCACGACCAGCCGCCGGAGCAGGACATCGCCGCCATCCCCGGCAGCCCGCCCGACATGCGCCGCCTGCCCCCCGGCTGCAGTTTCGCGCCGCGCTGCCCCATGGCGATGCCGGCCTGCCGCAAGGATCTTCCTAACCCGGTTTACCCCGCGCCCGGCCGCATGGCCCGATGCCTGCGCGTCGCCGACATGCTGCAACCACAGGAGGGAGCGTTCCGATGAACGGCGTGACCATTCCGCAATCCATCATCGACCGCGTCGTGGCCCGGCGCGGCACCGAACACCCATTCGCCAACCTCGACCCGGCGCGCACCGCGCTCGTCGTCATCGACATGCAGAACGCCTACATGGACGCCGCCGCAGGCTACACCGCCTGCGAGGCCGCCATCGCCATCGTCCCCACCATCAACCGCTTGGCCACCGCCGTGCGACAGGCCGGCGGCGCCGTGTTCTGGATCATGAACACGCACGACGAGCGCTGCCTCACCGACTGGTCCGTCCTGCAGGACATGGCCGCCCCGCCCACCCGCCGCAGCCGCATCGCCGCCCTCACCGAAGGCAGCTTCGGCCAACAATTCTGGCCCGCCATGGATGTGCAGCCGCAGGACGCCGTGGTGCGCAAATACCGCTTCAGCGCCTTCTATCCCGGCACTTCGGATTTGCCGAACCTGCTCCGCGCCCGCGGCATCGACACCGTGCTCATCACCGGCACCCTCACCAATGTCTGCTGCGAATCCTCCGCCCGCGACGCGATGATGGCCAACTTCCGCGTCGTCATGGTCAGCGACGGCAACGCAGCGCTGACCCAAGCGGAACACGACGCCTCGCTCACCGCGCTCTATGCCTTCTTCACCGACCTCATGGACACCGACATGCTGGTTGCATCCCTGGCTCAGCCGCAGGCCGTGGCGGCGTGAAGCCTCGCGTCGCCTTCATCGGCACCGGCGGCACGATCTCCTCGCTCGGCGCCGGCCCGCTCGACATCCTGGACTACGGCGCAACCGGCAACCGCATGCAGGCCGACGCGATCGCCGCCATGTTCCCGCAATGGGCCGAAATCGCGGACGTCGTCCCGATCAACTTCCGCACCATGGTCAGCCACGACATCGACTTTCCCGTCTGGAAAGAACTCGCCGCACTCTGCAGCCAATTGGTGGCCGACATGCCCGGCCTCGACGGCATCGCCATCGGCCACGGCACCGCCTCGCTCGAGGAGACCGCGTTCTTCCTCAACCTGGTGCTGAAAGTCCCCGTCCCCGTCGTCATCACCGGCAGCCAGCGCCCCGCCAGCGCCCTCTCCACCGATGCCGGCATGAACCTGGTGAACGCCATCCGCGTCGCCGCCAGCCCGGCGTCCCGCCGCATGGGCGTGCTGGTGATGCTGAACGACGAAATCCACGCTGCCCGCGAGGTGACGAAAACCTCCACCTTCCGGCTGCAAACCTTCCGCACCCCCGACTTCGGCGTCCTCGGCCATGCCGACGGCGACGGCGTGGCGTTCTACCGCGCCCCCCTGCGCCGCCACATGCCGGACACCGAGTTCGACATCACGCGGCTCGACGCCTTGCCCCGCGTCGACATAGCCTACGCCTATGTCGGCGCCGACGGCACCGCGTCGCGCGCATTCCTCGCCGCCGGCGCCCGCGGCATCGTCTCCGCCGGCTTCGCGCCCGGCTTCCCGGGAACCGCCGAGGCCGAAGCCCTGCGCGAGGCGGTGCAGCAGGGCGTGGTGGTGGTGCAATCCACCCGCGCCGGCAGCGGCCGCACCTTCGCCGGCACCAAGGCACGGGAAAGCGGCTTCCTCATCGCCGACAACCTCAACCCGCAAAAGGCGCGGCTGCTGCTCGCCCTGGCGCTCGCGCAAACGTCCGACCCGGCAGACATCCGCCGCATCTTCGCCACCTATTGATGCCGCCGTGAGCGCAGGCGCCGAAGCGGACGGGCTAGCGCCGCCGCAGCTCTACTGGGCCGCACTCGCCGTGGCGCTCGGCCTGGTCATGGCGGTGCTGGACAGCGCCATCGCCAACATCGCGCTCCCCACCATCGCGCACGACCTGCGCGTCACCAACGCCGCCTCGATCTGGGTGGTGAACGCCTATCAGCTCGCGGTAACGATGTCGTTGCTGCCCCTGGCCTCGCTCGGCGAGCGCGCGGGCTACCGCCGGGTGCATATCGGCGGCCTGGTGCTGTTCGTGGTGGCGTCGCTGCTCTGCGCCCTCTCCGGCAGCCTGTTGGTGCTGACCATGGCGCGCGTCCTGCAGGGCCTCGGCGCCGCCGGAATGATGAGCGTGAACGTGGCGCTGATCCGCTTCGTATTCCCGCGCCATCGCCTGGGCAGCGGCATCGGCATGAACACGACCGTCGGCTCCATCGCCTCCGCCGTCGGCCCGACCGTCGCCTCCGCCATCCTCTCCGTCGCGCATTGGCCCTGGCTGTTCGCGGTGAACGTGCCCATCGGGCTGTTCACCCTGGCCGTGTCGTGGCGCGTCTTGCCCGAGACGACGCACTCGGCCGCCCGGTTCGACACCCTCAGCGCGCTGCTCTGCGCCGCCAGCTTGGGGCTGCTGATCACCGGCGTGGACGGCCTGGCGCATGGCCAGCCAGCCGCCATCGTGGCCGCGGAGTTCGCTCTCACCGTGGTGGCAGGCGTGGCGCTGGTAAGCCGGCAGAGCGGCCTCCCGGCGCCCTTGCTGCCGGTGGACTTGCTGCGCGTGCCCTTGTTCGCGCTCTCCGCCGCCGCCGCCATGTGCTGTTTCGCCGCCCAAGGCCTGGCCTACGTCGCCATGCCCTTCCTGCTGCAGGTGACGTTGCACCGCAGCCAGGTGGCCACCGGGCTGCTGCTCACCCCCTGGCCGCTGATGGTGGCGCTGATCTCGCCCGCCGCCGGCCGCCTGTCCGACCGCTACTCCCCGGCCCGGCTGGGTGCGGCGGGTCTGGCGGCGATGGCGGCCGGCTTGCTGCTGCTGGCGGCGCTGCCGGCCCACCCCTCCGACGTCGATATCGTCTGGCGCACCTCGCTCTGCGGCTTGGGCTTCGGCTTCTTCAACGCGCCGAACAACCGCGCGATGATTGCCTCCGCCCCGCCCCACCGCAGCGGCGGCGCGAGCGGCATGGTGGCCACCGCCCGCCTGCTGGGGCAGACCTTGGGGGCAGCCCTGGTGGCGCTGTGCTTCGAGCTGGCGCCGGCCCGGGGTGTCACGTTGGCGCTGCTGCTCGGCATGGGCGCGGCCGGCGCCGCGGCATTGGCAAGCCTGCTCCGCACCACGGCGCGAGCCGGCGCGTAAGCTGCCGGGCCGCTAGACACAGGCCAGAGACGCCGCTAGGACAGCCGCCGAGCACAGTGGGCGCGTAGCTCAGCGGTAGAGCATTCGCTTCACACGCGAAGGGTCACAGGTTCAATCCCTGTCGCGCCCACCATCTCGTGCTACGTCCTCATCACACGATGGTTGGGCTTCCCCACAGCGATGACGCCCCTCTTTTGAACGTGACCCTCCCCGACCCGGCGCTGCACACCGCCCAGGACCGCCGCGCCTGGGGCGTCAGCCTGCGCAAGACCGTGCCCCGCAGCGGCCACGCCATCTGGTCGCCGCCGCCCAATCGCCGCGACCCGGTGCAAGTGCTGCAATTGCAGGGCGAGGGACGCATCGCCCGCCTGCTGCCCATGCGCTACCAGCGGATGCGGGCGAGCGCATTCACCTTCCTGCGCGGCGCCGCGGCGGTGATGGCGGCCGACCTCGCCAGCACCCCCTCGAGCGGCCTGCGTGTGCAGGCATGCGGTGACTGCCACCTGGCCAATTTCGGCGCCTACGCCTCCCCCGAGGGCGTTCCGGTGTTCGACGTCAACGACTTCGACGAAACCCTGCCAGCCCCGTTCGAGTGGGACGTGAAGCGCCTGGCGGCCAGCCTGGTGCTCGCCGGCGCAGACCGCGGCATGCCGCAGGAGGCGTGCCATGGCTTGGCGTTCACGGCAGTGCACGCCTATGCCGAGGCGCTCGCCCGCCTGGCCGCGATGGCGCCCAACGCCGCCTGGAGCACGCGGGTCGACCTGGCTTCGGCCGTGGCTGCCGTGGCCAAGGCCCGGGTGCGCGCGCAGGAGCACCGGCGCCTGAAAACCGCGCTGGACGGCAGCAAGGCCGCCTACGGCCTCGCGGTGCAAGACGGCGGCAAGTGGCGCATCCGCGAGAAGCCCCCCGCCGTGTTCCGCTTGTCCCAAGCCGAGGACGCCGACACCCGCACCTTGTTCCGCACCTTCGCCCGCAGCCTGCTGCCCGAGCGCCGCGTCTTGCTCGACCGTTACGCGCTGCAGGATGTCGCCTTCAAGGTGGTGGGCATCGGCAGCGTCGGCACCTTCTGCGCCGTGGGCCTGTTCACCGACCCCGACGGCCACCCGCTCATGCTGCAGCTCAAGCAGGCGCAGGACTCCGTGCTGGCCCCGTTCGCCGGCCCGAGCCAGTTCGCCAACCAGGGCGAGCGCGTGGTGGTCGGCCAGCGCATGCTGCAGGCCGCGTCGGACATCTTCCTCGGCTGGACCAAGCCCGGCCCGGACGGCCGCCATTTCTACGTCCGCACCCTGAAGGACTCGCGCCTGTCCGCCGTGGGCGTGACCATGGAGAGTGCCTTGGGTTTCTACGCCGACCTATGCGGCCGCACCCTGGCCCGCGCCCACGCCCGCACCGGCGACGCGGCGGCCATCAGCGGCTACATCGGCGGCGGCCCCGGCTTCGCCAAGTCCATTGCCGCTTTCGCCCTGGCCTACGCCCGCCAGTCCGAGCAAGATTGGAGGCTGTTCTGCGACGCCATCGACCGCGGCGTGCTGCCGGCCGGGGCGGGTTAAGGGCTTACGTCCGTGCAAACATGGCTATCGCATAGGCCTTCTACCTGCTCACGGTCGTCATGCCCGAACTTGATCCTTCCCGATTCACACAGCTTCCAGCCGGTGAATATCTCCCTCTCCCGCGGGGCTCCCGCGGGCGGGAGAGGGTCGGGGTGGGCGTCTGGGGGGCAACGGAACGGAAAATGTATGTAAGCCTTCATTCAGCCGGTCTCCGCTGCGCGGTTCGATCGGGAATGACGCGGTTGGGCCGGCCTCGCCACGAGCATATTGCCACCCGGCAGTAGGCCTCTATCCTGAAGTCCAACTGATCACGGCGTCAGCTATGCGGCAGCCAACGGCAATCCGGGCCACGACAATTATTGAGAGGCTGGGCTTCCGGCCGCTCGGCGAGATCACGGTCGGATCGAATGGCGGACTTCGTTTCCCCGCGCCCCCGGATTGCGGCGGCTTGTATTTCATCGCGTTCCGGTCTGGCGGCTACTATGTCGGCGAGACCGGACGGTATGCCAGGGTCGGCAGCAAACCCGGACGCTTCGATCACTACACGAGCCCGGCAGACGACATCTGGACCGAACTCGTGATCAACGCGATGCTCATAGCTGGGGGCGGCGGCCACATCCACATCCGCGAGGAGCCGGTCGCCGGCAAAACCCAGCGCATTCGAATGGAGACGGCGGTCGTCAAAGACTTTCTTGGCAAGGGCGTACCGCTCTGGAACGAAGGCGGTGGCCGTTGCGAGAAGACCTATCTCACATGGAAGATACCGATCATCGAGCGGATGCTGGCGACCGCATCCGTCCGCTACTCCGAGCGTGAAGCGCTGAAGCCATACTCCATCGAACGGCTACGCAAGCTGCCGCTCGTCCTGGCGGAGGCCCATGCCAAGGCACAGAAGCTCGGACTCGTCCTCCATTCCCATGCCCCTTCTATGTCTCCGGCAGTGACGCCTGAGGTGGCGCTAGCTGGGGAACGCCATGCCAGCTCATTAAATCCCGTCCGGGCCGCCCCAGCGCAGCCTGCAACACGACCAAATCGCCCAGCAGACTCCGGCTCGATGGCTCACAAGGCACGCGGTGATAGAAAGGAAACGCAGCAGGCAGTTGCCCATCGCTTCCTTGCCGCCCATCCGGATGCCACATGCGCGGAGCTACTTCGCGCACACCCTGATACGTTCAATACCTCCACCGCTCAGACGCTATGGAGGGATTACCGCATGACCCGCAAGGCCATGGGCAATGGAGAGTACCAGCCCTACGAGGACGAGACACTGACCATCCGCCGTGTCGCCTGCCGTTTGTGGGACATCCATCCCGGCAGCGTCACGAAGGAGATGGTTGAGGAAGAGCTCAATCGTCAGGGACATGCCCGCAAGCGGGAGACGGTCCGCGCCATCGCAGGCAACACCATAAGCACGCTGGAGGCATTTGCGGCGCTTCGGTGACCAAATGAGCCCGCGCCACCCTTGAGGTTCGAACTAGCGCCCGCCGTGAACCAGCCAACCTACTCAGCAGACGGCAAACCATGGCAACGAAACCTACCTCGCCGTTGCGGATAAAGCGCCGGGAGAGGCGACCTGCTCCATCGTGTTCCCCGCGTTCCAGGCGTGACCTCTATCGCCCCGACGCTGGCAGGTGTTCTGCCCCAAGCTCGTGACGCTCTCGCCACAGCACCGAAGACATGGAGGCCGAGGGGGACACCTTGCCTCGGCATAACGACGCCGCTCACCCCCCCTATCCCCCCGACGTCGAGATCGGCGCGCAATTCGTCCGCCCCGCCATCACGCAGTCCTGGATCTTCGACCCGGCGCTCAGCCGCTGCTCCAGCCAGAAGCCGCCCACCACCAGCAGCACCACCACCACCAGCGCGACCACCTTGCCACGGTTGGACTCCTCTGGTTCGTCCGGCTCGTTCATCCCCCGTCCTATTCCCCCGTCCTATTCCATTTGACAGGCCACCGCCCGCTGCCGCCATAACGGGCCATGCGTGCGCTCGCCCCGCTCATCCTACTCCTGCTGATCGCCCTGCCGAGCGCCGGCCGCGCCGCCGACCGATATTTTACCACCAGCGACGGCGTCCGCCTGCACTATATCGATGCCGGCAATCCCGCCGCGCCCACCCTGCTGTTCGTCCCCGGCTGGACCATGCCAGCCTGGATCTTCCAGCTCCAGATCGAGTTCTTCGCCCGCAGCTACCACGTCGTGGCGCTCGACCCCCGCGGCCAGGGCAGCAGCGACATCCCCGCCACCGGCTACGAACCCTACCGCCGCGGCGCCGACATCGGAGACCTCGTGCGCGTGCTGAACACCCGCCGCATCGTGCTGGTCGGCTGGTCGCTCGGCGTGCTGGACTGCCTGGCCTACGTGCACGAGGCCGGCGACGCCAACATCGCCGCCCTGGTGCTGATTGACAACTCCGTGGGCGAGAACCCGCCGCCGCCCCAACCGCGCCCCGCCTCCCGCCCCCCCGTGCGGCCAGCTTCCCGCGAGTTGGCCATGGCCCGCTTCGTCCGCAGCATGTTCCACCGCCCGCAGACCCCCGAGTTCCTCGACGAGCTGACCGAAGCCGCGCTGCACACCCCGCCCGACGCCTCCGCCCTGCTGCTGGCCTACCCCGTGCCCCGCTCGTTCTGGCGCGACGCGATCTACAGCGTCACCAAGCCGATCCTCTACATCGTCACCCCGCGCCTCGCCGGCCAGGCGGAGAATTTGCGCGAGCACCATCCCGCGGTATGGACGGACATCTACGACGACGCGGGGCATGCCTTGTTCATCGACGACTCGACCCGGTTCGACGCCGAGATGCTGCGGTTCCTGCAAGCCGCCGCCCTGCCGTGATCCGCGCCCGGCTGCCCGCCGTCTTCCTGGTCTCCGCCGCCGCGGTCGGCCTGGAGACCGCCCTCACGCGCTATTTCGCCGTCGCGAAGTGGTCCGAATACGGCTACTGGGTGATCTCCATCGCCATGGCCGGCTTCGCCTTCAGTGGCGTCACGGTGGCGCTGTGCCGCGACGCCCTGGTGCGCCGGGCCAAGCTCTGGCTCGCCTGGCTGCCGCCGGCCCTCGTGTTGGCGGCCGCTGCCGGCTTCGTGGCCATGGCCGCCAACCCGTTCAACCCGCTCGAGATGCAGAACCCGGCGACGTTCGGCGGCCAGTTGGGCTTCATCGCGCTCTACTACGCCGTCCTGCTGCCCGTGTTCTACCTGACCGGGCTCTACATCAGCCTCTGCTTCGTGCTCGACAGCGACCGCGTCGGCGCCGTCTACGGGGCGGACCTGCTGGGCGCCGGCGCCGGGTCCGCCCTGGTGCTGGGGCTGATGTGGCTCGTCCACCCCTTCCTGCTGGTCAGCGTGCTGCTGCTGCCGTTCGCCGCCGCCTGCTGGTTCGGGCCCGACCGCCGGGCCGGGTTCGCCGGGGTCGCCTTCCTGGTCGTGGGCGAACTCGGACTGCTGCTCGCCAACGGCGCCGCCTACAACGACTTCAAACCGATCTACGCCCCGCTGCACGTGCCCGGCAGCCGCACCGTCGCCCAAGTGGTCAGCCCGCGCGGCCTCTACGCCGAGCTCGACGACTTCACCGAGCGGCTGGACACCGACGTCTCCAGCAACCTGGCCCTGCTGAACCTCCCCGGCCCGCCCACCGCCTTCGGCCTCTACCGCGACGGCGCCCGCATCGCCGCCTTGCCCAAGCCCGGCCCGCTGGACGTCGGCTACGCGCCCGCCGCCTTGTCCGCGCTGCCCTACGCCTTGCGCCCCGGCGCCCGCGCCCTGATCGCCGGCAGCTCCGGCGGCTTCCGCGTCGCCGAGGCGCAGGCCCTGGGCGCGCGACAGCTCGACGTGCTCGAGCCGGACCCGGTGATCGCCCGTGCCTTGCGCGCCGGCCTCGGCGGCTCTCAGCCTCTCGCCACCAGTCCCAGCGTGCACCTCTCCGCCGCCAGCCTCCTGGCCGCCGTGCGACACTCCTCCGCCTACGACGTCATCGACATATCGTCCGACTTCCTGGACGAAACCCCCGTCAACGCCGCCGCCTTCACCGTGGAGAGCGTGGCGGCCGACCTCGAGGCCGTGGGGCCGGCCGGCATCGTCTCGCTCCCGGTGTCGATCCGCGACTTCCCGGTCTATGCCCTGCGCGTGCTCGCCACCGCCCGTGACGCGTTGCGCGCGACCAGCGCCACCAGCGCCACCGGCGCGACCAGCGCCACCGGCGCCACCAGCGCGACCAGCGCGACCGGCGCCACCAGCGCGACCGACCCGGCGGCCCATGTCGTCATCTACCGCTCCGCCTGGAACGTGCGCATCCTCCTCTCCCCCCGCCCATGGAGCCAAGCCGACATCGCCGCCATCCGGCGCTGGTGCGACGCCCGCTCGTTCGACGTCTCCTACTACCCCGGCATCGACGTGGTGGCCGCCCGCGCCGGCCTCTACAACGACCTGCCAGCCGTCTCGTTCGACCAGGGCGAGTCCGCGCCGGACGCCGGGTCGGACGACGCGATCGCCGACGAGGCCATGGCGGTGCTGCGCGACCAGCCGACCGCGTCCGACGCCGCCTTCTCGCTCGCCCCCGCCACCTTGGACCGCCCGAGCTACTACAACGTGCTGCGGCTCGACCACCTGGGCTCCATCCTGCGCCGCCTGGAAATCCTGCCCCAACCCGAGATCGGCCAGGTGGTGAACCTCGCCGTGCTGGCCCAGGCGGCCCTGGTCGCACTCCTGGTGCTGGCGGTGCCGATCTGGTCGGGCAAACGGCTGGGCGTGCCGGCCCTGGCGGCGCTGCGGCCGGTGGCCTATTTCGCCGCCCTCGGCCTGGGCTTTCTCATGATCGAACTCGCCGCCATCGAGCGCACCAGCCTCTACCTGAACGATCCCACCGCCGCCTTCGCCCTCGTCCTGACCGCCATGCTGATCTGCTCCGGGGGCGGCAGTCTGCTGGCGGAGCGGCTGTCGCCCCGCGCCATCACCGTGGCGGTCTCGTTCGCCATCCTGTGGTGCATTGCCGCCTCCCAGGTGCTCACGCCCTTGCTGCTGGCCACCCTCGCCTGGCCGCTGGCGCTGCGGGCGGCCATCGTCGTGGCGATGCTGGCGCCGGTGTCGGTGGCGCTCGGCATGCCGTTTCCACTCGGTCTTCGCCGTCTGGGGTCGGGGCCGATGCTGCCCTTCGCCTGGGCCGTGAACGGCGCCTTCAGCGTCGTGGCCACGCCGTTGGCAAACCTTCTGATAACCCAGGCCGGAATCCACTGGGTCCTGCTGGCTGCGGCCGGCGCCTATGCTATAGCCTGGGCCACCTCGATGTCTTCGCGAAAGGCCGTGCAGTGGCAGCCATCCCCCACCTGACCCGGCGTCATGCCCTGGCCACAGCCTGCGCCTGCGCCTTGGCCCCCATCATCCCGCTCGCCGCAGAAGCCGCCCCGCTCGCCGCAGGCGCATCCTGGACGCGCCAGGCGTTGGAGGCCGCGATGCACAAGTCCGGCCGCCCCCTCGAACTCACCGACGCCCAATTCGCCGCCATCCAGGCCCGCAAACCGGCCGCCCTCGCGCTGATCCAATCATACCTGAAGGCCCACCTGGGAACCGCCGACCCCGTCGTGCTGCAGGCCTTCGAAACCGTGCCGCGCGAGTATTTCCAATACAACTACGCCGACGGCCGCAGCTTCTGCGGCGAAGCCTACGAGGCCGACCCCAAGCCCTGGGCCATCGGCTACGGCTCCGCCCTGTCGGACTATCTCGGCCAAGCCTACATGACCCAGGTATGTCGCCCAACCGCCAGCGACGTGACCTTGGAGATCGGCACCGGCAGCGGTTTCCAGTCCTCGCTGCTGTCCCGCATCGTGCAGCACGCCTACACCATCGAGATCATCCAGCCGCTCGGCACCGCCACCGCAAAGCTGTGGAACCCGATCGGCTACGACAACATCTCGAGCCGCGTCGGCGACGGCTATTTCGGCTGGCCCGAGGTCCCGGGCGGGTTCGACATCATCATCGTCACCTGCGCCGCGCAGTATCCCCCGCCGGACCTGTTCAAGCAGTTGAAGCCCGGCGGCCGCATGGTCATCCCCATCGGCCAGCCGTTCAAGCGCGGCCAGGTGCTCTACATCTACACCAAGGACGATGCCGGCAAGGTGCATTCCAAGCGCGATGTCGGCGTGTTCTTCATCCCCATGACCGGCACCATGATGAACCGTCCTCAAAGCGCCGCGACACAAGCGGCGGTCACGCCAGAGGCCGTAACTCCAGCGCCCGCGCCCGCGCCCCAGTGAGCGCCGGGATGCTGGAAACTCGCCGTCGAATTGGCTAAGAGCACGCCATGACGTTCAGATACTTTGCCCCCCTCCTGGTCGGCTTGCTCTTCGTCGCACCGGCGTGCTTCGCTCAGGGCCTCACGCAGCAGGGCCTCGGGTCGGGCGCACCAAAGGCGCCGGAGCCCTCGCTGAAGCCGGCCGCGCCACCGCCCGCCGCCGTCCCCGGCGCCCGGGCCCGGCCCGATACCATGGTCCCGGCCGACCGCGCGACCGCCGACCTGCCACCGACCGAGGCGCTGTTCGACGCCATCAACCGCGGGGACATCGGCTCCGCGCGTGACGCTCTCTCGCGCGGCGCCGACCTTGACGCCACCAACCTGCTCGGCCTGACCCCGACCGAGCTGTCGGTCGATCTCGCGCGCAACGACATCACCTTCCTGCTGCTTTCGTTGCGCGGCGGTGGTGGCGGCCAGCGTGGTCCGCAGACGTCCACTCAAGCCCTAGCAGCCCCGCCACCCACCGCCGCCGAGCGCCGCGCCGCCCGCCAAGCCCGCGCCGCGACACGGCCGCGCAATCGGGTGACCGAGGCTGCCGCGCGGCCGCAAAACCCGGCGCTGTTCGCCGGCAACGGCGGAACCGCCAACCCTGCCGTCGGCTTCCTAGGTTTCAACCCCGCCCACTAACCCCCCTCCGCTCGTCCCTCTCCCTCTCCCTCTGGGAGAGGGTCGGGGTGAGGGCGGGCCAAGCATGAAAGTCTCATCATCGCCAGCCGCCTTCTTAGGCGGCGTGGCAATCCAGCGGGCTCCCACCGACTTGGGGGCTCCCGGCGACCACCACCCGCCGCTACCGAAAATTGTCCTTCCGCGACCGCATCGCGCCAAGCTCCTCCGCATTCGCCGCATGCAGGAACGGATTGGCCGCAAGTTCCTCGGCCAGCCGCGTCGGAACCGTCGCCTGCCCAGCCGCCCGCAACCGATCTACCTCCGCAGCGCGGTCCCGCAGCGACATATTGCCGGGCTCCTCAGTCACGGCGAAGCGAGCGTTGCTCTGCGTGTACTCATGACCGCAACACACCAGCGTCTCGCCCGGCAACGCGGCGAGTTTCTGCAGGCTGCCGAACATGTCGGCCGCACTGCCCTCGAGCAGCCGGCCGCAGCCCAGGCTGAACAGCGTGTCGCCGCAGAACAGGATGCTGCCGGACCCAATGAAGAAGGAAATATGCCCCACCGTGTGACCCGGCGTGTCGATTACCCGCGCCGTCGCATCGCCCAGTTCGACATGCTGGCCTTCCTGCAGCGCGATATCCAGCTTCGGCAGGCGCCGAGCGTCCGCTTCAGCCCCGGCAACGCTGGCCCCATAGCGCTGCCGCAGCGGCTCGACCGCCGCGATATGGTCGTCGTGATGGTGCGTGAGCAGGATCATGTCGAGCCGACCGCCTGACCCAGCAATCGCTGCCTCGATCGGGCCCAGTTCCGCCGGGTCCACGACCGCGGTGAACCCGGTCGCACCGTCCTTGAACAGCCAAGCATAGTTGTCCGACAGGATCGGAATGGCAGTGGCAGTCGCCGGCATCGGAGACGCTCCTCTGGATGACGCGTGATCGTAGGGGAAGGCGACGCGGCCTATGCCGCCCCACGAACCTCGCACGGTGCGGTGCGCTTTGGCACCGCACCCCGCTCAGGACGACGGGGCGGTTCTGTCGAACCGCTAGTACAAACCTACACGCCGGACGAGGAACTCGTGGCAATGCGCGCCCGCTCGGCAGCGAGTTCCTCCGGCGTCAACCCAGCCCGGTTCGGGTCGAAGCCAGCCCAAGAATCCGTGCTGCGGTAGGTCGCCCCACGCTGCTGGATGTCCGCCGGGTTGTGCCGCTGCATGATCGTCTCAGCTTCCGCCGCCTGCGCATCCTCCGCGCGAACCGTCACCAACGAACCGCCGCGGCGAACGCCCTCGCTATACACATGCGCGTCCTGCTCCGGCACGCCCGCGCCAGCCAGCGAGCCCAGCAGCCCACCCGCCGCCGCGCCAGCGCCAGCGCCCGTCAACGTCGCAACCAGCCAACCGGCCGCCACCACCGGCCCCACGCCCGGAATCGCCAGCGCGCCAATGCCGGCCAGCAGCCCGGCGCCACCGCCAACGAGGGTGCCGATGGACGCACCCGCGCCAGTCCCCGTGCCGCTCTTCGTGCCGCCCGTCGCGTCCGCCCCGGGCGTGGACGATCCACCTTGGTTTGCGATCAAGCTCACCTGATCATGGCTGAAGCCGGCCGCCTCGAGTTCGCTAACGACCTTTTGAGCCGTGCCGTAGTCGTCATAGAGATGCGCAACTGTACGCATGGTGCAGTCCTTTCACTTATTATGGCAAATCTCGGCCCAGATTACTGGTTACTGGCCGACCACATTGCCCTTGTAATCGAGCGACACGCCAACCTGGCTGCCACTCTTCTTCGCCGTGCCACGCCAAACGCCTTGCCCGTCCTTCTTCAGGCCGGACACGTCGGTGTAGCCCGCGCGCCGGATCCGGCTGGCCGCCTGGCGCTGGGTGAAGCTGTTGCGACCCGGCGCCGGCGTGGTCGCCGCCTGCGACGGCGCAGCACCCGTCGCACCCTGCGCGGCACCCGTCGCACCCTGCGCGGTACCCGTCGCACCCTGCGCGCTTGTCGGGCTCGGGCCGGCGCTGGGCGTGGTCCCAGTCTGGACCTGGCTCGGCGTCGCTGCCGTCGTCCCGGCGCTGTTCGGCGTAGTGGCCGAGGTCTGCGCGAACGCCGTTCCCGCTGCCACCACGAGGGCGGCGGCTGTCAAAGCAAGTCTCATAAGCGTTTCCCTTTTTCGTTTAGTCTGGCTATCCAAACGAGGCCGCGCCACCGCCGTTCCCTCCGGCGCCAGGTCACGACTTGCAAGCGAGATCAGCCATGCCGAACCCGCTGAAGGTCGCGGTCCAGATGGACCCGATCGAGCCCATCAACATCGACGCGGATTCCACCTTCGCCCTCATGCTCGAGGCCCAGCGCCGCGGCCATGCCCTCTGGCACTACGAAGTGCGCAACATGAGCCTGGCCGAAGGCAAGACCACGCCCGCCGGCCCCCCCTTCGAACAGCGCACCGAACGCCTCACCGCACGCGCCCGCCCCATCCGCGTCGAGCGCGTCCGCGGCGCCCACCACAGCTTCGGCCCGGAAGAAACGCTCGACCTCGCCCAGGTCGACGTCGTGCTCATGCGGCAGGACCCGCCGTTCGACATGGCCTATATCAGCGCCACCCACATGCTGGAGCACGTCCACCCCCACACCCTGGTGGTGAACGACCCCAAGAGCGTGCGGGACGCCCCCGAGAAGCTCCTCGTCACCCACTTCCCCGAACTCATGCCCCCCACCCTCATAAGCTGGGACCCGGCGGCCATCCGCGCCTTCCGCGACGAATACCGCGACATCATCGTCAAGCCGCTCTACGGCAACGGCGGCACCGGGGTGTTCCGCCTCAAGGACGGCGACGAGAACCTCGGCTCCCTGCTGGACATGCACTGGTCCCGTTCCCGCGAGCCGCTGATGATCCAGCGCTACGAGCCGGCCGTGCGCTTCGGCGACAAGCGCATCATCCTGGTCGACGGCGAGGCCATGGGCGCCGTCAACCGCGTGCCCTCCACCGGCGACGCCCGCTCCAACATGCATGTCGGCGGCCGCGCGGAAAAATCCCCCCTCACCGCGCGCGACCGCGAAATCTGCGCCCGCATCGGCCCCACCTTGCGCGCCGCCGGGCTGCTGTTCGTCGGCATCGACGTGATCGGCGACTGGCTCACCGAGATCAACGTCACCTCGCCCACCGGCCTGCAGGAGGTGGCCCGCTTCGACGGCGTGGACCTCGCCGCCGCCATCTGGGACCGCATCGAAGGAAAATTGGCGGAGCGCAGCGTAACCCAATGACAGCATCGCTCCGCCTCGGCTTCGACATCGGCGGCACCTTCACCGACTTCGTCCTGGTCGACGGCCGCACCGGCGCCATGCGGCTGCACAAATGCCTCACCACCCCCGACGACCCGGCGCGCGGCGCGCTCGAGGGCGTGCGCCACATCCTCGCCGAACACGGCGCCGGCTTCGCGGACGTGGCCGAGATGGTGCACGGCACCACCCTGGTCACCAACGCCGTCATCGAGCGCAAGGGCGCTGACCTCGGCCTGATCACCACCGCAGGCTTCCGCGACGTGCTCGAGGCCGGCAGCGAGCAGCGCTACGACATCTACGACCTGTTCCTCACCTACCCCGACCCCCTGGTGCCGCGCCGCCGCCGCCTCGAAGTGCCCGAGCGCATCGACCGCGACGGCCGCGTCGTCACCCCGCTCGACGCCGAAGCCGTGCGCCGGGCCGCGCGCGCCCTGCAGGCGGCCGGCGCCGAGGCCATCGCCATCTGCTTCCTCCACGCCTATCGCGAGCCCAAGCACGAGCAGCAAGCCGCCGCCATCGTGGCCGAGCTGCTGCCCGCCATGCCGGTGTCGGTCTCCTCCGCCGTGGTGGCCGAGATCGGCGAATATGCCCGCTGCGTCACCACCTGCGCCAACGCCTACGTGCAGCCGCTGGTCTCGCGCTACCTGCAGCGCCTGGAGGGCACCTTGCGCGCCGCCGGGTTCGCCGGCCCGCTCTGGCTGATGCACTCCGCGGGCGGCCTGCTGTCGCTCGAGGCAGCGCGCCAGTTCCCCGTCCGACTGCTCGAATCCGGCCCGGCCGGCGGCGCCTTGGCCGCAGCATTGCTCGGCGCCCAAGCCGGCTGCACCGACCTGCTGGCCTTCGACATGGGCGGCACCACCGCCAAGGCCTGCCTCATCGAGGACGGCCGCGCCGAGATCGCCCCCCTGCTGGAGGCCGCGCGGGAGCATCGCTTCAAGAAAGGCTCCGGCCTGCCGATCAAGGCGCCCACAGTGGACATGATCGAGATCGGCGCCGGCGGCGGCTCCATCGCAGCGCTGGACGCGGTGGGCCTGCTCCGGGTCGGCCCGCACTCCGCAGGCGCCGCACCCGGCCCAGCCTGCTACGCCCGCGGCGGCCAACGCCCGACCGTCACCGACGCCAACCTCGTGCTCGGCTACTACGACCCGGCGTTCTTCCTCGGCGGCACCATGCAGCTCGACCCCGCCGCCGCCCGCACCGCCCTCGAGCAAGTCGCCGCCCCACTCGCCTTGTCGCCCGAGCAGGCCGCCTGGGGCATCCACAAGGTGGTGGTGGAGAGCATGGCAGACGCCGCCCGCGTCTACCTGGTGGAGCGCGGCCGCGACCCGCGCCGCTACGCCATGGTCGGCTTCGGCGGCGCTGGCCCCGCCCACGCCGCCGAAGTCGCCCGCGCGCTCGGCATCGCCGAGGTCATCGTGCCCCCCGCCTCCGGCGCCGCCTCCGCCTTGGGCTTCCTGGCCGCGCCACTCTCCGCCAGCCGCGTGCGCTCCCGCCCGACCCGCCTGGCGGCCGCCGACCTGGCCGTGCTGGACCGCACCCTCGCCGAGCTGGAGGCAGCAGCCCGCGCCGAGCTGAGCGCCGCCGGCGTGGCCGTGCAGCAGGTCGCCCGCGCGGCGGACATGCGCCTCGTCGGCCAGATGCACGAGATCACCGTGCCGCTCCCCCCCGCCGCCCTGGCCGACACCGGTCAGCCCGCCCTGGTCGCCGCATTCAGCGCCGCCTACGCCGCCCGCTACGCCGCCATGCACGCCGGCGCCGCCATCGAGGTCGTGAGCCTGCGCGTCACCGTCACCGGCCCCGTCCCGGCGCTCGCCCTGCCCGCCGTGAGCCCCGGCAGCCGCTCAGCCCGCAAGGGCGAGCGCCCGGCCTGGTTCGAGCACGGCTTCCAGCCAACCGCCGTCTACGACCGCGCCCTGCTCGCACCCGGCACCGAAATCCCCGGCCCCGCCATCATCGAGGAGCGCGAGTGCACCACCGTCGTCGCCCCCGGCGACCGCCTGCGCATCGACCCGGCGGGCAACCTGCGCATCACCGTCGCCGCCGCCACGCGGATGAGCCTGGTGCGCCCCGACATGTCCCCCGCCGAAGCCCGCGCCGCCATCGAGGCGGACCCAATCGCCCTCGAGATCATGTGGAGCCGCCTCACCACCGTCGTCGACGAGATGTGGCTCACCATCATCCGCACCGCCTTCTCGCTCATCATCGCCGAATCCCAGGATTTCGCCTGCGAACTGCTCGACCCGGCGGGCGAAACCCTAGCCCACTCCCCCCGCGCCATGCCCGTGTTCAACCTCACCCTGCCGCGGGCGGTCAAAGCCCTGCTGGCCCGCTTCCCCGTCGAAACCCTGCAGCCCGGCGACATGCTGGTCACCAACGACCCCTGGCTCTGCGCCGGGCACCTGTTCGACATCGCGGTGGTCTCCCCCGTGTTCCAGGGCGGCCGGGTGGTGGCGCTGGTCGGCACCGTCGGCCACGTGGCCGATATCGGCGGCACCCGCGACAGCCTGCGCGCGCGCGAAATCTTCGACGAGGGCCTGCAAATCCCCCCGATGAAGCTCGCCCGCGCCGGCGTGGACAATGCCGACTTGTTCGCCATCATTGCCGAAAACGTGCGCAACCCGGCCCAAGTGCTCGGCGACATCCAGGCCTTCATGGCCGCCAACCGCATCGGCGCGCAACGCCTGGCCGCCTTCATGGACGAATACGGCCTGGCCGACCTCTCCGCTTTGGCCGCCATCGTGCAGGACCGCGCCGAGGCCGCCATGCGCGCCGCCATCCGCGCCCTGCCGGACGGCACCTACCGCAGCACCGTCTCCTTCAGCCCGGTCGATGCCGCGCTGACCCTCCCCGTGTCGGTCACCGTCGCCGGCGACGAGATCGCCATCGACTTCGCCGGCGCGCCCGCCCAGCTCGCCCAAGGCGGCGTGAACTCCACCCTGAACTACACCGCGGCGCATGCCACCTACCCGCTCAAATGCATGCTGACGCCGCAGGTGCGCGGCAATGCCGGCTGCTACCGCCCGTTCCGCGTCACCGCGCCCGAGGGCTCCATCGTGAACTGCACCCGCCCCGCCGCCGTCGCCTCCCGCACCCGGACCGGCTGGTATCTGGCCCCCGCCATCTTCCGCGCCCTGGCCGAGGCGGCGCCCAAGGCCGTCCAGTCGCCCACCGGCCTGCCGGTGGCGGTGAACGTCTCCGGCCGCGACGGCGCCGGCGCATTCTACGCCGACCACCTGTTCATGGGCGGCGGCCAGGGCGGCAGCGCGCACGGCGACGGCAAGTCCGGACTGCTCTACCCCACCTCCGCCGCCAACACCGCCATCGAGGTGTTCGAGGCCCGCGTGCCCGTACTGGTGGAGGAAAAGAGCTTCCTGACCGACAGCGGCGGGGCAGGGCGGTCGCGCGGCGGCTTGGGCCAGCGCGTGCGCTTCCGCAAGCTGCACGACGACGGCCTGCCCACATTGGCCGCGCTGTTCCCCGAGGGCGCAAAAGCCGTGCTGCCCGGCCTGTCCGGCGGGTTGGCGGGCTGCCACGCCTTCGCCGGCGTGCGCCAGCCGGATGGCACGCTCCTGCGCGACTGCGGCGCCGGCGAGCTGGTCACGCTCACCCATCCCGGCGAGATCGCCGAGATCGTGTTCGCCGGCGGCGCTGGCTACGGCGCGGCCGAGGATCGGCTGCCCGCCGCCGTGGCCGAGGACTTGCAAGAGGGCCGCATCAGCGCGGCGGCCGCCCATGCGGTGTACGGCGCCGCGCTCCAAAACGCCGCGGAGTAGAGCCCGATGGATGCTGACACCGTCACCAGCAAGCCGGCCAGCACCCGCCACCCCACCCTGTTCGAGCCCGCCACCCTGCTCCTGCTGACGCCGCTCTGCATCGTCGGCGCCATCATCGGCATGCAGCTTCTGGTGACCCTGGGGGTCACCGCCAACACCGCCATCGTCGGCGCGCTGGTGGCGATGGGCCTGGCCCGGGTACCGCTGCCGGGGTTCGCCCGCTACCGCTCGATCCACCTGCAGAACCTGGCCCAAAGCGCCATCTCCGCCGCCACGTTCGGCGCCGGCAACAGCCTGCTGCTGCCGATCGGCATCCCCTTCCTGCTCGGCCGGTCGGACCTGGTGTTGCCGCTGCTTGGCGGCGTCGCCCTGGCCATGCTGGTGGACGCGACCATGCTCTACCGCCTGTTCGGCTCCCGCGCCTTCCCGGCCGAGGGCGCGTGGCCGCCCGGCGTCGCGGCGGCGGAGGCCATCCGCGCCGGCGACCAGGGCGGCAGCCGGCTGTTGCTGCTGGGCGGCGGCGTGCTCGCGGGGGCGGTCGGCACCGGGGTCCTCGGCATCCCCATGTCCGCCTTTGGCGTCGCCTTCATCGGCAATGTCTGGGCGCTGACCATGTTCGGCGCCGGGCTGCTGCTGCGCGGCTACTCCAAGTCGCTGTTCTCCGGCTACGACGTGGCCGCCGCCTACATCCCCCACGGCCTGATGATCGGCGCCGGCCTGGTGGCGCTGGTGCAGGTGGCGATGGTGATGCTGCGCACCCGCGGCGCGGCCCACGCCGCCACCCCCGGCTCCGGCCGCTCCCTCGGCCTGGGCGCGCTCGCCTACGTCGCCATCGCGGTGCTGATCGCGCTCATGGGCGGCGTCTGGGGCGAACTCGGGCCGGGCATGCTGGTGGCGTTCGTGGTCTACGCGGCCTTCGCCGCCCTGGTGCACGAGCTGATCGTGGGCTTGGCGGCGATGCATTCCGGCTGGTTCCCCGCCTTCGCCGTGGCGCTGATCACGCTCATCATCGGCATGCTGATCGGCTTCCCGCCCACCTCCCTGGCGCTGCTGGTCGGCTTCTCCGCCGCCACCGGCCCGGCCTTCGCCGACATGGGCTACGATCTCAAGGCCGGCTTCATGCTGCGCGGCGAGGGCATCGACCCGGCGTTCGAGCGGGCAGGGCGCTTGCAGCAGTATTTCGCCGCCCTGTTCGCCTTCGTGATCGCCGCCATCGTGGTCCTGCTGTCCTACCGCGGCTACTTCGCGGCCAATCTCGTGGCGCCCGTGGCCAAGGTCTACGTCGCCACCATCAAGGCCGGAGCCGCGCCCGGCGTCGCCCGGCAGCTTGCCTTGTGGGCGGTCCCTGGCGTGCTGCTGCAGGCGCTGGGCGGGCCCAAGCGCCAGCTCGGCGTGCTGTTCGCGACCGGGATGCTGCTGGTGGCGCCGGCCGCTGGCTGGGCCGTGTTGGTGGGGGTGGCCGTGCGGCTGGCCTACCGCCAGGTTCGCGGCCCGGCGGCCACGACCGAGATGGAGGTGTTCGCCGGCGGCGTCATCGCCGGCGACGCCCTGACCGGATTCGCCACCGGCGTGCTCGCCACCCTTCGACGCTAGGGGCAATTGTAAACCAAGCCACCATTGACGACATCCTGGCCGGCCAGCCTGGGGTGATGAGATCATGACCGCATACGCCGAGTTCGCCGATGTCTCCGACGTGGCAGCAACCGTGCGGCGCCTGCGCAAGTTTGCCTGGCTTGTGGACGGCGCGTTCCGCATCCCGGGGCTGCGCTTCCGCTTCGGCCTGAACAGCCTGATCGGCCTGGTCCCCGGCGGCGGCGACGCAGTCCTCGGCGTGATTTCGCTCTACATCGTCTACCAGGCGTATCGGCTGGGCGTGCCTCGGCCCAAGCTCATGCAGATGCTGGCCAACGTCGGCTTGGAGGTCGTCGGCGGCAGCGTGCCCATCCTCGGCGACCTGTTCGACATGACGTTCAAGGCCAACCTGCGCAACATTGCGATCCTGGAGCGCCATTTCGGGCCGCGTTAACCCGTGCTTAAGCTCCAGCGCATAGTCTTGCCCCATGCGCTGGTTGCTGATTGTCCTCTGCTGTATGGAGCCTGCGCTCGCCGCGCCGCTGCTGCCGCGGTGCGGCCCCGAGCTGGACGGCCAGGTGACGGAATCCGGCTGCCGCTGCCGTCACGAGCAAGCCTCGCAACTATCGGCTGAGCCGGCCGGCTGGCGTTGGAGCTGTGACCTGCTGCGCGGTGGTCCCGCGATCCAAGCCCCGGCAGACCTGCCCTCGAACTCGGGCGACACCCTGCCGTCTGGCATAACGCTGGTCGAACCCGGCAACCGAAGCAATCAGGCTTACTGAACCGCATTCAGAGGACATCTCCCTCTCCCGCGGGCGGGAGAGGGTCGGGGTGAGGGTGCGAGGCCCCCCAAACACCCACTGCGAACTCAACACCCACTGCGAAGCGACTTCGCGCAAATTCGCCGTCAAACAGTTGTGCGGCGCACAAAAGGGCTTGCCACCGTCGTAAGGTAGTGGCTTTATACCCAGGCAGTTGCGCGTTGCGCGCTGTTTTTTGGACGTTTCCTCCCTAAACTTGCGGCATCGAGAGGTGCCGCCCTTTTTTCATTCCATTTCGCCGCTGTCAACGAGAAGTTGACGGTCGGAAGGTCAGAAACGCTGTTTCATTGCGCCATCCGTAAACAAAGCGTCGTCCCGCCCCTTTGCGCGAAGAAGTGCCCGGTTTAGCCTGGCGTTCCGCGACCACTGGGAGCCTCACCCTCTACTCATGAGCAAGCGACAAATCCGGCTCGGCTTGTCGATGCGCTATCTCGGCTACCACGACGCCGCCTGGCGCCACCCAGATGTTCCCGCCGCCGGCGCGTCGGACTTCCAGCACTTCCTGCGCTGCGCCCGCCGCGCGGAAGAGGGCAAGTTCGACATGGTGTTCTTCGCCGACGGCATCGGCGTCCGCGCCAATGACGACCCGCCCGGCTCACTCTGCCGCTCCAACCGCAACGTCGAGCTCGAACCCCTCACCTTGCTGTCGGCGTTGGCACCCATGACCCGCCAGATCGGCCTGGTGACCACGGCATCGACCACCTACAACGAACCCTACCACATCGCCCGCAAGTTCGCCTCGCTCGACCACATCAGCGGCGGCCGCGCCGGCTGGAACATCGTCACCTCCTGGTCCGAGCAGGAAGCCTGGAACTTCAGCCGCGACAGCCATCTCGACTACGACACCCGCTATGACCGCGCCCGCGAGTTCGTCGACGTGGTCACCGGGCTCTGGGACAGCTGGGAGCCGGACGCGTTCCTCGAGGACAAAGCCTCTGGCGTGTTCTACGACCCGGCGAAGCTGCATGTCCTGAACCACAAAGGCCGCCACTTCGCCGTCCGCGGCCCGCTCAGCGTCAAGCCGACCCCCCAGGGCCGCCCCCTCCTCGTGCAGGCCGGCGCCAACCCAATGGGCCAGGAGATCGCCGCGGCAGACGCCGACGTGGTGTATGCGTCCATCAACGGCCTCGGCCCAGCCCAGGACTACTACGCCGCCGTCAAAGCCCGCATGGCCAAGTTCGGCCGCGAGCCCGACAGCCTCAAGATCATGCCCGCCTTGGTCCCCATCGTGGGCCGCACCGAGCAGGAGGCGCGCGACAAGCTCGAGCAACTGCAGTCCTTGCTCGACCCGCTGGCGGGCCTGGCGCGCATCTACGGCTTGATGGGGGACCTGTCGGGCTACGACTTGGACGGACCCGTCCCGGAGCCGAAGGGCGCCAAAGTCCGCAGCATCGCCTATGGCTGGTGGCAGCGGGCCCAGCGCGACAACCTGTCCATCCGCCAGCTCTACAACGAGTACGCCGCGGGCGAGGGCTTCCGCCTCATCGGCACCGCCAGCCAGATCGCGGACGGTATGGAGCAGTGGGTCGACAACGGCGCTGCCGACGGCTTCAACATCACGCCCACCCACTTGCCGCAGGGCATCGACGATTTCGTCGAGCTCGTCGTGCCCGAGCTGCAGCGGCGAGGACGCTTCCGCACCGAGTACGCCGGGTCGACGCTGCGCGAGAACCTCGGCCTGCCACCCTATCAGAGCCGTTGGCGAACATGATGGCGAGGCCTGTTTCAACGTCAATCCGACCCGTGTCCGCCACGGGCGCCGGCGGCGCTACATCGGCGGCATGATGCCGTTCATGCCGATCGCGAACGAGGCGGCATTGTCGCTATCCTTCGCCTCCGTCACCACCACGTGGGCGCCCTGCGTGAGGTCGGCGCGTGAACCGGGCGCGATCATCACGATCGGCGCGGTCGGCGGCACCAGGATTTGCTGCTGCCCACCCTTGTAGGTCACCGTCAGTTGCTTGGCGCCGCCCGCCGCAGTGCTGGCTGCGACATTGCCGTTCGTCATCGTGCTGTCGACCTTGCCGGCGCTGGCGGACGCCTTCGTCACCGTCCCGTTCGTCATGGTGCTGGAAACGGCGCTGCCGCCGGACAGGGTGCTGTCGGGCAGCGCATCCCAATCGTAATGCCCGTCGCCCGTGCCCCGCATCGCTTCCGGGAACACCACGACCTCGAGTGCGATCAGCCGGCCCGACCCAGTGTCCTTGGCTGCGGTCCCGATATACGTGTTGGGGCCGATCGCGTCCAAGCTGGACTTGCTCACTTCGGCGAACTTCGTGGTCGGCGTTAGATGCACGGTGACGTCGGTTCCGTCGACCGTGTGCACCATGACGCTGTCGCCGTTGATGCTGGAGACGGTGCCGCGCACATGCGGCGCGGATGCTGCGGCGTGTGCAAGCAATGGAAGTGACGCGAGGGCGGCGGTAAATCCGAGGCGGCGGAGCATCATGATCGATCCTTGCTGGTCAAACTGTGTAAGCTACATACGCGCCAGACGGCAAAGGGGATACGAAGATTGCGAGATACAATCCGGCCGGCGCATCCATGGCCGGTGCGAGTGATGCATTGGATCGGCGCATATGCCGTGCTCTGCATGATGCTGAGCGGTTGGGAGATCTACGACGCCTCGCCCAGCCTGCCGTTCACGGTGCCGCAATGGATGACGTTGGGGGGTTGGCTCGCCGGCGGGATCGCCTGGCATCTATCGGCGATGTGGATCCTGCTCGTCGATGGCTCGGCCTACCTGATCTACGGGCTCGCCAGCGGACATCTGCGCCGCGCGCTGGGTCGCCCCCGGCTTGCCGACGTCTGGCGTGATCTGCTGCTGGCCATACGGTTCCGGCTGGCGCACCAAGTCGGCGTGTACAATGCTGTGCAGCGACTGTTGTATGTGCTGGTGATCGCCGCGATCGGTGGCGCGGTCGTCACCGGGTTCTCGATCTGGAAGCCAGTGCAATTGGGCTGGCTGACCGGATTGTTCGGCGGTTATCCGACCGCTCGGCTGATCCATCTCGGCTTGATGTGTGCGATTGCCGCCTTCGTCGTGATCCATCTTGCGCTCGTGTTGCTGTTTCCCCGCACGCTGGTCTCGATGGTGGTCGGCGTCCGGACCGAGGAGGCTTACCATGACGGTGATTGACCCGGCGGGGCTGCGGGCCGAGCTGCGCCGCTTGCAACGGCGCGGGCTGATCCGTCACGGGCTGTCGCTTGGCTCGTTGACATTGCTGACCGGCTGCGACCTGGGGACTCACACGGGCATCAACGCGGCGCTGTGGGCCATGCTGCGGCTGAACGACCGGATTCAGGCCGCCTTGTTCAACCCGAACCGCCTGGCGGAGACCTATCCAGCGTCCGCCATCACTCACCCGTTCCGGTTCAACGCCTTCTACGAGGACTGGCAAGTGCGCCCGGTCCCTGCGGGATGGCAGCTCGAGGTTGCCGGCCAAGTCGCTGACCGGACACCTTGGATGGTGGAGAAGCTCCGCGCGCTGCCCCAATCGAGCCAGATCACCCGGCATATCTGCATCGAGGGTTGGAGCCAGGTCGGCCAGTGGGGCGGTGTTCCGCTTGGGGATTTCTTGCGCCGGGTCGGGGCGGATTTACGCTGCCGCTACGTCGCGTTCCGCTGCTTCGACGGTTACTCGACGAGCATTGACATGGCGAGTGCGCTCCACCCGCAGACCATTCTCGCGCTGGACTTCCTGGGTAAGCCGTTGACCGCGGAGTGGGGCGCTCCGGTTCGACTGCGCATTCCGATTAAGCTTGGCTTCAAGAGTGCGAAGAACGTGCAGGCGATCGAGGTGACGAACACGTATCCCGGCGGGTATTGGGAGAAGCAGGGGTATGACTGGTTTTCTGGATCTTAGGCTGGATGGCCGCTTCGTGCCAATGTCGGCCGCTCACCCTCACCACGTGAATGCCCGGAAGCGGACATGACCGCTAGAGATCGGGGTGGCCGGGAATGATTGGAAAGCGGACACGGTCATATCTTTCGGAACACGTAAGACTTTGATGCGGCATGCCGTGCGGGCTCCGCCAAAAGTCGACTTTCGGGACTGCTTGATTGCGGGCATGATCGGATGGTGCCACTCATGGGTTGCTGAATACCTGGGTTTACGGAGAGCTAGACGATGCCGAGGAGACTTCCTCACACGGTACGCACGGTTAGCGGTGCTACCTGTATCGTCCTGCTTTGCGCCTTCACACCCGAAAATGCGTCAGCAGACGAGGTTGCAATCCGGGTTGCAAAAAGTGGGTTAGGATCATCCGGCATAGGCCCGAGAAGGAGGAATGATGAGCCAGGTAGGTTACAAAGGCTGGAAAGACACCGAAGGCGAATGGCGCTTTATGACCTTGGCTTTGTCGGACAAGACGAGGGAAACAGGGCGATCCATTCACGGGCTCAATCTTGCTGATGGCAGTGAGCCGGATGACGGCAAGGGTCTGACCGAAAGCAAGTTCCGGCTGGTCCTAGCTGATGAATACGGCCAATCCCCTGCCCAAATTGAAGAAATCGTAGAACGCGCAAAGAGTGGAAAAACTCTTGGCAATACGTAACTCAAATGATCAACAGAACTCGCGGTCTCATTCTAGCTTTCGCCATTATCGTGGCTGTCGTACCGTTAGAAGGCGCTAAGGCCGAAGAAGTTGGCATCTATGGCGTGAATTTACCTGCAATGCGCGGTGGCGGTTTTCAGCCTGCCGGAACTAACATTGTCTGTTTCGGATTTGACAAAGATAACCGGTGCTGGGACGGCAAGGCGTGGCAAAATATATATCCTCTCGGTCCCCGCCACTATGCTCGCGCCAATGGTCCGGTTGATTGTGTCGTGGTTACTAAAATTACAGGCGACTGCTGGGACGGACATGCATGGTATAAGCTTCCTCTCGGGACTGTTTTCGGAGTAGTTCTGCCAGCAGTTCAAGGTGGTGCTTTCCGCATTACCCCGTTGCCACCTGATGCCCAAAGATGACTTGCCATAACACCCGATTAGGCACTCGAATCTCCTGCGCGGCGGTCCTGTATTGAGCCCCGCCAGGTCTTGAGAATGGACGTTATGGAAGGGTGCAGGGCTGCAATTCCATAATGGGGATCTGCAGTGAGGGCTTCTCAATTTCCGCTTTGGCTTTTATAGGCCGGTAGAGAGCCGGCAGCGAAAGTCTGATAGACGCAATCTCCCCATTCCATAGCCGACGGTCCGCTAACGGCCCAAATACGGTCAGCGCCCCCCTTCTGCCTCACACTGCACCGGCTCGGCCATGGACGTGTTCCACCCCGGCCCTAGCCCACCGCAAGCGTCCCCAACGTGGCGTCGCGGTCGAACAACCGCATCAGCAGCCGCGCGGCCTGTCCTCGCTCGCCGGTGAGTTCCGGGTCCCGCTCCAGCAGCACGGCCGCATCCTGGCTCGCGACCCGCAGCATGCCATCCTGCGCCTCGAAATTCGACAGCCTGAACTTGGGCGCCCCAGACTGCCGCTTGCCGAGCAAGTCGCCCGCGCCGCGCAAGCGAAAGTCTTCGTCTGCGATCACAAACCCATCCTCGGTATCCCGCAGCAGCAGCAATCGTTGCCGCGCGGTCTCGCTCAATCCGTCCTCGTGCAGCAACAGGCAGTAGCTCTGCGCCGCCCCGCGCCCGACACGGCCGCGCAATTGGTGCAACTGGGCCAGCCCGAAGCGCTCGGCATGTTCGATCACCATCACGCTCGCGCCGGGCACATCGACGCCGACCTCGATGATGGTCGTCGCGACCAGCAGGCGAGACTGCCCGGCAGAAAAACTCGCCAAAGCCGCGTCCCGCGCCCCCGTGTCCTGCTGGCCGTGCGCCAGGACGACCTGGGGGCCGAAGCGCGCGCGCAGGTCGGCAAAGCGCGCCTCCGCGGCAGCCAGGTCCAACGCCATGCTGTCCGCCACCAACGGACACACCCAATAGACCTGCTCGCCCCGCTCCAGCGCCCGCCCGATCCCTTCCACCACGCCTTCGAAGGCGCCCAAGGAATGCAGGCTGGTGCGGATCGCCCGGCGCCCGCCCGGCTTCTCCACCAGGCGGCTCACGTCCATCTCGCCCCAATGGGTCAGCAGCAGCGTGCGCGGGATCGGGGTGGCGGTCATGACCAGCAAGTCCGTCCGGTCGCCTTTGTCGCCGAGCATCAGCCGCTGCTCCACGCCGAAGCGATGCTGCTCATCGATCACCGCCAGGCCGAGATCGCGGAATGCGACCGGCTCCTGGAACAGCGCGTGGGTGCCGACGACGATGGGCAGCCGGCCGTTGCCAAGGGCGAGCAAGAGGTTGCGCCGCGCCGCCCCCGTGATCGACCCGGTGAGCAGCCCGACAGGGCAGGGGGCGAGCCGCTCGAGCGTGCGCAAATGCTGCTTTGCCAGCACCTCGGTCGGCGCCATCAGCGCCGCCTGGGCGCCCGCCTCCACCGCCGTCAACATGGCCAACACCGCGACCAGCGTCTTGCCGCTGCCCACGTCGCCCTGCAGCAGCCGGATCATGCGCCGGGGCGCGGCGAGGTCGGCGCTGATCTCTGCCAGGGCGCGGTCTTGGCTCGCGGTGAGGGGGAGGCCGAACCGCAGCAGCGCCTCCGCCCGCAAGGCGCCGCCGCCTTCCAAAGCGCGGCCCGGGCGGTTGCGCTCGCGCCGCCGCATCCAGCCGATCTTGAGCTGGTGCGCCAGCAGCTCGTCGTATTCGAGCCGGCCGCGGAGTGCGGGCGAAGGCGGCTCGGCCGGGCTCTGCAGCCCCAGCAACGCCGCCCGGAAACTCGGCCACCCGTAGCGACGCAGCATGGCCGCGTCATGCCACTCGGGCAGCGCCGGCACCCGCGCGGCGGCGGCCGCCATGGCGGCGCGCAGCTCGCGGGCGGACAGGCGCGCCGTCATCGGCCAGACCGGATCGATCGCCGGAATCGACCCGGCGTTCCCCCGCTCCACCACATACGCCGGGTCCCGCATGGAGAGGCGGCTGCCGAATGCCTCCACCCGCCCGCTCACCACCCAGGCGGTGCGAGCCTGTGCCCTGATGACGCTGCCGAGCCGCTGCTTGTCCCAAATCGCCAGCTCGGCGAATGCGGTGCCGTCGGTGACGCGGATACGCCAGGGATGGTTGGGCTTTTCCGCCGGCTCGTGCCCGGCCAGCTCGACGTCCCAGGTCGTGACCTGGCCCGCAACACTGTCCTTGATGCTGGCGCGCGAGCGGCGATCGATGAAGCGGTCCGGCAGGTGGAACAGCAAATCTCGCACGCGCTGGCCCCCGGTCAGCCGGGCGAGCTTCTCCGCAGTGGCCGGGCCCACGCCGTTCAAGTCGGACACCGGAGCAAGCAACGGAGCGAGTGGGTCGTCCAAAAGCAGCGGGATCCTCGGCTGACTCCAGGCTAGCTAGCAGATTGCTGCCGCTGTCCAAAAGAGCACCAGCGCTCGAGCTTGCTCAGCCTGAACGGCCAGGCTGAGCAGACCATAGTGCCCGATCAGAAAGGAAGTATTGCGTCCATCACCTGCTGACCGTAACGCGGCTGCTGCACCTCCGTCAGTGTGCCGCGGCCGCCGTAAGCAATCCGCGCTTCGGCCATCCGATCATGGACGACCGTGTTGTCGCTCGCGATGTCCTGCGGACGAACCACACCACTCACCTTGAGCTCACGCAACTCGCTGTTGACGCGAACTTCCTGACGCGCCTCGACGACCAGGTTCCCGTTCGGCAGAACCTGCGTCACCACGCCAGCCACGCGCAACGTAACGGTCTCATCCCGCTTGATAGTTCCCGTTCCCGTGTTGGTGTTGGTGCTGTTGGTGTTGATCAAAGCGCTCGGGTTCAGGTTCTTGTTGATGAGCTTGGGAAGCATGGTCTCCAGGCCCAGGAGGTTGGATGCGCCAGCATTTTCGGTGCCGGTTCGTGTCGCTCCCGTCGCGTTGTCGAGCACGCCCTTATCCGCGATGTTCACCAGCACTGTGAGGATATCTCCCACTTGTGCCGCGCGCTGGTCCTTGAAGAACGCCCGGCTGCCAAAGCGCCACAGGCTGTTGGCTTCCGTTGGCGCCGCTTGCGGACGCGGCATCGGCATGGTCACCGGGCGCCAATTGGGATCTTCGGTCGGGTTGCTCGTTTCAGTCATGCTGGGTGGCCGGCCGATTTCGGACAGCTTTGTCAAGGTCCCGCAACCCGTGAGCATGATCGACACGACGAGGGCCGAGCAGCCGAACAGCGACACCCGGAACGACTTCTTCATGGCCTAATCTCCGACGGCAAACGAGGGTTGTACGTGGCGGCAGAAGTGACCGGGGACCCCGTCAGACGAACCTGCCCGCCACCAACGACTTCGGCATCGAGCATTGCGTGCGAAGTGAGATTGGCCACGCGGACGTGGTCGCCCACCGCCCCGCTCTCTGCGGCCATCGCCTGTGCCGAGATGAGCAGTCCTGGATATTGCAGCTCGATATGGACCAGTTGGCCTTTGCGAACCGCCACCGGTGGACCGAAATCGGCAACTCCGAATGGTATGCCGGGGCCAACCGGTTTGCGTACTGCCATCCCGATGAGCTGATCCGGCGTACGCGCAACTTCGTTGCGGACCGCTGTGGCGCGCAGACGCCCCATTTTCACGTCACTCTGTTCAATCAAATCGCCTGGGAGCAGCCGGCGATTGGCAACCGGAACACTGACCATCTCCTGAACGCGACCCGAAACGCGCGTTCGCACCAGTTGCATCTCAGGTGCGGCAAGGGTGAGCAGGGCGGTAAACCGGCCGCTGTCTTGCTCATACTCCAGGCCTTGTATCTCGCCAGAGACGGGCTCTCCTGGGGGCAGCATCGGCGGTGCATAGCCTTGCAGGTCGATGTCTGCATCACTCGAGACGCCGGCAAGCTGCAGCGCCGGACGCAACACCGCCATCGCCTGCTCGGTGGTAAACGGGCTGCCCGGTCGGCTCAGGAACACCCGATCACCCGCATTGCTGCTGTGCCAATTCAGCCCGAACTGGCGGGCGATTGCATCGAGTTGGGCCGCTTCGACTAAAATCCGTCCGCCGAACTCCGGTGCGGGGCCGATGGCGCGGTCATGTTCGACGCCCTCGAACAAATCCGATAGATGTACCAGATCCGTGTGCAATTCAGTGGCGTTGCGCAACGTCTCGCCATGAACCCGCGGGCAAAGAACCAGCCCCAGGCCCAGCGTCATCAGCGGGAAAAGCCGGATGCACATCGAGATCACCGTAGGTTCGTCAGAGTGGACAGCATCTGATCCGACGTGGTGATCACCTTGCTGTTCATCTCATAGGCTCGTTGCGCGGTGATCAAGTTGCTGATCTCGGTGACGACGTTGACGTTGGATCCTTCGACGAAGCCCTGCAACACAGTGCCGAACCCGGCCGCGCCAGGCGCTCCCGTCGTCGGCGAGCCACTGGCGCCGCTCTGCAGAAAGAGGTTGCTGCCCTGGGCATCCAAGCCTGCCTCGTTCGGAAACACCGCAAGCTGCAGGGTTCCCACCGTCTGCGGCGCGACTTGCCCGGCGACGCTGGCCTGCACTTGTCCATTCGTGCTGATGGTGATCGCGGTTGCGTTGGTTGGCACCGTGATGCCAGCGCCGACCGGATAGCCGTCCGCCGTGACGATCGTGCCGTCCGGCGAGAGACCGAACGTGCCGTCGCGGGTGTAGGCCGTGTCGCCCGATGGCAGCGTGACGGGAAAGTAGCCGTTGCCTTGGACCGCCAGGTCCAGGCTGTTGGCCGTTTGCTGCAGCGTGCCTTGTTCATTGATGGGATAGATCGCCGCCGTCCGCACACCCAAGCCCACTTGCGCCCCGGCGGGGACCACCGATCCGGTATCGGACGTATTGGAGCCCACCCGCCGAAGATTCTGGTAGATCAGATCCTGGAACTCGGCCCGGCGCCGCTTGAATCCCGTCGTCGTCATGTTGGCGAGGTTGTTGGAGATGACGTCGACATTGGTTTGCTGCGCTTGCATGCCAGTGCTTGCGATGTCCAGCGATCTCATTTGTGCAGGTTCCTTGAGAGTAGTCGAGCAGTCGTTTGATGGGAGAAGTCAGGCCTAGAGCGACAAGCCCTAGGACTGGTGCTGGGTCAGTTTGTCGATCGACGTTTGCTGTCTCTGGCTCTCCGCCTCGACAAACTGCGTGACGAACTGGAACTCGCGAAGCTCGCTCATCATGCTGGTCGTTTCTGCGATCGGTTCCACGTTGCTGTTTTCCAACGCGCCTTGCATGACCTTAGGTTGATCGACCGGGGACGTCGGCGTTTGCGCCGACAGCAATCTGCCGCCCTCCGTCTGCATCCGGTTCAGGTCCGCGGGCGCCACGATCCCGATCTTGCCGAGCTGGCCATTCTCGCTGCTCAAGGTTCCGTCGCTGCTCACCGCCAACATCGTGTCGGCACTGGTGACTTTGAGCGGCTTGCCTTGCGTATCGAGCAACGCGTCCCCCTGGGCATCTGCAACGGTCCCGTCGGGTTGCAGATCGAAGCGGCCCGCCCGAGTGAGCATCGGCCCGGCTTTGCTTTGCACGGTAAAGAAACCGGAGCCCGCGATAGCGAGATCGAGCGGGTTTGCAGTCTTGTCGACCGCGCCATCCGCCTGCTCGCGATAGGTCGCGCGATCTTGCGTGAAAACCAGCGCCTGCCCGCCACGCGGAGCGGTCACGCCGGACTGCTTATCCAGCCAGTCCGCAAACAAGGTCTTTTCTGTTTTGAAGCCGGGTGTGTTTGCGTTGGCTAGGTTGGAAGCAGTCACGTCCATCGCGCGCTGCTGCGCTACAAGGCGGGACAAAGCAATCGTCGTCGCGTTCTCCACGGCATGGCCTCAAACTCTGTTCCCTCCCTCTTCCGCAAAGCCTGTGCCACCTGCGGGTGACGGTTTTCAGCCATGTTTGTGCAGTCTAAGGGGTCGTTTTCGACCCATGCGGCAAATCTTGCCGGGCGCCAATGGAGTGGCTGGCCAGACGACCAGGCAACAGGGTCGCCGGGTCGACGGTCTGTTACACCGTAACGCCGGGTGGTCGTGGCGCTTGGTATAGGCAATGCACTGGGCTCCCAGCCAAGAATTCAGCTCGACCAGGCTTGCCACCGTGGGCTTCGGCCGGAATAGCTGGTCGCGCGCCTAGCTTCCGGTGAGCCGCGTCATCGTAGCCATCCAAACTCAGAACGCCGCGATCAGGACGATGCCGGCCGTCATCAAAGCGCCGCCCAGGATGCGCCAGATGTTGAGGCTGTGCTGCTCCATCCCGAACAGGCCGAACTGGTCGATCAGCAGCGACATCAGGATGTTGGCCGTGATGGTCAGCCCGGCGAACGGCCCGGCGCCGATCTTGTCCACGAACAACAGGCCCATGATCACGGCGAAGGCGCCAAGCAAGCCGCCCAACGGCGCCCACCAGGGCAATCCGCCGATACCCTTGGCCGTCGGCAGCGGCGTGGGCAGGCAGAACCACAGCACCATCAGCAAGGCCACGATCGGAAGGAACGAGATGATGCTGGCGAGCCAGGGGTTTTCCAGCGATTTGCGAAGCGCACCGTTCATCGGCGGCCCCCACGCCTGCAGCGCGCCAGCGACCAGGATGAGGGGATACAGCCAAGCCGAGCTGATGTTCTGCAATTCCGTGTCTCCTTTATTGGTTTAGCCAAAGGCGAACGCGCCTGCGATCGCCAAGAGCAGCGCCGGCGGCATAACCAGGGCGCCGAGCTTGAGGAATGCCCAGGCGCTGACGCTCTGACCCTCGCGTCGGAGCGCCGTCAGCCACAGGATCGTCGCCAGCGAACCGGTCACCGACAGGTTCGGTCCGAGATCGACGCCGATCAGCACCGCGCGGCGCACGTGCTCTGGCACATGCGCCAACTCGACAACGCGGCCGGCGACGAGGCCGGCGGGCAGGTTGTTGACGAGGTTGCAGCCAACCGCGAGCACGACGCCCGCGCCCCAAGCCGCAAGGGTCGCGGATTGCTGGACGATGCCCTGCACCTGGTCGGCAAGCGCCCGCGTGACGCCGGTTTTCTCCAGCGCCTGCACCAGCACGAACAGGCCGGCGACGAGCGGCAGCACGCCCCAGGAGATGTTTTTCGCGGTCACGCCGACGCCGTTCTTCGAGCGGGTCAGCACCAGGATCGCCGTTGCGAGCCCGGCCAGGAAGGTCGGCAGCCCGAGCTGGATGTCGAAACCCGAACACGCCAGCAGCACCAGTGCCGTCGCAACGATGCCGACCGCAGCCATTTTGCCACCGCCCGAGAGCGCGGGCTTGTCGATATCGGCCGACACCTGCTGACGCAGCGAGGCACTCTGCGTGAAGCGCAGCACAGCGTAGGTGCCGAGGATGGAGAGCACCGATGGCAGCGCGTATTGCGGCAGCCAATGCAGCAGCGGCGGCATGTGGCTGCCGTAGATGACCAGGTTCGCCGGGTTGGAGATCGGTAGCACGAAGCTCGCGGCGTTGGCGATGAAGGCGCAGATGAACAGGTACGGCAGCGGCTGCTTCGCCTGTGCGGTCTTGACCACGGCCGCGACCGCGGGCGTGAGCACCACGGCCGTGGCGTCGTTGGATAGGAACACGGTGACGACCGTGCCGACGGCGAATACGAGGCTGAACAATCGCGCGGCCGAGCCCCTCGCCTGGGCGGCGGCGTGAGCGGCCAGCCAGTCGAACAAGCCTTCCTGCCGGGCCAGCTCGGACAGCAGCATCATGCCGGTCAGGAACAGGTAGACGTCGGTTCCCTTGGCCACGCCGGACCAAGCTTCGGCCGGCGAGAGCAAGCCGAGCAGCACGAGCAGGCCAGCCCCGGCAACAGCCCAGATGAACTCTGGCCAGGAGAACGGGCGCGTGATGACGCCGGCCGTGGCCAGCCCAGCAATTCCCCACGTGCTCCAGGGCGAGGCGAGCAGGGTCATGTCACTGACGCCGAAACGAGAGCGGCAACAACGCAGAAACCAACAATGGCGAGTGGCGGCACACGCCCGTGCTCCAGCAGCAGGAAACCGGTCAACGCGATTGCCACATCTATCACGCCGGATGGAGGTCTGTCAGCGGTGCGGATCATCTCGAAGCTGTGCCGGTGCAGGTGGATCGGGTGGATGTCGTCGCTGGTGTTGCGCCTGCGCAGCCGATAGCGCCGCTCCTGGGCGACCGGAGCATTGGCTCGACCATCACCATGGTGTCCGCATAGGCCGCGCCGTTGATGGTCCACCGGTTAAGGCTGCCATCGGCGGCGTAGGGCGAAGACGGGAGGGTGGAGCGGATGCCGCCTGCGCCGCAGCCGATCGGACGAAGGATGGAAGACGAGCTGTAGCCGCAGGTCCACCGAGCTTCAGGATACCGCGCCGGTTGAGTGAAGTATCCACGCGCCCTGCTTCACCAGCACCAACCGCTTTGGGACTGGATCTCGATATCGGCTTCGTCTAACGCCTCTCGTTACCAACAAGCAGGGTGATCATCAAACAGTGACGGGAGCGGAGCTGCAATTGCTAATCGATGCCACGTTGGTCAGCCTGAGGCGCGCTAGAGCCTGATCGCATCAGGTTGAAACAACCTGATGCGTGAATCAGCCTCTCAAACAAAGAGTTAGAGCATGATCGCTTCGCCTATCAGAAGCAATCATGCTCTAGAACTACGGACTTGGCGCATGCGGCTCTGGGTCGGACGTTGCTGCCGCTTTGGCGCCCCCATCGCCGGGGCTGTTCGAGGAAGCCGACCGCGCGCCGACGATGCGCGGATACAGCGATGGCAGCACAAGCAGGGTCAGGAAGGTCGCGGTGATCAGGCCTCCGATCACGACGGTGGCAAGTGGGCGTTGCACCTCGGCTCCCGCGCTGGTCGAGACGGCCATGGGCACGAACCCGATCGACGCCACCAGCGCCGTGGTCAGGACAGGGCGCAGCCGCTTCTCCGCCGCGTCCCGTGCGGCCTTCGCCGGGCTAGCGCCGGACGCACGCTCTTCCTCGATGTAGCTCACCAGAACCGTGCCATCCAAGATCGCGATGCCGAAGGTCGAGATGAAGCCGATGGCGGCCGTCACGCTGAACGGCATCCCCCTCAGTGTCAGGGCCACGATCCCGCCCGTCGCCGCCATCGGAATGTTCAGCAGGATGAGCGCCATCAGCCTGAGGCTGCCGAAATGGATGAACAGCATCAACGCGACGATCGCCAGCACGCCCGGCACCACGAGGCTCAACCGCGCCGAGGCACTCCGCAGGTTCTGAAACTGCCCGCTCCATTCCATCGTGTATTCCGGGGGCAGTTTGATCCCGGCCGCCACGGCTTTCTGCGCGTCGGCGACGAAACTCTGGACATCCCTGCCTTGGACGTCGATCTCGACGTCGATCTTGCGTTCGAGCTTGTCGCGCAGCACCTGCGAGGGCCCGTCGGCCACCGAGATGTCGGCGACGTCGGCGAGCGTGACCGAACCGCCATTGCCAAGCCCGACCGGCAAGGCGCGGATCCGCTCCATGTCCGCCCGCATCTCGGGCGGAATGCGGACCTGGATCGGCGTCTCGTCGTTGCCTGGGCCATACACCGTGCCGACTTGGCTGCCGCCGATCGCTGCCACCACAGCCAGCGCGTCCTGCGCGTTGATGCCGAAGCGCGCGAGGCGGGCGCGGTCGATGCGGATGGTGAGCGCGGGCAACCCGCCCAGGGGCTGCGCCTGCACATCGCCTGCCCCCTTGATCTTGCCGATCACGTCTTCGGCTTGGTCGGCCAGCTTCGTCAGTGTTGCGAGGTCCTGGCCGTAGAAGGTCAGCGAGACCGGCGTGCGCACGCCCTGCAGCAGGTCGTCCATGCGCATCTCGATCGGCTGCGAGAACTCGAAATCCGGGCCGGGAATGGCGGCCTTGACCTTCTTCTCGATGGCGTCGCGGATCCCCTGCTGCGTGCTCGCCGTTGTCCATTGGCTTTGCGGCTTGAGGATCACGTAGCTGTCGGTGCTCTCCACGCCCATGGGGTCGGTGGGCGTGGCGGCGCTCCCGGTCTGCGAAACCACCGTCTGGACGTCCGGAAAGCTGCGGATGACGCGCTCGATCTCGGTGACGGTCTGCAGCGACGCATCGAGGTTGATCGACGGCAGCTTGTTGGACGTGACGACGATCGCCCCTTCCGACAGTTGCGGGATGAACTCGCCGCCAAGCCGCGTCGCCAGGAACACCGACCCGGCGAACAGGGCCGCCGCCAGTCCTGCTGTCAGCCAGGGGTGCTTCATCGCGCGGTCCAGCACCGGCGTGTAGCTGCGCCGTGCCCAACGTACCAGGACAGTGTCGCGCTTGGCGGGCTTGCTGCTGAGCAAGGCGGCGGCCAGTGCGGGGACGGCCAGCATGGTCACGAACAGCGCCCCGGCGAGCGCGATCATCACCGTCTCCGCCATCGGCCGGAACGTCTTGCCCTCCACGCTTTGCAGGGTCAGCACCGGCAGGTAGATCATCAGGATGATGGCGACCGAGAAAGCGACCGGCCGGGCGACCTCGGCCGCAGCGCCGGGCACGATGCGCGCGGGCGCTGTCTCCCCTTCGCCCGCTTCCGACTGCCGTCGCAGCACGTTCTCGACCAGCACCACGGCGCCGTCCACGATCAGGCCGAAGTCGATGGCGCCAAGGCTCATCAAGTTGCCGGAGATGCCGAAGGCGCGCATGCCCGCGAAGGCAATCATCATGGATGCCGGGATCACGGCCGCCACGATCAGCCCGGCGCGGATCCCGCCCAACATGAGCAGCAGGATGCCGATCACCAACAAGGCGCCCTCGACCAGGTTGTGCGTGACCGTGTCGATGGCGCGGTGGATCAGGTCCGAACGGTCGTAGAACGGCACCATTTCCATGCCCGGCGGTAGAGTTTTCTGCACCTCGGCCAGCTTCGCCTTGAGCGGACCGAGCACCCCGCTGGCATTCAGGCCATACTGCATGTCGGCGACACCCAGGATGGTCTCACCGGCGCCATCATGCGTCACGGCGCCGAGCCGGGCTTTGGGCGCCATGGTGACGGTTCCAACATCGCCCACCGTCACTGGCACGCCGCCCACGGCGGCCTTGAGCACGATGGCGGCGATGTCGGCCTTGCTGCTCGCCAGAGCCAGGCCGCGGACGATCTGCTGCTCGTCGTGGCGCTCGATCGCGGCGCCACCGCGGGCGGCGTTGTTGGCCTGCAGCGCGGAAAATACGTCGGTCAGACTGAGCCCCACGGCCCGGAGCCGATCGGGGTCGACCTGGACGTCGTAGGTCGGTAGCTCGCCGCCGTAAACGTCCACCGCCACGATGCCCGGGACGAGGCGGAGTTGGGGCACGATCTTGTATTGCAGCGTCTCGTAGAGCTGCATCGGCGTAAAGCCAGGCCCGCGCAGCTCGAATTCCAGGATCTCGCCGAGCCCGGTCGCGAACGGCGCTTCCTGCGGCGTGCCGACGCCGGGCGGCATGGCGTCCTTGGCCTGCTGCAACTGCTCGAACACTTGCCCACGGGCTACCTGCACGTCCGCGCTGTCATCGAAAGTCACGTAGACGGCGGACAGGCCGAAGCGGGACGTGGAGCGCACGTCCGCCAGCAGCGGCAAGCCCGTCATTTGCATCTCGATCGGGATGGTGACGAGACGCTCCACCTCCAGCGGACCCAGCCCGGTCGCTTCAGTCAGGATCATCACCTGCTTTGGCGAGATGTCCGGAACCGCGTCGATGGCGAGTTGCTGCAGGTTGAACCAGCCGCCTGCCACCAGCGCCGCAGCCAGGACGATCACCAGCCATCGCTGCGCCACGATGGCGGCAAAGAAACGCTGCACCCGGTCAGCCTCCGCCGAGCATCGATTTCTGCAGGAGCGCCTTCAGGTCGAAACTGCCGTCGGTGACCACCGGCGCGCCGGGTTTGATCGCGCCACCCAGGATTTCATCCCAGTCGGGTTGCTGCACACCGAGCTGGACGTCGTGACTCTGGAAGCCGTCGCCCCCGGCCGGGGTGAAGACGACGTGCTTGTCCGCCACGAGCTGCACCGCCGAGGTGGGCACCGTCACGGCGTCCCGGCCACGCATGCTGGTGATTGTCACGTCCGCGAACATGCCGACGCGCAGGGCGCCATCCGGATTGGCGACCGGGATGCGCACCGGGAGAGTGCGAGCCTGCGGATCGAGCGCCGCGGCCAAAGTGGCGACGCGGCCAGTCCAGACCCGGCCTGCCTCGGGCAGGCTGATCTGCGCCGGGTCGTTGACCGAGACTTCGGCGGCGCTGCGTTCCGGCACGTTGGCGAGCACGAGGACCGTCGAGAGATCGGCAACCGTTATCAAACTGCGGCCGCCCTCGACCACTTCGCCCGAGGTTGCGTCCACAGCAATGAAGATGCCGGAAAGTGGCGAACGCAGGCCTGCCATGCCGGACGTGCCGAGTGGCCCGAGCCTGGCTACTGCCGTCCGCAAGGCAGCCTCCCTGGCGGATGCCACCTCCTTGCTTGCCTCGGCCTGCGCCAGCACCAAGCGCCGCCGGTCGGCCTCGGCCTGGGCGAACGACCCGCCCTTGACCAGCGTGTTGGCGCGGGCCAGCGCGGCGCGGGCCACGGCTACGGCAGCATCTGCCTCCTTCGAGGAGGCTTGCCCGGCGAGGAGATCCTGCTCAGCCGTGAGCAAGCTTGGCATCTCGAGTTCGGCGATCACTTGCCCGGCGGCCGCGACATCCCCGGGCTCGACCATCACGCGGGTCAGCCGGGCCTCGCCGAATGACCGCAGGATGGCGACATGGCTCGGTTCGTAGGCCACGTTTCCCGTCACGCGCACCGGCTCACTGATCGGGCGGCGCTCGGCCGCTGCCAGATGCAGGCTGACGGTTTTCTGCTGCTCCGCACTCATGTGCACCAGGCCGGGCGGATCGGCGGCCATGGCGGGGCCAGCGAGCAGCAGCGCAGCCGCGACTTGCCAGGGCAAACAGCGGGCTTGCTTCATGGGATCACTCCGGCAGCGATGGCGAGCTGCACCTGCGCAAGCTGCAGGCTGGTCCGAGCTCTCCTGCGTGTCAGATCGGCATCGAGCGCCTGCACGTTGGCGCGCAGGAACTCGATGAACGGCATCTCGCCCAGGCGCCAGGCCTGCTCGACCTGCACCCGGCGGCGGTCGAGCGCGACTGCCCCACGCTCAGCAGCCTGAACGGTCCGCGCTGCATTGTCCTTGGTTGCCGCCGCGAGTTGGAGCGCCGCGATCAGCTCCCGGCGGAGCAAAGCCGCCTGCACGGTCGCCGCGGTGACGGCCTGTTCCGCTGCGGCCCGGCGCGGTGCGTTGCGAGCCTCCGTCGCGAAATGGAACGTGAACGTGACGCCGAAACGCGTGTCCCATCGTGTGCCCGGCTGTTTTTCGTTGATGCCTTCGAGGCCGATCTCGGGGTCGTCTCGATCCTGTATGTCAACCAACCGCGCTCGCGCTCGCGCCGCCGTCACCGCCTGCTCCGCTGCCGCAAGCAGTGGGTTGCTGGCGATCGCGTCCGCTTCGGTGTTCGCCGGCAAAGCGGCCACGCTGAGCGACGGCAGCTCGCGGGAGCCGGTCACGGCCGCAAGTTGGATCAGCGCTGCCTCGAGCTGCGCTTGCGCGTCGTTCAGTCGAATGGTCGCACTCGCCGTCTCGGCATCTGCAGCGAGCAGGTCGCTTTGCGCGGTTTCCCCGACGGACACTTGGCGTTGCAGGTCCCGGCCGAGGGTTTGATCGATCATCACCTGACGGGCCGCCACGTCCCGCGCGTCCGCCGCCAACCTGGCATTCGCGACCAGGCTGATGACCTGTTTCGCCACGTCGAGATGCGCCGCCTCGGCACTGGCCGACGCCGCCGCGGCGTCAGCCTGCGCCGCATGCTGGGTTGCTGTCCCCTCGCCAGGCAACCACACCGGCGTGCTGACTTCCACCTGTGACGTTATGTAGTTGTAATTGCTGCCGGCAATCCTGTCGTTGACGTAGCTGCCTGTTGCCGTCGGCGCGTTCGGCACGAGGGCGGCGCCAGCCCGATTGTTGGCGGCTGCCGTGGCTTGACGGGCCTGGAAATTGGCGCGTCCAGGTTCCCTCGACCAGGCTTCGGCAATCGCGTCATGAAGCGTCCGCCCGCCAGCTTGCGCCGGAGGCACGACACTGAGCAGGAGAGGCACGACACTGAGCAGCAACAGCGTCAGACCACCCCACCGCCTCATTGCCCCCAGCATACCGAGTGGACCTCGCAGTCCATAACGCCGGCGACCATCATGGCCTTACAGCCGGGTGCCGCGTTGTTGGTGCCCAGCGACTGGGTGATGGCGGCATTCTACGCGGGTTTGGGCATGATTAAGGTTTCCACTGGGGGAGCGTGCAGGTCTTGCGGGCCGTGTACACGGTCCTGCCGCCAATGGTTGCAGAAAATTCACCTGGGGCGTCGGTGCTTGCGAGCCCCCTGGCGCCCATGATTGCGCCCCGCTAGAGTCAGTCGATTCATTTCATGCAACCTGAGGACGCTATCAAGATCACGCCATGAACCAAGCAGGCTCCCGCTATACCCTGACGGCGCAGGCGCTGCATTGGCTCACTGCGCTGCTGATCCTAGCGGTCTTGCCGGTCGCCTGGGTGGTGGTTTCCCTGGCACCAAGCCCGGAGCGATCTTGGCTGTTCGTCATCCACCGATCGCTGGGCGTCACGATCTTTGCCGTTGTGGTCATGCGGCTCGCCTGGCGCGCCATGAACCCTCCGCCGCCCCTGCCCGGCGGGACGTCCCAAGCGATGGAATGGGTCGGGCGGGTCACCCATTGGCTGCTCTATCTCTTGCTGCTGCTGATGCCGGTCAGCGGCTATTTGCAGTCGGCCAGCGGCAAGCCGGTCTCATATCTTGGGCTGTTCGATCTTCCTGCGCTGCCAGAGAACAAAAGCCTGGATGATGCCGCCAAAACGGCCCACCTGCTCGGACAATGGGGGGTCTACGCGCTGGTGGCGCTGCACGTGTTTGCCACCGCGTGGCATGTCGCGGTGCGGCGCGATGGGCTGTTAAACCGCATGCTCCCGCCACAGGATGGCACAGCGCGTCTCCCTCCGTACTGACACACCAGACCGCCTCACGAGCCTCACGTCCGCAATATCGGCCTCTCGCGCTCCCAGGCCGCAGTTGTTCCGGCCTGCCGCGCCTGGTCTTCTGACGGACCTATCGTTCGCGATGGTGGAGCCAAGCGGGGTCGAACCGCTGACCTCCTGAATGCCATTCAGGCGCTCTACCAACTGAGCTATGGCCCCATCCGGCCGCGCGGCTTAGCAACGCGGAGGCGGCTCAATACGCCGCCCAGCCGCCAACTTCAACCCGCCAACACCACCACACGCCGCACGACCCCGCGTCGCCAGACAACCAACAACGCGTCGCCAGACAACCAACAACGCGTCGCCAGACAACCAACACCTACGAATCGCGACGCAGGCCCGCATGCACGGCAAACTCGGCCTCCGTCTTCGCCCGCACCTCGTCCAGCGTCACGCCCGGCGCCAGATCCACCAGCGTCAGCCCCGGCCGCGCCACGTCGAACACCGCCAGGTCGCTCACCACCAGGTTCACCACCCCCGCCCCGGTCAGCGGCAGGTTGCACTGCTTGAGGATCTTCGGCGAGCCATCCTTGGCCGCGTGCTCCATCAGCACCACCACCCGCTTCACCCCGGCCACCAGGTCCATGGCGCCGCCCATGCCCTTCACCATCTTCCCCGGGATCATCCAGTTCGCCAGGTCGCCATTCTCCGCCACCTGCAGCGCGCCCAGGATGGTGAGCTGGATGTGCCCGCCCCGCACCATGGCGAAGCTCTCCGCACTGTCGAAGAAGCTGGTCGAGGGCAGGGTGGTCACCGTCTGCTTGCCCGCATTGATCAGGTCCGGGTCCTCTTCGCCCTCATAGGGGAACGGCCCCATGCCCATCATGCCATTTTCGCTGTGCAGCTTGATCGTCATGCCCGGCGGAATGTGGTTGGCCACCAGCGTCGGTATCCCGATGCCCAGGTTGACGTAGAAGCCGTCCTCCAGCTCTTGCGCCGCGCGCGCAGCCATTTGGTCGCGGGTCCAGGCCATTCTTGCGGCTCCTTACGCTGCGTGCTTGCGGGTCGTGCGCTGCTCGATGCGCTTGACCAATCCCGGCACCGGCACCACGCGCTGCACGAAGATGCCCGGCGTCACGATGTGGTCCGGATTGAACGAGCCCAGCTCCACCAGCTCTTCCACCTGCGCCACCGTCACCGCCGCCGCCGCCGCCATGATCGGGTTGAAGTTGCGCGCCGTCATCCGGTAGACGAGGTTGCCCTCCGGGTCGCCCTTCCAGGCGTGCACGATCGCCAGGTCCGCCACCAGCCCCGTCTCCAGCACGTAGTCCCGGCCGCCGAACTGCCGCACATCCTTGCCCTGCGCCGCCTCCGTCCCCACGCCCGTCGCGGTGTAGAAGCCCGGAATGCCCGCCCCGCCCGCGCGAATCCGCTCGGCCAGCGTGCCCTGCGGATTGAACTCGATCTCGAGCTCCCCCGCCAGGAATTGCTTGGCAAAGGTCTGGTTCTCGCCGACATACGAGCTGACCATCTTGCGCACTTGCCGGCTCACCAGCAGCAGCCCCAGCCCGGCGTCGTCGATCCCGGCATTGTTGGACACCACGGTCAGGTCCTTCACGCCCGACTCCCGGATCGCCTCGATCAGCACCGAGGGAATGCCGCACAGCCCGAACCCGCCCGACATGATCGTCATGCCGTCCTTCAGCACGCCGGCCAAAGCGTCCGTTGCGTTCTGATACACCTTGCTCACCGCCATCGCCGTCCCCCCCCTCAGCCGCCCGCACTACGCTGCCACCCTGGCGCCCAAACGGCAATGCGGGCGGCGCGGCCTTGCAAGGCCCAGCCAGCGTGCGACATCCTGTGTGCAATGAAAGTCATCGTTCTCGGCGCTGGCGTGGTGGGCACGACCTCCGCCTACTACCTGCACCAGGCCGGCCACGAGGTGCTGGTGCTGGACCGCCAGCCCGCCGCCGGCATGGAGACCAGCTTCGCCAATGCCGGCCAGGTCTCGCCGGGCTACTCCGCCCCTTGGGCCGGACCCGGCGTGCCGCTCAAGGCCATGCGCTGGATGCTGATGCAGCACAGCCCGCTCGTCATCCGCCCCATGCTGGACGGCTTCATGTGGCGCTGGATGGCCCTCATGCTGCGCAACTGCACCGAGGCCGCCTACCACCTGAACAAGGCCCGCATGGTCCGCCTGGCCGAATACTCGCGCGACGGCCTGCGCGCGCTGCGCGCCGAAACCGGCCTGCACTACGACGACCGCCAGCGCGGCACGCTGCAGCTCTTCCGCACCCAGAAGCAGCTCGACCACGTCGCCGACGACACCGCCGTGCTGGCCGAGCGCGGCGTGCCCTACGAGCTGCTGGACCCGGCGGGCTGCATCGCCGCCGAGCCCGCCTTGGCCCGTGCCGAGGCCGCCATCGTCGGCGGCCTGCGCCTGCCCGGCGACGAGACCGGCGACGCCCACCAGTTCACCCAGCGGCTAGCCGCCTATGCCGCCGAACGCGGCGTGCAGTTCCGCTATGGCGTGCAGATCGAGCGTCTCGAGCACGACGCCGGCCGCATCACCGCCGTGCTGGCCGGCGGCCAGCGCCATGTCGCCGATCATTACGTCGTGGCGCTGGGCAGTTTCTCCCGCCGCCTGCTGGCCCCGCTCGGCATCGAGATCCCGGTCTACCCGGTCAAGGGCTACTCCATCACCGTGCCGATCGAGCAGGAGTCCGAGGCCCCCGTCTCCACCGTCATGGACGAGACCTACAAGGTCGCCATCACCCGCCTGGGCGACCGCATCCGCGTCGGCGGCACCGCCGAGCTGGCCGGCTTCAGCTCCGTCTTGTCCGAGCCCCGCCGCAAGACCCTGGCCTATTCGGTGAGCAACCTGTTCCCCCGCGGCGGCGACGTGCGCAAGGCCAGTTTTTGGACCGGCCTGCGCCCGATGACCCCCGACGGCACCCCCATCATCGGCGCCACCAAGCTGGCCAACCTGTCGCTGAACACCGGCCATGGCACCTTAGGCTGGACGATGTCGTGCGGTTCGGCCCGCGTTCTGGCCGACCTAATCTCCGCCCGCCGCCCCGACATCGAGTATGAGGACCTATCCCTCGCCCGTTACGCCTGACCCGCCCAACCCCGACCCAATTTAAAAAACCCTCTCCCTCTGGGAGAGAGCAGGGTGAGGGGGCCAACGGCACCATCAATCGCGCGCGTGCACCCCTCACCCCGGCCCTCTCCCAGAAGGAGAGGGAGTAGGGAGAGCACAGTGGACAACCCCGTCAGAACTCCGCGGCCGACCGCACCACACGGCTTACCAGCCCATACCCAATCGCCTCGTCCGCGCTCATCCAGTAGTTCCGGTCCGTATCCACCAGCACCCGCTCGTAGTCCTGCCCCGTCTCCGCCGCGATCATGCGGTTGATCCGCTCGCGCATCTTGATAATCTCGCGCGCCTCGATGTCGATGTCCGTCGCCGGCCCGCGCACCCCGCCCATCGGCTGGTGCAGCAGGAACCGCGTGTTCGGCAGGCACAGCCGCCGCTCCTTGCGCCCGGCGATGAAGATCAGCGCCCCCGCACTCGCCACCCAGCCGGTCCCGATCACCCGCACCGGCACTTCGGCGTCCACGAACCGGATCATGTCGTGGATCGTGTCGCCGCTCTCCACATGCCCGCCCGGCGAGTTGATATACACGTCGATCGGCGCATCCCCCTCGCTGGCCAGCGCCAGCAAGCGGCCCGTCACGTCCCGCGCCACCTTGTCGTTGATCGCGCCGAACACCAGCACCTTACGCTGCTTCAGCAGCCGCGATTCCAGCTCGTTGATCGGCGAATTCAGCGTCCGGTTATCGCCGGGCTCCTTTGGCTCCGGCCCCATCGGCTCCGGCACGTCGGGACGGTTCGGCGTCTCCGGGGCGTCGGGCTCGTCGTCGTCGTCATCAAATCGGGTCATGGTGTCTCCTTGTCAGCCACATAGGCGCGCGCAACCCCGATGTCAGCCCGGCACGCCCTTGCTGGTGGAGTACTCGAAATGCAGCGCCTCCCCCGGATGCACGATGGGATGGATCGCATGCGCCGCCATCGCCGCCTCGCTGAAACCCTGCAGGATCAGCTTCAGCTTGCCGGGATAGGTCACCACGTCGCCGATGGCAAACACGCCGGGCACACTGGTCTGACACGTCGCCGGGCTCACCTGGACGTGGTGTCGCTCCAGCTCCAGCCCCCAGCCCGCGATCGGCCCCAGGTCCATCGACAGCCCGAAGAACGGCAGCAGCCGGTCCGCCGCCAGCATGCGGGTGCTGCCATCCAGATGCGCCACCTCCACCCCGGTCAGCGCCCCCGCGGCCCCTTGCAGCGCGTGCAACTGGTACGGGATCACCAGCTCGATCTCCCCCCGCTCCGCCGCCGCCGCCAACTGCGCCGACGTCTCCGGCGCCGCCCGGAATTTGCCCCGGCGATGCACCACATACACCCGCTCGGCCACATCCTTCAGCGACAACGCCCAATCCACCGCGCTATCCCCGCCGCCCGCGATCACCACCTGGCGGCCGACGAAATCGTCCCGCCGGCGCACGTGATACTGCACCGACCCGGCCGCCTCATACGCGCCTAAGCCCTCGAGCGGCGGCCGGTTGGGGCCGAACGCGCCCGCCCCCGCCGCCAGCAGCACCGCCCGCGCCGCCACCTCGCAGCCGCCCTCCGTCCGCAACCGGAACGCCCCCGCCGCACCCTCGAACCGCTCCACCCGCTGCCCCAGCAGCCGCGGCACCGCGAACGGCGCGATCTGCATCTCGAGCTGCGAAATCAGGTGCCCGGCGGCGATCGCCGGATGCGCCGGAATGTCGAAGATCGGCTTCTCCGGATACAGCGCCGTGCACTGGCCCCCCACGTCGCCCAGCGCGTCGATCAGCACCGAGCGCAGCTTCAGCATGCCGCACTCGAACGCGGCGAACAGCCCCGCCGGCCCGGCCCCGATGATGGCGACATCCGTCTCAAGCGTTTGGCTCATGCCGGGAACCTAGCGTCGCCCGCCTCTCGTGCAAGCACTCCGCCATCTGGCAGGCCGCATTCACACCGGTTAACATCGTCCCATGCTCGAGACCGCATCGCCCCTCCGCCTCCGGCTCGCCACACCCGAAGCCGCCGAGGCGCTCGGCGCCCGCATCGCCGCCGCGCTCCGGCCCGGCGACGCCATCCTGCTCGACGGCCCGCTCGGCGCCGGCAAATCCGTCCTCGCCCGCGCCCTCATCCGCGCCGCCGCCGACGACCCGGCGCTCGAGGTCCCCAGCCCGTCCTACACCCTGGTGCAGGAATACGGCACCGCCGCCGGCCCGCTCTACCACTTCGATCTCTGGCGCCTCGACGGTCCCGGCGGCGTCATCGAACTGGGCTGGGACGAGGCCCGCCAAGGCGTCGTCGTCGTCGAATGGGCCACCCGGCTCGACGTGCTGCGCCCCGACGACGCCCTCTCCATCGAACTCGCCCCCGACGGCGACGCCCGCATCGCCACCCTCTCCGGCTGGACGCACCGGCTGCGATGATACACCAGGCCATGGTCCTCGCCGCCGGGCTCGGCCGGCGCATGCGCCCGCTCACCGCGCACACCGCCAAGCCCCTGCTCCCGCTCGGCGGCCGCCCCCTGCTGGACCATGCGCTCGACCGCCTGGACGCCGCCGGAGTCACCCGCGCCGTGGTCAACACCCATTGGCGCGGCGACCTGGTCCGCCAGCACCTCCACGCCCGCGCCGGCGGCCCGCAGGTGATCCTTCGCCCCGAACCCAACTTGCTCGACACCGGAGGCGCCGTCGCCGCCGCCCTCGCCGCGGGCGCCCTCGCCCACGCCCCGTTCTACGTCATCAACGGCGACAGCTTCTGGCTCGACGGCCCATCCTCCACCCTCGACCGCCTCGCCGCCGCATTCGACCCGGCGCGCACCGACGCCATCCTGCTGCTGCATCGCACCCACCAGGTCCAGGGCGAGGCAGGGCAGGGGGATTTCGCGCTCGATCCCTGGGGCACGCCCCGCCGCCGCCGCGAGCGCGAAGTGTTGCCCTATGTCTATGCCGGCGTGCAGCTCGCCACCCCCGCGCTGTTCGCCGACCCGCCCGGCCCGCCCTTCAGCGCCAACGCCATGTGGGACCGCGCCATCGCCGCCGGCCGCCTTCGCGCGGTGGTGCATGACGGCCTCTGGTTCCACCTGAGCCGCCCGGAGGACCTCTCCACCGCCGAGGGAGCGCTGCACCACAGCGACACGGGCGAAACACGGTGAAGCTCAGCACCATCGGCCCCGGCCAGCCCTTTCTGGACCTGATCGCCGCCGACTGGCTCGCCCGCGCCGGGTCTGACCCGCTCGCCGCCGCCAGGGGCCTGATCCTGCTCCCCACCCGCCGCGCCGCCCGCTCCCTCACCGAGGCGTTCCTGGCCCAAACCGAGGGCCGCCCCTGCCTGCTCCCCCGCATCACCGCGTTCGGCGCGCTGGACGAGGCCCCCCTGGCCATGGCCGGCAGCCTGCACCTGCCCCAAGCCGTCGCCGCCCCCGTGCGCCTGGCCCATCTCTGCCGCCTGATCATGGCGCTGGAGGGCCGCTTCGGCGCCCCCGCCACCGCCGACCGCGCCTGGCCCTTGGCCGCCGAATTGGCCGCCCTGATGGACGAGGCCGAGCGCGCCGAGGTCGACCTGGCCCAAGCCTTGCCCCGCCTCGCCGCCGAGAACTACGCCGCGCACTGGGGCATCACCCTGCGTTTCCTGCAGATCGTGACCGCCGCCTGGCCCGCCTGGCTCGCGGACAACGCCCTGATGAACCCCGCCGCTCGCCAGGTCGCCTTGCTGGACGCCCAATCCCGCGCCTGGCAGGACCGCCCGCCCTTGCATCCCGTTCTGGCCGCCGGCTCGACGGGCGGCATCCCCGCCGTGGCCCGCTTGCTGCGTGTGGTGGCGAGCCTCCCCACCGGCCGCGTCGTGCTCCCCGGCCTAGACCTGGCGCTTCCCGAGCCCGCCTGGGACGCCCTGGAAGACACCCACCCCCAGTCCGCCCTCTGCCGCCTGCTCACCGCCCTCGGCGCCACCCGCGGCGACGTGGAGCCATGGGACTCGCCGTCTGCGACCCCCTCCGAGCGCGTCGAGCTGCTTAACCGCGCCCTCCTCCCCGCAGTCGCCCTAACCGCCTGGCGCACCCCCACCCCCCACCCCCCCAAAAAGCCCTCTCCCTCTGGGAGAGGGTTGGGTGAGGGTAGGCCCACGCCCCCGAATCAGCCGAGTCCGCCCCTCACCCCGACCCTCTCCCAGAGGGAGAGGGAGCAGCTCCACCGCCTCACCCCCGCCGACCAGCAGGAAGAGGCCGTCGCCATCGCCCTCATCCTCCGCCGTGCCCTCGACACCCCCGGCCACCGCGCCGCCCTCGTCACCCCCGACCGCGACCTCGCCGGCCGCGTCGCCGTCGAGCTCGGCCGCTTCGGCGTCATCGCCGACGACAGCGCCGGCGAGCCCCTCATTGCCACCCCGCCCGCCGTGTTCCTGCGCCTGCTCGCCGCCGCCATCGCCGAGCAGCTCCGCCCCGTCCCCTTGCTCGCCCTGCTCAAGCACCCGCTCGCCGCCGCCGGCCTCACGCCGTCCGCCTGCCGCGCCGCCGCCCGCAGCCTCGAACTCGACGGCCTGCGCGGCCCCGCCCCCAAGCCCGGCCTCCCGGGCCTCCACGGCATCGCCCGCTCCCCTTCGGCCCAGCGCCTGCTTGCCGCCCTCGACACCTGCCTCACCCCGCTGCTCACCCTCGCCGCCACCCCCCGCACGCCGCCCCAAGCCGCCCTGGCCGCCCTGCTCACCGCCGCCGAAGCCCTCGCCGCCACCCCGGCCGAACCCGGCGCCGAACGCCTCTGGTCCGGCGAGGACGGCCAAGCCCTCGCCACCCTGCTCGCCCAGGCCATGCCCGCTTTGGCCGTCCTCCCCCCGCAAGACCCGGCGACGCTCCCCGGCCTGCTCGACCAACTGCTCGCCAACGTCGCCGTCCGCAGCCGCCGGGCCTTGCGCGGCCGCACCGGCGCCGAGCACCCCCGCATCTTCATCTGGGGCCTGCTCGAGGCCCGCCTGCAGCGCGCCGACCTCATCGTGCTGGGCGGCCTGGCCGAAAACGTCTGGCCCGCCGCCGCCGACCCCGGCCCCTGGCTCAGCCGCCCGATGCGCGCCGCCGCCGGCCTACCCTCGCCCGAAGCGGCCGTCGGCCAAATGGCGCATGACTGGGTGATGACCGCCTGCGCCGCCCCCCACGTCGTCCTGTCCTGCTCCCGCCGCCGCGACGGCGCCCCCGCCGTCCCCGCCCGCTGGCTGCAACGGCTCGAGGCCATGCTCCGCGGCGCCGGCAGCCACTTGCCCGAGCACCCCGCCGCCGCCTGGGCCCGCGCGCTGGACCTGCCGGCCGGCCCCGTCCCCCGCCTACACCCCCCCGCGCCATGCCCGCCCGTGGCCGTGCGCCCCCGCCGCCTCCGCGTCACCGAGATCGAGACCTGGCTGCGCGACCCCTACGCCCTCTACGCCCGCCACATCCTGCGCCTGCGCGCCCTGCCGCCCATCGAGGAACCCGCCGACGCCGCCGACTACGGCTCCGTCGTCCACGACGCCATCCACGCCTTCCTCGCCGCCCACGGCACCACCTTCCCGCCCGACGCCGAAGCCCGCCTTGCCGCGGCCATGGAAACCGCCTTGGCCGCAGCCGACCTCCGCCCCGCCTTGGCTGCCTGGTGGCGCCCCCGCCTGCAGCGCATCGCCGCATGGGTCGCGGAGCAGGAAGCCGCCCGCCGGGTCGCCGCCAAGCCGGTCGAGATCGTCTCCGAACACGACGGCACCTGGACGCTGGCCACCGAACCGCCCTTCGTCCTCACCGGCCGCGCCGACCGAATCGAGCGCAGAGCCGACGCCACCCTGGCCATCTTGGACTACAAGACCGGCACGCCCCCCTCCAACAAGGAGGTCGAAAGCGGCCTGGCGCCCCAGCTCCCCTTGGAAGCCGCCATGGCCGAATCCGGCGCGTTTGGCCCCGAGTTCGCCCACCCCGTCGGCGAACTCACCTACTGGCATCTCACCGGCGGCCACGTCCCTGGCAAAGTGGAAGGCAGGCTGAAGACCGCCGGCGCCTTGCCCGAAGCGGTCGCCACCGCCCGCGCCAGCCTCGCCGCCCTGGTCGCCGCCTTCGACGACCCGGCGCACCCCTATCTCTCCCAGCCCCACCCCGGCCGCGCCCCGCGCTTCTCCGACTACACCCAGCTCGCCCGCGTCGCCGAATGGGCCGCGCTGGAGGACCCGGAATGAACGCCATTCCCCCGCGCACTCTCCCCGAGCAAGCCTCCGCCCGCGCCAACAGCCTGCAGCACCAAGCCTCCGACCCCGAGGTCTCCGCCTTCGTCGCCGCCTCTGCCGGGTCGGGCAAGACCAAGCTGCTGATCGACCGCCTGCTCCGCCTCATGCTCGCCGGCGCCGACCCGGCCCGCATCCTCTGCCTCACCTACACCAAGGCCGCCGCCGCCGAGATGGCGCTGCGCCTGCAAAGCATCCTCGGCCAATGGGTCACCCTCGACGACCCCGCCCTGATCGCCGCCCTCAAAGAGCGCGCCATCCGGCCGGACCCCGAAGTCACCCACCGCGCCCGCGCCCTGTTCGCCCGCGTGCTGGACCTGCCCGGCGGCATGCGTATCAGCACCATCCACGCCTTCTGCCAGTCCCTGCTGCGCCGCTTCCCGCTCGAGGCCGCCATCGCCCCGCAATTCCGCCTGATGGAGGACGCCGACAGCCACGCCGAGCTCACCGCCGCCCGCGAGGCCGCCATCGCCGACGCCGACCCGGACGCCCTGCGCACCATCGCCGGCCTGGTACGCGACGGCGAGTTCGGCAAGTTGCTGGCCGAGTTGCGCCCCCACGTGCAGCGCCTCGAGCCCGTGCTGAACCTGCCCGCCCCCGCCCGCCTGCTCCGCCTCGAGCGCGCCCTGGACGTGTCCGGAGACGACGCGGGCCTGATCGCCGCCGCCGTCGCCACCAGCACGCCGGGCCTGCGCGACGCCATCGCCCAGCTCGCCTCCGCCAAGGCCAGCCCCGGCGAGCACACCACCGCCGCCAACCTGCGCGGCTGGCTCGACCTCCCGCCCGAGCTGCGCCAGGAGCACTGGTCCGAGTGGGTCGCCCTCCTGCTCCGCGAAGACGGCGATCCGCGCAAACTCTGCCGCGGCAAATGGTCCCAGGCCGAGCCCGGCCTGCAGGAAACTCTCCTCACCGAAGCCGAGCGCGTCGCTGCCGTGGAGGACGACCGCCGTGCCCTCCACGTCGCCGCCGCCACCAACGCCGTGCTCACCCTGGCCGCCCCCGTCTTCGCCCGCTTGCAGCGCCGCAAGCAACTCGCCGGCCTGATGGACTACCAGGACCTCATCAGCCACACCCGTCAGCTCCTGATCGACCCCGGCGCCGCCTGGGTGCTCTACAAGCTCGACGGCGGCCTCGACCACGTCCTGCTCGACGAGGTGCAGGACAGCGCCCCCGACCAATGGGCCATCGCCGGCGCCCTCACCGCCGAGTTCTTCGCCGGCGCCGCCGCCCGCGACACCAAGCGCACCGTCTTCGCCGTCGGCGACCGCAAGCAGTCGATCTACTCCTTCCAGGGCGCCGAACCCGCCGAGTTCGACCGCTGGCGCGCCATCATGCGTGACGCCGCCATCGCCGCCTCCGGCAACTTCCGCGACACCGTGCTCGACGTATCCTTTCGCTCCACCCCCCCCGTCCTCGCCCTGGTCGACGCCGTCTTCGACGACCTCACCGCCGCCGCCGGCGTCCTCGGACCCGACGAGAAACTGCACCATCAGGCCCATCGCGTCGGCCACGCCGGCCAGGTCGAGCTCTGGCCCATCACCCCCCGCCCGCAGGAGGAGCTGCCCGAGCCCTGGGCCGTCGCCCGCCGCAACCACGGCCTCACCACCGCGCCGCAACTCCTCGCCGACACCCTGGCGCAATGGGTCGCCGCCGCCATCGGCACCGCCCCGCTGCCCAGCCAGGGCCGCACCATCCAGCCCGGCGACATCCTCATCCTGGTGCGCCGCCGCGGCGACTTCGCCCGCGCCGTGGTGCGCCGCCTCAAAGCCCTCGGCGTCCCCGTCGCCGGGCTCGACCGCCTGGCGCTCACCCAGCAACCCGCCGTGCAGGACCTGCTCGCCCTCTGCGACACCCTGCTGCTGCCCGAGGACGACCTCGCCCTCGCCTGCGTGCTCACCAGCCCGCTCGGCGGCCTCACCGACGACGACCTCATGGAACTTGCCATCGGCCGCGGCTGGTCGCTGTGGGACGCCCTGCGCACCCGCGCCGCCGAGCGCCCAGAGTGGCAGCGCGTCACCAGCTTTCTGCAGACCCTGCTCGCCCGCGTCGACTACGCCGCCCCCCACGCCCTGCTGGTGGAAGCCCTCGGCCCGCTCGGCGCCCGCGCCCGCCTGCTGCGCCGCTTGGGCCCCGAAGCCGCCGAACCGATCGACGAGCTGCTGGGCGCCGCCCTGGCCCACGCCGCGTCCCACCCGCCGTCCTTGCAGGGCTTCCTGCACTGGCTGCGCCAATCCGGCGCCGAGGTGAAGCGCGAGGCCGAGGGCGCCGGCCACGCCGTCCGCGTCATGACCGTGCACGGCGCCAAGGGCCTGCAAGCCCCCGTGGTGATCCTGCCCGACACCACCGCCCTCCCGCCCGACGGCGGCAGCCTGGTCTGGACGGGAGATGACCTCTCACTCTGGTCCCCGTACGCCGCGCTGCGCTGCCGCGCCGTCACCCGCCTGCGCGAAACTGAAAAGGCCAAACGCCTCGAGGAATACAACCGCCTGCTCTACGTCGCCCTCACCCGCGCCGAGGACCGCCTGGTCGTCTGCGGCTGGCAGACCCACCGCCCCCTGGACGACAAAAGCTGGTATTCCGCCGTGCAGCGCGGCATGGCCCGCCTCGGCGCCACCGACCAGGACGGCACCCTCATCCACGCCACGCCGCAAACCGCCCCGGCCCGCCAAGCCGCCGCACCCCCCCCGCCCGATCACGCGCCCATGCCCCCCTGGGCCGGCCTGCCGCCCGACTGGGTGCCGCATCCGCCCCCCGCCGAGCCCGCCCGCCCGCGCCCGCTCGCCCCCAGCCGCCCCGCCGACGCCACCCTCGGCCCCGTCCCCCACGCCGCCTCGCCCCTCGCCACCAACGCCGCCGCCCTCGAACGCGGCACCCTGGTACACCGCCTGCTGCAGCACGCGCCCGACCTCCCGGCCGCCGACCGCCCCGCCGCCGTCGCCGCCACTGTCCGCGCCGCCGGCGCCCCCGCCAGCCTCGCCGCCGAGGTCATGGCCATCCTCGACCACCCCGCCCTCCGCCCCCTGTTCGGCCCCCATGGCCGCGCCGAGCAGCCGCTCACCGGCCTGGTCGGCGGCGCCGTCATCGCCGGGCAGGTCGACCGCCTCGCCATCCTCGAGGACGCCGTCCTGCTCGCCGACTACAAGACCAACCGCGACGCCCCCGACTCCCCCGACCGCGTCCCCGTGCTCTACCTGCGCCAGATGGCCGCCTATCGCGCCGTGCTGCAGCAGATCGTCCCCGGCCGCCCCGTCCACTGCGCTCTGGTCTGGACCCGCACCGCAACCGTCATGCCGCTCCCGGACGACCTGCTCGACGCGCATACCCCTACAACTTGATCGACTCGCCCCGAGCGACCACCTTATCTGCTGTGATCGGAGAACAACCATGAGCGAGAACACCGTCGCCGTAAGCGACGCGACCTTCAAGGCTGACGTGCTGGACGCCCCTGGCCCGGTGCTGGTGGATTTCTGGGCCGAGTGGTGCGGCCCCTGCAAGATGATCGGCCCGGCGCTCGAGGAGATCGCCGCCGAGCTCAAGGGCCGCGTCAAGATCGCCAAGGTGAACATCGACGAGAACCCGATGACCCCCACCACCTACCAGGTCCGCGGCATCCCCACCCTGATCCTGTTCAAGGACGGCAAGCCCGCCGAGACCCAAGTCGGCGCCCTCCCCAAGAGCCAACTCAAGGCCTGGGTCCAGGCCTCCATCTAACCCCCCGCGCTCGGAACCGCCCCAAAAAGCCCTCTCCCCTGGCGGGAGCGGGTGGGGGAGGGTGGCTGCCGCAAGTAACGGCGTCGGACCAAGCAGCACTACGGCACCACCACCCCCTCGGCCGCCCGCCCTTCCACCACCAGTTCCACTGCCAGCCCCCCCGCCTCCACCAGCTCCATCCGCCGCGCCCCCCCGCCCGGGGCCACCGGCGGCGGACAATACCGCCACCCCGCCCGCGCGCTGCCGAACCCCGCCTGCGCCACGTCCGGCCGCAACTGGTCGCACACGATGCTGCCGTCATCCTGCCCGTCGATCAGCACCTTGAATTCGACCCGGCGCCCCGCATCCCGCCGATACACCGCCCACCCCGCCACGCACGTCCGGCTCACCACGTCCACCATGCAGATCACCCGGTCCGGATCGGCATACCGGTCCCACTCCGCCAGGTAGCTGCGATACCCCTCCGGCCCATGCAACAGCAGCTTGCGCCACTCCTCGTAGCCCGGCAGCGTCCCATCCAGCACGAACGGCCGCACCGCAGCCGGCTTCGGCCCGTGGAAATGCACGATCTGCGCGCTCGGGTTCGGCCCCCAATACGGCTTCCAGTTCAGTGACCGGTCGAGCAAGTCGTAGCGGTCCCGGTAATGCACCCGCAGGATTTCCTGGTCCAACCCCAACCCCAGGTTCGCCGCCGCAAACGTGCACAGCGCGCCGTGATCACTCCGCATCGCCGGAACGTTCAGCAGCAGCACCCCGGAGTTCATGTCGTCATACCGTTCGGTCGACTGCGTGGACGCGCCGAACAGCAGCGGCGGCTTGGTGCGGAAAAAGTTGGGCTGGCTCAGGAACAGGACGTCGACGTCGGTGTAGAGGACGAGATCGTCCTCCTGCTCGATGATCGGGATGTCGAAGCGCAAGAACGCCGCCGCGGCAACCGGCAGCCACATCGGCTCCAAGCTGTTCTGCGCCGCATAGGTGGCCAGGTCCGGGTAGAGGCGGACGCGGTGGGTGATCACCCGCACGCCTCGCCCCTCCAATTCGCGCGTGAGCGCGCTCGGCTCGCCATCGTAGAGCAGGTGTGGCTCGAGCTGCGTGTTCTGCCGCGCCGAGTTGACGGCAGCCTTCAGCAGCCCTTCCCAATCATGGTCGGTCCGCGCCATGGAGGCCTCGCTCACGGCAAAATACCATTTCATCGCAGGGCGCCTTCCAGGGGACTTCGGAACATGGGCAATCCCCAGGCAAGTCTGTGGTCGTTCAATCCAGCCGCACGGCGTCGGCAACCAGCCTGATGGCGTTTCGGGCTGCACGGATGGTAGACAGCAATATCCACTTGGCAGTCATGCCGTCGTATGGCACCGATGGCGGCGAGCGTCGACAGCAACTCGGACGGGAGAAAAACGTGCAAGCCGCATTCGATACAGCGCGACCTGATCTTGGTGGCAACGTCCGCCATGGCGACCAGAACACCTGGTCACCCAAGTTGTGGCGCCATATGCGCGAGCTGTTCGCCGTCCGCTCCATGTTGGATGTCGGATGCGGCGAAGGTCACGCCGTGGCCTTTTTCAACCAGATCGGGGTCTATGGCTTCGGCATCGATGGATTGTTGACCAACGTGCACCGCGCCGTAACCCCCATCGCGCATCATGATTTGCTCACGGGGCCTTTCACGATGCCGGTGGACTTGGTTTGGAGCTGCGAGGTCGCGGAGCATATCGCCGAAAGTCACGTCGACAACTACATCTCCACCCTGGTCAATGGCAAGGTGGTCGCCATGACCCACGCCGTCCCAGGCCAGGACGGCCACCACCACGTCAATTGCCAGCCGGCAGAATACTGGATCGCCAAGATGCAGGCGCGTGGCTACCAGCTCTATGTTGGCAATGAGCGCCTGCGGCAGATTTGTTCTCGCGATGAGGCATGGAGCTACTTCGTTGGCACCGGCTTGGTATTCTTGCGCTACTGACCAGTTCTAGAGCATCACCGGATCAGGTGTGGTCACCTGACCGGTGGAAATGCTCGTCAAAACACCAGCTAGACCATGACCGGCGACTCTATCTAAGCCAGTCATGGTCTAGCTCCGACTAACCAGCGTCGATAAGCGCGAAGTCGACGAACATGTCGCCCCGGCGGACAAAGCGATCTTCGGGATATTTGTCCCATCTGACCACCAGTTGGTCCGCCGAAAGCTGATACCACCCCGTGGACCCGTGACTGGCATGGCAAAACCGGCCGTCTTCGGCCAGCAACAAGTCGTCGGTCCAAAAACGATGCTGCACGTGCACACGGCGAAGCTTCGATACGAACGAGCCTTGCAAATCGGCACCCTGGCCACGGCTTGACGCAGGCGGTCCGCTCGGACGTGGAAACGGCAGCTTGCCGTTCGGTCGACGACCCTGCCGCATCCCAATCTCAAGATAGTGTATGAACGCCGGCTGCAGATGGCTCGCAGCATCCGGATAGGTTTGCCGATACCAAGCCGTGTCGAAGAACCGATTGGGATTCCGGCCCTCGAAAATCCCGTGAGCCCAGAAATGCTTCGCTGGGTCGACCTGCGACAAGGCAACATCCGGATTTTGGCTGATGTAGTAGTCGGCGTCGAAGCTGATTTCTTGCGCCGTCGGCTCGTAGCCGATCGGTCGCGTTGTCGCTGGCAAGGCAAGCCACTCGGGCGAGCCCTTGCTGAACGGCTCTGGAGACGCCCGTTCTGGCGCGATGACGTTGAAGTCCTCTGGCACCGACTGGATCGCCGCCAGCCCTGCAGCGGTGGCTTCCGCGTGGTCGCAAGCACACTCGTCGAGCACCTCGTTGCGATCATAGCGGGCAAACTCATCCTCTGGACGGATGAAATCGCGATAGCCCCGCTGCATTTTGGCTTCCCACTGCTTGCGGGACCGCACGAAGTAGTGGTTGACCCGGCATATCGAAAGATCCGCCTGCTTTTTAATCAGGCCCGGCGACTCCCACGTTTGCGGCGTGCCGTCTGCGGAAACGAGCGGGCCTTCCATCTCGAAGTAGTGGGAGAGCAGCACATGACGCACCAAGTGTGGGCGGACAATCATCTTCGTATGTCGGTTCGGTTCGAAGTTGTCTGCGGCCCGGCGGCGAAAATTGCTGATCATCAGCCCATCCGGATCGTTCACATGGCCCGACGATCCATACATGGCCCAGTTGCAGGCCACGCCACTGGCGCCTTCCATCCGTGCCAAAAACGCTGGCAGTGAACCGTCCCTGACCGGAACCACGAATTCATCCGCATCGACGAACAGTATCCAGTCATGAATGAACCTAAACGAACGGATGCAATGCTCGAAAGCTTCTTGGTGAGCGTATTTTGTCTGAACACTCCACCGAATAATCGTAATGGGAAAGACCGTGCTACAGCGTGTTATGGTCTGAAGCGTTCCATCCGAAGACAAGTTGTCATAGATAATGAAATGGTTCACCCCGATCGCTGCGTGGTAAGCGATCCACTCGGCCACTAATTTCGCCTCGTTCCGGACATAGAGGCACGCCGCAATGCGCATCTTGATACCCATTCTATGACGACAGCTTCGACGATGCTGCGGCAAGTTTGCCGTTAGGGCATTACGTATGCGTGGCGCTGTGGGGCGTCAACCGAACAGGTGAGTGCCGCACTGCCGGCGTGCGATCCCACAATTGCAAACATCAAGATATCCTTATATGACCACGCCACCCCGAAGGAGCCGCCCGCATGCCCGACACCAACAGCCCGACCGACTACAAGGTCCGCGACATGGCGCTGGCCGATTGGGGCCGCAAGGAAATCGCCATGGCCGAGGACGAAATGCCCGGCCTCATGGCGCTGCGCACCGAATACGGCGCCAGCCAGCCGCTCAAAGGCGCCCGAATCGCCGGCTGCCTGCACATGACCATCCAGACCGCCGTGCTGATCGAGACCCTCACCGCCCTCGGCGCCACCATCCGCTGGTCCTCCTGCAACATCTTCTCGACCCAGGACCACGCCGCAGCCGCCATCGCCGCCGCCGGGCAGCCGGTGTTCGCCTGGAAAGGCATGGACGAAGAGGCGTTCTGGTGGTGCATCGAGCAGACCGTCCGCGGACCCAAGACGGAAGCAAGGGGCGGCTGGACCCCCAACATGATCCTCGATGACGGCGGCGATCTCACCCAGCTCATGCACCAGAAATACCCCGAGATGCTCAAGGATGTCCGCGGCATCTCCGAGGAGACCACCACCGGCGTGCACCGCCTGCGCGACATGGCCCGCGACGGCACCCTCCTGGTCCCCGCCATCAACGTCAACGACAGCGTCACCAAGTCCAAGTTCGACAATCTCTACGGCTGCCGCGAAAGCCTGGTCGACGCCATCCGACGCGGCACCGACGTGATGCTCGCCGGCAAGGTCGCCGTGGTCTGCGGCTTCGGCGACGTCGGCAAGGGCTCCGCCGCCAGCCTGCGCCAGGGCGGCTGCCGCGTGCTGGTCACCGAGGTGGACCCGATCTGCGCCTTGCAAGCCGCCATGGAAGGCTACGAGGTGGTCACCATGGACGGCGCCTCCCCGCGCGGCGACATCTTCGTCACCGCCACCGGCAATGTGGACGTCATCACCATCGACCACATGCGCGCCATGAAGCACCGCGCCATCGTCTGCAATATCGGCCATTTCGACAGCGAGATCCAGATCGAGGCGCTCCGCAACTACACCTGGGACAACGTCAAGCCGCAGGTCGACGAGGTGGTGTTCCCCGACGGCAAGCGCCTGATCGTGCTCAGCGAGGGCCGCCTGGTGAACCTCGGCAACGCCACCGGCCACCCGTCTTTCGTCATGAGCGCCAGCTTCACCAACCAGGTCCTGGCGCAGCTCGAGCTGTGGAACGCCCCGGCGGGCAAGTATGAACGTCAGGTCTACACCCTGCCCAAGCATCTCGACGAGAAGGTGGCGGCCTTGCACCTGGCCAAGGTCGGCGCCGAACTCACCCGGCTCTCCCCGAAGCAGGCCGAGTACATCGGCACCCCGGTCTCCGGCCCCTTCAAGCACGACCTCTACCGCTACTAACCCCCGCTCCAAAAAGCCCTCTCCCTCTGGGAGAGGGTTGGGTGAGGGGGCCGCCGTCTCGCCGCAAAGAGCAGCCAGCCTGTCTTTAAAAACCGTTAACGCCGCTCAGCAGCTCGCCACCCGCGTCCGGCGCGCCACCGTCCGCAACAGCCCCGGCCAAACCCGCGCCGCCTCCACCAGCAGGCTCCGCACCCGCCGGTCCGCGCCCACCCGATACAGCCAGTGCGCCAGCCGCACCGGCGGCCCGGCGTCCCGCCGCATCTGCCGGTGATAGCCAGCCGCGCCCTCGCCGCGCAGCACCGCCTCCGCCGCCAGCCGGCCGCTATGCAGCGCAATCGCCATGCCATCGCCGCAAAACGACGGGATCACCGCCGCCTGGTCCCCCAGCCGGAACGGCCCGGCCTCCTCTCCGCCCTGGTAAACATAGCCGTAAGGCACCCGCGAAATCGCCAACGGCCGCTCGAACAGCGCCACCGCCCCGTCCAGCCGGCGGGCCAAGTGCGGCGCGCAAGCCACAAGCAGCCCCACCATTCCGTCCCAACCCGGCGAAACCACCCGGTCCACCAGAACGCACAAATTCGCCTCGTCGCGCTCGATCAGTTGCAGCCCGCCATACCCGCCCGCGAACGCCACCACCTCCACATGCCCGCGCACCGCTTCGGTCTGCGCCGGCGCCAGCCGCAGGTGCATCTTCAGCCCGATCAGCCCCTCCGGCGGCGCCCGCAACCGCCGAGCCACCCCGCGCACATCCTGCTTGCCCGTCGCCAGCAGCACCGCCGACCCCGCCAGCTCGCCCGCGTCCGTCTGCACCGCCGCCGCGTCCGCCCCGCGCACCCGCACCCCACGATGCAGCTCCGCCCCCAGCGCCCCCGCCCGCCGCAGCACCAGCTCGTCCAGCGCGAACCGCGACAGCCCGGCGGCGCGGAACGGCAGCCGGCTCTCCGCCATCCGCCCGCCATGCACCAGCCGCACCGCCCCGATCGGCGCCGCGCCATGCTCCGCCGGGTCGATCCCCAGCGCCCGCAACGACGCCACCGCCTCGCCGCTGATGAACTCGCCGCACATCTTGTGCTGCGGCCCGGCGTCCCGCTCCACCACGCAGACCCGGCGCCCCGCCGCCGCTAGCAGGCACGCCGCCGACGCCCCCGCCGGCCCGCCGCCCGCCACCACCACCGGCCTCAGCGCAGCCGCTCCACGCACAGCCGGAACGGCACCCGCCAATGCACCCGCGCCGGCACCCCCGCCTGCGCGATCAACGCCAGCCAGTCCCGCCGCACGAAGCTGCGCGTGATCGACACCGCCCCGTCATGCCGCACGATAGGGTGCCACCCGGCCACCCGCCCCGCCGCGCGGAACCCCCAGTAGCAGACCGGATGCCGGTGCACGTCGTTCACCAGCCACCCCCGCCGCGCATGCCGCTCCATCCACTGCAGGAACGCCACCACCTGCGCGTTGGTGAGATGGTGGGTGAACAGCGAGCTGGTGATATAGTCCGGCGCCGGCTCCGGTTCGCACTGCAGCACGTCCCCGGTCTGCAGGTGCAGCTCCAACCCTGGTGACGCCGCCCGCGCCAGCCGCGCCGCATCCGGGCTCAAATCCACCCCGCCCAGCACCACGGGGCGCCCCCGCCGCCGGCCCCACGCCGCCATCGCGCGCAGCATATCCCCGCCGCCGAACGCCACGTCGAACACCGACACCGGCTCGCCCGCCGGCAACCCCCGCGTCGCCCGATCCAGCCAGCCTAAGGTCGGCCGCGCCGCCATGAACAGCGCGTTCACCCGCCCCAGGTCCAGCATGCAGGCGTCATACTCCGCCGGGCTCAACCCGGCGTCGTCCATCACTTCGGCGGCCTGGCTGCGCACCGCAAAGTCGGGCGCCGCCAAAGCCGGCAGGTTCATGCCCGCCGGAACCGGAACGTCTCCGCGCACAGCCCCGGCCCGAACGCCATGCCGAACCCGTTCAGCGGCCCGACCGTCTTCTCCAGCATGCGTTGTAGGGTGAACATGATGGTCGCCGACGACATGTTGCCGAAATCCCGCAACACCCCGCGCGACCAATCCAGCGCCCCCGACCCCAGCCGCAACCCATGCTGCACCCCGTCCAGCACCGTCCGTCCGCCCGCATGCACCGCCCACAGATCCACGTCGCCCACCGCCTGCCCGCGCAGCAACCCGCCCACGTCGTTGCGCTCCAGCTCCGCCCGCAGCGCCGCCGAAATCCGGCCCGGCACCTTGCCCGACAGCCGCATGTCGAACCCCTGGTCGCCGATCCGCCACGTGATCAGGTCCGCCGAGTCGGGCAGGGTGGTGGCGCGGAAATCCAGCAGCGCCATCCCATGCGGCTCCGCCGTCACCAGCGCCGCCGCCGCCCCGTCGCCGAACAGCAGGAACGACAGCACCGTCTCCAGGTCCGGCGTCTCCTGCAGGTGCAAGGTGCAGAGCTCGAGGTTGATCACCAGCACGCGCGCCGCCGGGTCCGACCGCACCGCGTTGTAGGCAGACCGCAACGCCGGCACCGCCCCGTAGCAGCCCATGAACCCCACCAGCGTGCGCTCGATATCGGGCGCCATCCCCAGCCGCTCGATCACCAGTTGGTCCAGCCCCGGCGCGGTGAACCCGGTGCACGACGCGACAATCACATGGGTGATCTCGTCCGTGTTCACCTCCAGCGCCGCCACTGCCTGCAACGCCAACTCGGTCGCATGGCGCTCATACTGCACCATCCGCGCCGCCGTGGTGGGGAACCGCCCGCGATTGAAGAACCCGCCCGTGTCCACCTGGTCCGCCCCCGGCTCGCCCGCGGCGAACACCGAGAACCGGTGGTCGATCCCCGCCCGCTCCGCCATCCGGTCGAACACGAAGCGCGAGCGGTCGTCCGCCAGCAGGCTGCGCCCGAACGTCACGAACGGCGCATGGATGTCGTTCGCCGGCACCGCCGACCCGATCCGGTTGATATGCGGGACGGTCATGACGGCCAGCGCCGCGCCACCAGCACCGCATTCAGGCCGCCAAACGCGAACGAGTTGGACATCGCCACCGCCACGCTCGCCGCCCGCGCCACGTTCGGCACGCAATCCAGGTCGCAATCCGGGTCTGCCTCGTTGAACCCGGCGGTCGGCGGCACAATCCCCTGCCGCAGCGCCAGGCTGGTCGCGATCAGCTCCAGCGCCCCGCCCGCCGTCATGCAGTGCCCGATCATCGACTTGGTGGACGACACCGCGATCCCGTCCAGCCCCGCCCCAAACACCCGCCGCAGCGCCGCGGTCTCGGTGCGGTCGTTCAGCCGCGTCCCCGTGCCATGCGCGTTGACATAGCCCACGTCCCCCGGCTCGCACCCGGCGTCGGCCAAGGCGGCGCGCATCGCCCGCGACGTGCCCGCCACATCCGGCGCGGTGATGTCCATGCCGTCCGAGCTCATGCCGAACCCGGCCACCTCCATCAGCGGCTCCGCCCCGCGCGCCGCCGCATGCGCCTCGCTCTCCAGCACCAGCACGCCGGCGCCCTCGCCGATCACCAGCCCCGACCGGTCGCGCGAGAACGGCCGGCACGCCTCCGGCGCCAACACCCGCAGCGCCTCCCACCCCTTCATGAACCCGACCGTGATCGCCGCGTCCGCACCCCCGGTGATCGCCACATCCACCATCCCCGAGCGGACCATCTGCATCGCCTGCCCGATCGCGTGGTTGGCCGAGGCACAGGCCGACGCCGTGGTGAAGCACGGCCCATGGGTGCGGAACTCCATGGAGAGATGGCTCGCCGCCCCGCTCGGCATGATCCGCGGCACGCTGAACGGGTGCACCCGCGACAGGCCGCGGCCGTAGAGCTGCTCGTAGGCGGTGTCGAACGTCTCGAGCCCGATGCTGGCGCCGAGGATCACCGCCGCTTCCGGCACATCGCCGGGGCCCAAGCCCGCCTGCGCCATCGCCTCCCGCCCAGCCACCAGCGCCAACTGGGCCACCCGGTCCAGCAACGGCATCTGCTTGGCCGGAAAATGCGCCGCCGGGTCGAAGCCGCGGATTTCCGCCGCAATCGAGGCACTCAACCGCTCGGTCGGGATGTTGCCGATCGGCCCGATGCCCACCCGGCCGGCCTGGTTCGCCGCCAGGAACGACGCCAGGTCATGCCCCGTGGCGCAGATCGCCCCCATCCCGGTCACCACCACCCGCCGCCCCGGTTGGGTCAAGCCGCGGCCTTGCCGTCGATCGCCGCGACCACGTGCCGCACCAGGTCCCCCACCGTGTCGAACTCGCCGCCTTCGCTGTTGCTCGCCACCGGCACTTCCACGTCGAAGCGGCTCTCCAGCGCAAAGATCGCCTGCACCATGTCCAGCGACGCGATGTTCAAGTCGGCGACCTTCGTCCCCGGGGTCAGCCGTTCCCGCGGGATCGCGGTCTCCTTGGCGACGATGTCCAGGATTTCGCCAACTCGCGGATCGCCCTCCGCACCATCGTCTGCACCGGCGGTCGTCACATAAGCACTCCGCATCCATGAGGGGTCAAAATCTGCGTCCAGGTCCAGCGGTCGGCACCGCTATTTCATAGGACATGGAACCGCACGCAACCACGCCTGTTCCTAGACGCACAACGAAGGAGCGACAAGCATGGACGAAAACCAAGTTGAGGGCGCCGCCACCGAGTTTGGCGGTAAAGTGAAGAGCACAATAGGCGATGTAACGGGCGACACAAAAAGCCAGGCCTCCGGCACGGTCGACCAAATCACCGGCGCCGCCCAGCGCACCTACGGCAAGATCAAGGACACCGTGACCAACGGCGCCGGCAGCAGCGTCGCCGACCAGCTCGACGAAGTCAGCGCCTATATCGGCGACACCGTGGCCGAGCGCCCGCTGACCTCGCTGCTGGTGGCCGGTGCGGTCGGCTATGTTTTGGCAATGCTGACCCGGCGCTAACGCGGCCACGCTGGCAGGCCGTTGGCTTGTCAGCGAGGAAGCGGGATGGCTCATTGCGGCCGCACCGCAGGAGCCAGCCCGCATGGCGAAAGCCGTCCCCGTCCCCCGCGTCCCGCCCGGCATCGCCCCTGACATGGATATTGCTGCTCAACGAGTCCCGGAAACCTCGTCGCAAGAGCGACCGGCGCTCACCCTCGCCATCGACATCGGCGGCTCGGGCCTCAAGGCTGGCGTGCTCGACCCTTCCGGCGCCTTGATCGCCGGCCCAGGGCGCATCGACACCCCCAAACCCAGCGGCCCGGCCGTGGTGGTGGCCGAGATCCTCGGCCTGGTCGCCACGCTCGGCGCGTTCGACCGGATTTCGGTGGGCTTTCCCGGCGTCGTCCGCCACGGTCACGTCCTCACCGCCCCCAACCTCGGCACCGACGTCTGGCACGGCTTCCCCCTCGCCGACGAGTTGTCCCGCCGGCTCGGCCGCCCGGCGCGCATGCTGAACGACGCCACCGTCCAGGGCCTCGGCGTCATCAGCGACGTCGGCATCGAGTGCGTCATCACCTTGGGCACCGGGTTCGGCTTTGCCCTGTTCGAGGACGGGTTCCTCGGCCCCCACCTGGAGATCGGCCAGCATCCCATCGCCAAGGACAAGACCTACGATCTCTACCTAGGCAATGCCGCCCTGCGCAAAGTCGGCCGGTCGAAGTGGAACAAGCGCCTGGCCAAGGCGCTTGGCTGCATCGACACGCTGGTCAGTTTCGACACGTTGCTGATCGGCGGCGGCAATGCCCGCCTGATCGACTTCGCTTTGCCCAGCAACGTCCGCATCGTGCCCAACGCCGCTGGCATCACGGGCGGCGTCAAGCTGTGGGCGCCCAAGATGGACTTTGCCTTCCGCGAGCAGCCCCCCCGCTTACGCCCACCGCCCGAGGGCGTCCAACCCGCCCCGTAGCTGCAGGCGGTCACCTCCCGCCTGTTTTCTCCCGCTCCCTGTGGGAGAGGGCAGGGGTGTGATGGCCACGACTCCTCGGAGCAGTGGATTGAATACGCTGGGGTATGCCTGCCCCAAGAGGCCCTCACCCCGACCCTCTCCCGCAAGCGGGAGAGGGAGATAGTCTTCAGTTCGAAGCGCAGGGGTGGCTGCCGCCAGTGAAGGTGCCCGCCTCCATCTCGCACCTGCCCCTCACCCCACACGCCCTCAAGCCCGAGCCACCGGCCCCCAAGCCTCCAGCCCGTTCACCCGCACCACACCCGCCAGCAGCCGCAACGCATCCGGCCCCCCGCGATCGTTCAGCCCACCCGTCTCCATCTCCCCGGCGAGCACTTCCGCCTGCCCCGCGATGATCTCGGCCGCGCGCCGCATGGCCTCGCGCGACAAGATCAGTTGCAGGTCGTCCGACAAGACATTCCAGTCGCTCAGCATCATTTGCGCCTTAATCCATACGGCCTTTTTGGCTGCAGTGAAGCCGCGGAACCAACACTCGCGCACCAAGGCGATCCTACGGGCCAAAGGTTAACCAGCCCTTGCTTTTCCGCGCTCCAAACGCCGTCACCCCCGCCGCGCCAGCTCATACAGCGCCACCGTCGCCGCCGCCGACACGTTCAGGCTCTCCATCGCCCCCGGCATCGCCAGCCCCGCCACTTCGTCGCAGGTCTCCCGCACCAGCCGCCGCATGCCCGTGCCTTCCGCCCCCAGCACCAAAGCGACCCGGCGTTCCGCCAAAGCCGGCCCCGACAGCGGCGCCCCCGACGCATCCAGCCCGACCGTCCACACCCCGGCCGCCTTCAGCGCCACCAGGGTGCGCGCCAGGTTCACCGCCCGGATCAGCGGCACCGTCTCCAGCGCGCCCGACGCCGCCTTGGCCAGCGCTCCCGTCTCCTCCGGCGCATTGCGGTCCTGCGTGATCACGCACGCCGCCGCGAACGCCGCCGCCGACCGCAGCACCGCGCCGACGTTGCGCGGGTCGGTCACCTGGTCCAGCACCAGCACCGGCCCGGGCCGTTCCAGCGCCGCCGCCAGCAACGGGGTTGGCAGCGTGTCCGCCAGCAGCGCCGCCCCACCATGCACCGCGTCGCGCCCGAGCAACTGGTCGATCCGCGCGCGCTCCATCCGTTCCGCCGAGACCGGCCAGGGCAGGGGCCGCCGCGCCAGCAGCGCCTGCTCCGCCTCCTCGGTCAGCACCAGCCGCCGCACGCGCCGCGCCGGGTTGCCCAACGCCGCGTCCACCGCATGCAGCCCGTAGAGCCAGATCGCCCCCCGCGGCGTCTCCGGCGCCCGCGCCGCCCGCTGGCCCTGCCGCGACTCGTTTCGTGGCTCCGGCCGTGCGTCCGGCCGCGCTTCCACCGGCCGCGACGGCACCGGCCGCGATTCGAGGCTGAGCGGCCGGCTGCCCGCCGGTCGTGCCGGCGGCTTGGGCGGAGCCATCGGCGGCCGCCCAGGCCCGGCGGACGCACCGCGCGCTGGCCCGTTCGGCGCCCGGCCTGCGCCGCGCCCGCCATTGCCATTCGCCCCACCGGGCTTGCGAGGAGGATAAGCCATCCCCGTCCTATACCCGCCCCCGCCCGCTGCCGCCATGCCCGCCGCGGCTGACCCAGCGTTGACATCCCTGCCTGACGGTCCTAGGTGCGGCGCGGCCGGAGGGGTGCCCGAGTGGCTAAAGGGGGCGGACTGTAAATCCGCTGCTGTAACGGCTACGTTGGTTCGAATCCAACCCCCTCCACCATCCAGCGCAAGAGCAGTGGGGGCATTCAGGGCAAGACAAATCGTGGATTAGGCCGCCGCCCCGCCGGCGGCCGCAAGCGTTTGCAGCGTGTGGCGGGCGATCATGGCTTCCTCGTCGGTCGGGATGACATGGACCTCGACCCTGCTGTCGGGCGCGCTGATGCGTGTCCCTTCTGCCATGCGACCCGGCGTCACACCGAGCCAGCGCAGCTTCTCGCACACCGCGGCCTGGACCTCGGGCGCGTGCTCGCCGATGCCGGCGGTGAACACGAAGCCGTCCAGCCCGCCCAGGCTCGCCGCCAGCGCCGCCGTGTGCCGCGCGATGCTGAACACGAACAGCTCGATCGCCTCGGTGGCGCGCAGGCCCGGGGTGGCGAGCAGGGTGCGCATGTCGCTCGACACCCCCGAGACGCCGAGCAGGCCGGACTGGCGGTAGAGCAGGTGCTCGAGCGCGTCCGGCGTCATGCCCTTTTGCTGCAGCAGGTAGAGCAGCACGCCGGGGTCGATGCTGCCGCAGCGTGTGCCCATGACCAGGCCGTCCAGCGCGGTGAAGCCCATGGTGGTGTCCACGCTGCGCCCGTCGCGCAGGGCGCACAGGCTGGCGCCGTTGCCCAGATGCGCCACGATCACGCGGCCGCCGGCGAGCTGCGGCAGGTCCTGGCGCAGGCGGCTGGCGATGTATTCGTAGGACAGGCCGTGGAAGCCGTAGCGCCGCACGCCCTCCTGCTTGTAGCCGAACGGCAGCGCCAGCCGCGTGGCGACCGCCGGGATGGTGTGGTGGAACGCGGTGTCGAAACAGGCGACTTGGCGCAGGCCGGGTCGGGTGGCCATGATAGCGCGCACGGGGGCCAGGCTATGCGGCTGATGCAGCGGCGCGAGCGGGGTGAGCGCGTCCAGCTTGCCCAGCACCGCCGGGTCGATCAGGACGGGGGCGGTGAAGTCGGGGCCGCCATGCACTACCCGGTGGCCGACGGCGGCCAGCGTGTCGGCGCCGAGATGCTCCTCCACCCAGCCGAGCAAGCTGTCGAGCAGCGCCTCGTGGCTCTGCGCCGGGCCGTCGTCCCAGCTTCGCTCCGCCAGGGTGGCGCCCGCCGGGTCGGTGGCCTTGAACTGCGGCGCGGTGCCGATGCCCGCAATCTGGCCATGCAGCAGCTTGGCGAGCTGCGGCCCGCCGCCCAGCTCGAACAGGGCGAACTTGATGCTCGATGAACCTGCGTTGAGGGCGAGCACGGCATCCGGCATCGGCAAGCTCCCACGCGGAGGGCGCGGCCGCACGCTGCGCCTGCGCCACCGATACAGCAACCGCGCAGAATGCCACGGGTTGACCGCACCGCATGGCAGGCCTCACATGCGCGCATGGAGAGACCTGGTCTTGATTGGCTCGGCGTGACGACCCGGCGTGCCCTGCTGGCAGCATCCGCCGCGCTGCCCTTCGTCGGGCGACGCCGGGCGATGGCGCGCGAGCCTGGCCACCTGGTGTTCGGCCTCTCCGCCTGGCCCGCCACCCTGGCGCCCTGGACCAATGCCGGCACCGTGGCGCAGGACGTGAAGCTGCTGACGTTCCGCGGCCTGCTCGGCTATGCAACCGACGGCACGATGCAGGGCGAATTGGCCGAGCATTGGGAGCAGGATGGCGACACCGCCTGGGTGTTCCACTTGCGCGAGGCGGTGTTCCACAACGGCGCCCCCGTCACCGCCGACGACGTGCGCTACAGCATCGAGCAGATGGCCGACCAGAACAGCCTGGCCTACCTCAAGGGCGAGATGCAGCGCATCGCCCAGATCGACACGCCGGACGCGCGCACGGTGCGGCTCACCACGAAGGAGCCCTCGGTCGTCCTGCCGATGCTGTTCGCCAGCTATTTCAGCCCGATCGTCGCCAAGGGTTCGGTGGATCACAACGGTCCGGGCGTGGGCGCCGGGCCGTTCGTGCCGGCCGGGCAGGAGCGCGGCAACTATCTGGACCTGGTGGCTTTCGACAAGTTCTACCGCCCCGGGCTGCCCAAGCTGCGCAGCATCCGCATGGTGGCCTACGCCGACGAGAGCGCGCGGGTGGCGGCCTTGCAGGCGGGCGACGTGGACCTGATCGAATACGTGCCGTGGTCGGAGATGGCGGGGATTGCGGCCTCGCCGGCGCTGCGGTTGCAGACCACCGAAGGCCCGTTCATGCTGATGTATTTCAACTGCAAGGCCGGGCCGTTCAGCGATGCGCGGGTGCGGCGCGCGGCTGCTTTGGCGGTGCGGCGGCAAGAGATCGTCGCGGGTGCGTTCTTTGGCCGCGGCCGTCCGCTCGAGGGCCTGCCGATCGAGCGCAGCAGCCCGTTCTACGACGCTGACCTTGCGAAAGGCTGGGCCTACGACCCGGCGCAAGCCAAGGCGCTGATGGCCGCCGCCGGGCTGTCGCAGGGGTTCGACTGCAAGCTGCTGGCGACCTCCACCTACGGCATGATCAAGAGCACGGCGGAAATCCTGCAGAGCCAGTTGGCCGAGATCGGCATCCGCGCCGAACTGGTGCTGCCGGACTGGGGCACGCGCATCGTGATGGGCAATCGCGGCCAGTACGACATCACGGTCAACGGCACGACCAACGAGAGCAGCGATCCGGACGGGATGAGCAACCTGCTCAGCACGGATTTGCCGGCCAACTACACGCGTGCCTATGGCCTGTCGCTGCCTCAGGTGAACTCGCTGCTGGCGGAGGGGCGGCGCACCTTCGACCCGCAGCGGCGCAAGCAGATCTACACCGAGCTGCAACGCGTTTGCCTCGAGCAGGTGCCGATCGCCACCCTATGCTGGCGCGACCAGGGCTACGCGATGACCAAGGACCTGCGCGGCTTCACCAACATGCCCGGCGCGCTGACGTTCTACTCCGCACGGACGCTGGACACGGCGGAGTTCGGCCCAGCCTAATGAGGTAGCGCCTACGCCCGCCGTCTTTTCTTCTCCCTCTCCCGTCCTTTACGGGAGAGGGCCGGGGTGAGGGCTCTTTGGCACCGCCGAGCCCGATGTGGCAGCTCTCGCACCCTCTCCCGCCCACGGGACAGACGACGACGCGTCACACCAAACTCGCCACCATCCCGTCCCGCTGCGGGTCCGCGCCGCCCTCCAGCACGCCGTCCCACAGGCTGATGCCGTGCACGCCGGCAAAGGCGTAGCTCAGCGGCGAGCGCTTGACCGTGTAGCCCATCGCCTCCACCTGGGCCTGCACGCGCCGCGGAATGCGGTTGCTGATGTCGATGATCTCGCTGGTGGCGACGAAGCGGGGCGCGCTGATCGCCTCCTGCATGCCCATGCCCCAGTCCAGCACGTTGAGCAGCACCTGCAGCACCGCCAACGTGATCCACGTCCCGCCCGGCGCCCCCAACGTCAGCACCGGCCGCCCGTCCTGATACACCATGGTGGGGCACATCGAGGCAAACCGCCGCTTGCCCGGCGCAATCGACCCGGCGCGCCCCGGCCGCGGATCGAACACGCTCATGCACCCGTTCAGGATGAACCCAGTCCCAGGCACGATCACGCCGGAGGGTATGCCCAGCGAGTGGGTGAGCGACACCACCAGCCCATCGCCATCGACGCAGGACACATGCGTCGTCTCGCGCGCGTCGCCATGGGGCGCGGCGGTCATGCGCGGCACGCTCGCCTTCTCGCCGCGGCGGATGGCGGCGGCGCACTGCTCGGCGTAGTCGGCAGACAATAGCCGGTCCAGCGGCGGCGGATTGAACCGTGGGTCGCTGAGATGGGCGTCCTTGTCCCGGGTGGCCAGCTTCATCGCTTCCGCAACGATGCGGATGTACTCGGCCGAGTTATGCCCCAGGCCCACCAGGTCGAACCGTTCCAGGATGCGCAGCATTTCAGCCACCATCACGCCGCCGCCCGGGGGCGGGTTGGTGGCGACCTCGTAGCCGCGATAGCCCACGCGCACCGGCTCCTGCCGCTCCGGCGCGAAGCCCGCCAGGTCCGCGGCGGAAAGCAGCCCGCCGTGCCGCTCCATGTCGGCCACGATGCGCGCGGCCAGCGCACCGTGGTAGAAGCTGTCGGCCCCTTCCTGCGCCACGCCGCCCAGGGTGGCGGCGAGGTCCGGGTTGCGGATGCTGCGGCCGACCCGCTTGTAGCCGCCGTCCGCCTCCAGGTAGATGCGCCGGCCGTCCTCGGTGACGGCCAATTTCTCGCCGTAGTTCATGCGGCCGTATTGGCGCTCGTCCTGGGTGAACACGGTGTAGGTGTGCGGCCGCACCAGCCATCCGGCGTCGGCCAGGGTGATCGCCGGGTCGAACAGGCTGGCCCAGCCGAGGCGGCCGTAGCTGGCATGCGCGTCGGCCAGCACGCGTAGGATGCCGGGCACGGTGACGGCTTTGTGGCCGCACTCGTTGACGAAATCGCGCAGGATGAAGCCGAAGCCGTCACGGGTTTCGCCGAGGATGCGGTCGGCCCACATGTTGGCGGTGCAGGCCGCGGGGCAGCCGCCTTGGCCGTCGAGCAGCAGGGTGGTGCCGGACGCCGGGTCGTGCAGGTGCAGCACGCCATAGCCGCCGAGCCCCGACATCAGCGGGTCGACCACGCCTTGCACCAGGGCGGCTGCGACCACCGCGTCCAGCGCGCTGCCGCCCGCCTGCAGCGCGCCGAGCCCCGCCTCCGCGGCTTCCGGCTGGGCGGCAACGACCATGGCGCGGGCGGGCGGCAGGTGGCGATTGGGGCGGCTCATCGGGTGTTCCTTCGGTGCGCCCGCAGCCTTGCCGAGCGTTCCCGGCCGCGCAAGCCTACGCTCTCTCCCTCTGGGAGAGGGAGGGGGGCGGAACCGTCAAAGATGCCGCGGGCCTTGGCCCGTGGAAAGGCGGTGGAGGGGAGGGTGGCTGCCGCCCCCGTGCCACCGAAAACTCCGTGTCCTAAAAAGCCCTCTCCCTCTGGGAGAGGGTTGGGTGAGGGTTCTCGGGCCTAGCAGTCGCGCTTGCGGTGGCAGCGGCCACCCTCACCCCGCCCTCTCCCAGAGGGAGAGGGAGACGTAAAGGCGTTAGGGGTCGTGCTTGCCTTGGAGGAAGGGGTTGTCTCGGCCGAGGCGGGTGTTGTTTTCGCCCAAAGACTCGGGCGGGGCGGCGGCGAACTCGGCGAGGAGGTCGATCTCGGGGGGGATGCGGCGCTTGTAGTCGGAGGCGCGCAGGCCGAGGTCGCGGCAGAGGTCGAGGACGATGGCGTCGACGGAGCAGGTGGCGAGCTCGACTTCCATGTCGGGGGCGTCGAGGCGCTCGAGCAACTCGCGTTCGAGGTTCTCGACGCGATCGGGAGTGCCGGCGCGCTCGTTGATGACGTCTTCGACGTCGCGGATGATGCGCTTGCGGGCGGCGGTGCGGGCGGCCGGGTCGAGCTTGGGCTCGGGGATGGGCTCTGGGATGGGCTCGGCGAGCTTGTCGGATAGCAGGATGCTCTGGCGCATCGAACGGGTGAGCTTGTCGTAGATGACGGCGGCTTCGGCGTCCGGGAGGTCGGGGGCGTCGGGCTTGGTGGGGTCGAGGCGTTCTAGGCGGGCGGCGCCGATGTCCAGGGCGCGGTCGAGCAGGCTGAGTTGGCGCGCGCGTTGGGTGGCGTGCGCGGTTGGCTCGGGGGTGGAGGGCGGCGAGGACATGAACGGATAGGGAACATACGCGGTGGGGGAGTTTCAAGGGTTTTGGCCGCCGCAACGTCACGCGCCCGCAAGACGGACAACGTTTTGTTAACCCGCTTGGAGCAGAATGGCGCCATTCCAGTCGAGTAGGCCAGAATGGCGAATCCCCCGGCAACGTCCGCACCAGGCTCCGGCCTGATCGGCGGAGCGTATCGCGTCGCGTTCGACAGAGTGCTGCCCGGCGTGGCCCCGCCAATGACCGCGTACGCCGTGCAAGCCGAACGCGGCAGTGACGCCGGGTTGATGGCGGTCTCGGTCGCGCGGGGATGGACCGCGCGCGCCCAGGTCCTGACCGCGCTGACAGGGGTGATGATTGCGAACCTCATCACACCGGTCGCGCATGGCCCTGGCGAGTTGCCGTCCGGTGAGGGCGGCTATTTCGTGATCTGCCCGGCGCCTGTGGGTGCCTCGCTGGAAGCGACGCTGCGCCCCTGGAGCGAGGCAGAAATCATCCAGAACCTGCTCCGCCCCGCCGCCAGCGTGTTGGCCGAGTTGCAGCAGCGCAACCTCACGCACCGCGCGCTCAGGGCGGACAATCTGTTCCAGCTCGAGCAACGTGGCCCGGTGATGATCGGTCAGGCCTGGGCGGCACCGCCCGCGGCGCACCAGCCGGCTTGGCTCGAGCCGCCGTATTCGGCCAATTGCCTGCCTTGCGGCCGCGGCAACGGCTCGATTGCCGATGATGTCTATGCGCTCGGCGCCCTGATGGTGATGCTGTCGCTGGGCGCTCACCCGCTGGCGGGCATGGAGCCAGAGGAGATCCTGCGTCGTAAACTGGAAGTCGGCAGTTACGCCGCGCTCGCGGAGCATCAGCGGCTCTCGCCCACGATTGTCGATTTGGCCCGCGGAATGCTGGCTGACGACCCGGACCACCGTCCGTCTCCGGCGCTGCTGCATGATCCTCAGGCCGCCCGGGCGCGCCGCATCGCCGCCCGGCCGGCGCGCCGTTCGCCCCGGCCGCTGGAAGTGGGAGCGTATTCCGCGTCCACCGCCCGCACCCTCGCCTACGCCCTCAATCGCGAGCCAGTTCAAGCCGTTGCCATGCTGCGAGGCGGCCTGATCGACCGCTGGCTGCGCCGGGCGATCGGCGACAGCCAGACCGCTATCTTGGTCGATGAGGCAGTCAAGCTGCGGGAGAACGAAGCGGTCGCTGGGGACAGCCGCGCCGACGCCCAGCTCATCACGCGTGTCGTGGCCCTGCTCGACCCGTTGGCTCCGCTGACCTGGCGGTCGTTCTCCCTCTGGCCGGACGGGCTTGGCCCAGCCTTGGACCATGCGTTGCACCATGAGCGCGACCAGGTCGAGGGGCTTTGCGAACTAGCGGCCCGGCAAGTGGTCCGGATTTGGGCCGAGCGCCGCCCGGTGCGTGACACGACGTTGGCACGGCTCGAGGCCAAGGACGTGTCCATTTGGGCCCAGGTGAGCCAGGGCGAAGGCGGGGCGCTTCGGCTCAACCACACGCTGAACCCGCTCACGCCCTGCGAGTCACCCTCGCTCGGGCGGCGCTGGGTGACGCGCCTGTTGGAGCTGCTGCCTGCCTTGGAGGCGGCGGCGAGTGGTTCGTCGCGCGGCAATCGGCCTCTGCTGGATGCGCACCTCGCAGCCTTCATGGTCTCACGGCGGGACGAGCGGGTCGACCTGGACGTGGGCCAGCTCGCAAGCGCACTCTCTCCGACGGATTCCATGTCGCACTTACGGCTGCTTGCACGCCTGCAACAGAAGCTGCATCGCGGCGACTTGCCGGCGCTGAGCAAGTGGGCGGCGGAGGTGGCAAAACCGCTGCTGGAGACGTTCAGCAGCAAGTCGCGCCGGGACCGGCTCACCGTGGCACTGGAGAGCCTGTCGCCGGCAGGGCAGTTGCCGCCGATCGTCGCGCTGATCGACGATGCGAACGAGATGGCAAAAGACCAACGAGATCTTGAGACGGCCCGAGCCCGCGTGAATGCGATCGACGCATCGCTGGGCAAGCTGGAGCTGACGCAGCGGGGGCGCCCCATCCTGGCGCGGCGCACCGCCCAGGATGTGACTGGAGCATTGGCTTTGCTCACCGGTGTTGCCGCGCTGGCGGTGGCCGCCTTTTCCTGATGGCGAAGCCAAAGGCAGCGTCGAGCCCGGCCCGCTCTTGGTTATGGCTGCAAGGCGCGCTCTGCGGCGGGCTGGTGGTGTTGGCGCCCGGAACGGCTCTCGTTTTGGCAACGCTGCTTGCGGTGGCGTTGGCAACGCTTGGGTTCGAGCAAACGCCGGGTCGCCCGGTTGCCCGCTCGATGCTGCTGATGGCGGGAGCGACATCGCTCGCCCCGGTGGTTCACCTTTGGGAGCAAGGCGGATCGCTTGGGGCCGCGGTGGACATCCTGGCAGACCCGGCGGTGCCGCTCTGGTCGTGGGCGGCGAGCGGGTCCGCCTGGCTGATCGGTCAGATTTGGGAGGTGGTTTCGCTGTTCATCATGCAGAAAGCGGATGAGCACGCAGAAAATCGCTTGCGGGAGGAGCGAGCCAAGCTGGTGGAGGAATGGCGCGATGTCGTTTAACGACAAATGGCGCGATGTCGTTTAACGACAATGGCCCACCCGACGCGAGTCGAGTGGGCTATTGTAAGAGGGCACGTCGCGCGGCGAACTAGGCGGCGAGCGGAAGTGCCAAACGCTGCTCGACAACCTGCTGCTTCATCGACTTCTGCAGTTTCTCGAAGGCGCGGACCTCGATTTGGCGCACACGCTCGCGGGAGATCCCATATTGCTGGGACAGTTCCTCGAGAGTGGTGGGATTGTCCTTCAAGCGCCGCTCGATGAGGATGTGCCGCTCCCGCTCGTTCAGAGTGCGCAGTGCATTGGAGAGCAATGCCTTGCGACCGGTGAGTTCCTCACGGTCCGCGAGTTCAGCCTCTTGGCTCTGACCCTCGTCGACGAGCCAGTCCTGCCATTCGCCCTCGCTGTCGGCGCGAACCGGGGCATTCAAGCTGTGATCCGGAGCGGCCAGGCGGCGGTTCATGCTCACCACGTCCTGCTCGGGGACTTGCAGGACGCGCGAGATCTTGGCGACGTGCTCCGGCTTCAGGTCGCCATCGTCGATCGCCTGCATCTGACCCTTCAGGCGTCGCAGGTTGAAAAACAGCTTCTTCTGCGCCGCGGTCGTCCCCATCTTTACCAGCGACCAACTGTGAAGGATGTATTCCTGGATGGCAGCGCGGATCCACCACATCGCATACGTGGCGAGGCGGAAGCCGCGGTCAGGGTCGAACCGCTTGACTGCCTGCATCATGCCGACATTGCCCTCGCTGATCAGCTCACCGACGGGCAAGCCATAGCCGCGGTAGCCCATGGCGATCTTCGCGACCAAGCGGAGGTGCGATGTGACGAGTTTGTGGGCGGCTGCCATGTCCTCGTTGTCTCGCCAGGCCTTGGACAGTGCCAACTCCTCGTCGGGAGCGAGCATGGGGAACTTGCGGATTTCCTGGAGATAACGGGAGAGGTTCCCCTCCGGGGCGATATTCAAAACTGTAGCGGCCACCACGCGGCTCCTTCCGTCCCCAACTGAACCTAGCCATCCCTTTACGGCGAGGGCCTTGTCTGGTTGCAGTCGTGGGCCCTAATGATGCGCTGCGGCACCTCACGGGTTGGAGATCGCCCCGAACTTGGCAGCGACTTCCAGCCTAGCACCTTCCGGGGCATCGTCCGGCAACGCTTGGTTGATACCGTACCGGGTTGGTCCTGTCAAGCTCGATGCAACAACGTCGGTTCGGACGAGGCGTAGAGCGTTGTCACGAGGCCAGCGAAATCGTCGGGCGGCGCCGTTTCGAACCGCAGGACTTGGCCGGTGCGGGGGTGCCGGAAGGCGAGGCTGGTTGCATGCAAGGCTTGCCGCGGGAAGTCGAGCAAGACGCTGCGTGCGGTTGGCGGGAGCAACCTCGCGGCTGGTGGAATTCGGCGCAGGTAGGTTGGGTCACCGATGAGTGGGTGCCCTGCTGTTGCCAGGTGGACGCGGATCTGGTGCGTGCGGCCGGTGGCGAGGCGGCAGGCCAGCAAAGCCGCGGCGGTTCCCCAGGCGCGCTTGACCTCATAGGAGGTGAGCGCCTGCTTGCCGCCCCGCGTGACGACGGCCATGCGCTTGCGCTCCCGCGGGTCGCGGCCGATCGCGCCGCTGAACGCGCCCTGGCGGGGTGAGGGAACGCCCCAGCACAGCGCCAGATAGCTGCGTTCCAGGTCTCGGGTGGCGAAGGCTTGGGAGAGCGCGGCCATGGCCAGTTCGCTCTTCGCGACCACCATGACGCCGGACGTATCCTTGTCCAGGCGGTGAACGATGCCGGGTCGCTTCTCGCCGCCGATCCCGGGCAGGCTGTCGCCGCAATGTGCCAGGAGCGCGTTGACGAGGGTTCGGTCCGGGCTGCCGGGCGCGGGATGCACCACCAGGCCGGCCGGCTTGTCGAGCACGAGCAGGTCGGCATCTTCGAACAGGATGGTGAAGTTGCCGGCTTGGGGCTGCGGGGTCGCGGGCGTTGCTGGCGGTTGGCAGAGCACGTAGTTTTGCCCGGACGCCACGGTGTGGGCCGGGTCGGTGATGGCGACGCCGTTGGCCGATGCGTGGCCCTGATGGATCAGGCCCTTGACGCGGGATCGTGAAACCGTGCCGATCGCTCTTGCCAAGAAGCTGTCGATGCGCAGGCCGGCGTCCTGTGGCCCGGCGGTGACGCGCCAGGCGCTTTCCGGCTGTGAGGTCATGGGCTGCAGCGTAGCGCCGCTGGGTTGGTTGGGGGAGATGGGGTGATGCGCGGGTTGGTGGTTTTGGTGGCGTTGATGGGCGTGCTGATCGTGGCCGGCGTGGCGGGTGTGGCCGTGACGATCACGCATCGGCTTGGCGCCGCCCCGGCGCAGGCGGAAACGCTGTTGGAGGAGCCTGTGGGGACACGGATGGGAGGGGTGGCTGCGGTGGCTGACCACCTTGCGGTGCTGCTTTCGGGCGGCGGGCCGGACCGGGTGGTTCTGATCGACCCTCGGACGGGCCGGGTTGTTGGGCGGGTGGGTTTGGTGCGTTGAAGCGGCCCTGTTCTGCTGCCTGTTGCAGGGGCTGGCGTTCGCGGGGTGGCGTGCCGGGCGGCGGGGTTGCGGATGGAAGCGGTTCGTCTTAGGTGAGGGTTTGTCGCTGTCCTGTTCGTCTAGAGGCCTAGGACACCGCCCTCTCACGGCGGTAACAGGGGTTCGAATCCCCTACGGGACGCCAATGGTTTCAGTGGGTTGGCGGGTTTCCGGGGTGGTTCCGTCCAACGTCTGGCTAATATACAGGCATGGATTGGGTTGGACGAACCACGCTGTGTGCTAGCCGCGGCGATCTTGCCGAACGTGCGATGGCTGAGTATGGGGCCGAGTTCGACCAGAACAGCAGGATTGATGAAATCCCAGGGTAGACGTTCCCGCACAATTCTAGTTTGCGTCTGGGCCGATGAGAACATGCGAATTTCGGCAACAGAGGATTACGGACCGTGCTTGGTTTGGGGCATCGTAATGGCAAGCTGCGCTGCATTGAACCGGCAGAGCTCAGCCGAAGTTTGCCACGTCTTCCGCTGCTCTGGGGTTATGCTTGTTTGGAGATGAGCGTTCTAGCAGCCCGGCGGGAATAATGCCTTCGTTACCTCCTGCTATGGCCACCGGATCAGGCGCCGCGGCCTTCGCCGACGCCGGAGTGAGACCGCAGGACATCGAGTATGCGTCCATCTACGACAACTTCGCCATCATGGTGGTGCAGCAACTCGAGGATTTTGGCTTCTGCGAGAAGGTCCAGGGCGGGCGGTTCGTGGCGGATGGCAAGCTGATCAGCGGCGTTGGCCGGCTGCCGTTCAACACGGATGGGGGCGGCCTGTGCAACAACCATCCGAGCAACCGCGGCGGCATGACCAAGCTGATCGAGGCCGTGCGCCAGCTCCGTGGCGAGGCCCACCCCGGCCGTGCAGGTGCGCGGTTGCGCGCTGGCGCTCGCCAGCGGCCCCGGCGGCGTGATCGGCAGCGGGCATGCCCATGCCACGGTCGTTTTGGAGCGGCATGACGATGGCCGCCGATAGCGAGAGCGTGCTGGACGGCGACCCGTACGTGACCACGCACCCCAGCAGCCGGGCGTTCTGGCGCGCGACGGCGGCCGGAACTTTGCTGCTGCCGCGCTGCCATGACTGCGGCGGATGGCACTGGTACCCGCGGGCGTTCTGCCCGTTCTGCCACAGCCAGCGGGTGGCGCTGGAGCCGGCTGCGGGAACCGGCCGCGTCTACGCCTTCAGTTGGCTTGAAGGGGCCACGCCGCTATCGATCGTGGCCTACGTCCGGCTGAGCGAAGGGCCGGTGATGCTGACGAACTTGGGGCGGATGCGACCCGGCGGCGGTGCGGATCGACGATGCGGTCCGGGTGGGCTTCCGCCCGGCTGCGGAAGGCCGCATGGTCCCGGTGTTCTCGTTGGCCGTTTGAACCTGGTGCATCAGGAGCTCTCTCCTGGTCCGAAGTAGGTGCATGAGTCGCCTTCGCTGTCGCGGAACACGGTGATCTTCAGAAGCCCAGGGCAGCGTTCGCACAAGCGGCGCCAGATCCACTGGCAGAGGTTTTCCAAGGTCGCCGGGCCGAGATCTGGAATGTCGTCCAGCAGCCGGTGATCCAGGCCGTCTCGAGCGTCTATGAGAAGGCGCTGGAACAAGCCAAGATCCACCACCATGCCGCTGACCGGGTCGGCGCGTCCGCGGACAGTGACCTCGGCTCGATACGAGTGCCCATGGATGCGGCGGCTCGGCGCCGAGTCGACCCGACGCTCAAGGGTGTGAGCCGCGTCGAAGCGGAATTGCTTGCTGAGCTCGAACATCACCGGATGCCGAGAAACTTATGCGTTTGTAGATTGAGGCGCCAGCGTGGATGCTCGAGGCAGTAAGCGACAGCAGCCTTAGTGTTCTCACGCGTCGCAGGGCCATCGAGCGGAGACAAGAGAAAGTGATCGAACGCGAACGACTCAAAGCAAGCGGGGTCGATGCCAGCTTGAGGGAACACCAGCTTCATCTCGTCGCCGGATGTCACGATAAGCGGCGTGCCCGCCTTTGGACTTACGCAGACCCAATCCACTCCCGCGGGGACGGGGAGGGTGCCATTCGTCTCGATCGCGATTTCAAACCGTTCGGCATGCAGGGCTTCCAAAAGCGCCTGATCGACCTGGAGCAGTGGTTCTCCCCCGGTTAGCACGACCAGACGGGGGCCGATGACTCCGGGCGGCCAGGTTGTCGTGACCGCTTGTGCGAGGTCAGAGGCGCTGTGAAAGCGGCCGCCGCCCAGACCATCGGTGCCGACGAAGTCGGTGTCGCAAAAGCGGCAGGTCGCACGCGCGCGGTCGACTTCACGGCCCGACCACAGATTGCAGCCGGCAAACCGACAGAACACGGCCGCACGCCCGGCGTTCCGGCCCTCGCCCTGCAACGTGTAGAAGATTTCCTTGACGCTGTAGCTCACGATCTATGCTGCCGGCTGGCTATGCTGCCGCCGGGCTATGCTGGCGCCTGGTCCATTGATGTCCCCTGTCACGGCACGCCCCCTCGTTGATCGTTTGCCGCAGGCGGCTGACGCTCCCGACTGCTCGTAGAATCGCACGCGGCACCGGGACAGTCACGCTGCTTTCGTTGGCGATCGGCGGCGCGCCGACCTCAAGGCGAGGGTGAGCCAACCAAGCGCACCATACCCTTGGTTTGTGCGGTCGTTCGGGCGACAAGCCATGCGGGTCGAGGGGTGCGCAGGTGAACGCCGCGCCACGGACATTCCGAACCATACCAGCGCGCGTTGATCGCGACCCTTTGGTGGGCTGAAGCCCGCCGCTACTTTCCACAACGTCTTCGAGATCCGTTCAACGGAACACGATGCAGACCGGGCTTCCGGTCGGGATGGTGTGGTCCGGCTGGTGCGGCAGCCGACATAAGCGACGTAGCAGGCTGGATCTGTCCGGATGGGCATGGTTCCGGCTCCCTGGCCGGAATGCGTCCGCTATGATGCTCGCTTCGCGGATTGTCTTTTGTGGTAGCATGAAGCAATTGTTTCGTGCACTCAAGCATGTTTTCGCTGGATCGTGCACAACCCAAGAGCCCTCACCCCGACCCTCTCCCGTGAAGGACGGGAGAGGGAGAAGAAGGACCCCGACCCCGTGAAGGACGGGAGAGGGAGAAGAAGGTCTTTCGACCGCGTGCGTGGATAGAGACGATGTGCCAATCCGGAAGGACTTGATCCAGTCGGTTTGACCGCCATGCTTGCCTTGCTGCACGAGAGAGCCATGTCCGCCCGCCTCCAGTCGCAGATGCCTGCGCTCATCCTCGACTACGTTCGCGTGAATGCGCTGGCGAGCGGCCAGCATATGCCGGAGCAGGCCTTGGCGGACCGGTTCCGGGTGTCGCGCGCGCCGGTGCGCGCTGCGCTGCGGACCCTCGCCGAGTTGGGGATCGTCCGCTCGGAACCCAATCGCGGGTTCTTTCTCGTCAAGGCTGGAGATGACCTTGCCGGCGCGGCGCTGGGGTTGGCTCCAGATGAAGAGGACGCGCCGTATATGGCGGTCGCGGCGGATCGCTTGGCAGGCAGCTTGCCCGAGCGGGTGAGCGAGAACGAGCTGATGCGCCGCTACCGGCTGTCGCGCGGCCAGGTGCTGAAGCTCCTGAACCGCATTGCCGCCGAGGGCTGGGCAGAGCGGCTGCCGGGCCATGGCTGGGCTTTTCTTCCCGTGCTGATCTCACGCGAGGCGTATGACCAGGGTTACCGCTTCCGGGCCGCCATGGAACCGGCTTGCTTGCTGGAACCAACATTCCGCGTCGAGCCCGCGGCGTCACGGGCCGCCCGAGAGCAGCAAATGGCGCTGCTTGGCGGCGCGGCCATGCGGCTGACGCGGGCGCAGTTGTTCCAAATCAACGCCGACTTCCACGAGATGATCGTCGGCTGGTCGGGCAACCCGTTCTTCCTGGAGGGCTTACGCCGGGTCAATCGGGTGCGCCGGCTGATCGAATACCGCATCACGGTCAACCGCGGCCGCCTGGGCCGGCAATGCCGTGAACACCTGCAGATATTGGATCTGCTGGACGCAGGCGACATGCCGGGAGCGGCGGCCTTCCTGCGGGAGCATATCGACGGGGCAAGACGGATCAAGACGCCGGCGTTCGATTGACATTGCATTTTGTCGCTACAAGAGACATAGCCCTCCCGGGCAGCCCGAATGGGCACCCGACGGGCAATGCGGTCATGTGTGCGATCCGCCAGTGCCTCCCTGCGCGAGAGTAGCTCTTCATGACCCCCTCCTACGCCGCACCGGTCCGCACCCTCGCCGGTCCGTTCGGGACCCGTCGCATCGTGGACCTCACCGTCGCTGCCGGGGCGGCCTTGGCGCGGATGCCCTGGTGCCACCGCGTGTTGCTGGAGAACGTGCTGCGCCAACGGCTGCGCCAATTGGGCGTGTCCGGCGAGTTCGTTGAGTTCTTCGGGCCTGGGCTCGCGGGCCTGACGGTCGGCCAGCGCTCGGCGGTGGCGAACATGGCGCCGGAGTATGGCGCGAGCACAGGGTGCTTCCCGATCGACGCGCAGACGCTTGCCTTCCTGCGCACCACCGGCCGGGCCGGGCCGGACCTCGCTTTGGTCGAAGCCTATGCCCGTGCCAACGGCCTTTGGTACGACCCGGCGGCCACGCCGCGCTACACCACCGTGCTGGAGCTGGAGCTCGAGACACTGCGCCCCTCGATCGCCGGGCCGCGGCGTCCACAGGACAGGCGGGACGCGGGGGAGGTCAGCGCCGCGTTGACCCCCGGCGCCTCGGCTCGGATCGGCGAGGTGACGGTGCCGGCGAACGCGGTCGCGATCGCGGCAATCGCCTCCTGCACCAACACGACCGATTTCGGGCTGCTGGCCGCGGCGGGACTGGTCGCGCGCAAGGCCCGGCGGCTCGGCTTGCGCCCAGCGCCGTGGGTGAAGACGTCGCTGACGCCGGGGTCGCCGGCCGCATGCCGCCGGCTGGAGCGGGCCGGACTGCTGGAGGACCTGGAAGCCGAGGGTTTCGCCATTGCCGGATACGGCTGCGCGACCTGCATCGGCAATTCCGGTCCGCTGCTGCCGCTGATGGAGCAGGCGAACGAAGCGGGCGTTTGCCCGGTGAACGTCATCTCCGGCAATCGCAACTTCCCCGGGCGGGTCCATGCGCAAGTCGACCAGAGCCTGCTGGCATCGCCGCCGCTCGTGGTCGCGTACGCGCTGGCCGGGCACGCCCGGTTGGACATCACGCACGATCCCATCGCCAGCACCGCGGACGGCACGCCGGTTTACCTGGCCGAGCTTTGGCCGGCAGCGGAGGAGGTCGAGGCCGCGGTCAGGGCGGGAACCAACGCGTGCGACGTGACGGAGGCGTATGACGCATCGGAGGCGTCAGCGGACTGGCGTGCCCTGGACGCGCCAGCCACGGCGCGCTTTCCGTGGGACATGGCCAGCACCTATCTGCGCCGGCCGCCGTTCGTGCGCTTGGCCTCGCCGGACGCGGACGCTTGCGTGCTGCGCGCCCACCCGCTGCTGGTTCTGGGCGACGACATCACCACGGACCACATCTCGCCCGCCGGCGCGATTCCGCCCGGCAGCGACGCGGGACGATGGTTGGTCGAGCGTGGGGAGAACCCTCGCGACCTCAACGTCTATGCATCGCGCCGCGGCAATTGGGAGGTGATGCTGCGCGGGCTGTTCACCAACCCCGCCGTCGTCAACTCCCTGGGGCGCGGGCTTGCGGGGGGACTCACGATATTCGTACCGTCGGGCGAGGTGCTTCCGGTTTGGCAAGCGGCTGGCCGCTATGAGGACGCCGGCTTGCCCACGGTCCTGGTGGCAGGCGAACGCTACGGCACGGGTTCGTCGCGGGACTGGGCGGCCAAGGGGGCGCAGCTCCTGGGATGCCGGGCCGTGCTGGCGAACTCGTTCGAGCGCATCCACCGGGCCAACCTGGTGTGCATGGGCATCCTGCCATTGCAGATGCCGCGTGAGTGGCGCCCGCAGGAACTCGGGCTGGCGCCGGGCGAGATGATCGAGATCGGGTGGAACCTGGCGTGCCTCGCACCACGGTGCGCGATCCCCGTGACACTGCGGCGGGCGGCGGGCGGCAGCGCCGAGATGGGAGCGGGGACGGTGTTGCTGGACACTGCGCGCGAGGTCTCCCTCATCCAGGCGGGTGGCATGATCCCGACGATCCTGCGGCAAGCGCTGTCGCTCACGCGCTAGACCGGGGCGCGGTCATCTGATGCCGAGATGCCACTCGTGCAGCGATGCCATGGAACCGCACCGATCCGCACCGTCCTGCCGCGCGCGGTGCGGTGCCAAAGCGCACCACACCCTACGAGGTTTGTGGGGCGGCATGGGAGTCGTTGTTGGGAACGAAGTACTGACTCATGCTCGGGCTATGACGCCGAACCGCTCAATGATACCATTTCTGCATAGATGTTCGAGCTGTCCCAAGTATAAATGTTCGAGCTGTCCCAGCTACGGTGCTTCATTGCCATCGCCGAGGAGCTGCATTTCGGTCGTGCTGCGGCGCGGCTGAACATGACGCAGCCGCCGCTGTCGCGGCAGTTGCAGCAGCTCGAGCACGTCATCGGGATTGCGCTGGTCGAACGCTCCAGCCGCGTCGTCCGGCTCACCACCGCCGGCCGCGCGTTCCTTGCCGACGCCCGCGCGATCCTGCGCGCATCGGAAGAGGCGCTGGTGACGGCGCGACGGGCGGCGCAGGGCGAAGGCGGGATGGTGACGCTCGGGTTCATTCCCGCGACCAGCTACAGCCTGCTGCCGCGGCTGGTGTCGTTCCTGGCCGCCGAGATGCCGCAGGTGCAGTTCGTGCTGAAGGAAATGGTGACCGCCAACCAGGCCGAGGCGCTGGGCAATGGCGGGCTGGACGCCGGGATCCTTCGCATGCCGATCGATTTGCGCGGCCTGGAAGCGGTGCCGATCAGCCAGGAGCCGTTCGTTCTCGCGATGCCCTCGAGCCACCCACTGACGCGCGCTGGAACGCTGGCCGTGAGCGATCTCGATCGTCAGCCGTTGATCATGTATGCGCCGAGCGAGAGCCGCTACCACCACGACCTGGTGTCGTCGATCTTCCGCGCCGCCGGAATCCGGCCGAATTTCGTTCAGTTCGCCCGTGAAATCCATACCATGCTGGCCCTGGTGGGAGCGGGGATCGGGATTGCCCTGGTGCCTGCGGCGGCTGGCACGCTCGGCCTCGCCAACGTGACCCTGCGGCCGGTGGCGCTGCATCCGGCGGTGTTCAGCGAGCTGACCTTGGTCTGGCGGAAGGACAGCGACAATGCTGCACTGCGCCGGTTCGCGCGGCAGGTATTGCCCAATTTCCTGCGGCAACGGCCGCAGCGCTCGCTGGACACCGATGCTGAACACGCATCGAACGATGCCTGAAACCGCATTGTTGCGTGCGGTCCGCTGTCCCTAGTGTCGATGAGGCTGGTCGAGCTGCGAACGACTTGGCCCAACAATGCGCCGCTAATGCGCCCCTGGGGAAATGCCGATGTCGTATCGTCGAGGCTGGATCGCCCTGTTGCTGTTTGCCTTGGCGCTGATCAATTACATCGACCGGGTCACGCTGTCGTTCGCCGCCACCCCGATCGCGCGGGAATACGGGCTTTCGCCGGTTCTGCTCGGCTATTTGTTTTCCTCGTTCCTATGGACCTACACGCTGTTCCTGCTGCCGATGGGCCTGCTGGTCGATCGGTTCGGCGTGAAGTGGGTCGCGGGCTTCGGCTTGGGCGTCTGGTCGTTGGCCACGGCATCGACCGGGCTCGCCGGCAGCTTCCCCGCCCTGCTGTCCACGCGGCTGGTGATGGGGGCGGGGGAGGCATCCAGCAACCCGGCGGGCGCGCGGGTGATCCGCGAGTGGCTGCCGGCCGGCGAGCGCGGGTTGGTCAACGCCATCTTCAACAGCGGGTCCTATGCCGGCCCGGCGATCTGCGCGCTGGTGGCCGGGCCGATCATCGGGCTGCTGGGTTGGCGCGCGTTGTTCTTCGCCGCCGGCTGCATCGGCTTGATCTGGCTGGCCTGCTGGCTGATCTGGTTCGACAAGCCCGAACGGGCGTCCTGGCTCGGCGAGGCGGAACGCGCCAAGATCCTGGCCGAACGCAGCATCTCCAAGACGAGCGGCGGCGATGACGACCGGGAGCACCCTGGCCTGCGGCAGTTGCTCGGGCGTGGCCCCACGCTCTGGGGCTTGGCGCTGACGCAGGGCTGCAACGTCTATGCGCAATACCTGTTCCTGACCTGGCTGCCGAGCTATCTGCAGCAAAGCAAGGGGCTGACCTTGGCGAAGACCGGGGTGTTCGCGGCCATCCCCTACGCCGTGGCGGTCGTTTTGTGCATTTCGATCGGCCGGCTGAGCGACCGCTATCTCGCTGGCGACGTGGGCGGCGGCAAGCGGCGCGTCGTGATCGCGTCCGCAATGGTGATGGCCTCGATCATCCTGCTGGCGCCGCTGGTGCAAAGCCTGTGGCTGATCTTGGCGCTGATCTCGCTCTCGCTGGCCGGCATCGCCGCCACGACGGCGATGAACTTCGCCCTGCTGAACGACCTGTTGCCCGATCCGCGCAACGTCGGGCTCGCGATGGCGTTCCTGGTGGTGGGCGGCAACGTGTTCGGGCTGATGGCGCCGATCGTCACGGGGTACGTCATCGAGGTGACGGGAAGCTTCGACATGGCCTTCGTGATCGCCGGCATCCTGCTGCTGGCTGGTGCCACGTCGGTCATGACCTTGACGCGCCGGCCGATCGGCGTGGCGTGCAACGTGGTGACAGCATGACGGCCTTGGTTCCTGCGCAGCCGATTTCGGCGGGGCGCCGGGCCATTCTTGGAGGAATCGCGATGGCGGCTGGCTCCCTGTTCGCAGCGCCCGCCTCGGCGGCCCGCTTGGCGCGCTTCGCCTATGTGGGCTGCCGCACCACCAAGGAGCGCAACGCGCGGGGCCTCGGCATCGAGGTGTTCCAGGTGGACGCCGGCGGCGCGTGGTCGCATGTCCAGCGTGTGCCCGGGCTGGACAACCCGTCGTTCCTGGCGTTCGACCGGGAGCAGCGCTTCCTGTATGCCGTCCATGGCGACCTGTCGGACATCAGCGCCTTCAGCATCGAGCCGGCCAGCGGGCACCTGACCCTGCTGAACCGGCAATCCACCGAGGGCGGCAACCCGGCGCATCTGCTGGTGGATGCCAGCGGCCGCTATGTGTTGGTCGCCAACTATGCCAGCGGCACCGTGGCCGTGCTGCCGCGCAACCCGGATGGCTCGCTGGGCGCGGTGCGCCAGGTGGTCGCCAATCCCGGCACGCCGGGGCCGAACAAGGTGGACCAGACCGGGTCCCATCCGCACGAGATCGTCTATTCGCCGGATGGACGCTGCCTGATCGTTCCGGACAAGGGGCTCGACCGCATCTTCAGCTATACGTTCGACGCCGGTCGGGGCGAGCTGGCGCCCGGCGAGGCGCCGTTCGTGCAGGTCCGCCCGGGGGCGGGGCCGCGGCACATCGCGTTTCATCCCACCGCGCCGTTCGCCTACGTCGCGCACGAGCTGGACGCGTCGGTTGGCGCCTACCGCTACGACGCGGCGCGCGGGGCGCTGACTCCGTTCCAGATCATCCCCTCGATCCCGGACAGCTTCGTCGGCGCCGACACCGCCGCGGAGATTGCGATCACCGGGAATGGACGCTTCGTGTTCGTCTCCAACCGGGGGCACGACAGCGTGGGCAGCTTTGCCGTCGATCCGCACAGCTTCCGGCTGAGCCCGGCCGGCTGGGCGTCCAGCCAGGGCCACGGGCCGCGCTTCTTCGCCATCGACCCATCTGGGGAGCCATCTGGCAACTCGGCAGGCGACCCTGGGGGCAAGCTGCTCTACGCGGCCAACGAGAACAGCGACAGCATCGTCGCCTTCCAGGTGGACGACCAAACCGGCGCCCTGACCCCGACCGGCCAGGTGATCGCCACCGGAAGCCCGGTCTGCATCGTATTCTCCACGGGAGCCACTTCATGAAGCTCGGGTTCGTCGGCTTGGGCCAGATGGGGCGGCCGATCGCGCACAACTTGCTCAAGAGCGGGGCGTCGCTGGTGGTGAGCGACCGGGAGGCTCGCTGGCTCGGCGAGTTCGAGCGCAAGGGCGCCTCTGGCAGCACCGGCCTGGCAGGGCTGGCGGAGTGCGACGTCGTCTTCCTGTGCCTGCCGAACGCCGAGGTCGTGCAGACCGTGTTGATCGGGGCGGACGGCCTGTTGGCGCGGCTGCGGCCGGGGCAGGTCGTGGTCGATCTCAGCACCATCACCTACTCCGCCACGGCCGAGCTCGGCCGTGCGGCGGCGGCGCGGGGGGTGGGGTTCCTGGATGCGCCCATCTCCGGCATGCAGGCGCGGGCCGAGGATGGCACGCTGACGGTGATGTGCGGCGGCGAGCAGGCGGTGTTCGACCGGGTGAAGCCGTTGCTCGAGCATATCGGCACCACGATCCTGTTCATGGGGCCGACCGGCAGCGGCCAGCTCACCAAGCTCATCAACCAGTTGCTGTTCGACATCAACGCGGCCGCGCTGGCCGAGGTGCTGCCGATGGCCGCCAAGATGGGGCTGGACCCCGACCTGGTGGGCGAGGTGGTCAATAGCGGCACGGGGCGCAGCTATGCCTCCGAGTTCTTCATCCCGCGCATCCTCAAGGGGCATTTTTCGGACGGCTACCCGATGGCGCATGCCTACAAGGACCTGGTGAGCGGCGCCGAGTTGGGCGCGCAGAAATGCATGCCGATGCCGGTCCTGGCCGCCGCCACCGCCACCTACCAGTCGGCTCTGCTGCGCGGCCTGGGTGCGCAGGACAAGGGCGCCATGGTGCAGGTGTTCGAGGACCTGCTGGGGGTCCAGTACCGCAGCGATCCTGAACGAGAGGGACGATCATGACCGACAAGGCGCCCGGCATCGCTGGCGGACTGACCAACTACGGCGACCCCGACTTCGCGCGCTATCTGCGCCGCTCGTTTGCGCGTTCCATGGGCCTGTCGAGCGAGATGCTGGCCAAGCCGATCATCGGCATCGCGATGACGCCGTCCGGCTTCAACAACTGCCACCGCACGATGGACGAGCTGGTCGAGGCGGTCTCCCGCGGCGTGCTGGCCGCCGGCGCGCTGCCGCGGCCGTTCCCCACGGTGTCGTTGGGCGAGGTGTTCCTCAATCCGACCTCCATGATGTACCGCAACCTCATGGCGATGGACACCGAGGAGATGATCGGCGCCCAGCCGATGGACGCGGTGGTGCTGATCGGCGGCTGCGACAAGACGGTGCCGGCGCAGCTCATGGGCGCCGCGTCTGCCAACATCCCCGCCATCCAGCTCGTCACCGGGCCGATGAGCACCGGGCGCTACCATGGCCAGCGCTTGGGCGCCTGTACCGATTGCCGCAGCTTCTGGGGCAAGTACCGCGCCGGCGCCATCGACACGGCGCAGATCGACGCGGTCGAGGCGCAGCTCTCCGTCACCGCCGGCACCTGCGCGGTGATGGGAACGGCGAGCACCATGGCCTGCATCGCGGAGGCGCTCGGCATGTCGTTGCCGGGCACGGCCGCGATCCCCGCGGTGAACGCGCACCGCCTGGTGGCGGCTGAGCAGAGCGGCACCGCGGCGGTCCGGCTGCTGACCACCCGCATCACGCCCTCGCAGGTGATCACCGAGAAGTCGGTCGAGAACGCGCTGCGCGTGCTGATGTGCGTCGGCGGCTCGACCAACGCCATCATCCACCTGACGGCGATCGCCGGGCGCTTGGGCATCCGCATTTCGCTCGACCGCATCAACCAGATCTCCGACGAGACGCCGGTGCTGGTCGACCTCAAGCCGGTCGGCGAAGGCTATATGGAGGACTTCCACGCCGCCGGCGGGGTCGGCGCGGTGCTGCGCGAGTTGCGGCCGCTGCTGCACCTGGACACGATCGACGTCGAGGGCACCGTGTTGGCCGAGCGGCTGGCCGAACCGCTGGACTGGATCGATCGCGCGGTCATCCGCCCGTTCAACGATCCAGTCTCCCCCGTGGGCGGCCTGATTGTGCTGCAGGGTTCGCTGGCCCCCGATGGCGCCATCTTCAAGCGGGCGGCGGCGACGCCCTCCTTGTTCGAGAGCGAAGGCCGCGCCGTGGTGTTCACCAGCCTCGAGAACATGGCGGCGCGGGTCGACGATCCCGACCTGGATGTCGAGCCCGGCGATTTCATGGTGCTGCAGAACGCCGGGCCGCACGCCGCCGGGATGCCGGAGGCCGGCTACCTGCCGATCCCGAAGAAGCTGGCGCAGCAGGGCGTCAAGGACATGGTGCGCATCTCGGACGCCCGCATGTCCGGCACCGCCTTCGGCACCATCGTCCTGCACGTGGCGCCCGAGGCCGCAGCCGGCGGCCCGCTCGGCGCCGTGCGCAACGGCGACCGCATCCGGCTTTCGGTGGCCGAGAAGCGGATCGACCTGCTGGTGGACGCGGCCGAGATCGCGCGCCGCCTGCAAGGGTTCACCCCGCCTCCCAAGCCAGCCCGCGGCTACAAGGCGCTCTACCGCAACACCGTCACCCAGGCGCCAGAGGGCTGCGATTTCGACTTCCTGACCGGAGCCAAGCGGCCATGAGCGGAGCGTTCGATCCCGGTCAGGCCGCCGCCATCCTCGCCGGCGCCTGGCGCAGCGGCACGCTGATCACGGAGCTGCCGGAGGCGGTGCGGCCACAGACCATGACGCAGGGCTACGACATCCAGGACCGCCTCATCGAGCAGATGGGTCTGTCCTCGGTCGGCTGGAAGCTGGGGATCGGCAGCCATGCCCAGAAGCGGGACTTCGGCGTCGGCCGCTCGGTGGCCGGACGCATCCCGGCGGACGCGCTGTATCGCGATGGCGACACGGTGGAGCTGCCCAATGCTGCGCCCGTGACGGTCGAGTTCGAGATCGCCTATGTCCTGGGCCGCGACATCTTGCCGGACGAGCCGGGCTTTCCCGCGCTGGATGCGGTGAGCGAAACCCGCGTCTCGTTCGAGCTGGTGCTGTCCCGCTTCGTCGACCGCCGCGCCGTCGGCTGGCCCAGCTTTGCCGCCGACAACGGCGCCTGCCAGGCCGTGGTGCTCGGCGACACGATCGCGGCGTCCGAGATCCCCGCGCTGGTGGCTAGCCTGGTCGTCCAGGTCGACGGGGAAGCGAAGGCGCGCGCCCTCATGGGCGACGATGTGACCGACCCGGCGGCGGCGCTGAGCGACCTGGTGGCCATCGCGCGCGAGCGCGGCATGGTGTTGCCGAAGGGCAGCATCGTCTCCACCGGCACCGTGTCCCGGCCGTTCAACATCGCCGCCGCAAGCGCTCATGTCAGCGCCCAGTTCCTCGGTCGCGCGTTCGGCATCCACACCCGATCCCCCGCCTGAGGAGCCCGCGATGACCGAAGCGCGAACCGTCGATCCCGCTGCCCTGCTGGATTTCGCCACCGCCGTCTACGCTGCCGTGGGCATGCCCGAGGCCGATGCCCGCCTGGCCGCGGATACGCTGGTGCAGGCGGACCTCTGGGGCCACCAGTCGCACGGCGTGATGCGGCTGTCCTGGTATCTCGGCCGGCTCGAGGCCGGGGTCTGCAGCCCGGTGGCAGCGCCGGAGTTCGCCGTCGATGCCGGGGCGATTGCCGTGATCGACGGGCATGACGCGATGGGGCAAGTGCTGACGGCGCACGCGATGCAGGACGCGATCCGTCGCGCCAAGGCGCATGGCATCGGCGCGGTGGCGCTGCGCAACTCCAACCATTTCGGCACGGCGATGTATTTCACGCTGATGGCCGCGCGCGCTGGCTGCGTCGGCTTCCTATCCACGAATGCGAGCCCGGCCATGGCGCCGTGGGGCGGCCGCAAGAAGATGGTCGGCACCAATCCATGGTCCTGGGCCGCCCCCGCGGGCCATTTGGCGCCCTTGGTGCTCGACATCGCCAACACTGGGGTCGCCCGGGGCAAGATCTATCTGGCCCGGCAGAAAGGCCAGCCGATCCCGCAAGGCTGGGCGATCGACGCCGCCGGCGCGCCGACGACCGACCCGGCCGCCGCCATCGACGGCATCATCCTGCCGATGGCGCAGCACAAGGGATACGCCATCGCCGTGGTGATGGACATGCTGTCCGGCGTGCTGACCGGATCGGCGTTCGGCACCGGCGTGCACGGCCCCTATCAAACCGAGCATCGCAGCGGCGCCGGGCAGATGATGATCGTGCTCGACATCGCGGCCATGCAGCCGCTCGCTGCATTCGGCGAACGGATGGAGCGCTACATCGCCGAGCTGAAGTCGGTGCCGCTGGCCCAGGGCTTCGACGAAGTGGTGTATCCCGGCGAGCTGGAAGCCCGCAACGACGCCAAGCACCGCGCGGCCGGGCTGGTCCTGCCCGGCGACACCATGGCCGATCTCGTTGCGACCGGCGCGCGCCACGGCGTCTCCGCCGAGTGGATCTGGTCCGCTGCATAGGCACCGGGGCGAGGAGCGCCGCGGTCGACGCCGGCATGAACGATGGGCTCCATGGCGCGCCGATGAGCGTGGGTCGGAGAAAGCGTCAGCTTTTCGGTAAGCCCAGCCGTGCCGACCGCCTACCTGGCTGTCGGCTTGGCCGGCTGTGACGTCGGCGAGTTCCTCCGCCGCAGTATCTTCTGGTTTTGGGCAGTCGGCCTCGTCATGCTTGCCAGCACGATCGTCTTTGGCACGGTGGAGGTTTAGACATGGGCGGACAATCCAGCTTGCGGTCCGGCCTGTGTCTGACGCGGCCGCTCGATCCAGGCCGCCCGGCGATCATCTGCGTGCCGGGAACGCTTTTGTCGCCGGAGATATTTACCCAGTCCTTGTTCCCTGACGACCGTCATGGAGCGCGATTTCCTGGATGACGAGCCCAGGGCCGTGGGACATCGACAAGGTTGCCGAGAGGATCGCCGCTCTGCTCGACGAGCTGGACCTGACCACCGTCATCTTGATCGGCCACTCCTCCGGGGGAGCGATCTGCATCAAGGCGGCCCAGCTTTCGCGGCGGGTCGTGGGCCTGGTGCTGTCCAATACGGGCGCCAACACGCGCCATCAGGGCGATCCGGGTTACCCGCAACGCATCGTCGAGAGCTGGGGCCCGGAGCTTCGCCGCGCGCAGGTCCGCCGCTGTTTCGCGACACTTCCCGCGCCGAGCGTCATGTCGTCGCTGGATGACTATGCCGATCGTTGCCCGCGGGACGCCGTGCTCGCGGCTGCGCTGTCTCTGCGCTCCATCGATCTCGTACCGATCCTGTCCGCGATCACGTGTCCGGTGTTGATCATCCACGGCAGTCTGGACCACGTCCGCACGGCGGCAGACGTGGAGACGCTGGTTGCGCATCTCAAGAGCAGCCGCGCGGTCTACGTCGATGCCGGACATACGCCCATGCTGGAAAACCCGGCCGCGTGGCGCGGCCCCTTCAAAGAGTGGCTGAAGGCAACAGCGACCGCGGATACGCCGCCAGCCTGGGCGCCAGCGATCCGGACGGTGGCGATGCCGGCCGACACGAACCCGGCGGGCGATATCTTCGGCGGCTGGCTGATGTGGCAGATGGACCTGGCTGCCGGGCTGGCGGCGACCAGGCGGGCTCGCGGGCGCTGCGCAACGGTCGCGGTCGAGGCGATCACCTTCCTGAGCCCGGTACAGGTGGGCGACGAAGTGAGCCTTTTCGCGGAGGTCGTCTCCGTCGGGCGGACATCGATGCGGCTCGACGTGCAAGCCTGGCGGCGTGCGCGGGACGGCGAGGCGAGCGTGCGGGTGACGGAGGCCGTTTTTACCTTTGTGGCGATCGACGATCAGCGGCGACCGCGCGCAATCGATGCGGTGTAGCACAGAGCAAGGGTCACGCCACCGGGGACGTCGTTCGACCATGTTCGCTGCGTTCGCGACGGGACCGCGCATCGGACACAAATTGATTCTCAGGCCTGGCCAAGCCCAGATTTTCGCGCAGGGTCGTGCCCGCGTATTCTGTCCGCAGCAGCCCTCGCTGCCTTAGGATCGGAGCGACGGTATCCGCAAACAGGCGCAACTGGCCCGGCTGCGATTCGACGAGCATGAAGCCGTCGCACGCCTCCTGGTCGATCCACTCCTGCATTTCGTCGGCGATGTCCGCCGCGGTGCCGACGAAATGGTCTTTGGGGAAGCCAAAGCGCATCGCGAACTGCCTGAGCGTGAGAGACTCGTCGCGCGCGACGCGGAGCATCTGCATCATATTGCCTTTGAAGCCTTCGGCGAGGCTCTCGATCACGCTCAGCGGGAACGGGTCGTCCAAGCCATACGCCCGCAGATCGAAGCCGTGAAACGAGCCGCTGAGGTAGTTGATGGCGCCCTGCAACCCGATCGTCTGGCGGCGCCCGGCCTGGGCTGCCTGGGCAGCCTCCCTCGAGGGCGCGATGAGAGGACTGCACGCGGGGAGGATCGCAACCTGGTCCGGCGTCCGGCCGCACTCGACCGCCTTCGCCTTCAGCGTCCGGTAGGACTCCTGACACACGTCCATGCCGTAGGAATTTGTCGTGAAGACGCAATCGGCATAGCGGGCCGCGAACGCCAGGCCCTCGTCGGACGCCGTCGCCGTGAACACGATCGGCCGCCCCTGCCGCGACCGATGCAGGTTGAGAGGCCCCTTCGACTCGAAATACTTGCCCTTGTGGTTCAGCGCATGGAGCTTTTCCGGGACCAAGAAGACTCCCTTCTCCTTGTCTTGCGGCAGCGCATCGTCCTCGAAGCTGTCCCATAGCCCGGTCACGACCTGGTAGGCTTCCTCCCCGATGTCGTAGCGTTCGCGATGGGAGATGCCGTGGAAGCGGCCGTAATTGTCGGACGAGCCCTTAGGATCGGTCGTGACGAGATTCCAGCCGGCACGGCCGTTGCTGATATGATCCAGGGACAGGATTTGCCGGGCGATATTGAACGGCTCGCAGAAGGTGGTCGACATGGTGCCGACGAGACCGATGTTCGTGGTAACGGCCGCGATGGCGGCCAGGAGGGTCGTCGCCTCGAACCGATCAAGACGATGCGGCGGCGAGACCTCGTCGGCCCACAGCGTATCGGCGACGAAGAAGAAGTCCGCCTTGAACTCCTCGGCGATCAACGCCTGCTGCTTGTGCTTCTCGAAGTTCGTGCCGGGATATGGCGGCATTGCGGGGTTCAACCAGTCCGCCCCGGTCCGGCCTGCACCCTCCGGCATGATGCCAAGCTTCATGAAGCCGTTCTTCATGGTGTTTCCTTCGGGCTAGAAGGCACGCAAGTTGTCACGCAGCATGGCGTGCTGATAGGTCTTGCGCACAACCCCGAGTTTCTGCAAGGCCAGCCATCCGCGTCTACTCCTCGTCCGCACGTGACTCATCCGTAAGCGGTAACTCATACGTAAGCGTTTATAGGTCCAAGACATGTGCCGGTCGTCGGCAACGCACCGTCGTTGGCCGGGTGAGATCCTAGGTCGTTGCTGCGCACGGCGGCTAGAAATCAGGGCCGTTATGCGATTGCAGCGTGGCATATCCCATGCCAGGCTCGCCGCCATGGACACGAAGCTGCTCACCCCCGGCCCGGTCAGCGTGACGCGCACGACGCGGGAGGCGATGATGCTCGAACGGGCGAGCGGGGACGCCGATTTCGTCGCCGACCTGCAGTTCGCGCGCGGCTACCTGGTGCGCCTGGTCAACGGCGGGGAGGATTACACTGCGATCCCGGTGCCCGGCAGCGCCACCTACGCCAACGAGGCTGCCATCGCGGCGCTGGTGCCGCCCGGCCGCACGCTGCTGATCCACAGCAACGGCGTGTACGGCGACCGGCTGGTGGAGATCTGCGACGCGCTGGGCATTGCATCCCTGGTGCTGCGGACGGAGCCGTTCACGGTACCGCAAGCGGGCGCGTTCGCGGCCATGCTCACCCCCGAGGTGAGCCACGTCATGGTGGTGCATTGCGAGACCAGCACCGGGATCCTCAACCCGCTGGAAGAGGTCGCCGCGCTGTGCCGGGCGCGCGGCCTGGGGCTGCTGGTGGATGCTGTCGCCTCGTACGGCGCGATCCCGATCGACGCAGCGGCACTGGGTGCGGACGCCATCACGCTGTCGTCGAACAAGTGCATGGCCGGCGTGCCCGGCATCGGCTGGGCGGTCATGCGCCGCGCGGCGCTGGAGGCGGGGGCACGGCCGCGCGTGCTCAGCCTGGACCTGCTGGACCAGGACCGCCACTTGGCCCGCACCGGCACCTTCCGCTTCACCCCGCCGATGCAGGTGCTGGCCGCCTTTGCCCAGGCTTGCCGCGAGCACGAGGCGGAGGGCGGCTGCCCGGCCCGTCTCGCCCGGTTCGAGGCGAATTGGCGCCGCCTGGTGGACGGCATGCGCCAGATGGGCTTCCGCACCCTGGTGCCGGACGCGCATGCCAGCCCGATCGTGGCCACCTTCCACAACCCCGACCACCCGGCGTTCAGCTTCGACGCCCTGTTCCAGGGCATGAAGCGGCGCGGCTTCGTCATCTTTCCCGGCCGCCTGGCGCTGGCCAACACCTTCCGCATCGCCTGCATGGGCGACGTGTCGGCCGCCGACATGGCGCGCGCCATGCAGGCGGTGGCGGACACGATGGCGGAGATGGGCATCCACGACATGGGCCGCGGGCCGACCGTGCGCGCCTGAGTCGCCGCCGGGCACTGCCCAGGGTGCAGGGCCGCGTCGTTCCGGGCCGCGTCGTTCCGGGCCGAGCCGCGCACCCGCTGTATAACGCGCAGCATACGTTGTTTTGCGCATAGTGCACCGCGATCGTTACTGACTAGCGTTTCCCGATTAGCCCGGGAGATATCCGATGTCCGAGATCATTTCCGACAAGCCCCGCCGCTCGCGGCGAGCCTACAACAAGCTGGTCAACAACCCGGTGTTGGAGGACTACTCGCTTCGTTACGCGCCGAAGAGCTTTAGAACCTGGTCGGAATACGCAGTGGCGTCCGCTGCACTCGGCGGCATCGCCTATCTCGCCGACCAAGCGATTGGCGGCTCGCTCGCCGTGCAATTCGGTTTCGCCAACGCGTTTTGGGGAATTCTTGCCGCGGCCGTGGTGATCTTCCTCACCGGCATCCCGATCGCCTACTATTGCGCCCGATACAACGTGGACGTGGACCTGCTGACCCGCGGCGCCGGCTTCGGCTATCTCGGCTCGACGATCACTTCCATCATCTACGCCTCGTTCACCTTCATCTTCTTCGCGCTCGAGGGGTCGATCATGGCCCAGGCGTTCAACCTCTACTTCGGCATTCCGCTGCCGGTGGGGTATGCGCTGGGCTCGCTGATCATCATCCCCCTGGTCGTGTTCGGCATGACGCTCCTGGCCAAGCTTCAGGTCTGGACGCAGCCGATCTGGCTGCTGCTGCTGTTCTCGCCCCCGATCGCGGTGCTGATCGTGGACCCGCATTCGGTCACCGACTGGACCAATTTCGCCGGCAACTCGCCCAGCAAAGCCAATTTCGACTGGCTGCTGTTCGGCAGCGCGGCCGGCATCGCGCTGTCCTTGATCGCGCAAATCGGCGAGCAGGCGGACTACCTGCGCTTCCTCGGCAACAAGACTGTCTCCAACAGGTGGAAATGGTGGGCGGCCGTGCTGTGCGCCGGCCCCGGCTGGGTCGTGCTCGGCGCCGCCAAGCAACTGATGGGGTCGTTCTTCGCCTCGCTCGCGGTCTCGCACGGAACCGCCATGGCGTCGGCCAACGAGCCGATCCAGATGTACATCACCGGGTTCAACTACATCTTCTCGCCCGTCGTGGCGCTGGCGGTCGCGACCTTCTTCGTCATCCTGTCGCAGATCAAGATCAACGTCACCAACGCCTATTCCGGCTCGCTGTCCTGGTCGAACTTTTTCTCGCGCGTCTTCCACACCCATCCCGGGCGGGTGGTGTGGATTTTCCTGAACGTGGCGATCTCGCTGACGATGATGGAGCTGAACATGTTCTCCGTGCTCGGCAACATCCTCGGCTTCTACTCCAACACCGCCGTCGCCTGGATCGGCGCCGTGACTGCCGACCTGGTGATCATCAAGCCGCTGCTCAAGCTCAGCCCGAGCTACATCGAGTTCAAGCGCGGCCATCTCTACGACTTCAACCCCGTCGGCTTCGGCTCGATGATCCTGGCTTCGGTCATCTCCATCGTCGCGTTCTTCGGCTTGTTTGGGCCGGGCGCGCAGGCCTTCTCCGCCTTCATCGCACTCGGCGTCTCGTTCATCGCCGCGCCGTTGATCGCCATCGCCACCAAGGGCCGCTACTATCTCGCCCGCCCGCCGTTCAACGACAGCGTGGTCGGCCGCGACGTGCTGACCTGCACGGTCTGCTCCTACGAATACGAGAAGCAGGACATGACGAGCTGCCCCTTCCACCAGGGCACGATTTGTTCGCTCTGCTGCTCGCTCGAGTCGGATTGCCACGACATCTGCAAGCCGCCGGTCGGCACCGTCTCGCCGTTGGCCGCGGGACTGTAGACCAACAAGCACCAGGGCGGGCGGCGTCGTCGGCGCCGCCCGCTCGCGTTTTCAAGCAACGTTTTCAAGCACGTTTTCAACTCGGGGAAGGAGACTGCCATGTTTCATGGCGACATTGGCAGCAGCCACGACAGCGTCGGGGTTGCCGTCGTCAACTACAAGATGCCGCGGCTTCACACCACCGAGCAGGTGCTGGCCAACTGCCATGCCATCGCCGACATGATCGGCGGCATGAAGATGGGGCTGCCCGGCATGGACCTGGTGATCTTCCCCGAATACAGCACGCACGGCATCATGTACGACCGCCAGGAGATGTTCGACACCGCGGCCACCATCCCCGGCGCCGAAACCGAGATCTTTGCCGCCGCCTGCCGCAAGGCAAAGGTCTGGGGCGTGTTCTCGCTCACCGGCGAGCGGCACGAGGGCCATCCAGAGAAGGTGCCCTACAACACGCTCATTCTGATGAACGCCGAGGGTGAGATCGTCCAGAAATACCGCAAGATCATGCCCTGGACGCCGATCGAGGGCTGGTACCCCGGGGACTGCACCTATGTTTCGGATGGCCCTAAGGGGCTCAAGGTCAGCCTGATCATCTGCGACGACGGCAACTACCCCGAAATCTGGCGCGACGTGGCGATGCGCGGCGCCGAGTTGGTGGTGCGCTGCCAGGGCTACATGTATCCCGCCAAGGAGCAGCAGATCCTCATGGCCAAAGCCATGGCGTGGGCCAACAACGTCTACGTGGCGGTTGCCAATGCGTCGGGGTTCGACGGCGTCTACTCCTATTTCGGCCACTCGTCGGTGATCGGCTTCGACGGCCGCACCCTGGGCGAGTGCGGCACGGAAGAAAACGGCATCCAATACGCGCAGCTTTCGGTGCCGCTGATCCGCGAGGCCCGGCGCACCATGCAGTCGCAGAACCACCTGTTCAAGCTGCTGCACCGCGGCTACACGGGGATGATCAACTCGCGCGAGAACGTGCACGGCAAGTCGGAATGCCCCTTCGAGTTCTATCGCAACTGGGTGGCCGACCCGGAAGCGATGCGGCTCCAAGTCGAAGCCCTCACGCGCACGGACGTGGGCGTCGCCGACTGCCCGATCGAGGGCCTTCCAGTCCAACAAGCCGCAGAGTAACGGTCAAAGCTGGGCAGCCCCCACCGCCCAGCCCCCCACCTCAGTGGCTAATCATCCAAGGCCGCGCCCCCGCAAAACTCTTCATCCCGTCGGCCCGGCGCGGCCCCGGCGTGCGGCAACAGGCGCACCCGCTGGGATGGCTGCGCGACGACGCCGGCGCATGCGCACTCCGCTCGTTGGTCGCCGCGGCAATCCGCCGTGTGCCGTCCATCGCCGCATACGACGGCACCGTCAGCGCCCGCGGCGCCGCCTCGCCGCAGCCGGGGCAGGGTGCGGGCCGGTCATACTCCGACACCGGGCGCACGCCCTCGAACGCGCCGCACTCGCCACACTCATACATATAAACCGGCATCAAACCTTGTCCGGCGCCTGCGCCACGTCCATGCCGCCGCCCACCATCTGCTTCGGCCCATCCGCGCCGGGCTGGATGTCGAAGGCGAAAATCTCCGTCGGCAGCCACAGCGTGGCGCAGGCATTCGGAATGTCCACCACGCCGCTGATATGGCCCTGCACCGGGGCAGTGCCCAAGATGGAATACGCCTGCGCGCCCGAGTAGCCGAACTTCTTCAGGTATTCGATCGCGTTCAGGCACGCCTGGCGATACGCCACGCCCACGTCCAGATAGTGCTGCGTCCCCGCCTCGTCGACCGAAATGCCTTCGAAGATCAGATAGTCCTGGTATTTCGGGGTGATCGGGCTCGGCTTGAAGATCGGGTTCTTCACGCCGTATTTCGCCATGCCGTCCTTGATCACGGCGCTGACGCGGATGTGGATCCAGCCCGGCATTTCGATGGCGCCGCAGAATGTGATCTCGCCGTCGCCCTGGCTGAAATGCAGGTCGCCGACCGACAGGCCGCCGCCGGGCACATAGACCGGGAAGAACACGCGCGCGCCGCGTGAGAGATCCTTGATGTCGCAATTGCCGCCATGCTCGCGCGGCGGCACTGTGCGCGCGCCCTCGGCCGCCGCCGCCGCCTTCGCGTCGCCGCTCAGCCGCCCCATATGCGCGGTCGGCCCGAACGGCGCGTTGGCCAGCGGCGGGACGCGGGTCGGGTTGGTTTGGATGAAGCCGACCTCCCGCGTGTTCCAAGTGTCGAGCAGCGGTTTGGACGGCAGGCAGCCGATCAGGCCGGGATGGATCAGCCCGGCATACTCCACTCCCGGCACGTGGCGCGAGTGGGTGAACATGCCCGAAAAGTCCCAAATCGACTTATGCGCCAGCGGGAAATGCTCGGTGAGAAAGCCGCCGCCGTTCTGCTTCGAGAAGAAGCCGTTGAAGCCCCAGCTATTATGCGGGAAGGCGCCGATGTCGAGAAAGTCCACCACGATCAGGTCGCCAGGCTCGGCGCCGGCGACGCCGATCGGACCGCTCAGGAAATGAACGATCGACAGGTCGATGTCGCGCACATCTTCGGCGGAATCGTTGTTCTTGATGAAGCCGCCGGTCCAATCGTAGCACTCGACGATGAAGTCGTCGCCGGGCTTGACGGTCGCCACCATCGGGATATCCGGGTGCCAGCGGTTGTGGATCATGTCGTTGTCGTAGGGCGACGTGCCGAGATCGACCTTGATCGGCGTGTCAGCCATGTCGAGGCTCCTTGCGATAGGACGCATTGCGATAGACCGTCATGGCGTTATCGTCTGGAGCATGGATAGACGTGGAAATACGTCATTTGCCGTACGTCACGCGTGTGTTTTTCAGTGGATTAACGCGGAGTGTCGGGGCAGGATCGGGCCGTGCGTCCACGGCGGGACGTTCCGGGGAAGCGTCACACTCGTCCACAAGGAGGTGGCCCCTTAAACATGGCGCTTCGGCAGCAGATCATACAATCGCGGCGAGCCTATAACCGCTGGGTTGCGGACCAGACCCTCGAGGATTACGCGTTGCGCTTCACCGCGGTGTCGGCGCGCAAATGGCGGCCGGGGCAAGTCGCCAACACCGCGCTCGGCGCCACCTCGTTCTTGGCGCTCGAGGCGATCGGCGCCGTGGTGACGCTGCGCTACGGGTTTTTGAACGCAGCGGCGGCGATCGTGGCCTCGGGCCTGCTGATCTTCCTCACCGCCTTGCCGATTGCGGTGTGCGCGGCGCGCCGCGGGCTCGACATCGACCTGCTGACCCGCGGCGCTGGCTTCGGCTATCTCGGCTCGACCATCACATCGCTGATCTACGCCAGCTTCACGTTCATCTTCTTCGCCATCGAAGCCTCCATTCTCGCCGGCGCGCTGCGGCTTTGCCTGGGCGTGCCGGAAGCCATCGGCTACATCGCCGCCGCTCTCGTCGTCATCCCCATCGTCATGCGCGGCATGCGGGTGATCGGCCGGTTCCAACGCTGGACGCAACCCGCTTGGGTCGTGCTGAACTTGGCGCCCTTCGTCATGATGGCTTTTGCGGGAGTGGACTGCGCGGGCTGGACGCATTTCACCGTGGCCGGCGTTCCGGCGTTCGGCCTGCTGCCGTTCGGCGCGGCCGCGTCCATCATCATGTCGCTGATCGCGCAGGTGGGGGAGCAGGTGGACTTCCTGCGCTTCCTGGCCCGGCCCAAACCCGGCGAGAGCTGGCGCTGGTGGCTCGCCGTTCTGGCGGCGGGGCCGGGCTGGATCGGCCCTGGCATGCTCAAGCTGTTCGCCGGGTCGCTGCTGGCCTGGCTGGCGCTGTCGCACGGGGTTTCGCCAGAGCACGCGGTGCAGCCCGGCATCATGTATGCCTCCGCATTCGGCTCGGTGCTGCCACGCGGCGCGGCTTTGGCCCTGACCGGGGCGCTGGTGATCCTGGCCCAGCTCAAGATCAACGTGACCAACGCGTACGCCGGGTCGATCGCCTGGTCGAACTTCTTCTCGCGGCTGACCCGCAGCCATCCCGGCCGGGTGGTCTGGGTCGTGTTCAACGTCGCCATCGCGCTGCTGCTGATGGAGATCGGTTTCTACCAAGCCGTCGAAGGCGTGCTGGCACTCTATTCGGTGGTGGCCAGCGCCTGGGTCGGCGCGCTGGTGTCGGACCTGGTGGTGATCCGCAGCATCGGCCTCGCGCCGCCCACCATCGAGTTCAAGCGCGCGCATCTCTATGACGTGAACCCGGTCGGCATCGGTGCGATGACGCTGGCCATCGCGTTCGGCATCACCGCCTACGCCGGGAGCCTGGGGGAACTCGCGCAGTGTGCGGCGCCGTTGGTGGCGCTGGCCGTCGCGTTCATCACCGCGCCCGTCATCGCGGCGCTCACCGGCGGGCGCTTCTATCTCGCCCGCCGTCCCCGACGGTCGTGGGCGGCCCATGCCAGCGGCCGCGCCTGCCTGGTTTGCTGCAACGAGTTCGAGCCGGAGGACACGGCGTTCTGCCCCGCCTATGGCGGCGTCATCTGCTCGCTCTGCTGCTCGCTCGACGCGCGCTGCCGCGACGCCTGCAAGCCGCACGGACGGATCGCCGCGCAGCTCGGCAGCTTGCTGCGATCCGCCGTACCCGCGACGCTGTTGCCCAAGCTGTCGGCGCCGCTGCTGCGCTTCCTCGGCATCTTCGCCATGCTGGCGGCTGCGGTGGGGGGCATCCTGATCGCCATCGGCCTGCAAACGTCTGCCGGCCATGCACCCGAGCGCGCGCTGTTGGACGACGCGCTGTGGCGGGCGTTCTTCGTCTTGCTCATCATCGCCGGCGTCGCCGCCTGGCTGCTGGTGCTCGCGCAACAGACCCAAGCCGCGGCAGAGGACGAGACCCGGCGGCAGACGGTTCGCCTGATGAGCGAGATTGCCGCCCATCGCCGCACCGATGCCAAATTGCAGAAGGCCAAGGAGGTGGCCGAAGCAGCCAACATCGCCAAGAGCCGCTTCGTCGTCGGCGTCAGCCACGAGCTTCGCACGCCGCTCAACGTCGTGCTCGGCTATGCCCAGTTGCTCGAGCTCGACCCAGACTTGTCGCACGACCAGGCGGTGGCGATCCGCACCATGCGGCGCAGCGGCGAGCATATGGCGGGACTGATCGAGGGCTTGCTCGATGTCGCCAAGATCGAAGCCGGGCGGGTGCAACTCGACCGCCGTGACATCCGGCTGGACGATTTCCTCCGCCAGATCGCGGACATGTTCCGGCTGCAGGCGCAGGCGAAGGGCATCGCGCTGGCCTATGAGGCAGGGCCTAACCTGCCAGTTGCCGTCAGCACCGACGAGACCCGTCTGCGGCAGATCGTGATCAACCTGCTGTCCAACGCGGTGAAGTTCACCGCTCGAGGCGGCGTGGCATTGCGGGCGCGGCGCAGCGGGCAGCTCATCGAACTCGAGGTGGCAGACAGCGGGAGCGGCATCGCGCCCGAGGACCAGCAGCGTATCTTCAACCCGTTCGAGCGCGTCGAGGCGCAGGGCGAGCCGGTGACGCTGGGCATCGGCTTGGGCCTTACCATCACCAAGCTGCTCACCGAAATCCTCGGCGGCGAGATCACCCTGCGCAGCCGGCCCGGCGAGGGCAGCGTGTTCACCGTGCGGTTGCTGCTCACCGCCACCCATCAGGCCGGCGCGCCGCAATCGTCGCCGCAGCGCATCGTCGGCTTCTCCGGCCCCCCGCGCACGCTGATGGTGGTGGACGACGACGCGGGGCATCGCCTGTTGCTGGACAAAGCGCTCTCCCCGCTCGGCTTCGCGCTGCTGACCGCACCAGACGCGGCGAGCTGCCTGCGGCTGACCGAGCGCTGCCGTCCCGACGCCTTCCTGCTCGACCTGTCGCTCCCCGGGATGAACGGCTGGCAGCTCGCACGCGCCTTGCGCGAGCAGGGATTGACCACGCCGATCGTCATCCTCTCCGCCAGCGCCGATGACCCGAGCGCCACCTTCGACGAGCGGCCGCTGCATGACGCGTTCCTGGCCAAGCCGCTCGACCTGCATGCGCTGGTGCTCACGCTCGGGCGGTTGCTGCGGCTCACCTGGATCGAGGCCTTGCCCGTGCCCGCCCGCCACACTGCCGCGAGTCCCACGCCGCTGCGGCCGTATCTGGACGAGCTGAGCCGGCTCGCCGAAATCGGCCATGTCGGCGCCCTCCGTGCGCTGCTCGACCAGCTCGACGCCGAGCGCGGCGGGTCGTCGGCGGTGGCGCAAATGCGCGCCGCGCTGGACGGGTTTCGCATGGACGAGCTGGCAACCATGATTGCGTCGGCGAGGCAGGAGGCCGCCTAGTTGGCGCCGTCCGACGCTCCCAAAAAACCGACGATCCTGCTCGTCGACGACAACGCCGAAGCGCTCGGCTTCCTCACGCCCCTGCTGCAGCGCGAAGGCTTCCTCGTCCTGGTCGCAACCCGGGGAGAGCGGGCGCTCGCCAGCATGCAGCAGGTCCATCCGGACCTCGTGCTGCTGGATGCGGTCATGCCGGAGATGGACGGCTTCGAGACCTGCCGCCGGCTCAAGCGCATGGCGTTCGCGGCGACGATCCCGGTGATCTTCATGACGGCCCTCAGCGCCGTGGACGACACCATCCGCGGCTTGGAAGCGGGGGGCGTGGACTACGTCACCAAGCCAGTATCCGTTCCGGAACTGATCGCCCGCATTCGCGTGCATCTTGCGGGCGCACAGCTCGTCGCCAGCGCCCATGCGGCCATGGACGCCGCCGGCTGCGCCTTGTTCGCGACGACGATGGCGGGCCGGCTGCTCTGGGCCACGCCCACCGCGACGCGCATGCTCGAGTCCCAGGGCGGGGAGGGCGCAGGCTGGCTGGCCGAGGCGGTCGCTCACCTGCTGCAGGCGCCGGGCCCGGGCGAGATGGTGGAGCGGGCGGGCACGGCCGGCACGAGCCTGCAACTGCGGCGGATCGGGCAGATGTCACACAACGAAGTGCTGCTGCGTGTGACACTGTCGCAGCATTCGCAAGAGGAAGCGCGGCTGCGTGCCCGGCTGCCCGTGACGCCGCGTGAGGCAGAGGTGCTGATGTGGCTCGCCCGCGGCAAGTCCAACCGCGACATTGCCGAAATCCTCGGGCTCAGCCCGCGTACTGTAAACAAGCATCTCGAGCAGATGTATACGAAGTTCGGTGTGGAGAGCCGCTCGGCGGCCGTGGCCCTCGCTTTCCGCTCGCTCGCCGAATGACCCGGCGCCTCACCAACTTCGTAGGGTGGGGTGCGCTTTGGCACCCCAGCACCAGCGGCACGATGGTGCGTTGCCAGAGCGCAACGCACCCTACGGTTTGGAGCAGCGCCGTGGAACCGCTGTACTAGCCGAACTCGGCCCGGATCGCGGCCGAGTGCTCGCCAATCGCAGGCACCGGGCCGAGCGTGGCCGATCCACCGTCCTGCAGCACCGGCGGGGCCGCTATCGTCGCCGGGCCGTTTGGGGTGTCCACCTGCACCCGTCGCAACGCCGGATGCCGCGCCAGCGCCGCGAGATCGTTGACGAAGCCGAACGCGATGTTCCCCGCCGCCAGCCGATCCGCCGCCTCGGCGCGGGACAGCGTCGCGAACACGGACGCGAGCAAGCCGTCCACCGCGGGGCGGTTGGCGACGCGCGCGTTGTTGCTCTCGAAGCCAGGCTGCTGCCACAGGCCTGGTTTCTGTAAGAAGTGCGTGCAGAAGGCCTGCCACTCGCGCTCGTTCTGAATCGAGATCAGCACCAAGGCGCCGTCGTTGGTGTCGAACGCGCCATAGGGGCAGATCGACGGATGCGCCAGCCCCACCCGCGCCGGCATCCGCCCGGTGCCTTCGTAGTAGAGCAGCGGCACGTTCATCCAATCCGCCATGCCGTCGAACAGGCTGACCTTGAGGCTGCGCCCGAGCCCGGTGATCCCGCGTGCGATCAGCGCTTCCAGCACGCCCGCATGCGCCGCCATGCCGCAGGCGATGTCGCACACCGACACGCCGACGCGGCCCGGCCCCGCCGGGTGCCCGGTGATGCCCGCCAGGCCGCTTTCCGCCTGCACCAGCAGGTCATACGCCTTCATCGCCGCATAGGAATTGCCTTCGCCATAGCCGCTGATGTCGACCGTGATCAGCCTGGGGAAGCGCTGTCGCAGCGCGTCCGATCCGAAGCCCGCGCGGGCCGCCGCACCCGGCGCCAGGTTCTGGATGAACACGTCGGCTCGCGACGCCAGCCGCAGCAGCAACGCGGCATCACTCGGGTCTTTGATGTCGGCGACCAGGCTCTGCTTGCCGCGGTTCAGCCACACGAAGTAGCTCGACAGCCCGCTCACCGCGGCATCGTAGCCGCGCGCGAAGTCGCCCTCCGGCCGTTCCACCTTGATCACCCGGGCGCCCGCGTCCGCCAGCTTGCAGGAGCAGAGCGGCGCCGCCACGGCCTGTTCCAGCGCAAGCACCAGCAACCCGTCGAGCGCCCCCATCAATACGACCGCGGCATGCCCAGCACATGCTCGGCCAGGTAGGCCAGGATTAGGTTCGTGCTAATAGGCGCCACCTGATACAGCCGGGTCTCGCGGAACTTGCGCTCGATGTCGTATTCTTCGGCGAAACCGAAGCCGCCATGGGTCTGGATGCAGGCCTCGCCCGCGGCCCAGCTCGCTTCGGCCGCCAGCATCTTGGCCATGTTGGCCTGCTCGCCGCAGGGCAGCCCGGCCTCGAACCGCGCCAACCCGTCGCGCACCAGCAGCTCGGCGGCGCGCATCTGGGCGTAGGCGCGGGCGATCGGGAACTGGATGCCCTGGTTCTGCCCGATCGGCCGGCCGAACACGCGGCGCTCATTGGCATAGGCGGTGGACTTGGCGGTGAACCACTTGGCGTCGCCGATGCACTCGGCCGCGATCAGCAGCCGCTCGGCGTTCATGCCGTCGAGGATATAGCGGAAGCCGCGTCCCTCCTCGCCCAGCAGGCTGTCCGCCGGAATGTGCATCTCGTCGAAGAACACCTCGCACGAGTTGTGGTTCATCATCGTGCGGATCGGCCGGATGGTCAGGCCCGTCACGCTCTTCATGTCGACGATGAACGTCGACAGTCCCTCGGTCTTCTTCGCCACCTGGTCCCGCGGCGTGGTGCGGGCGAGCAGCAGCATGAGGTCCGAGTGCTCGGCGCGGCTGGTCCAGATCTTCTGGCCGTTCACCACGAAGCCTTCGTTGGTGCGCCGCGCCGTGGTGCGCAGCGCGGTGGTGTCGGTGCCGCTGCCGGGCTCGGTGACGCCGAACGCCTGCAGCCGCAACGCGCCGGACGCGATCTGCGGCAGATAGCGCTCCTTCTGCGCCGCCGAGCCGTGGCGCAGGATGGTGCCCATGGTGTACATCTGGGCGTGGCAGGCGGCGCCATTGCAGCCTTCCGCGTGCACGGTTTCCAAGATGGCGGCCGCTGCCGACACACCGAGCCCGGAGCCGCCGTATTCCTCCGGGATCAGCACCGACAGATACCCGCTCTGCGTCAGCGCCGCGACGAACTCGCTCGGATAGCCGCGCACCTCGTCGAGCTTGCGCCAATACTCGGCCGGGAAGCGCGCGCACAGCTTACGCACCTCCTCGCGGATTTCGGCGTGATCGTCGCGCAGGAGCGCATCGGACATCAGACTGCCTCGCCAAACACGGCCAACCCAGGGCCGGCCACCACCCCGTCCCGCCCGGTCACCCGCGCACGGAACGAACCATCGCGCCGGCCCGCTCTGCGAGCCAGAGGGGCGAGGTAGTGCTCCTGCGGGCCTGCCGGTCGGCTGCCGTCCGTCGCCATGGCTTCTCCCCCTCGGCGCCCTAACCAACGATGGCCCCGGCGTTCCGTTGCGCGCGGCAGCATGGCAGATGGCAGCCGGGTTTTATAGGGCTGCAGCTCCTGCGCCGCTGGCCGGCAAAGCAGTTTGTTAACTTTCCTTGCCTACATTTGTGGTCACTCGAACCGGCAAGGCAGACCAAGCATGCGTGCGCTCCGACTTCTGTTGTCCTCCATCCTGGCGCTGGCAGCATCTGGTTGCGCGACGTTCGTGTTGGGGCCGACGCAGTCCGTCGCGTTCAGCTCCCGTCCGCAGGGAGCCTACTGTGAACTCGAGCGCAACGGCGCGATCCTGAGCCAATTCACCACGCCAGCAGCCGTGCAGGTCTTCAAAGGCAGTCACCCGCTGAATGTCACGTGCCGGAAGGCCGGCTATGTCCCGATCATCGGCTCGGTCCCGAGCGACATGGATGGCTGGATTTTCGGCAACGCCGTGATTGGGGGCTTGGTGGGGATGAGCCTGGATCTCCTGACCAAGGCGGATCAGAGCTACCCCCCGATGGTGACCGTCGTCTTGCACTCGGAAACCCCCGCCTCGAGCGAGACCGCGGCTCGAACCGGAGGGGCAGCGTATCCCTCGACCGCGTCTGCGAGGGTCGTGCGCCCCCCCGTTGTGGATGCGTCGCAGAAGGTCGGGCCCTGGGTTCTGGCTGAGTAGGGCGGTCGCTCGACCGGGCGAGCCCGCCCCCGTCTTTGGCGCCCCCGTCTTGGCGCCCCCGTCTTTGGCAGAGCGAGGCGCTGGGTACAAGTTCGGCCGCGCAAGGATGTCTCCGGCGTGTTCCTGGATTTCAGCGATCGCGGCTGGTTGGCGATCGACCCAAAGGGCCTGACCGGCGAACGCGGTTACGACTACGCCAACATCTTCCGCAACCCCGACGCCGAAACGGCGCTCCGGCCGGGCCGGTTTGACCGCCGGGTGGCCATCGTCTGCCAAGCCAGCGGCCTGGAACCCGCCCGGCTGCTGCGCTGGATCCTCGCTGTCATGGGCCTGTCGGCCGCGTGGCACATCCAGGGCGCTGAACCACGCGCAGGCACACTCGCGGTGGCCGAATTGGCTCTCAGCCGCCTCTCGCCGGGCCGATAAGCCGCAGAAACGCCTGCGCCGCCCCGCTGCAGGTGCGCTCGCGGTGGCGCAGCAGGTCGAAGGACCGATCCGGCAAGCTCAATCCGACCCGGCGCAGCAGCCCGGCCTCGAGGCTGGGCGCGGCAACCGACGCCGAGATCACCGTCGCACCCGCCCCCGCCTCCACCGCGGCGCGCACCGCCTCGTTGGACGGCAGCTCCAAGATCACGCGCAATCCGCGCTCCAGTCCGAGCCGCGCCAGTTCCGCCTCGAACACCGACCGCGTGCCCGACCCGGGTTCACGCAGCACCCAGTCCGTCTGCGACAGTTCGGCGGCGCTGACGCTGTCTCGCCCCGCCCAGGGATGCTCCACCCCCACCACCAGCAGCATCTGGTCGCGGGCGACCTCCTCGTGCCGCAGCATCGGGTCGTCCACCGCGCCTTCCACGAAGCCGAGTTCGGCGCTGCCGTCGTGCACCGCGGCGGCGACCTGCGCGGTGTTGCCGATCGAAAGCCGCAGGTCGATGGCCGGGTGAGCCTTGCGGAACCTCACGATATGGCGCGGCAGCCAGTAGCTGGCGATCGTCTGGCTAGCTTGCACCAGCAGGCTGCCGCGCTTGAGGCCGCCGAAATCATCCAGCATTGCCTCCGCGGCGGCCGCGCGGGCCAGCACCGCCCGTGCCTCCGCCAGGAAGTGCGACCCGGCTTCGGTCAGCTCCACCCCGCGCCCGACGCGGTGGAACAGCTTGACCCGGTGGCGGTGCTCCAGCCCCGCCACCGCAGCGCTCGCCGCCGACTGCGCGAGACCCAGCGCCTGCGCCGCCCGGGTGACGTGCTGCCGCTCTGCCACCGCCACGAAGATGCGGAGCTGATCAAGCGTCACGGCACACAATCACCTCGTTCAAGTCACTGCACAGGTCATACCGCACTCTATTGCTGGCCTCGCCTGACACCGCCGCACGGTGCTAGCATCCCGCTCAAAGAAGGCCACCACGCTCCACTCGGCAGGCCACAGCTTAGGGAAGATCATGTCCGCCATCGCCCTTCCACGCCTGATCCGCGTGTCCGCTGGTGCTCTCGCAGCGACCGCCGACGCGCTCGGGCAGCTCGGCCTTAACGGCCCCGCCATCGTGACCGACCAGTTCCTCGCCGGCAGCGGCGCGCTGGACCGGCTGCTCGGCGTGCTCGCCGCCGCCGGGATGCAAGCCCGTGCCTTCACCGATGCCATTCCCGACCCGACGACCGCCTCCGTCGCCGCCGCCGTCGGCTTCATCCAGGGCGGCGCGCATGACTGCGTGATCGGCTTCGGCGGCGGCAGCCCGATCGACACCGCGAAAGCCGCCGCCGTCCTCGCCATGCGCGGCGGCAGCATGCGCGCACTGAAGGCGCCGCACCAGGAAGACCAGCCCGGCCTGCCCATCATCGCCATCCCCACCACCGCGGGCACGGGGTCGGAGGCGACGCGCTTCACCATCATCACGGACGAGACAAACAACGAGAAGATGCTGTGCGCCGGCCTCGCCTACCTGCCGAGCATCGCCATCGTCGACTACGAACTCACCCTCAGCAAGCCGCGGCGCCTGACCGCCGACACCGGCATCGACGCGCTCACCCACGCCATCGAGGCCTATGTCTCGCGCCGGGCCAATCCGTTCGCCAGCGCCATGGCCGCCGCCGCCATGGCCGCCATCTGGGCCCATCTCGAGACCGCCTGCAACGAACCGGGCAACCGGGCGGCGCGGGAAGGCATGATGCTCGGCTCGCTGCAGGCGGGGATCGCCTTCTCCAACGCCTCCGTCGCCCTGGTGCATGGCATGAGCCGGCCGGTCGGCGCCCATTTCCACGTCGCGCACGGCCTGTCCAACGCCATGCTGCTCCCCACCGTGACCGCCTACTCGATCCCGTCCGACCCGGCGCGCTACGCCGAGTGCGCCCGCGCCATGGGCCTGGCCGGGCCGTCCGATAGCCCCGAGGCAGCCTGCGACTGCCTGATCCAGGCCCTGCGCGACGTCAACGCCCGGCTCGACGTGCCGACCCCGCGCAGCTACGGCCTGGACGAGCGGCGCTGGACCGCCTTGCTGCCGCTGATGGCCGAGCAGGCGCTGGCGTCCGGCTCCCCCGGCAACAACCCGCGCATCCCCGACGCGCAGACCATCCAAGAGCTCTACCGCCAAGCCTGGGCCTAAAGGAGCACACCCCGATGCCGAACGACCAAGCCGACCCCGTCACCATCCCGCACGTGATCGCCGGGTTCTCGCCCAGCGGCGGCAGCTTTTCCGACGTGTTCAACCCGGCGACCGGCGAACGCACTGGCCGGGTCGCCTCCGCCTCCGCCGCGGAGGTGGACGGCGCCGTGCGCGCCGCCCGCGCTGCCTTCCCGGACTGGGCCGCCACCTCCCCGCATGTGCGCGCCCGGGTGATGTTCCGCCTGCGCGACCTCATCGACCGCAACCTGGACCGCCTGGCCGCCATCATCACCGCCGAGCACGGCAAGGTGCTCTCCGACGCGAAGGGCGAGCTGATCCGCGGCCTCGAAGTGGTCGAGTTCGCCTGCGGCATCCCGCAGTTGCTGAAGGGCGAGTTCAGCGAGGGGGTCGGCCGCGGCATCGACGCCGTCTCGTTCCGCCAGCCCTTGGGCGTGGTGGCGGGCATCACCCCGTTCAACTTCCCCGCCATGGTGCCGATGTGGATGTTCCCGGTGGCGCTGGCCTGCGGCAACTGCTTCATCCTGAAGCCCTCCGAGCGCGACCCCAGCCTGGCCAACGAACTCGCCGCCCTGCTGCGCGAGGCGGGCCTGCCGGAGGGCGTGTTCGCCGTGGTGCATGGCGGCAAGGACGCCGTGGACGCCCTGCTGGACCACCCGGAGGTGGACGCCATCTCCTTCGTCGGCTCCACGCCGATTGCCGAATACGTGCATCGCCGCGGCACCGCCAACGGCAAGCGGGTGCAGGCGCTCGGTGGCGCCAAGAACCACATGGTGGTGATGCCTGACGCCGACATGGACCGCGCGGTGGACGCGCTGATGGGTGCCGCCTACGGCTCGGCCGGCGAGCGCTGCATGGCGGTCTCGGTTGCCGTCCCGGTGGGCGCCAAGACGGCGGATGCGCTGGTCGAGCGCCTCGCCCCGCTGGTGCGCACGCTCAAGATCGGCCCCGGCACCGACCCCGAGGCCGAGATGGGCCCGCTGGTCACCCGCGCCCACGCCGACAAGGTGCGCGGCTACATCGACGCCGGCGTGGCCGAGGGCGCCACCTTGGTGGTGGACGGCCGCACCCTCGCCATCCAGGGCTACGAGGCCGGCTTCTTCGTCGGCGGCACGCTGTTCGATCACGTGACGCCGGAGATGAGCATCTACCGCGACGAAATCTTCGGCCCCGTCCTCTCCGTGGTGCGCGAGGACAGCTTCGAGAGCGCGCTGGCGTTGGTGAACGCGCACGAGTTCGGCAACGGCACCGCGATCTTCACCCGCGACGGCGACGCGGCGCAGAGCTTCCTGAGCCGGGTGCAGGCGGGGATGGTGGGCGTGAACGTGCCGATTCCGGTGCCGATGGCGTTCCATTCGTTTGGCGGCTGGAAGCGCTCCCTGTTCGGCGACCACCATGTGCACGGCCCCGAGGGCGTTCGGTTCTACACCCGCCTCAAGACCGCCACGCTGCGCTGGCCCACCGGCGTGCGCAGCGGCGCGGAGTTCATCATGCCGACGATGCGGTAGTGTCTCCGCTGCCGCGGGCGGGTGAAGGTGCGAGAGCCTCGTAGGGTGGGATGCGCTTTGGCACCCCACCCCCAGCGGCGTGATGGTGCGTTGTCATAGTACAACGCAGCCTACGGTCTGGCTCAGTTCGTTTTGGGGTCACACTCGTGGACGAAGTTTGACGCGTCGTTCCGCTTCGGTCGGTCGGCTTGGTGGTGGTTAGCGGACGTTCCGCTCACGGATAATCAAACAACCAGAGCGGACATAATCACAGGCACCGACTTTCCGTCAGCGTGTCGCAGAGGTGTCGTGGAAAGCGCAGCGAATGAGCGAATGTCACCAACTCAGCGATAAGCCCTTGCCCGCCGTCGACACTTTGCCGACTCTTGCCGGGATGTGTCCGGACTCTCAAATCGACCGCCTGGGTTGACGGACGCATTTCGAGCGGCCGGTCATGGGTGGTTTGGCGGACTCAGCCCTTGCGGCACAGCCGAGATGGGTGTTGCCACCGTCGGCTTACGGGCGCCGCGAGCCGAACCCTCCAGAACGACTTGCTTACGGCTTTATGGGCTTCCAATACTCGATCCAAAGCGTCGGCTGATAAACTGAGCGCGGTGGGGTGAGACCGCTCATCCACTTCGGCGAGACGAAGACGACGGGAGAGTTGAACAGCGGGATGCGAGGCAGGTCGGCCATGATGATTTCCTGCAGTTCGTTCCAGACTACTTGCCGCTTCGCTGGATCAAGCTCGGCCAAGCCCTCCGTAAGCAGGGCGTCCACGCGGGGGTTGCGATAGCTGGTCGAATTACCGCCGCTGAACGCGTTGGCGTCGGTCGGGATGCTGCTGGACATGTAGTTGAATATGGGCAGACTCCTTGGAATCCCCGACCCCCACTCGATCACCATGCCCTTGTAGAGCCGCTGCCGTATGGTGGTGCCGTCCAGTACTCGAAATGGCTCGGATTTCGCGACGATTTCAATGCCGATCTGCTTGAGTTCGGACTGGATGATCTGCTGGATGAGTTCTGGTGTCGCGGCACCGGCACCGGCGATGAGGTCGAGCGACAGCCGCGTACCGTCCGCACGCACTATGATGCCATCGGACCCTGGCTTGTATCCGGCGGCGGCGAGGAGCGCCCTGGCACGGTCCGGGTCGTAGGGCCACGGCTTGAGATCCTTGTCGTAGTTTGGATCGGCCGTCGCCACGAAGGAGTTCGCCACGGCCGTCCGGCCACCGAACAGACTTGCCACGATGCCCTGCTTATTGATCGCCATTGCGATGGCTTGTCGCACGCGCTTGTCCGATAGAATCGGGCTCTCCGTCTGGAGATAGAGGTAGTAGGTGTCGGTCGTGCCGGGGACGATCTTGACATCGAAACGGTCGGCGTAGTGCTTCTCGAGCTCAGTCTCCTGATCGAACCCAAGCCCGTTCGCGATGTCGACGTCGCCGGACAGCATGTTGGCTTCCAGAGCTGCACTGCTGGGAAAAACTCGCATGACGACGTGTTTGAAGGCGGGCTTTTCTCCATCCCAGAAGGGATTTGGCGTAAAGGTGACGCTTTCGTTCGGCTTGAATTCGGTCAGCAGGTAGGGGCCGTTCCAGAGGCCAGCCTGTTCCGGAGCATGGGCGTAGGCCGACTTGTTGCCGTAATCTAACGGGTCCTTTGCCGCTCGGAAGATCGGCTCTTCGATGGCCGTGTTGAGCGGCTGCGGACTCAGCCGGTAGAAGTCGTAACGGACGGAGTCTAACATGACTGTGTAGCTGTGGTCGTCCCGCGCCACCACGCCCGTCACGTTGGCCACCGGTTGAACGCTGCGAGCCACCTCGGCGCCGAAGACGACGTCCTTGGACGTGAGCGGGCTTCCATCGCCCCACTTGAGATCGGGGCGCAAGGTGAAGGTCACCTCCATGCCCTTTCTGCCGCCGGTAAGGTCGACGATTTTGACCCGGCCATTTTCAACAGTCGGCATCTCGGTGCACAATTGGCACACGACGCTCCCGGTGGCGTCGAAACGGGTGACGGCGCGTCGGGAGACGGCGAGGACGTAGTCCCGCGAGGCTTGGAAACCAATTAATGGGTGAATAGTGGCGGGAAATGTGGCCATTCCGATGACGACCTCGTCCCTCGGCTGCGCCTGGGTCGCTGCGGCCGGCACCGTCACCAGCAGGGCAAAGAGAACGATCGCCCGAGCAACTCTTCGCATTTTGTACCCCGTAACAATGGCCGCGCCCCCGCTACCTAGCATTAAATGCGAAATCGGGCTATTCTGGGTGTCGAAAGAATGAGCGGTAACCGCCACGCGACACGCTCCCGCATTACACTCGTGACGGCTTGATCCCCTTTCTGCTCACCCGGCTGCTCGGGGCCGGTGCTGTGCTGCTGGCAATGTCCTGCGTCGTCTTCGCGCTGCTCGGTCTGATGCCGGGTGATCCGGTCGCCGCCGAAATGAGCGCCAACCCGGACATGACCCAAGCGAGCATGGCCCAGTTGCGCCGGATCTATGGCGCCGACGAGCCGGTCGCCCTTCGCTACTGGTATTGGGCCAACGCGACCCTGCACGGCGATCTCGGCTTCTCCATCGCACAGCACCGTCCAGTGGCGGAGATCGTTCCGGCCGCACTCGGCAACACCATTGCGCTCACTGGCACCGCATTCGCGGTAGCAATTCTGACGTCCGTAGTACTCGGCACCTTGGCCGCCCTGCACCGTGGCCGCTGGCTCGATCGGCTGATTGGCGTGCTGACCTACATCAGTATCTCGGTTCCGACCTTCTGGCTTGGACTCATGCTCATCTACCTGTTCGCCGTGACCCTGGGCTGGCTGCCTGCGGGCGGCATGCCCCGAACAGGGAGCGGCACGGTTGGGACGCTCACTCACTTGGCCCTGCCTGTCCTTACGCTTGCATTCGTGGAATTCGGCGCGCCCACGCGCTACGTGCGTGCCGCGATGCTGGAGGTCTTAAGCCAGGACTATATCCGTGCCGCGAACGCCCGGGGGCTTTCACGCCTGCGCGTTGTCGTCCGGCACGCCCTGCGCAACGCGATGATCCCGGTCGTGACCATTATCGCGAACGGGATGGGATACCTCTTCTCCGGTGCGCTGCTAACGGAGACGATTTTCGCATGGCGCGGCATGGGGCAGCTCATCCTGGAGGCTGTGATGAACAACGACTACAATCTTGCTCTTGTTTGTCTAGAGTTCGTTACGGCAACGGTTTTAGCGGCCAATATCCTGGCCGACATCGCTTACAGCTGGCTCGATCCACGTATTTCGTTGGGTGAGGAGCAACGATGAGGTGGGCCGCGCCTCCGGTTTGGCTGCGGCTGCGGCTGCGGCGCGATCGCCCGGCGCTGGTCGCAAGTGCGGTATTGCTGGCTCTGGTCGTGTCCACTCTCGCCGCCAATCCGATCGAACGCTGGCTGGGTGTATCCGGCGTCGATGTTGACCTGCTGAGCCGGTTCGCCCCGCCCACGGCGCAGCACCTGCTCGGGGCCGACATAGTCGGTCGTGACGAGTTGGCCAGGTTACTGCGCGGCGGTCGAACGTCGCTCGCTATTGGCTTCATGGGCGCGATGGGGACGAGCGCCGTCGGGACGCTCGTCGGCGCAGTCAGCGGCTATGCCCGCGGTCGCACCGATATGCTGGTGATGCGCTTCACCGATTTCGTCGCTGCAGTGCCTCACCTTCCGATCCTAATCATTCTGGGCGCCCTCGATCTCGGGAAGCTTGGGTTCAGCGAGGAGTTCATCCGGTCCGGCGCGGCGGCATTTTGGCGCGTCGTGGTGATCGTGACGCTGCTTGGCTGGACTGGGGTTGCCCGTTTGATGCGCGCGGGAACGATGGCGCTGGCCGAGCGCGACTTCGTGGTTGCCGCTCGGGCCTGCGGGGCGCCCAAGTGGAGAGTCTTGTTCGTCCACATCGTGCCGAACGCCATCACACCGGTGCTCATTCACGCGACTACCTCTGTTGGCGCCGTGATCCTGACGGAGTCTGGCCTGTCATTCCTGGGTTTAGGCATCCAGCCGCCTGCAACGAGTTGGGGCAGCATGCTAAGTGACGCCCAGACGACGATCGGCACGTCACCGCTCTTGGCGATCCTGCCCGGCGCTCTAATCCTGGTGACCGTAACCGCCGTCAACGCCTTGGGGGACGGGCTCCGAGCCGCCTTAGACCCACGCACGGCTTCGGCAAGGCCGTAAGTGCCCCGCGCGTTCCGGAGGTTGCTTCCGGAGGCCCTGACGAGATCGCCGGGGCCACCCTCGTTCTCGCTTCGGACGAGAGCAGCTCCGGCAACGGCAGAGAGCTGTTCGTTGATGGAGGGTCGGCTCAGATCTGAAGTCCGGTTCGCTCGTAGCCAGAAGGCTATGACAGCCGCAAGTGCCACTGACCGAGGTCTGGATCCGATCAGCACCCTTCCGCAATAGCTTGAAGGCACTCGGCATTTCGGGCCACGACCGGCAGGTGTATCGCTTCGTCAAATGTCCAATGGACAGAGTGTTACGGTCTTCACCGGGCTCAGTGTCCGCCTGGGTTCGATTGGCGGACCACATGGTCGAGGTGGGCTGCGCGCTGAGCAACCCTCCGCAGCTTCTCACGTCCGCTTCGGAGCACGTGAAGTAAGTAGCTGTATGACCGGGATGGGGTCGTAAGCGGCCATAGCTCGGCGCGAACAAACCGCCAGACTTCCCCCCTAATACCCCCGCCCCCGATCGAACAAATTCGGCAGCTCCTCCCCCCGCTCATACGCCCGCAGATTCCGAATAAACGTGTCCAAACTCCGCGCATTATATGCATGCCGGTCGTCGCTCGACACATGCGGCGTCATGATCAAGTTCCGCGTCGTCCACAGCCGATGCCCCGGCGGCACCGGCTCCGGCACGAACACGTCCAGCACCGCGCCAGACAACGCGCCCGCATCCAACGCGTCACACAGCGCGTCCTGCTCCACCAGCCCGCCGCGGCCGATGTTGATCACGCCCGCGTCTTTCGGCAGCAGCCCGATCCGACGCCGATCCAGCAAGTTGCGCGTCTGCTCGGTCAGCGGGCAGGCCAGCACCAGGAACTCGGTCTCGGGCAGCACGCTGTCCAGCTCCGCCGTCGGCACCACCCGCTCGCACGCCTTATGCGGCAGCGCCCGGGCCCGCACTCCGGTCACGCGCATGCCGAACCGGGCGGCATGCTCGGCCACGGCGCCGCCAAGGCCGCCCACCCCCACGATCGTCACCCGCCGGCCCGGCATGATCGTGCTGTGATGCCGGTGCCATCGCTCGGCCCGCTGGTTGGTGGCGGCCAGCGGAATGTGGTTGGCCAGCATCAGCAACGCCATGATGCCGTATTCGCCCGCCTTCGGGCCGTGCACGCCGCGATTGTTCAGCACCGCAATGCCGGGCGGCAGCGCGTCGAACGGCACCGAATCCAGCCCGGCCGAGGTGCAGAACAGCAGCTTGAGCCGCGGCAGCTCCGCCGGGAACAGCGTCTTGGTGATCGAGGTCGCCGTCACCAGCATCTCGATCTCCGGCGCGGCGCGAGCGAAGTCCTTCATCGTCTCGCCCAGCGAGACCCGATGCGCGCCCGCCGGCAGCTCAGCCCGCGCCGCCGCCGCGTCCCACTCCGCCTGCGTCAACGGTTGACCCATGGTGCCGGGCAGGTTCTGCAGATGGATGCGCATGGATGCTCCGTGGTGCTGGCGTGAGAGGCGAGCCGCCCGTGCAACATCCCGGCCAATTGCGCAACCGCTGCCGCCAGGGCAGGGGAGAGGGGAGGAGTGGCTACGAACTCATCGGCGTGGCACGGATCGAAGTGCCGGTTGCGTCCGGGCTGAACTTCATCATCACGTCGGCGCGCTTGCCGCAGGCCTCGAGCGTCCAGACCTCGTCCCAGGCGTGCGGGGGCTGGTTGTCGCCCAGCCGGGTGCCCGGCGCCTCGCCATCCAGCCCCACATAGCGCGTGTCCACCACTGCGCCCTGGTTGCAGCCCGGCGGCATCGCCCCGATCCCGGCGGCGGCGTATTGCACGCTGTCGCGCTGCAACTGCGGGTCGGCAATGGTGGTGCCGGGGAGCAGCGGCGAGGTCACCAGGCTGCCGTCCGGTTCGACCTGCGTCATGTCGTTCAGCAGCCGCTGCGGCCCGCACCCTTCCGCGCGGATGCTTTCCTTCCAGACGCCCTGCACCACCTTGCCGGCCGAGTCGAGCTTGAGCGGCACCAGGATGCCGATATCCCCGGTGGTGACGTAGTTGGAGTCCGGGCAGGGGGCCGCGCCGGGCAAGTCGACCGCGCGGGCGGCTCGCAGCAGCGCGGCGCGATGGTCCGGCGTGGTCAGCAAGGGCAGCAGGGTGGGCGGGAGATTGGTCTGCTGGCTCGGTTGCTGCGCCGCCGCCGCGGGTTGCGCCAGCGGGGCCGTTTGCTGCGCCCCCGCCGGGCCCATTGCGGCCGCCATCCAGCACATCACGGCAAGCCCGGCCACCCGCATGTCCCATCCTCCCGACGGCTTAGTTGAAGATGGGTTGGCGATGGTGCTCTGCTAGGTTCCTCGACGCCCGCGAAATGGCATTGATCGGTCCGGCCGATCAGGCGACCTCCAGTTCCCCGCTGGCATGGCCGAGGGTTTCGGTCAGGCGGTGCAGCGTGTGGCGCAGCGAGCTCAGCACTTCGTCGCTCAGCCCAGTGCGCCCGCGGACGGCCTGTTGCGCGCGCACCATGTTGTCGCGCAACGCCAGGCCTGCCTCGGTCAGCCGGTTGTCGATCACCCGCTCGTCGTTGGGCCGCCGGGTCCGCACGATCAGGCCGGCCGCTGCTAGGCGCTTCAGCATCGGCGTCAGCGTGCCGGCATCGAGCTTCAAGGTTCGCGCGAGATCGCCCGACGTCATGATCGAGCGTTCCATAAGTGTCAGCACGACAAGGTATTGCGGGTAGGTCAGGCCGAATTCACCCAGGAGGGAACGGTAGTTCCGCGTAATGGCGTTGGTCGCGGCATACAGGGCGAAACAGAGTTGCTCGTCGATATGCTGAATTTTTTCGGCGGACATGCAGGCTTCCTTTTCAGTCACGACCCTATGCCACGGGCACAGAACACGGCAACGTTATTCCTTGTGCTGCCCGGTTTCACACCCATTGTCGCCTATCGCGCTGCTTGACAGGCGGCAAGGGGCGGCGTGCCATGGGCACATGCCCGATACTCATCGCTTGATCCAGTTTGCCGCGGTGCACGCGCCGACTCCGACGCGCGACGGTCTGGAGGACGCCTACGCGAGCCTGCATGCCCAAGTCGACACCGACCTGAACGGAGGCCTGGCCGCGTGGGACGCGCTGCGTCGCGAAATCGACACCTGGAACGCGCTGGTTCACCTGCGATTTGCCCAGAACACCGCCGACCCCGAGGCGAAGGCGGCCCGGGAATACGCCGACATGCTTGCCCCCGTGATCACCGAACACGAGGTCGCGATGAAGCGCCGGCTGCTCGCCATGCCGGGGGCCGAAGCCCTGGCCGGCGCCCACGCGCTGCGCCTGTGGCAGACCCACATCACCACGTTCGACCCGGCGATCGCGCCCGCGCTCGAGCAGGAGAGCAGGTTGCGCGCGCGCTACACCGAGCTGCTGGCCGGCGCCAAGATCGAACTCGACGGCCAGACGCTGAACCTCGCCGGCCTCGGCCCCTATGCCGAGAGCGCCGATCGAGCCGTACGGCATGCGGCGGAGCAGGCGCGCTGGAGCTTCTTCGAGCGCCACGGCGACGAGCTGGACAGCCTGTTCGACCAACTCGTCCAGCTCCGCCACGGCATGGCCACAACCCTCGGCCTCGAAAGCTTCACCCCGCTCGCCTACCGCCGCATGAGCCGGGTGGATTACGGCCCGGCGGACGTCGCGGCCTATCGCGACGAGGTGGCGGCCCACGTCGTCCCGCTGGTGGGCCGCCTGATGGAATCCCGCCGCCGCGAGCATGGCTGGGACAAGCTGCGCTTCTGGGACGAAGCCCTGGTCGACCCGGCGGGCAACCCCAAGCCCGCAGGCGACCACGACGCTCTGCTCGCCCAAGCCCAGACCATGTTCGACCGGCTGGACCAGCGCCTGGGCCGCTTCTTCCGCCTGATGACCGAGGGTGGCTTCCTCGACCTCAAGAACCGCCCCGGCAAGGCCGGCGGCGGCTTCTGCACCGCGTTCCCGACCGCCGGCATGCCGTTCATCTTCGCCAATTTCAACGGCACCCACGGCGATATCGGCGTGTTCACCCACGAGATGGGCCACGCCTTCCAGAACTGGGAAAGCCGCGACCAGCCCGGCATCGACTATCTCTGGCCCACCATGGAGGCGGCCGAGATCAACTCGATGGGCTTGGAATTCCTCTCCTATCCCGAGATCGGCCTGCTGGTCGGCGAGCACGAGGCGGAGCGGTTCCGCCGCATGCACCTCATCACCTCGCTGGCCTTCCTGCCCTACGGCGTCTGCGTCGACCACTTCCAGCACGAGGTCTACGCCAACCCGTCTGCGACGCCCTCCGAGCGGCACGCGATGTGGCAGGCGCTCGAGCGCCGCTACATGCCGTGGACCGACTATGGCGACGTCGCCTACCCCGCCCGCGGCGGCCGCTGGCAGGCCAAGGCGCATATCTACCTGTCGCCGTTCTACTACATCGACTACACGCTCGCCCTTTGTTGCGCGATGCAGTTCTGGGTGCAGTCCCGCCAGGACTACCGGGCCGCATTGGACGCCTACGTCGCCCTGTGCGGCCGCGGCGGATCCGCGCCGTTCCGGGACCTGGTGCGTGGCGCCGGGTTGCTTTCGCCGTTCCAACCCGGCGCGCTGGCGGCAGCGGTGCGAGAGGCGGAGTCGGTGCTCGCCCTTTGACCGCCGACGCCATGACACCCGGCCGCGCCAGGCTGGTGGCGCTGGTGGTCGCCGCCACCTTCTTCATGGAATACCTGGACGGCACGGTGATCGTGACCGCCCTGCCGGCGATGTCGGCCGACTTCGCCCGCCCCGTGGTGGTGCTGTCGATCGGCGTCACCGCCTACCTTCTGACCCTGGCGGTGTTCATCCCGCTGAGCGGCTGGGTGGCGGACCGCTTCGGCACCCGCGATGTGTTCACCGCCGCCATCGTGGTGTTCACCGCGGGCTCTATCCTCTGTGGCGGCTGCAGCAGCCTGGGGCCGTTCGTGGCCGCCCGCATCGTGCAGGGGTTGGGCGGCGCCATGATGGTCCCGGTCGGGCGGCTGGCGGTGCTGCGCACGACGGAGAAATCCGCCTTGACCAGCGCCATCGCCCTGATCACCTGGCCGGCCCTCGCCGCGCCCCTGCTGGGGCCGCCGATCGGGGGCTTCCTCACCACCTATGCGTCCTGGCGCTGGATCTTCTTCCTCAACGTGCCGGTGGGCGTCGTCGCCATCATCCTGGCGCGGCACCTGGTGCCGAACCTGCGCAGCGAACAACGCCGGCGCTTCGACGTGCCGGGCTTCCTGCTCAGCGGCTTGGCGCTGGCCCTGATCATGGAAGGCGCCGAACTGGTGGCAGGGCAGGGGCCGGTGTGGTCTGGCCCGGCCATGCTCGCGGTGGGCGCCGGGCTGGGCGCACTGGCGGTGCGGCACGGCCTGCGGGCGCCGCAGCCGATGCTGAACATGGCCCCGCTCGCCGTCCAGACCTTCCGCGTGACGGTCACGGCGGGGACCATCTTCCGCATCAGCATCGGCACCATCCCGTTCCTGCTGCCGCTGCTGTTCCAGCTCGGCTTCGGCATGGACGCCGCCGATGCCGGCGTGCTGGTGATGGCGACCGCGCTCGGCAACATCAGCATCAAGCCGCTGACCACCGCCATCCTGCGCCGCTGGGGCTTCCGCACGGTCGCGGTGGCGACCGGGCTGCTCGGCGCTGTCGTCCTGGTCGCCTTCGCCCGCCTCCATCCCGGGACGCCGCTGTGGTGGATGCTCCCGCTGCTGTTCGTCGGCGGCGTCGCCCGCTCGATGCAGTTCACCGTCATCGGCACGCTCTCCTTCGCCGACGTGGCGCCGGCAGCCATGAGCAGCGCCTCCACCTTGGCCAGCGTGTCGATGCAGCTCGCCAACGGCTTGGGCGTGGCCATCGCGGCCGCGATCCTGCACCTGGCGGCGGTGCACCATGGCGGCGCGCCCAACCTGGCCGACTTCCACGTCACTTTCCTGCTGGTAGCCGCGCTGACGCTCTGCGGCGTGCCGTCGTTCCTGAGATTGCCCCACACCGCCGGCGCCGAGGTGAGCCGCCACCGGGTCGGCTCAGGCCGCGGCGTTCAGCCCAGTTCGGCCGGCGCGAGCAAGGAAGCGAGATAGAACGGCCGCCGGTGCTCCGACACCACGCGAAAACTGGGGGACCATGCGAAGGCGCGATGGATGCGGCGCGACAGCCGGCTGTCCGGGTCGGCGGCGAAGAAGAAGTGGTTGGCGAGCAGCAGGGTGCCGCCGGGCTGCAGCAGCCGGGCCAGCCGCATCGCCAGCCGCTTGAGCGTGCTGTCGTCGATCGGCGGTGGCAGGTAATACAGCGAGTCCGCGACCATCACGAGGTCGAACGCGCCGTCATAGTGTGCGGGCAAGTCCAGGATGTCGCCTTGCTGGAAGCGCAGATTGGCCGCGGCCCGGTGCCGCTCGGTCGCCTGGTCCAGCGCCACCTGCGAGATGTCGAGCCCCAGCACCCGATCCGAGCGGGCGGCGAGCAACCGGGCGAGGTCGCCCAATCCGGAGCCGAGGTCGAGCACGTTGCCGTATCGCTGATCGGATAGCAGGCCGCTCAGCACGTCGTATTTGCGGCGCTGATACGTGTAGCGTGGGTCCGTCGACGCCCAGGGATCGCGCGCTTGGTAGATGGTGTCGAAGGTGGCGACGCGGCCAAGCTTGGGCAGGAGGCGCTGAATGGTGGCGTCGGTTCGCGCGCTGTGCAGGAACAAGCCGATATCGCGCGGCGTGAGGGGAAGCCCCACGCCACCGCGCCAGGCGAGCCGGGGCATGCTTTTTCCTAGCTCTTGTTGGTGCTTAACCTATGACAAGAACCCGGCAGTGTCGAGGGTGGCGAGCGCTTGGCCTACGCCGCAGCCGCCAGCCCTCGCAGCGCCACCCGCACCGCCTCCAACGCGTCATCCGCGCGGTCCGCATCCGGGCCGCCCGCCTGCGCCATGTCCGGCCGCCCGCCGCCGCCCTTGCCGCCGACTGCAACGCTGGCTGCCCGCACCAGGTCCACCGCGCTCACGCGCTTCACCAGGTCCGCCGACACGCCCACCGCGACCGACGCCTTGCCGTCCGCGGTCGAGACCACCGCCACCACGCCGCTGCCCACCTGCTTGGCCACCGCCTCCACCAGGCCGCGCAGCTCGCGGCCGGGCACGTCGCCCACGTTGCGCGCGGCGAGCGGGATGCCGCCGATCTCCTCCAGCTCCGGCGCCCCGCTCCCGGTAGCAAGCTTCTTCTGCAGGTCGCTCACCTGCCGCTCGAGCCGCTTGCGGTCCTCCACCAGCGCCGCCACTCGGGCCGGCACGTCCGCCGGGCTGGCGCGCAGCAGCCCCGCCAGGTCCTCCAGGCGCCGCTCGCTCTCGGCCACCAGCGCCAGCGCCGCGGCACCCGTCACCGCTTCGACCCGGCGCACTCCCGCACTCACCGCGCCCTCGCCCACCAGGCGGAACAGGCCGATATCGCCCGTCCGCCGCACATGGGTGCCGCCGCACAGCTCGATCGAGTAGGCCTGCCGGCTCCCGTCGCCGAGCCCCATCGCGACCACCCGCACCTCGTCGCCGTATTTCTCGCCGAACAGCGCCATTGCCCCTTCGGCCACCGCGGCCTCCGGCGTCATCAGCCGGGTGGTGACGGCCGCGTTCTCGCGGATGCGCGCGTTCACCTCCATCTCCACCGCCTGCAGGTCGGCCTTGGCGATCGGCGTCGGCTGGCTCACGTCGAAGCGCAGCCGGTCGGGCGCGTTCAGGCTGCCTTTCTGCTGCACATGCGTGCCAAGCCGCCGCCGCAGCGCCTCGTGCAGCAGGTGCGTGGCGCTGTGATGCGCCCGGATCGCCGACCGCCGCCCATGGTCCAGCTCCGCCAGCACCGCGGCCCCCACCCGCACGTCGCCCGCCTCCACCACGCCGATATGCGCGAACACGTCGCCCGCGCGTTTCTGCGTGTCGGTCACCGCGATGCGCAGCCCGCCGGGCCCGGTGATGCTCCCGGTGTCGCCCACTTGCCCGCCGCTCTCGGCGTAGAACGGCGTCTGGTTCAGCACGACGGCGACTTTATCGCCCGCCTCCGCACGCTCCACGCTCATGCCGCCGATCACCAGCGCCATCACCTGCGCCTCGGCCTGCTCCGTCGTGTAGCCCTGGAACTCGGTGGCGCCGGCGCTCTCGCGCAGCTCGAACCACACCCGTTCGGCGGCCGCATCGCCGGTTCCGGCCCAGGCGGCGCGGGCGCGGGTGCGCTGCTCGGCCATCGCGGCGTCGAACCCGACCTGGTCCACCGTGCGGCCTTGCTCGCGCAGCGCGTCCGCAGTCAGGTCGAGTGGGAAGCCGTAGGTGTCGTAGAGCCGGAACGCCACGTCGCCGGGCAGCGCTTGGGACTCGCCCAATTTGCCAACCTCCTCGGCGAGCAGCCCCAAGCCGCGGTCGAGCATCGCCTTGAACCGCGTCTCCTCGAGCCGCAGCGTCTCGGTGATCAGCGATTCGGCCGCCGGCAATTCCGGGTAGGCCGCCCCCATCTGGCGGATCAGCACCGGCACCAGCCGCCACATGACCGGGTCGGTGGCGCCCATCAGGTGCAGGTGCCGCATGGCCCGGCGCATGATCCGCCGCAGCACGTAGCCGCGCCCCTCGTTGGAGGGCAGCACCCCCTCGGCGATCAGGAACGCGGTGGAGCGCAGATGGTCCGCCACCACCCGATGGCTGGCGCGGAACGGCCCGTCCGGCTCCTGCCCGGTGACTTCGGCGCTGGCCAGGATGAGGGCGCGGAACGTGTCGGTGTCGTAGTTGTCGTGCACGCCCTGCAGGATGGCGGCGAACCGCTCCATGCCCATGCCGGTGTCGATCGAGGGATGCGGCAGCGCCACCCGGGTGCCCGGCGGCCCCTCCTCGTATTGCATGAACACGAGGTTCCAGATCTCGATGAAGCGGTCGCCATCCTCGTCCGCACTGCCCGGCGGCCCGCCCGGGATGCTTGGCCCGTGGTCGTAGAAAATTTCCGAGCACGGCCCGCACGGCCCGGTATCGCCCATGCGCCAGAAATTGTCCGAGGTCGGGATGCGGATGATCCGCTCGTTGGGCAACCCGGCGATGCGCTGCCACAGCGCCGCGGCGTCCTCGTCCTCGGAGAACACGGTCACCAGCAGCTTGTCCTTGGGCAGGGCGAAGTCGCGCGTCAGCAACGTCCAGGCGAGTTCGATCGCGTCGGGCTTGAAGTAGTCGCCGAACGAGAAATTGCCTAGCATCTCGAAGAACGTGTGGTGCCGCGCGGTGTAGCCGACATTGTCGAGGTCGTTGTGCTTGCCCCCGGCGCGCACGCATTTCTGCGCCGTGGTGGCGCGCGTGTAGGGGCGGCGCTCCGCCCCGGTGAACACGTTCTTGAATTGCACCATGCCGCTGTTGGTGAACAGCAAGGTCGGGTCGTTGCGCGGCACCAGGGGGGAGGACGGCACGGCGGTGTGCCCGTGGCGGGCGAAGTAGTCGAGGAAGGTGGCGCGGATGTCGTTGCTGCTGACCATGATGGCCGGAAATAGCGGGTCTGGCGCCTAAGAGCCAGTCCATCCCGCGGCCTGCACCCGGGCAGCACTTCTTTAAGGTTTGGCTGGTAGCAATCCCTGCGTGATGGCAACCTTGATCGCAGAGCGGGCTCGACTTGCGGGGCGCGGCTGGGCTGGCGCGGCGGTGGCGCGTCGTTATGGCGCGATGTTCCTGCTTGCCGTCGGGGTGGCGCTGCTCGCCCGGCCGCATAATCCCGGGCTGGTGCTGCAGGGCATGCTGGACGATTCCGACAGCTTCATGCGGCTCGTGCGCATGCGGGAGGCGCTGAGCCAGGGCGCGTGGTTCGGCCATGCGGTTTCGCGCGATGCCTCTGGCTCGGGTGTGGTCTTGCCCTGGTCGCACCTGATGGACGCGCTCATCCTTGTCCTGCGCGCTCCGTTGCGTCTGGCTCTTGCGCCAGACGCAACGCTGTTCTGGGCCGGCGTCATCACGGCGCCGTTGTCGATGGGCCTGCTCGGCCTCGCTTGCGCCTGGTGCGCGGCGCCCCTCGCAGCGCGCATCTGGCTTTGGACGGCGCCGGTGGCCGCCGTGGTCGCGCCGCCGATCCTGAACTACGGCCAGTTGGGCTTCGTCACCCACCACATTCTGCTCGTCGCGTGCGCGGTGGCGGCGTGGGGGAGCGGTGGCCGGGCCGCGGCGTTTGGCGCGATCGGCGCCGGGCGCGCGGCCGGCTGCTTCACGGCGGCGGGCATCTGGCTCAGCCCAGAGGCGATGCCGTACGGCTTGATGGCGATCGGCGTCATCGCGCTATCCTGGGCGGTCCGCCCCTCGCACGCCGTCGCGCGGGCACTCGCCAGCGCCGGCACCTGGCTGCTCGGCGTGCTCGGGGCGGCGCTGCTGATCGACCCGCCACAGGGCGGCTGGATGTTCACGGCGCTTGACCGGCTCTCGCTGCCATTCATTTGCCTGGGCGTCATTGTGTGCGGGCTGTGCTGGCTGCCTCGGGCGCTCGCCGGCCTGCGGCTGACCGCGCGTGAACGGTACGGGCTGCTCGTGCTGGCGGCGATCTCGGGCGCGGCAGGCTGGCTTGCCCTCTATCCGCGCTATCTCGATGGGCTGGCGGGTTTGATGACGCCCGAGCAAGCGGCGGCATTCTTCGGTCATATCCTGGAGATGCGCCCGTTGGACACGCCGGGCAGCTTCGCGCTCTCGGCCTTGGGGGGCGTGTTGGGCTTGGCAGGGGGCATGGTGCTGGCCATTCGCAGCCAGGGATTGCGCCGCATCCTGTGGGCCTATGCCGGGCTCTGCTGCAGCTTGGCCTTGGCGCTTGCCGTCTCGCATCAGCGCTTCTCCCTGTATCCCGCTGCCGCGGCTGCCGTCATGCTGCCGATACTGCTGACAGAGGCGAGCGCCTCGGCGAAATGGCGGCCGCTGCTCCGGCCGGCGCTGCTCGCCGCCTTCTTCTACGGGCCGGGTTGGCTCGGTCCGGCGCTGGTCGGCACGGCCGAAGCCAGGCAAACCGCGGCGCGGTTCCAGGACGAGGCGCGCTGCTGGCTGCCGGATGCAACCGAAATGCTGGAGCCCACGCATGGTGCGGTCGTGCTGGCCAGCGCCGCTGACGGGCCAGAGCTGCTCTGGCGGACGGGCGTGAGCATCGTCGGCTCGCTGTACCACCCCAACATAGCGGGCTACATGCGTCTGCGCGCAGCCTGGGAGGCGCAGGACCTTGCGACCATCCCCGCGGCGCTGGCGGCAACGCATGCGGCCTACATTCTTGCCTGCCCCAGCTTCGTCCCGACTGAGGCGACGACGCTTGCGGCGCGACTGGATGCGGGCGACCCGCCGCCTTGGCTGCAGCCGGTTGCGGCTGCGCCCGGATCCCCCTGGGTGCTCTATCGTGTGTCACGCTGACGAGACGGCCAGCACCGAGGTCACGCAGTCGTGACCTATCGCGTTACCAAACATATGAGCGATTCGGTGCCGGCCAGTGTTGGAGGGCTGCGTTCGCGCTGGAGGCACATCGGATGGCGACCAAGCTCAAGGGTGAGCATCACTTCACCTTCTACTACATCCTCGCCGCCTTCGTGGTGATGCTGATGCTGCAGGACTATCTCGGCAGCATGGGCCTCGGGCGCGTGCAAACCCTGCCCTATAGCCAGTTCCAGGACATGCTCCACCAGGGCAAGCTCGACGACCTCGTGGTCAGCAACGACCGCGTCGAGGGCACCATCAAGGACGCGCCCAAGGGCCAAGCCGCCCGCTTCACCACCGTCCGCGTCGACCCGGCGCTCGCCCAGTCGTTGACCGCCGACAAAGTGACCTTCGCCGGCAGCCCGCCGCCGGGCTGGCTCGAGAGCGCGCTGGGCTGGATCCTGCCGCTCGCCTTCTTCTGGGGCATCTGGGCGTTCCTGGGCCGCCGCATGAGCCAGGGCATGGGCGGCGGCATGGGTGGGCTGATGAACATCGGCCGCAGCCGTGCCCGGGTCTACGCCGAGAGCGACACCAAGACCCGCTTCGCCGACGTGGCCGGCGCCGACGAAGCCAAAGACGAGCTGATGGAGATCGTCGAGTTCCTCAAGGCGCCCGAGCGCTATGGCCGCCTCGGCGCTCACGTGCCCAAGGGCGTGCTGCTGGTCGGCCCTCCCGGCACCGGCAAGACGCTCCTCGCCCGCGCCGTCGCCGGCGAGTCGGGCGTGCCGTTCTTCTCCATCTCGGGCTCGGAGTTCGTCGAGATGATCGTGGGCGTCGGCGCCGCCCGCGTTCGCGACATGTTCACCCAGGCGCGCGCGAAGGCCCCCGCCATCATCTTCATCGACGAGATCGATACGCTCGGCGGTGCCCGCAACGGCCCGGCCATGGGCGGCCACGACGAGAAAGAGCAGACGCTTAACCAGTTGCTGTCCGAAATGGACGGCTTCGACGCCATCAGCGGCTTGGTCATCATCGGCGCCACCAACCGCCCCGAGGTGCTCGACCCGGCGCTGCTCCGCCCGGGCCGGTTCGACCGCCAGGTGCTGGTCGACCGCCCCGACCGCAAGGGCCGCGCGCAAATCCTTCGCATCTACCTGGACAAGATCAAACTCGCCCCCGGCGTCGAGGCCGACGCGATCGCGCAGATGACGCCGGGCTTCACCGGGGCCGACTTGGCCAACCTCGCCAACGAGGCAGCGCTGCTCGCCACGCGCAACAACGCCGAAGACGTGACCTTGCGGGACTTCGAGGCTGCCATCGAGCGCCTGGTGGCCGGGCTCGAAAAGCGCAACCGCCTGATGAACACCCACGAGCGCGAGATCGTGGCGCATCACGAGATGGGCCATGCCATCGCTGCCATGGTGCTGCCGGACACCGATCCGGTGCACAAGATTTCCATCATTCCGCGCGGGATCGCCGCCCTTGGCTACACCATGCAGCGCCCGACCGAAGACCATTTCCTGATGAGCCAGGACGAACTGGTCAACCGCATCGTCGTGCTGCTGTCGGGCCGTGCCGCCGAGGACCTGATCTTCCACCAGATTTCTACCGGCGCCTCCGACGACCTGGTGAAGTCGACCGACATCGCCCGTTCCATGGTGATGCGCTTCGGCATGGACCCGGTGCTGGGACAGATCGCCTACGAAACCGAGCGCAATGCGATGATGCCGTCGCGCACGCCGGACTTCCGCCCCCGCAGCTACAGCGAGGACACGGCGGCGAGCATCGACGTTGCCGTGCGAGGCCTGGTGGACAATGCCTATAAGCTGGCGCGCCGCATCCTGGCCGGCAACGAGAGCCTGCTCCGCAAGTCCGCCGCCGACTTGCTCGAGCATGAGACGCTGTCAGGCCCTCAGCTCGACGCGATTTCGATGGTCGTCAACCGCAGCGCCATCGAGCCGGCTGCATTGCCCGCACCTCGCGCCGCCGAATAACTCCGCACTGAAATCCGCCCTCTCCCGCGGGCGGGGGTGCGAGAGCCGCGACCCGTCGGCAGAGTGCATTGACCCTCACGACGTGAAGGTCAGCGGCCTGATCAGCGGTAGAACGGGTATCCATAGTATGGGTAGCCGTAGCCCCCATACGGATAACCCCGGTATCCCGGGAACCCGTAGGCGACGAACGGATACCCGAAACCGCTGCGGAACCCATAGCCGTATGGATACCCGAAGCCGCCGCGGAACCCGTAGCCATACCCATACCCGCCCCGGAAGCCGCCATAGCCACCGCGTCCATAGCCACCGCCATAGGCCAGGGCTGGCGTGGCCCCCAGCGCCAGCACCAGGCCGGCAATCGCCGCCAATCTTCCCATTCGCTTCATTGCACGCATCCTTTCGTGCTCTGAAATGGCCCCGGGTTGGAGCCGATCAAAGCAACGGGACGTGTGCGTTGCAAATGTCTACACGCTGCCAGACTCAGCGGTTGCGCCGCCTCAGTCCTGCACCTGCGGCCGCTGCACCCCGCCGCCCGGGGGCAGCAAGCCCTTCTGCTGCAGGCAGCGATTGGAGGCGTCGATCTTGGCGTATTTCAGCGCGTTCTCATGCGTCAGCCGGTAGCCGTCGCTGCCTGCGCCCTTGGCGATCATGTCCTTCACCGTCGGGTCGGCATACACCTGCTGCTCGCATTGCCGCGGGATGTCCACGCGGGGGCCGGTGTTGAACGTGCCGCAGCCTGCCAGCAGCAGCGGCAAAACCATGATGCGCCTCATGCCGCCATCCAATCCTCGATCAGCCGCCGCGCGATGCTGTCGTTGCGCGGCAGGGCGAAACCGTGCGCCGCCGGGTCGGCCAATTCGGCGCGGCTGAACCAGCGGGCGTCGACCAGCTCCGTGGTGTCGACCTGGATCGCCTCGGTCAGCGCCTCGGCATAGAAGCCCAGCATGATGTTGCCCGGGAACGGCCAGGGCTGGCTGCTGTGGTAACGCACCGCCCCGACCCGCACGCCGCTCTCCTCCAGCACCTCGCGCGCCACCGCTTCCTCGAGGCTCTCGCCCGGCTCCACGAAGCCGGCCAGGGTGGAATACATCGTGCTATTGGGAGACATGGCGCGGAAGCGCTGCGAGTGGCCGAGCAGCACGCGGTCCTGCAACGCCACCAGCATGATCACCGCCGGGTCGGTGCGGGGGAAATGGTGGGTGCCGCAACCGGTGCAGGCCATCACGTGCCCGGCCTGCTCCGGCTCGCAGGCGGCGCCGCACAGGCCGCAGAACCGGTGCCGGCTGCGCCAGTGCATCATCGCGCGGGCATGCGCCAGGATGGCCGCCTGCACGCCCGACAACCCCGCGCTGGCGCCGCGCAGCTCCACGAACTCGCCCGGCCCGGCGGGCACCAGCGGCATCGGGTCCTCCGCGGCGCTGAGGTCGACGGCAAAGCTGGCCACCTCGCCCAGGGTGCCGAGAAACGCCCACGGCCATCCCTCGACCAGCATCCCCTGCGGAAACACTGCCTCCGCCGCCCCATCCGCACCCTGCCGCAGCAGGGCGCGGCCGCGCCACAGCGGCACGAACTGCGTGGTGGGTGCGGCCAGGGCGGCGGTGATCCAGTCGGCGTTGGTGCGGAGCTGGCCGGCACGGTCGAGCGGGTTGCCGGTGTAGACGTTGGGGCGCCGGGGCAGGATGATGTTCATGCAGCCGGAAAGTCGCATGCGGCGCCACCTGCGGCAACGGGGGGATGCCCGCGCTTGCTCCACCCCCCCGGTGCCGTGGTAGACATCCCGCGGGAGGCCGGACATGGACGGGCGCCTTGCCAACCCGGTCAGGTCCGGAAGGAAGCAGCCGCAGCGAGTTTCCGCTCGGGTCGTGGCCCGGTCTCCCACCCTTTCCCCTCACGCGAGGTGCTGCGGCGCGCATGTCTGGGCTGTTTGGAGATGCGCCGGCCGACACGCTGCCTGAGCCGCCCGCCACCGGCGCCGGGCTGTTCGGCGAGACCGCCGCACCCGCCGCCACGCCCTACCGCGTGCTCGCCCGCAAGTATCGCCCCACCGGCTTTGCCGACCTGATCGGGCAGGACGTGATGGTGCGCACCCTGCGCAACGCCTTCACGCTGAACCGCATCGCCCACGCCTTCATGCTGACCGGGGTGCGCGGCGTGGGCAAGACCACCACCGCCCGCATCATCGCGCGCGCGCTGAACTGCATCGGCCCGGACGGCGCCGGCGGCCCCACCGCCGAGCCCTGCGGCGTGTGCGCCAACTGCCGCGCCATCCTGGCCGACCGCCACCCCGACGTGGTCGAGATGGACGCCGCCACCCGCAACAAGGTGGACGACGCGCGCGAGATCATCGAGGCGGTGCGCTACAAGCCGCTGCAGGCGCGCACCAAGGTGTTCATCCTCGACGAAGTGCACATGCTCACCACCCAGGCGTTCAACGCGCTGCTGAAGACGCTGGAGGAGCCGCCGCCGCACATCACCTTCATCTTCGCCACCACCGAGATACGCAAGGTGCCGATCACGGTGCTGTCGCGCTGCCAGCGCTTCGACCTGCGGCGCATTTCGGTGGCCGAGCTGTCGGCGCTGTTCACCCGCATCGCCGCCGCCGAGCAGGTGGCCGTGGCGCCCGCCGCCATCGACCTGCTGGCCCGCGCCGCCGACGGCTCCGCCCGCGACGGCCTCAGCCTGCTCGACCAGGCCATCGCGCGCATGGAGGGCGCCGAAGTCGCCGCCGCCGAGGTGGCCGACATGCTGGGGCTGGCCGACCGCCAACTGGTGTTCGAACTGATGGAGGCCGTCGCCGCCGGCAACGTGCCCGGCGCGCTGGCCATCACCGACCGCGCCCACGCCTTCGGCGCCGATCTCGGCACCGTGCTCGGCGACCTGCTCGAATTGGTCCACACCCTCACCCGGCTGCGAACCGTCCCCGGCCTGCGCGACGGACCCAGCCTGCCCGAGATCGAGCGCACCCGCGGCGCCGCCTTGGCCGACCAGCTCTCCGTCCCCGTGCTGTCCCGCGCCTGGCAGATGCTGCTGAAGGGCCTGGCCGAGGTGGACAGCGCCCCCGACCGACGCGCCGCCGCCGAGATGGTGCTGATCCGCCTCTGCCACGTCGCCGACGCCCCCACCCCCGGCGAACTCGTCCGCAGCCTCACGAGCAATCCGCCGCCAGCGTCACCGTCGTCCCCACCCCCAGGCCCACCCCCAGGCGGCGGCCGCCGTGCCATGGCGGGCGGTGGCTCCGTCGCGCAAGCGGCTCCGGTCGCGGTCGCTCCTGCGCGGCCGCAGCCCAGCAGCTTCCGTGACGTCGTGGCGCTCTGCTCCGGGCTCGAGCCGGCGTTGCACAGCCACCTGCTGCATTCCGTGCACATCGTGCGCTTCGCCCCCGGCGTGATCGAGCTGCGCCCCGAGCCCAGCGCCCCGCGCGACCTCGCCGCTCGCCTCGCCGCGTTGCTGCTGGCCGAGACCGGCGCGCGCTGGACCATCGCCTTGTCCACCGCCCCCGGCGAACCGACATTGGCAGAGCGCGGCCGCGAAGCCGACGCCGCCCGGAGCGAGGCCGCCCAGGACCATCCGCTGGTCCGTGCCATCCTGGACGCCTTTCCCGGCGCCAAGCTGGGCCGCGTGAACGACGCCACCGCCGATGCCTATGGCTTGCCGCCGCCCATGCCGTTGGGCGAGCCTGACATGCCCGATTTCGCCCCGCCGGACGCCGAACCGGCCGATCTGATGGAGGAATGAGCCGATGAAGAACCTCGCCGGGCTGATGAAGCAGGCCAGCCAGATGCAGTCCAAGATGGCGGAGATGCAGGCCAAGCTCGAGGCCATGGAGATCGAGGGCGAGTCCGGTGCCGGCATGGTGCACGTGACGCTCTCGGGCAAGGGCGACCTCAAGCGCGTGAAGCTCGACCCCAAGCTGCTCGACCCGGCGGAGGCCGAGATGGTGGAGGACCTGCTGGTCGCCGCCCACGCCGACGCCCGCCGCAAGCTGGAGGCCGAGACCGCTGCCGAGATGGAGCGCGTGACGGGAGGGATGCAGCTTCCTGGCGGGATGAAGCTGCCGTTCTGACGGCTGCCCTCACCCCGACCCTCTCCCAGAGGGAGAGGGCATTTTATCTTCTCCCTCTCCCGCTGGCGGGAGAGGGCAGGGGTGACGGTGGCCTCACACCATGAACGCCCCCGAAATCGATCACCTCATCACCCTGCTCGCCCGACTGCCCGGGCTCGGCCCGCGCAGCGCGCGGCGCGCCGCCTTGCGCCTGCTGCAGCAGCCCGAGACCCGCATCCTGCCCCTCGCCACTGCGCTGGCCGAAGCCGCCCGCACCGTGCGCACCTGCAGCCAGTGCGGCAATCTCGACAGCCGCGACCCCTGCACCATCTGCGCCGACCCAGCGCGCGACCGCACCCTGGTCTGCGTCGTCGAAGGCGTGGGGGACCTCTGGGCGCTCGAGCGGGCCAGTGTGCACCGGGGGCTCTACCATGTGCTCGGCGGCACCCTCTCGCCCCTCGGCGGCGTCACGCCCGAGGACCTCAGCCTGCGTCCGCTATTCGCCCGCGTCGCCGAGGGCGGCATTACGGAGGTGATCCTTGCCCTTGGCGCCACCGTCGACGGCGCCAGCACCGCGCACTACCTCGCCGACCGGCTGCACCCGACCGGCGTCACTGTCACCCGGGTCGGCCACGGCATGCCGATCGGCGGCGCGCTGGACGTGCTGGACGACGGCACCTTGGGCGCCGCCCTCAAGGCCAGACGCCCCGCATAGCAGCCGCCGGATGCGGCGCCGCCACCCGGTCGCCCCGCCCGAACAGCTTGTGCCGCAACGTGCCCGGCGCATACGCCCGCTTGTAGCGCCCCCGTGCCTGCAGCTCCGGCACCAGCCAGCGCACCACGGCCTCGAACGTCTCGTGCGCGACCACGAAGCCCAGGTTGAACCCGTCGGCCCCGGTGGCCGCCAGCCACGCCTCCATCTGGTCCGCCACCGTCGCCGCCGACCCGGCGAACACCGGCCCATTGCCGCCGATGCCGACATGCTCCGCCACGTCCTGCACCGTCCACACCCGGTTGGGCTCGGCGCGGGTGATGTTCTCCATGCTCGACCGCCCGGCGTCGTTCTCCACGTAGCGCACCTGCTCATCGAGGCGGTAGCTCGACAGGTCCACCCCGATCCAGCCGGACATCAGCGCCAGCGCGCCCTCGTGGCTGACATGGCTGCGGTATTCGGCCAGCAGCGCGTGAGCTGCCGGGTCGGTCTCGGCCACGATGGCGGTGACCAGGGTGAACACGACCACGTCGCGCCCCGCTTCCGCCGCCAGCGCCCGCACCGCCGCCACCCGCGGCGCCACCACGGCGGGGTTGGGCCCCGAGACGAACACGCACTCGGCATGCCGGGCCGCAAACGCGCGCCCGCGCGGCGACGAGCCCGCCTGGTAGATCACCGGCGTGCGCTGCGGCGAGGGCTCGCTCAGGTGGATAGTATGCAGGGCCGGCGTCTCGCTTTGGATGGCGCGGACCCGGTCCGGCCGGGCGTAGACCCCGCTGCGGCGGTCCGCGACCACCGCGTCGTCCGCCCAACTGCCCTCCCACAGGGCGTAGGCCGCCGCCATGATCGGTTCGGCGGCGTCGTAGCGGTCGTCATGGCCTGCCTGCTGCGGCCGTCCGGCGGCGCGGGCGGCGCTGTCGAGATAGCCGGTCACCACGTTCCAGCCGATGCGGCCGTTCGTAAGGTGATCCAGCGTGGAGAACCGCCGCGCCAGGGGGGCGACCGGTTCGTAGCTGAGGTTGACCGTCACGCCGAAACCGAGGTGCTCGGTCGTGGCCGCCATCGCCGGAATGACCATTAGCGGGTCGTTCATCGGGACCTGGATGGCGCGCCGCAGCGCCGCGTCCGGCCCGCCGCCGTAGACGTCGTAGACCCCCAGCACGTCGGCGAAGAACACGCCGTCGAACAGCCCGGCCTCGAGCAGGCGCGCCAGTTCGGTCCAGTGGGCGAGTGTCTTGTATTCGGTGGAGCGGTCACGCGGATGGGTCCACAGCCCCAGCGCCTGATGGCCCACGCAGTTCATGGTGAACGCGTTGAGCCGGATTTCCTTGCCCGCCATGCCTCCTATCCCTCGATTTAGTTGCCCTCTCCCGCTGGGAGAGGGTCAGGGTGAGGGGATGCGGCACAGGCCAGCGTTTGCGCCAGACGGACCCTCACCCCTACCCTCTCCCAGAGGGAGAGGGAGTAGTCGACGGGATAAGGGGCGCTGTCTCATCCGCCGCCGTCGTCTCTCGAACCACCACCTGCGCCTTGCGCCGGCGCAAGTTCGCCCGCAGCGCCGCGGCCTCGCGCTCGCGCCGGGCCGCCGCTTCGGCCTCCGCCCGCGCCGTCAGTCCCGGCTGCTGCTTCTCCACCATCACGCCATCATCACCCCTGGGGCAGCGCGCGCAGCACCGCCTCCCGCGCGTCCACCGGTGCCGCACCCAGCGCCTCGGCAATCGCGCGCATCTGCCGCCGGGCCTCATACACCTGGTCCAGCAGCGACAGCACCGTCGGCAGCGCCTCCTCGTTCACGCTCAGCTCGTCGCGCAGCTCCACGATCAGCCGGATGCGCGCCACGTCGATCGGCTGGAACACCCAGCCGCCCGGCCCGCCATCCGGCCGCACCCAGGCGTGCTCCACCCAGCGCTGCACGTCCTCCAGCCGCACGCCGCTGACATGAAGCGGCAGCGTCTCCAACGTGACCATGCTCCCTCCCGTCACGAAGCGTCCGCCAGCCCGGCGCGCGGATCCACCTCTTTGGCCGGCGACCACGTGCGCAGGAACGCCTCCAACTTATCATCCGCATCGCCCAGCACCACGCGCAAGGTCACCAACTGGTCCCCCGCCGCCCGCGTCCCCCGCGCCGGCACGCCACGGCCCCGCAGCCGCAACACCGTGCCGCTGTCCGACCGCTTCGGCACTGTCAGCGCCACCGAGCCCGTTGCCGTCGGCACCGTCACGCGGCCGCCCAGCACCGCCTCCTTCAGCGTCACCGGGACCTCGACCAGCACGTCGTCGCCCTCGCGGCGGAAGAACGCATGCGGCTTCACCCGCACCTCGATCAACGCATCGCCACGCGGCCCGCCCGCCACCGCCTCGTTGCCCTGGCCGCGCAGCCGCAGCGTCTGCCCGTCCTCCATGCCGGGGGGCACGCGAACGTCCAGCGTGCGCCCGTCGGGCAAGGTCAACCGCTGCTGCACGCCGGTGATCGCGTCGACGAAATTCACCGCCAGGCTGTAATTGGCGTCCCGCCCGCGCGCGGTGTTGGCATAGCCGGAGCGCTCGTTCACATGCGCGAACAGGTCGGCGAAGATGTCCGACATCCCCGGATCGCCGGCGTTGCTGTAGCGCCGGCCGCCCGCCGCTCCGGCCATGTCGGCGTAGCTGCCGTAGCGCGAACGCTCCTGCCGCGGCTCCCCGGTCGCGTCGATCTCGCCACGGTCGAAGCGGGCGCGCTTCTCCGGATCCGACAGGATGTCGTTGGCGGCCGACACCGCCTTGAACGTGTCCTCGGCCGTCTTGCTGCCGGGGTTGAGGTCGGGATGATGCTGCTTGGCGAGCTTGCGATACGCCTTGCGGATGTCGTCCGCCGAAGCGTCTTTGGCCACGCCTAAGGTTTGATACGGATCGCTCATACGGGGTCCATGAACACGACAGATGGTGAAATGGCGACCATCCGGCTGCGGATCAACCGGTCTGGCAGGTGGCGCACCAATACAGCCGCCGCCCCGCCATCGCCTCGGCGCGCACGGGCTGGCCGCAGACGCGGCACGGCAGGCCCTCCCGATGCGCCACGTAGCTGCGCGCGCCGCGCCGCATCGCCCGCCCCGCGGTGGCGCGGCCTGGCGGACGATCGCTCGGCCGCGTGGTGACGATGGCGCCTGTTTTGACGCCACCCTGCATCAGGCCGCACAGATCGTGCCACATCGCGTCCCAGTCCGCACGCTGGATCTCGCGGCCGGGCCGGTGCGGGTCGATGCCCGCGCGGAACAGCAGCTCGGCGCGATAGATGTTGCCGATTCCGGCCACCACGTCCTGCCGCATCAGCAACTGGCCGATCGCCATCTTGGATGTGCCGATGATCGCCCAGGCCCGCGCCGGGTCGGCGTCGCGGCGCAGCGGGTCGGGACCCAGCTTGCTGAGCGCCTCCGCCCGCCCGGTGTCATCGGTCACTTCGCAGGCGGTGGGGCCGCTCAGGTCCGCCACATGCCGCTCGCTCACCAGCCGCAGCCGCACGGCACCGAGCGGGGCAGGGATGGTGTCATCGTCCAGCTCAGCCGCCTTGCCGCTTCGACGCCGCCCGATGCCCTCCAGTCCTGGCCCGGCGAAGCGCCACATGCCGTAGAGCCCGAGATGCACCCGCACCCAAACCGACCCGGCGAAGCCCCCGGAAAGCCCCCCGGAAAATTCCCCAGAAAACCCAAGGAACATCTGCTTGCCCCAGGCCTCGGCGCTGCGGAGTTCGAGCCCGTCGATGGTGGCGGCGCCCTCGGCAAAGCGCCCTTGCGGCGAGCTGGCTTGCAGGGTGTGGCCGACGAACTGGTCGCAGAACGCGCGCGCGAGGCGATGCACGGTATGACCTTCGGGCGCGGCTGGGCTCCTTTGTCAATGCTGGCGTGGAACTGGTGCTTCGTCCGCAATCGCCAACACGGCTCGCACCAGCCTCGACCGGCGCCACCCGCAAGGCTTCAGCTTCACCGACCCGGCGAGCGCCTGACCTCACCGCCCGGTGAGGATGCGTTCCACCAACTGCTTCACCGTCGGGATGAACCCATTGGAGTAAAACGGGTCCAGCGCGAAGCGATACGCGTTGTGGCCGCTGAACATCAGGTTGTTGTCCAGCGTCGCCGGGTCACCGCCGTCGTGGCGGACGGCCTGCAGCGTCTTCTGGATGCAGAAGCTGCGCGGGTCGGCCTTCTTGCCCGTGGTGTAGCCCGCGTCGTGCTGCGACCAGTTGGAGAACCGGCATTGGCTGAGGCAGCCCATGCAATCGGTCTGGTCCTGCAGGATTTCGGCGGCGCGCTCGGGGGTCACGAACACCAGCGTGCCATCCGGGGTGCGCAAGGCCTCGCTGAACCCGTCGCGCACCCAGCGTTCGGCACGGCCCAGATCCATCGGAGTGAGATAGACGATGCGCTGCCGCGGGCCGACCCCGAAAGCGGCCGTGTGCTCGCCCACCGGGTCCATCGAGTAGGCGACCTGGTGTTCGCTGCGCTCGCGCAGTTCCTGGATGTAGGCGTTGTTCACCGCGGACGAGTAGAAGCCGGTCGGGCTGAACTTGTTGAGGAAGACGTCGCCCTCCTTCAAGGTCAGCAGTTTCTGCTTCCAGGCGTCGCCGATCGGGCTTTCCTGGGTGAGCAGCGGGCGGGTGCCGAACTGGAACGCGATCGGGCCCAATTCGGGGTTGTCGATCCAGTGCTCCCACTCCTCGAGCCACCACACGCCGCCGGCCATGATGATGGGCGTGTCCCCCAGCCCGAAGCTGCGCATCAGCTTGCGCAACGCCAGCACGCGGGGGAACGGGTCCTCGGGGTGTTCGGGGTCCTCGCCGTTGGTCAGGCCGTTATGGCCGCCGGCGAGCCATGGGTCCTCGTAGACCACGCCGCCCAGCAGCGACGCCGCTTTCGAGTAGGCCCGCTTCCACAGCGCGTTGAACGCCCGGGCGGAGGAGACGATCGGGTAGTAGTGCACGCCGAACCGCGCTGCGATGTCGCTCAGCCGGTAGGGCATGCCGGCGCCGCAGGTCAGCCCGTGGATCAGCCCGCGCGCGCCTTCCAGCACGCCGGTGATGACCCGTTCGGCGCCGCCCATCTCCCACAGGATGTTGGCATGGATGCGGCCCTCGCCGCCGGAGATCTCATGCGCCTGCTGCGCCTGCGCGATCCCGCCGCGGATGGCGAATTCGATCAGCTCCTCGTGGCGCTCCCGCCGGGTGCGGCCATGATAGATCTGCGGGATGGATTGCCCATCCTCGTCGTAGCTGTCCGCGTTGACGGCGCTGAACGTGCCGGCGCCGCCGCACTGGGCCCAATGGCCAGATGAGGCGCCGGCGCTGACCATTACGCCCTTGCCGCCTTCGACTAGCGGCAGCACGTCCACTCCGCCCATGCGGATCGCATTGATCGCCTTCATCGGCGCTTCCCTAGGCTGAAACAAATCGCAATATGCGGACTATCCGGCCCCGACGCTAGACCGGGAACGTGAACAGGGCGTTGAGATAACCTAAATTAATTCGCCTCTCCCTCTCCCGCGGTCGGGAGAGGGCCGGGGTGAGAGTGCGAAGGCTGCAAAAGCAGGCGCTGCGTTGCCGAAGAGGCCCTCACCCCGACCCTCTCCGGTAAAGGACGGGAGAGGGAGACGACATCTGCCAAGCGGGTTTAGGCGGCGTCGGCCTCGCGGGGGCGGCCGCCGCCTTTGGCGCCGACCTGCTCGCTGATGTCGCCCCCGGTCGCCTGGTCCACCACCCGCATCGACAGCTTGATCTTGCCGCGATCGTCGAAGCCTAGAACCTTGACCTTCACCGGGTCGCCCACGGCGACCACGTCGGTGGTCTTGCCCACCCGGCCTTGCGCCAGCTCGCTGATATGCACCAGCCCGTCGCGCGAGCCGAGGAAGTTCACGAAGGCGCCGAACTCGGCGGTCTTCACCACCTTGCCGTTGTAGATCACGCCGACTTCCGGCTCGGCCACGATGCCGCGGATCTTCTCGATCGCCGCCTGGCTGGCCTGCTCGGTGGTGGCGGCGATCTTGATGGTGCCGTCGTCCTCGATGTCGATCTTGCAGCCGGTCTGCTCGACGATCTCGCGGATCACCTTGCCGCCGGTGCCGATCACCTCGCGGATCTTCTCCTTCGGCACGGTGATGGTGGTGATGCGCGGGGCGGTCGCCGCCACATCGCCGCGGGCGCCGGACAGCCCGCGGGCCATCTCGCCCAGGATATGCACCCGGCCGTCGCGCGCCTGCTCCAGCGCCGTCTGCATAATGGCGAAGGTGATCGAAGTGATCTTGATGTCCATCTGCAGGCTGGTGATGCCCAGCTCGGTGCCGGCGACTTTGAAGTCCATGTCGCCGAGATGGTCCTCGTCGCCCAGGATGTCGGACAGCACGGCGAACCCGCGGTCCTCCTTGATCAGGCCCATGGCGATGCCCGCCACCGGCCGCGCCAAGGGCACGCCCGCGTCCATCAACGAAAGCGAGGTGCCGCACACCGTCGCCATCGAGGAGGAGCCGTTGCTCTCGGTGATCTCGCTCACCACCCGCATGGTGTAGGGGAACGCGGTTTTCTCCGGCAGCAACGGTCGGATGGCGCGCCAGGCCAGCTTGCCATGCCCGATCTCGCGGCGGCCCGGCGAGCCCATGCGCCCGGCCTCACCCACCGAGTAGGGAGGGAAGTTGTAGTGCAGCATGAAGTGCTCGCGGCTCTCGCCCTGGAGCTGGTCGATGATCTGCTCGTCCTGCCCGGTGCCGAGCGTCGCGACGCAGAGCGCCTGGGTCTCGCCGCGGGTGAACAGCGCCGAGCCATGCGCGCGCGGCAGGATGTGCACCTCGGCCACGATCGGACGCACGGTCTTGGTGTCCCGCCCGTCGATGCGCAGCCCGGTGTCGAGGATGGCGTTGCGCACCACGTCGGCCTCGAGCTTCTTGAACAGCCCCTTGGCCTTCTCCGTGTCCAGCCCCTCTTCGGTGAGCTTGGCCATCGCCTCCTTCTTGGCGGCGGCCACGGCGTCCTGCCGGACGTGCTTGACGCTCTCGCGGTAGGCGGCGGCGATCGGCTCGCGAGCCAACTCATCGATCCGGCCGCGCAGCGTCTCGGCCGCAGGCTCCGCCTCGGCCAGCGGCCACGGCTCCTTCGCGGCAGTCTCGGCCAGCTCGATGATCGCCTGGATCACCGGCTGGAACCCGGCATGGCCGAACTCGACCGCGCCCAGCATCACCGCTTCGGAGAGCTCGTGCGCCTCGCTCTCCACCATCAGCACGCCCTCGGCGGTGCCGGCGACCACGAGGTCGAGCTTGAAGCCCTTCATCTGGTCGACGGTGGGATTGAGCACGTAGGCGCCGTCGATATAGCCGACCCGGGCCGCGGCCACCGGGCCGAAGAACGGGATGCCGGACAGGGTCAGCGCCGCCGAGCAGCCGACCAGGGCGACGATGTCGGGGTCGTTCTCCATGTCGTGCGACAGCACGGTGGCCACCACCTGGACCTCGTTGCGGAAGCCTTCGGGGAACAGCGGGCGGATCGGGCGGTCGATCAGCCGGCTGACCAGCGTCTCCTTCTCGGAGGGGCGGCCCTCGCGCTTGAAGAACCCGCCTGGGATCTTGCCCGCGGCGAACGCCTTCTCCTGGTAGTTGACGGTGAGCGGGAAGAAGTCCTGCCCCGGCTTGGCGGTGCGCACACCGACGGCGGTGCAGAGCACGATGGTGTCGCCGTACGACACCATCACGGCGCCGTCGGCCTGGCGGGCGATCTTGCCGGTCTCGAGCACGAGCTTGCGCCCGCCCCAGTCAAGTTCCTTGCGGAAATGATTGAACATACTCGTTCCTTGGTCTCGCGCTGGCTCGTCCACGGGGCCGGTGCGGGTGCGGCGTCTCGGGCGGCATGGCCTCGCGGAGGTAGTCGCCGCGACCATGTGGCCGAAAACGCCGTCGCAGACCGGGTGCAGAGCGCGCCGGGCGCAGCGTGGCCCGGCGCCACCATTGGCGCCGGGGTAGTCGGGGCCGGCTAGCGCCGCAGCGACAGCCGCCCAATCAGCTCCTGATAGCGAGCCTGATCCTTGTTCTTGAGGTAGTCGAGCAGACGCCGGCGGCGACCCACCAGCATCAGCAGGCCGCGCCGGCTGTGGAAGTCCTTGGCGTGGGTCTTGAGGTGCTCGGTGAGATTGCCGATCCGCTCCGAGAGCAGGGCCACCTGGACTTCCGGGCTGCCGGTGTCCGCCGCCTGGCGGGCATAGTCGGTGATGAGCGCGGTGCGGCGCTCGGCTGTGATCGACATCGGATATCCTCCGGACGGGGTTACAACAGGCGTTCCGGCCGCAGCATGCCTTCGGAGAGGCGGCAGAGACCGACAACGCGCGCCCCCGCCATGGCGCAGGCCAACCCGCCATCGGGGTCGGCCGCCCTTGGAATGCGCCCCATCAAATCCACCAGGCTGATCGCCTGGCCACGTGACAGGAGGAAGGCCTCCGCTGCAGTCAGGGCCAGCGCCGGGATGTCGGCCAGCGCGGTCGCGACCGGAAGCAGCAGGTCCGGGGAAGCTGGGGTGCTATCCTCTGCCATGTGGCATTTGTCCAGCGAAATCGCTTGCGCCTCCAGGAACGGGCCGACTCGCAGCCGGCGCAGGGCCGCGACGTGGCCCACCGTGCCGCAGGCAATTGCAAGGTCCCGCGCGAGGGAGCGCATATACACCCCCTTGCCGGATTGCACGGCGAAGATGGCGGTCGCCGGGTCGGGGCGGTCGATCAGGTCGAACCGGTCCACCCGCGCGGCGCGTGGCTCGAGCACGGGGGCGCGGCCTTCGCGGGCCATGTCATAGGCGCGCTCCCCCGCGACCTTGATGGCGGAGTAGGCGGGCGGCACCTGCAGGATGTCGCCGCGGAAGGCGGGCAGGGCGGCCGCGATGGCGGCGTCGCTGGGGCGGTGCTCGGAGGTGGCGGTGATGGCGCCGTCCGCGTCGTCGGTGTCGCGCGCTTGGCCGAAGACGAGGGTGAAGTGGTAGAGTTTGGTGCCGTCCATGACGTAGGGCACTGTCTTGGTGGCGGCGCCGAACGCGATCGGCAGCACGCCGGTGGCCAGCGGGTCGAGCGTGCCGCCATGGCCGGCCTTTTGCGCGTCAAACCCGCGGCGGACGCGGTTGACCACGTCGGTGCTGGTCATTCCGGGAGGTTTGTCGATGACGAGCCACCCGTTCAGCGGGCGGCCGCGGGGGCGGCGCATGTGGGTCCTTTGGCAATGGAGTGTGGGCGTGAGGGGCCTACGCGCGCTCAGCCGCCCGACAACGACGCATCCGTCTCGCCCGCAGGGAACACCCCCTCGTACAACGCATCGACCGGGATCTCCGCCCCGACCTCCGGCATGCGCAGCATGTCGCCGCTGGTGAGGGTGGTGGTGGACCACGCCTCGTCCCCGTTCGCGCGGGCCAGAACCTGCAGCCCAGGAAAGGCCGACTCGATGATCACGTAGCGGCGGATCGTCGGCACGGCGGCGTATTCGCGGACCTTGACGATGCGGTCGACCCGGCCGGACCTCGGGCTGATGATCTCGAACACGACGATGACGTCGGGTGCTGTATAGCTCTGCGGCTCGACAATCGTTTCGCCGCAACGGATGAGGCCGTCCGGGTAGCGGACCGCGTTGCCTGCCGTCACGATCCCCATGTCGGGACCAAGGGGTTCGCACGGCCCTGAACCGAGGGCCGACTCGAGCGCGCGATACAGCCGGCGCATGATGCGGCTGTGCGCGAAACTGCCCCCCGTCATAGCAACTGGGGCAAAACCATCGAACTCGTAACGGCCTTCCTGGTGTCCAGGCCAGGCGAAGAACTCTTCCTGCGTCCAGGCAGTCTTGGCCGGCTCGCTCATGTGCCCCCCAAATCCCGTGCCACCTCGGGCGCCTTCAGCAGCGCGTCCACCTTCATCGCGTAGTCGATCGCCGCATCCGGCTGGAAGCTCAATTGCGGCACCACGCGCAACCGCATCTGCTTCGCCAACTCGCTGCGCAGGAACGGCGACGCCCGCTTCAACACAGGCAGCAGCGGCGCGATGTCGACCTGCCCTAGGCGGGAGACGAAGGCGGTGGCGTTCTTCAGGTCGGGGCTCACCCGCACTTCGGCCACCGTCACGTGCTCGCCCACGAGCGCCGGGTCGCGGAAATCGCCGCGGGAGAACAGGGCGGACAGCAGGTGGCGGATTTCCTCCCCCACCCGCAACTGCCGCTGCGTCGGCTCCTTGCCGGCGCGGCCCCGCTTAGGCCCGCCCTTCGCCCCGCCGCTAACCGGGGACATACTCCACCTCGAAACACTCCACCATGTCGCCCTCGCGCAGGTCGTTATACCCGGCGAAGGACAGGCCGCACTCATAGCCGCGCGCCACTTCGCGCACGTCGTCCTTGAAGCGCTTGAGCTGGCTCAGCTCGCCGTTGTGGATCACCACGCCTTCGCGCAGCAGCCGCACGCCGCAGCCGCGCTTGACCAAGCCTTCGGTGATCATGCAGCCAGCCACCTTGCCGACCTTGGTGATGTCGAACACGCGGCGGATCTCGGCATAGCCCAGGAACTTCTCGCGCGCCTTCGGTGCGACCTTGCCGCGGACCAGCTTCTCGATGTCGTCCGCCACCTCGTAGATGATCGAGTAGTAGCGGATATCGACGCCCTCGCGTGTGGCCAGGTCGCGCGCCTGGTTGGTGGCGCGCACGTTGAACGCCACGATCATCGCGTTGGACGCCTTGGCCAATTGCACGTCGCTCTCGGTGATCTGGCCCACCGACGAGAGCAGCACGCGCACCCGCACCTCCTCATGCGCCAGCTTCAGCACGGTGACGTTGATCGCCTCGGCGCTGCCCTGCACGTCGGCCTTGACGACGATGGCCACCTCTTTCTGCTCGCCGGCCTGAATGCGGGCCAGCATCTCGTCCAGCGTGCCGCGCGCCGCTGTCTGGGCACCGGCCGCGGTGTCGCGGAGCTTGCGCTGGCGGAACTCGGTGATCTCGCGGGCGCGGCCCTCGTTTTCCACCACCACGAAGGGCTCGCCCGCGCGCGGCACGCCCGAGAGGCCCTGCACTTCCACGGGCATGGCGGGTGGCGCTTCCTTGAGCGCCTTGCCCTTGTCATCGGTCATGGCGCGGATGCGGCCCCACTCGGCGCCGGCCACCATGATGTCGCCCGACTTGAGCGTGCCCTTCTGCACCAGCACCGTGGCCACCGGGCCGCGGCCGCGGTCGAGCCGGCTTTCCACCACCGAGCCCTCGGCGCTGCGATGCGGATTGGCCTTCAGGTCGAGCAGCTCGGCCTGCAGCAGGATGGCCTCTTCCAGGTGGTCGAGCCCGGTGCGCTTGGTGGCGCTCACCTCCACGTCCTGCGTGTCGCCGCTCATCTCCTCCACCACGATCTCGTGGCTGAGCAGCTCCTGGCGCACGCGGCCGGGGTTGGCGTCCGCCTTGTCCATCTTGTTGATGGCCACAATGATCGGCGCGCCCGAGGCCTTGGCGTGCTTGATGGCCTCGATGGTCTGCGGCATCACGCCGTCATCGGCGGCCACCACCAGCACCACGATGTCGGTCACCGAGGCGCCGCGGGAGCGCATGGCGGTGAACGCCTCGTGGCCCGGCGTGTCGATGAAGGTGATCCGGTTGCCCGACGGCATCTGCACCTGGTAGGCGCCGATGTGCTGGGTGATGCCGCCCGCCTCGCCGCGCGCCACGTCGGTCGAGCGCAGGGCGTCCAGCAGGCTGGTCTTGCCGTGGTCGACATGGCCCATCACCGTCACCACGGGCGGGCGCGGCTCGAGGTCGGTGTCCTCGTCGGTCTCGCCCTCGATGCCGAGTTCAACGTCGCTTTCGGACACGCGGCGGGCGCGGTGGCCGAACTCCTGCACCACCAGTTCGGCGGTGTCGGCGTCGAGCGACTGGGTGATGGTCGCCATCACGCCCATCCTCATCAGCGCCTTGATGACGTCCGGCGCGCGGGCGGCCATGCGGGCGGCCAGTTCTTGCACCGTGATGGTGTCGGGAAGGATAACGTCGCGGGTGACCTTCAACCCGTCGGAGCGCAGCAGCTCCAGTTCCTGCTGGCGACGCTCGCGGTCACGCTGGCGGCGGACGCTGGCGAGCGAGCGGGTCTTCTCGTCCTCGCCCTCGATGGCGGCCTGCACGTCGATGCGGCCGTCGCGGCGGCCGGCGCCGCCCTTCTTGGCGATGGCGGCGACCGCACCCTTGCGCGGCGGCAGCGGCATGCCGAGGCGGCGGCGCGGCGCCTCTTCTTCCTCCATGCCGGGCCGCACTGGCTTGAGCCGCAGCGTCTCGCTCGGGCTCGCGGGCGTCGTGGCGGCTGCCGGTGCGACGGGGGAAGGCGGCTGCGGCCCGCGCGCCGTCGTCTCGGCCGCGGCAGGTGCTGCGGCAAGCACCGGCGCGGCAGCAGGTCCCGTCTCGCTGGCACGTTGTTGGGCGGCCTGCTGCTCGGCGGCGGCGTCCAACTCGCGTTGGTGGGCTTCGGTCTCGGCCTGTTCGCGCGCGGCCTGCTCGGCGGCGCGGGCGGCCTCTTCCTCGCGGCGACGCGCCTCCTCGGCGGCGGACAGCACCGAGATCTTTTCCTGCTCGCGGCGCTCCACCTCGCGGCGAGCCTGATCGCGCTTCTGCTCCTCGAGCACGCGCTGGCGATTCGCCAACTCGCTGGCGGTCAGTGCCCGGGCGGGGCCGGCACTGCGCGGCGGCGGAGCGGGGGGCCGCGGCGCGCCGGGAGCCACGGTCGGAGCGGGCGCGGGCGCGGCGGCGGCCGGAGGCGGAAACGGCTGGCGCTTCTTGCGCACCTCCACTTCGACTTCCTTGGAGCGGCCATGGCTGAAGCTCTGCCGAACCGACCCGGCGGCCACCGTGCGGCCCAGTTCCAGGCGGCTTGCCGGGCGCAGCGTGAGCCGGCCCTTGGCTGCGTCCTGATCGTTGTTCTCACTCATTGGTCTGTCCGATCGCTCAGCGCAGCGCCAGCCTGGCGCCGCTTGTCTTGTTCTTTACCCACCCGCTCGCTGCCCATTGCAGCCAAGCGGGCGCTCTCCGCCTCCAGCCGTTCGGCCAACCGGCCCGGCAGCACCGCCACGTGCACAACATGGTCACGCCCGAACGCCGTGCCCAGGCGGGCCGCTGCAAGCGGACGCATCGCCATCAGCCCGGGCGCACCGGAGAGCAAGCGGCGGCACTCGTCGTCGCTGCCATCTGTCGCCTGTATGACCAGCCCGGCCTTCCCCCGCACCACTATCTCTCGCGCCTTCTCGAAACCGGCAATGGCCTGCCCGGCGCGGCGAGCGAGCCCCAAAAGATCAATAACCCGCCGGGTCAATCCCTCGCGGACCAGCATTACCAGGTCTGGCGGGATGATTACGGGGCCGCGCGCCGCTCGGGCGAACGCGCCCCTCTTGACGGCGGCTTCTATCACATCGGCCCGCGGGCTCAACCACATTCCCCGTCCGGGCAGCTTTGCAAGCAGGTCGGGAACGACCGTCCGGTTGGGCCCGAGCACGAAGCGCAGCATGTGGTCGCGGGGCGCGGACTCGCGGCTGACGAGGCAACGGCGGAGGGGGCCGCTTTCTTCTCCCTCTCCCTCTGGGAGAGGATCGGGGTGAGGGGCCAACGGCACCGGAACCTCGTGGGTGGCACCCTCACCCAACCCTCTCCCAGAGGGAGAGGGCTTTTTATTGGTTGGAAGGGCAGCGGGAGCGGCGGTCGCCGAGAACTCAGCCGTGTTCGGCCTCCTCTTGCGCTTGTGGCTCGCCCTCGAACCAATGCGCGCGGGCGGCCATGATGATGGCGTTGGCGGCCTCCTCGTCCATCGCGTCCGCACCCACGATCTCGACCAGCTCGTCGCCGGCCAAGTCCGCCAGGTCGTCGAGCGTCTTCACGCCCTTCTCGCCCAACTGCACCAGCATCGGCAGGGTCAACCCCTCCATGCCGGCGATATCGTCCGACACGCCCAAGCCGCGGCGCTTCTCGTCCATCTCGGTGTCACGCCGCTGCAAATACAGGTCGGCGCGGCTGATCAGCTCGGTGGCGACGGTCTCGTCGAAGCCCTCGATGTCGGCCAATTCGTCCTGCGGCGTGAAGGCCAGCTCCTCGATCGAGGTGAACCCCTCCGTCACCAGCAGCCCGGCGATCATGTCGTCCACGTCCAGCGCCTCGACGAAGATGCTGGTGCGGCGGCGATACTCCTCCTGGCGGCGCTCGCTCTCTTCCGCCTCGGTGAGGATGTCGATGTCCCACCGGGTCAGTTGGCTGGCCAGGCGGACGTTCTGCCCGCGGCGGCCGATGGCGAGCGAGAGCTGCTCGTCCGGCACCACCACTTCGACCCGGCCGGCCTCCTCGTCCATCACCACCTTGGTCACCTCGGCGGGGGCGAGCGCGTTCACCACGAAGGTCGGCGCCTGGGCGGACCACGGAATGATGTCGATCTTCTCGCCCTGCAGCTCCTGCACCACCGCCTGCACCCGGCTGCCGCGCATGCCAACGCACGCGCCCACCGGGTCGATCGAGCTGTCGCGGCTGATCACCGCCATCTTGGCGCGGCTGCCGGGGTCGCGGCTGACGGCCTTGATCTCGATGATGCCGTCGTAGATTTCCGGCACTTCCTGCGCGAACAGCTTGGCCAGGAAGGCGGGATGGGTGCGGGAGAGGAAGATTTGCGGCCCACGCGGCTCCTCGCGCACGTCGTAGATATAAGCGCGTACCCGGTCGCCGTTGCGGAAACTCTCGCGCGGGATCAGCTCGTCGCGCCGCAGCAAGGCCTCGGCGCGGCCCAGCTCCACCATCAGGTTGCCGTATTCGGTGCGCTTGACCAGGCCGTTGACGATCTCGCCGACGCGGTCCTTGAACTCTTCATACTGCTTCTTGCGCTCGTATTCGCGCACCCGCTGCACGATCACCTGCTTGGCGGTCTGCGCGGCGATGCGGCCGAAGTCGATCGGCGGCAACGGGTCCACCAGGTGGCCGCCGATCTGGATGTCGGGCTGGAACTTGCGGGCGATGTGGACGGGGATCTGGGTTTCCTCGTTCTCCACCACCTCGACCGCCTCGGTCCAGCGCGACAGCCGCACATCGCCGGTCTTGCGGTCGATGGTGGCGCGGATGTCCTTCTCGGAGCCGTATTTGGCGCGGCCGGCCTTCTGGATGGCCTGCTCCATCGCCTCGATCACCTCCTCGCGTTCAATCGACTTCTCCCGCGCGACGGCGTCGGCGACGAGAAGCAATTCGGGGCGGGAGACGGCGGTATCCATGGTCGTGGTTCCCTTAGTTGGTCTGCTGCCCAAGGCCATTATCGGAAGGCCGCGATTGGGCGGTGGCGGCGATCAGGGCGTCCGTGAGCACCAGCTTAGCACGGCGCAGGTCCGACAGCGGTAGCGCCACTTCCGTGCCGTCGTCCAGCCGTAGCCGGGCCAGCGTGTCGTCGGCGCCGAGCACGACGCCGCTGAAGCGCTTGCGGCCCTCGATCGGCACCATCACCTCGGCGCGGGCCTGGTGCCCGGCGAAGCGGTTCCAATCCTTCGCCCGGGTGAGCGGCCGGTCGATGCCGGCGCTGCTGATCTCGAGCGTCCAGGCGGTCTTGATCAGGTCGGCGACGTCCAAGGTGGCGCTGACCACGTCGTTGATGCTCTGGCAATCCTCAATGGAGATGAGCGAGCCGTCCGCCCGGTCCGCCATCACCTGCACCGTGGGCCGCTCGCGCCCGAGCACGGCGACGCGGACGATCTCATAGCCCATGAACGCCAGCGTTTGCTCGATCTCCGCGGTGATGCGGGCTTCGAGGCTGGTGTGCTGCGGGATGCTGTCGTCGTCGGGCTCCACAATTGTCCTTCAGTGGGGGCGAAACGCAAAAGGGCGGCCGGTTAGGGCCACCCTCCAGGTCGGCTCGGAAGATGTTAGCGAGGCTGAAATAGCTGGCCGGACAGGCGTTTGCAAGTCACCCGCCCGCTGCAGCAGGCGCTCTGCCGCTGCAAAAAGCCCTCTCCCTCTGGGAGAGGGTGGGGTGAGGGGCCCGGCGACGGATCGACCGCCGGGCCGCACCCTCACCCCGGCCCTCTCCCAGAGGGAGAGGGAAAAGAGGCGGGACGGGCGAGCTTCCACAGCGTGGTGGGTCGCGCGGTGCTGCCGGGTTTGAACTGGGCCATGTCCTGGATGTGCGACGCCGTGACGTAGAGCGACCCGTCCGGCCCCTCCGCCATGCTGTCGGGCCAGCGCAGCCGGTCGTCCTTCGCCACCTGCGTCACCGAGCCGTTCGGCGCGCGCATGTCCACCGCGTTTTCCGCCGGGTTGGTGATGAACAGGGCGCCCGCCGGGTTCATCCAGAGCCCATCCGCCACGTGGCTTTGCGCGAACCGCTCGACCGCGCCCGACAGCCGCGCCGGCGCCAGGTCGGGGTCGATCAGGGCTGCGACCGGCGCGCGATACAGCGTGCGGCCCGCCAAAGCCTGCCAGTACAGCCATTGCCCACCCGCATCGAGCGTGATCCCGTCCGCGCCGCCGACCAGCGGGCGGTTGTCGGGGCGGCGCAGCTCGTGCCCGTCCACCAGCGGGACCACGCCGGGTTCGGCCGCCGTGCGCGGGTCGCCATCCAGCACGCGGCGGACATGGCCGCTCGGGATCTCGACCACCAGCAAGGCGCCGCGCAGCCCGCTATCGGTGAGGAAGGCGTGGCGGCCGTCGGGGCTGACCCGCACGTCGTTGAGGTAGCAGCCCTGCGGCGCGGCCGCGGCATCGAACCGGATCACCAGCACGACGTGGTCGTTGGCCAGGTCCACCTTCAGCAGCTTCGGCGCGTTCGGCACCAGGAAGCCTGCGGCGGGGGCGCCGGCGTCCAGGATCCAGAGGAAGCCCTGCGGGTCCACCGTCACGCTCTGCACGCAGACGAAGCTGATTAGCGGCGACGGCTTCTTCAGGTTGCTCCAACTGTTCCATGCCAGGTCGGGATAGGCGGTGAGCGAGCCGCCGCTGCCCAGCTCGGCCACCGAGACCCCCACGTCCTGCTCCCAGCGCGGGAAGCACACGAACATGCGCCCGGTGCGCGCCACGGCCACGCCCGTCACCTGCTGGTCGAAGCTCGCTACCAGGCTCAGCGCGGCCAGGCTCGGCGCGGCCAAGCTCGGCGAGGCCAAGCTCAGCGAGGGTGGAGCGGCACGGGCGGGTGCGGCGAGCGCGGCGGCACCCATCACCAAGCCGCGGCGGGACAGCCCGTCCATCACGCGACCTTTGCCGCCCGGCGCGCTGGCTTGGCCGCCGGAGCCGGCGTCTTGGCGGGGAAGTTGCACCAGGGTGCGGCGGTGCAGCGCCAGCATTCCGGGGTGCGCGCCTTGCACACGTAGCGGCCGTGCAGGATCAGCCAGTGATGCGCCGGCCGCAGCAACTCGGGTGGAATGCGCTTCACCAGCGCGTCCTCCACCTCCCGCACGGTCTTGCCCGGCGCGATCCCGGTGCGGTTGCCGAGGCGGAACACGTGCGTGTCCACCGCCATCGCACTTTCGCCGAAGGCCACGTTCAGCACCACGTTGGCGGTCTTGCGGCCGACGCCGGGCAATGCTTCCAGCGCGTCCCGGTCGGGCGGCACGGCGCCGCCATGGCGCTCCACCAGCAAGTGGCTGAGGGCGGCGACGTTGCGGGCCTTGCCCTGCCACAGCCCGATGGAGCGGATGAACGGCGCGATGCCCTCCGCCCCGAGTGCCGCCATCGTCGCCGGGTCGGGCGCGGCGGCGAACAGCGCGGGCGTGGCGCGGTTCACCGCCGCGTCCGTGGTCTGCGCGGAGAGCACGACGGAGACCAGCAGGGTGAACGGGTCGGTATAGGCCAGCTCGCTCTTGGCGTCCGGATTGGCGGCCTCGAGCGCGGCCAGGAACGGCCGGATCTGGTCCGCCTTCATCCGCGGCGTCTTGCGGGGCTTGGGGCGAGGCTTCGGCAGGGTGGGCATAGTCCTCCTTGCCGCGCTGGGTGGGGAGTGACAAGCGCGGCGCACGTATCAATTATCGGGCGTGGACGCCGAACCCTGCTTTTTCGAGGCCGTGATCGTGCCGCATCGCAGCCTCTCCCGGCGCGGGTTGCGGCGGCTGATCGGCGCCATCTGCGGCCTCAGCGTCTGCAGCACGACGGTGTTCTGGTGGCTGGGCGCCTGGCCGATCGCCGGCTTCAACGGGGTGGAGATCACCGCCGCCCTCCTGCTGCTGCGCTTTCACAACCGGGCGGCGCGGGCGAACGAAGTGTTGATGCTGACGGAGAGCGCCCTGCGCATCATCCGCACCGACCTGCGCGGTGCGCGCACCGAGCGGCGGGTGGCGCCTGGCTGGCTGCGTGTGGAGCTGGAGGAGCGGCCGGGGCGGGTGCCGGGCCTGTTCCTCTGCGCCCGAGGCGCGCGCGAGGAAGTGGCGGCCAGCCTGGGCGAGGCGGAGAAGCTCGACCTGGCCGGGGCGTTGCGCGAGGCGCTGCGGGCCTGGCGCAGCCCACCCATCTGACGCTATTTGGGGTCCCGCATCACCCAAGCGATACGGGCTACGATCGAACGCCTAATCCACCAGCGCCGCGTAGCTCAGCACGCGCAACTCGCGGCGGATCGGGTAGGTGGAGGAGGGGGTGAGCTGGGTGAGCAGTAGCACCGCCATGTCCTCCGCCGGGTCGATCCAGAACGCCGTGCTGGCCGCACCGCCCCAGCCATATTCGCCCGGGCTGCCGACGATCTGCGCCTTCGCCGGGTCGATCATGACGGAAAAACCCAGGCCGAACCCCACGCCCTCGTAGGAGCTCTCGCTGAACCGCGGCATGCCCATGGCGGCCATGTCGCCGCGCAGGTGGTTGGCGGTCATCAGCGCCACCGTTTTGCGGCCGAGCAGGCGCACGCCGTCCAGCTCGCCCCGGTTCAGCATGAATTGGCAGAACCGCATGTAGTCCGCCGCGGTGGAGACCAGCCCGCCGCCGCCCGACGCAAGCGGGGGCGGGGTGAGGTAGCGGCTGGTCGCCGGGTCGTCGAGGAGCTGCAGCCCGCCCTCGGGGCCGCGCGCATAGTTGGCGGCAAACCGGTCTTGCTTCTGCGCCGGCACGAAGAAATCGGTGTCGGCCATGCCGAGCGGCTCGAGCACGCGATGTTTCAGGTAGGCCTCGAACGGCTCGCCCGACACCACCGCCACCAGGTGCCCCAGCACGTCGGTGGCGTTGCTGTAGTTCCACTCGGCACCCGGCTGCGCCAGCAAGGGCAGGGCGGCCAGGCGCTCCACCAACTGGCCCAGGCTGCACTCGGCGGTTTGGAAGTCGATCCCCTCGTCGCGGTAGCGCGCATCCACCAGGGTCGACTGCATGAACCCGTAGGTGAGGCCCGAGGTGTGGGTCAGCAGGTCGCGGATCGTGATCAATCGGGCGGCGGGCACGGTGTCGATCTTGCCCCGCTGCCCGCCCGCCGCCACCCGCATGGCCGTGAACGCGGGCAGGAACTGGCACAGCGGGTCGTCGAGCTGGAAGTGGCCCTCCTCGTGCAGCATCATCACGGCGACCGAGGTGAGCGGCTTGGTCATCGAGTAGAAGCGCAGGATGGTGCCCGGCGTCATCGCGCGGCCCGCCTCGCGGTCGGCCATTCCCGTCGTGTACTGGTAGGCGACCTGCCCGTGACGCGCGATCCAGACCGTCACGCCGGGCAGCTTGCCGGACGAAACCTGCCGGTCCGCCCAGCGGCTGATGCGGTCGAGCCGTTCGCTCGACAGGCCGACTTGCTCCGGCGTGGTGCTGGCGTGCATGGGCGTCTCCCTCAGGCTGCGTCCTTGGTGGAATGCCAAAGCGCATTCCACCCTACACTATAGAGTGTGGAGGAGTTCCAGGGCGGCGCGCACGAGCAGGCCGTCGGGGCGGTACAGCTCGGGCACGATGGTGAAGTGGTCCATGCCCGGCCCGGGGATCAGCGCGCCGGGCAGGTGGGCGGCGGAGCGCATGGCGTGCAGCGCCCGGCTGTCGCCCACCAACGGCGGCAACTCGGCGCTGCCGTAGGCAATCGCCAGCGGCTTGGGCACCGTCGGCAAGCGCAGCGGCGAGAGCACCTCGATCTCGCCGTCGGTGAGGCGGCAGGCCTCGTTGAGGTAGGTGTCGCGGATCGGCCCCAGCTCGTACAGCCCGGAGATCGCCAGCCCGGCTGAAACAAGCGGATGGCTCAGCGCCATCGCCGCCAGATGGCCGCCCGCCGACCAGCCCGACACCACCACCGGGCCAGCCACCCCGTGCTCCGGCCCGTGCGCGGCCAGCCAGTCCAGCGCCGCGGTGATCTCGGCCACGATCTGCGTCATGCTCGCCTCGGGGGTGAGCGTGTAGCCCGGCAGCGCCACCGACCAGCCATGCGCGTGCAGCCCGGCGCCCAGCGCGCTGTTCTCCTCGCGCGCGCCGCGCTGCCAATAGCCGCCATGGATGAACACGAAGCAGGGCGCGGCCGGGTCGGCGGCGGGGAAGATGTCCCACTTATGGCGCGGCGCCGGGCCATAAGGCACGTCTAGCGAGCCCTTGGTGGTGGTGCGGAACTCGGTCGAGGCGGCGATGCGGGCCGCGTTCAGCGCCGGGCTGTTCGGCACCGCCGCAGTGTTGTTGTAGGAGGCATCGCGCGCGGCCCGGCTCATCGTGCCCCAAGTCGTCATGTCCTCGGCCATCATGTCCATCGCCATCATGCGGCTGCCCTCCCGTGGTCGGGATGCACCATGGCAGCCAGGCCAGGGCGGCGCCACCCGCCTCGCCTCAAGGCACCTGCGGGCTGCCCCATTGCAGCGTCTGGAACGGCCGGCCCGCCCGGTCTGGAACCAGCGCCACCACCGCGGACCGCACGAACCGGCTGCCATCCGCCCCGCGCGCGTCGGCCACCACGTTGATCACGGTCGGGCGCTGATACGGCACCTGCGGCTGCGGCCCCTCGAGCGCCACGACCGCGCGCTGCACCAGCGGAGCGGCGCCCGGCAGGTCCAACGGACCGTTGGTGAACACGGAGAAATACGGCCGGATTCGCGCCAGCACGTCCGGCGTCATCCCCATTACCAGGCCGAGCTCGTCGACGCTGCGGAACGGCTGCCCGGTCGGCGCCGCCGGCATGCCCGACTGGCGGTATTGCGCCACCACCAGGTCCAGGTTGCCCAGCGAGTGCCAATCCACGATGGCCTGCGCCAGCCGGGCGGCGCGCGACGCATCCACCCCCGCTGCGGAGATGACGGCGGCGGTGAGCGCGGGCGGCGCATAGTTCGGGTTGAGCTTGCCGTTCTCATCCCCGATCTGCACCGTGACGGCATAGCCGCCGAGCCGCACCAGGCGGGGCTGGCCGTCCGCGAGCCAGGCGCGCGCGGGGGCGTCGCTGACGTGGAACACGGCCTCCGCGACGCCCGCATCGGCGGCAGCCTCGGCGGCGGCGGCGCGGCGCAGATTGCCCGAGAGCTGCATCTCGCTGCGGCCGGACGCCGTCATCGCCGTGGTGAGCAGCGCCAGCAGCACCACCGACCACAGCACGATCAGCAGGGCAAAGCCGCGCGGCTGGGCGCGGGCGGGCATCCGTTCCAAGGGTCAGGCCGCCTGCTTGCTGCGGGTGAGGCCGGATTGGATCACCACGGCGGCCAGCAGGAAAGCCCCGCTCGCCAGGCCCTGGTAGGCGGCGCTCAGCGAGCCGATCTGGTTGATCACGTTGTTGATCAGCCCCAGCAGCAGCACGCCAGACAGCGCCCCCAGCATGGTGCCCACCCCGCCGGTGAGCAGCACGCCGCCGATCACCGCCGCGGCGATGGATTGCAGCTCGTAGCCGGTGCCGGCCGACGACAGCCCGCTGCTCAGCCGCGCCGCCAACAGCGCGCCCGACAGCCCGGCCAAGCCGCCGCTCAGGCAGTAGGTCAGGATTTTCACCCGCTCCACCCGGATGCCGAGCATGCTCGCCGCCTCCTCGTTGCCGCCCACGGCAAACACGGCGGCGCCGAACGGCGTGCGGTTCAGCACCAGGGCGCCGAGCGCGAACACGCCTGCTAATATAAGGATGAGCGTGCTGACGCCGCCGATATGCCCATTGGCGATCAGGCCGAAGAAGCCCGGCGTGGCGATCACCAGGCTCTCCCCGGCCAGCGCGATCGCCAGGCCCTTCAGCGCCAGCAGCGACGCCAGGGTCACGATGAACGGCGCCATCCGCACCCGCGCGATCAGCACGCCCTCGACCAGCCCCACCGCGACGCCCGCCAGCACCGGCAGCAGCAGCGCCGCCGCCCAGCCGAACGGCTGCGCATAGGCGGCCAGCACGGTGCCGAGCCCCACCATGGAGCCGACCGACAGGTCGAACCCGCCGAGGATGATCACCAGCGTCTGCCCGGCGGTGACCAGGCCCAGGAAGCTCGCGGCAGTGGCGATGTCGGCCAGGTTGCCGAGGTGGAGGAAGTCCGGGAACAGCAGCCCGGCGGCGGCCCCCGCCACCAGCAGCACCAGCGTGGCGCCGCGCGCCTGCAGCAGCCCGATCAGCTGCGCCCGGCGCAGCCCCGGCCGCGCGAGCGGGAGGGCGGTGGCGCTCATCCGCCCGCCCGCTGCAAATACAGCGCCCCCACGATGAACGCCGCCTTCAGGATCTGCGCGTAGGTGGCGCTGACATTGTTCATGATGAAGCTCGCATCCAGCACCTCCAGCAACAGCACGCCAAATACGGTGCCAAGCACCGACACGCGCCCGCCCGAGAGCGGCGTGCCGCCGATCACCGCGGCGGCAATGGCGTCCAGCTCGAACTGCACGCCGATATAGTTGGGGTCGGCCGCGCCGAGCCGGGCAGTCGCGAACAGCCCGGCGGCGCCCGCGAACAGCCCGCTCAACCCATACACGAAGGCCAGCGTGCGCCGCACCGGCTGCCCCGCCAGGAACGCCGCGGTGCGGCTGGCGCCGGCGAAGATGGCATAATGGCCGAACACCGTGGCTTTCACCAGGAAGGCGAACGCCGCCGCCGCCAGCAGCGCGAACAGCGCCGTGACGGGCAACCCCGCCACCGAGGCCGCGCCCAGCCAGGACACCGGGCCGTCGAACGGCATGTCCACCCGCGCGCCGCCCAGCAGCGCCTGCGCCAGGCCGCGCGCCGCCACCAGCAGCGACAGGCTCGAGATCAGCGGGTCGATTCGCAGCACCGCCACCAGCGCGCCGTTCAGCAAGCCGCACAGCAGCCCGGCGCCGATGCCCAGCGGCAGCGCCACGCCCTGGCCGAGCGGCAAGGCCAGCCCGATCACCGCCGAACTCAGCGCCATCACCGACCCCACCGACAGGTCGATCCCGCGGGTGCCGATTGCCAGGCTCTGGCCCAGCGCGATCAGCAGCAGGGGGGCGGACTCGAACAGCAGGCTGCGCAGCACCGCCGGGTTGCGGAACCCGGGCGTGATCGCGAGGTCCAGCAGCACCAGGGCGGCGAAGGCGAGATAGACGCTGTAGGAGCGCAGGGACGCCGGCTCGATCCGCAGCCCGGCAGGCGCAGGCGAGCGGCCGGCGACCTCCTGGCTCACGCCGCTTGTCTCACGCTGCCCTGGCTCACGCTGCCCTGGCTCACGCTGCCTGCCTCACGCTGCCTGCCTCACGCTGCCTGCCTGTCGCCGGCGACCAGCAGCGCGATGATGTCGTCCGGCTCGCGCCCCGCCGTCTCCAGCTCGCCAGTGATCTCGCCCTCGTTCAGCACCAGGATGCGGTCGGCCAGCTCCAGCACCTCCTCGATCTCGGAGGAGGTCACCACCACGCCCAGCCCCTCGGCCGCCAGCGCGCGCACCACCCGGTGCACCTCCGCCTTGGCGCCGACGTCGATGCCGCGGGTCGGGTCGTCCAGCAGCACCACGCGCGGGCTGGTGCACAGCGCGCGGGCGATCAGCACCTTTTGCTGGTTGCCGCCGGACAGCGAGGTGACCGGCGCCCCCGGCCCGGCGGCCTTGATGCCCAGCTCGCGCATCAGGCGGGCGACGTGCTCGGCCTGCTTGCGGCGCGAGATGACGCCCGCGCGCGAGATTTCCGGCAGCACCGACGCGGTCAAGTTGGCGCGCACGGACAGCTTGGGGAAGATGCCCTCGGAGCGGCGGTCCTCGCTGAGGAATGCTAGGCCTTGGCGGATGCTGCCGGCTGGGCCGTGCGCGCCCAGAACGTGCCCGGCGACCGCCACCTCGCCGCTCTCGGCGGTCTCCGCGCCGTAGATCGCCTTGAACGTCTCCGTCCGCCCGGCGCCGAGCAGGCCCACCAGCCCGAGTATCTCGCCGGACCGGACCACGAACGACACGTTGCGCACCCGGCTGCGCCAATGCAGCCCGCGCACGGTCAGCGCTGCGGTGGTCTCGGGGGCGGAGGCGGATGGCGCCGGGCTGGACGGGGCAGGGCTCGCGGCGATGGTCTCGCGGCCCAGCATGGCGGCCACCAGCCGGGCGCGGGGCAGGTCGGCGGTGCGGGCGGTGGTCACCAGCCGGCCATCCCGCAGCACGGTCAGTTGGTCGCACAGCCGGTAGCACTCGGACAGGCGGTGGCTGACATAGACGATCGCGCGCCCCTCGCTGCGGAGCTGGTCCACCACGCCGTAGAGGATGTCCACCTCGGCGCTGGCCAGGGCGGAGGTCGGCTCGTCCATGATCACCACCGCGGCGCCGAGCGACACCACGCGCGCGATCGAGACCATCTGCTGCAGCCCGAGCCCCAGCGTGCGCAGCGGCTGCCGCGGGTCGATGGCGAGGCGGTAGCGGGCGAGGATGGCGGCCGCCTCGTCCAGCATGCGCGCCGTGTCGGTGAGCAGGCCGAAGCGGCGCGGCTCGCGGGCCAAGAAGATGTTGGCCGCGACGCTGCGCTCCGGGATCAGGTTGATCTCCTGATACACCGCCGCCACGCCCGCCGCCTGCGCCGCGCGCGGGCTGTCGAACTGCACGGGCGTGCCGAGGAGGCGGATGTCGCCGCTGCTGGGCGTGTGGAACCCGGTCAGCAGCTTGATGAGGGTGGACTTGCCGGCGCCGTTCTCGCCCACCAGCCCGTGCACCTCCCCCGCCTGCAGGCTGAGCGACACGTCTTGCAGCGCCACGACGGGCCCGAACTGCTTGCCCAGACCGCTGGTCTGCAGCACCGGACCCGTCATGCGATCAATACGGCTTGCCGCTGCTGAGCGACCCGGCGGCGTTCGATTTGTCATAGAGGAAGTCCTCCATGATTAGCTTTTGCGGCACGGCCTTGCCGTCGAACCAGTCGGAAATGGCCTGGAACGACAGCGGGCCGAACCGCGGGTTGGTCTCCACGTCCGCATCCGCCCGGCCCTGCGCGATCGCCTCCACCAGCGCCTTGGTGCCGTCGATGCTGACGATGGCGACATCCTTGCCCGGCGTCTTGCCGGCCTGCTGGATGGCGCGCATCGCCCCCAGCGCCATCACGTCGGCCTGGGAATACAGCGCGTTGGCGTCGCTATGGGCCAGCAGGAGCTGCTCCATCACGCGCTGCGCGTCAGTGGCGGACCAGTTGCCCGGCTGCGCGGCCAGCAGCGCCATGCCGGGATGCTTCTTCAGCTCGTCGGCGAAGCCCTGGGTGCGCTCGCTTTCCACCGAGTTGCCGTAGGCGCCCTGGATTTCCAGGATCTTGGCCTTGCCATCCGTGGCCTTGGCCAGCGCATCGGCCGAGCGCTGGCCCTGCACGTAGAAGTTGGAGCCGATGTTGGTGATGAAGTCGGTGCACACGGTGCCGGCGGTGGCGCGGTCGATGGTGACGACGGGGATGTGCTTGGCCGCCGCCTGGGCCAGCGCGGGCTGCAGCCCGGTGGCGTTGAGCGGCGCCACGACGATCGCCTGCGCTCCCTGCGAGATCATGCTCTCGATGTCGGCGACCTGCTTGGCCTGGTCGTCATTGGCGTTGGTGTAGAGCAGGCGGGAGACGCCCGCCTCGGTCGCCGCGGCCTTCACCGAGTCGGTCTCGGCGGCGCGGAACGGGTTCTGCTCGTTTTCCGATTGCGAGAAGCCGACCACCATGCCCTTCAGAGACGCATGGCTCGGCGACGCATTGGTGCAGGTCTCGCTCGAGGTCTGACCGACGACCTGGGCGCCGCCGGTTTGGGCCAAGGCAGGCGAGGCGGCCAGCCCGAGCGCCGCGGCCACGGCGAGGCCTTGCCAATAGAGCGATGGTTTTGGAGCCATTTTCGTTGTCCTCCCAACGGCCATTCTGGCCTTCGTTCGATAATCTAGACCGCGTGGTAGGCTGAAGCCCACCGTCTCGGGAGAGAAAGCCTCGCTCGGACTGGATCGCCGCTGTCTAGAACCGGCGCTCGTAGATGGTGATGGTGTCGCCCGGCTCCACGATGGTCGAGCGCGTCACCTTGCCCTCTTCCGCGTGGTTGCCCTCCTCGCGGACGATGGCGGCATAGCTCTCCACCGCGCGGTAGGTGAACCCGCCCGCCACGGCCACGGCCGTCAGCACCGTCATGCCAGGCTGGTACGGGTACTGGCCGGGCTTGTTCACCTCGCCGAGGATGAAGAACGGGCGATAGGCCAGCACCTCGACCGAGACGCTCGGGTTCTTGAACAGGTTGCGCTGCTTGAGGTCACTCTCGATGGTCGAGGCAAGCTGGCCCGTCGTCAGCCCCGCCGCTCGAACGCTGCCCAGCAAGGGGACCGCGATGTTGCCGGCGTCGCTCAGCCGGAACTCGCCGGTCAGCGTGTCTTCGCCGAAGGTGATGATGCGAACCTGGTCACCCGCCCCGAGACGATAGGCGGCGTCGGCCGCCGGCGGCAGAGTCGGCAGGCCATAGCCCGGCGCGCAGGCGGACAAGACCAGGGAGAGCATCACCATGGTTGGCAACCAGCGTGAGAGCCCGAGGCGGCCGGGCAGGCCAAGACTTCTTTTCACCGTTTCTCCACCGAGCTGAACGCTCTTCCCAGTTACACAAATAGTGTCGGCGGTGCCACGCCCGGCCAAATCAGCGCGACGACAGTTGTACACTTGCCACAGGCCGTTGCCCCAGCGGCGAACCGGCCGGCTTGGGCCATAGATGCAGCCCGCCCCCATCCGCCGCCTTGGGCAGAGTCGCGCTCCAGGCCGCGGCAAGCTGGCTCACCGGGTCGGGGGCTGCCGGTTTCTCGGCCAAATGGCGGTTCGGCAGGCCTGCCACACCGCCGAACATCACCGCGACGGCGTCGCGATACGGGGCGGCAAGGGCTTCGGTGCGCGAATGATACAGGCCCGCCGCCGTCACCCAATCCCCGGACTCATGCTCGAGATCGACCAGAAAGCGCGCGGCATAGTTGGCGTTGATCACCGGGTCGAACGCGTCGTCGACTGTGGCGAAGGCCTTCGGGTGCTGGAGCAGGTTCACCTGCATGCAGCCGATGTCGATGGATTGTATGCCGGCCTGCTGGGCGGCCTCGACATACGCCACAGCGTCCGCCCGGGACTCGAAGAACGTGCCCTTGAAGTCGATATCGATGGTCCAGGGCCAGGGCTGGAAGCTGCCGTCCTGCGGATTGAGCCGGCCGCTTTCCACCCGGCCGATGGCGAGCAGGAACCCGGTGGGAATGCCGTGCGACAACTCCGCGGCGGCGATCGCCCGGCGGCAGGCGGCTTGCGGCGAGGCCAGCGTGGTGGCGATCTGCGCCAGCGCTTTGCCCGCGTGCCCCGTTTCGGCATGAGCCATGCCGCCCGAAGCGAGGGCAAACACGACCGGCGCAAGCGCGGCCACGGCGGCTACGAGCCTCCTCACAGCGTGAAGCGCAAGCTTATCAACGCAACCTGCCGGTTGTAGCTGCTCAAAGAAATGATATTCGTCCCCTGCGCCGATAACGGAATGATCGTGAATTGGTTCGCCGCGTTCCCCACGCTGTCGAAATAGTCGTAGGTCGCAGTCAATCGCATGTTGCGATTAAACAAATAGCTAAAGCTGGCACCGAAATCGTAGATCGTCTGGCTTTGGCTGCCTTGGAAGGCGGTGTTGACCGCGCCCAGGCGGCCCTGCAGCAGGATGTTGCGCTGGTATTCGTGATCCACCGTCAGCAGCCCTTGCGTCACCGTCACGCCAGAGGTGGTCTGCCCGATCGAGGTCTCGATGCTGCGGCTGACCTTGCCGGTGATGGTGGTCAGCCCGCTTGGCGCCCAAATCAGCACGCCTTGCGCCACGGGTGAGGTGATCTGCGTGAAACTCCGGCTGGTGAATTCCTCGACCTGGTAGCCGATCAGGGCCAAGGCCTGCAAATTGGCAGAGAACGAATATTGAACGCCAGCCAGCGCCTCGTAGGTCACCGAATCCGGCCGCGGGTTGATCGGCGGCGGCAGGCCTTGGCTGGCGATGTAGTGCGAGTTCGTCGCCTGGATCAGGATCACGAAGCTGCGTTCCGGAATGCGGCCGATCTTGATGGTCAAGCCGCCGGTAAAGTCATCCCGATCGCGGCTCTTCTGCGAGACGGTGGCGAGCGGCAGCAGCACGGGGTCGAAGCGATAGCCCTGATACTCGAAACTTGGCGTCAAATTAAAGTAGGTGAGCTGGGTGGCGTAGTTCAGCCGCAGGTCCGTCACCTTGAAGCCCAGCGGCTGCTCGATCGTCGGGCTGTTGATGTCGGTCGGATTCTCGTGGCCGTAGATTTCGCTGGCCGCCGCCGTGAGGATGCCTTGCCCGATCTGGTAGGTGCTGCCCACCGACGCGTTCCAGTCGGTGAAGCTTTCCTGCTTCTGGTCGGTGTAGCTGTAGTTGTTGATGCCGAAATTGGCCGCCAGCGAGTTTGTGCCGAAGTTCGACGCGATGAACAACTGCGAGTTGGTGTTCGTGTAAAAACTGCTGGTGGGCGGATTGGTGCCGAGAACGTTGGTGTCGTAACCAACGCCCTGGTCGATCTGCGGGCGCACCGTGAACTCACCCACCTGGATGCCCAGCGGGTCGTATTCGGTGCGCGGCCGCGCCGGAATTTCGAGCCCGCGCAGCGTGTCATACCCTGGGATGGTCGGCGACAGATACTCGTCGAACGCCTGTGCGTGGGCGAGACCGGGCAGAATGAGGCAACCCCCACCCAGAAGGGCAAGGCTTGCGTGACGTAGCCGCATGCGCATGCCTCTCCGTAGCAGACCGTACTGGAAAACTCAGGCCCAAGCTGCGGGTCGCGGCAAAAAAGCTAGAGCGTTGCATAACTGCCATTTCCGGCATTGCCGCCAGACCGTAGAATTTCGTCCCGCATCGCGTCCAACTTGGCGAGGGCGTGGGGGAGGGCGAACAACCGCTGGGCCCGGTCCAGCCCCGCGGCGGAAAGCCGGCCCCGCAACGCCGGGTCGGTCGCCAACGCCTCGAGTGCCGCGGCGAACGCGGCGGTGTCGGACGGGTCGACGCACCGGGCGGCATCCCCCGCCACCTCCGCCAAGCCGCCCCGCCCGGAGGTGACCAGCGCCGCGCCGCACGCGATCGCCTCCAGCGCCGTCAGCCCGAACGGCTCGTTCCAGCGGCTCGGCACCACCACGATCGCGGCCCGCGCCATGGCTTCCAGCACCTGCGCGTGCGGCCGGTGGCCCAGCAGGGTGACGCCGGCGGCGGCGGCGAGCGGTCGCAGCCCGGCGATGAACCGGCTGTCCGGCTGTCCGGCGGCGAACCCGTCCGCACCGATCATGGCGGCCCGCCAGCCCGGCAGCCTCGGAAGCGCCTGGGCGCAGGCGGCGATGAACAGGTCCGGCGCCTTGTCCGGCACCACGCGGCCGGCGAACAGGATCAGCTTCTCGCGGCCGTGCGGCGGAACGCAAGCGGGAAGCTGCCGCAGATCGAGCGCGTTGTGGATCACCACCGGACCCTGGCCCGGCGGCACGCTCACGCGCTCGAGCAGGCAGCCGCGCAGGTAGTCCGACACCGTCACCACCCGGGCCAGCCGGCGCAGCAGGCGGGTGCGCGCGGCGGGAGATCGGGCGCCACGCATCTCGCGCGGGTCGTTGTGCAGGAACAGCGTCACCGGGCGCCCGAGCAGCCGGGCCAGCCAGAGCGCCACATCCGGCTTGTTGTGCACCTCGATCAGACCCGGCGGCCGCCTCGCCAGCACGGCGGCTAGCCGGGCGGCATAGCGCAGCGTTGGCGTGCCGGGCAGCCAGCGCGGCAACGCCACGGGCAGGAAGTCGATGCCGGGGAAGCCCGCGCCGCCATGGGGCGGCCCCACCACCAGCGAGCGGTAGCGCGACTCGCCCGCCGCCAGACGCTGCACTACCATCGCCACGGCGCCGGCCGACGCCGGGTCGAACCGCTCGCGATGCGGCAGGATGATGGTGACGGTGGACGAGAGCGAGGGCGGCATGGGCGCAGGCTACCGCGGCAGTTCCGGCCCGGCGATGCAGCGCCTGCTGGTGGTCAAGTTGGGCGCGCTGGGCGACTTCGTGCACGCGTTCCACGGCTTCGCCGCCATCCGCGCCGCCCGGCCCGACAGCCACATCACGCTGCTCACCACGCGGCCCTTCGTGGACCTGGCGCGGGCCGCCCCCTGGTTCGACGACGTGGCGGTCGACGCCCGGGCGCCGTGGTGGAACCTGCCGGCGATCCGCCGCACGCTGCGGGTGATCCGCGCGCATGACTACGTGTTCGACCTGCAAACCTCGAGGCGCACGGCGCGGTATTTCGTGCTGGCCGGCCGGCCGCCCTGGTCTGGCCATGTGCCAGGCTGTTCCCACCCCCATGCCAATCCCGCGCGCGACTCGATGCACACGATCGAGCGCCAGCGCGAGCAACTGGAGGCGGCCGGCGTCACGCAACGGCCGCCGCCGGAGCGCGGCTGGCTGAGCGCACTTGGTCACCGCCACGGCCTGATTGGTGCGTACGCGTTGCTGGTGCCCGGCGGCGCCGGCGTGGGCGCGGTGAAGCGATGGCCGGTGGGCCGCTATGCCGCCGCCGCGGCGTGGCTGGCGGCCCGCGGCATCACTCCCGTGGTGATCGGCGGGCGGGCGGAGCTGCCGCTCGGGGCAGCCATCCGGGCGCAGGTGCCCGGCGCCCGCGACCTCGCCGGCCAGACCAGCATTCCCGACATCGCCGCCCTGGCGCAGGGCGCGGTCCTCGCGCTGGGCAACGACACCGGGCCGCTGCAACTGGCCGCCGCCATGGGGGCGCCGACCGTGGCCCTGTTCTCCGCCGCCACCGTGTTGGCCCAGGCGGCGCCCCGCGGCCCCCACGGCGAGTGGGCCACCGTGCTGCAGGTGGACCGGCTCGAGGCGCTGCCGGAGCAAGCCGTGCTGCAGGCGTTGGACGCTACGCTTGCGCGCCCCGAGCCGCCCGCGCTTGCGCGCCCCGAGCCGCCCGCGCTTGCGCCAGGCCCGCACCCAGCAGCAGGAAGAACCAGCCTCCGATCGGCAGCGAGATGAGCGGGCTGGTGGAGGCGAGCGGCCAAAGCTGCAGCAAGATGGCAACGAACAGTCCGATCTGAAGCGCGCTGGCCCGCCGCCGCAGGTCCTCGCCCAAGCGCCACAGCCAGGCGGCCGCAAGCGCGGTGAACAGGACCAGGCCTGGCAGGCCAGCGTCCGTCACCGCCTGCAGGTAGAGATTGTGCGGATGCGTCAGACACAGGCTGGCCGCAGTCGGGTCGGGCGCCGCTGGCTGGCCGGGCCAGTGCCAGGCCTGGAAATAGCGCGGCTCCCGGCAGGCGGTGCGGTAGCCATCGTAGCCGCGTCCGGTCCATGGGTGCTGCTCGGCGATGGCGACGGCGCGCTCGGCGACCAGCCCATACGGGCTTTCGGCGAAATGGCTGGTCTGGGCGCGGAACTTGGTCACCAGCCGATAGAAGGTGGGGGGCGACACGGCGGCGGAGGCGAACACCAGCGCCACCCCCGCGGCCAGCGCCACCAGCGTGGGCCCGCGCAACCGCCGCAGCAGCAGGGCCGCCACGAGCAACCCGGCGGCGCCCAGCAGCAGCGGCATGCGCTGGCCAATCAACACCAGAACCAGCATGGCAAGCAGGGGCAGCGCCGCCCCGGCTGCCCGCGGGATCCATCCGCGCTGGCCCATCAGCGCGTCGGCTGGGGGGAGCAGCGCGGGAAACAGCATGCGCACGAAGGTGGGCGCGTCACGCGGCTTGTAGAACGGGCCGGTGAGTTCGCCATCGCCGGACCGCGGCGCGCCGAACAGGTTATACCCGGTGCCGAATTGCAGCAGGGTCTGCGCCGCCACGTAGAGGGTGGCCAGGCCCAGGCTGCGGAAGAACCATCGCCGGGCCGCGGCGCTGCGCAGGACGACGTGTTCCAGTGCCGCGGCAAACAGCAGGAAGCGCACCACGGCACCCGCCTGGAGCAGCCCGGCGGCGCCTTCGCCCGCCGCACGGGCGTGCACGGCGGTGCAGACCAGCAGCCAGGCCCACCACGCAGCGGCCAGCCGGACCCAGGCGCGGCCCAGCCACTCCCAGTCCCGCTGCAGCACGGCGTGCAGCAGGAAGCCGGCCGCCACCAGGTCGATCGCCGCCTCGGACAGCGCGCGGGCATGGATCAGCAACCAGGGCAGCAACGCCACGAGCAGAACGCCCGCACGCAGGCCCCAGCGGAGCCCGAATCGGCCGGCTAGCCCTGGGTTGGCGGGGTTATCGTTGGCATATGCTAAGCTCATCGCCGCTACCGTATCCGCTGCGCCGGTTCTGGACGCAATCATGCGGCGACGCCGGCTTGGTCACGGGAACCGGCTGCACCACCACGTCGCTCTCCACGTAGCCGGTCCGGTTGCCCCAGACCACTTGGCACCAGCCGTTCTGGCAGCCGACCACGTCGAGCACGGTGCCGTTGTTGATCTCGTCCCGCACGGCATAGTTGCGGCCCGGCCCGATGCGGAACCACGTCGTCCAACTGATCTGGCCCGGCGTGGCGGAGGCCGGCTGCTGGGTTGCTAGTAACGCGATCAGCACGGCGGCGAGGGAAACGATGCGACGCGACATGTCAGGTGTCCTATTTAGTTGACACTTTACACCGTCAGCCATAGTTGACGTTCAAGCAAGAGGGCTCCATCGTTCGGGTCCGGAAAACATGCCGAAATGATTGAGCAGCGGCGCAGCGATGCCGGCTGCCGGCTGATGCGCAGGAGATTGTCATGTCGATGCTGTCGTATGAGCGCAAATACCGAATCGCCGGCGGCACGCTGATCGGCGGCCGGTTCTTCGACTTCTGGATCGGCGCGTTCTACGTCGGCTTCTTCGGCGTGACGACGATCATCTTCTCGGTGCTCGGCACGGCGCTGATCTTCTACGGCGCCGCGATCGGGCCGACCTGGGAGCCGTTCGCCATCAGCATCAATCCGCCGCTGATCAGCAACGGGCTGCACTGGGCGCCGCTGCGCGAAGGTGGGCTGTGGCAGCTCATCACCATCTGCGCCATCGGCGCGTTCTGCTCCTGGGCGCTGCGGCAGGTGGAGATCGCGCGCAAGCTCGGCATGGGGCTGCACGTGCCGTTCGGCTTCTCGATGGCGATCTTCGCCTATGTCTCGCTGGTGGTGATCCGGCCGTTGCTGATGGGCGCCTGGGGCTATGGTTTTCCCTACGGCATCATGAGCCATCTCGATTGGGTGTCCAACGTCGGCTACCAGTATCTGCATTTCCACTACAACCCGTTCCACATGCTGGCGGTGACGTTCTTCTTCACCACGACCCTCGCGCTGGCGTTGCATGGCGGCGAAATCCTGGGCGCCTATGCACCGGGGGGCGCCAAGCCGGTGAAATACGGCGAGCACGAGAGCGTCTACTTCCGCGACACCATCGCCTACTCGATCGGCGAGCTGGGCATCCATCGGCTGGGCTACTTCCTCGCGCTGAACGCCGGGTTCTGGAGCGCGGCCTGCATCCTGGTCGCCGGGCCGTTCTGGACCCGCGGCTGGCCCTATTGGTTCGACTGGTACCTGAACATCCCGATTTGGTCGGCATACGGTTTCTGAGGGGCAAGTCATGGCGCGCTATCACACGCTGTACACCGCAATCGTCGTCGAGGGGCCGGCCGAGCGCGGCTTGCCGGAGCCGCCCGGCGCGCGCTATCGGCCGGGCCGGCTGTTCCACTCCACCTGGTTCGGCCGCATCGGCGAGGCGCAGATCGGGCCCACCTCGCTGGGCGTCAGCGGGCTGCTCTCGGTGATCTGCGGCGTGATCGCGTTCGAGATCATCGGCCTCAACATGTGGGCGTCGGTGGGCTGGAACGTCATCCGCTTTGCCAAGATGCTGCCGTTCCTCTCGCTCGATCCGCCCTCGGCCAAGCAGGGCCTGGCGTTGTTTCCGCCGCTGAACGATGGCGGCTGGTATCTGCTCGCTGGCTTCTTCCTCACCGCGTCGATCCTGCTCTGGTGGACGCGGATGTATCGCCGGGCGCGCGCGGTCGGGATCGGCACTCACATCCCCTGGGCGTTCGCCTCGGCGATATGGCTCTACCTGGTGCTGGGCTTCATTAGGCCCATCCTAATGGGGAGCTGGTCCGAAGCGGTGCCGTTCGGCATCGTGCCGCACCTGAACTGGACGGCCACGTTCTCGATGCGCTACGGCAACCTGTTCTACGACCCGTTTCACATGCTCTCGATCGTGTTCCTGTACGGCTCGGTGCTGCTGTTCACCATGCATGGCGGCACCATCCTCGCGGTGACGCGGTTCGGCGGCGAGCGCGAGACGCACGAGATCACCCAGCCCGGCACCGCCTCGGAGCGCGCGGCGCTGTTCTGGCGCTGGACCATGGGGTTCAACGCGAACTTCCAATCCATCCATCGCTGGATCTACTGGTTTGCCGTGCTCACCACGCTTTGCGGCGGCATCGGCATCCTGCTCAGCGGCACTGTGGTGGACAATTGGTACTTGTGGGGGGTGAAGCACGGCATCGCCCCCACCTATCCGCGACTCTACCAAATCCCGTCGGAACTGCCGCCCGGCGTCTCCGATCACAGCCCGATCGTGGGAGCGCTCTGATGTCGTTGAAGTGGCTGCTCATCGGTGCGGGTGTCGTCGCGGCATTGTTCCTGTTGTATGTGCCGGATTGGCAGGTGCAGAAGATCCGCGGCCACGAGATCGGCCAGCCGTCGTCGATCCAGTTCGAGGACGTGCGGCTCGAACACGCGGCCAACAACCAGGCGCCGCCGCCGCTGCCGCCCGCGGCAACGGGTGGGCCGTCCGCCACGGAGACATACAAGAACGTCACCGTGCTGACCGACGTCAGCGCCGCCGAGTTCATGCGCACCCAGCAGGCCCTGACCAACTGGGTTTCGCCCAAGGAGGGTTGCGGCTTCTGCCACGAGGGACAGAACTTCGCTTCGGACGCCAAGCCGACCAAAGCCATTGCCCGGGTCATGCTGCAGATGGTGCGGCACATCAATGCCGACTGGAAGAGCCACGTCGCCCCGGCGGGTGTCACGTGCTACACCTGCCACCGCGGCCAGGTGCAGCCGGCGGAAATTTGGTACCAGAGCAAGCCCCCACCGGTTCCGCCCATGACGGACCCGGAGAACACCTGGAACGAGGCGGCGGACACCGTCTACAAGTTCTTCCCGGACTCGGGCTACCAGGAATACTTCCTGCAGGACGAGCCCATCCGCGTGCAATCCAGCACGGCGCTGCCGAGCCATACCGTGTCTTCGCAAGTCGAAGCAGCGCGCATCTACGAGATGATGATGACCTTGTCGGATGGGATCGGCGTCAACTGCGGCTACTGCCACAACTCGCGCGCAATCGCCGACTGGTCGCAGAGCTCACCGTTCCGCTGGGCGGGCGAGTCCGGCCTCCAGCTCATGCGCGACATCAACCGCAACTTCCTGCTGGTGGCGGACGCCGCCGTGCCACTGACCCGGCAGCGCGTGCATGAGACGTCCCTGCCGGTGATCCCGGCGCGCGAGAGCGGCGTGCTGAACGGCAACGGCCTGGCTCTCTGCGCCACCTGCCATTATGGCGAGCCTAACCCGCTCAACGGCGTGAACATGATCGACGCGTACCCGGCCCTGGTCCCCGCCGCGGCGCGGCCGCCCGCTTAGGAGCATCCAACATGCAGCCCGGCGCCATTACGCAGCAGATCGACGTCGCCCAATTGGCCCTCATCGCCTTCTTCCTGTTCTTTCTCGCCCTGGTCTATTACCTCCGACGTGAGGACAAGCGGGAGGGCTACCCGCTCGACGAGCCGGGGCCGCAGATGCATCACGGCCGCCTGATCGGCTTCCCGGAGCAGCCCCCGGTCAAGACGCTGCACCTGCTCGAGGGCGGCACCACCGAGCTGCCGCACTACTATGCGGAGCCACCCGCACACGGCCGTTACACCGACCGCTTCGGCGGCGCCTCGATCGAGCCGATCGGCAATCCGCTGCTGTCCGGCTTGGGGCCGGCGACCTGGGTGATGCGCCCGGAAGAGCCGTTTCGCTTGGCCGATGGCGAGTTGCAGCTCGTGCCCATACGCGAACGCGAGGAATGGCGCGTGCGTGAGGGCGAGGCGGACCCGCGCGGCATGGCGGTGTTCGACGCGCGATGGAACCGGGTGGGCACGGTGGTGGATTTCTGGGTCGATCGCTCGGCCAAGATCCTGCGCTACCTGGAAGTCGAGCTGGGCTACGAGGCCGCCCCCGTGCATAGCACCCCCGTGCATAGTGGCCCCGTGCATAGCGACCCTGGGCGCCGCGTCCTGCTGCCGATCTTCTACGCCGACATCAAGCTCAAGGCGCGGGAGATTCGCGTCGTGGCGCTGCGGAGCTGGCAGTTCGCCGACATCCCCGCGCTGGCACACGCCGACCGGATCACGGCACGAGAGGAGGACCAGGTGAACGCTTATTACGCTGGCGGTCTGTTCCACGGCGCGACGGCTGCCATGAGGGCCAAGCCATGATGGCGCTGTTCCGTCCGTCCCGCCTGCCGCCGGTGCGGCTGCAGGCGGGTGAGCGCTTGGTCTGGCAAGCGGTGCCCTCGTGGCGGCGCATCGTGTTGGACGTGTTCCACCTTCGCGCCATCGTGTTCTACTTCGGGCTGCTGCTGGTGGCCAACGGGCTGAGCGCGCAGGCGCAGCATATGAGCCGGGCCGCGACGCTGCACGCCACCCTGCCGCTGGTGGGCGCCTTGGTGCTTGCTTTGCTGTTCGTGCTGGCGATCGCCCATGCCACCTGGCGCAGCATCCACTACACCATCACCACCGACCGCATCGTGTTGCGCTACGGTGCGGCGCTGGCCGGCACGCTCTCCATCCCGCACCGGGCGATTGCGACGGTGAGCGTGCGCATGCGTGCGGATCACGCTGGGGACATCCCGCTGCAGCTTCGCGCCGGGCACAAGGTGGGGCTGTTGAAAACCTGGCCGTTGGTGCGGCCGTGGCGGCTGGTGCGGGCCGAGCCGATGCTGCGCGGCGTGCCGCAGGCCGGCCTGGTAGCGACCGCGCTGGCCCGATGCGTGACTGCCGTGAACCAGCCGGTGCACCAGCTCGCCGAAGCGGCGGATTAGGCAGGTCCTAATACCAGCGGCTATGAGCCCGCACCGTCATCGCGACCCGAGGGCGTGGCGATCCAGGGCCACGCACGCAGCCTTCCCTCCTGGTGCCATGGATAGGCTCAAGGCCCGGCATGACGATAGGACAATCCTAAGGCCGGTACGCGCCGCCGTTCACGTGGAGCGTCTGCCCGGTGATCATCGCCGAAGCGTCCGTCATCAGGAACGCGGCGGTCTCGGCGATGTCCTCCGGCTCCGCCATCCGCCCGAGCGGGATCGTGGCGGAGCGGGCGGCGATCTGCTCCTCCGTCATGCCGAAACGCGGTTGGCGTGTGTTGGTGAGCCCGGGCGCGATCGCGTTCACGCGGATGCGGTGCGGCGCCAGTTCCAGCGCCATCGCGCGCGTCATCGCGACGATCCCGCCTTTGCTGGCCGCGTAGTGCACGGCGCGGGGCGCGCCATCGATCGCCGAGGAAGCCAGGTTGATCACCGATCCGCCGCTCCCGACGGCGATCATCAGTTTCGCCGCGGCGAGCGTGCTGAAGCAGGTGCCTTTGAGGTTCACGTCGAGCACCGGATCCCAGTCCGACTCGCGCATCTGCAGGAAGTCCACGCGCGGGAAGATGCCGGCGTTGTTCACCAGCACGTCCAGCCGGCCGAACCCGGCGCGCACCGCCTCCACCATCGCCTCGGTGTCGGGCACGCGGCTGACATCGCCCCGCACCGTCATGGCCGCCCCGCCGGCGGCAACGATCTCGGCCACCACGGAGGCGGCGTCGGCGTCTTCCTCCATGTGGTTCACCGCCACCGCGAAGCCGAGCCGGCCGGCCTTGAGCGCGATGGCCCGGCCGATCCCGCGCTGGGCGCCGGTGACCAGGGCAACTTTAGGCTGGCTCATGCGCGGTCCCCCTATGTGGCGCGACAACGATGCGCCCCGATGGCTGCGCAGCTTGCCCGGGTTGAGCAAGCCGGACCCTCGGTCGTGCGCGTGATGACGCAGAACCCGTGCCAGTGCAACGAAAACGCCTTCGCGAGCGGCCAAACCCGGCGGGCAGGCCTCCGTTGCATGCAGCGACGCTCAAGGAGGGCCCAAATGAAAGCGCTGACATGGCACGGCAAGGGCGACATCCGCTGCGACACCGTCCCCGACCCCAAGATCCAACATCCGCGCGACGCGGTGATCAAGGTCACCGCCTGCGCCATCTGCGGCTCCGACCTGCACCTGTTCGACGGCGTCATCCCCTCGATGAAGAGCGGCGACATCCTCGGTCATGAGACCATGGGCGAGGTCGTCGAGGTGGGCCGGGAATGCGGCTCGTTGAAGGTGGGCGACCGCGTCGTGGTGCCGTTCACCATCTCCTGCGGCGAGTGCTTCTTCTGCAAGCGCGGCTACTTCTCCGGCTGCGAGCGCTCCAACCCGAACGCGCGCATGGCGGCCGAGCTGTGGGGGCATTCTCCCGCCGGGCTGTTCGGCTACTCGCACCTGTTGGGCGGCTATCCGGGCGGGCAGGCGGAATACCTGCGCGTGCCGTATGCCGATGTCGGGCCGATCAAGGTGCCGCAGGGGCTCAGCGACGAGCAGGTGCTGTTCCTGTCGGACATCTTCCCGACCGGCTACATGGGCGCCGAGTTCTGCGAGATCAAAGGCGGCGAGACCATCGTTGTGTTCGGCTGCGGCCCAGTCGCCCAGTTCTCCATCCGCAGCGCCTTCATGCTCGGGGCCGAGCGCGTGATCGCGGTGGACACGGTGCCGGAGCGCCTGCGCATGGCCGAAGCCGCCGGCGCGATCACGATCGACTTCATGCAAGAGGACGTCTACGACCGCATCCAGGAACTCACCCACGGCCGCGGCGCCGACGCCTGCATCGACGCGGTCGGCACCGAGCCGCACACCTCCGCCAGCTTCGACAGCATGCTGGATCGCGCCAAGCAGATGGTGGGCGTTGGCACCGACCGCCCGCACGTGCTGCGCCAGGCGATCAACAACACCCGCAACTTCGGCATCGTGTCGATCATCGGCGTCTATGGCGGCCTGGTCGACAAGGTGCCGATGGGCAGCGCGATCAATCGCGGGCTGACCTTCAAGATGGCCCAGACGCCGGTGCAGCGCTACCTGCCCAAGCTGTTGGCGCATATCGAGAAGGGCGACATCGACCCGTCCTTCGTCATCACCCACAAGGTGAGCCTCGAGGATGGCCCGGGCATGTACAGCGTGTTCCGGGAGAAGCAGGATGGCTGCATCAAGGTCATGCTGCGGCCATAACAAGAAGCAGGGAGACCATCGAGTCCTCCAGGATGGGCAGCGCAGCCACGCAAATCGTCAGCTTGCTTCGAACATCTCCTCGATCGCCCTCTCATCCACCTCCTCGAGCGCCGCCGGCGACCAACGCGGCGTCCGATCCTTGTCCACCACCATCGCGCGCACGCCCTCGGCAAAATCCGGGTGGCGCGTAACGAAGTCCGTGAGCGCAAGTTCAGCCGCCAGGCAGGCCGCCAGCGTGCGTTCCGCGCCGGCCCGCAGCAGTCGGAACGTCCATTGCAACGCGGAAGGCGAGTTCGCCCGCAACGTCAGCAGCGTCTGGCGCGACCACTCGTTGTCGGTCTCGGCCAACCGTTGCAACACCTCGGGGAGAGTGGCGGCGCTGAAGCAATGGTCGATCTCAGCCATGTGGGCGGCGACCGGTGCCTCGAACGGCTGCGTCACGCCCGCCAAGGCGGCAACGCCGTGCTCCGCCAATGCGTCGGGGAGTTGCGCCAACGTCGCTGGGTCAGTGACATGCGTCGCCAGGCCGGCGAAGGCCGCATCACCCCCGGTCAAGCGGGCGCCGACCAGCCCCATATACATGCCGATGCATCCGCGCAGCCGCGGCAGCAGGTAGCTGGCGCCGACGTCCGGGAACAGCGCGATCCCCGTCTCGGGCATGGCAAACAGCGCCTCGCCCGTGGTGACGCGATAAGCGCCATGGACCGACACGCCGAGCCCGCCCCCCATGCAGATGCCGCCGATCAGAGCGACATACGGCTTCGGGTAGGCCGCAATCTGGCCGTTGAGGGCGTATTCTTCCTTGAAGAAGCTGTGAACCTCTTCATGCCGCCCCGCCAGCACGCCGGCCCGGGCGGCGCGAATATCGCCCCCGGCGCAGAACGCTCGGCCGCCGGCGCCTTCCACTACCACGGCATGGACCGCCGGGTCGTCCTGCCAAGCGGTCAGCGCCTCGGCGATGGCGCGGATCATACCCAGGTCCAACGCGTTCAGCGCCGCCGGCCGGTTGAGCAGGATATGCCCGACGCGGCCCCGCTGCCGCGCCAGGACGGTCGCGTCCGTGCTCACTATTGTCTCTTGGGGCGGTCTTTGGTTCGGCTCTTGGCCATGAAGGTGGTCGCCAGCGCCGCCAGAGTCATCCCCACCAGGTTCTTGCGGCCAGCCGAGCGGACGGCCAGGCGGGTCAGCGGGCTCATCAAGGCCGTCACCGCAAGGCTCTCCCGCATTTCCGCCAAGGCTTGGTCCCGGATCGCCTTCGCCTCCGCCTCGACCCGGTCTGGCGCGCCGCGCAGCGCCAGCACGGCGAACAGGATCGTGACCAGGAGGTCGAACGCCAGCACGATGGCTGCGCTCCAAACCGGCGGCAGCCAGTCGGAGATGATCATGAACGCCAGGACATGGACCATGACGAGAACGGCGATCACGAACACGACCGCGACAACCGCCCAGATGGCTCGCCACACCTGCCGCCGGATCAGCCGGCGCAGGCGCAGCACTTCAGCCTGGGCGGCGGTCCGCCCGAGATCGACCGTTCTCATCGGCTCAGCGCACGAACCGGCCGAGCACGTATCCCACAGCCCCCGCCACCAGGATGGCCACCAGCGGGCGGCCGCGAACCTGCTCGGCAACGCTCTCAGCCTGCTCGCGGGTGTAGTCGGTCGCTTGCCGCGCGGTGCTCTGCGCCCGCTCGGCCGCATCCTGCAGCACCGGCGTCACGCGATCGCCCATGAGTTGATTGACCTGCTTGCGCAGCGCATTGATCTGGGCTTGTGCGTCGTCGGCGGTGAAAGTACTGGCCATGCTGATGTGTCCTCACGAGAGACGTGAATTTGTGGCGGCTGAACGCTTGCCCCTGTACGGGGTTGCCAGTCCTGCGGCCGATTTCACCCTGCAGGATCAAAACCTGGCGGGCACGGTGGGATTGCTCGTTGTTGCGCCCGGCCGCTAATCTGACGTGAACGCCCCGTTGCCAGGATCGACCGTTTGATCATCCGCCGCACGTTCTTGGCCGCCGCCGCCGGCGCGCTGGCCACTTGTTCTGCGGCGGCGGCAGATGCGCCGGCAATCGCACCGGCTCCAACCCCGACGCTGAACGTTGCGGTGGCGAGCCGGGGCGGCGCGTTGCAGGCCGCGCAGAGCGAGACGTATTTCAAGCCCTTCACCGCCGCCACCGGAACGGCGGTGAAGCTCTCGAGCTGGAGCGGCGAGCTGGACGAGCTGCGGCGCGGCCCAAACGCAGGCGTGCCGGGTTGGGATGTCGTGCTGGTCGACCCGGCGGCTCTGGGCCCCGGTTGCGACGCCGGGTTGTTCGAGAAGCTGGATTGGTCGGCGCTCGGCGGCAAGGACCGGTTCCTGCCGTTCGCCGTCAGCGACTGCGGCGTCGGCACGGCGGTCAGCAGCCTGGTGCTGGCCTGGGATCGCGACAAGTTCCAAGGCACGCCCACCTGGGCGGACTTCTGGGACATCGCGCGCTATCCCGGCAAGCGGGGCCTGCGGCGCAGCGCGCGCACCACGCTGGAGATCGCGCTGCTCGCCGACGGGGTCGCGCCGGGCGACGTCTACCGCACGCTGCGCACCGATGACGGTGTGGACCGCGCGTTCCACAAACTGGACCAGCTCAAGCCCTACCTCGCCTGGTGGATGCCGGATACGGGGGCGGCGCAGATGCTGAAATCGGGCGAGGTGCTGCTGTCCAGCGCCGAGAACGTGCCGGTGTCGATGGCGAACCGCGCAGGCGGCCATTTCGGCCTGCAATGGTCCGGCTGCTTGTATGCGGTGCAATCCTGGGCCGTGATGAAGGGCAGCCCGCACCTGACGACGGCGCTCAAGCTGCTCGCCTACGCCAGTGACCCGGCGCGCCAGGCGTCGCTGACCACGGCGGTGCCCTATGGTCCGACCGTGAAGGGCGCCAACGAGGCGCTGCCGCCCGACCTGCAGGCCAGCTCGCCGACCGCGGCCGCCAACCTGGCCGGGGCGCTGCAGATCGACGAAGGCTTTTGGCACGACAACGGCGCCAAGCTGGAGCAGCGCTTCCAGGCCTGGCTGGCGCATTCCTGACACTCCTCTTGCACGGACGATGTCCGTACGCTACCATCCACTGCAGTAGGAGGATTTCGACATGATCGAACAGGGACTGACCCTCGTCGCAGAAAAGAGCGGCAAGGCCGAGCGCATCGAGCTTCGCGTCACGCCGAATGCGAAAGCGTTGCTGACCGCGGCGGCGAATGCCCGCCACACCACGATGAGCGAGTTCCTCCTCACCCACGGCCTCGCCGCCGCCGAGGAGATCGTGGCCACGCCGCGCGTGTTCTATGCGACCGAGGACGGGTGGGCGCGCGTGCAGGCGATGCTCGACGAAGCAGACAGCGCGCCCAGTGATGCAACCATGCCCAGTGATGCAACCATTCAGTGGCTGCTGAAGGATGCCCCAAGGGACTAGCGATGCCAGTCGTGGGTTCGCTGGACATCGTCGCTCTCGCTCCAGACCACGACATCGAGGCATTCGACTGTGGCGAGCCCGCCCGCAACACCTGGCTGCGGGCGAGGGTGGTCAAGAACGACCAATCGGGCGACTCCCGCACCTATGTCGCCATCGATGGAGCAAGAACGGCTGGCTTCTACGCGCTCACCGTGGGCTCGATCCTGCGTGAGAGCCTCTCGGGCGCCTTGCGCAGGAACGCGCCGGACCCGGTGAGCTGCGTCTTGCTGGCCCAACTCGCGGTGGATGCGCACTACCAGCGCCGCGGCCTCGCCCGCGCCCTCGTGCTGCACGGCATGCGGCAGGCCACCCGCATCGCCGACCTCGCCGGCTGCCGGCTGTTCGCCGTCAGCCCCGCCCGGCCCGAGCTGGTGACGTTCTATGGCAAGTTCGGCTTCCGCGAGGTCGCGACCCAGCCGCCCTTGATGGCGATGCCCATCCATCTGGCGCGCGCCACGCTCACGGCGCTTGAACAGGCCCGGCAGGCGTTGTTGCCATCCGCCTAGTCGCTGATCCTCTCCGAGAGATGCGCCACCACCAGCACGCCCAGCAGCGTCACCGTGGCCTCGTTCACCACCGTGTGGCCGTCCGGCTGCAGGTAGATCCACTGCTCCATCCGGCCGCCGAGCGGCTGCTTCATCGGGTAGCGCAGGTGGAACAGGTTGCCGTAGGCCTCCGCCACCACCGGGCCGGACGCGTCGGTGAGCGTCGCCGTGTAATGGTGCGGCCCGGCAGCGGTCAGCACCCAGCGCCGGGTCGTGGGCGGCTGGTGCTCGAAGCTGATGGTCTGGTCGAGCTGCAGGCTGCCGTCCGGCAAGGTGGTCCCCATCCCCTCGACGTGAAAGCGCTGGCTGGGGGCGCCGGACCGGGTCTCCAGCACCCCCGTCGAGTTGGTGGCGCCCAGGAAGAACCGCTCGGGCCGCATTTCGGGCCCGGATTGGGCGAACGACGCCGGGTCGAGCGGGCTCATGCAGCCGGCGAGCAGCAGGGGGAGCGCAAGCAGCGTCTTGGGGAGCGGCACGGGGCACTCGCTTGGTTGGTTCCCCGTGGTGGTAGCCGGTTTGCGCCCGATGCGTGAATCGAAGCGCGCCATGCGGGCGGCCGCCCTGGACGTGCGCACCCGGTGTGACCCGGCGTTGGGCCGCTTTCTTACTCGCCACGTGCTGGAAGGACCGCTGGCGCCCGCGCCCGGGCAGCTCGTCGCCGGGTTCTGGCCCTTGCCCGGCGAGATCGACCTGCGCCCGCTGCTGCATGCCCTCGTCGAGCGCGGTCACCCGGTCTGCCTGCCGCAAACGCCGCCGCGCGGCCAGGCGCTGGTGTTCCGGCAATGGACGCCGGGTGCCACGCTGCAGTCCGGCCGCTTCGGCACCGTCCATCCCGACGGCCCCGTCGTCGTGCCCGGCCTGCTGCTGGTGCCGCTGCTCGCCTTCGACCGCACCGGCGCGCGGCTGGGCTATGGCGGCGGCTATTACGACCGCACCCTCGCCGCCCTGCCGGGTGCGGTGGCCATCGGCTGCGCTTTTGCGGCACAGGAGATGGCGCAGGTGCCGGCCGAGCCCACAGATAGACCGCTCCACGCCGTCGCGACCGAACGCGAGCTCCACGTCTTCCTCACATAGCCTTCCTCATATAAGGGTACTCATGCGCATCCTGTTTCTTGGCGACACGGTCGGGCGGAGCGGTCGGGAAGGGGCGGCGGCGGCCTTGCCGGTGTTGCGCGAGCGGCTGGGGATCGACCTCGCCGTGGTGAACGCGGAGAATGCCAGCCACGGCTTCGGCCTGGCGCCGGACATGGCGGCCGCCCTGTTCGCGGCGGGGGCCGACGTCATCACCCTCGGCAACCACGCTTGGGACCGCAAGGAGATCATCCCCTACATCGCCCAGCAGCCGCGCCTGCTGCGCCCGCTGAACTTCCCGCCGGGCACGCCGGGCGCCGGCTCCGTGGTGGTCGAGGTGGCAGGCGGGCGGCGCGCCTTGGTGCTGAACGCGATGGGCCGCCTGTTCATGGACCCGCTGGACTGCCCGTTCCGCGGCACCTCGGACGTGCTGTCGCGCTACCGGCTCGGCAGCACGGTGCAGGCCATCGTCATCGACTTCCACGCCGAGGCCACCAGCGAGAAGCTTGGCTTCGCGCATAGTTTCGACGGCCAGGTGTCGCTGGTGGTGGGCACCCACACCCATGTGCCCACCGCCGACCACCAGGTGCTGCCCGGCGGCACCGCGTTCCAGTCCGACGCCGGGATGTGCGGCGACTACGACAGCGTGATCGGCATGGCCAAGGAGGGGGCGGCGGCACGCTTCATCCGCAAGCTGCCGGGCGAGCGGCTGGCGCCGGCGGAGGGGCCGGCCACGATATGCGGCCTGTTCGTGGAGACCAACGACGCCACCGGGCTGGCCCTGCGCGCCGAGCCGGTCCGGATGGGCGGGCGGCTATCCCAGATAATGCCCGGCTAAGATGATGATGCCCGGCGAAGATACTGGCGAGTTGATGCTCATATCATGGCCGCCAGGCAACACCACGCTGACAAAGCGGTAAGGAATGTGGCAGGCTGTAGGCTCGGGTGGAGGAGGAGTTGATCGTGAGTCCAGCGCTGCAAGTCACCCTCTCGGGTGGCCTGAGTTTTGGCATTCCCCTGGTGCTGGCGCTTCGCGAGGTGATGGCGATGCGCCGCCGGCCGCGCGGCTCGGGCGGTGGGCCCGGCCCGCAGCCGACGCCGCCGCCGCTGCCCATCTCGGGCGGCAGCCGCACCTTGCCCGTGTGCCTCATCCCGACCGACCAATGGCGCGCGCCCAGCCGCACGCGCGAACTGGTCTAACCGGCCGTTGCAAGCATGATCTCCCTCTCCCGCTGGCGGGAGAGGGTCGGGGTGAGGGTGGCCGGGCGCCGCAATCCCTTAGAGCAGAGGCCGACTAGAACGATATTGGTGCGGCGCGGCCTGGGCTGATACAAGTGTTGCTCGATCCAACAGCCGCGAGACAGCAAGGCCATGGCCGGCCATTCCCATTCCAAGAACATCATGCACCGCAAGGGTGCGCAGGACGCCCGCAAGGCCCAGCAATTCGCCAAGGTGATCCGCGAGATCACCGTCTCCGCCAAGCAGGGCCTGCCTGACCCGGCGTTCAACCCCCGCCTGCGCGCCGCCGTCACCGCCGCCCGCGTGATGAACATGCCCAAGGACACGATCGAGCGCGCCATCCGCAAGGCCAGCGAGGCCGGCGTCGGCGACGACTATGCCGAGGTGCGCTACGAGGGCTACGGACCCGGCGGCATCGCGGTGATCGTCGAGGCGCTGACCGACAACCGCAACCGCACCGCCTCGGACCTGCGCTCCGCCTTCAACAAGAACGGCGGCACGATGGGCGAGTCGAACTCGGTGGCGTTCCAGTTCAGCCGGGTGGGCGCGGTGGCCTACCCCGCCACCGCCGCCAGTGCGGACGCGATGATGGAAGCCGCCATCGAGGCCGGCGCCGAGGACGTGGAGAGCGACGCGGACGGCCACGAGGTCACCTGCGCCACCGACGAGTTGTTCGCCGTGCGCGACGCCTTGGAGGCCCGCTTCGGCCCGCCGCTCTCGGCCAAGCTCGACTGGCGGCCCAGCGTGATGGTGTCGGTGGACGAGGCCGAGCGGGCGGCGGCGCTGCTCAAGCTGCTGGACGCGCTCGAGGCCAATGACGACGTGCAGGCGGTGTATTCCAACGCCGACATCCCGGACGGGGTGATGGAGCAGATCGCGGCCTGATGGTCTGCCTGATGGGCATCGACCCGGGCTTGCGCTTCACCGGCTGGGGCCTGGTCGAGGTCGACGGCAACCGCCTGCGGCACGTGGCGGACGGCGTGATCGCCACCGACGGCGAGAAGGCCGTTCCCGAGCGCCTGCGCACGATCTACGAGGCGCTGACCGCGCTGCTGGCCTTGCACCGCCCCCAGGAAGCGGCAGTGGAGGAGACCTACGTCAACCGCAACGGGGCGGCGACGCTCAAGCTCGGCTATGCGCGCGGCGTGGCGCTGCTGGCCCCTGCCTTGGCTGGAATCCCGGTGCTGGAGTATGGCGCGCTGTCGGTGAAGAAGTCGGTGGTGGGCACGGGCGGCGCCAGCAAGGAGCAGGTGGCGATGATGGTGCGCCGATTGCTCCCAGGCGCGATGCTGCGCCGGACCGACGCGGCGGACGCGCTGGCGGTGGCGATCTGCCACGCCCACCACCGCGCCACGGGGCTGCGCGTCGCCGCCGGGGTGCAGATGGCTTGATGATCCTGCTTTCTCCCTCTCCCGCTGGCGGGAGAGGGCGGCGTGAGAGTGGTGCCGCCCGCGCGGGCGTTTGCCCGTTGTGTGCCGCGGGTCCCCTCACCCCAACCCTCTCCCGCAGGCGGGAGAGGCAGGGCGATCGTGGCCGCGCACCATGATCGCCCTCCTCACCGGCGTCGTCGCCGCCCTCGAGGACGGCCGTGCCGTGATCGACGTGAACGGCGTCGGCTACCTCGTCCAGGCCTCCACCCGCACCCTCGCGGCGCTGCCCGCGCCCCCGATCATCGCCCGCGTGCTGGTCGAGACCCAGGTGCGGGAGGACGCGATCTCGCTCTACGGGTTCACCGACAGCGGCGAGCGCGACTGGTTCCGCCTGCTCACCACCGTGCAGGGCGTGGGCGGCAGGGTGGCGCTGGGCATCCTGTCCGCCCTCTCGCCCGCAGACCTGGTGGCGGCGATTGCGGCCGGGGACCGCACCAGCCTCACCCGCGCCCCCGGCGTCGGCCCCAAGCTGGCGGTGCGGCTGCTGTCGGAGCTGGCCAGCAAGGTGGGCGCGATGCCGTCGTCGCCGGCGATGGCCGTGGTGGCGGCGCCAAAGGGGGTCGAGGCGGACGCGCTTTCGGCACTTGGCAATCTGGGGTACCGCCGGGTCGAAGCGTATCCCGTGGTGGCACGGGTGCGCGAGCGGCTGGGCGAGGCGGCAGGCGTGGACGCGGTGATCCGGGACAGCCTGAAGGAGCTGGCGCGGTGAGCGGGGGCGTCGCCCTCACCCAACCCTCTCCCAGAGGGAGAGGGCTTTTAGCCGCGCCTCTGCCTGCCTTCTCCCTCTCCCTCTGGGAGAGGGTCGGGGTGAGGGGCCGCGCCCCGGAAACAGCCCCATGAGCGAGAACCCTCTCTCTCCCATCCGCGCCCTCGAAGACGCCGCCGAGGCCTCGCTCCGCCCGCAAACCCTCGCCGAGTTCATCGGCCAGCAAGCCAGCCGCGAGAACCTGCGCGTGTTCATCACCGCCGCGCGCGGCCGCTCCGAGGCGATGGACCACGTCCTGCTCCACGGCCCGCCCGGCCTGGGCAAGACCACCCTGGCGCAGATCGTCGCCCGCGAACTCGGCGTCGGCTTCCGCGCCACCTCCGGCCCCATCATCCAGCGCGCCGGCGACCTGGCCGCCATCCTCACCAACCTGCAGCCACGCGACGTGCTGTTCATCGACGAAATCCACCGCCTGCAGCCCGCCATCGAGGAGGTGCTTTACCCCGCGATGGAGGATTTCCAGCTCGACCTCATCATCGGCGAAGGCCCGGCGGCCCGCTCGGTGCGCATCGACCTCTCGCCATTCACCCTGGTCGGCGCCACCACCCGCTCGGGGCTGCTCACCACGCCGTTGCGCGACCGCTTCGGCATCCCGTTGCGCCTGGTGCTCTACACCCCGGCCGAACTCGAACTCATCGTCACCCGCGGGGCGGAGAAGCTGCAATTCCCCCTCACCCGGGAGGGTGCGATGGAAATCGCCCGGCGCTCGCGGGGCACGCCGCGCATCGCCGGGCGGCTGCTGCGCCGGGTGCGCGATTTCGCGGCCGTCGCCGGCACCAACCCGGTCGACCTCGAGGCGGCGGACGCAGCGCTCACCCGGCTCGAGGTCGACCGGCTGGGGCTGGACGCGATGGACCGCCGCTACCTGCGCCGCATCGCCGAGCACCATGGCGGCGGCCCGGTGGGGGTGGAAACCCTCGCCGCCGCACTGAACGAGGCCCGCGACACGCTCGAGGACGTGGTGGAGCCCTACCTCATCCAGGAGGGCCTGGTCCTGCGCACCAGCCGCGGCCGCATGCTGGGGGAGCCGGGCTGGCGCCATCTCGGCCTGCCCCCGCCCGCCCGGCCGGCGCCGTTGCTCGACCTGCTGAGCGAACAATGAGCACGCACCGACTCGAAATCCGGGTCTATTTCGAGGACACCGATGCTGGCGGGATGGTCTATCATGCGCGTTACCTCGCCTTCGCCGAACGCGGCCGCACCGAGGCCCTGCGCGAGGCCGGCGTGCCGCACGAGGAGTTGGTGCGGCTCGAGGGCATGATCTTCGTGGTGCGACGCGTCAAAATGGACTATCTGCGCCCCGCGCGGCTCGACGACATCGTGACCGTCGCCACGGCAGCGACCCACATGGGCGCGGCCACCGCGACGTTGCGGCAGGACTTCTCGGTGGCAGACCGGGAGGTGGGGCGGTTGGAGGTCGAGTTGGCCTGCGTGCGCCTGGCGGATGGCCGTCCGGCGCGGATACCGCCGCGCTGGCGCACGGCGTTCGAGATCGCGCGGTCAGACGCGTAAGGGAGGGTTGCGGAGTGGATCAGACGGCAACGGCCGCCGCGGCGGCTGCGAATGGCGACTTGTCGATCCTGTCCCTGTTTTTGCAGGCGGACATCGTCGTCAAGATCGTCATGACGCTGCTGCTGCTGGCCAGCGTCTGGGTGTGGGCGATCATCTTCGAGAAGGTGATCTCGCTGCGCCGGGCGAATCGCCAGGCGGACGCGTTCGAGGACCGGTTCTGGTCCGGCGGCAGCCTCGAGGAGCTGTTCGACAGCCAAGGCGCCAAGCCGGCCCACCCGGTGGCCGCCGTGTTCGGCGCCGCCATGGGGGAATGGCGGCGCTCCGCCCGCGTCGCCGGCGCCGACATGTCGCGCGTCGGCGTGCGCGACCGGGTGGACCGCGCCATGACCGTCACCGTCGGGCGCGAAATGGAGCGGATGGAGCGCTGGATGGTGTTCCTCGCCTCGGTCGGCTCCACGGCGCCGTTCATCGGCCTGTTCGGCACCGTTTGGGGCATCATGCACTCCTTCGCCGCCATCGCCGCCAGCAAGAACACCAGCCTGGCCGTGGTGGCGCCCGGCATCGCCGAGGCGCTGTTCGCCACCGCCGTGGGCCTGGTGGCGGCCATTCCTGCCGTGCTGGCCTACAACAAGATCAGCACCGACCTGTCGCGCTTCGCCGCCCGGCTGGAAGGCTTCGGCACCGAGTTCGGCGCCATCCTGTCCCGCCAGTCCGAGGAGCGGGCCTAGGCCATGGCGGTCCAACTCGGCGGCCGTGGGCGCGGCCGCGGCCGCTATCGCCCGCTGGCCGAAATCAACGTCACCCCGCTGGTCGACGTGATGCTCGTGCTGCTGGTGATCTTCATGATCACCGCGCCGCTGATGACCTCCAGCGTGAACGTGGACCTGCCCAAGGCCAGCGCCACGCCGCTGCAGCCGGAGAAGGACCCGATCACCGTCAGCGTCGCCTCCGACAGCAAGGTCTATCTCGGCAATGACGGGATGGACCTGGGCGACCTGGTGGCCAAGCTGCAGTCCACCGCCCAATCCGACCCCGACCGCCGCATCTACGTCCGCGGCGACAAGACGGTGCCGTATGGCCGCATGATCGAGGTGATGAGCACGATCAAGCAGGGCGGCTTCAACAAGGTCGCCTTGCTGGTGGAGCAGTCGGGTGGCGGCGCCGGGGCGTCGGCACCCTCTCTCACCGGGTCGCCGGCCTCGGCTCCCGCGCCGGGGATCGCCGCACCGTCCCTGCCGCCATTGCCGACCACGTCGGTGCCGACGGTGCCAACCCAGTCCCCGCGTCGCAGGTAGCGGCGGGTTGGGCTGAGCGAGGCGGATGCACAGGACTTCGGCGGATGAATAGGCGCTTGGGCGGTGGGGCGGCGGTGTCGTTCCTGCTCCACCTGGTCTTGGTGGCCTTCTTGGTGTTCGTGGCCAACCAGCCGCCGCCGGTCGAGAAGCTGCCGGACGCTGCGGAGTTCGACGTCGACATCGAGGGGCCGAAGCAGGAAGCGCGCAAAGCGGACGTGAGTGCGCCCGTGCCGGCGGAAACCGTGGCGCAGACCCCCGCGCCGACGCCGCCGAGCCCCGAGCCGCCGAAGCCGCAACCGCCGCAGCCGCCGCCCCCACCGCCGCCACCGCCACCGCCCCCGCCACCCCCGCCGCCGCCGGTGGTGGCGCCGCCCCCGCCCACGCCGCCACCACCTGCGCCGCCGCCCACGCCGGAGCCGGCGCCCACGCCCGCTCCGCCGCCGCTGCCGCAGCCCAAGCCGCCCACCCCGCCGCCGCCCTTGCCGACGCCGCCGTTGCCGGAGCCGCCCCCGCTTGCGCCGCCGCCGCCCAACCCGCCGCCCCCGAAGCCGGCGCCGCCCAGCCAACGCAGCCAGCCGAACCAGACCAAGAACTCGGCCGCCGACAGCCCCAGCGTGGAAGCGAACCTGGACAAGCTGATGGCCAAGCTGCGCCAGGACCGGCCGCCCACCGCGCGTTTCAACCCGTCACCCTCGGGTGCGCCGGTGCGTGGCGGCAGCGTGCACGGCACCGACAATTTCGCGCTCACCTCGGAGCAGCGCGGCGCGATCGGCGACAAGGTGCGCGAGTGCTGGACGCGGGATGCGGGTGCGCTGCACGCCGACACGTTCCAGGTCCATCTCATCGTGACGACGGACCCGGAAGGCGTGGTGCGGGCCGCGCAGATCGCCCCGGGTGACCCGGCGGCGCCGCTGGGCAATGCGCTGCACGCGTTTGCCGAGCGTGCGGTTCGCGCCGTGATGGCGGCTCAATGCGCGGCGCTGCCCCTGCCGCCGAACATGCTCGGCCAAAACCATACCTTCGACTTCATTTTCAAGCCATGAGCAGGGAAGGGGCGGCGTGCTAATCTCCATGAGATCTTCTCCCTCTCCCTTTGGGAGAGGGTCGGGGTGAGGGGGGCGCGGAGCACCGCATCAACATATGTGTGTATGGCCCGATCCCTCACCCAACCCTCTCCCAGAGGGAGAGGGCTCTTCCGAGCGAGGTCGAGGCAGCCTCCGGCCCATTGCCTCGCTGCGCGACCTGCGGCATGCGACGTGCGCGCCGCACCAGCGGCTCAGTTTCCATCCCGATAGCGATCGGACCCGACCCATGACCTTCTCCACCCCCATCATCGGCCGCCGCAGCGCGCTGGCCGGCACGGCCACCCTGCTCGCCGCCCCGGCCTGGGCCCCAGCCTGGGCCCAAGCCGCAGCCACCGCGCCCGCTTCCGCCGGCGGCGCCATCACCGTGGACCGCGCCCGCACCGACCCGATCCCGATCGGCATCCCCACCATGGGCGGCGAACTGGGCGACCAGGTCACCCAGGTGATCACCAACGATCTGCAGCGCTGCGGCCTGTTCAAGCCGCTGGCCGGGCCGCAAACCGTCAGCGACGCGCCGAACTTCCCCGCCTGGAAAGCCGCCGGCGCCCAAGCCCTGGTGACCGGCAACGCCGTCAGCGGCCGGGTCGAGTTCCGCCTGTGGGACGTCCCAGTCGGCCAGCAGATCCAGGGCACCGCCTACACCACCGCCGCCGGCAACTGGCGCCGTGTCGCCCACATCATCAGCGACGTCATCTACGAGCGCCTGCTGGGCGAGAAGGGCTATTTCGACACCCGCATCGTCTATGTCGCCGGCACCGGGCCGCGCGACCGCCGGGTCAAGCGGCTGGCCATCATGGACCAGGACAGCGAGAACAACCGCTATCTCACCAACGGCACCTGGCTGGTGCTCACCCCTCGGTTCCACCCGACGAAAGACGAAATCGTCTTCATGTCCTACGCCAACAACCGCCCGCGCGTGTATGCGTTCGACCTCGGCAACGGCGCCCAGCGTGTGTTGGGGGACTTCGAGGGCATCACCTTCGCCCCGCGCTTCTCCCCCGATGGCAGCCACGTCATCATGTCCGTCACCCGCGGCGGCGGGTCCGACATCGTGACCGTCGGGCTGAACGGCGGCGGGACGCAACGGCTGACCAACTCGGGCGCCATCGACACCAGCCCCTGCTACAGCCCGGACGGCTCGCAGATCGTGTTCAACTCCGACCGCGGCGGCGACCAGCAGCTCTACATGATGAACGCGGGCGGCGGTGGGGTGAGGCGCATCTCGTTCGGCAATGGTTTCTACGCCACCCCCGTTTGGTCCCCGCGCGGCGATCTCATCGCCTTCACCCGGCTCGGCCAGCCGAGCGCGCCCTTCGCCATCGGCGTGATGCACCCGGACGGGTCGGGCGAGCGCATCCTGTCCGAGAGCTTCGACGTGGAGGGCCCGACCTTCTGCCCGAACGGCCGCGTGCTGATGTTCTTCCGCGAGACTCCGGCGCGCGACCGCAGCGGCGACGGCTATTCCGCCCGGCTGGTCTCCATCGACATCACCGGCTTCAACGAGCGCACCGTCAGCACCCCCACCGACGCCACCGACCCGGCGTGGTCCCCGCTCCTTGCCTGACCCGCTCCAAAAGCCCTCTCCCTTTGGGAGAGGGTTGGGTGAGGGCCTCGCTAGCGAAATGGTCCCGGCTACCTGACGTCACTCCGCCCGTTGACCTGAGATCAATCGGCTTCTAAGCGACGCACTGCGGAACGAACGCTGTCATAGATCGTTGTAGCACACGCTCGATCCATTTTGGCCCCGTCAACCAGGAACTTCTCGATGTATCGTAAAATTCTGCCGGCCTTGGCCGTCATGGCACTGCTCTCGGCCTGCGCCAGCCAGCCCAACACCAGTGCGGCCTCCGCCGGCACCGGCAACGTGGCCAACGGCAACGCCGGCCCGGCGGCAGGAAGCGAGGAAGATCTGGTGGCCAATGTCGGGGACCGCGTGTTCTTCCCGCTGGCCTCCAACAACCTGACCGGCGACGCACGCGGGACGCTGGATCGCCAGGCCATGTGGCTTGGGCGCTATCCGCAGGACGCCGTGCAGATCGCCGGCAACTGCGACGAGCGCGGCACCGAGGAATACAACATCGCCCTGGGCGAGCGCCGGGCCAATGCCGCCCGCGACTACATCGTGGCGCATGGCGTGGCGTCCAGCCGCATCACCACCATCAGCTACGGCAAGGATCGCCCGACCGCGCTGGGTTCGGACGAGCAATCCTACGCGCAGAACCGCAACGCCATCACCTCCGTCCAGTAGAGTTTCGGCTGGACTGTCGGCTTTGGGCGGTTCCGCGCCTGTCGGAACCGCTCTAGAAGTCCCCGCACAACGTCGGCGGAGCAAGCGGGAATGAGGGTTGGCAGCGCCGGACTGGCTGGTGCGGCTTTGGCTGCGGCGTTCGTGGTATGGTGCACCCCGGCTCGAGCCCAGTTCGACAGCCGTGAGGCGATCGCGCTGCAGAACGAGATCCTGGACCTCCGCCACCAGTTGCAGTTGATGCAGCGCGCCGGGCCGCAGCCGTCCTACTCGGACCGTTCGTCCGGCGGCGGCGGTGCCGATCCGGGGCTGGTCTCGCAGTTGCTGGACCGGGTTTCCACCCTCGAAGACCAGGTCCGGGAGATGCGCGGCCGGGTCGACGAATTGGCCAATCAGCAGCAACAGCAGCAGGCCGAATTCACCAAGCAGTTGGGCGACTTGCAGTTCGCGATGCAGAGCGGCTCGGGGGCGCGCCCGGCTGCCACCGGCCAACCGGGCTACACGCCGCCAGGCCAGCCGAACTATCTGAGCCCGCCGCCTTCGCTCCTGGGTTCGCCCGGCGAGCCCTCCCACGCCGCGCCGCAGCAGTCGCTGAACCCGGCACCGCCGCCGCCGCGCACGCCGGAGCTGGCCTTGCAGGAAGCCAACGCCGCGCTCGCCCGTCGCGACTACCCGGCGGCGATGGCCGCGGCACGGGAGGTGATCGCCAAGCGTGGGCCGCGGGCCGCCGACGCCCAACTCGTGCTGGCCGAAGCGGAAGCGGGCCAGCACAACTACCAGCAGGCAGCGCCCGACTTCTACGACGCCTACAACCGCGCCCGCACCGGCCCGCGCGCTCCGGACGCGCTGCTCGGTGTCGCCAACTCGTTGATCGGACTGAACGACAAACAGGCGGCTTGCGAAGCGCTGACCAAGCTGCGGGTCGAATTCCCCCAACCCCGGCCCGACATCCGTGACGCCACCGCCGAAGCCCGCCGCCGCGCCGACTGCCGCTGATCTCCAGCCCGGCAGCCAGCCTGTCTCGGCGGCCGAGTTCGCCCACGCCATGGAGCGGCTCGGCCCTTGGGGCGCGAGCCGCCGGGTCGCCGTGGCGGTCTCGGGCGGGCCGGACAGTCTGGCGCTGGCTTTGCTGGCGCGCGAATGGGGCCAGCCGGCCGCCTTCATCGTCGACCACGGTCTGCGGCCTGACTCCGCCGAAGAAGCCGCTAGCGCCCGCGCCACGCTGAGCCGCCGCTGCATCCCCGCCACCATCCTGCCGCTGCCCGGCCTGCGCGCGGGGCCCGGCGTGGCGGCGCGGGCGCGGGCGGCGCGCTATGCCGCCCTTGCCGCCGCTTGCCGCACCGCCGGCCTGGTGGACCTGCTGCTCGGCCACCATGCCGGCGACCAGGCCGAGACCGTGCTGCTCCGGCAACGCGCCGGCAGCGGACCGAGGGGGCTGGCGGCGATGCCGATGGTGGCCGAGACCACCGATATCCGCTTGTTGCGCCCGTTGCTGCCGTTCCCGCCGGACCGGCTGGCGGCAGTGGTGGCAGACGCTGGATGGACCGCCGCGTCCGACCCCACCAACACCGACCTCGAGACCACCCGCGCCCGCCTGCGCCAGGAGATCGGCGCCAACCGGGCCGGCCTGCTGGCGACCGCCGCCAGCCAGGCGCGGCTGCGGCAGGAGCGTGACGCGAGCCTGGCCGCGGAACTCGCCAGCCGCGTCACCCTGTTCCCGGGCGGCTTTGCCCTCCTGTCGCCTGGCCCGGTCGCCGCGGACGCACTGGCGGCCGTGCTGCGCATGGTTTCCGGCCGGCGCTACCCCGTTTCGAGGGTTGCAGACTTGGCGGCCGAGCCGCGCGCTGCCACCTTGGCCGGCGCGCGGCTGATCCCCGCCGGGCGGCTCGGCCCCGGCTGGCTGGTGGTGCGGGAGGAGGCGGCGATGGCGGGCGCCTGCGCGGCCGTGGCAGGGGCGGTTTGGGATGGCCGCTTTCGTGTCGGCGCGGCGCCTGCCGACAGGTGCCTCGGTGCATTGGCGCAAGATGCCGCAAAGTTGCGGCGCCGGTCGGCCTGGCCGGCGGCGGTGCTGCGCACGCTCCCCGCGCTCCGCCGCAACGGCACGCTTTCCGAAGTGCCGCATTTAGGGTATCTTCAAGAATGCTATGGTACTACGGATTGCATTGCCCGAAGTGTCGTCCACTGCGCGGCAGTGCCGGTTGCGGGGGCGGCCTATTCGGGTTGTTGACCAGCGTGGGGCTTTGCTGGATCGTGAGCAATCCCATGTTGATGGGGTCGCGCCAGATCCGAAGGTCGGGTTGAGCGGAATGGACGTGGTGGCCAGGAGCAGGGCACCGATGTCGGTATCATGGATGTGCCAGGAACCATAGATGAGCAATTTCGGCCGCAACCTCGCGCTTTGGGTGATCATCGCGCTGCTGCTGGTGGTGCTGTTCAGTCTTTTCAAACCCGGCACGTCACAACGCGCGACCACCCAGGTCGCGTATTCTGACTTCCTGAACGATGTCTCCTCGAGCCGCGTGCACGACGTGACCATCCAGGGCCGCGTCATCACCGGCCAGATGAACGACAACCGCACCTTCCAGACCTACACGCCGGACGACCCGACCCTCGTGCAGCGGCTGACCGACAAGGGCGTGCGCGTGATCGCAAAGCCTGAGGACGAGGGCAGCGACAGCATCTTCCACTACCTGCTCAACTGGTTCCCGATGCTGTTGCTGATCGGCGTCTGGGTGTTCTTCATGCGCCAGATGCAATCGGGCGGCGGCCGCGCCATGGGCTTCGGCAAGTCCCGCGCCCGAATGCTGACCGAGAAGCAGGGCAGGGTGACGTTCGAGGACGTGGCGGGCATCGACGAGGCCAAGAGTGAACTTCAGGAGATCGTCGAGTTCCTGAAGGACCCGCAAAAGTTCCAGCGGCTTGGCGGCAAGATCCCCAAGGGCGTGTTGCTGGTCGGCCCCCCCGGCACGGGTAAGACGCTGCTGGCTCGCGCCATCGCCGGCGAGGCCAACGTGCCGTTCTTCACCATCTCGGGCTCCGACTTCGTGGAGATGTTCGTCGGTGTCGGCGCCAGCCGCGTGCGCGACATGTTCGAGCAGGGCAAGAAAAACGCCCCATGCATCATCTTCATCGACGAGATCGACGCCGTCGGCCGGCATCGCGGCGCGGGCTTGGGCGGCGGCAACGACGAGCGCGAGCAGACGCTGAACCAGATGCTGGTCGAGATGGATGGCTTCGAGAGCAACGAGGGCGTGATCCTCATTGCCGCCACCAACCGCCCCGACGTGCTGGACCCGGCGTTGCTGCGCCCGGGCCGGTTCGACCGTCAAGTGGTGGTGCCGAACCCGGACGTCGGCGGCCGCGAGAAGATCTTGCGCGTGCACATGCGCAAGGTGCCGCTCGCCAACGACGTCGATCCCAAGACCATCGCCCGCGGCACTCCCGGCTTCTCCGGCGCTGACTTGGCGAACTTGGTGAACGAGGCCGCCCTGCTCGCTGCCCGCATGGGCAAGCGCACGGTGGCGATGTTCGAGTTCGAGCATGCCAAGGACAAGGTGATGATGGGCAGCGAGCGCCGTTCGCTCGTGATGTCGGACGCCGAGAAGCGGATGACCGCCTATCACGAGGCTGGGCACGCGTTGTGCGCTATCAGCGAGCCGGATTGCGACCCGGTCCACAAGGCCACGATCATCCCGCGCGGCCGCGCGCTGGGCTTGGTGATGAGCCTGCCGGAGGGTGATCGCCTCTCAGAGAACAAGGCGCGCCTGGTTGCGCGTCTGGTGATGGCAATGGGCGGGCGGGTCGCGGAGGAGATCATCTTCGGGCCGGATCGCGTTTCCACCGGCGCTGGCGGGGACATCAAGCAGGCGACCAACATCGCCCGCAACATGGTGACGGAGTGGGGCATGAGCGAAGGCCTAGGCATGATCGCTTATGGCGACAACAGCCAGGAGGTGTTCCTCGGGCATAGCGTGACGCAGAACAAGAATGTCTCCGAGGTCACCGCTCGCGAAATCGACGCCGAGATCAAGGGCATTATCGACCGCGCTTATGGGCGGGCCAAGACGATCCTCACCGAGAAGATCGAAGAACTGCACCGTCTTGCCCGCGGGCTGCTCGAGCATGAGACGCTGTCTGGCGACGAAATCCGCACAGTTCTGCGCGGCGAGCCAGTGATCAAGAAGGTGGTGGACGAGCCGGCTCCCGAAACCCGCCGCGCCTCCGTGCCAACCACCCGCCCTATTTCTCCCCCGCCCACCGGCCTCGGTGCCGCTCCCCAGCCAGGCTGACCGCGCTCCCGCCCGTGCTTCTCTCTCTCCCGCGGGCGGGAGAGGGTCGGGGTGAGGGTGCGGAGGCCGCGAAACGGGCCCTGCAATGGCTCAAAACCCTTTACCCCAACCCTCTCCTAGAGGGAGTGAGTTCACCTGGGCCGACCGCTCCCCCCCTCGCATCATGGCCGTCCTCAACGTCACCCCCGACAGCTTCAGCGACGGCGGTGACCATTTCGACCCGGCGCTCGCCATCGCCGCCGGTCGCCGCATGGTCGCCGAGGGTGCCGACATCCTGGACATCGGCGGCGAAACCACCCGCCCGGGCAGCCGCCCGCTCGACCCCATCGAGGAACAAGCCCGCATCTTGCCCGTCATCGCCGGGCTGCGCGATTGCGGCGCCACCATCTCGGTCGACACCCGTAACGCGGCAACAATGCGCGCCGCGCTCGACGCCGGGGCCGCCATCATCAACGACGTCTCGGCCCTCCAGCACGACCCGGCCGCCGCCGCCGTCATCGCCGCCTGGTCCTGCCCCGTTATCCTCATGCACATGCGCGGCACGCCCGAGACGATGCTCCAGCACGCAGCCTACCGCGACGTCGCGACCGACGTGGCCGAGGAGCTCTCCCACCACCTCCATCGCGCCCTCGCAGCCGGCATCCGCCCCGAGCAGGTCGCGCTCGACCCGGGCATTGGGTTCGCCAAGACCGGCGAGCACAACGTGGCGTTGTTGCGCAACCTCGCCCCCCTGCGCCAGCTCGGCCGGCCGCTCGTGGTGGGCGTGTCCCGCAAGCGCTTCATCGGCACCTTGAGCGGTCAGGCGGACCCGAAGCGCCGGGTCGGCGGCTCGCTGGCGGCTGCCTTGTTCGCGCTGCAGCAGGGCGCCGCCGTGCTGCGCGTGCATGACGTGGCGATTACGGTGCAGGCGGTGCGGGTCTGGCAAGCGCTCGGCGGCTAGGCTACCACCACCCACCAACCTCAGGATGCGCGCCACATGGCAAACGGCAGACGTCTGTTCGGCACCGACGGGATCCGCGGCCGGGCCAATATCGAGCCGATGACCGCCGACACCGCGTTGCGCCTGGGCCAAGCCACCGGGATCATGTTCGTCCGCGGCAGCCACCGCCACCGCGTGGTGATCGGCAAGGACACGCGCCTGTCCGGCTACATGATCGAGCCCGCGCTGGTCGCCGGCTTCATCGCCGCCGGGATGGACGTGACCTTGGTGGGCCCGCTCCCCACCCCCGCCATCGCCATGCTCACCCGCTCGCTGCGCGCCGATTTGGGCGTGATGATCTCGGCCAGTCACAACCCGTTCGAGGACAACGGCATCAAGCTGTTCGGCCCCGACGGCTACAAGCTGTCCGACGCGACCGAGGCCGAAATCGAGGCGCTGATGGCCTCCGACCTGTCCGCCCGCCTGGCCCAGCCCGCCGCCCTCGGCCGCGCCGCCCGGCTGACCGACGCCGCCGGCCGCTACATCGAAAGCGCCAAGTCCACCTTCCCGCGCGGCCAGACGCTCGAGGGCCGCAAGATCGTGGTCGACTGCGCCCACGGCGCCGCCTACCGCGTGGCCCCCACCGTGCTGTGGGAGCTGGGCGCCACCGTGGTGGAGCTCGGCGTCAAGCCGGACGGGTTCAACATCAACCGCGACTGCGGCTCGATGACGCCCGAGCATCTGTGCCAGGCGGTGGTGCAGCACGGCGCGGCGTTGGGCGTGGCGCTGGACGGCGACGCTGACCGCCTGCTGCTGTCCGACGAAACCGGGCGCCTGATCGACGGCGACCAGATCCTGGCCCTGATCGCGCAAACCTGGCAGCGCACCGGTCGCCTGCGCGGCGGCGCCGTGGCGGCCACCGTGATGTCCAACCTGGGGCTCGAGCGCTTCCTCGCAGCCGAAGGCCTGGCGTTGCGCCGCACCGCCGTGGGCGACCGCTACGTGATGGAGCGGATGCGTGCCGACGGCCTCAACCTGGGCGGCGAGCAGTCCGGCCACGTCATCCTGGCCGACTACTCCACCACCGGCGACGGGCTGCTCGCCGCCCTGCAGGTGCTGGCCGCCTTGGTGGAGCAAGGCCGCCCGGCGAGCGAGGTGTGCCGCCCGTTCCAGCCTTTGCCGCAACGCCTGCGCAGCGTGCGCTTCACCGGGCCGTCCCCCCTGGCCGACCCGCGCGTCAAGGCGGCGGTGGCCGAGGCGGAGGCGACGCTGGGCGCCACTGGCCGCCTGCTGCTGCGCGAGAGCGGCACCGAGCCGGTGGTCCGCGTGATGGCCGAGGGCGAGGACGCGGACCGGGTGGGCCAGGTGGTGGACGCCTTGTGCGAGGCCGTCGCCGACGCCACGCGCGCCCAGGCCGCCTGAGCCCGAGCCCCCTGAGCTGTGATCCCGCGCATCCCATGATCCCGCGCATACTGGTGATCGCCGGGTCGGACTCGGGGGGGGGCGCCGGCATCCAGGCCGACATCAAGACCGCGATGGCCCTGGGCGCCTACGCCAGCACCGCCATCACCGCCCTGACGGCGCAGGACACGACCGGCGTCCACAGCACGCACCCCGTGCCGCCCGAGTTCATCACCCAGCAGATCGCCGTAGCCCTGGCCGACCCCGGCGCCGACGCCGTCAAGACCGGCATGCTCGGCACTGCCGCCGTCATTGAGGCCGTGGCCGCCGCCCTGGGGCAGACCGGCCTGCCGCTGGTGATCGACCCGGTGATGCTGGCCAAGGGCGGCGCGCCGCTGTTGTCGCCCGACGCGGTCTCGGCGCTCAAAACCGTGTTGCTGCCCCTCGCCACCCTGATCACCCCCAACCTGCCCGAGGCCGAGGCGCTCTGCGGCCGCCCGATCCCCGACGAGGCCGCGATGCACTGGGCCGCCCCCATGCTGCTCACCCTGGGCCCCCAGGCGGTGCTGCTGAAGGGCGGCCACGGCGACGGCGACACCGTGCTGGACCTGCTGGTCACCTCCGAGTCCGTCTTCGAGTTCCGCCACCCCCGCCAACCGACCCGGCACACCCACGGCACCGGCTGCACCCTCGCCACCGCGGTGGCGTGCGGCCTGGCGGCGGGGCTGCCGCTGGAGCGTGCAGTGGGGCAGGCGGTAGGGTTTGTGCAGGCGACGATTGCCGCCGCCCCCGGCATCGGCAAGGGCCACGGCCCGCTTGGGCACCACGCCGTGGTTGCGGGCGCAGGGGCGGGCTCTTGGCGTGGTGGCTAACTTCTGACTCGCGGCCGTGAGCAGGCCGACAGCGATATGCATCGCAAGCGTCAGAAGAAACCGCTTGCCCTTCTGAAGCGACAGCGGGCGAGGGCTGGCTAAGAAACCGAATTAACACTCCTTAAACGTGTTTTAGCTAATTTCATGATCGCGGTTGTGTTTGGCGCCAAGAATTGGCCCCCGGTCGATAGGCGCAGTCATCTGAGTACGTTCATGCAACTCTTGCGTCGTCTCATTCGCCCAAAATCAAAACTGTTCTTAACTGTCGTTGCGCTCGCAACAGCCGTGATTGTCCTTGTGGCCGCGGTGCTCTACCAGGCACGCCAAACCGCTCATGTCGCAGCCGTCCATTCGGCCGATAATATCGCGAGTGCTCTCCAGCGCGATATCGAGCGCAATGTCGATATCGTCGATCTGACGTTGCTCAATGCTCAGTCGCTGATGTCTCGGCTCGAAGGGAGCAACGTCGGCGTGGATCAGCAACGGTCAATTCTGTTCGATGGCCCAAAGAGTTCGGACCATTTTGGCACGATGCTCGTCGTCGACGAACATGGTAGGGCGACATTGGACTCCGACGCCGTCTTGCCGCGTCAGCATGACTACGCATCGCGCGATTGGTTTACCGCCCACCGCGACCGCACCGACGTCGGCTTGTTCATGAGCCTGATCCCTCACAGTGCGCTCACCGGAAATCCAGTCATCGTCCTCAGTCGACGCCTCAATCATATCGACGGATCGTTTGCCGGGATCGTGGGCGCCTCGCTCGAGATGTCCCTGTTCAAAGACCTGTTTGACTCGCTCAAGCTGATGCCAGGTGACGACGTTGTCCTCGCCACCGTCGACGGCCGCATAATCTTCCGGCAGTCGAGCGGCAGTCGAGACTTTGGCTTGGTGGTCCGCAACTCTGCCGTTTCTCGCGCCGTGCTCGGCCGCGCAGCTTCCAGCTTCGCTGCAACATCTCTTCAAGGCATCGATCGCCTCTACGCTCAGCACCGGCTCCGCAACCTTCCGCTAAACATCTTCGTGGGGCTATCGCTTCGCAACGTCTACAGGCCATGGTGGATCGAAGCGGGGACCGTCGGCCTTGCCGTTGCGATGCTGTTGCTGGCAGCTTTCACGCTGATGCGCCTGCTGCAACGCGAACTGCTCCGAAGCGCCGTTGCGGAAACCGACGCGCGGCAAAGCGAGGCGCGCTACCGGTTTCTGGCCGATCATGCGACGGATGTCATCACCTGCTTGGACATGAATTGTCGGCGGACCTACGTCTCGCCCGCGTGCCGTGCCGTCTTCGGGTATGAGGCGGTGGAAATGCTAGGCGCGAACATGGCCGCGATCATCCATCCGGATGATCAGGAGGGCGCCCGGGCACGGTTTCTGCGCCTCGCGTCCGGGGAGACCGAGCTGGAGTGCGTGACGAACCGCTTCCAGCACAAGCTCGGGCATTATGTTTGGGTGGAAGCCAGCCTGGGACTTGTCCGGGATTGCGAGACTGGCGAGCCTCGATCGATCATGTGCTGCCTCCGAGACATTTCCGCGCGAAAGGCACAGGCGGATCAGATGCTGGCGGCCGCCGAGCAGCTCTCGCGCTTGACGGAACACCTCAACAATGCGCGTGACGCGGCCGAGCGTGCTAGCCGTGCCAAGTCGCGGTTCCTCGGCAGCATGAGTCATGAGCTGCGCACGCCGCTCAATGGCATCTTGGGCTATGCCGAATTGCTGCGGATCGACGGCGGATTGAGTCCCAGGCAGGCACCGCGCGTCGAAGCGATGATGGAGGCGGGCAAGCACTTGCTCGAGATGATAAACCGCGTTCTTGATCTGACAGAGATCGAAACCGGGCATACCGAACTTCGACAAGCCGCAACAGATGTCCGAGCATTGGCCTCCGCCTGCCTCGACGTTGTGCGACCGGTCACTGCTCTGAAGGCGCTGTTGCTTGACGTCGCGGTAGCGCCGGACGTTCCCCAGGGCATCCTGGTGGACCCGACCCGACTTCGCCAAATTCTGCTCAATCTTCTAGGCAACGCGGTGAAGTTCACCGCGCGCGGGTCTGTAACGCTGGCGATCAAGACGGAAGGAAAGCAACGCCTGCGCTTTGAAGTCATTGACACTGGGCCCGGCATAGCGGCTGACCAGCAAGGCCGTTTATTCCACGAGTTCGAGCGGCTCTCGACCGCTACAGCCACCGAGATCGAGGGGGCGGGGCTCGGGCTGGCACTCTCGGCCCGCCTGGCTGCCCTCATGGGCGGTTCGCTCGGTTATGCAGGCAACCAGGGCGGCGGCAGCACCTTCTGGCTGGCCCTGCCCGCCGCGGATGCCGAGCTCGGCATGCTGCAGCCACTTTGCGTCAATGATGCCGGTGTCTCAGAATTCGCCGCTCACATACTCGTTGTCGACGATGTCGCCATGAACAGAGACATCGCCGCCGCGATGTTGCAGGCGGCCGGTCATCATGTCGTCTGCGCAGAAGGAGGCGTGGAGGCCGTGGCTATTGCGTCCAAGACAGTGTTCGACGTCATCCTGATGGACGTGAGGATGCCAGGGATGGACGGGTTGGAGGCAAGCCGGAGGATACGAGCGTTGGATGGCGTATACGCGGACGTGCCGATTGTCGCGATGACGGCACAAGCCTTTACAGAACAAATCGAGCAATGCAGGAGTGCCGGTATGGACGGTCACGTCAGCAAGCCATTCGACCAAGCCGCGTTACTGCAAAGGGTGGCAGAAGCCAGAGCCCGCTTCGCGCGGCCTCGCCGTTTCGAGCAAGGCCACGAAGAGCTCGCCGGTGACAGCGGCTGCCAAGCCAGCCTGGCCATGACGGAGCGTCAATAAAGCGACCTCGTCCTGCCCGCCATTATCGTCGGCGGCATTGATCAACACCCGTCACCCCGGAAACGGCGACACCCCCACGATATGCGCGTGCCCCCCCAGCATCACCGCATACGCCACCACCCCCACCAATGGCCGCCACCACCCCAGCTCCGCCCACGCCAACCCCGCCCGCCCCGACAGCACCGCCGCGAACGGCACGATCGACGTGCGGCTGGCGAACCGCTGCCACCGCATCGCCCCCAACGCCCGCCGCCGCTTGGCGTCGATCGACACCGTCCCCGCCGCCGACACCACCGCCAGCGAGGCGAAGAGCAGCAGCGACGCCACGTCCCCATTGCCCACCAGGTGCACCACCGCCCAAATCGTCACCCCGACCAGGAACGGGTGCCGCGTGATCTGCACGATGCCGCGCGGCGGCGCGTCCACCAGCGCCTCCTGCCCCACGCTGGTCGGGTTGGGCGTCAGCAAGCCCATCACCACCAGCACGAACGCCGGCAGCATGAGGGCGATCTGGAACGGCTTCCACCACTGCAGCGCCCCCCAAGTCGGCACATACGGCGCCGCGTTGTACGCCATCACCAGCCACACGATCGACGCGACCGAGGCCAGCGAAAACGCCACCATGTAGCCGCGCAATCCCAGCCGCGCCACCGCCCCGTCCCGCAGCGTGCTGCCGGAAACGCCGAGATGCAGGCCCGCAAACACCAAAGCCGCCAGGAACAGAGAGATCATGCCGCTATGTATCCCCAATTGGTCGCCCGGAAAACCCAAGCCGCAGCCTCAGAAACCTGCCAGTAGGCCGCCACGAGCCGTCCCAGGACGCCCACATGAGTTGCTATGGGCGAACTGAGACCTGGCCCGGCGAAGACCTGGCCCCGAAAGCCTGGGTTGACTTTGCGGACCCGCGCTGGATGTTCGAAGCGTGGGACAGCCAACCTCAAGCTGAGCGCGTCTCGCATCGAAGCGCTGACGCTGGCGAGCGCGCGACAGGCTGCCGCCACACGTCGCCGGTGGCACTCTAAAGGAAGCAATCCAACCCATGCTCGATCTTGCCGCCCTCGTCGGACGCATTCTGCTCAGCAGCATCTTCATCTGGGATGGTTGGGGCAAGTTGCTATCGCCGGAGACTACTCAGAGCTACATCGCCAAGAGCGGCTTGCCTGTGCCGAGCCTGGCTTATGGCTTCTCCGTATTCATGGAGCTTGGTGTGGGGCTCGCTCTCCTGGCCGGCCTGCTGACACGTCTGTCGGGTCTCGGGCTCGCGCTATGGTGCCTCGTCCTTGCCGCCTTCTTTCACAGCAACCTCGGCGATCACACTGTGGAAATTCAATTCTTCAAAAACCTCTCGATGGCAGGTGGCATGCTGTATGTCGCTGGCTTTGGCGGCGGCGCATTCAGCTTGGATGCGATGATGCTGCGCCGCCGGGTCGCGGCCAACGCCTGAAGAAACGTAGCCCGCCTCGCGTTTGGGCGAGCGGGGGAAATGGCCGATGTGGCGACCGTCGGACACGGAAGCGGAGGTCCGCGTCATACAGCGCCACGACATGTGCAGAGGTGAGCGACACTCGGCGACACCCGCATCGCCCGAGAGCGATACGGGCTACGGTTCTGCTTCACCTCCTCATAATTTGAGACCTTTAATTGTTGCTGATCTGGAACCCGCATGAGCGTTGCAGAAAGTCGTGCGTTTCAGTAATTTTGTCGTAGGGAGCGTCCTAGAGCGAACGGCCATTTTTTTGTTCGTACGAAACTGACGTGGTGAGCTACAGAAGGAATAACCGCGATTATAACTAAAGCAACAGCCTTAGTGTCGCTCGGCATATGTGTCCTGGCCGGCGTTGCTCATGCCGGGGTCGACAATGTTCGAATCATCGACGGTGATTGTCAGAACACGAGCCATATCGCGGAAGGTCCACTCGGTGCCGACCTGACCAAGCGGCAATCAAGATTTTTCTGTGACTCAGTCGTAATCACGCAGTTTGATGATTTTAGAGGTCACGTGATGCTCAATTTCGTTCAAAAAGAAGCTCATCATACTCCCATAATCGGATTCGCTGGACGCCTAAATGAAGTTGGTGACATTCTTGAAGTCGAGAGCATCTATTTTAAGTCCGGTGAAGCAACGACCGTAAGCGATGGAGCATGCAAGTTCTTCCTTAAGAAAGGCCCGAATCCTGAAATCTTCTGTGGTGCCACAATCGACGAAACTGGCCGCCGTACCGTGGCTATCATATCGTTTAAACCAGCTTCTACTCGTTAATTTGATCGCTTCGGTTCCAACAATGGTGCAATCGACCAAGTCGGTCGCAGGTAAATGCTCACCGCGCCAACACAAACGATGCAGACTGCACAAGCGACTTGCAGCTTGCCAGGTGCTGCTGTCGCGCCCGAGATCAGAGCTGCAATCAGGCCCACAAAGTAGTCGGTGAATTCGGCAGTTGAGTATCTGTCACATAGGGCTACATTGTTGTAGAAAATATCAACCCTATTCCAGACAACTAAGCCTCTTCAACTCTCTCGGCTCGTATCGATATTCTTTGAGCCGTTTACGGCAGCGAGCCAAATCGCTCTCGGTGAATAAAGGATGCCACTTTGGGTTTTCCAGAACTAGCGCTTCAACGGTCAGGTCTAACCGATTTCGCTTGAAGAGTTCGGTGTAGCCATCTGAAACATTACTAGCGTTGATGAGAAATTTGGCAGTACTGAGCGCGCCTCTTTCGTAGATCATGTTATTAAAGATGCTTGCGGTGTAGCCCGCCTCGTTCTTAGCGCGATTATAGATGTCGACCATTGCCAGCTTGAACTCGTATTCCAAAGATCCTGCCACATGCGCCTCCTTGCATGGCCGCGTCCGCAAACCTTCAGCCTGACGCAACATTCTCGGATTAGTAGTCGTACCAACTGACGGCTCTTGGAATGATCGCCTGAGCTTAGCCCAAGACACCACTCACTTCACCCCGGAAACGGCGACACCCCCACAATATGCGCATGCCCGCCCAGCATCACCGCATACGCCACCACCCCCACCAACGGCCGCCACCACCCCAGCTCCGCCCACGCCAACCCCGCCCGCCCCGACAGCACCGCCACGAACGGCACGATCGACGTGCGGCTGGCGAACCGCTGCCACCGCATCGCCCCCAACGCCCGCCGCCGCTTGGCGTCGATCGACACCGTCCCCGCCGCCGACACCACCGCCAGCGAGGCAAAGAACAGCAGCGACGCCACGTCCCCATTGCCCACCAGGTGCACCACCGCCCAAATCGTCACCCCGACCAGGAACGGGTGCCGCGTGATCTGCACGATGCCCCGCGGCGGCGCGTCCACCAGCGCCTCCTGCCCCACGCTGGTCGCGTTGGGCGTCAGCAAGCCCATCACCACCAACACGAACGCCGGCAGCATGAAGGCGATCTGGAACGGCTTCCACCACTCCAGCGCCCCCCAAGTCGGCACATACGGCGCCGCGTTGTAGGCCATCACCAGCCACACGATCGACGCGACCGAGGCCAGCGAAAACGCCACCATGTAGCCGCGCAAGCCCAAGCGCCACGGCCCCGTCCCGCAGCGTGCTGCCGGAGACGCCGAGATGCAGGCCCGCAAACACCAAAGCCGCCAGGAACAAAGAAATCATTGCCGCTCTGTACTCCCGATTGCCCCCCGGGCAAACCCAAGCCGCGCCCTCACTCCCGCCGCCAGACGCGTTTGCGCAGCACCGGCGCCGTGCTGCGGGCGGCGCGCTCCGCCTGGCTGGCCGCCAGCCACGCCTGCAGCAACCCCACAACCGCCCGGGTCGGCCGCGCCAGCTCCAGCGCCAGCGCCTCCTCCACCCCATACCAGCGCAACCCCGTCAGCTCCCCCGACCCGGCGAGCGCGCCGCTCACCGCCGCCGCGTCCACCACGAAGAAGCGCGCATCGAACCGGATCGGGCTGTCCGGCGGGGTGATCAGTCGGCCGAGATAGTCCAACCCGTCCAGCGCCGGCGGGCGGCCGAGGCTGAGCCCGGTCTCCTCCTCCAGCTCCCGCGCCGCCGCCACCGCCAGCGCCTGCGCCAGCCGCGGCTTGGCCGCCTGCTCCAGCAGCGCCCGCACCTCCGGCCGCAGCGGCGACGCCACCGGCGCGGTCGCGTCCCCCCGATCCACCCCGCCGCCGGGGAACACCAGGTAGTTCGGCATGAACCGGTGCCCGGCGGCGCGCGCCCCCATCAGCATCGCCACCCCGCCCTCCTGCCGCAGCACGATCAGGCTGGCGGCATGGCGCGCGCGCACCGCCGGGCCGCGGGGAAGGGGGGTCGGCGCGGTGTCGTTCATGCCCGCTTGCATAGACCCGCCGGAGTGGCAATTGAACCACAGCCCCCTGCCAGCCGTTGGGAAGACGAACCGGAGGTGACGATGGCAGACGTGATCAGGCTCAACCCGCACGACCCGGCGCCCGAGGGTGGCCACACCGTCTACGTGATGCGCCGCTTCGACGAGGACGATCCCCACCGCGTCGTGGTGGAGCTGACCCTCACCCACCGCCACGGCCTGCCCGAGCGCACCCACCCGGCCCGCCCGGACGGCACGCCGATGAGCCTGGAAGAAGCGGTCGAAGCCGCGCGCCGGGTCGCGGACGAGGCCGGCATCGCCGCCGTGCAGGTGATCGACCGCGTTGCCGGCCCGCGCGAGCACGACATCCAGCAGCATGGCGGCGACCACAGCATCCATATGGACCGGCTGGAGGACGACGACCTCGACGAGGGCGAGCGCGGGCCCGACATGCGGGACCGCTGAGCCAGGCGGCGCGGTTCGCCTGCGCCGGGCTCGCCCTTGTCAGCGCCGTAATCTGGGCGCTGCCGATGCTGGCGGCGGGCTTGCTGGCGCTGCTGCGCTACGGCTTCGGCAGCCTGTTCGTGGTGGGCGAGAGCGTGGCCGTGGCCTTGCTGAGTTCGAGCGGCGCCGACATCGCCGGCACCCTGCAACGCATGCACACCAGCCCGCTGCGCGGCGCGGCCGAAGCGGCGGCGGGCCTTGTGGCCAGCGGGGCCGCAGCGTCCCTGGCGCGCCCGGCGCCGCTTGCGGCCTTCGCCTTGGCCGCGGCGGCGGCGGGCTGGGCCTGGTGGTATGGCCTGCCGGTTGCGGTCGCCACCTCTGCTGCCGCCGCCGGTTGCGCGCTGGTGGCCGCCGCCATATCCGCCGCCGCACCTTGACGAGTCCCCGTCCGGCGGCCATTTGCTGCATACCGGACCACGTGGGTCCTATTCTACTTAGCGCTCGGGACGTGGATGTTCAGGCTGTCCAAACTGACCGATTACGCGGTCGTCGTGCTGGTCCGGCTGGCGGCGTCCGAGGGGGTGCAAACCTCTCCCGGCGTCTCGCAGGTGACCGGCGTGCCGGAGCCGACGGTGGCCAAGGTGCTGAAGGCGCTTTCGGCCGCCGGGCTGGTGGCGTCCCAACGTGGCGCGCGCGGCGGCTATCAATTGGTGCGTCCGCTGAGCGCGGTTTCGGTGGCCGACGTGATCGCCGCCATCGACGGCCCGATCGCCATGGCCGCCTGCGTCGAGGGCTCGACCTCCGGCTGCGAGGCGACCTGCTGCCAGGTGCGTGGCCGGTGGGACGTGGTGAACCAGTCGGTGCGGTCCGCACTGGCGGCGATCTCGCTGGCGGACATGGCCGAACCGCCGCGTCCCCGGTTGCCCCATGGTGCGCCGCCTCGCGCGGCGGCAGCTTCCCTTTCCCTCCCGGCCGAATAGGACCGTCCTTATGGCAGCAGTTGCTGAAACCCTCGACACCGTGCAGGCCCTGACCGGCTCCGGCTACAAGTGGGGCTTCGAGACCGACATCGAGATGGATGTCGCCCCCAAGGGTTTGAACGAGGGCACCATCCGGCTGATTTCCGACCGCAAGGGCGAGCCGGCTTGGCTGCTGGCGTGGCGGCTGAAGGCCTATGCCTCCTGGCTGCAGATGACGGAGCCGGATTGGGCGCGCGTCGGCTACCCCAAGATCGATTACCAGGACATCCACTATTATGCTGCGCCTAAGCCCCGCACCGGCCCGGCGTCGCTCGACGAGGTGGACCCTGAGTTGCTGCGCACCTACGCCAAGCTCGGCATCCCGCTGAAGGAGCAAGCGATCCTGGCCGGCGTGGTCGGCACCGACGGCGAGAGTGCCGCCGAGGGCGCCGCCCAGGGCCGCAACATCGCGGTGGACGCCGTGTTCGACAGCGTCTCCGTCGCCACCACCTTCCGCAAGAGCCTGGCCGAAGTGGGCGTGATCTTCTGCCCGATCTCCGAGGCCGTGCGCGAGCATCCCGAGCTGGTGCAGCAATATCTCGGCAGCGTGGTGCCCGCCGGCGACAACTACTTCGCCGCGCTCAACAGCGCCGTGTTCACTGACGGCTCGTTCGTGTTCATCCCCAAGGGCGTGCGCTGCCCGATGGAGCTGTCCACCTATTTTCGCATCAATGCCAAGAACACCGGCCAATTCGAGCGCACGCTGATCATCGCCGAGGAAGGCGCCAGCGTGTCCTACCTCGAGGGCTGCACCGCCCCGCAGCGTGACGAGAACCAGCTTCACGCCGCCGTGGTGGAATTGGTGGCGCTCGACGACGCCACCATCAAATACAGCACGGTGCAGAACTGGTATCCCGGTGACGCCGAGGGCCGTGGCGGCATCTACAATTTCGTCACCAAGCGCGCAGCTTGCCGCGGCGCGCGCAGCAAGGTGAGCTGGACCCAGGTCGAGACCGGCTCGGCGATCACCTGGAAGTATCCGTCCTGCATCCTGCAGGGCGAGGACAGCGTCGGCGAGTTCTACTCCGTGGCGCTCACCAACAACCGCCAGCAGGCCGACACCGGCACCAAGATGATCCACATCGGGAAGGGCACGCGCTCGACCATCGTCAGCAAGGGCATCAGCGCGGGCCGGTCGGACAACACCTATCGCGGCCTGGTGCGGATTATGCCGAAGGCGGCGGGCGCGCGCAATTTCACCCAGTGCGACAGCCTGCTGATCGGCGACCAATGCGGCGCGCACACCGTGCCCTATATCGAGACGCGCAATGCGACCGCGCAGGTGGAGCATGAGGCGACCACCAGCAAGATCAACGACGACCAGTTGTTCTACTGCCGCCAGCGCGGCCTGAGCCAAGAAGACGCAGTGGGCATGATCGTGAACGGCTTCTGCAAGGACGTGTTGAAGGAACTTCCTATGGAGTTCGCGGTGGAAGCGCAGAAGCTGCTGGCGATTTCGCTCGAGGGTTCGGTTGGCTGATGCTCGAGATCAAGCAGCTTTCGGCCACGCTCGACGACGGCAAGGCGATCCTGAACGGCATCGACCTGGAACTCCCGACCGGCGAGGTGCACGCCATCATGGGGCCGAACGGGTCGGGTAAGTCCACCCTGTCCTACGTGCTGGCCGGGCGCGCCGGCTACCAAGTGACGGGCGGCACGGCCATGTTCGATGGCGCTGACCTGCTCGGCATGGAGCCGGAGCAGCGTGCTGCGGCCGGGCTGTTCCTCGCGTTCCAATACCCGGTCGAACTGCCCGGCGTCGGCAACGCGAACTTCCTGCGCACCGCCTACAACGCGCAGGCCCGCGCCAGCGGCAAGCCCGAGCTGGACGCGATCCAGTTCCTGCGCCTGGCGCGCGCGGCGATGAAGCGGCTGCAAATGCCGGACGACATGCTGAAGCGCAACGTGAACGTCGGTTTCAGCGGCGGCGAGAAGAAGCGCAACGAGGTGCTGCAGATGGCCGTGCTGCAGCCCAAGCTCGCCATCCTCGACGAGACCGACAGCGGTTTGGACATCGATGCGCTGAGGATCGTAGCGGACGGCGTGAACGCGCTCCGCGGCCCCGGCTTCTCCGCCTTGGTGATCACGCACTACCAGCGCCTGCTCGACTACATCGTGCCCGACCGGGTGCATGTGCTGGCCGCGGGGCGCATCATCCGCTCCGGCGGCCCCGAGCTTGCCAAGGAGCTGGAAGAACGCGGCTACGCCCCCATCGTCGCCGACGCAGCATGACGCGTTCTCGCTCGTTCAGTTCCCTCTCCCGCTGGCGGGAGAGGGTTAGGGTGGCTGCTACACGCCGGGACGACGCCGCTCTCTTCCAACGCACCCTCGCATTAGGCCCCACCTAACGTGAGCACCACCCTGCACCAAGGCGCCGAGGCCTTCCTCGCCCGCTATCAAGGCCTGCGCGCGCGCCTGCCCGGCGACCGCGCCACGCGCGACGCCGCCGCCGAGCTGTTCCGCCAGGCCGGCCTGCCCGGCGCCCGCGACGAGGCCTGGAAATACACCAGCCTGCGCCCCCTGGCCGAGGTCGAGTTCCGCGAGGCGCTCACCTCCGTCGGCGCGGACCTGCCCGCCATTCCGGCCTGGGACGGCCCCCGCCTGGTCTTCGAGGACGGCCGCTTCCAGCCGCATCTCTCCGACGTTCCGGACGCACTCGGCTTCACCCGCTTCGCCGAGGGCCCTCATTTCGGCACCCTCGCGCATCCCGAGCAGCAGCCGGTCGTCGCGCTGAACACCATGCTGGCCGAAGACGGCGCCATGCTCAGCGTGGCCGCCGGAGTGGACGCCGGCACCGTGCTGCTGGTGAACCTGGCGGCAGAGACGGAGGGCCGTTCGGTCGCGTTCCATCCGCGCCACGTGTTGCGCTTGGCCGAAAACGCCCGCCTCACCGTGGTGGAAGTGGCGCTCGGGCGCGGTCGCTACCTGCATAATCCGGTCATCGAAGTCGAGGTCGCCGCCAACGCGACGCTGACCCACATCCGCCTGCAGGACGAAGCGCCCGCCGCATACCATCTCGCCACCATCTACGCCGACATCGCGCGCGCCGGGTTCTACGACGCGTTCACCCTCAGTTTGGGCGGCCGCGTGTCCCGCGCCGAGTTCCACGCGCGGCTGAGCGGCCCCGGCGCCACCGTGCACCTGAACGCGGCGCAAATGCTGCGGGGCGCGCAGGTCGGCGACGTCACCACGGTCGTCACCCATAGCGCGCCACTCTGCGCCTCGCGCCAGACGGTGAAGAACGTGCTCACGGGCCGCGCTCGCGGTGTGTTCCAGGGCCGCATCGAGGTCGACCGGATAGCGCAGAAGACCGACGGCTACCAGATGAGCCAGGCGCTGCTGCTTTCGCCCGATTCAGAAATGGACACCAAGCCCGAGCTGCAGATTTACGCCGACGACGTGAAGTGCAGCCACGGCGCCACTGTCGGCGAGTTGGACGAAGAGCAGGTGTTCTACTTGCGCAGCCGCGGCATTCCCGAACCCCAAGCCCGCGCGATGCTGATTAGGGCTTTCCTGGACGACGCGCTGTCCGCCGTCTCGCACGAGGCGGCGCGGGCATTGCTCGAGGGCGCCATGGAAGCCTGGTGGCAGCGCGAGGCGGAGATAGCAGCATGAACATGATGGCGCCCACCGCACGGAACTCGGCAACGCTCGATGTGGACCGCATCCGCGCCGAATTCCCCATCCTGAGCCAGCGCGTGCACGGCAAGCCGCTCGTGTTCCTCGACAGTGCCGCCTCGGCGATGAAGCCCGACGCGGTGATCGACGCCATGGCCGACACGATGCGCACGCAATACGCCAACGTGCATCGCGGCCTGCATTGGATGAGCGAGCGCACCACCGACGCATACGAGTCCACGCGCGACGCGATTGCGCGCCTGCTGAACGCACCCTCACGCGACGAGGTGGTGTTCACCAAGAACAGCACCGAGGCGATCAACCTGGTCGCCTACAGCTACGGCAGCTTGCTGCGCCCCGGCCAGGCGGTGCTGATCAGCGAGATGGAGCACCACGCCAACATCATCCCCTGGCAGTTGCTGCGCGACCGCTGTGGCATCGAGATGCGCGTGGCGCGCGTGACCGACGCGGGCGAGCTGGATTGGGACGACTACCAGGCCAAGCTGGCGGACGGTCGCGTGGCCTTGGTGGCAATGGTGCACATGTCCAACGTGCTGGGCACCTACACGCCGGCGGCCCGCATCGCCGCCGCCGCGCATGAGGCGGGCGCGCTCGTGCTGTTCGACGGCAGCCAGGCGGTGGTGCACCGCCGGGTCGATGTGCAGGCGCTCGACGCCGACTTCTACGTGTTCACCGGCCACAAGCTGTACGGCCCCACCGGCATCGGCGTGCTCTGGGCCCGGCGCGACATTCTCGAGCGCATGCCCCCCTTCATGGGCGGCGGCGACATGATCGGCAGCGTCAGTTTCGAGCGCAGCACCTGGGCCGAGATCCCGCACAAGTTCGAGGCGGGAACGCCGCCCATCGTCGAGGCGATCGGGCTAAAGCGTGCCATCGAGTGGGTGGAAGCGGTGGGATACGACGCCATCGCCGCGCACGAAGCCGCGCTGACCGAGCATGCCCGGGCGCGGCTTTCCGGCGTCAAGGGGCTGCGCGTGTTAGGACAAGCCCAAGACCGCGGCGGCGTGGTGTCGTTCACGCTGGAAGGCGCGCATGCGCACGATGTGGCCACCCTGCTGGACCGCAACGGGATCGCCGTGCGCGCCGGCAACCATTGCGCCGAGCCGCTGATGCGCCGCCTGGGCGTGGACAGCACCGCCCGCGCCTCGTTCGGCATCTACACCACCGCGGGCGAAATCGACGTGTTGGCGGACACGCTGGAACGCGTGCGGGAGTTCTTTGCATGAGCGGGGGCATGAGCGAGGCATTCGCCGACCTGCGGGACCTCTACCAGGAAGTGATCCTGCACCACAGCCGCCATCCCGCGCATCAGACCCGGCTCGAGCCGTTCGACGGCGCCGCCAAGGGCGACAATCCGATGTGCGGCGACCGTGTGGAAGTGCGCATCCGGCTCGACGGCGACCGCGTGGCGCAAGCCGGCTTCGAAGCGCGCGGCTGCGCCATCAGCGTGGCTTCGGCGGACCTGATGGCCGAAGCGGTCGCGGGCAAGACCGCGCCGGAAATCCACGATCTGGCCATGCAGTTCCGCGCCATGGTCCGCACCGGAACGTGTGACCGATGCGCCGCCGCGATGGACGCGCTGCGGCCGCTGGCAGGGGTGCACGAATATCCCTCACGGCTGAAATGTGCCACGTTGCCTTGGGACGCGCTGCTTGGCGCGCTGGAGAATGCCGCTCATGAGTGAAACCCATGGCAGTTGGACGCCCGACGGCGCCACCGAGCCGCTGCCCTCCGAGGACGCGGTGATCTCCGCCGTCGCCTCCATCTACGACCCGGAAATCCCGGTGAACATCTACGAGCTGGGCCTGATCTACGCGATCGACATTTCGGACGCCGGGCACGTGCGCATCGAGATGACGCTCACCGCGCCGGGCTGCCCGTCGGCGCAGGAATTGCCGGTGCAAACGCGCGAGGCGGTGATGGCGGTGCCGGGCGTCTCGGGCTGCGAAGTGGAGACGGTGTGGGACCCGCCATGGGACCCGAGCCGGATGACCGAGGAAGCCCGCCTTGCATTGAACATGTTCTGACGACGTTCCACTTAGGACGAACCATGAGCACCACCCAGACCGCCACCAAGCCCCGCCGCGCGCTGCCGCCGCTTATGACGTTGACGGAGGGGGCAGCCGAGCGGCTCGGCAGGCTCTACGCTGGCGGCCAAAAGGGCATGCTGCTGCGCATCGACGTCAGCACCAAGGGCTGCTCCGGCATGTCCTACAAGATGGAGTGGGTCGCCGAGCCCGGCCCCGGCGACGAGGTGGTGACCGACCACGGCCTCACCGTGCTGGTGGACCGCAAGGCCAGCCTGTTCCTGATCGGAACGGTGATGGACTACCAGGTGAAGGACCTGACGTCCGGTTTCACCTTCATCAACCCCAACGAAAAAGGCCGCTGCGGCTGCGGCGAAAGCTTCCACGTGTAGCTCGCTGGCCCCTCTCCTTTCTGCGCTCCCTCTCCCTCTGGGAGAGGGCCGGGGTGAGGGAGCAGTTGGCACGAACTTGCCTATCAGCCCTCACCCAACTCTCTCCCAGAGCGAGAGGGCTTAGAAGAAAGTAAGAGGAGTATGCATTGACCCGCGACGACATCGAAGCCGTCCTGCGCTCCAAACTGCAAGCCGGCTCCCCCGTCTCCGCCGTCATCCAGTTCGACCTCGGCGCCGACGGCAGCATCGTGCTCGACGGCAAGTCCGCCCCACCGACCGTCTCCGAAACCGGCCCGGCGCCCGACACCACCATCACCGTTTCCGCCGCCGACCTGCAAGCCATGCTTGCGGGCGAACTAAAGCCGATGGAAGCCTACTCCACCGGCCGCCTCGACGTCGCTGGCGACATCGGCCCGGCGATGCAGCTCGGCTCTCTGCTCGGCTAGCCGCTCACCAGCTCGGCCGGCTGCGTCTCCAGCACGATCGTCCCGTCCGCTTCCGCCCGCACCGGATAAACCTGGATGCTGCACTCGTTGCCGATCCCGGCGCCGGTGTGGAAGTCATAGATCCGGTCATGCAACGGGCAAACCACCGTCGCGCCATCGGTCAGGCCGTCCGCCAGCGGTCCCCCCTTGTGCGGGCAATGCGCCTGCGTCGCAAACACCTGTCCGTCGCGGCTGTGGAACACCGCCACCAACAAATCCCCCACCGCGAAGTTGCGCCCTTCGCCCTTCGGAATCTGCGCCAGCTTGCCGATCGTGTGCGCCATGCTCAGCTCTCCGCAGGCAGCAAGGAAGCGAACTGGTTTGGCGTCTTCGGCGCCTCGCGCTCCTTCCAAGGGTCCTTCACCGCCGCGCAGGACGCATCCATCGCCGCGTCCAACGCAGCGCCGATGCCCTCGCTATCCTCCACCACCACGGCCCGCGCGCGCTCGATGCCCATGCGCTCGATGAAGGTGTGGGTGCGCTCCTTATACTTGGCGTTCTCGCGATACCACTGCATGAAGCGCCCGCTGATCCGGATCACCTCGTCCTCGCTATCGACCGTGCACAACACATCGCCCTTGCGCACGGCGGACCCGGCAGCGCCGCCGACATAGATCTCCCACTTGTCGTTGCCGATCGCCACCGCGCCGACGTCCTTCACCATCGCCTCCGAGCAATTGCGTGGGCAACCGGCAGTGGCGAGCTTGAGCTTGCCCGGCGCATCGATGCCGCGGAACTTGGCCTCGATCTTTTTCGCCAGCCCCATGCTGTCGCCCAGGCCGAAGCGGCAATAATCCGTGCCGATGCAGCTCTTGCAGGTGCGGTAGCTCTTGCCCCAGGCCCAGCCCGCCGGCATGTCCAGGTCGGCCCACACCTTAGGCAAATCCTCTTTGGTGATGCCTACCAGGTCGATGCGCTGCCCGCCGGTCAGCTTCACCAGCGGCACGTTGTATTTCACCGCCACCTCGGCGATGCGCATCAAGTCTTTCGGCGTGGTGATCCCGCCCGCCATTTCCGGCACCACGGAGAACGTCGCGTCCTTCTGGATGTTGGCATGCACCCGGTCGTTGATGAAGCGGGCGTCGCGCTCGTCCTCATACTGGTCGTCCCACAGCGTGATCAGCAGCGACGCCAAAGCGGGTTTGCTGGCCGCGTCCGCCTTGCCCTCGAACGCCAGCGCCTGGAACACCGATGACACCGATTTCAGCTTCTGCTCGCGGATCGCCTGCGCCAGCTCCGGCTTGGCCATCGGAATACACGGCACGTAGTAGTGGATCGACGGGTCTTCCTCGGCGTGGCCGCCGCAGAACCAATCCACCACTTCGCCCACCAGCGACTTGCAGGAGCCGCAGCCCATGCCGGCGCGGGTGGCGGCCATCACCGACTTGGCCGTCTTCTTGCCGCTCGCCACGCAAGCGCCGATCGCACCTTTGCTCACGCCGTTGCAGTTGCAGATCTGCGTGTCGGGCGGCATCTCGTCCAGCGTCACCTTTTGCGACGGCGTGCCGATGTCGAACAGCAAACCCAGCCGCTCATCTGGCAGTGGGCTGTCGCGGTCGAACGCCTGCATCAAATAGGCCGCCTTGCTGATGTCGCCCATCAGGATGCCGCCCACCAGCCTTCCGTCGCGCACGATCAGCTTCTTGTACGTGCCCTTTTTCGGCTCGGTGAACTGGATAACCTCGTCGCGCTCTTCCTTCGGCTCGGTGATGCCCATCGAGGCCAGTTCCACGCCCATCACCTTGAGCTTGGTCGCGAGCTTGGAGCCGTTGTAGGTGCTGTCGACGTTGTGCTTGGTGATGTGCTCGGCGAACACCCGCGCCTGATCCCACAGCGGCGCCACCAGCCCATAGACCTTGCCACGGTGCTGCGCGCATTCGCCCACCACGTAGATGTTCATGTCATCCACCGAGCGCATGTGGTTGTCCACCACGATGGCGCGCTCAACCGTGAGCCCGGCGCTATGCCCGATCTCCGCATTCGGCCGGATCCCCGCGGAAATCACCACCATCTCGCACTCGAGCGTGCTGCCATCCTTGAACGCCAGCCCGCTCACCGCGCCCTCGCCGCCGAGGATTTCCCCCGTCGACTTCTCAGTATGGATGTGAACCCCCATCTTCTCCATCGTGCTGCGCAGAATGGCGCCGCCGGTGCTGTCGAGCTGCGCGTCCATCAGGTGCTTGCTGAGATGGATCACATGCACTTCGCAACCATGGTTCATCAGCCCGCGCGCCGCCTCGAGCCCCAGCAGCCCGCCGCCGATCACCGCGGCCTTCTTGCTACGCTTGGCGGTCTCCATGATGCCGTTGCAATCATCGATGGTACGAAAGCCGAACACGCCGGGCCGCATGTCGCCATTGGCCAGCCGCGCGCCCGCAATCGGCGGGATGAACGCGCGGCTCCCCGTCGCGATCAGCAGCTTGTCGTAATGCGCCTTCACGCCATTGGCCGCGAGCACCATGTGCGACGCCCGGTCGATATCGGTCACCCGCGCGCCGGCATGCAGCGTGATGTCGTTCTCTTCATACCAGGCCAGCGGGTTGATGAAGATTTCCGTCGCGTCCTGGATCCCGCTCAGGATGTTGGACAGCAGGATGCGGTTGTAGTTGCCGTACGGCTCGTCGCCGAACATGGTGATGTCGAACTGTTCCGCGCCGCCGAGCGCCAGAACTTCTTCCACCGCCCGTGCGCCGGCCATGCCGTTGCCGACGACAACCAGGTGTTGCTTCGCCATGGCGTGCTCTCTCTGCTTGCTGCTTAGATTTCGATGAGGCCGAGGTCGAGCACGAACGTGCCGGACACGCCGGGCGCGCCGGCGTAATACACTTCCACCTTGGTATCCGGCTGCAGGTCCTCCACCACCGCCAAGGGCACGTGGATCGCCGACTTGGCGCCGATCGGGAAGGTGCGCGCGGGCTTGCCGTCCGTCATCAGCGCGAGATACGCCAGCTCGCTGCTGGAGTTGCCGCCACGCAGGTAGATGAGCTGGGCGCGCTTGTCCCCCGGCACGACATAGACCAGCGACGGGTCGAGCAAAGCGGGCGAGCCATAGCCCTTGCCCTCGAAGGAGTAGGCGCCGTTCAGGAACCGCGGCGTGGAATCGATCATAGCACCTCTGTTTGGCTGGTGGCTTCGGTGACGTTGGGTTGGGCCGGCAGCAGCGCCGCGTCCACACGCTCGAGGCGCACGGCGCAGGCCTTGAACTCGGGAATGCGCGAGATCGGATCCACGACGGTGTTGGTGAGCAGGTTGGCCGTCGCCTTGCCGCCCCAATGGAACGGCACAAACAGCACGTCCATGCGGATGTCGCGGCTCAGATGGGCGCGCAGCAGCGCCTCGCCGCGCCGGGTCTGCAGCCGCACCGTGTCGCCCTGCGCGATGCCGAAGCCGCGCGCGGTGTCGGGATGCAGCTCGACGAACGGCTCCGGATTGGCCGCGCACAGTTCCGCCACCCGCCGGGTCTGCGCGCCGGTCTGGTAATGCGCCAGCGTGCGCCCGGTGGTCAGCACATAAGGATACTCCTTATCCGGCTGCTCCGCCGCGCCCCGATATTGCACCGGATAAAACAGCGCGCGGCCGTCGCCGGTGTTGAACCGCTCGAGGAACAGCCGCGGCGTGCCAGGATGGTCCTCCGTCGGGCACGGCCAGAACACGCCCTGCTCGGCGGCGATGCGATCATAGGTGATGCCGGCATAGTCCGCCGTGCCGCCCGCGCTGGCCCGGCGCAACTCGTCGAACGCCTGCCGCGGCGCCGTGTCGAACCGGGCGCGGCTGCCCAGGCGCGCGGCGAGGTCGTGCAGGATGTCGATATCCGTGCGCACGCCCGCCGGCGGCGATTTGACCCGGCGGCGCAGCAGAACCCGCCCTTCGAGATTGGTCATGGTGCCTTCTTCCTCGGCCCATTGCGTGATCGGCAGCACCACGTCCGCGCGCGCCGCGGTCTCGGATAGGAACATGTCGGCCACCACCAGCAAATCCAGCCGCCCCATGCCCGTGCTGAACCGGTTGCTGTCCGGCGCCGACACCACCAGGTTGGACGCCATCACCAGCAGGCCGCGCACCGCCTCGCCCATGGCGTCGAACAGCTCCACCGCCGGTAGCCCCGGCGCTGGCAGCGTATGCGGCGCCACGTCCCACACCCGCGCGACGGCGGCACGGTGCTCCGGGTTGTCGAGCTTGCGGTAGCCTGGCAACTGGTCGGACTTCTGGCCGTGCTCGCGGCCGCCCTGGCCGTTGCCCTGCCCGGTGAGGCAGCCATAGCCGCAAGACACCTTGCCCGCCTTGCCCAGCGCCAGCAGCAAATTGATCAACGCCTGCACGTTGTCCGTGCCGTTGCTGTGCTGCTCCGTGCCGCGGGCGGACAGCACCATCGCCGTCGCCGCCTCTCCCAGCATGTGCGCGGCCTGCTCCACCTGCGCCGCCGGAATGCCGGTGATGCGCTCCACCCGGTCCGGCCAATACGAAGCGCAGATGCGGCGCACCGCGGCAAACCCGTTCGTGCGCGTGTCGATGAAGATGTCGTCCACCAGCTTGTCGCGCATGGCGACATGCAGCAGCCCGTTGGCCAGCGCCGCATCCGTGCCCGGCGTGATCTGCAAGTGCAGGTGCGCGAGCTTGGCCGTCTCGCTGCGCCGCGGGTCCACCACGATCAACTGGCCGCCGCGCCGCCGCTGCGCCTCGAAGTATTGCATGATCGGCGGCATGGTCTCGGCCGGATTGCCGCCGGTCAGCAGGATCGCCTCGGCGCCGGGAATGTCCGACAACGGAAACGGCAGCCCGCGGTCGGTCCCGAACGCGCGCAAGTTGCCGTTGGCGCCGGAGCCCATGCAGAAGCGGCCGTTGTAGTCGATATTGGCCGTCCCCAGCGCCACCCGGGCGAACTTGCCCAGCAGATAGGCCTTCTCGTTGGTCAGCCCGCCGCCGCCGAACACCGCCACCGCATCGCGGCCGTGCTGCGCCTGGATGCTTTGGAACCCGCTGGCCACGCGCTCGAGCGCTTCGTCCCAGCTCGCCGGGCGCAGGTCGCCGCCTTTGTGGTCGCGCAGCAGCGGCGTGGTCAGCCGGCCCGGCGCATCGAGCAGCGAGGCCGCGGTCCAGCCCTTCTTGCACAGCCCGCCCTTGTTGGTGGGGAAGTCACGCGACGTCACCACCCAGGCGTCGCCATCGTTCACCACCGACATGCCGCATTGCAACGCGCAATAAGGGCAATGCGTGTCGGACACCGTCACGGCGGGCTGGGCAATGTCCAAGCGCGACGCCGTGCCTAGCGGATCGACGCAGGGTGCGCCCGTTCCGGCCTGACAAATCTGCCTTGTCCCGTCGCATCTGCGTACATGTTGAGCAAACCCCTGCAAGCGCTCGGCCGATTTCGCGCCTGTTTGCCACTGCATTAACCCGTTGACCTGATTTGACGCGCTGGGGCAGGAAGTGCAAGTCCAAACCACATCGCACACCACCGCAATGGCAGCCCGCCGCCGCCGATCTCAAAAAGCGATCCGGATTAACTCTTTCTTCGGATTTTGATGGTTTGTTCGGACGCGGCGGCAAAACGGCGCTTGGTCACACTCAAGCGAAAGAGGCCCCGCCGTGATCTCGCCCGTTCAAACCACCCCGCCCGTCTCCGCCGCAACGGAGCCGCCGGCCAACACCGCCGCCGCGCGCGCCGCCAGCCCCGCTGCGACCGAAGCGGCAAGCGGCAGCACGCCGGTTGGCCGCGCCAATCCCACGTTCCAGTTCGACCCCGCCGCGGGCGTGCTCGTCATCCAGTTCCGCGACGACAGCGGCAAGGTCGACCTCTCCATCCCGAGCCAGCAGCAACTCAACGCCTACACAACCGATCGCGTCGAGGGCCAACAGCCGAGCACCAGCGCCCTGATCGCCTGAGCGAAAGTTCGATCTAGACGTTGCGGATAAGCGAGCCCGGCATGGCAAGGCCTGGCTCGGTGAGCCGCCAGCCGCTGCACACTCGATCTATTTCGGCAACGACCCATGCGCCCGCTAAGCGCGTCGACGGGCCTCGCGCTAAACGGCGGGCATCACCTCCGCGGGCTTACGCGTGCGGCGCTTCGCCTTGCTGGGCGCCGCGCGGCTCGGAGCCGCCGGTTTGCTGCCGCGGGCCGGCTTGGCCTCGGCCGGACGGCGCGCCTTCTCTTTCGCCGCCGCCTCGCGCAACTTGTCCCGGCGCAGCTTGAGCTGATCGCGGATCATCACTTGCGCCGCCTTCGCCACTGCCGCACGCATCGCGTCCGGGACAGCATCGAGCGCGGTAAAGAACGCCTTGGTAACAGGCTTGGCGCCACGCGGCGCCCGAGCGGGTTTGTCGGCGATGTCTTCGGTTGCCATTTCGAGTGAGGCTCCTTTTGGTTCGAGTCTGTTCAACCGTGTATATGGGCCAACCGAGTCTGATATCAAATTATCTCTTGACAGCGGTTCTCTGCCACCGCCTTCGCCGCCGCAACGCCATTAGGGCTAGCCTATCATCGGCTGTCTGGCGCCACCCCGATCGCTTTGATGCAGTTTTGACTCTTCAATCATAGAGTACGGTCCCTCCTGCTGCGGTATGTTCGCAACACAGTTCCCCCCGCAAGTCGACAAGCAAACAGACGACGAATGTGAGCCAGCACTCCAGCACACCACGGCAATCCGCCGATCTCATCACGCCAGCCAGCGCCGACCCTGCAAGCAAGCTGTTTCGAGTGCGTGTCGCCACGGTCTTCATTGCCGTCGTCGTCGCGGTGCTGCTTCCGGTGCTCGGGTTGGGCGCCGTCGCAGTCAGCCGCTTGGCCGCCGACCGGCACGACGCCGCACGCGCCGCCCTCAGCCAAGCCGCGCAGGCGCTGACATTCACCATCGACGCACAGTTCGCCGAGCGGTTTCGCCTGCTGCAGCAAATCGCGTCCAGTCCCGTGCTGGATGCTGGCGCCAACGCCGACACCGCCCAAGCCGATACCCTGTTGCGCCCGATCAGCCAGGCGCAGGGTTTCCCCTTGGTCCTGCTCGCCCTCGACGGCCATCGCCTCGTGCATACCGAGGTGCCGCCAAGCCGTCCGATGCCAGCACCCTCTCGGCTGGGCGACGTGGAGGCGGTGGTGGCGAGCGGCGAGCCGCTTGTGCTCGGCGTGCATTTCGGCGTGGTCGCAGACCGCGTCACGGCGGCCATCCTCTTTCCCGTCCTGCGCGAGGGCCATGTGGTCGCGGTGCTGGCCACCCGCCTCGAATCCGCCAAGTTTCACGCCTTGCTCGCCGCGCAAGCTCTGCCGCAGCACGCCTTCGCGATCTTGCTCGACGACCGCAACGTCGTCGTCGCGCGGTCCGATGACCCGGACAATAGCGGCATGGGCACCACGCTCGCGGACTTTGCCGTCCATGCGCCGGCCGCGCCGGCCGGGGTGTTGCAAACCATCACGGATGCCGGTTTGCCGATCGTGCTTGGCTATCATGCCGTGCCCGCAGCACCGGGCTGGACCATGGTGGTCGCAGAGCCGACGGCCAAAATCGACGCGCTTGAACGCGTCCCCATCGAGATGTGTGGCGCCGCCGCCATTCTGCTGCTGCTTGCCAGTGCGACGCTCGCCACCTTCGCAGCGCGCCGCATCCTGGCTCCCTTGCAACTCTTGGCAGACCACGCGCGCGCAGTCGCCGCCGCGGGAAGCCAACTGGCGTTGCGCGAGCCAGTCCCGCCGTTGCGGCCGTCGCGCCTGCTGGAGCTGGAATCGTTGCGGCAGGGACTCGCCGCCGCCGAAGCCTCGCTGCTGAGCAACCAGAGCGAACTGCGCGACTTGATGGCCACCATCGACCTGGCCGAATTCATGACCCGCGGCGTCGACGGCATCATCCGGCATTGGTCGGCCGGGTGCGAGCGGCTCTATGGCTGGACGGCGGCCGAGGCGGTCGGCCGCAATGCGGATGAGCTGTTGCACACCGTCTCCCCGCTGCCGCTGGCCGAGCTGGAAGCAACGCTCGAGTGCCACGGAATCTGGCAGGGAGATTTGCGGCACACGGCGCGGGACGGGCGCGAGCGCGTGGTGATCGCGCGCAAATTCCTGTCCCGCAACAGGTTGGGTGGCGCGGCGATCCTCGAATTGCTGACCGACGTCACAGCGCAGCGCCGGGCCGAAGCGGCGTTGGCGCAAAGCGAGACGCGCCGCCGTCTGGCGCTCGAGGCCGGCCGCGTCGGCACCTTCGAATGGGATGTGCAGACCGGCGCCGTCGTGCTCGACGACCAGATGCGCGCCGCCCACGGCATTCCCGTAGCCGAGCCGATGTCGTTGTCCAAGCTGCTGGGAACGCTGCATCCCGAAGACGCGCCGCGCCTGGTCAGCTTGTTCTCCACCGTCATGCGCCCGCCCGGCGGGCAGACCTATCGCGCCGAATACCGCACCATCGGCTTGGTCGACGGCATCGAACGCTACATCTCCAGCCACGCCCATATCGAGCATCGCGACGGCCGCACCGAGCGCGTCATCGGCATGGCCATCGACATCACCACCGTGCGGCAAGCGGCCATGGTGCTCGAGCGCGAGGCGCAGCAGTTCGAGGAATTGGCCGAGAGCCGCGGCCGCGCCTTGGCTGCCAGCGAGATGCGCTTGGCCGAGGCCGCCCGCATGGAAGCGCTCGGCCGGCTCGCAGGCGGCATGGCGCACGACTTCAACAACGTGCTGCAGGCCGTGCAAAGCGGTTTGCACCTGATCGAAAAACGCCTGCAGACCGACCCGGCGTCCGCGCGCTACTTCCTCGCCCGCGTTTCCGAAGCAGCCGACCGCGGCACCGCCATCACCGGGCGGCTGCTGACGTTCGCCCGCCGCGGCGAGCTGCGCACCGAGACGATCGACGCCGCCATGCTGTTCAACGGGCTCGCCGAAATGTTGCACTACACGATGGACGCCAGCATCGCCGTGCAAGTCGAGACCGAGCCCGGCTTGCCAAAGCTGTCGGCCGACCAGAGCCAGCTCGAAGCCGTCGTGATCAATCTCGCCAGCAACGCGCGCGACGCCATGCCCGGCGGCGGCGCGATCGTCCTGCGCGCCGCGCTGGCCAATCCCGCCGACTGCCCGCCCGAGCTGCCAGCCTGCGATTACATCTGCCTCTCGGTGGCCGACAACGGCGAGGGCATGCCGCCATCGCTCTTGGCGCAAGTGACCGAACCCTTCTTCACCACCAAGCCCCGCGGCAAGGGCACCGGCCTCGGCCTGTCCATGGCGCGCGGCTTCGCCGAGCAGTCCGGCGGCGCGCTCACCATCGAAAGCGCGGTTGGCGTGGGCACCACGGTGCGTCTCTGGCTCCCGCGCGCAGACCAGGTGCGCCCGCCGCCGCGCCCGAACCAAGACTCCGCCGTCGTACCGTCGTTCGACCCGGCGTCCTGCGCGCTGCTATTTGCCGAGGACGAGGCGGCCGTGCGCGAAACGCTTGCGGCCGAGCTGAGCGACCGCGGCTTCCTGGTCACTCAGGCTGACAGCGGCAGCGCGGCGCTGGCCTTGATGGATGACGGCCTCGCGCCGGACGCCATCGTAACCGACCTTTCCATGCCCGGCGGAGTGGACGGGATTGCCTTGATCCAGGAGGCGCGCCGCCGCTGGCCCGGCATGCCGGCGCTGCTGGTGACGGGCCATGTCGGCGACGCAACGCCCGAGCAATTGAACGAGATGGAGCGTTCCGGCCCGTTCGCCCTGGTGCGCAAGCCAGCCCTTACCGACGCGTTGGTCGAGCGCCTAGCCCAAGTCCTCCACGTCGGCCCGTAGCCTAGATGATCTCTCCCTCTCCCGCGGGCGGGAGAGGGTCGGGGTGAGGGTGCGAGGGCCGCGATGCTTCGGCGTAGTTTACCAATTTCGCTGGACTGCGCATGCCCTAGAGCCTGATCGCATCAGGTTGAAACAACCTGATGCGTGAATCAGCCTCTCAAACAAAGAGTTAGAGCATGATTGCTTCGCCTATCAGAAGCAATCATGCCCTAAGAACCCTCACCCCGACCCTCTCCCGTGAAGGACGGGAGAGGGAGAAGAAGGAGCGCCTACCGCATGCGCGTACAGAGACGATGGGTGAACGCGGAAGGATCAAGTCCGGCAATTGATGTGCGATAGCCTTGCGAGGTGGGGAGAGGAGAAGAGAACCAACATCTAGCAAGCCCCCACATAGCGCGGCTAATCCACCCATAAGCCCCGGCTGCGATGCCAAGCCTCGATCGACTGGTCCGGATACAGCTCGAACACCGCGTCGTCCGGCCCAATCTGCGGCTGCACCCAATCCGCCTTGAACCGCAGCATGAGGTGCACGCTCGACGCGGGAACCGGCAGGGCGCTGTCGATCGCCGAAGCGAACGGATGCAGCAACTCGGGCCACTCGGGCGAGAACAGCCACAGCGCCGTGGCGCAACGCGAGCAATGGTGGCGCTCGGCGGTGGAGAGTTTGCAGCCTCCGTCCGCGTCCTCGATGCTAGCGTGATAGATCCGCTTGGCCCGCTTCGGGTCCTTGAGCTGCAGGCCGCGTGCGTTGGCGCCGAGATTGATCGCATAACCGCCGCCGCCCGCCGTCTTGCGGCAAATCGTGCAGTAGCAGCGCTGATACGGCTGCGGCGTGTGCGTGTCGCACGCGAACCGGATGGCGCCGCACCGGCAGGACCCTTCGAGCGTCACCGGCATGGCTCCTCCTAACCCAGGCCGAGATGCTGCGACAGGAACGCAGCGACGGCAAGAAACGCCACCCGGCGGTTGTCGCGCTTGAGGAAGCCGTGGCCCTCGTCGGCGAAGGTCAGATACTCCACCGGAACCTGGCGGCGGCGCAGCGCGGCCACGATCTGCTCGCTTTCCCCCGGCGGCACGCGCGGGTCGGTCAGGCCTTGCGCCACCAACATCGGGCAGGTGATCCGGTCGGCGTCGTGCAGCGGCGACAGGCTCTCCAGCAGCGCGGCGTCGCGCACCGGGTCGCCATACTCGGCCGCGCGATGCGCCACGCGCCACGGCCCGGTCTGCTCCAGCATCGTCTTCCAGCGCGCGATGCCATAGAAATCCACGCCCGCGGCCCACAGCTCGGGGAAGCGCGTCACCGCCGCCAGCACCATCCAGCCGCCATAGCTCTGGCCCCACACCGCGATCCGCTTGGCGTCGAACTCCGCCTGGTCGGCCAGCCAGGCCTGCGCGGCCGCCACGTCCCGGATGGCGTCCGGGCGCAACGCGCGGTCGTCCAGCGCGGCATAGCCGCGGCCATACCCCGTGCTGCCGCGAATGTTGGGGATCAGCACGGCGATGCCCAGGGCGAGCATGAGCTGCAGGTCCGGCCGCCACACCGGCCGCGCCTGCGCTTCCGGCCCGCCATGCACCCACACGACCACCGGCCAGCCCCCCGCGGGCGCCGGGCCAGCCGGGCGGGCGAGAAAGCCGGGCAGGGCGCGGCCATCGAACGTCGGGAACGCAACCAGGCTATACGGCTGCGCCCCCTCCGCCGCCGGCCCCGCCGCAAACAGCAGCGCCGCCGGCCCGCCGCGCTCCGCCAGCCAGATCGCGCTCGGCCGCTCCGGCGTCACCAAATCGAACGCGACGGCGCCGCCATCCGGCCGCCAACTCAGCTTGGTGATGGCGCCCGCCGGGTGCGCGGGCGCTGCCACCACCGCGCCCGTCGCCGCGTCGAGCAGGCGGAGCTTGCTATACCCGGCCTCGTTCACGATCACCGCGAGCACGGACTGGTCGGGCGAGAGCTCCAGCTTCTCCACGTCCCAATCCGGCGCGTAGAGCAGGCGCGGCTCGCCCCCCGGCGCCAGCCAGGCCACGGCCAGATGGTCGCGGCCGCGATCGGTCAGCAGCCAGAAGCCGCTGCCATCCGCCCGCCAGCGCGCGTTCTGGTGCCGCACATCCCCCGCATGCGGCGTCAGCGCCTGCCGCGCGCCGGTGGCCAGGTCGATGGCGAACAGGTCCGCCTCGAACGTCCGCGGTTCGGCCGCCACCGTCAGCGCCCCACCATCCGGCCGCCAGGCCAGCACCGCGTGCGGGCCCTCGAGCGCGGCCACCCGCCGTTGCGCGCCGCCGCCCAGGTCGATCACCACCGGGTCGGCATGGGCGGGGTCGCGATTGTTGGCGGTGCAGCCGATCTGGCTCCCGTCCGGCGAGAACGCGCCCCACCCGAACATGGTGCCGGGCTCGGCGGTCAGCGCCCGCGGCGCCGCGCCATCCTCCGCTAGCCAATAGAACTGCAGCCGCTCGTCCCCCGCGCTGTCGCGGCCGAACACCGCGCCGCCGCTGCCGGGATGCCCGGCGACGAAGCCCACCGCGTCCCGCCCGCTGCTGCGCGGCCGGGCGGCGCTGCCATCCGCCGGCAACTCCCACACCTGCGCCGACCCGGCGGCATCGTTCAGGAAATACAGCCGCCCGTCCGCCGCATAGCTGGGCGCGCTCGCGGCCGGGGCAGACAGGAAGTGGTCGAGCGTGCTGGCAATGTCCATGGCCGCACCCAAGCGGGGCTTGGCGAGGCTGTCAAACCGCGCCAGGGGTGGGGCAGCGGGAGCCCTGCCTAGCCAAGCGCCTCGGCAAGCTGCTCCACCCGGAACGGCTTGGCCAGCACGCGAAAGCCACGCCATTCGTCCGGCAGGCCAGCCCGGCCATACCCCGTCGAGAACACCACCCGCACCCCACGCGCAAGCAGGATGTCGGCCACCGGATAGCTGAGCTGCCCCGCCAAGTTCACGTCCAACACACCCGCATCGAGCGGCAAGGTGCGCGCCTTCTCCAGCGCATCGCCGAGTCGGGACGCGTGCCCCGCCACTTCGCAGCCCAGCTCTTCCAGGAAGGCCTCGATCATCATCGAGACCAGCGCCTCGTCCTCCACCACAAGCACCCGCAAACCCTTGAGCCGATCCGTCACAAACGTAAGCCGCCCACCCGTGGCAACGCGATCACCTCCCCGGGCATGCCGATTTCAGCCAGCGCGGCATCGATCGTGCAGATCACGCCGTCCGGCGCGAACGCAATGCTCACCGTCCCGTCCAGGTCCTGCGCCAGGCTGCGCTCCACCAGGCGCGTGCCGAAGCCCTGCCGCGACGGCTGCGCCACGGCCGGGCCGCCCTGCTCACGCCACTCCAGGTGCAAACGGTCGCCAGCAGTCGACCAGGTCAGCGCCACCCGGCCCTCGGCCGCACCCGGCGAGAGGGCGCCGTATTTGAGCGCATTGGTCGCCAGTTCATGCAGCCCCATCGCCAGCGCCAAAGCCGCCCGCGGCAGCAGGCGGATGGCGGGGCCAAACACGCGGAAGCGGTCGTGGTCCCGCCCGCCGAACGGCGCCAGCGCAACCGCGACCACATCGTCCAGCGCCGCACCCTGCCAGCCCTCCTGCGTCAACACGTCATGCGCCGCGGCCAGCGCCTGCAGGCGGCCATCCAGCACCCGCCGCATCGCCGGGTCGGCGCTGCGCAGCGTCTGCGAGGCAATGGACTGCACCGTCGCCAGCGTGTTCTTCACCCGATGGTTCAGCTCGTTCACCATCAGCAGCAGCCGCTCTTCCGCCCGCTTGCGCTCGGTGATCTCGACCGACACGCCGACCACGCCTTCGATCTGTCCGTCCGGGCCGCGCAACGGTGTCTTGGTCGACAGCCAAACCCGCGGCGCGCCCCCGTCCGTGCCGGCCAATTCCTCGAACTCCTCGGGCCGGCCCTGCTCCGTGACCTTGCGATCGTTGGCCATGATGGCCTGGCCCTCGGCCGAGTCGCTCAGGAACTCGCGGTCGCTGCGTCCCTCGATCTCGTGCCACGGCCGGCCGAGCATCGAAATCACCCGCTCGTTGGCCAGCAGCATGCGGCCGTCCCGGTCCTTCGCATAGATCAGGCCCGGCGCCGTCGCCACGATGCCGGCCAGCAGCGCATGCGCACGGTGCCGCTCCCGCTCCGCCCGTTGCGGCTCCGTTATGTCGGTGATCGCCTCGAGCACGGCGACCGGCTGGCCGGCCGCATCGCGCCGCAGCAGCTTGCGCGACGATACGATCAGTTCGCGCCCATCGCAGGCGCGCTGCCGCACATTGCCCGACCAGCCGCCGTCCCGCTCCAGCGCCTGTTCGATCTTCACGCGCGGCAGCGGAAAGGCAGTGTGCAGCAGATCGTGCGCATCGCGCCCAATGGCGGCCTCGGAGCTGCAGCCGTACAGCCGGGTGCAGCCTTCGGACCAGAAGCGGATCGTTCCATCCAGGTCGAGCGTCATGAAGGTGCCCAGGTCGAGCGTGGCCAGCAGATCCCGGAGCTGCGCCTCGCTGGCCGAAAGCTCGGCGGTGCGCTCCGCCACCCTCGTCTCCAGCGTGCCATTGAGCCGGCGCAGCTCCGACTCGCTGGCGGTCAGTGCCATGTTGGCGGAGCGGATTTGCGCCGGGGACGGCAGCGCCAGCGCCGCGGGCAGCAGCTTCCACAGCGCAACCGCGGTGGCGATGGAGACCACCGCCGTGCTCAGCTTGGAGATCGCCTCCAGCCGGTACGCCGGCACCCAGATGGTGAGCAGCTCGAACCAATGCGTGGTGCCGCACAGCAGGATGAACGCGACGAACAGCCAGAACACCGGCTTGAACGCCAAGTCATGACGCGCGTGCACGAAGCGCGCCAGGGAAAACGGAATGGCGAAATAGGCCAGCCCGGTGGTGAAATCGCCCGCCACGAAGGAGCGGATCAGCCAAGGCTCCCAGAGCAGGCAGAACCCATGCGGCGTAAGCGCCGAGCCATCCAGCAGCCAGTTCGCAGCCGATTGCAGCATGTCTTGCCTAGAAGCACCCAAGAGCATCATCCGACCGGACGCGATCAGCCGTCGGATCAGATGCTCGCCAAAACAACGAGCGGAGCATCATCCGACCGAACGCGATCAGCCGTCGGATAAAGATGCTCGCCAAAACCAAGAGCTAGAGCTTCGCTCCACCCCACTTCGATCGGAACAAGCGCTTGCGCAATCGATACGGGGATGCAGCAAGAACGATCGAGTGAGATTTAATTGCGAGCGACCAAACCATTTGCGCGAGCCTTACACAAGATGTGAATCACGTTGCCGAACCATCACCGATGGCCAGTGCGTGCAGGCAGCGGTGTAGACGTTACACGTCAACACTTGGACACAACATCGCATACAACGCGGTTACAACGGTAACCAAGTTTACGCGAGAATACGTTGCGCTCCGGAGCAGTGTTCTACTCACACAGCCATTTGTTTACGACAGTTTCGATGGCGTAAGGCCGTCACCGTCGAGAAAATCCGCTCGGCGTTTGGCAAGGAATGCTTCCATACCCTCGCGCGCATCCGGATGGGCGGACAGCTCCGCCGCGCGTGCCTCCTCGAACGCGGCGCTCTCCTCCCAACCGTGCGACAGGCTGAACCGCACCGCCTGCCGCGTCGCCAGGATCGCGGCCGGGGAGGCAGCGGCGATCCGCCGGGCCGTGGCCTGGGCGGCCGCCATCAGCTCGGCGCCCGGCACCACGCGGGACACCAGGCCCAGCTCATACGCCCGCCGGGCACCGAAATCCTCCCCCAGCAGCAGCAAGTCCAGCGTCTGGCAGCGGCCGAGCAGGCGCGGCAGCCGCTGCAGCGCCATGCCCCAGGCCGGCAGGATGCCGAGATAGGCGTCGGCGGTGCGGAACGTTGCGCCCTCCGCCGCCAGCCGGATGTCGCAGCTCCAGGCCAGCGCCGTCCCCCCGCCGATGCACCAGCCGTTGATCGCCGCCACCACCGGCTTGCGGCACTGCTCGAGCGCCGAAACCGTCTGGCGCGCGAGGCTGCGGAAAGCGGCAGCGGCCGCGGGCTCGGCCAGGCTCTGCTGCTCGTGCAGATCCGCCCCGGCGCAGAACGCCCGCTCGCCCGCCCCGGCCAGGATCAGGCAGCGTATCTCGCGCCGCCCGCCCAGCTCCTCCAGCGCCGCCTGCAACGCCTGCAGCATCCCGCTCGTCATCGCATTCACCGGCGGGTGATCCAGCCAGATGGTGGCAATCGGCCCCGCTCGCTCGACCCGGATGGCGTCAGACATAGGACAGCAAAGCATCGCGCGCCGCGGCCACCGGGTCGCGTTGCCCGGGCGGACCAAACCCGCCCCCGCCCGAGGTCTCCAGCCGCACCACATCGCCCCGGCGCAACCGCAGCCCGTCGGTCTTGGGCGCAATCGGCGTCTCCATCCCGTCGCGCAGCAGCACCAACCGGCCCGGCGCCGCAGCCTGCCCACCCGCCAGCCCATACGGCGCATGCGCGAACCGGTCCATGTTGGCGGTGAAGATGCAGGCATCGCACACCACCCGCCACTCCCGCACCAGCCCCAACCCGCCGCGCCGCTGCCCCGCGCCGCCCGAGCCCGGCAACAACGCATAGCGCCGGATCGCCAACGGCAGCCCCGTCTCGATCATCTCCACCGGGATGTTGCTGTTGTTGTGCATGCCGCTCGAGAACGCGTTCACCCCGTCCTTGCGCGGATGCGCGCCCGACCCGCCGATCTCGATCTCCACCAGCACCTCCCGCACCCCCTCGGCAGGCACGGTCTGGAACGTGCAGACGTAGCTGTTGCCGTAATAGGCCGCCGGAATGCGCGTGGGCACCGCCTGGTGCAGCGCCCCGTGCATCGCGTTCAGCAGCCGGTGCGTGACGGCAATCCGATGCGCCACCGGGGCAGGGGCGCGGGCGTTCACGCATAACCCCTCGGGTGCCACGATCCGCACCGGCCGGTAGCACCCCGCATTCACCGCCAACGGCTCGTCGCTGGCCGAAATCACCGCGAACAGCACCGCCGCGGCCGACGACGCCAGCGTCGCATTCACCGGCCCCCGCGCCTGCGGCGAGCAGCCAGACAGGTCGGCCGTGAGCGTATCCCCCGCAATCTCCAGCCGCACATGCAGCCGGATCGCTTGGCCAACATCCACCCCGTCGTCGTCCAGGAAGTCCTCGAACTCATAGACGCCGTCCGGCATGCGACCGATCGCCGCGCGCATGGCCGCCTCGCTGCCGTCCAGGATGCGCCGGCTCGCCTCCACGAACCCGGCCGCGCCATGCCGCTCCGCCAGCCGCCGCAGCGCCGCCGCACCCACCTCCAGGCTGGCCAGTTGGGATTGCAGGTCGCCCAGCAGCAGGTCGGGCTTGCGCACGTTCTGCCGGATCATGGCCCAAACGCCAGCATTCGGCACGCCGCCCTCCACCAGCTTGAGTGGCGGGATGCGCAGCCCCTCCTGGAAGATTTCCGTCGCGGTCGCCGCGTACGACCCGGCGGCCAGCCCGCCCACGTCGATATGGTGGCACAGCGTGCCCACGAACCCGATCCGCGCCCCCTCGTGGAACACCGGCAGGAAGGTCACGATGTCCGGCAGGTGCTGGCCGCCGCAATAGGGGTCGTTGGTCGCCACCACGTCGCCGGGCCCCCAGGTCGCCGGGTCGATATGCTTGTCCAGCAGCTCGCGCAGCAGGTGGCTCATCGAGTTCAGATGGCTCGGAATGCGCGCGGACTGGGCGAGGTTGTTGCCGGCGGCATCGAACACCGCCGTGGAGTAATCCAGCAGCTCCCGCACGATGGTCGAGCGGCTGGTCCGCCAGACCGTCGCGTCCATCTCGTTGGCCGCTGCGGTCAAGGCATTGCGGATGATCTCGACGTCCACCGGCCCCAGCTCACCGCGGCCGCTCGCCTGCGCCCCGTCTGCCAGCGACACATCCCGCCGCGCCACCAGCGCGCCCCCTGCACCAAGCGCCGCCCGCCAGCCGCTCCCGATCCAATGCGTGGCAAACGCCTCCTCCACCAGCGCCGGGCCGTGGATCACGTCGCCTGCCCGCAGCGCCTCGCGGTCCCAAACCGGCGCGTCATGCCACGCCCCACCCTCCCACGCCCGCCGCGTGCCTTTGCTCGCAGGCCGGTCGGCGGGCTCGGGCTCCGCAATGTCGGTCCGTTGCAGGCGCCCAACAGCGGAGAGGCGCAGGGTGACGATCTCGACCGGTCCCCCCGGGTCGGCGAAGGAAAACCGGCGGCGATGCGCGTCGTGGAAGTCGGCCAGCAGCGCGGCGAGGTCAGCCTCATCGGGCCGCTCGGTCTCGCCCCACGGGATCAGCAGCTCGAACGCCTGCCCATGATAGCGCATGTCCGCCGCCACCAGCAGAGTACGCTGCTCCACCGCCGCGTCGTCGTCCAGCCGCGCCAACGCATCCGCGCGCAATGCGGCAAGCGTGTCCTGGATGGCGCCTAGGTTCTCGGTTGTCGCGGCGATCAGCCGGCTGCGGGAGAAATCCTGCACCAAATCCCCAAACAGGATGCCGCCAGCCGACAGCGTGCCCGGGTCGCGCGGGAACACCACCTCGCCGATGCCCACCTCGTCCGCCACCGCCGTCGCATGCAGCCCGCCCGCGCCGCCGAACGACAGCAGGGTGAAATCCCGCGGGTCCAGCCCCTTTTCGAACAGCGACAGCCGGACGGCAGCCCCCAACGCGTTGTCGGTGACCCGCAGCATGCCCTCTGCCGCCGCCTCGGCGCCCAGGCCCAGCGGCTCCGCCACGTGGCTGGCGATAGCGCGGCGTGTCGCTGCCATGTCCAGCGTCATCGCGCCGCCCAGGAAGTAATCGGGGTCAAGCCGGCCGAGTGCCAGGTTGGCGTCCGTCACCGTCGGCTCAGTGCCGCCGCGCCCATACGCCACCGGTCCCGGCTTCGACCCGGCGGAGCGCGGCCCCACCGTCAGCCGCCCCCCGGCCCCAACCGCCGCAATCGAACCGCCCCCCGCACCGATGGTGCGCATTTCCACCATCGGCAGGCGCACCGGCAGCCGGTCCACCTCGCCCTGGGTCACGGTTGCCACCCGTCCCGCCTGCACCACGGACACGTCGTAGGAGGTGCCGCCCATGTCGACCGCGACCAGGTTGGCGCGGTCGAGCAGCCGTGCCAGCCGCTCGGCCGCCAGCGCGCCGCCGCTGGGCCCGGAGAGCAGCAGCCGGGCGGGCTGTTCGGCCGCTCGCTGCAACGTGCAGGCGCCGCCGTTGGATTGCACCAGGAAGACGGTGGGGGTGAAGCCGTCCTCGCCCAACCGCGCTTGCAGGCGGTGCAGGTAGGCCTGTACGACCGGCATCAGTACCGCGTTCAGCACGGTGGTGGAGGTGCGCTCGTACTCGCGGATCTCCGGGCTGATCTCGCTCGACAGCGACACCGCAAGCCCCGGCTTGGCCGCCAGTAGCGCGTCGCGCAAGGCCTGCTCGTGCGCTGGGTTGGCGTAGGCGTGCAGCAGGCAAATGGCGACGCATTCGGCATCGCCGATCCGCTCGATCAGGCTCGGGATTGTCGCCGGGTTAAGTGCGCGCTCGATGGAGCCGTCCGCGCGGATGCGTTCGGGCACGCCAAACCGCCGGTCGCGCGGTATGAGCACCGGCGGCGGGTCGGGGTCCAGCGCATACAGCTCGCGGCGATAATGCCGGGTGATCTCCAGCACGTCCTCGAACCCTTCGGTGGTGAGCAGCACGCCACGGCCGAGTTTGCGTTCGAGCACCGCATTGGTGGCGATGGTGGTGCCATGCAGCAGCAGCCCCACCTCGCCCAGCCCAAACCCGAACCGCCCCGCCGCCTCCCGCACCCCCCGCATCAGCCCTTCCGACGGGTCATGCGGCGTGGTCGGCGTCTTCCAGGCGTGCACGCTGCCAGTGCGCGCGTCGAGCACCTGCAGATCGGTGAACGTGCCGCCGATATCGACGGCGATGCGGATCGGGCGGGGATTGGCCGCTTGGCTCTCACCCACGCATATCGGCTTCGGAAAGGATCAGCCGCGCCAAAGCTTCCGGATGGGCAGCCGACCCGCCTAGTTGCGTCGTCTTCTCTTCGCCAGTTATGGCGCTTTTCACGACTATCAGGTCAACGTCTACCGCGTAGCTACCAAGAGTCTTGCCGTTGTCATTCTGGACGACGTTCCAAGACAATGTCTTAGGCTTCCTCGCCATAGCTGATACTCCATGAAGAAAGATCATGCCGCTTCCGTTTAAGTGCGAATAGCCGGAACCTCTCTACGCAAGGGATAAGGACCATCGTCATGCCAGGGCTTGACCCTGGCATCCACGGCGTTCCGGGTCACCGGCCTCTCGCGCTGGCGCAAACTTTGCCAACAAATGATCGACGTCACCAGCCAAATCCCGTGGATGCCAGTGTCAAGCACCGGCTTGACGAGGATAGGAACGCGGCGAGGAAACCAATCTAAATCCGCTCGCTCGACACAGGAGTTCGCATGACTGACTCGATTCTGCCTGCCCAACCGTTCCACCCGCCGGCACACCCTGGCGAGCTATTGCGTGAGGACGTGCTTCCGGCGCTCAATCTGTCGGTTACGAAAGCGGCCGGGCTGCTGCGCGTGTCCCGGCAGGCGTTGCATGCCGTGCTGAGCGAGCGCGCCGCCGTCACCCCGGAAATGGCCGTCCGGCTCGGCAAGCTATGCGGCAACGGCCCGGGGCTTTGGCTGCGCATGCAGCAGGCCCGCGATCTATGGCAGGCCGAACGGAACATGGCGGACATCGTGGCTGCCATCCCCACCATGCGGGCCGCTTAACGACCCGCTGGCACAACCCGTGCTAGGTCTCCGTCAACCACTGGAGACCTCCCCGCCATGCCCGCCGCACCCTTCCATCTCGCCTGGTTCCTCCAAGGCTCCAGCATCCAGGCCTGGGGCGAGCAATGGACCGGCAACGTCGCCCACGAATGGATGTCCGCCAGCAACTTCCTAGACCTCGCCCGCAACATCGAACGCGCCGGCTTCGACTACCTGCTGCTCGAGGACTCCATCTACATCGGCCAGAACTGGGAGAACTCGCGCGACATGTTCCTCCGCCGCGGCATGTCCGTGCCGCGACAGGAACCCTCCGTCATCGCCTCCCTCATGCTCGCCGCCACCACGCACCTCGGCATCGTGCCCACGCTCTCCACCTTCGCCTACCACCCCTATCTCACCGCCCGCACCGTCGGCACGCTCGACCAAATCTCCGGCGGACGCGCCGGCTGGAACATGGTCACCGGCAGCTCCGACCTCTCGGCCCAGAACTTCGGCCTCGAAGGCCTGCCCGAGCACGACACCCGCTACGACATGGCCGCCGAATACATCGACGTCGTCACCAAGCTGTGGGACTCCTGGGAACCCGGCGCCATCGTCGCCGACCCCGAGACCGGCACCCTGATCGACCCCGCCAAGGTCCACCAGATCGACTTCCAAGGCACCTACTACGCCAGCCGCGGCCCGCTGAACTCAGGCCCGTGCCCGCAAGGCCGCCCGGTGATCGCCCAGGCCGGCGGCTCCGACAAAGGCCGCGCCATCGCCGCCCAATACGCCGACACCATCGTGGCGCACCCCAAAGGCGTCGCCGCCATGAAGCAATACCGCGACGACGTGCACCGCCGCATGCGCGACGCCGGGCGCGACCCGCGCACCTGCAAGGTCCTGTTCATGTGCACCCCGGTGCTCGGCAACACCGAGGAGGAGGCCCAGGCCCGCGCCGCCCTGCGCACCGTCGCCACCGACGACCAGGTCAAGCAGCGCCTGGCCCAGCTCGGCTGGACCACCAACATCGACTTCTCCGGCCACGACCTGGACGCCCCCGTCGCCGAGCTGACCACCAACGGCCACCAGTCCAGCCTGTCCAATTTCCTGCGCAAGGCCGGCGGACGCACCCTGCGCGAGGCGATCCTGGCCTACACCAGCCATGGCGGCTGCGTGGACCTGGTGGGCACCCCCGAATCCGTCGCCGCGCAGATGGACGAGGTGATGCAGGAGGTCGGCGGCGACGGCTTCCTGCTGACGCTCCCCGATCTCAGCCGCAAGTCGGTCGCCGAAATCACCGACGGCCTCGTCCCCGCCCTGCAGCAGCGCGGACTGACCCGGCGCGCCTATCGCCACACCCACCTGCGTGACACCCTGCTCGAGTTCTGAGCCGGGTCACACCCGGATGTAGCTCCACCCCTGTTCCTGCAACTCGCTGAGCCGCACCACCCCGGAGGGCACGTCGGTGGCTTCCGGCACTTCCGGGATGTCCGCCGGCGTCTTGTTCTCCGCCTTGGCGATGCCGCTCCGTGTGTTGGCGCACGCCGAGAACACCACGAACGGAAACTGCCGATGCACGTCCGCGATGCGCTGCTTCACCGGCGAGCGGTCCTCGCGCAGCATGGTGTAGCCGCCCCCATTGGCCACCAGCTCGATGGCCACCGCTTGCCCCGCCTGCGCATAGAAACTGGCCGCATTGACGATGTTGGACAGCGCCTCGTTCATCACCTCCGCCTTGTCGCTGCCGACGTGGAACGCCATCCGGTGCCTGGCTTCCTGGGCGCGAACGAGCGCCGGGGCCGCCACCAGCGCCAGCACCCCAGCGCGGCCAAACAGTCGACGATTCATGACCGAACTCCAGTCCAACTCCCTCTCCCGTTCTACACGGGAGAGGGCCGGGGTGAGGGCTCTTTGGGCGAGCGAGACGGCTCAATGGATTGCGGGCCTCGCACCCTCACCCCAACCCTCTCCCGCCCGCGGGAGAGGGAGTTATTCTTCGAGTGGAGGGTGTGTGCATCCATCAGGCCCTGCGCTGTCGGAAGAGGGATCACTCTGATCTACCCGCTCAATGCGGAAACGTCAGTGGCCGCGGATTGAAGTCCGCCGGCACCGCCTGGTGATACCCCTGCCGCACATCCTCCGTCGTGATCCCCAGCTTGGCGCACCCCTTGTTCCCATACGGCGGCACCGTCGCGACATCGCTGTCCGCAATCTGCGCAAAGCTGGCGGGGATCGGCGGTGCCGCCCCGGTCAGCCGCGCCGGGTCGAAGCCCTCCATCAAATTGCTCGTGACCTCCGTCAAGTCGTCATGCGGCCCCAGGTTGGTCTGTTTGAAGCCGGTCTGAGTCGCAAACTTCGGCTGCTGCCCCGCCAGCCGCGCCTGCAGCTCGTCCGGCAGATCCGCCAGCGGCGGCAGGTTGAACACCAAGTCGATTAGGCGGATCACCGACGCATGGTCGCCCTCCACGTGCGAGGTGGCGTGCGAACGGGCATACGGCGAAATCAGCGTCAGCGGGATGCGTGGCCCGCGTGACAGCGGCAGCCCCGCCGGGTCATACGACAGGATGCGAGGCGGCACGTGATCGTAATCCCCCTCGCTCTCGTCATAGGTGATCACGATGGCGCTCTGGTCCCAATACGGGCTGCGCGCGATCGCGTTGACCTCGCGCGCCACCAGTGCTTCCGACAGGTGCGAATCCGAATACCCCGGGTGGTCGTCGTCGCCGAGGAACTGCGCCTCTACCTTGGCCGCCTCCGCATTGCCCGGATACGCCTTGGTGTTCAGCGCCGGAACCAGCCCGGCGATGTTGGTGTAGCCGCCGCGCACGAAGATCACTCCGCCGCTTTCCGGCATCTTGCCCGCCTGCATGTCGGCGAAGAAGTCGCCCAACCCCTTCAGGTTTTTCGTCATTTCGGGGTTGTTGCTGATGTAGCCGAAATACTGCGCCCCATTGTGGTGGCCGATATAGCTGTTGTGCGAGACCAAGCTCCCCGTATCGGTCGGTTCGCGGTCGTAGCCCTCCTCATACCAGCGCCAGCTCACCTGCGGCCGCTTCAGGCTGGCGATGAACGGCACGTCCTGCCCAACGTCCGCCAGGTCGGTGCTCGCCGCTGCGTCGGCTTGCGCGATCTTGCTCACATCCCCCCCGCTCAGCGTGAGCGGCAGGCTAGCGAACGTCAGATTCGGCGCGGTGTTGGCGCCGTCCTTGCCGCTGGTCTCGTGCACCGTGTTTGACGGCTGCCGCAACGCGCTGTCCGCCGGCGTCTTGTCCAAGGTCGAGCCCCAATACGGGATCGGGTCGGCCAATACCGGAATGGAATGGCCGATCTTGTCCGGATGCTCCACCCATTGCGTTTCGCCCGACTGCCCCGCGATCATGGCAATCGCGTTCGGCGTCGACGGCCCGATCGTGGTCTGGAAGATGTTGTCGAACAGGGTGAACCGCGCGGCGTAGTTCCACAGGAACGGGATCGTGTCGCAGTCGGCATAGGCCATCGCGAGCTCTCCCATCTGCTTGGCCTGCAGCGTCGGCGTCTTGGCGCCCGGCGGGGTGTATTTGGCCTCCTCCACCTGCGCGAACCGGTCCATGTTCGGCGTCCCATACCCGCTGGGCTGGATGTTCATCTTGGCGGCCATGCGGACGTGGCCATGGTCGATGTCGTCGAGGTCGGCGGCAAATTGCGCCGGCCCGATCAGGAACGGGCTGATCGTCCCGCTGCTGCCGTCCACATTGGTGATCGGCTGGTTGAAGCCCGCCGTCTCCGCTGCCGCCCGCGGACGCTGCCCGTCCGAAAACAGCCCGTTGGCTCCCGGAAAGCTGCCGAAATAGTGGTCGAACGACTCGTTCTCCTGGAACAGCACGAACACGTAGCGCACGTGCTGGCGCAGCGCTGCGACCAACTGGTCGAACGGCACGTCGGGGTCGGACGCCGGGTCCCGCAGATACGTCGCCAACGCCGGGTCCTCGCCCTGGGTTGGTTGCGCGGTCACCTGGGGGATGGGGAGGGGGGCACCCATGGTAGCAGGCTGGGCGCGCAGGCCCGCCGGAAGCGCGGCGGCAAGGCCGACGGCAATGGAGCAGCTTCGGAGCAAGGCGCGGCGCATGAAACCCCCAATCAATGCGAACGGACGCTCCGCCAATAGCATGGATCGCCGATGACCGTTGCGTGAAGAGCCTGTTGCAGCCGCCGCGCTACTCGCTGAACGGCGGGCAGAACAACCCCCCGGCGCTCCACAGCGCGTTCAGCCCGCGCGGCAGCTCCAGCGGCGAGCCAGCCCCCAGGGTGCGGTCATACATCGCGGCATAGCTCCCCGTCGCCGCCAGCATCGCCGCCTGCCAGCCCGCCGGCAGCCCCAGCGCGTCCCCGGCCAGCGGCAGCGGATCGTCCCCGCCGCCCGGCCCCGTCTGGCCCTGCGTTTCCGCCCGCTGCAGGCTGGCAACCGCCCACGCCACCACCGCGCTCCACTGCCCGTCGCTGCGCGGCGTCACCGCCAGGATCGGGTCCGCCCCCACCGCGTCCGGCAGCAGCCGGGCAGGGCGCCCATCCGCGTCCGCCTGCAGCCGCAACGCCGCCAGCCGCGGCAGCTCGTTCGCCATCGCGTCGCAGCGCCCGCCATAGAAGCCGTCCTGCATTTCCTCCGCTTCCTGGAACGGGATGATCTGCGCGTCCACGCCAGCCGCCGCGAACCACGCCCGCAACACCCGCTCCGGCCCGGTGCCGGGCTCGACGCACACCCGCTGCCCCGCCAAGTCCGCCAACCGCATCGCCTTCGACCCGGCGTGCACCATCACGCCCGACGCCGTGAAGAACACCGGCGGCCCCGGCACGACGTCGCCAAGCAGGTGCTGCGCCAGCAGTTCGGACGCGGTCAGGAACGCCACCTCGTGCTCGCCCCGGCGCAACGCCTCGTAGCCGCCCGCCACCTCCGTGTAGCCATGGAACACGAATCGCGCCTGGCTGCCGAGCACCGCCGCCGCCAGCGCGTGGCAGATATCCACCTCGAGCCCATGCCAACTCCCGTCCAGCGCCGGAAACGCCAGCCCCGGCCGGATCACTCCGCCACACTCCAGCACGCCCGCTTGCCGCACCCCGTCCAGCACCGGCCCGGCGATCGCGGCCGACGGCAGCCAGAGCAGCAGCGCGACCAACGCCCCGCGCAGCGCGCTCAGGCCACGCGCACCGAGCGGGAGAACGGCTTCTGCCCCAGCACCGCCAGCAGCGGCCGCTCGACCCAGAGGTGGAACACCACCCCGCTCGCCGCCGCCAGCGCCACCATCAGGACATAGACCAGGTCGCCCGGCAGGTGCTGCGCCGCGCCGCTTACCCAGGCCAGCTTGGCCAGGAACGACAGCGCGAAGAAATGCACCAGGTAGATGCTGTACGACGCATCGCCCAGCAGCACGAGCCAACCCGGCGTCCGCAGCCGCCCCTGCCGCTCGAGCTCCACCACGCCCAGCAGCGCCAGGGTGCAGCCCGCCCCGAACCCGAGGCCGCGCCACATTTCGCTCAGTACCAGGCCGTAATCCTGGTCCGCCGCCATCACCAGGATCACCACGCCGCCCAGCAGCGCGAACACAAGCGGCCGCGGGATCACCACGCGCCCGACCAGCCGCCGCGCCACCAGGCCGAAGCCGAACAGCAGGTGGACATAGTTGAGGTAGAACCCGATCAGCCGCGGGTCGTACTGCGGATCGAGCGACCAGGTGGAGGCGGCGAACCAGAGCCCCAGCGCCACGAACCCCACCCCCCGCCGCCAGATCGCCAGCGCGAACACCGCGTAGAACAGCACCTCGTGGAACAGCGTCCACGCCACCCGCATCACCGCGTGCTGCGTCTGCAGATGGACCAGCAGCACCGAGCTGAGGATCGCTTCGGGCTGCGTCTCGAACCCGTAGCCGAAGCTGTGCACCGCGAAATAGATCGGCAGCACCAGGATCAGCACCACCCAGTAGATCGGGTAGATGCGCCGGAACCGCTTCCACAGGTAGTTCGGCAGCATCTCGGGCCGGCCGAGGTCCCGCTCATGCGCGTGGTAGATGATGAAGCCCGACAGGACGAAGAAGAACGTGACGCCGCTGCTGCCGAAGTCGAACACGCCCCCGAGCGGCGCATGCCCCCAATACTTGGCGTTCTCGAAGATCGACCGGCTGCCGTGATAGAACACCACGAGCAGCGCCGCGATCGCCCGCCCCGCCTGCAGGCTGGTCAGCGCTCTCGGCAGGGCCTTCGGAGCAAGGTCATTTCGCATGCAATCGTAGCATACACGAGCGAGCGCCCCTGCGGATGACATTCGCTTTAACCGTGCGCGTCCAACTCCTTCTCCCTCTCCCGCGGGCGGAACTGCTCAAGGTTCCGCGGGCGCAGCCCGTGGAATAGCAGTGGAGGGGGGAGAGGGTCGGGGTGAGGGTGCGAGGGTCGCCGCTTAACGGCGCTACTAGCCCGTAGGGTGGGCTTCAGCCCACCATCACCCCGCCGCATACCCCGCCTACCGCACCCAAAACAGCCGCACCAGCCAGGCCCCATACGCCAAGCACGTCCCGAACGGGATCATCGTGCTCCCCCGCAACCCGCCGCCGCGCAGCAGCGCCACGCCGAACCCGCTCACCGCCGCCACCAGCAGCGTCGGCCCCAGCCCCGCCACCCCCACCCACGCCCCCGCCGCCGCCAGCATCTTGGCGTCCCCCGCGCCCAACCCCTCGCGCCCGCGCAACGCCCGGTAGCCCAGCGCCAGCAGCCGCAGCGCCGCATAGCCGAGCGCCGCCGCCGCCGCATGGTCCGCCGCCGCCGCCGGGTCGAGCCAGGCCGTGGCGCCCAACCCCGCCAGCAGCAGCGGCAGCGTAATCACGTCGGGCAGGCGGAAATGCGTCCAGTCGATCCAGCCCAGCGCCAGCAAGCCCCAGCCCAGCACGCAATCCGCCCACAGCACCGCCGCATCCGGCTCCACCAGCGCCGCACTCGCCGCCACCGCCGCCGCCGCCAGCTCGATCCACAGATGCTCCGGCGCGATCCGCCCGCCACAGCCCCGGCACCGCCCCCGCTGCCACAGGAAGCTCGCCACCGGCACCAGCTCGGCCGGCCCCAGCACCCGCCCGCACTGCTCGCAGCACGACCGCGCCATCGCCACTGGACGACCCTCTGGCAGCCGGCGCACCAATACGCCTAGAAAGCTGCCAACGAACGGTGCCGCCAGCAGCGGGAGGAACCAGGGTGTCACGGGACCGCCATTGGCATCCCGCCGCCACCGGCACAAGTATAGGGCGTGATGGATCAGGCACTCTCTTTTCACGCCGAGCCCCACTCGCCCGAGCAGGCCGCCGAGGCGGTCGTGGCCCTGCTCGAATCCCAGGGCCAGTGCGACACCCGCACCGTCGAACGGGCCCGGCGCGTCGCCGCCGAGAACGGCCAGCGCCTCGACCGCGTGCTGATCCAGCTCGGCCTGGTCAACGAGCGCGACCTCGCCGCCGGGTTCGCCGCCCTGCTCGGCCTGGCGGTCGCCGGCCCCAGCCGCTACCCGGCCGAGCCCATCGCCCCGGACCAGCTCTCCGCCCGCTTCCTGCGCCACGCCCGCGCCCTCCCCGTGGCGCGCGACGCCGGCGCCATCGTGCTCGCCATGGCCGACCCGCTCGACCGCTTCGCCCCCGCCGCCATCGCCGCCGCCACCGGCTGCGCCGTCCAAGTCGAAGTCGCCGTCCCGATCGAGATCGAGGCCGCGTTCGACCGCCTCTACCCCGACCAGGACGCCCAAGCCGCCCACGACATGCCCGAAACCGGCGAGGGCCTCGAGGAAGACACCGAACGCCTCAAGGACCTCGCCAGCGAGGCCCCCGTCATCCGCCTGGTCAACCAGATCATCCAGCGCGCCGTCGAAACCCAGGCCTCCGACATCCATATCGAGCCGTTCGAGGACCGCCTGCGCGTGCGCTACCGCTACGACGGCGTGCTGCACGAGGCCGACAGCCCCTCCGTCCGCCTCGCCCCCGCCATCATCTCACGCATCAAGATCATGTCCCGCCTCGACATCGCCGAGCGCCGCCTGCCGCAGGACGGCCGCATCAAGCTGGCCGTGCGCGGCAGCGAGGTGGACTTCCGCGTCTCCACCATCCCCTCGCTGCACGGCGAAACCGTCGTCCTGCGCGTGCTGGACCGCTCCGCCGTCTCGCTCGACTACGCGACCCTGGGCCTGGACGGCCGCGTCGTCGCCCGCCTGCGCGCCACCTTCGAGCTGCCCAACGGCATCGTGCTCGTCACCGGCCCCACCGGCAGCGGCAAGACCACCACGCTCTACACCGGGCTCTCGGCGCTCAACGCCATCACCCGCAAGGTGGTGACCGTCGAGGATCCGATCGAATACCAGCTCCGCGGCATCAACCAGATCCAGGTCAAGCCGCAGATCGGCCTCACCTTCGCCACCCTGCTGCGCTCCATCCTGCGCCAGGACCCCGACGTGATCATGGTCGGCGAAATCCGCGACGGCGAGACCGCGCAGATCGCCGTGCAGGCCGCCCTCACTGGCCACCTCGTGCTCTCCACCGTGCACACCAACTCCGCCGCCACCACCATCGCCCGCCTGCGCGACATGGGGCTCGAGGACTACCTGATGACCGCCGTGCTGCGCGGCATCCTGGCCCAGCGCCTGGTGCGCCGCCTCTGCACCCAGTGCGCCAAGCCCGCGCCCGCCGCCCCCGAAATGGTCCGCCGCTTCAACCTCGAGCGCCATTGCGACGGCACCCCCACCCTCTGGCACCCGGTCGGCTGCCCGCACTGCCGCGGCACCGGCTATCGCGGCCGCCAGGCGATCGCCGAGTATCTCGAGCCCGACGCCGCCATCGAGCGCCTGGTGTTCACCCGCGCCGACAGTTCCGAGATCGAGCGCGCCGCCGTCGCCGCCGGCATGGTCACCATGTTCGACGCCGGAGTGGCCGCCGCCGTCGCCGGCACCACCACCATCGAAGAGGTCGTGCGCTCGATCCGCGCCGAGGCCTGATGCCGCTCTACCAATACACCGCCATCGACCCGGCGGGCGCCCTGTCCCGCGGCGAGATGGAGGCCGCCGACGAAGCCGCCGTGCTGCGCGCCCTGCAACGCGCCGGGTCCATCCCGGTCCGCGCCAGCCCCGCCAAATCAGCCGGATTGTCTGGCCTGCTCAGCCTCGAACTCGGCCGCGGCGAGGCGCTCAGCCGCACCGAACTCACCAACATCACGCGCGAACTCTCGCTCATGCTGGGCGCCGGCCAGGACATCGACCGCGCCCTGCGCTTCCTGGTGGAAACCGCCCCCAACCGCCGCGTCGCCGGCGTGCTGACCCGAGTGCGCGACACCGTGCGCGACGGCAAGCCCCTCGCCGTCGCCCTGGCCGGCCAGCCGCGCTCCTTCCCCCGCCTCTATATCGGCCTGGTGCGCGCCGGCGAGGCGGGCGGCACCCTGTCCGCCACCCTGGACCGCCTCGCCACCCTGATGGAGCGCGAGCGATCGCTGGCCTCCACCGTGAAGTCGGCGATGATCTACCCGGCCTTGCTGCTGCTGGCCGCGATCGGCTCCATCACCTTGCTGCTGACCGAGGTGCTGCCCCAATTCGTGCCCTTGTTCGAGCAGAACGGCGCCAGCCTGCCGCGCTCGACCCAGTTGATGATCGACCTGGGCGCCGCCGTCTCGTCCTACGGCGTCTACGTCCTGATCGCGATCTTGGTGGCCGTGCTCGCCGCCCGCCAGGCCCTGCAGCGCCCCGGCCCGCGCCTGGCCGCCGACCGCCTGCTCTTGCGCCTGCCCATCATCGGCGGCCTGGCGCGCGAGGTGTTGGCCGCCCGGTTCACCCGCACCTTGGGCACCTTGCTGACCAACGGCGTGCCTTTGATCGCCGCCTTGCAGATCGTGGCCGAGGCCGTCGGCAATCGCGCCGGCGAGGCCGCCGTGGAGGCTGCCAGCCGCAGCGCCAAGGGCGGCGCGGGCTTGTCGGCGCCCTTGGCCGCCGCCGGCGTGATGCCCAAGCGCACGATCTACCTCTTGCGCCTGGGCGAGGAGACCGCCTCTTTGGGCCCGATGTCGCTCCGTGCCGCCGAGATCCACGAGGAAAAGACCCGCCTCGGCGTGGGCCGCCTGGTCTCCCTCCTGGTCCCGGTGATCACGATCGTCATGGGCGCCGCCATCGCCGCCATCGTCACCTCCCTGCTGACCGCCATGCTAAGCCTCAACGACCTAGCCTCCGGATGACCCCGACCCACCCCCAATCCCGCTTTCTTCTCCCTCTCCCTCTGGGAGAGGGCCGGGGTGAGGGCCCCACGCACTCCTCCGGCCGCTCTCTTCTCCCTCTCCCGCTGGCGGGAGAGGGCAGGGGTGAGGGTGGCCGCGCCCGGCATAACTCGGTGCCAGCCCGCGCCGCCCACGCCCACCAGTCCGGCTTCACCCTGCTCGAGATGCTCATCGTCATCGCCATCCTCGGCCTCGTCGCCGGACTCGTCCTCGCCCGCGGCCCGATGCGCAGCACCGGGCTCAACGAGCGCACCGCCACCACCCTCCTCGCCGGCTCCCTCCGCGCCGCCCGCTCCGAGGCCATCGCCACCGACCAGCCCATCGCCGTCCGCATCGACGGCGCCAACGGCCTGGTCCAAATCGGCAACCGCCCGCCAGAGCGCTTGGGCGCCCAATTGATCACCCCCGCCCGCCCCATCGTCTTCGCCCCCGACGGCAGCTCCACCGGCGCACAGATCGTCGTCGCCGCCGGCCCCTTGCGCCGCCTCGTCGCGGTCGACTGGCTCACCGGCCGCGTCAGCATCACGGATGCCCCGTAAACCCGGCGAGGGCGGGTTCACCCTGCTCGAAGTCCTGGTCGCCTTCATCATCGCAGCCCTGGCCCTGGCCCTGCTGTTCCGCGGCGGCATCGAGGGCCTGCAAGCCGCCAGCGTCGCCAGCCGCTACGCCGAGGCCGTCTCCCGCGCTCAATCCCACCTGGCCGCCGCCACCGTCGGCGATGCGCTCGTCCCTAGCGACCGCCAGGGCGACGAGGGCCGTGGCTTCCACTGGCGCGTCCGCATCGTGTCGATGGGCGTCACCCAGCCCGACCCGGCGGTGCGCCCCGGCCCCTTGATCGCGCTCTACGCCGTCAGCGCCGCCGAATCCTGGACCGAGGACGGCCGCACCCGCGTGGTCCAGTTGAACACCGAGGTCGCCGGCGCCGCCCCGCCCACCCCGCCCTAATCACCCCCGCAAACCTGGCGCCCGACCCGGTAAAGCTATCTACTGAACCCCATGCCCAACCAACCCGTCCGCCTGGTCGATCGCGCATGGCAGACCGCCTACCGCCTCGGCTACCCCGTGGCCCGGCTGCGCTGGCAACTGCGCCCGCGCCCGCACCAGGGCGCGCTGGTGGCGGTCTATGTCGGCGCCGCCGTCCTGCTGGTGCAAGCCTCCTACCGCACGCAATGGAATCTCCCCGGCGGCGGCGTCGAACCCGGCGAGACCCCCGAAGCCGCCGCCCGGCGCGAGCTGCACGAGGAACTCGGCCTCGCCGCCCCCGCGCTGCAGCCTGTCCGCGCCATCCAGGGCAACTGGGAGGGCCGCCCCGACCTGGTGCACTTCTTCGAACTCCGCCTCGACACCCTGCCGCCCTTGCGCCTCGACAACCGCGAAATCGTCGCCGCCCAGCTGGTACCGCTGCACCGTCTGGCCGAGCTGCGCTTGACCGGCCCGGTCGCCGAGTTCCTAGAGCCTGATCGCATCAGGTTGAAACAACCTAATGCGTGAATCAGCCTCTCAAACAAAGAGCTAAAGCCGCCGCTGCCCAGCCCGCAGTAGCGCCAGCGGCAGCAACAACCCCACCAGCAGCGCGTTGGCCAGCGCCGCCGCCATCGGCCAATCATGGTTCTCGAAGAACTCGTTCCACAACGCCCGCCCCACCGTCTGCGCCGCCGGCCCGCCCAGCAATTCCGGGATCACGTATTCCCCCACCGCCGGCATGAAGACCAACGCCAGCCCCGCCCCGATCCCCGGCAGCGACATCGGCAACGTCACCGACGCGAACACCCGCAGCGGCCCGGCGCCCAAATCCGCCGCCGCCTCTTCCAGCGCCGGGTCGAGCTTGGACAGCCGGGCATACAGCGGCAGCACCATGAACGGCAGGTAGCAATACACGATGCCCACATACATCGCCCCGCGCGTATACAGCATGTGCAGCGGCGCCCGGATCAGCCCCAGCCCGAGCAGGCCGTTATTGATCCACCCATCATCGCTCAGCAGCCCGATCCAGGCCACGATGCGCAGCAGGAACCCGGTCCAGAACGGCAGCATCACCAGCAGCAGCAACAGCGACCGCCACCGCTCCGGCGCCCGCGCGATGGCCAGCGCCATCGGATACCCGATCAGCAGGCACAGCAGCGACGACACCGTCGCCACCAGCAAGCTCTGCAGCGCCGCGTCGAGATAGTAGTCGTCCTGCACCAGCGTGACGTAGTTGTCCCCCAGCAGATGCAAATGCGGCCACCCGCCCGGCCACGTCAGCAGCGGATCGTACGGCGGCACGCTCGCCGCCGCTTCCGAGAACGACAGCGCAATCACGATGAGTGCTGGCAGCGCAATAAACAGCAGCAACCACCCCCAAACCGGCCCCAAAACGAACCACCGGCTCATCGCTGCCCCTCTCTCTTCTCCCTCTCCCTCTGGGAGAGGGCAGGGGTGAGGGCGTCCACGCACGATCGTCCGGCCGTGAGCCCCTCACCCCGACCCTCTCCCGCCAGCGGGAGAGGGAGAAGAACAGCAACGACCATCACTCCCCCAGCAAAATGCAAGCATCCGCCGCCCACGACACCCTCACCGCCTCCCCCGCCGGCAGCGCAGTCCCCGCCCCGTCCGCCAGCGACTGGCTCACCAGCAGCACCACCTCGCCCACCCGCACCCGGTGGTCCACCACGATCCCGCGATACGCGCTCTCCACCACCACCCCCGCCACGCCCGATCCCCCCTCCCGCGACAGCCGCAGCCGCTCCGGCCGGAACGCCACATGCACCGCCCCGGCAAACCCCGCGGTCTCCGCCGCCGTCACCACCCCCAGGCTCGGCACCGCCAGCACCCCCGCCTCGCGCACCTCCGCCGCCAAGATATTCGCCGCCCCCATGAACGCCGCCACGCTGCGGCTGCGCGGCCGCTCGTAGATCTCCGTCGGCGTGCCCACCTGCGCCAGCCGCCCCCCCTCCAGCAGCCCGATCCGCGTCGCCATGGTCAGCGCCTCCTCCTGGTCGTGCGTCACCAGCACGAAGGTCGTGCCCAACTCCCGCTGCACCCGCACCAGCTCCGCCCGCGTCGACTCCCGCAACCCCCGGTCCAGCGCCGACAGCGGCTCGTCCAGCAGCAGCAGGTCCGGCCGCGGCGCCAGGCTGCGCGCCAACGCCACCCGCTGCCGCTGCCCGCCCGAAAGCCCGTCCGGCCGCCGCTCGCCAAACCCCTCCATCCGCACCAGCGCCAGCAACTCCGCCACCCGCGCCGCCACCGCCGACCGCGCCATCCCCTGCCGCCGCAGCCCGAACCCGATATTGGCCGCCACACTCATATGCGGGAACAGCGCGTAGGATTGGAACATCGTGTTCACGGGGCGGCGATGCGGCGGCAGCGCCGTGATGTCCCGCCCGCCCAGCAGGATCCGCCCCGCCGCCGGCGCAATGAACCCGGCCAGCGTGCGCAGCAACGTCGTCTTGCCCGAGCCCGACCCGCCCAGCAGCACGAACAGCTCCCCCCGCCCAATCGCCAGGTCCAGCGCCTCGAGCGCCGTCCACTGGCCGTAGCGCACGGTCAGCCCCGCCACATCCACATGCGCCGTCGTGACCGGGTGCGTGCTGCCTTCAGGCGCCAACCGTCACGGCCCAGCCTTGAACCGCTCCCACATCCGCGTCCGCGCCCGCACCGCCTGCTCGCTCACCGCCGCCACCGTGAACGACCGCTCCAGCGCCGCCGCGTCCGGATACACGTTCGGATCGTCGCGCACCGCCGCCGTCACCATCGGCTTGCTCGCCGGCACCGCGTTCGGATACTGCACCGTGTTGGTGATCCCCGCGATCACCTTGGGCTGCAGCACGAAGTTGATGAACTGCATCGCCAGCTCCGGATGCGGCGCGCCCTTCGGCACCGCCATCATGTCGAACCAGAGCTGGGTGAACTCCTTCGGCGCCACATACGTCACGACGTCCCGCTTGGCCTCCGCCGCCCGGCTCGCCGCCTGGATCACGTCCCCCGAGTAGTCGAACGCGATGCAGGTGTCGCCCGCCGCCATCGCCTCGATCGCCCCGCCGCTGGCAAACGTGCGGATATACGGCCGAATCCCCATCAGCGTGTGCTCCACGTCCTCCAGGTCGCTGGCCTTGGTGCTGGACGGGTCGTGCCCAAGATACTTCAGCACCGTCGGGATCACGTCCGTGGCGCTGTCCAGCATGGTGATGCCGCACGGCGCCAGCTTCTTGGCGTTCTCCGGCTTGAACAGCAAATCCCAGCTATCCACCGGCGCATCGGGGTACAAAGCCTTGATCTTGGACTGGATTTCCCCCAGCCCGATCGTCCCCCACAAATAGATCGCGCCATATTGGTTGCCCGGGTCGGACGTCTCCACCCGCTGCATCAGCTTGGCGTCCTCGCCCGCCAGGTTCGGGATCTTGGCCTTGTCCAGCGGCTGCAGCGCCCCGGCCTTGATCAGCCGCGAAAACGTCGGCTCCGCCGTCGGCACGATGATGTCGTAGCCCGAGTGCCCGGCCAGCATCTTGCCCTCCAGCGTCTCCAGGCTGTCGTACACGTCGTAGTGGATCTCCACCCCGAACTGCTTCTTGAACGCGTCCAACGCCGCCGGGTCGATGTAGTCGGTCCAGTTATAGACGTTCAGCACCTTCTCCTGCGCATGCACACCCAACGGCAGCAGCAGAGCCAAAACCAGCAGGCGGAGGAGCATGGCACGGGTCCCGATCAATGACGCGCGAAGCCTAATTGCCGCGTGCGGCGTTGCAAAGCGGCCCGGCGCCCGCCATCGCCAACACCGCGGCCGCACCGTGCCCCGCCGCCCGCAGCGCCCGCACGCTCAAGGCCCCGTCCCGCTTCGACAGCCGCCGCCCCCCCGCGTCCGCCAGCAGCCGGTGATGCGCATAGCGCGGCTCCGGCCACCCCATCACCGCCTGCAGCAGCCGCTGCACCGCCGCCGCCGGCCGCAGATCCTCCCCCCGCGTGACCAGCGTGACCCCCTGCACCGCGTCGTCATGCGCCACCGCGAGATGGTAGCTGGCCGCAGCGTCGCGCCGCCCCAGCACCACGTCGCCAAACGCGCCGGGGTCGCACGCCACCCGCCCGACCCCTTCCTCCCAAAAACTCAGCCGCCCGCTTTGCGCCATCGCCCGCCCGGCATCGATCCGCCAGGCATGCGCCGCCCCCGCCGCGATCCGCCGCTCGCCCGCTTCCGCCGCCAAGCCGCGGCAGGTCCCCGGATACACCGCTCCTTCCGGCCCATGCGGCGCGCTGGCGGCCCGCGCGATATCGCCCCGGCTGCAAAAGCACGGATACAGCAGCCCGCGCCCCCGCAGCGCCGCCAGCACCGCGCCATACTCGGCAACATGCTCCGATTGCCGCCGCACGCCTCCATCCCAACCCAGCCCCAGCCAGGCCATATCTTCGAGGATGCCCGCCGCAAACTCCGCCCGGCAGCGCGCCCCGTCGATATCCTCCAGCCGCAGCAAAAATCGCCCCCCGGCCGCTTCCGCCCGCTTCCGCGCCACCACCGCCGCATACACATGCCCAAGATGGAGCCACCCAGTCGGGCTAGGCGCAAACCGGGTAATCATCGCAACACCGTAGGGTGCGTTGCGCTTTGGCAACGCACCACCGCACCGCCCATGAAAAGGTGCCAAATCGCCACCACCACGGAACCCCCCACAACACCGCCCATGGTAAGGTGCCAAACCGCACCCCACCACGACGATATCGGTGGGCAGCATCGGAGGGGAGGGGGCCTATGGCAGAACTACAGGCAACACGCTGGGGCCCCAGCGCCGGCCCGCCCGCCCGCCAACTCGTGGTGCTCTGCCACGGCCTCGCCGCCACCGGCCGAGACCTCATCGACCTCGCCCCCCAATTCGGCCCCAGCCTGCCCCACGCCGCCTTCGCCGCCCCCGACGCCCCGGAACCCTACGACCGCGGCCCCCCCGGCCGCCAATGGTGGGCCATCGGCGACCGCGACCCGGCGCGCACCGCCCAAGGCGCCGCCCACGCCCGCGCGGCCCTCGACCAGTTCATCGACGCCGAACTCGCCCGCCTCGGCCTGCCCCCCGACGCCTACGCCCTGCTCGGCTTCAGCCAGGGCGCCATGATGGTCCTGTTCGCCGGCCTGCGCCGCCCCGTGCCGCCCCGCGCCATCCTGGCCTATTCCGGCGCCCTGGTCGCACCCGACCGCCTCGCCGAGCGCACCAACGACGCCCCCATCCTGCTCGTGCACGGCCTGGCCGACGACGTCGTCCCCGCCTTCCGCTCCGACGACGCCGCCGCCGCCCTCAAGCTCGCCGGCGTGCCCGTGGAACTGGTCTTCATCCCCCGCGTCGGCCACGTCATCGACCCGGCGGGCCTGCAAGCCGGCGCCACCATGCTGCAGCGCTGCTTCGCACTATGACGGACCGATGAAAACAGGGGCCCTGCCTTGCAGTGAGCGGGCGGCTCTGCGATAAGCCGCCAGGAATTTTGCGGCGCAATGATGCTGCCGGCGAGTCGAGCTTGGCTCGGATGGTCGGGTCGGTGCCGCGAAGGAGGGCGTGTTGCCTGACGGCGGAATGCACTATCCCGCGCTTGTGCTGAACGCGGATTTCCGCCCGCTCTCCTACTTTCCGTTGTCGGTTTGGGCATGGCAGGACGCGGTCAAGGCCGTCTTCCTAGACCGCGTGTCGGTGCTGAACGAATACGAGGTGGCGGTCCGCTCCCCCTCGCAGTCCATGCGCCTGCCCAGCGTGATCGCGCTCAAGGAATACATCCCCGCCGCCCGCCGCCCGGCCTTCACCCGCTTCAACGTGTTCCTGCGCGACGCCTTTTCGTGCCAATACTGCGCCGAGCGCTTGCCCACGCACGACCTCACCTTCGACCACGTGATCCCCCGCAGCCGCGGCGGCCGCACCACCTGGGAAAACGTCGTGACCGCCTGTGGCCGCTGCAACCTGACCAAGGGCTCCCGCCTCCCCCGCGAGTGCCACATGGTCCCCCGCGCCACGCCCCGGCAGCCCTCCACCTGGGAGTTGCAGGAAAACGGCCGTTCCTTCCCCCCGAACTACCTGCACGAGAGCTGGCGCGACTACCTCTACTGGGACTCCGAACTCCTCGAAGGCTAACCCCTTCTCCCTCTCCCGCTTTACTTCTCCCTCTCCCGCTGGCGGGCGGCACTGCCAAAGGTTCCGCGGGCGTTAGCCCGTGGAATGGCAGTGGAGGGGAGGGCCGGGGTGAGGGTGGCTGCCGCCACCAAAGAGTACAGCCAGTAGCCCCCCCACTCCCCAACAAAAAGCCCTCTCCCTCTGGGAGAGGGTTGGGTGAGGGTGCCAACTCGCACCGCCCACCCCGCCAGAACTCCTCACCCCGCCCCCCTACTTCCCCGCCTCGATCGCCTTCACGATCACCGCCTCCGCCGCCGCCTTATCCGCCCACCCCGTCACCTTCACCCACTTCCCCGGCTCCAAATCCTTATACCGGGTAAAGAAATGCTCGATCTGCTGCCGCACGATCGCCGGCAAATCCTCCACCGCCTGCACATCCGTGTACATCAAGCTGATCTTGTCGTGCGGCACGCAGATGATCTTCTCGTCCTGCCCGCTCTCGTCCTCCATCTGCAGCATCCCGATCGGCCGCACCCGGATCACCGCCCCCGGCACCATCGCCGCCGGCGCCAGCACCAGCACGTCCGCCGGGTCGCCATCATCGGCCAGCGTGCCAGGAATGAACCCATACGCCGCCGGATACGCCATCGGCGTGAACAGGAAACGGTCCACCACCACCGCCCCGCTCTCCTTGTCCACCTCGTACTTCACCTGCGACCCCTGCGGAATCTCGATCACCACGTTGATGTCCGACGGCGGCGCCTTGCCGATGCTGATCTTACTGACGTCCATGATGGGTCCCCCGAGGATGTGTCCAGGCCGGCCGGACCCTACCCAGCCGCCAAATCCTTGCCAAGGCGCGCCGCTCCGGGGCATGGAGGAGCGGCGTGTGCGCCTGTAGCTCAGTTGGTTAGAGCGGGCCGCTCATAACGGCTTGGTCGCAGGTTCGAGTCCTGCCGGGCGCATGCGCAGCAAGCAGTCAGGAGGCAACCCCGATGGCCCAGGACGTGACCGCATCCATCGACCCGCACGCCAAGCTGGTCATCCGCAACATCGGCCTGCTGCTCTCCGGCGACATCACCCAGCCCATCCTGGACGCCGACACCCTCGTCGCCGTGGGCGGCCGCATCACCGCAGTCGGACGCGCCGCCGACCTCGACACCGCCGGCGCCACCACGGTCATCGACGCCCACGGCAGCCCCCTCGCCCCCGGCCTGATCGACAGCCACGTCCACCCCGTCGCCGGCGACTGGACCCCGCGGCAGAGCCAGCTCAACTGGATCGAATCCACCCTGCATGGCGGCGTCACCACCATGATCTCGGCCGGCGAGGTGCACACGCCGGGCCGCCCGCGTGACATCGTCGGCCTCAAGGCGATGGCCGTGTTCGCCCAGCGCGCCTTCACCGCCTTCCGACCCGGCGGCATGAAGATCCACGCCGGCGCCCCCGTCATCGAGCCCGGCATGGAGGAGCACGACTTCGCCGAATTGGCCCAATCCGGCGTCACCCTGCTCGGCGAGGTGGGCCTCGGCGGCGTGAAGGACGGCCCGACCGCCCGCCGCATGGTGGCCTGGGCGCGCAAATACGGCATCCAGTCCACCATCCACACCGGCGGCCCCTCCATCCCCGGCTCCGGCCTGATCGACGCCGCCGTCGTGCTCGAGGCCGACACCGACGTGGTCGGCCACATCAACGGCGGGCACACCGCGCTCCCCGACCGCGAAATCCGCTGCATCTGCGAGGGCTGCCAGCGCGGCCTGGAGCTGGTGCACAACGGCAACGAGCGCGCCGCCCTGTTCACCCTGCGCACCGCCCAGGACATGGCCCAACTGCAGCGCCTCATCCTCGGCACCGACGGCCCCGCCGGCTCCGGCGTGCAGCCGCTCGGCATCCTGCGCATGATCGCCATGCTGTCCTCCTTGGGCGACGTCCCCGCCGAGATCGCCTTCTGCTTCGGCACCGGCAACACCGCCCGCATGCGCAGCCTCGATTGCGGCCTGATCGAGCCCGGCCGCGCCGCCGATTTCGTCTTCCTCGACCGCCCCCAGCACTCCGCCGGCGCCACCTTGCTGGAGAGCGTCCGCCTAGGCGACCTCCCCGGCATCGGCATGGTGGTGATCGACGGCGTCCCCCGCATCAACCGCTCCCGCAACACCCCGCCCGCGGACAAGGTCCCCGAACTCCTAACCCCCTAATCTCCCTCTCCCTCTCCCTCTTCCTCTCCCCCTGGGCGGAACTGCCCAAGCTTCCGCGGGCGTCAGCCCGTGGAATGGCAGTGGAGGGGAGGGCAGGGGTGAGGGCCCGCTTCTCCCTCTCCCTCTGGGAGAGGGCAGGGGTGAGGGCCCAACGCCAACCATCGTTCAGTGCTACAACCGACGGATCACCCGCTCCAGATCCAAACCAGGGCCAAAAAGACGCCGAGCCAGACCCAGAACGGAACCCTGCGAAGCAAAACTTTCAGCGTCTTGGCTGTGTCGAGCTGCCGGCTCCAGCGGACGTCGGAGCACTCGATGCGATACTCGTTGATCCACTCCGCCCCCGGTCCGCGGGTGGTCGCATGAAAGCTCGCTGTCCCATGATCGAAACAGAGCTTTCCCACATCGCCGTTCGGGCTCCAGTCCGGAAGCAACTCGTGCCACTCTTTGATGTCGTTCTTGCCGTCGATCGCAGTGATGCCTATGAACTCGACGGTTGAATGATAGCAGCTTGCGCGGCCTCCATACCCACTGTTCTTCAATTCGAGTAGAACATCAGCGTTGTTCTTCACCACTCGAACGATCGTCCCGTCCAGCTTCTCGAGTCCGGGCGCCTTCATGGCGTCGCCCTGAACGATGCGTGGTGCTCGGCATGGCGCGTCATCTTCGTCTTCCCCACCTCGCCCCCACGCGCCCCCATGCTAAACCCACTCCGCGACCAACCCCAGGGCCCACCCCACCATGAACTCCGCCATCGTGCTCTTCCCCGGCACCAACCGCGAGCGCGACGTCGCCATCGCCCTCCACCGCGCCACCGGCCGCCGCCCGCCCATGCTGTGGCACCAGGAAACCACCCTGCCGGACCGCCTCGACCTGGTCATCCTCCCCGGCGGCTTCTCCCACGGCGACTACCTGCGCTGCGGCGCCATGGCCGCCCACTCTCCCATCATGCCCGCCATCCGCGCCTTCGCCGCGCGCGGCGGCCACGTGCTCGGCATCTGCAACGGCTTCCAAATCCTCACCGAGGCGCAGCTCCTCCCCGGCGCCCTGCTGCGCAACGCCGGGCTGCGCTTCCTCTCCCGCGACTGCCACCTCCGTGTCGAGCGCGCCGGCACCGCCTTCACCCGACACTACCAGCACGGCCAGGTGTTCCGCGCCCCCATGGCCCATGGCGACGGCAACTACACCGCCGACCCCGCAACCCTGGACGCCCTCGAGGCCGAAAATCGCATCGCCTTCCGCTACGTCACGCCGCAAGGCGAGACCACGCCCGACGCCAACCCGAACGGCTCCGCCCGCGCCATCGCCGGCGTCTACAGCGCCAACGCCCGCGTGCTCGGCCTCATGCCCCACCCGGAAGACCTGGTCGACCCGCTCGCCGGCGGCACCGACGGCGCCCCTTTGTTCGCCGGCCTGGTGGAAGCGCTTGCCGCATGAGAGACGTCAATCAAGCCCTCGCCGCCGAGTTCGGCCTCTCCGCCGCCGAATACGGCCGCGTCCTCACCATCCTCGAGCGCACCCCCAGCCTCACCGAACTCGGCATCTTCTCCGTCATGTGGTCGGAGCACTGCTCCTACAAATCCTCCCGCGTCTGGCTCAAGCTGCTCCCCACCCAGGCCCCCTGGGTCATCCACGGACCCGGCGAGAACGCCGGCGTGGTCGACATCGGCGAGGGCCTGGCCGCCATCTTCAAGATGGAATCCCACAACCACCCCAGCTTCATCGAGCCCTACCAGGGCGCCGCCACCGGCGTCGGCGGCATCCTGCGCGACGTGTTCACCATGGGCGCCCGCCCCATCGCCAACCTCAACGCCCTGCGCTTCGGCAGCCCCAGCCACCCCGCCACCCGCCGCATCGTGGACGGCGTCGTCCGCGGCATCGGCGGCTACGGCAACTGCGTCGGCGTGCCCACCGTCGGCGGCGAGGTCAACTTCCACCCCGCCTACAACGGCAACCCGCTGGTCAACGCCATGACCGTCGGCATCGCCCCGCGCGACCGCATCTTCCTCTCCGCCGCCGCCGGCATCGGCAACCCCGTGGTCTATGTCGGCAGCCGCACCGGCCGCGACGGCATCCACGGCGCCACCATGGCCTCCGCCGAATTCGGCGCCGACAGCGAGTCCAAGCGCCCCACCGTCCAGGTCGGCGACCCCTTCACCGAAAAGCTCCTGATCGAAGCCTGCCTCGAGCTGATGGCCACCGACGCCATCGTCGCCATCCAGGACATGGGCGCCGCCGGCCTCACCTCCTCCGCGGTGGAAATGGCCGGCAAGGGCGGCGTCGGCCTCGCGCTGGACCTCGACGCCGTGCCCCAGCGCGAACCCGGCATGACCGCCTACGAGATGATGCTGTCGGAAAGCCAGGAGCGCATGCTCATGGTGCTCCGCCCCGACCGCCAGGAGCTGGCCCGCGCCATCTTCGCCAAATGGGAGCTGGATTTCGCCGTCATCGGCACTCTCACCGACACCGGCCGCATCGTCATCACCCACCAGGGCGCCCTCGAGGCGGACATCCCGCTCGCCCCCCTGGCCGACCAGGCCCCGCTCTACCACCGCCCCACCGCTGACACCCCAGCCCCACCCCCGCTCGCCCCCGTCTCGAGCCCGCTCGGCATCATCGAGGCCCTGCTCGAGCTGGTCGCCTGCCCCGACCTCTGCTCCCGCGCCTGGATCTGGGACCAATACGACAGCACCATCGGCGGCCAAACCATCCGCCGGCCCGGCGCCGCCGACGCCGCCATCGTCCGCATCGAGGGCCACGACCTGGCCCTGGCCCTCACCACCGACTGCACCCCCCGCTACTGCGCCGCCGACCCCGAAACGGGGGGCATGCAGGCCGTGGCCGAAGCCTGGCGCAACATCACCGCCACCGGCGCCACCCCGCTCGCCATCACCGACAACATGAACTTCGGCAACCCGGAAAAGCCCGTGGTCATGGGCCAGTTCGCCGCCGCCATCCGCGGCATGGCCGCCGCCTGCACCGCGCTCGACTTCCCCGTCGTGAGCGGCAACGTCTCGCTCTACAACGAGACCGACGGCGCCCCCATCCTCCCCACCCCCGCCATCGGCGGCCTCGGCGTGCTGAACGACGCCGCCCGCGCCGTGGGCCTCGCCCTGCAACCCGCGCTGGAACTCGTGGTGGTCGGCCGCACCCACGGCTGGCTCGGCCAATCATTGTGGCTGCGCGAGATCGCCGGGCAGGAAGCCGGCGCCCCGCCCCCGGTGGACCTCGCCGCCGAGCGCCGCCACGGCGACTTCGTCCGCGCCCAAATCCAGGCCGGCCACGTCGCCGCCTGCCACGACGTCTCCGACGGCGGCCTCCTGGTCGCCATCGCCGAGATGGCGCTAGCCGGCGACGTCGGCGTGCACCTCACCCGCCTGCCCCCCGGCACCGACGAGCCCGCCTTCTGGTTCGGCGAGGACCAGGCCCGCTACGTGGTGGCCGTGGCCGACGCCGCCGAATTCATGTGGCAAGCCGACGAGGCCGACATCCCCGTCCTGCGCATCGGCGCCGCCCTCGGCGACCGCATCACCCTCGCCGACGGCAGCTTCGCAACCCTCCCCGACCTACACGCCGCCCACACCCGCTTCTTCCCCACCTGGATGTAGCGCCGCCCGCCAAGCAACTCTCCCTCTCCCTCTGGGAGAGGGCAGGGGTGAGGGTGGCCGCCGCCAGCAAAGACCCAGACTGGCTCCCGTAGGACTGCTATCCCTTCTGCTACCCATTGCGGAACGTATAGCTATACCCGTTCAGCGCCGGCGCCCCCCCGAGATGCGCATAGAGCACCTTGGACCCAGGCGGAAAGAACCCAGTCTGCACCAGGTCGATCATCCCCTGCATCGACTTCCCCTCGTACACCGGATCGGTGATCATCCCCTCCAGCCGCGCCGACAGCCGGATCGCCGCCACCGTCTCCTTCGAGGGCACGCCGTACGCCGGATACGCATAGTCCTCCAGCAGCACCACGTCCGCGTCCGCCACATCCGCCCCGCCGACCAGCTCGGCCGTGTTCCGCGCGATCTCCAGCACCTGCGCCTTGGTCTGCGCCGGCGTGCCGGACGCATCGATCCCGATCACGCGGCGCGCCCGCCCGTCCGCCGCAAACCCCACCACCATGCCCGCATGCGTCGACCCAGTGACGGTGCAGACGATCACGTAGTCGAACCGCAGCCCCATCTCGGCCTCTTGCGCCCGCACTTCCTCGGCAAACCCGACATACCCCAGCCCGCCGAACCTGTGCACCGACGCCCCGGCCGGGATCGCATACGGCTTGCCCCCCTTGGCCCGCACGTCTTCCAGCGCTTTCGTCCAGCTCTCGCGGATGCCGATGTCGAAACCTTCATCCACCAGTTGCGTCTCGGCGCCCATGATGCGGGACAGCATGATGTTGCCGACCCGGTCGTACACCGCGTCCTCGTGCGGCACCCAGCTTTCCTGGATCAACACGCACTTCATGCCAATCTTGGCCGCCACCGCCGCCACCATGCGCGTGTGGTTCGACTGCACGCCCCCGATCGAGACCAGCGTGTCGGCATGGCTCGCGATCGCGTCCGGCACGATGTATTCGAGCTTGCGCAGCTTGTTGCCGCCATAGGCCAGCCCGGAGTTGCAATCTTCCCGCTTGGCGTAGATCTGCACCGCGCCGCCAAGATGGGCGGTCAGCCGCGGCAGATGCTCGATCGGGGTCGGTCCAAACGTCAGCTTATAGCGCTCGAATTTGTCCAACATCGACGCGAAACCCTCATTGTGGCGACGGTCGCACCATACGGGCACATCGCCCAACTGGCGATCTACCCCCCCGTCGGCTCCCCAATCTCATGGAACCCGCCGGGCGCATTGGTAATCGGCCCATGATACGTCGAGCACCCCGCAGTCATCGCAAGCAGAACCACGGCCCAGAGCCGGAATGTCCAAATAGCTCCCATAACGGCTGCGGCCGCCAGCCCCCTCAATGCGTCGGATAATTTCGCGGATACGTGATCTGGCTCGCCGGCCCCGGCGCGGTCGGCGCCTCCTTCTTGCCGCACCCCGCCAACGCCAACGCCAACGCCAACGCCACCCAACCCACCCTCACGCCGGCCCCAAAGCCGCCAACCATCGCCCCGCCTCCCGCGCCACATTGCCCGGCGCCGTCCCGCCATAGCTGGTGCGCGACGCCACCGAAGCCTCCACCGTCAACACCCCGAACACCGCCTCGGTAATCCCCGGCTCCTCCGCCTGCATCTCCGCCAGGCTCAGCCCCACCAGCTCGCAGCCCCGCGCCTCCGCCCGCGCCACCAGCCGCCCCGTCACGTGGTGCGCCGTGCGGAACGGCAGCCGCAGCACCCGCACCAGCCAATCCGCCAAATCCGTCGCCGTGGCATACCCGCTGCCCGCCAGCGCCCGCATCCGCGCCAGGTCCGGCGTCAAATCCCGCACCATCCCCGTCATCGCCGCCAGGCTCAGCGCCAGCGCGTCCGCCGCGTCGAACACCGGCTCCTTGTCCTCCTGCGTGTCCTTGGCATAGGCCAGCGGCAGCCCCTTCATCACCACCAACAGGCCCACCAGCGCCCCCACCACCCGCCCCGTCTTGCCCCGCGCCAGCTCCGCCGCATCCGGATTGCGCTTCTGCGGCATGATCGACGACCCCGTCGTCCACCCGTCCGACAGCCGCACGAACCCGAACGGCGCCGAGCACCACAGCACGATCTCCTCCGCCAGCCGCGACACATGCACCGCGCAGATCGCCGCCGCCGCCAGGAACTCGAGCGCGAAATCCCGGTCCGACACCGCGTCCAGCGAGTTCGCCGTCGGCCGGTCGAACCCCAAAGCCTCCGCCGTCATCGCCCGGTCGATCGCAAACGACGTCCCCGCCAGCGCCGCCGACCCCAACGGGCACTCGTTCAGCCGCCGCCGGGCATCCGCCAGCCGCCCCCGGTCCCGATGCAGCATCTCCACATAGGCCAGCAGGTGGTGCCCGAACGTCACCGGCTGCGCCGTCTGCAAATGCGTGAACCCCGGCATCGGATCGCCCGCATGCTGCGCCGCCCGCTCCGCCAGCACCCGCATCAGCCCCGCCATCTGCCCGTCCAGCCCGTCGATCGCGTCCCGCACCCACAGCCGGAAGTCGGTCGCCACCTGGTCGTTGCGGCTGCGCGCCGTGTGCAGCCGCTTGCCCGCCTCGCCCACCCGCTCCGTCAGCCGCGCCTCGATGTTCATGTGCACGTCCTCGAGTTCGGCGCTCCAGGCGAACCGCCCCGCCGCGATCTCCTCCCCGATCGCCGCCAGCCCGCCCCGGATCGCCGCCTCATCCTCAGCCGTCAGCAGCCCGGCGCGCGCCAGCATTGCGGCATGCGCCATTGATCCCCGGATGTCCTGCCGCCAAAGCATGTGGTCGAACCCGACCGAGGCGTTGATCTCCGCCATCGCCACATCCGGCCCGGCGCTGAACCGCCCGCCCCATTGCGCGTTCGCCGCCGCGTTCCGACCTGTGTTGCCGCCCGACACTGTGTGAGGACCCATCCCGATGACTAAACTTCCACGCCGCAGCCTGCTCGCCGCGGCCGGGACGGTAGCGGCGGCGCTCCCACTCCGCAAACCACGCGCGCAAGACGCCGGCGCGCTCGAAAGCATCGCGACGCTGCACGCCCTGCATCAGCCCCGCAAGCTCGACGACCTGAAGTGGCTGGCCGCCGACGGCACCGCCGTCTCGCTGGCCGATTTCGCCGGCAAGGGCGTCGTGCTGAACCTCTGGGCCACCTGGTGCGTCCCCTGCGTGCGCGAAATGCCGGCGCTGGACGCCCTGGCCCAAGCCGTGGCAGGCTCCGGCGTCGTCGTCCTGCCGCTCTCGTCGGACCGCGGCGGCGCCCAGGCCGTGCAGCGCTTCTACGACCAGCGCGGCATCAAGCGCCTCCCCGTCATGCTGGACCCGGGCAGCGCCGTGTCCGAGGCGCTGAACATCCGCGGCATCCCCACCACCTTCCTGATCGACAAACACGGCCAAGAAGTCGGCTGGCTCGAGGGCGCCATCGACTGGGCCTCGCCGGACGCGATCACGGTCGTCAAGAAAGTCGCCGAATAGCGCGTGCCCGAGTTCCAGTTCACGCCTATATGACACGCCAACGTGAAGGATCTCCTCGCCTTGGACATGAACCAGCCGCAACGGCCGACCCAGACCGAGGCCGAGGATGCCGTCCGCACCTTGCTGCGCTGGGCTGGCGACGACCCCACCCGCGAGGGCCTGCGCGACACCCCCGCCCGCGTCGCCCGTTCCTACCTCGAGCTGTTCGCCGGCTACGAGGTCGACCCGATCTCCCTGCTCGAGCGCACCTTCGAGGAGGTCGAGGGCTACGACGAGATCATCCTCCTGCGCGACATCCGCCTGGAGAGCTATTGCGAGCACCACATGGTCCCCATCATCGGCCGCGCCCACGTCGCCTACCTGCCGGACCGCCGCGTGGTCGGCATCAGCAAGCTCGCCCGCGTGGTGGACGCGTTCGCCAAGCGCTTCCAGATCCAGGAGAAGCTGACCGTCCAGATCGCCGACACCATCGACGCCGTCTTGAAGCCGCGCGGCGTGGCTGTGGTGATCGAGGCGGCGCATCAATGCATGACCACGCGCGGCGTCCACAAGCCCGGCGTCGGCATGGTGACCAGCCGCATGCTGGGCGCTTTCCGCACCAACCCCGAGACCCGCCGCGAGCTCCTCGCCATGATAGCCCCCCGCCGCACCTGCGAAGAGGCCTAACGCCTCCCTAAGTCACCCCTTCTCCCTCTCCCTCTGGGAGAGGGTCGGGGTGAGGGACCGCCGCACAAGCCCTCAAGCCCTCAACACAACTCCCTCTCCCGCTGGCGGGAGAGGGCCGGGGTGAGGGTGGCGGCCACCGGCCCGCCAACCGCCCCCAACCCCCCCTACAACGGCAACTCCGCCTGCCCCGTCGCTCCCCGACCGCTCGCCCGCTGCACCTCCACCGTCCCGTCCGCAAACTCCAGCCGCACCCGCTTCCCCGGCGTCACCGCCGCCGCGCTCGTCACCGGCCGCTCCGCCATGTCCGTCACCAGCGCATACCCCCGCGCCAGCACCGCCCGTGGATTGGCCGCCTCCAGCCGCCCCCCCAACCCCTCCACCCGCGCCCGCGCCTCCCGCAGCCGCCCCACCACCGCCCCATCCGCCGTCTGCAGCATCACCCGCGCCCCCGCGATCCGATGCCGCTGCACCGCATGCCGCAGCCCCATCACCAGCCCGCTGCCCGCCACCTCGAACCGGTGCCGCACCACCGCCAGCACGCTCGCCGCACTCGGCATATGCCGCTCCGCCGCCACCAGCGCCGCCCGCCGGGTCCCCAGCAATCCCGGCAACCCCAGCCGCAGCCGCACCGCCCGGTCCGCCAGCACCTGCCGCGCCCCGCGCACCAGCAGCGGCCCATCCGGCAGCGCCCGCTCCGCCCGCACCAGCGCCGCCCGCCGCGCCGCCATCAGGTTCGGCAACGCCAGCCCCAGCCGATGCCCCCGGTCGTCCAGCCGCTGCCGCGCCGACCCGGCGAGCGACGCCACGTCCGGCAGCCGCGACGCCAACCCCGCCAACCGCATCCGCCGCTCCCCATCCATCCGCGCCACCGCGCCCGCGATCCGCGCCCCCCGCTGCGCCAGGTCCGCCAGCAGCTCGAGCCGCACCGGCACCGCCATCTCCGCCGCCGCCGTGGGCGTCGGCGCCCGCCGGTCCGCCGCCAGGTCGATCAGCGTGTGATCCGTCTCATGCCCCACCGCCGAAATCAGCGGGATGCTGCACGCCGCCGCCGCCCGCACCACCGCCTCGTCGTTGAACGCCATCAGGTCTTCCAAACTCCCGCCGCCCCGCGCCACGATCAGCACGTCCGGCCGCGGCACCCCGTCCCGCGGCAGCCGGCAGAACCCGGCGATCGCCGCCGCGATCTGCTCCGCCGCCCCCGCCCCCTGCACCGCCACCGGCCACAGCAGGATGGGGCGCCCAAACCGCCGCCGGATGGTGGTGTGGATATCGTGCAGCACCGCCCCCTGCGCCGACGTCACCACGCCCACCACGTCCGGCAGCATCGGCAGCCGCCGCTTGCGCTCGAACAGCCCCTCGCCCGCCAGCTTCACCCGCAGCGCCTCGATCCGCGCCAGCATCGCCCCGGCGCCCGCATACTCCAGCCGCTCGATGATGAGCTGGTACTGGCTCTTGTCCCCCCACGCCGAAATCCGCCCGGTCGCGATCACCTCCACCCCGTCCTCCGGCTTCAGCCCCACCGTGCGCGCCGCCGTCTTCCAAATGATCCCCCGCAGCGTCCCCCCTTCGTCTTTCAGGCACAGATACGTGTGCCCCGACGCATACCGCTTCACCTCCGACAGCTCGCCCCGCACCCGCACCCGCCCGAACGCCCCCTCCAGCGTCCGCTTCACCGCCCCGGCGATCTCGCTGACGCTGTATTCCGGAACGTTGCTGTCAGGATTCGGCGGCTGCGTGTCCATGCGCCCAAGCTATGCTACGCCTCGCCGCAGGCAAAGGAGGGCGCTGACATGCGGGTGTTGCTGGTGGGAGGCGGCGGCCGGGAACACGCGCTGGCCTGGGCGCTCGCCGCCTCGCCGCTGCTGACCACGCTCTACGTGGCGCCCGGCAACCCCGGCATCGCCGCCCTCGCCACCACCGTCCCCATCGCCGCCACCGACATCCCCGCTTTGGTCGCCTTCGCCCGCGACCACGCCATCGACCTCGTCGTCCCCGGCCCCGAAGCCCCCCTCGTCTTGGGCCTCACCGACGCCATGGCCGCCGCCGGCATCCCCTGCTGCGGCCCCACCGCCGCCGCCGCCCAGCTCGAGGGCAGCAAGACCTTCGCCAAGGAGATCGCCGAAGCCGCCGCCATCCCCACCGCCCGCTGGGAGCGCTTCACCGACCTGCCCACCGCCCGCGACTTCATCACCCGCCGCGGCGCCCCCATCGTGGTCAAGGCGGACGGCCTCGCCGGCGGCAAGGGCGTCGTCGTGGCGCAAACCGAGGCCGAAGCCGAGGCCGCCGCCGCCCACTGGCTGCACGAAGGCCCCGTGCTGATCGAGGAATGCCTCGCCGGCCCCGAGGTCAGCCTCTTGGCCCTCTGCGACGGCCTCGACGCCATCCTGATCGGCACCGCCCGCGACCACAAGCGCGCCGGCGACGGCGACACCGGCCCCAACACCGGCGGCATGGGCGCCATCTCCCCCGCCCCCGATTTCGACCCGGCGCCCGCCATGGACCTCATCATCCGCCCCACCTTGGCCGAGGTGGCCCGGCGCGGCACGCCCTTCCGCGGCGTGTTGTTCGCCGGCCTGATGCAGACCGCCGCCGGCGCCAGCCTGATCGAGTACAACGTCCGCTTCGGCGATCCCGAGTGCCAGGCCCTGATGGCCCGCCTGCACAGCGACCTGCTGCCCGCCCTGCTCGCCGCCTGCCAGGGCGAACTGGCCGCCTTCGACCTGCGCCTGCGCCCCGACCATGCCTGCGCCGTGGTGATGGCCGCCCGCGGCTACCCCGACGCCCCCGAGACAGGTGGCGTCATCGCCGGCCTGGACCGCGCCGCCGCCGTCCCCGGCGCTTTGGTGTTCCACGCCGCCACGGAGATGCGCGGCGACCAGGTGGTCGCCGCTGGCGGCCGCGTATTGACCTTGGTCGGTCTAGCCCCCACCCCCCCCGCCGCCCGCGCCGCCGCCTACGCCGCCGTAGACGCAGTAGACTGGCCCGCCGGCTTCTCCCGCCGCGACATCGGCGCCCCCTAGGCCCATCTCAATCGTCAAAGCCTCTTCTTCTGGCCTTCCTCCCTCTCCCTCTGGGAGAGGGTCGGGGTGAGGGTGGCCGCAACACACCCGTAAGCGCCTCCTTAAAAGCCCTCTCCCGCTGGCGGGAGAGGGTTGGGTGAGGGTGGCTGCCGACACAAACCCCCAAACCCCTTGAAACTCCCCCACCGCATATGGTCCCTATCCGTTCATGTCCTCGCCGCCCTCCACCCCCGAGCCAACCGCGCACGCCGCCCAACGCGCCCGCCAACTCCGCCTGCTCGACCGCGCCTTGGACATCGGCGCCGCCCGCCTAGAACGCCTCGACCCGACCAAGCCCGACGCCCCCGACCTCCCCGACGCCGAGGCCGCCGTCATCTACGACAAGCTCACCCGTTCGATGCGCCACAGCATCCTGCTCGCCGACAAGCTCGCCGAGCCCATCCCCGAGCCCAAAAAACTCGACCCGGCAGCCCGCACCGCCGCCCGCAAGCGCATCATCCGCGACGTCGAAGACGTCATCAACGAGCGCGCCGGCACTCCCGAGCGCGTCGAGAACCTCGAACGCGAGCTGCTCGAGCGCATCGACGCCCCCGACATGGAAGTCGAGCTCGCCACCTGCTCCGTCGACGCCATCGTCCTCGACCTGTGCCGCGACCTCGGCCTGCGCGCCTCCGACTACAAGCGCCGCATCCCCCCCGAGATCGACCTCCTCGCCGAGTTCGCCGCCGCCCCGCCCGAGTCCCTCGGCGAAAACAACACCCGCCTCGGCCGAGACAACCCGTTCCTCCAAGGCAAGCACGACCCCTGACCTTCTCCCTCTCCCTCTGGGAGAGGGCGTAAGCGCCCAAGGTTCCGCGTGCGAAGCACGTGGAATGGCGCTGGAGGGCGGGGTGAGGGTGGCCCGTTGCACCACTCGTGTGATGCGAAAGCCCAGAGCATGACCGTCCGCGCCGCTGGAGGGCAGGGTGAGGGTGGCCGCTGCAACCCCAAGCGCGACCGCTAGCTACTCTAGCAGCCCTCTCCCAGAGGGGCCCAGAGCGAGAGGGCTTAAAGGGACAGCGCCTGAAGGGGAGACAAGTGGCGGCGTCTTTGCATAGCATGCAGCCATGACCCTTGCACGCTTGGCCGTCGACATCGGCGGCACGTTCACCGACTTTGCCCTTGAACAGGACGGACGCCGCTTCACCGGCAAGACGCTCACCACCACGGCGGCGCCCGAACAGGGCGTGCTCACCGGCATCGCCGCCGTGCTGCGGGACGCTGGCTTGCAACCCAGCGACGTCGGACTGGTGGTGCATGGCACCACGCTGGCCACCAACGCCATCATCGAACGCAAAGGCGCCCCCACCGCGCTCGTCACCACCCAGGGCTTCCGCGACGTGCTCGCGATGGGCAACGAGAGCCGCTACGACCAATATGACCTGAACATCCGCCTGCCGGACCCGCTGGTGCCGCGCCACCTGCGCCTGACGGTGCCGGAGCGGATGGACGTGTCCGGGCGGGTGCTGCTGCCGCTCGACGAAGCCGCGGTGCGCGCGCTCATCCCCCTGCTGCAGGCGGAGCGGGTGGCCTCGGTGGCGGTCGGCTTCCTGCACTCGTTCACCAACCCGGCGCACGAGCAGCGAGCCGGCGCCATCCTGTCAGCCGCGGGATTCCCAGTGAGCCTGTCGTCGGACGTCTCGCCCGAGATGCGCGAGTGGGAGCGCTTCTCCACCGTGGCGGCCAATGCCTACGTCCAGCCGCTGATGCAGGGCTACTTGCGCCGGCTGGAGAGCGCGCTGCGGGAGCTGGGGTTCACCGCCCCCGTGTTCCTGATGCTGTCGGGCGGCGGGCTGACCACCATCGAGACCGCCTGCCGCTTTCCCATCCGCCTGGTGGAGAGCGGGCCGGCGGGGGGCGCCATCTTTGCCGCCTCGCTCGCCCGCGCCGCCGGGCTCGACCGCGTGCTGTCGTTCGACATGGGGGGCACCACCGCCAAGATCTGCCTGATCGACGGCGGCAAGCCGCAAACCGCCCGCAGCTTCGAGGTGGCGCGGATCGGCCGCTTCAAGAAAGGGTCCGGGCTGCCGCTGCGCATCCCGGTGATCGAGATGGTGGAGATCGGTGCCGGTGGCGGCAGCCTGGCGGGGGTGGACGTGCTGGGCCGCATCACGGTGGGGCCGGAGTCGGCCGGCGCGGTGCCGGGCCCCGCCTGCTATGGCCGCGGCGGCACCGAGCCCGCGGTGACGGACGCCAACCTCGTGCTCGGCCGCTACGACCCGGCGCGCTTTGCCGGCGGCACGCTCTCGCTCGATGCCGCGGCGGCGCAGTCGGCCTTGCACCGCGCCGTGGGCGAACCGCTCGGCCTGGACGCGGAGCAGGCCGCCTGCGGCGTGGTGGAGATGGTCGACGAGACCATGGCCAACGCCGCGCGCATCCATGCCATCGAAAGCGGCAAGAGCTTTGCCGGCCGCACCGTGATCGCCTTCGGCGGCGGCGGCCCCGTCCATGCGTGCCGCGTGGCGGAAAAGATCGGCGCGACCCGCATTCTCGTGCCGCCCGGGGCGGGGGTGGGCAGCGCGATCGGCTTCCTGCGCGCGCCGATCGGCTACGAGGTCGTGCGCAGCCTCTACGGCCGGCTGAGCCAGTTCGACCCGGCGGCCGTGAACGAGCTGCTTGCGGGCATGGCGGAAGAGGCAGCGTCCGTGGTGGAGCCGGGCCGCTTCGGCGCTCCGGTGCTGGTCACGCGCACGGCCTTCATGCGCTATGTCGGGCAGGGCCACGAAATTCCCGTCGGCCTGCCGGAGGGCCCCTTGGCTGCAGACGCCGGCGAGACCATCCGCGCCGTGTTCGACGCCGAATACGCCCGTTTTTACGACCGCCCGGTCCCTGGTTCGGACGTCGAGGTGTTGAGCTACGCCGTCGCCCTCGCCACCACTCCAGTAAGCCCGCCGCCTGTGGCAGCGGGTGGGGCGAGCGGCCTTGCCGCCGAACCCGCCTCGCGCGGCATGCAGTTGATCCGCGACCCGGTTTCGACCGAGGTGGCGCAATGGCCGGTTTACGACCGCACCAGCCTTGCTCCGGGCGCTCATATCTCAGGTCCGGCGGTGATTGCGGAGGACGAGACCTCCACCCTGGTTGGCGCCGCCTGGGACGCGACGATGCAGGACGATGGGGCTTTGTTGTTGATGCATCGCTGATGGGCGAAGCCCATCCTACCGAAGCTCATCGCACGGGTGTGGGGTGGGCTAGAACAGCGGCACGGCAGTCTGCAGCCAGATCGTGTCGCCCTGGGTGCGGTTCTCGGCTGCGAACTCGTGCTGCCACTTCAGCACGATGCCGCCCATCTTCCAGTCGTAGCGGATCTGCGGTCCAATTGCGATCACGCGGCCGTAATTGCCGTCATTGTACAGCACCCCGTTCACCTTGTCCGGAGAGACTTGCTGGAAAGCATAGCCGCCGACGCCGACATGAAACCGCTTCCACTCGCTGACGGGCTGGTAGTCGAGCCCATAGTCGATGTCGATGGACTTGCCAGAGAGATAGTCGGTCGCCGGGTCCTTGAACGGCATTTCCAACGTGGCAAACAGCGATGCCTGGATGCGCTGGTTGGGAAACCACGTCACCGCCGCCGAGGGCGCCACTTCCAGGCGGTTGAGGCCGACGTTGAACAGGTCCTTGGTGGAAAACTGCCCGGTCGGGACCCAGAGGTCGGCGTCGATCCAGGCGAACAGGGCGTGATCGGGGCTGTTGTAGCCGAGGATGATCGGCTGCAGCAGGGTGTCTCCGAACGCAAGGCGGCCGTCGCTCTGGCCTTCCAGATGCTCGCTGCCGTTTGCGACCTGCAACACCGCACCGGACGTTATGCCGAAGTTGCCGAAGTCGACCGGCCAGCTATACAGTATCCGGCCGGCCTCCACCTCCAGGTTCAAGTGGAAATCGGCCGGGATTTTCGTGCCGTTATTGTCCGTGACGATTGGCGCCGTGTAGAACTCGAAATAGTCGAGAAAGGCGGCATGGCCCGGCGGTGGCAGCAGGCCCGGCAGGACGGTGTTGACGCCCAGCGGGTATTCCTGGTTGCCACCCTCGGTCGCGCTGACCGTGGAGCGGCCGGTCAAAGCCAGCAGCAAGGCGCCAGCGCCAAGCGCGCGAAGCATCGGTCCCATGAAGCACCTCGACAAGCCAGCCTCCGACCGCGCGCTGCAGCCGCACAATCATGCATTGGTCTGCCTGGACCCTTAGCCGCCTGTCCTTGACTGTCAACCATTTACAGCCGCGCCGGTGGCCGCGTGACACAAAGCACCTCCGAGCGTGTCCATTTGGCCGCGCAAGAGAGGTGTCATACCACCGGCACTTGGTTCTGACTCGTCCCATGCTGTCGTTGCGAGAAGCCCTTGCGACGAAGCAATCCACTGCCACAAGGGAAATGCCGCGTGCGTAACCCTGGATCGCCACGCCTTCGGCTCGCGATGACGGGTGCAGGTTCATTGCCGTTGGTATTACTTCGATAGTCTCGGACTGGCATAGTCATTGCGACTGGCATAGTCATTGCGACGGAAAAGGCCAAAGGCCGAGTCAAGCGCGACCTCTACGGCGAAGCCGATGAACACGACTCCGCAAGCGCGACTGATAGCCATTTCATGACGACGAAAAATGCGTCGGATCCATGCCATGCCGACCACTGCGATGAGCAGCACATCCGCCGCGAGAAAGCCTATGATGGCGGCGCCTTCCAGAGCTGGAAGTATCGACCATGTTAAGGTGCCTTTTCCAGCAAGAAAGGTGGTGAAAAGCGCTATGGCGACAGGATAGCCCTTTGGGTTTGTAAGACCGAAAGCAATGCCTCGCAGCAAAGGGCGAGGGCCTGCAATGCCGGGCTCCCTAGCCTCCCCCTGCCGGCCTCTGATTGCTTTGCACCCGATCCAAAACAAGTAGGCGGCGCACACAAGACCAAGCAACTCGAAGGCTAACGAACCCAAGACGGCTGATCCAATAATCGCCATCATAGCCAGGATCGACCACAGCACGTCCCCCGCAAGATGGCCAAAGATGAACCAGGCGGCTGGCTGCCGGCCCTGCGAAGCACCAATGCCAAGGAGCGAGAGGAAGGCCGGTCCAGGGGTCAGCGTACTCACTGCTGCCGCCGTTGCAGCGCCGACGAGGAGAGCAGAGACGGTCATAGTCCAAATTCCTCCCGGAACGCTGAATGGGCCGTCTGAGCCGAGTAGTGCCAATCCACGATGTCGCTGACCCGGCGTCCTTACCGGCGAGAACCTCGTAATCTGCCTTGTTGGATATGGCGCGCCCGGAAAGACTCGAACTTCCAACCCCCAGATTCGTAGTCTGGTGCTCTATCCAATTGAGCTACGGGCGCAACCGAGCGCGCGGTTTAGGGCAACCCACCCGCCCCCGCAAGCCCCGGCATCAGGCGGCCAGCTTGTCCAGCTCGCGCAGGATGCTGTCGCCCATCACGGCAGTTCCAACCTGCGCGGCGCCCGCCGCCATGATGTCCGCGGTGCGCAAGCCGCTTGCCAAAACGTTGCTGGCCGCCCGCTCGATCAGCCGGGCGTCCTCCTCCATCTCGAACGAGTATCGCAATAGCATGGCAAACGACAGCAACTGGCCGAGCGGGTTGGCCACCCCCTGGCCAGCAATGTCGGGCGCGCTGCCGTGAATGGGCTCGTACAGCGCATGGCGGCGGCCGGTCGCCGGGTCGATGGCGCCGAGGGTGGCGGAGGGCAACATGCCGAGGCTGCCGGTGAGCATGGAGGCCAGGTCGCTCAGCAAGTCGCCGAACAGGTTGCTAGTGACGATCACGTCGAACTGGCGCGGATTGCGCACGAGCTGCATGCCGCAATTGTCGGCATACATGTGGCTGAGCGCCACGTCCGGATACGCGCGGGCGCCCAAGGCGGTGACGACCTGGCGCCAGAGCAGGCCCGACTCCATCACATTGGCCTTCTCCACGCTGCACACCCGGCCTTGCCGCTTGCGGGCGAGCTCGAAGGCGACGCGGGCCACCCGCTCGATCTCGTTCGTGGTGTAGCTCTCGGTGTTGAAGCCGCGCTGCTGGCCGTCGGGCAGGGTTTCGGTGCCGCGGGGCTCGCCGAAATAGATGCCGCCCGTGCTTTCCCGCACGATCATCACGTCCAAGCCGCGCACCACGTCCGGCTTGAGGGTGGAGGCGTCGACCAGTGGGTCGAGCACGGTGGCGGGGCGCAGGTTGGCGAACAGCCCCAGGTCCCGCCGCAGGGTGAGGATGGCGAGTTCCGGGCGCTGGTCGAACGGCAGCTTGTCCCATTTCGGGCCGCCCACCGAGCCGAACAGCACCGCGTCCGCCTCCTTGGCGTGGGCGATGGTGCTGGCGGCGATCGGGCGGCCGATGGCATCGATGGCGGCGCCGCCGACCAGGTCCTCCGCCAGGTCGAAGCTGGCGTGGCGCCGCCGCCCCATCCAATCGATCACCCGGCGCGCCTCGCGCATCACCTCGGGGCCGATGCCGTCGCCGGGCAGGAGGAGGAGCTTCTTGTTGGCGGGCATGACGGAGTCCTCCGTGCTTGATCCACCCTCACCCAACCCTCTCCCGCCAGCGGGAGAGGGCTCTTTGGAGGGAAAGGCACAGTCTACTCCCTCTCCCGCTTGCGGGAGAGGGCCGGGGTGAGGGCGAAGCGCTAGATCGAGATCGCCGGCATCCAGGCGGGCTGGGTGGCTTCGAAGCGGTCGATCGCGTCCGATCGCTGCAGCGTCTGGCCGATGTCGTCCAAGCCGTGCAGGAGCATGTGGCGGCGGAACGCGTCCACCGCGAACGGGATTTCCTCGCCCGAGGGGCGCACCACCACCTGGCGCTTCAAATCGACCGCCAGACGGGCATTGCCGCCCAGCTTGGCGTCTTCCATCAGCGCGTCGCACACCGGGCGCGGCAGGCTGATGGGCAGGATGCCGTTCTTGAAGCAGTTGTTGAAGAAGATGTCGGCGAAGTCCGGCGCGATGACGCAGCGGATGCCGAAATCCAGCAGCGCCCAGGGGGCATGCTCGCGCGAGGAGCCGCAGCCGAAGTTCTCGTGCGCGATCAGGATTTCGGCGCCGCGATAGGCCGGCTGGTTGAGCACGAAGTCCGGCCGCTCGTTCCCCTCGGCGTCGTAGCGCAGGGTGTCGAACAGATGCACGCCCAAGCCGGTGCGCTTGATGGTCTTCAGGAACCGCGCTGGGATGATCTTGTCGGTGTCGACATTGGCCAGCGGCAAGGGCGCGGCCACGCCGGTGAGGGTGGTGAACGGCTCCATCACAGGACCTCCCGCACGTCGGTCAGCCGCCCGGTCACAGCGGCGGCAGCGGCCATGGCGGGGGAGAGCAGGTGGGTGCGGCCGCCGGGGCCTTGGCGGCCCTCGAAGTTACGGTTGGAGGTGCTGGCGCAGCGCTGCCCGGGCGTCAGCTTGTCCGGGTTCATCCCCAGGCACATCGAACAGCCCGCCTCGCGCCATTCGAACCCGGCGCTGGTGAACACCGCGTCCAGCCCTTCCTGCTCGGCCTGCTGCTTCACCAGGCCGCTGCCGGGCACCACCATCGCGCGCACGCCCGGCGCCACGCTGCGGCCCTGGATGACGCTGGCGGCGGCACGAAGGTCCTCGATGCGGCCGTTGGTGCAGGAGCCGATGAACACGACGTCCACCGGCAGCTCCGCCAGCTTCTGGCCGGGCTCCAGGCCCATGTAGCTCAGCATGCGCCGGGCCTGTTCCGCCTTCGCCGGGTCGGGGAAGCCCGCCGGGTCGGGGACGATGCCGGTGATCGACACGACCGACTCCGGGTTGGTGCCCCAGCTCACCATGGGGTGGATGTCGGCGCCATCGAACTCGACCACGCGGTCGTAATGCGCGTCCGGGTCGGAGGGCAGGGTGCGCCAGTAGCCGATCGCCCGCTCGAGCTCCTCGCCCTTCGGCGCCTGCGGCCGGGTGCGGACATAGTCGAAGGTGGTCTCGTCCGGCGCCACCATGCCGGCCCGGGCACCCGCCTCGATGCTCATGTTGCAGACCGTCATGCGCCCCGCCATGTCGAGGGCGCGGATGACGCTGCCGGCGTATTCGATGACATGGCCGGTGCCGCCGGCGGTGCCGATCTTGCCGATGATGGCGAGCACGACGTCCTTGGCGCTGACACCCGGCGCGAGCGCCCCTTCCACCCGGACCAGCATGTTTTTCGCCGGCTTCTGCAGCAGCGTCTGGGTGGCGAGCACGTGCTCCACCTCCGAGGTGCCGATGCCGAACGCGAGCGCTCCCAGGGCACCATGGGTGGAGGTGTGGCTGTCGCCGCAAACGATGGTGGTGCCGGGCAGGGAGATGCCCAATTCCGGGCCGATGATGTGGACGATGCCCTGCCGCGCATCGAGCAGCGGGATGTAGGGCACGCCGAACGCCGCGACGTTCTGCTCGAGCGTCTCGACTTGGATGCGGCTCTCTGGCTCGATGATGCCGGCGCGGCGGTCGCTGGTGGGCACGTTGTGGTCCACCACGGCAATGGTGGCGTCCGGGCGGCGCACCGCGCGGCCGGCCATCCGCAAGCCCTCGAACGCCTGCGGGCTGGTCACCTCATGGACGAGGTGGCGATCGATATAGAGGACGCAGGTGCCGTCCTCGAGCCGCTCGACCACATGGGCGTCCCAGACTTTGTCGAATAGCGTGCGTGGCATGGCTTGGCGCCTCCCCTACTCGGCCGCCGTCGCCTCCGGGCGGGTGTCGCGGGCCTTTTCGGCGATGCGGGCGGACTTGCCGCGGCGGCCGCGCAGATAATACAGCTTGGCCCGGCGCACGTCGCCCCGGCGCACCACGTCGATGGCCGCGATGGTGGGCGCATAGAGCGGGAACACGCGCTCCACACCCTCGCCATAGCTGATCTTGCGGATGGTGAAGTTGCTGTTCAGCCCCTTGTTGGAGCGGGCGATGCAGACACCCTCGAAGGCCTGCACGCGCGAACGCTCGCCTTCCTTGACGTTCACCGACACGCGCACCGTGTCGCCAGGCGCGAACTCGGGCACCGCGCGGGCGGCAGTGAGGCGGGCGATCTCGCCGGCCTCGTATTGCTCAATGAGGTTCATCGTGGGTGTCCTTTAACGGCAGAGTGTTACGGCGCGGTGAAGCCCGACGCAACGGGCAGCAGATCGGGGCGGCGGGTTCGGGTGACGTGTTCGGCTTCCTGGCGGCGCCAGGCGGCGATGGCGGCGTGGTCCCCGCTCAGCAGCACGGGCGGCACGGCGCGGCCCTGCCACTCGGCTGGGCGGGTGTAGTGCGGGTATTCCAGCAGCCCGGCGGTGAAGCTTTCCTCGACCGCGCTCTCCGCCGCGCCCATCACGCCGGGCAGCAGCCGGACGCAGGCGTCGAGCACCACCATGGCGGCCAATTCCCCGCCGGAGAGCACGTAGTCGCCGATGCTGATCTCCTCGGCGGTATGGGCCTCGATCACCCGCTGGTCGACGCCTTCGTAGCGGCCGCACAGCAGGATGGCGCCGGGTCCGGCGGCGAGGCGGGCGGCGTCGGCTTGGGCGAAGCGACGGCCGCGGGGCGTGAGATAGAGCAGCGGGCGGCCGTCGGAGGCGGCGGTGATGGCGGCGTCCACCACGTCGGGGCGCAGCACCATCCCGGCGCCGCCGCCGAACGGCGTGTCGTCGACGCTGCGATGGCGGCCCCGCCCGGCGTCGCGAATGTCCTGGGTACTGAGGCGCCAGAGGTCACGCTCCAGCGCGCGGCCGGCCAGGGCGGCGGCGAGCGGGCCGGGGAACATGGCGGGGAACAGGGTGAGGATGGTGGCGTGCCAGGTCATGGGCAAGGCGCCGTGCCGGTTGGCCCCTCACCCCGACCCTCTCCCAGAGGGAGAGGGAGCAGAGAAGGAGAGGAGGAAAAGCCCTCTCCCTCTGGGAGAGGGTTGGGTGAGGGGCCAGCGCGCACCTCAATCGCCACAGGCGGCACCACCACGACTCGCCCACTCGCCAAGTCCACCTCCGGCACGCAAGCCCGGTTGAACGGCACCAGCAGCGCCCCGATCTCCAAGCTCGACCCGGCGCCATAATCATGCACCGCCGTCACCCGCCCTAGCTCGGACCCATCCGCGCCCACCGCCAGCAATCCCACCAAATCAGCGAGGTAGAACTCGTCCTCAGCTGCGGGCGGCAACTGCTCGCGGGCGATGTAGAGCCGGGTGTTCACCAGCTTCTCCGCCGCCGTCCGATCCGCCACAGGCTTGCCCGCCGCGTCCCGCAACTCGGCCACGCCATCGCCGCGCCACGCCACCGTCCAACGTGCGCCCCGGTCGTCCGTGAGCGCACCGTAGCCGGTCAGGTCGGCCGGGTCGGCGGTGTAGCTGTGCACGCGCACCAGCCCCCGCACCCCATGCGGCCGGCCGACCACGCCCAGCAGGATGCGCCCATCGCCCACTTAGGCGCCCGCGGCTGCCTTGGCCCGTTCCTGCGCCTTCTTCTTCGGCGCAGACTGCACGGGCTGCTCGCGGTAAGCCGGCATCGGCGCCAGACCAGCGCGGCCCAGAAAGCGGGCCACCCGTTCGGTCGGCAGCGCGCCCTCGCCGAGCCAATGCGTGATGCGCTCGTCCTGCAGGCGGATGCGCTCGGCATGGTCGGCCGGGAGCATCGGGTTGTAGCTGCCGAGCTTCTCGATGAAGCGGCCGTCGCGCGGCGAGCGGCTGTCGGCCACCACGATGTGGTAGTACGGGCGTTTCTTGGCGCCGGCACGGGCGAGGCGGATCTTTAGGCCCAAAGCGGTTTGCTCCTTCGTGTTTGTGTATGGATTAGTAGGGGCGGCGGCCGCCGCCTCCGGGGGCTTGGCCGCGCATGCTCTTGGGCATGATCGCGCCCAAGCCGTGACGCATCAGGCCCTTTTGCCCCAGCTTGCGCATTTTCTTCATCATTTCAGACATATCGTCGAACTGCTTGAGAAGCTTGTTCACGTCCTGCACCGTCGTGCCCGACCCGGCGGCGATGCGCTTCTTGCGGCTGGCCTTGATGATGTCCGGCGTGCGCCGCTCCTTGGCCGTCATCGAGGAGATCATCGCCGCCTGCCGCGCCAGCACCGTCTTGTCGACGTTGGCGTTCTCCAGCGCCTCTTTCGCCTGCCCCATCCCGGGCAGCATCCCCACGATCGAGGAGATCGACCCCATCTTGGTGATCTGCTTGAGCTGCTTGGCGTAGTCCTCGAGGTCGAACTTGCCGGCCAGCATCTTGGCGGCGAGCTTCTCGGCCTCCTCCTCGTCGACGGTCTCCGCGGCCTTTTCCACCAGGCCCACGATGTCGCCCATGCCGAGGATGCGGCCGGCGACGCGCTCGGGGTGGAATTCCTCCAGCGCGTCGATCTTCTCGCCGGTGCCGGTCAGCTTGATCGGCGCCCCGGTGATCGCCCGCATGGAGAGCGCCGCACCGCCGCGGGCGTCGCCATCCATCCGGGTCATCACGATGCCGGTGATGCCCAAGGCCTCGTTGAAGGCGCGGGCGGTGTTCACCGCGTCCTGCCCCGTCATCGCGTCCACCACCAGCAGCGTCTCGGCCGGCTCGGTGGCGGCGCGGATGGCCTTCACCTCGTCCATCAGCGCCTCGTCGATCGAGAGGCGGCCGGCGGTGTCGAGGATCACCACGTCGTAGACTTCGCGGCGGCCCGTCTCCATGGCGCGGCGGGCGATCTCCACCGGGGTCTGCCCGGCGATGATCGGCAGGCTGGCCACCCGGGCGCGCTGGGCCAGTTGCTGGAGCTGGAGCTGGGCGGCCGGGCGCTGCGTGTCGAGCGAGGCCAGCAGCACGCGCCGCTTGTCGCGCTGGGTCAGGCGGAGCGCGATCTTGCCGGCGGTGGTGGTCTTGCCCGAGCCCTGCAGCCCGACCATCAGGATCGGCACCGGGGCGGCGGCCTGCAGGTTCAGCGGCACGGCGCCGGCGCCGCCCAGCGCCTCCACCATGGCGTCGTTCACCGCCTTGATCACCTGCTGGCCCGGCGCCACGCTGTCCAGCACCTCGATGCTGGTCGCCTGTTCGCGGACCTTGGCGATGAAATCCTTCACCACGGGGAGGGCGACGTCGGCCTCCAGCAGCGCCAAGCGGACCTCGCGCAGCGCCTCGGCGATGTCGAGCTCCGACAGGCGGCCGCGCTTGCGCAGCCCGTCGAAGACCCCGTTCAGTTTGCTCGACAGAGTGTCGAACATGGCGGCTCTGCTCCAAACAACGGCAAAAAAGCCGCTGCGCGACTGTCGCGGAGCGGCGGTGCCCTGGCGGGCGGGGTGCTTGGCACCCGGGCAGGTCGTATGGGGGATGCCGCCCGGCGCGTCAAGATTGCGCGGCGCACGGCATCGCTGTATCGCCCGCTGCTCATTGCTTCCAAGTGAGAGCGCGATGCGTCGAATCTTCCTGCTTGTTGCAGCCGTCAGCCTGCTGGTCCTGCCTGCGCCGGGCCAAGCCCAGGTCACGGCGGATCAGCTCAACAAGCTGTCCCTGGAAGCCCTGACCGCGCCGCCGCCGCGCGCCCCGGCGGCCCGCCGCAGCTTTGCCCGCAGCCTCCAGACCACCTCAGGACGTGGCTACTCGCACCCCGGCGCGCGCAGGACCTCGTACCACACCAGGGCAGCGCATCCGGCGCGCCATGCCAGCACCGCGCGCCGCCGACAGTTCGCCCACCGCTAGACCGGGTGCAATTCCTCACCGACTTCGGCGACGAAGCCGTCGTGCTGCCGGTGTTCGCGCTGGCGGCCGTCAGCATGCTGATCTCGGGCTGGTATCGCGGGCTGGCCGCCTGGCTGTTCGCCGTGGGCGGGGCGCTGGGCACGATCGGGCTGCTGAAATACATCTTCTATGTCTGCTACAGCGTCCTGGACGTCACCGGCATTCACAGCCCGAGCGGCCACACCGGCGCCACCGCGGCGGTTTATGGCGGCGGGCTGCTCCTGCTGCTGCGAGGCCGGGTCAAGACCGTGTGGCTGGTGGTGATCCCGGTGGCGCTGGCGGCGCTGATCGGCTTCAGCCGGGTCGAAGTGGGCGCCCATGTGCCGGTGGAAAGCGTGGTCGGCGGCGCCGTGGGGCTGCTGGGGGCGGCGCTCCTGGTGGTGCTCGCCGGGCCGCGTCCGCCGATGCGCGCCTGGCCGATCGCCTCGGCCGCGGCGGTGACCATCCTGCTGTTCCACGGCATCCGCTTCAACGCCGAGACCATCCTGCATCACTTCGTGCTGTTTACCTGGCTGCCACTCCCTGCCGCCTGCCACGCGTGATCTGGACCCGCCACAGCATCAGCCCGATCAGCCCGACCGCCACTTCGCGCACGCGTTTGACCAGCGAGAGCGACAACCCGACATCGTGCGGCAGCCCAGCGGCGACGGCGGCCAGGGCGAAACCGGTTTCTTGCACCACCAGGGCGCCGGGAATGGCGAAGCCGGCACTGCGCGCCGCCATGCCGAGGCTCTCCACGATCAGCGCCGTGCCGCCGCTCACCGGCCAGCCCAGCGCCTGCAGCACCACCCAGGTCTCCACCGTGCCGAGCATCCAGGCCAGCAGGTGCAGGGCGGAGCAGCGCAGCAAGGCTCCCGGCTGGCGGTAGATCGCCGCGGCCGCCCCATCCAGCCCGGTCAGCGGCGCGGCGGCCGGCCAGCGTGCGGCGATCCGGCGGCTGAGCTTCTCCACCACGCGCAACACGCCGAGCCGCTGGGCGGCGACCAGCCCGGTCAGGCAGACGGCGATCAGCGCCGCCGCGTCGAGCCACCCCCGCCAGCCGCCTGCGTCCGAGGCGGCGGCCAGAGTGCACAGGCCAATCAGCAGGAAGGTGAGCTGGGTGAGGAATTCCAGCGTCATGTCCACCACCACGCTGGCGGCGGAGGTGGCGAGCGGCGAGCCGCGCCGGGCCAGCAATTGGGCGCCCACCGCCTCGCCGCCGACCTGGGCGACTGGCAGCAGCGAGTCGATGCCCTCGCGCACCACCCGCAGCGAGAACAGCCCGTCGTTCAGCGGCCCAGGGGCGAGCAGGCTGCGCCAGGCGCGGGCGGAGATCCAGAGCTGGAACAGGTGCAGCGCCATCAGCGCCGGCAGCAGCCACAGCGCGTGCACCGTCTCGGCGCCGATCCGGGCGACGCTGCGCCAGGCCGACACGGCAGCCCACGCAGCGCAACCGGACACCACCAACCCCGCTGCCAGGCCGATTTGCCGCTTGCGAGTCAGGCTGTCTCCTCGGCCACGCGTCCGCGCCAGTCCGCCAGCACGTCGGCCAAGGTCTGTGCCCAGGGGATGGCGGGCGCCCAGCCCAGCAGCTTGCCCGCCAGCGCCGGATTGCCCACCGCGCGCGCGATTTCCGAGCGGCGGAGCCGGTCCGTGTCCACCTCCAGCCGCACGCTGACGCCGGATTGCGCCAGCAGGTCGCGCAGCACGTCCTCGATCCGGCGGCCTTCGCCCGAGGCGATGTTGAGCACCGTGCCGGACGGGATGGATTCGGCCCGGCGCAGGCATCGCGCATAGGCGACGCACACGTCCCGCACGTCCAGGAAGTCGCGGATCGGATCCAGCGCGCCCACTTGCAGCACGGGCGGCTGCAAACCGGCCGCCACGCGCGCCACCTGTCGGGCGAACGCCGCCACCACGAAGGCAGCGGATTGACCCGGCCCGGTGTGGTTGAACGGCCGGGCGCGGATGATGTGCAGCCGCTCGTTCGCCGTCATGGCGCCCAACGCCAGGTCCGCCGCCGCCTTGGTCGCGCCATAGACGTTGATCGGGTTCAGCGCGGCGGTCTCGTCCAAGGCGGGCTGGGCGGTGAAGGACCGGCCATAGGCGTCCGCGGTGGAAGCGAACAGCAAGGTGCAGCCAGGCGCCCGGTCGGCCAGGTGGTGGGCCAACCGCAGCGTGCCGTGCAGGTTCACGTCCCACGCCGCCGCCGGGTCGGATTGCGCGGCGGGAACGGCGGACACGGCGGCGAGGTGGATGCAGGCGTCGGGCTGCACGGCGCCGATCTCTTCGGCCATCGCCGTCTCGTCCCGCAGGTCGAAGCGGGCGGCCGTGATGCATGCGTCCGGGAACTCGGCACGCAGCACCGGCAGGAGATGGCCGCCGACGAAACCGGCCATTCCCGTCACCAGCAGGCGGCGCGGCGCCGCCCCCGCCATCAGGCGGCCATGCGCGCGCGGTGCCGGGCCAGGTCGGCCTCCACCATTTCGGCCACCATGTCCTCGAGCGAGGTCTCCGGCCGCCAGCCCAGCACCTGCTGCGCCTTGGACGAGTCGCCGAGCAGCACGTCCACCTCGGCCGGGCGCATCAGGTCGGCCCGGGTGGTGACGTGCTCGTCCGGGTCGAGCCCGACATGGCCGAACGCGATGCGGCACAGGTCCCGGATCGAGGTGGTGCGGCCGGTCGCGATCACGTAGTCGTCCGGCTTGGTTTGCTGCATCATCAGCCACATGGCGCGCACATAGTCCCGCGCATGGCCCCAGTCCCGGGTGGCGTTGAGGTTGCCGAGCGGCAGGTGCTGCTCCAACCCCAGCTTGATCCGCGCCACCCCGTCGGTGACCTTGCGGGTGACGAACTCGATGCCGCGCAACGGGCTCTCGTGGTTGAACAGGATGCCGCTGCTGGCGTGCATGCCGAAGCTCTCGCGGTAGTTCACCGTCATCCAATGGGCGTAGAGCTTGGCGGCGGCGTAGGGCGAGCGGGGATAGAACGGGGTGCGCTCGCTTTGCCGCGGCTCCTGGATGAGGCCGAACATCTCCGACGAGCTGGCCTGGTAGAACCGCGCCTCCGGACGCATCAGCCGCACCGCCTCGAGCACGTTGGCCGCGCCCACCCCGGTGACGTTGCCGGTGAGCAACGGCTGCTGCCAGGAGGCGGCGACGAAGGATTGCGCCGCCAGGTTGTAGACCTCGTCCGGCTTGTGCACCGTCAGCACCCGGATCAGGCTCGACAGGTCGGTGAGGTTGCCGTCCACCAGTTCGACCTCGCGCAGGATGCCGAGCCAGCGCAGCCGCTCGCCGATCACGTCCGACGAGGCGGAGCGGCGCATCAGGCCGACCACCTTGTAGCCCTTCTCCAGCAGGAGTTGGGACAGGTAGGCGCCGTCCTGGCCCGTCACCCCCGTGATCAACGCTGTCGGCATCGGAGTCCTTCCACGCAAAACGCCCGCCGGGTTAGCAAAACGCCCGCCGGGTTAGACGAGCCGGCTTAACAAATCCAGCCTACTTGCTGCGGCCGGAGCCTCATCTCCCTCTCCTGTAAAGCACGGGAGAGGGAAAACCCGACTGCGACAACTGTATTCAGAACTGGAACAGCACACCACCGTAGGAGCCCGGCGACTTATACGCCAAATCCTGGCTGACGAAGTGCTCCGCCGAGCGTGCGCCGAGCGACAAACCCATCCGGCGCAGGCCCTCGATGCTGAAATGCGTGATGTGCACGTCGTTGTCGTAGAACACGTCGGGCGGTGCGGACGCCGGGTTCGTGCCGGCGGTCCAGAGATAGGGCCAATCCCGCCGCTCCACGAAGGGCACGCAGATATAGATCAGGCCGTCCGGGTTCAGCCGGTCCCGCATCAGCGCGAACAGGTCCCGCGGCGCCTCGAGGTGCTCGAACACCATGATGGCGGCGAACAGGTCGTAGCTGCCGTCATGGGCGGCGTCGAACAGGCCGAGGCTGCAGTCGAGCCCGAGATGGCCCGCCGCGAACGCGTGACAGTGCGGGTTGACCTCGAAGCCGTGCGACTTGCGGCCGTAGTCGTTGCACGAGCGCATGAACCAGCCCAGCCCATGGCCGATTTCGCACACGGTGCCGATATGCGGGGCGCGGGTGAACAGCTCGAGGCACAGCTGGCTCTGGTTGGCGTAGTGCTGCTCGCTGAACGAGCGCAGGAATTCGAAATCGTCCTGCTGCTGCTGGTCGGTCTCCTCGTAGCCCGACGGGTTGAAGAAGGAGTGGCAATCCAGGCAGACGAACTGCGGGATGGCCGCACCGGTGCGGCGGCCCAGCACGTCCTGCACATAGAGCGTGTAGCGGGAGGCGCAGACGGGGCAGGGGCGGGTGCTGCGCATGCCTAGCGTCGTGCCTGCGCCCGGTGCGCCTGCAGCCAGGCGAAGCTCTGCCGCAGCGCCTCGGGCAGCGTGAAGGCGGGGGCAAAGCCGAGCGCCTGCAGCCGCGCCGTGTCGTAGGCGCGCAGGACCTGGCCGTCCGGCTTGCTGCGGTCCCACAGCACCGGCCCATCGAACCCGGTGATCTCCACCAGCATGTCCACCAGCTCGGCGATGGCGATGGTCGCCCCCGTTGCCAGGTTGATCGGGCCCGTCACCTGCTCGCCGGCCAGCCGGATGGCGCGGGCGGCGTCGGCGGCGAACAGGAAGTCCCGCCGCGGCGTCCCGCTGCCCCAGATTTCGACCGCGCCGCCAGTGCGGACCGCGCGTTCGAACTTGGACAGCAGCGAGGGGACGACGTGGCCGTTCTGCTCGTCGAACTTGTCGTGCGGCCCGAACATGTTGGTGGCGATCAGGAACGTGTAGTCCAGGCCGTATTGGTCGTGCGCGGCCTCCAAATGGGCCAGCATGGCGCGCTTGGCGTGGGCATAGGCGGCCTCGGAGCCATGCGGCGCCCCGGACCAAAGCTCCGCCTCGCGCATGGGCAGGGCGACCAAGTCGGAATAGACCGCCGCCGACCCCATCGCCACCACCTTGCGCGCGCCCGCCAGCCGGGCCGCTTCGACCACGTTGGTATTGATGCGGATATTGTCGAGATAGATCGCGGCCTGCGCTCGCAGGTTGCCCATGATGCCATGAACCCGGCCCGCCAGGTGATAGACCACATCCGGCCCGGCGGCCGCGACCGCCGCTTCCGTCCGCGCCGGGTCGCGCAGGTCGGCGTCGGCGCGGCCCATGCTCACGACGTGCGGGTAGCCGGCCTCGCGCAACTCCTGCACGAGAGCCCGGCCGACCATTCCTGTGCCACCTGTGATGAGAACCCGCGTGCGGTTCGGCGGCTCGTCTCTTGCCATGCCACCTTTTGCCAACGATGCCTGCTAAATACGAGCCCCATACCGCATTGGATGTCTGCCGTGGCGCATCGAGCGACCATGACGGCGATTATAGCCCACGGCTATTGATTTTCATATAACTGTCAGCTATGCTCGCCAAATGAAGACTGTCGCCTATTCGCGCGACGCTGCCCGCGACCTTCGCAAGCATGGCAACATGGCGGAGCGCGTTCGTGCGGAGGTGAGGGAGTATGCGGCAGACCAAGGCGCCCATGGCAACAACGTGACGCAACTCGCCGGTTCGAGCGCGAAGCGGCTGCGCGGTGGCGACTTCCGGGTGCTGTTCGAAGAAACCGGGACGACCATCACGGTGACCAAGATTGGTCCGCATGGTGGCGTCTACGACTGAATGGTAGCGTCTGCGACTGGGGGGCAACATGGACTTGATTGAACACGACGGCCGCGAACGCGTCGTCCTCGACCGGCAGGAATACCAGGACTTGATCGACGCCCGCGACCATGCACGCGCGATGCAGGACATCGCGGCCGGCGCGCCGACAATCCCGGACAGCGACATGGACGCCTACTTGGCCGCGCCCACGCCGCTGTCCTACTGGCGGCGCCGGGCGGGCAAGACGCAAGCCGGGCTGGCCGCTGAGGTCAATGTGTCGCAGCCGTTCCTGGCCCAACTCGAGGCCGGCGTGCGCTCACCCAGTGTCGGCGTGCTGCTGGCGCTTGCGCGAGTGCTGGGGGTGAGGGTGGAGGATTTGGCGAGCGAATAGCTCCCAGACCGCCCTCGCCCGATTAAGAAGGCTCCCTCTCTCGTTCTACACGGGAGAGGGTCGGGGTGAGGGCTCTTGGGTGGCGTACAATCCGGCGAAATCAATCCACTGCTCCGACCGATCGCGGCCCTCGCACCCTCACCCCGACCCTCTCCCGCCCGCGGGAGAGGGAGATATTCTTCGGCTGGAAGATGTGTGCATTCGGTAGGACTTGATCCGGCCATCCACGACGACCAGCGACAGAGGTCGAACGCAGCGTGGAACAGTCGAGTGCAGACAGGCTCTTACGTCCCGGGCGGGACAGCTTGGATCCCTCGCGGCCATTCTACGTGCTCCGCACGCCTCTATGCCTCGGGCGAACAGAACAGCATCTCCACGTCCGGATTGATGTAGGCCACCGCCGTCGAGACGTTGCTGACCACGTGCAGCAACACGTTGGATTGCGCCATCAGCCAGGCATCGCGGATCACCTCCCGCGCCATGTCGACCGACCACTTGGCCCGGTTGGCGGCCACGAGGTGCTGGAGCTGGTGGCCCTCCCGGCCTTTCTCCACATCGGAGAGCCGCTCGAACGCCGCATCCTCCGCCGCGCGGGTGCGCCGCACGCCGCTTTGGTAGGCCACCCGGTCGCCGAACGCGGCCTTGAACCGGTCGACCACGCGGTCCTGGTCGGTGGCCAGGAACACCGTCCAGGGGTCGGCGGCCACGCCACGCCGGGTCAATTCGGCTTCGATCCGGCGCAGATAGACGTCCTCCCGCGCGATCACCGCCCCGGGTTGCTCGACGGTGTGGCTGGGGTGGCGCACATGGGCGGCGATGACGAAGCGGCCGTCCAGGTGGCGCCGGCTGAAACTGTCGATCTCGGCCTGCAGGCCCGGGCGCAGCCGGACGTGGTCTTTCAACACGGCGCTATACTGCCGCCGCCAGGCCCAGAAGCTGTGGCTGGTGTACAAACGATAGGCATGGGTGAAGGTGATCGTCGGCTCGCGCCACTCGTTGTGGCGGTTCCGCGGCTGAACCGCCCGGTGATATAGCACCCTGCGGTCGTTCAGCTCGGCGTCGCTGTAGCCGAACAGCGGCTCGAACAGGTGGCACCAGATGTTGCCATCCTCCGGCTGGCCATAGCAGAAGCTGCGCATCGGCACCGCCCCGCGCACGGCCAGCATCCGACCGACATCCCAGTCCGGCAGGATGACGTGGCAGCGGCCCTCCCGCTGCTCCCACACCATGTTGCTGAAGAACGAGTTGAAAATAGAGAAAAATCCGCCGTCATGCGCGAGCTGCACCATGTGGCTGTTGTGCGTCAGCCGGCCCGCGCGCGGGCCGAGATAGCGGCGCACGACCTCGCGCGCGGCTGGCGGCATCACCACCTGCGGCAGCATGGCTTGCGGCCGGCGGAACTGCGCCAACTGCTCGTTGAGCAGCGTTGCGAAGGCGAGTTCCAGCCCGTCGAAGCTCCAACGCCCAGCGGCAGCCCGGCGCGCCGGCAGGGTCTCGGCAAACGCGGGCGAACTGGCGAATGCATGCGCCTGCCGCAATGCCGCAGCCACGGCTGGCGCGGTCACCGCGTGTTGCCGGCCGAACACCATGCCGTCGATCTCGGGATAGCGCGCCGGCACGCTGAGCGTGGGGGCGACGGTGAACACCCCCGGCACCCCGGCCAGGTCGCGATGGCCGCCCACCTCGGACAGCACCAGGGCACAGCCGGCGGCCAGGGCCTCCCGCGGCCCGACCGAGTAGGCCTCGCCGCGGGAGCAGTTGACCAACACGTCGAACGAGCGGATCAGCCGGTCCTTCTCGTCCGTGCCGAGCTGCTCGTGGGTCAGGGTCACGTTGCTGGCGCCGAACTCCGCCACCAGGGCGCTGATGCGCTCGAACGTGTCCCCGAAGGCGAGGTTGGAGTGCAGCACCAGCTCGGCATCGCTGCGGCCGCCGAACTCGGTCAGGAACGCCTCGGTGACCACGTCGATGCCCTTGCGGGGATGGAACGCAGCCACCGAGCCGAAGCGGATTGTCCCCCCGGCGCGACGCGGCGCCGGCTTGGCCAACGCCGCCGCCAGATCCAGCGCGATCGGCAGCGACCCGGCGGGCGTCGTGACCCCCGAGCGGGCGGCGGTCTCGAGCAAGTGCGGGCTGGTGGTCAGCACCAGGTCAAACCGGTTGTTGAGGATGTCGACCCAAACCCTTGGCAACTCGTCCGAGTCGAACACGATCCAGGCGATCCGCAGCACGCCTGGCGGCGCCGGGTCGTGCACCAGCAGGTAGTTCCGGTCCGCGCTGCCGTTCCACAGCACGTCGCAGAACAGGAACAGCTTGATGGGGCCGTAATCCTTGCACACGGGCATGGGCCGGCCATTCGGCAGCACGATGACGTCTTCCTCCCGCAGCCGCTCCTCGGTGGGGCGCAGGCAGGTCGGGTAGGCGCGGGACAGCAGCTCGCAGGCCGCGTAGGTCATCGCGCCCAGCCCGGTGGTGAAGTCGCAACGGCCGACCACGCAGATTTCGGCGCCGAGGTTGCCGAACTCGAGCCCCAGAACCTGGTCCGTCAAGGCGCTGGACGGGTCGGCTTCAGCAGTCGCAGGGGCGCCGTCAACCGCCAGGAGGTGCTGCGGTACAGCGCGGCGACCAACTGGCGCAGTTGTTCCTCGGATTGCGCCAGCCGCTGCTGCGCCGCCGTGACGACGCTCAACTGCTCGGACACGGTGGCGTGTTGGTCTAGCGCCGTGGTCAGCCGCTCGAGCAACGTGCGGCGTTCTTCGAGAGCCGCCGCCACCTGCGCGGCGAGCGACTGCCGTTCGCCGCTCACTGCGTCAAGCCGCTGCTCCAGGGCTTCCCGGTCATCGACGACGGCCACGAGTTGCTGGAACAGGCTTGCCCTCTGACCGCTCACCGCCGGAGGGCGGCGCGTGGCCGCCAAACGCGCTGCCAACTGACGGTGCTCGTTGTCGGCGTTGGTCACGCGGTCGACCAGGCCTTGCCGCTCGGCGCTCAACACACCCACCAAGCGGTTGCTTTCCCACAATTCCTGCAGGGCGGTGTCTCGCTCGGTCTGAGCCAGACGCAGCTTTTCTCCAAGCTCCAGCTCGGTCTCCGACTTCTTGGCGATGGCGGCGTCGAGCCCGACGACCTGCTGGTAGAGGCTTTCCGCGTCGCGCTTCGCCAGCCACTCTTCGCGCCGGATGAACCGGTCGAACACGTTGGGCGGCGCAGCGAAGGCCGCGGCCAAATCCTCATGCTCATGCGCGAGATAGAAGCGGTTCAGCCCGTCCGCGTAGACCAGCCGGTACCCGGCGGCGAGCACCAGCTCCTCCCAAGCCTCATGCGCGCTGACGGTGCTGTTCGGCTGCGTGGCCTCCACGACGATGATCCAAGGGCGCCAGGTCTGCAGCTCCGCCCCTTCGATCACCTCACGCTCGGCTCCTTCCACGTCGATCTTGAGAAAGTGGATCGGCTCCTGCACATGCTCGCGGCACAGGTCGGCCAGGCGCCGGACCGGAACCCGCGTCGTCGCGACAGGCCAGCCTTCCGCCTCCAAGTCCGCACGGCGCGAGGTCTTCAGGGTGGAAAGCCCGTTGCCGTCGCCCACCTGCAGCATCTCGGCCTCGCCCTCGACCGCGCCCAGAGCCACGTTGAGGTTGATGTCGCGCGGACGGGCCGCCTCGAGCCGCTCAAACGGCGGCGCCATCGGCTCGATGTTCAGGCCGCGCCAGCCGCGCTGGTAGAACGCGCAGGTGACGGACTCGATCTCGGGCTCGGCCGCGCCGGCATCGATGTAGCAGCCGTGCTCGACATGGCGCAGCGCCCGCCAGAGCATGACGTCCTCGAAGTTCTGCGCGTAGGAGACGAATGGGTCCATGCGGTGAAGCAAGGTCAATTGCGCCCGTACGTGTCCTCGAACCGCACGATATCGTCCTCGCCCAGATAGGAACCCGACTGGACTTCGATCAATGTCAGTGGGATACGGCCCGGATTTTCCAGCCGGTGCACGGTGCCGAGCGGCTGGTAGATGCTTTCGTTCTCGCGCACGATCAGCTCCTCGCCGTCGCGCGTGACCAGCGCCGTGCCGTTCACCACCACCCAGTGCTCGGCGCGGTGAAAGTGCTTCTGCAGGCTGAGTTTGTGACCCGGCGTCACCACGATCCGCTTCACCTGGAAGCGGTCGCCCCGGATCAGGCTCTCATAGAAGCCCCAGGGACGATACACCCGGTTATGCGCCACCGCCTCGTGCCGCCCGGCCGCCTTCAGCCGGTCGACCACCTTCTTCACGTCCTGCGCCCGGTCCCGGTGCATGGCCAGCACCGCGTCCTCGGTCACCACCACCACGGCATCGGTCAGGCCCACCACGGCGGTCACGATCCCGTCACTGCGGGCGTAGCAATGGGTGGAACCCTCGAGCAGCACGTCGCCCACGCTCACATTGCCATGGTCGTCCTTCTCGCCCAGCTCCCACAGCGCGCCCCAGGAGCCGACGTCCGACCAGCCGAGTGCGGCTGGCACCACGGCGATGCGGCTGGTGCGCTCGGCCACTGCGTAGTCCAGGCTGATATTGGGGCTGGTGCTGAACGCGGCGGTTTGCAGGCGGACGAAATCGAGGTCCCGCGTGGCGCCCTCGATGGCCAGGCGCACTGCGGACAGCACGTCCGGCGCGTAGGTTTGCAGCTCCTCGAGCATGGTTTGCGCCTTGAACACGAACATGCCGGCGTTCCACAGCGCCCCGGACGCCACCAGCTCCGCCGCTGCCGCCGCGTTCGGCTTCTCGATGAAGCGCGCCACCGCATGCACGCCGGGCGCATCGGCCAGGGCGTCGCCCACCTCCATATAGCCGTAGCCGGTTTCCGGCGCCGTCGGCCGCATGCCGAGGGTGACGATCCGGCCTTGCCGCGCCGCCGTCACCGCCTGGGCCAGGATGGCATGCAGCGTGTCGAGGTCCTCGATGGCGGAGTCGGCAGCCATCATCCAGATCACGGCCTGTGGGTCGGTCTGCGCCACCAGCAGCGCGGCCGCGGCCACGGCGGGGGCCGAGTTGCGGCCGACCGGCTCGAGCACGATGCGCGGGTTGTTGATGCCGGCCGCGCGAAGCTGCTCGGCGACCAGGAAGCGGTGCTCGGCATTGCACACCACCACGGGGTCGGTGAAGCCGGGCCGGCGGCCGCGCAGCGCGGTCTCCACGATCATGGACCGGTCATGGTTGAGCAGGCCCCAGAACTGCTTGGGGAAGCTCTCCCGCGACACCGGCCACAGCCGCGTTCCAGAACCGCCGGACAGGATGACCGGGACGACGTCGCCAGCAAAGGGCGTTTGGCCCGCGACCAGGTCTGCGGCAGGGGAAATCACGTTCATCGACGGCTCCGGCCAAATCGGACAGTTGCCGTCCCGTAGCGAGAGGCCGCGCGCTTGTCCACAGATGTGTGTGGCGCTTCTGGCGGGGCGGCGGTTTACCTCAGGCCGGCACCGGCGAAGGCTCCCGCAGCAGGTCGGACAGGTCGAGGCGGCGGGTAAACATCGCAATCGAACCGTCTGGCGCGCGCGGCCATTGCTCGACGGGACGGTCATGGTACAGCTCCAGGCCGTTGCCGTCCGGATCTGACAGGTAGAGCGCCTCACTGACGCCGTGGTCGGACGCGCCCGTGAGAGGGATCCCGGCGGCGGCCAGGCGACGCAGCGCGTCTGCCAGATCAGCGCGGCTGGGATACAGGATGGCGGCATGATAGAGCCCGGTCGTGCCGGGCGGCGGCGGCGGTCCGCCCAAGCTCTCCCACGTGTTCAGGCCGATGTGGTGGTGATAGCCGCCAGCGGAGATGAAGGCGGCGGCGGTGCCATATCGCGACATCACCTGAAATCCGAGCACACCCACGTAGAACGCTAGCGAGCGCTCCAGGTCGGAGACTTTGAGGTGGACATGCCCGATCCGGGTGCCCGGCGGGATGGCCGCTCTCGGCACGCGGGCTTCGGCGGCGGCATCAGCGGGCATGGATGTCACTCCTTTGGGTCGGGCCTCGGGCTTGCACGATGCAATTGCTGCGCTGCACGGCTGTTGTTTGCAATCCGTAACACGACAGGCGCAAGCTTGTAATCCAGGGGCAATCAGAACCCCAGAAACGACGGAAGGAGCCAAGACATGACTGCGATCGCGGCAATCCTGCGACACAAGGCCGGGCCGACCATTACTGTCTCGCCCGAGACCTCCCTGGCCGACGTCGCCAGCCTGCTCAGCAGCAAGCGCATCGGCGCCGTCCCTGTGCTGCAAGGCGACCATCTGGCAGGCATCGTCAGCGAGCGCGACATCATCCATTGCCTCGCCCGCCATGGTGCTGCCGCGCTCGACCTGCACGCCGCCGACGCCATGACCCGGTCGGTGCAGACCACCACGTCCAACACCACGGTCGAGGACGCCATGAGCGTGATGACCGCCGGGCGGTTCCGCCATCTCCCGGTCTACGACGACGGGCACATGGTTGGCATCATCAGCATCGGCGACGTGGTCAAGGCGCGGCTGGACGAGCAAGCCAGCGAGGTGGACACCCTGCGCGCCTACGTCGTCGGCGCTTAGCTCGGTTCCATCTTGCGGAGGCCTGGTTTAGCGTCCCGCCGCGTCGGCAGCGCGGGGGCGGGAATGCGAACATGGCTGGCTGGATGCGCGCTGGCCAGCCTGCTGGCGGCAGGCGGCGCGGCCGCGGCGGAGCACGGCCCGGCGCCCGTGGTCATGACCGCGATGCTACAGCTCTACGGCCGCTACGACCCGGCGCGCCAGTGCTGGCTCGCCACCGCGCGCGACGGCGATGCCCCAGTGACAGCCTGCCTCGCCATTGCCCAGGCCGACGACGTCGAGGCGCCCGATGGCAAGCGCAGCTACATGCTGCTGGCGGGCCGCAGTCAGCAGGGTGGCTTGGTGGCGGCCTTCGTCGAGTTCGGCGGCACGCACGGGCTGCGCGTGGCGGCGCATAGTCCGCCGGTGCTGCTTGCCGCGTCGTCGGACCGGCCTGTAATCGCGCTGCAGCGCCTCGGCGCGTCACAATGGGGCTGGGTTTCCGAGGTCAAAGCCAATGGGGACAGCGACCGCGACTCGGATTACGAGATCTGGCTGCCGCGGGCTGGTGAGATCGAGCCGGCCGCTCGCTTCCCGCATGCGCGCGACGACATCACGATCAGCTACCGTGTCGACGCACTCGACGCCCAGGCGGACTATTACCCCATCCTGCTGCAGGCGCATGGCACGAAGAACCGGCGGCGGGTGAGCGGCCAGGCCGTGGCGCGGTTCGATCTGCCGCGTTACCGGTATGACATCACGCCTGGGCTGCCCTGATCCGTGTGGCTACACCCAGCCCGCCGCCTGCGCCGCCCAGACCAGCGCCGCGGCCACGAGACCGGCCAGCACGTCGTCGCCCATGACCCCGATGCGGCCGGGCACGCGGTCGACCAGGGCGATCGGGCCGGGCTTGGTGATGTCGAGCAAGCGGAAACAGGCGAACGCCAGCACGCAGCCCCGCCAGCCTGGCCGCTGCAGCGGCAGCATGGCCAGCCACATGCCAACCACTTCGTCGATCACCACCCAGCCCGGGTCGGCGTCGCCGCCGGCGCGGGGGATCGCCCAGAACCCGCCCAGCATGGCCAGAGCGGCGGCGACGGCAAGCCCCGCCTGCCCGAAGGCAGCGAGCAAGGCCGCCCCGGCCAAGACCGCGGCCAGCGATCCCCAGGTCCCAGGCGCTTTGGGCAGAAAACCGACCCCGCACGCACTGGCCACCAGCCGCGCGGCATTCACCCGAGCCAGCGCGCCAGCGGATGGGGCAGCACCGATCCGGTGCGGGCGCGGTAGACCACCACATTCTCGATCACGCGCTGCACATAGTTGCGGGTTTCGCTGAACGGGATCAGCTCGATCCAGTCCAGCATCGCCACGGAGCCAGGCGCGTCGTCCTCGGGGTTGCCGTTGCTGCCCAGCCACTCCGTCACCCGGTTTGGCCCGGCGTTGTAGGCGGCGATGGCCAGCGGCATGGCGCCGCCGAACTGGTTCAACAAGCCCGCCAGGTAGGTGGTGCCGAGCCGCATGTTGAACGCCGGGTCGCTGACCAGTGCGGCCGGGCTCACCGCGCCGCCGCCGAGGCTACGCGCCACGCCCTGCGCCGTCTTCGGCATCAACTGCATGAGGCCGCGGGCGCCCGTGGGGCTCACCGCCTCGGTGTTGAAATTGCTCTCCTGGCGGATGAGCCCGAGCGTCAGCGCGGGTTCGACGGTGCCCGCGGGCGGCGTCGCGGCGACCGGCCAGCCCGCCTCGGCCAGGATCACGCCGTCGCGCCCGGCCCGGCGGGCCATGGCGACGGCAAGGTCCACCATGCCGAGATCGGTGCTGAAATCGGCCGCCAGCGCGTGATCGGGCGCGCCGTCCGCTAGGTCGTCCAGCCGCATCAGGAAGGCGCGGGCCTGGCGCGGCTCGCCCCACGCCGTGAGCAGCGCCGCGGCGCGGGCGTTCTCGCTGCCGAGGAAATCGAGCGCTTGGGCCGGCGTCCAAGCCGGGTCGTGCAGGGCGCGGATGCGCGCGGCGAGGGCTGCGTCGTCTTCCCCAAGCGCGCGGGCGGCCAATTGGCCATAGAAGGTGGTCGGCCAAGCGGCAGCGGACACATAGGCGGCGTGGGCAGCGGCGGCGTCCCCGCGCGCTGCCGCGGTGCGGCCGAGCCAATAGGCGGCGCGCGACTGAGTTAGGGCGGCGTGGCCCAAATCGGCGAGCGCCGTGAAGTGCCGCGAAGCTGCCTCGGGGTCGTTCAGTCGGCGCAAGGCGATGAACCCGGCCAGGAACTCGGCATCGGTCGCCTGTTCCGGCGCCAGGTCGGAGCTGTCCTCGACCAGGCGGTAGGCGCCCGCCGGGTCGCCGTCGCGCAGGCGGTGACGGGCCAGCAGGTCGCGCTCGGCCCAGTATGCGGGGCGGCGCGCAGCCGGGGCGGCGCGCTCGGCGGCAGCGCCGGAGCTGAGCCAGAGCGCCTGCGCGTCCGCATCCTGCCCGGCGCGGCGCAGGGAGCGGGCGAGTTCCAGCATCAACGCCGGGTCGGCGGCGAGGCCATCCGGCAGGGCGGCCGCCAGCACGCGCCCCGCCGGGTCGTCCCGCCGCAGCGCCAGCCGGGCGGTGGCGAGGGCGCGTTGGGCCGGGGCCAGGCGGCCGATCTGGCGCGCCGCCGGGCCGTTGGGCGCTGGGCTGTCGGACCAGGCCAGCCGGTCGAACCGCCGCCACTGATCGCCGTCCGAGAGACCGGCGCCCCATTGCAGCAGGAATAAGCGCTCCTGCGCCGGGTCGGTGATGCCCGCCACCCAGGCGTTGGCGGCGAAGGCGGCGGCGGCTGGGAGATTGCCCGCCTGCGCCTGGGCGTCGGCGCAGCGCAGCAGGGCAGGGGGGAGCAAGGTGGGGTCGCGCGAGCACACGTCCCGCACCACGGCGCTGTCCGGCTCGGTGGCGAGGGCTTCGGACAAGCGGCGGGCGAGCAGGGCGGCGTTGGGCCAACCCGGATTGCTGGCCAGGAAGGCGGCGATCTCCGCGGCGCTGCCACCCCCTGGCGTGAGCAGCCGTTCATAGAGCACGAGCTTGCCCGCGACCGGATCGGCCGCGCCCGCCACCAGGGCCGCCGCGTCCGCCCAGCGATGGTCGTGCAGCGCCGCCGCCATCTCGGCGGCATGCCCAATCGCCGGGGCGAGACCCGGCGTCAGCAGCAGCAGGCAGGTGAGGGTGCGGCGCATGTGCGGCCAAGTTACCGCATCTGCGCCATCCTTGCAGCAGCCACCGCGCATGCCTACCCTAAACCTCCCCGGTTGGATGGCGCGCTCATGTTCACAGGCTCGATGGTCGCACTCGTCACCCCGATGCGCGCAGACGGCGCGGTCGACGAGGAGGCGCTGGCCGGGTTCGTCGAGTGGCAGGTCGCGCAGGGCACGCAGGGCCTGATTCCGGTCGGCACCACGGGGGAAAGCCCCACCCTGAGCCATGCCGAGCACCGCCGGGTGGTGGAGATCACCATCGCCACCGCCGCCGGGCGCGTGCCGGTGATCGCGGGCGCCGGCTCCAACAGCACGGCGGAGGCGATCGAACTGGCCCGGCACGCCAAGACCGCGGGGGCGGACGCCGTGCTGGTGGTGACGCCATACTATAACAAGCCGACCCAGGAGGGCCTGGCGCTGCATTTCACCGCCGTCGCCGACGCCGTGGACCTGCCGCTGTTCATCTACAACATCCCCTCCCGCTCGGTGGTGGACATGAGCGTGGAGACCATGGCCCGCCTGGCGCGGCACCCGAACATCGTGGGCGTCAAGGACGCGACGGCCAGCCTGACCCGTCCGCAGCACACCACGCGGGCCTGCGGCGAGCGCTTCGTCCAGCTCTCCGGCGAGGACCATACGGCGCTGGCGTTCCTGGCGTCGGGCGGCCATGGCTGCATCAGCGTCAGCGCGAACATCGCCCCGGCGCTGTGCCGCGCGATGCACGATGCCTGGGCCGACGGCCGGGTGCGCGAGGCGATGGCGCTGCAGGCTCGGCTGCTGCCCGTGCATGATGCGATGTTCGCCGAAACCAGCCCCGGCCCGGTGAAATACGCCGCCAGCCTGTTGGGTTACGGCAGCGCGCACTGCCGCCTGCCGCTGGCGCCCGTGGCCGCCGCCACGCAGGAGCGGGTCCGCACCGCGATGACAGGGGCGGGGCTGTTGAACTGAGGTGACAGTCGCCGCGGCACAAAAGAAGAAGTCGGCGCTGATCAGCCACGGCCTGGCGGCGCAGAACCGCAAGGCCCGGTTCGACTACGCCATCAAGCAGACGGTGGAGGCTGGCATCGTGCTGAAGGGCCCCGAGGTGAAGAGCCTGCGCCACGGCAGGGCCACCATCACCGAGGCCTGGGCCGGCGAGCGCGACGGCGAGCTGTGGCTGTTCAACTGCTACATCCCGGAATACCAGGGCGGCGTGCTCTCCAAGTTCGAGCCGCGCGCGCCCCGCAAGCTGCTGGTGAAGAAGAAGCAGCGCGACGGGTTGTTGGGCTCGGTAAGCAAGGACGGCATCACCCTCGTGCCGCTCGACATCCATTTCAACGAGCGCGGCATGGCCAAGGTGCTGCTGGGGTTGGGGCAAGGCAAGCAGAAGGCGGACAAGCGCCAGGCCGCCGCCGCCAAGGATTGGGCGCGGGACAAGGCGCGGCTGATGCGCAACCGGGGCTGAGGCCTCTCCCTCTCCCTCTCCCAGAGGGAGAGGGCTTGCAGGGCAGGCCAGGCTCAAACAAAGCCACTCTGATCGAGTGGACGCGTGCAGTTGCTTCTGCGACATGTCGCGGCATGGACGCGAGCAGCCTCCGCCGAGCCATCGTCGAGGCCGCACGGTCGATGAACGCGCTGGGCATCAATCAAGGCACGTCCGGCAACATCTCGGTCCGCTGCGGCGACGACATGCTCATCACCCCGTCCGCCACGCCCTATGAGACGATGCTGCCCGACCAGATCGCCGTGATGCCGCTCGCGGCGACGGACGGCCGTTGGCACGGTCCGCTGCCGCCCTCCACCGAGTGGCGGTTTCACCAGGCGATCCTGCGTGGCCGGCCGGAAGCAGGAGCGGTGGTGCACACCCACGCCGCCTACTGCACCGCCTTGTCGCTGCTGCGGCGCCCGATTCCCGCGGTGCACTATATGATCGCGGCGTTCGGCGGCTCCTCCGTGCGATGCGCGCCCTATGCGACCTACGGCACGGCCGAGCTCGCCCGCTTGGCGCTGGCCGCGCTCGAGGGCCGCAGCGCCTGCCTGCTCGCCAACCACGGCATGATCGTTCTGGCGCCGAACCTTGCGAAGGCGATGTGGCTTGCGGTGGAACTCGAAACGCTCGCCAAGCAATATGCGTTGGCGCTGCAAGTCGGCGTTCCCGTCCTGCTCAGCCAGGCCGAGATCGACGCCGCGGCTGCGGGGTTTGCCAGCTACGGGATTGCGCAACCAGGCCCAGCCTAATCGGCAACGCCCGCCGCGAGCGCGAGGTCCTCATCCGCGTCGCCGTTGATTTCCTCGAGCGACCGGTTCGCCGTCTCCGGGATCAGCGCCATCGTGCACACGGCCCCGAGCAGCGAGACCGCTGCCAGCAGCGCAATCACCCCCGTTTCCCCGATCACCCCGAACAGCACTGGGAACAGGAAGGCTGTCAGCGAGGCGCCAATCCGGCCGCCCACCACCGTCACGGATTGCCCGATGGTGCGGACCCGCGTCGGGCTGAGCTCGACGCCCAGAATCCCCGCGCCCGCCACGGTGTTCGGCCCGGCGGTGATCGTCAGCGTATACAGGCCGAACAGTAGTATGCCGAGCCAAGGCGCCGCTGCGGCCTGGTCCTCCAGGGCTGCGAACAGCGCCAGCATGATCGCAGCCAACAGGAAGCCTCCGGCTTGCAGCCGCTTGCGGCCAACCCTGTCGATCAGCAGCACGCCGATCAGGCAGCCCGGCAGGGTAAAGATGAACGCCGTCAGCAAAGCGAAGCTGGTGGGCGCCAAGCCCAGCCCTTTGGCAATCAGCGACGGTCCGAACAGCGTGCCCGAATAGGCGACGATGTCGAACAGCATCCACAACAGCGCGGCGCTGAAGATCACCCTGGCATGCTGAGCGAACGCCACGCGCCAGGGTCGACGGTCCCGCTGCACCGTCTCTAGCGCGTCGGACCCGGCAATATACGCGACGACATCGCGCGCCGCCGCATCATCCCCCGCGATGCGCCCCAGGTAGCGCGCGGTTTCCGGCATCTTGCGCCGCAGATACAGCACCGACAGGGCCGGGACCGCGCCAAACGCCAGCACGATCCGCCATTGCAGGTCATGCGACACGCCGGCGCTATTCAGGATCACGTTCAGGATCGCCGCCGCCACCGCGCCCAGCGCCCACATCATGCCGAAGCCGATGCCGATCTTCTTGCCACGGTCACGCTGGTTGGCGTGCTCGGCCATGATCGTTGGCGAAAGCACGTAGTCGGCGCCGATCCCGATGCCCAGGATGAACCGGATGCCGATCAGCCACCAAAGATCGGGCGCGAAGATCTGGGCGAACGCCGCCGCTGCCATCAGCAACACGTCCAGCCCGTAGAACCGCTTGCGGCCATTCTGCGCCAGCGCGCCGAAGATCAATGCGCCGACGCCCGCTCCCACCAGCGCCGAGCCGGCAAGGGCGCCGGTCTGCAACCCCGTCGGATGGGCCACGCCGAACGTGCCCAACACCAGCGGCAGCACCACGCCGATTGCAGACAGGTCGTAGCCGTCGGTGAACACGCCCATTCCGGTCGTGAACAGCATCAACCAGTGAAAGCGCTTGAACTTCATCTCATCCAAGCGGGCGAACGAACGCGACATCGGCATGGCCCTATCCCATTAGGCTATGCCTTCCTCCCTACATGGTGATGCCGGCAGCCATGATTACCCTGTCGTGAAGTTTCCGCATCATTTCAGAACGATGACAATCCGACCCCTCGACAGGCTCCCGCAGCCAAGCGTCGCACGGGCCTACTCAGCCGCGGCCAGAACGCTCTGCAGCTCCACGCGGCTGCCGCTGAACAGATCGGCGCGCAGCCAGGCCGGGCACTCCGCGCGCAGTTGCATGCCGAGCTCCACTCCCAGCCGGGTCGCATCCTCGGCCGCACCCGCCAGCGTGCGCCGGGCCATGAACCTGCCGTCGGGGCTTGCGATCAAGCCGGTGAGCCGCAGTTTGCCACCGGGCAACAGGCGGGCATGGCTGCCGATCGGGGTGGAGCAGGTGCCGTCCAGCACCGCCAGCAGCCCCCGCTCGGCACGGGCGGCCGCCTTCGCCTCCGGGTCCGACATCGCGTCCAGCAGGGTCAGCAGCTCTAGGTCGTCGGAGCGCACGGTGATGGCGATGATGCCCTGGCCGGCCGCCGGCAGCATCTCCTCCGGGTCGAACAGCACATGCGCCGTGCTCGCCAGCCCCAGGCGGCGCAGCCCGGCATAGGCCAGCGTGGTCCCGTCGCAGGCGCCCTCGCCCAGCTTGCGCAGCCGCGTCTGCACATTGCCGCGCATGGGCACGATGCGCAGGTCCGGCCGGGCATGCAGCAGTTGCGCCTGCCGCCGCACCGAGCAGGTGCCGACCACGGCGCCCTCGGGCAGCGCGGCGAGGCCGAGCGCCGCGTCGGGCTGGCACGCCGCGTTCAGCACCATGGCGTCGCGCGCATCCTCCCGCGGCAGGGTGCAGGCGATGGTCACCCCCGCGGGCATGACGGTGTCGAGGTCCTTCAGGCTGTGCACGGCGACGTCGATGTGTCCCTCGAGCAGTGCCTCGTGGATCTCCTTGGCGAACAGCCCCTTGCCGCCGATCTCCGCCAAGGGCCGGTTCTGGATGGCGTCGCCGGTTACGCCGATGACGTGCTCGGAGAGCGCACCCGGCGCGCGCAGCGGCGGGCAGACTGCCTCCAGCGCGCGGAGGAAGGCTCGGGTCTGCCAAAGCGCCAAGGCGGAACCGCGCGTGCCGGCCCGCAACGGGAGCGGGCGCTGCTGGATCGGGCCGCGGCGGAGAGTGCTGGTGTCCTTCATAGGTCTGTCCTTATTCCGCCGAAGCTTGCTTTTGAGGAGGGAGGGGTTTTGGCTGGGGCACGCCGCCCAGCTCCGGGAAGTCTTTGGCCATGCTCACGCCGAACAGCGGCTTGTAGACGCCTTGATGGCACGTCGCGCAGTCGACTTTGGCCACGTCCCCGGTCGGCCCAAGCCGATTGGGTGGAAACACCGAGTGCAGGCTATCGAGATACTCGTTGTTCAGATCGCGCACCATGCGGATGCCATACCAGGCGGTCACCCGTTGCGGCGTGCTCTGCGACCAATCGGCGAAGACGCGCGAGTTGTGGCAATAGGTACAGTTCACGCCGAGCGAGGTCGAAAAGTGCATCATCAGCGCGTAGGTCCACTCGGTCTGCTTGATCGACTGGCGGTCACCCGTCGGCAATGCCGTGGTAGAGTTGACGCGGATGTTGGCGTCGTGCTCGAGAAACGGCGTGAACGGGTCGTAGGGCAGGGAGGCCAGCCCGACAGCGGGCGAGGCGATGTTCTTGCCGGTGCCGGTTTCAACCATGTTGGGTGCATGCGCCGGGCCTGGATCGTGGTAGAAAACGTAGGCTGGCACGTTGTTCCCGCGATGGCATGTGTAGCAGGTCACACCGACGTTCTGGACATGGCTCTGCCAGTCGACATTGATGTGCTGCGTCATCTGGATCATGCGCCGGGCGACCACTTTGGTGTATTTGTCGTCGGCGGCGAAGTTGTTGCCGACATGGCAGTAGGTGCAGCCGGCTTGCGGGGCCACCCATTGCGTGATGGAGGCCATGATGCGGGTGAATTGGCCTACGCTCAGATTGCCCAGCACCTGCACGTTCTTATAGGCGACGTTGGCCTTCAGCCCGGCCGCCGGAAGCTGCGGCAGGTAGGGTGGAATGGCGTTCTGCTTCAGCTCGGCGGCGATCACGCCCGGCTGGAAGTTCTCCACCATGGCCGTGCCGCGATAGCCGCGCTGCACTTCGTCGAGCGGCCCGGCGCGGAAAGTGGTGACGACGATGGTGGCGCCGGCGAGCCCGGCCAGGCCCGCTGCCGCCCAGAGCGGCCAGTACCTCATCGCGGCGCTCCTGGCAGGGTCGCCGGGTCGATCACCGGGCCGAACACCGCGGGGTAGGAGGGCGCGATGCCGTGCTTGAGGCCCCAGAGGAACCAGTTATCGACCACGGTACCGGTGAGCAGGATGCCGATGCCGCCGCAGACGGGGCACAACACGGCGAACCACCAGGCCCAGCGATGCACGGATTCGAACGTCGCGTTGAACCCCATCGTCCAGCGCCAGAAGATGCCTGCGCGCTCCGCCGCCGTGCCGCGGTCGACGATCTGGTCGATCTCGCGCTCACCGCCAAACCGGCTGACCGCCAGGATGGTGGCGCCATGCATCGCGAACAGCAGCGTCGACCCGTAGAGGAACACGATCGAGAGCATGTGGAACGGGTTGTAGAAGAGGTTCCCGTACCGCAACGAGAACGCCGCGGTCCAATCGAGGTGCGGGAAGATGCCGAACGGCACCGCTTCGGCCCAGCTCCCCATCAGCAGCGGGCGGATGAAGCCCAGCACCAGATAGAGCCAGATGGCGCCCGCAAAACCCCAGGCGACATGCGTGCCCATGCCCAGAGCGCGGGCGCGGTTGTAGACGCGCAGCCACCAGAGCAGGATCGAGGCGGTGAGGAAGAAGCCCGCCATCAGCCACCAGCCGCCTTGGGCGAGCGGCGGGAGCCGCAGTCCCCAGCTTGGCGACGGTGGCTCGAGCGCCAGCCAAGGCAGCTCGCGCACGAACTGCACCGGGTCCCAGTTCACCGAGGCCCACATGTTCAGCCCGATGATCTCGAACGCGACGAAGCCGCAGAGGAGTGAGGCGACGCCTAAGCCGCCCAGGTAGATCGGCCCCACTTGCGCGTCGCCGAAGATGCCCAGCAGGTGGGAGAACACCGGCTTGCCCTCGCGCATGAACGCGCCTGGCGAGGTGACCACCCCGGAATACGCCGGGCCGCGGACCTGAACACGGGTAAAGAGGTTCTGATATTCAGCCATGATAGCACCCCTTCACTGCCAAATCGGCAGGTTCAGCCACCAGCCCCACCATTCGGGCCAGCCACGGTCCCAGAACGGCCCGCTGATGACGATGCAGACCGCGCTCCAGAACCCGGCGGAGAGGGCGAGGAACAGCCCCAGCCGGTGGATGCCGAGCGTGCCGATCGACCAGCCGATGGTGTCTCGGAAGAAGCTGTTCTCGTGCTCGCCGGACTTCACCACCTCGCCTTTCGGCGGGTTGGCCGCGGAGAGCACGAGCGAGCCATGCAGCGAGAGCGACAGGGTGGTGGTGAAGAAGAACGTCACCGCCAGCATGTGAGCAGGATTGTAGTGGAAGTGCAGATACTGGTAGCCGGTGTTCGACACCCAATCGAGGTGGCTCAGGATGCCGTAGGGAAATCCGTAGCCCCAGGCGCCCATCAGCACCGGGCGGATCACCACCAGGGTGAAATACGCGAACACCGCCATGCTGTAGGCGACCGGGATGTGCAATCCCATGCCGAGCTTGCGGGAAATTTCGGCTTGGCGCAGCACCCACGAGCCGAAGGCGCCCAGCGCGCATACCGTGATGGCCTGCCAAAGCCCGCCCGCTCGCAACGGGGCGAGCGCCAAACCATAGCTGATGTCGGGCGGGGCGATGTTGATCCGCCAAACGTTCCAGGTTCCGCCCAGCGCCGCGCCGTAGAGGATCAGCAGCGTGCCGAGGATGGAGAAGAACGCCGACGTCACGCCGAAGAACCCGACGTAGAACGGACCGACCCAGAAGTCGAACAAGTCGCCGCCGACCAGCGTACCACCGCGAACACGATACTTCCGCTCGAAACTCAGCATAGCCACGGTGGACGCTCCCTTTTTAGTACCGATGCAGCGGCCCGGTCTTGGCGCCGGGCCGCCGCTTAGGCTGTCGCTATTTCGCCGCCGGTGGCAGCGGCGCCATCTGCTCCGCCATGCCGTTCCGATGCGGGCCGTCCAGCCAGTTGAAGCGATCGGTGCTCAACAGGATGAAGTGGATCAGGATCGCAAGCGTAAACAGGAAGATCCCGAGCGAGATCAGGGCCCGCCGCGGGTCAAACAGAGTCCATACACGCCACATGCTCGCTTCCCCCTCAGCCGAGCATGGTGAGTGCGTGATGCACCACCAGCATCCCGGTCTTGTAGCCGTTTGGCCCCGGCAGCCACGGGCGCCACTGCCACACCAGGAGATGCGCGACGATGGCGACCACCGTGAATACGATGAAGCTCGTCATGAAGATGCTATGGAATTCGCGCGCTTCTGGTTCCGTCAGGCCCGACAGCGTTGTCGGCCTCTCTCGTTCGATTATGCCACTCACGTCGTAGCCCTCCGTCTCCTGGCCTCCCGGCCGCTGCCGCGCACATCCCGCGGCGGGGAACGATGGTCCGCACTCATGCGGTCACCGTCTCGCTCGCCCGGACCACCTGGTCCAGGCTAACTTCGTCTTCGCCGGCGGCCCGTGCGGCGCGCTCGATGCGGTCGCGCAGGCGCTTGGCGGCAGAAATGCGAACCAGGAACGGCTCCGCCTCGACCAGCGCGTCGAGCCGTTGCGAGGCCGCTTCGCTCCAGGCCATGGCGGGGCGAGCCGGCGTAGGCTCGACCTTATCCATCTCGGTGCCGAGCGGCAGGATGTGAAACAGCGCGTCGAACAGCGCGTTGCAATATTCCTGCACGAGGTAGGTTGCGCCGGCATAGCCCATGAACGGCGTGCCGGTGGCGCGGCGGATGATGGCGCCCGGGAACGAGGCTGGGATGAAGCTGCAGCGGGCGCCAGCCTCGGCGGCATACATGCGCTCGTTGAACGAGCCGAACAGCACCAGCGGCGGCGTGGCTCGGATGGCGGCGCGCACGGCGGCGTTGTCCGGCTTCTGCCCGGCGATGCGAGAGACGGCGAAGCTGCACGGGATGCCCAGCTCGTGTTCCAGGAAACGCCTAAGCCCGCGCGCGTAGGTGTCGGTCGCGACCACAGCGAACGAAGCGGTGGCGAAGAAATCCTGCGTCACCGACCGCCACAAATCCCACAGCGGCTTGATGGTGGTGTGCTTCTCGGCCGCGATGAACGGTTGCGGATCGACGCCCACCAGCTCGCCCAGGGTCTCGAGGAACTTGGTGGTGGCGAACACGCCAATCGGCGCCATCAGATACGGCCGGTCGAGTTCCTCGCACAGCTTGCGCCCGAACTCGCGGTACATGCAGATGTTCACGTCCGCATCCGGCAGCTTGGCGATGTCCTCCACATGGCAGCCGAGCGGGAATTGCAGGTTCACCTCGCAGCCGATACCTTCCACCAGCCGGCGGATTTCGGCGGCGTCGGACGGCATGTTGAACGTGCCGTAGATCGGGCCGATGATGTTCACCCGCGGCTTGGCGCCCTCCGGACGCTTGGCGGGCGCGCGCACGCCACCCTTTTTCTTGGCGCCAAACTCCGTCCAGAGCCAGTAGATCGCGCGGTCGGCGCACTGCCACTGGTCTTCGTCGATGGTGCGCGGCACGAAGCGCTGCAGGTTGCTGCCCTCGGGCGTGACACCGCCACCGATCATCTCCGCAATCGACCCGGTGACCACCACCGCGGGCAAGTCCGGGTCCTGCGTGCCACTGGCCCGGCGCATCGAGGCTTCGGTGCCGTTCTGCGACAGCTCGTCCTCAGAAAGCCCGGTGACCACGATGGGCAACTCGTGCGGCGGCAGCCCGTCGGTGTAGTGCAGCACGGCGGTCACCGGCAAGTTCTCGCAGCCGACCGGGCCGTCGATCACCACGCGCAGCCCGCGCACGGCGGAGAAGGCATACACCGCGCCCCAGTAGCCGCCGGCGCGATCATGGTCGAGCACGAGCATCGTCTAGGTCCCCACCGCTTCGGTTGCGCGCAGCTTGGCTTCGCGGACCTTCCGGTTGCGCTCGCGAAAGCCGGGCGGCGTCTTAGGCTCGCCCTTCCAGCCATATCCCGCGCTGTCCGGCGTGCCGACGCCCTCGAAGAAGCTCACCATGCGCGCGAACCGGTCGCGCCCGCGGGTCTGCGCGGCGACGATGCCTGCCAAGGAGGCTGCACCCGCCGGGCCGAACAGCGGGCGGGCGGAGACCATGTTGGTGAAATACAGCGCCGGGATGCCCAGCTCCTTGGCCTTCTGCACCAAGGGGGTGGTGCCGACCGCGAGGTCCGGCCGCACGTCCTGCATTGCCGCCAAATCCTGTTCCAGGCTGGCGCGGAACTGCACGTGCGCGCCATGCGCCTCGAGCCATTCGCGGTCGGTGTCGCTCCACTCGGTGCGCGGGCAGGCGGTACCGACATACGGCACGCGCGCACCGGCCTCCACCAGCAAGCGCGCCACCAGCAGCTCGGAGCCTTCGTAACCCGACACCGTCACCGTCGCGTCGATCGGGTTGGCCGCCATCACCGCCTGGATCGCCGGCAGCGCGCGGGCCTTGGCCGCGTCCACCCGGGCGGTCTCGATGCCGGCTGCGCGACCCACTGCTTCGAGCCATGCCGCCGTGCCCTCGACACCGACCGGGCCCGAGCCCACCACGGGCCGGCCCGCGGCGCGGAATTCCCGCACCGAGGCGGTGTAGAACGGATGCACCGCGGCGGCGACGTCGCAATCGAGCGCGCCATACAGGTCCCGCCACTCGCGCGACGGGATTTGCGGCGCGACGGAAAGACCCATCGGCGTCAGCAGTGCGGAGATGCCCGGCGGATCGGCGGGGAACAGCTCGCCGATCAGCGCCACAGTCGGCCCGGCCGCCGGTTGCCGCGCCCGCGCCACCGGGCCCGCTTCGGCTTCGTGGCGGGCGTAGCGCAGCATGGCGCCGGACAGCACGTCCTTGGCTTCGGCATGGGTCGGCACGCCAAAGCCCGGCACGTCGATCCCGATCACGCGCACGCCGTTGATCTGCTTCGGCAGCAAGTCGAGCGGCACGCCGGATGCGGTGGGAACGCAGAGATTGATCACCACGATGGCGTCGTAGTCCGCCGGGTCGGCAAGTTGGTGCACCGCCTCGCGAATGTCCTCGAACACCTGGCCGCGAACCAGCGACTCGCTGTTGAACGGCACGTAGCCCACCGTGCGCTTGGCACCGTAGAAATGCGCCGTGAAGGTGAGCCCGTAGACGCAGCAGGCGGAGCCGCACAGCACGGTCGCGGTGCGGCGCATGCGTAGGCCCACCCTCAGTGCGCCGAACGCCGGGCACATGGATTGCGGCTGGTCATGCGGGCCACGCGGATAGTCGGTGGACAAACGGGCGAGCGTCTCGCTCTTGCCGGCCGCTTCGGCAGCGGCCAGCAGGGTATCGCGCCCGCCGTGGCAATCGCCGCTCATCACGAACCCTCGTACACCACTTCGAGCGAAGGCTTCACCGCCACCGGCGTCACCCACATGTCTTCCATGGTCGCGGGCGTGAGCACCACGTTGCGCCCCACCGTCTCGCCGGCGAACAGCCCGAGCAACGCGTCATGCGTGAGCGGCGTGGGGCGCACCGGCGGCGCGGCAGCGGCTTCGGCGGCGAGCGCCTCGAACATCGGCGCCCAGCGGCCGCCCGGCTTGCCGATGATCTCGTAGTTGGCGCTCTTGCGGCGGATGTCGTCGTCCGCCGGAATGGCCGCCAACACGGGGATGCCGACGGCGGCGGCAAAGGCCTGCGCCTCGCCCGTGCCGTCATCCTTGTTGATCACCAGCCCGGCGACGCCCACGTTGCCGCCCAGCCTGCGGAAGTAGTCCACCGCCGAGCAGACGTTGTTGGCGACGTAGAGCGATTGCAGGTCGTTGGAGCCGACCACGATCACCTTCTGGCACATGTCGCGGGCGATCGGCAGGCCGAAGCCGCCGCACACCACGTCGCCCAGGAAGTCGAGCAGCACGTAGTCGAAATCCCAGTCGTGGAAGCCCAGCTTCTCCAGCAGCTCGAAGCCGTGGATGATCCCCCGCCCGCCGCAGCCGCGGCCGACTTCGGGCCCGCCTAATTCCATCGCGAACACGCCGTCGCGCTTGAAGCAGACGTCGCCGATCTGCACTTGCTCGCCGGCCAGCTTCTTCTTCGACGAGGTCTCGATGATGGTGGGGCAGGAGCGCCCCGCGAACAGCAGCGACGTGGTGTCGCTCTTCGGGTCGCAGCCGATCAGCAGCACGCGCTTGCCTTGCTGCGCCATCATGTAGGACAGGTTGGCGAGGGTGAAGCTCTTGCCGATGCCGCCCTTGCCGTAGATCGCGATCACCTCGGTCTTCTTCTTCGGCGGCGCGACGGAGATGGCGTCCGGTTCCACGGCGGCTTCGGCGCGAAGCAGCTCCGTCATTGCGGGTTGCGCCAGTTGCGGACGGGCCACGGTGGCGTTCATGCGGTTTGGCTCCAATCGAGGATCATTTTCAGGCACTCCGAGTCTTCGAAGGCGGTCGCGTAGGCCTGGGCGGCGTCGCCCGGGGCGCTGCGATGGGTGATGAGGCCGTCCAGCGAGAGGCGGCCGCTTTCCACCGCGTCGCGCGCGGCGAGCAGGTCGGCGGGGGCCCATTGCGCCGCGACGCGCAGCCGTGCTTCGCGCATGAAAGCGGGCGGGAAGGCGAAGGAGAGCCGGTCGCTATAGAACCCGGCGAGCACGATCTCGCCCCCCGGCGCCAAGCGCGCCACCAGGTCGTCCAGCAGCCCGGCATCGCCGCTCACATCGAGGATGCAGGCATAGTCGCGACGCGGGTCGGCGCTCGCGTCCATCACGCTGTATCCGACGGCGCCACGCGCGCGCGCCGGGTTGCGCTCCCAAACCGTGGGCGCGCCGCCCGCCGCGACCGCCAGCCGCGCGACCAAGCGGCCGAGCACGCCGTGGCCCACGATCAGGTCCGGCAACCCGCCAGCGACGGCGTGTTGCGCAGTGGCGGCCAGCGCCAGCAACGCGCCGCGCTCACCCCAAGCCTCCGAAAGCGGCAGCGCCCGCGCGCCCGGCACCACCAGGCGCGAGGCGGAGGCGCCGAACAGCCCGCGCACTTCGCCGAAGCATTTGGCGCCGGGCACGAACACCGTCTGCCCCAGGCTCAGACCCGAGGCCGGACCCGCCTGGCTCACCCGGCCCACCGCCTCGTAGCCAGGCACCAGCGGGTAGCCCATGCCCGGAAACGGCGGCATGCGGCCAGACCAGAGCAGGCGTTCCGTGCCGGTGCTGATGCCGGTGAACGCCACGTCCACCACCACGTCATCGGCTTGCAGCCGGGCAAGGCTCAACTGCGTGAGGGAGAGGCGCTCGGGCGCATGCAGCACGACTGCCACGGTGTCCAACCTCGCACTCTCCTGTTCTGGTAGCAGGCTTATCACGACTGTCACGCTACACGCACACCTACGACTGTCAACTCATATTTACACTTTATCCATGTTTGCCGTGATGAGCCGGACGAGCATGGGCCGCCGCGTCCGCCATTCCCGCACCTGGCGGAACCCAGCGCGCTTCAGCATGGCAGTGATTTCCGCGGCGGTTCGCGGCCGGCCGCTGCCCATGGCGAGCAGGTAGAAGCCGAAATAGGCGTGCCCCACCGGCTCCGCGCCCGGCGTGCCCGCCATCGGCTCGGCCACCAGGACTTGCCCGCCCGGCGCCAACGCGACTCGGGCGGCGCGCAGCAGCTCCTCGACGACGGCGTCGTCATGGTCGTGCAACACGCGCACGAAGGAGATCGCGTCCGCCCCGCGCGGCAGCGGATCGTGCCGGAAGCTGCCGCCGACCGCCTCGGCGCGGCCCTCGAGCCCGGCGCCGGCAAACCGGGCGGCTGCGCGCTCGGCCACGGGGGGCAGGTCGAACAGCATGAGGCGCAGGTGCGGCTGGTGGCGAGCGGCCGCGAGCAGGAACGTGCCATCGCCGCCGCCGACGTCCAGCAGGCAGCGCGTCTGCGCCAAGGGAGCCGCCTCGAGCACGTCGGCCGCCACCAGCGCCTGCGATTCGGCCATCAGCCGGCTGTAGCCGTCGACCTCGGCGGCGAGGCTGGGCTCGCCCGCGGCATAGGGCCAAAAGCCCGCCAAAGTGCCGGGCCGCTCGCCGCGCAGCAGGCCCACCGGATCACTCAGGTCGGCGTAGAGCAGGGCGTGGTGCTGCACCATGGCCGCCACCGCCGGGTTGCCGAGCATGGCCGCGCCAAGCACGCCCAAGCCCCACTGCCCGCGGCGGCGAGACACCAGCCGCAGCGAGGCTGCCGCCAGCAACAGCCGCTCCGCCGCCGCCACCGGCAGCCCCAGAGTGCCGGCCAGCGACTCGGTCGACTGCGCACCGGCCGCCAGCGCGTTGAACAGGTCCAACTGGACGCAGGCATAGAGCACCTGCGCGTAGACGAACCCGGCGCAGAGATCGAACAGCGCCCGGCTGCGGCGGGTCGCGACACTGCGGGTGAGCGGAAACCCGGCGGCCCAGCGCTGAAACCGCGGGCTCGCCAGCAGACGGTCATGCAGCGCCCATGCTCGACCCCTGGCGCGGTCGGCCAGGCTCACCCGGCGGGAACGAGCCCGGCGGGCAGCAGCCGGTGCTGCTCCTGCAGGATCAGGCGGCGCAGCGGTTCCTCGCCCGGGCAGGCCGGGATCACGGCCGCCGCTTGCGCCGAGAGCAGCCGGAGCCGGCGCACCGCCCCCGCCACGCCAAGGCTGCGGGTGGCGCTGGGCCGGTCGAGCGCTTCGTCCTGGCCGACCGGCTTGCCGAGTTCTTCCGGGCTGCAAACCACGTCGCGGATGTCGTCGGCCACCTGGTAGGCCTCGCCGAGATGCTCGCCGAGCAAGCGCCAGGGCTCGCCATCCGCACCCGCCGCCTGCGCACCCGCGACGCTGGCGGCGGCGAACAGCGCCCCCGTCTTGGCCTGCTGGTAATCCGCCAGGTCCACCTGGTCCTCGCATTCCCAAGCCTGCCCGGCGGCGATCCCGAACGGCATCCCCACCGCAGCGCCCACGGTCTGCATCACCGCGGCCAGCCGGCCCGGCGCGCGGGCGGAGCCACGGGCCACCACCTGGAACGCCAGCACGATCAGCGCGTCCCCCGCCAGCACCGCCAGCCGTTCGCCGAACGCGCGATGCACGGAGGGCTGGCCGCGCCGGGTCGCAGCGTTGTCGAAACAGGGCAGGTCGTCATGCACCAGCGAGGCACAGTGCAGCAGCTCGATGGCCGCGGCGGCGGCGTCGCTAAGCGCCGGCTGGTCATCGCCACAGGCGGCGGCGACCGCCAGGCACAGGCGGGAGCGGATGCGGGCGCCCTTGGGAAACACCGCGGCGCGCATGGCGGCGGCCAGTCGCGGCGGTGCGCCGTGCACCTCGCCAACGGCCACGGCGGCGTTCAAGCTGGATTCAATGCGTGCGCTGGCATCCATGCCGGCTCTCCCTGGCGCCTCGAGTGTCAACTCAAGTTTGCACTTATGACTGTCAATCTAATCTGCTAATCCTGTCAACGTCGGATTGGAGGTTGAGCTGAGCAGCGATCGGGTTGTTGTAGTGGGTGCGGGCGTCGGCGGGCTGGTGGCCGCGCTCACCTTGGCGGTGGCGGGCCGCGAGGTCCTGTTGCTGGAAAAATCCGCCACACCCGGGGGCAAGATGCGCCAGGTCACCGTGGGCGGCGCGGCGGTGGACGCCGGGCCGACCGTGCTCACCATGCGCTGGGTGTTCGAGGAGATCTTCGCCGCCGCCGGCGCGTCGTTCAGCGAGCTGGTGCCGCTCCGCCCGGCGGCGATGCTGGCGCGCCACGCCTGGTCGGAGCGGGAGCGGCTGGATCTCCACGCCGATATCGGCCAGTCGGCGGACGCCATCGGTGTGTTCGCCGGCGCTGCCGAGGCCCGTGGCTACCAACGCTTCTGCGAGCGCGCGCGGCGTACCTTCACCCTGCTGGACGCATCCTTCATCCGCGCCACCCGGCCGACCCCGATGTCCCTGGCGGCGTCGGGCGGCGTCGGCATGCTGGGGATTTCGCCCTTTGCCGGGCTGTGGGACATGCTGGGCGAGTATTTCCAGGACGCCCGCCTGCGCCAACTGTTCGGCCGCTACGCCACGTATTGCGGCTCCAACCCGTTCCTCGCGCCCGCAACCCTCGCTTTGATCGCTCATGTGGAGCGCGAGGGCGTGTGGCTGGTCGAGGGCGGCATGCATCGGCTCGCCCGCGAGCTGGCCGCCCTGGCCGAGCGCTCGGGCGCGGTCATCCGCTATGGCGCGACCGTGGCCTCCATCGTGGTCGAGCGCGGCCGGGCGGCTGGCGTGGAGCTGACCACGGGGGAACGCATCGGCGCGGCCGCGGTGGTGCTCAACGCGGACGCGGCGGGGGTGGGCGCCGGGTCGCTCGGCACGGCTGCGGCGGCCGCGGTGCCCCCAGCCGCGGGTCCGCGCTCGCTCTCGGCCGTCACCTGGGCGATGCTGGCCGCGCCGGACGGGTTCGACCTCGCCCGCCACACCGTGTTCTTCTCGCGCGACTACGCCGCCGAGTTCGACGCCATCGCCCGCGGCGCCCTGCCGCCCGAGCCCACCGTCTATGTCTGCGCGCAGGATCGCGACCCGGCGACGCCCAGCGGCCCCGAGCGGCTGCTTTGCCTGGTGAACGCCCCCGCCACCGCCGACCGCCGCCCCTTGCCCCCGGAGGAGATCGCCCGATGCGACCAGCGGATGACCGCGCAACTCGCCCGCTGCGGCCTGACCCTGCGCCGCACGGCGGAGGCGGTGACGAGCCCGGCGGAGTTCGAGGCGCTGTTCCCGCGGACGGGGGGGGCGCTCTACGGCCAGGCGCTGGACGGCTGGCGGGCGCCGTTCCGCCGGCCGGGGGCGAAGACGCGTCTGCCCGGCTTGCTGCTGGCGGGGGGCGGGGTGCATCCGGGGCCGGGCGTGCCGATGGTGGCGCTGTCGGGCCGGATGGCAGCGGCCGCCGCGATGGAGCACCGCGGTTCGACGGTGCCGTCCCGCCGCGCGGCTATGCGTGGTGGTATGTTGACGCGCTGAGCGACGACGGCGTGCATGGGCTGACGGTGATCGCGTTCATCGGCAGCGTGTTCTCGCCCTACTACGCCTGGGCCCGCCGCGGCGGTGGCGGCGACCCGGCGCGGTTCTGCGCGGTGAATGCGGTGCTGTACGGCCCGGCGGGGCGCTGGGCGATGACGGAGCGGGGCGCCGGGTCGTTGCAGCGCGACGCCGCGTCGTTGTCGATCGGCCCCTCCTCGCTGCAGTGGGACGGGGCGGCGCTGACGATCCATTTGGACGAATGGACCATGCCGATCCCGCGGCGCTTGCGTGGCACGGTGCGGCTGCACCCGGCGGCGCTGTATCCGCAACGCTTCATCCTGGACGCGCCGGGCCTGCACCGTTGGCAGCCAATCGCCCCGGGCGCGCGGGTGGAGGTGGCGCTGGAGAGCCCCGGCTTGCGCTGGTCCGGCCCGGCGTATTTCGACACCAACGATGGGGATGGCCCGCTCGAGGCGGCGTTCAGCGGCTGGGAGTGGTCCCGCGCCAGCACTCAGGGCGGCGCTGCAGTGCTCTACGAGGCGCAGCGCCGCGACGGGACCGGCCAGTGCCTGGCGCTGCGCTTCGACGGGGCGGGGGGTGTCATGCCATTTGAGCCGCCGGCCGCGGCCGCGCTGCCGAGAACGCGCTGGCGGGTGCCCCGCAGCACGCGGTCGGACGGCGGCGCGCGAGTGATGCGGACGCTGGAGGATACACCGTTCTACGCGCGGTCCGTGCTTGAGTCGCGGCTGCTGGGGGAGGCGGTGACGGCGGTGCATGAGAGCTTGTCGCTGGACCGGTTCCGCGCGCCCTGGGTGCAGGCGATGCTGCCGTTCCGCATGCCGCGGGTTTGGTGGCGGCACTGATACCCTCACCCAACCCTCTCCCAGAGGGAGAGGGCTTTTATTCTACTCCCTCTCCCGCCGGCGGGAGAGGGAGTAAACATCAAGCCGCCGCCAGCGCCTCCCAGACCCGCTCCGGGGTCGCCGGCATCTCGATGTGCCGACCGAGCGCGTCCGCCAGCGCGTTCATCACCGCCGGCAACGCCCCCGCGCAGCCCGCCTCGCCGCAGCCCTTCGCCCCCAACGCATTGGTGCGCGCCGGAACCGGGTGGCTGCGGAACACGAACCCCGGCGCGTGGATCGCCTTCGGCAGTGCATAGTCCATGAACGAACCCGACAGGAGCTGCCCGTCCGAATCGTAGGACGTCCGCTCCAGCAACGCCTGCCCGATGCCCTGCACGACGCCGCCATGCGCCTGGCCCTCGACCAGCATCGGGTTCACCAAGGTGCCGAAGTCGTTGGCCATCACGTAGCGCACCACCTCGGCCACGCCCGTCTCCTCGTCCACCTCGATCTCGCAGACATGGCACCCGTTGGGGAACGCCGAGGGCACGCCGTCGGACACATGCGCCACGTCCAGCGCGCCGGGCATGCGCGCCGCCAGCTCGGTCAGCCCAATCCCCCGATCCGTGCCCACCACGGAGAACCGGCCCGCCGAGAACTCGATGTCCGCTTCCGCCGCCTCCAGCGCCTCGGACGCGGCGGCCCGGCCCTTCTCGATCACCAGTGCCGACGCCTCGCTCAGCGCCGCCCCGCTGTTCATGATGGAGCGCGACCCGCCCGTGCCGCCGCCCGCCAGCATCTCGTCGCTGTCGCCCTGCACCAGCCGGACCTTGTCGAACGCGACGCCCAGCCGGTCCACCACCACCTGGGCGAACGCCGAGGCATGGCCCTGACCGTAATCCAGCGTTCCCGTGGTGAGGGTGACGCCGCCATCGCCGTCGAACGCGATACCGCCCATCTCCTTGTTGGCCGGCGCCGTCACCTCGAGATAGTGCCCGATGCCGATCCCGCGGCGCTTGCCCTGGCGGCGGCTTTCGGCCCGGCGCGTGGGGAAGCCGTCCCAGTCCGCAGCCGCCAGCGCCTCCTCCAGCAAGGCGGGGAAGTCGCCGCTGTCGTACACCATGGTGGAGGGCGCGGTGTAGGGGATCTGCTCCGGCCGGATGTGGTTGCGGCGGCGCAGCTCCACCCGGTCGATCCCCATCTCGCGCGCGGCCGTGTCCACCAGGCGCTCCATATAATAGTTGCCCTCCGGCCGCCCCGCCCCGCGATAGGCCCCCACCGGCGTGGTGTTGGTGAACACGCTGCGGCTCGAGACCTCCACCAGCGGCGTGGCATACACGCCGATCACGTTCTTCACCGTGTTCATCGACTGCGGCAGGGTGGTGCTGTTGCTCAGGTAGGCGCCGATATTGCCGTAGCCCGTCACCCGCACCGCCAGGAAGCGGCCCTCGGCGTCGAGCGCCAGCTCCCCCGTCATGTCGTGGTCGCGGCCGTGGCTGTCGGACAGGAAGCTGTCGGAGCGCGCGTCGGTCCACTTCACCGGGCGGCCCAGCACGCTCGCTGCGTGCAGCAGCGCGATGTATTCCGGGTAGCAGCTCGCCTTCATGCCGAACGAGCCGCCGACATTGCCGGTGAGCACGCGCACCTGCCCGTCCGGCACGCCCATCACGCCCGCCACCGCCGCGCGCATGCCGAACACGCCCTGGCAGCCGAGCCGCAGCACTAGCCGCCCATCCTCCACCGCGGCGAGGGCGGAGCGCGGCTCCATCGGCGCCACCACCACGCGGCTATTGGCCAGGTGCAGCCGGGTCACATGCGCGGCGCGGGCGAAAGCCGCCGCCACCGCTTCACTGTCGCCAAAGTGGAAGTCGAGCGCGATGTTGCCTGGCGCGTCGTCATGCAGCAGCGGGGCGCCCGCGGCCGCGCCGTCCCGCGCTGTCGTCACCGCCGGCAGCGGGTCGACGTCCACCGCCACCATGTCGGCCGCATCCCGCGCGGCGTCACTGCTCGTGGCGACCACCAGGGCCACCGGGTCGCCCACATAGCGAACTTTGTCGCTGGCGAGCACCGTCTGGTGCGGGCGCGGCGTGGGCGTGCCGTCGTGGTGCTTGTTGCTGGGCGCCTGCATCGGCCCGATCCCGGCCGCCACTAGGTCCGCCGCGGTGTACACGCCCAGCACCCCCGGCATGCCGCGCGCCTCCGCCGCATCGACCGCCCGCAGCACGCCATGCGCATAGCGGCTGCGCACGATGACGCCGTAAACCTGGCCCGGCAGCGACAGATCGTCGCTATACTGGCCCTCGCCGCGCAACAGCACCGGGTCCTCCTTGCGCGAGACGGGCTGGCCAATGGCGAACCGGCTGGTGGCGTCGAGCGGCATGTCCATGCAAGGACCCTCCTGTTGCTCCGCACTATCTTGGGTCTGACGGCCGCACATAAAGGCGGCCCGGCCCGGTTTGATTCTGTTAACCAGCTTCCTGTACACCGGTCCGCAGGTGAACCGATGGCTCGAAGGGGTGACGCAGGTGACCGAACGCTTCCTTGTCACGGGCGGAGCCGGCTATGTCGGCAGCCATATGGTGGACGTGTTGGTGCGCCAAGGGGCGGCCGTCACCGTGGTGGACAACCTTCGCCAGGGCCATCGTGCCGCCTTGCCGCCCGGCGTGGAGCTCGTCGTGGCGGACGTGAACGACCCGGCGGCGCTCGAGGACGTGCTTGCCGGGCGCGAGTGGCACGCGGTGTTCCATTTCGCGGCGCTTTCCCTGGTGGGAGAGAGCATGCAGCAGCCGCTGCGCTACCTGCGGGACAATGCCGGCGGTGGTTTCGGGCTGATCGACGCGGCGGTGCGGCACGGGGTGCGCCGGTTCATCCTCTCCTCCACAGCCAACCTGTTCGGCGAGCCGGACGTGGTTCCCATCCCCGAGACAGCCGCCATCCGCCCCAGCTCGCCCTACGGCGAGAGCAAGCTGATGATCGAGCGGGCGCTGTTCTGGGCGGGCGAGCGGTTCGGCCTTCGGTCGGCGTGCCTACGCTACTTCAACGCCGCCGGGGCTGACCCGGAGGGCCGCATCGGCGAGGACCACGACCCGGAATCCCACCTCATCCCCCTGGTTATCGACGCCGCGTTGGGCCGCCGGGGCGACATCACCGTGTTCGGCGCCGACTATCCCACCCCAGACGGCACCTGCATCCGGGACTACGTCCATGTCAGCGACCTGGCCGAGGCGCATCTCTGTGCCTTGCGCCAGTTGGACGAGCGCAGCGTGACCTACAATCTGGGCAATGGTCAGGGCCATTCGGTGCGCCAGGTGATCGCCGCCGTCGAGGCGGTGAGCGGCCGGCCCGTCCCGGTGCGGTTCGGCGATCGCCGCCCGGGTGACCCGGCGGTGCTGGTGGCGGCGTCCGAGCGCATCAAGTCGGAAGCCGGCTGGTCCCCAAAATTCGCCGATCTGCACGAGATCGTGCGGACGGCTTACGCCTGGCGGGAGGCGCATCCGGGAGGATATCGGGACCGGTAGTTCCGATCGCTCCCCAACCCACTTCAAAAAAGCCCTCTCCCTCTGGGAGAGGGTTGGGGTGAGGGAGCCAGCCACCGCCCTAATCTAGCCGCGTGCCGTCGGCCCCTCACCCCGACCCTCTCCCAGGGGGAGAGGGAGAAGCATGGCGGACGGTGCAATCGCGCGCCCCAACCGACGATCCTCCTCGGCCCCACGCCACGCATCATCCGCGCCGATCGCCGGCACGGCCAGATACGCCACCCGCTTGGCCTCTTTCCGCCCCCGCGCCACTGAGTCCAGAATGAACCCGCACGTGGTCGAGAGGAACGCCAGCCCCATCAGCCCGGTCGCCAGCACCGCGCTCGGCAGCCGCGGCACCAGCCCGGTCCGCATGAACTCCAAGATGATCGGCACCCCAAGCACCAGCGCCCCCAGCGCCAGCACCAGGGCGCCGGCAAAGAAGAACTGCAGCGGCCGAACCTCCTTCACCAGCACCACGATGGTCCGCAGGATGCGCAAACCGTCGGTGTAGGTCCGCAGCTTGGAGGCCGAGCCCACCGGCCGCTCCTTATACGCCGCGCGCAGCTCGCCCACCGGCATGCCCAGCTCCAAGGCATGCACGGTGAACTCCGTCTCGGTCTCGAACCCGGTGGACAAGGCCGGGAACGACTTCACGAACCGGCGCGAAAACGCCCGGTAGCCCGACAGCATGTCCGTCACCCGGTCGCCAAACAGCAGGCGCACGATCTTGCTCAAAGCCCGGTTGCCGGTGCGATGCCCGGCGCGGTACGCCGCCGTCACCTCCGCCACCCGCGTCGCAGTCACCATGTCCAGCGGCCCGTCCACCAGCAGGCGCAGCATCGCGGGCGCGACCGCCGGGTCGTAGGTGTCGTCACCGTCGACCAGGATGTAGGCGTCGGCGTCGATGTCGGCGAACATGCGCCGCACCACGTTGCCCTTGCCCGGCAGCGCCTCCCGCCGCACCACCGCCCCGGCGCCGCGAGCGCAGGCGATCGTCTGGTCGGTCGAGTTGTTGTCATAGACGAACACCACCGCCTCGGGCAGCGCGGCGCGGAACCCCGCCACCACCTGGGCGATCGCCACCGCCTCGTTCTTGCAGGGAATCAGCACGGCAACGCGGATCATCGGAACACCATCTGGCGCGACAGGACGAAATTGGCCGTCATACCAGCCACCGCCCCAGCGGCGACGGCGATCACGGGGACGCGGGCGCACAGCGGAATCGTGGCGACCAGCGTGAAGTAGGTCCCCAGGTTCAAGCAGAGACCCGGCAGGTTCGCCAGCACAAAGCGCAGCCATTGCCGATGCGCCGGGCCGCGGTCGCCAGAGTCGCGGAAGGTCCAAACCCGGTTGAGCCACCAGGTGGTGGTCACCGCGACTGCGTAGGCAAACGCCCCGGCGCCATACAGGCCAAGGGCTGCAACCGTCGCATAGACTACCGTCGTGTCCACCAGGAAGCCCACCACCCCCACCGTGCCGAACTGCACCATCTGGGCCAGCAGGCGAACATGCCCAGGCGAAATATGTCGCCGGACCGGGCCGGGCAGGGCGCCCACCAGCCAGTCGACCAGCGCCAGCATGTCCGCCCTCATACGGCCTGGCGCCATCGCAGCCAACGCGCGCGCCTTGAGTGAAACGGTCCCCATGGCTGTGCTATGGGATGCACCGCACCACTGTTCAGCACAACCGGGGTCATCCAACCATGAAACGCCGCAGCTTCGTCACCGCCGCCGCCGCCAGCCTCGCTTTGCCGGCCATCACCCGCGCCCAGGGCACCCCCGGCTCCCTGCAGTTGCTGAAGTTCATGCCGCAATCCGACCTCACCGTGCTCGACCCGCATTGGACCACCGCCTACGTCACCCGCAATCATGGCTTCATGGTGTTCGACACGCTCTACGGCACCAACGGCCAGTATAAAGCCAGCCCCCAGATGGTCGCCGGGCACGTGGTGAGCCAGGACGGCAAGCTGTGGCGGCTCACCCTGCGCGACGGCCTCAAGTTCCACGACAACGAGCCCGTGCTGGCGAAGGACTGCGTGGCCAGCATCAATCGCTGGGGCAAGAAGGACGCGTTCGGCCAGGCGCTGCTCGCCGCCACCGACGAGCTGAGCGCCGAGGGCGACAAGGTGATCGTGTTCAAGCTCAAGCACCCGTTCCCGCTGCTGCCGGACGCGCTGGGCAAGAACACCACCTACATGCCCGCCATGATGCCCGCCCGCCTCGCCGCCACCGACCCGAACACCCAGGTGCAGGAAATGGTCGGCAGCGGCCCATTCCGCTTCATGGCGCAGGAGCGGGTGCCGGGTTCGCTCGCCGTCTACACCAAGTTCACCGACTACAAGCCGTGCCCGACCGGCACCCCGGATTGGACCGCCGGCCCCAAGGTGGTCCATCTCGACCGCGTGGAGTGGCACACCACCCCCGACCCGGCGACCGCCGCCGCCGCCCTGCAAAGCGGCGAGATGGACTGGTGGGACTATGCCTCCGCCGACCTGCTGCCGCTGCTGCGCAAGATCTCCTTCCTGAAAGTGGCCGTGCAGGACCCGACGGGGCAGATCGCCATCATGCGGATGAACCAGTTGCAGCCGCCGTTCGACAATCCCGCCATCCGCCGCGCGTTGCTGGGCGGCGTCGACCAGTCGGAGTTCATGCAGGCCGTGGTCGGCACCGACCATGCGCTCTGGCGTGACGACGTGGGCGTGTTCTGCCCCGGCACGCCGCTAGCCAACCAGGCCGGCATGGGCGTGCTGACCAGCAAGCGCGACTTGGGCAAGGTGAAGGAGGACTTGGCCGCCGCCGGCTACAAGGGCGAGAAGGTGGTGGTGCTGGTCGCCAGCGACTTCCCCGTGCTCAAGGCGATGGCCGATGTCGGCGCCGACATGATGAAGCAGGCCGGCATGAACGTGGACTACCAGTCGCTGGACTGGGGCACGGTGCTCAGCCGCCGCACCAGCAAGGCGCCGGTGGACCAGGGCGGCTGGAGCGTGTTCTTCACCGCCTGGGCTGGTACCGACATGCTCACGCCCGCCAGCCACCTGTCCTTGCGCGGCAATGGCGAGCAGGCCTGGTTCGGCTGGCCGACCGCCCCCAAGATCGAGGCGTTGCGCGACGAGTGGTTTGCCGACCCGGACCTAGCCTCTCAGCAAGCCACCGCCGCCAAGCTGCAGGAGCAGGTATTGATCGACGTGCCGTACATCCCGCTCGGGCAATACCTGCAGGCGACGGCGTATCGCAACTCGCTCCAGGGTGTGCTGAACGGGTTCGCGATCTTCTGGAACTGCCACTGGTCCACCTGAACCGCTGTTCCAAGCTTCCACGCTGCGTTCGACCGCTCTCGCTGGGTTGCCGTGGATTGCCGGATCAAGTCCTACCGGGTTCACACATCTTTCATCCGAAGACGATCTCCCTCTTCCGCGGGCGGGAGAGGGTCGGGATGAGGGTGCGAGGGCCGCGATCCATTGGGGAGTGTATGTATTTTGCTCGATTATGCTCGTCCCAAGAGCCCTCACCCCGACCCTCTCCCGTGTAGAACGGGAGAGGGAGAAGAGGTTTTTCGACTCGCATGCGCCTAAGGGAACACAGCTCCGAGTCCAGCCAAGAACATTGCATCGCCACCCGCAGCCGCGATCTGGGCCACCAACCGCTCCAGACGATCGGCCCGGCGTGCCCCCAGCACCAGCTTGGCGCCGCGCTCGGCCAGCAAAACGGCTGTCGCCTCGCCGATGCCGCTGCTGGCCCCCGTGATTGCGACGACCTTGCCTGTCAGGCCGGAACTCACGGCTCAGCCCGGCTGGAACGCCAGCGACAGCCCGTTCATGCAATACCGCTCCCCGGTCGGCGCCGGGCCGTCCGGGAACATGTGGCCGAGATGGCCGCCGCACTGGCTGCACACCGCCTCCGTGCGCACCATGAAGTGGCTGCTATCGGTGCGGGTGGTCACTGCACCCTCGATCGGCTTGAAAAAGCTGGGCCAGCCGCTGCCGCTCTCATACTTCGTGTCCGACGTGAACAGCGCCTGCCCACAGGCCGCGCAGGAGAACATTCCGCTGCGCTTCTCGAAGTTCAGCGGGCTGGTGCCAGCCCGTTCGGTGCCCTGCTCGCGCAGCACGTAGTATTGCTCTGGGCTGAGCTGAGCGCGCCACTCGTCCTCCGCCCGCTGCACGGGGAAGGAGCCTTCATCCGCGCCCTTGGCCTTCGCACTACCAAAAAGTGTCATTTTTATCCCCCTGCTCGCAGCCCTACACATGGGTCGGAGCCGACGACCCGGCAACTCCGGCCGTCTGCTCCGAGCTTGCGGCTCAAGCTCGCTACAGGGCTACCCAGAATAGCCACCCCCAAAAGGATCAGTCACATGCCGAACGCACACCACGAAGCGGCCCAGCATCACGAGGAAGCCGCCAAGGCGCACCACGCCGCGGCCGAGCACCACGACAAGGGCAACCACACCGAAGCCCACGCCCATGCCACCAAGGCGCACGAGCATTCCGCCAAGGCGCATGAGCACTCCACCAAGGCGCATGCCGCAACCGCCGAGCACGCCAAGGCCTGATTGACGAGGGCCCGGCGGCCATACCGCCGCCGGGCTATTCCGCCGCGACCGCCAGTTCCGCCGCCTCGGCACGCGCCCAAACCGCCGTGTCGTGGAACACCGCCCCGCCGTTCGGCGCCGCCCGATCGTCGCTCGTCAGCGCGTTGATGCCGACGCCGCCCGCGAACGCGCTGTTCGGCCAGATGCCCTCGACGATCACGGTGCCGGGCCGCTGCGCATCGCCGAGCGCCACGTGCACCACCACCTCGCCCCGCTGATTGCCGAGCCGGATGCGGTCGCCGGGCACCACGCCCAACTCCGCCGCGTCGTGAGCATGCAGCAGCGCCGTCGGGCGGCCCTCCCGCTTGAGCGAGGTGGGAGTTTCGGTGAAGCTGGTGTTGAGGAATTGGCGCGCCGGGGCGGCCACCAAACGGAACGGATGGCGCTCGCTGGCTCCCTCGTAGCAGTCCCAGTGGTCGGGCAGGCGCGGAATGGTGGCGCCGAGCGGGCCCAATGCCGCCCAGTCCGGCGCGAACCGGAACCGCCCGCCGGCGTGGGAGAAGCCGTCCAGGAAGTGCGACTCGCGGAACGGCTCCTGGCGGTCCACCCAGCGCCCGGCCAGCACCGCCTCGGCGCCGCCATAGCCGGAGGCGCGCAAGGTGGCGTCCACCAGGTCCATCGCGGTCATGCGGAAGCCCGGATGCTCGGCGCCGAGACGCTGCGCCAGGCCGCAGATCACTTCGTGGTTCGAGCGGCACTCCCCCGGCGGCGACACCAGGCGGCGGCCGACCTGGACATGGCTGTGCCCGCCGGCGTGGTAGACGTCGTCATGCTCGAGGAAGGTGGTGGCTGGCAGCACGATGTCTGCCATGGCCGCGGTCTCGGTCATGAACTGCTCGTGCACGACGGTGAACAGGTCGTCGCGCGCGAACCCGCGGCGCACCCGGTTGCTGTCGGGCGCCACCGCCATCGGGTTGGTGTTCTGGATCAGCATGGCATGCACGTCCGGGCCGCTGCCCAGGTCCTCCCGGCTGCCGGTGAGCACGGAGGCGATCCGGCTCATGTCGAGTTCGCGCACGCCGAGGTCGCGCCGGTCGAGTGCCTCGAGCAGGGTCTTGTCCCAGGTGTAGATGTCGCGGTGGCTCCAGAACGCGCCGCCGCCCTCGTGCTGCCATTTCCCCGTGACGGTGGGCAGGCAGGTGACGGCGTGCATCATCGCCGCCCCGTTGCGCGCCCGGGTGAAGCCGTAGCCGATGCGCAGAAACGCCCGCTCCGTCCGGTTGTAGGCGGCGGCAAACGCCTCGATCGCGTCCGTGTCGAGCCCGGTGATATCAGCCGCCCATTGCGGCGTGCGGCTGGCGAGATGCGCCTCGAGTTCCTCGGTGCTCTCGGCGTAGCGCGCCATGTAGGCGCGGTCGGCCAGGCCGTCGCGGAAGGCGCAGTGCATCACGGCGCAGGCGAGCGCGCCGTCGGTGCCGGGCCGCAGCGCGAGATGGGTATCGGCGGCCGCGGCGGTGCCGGTGCGGTACGGGTCCACCACCACCAGCTTGGCGCCGCGCTGCTTTCGGGCCCGGGTGACATGCGTCATCACGTTCACCTGGGTGGCGACCGGGTTGCCGCCCCAGATCACGATCAGGTCCGACTGCGCCATCTCGCGCGGGTCCGGCCCGGTGACGCGGCCCACGCCCGCGCGCCATCCCGCCTCGGTGATGGCGCTGCAGATGGTCATCTTCTGCCGCGAATAGCCCATCACGTGGCGCAGCCGGGCGATGCCGCCGCGCTGCACATGCCCCATGGTGCCGGCGAAGTCGTACGGCCACACGGCTTCGGCGCCATGCCGGGCAGCCACGGCGAGGAACTGCTCGGCCGTGCGGTCGAGCGCGTCGTCCCACGAGATCGCGCGGAATTGGCCGCTGCCCTTCGGCCCCGTGCGCAGCAATGGGGTGGTGAGCCGGTCGGGATGGTGCTCCCGCTCGGCATAGCGCGCCACCTTGGCGCAGATCACCCCGGCCGTGTAGCTGTTCGCCGCCGCCCCGCGCACCGTGCCGACGCGGCCGTCCACCACCTCCACCTCCAGCGCGCAGCAGGAGGGGCAATCATGCGGGCAAACGGTGGCGTGGAAGGTCATGGGCGCGGTCTCCAAGCGCAGCATGCTGCAAAGCACACGGGTTGAGCAATCCTCGGGTGCCAAAACCAGCAAGGGTCGCCCGCGTCATCGTCCCGAGCTGTCCATCCTTTCCACCAAGGCGCGCCATGGGCTCAAGCCTGACACCTGGTTCCACCCCCGCCCGCGGTCCCAGCCTCGGCCGGAGCCTGGTTGCGGCCTGCCTGCTCACGGCGGCCGGCGCCAGCATGGACACCTGCGTCTACCTCGACCACGGGCACGTCCTTGCCGCTGCGCAGACGGGCAACATCGTCCTGTTCGCGATCCATGTCGCCGCGGGGGAGTTCGGCCAGGCAACACGCCATGTTCCATCCTTCCTCGCGTTCTGCGCGGGCGTCGTCATCTCGCGCATCGCCGCGCAAGCGTTGCGCCGTCGCGGCCTGCCGTCGCGGCCGGTTCGCCTGGCAGCCGAGTCCGTGGCCCTGCTCGTGCTGGCGCTGATCTCCCATCGGATGACAGATGACGCGGTGGTTGCCAGCATCGGCTTTCTCGCCGGCTACCATATCTCCAGCTACTCGCACCTGGAGAACTGGTCATTCAACACTGGCATGACCACGGGCAACCTGTGGAACGCCCTCAGGGCCTTGACCGCTGCGGTCACAGGAGACGGTGACAGAGGACCGGCGCTTCGCAAGGCCGCTGTGTTTGCTTGCCTGGTGGGCTCGTTCCTGGCCGGGGCGATCTTCGGCGCCGACGCCGTTCTGCACGTGCACGACCGGTCCTTGCTGATCACCGCCGGCCTGGTCGCCGGCGCTGCCGCGTCGCTGTGGCCCTCACGCGCGGTCAATCAGGAAAGCTGAGTTCCTGCTCCACCAGCCGCACCCACCAGGCCACGCCCGTCGGAATGATCGCGTCGTTGAAGTCGTATTTGGGGGTGTGCAGCCCGTGCACCACCCCGTCCGGCCCGGCGCCCGCGCCGAGCATGATGAACGCGCCGGGCTTGGCCTCCAGCATGAAGGCGAAATCCTCACCGCCGGTGGTCGCCTCATGATCGGTGTCCACCCCGTCGTCGCCGGCCACGGCGCGGGCGGCCGCCGCGGCGACCGCCGTCTGCTCGGGGCGGTTCACCAGCGGCGTCGTCCACCACGTGTTCTCGCATGTGGCGGTCGCGCCGTGCAGCGCCGCCAACCCGTGCGCGAGGTCCGCCAGGCGGGTGTCGATAATGGCCTGGGTCGCCGCCGTGAAGCACCGTGCCGTGCCGGAGACGGTGAGCACCGACGGCATCACGTTGCGCCCATCCGCTGACCCGGCGGCGATGTGCCCCACCGAGATCACCGCCGTGTCGAGCGGCGGCACGTTGCGGCCGACGATGGTTTGCAGCCCAAGCAGAAAGTGCGCCAAGACGATGGTGAGGTCCGACGCCAGGTGCGGCGCCGCCCCGCCATGGCCGCCATTGCCAGCAAACCGCACCTCCCAGCCGGACGTGCCCGCCAGGTAGGGCCCGGTGCGGATGCCGAAATGGCCCAGCGGCAAGCCCGGCACGTTGTGCAGGCCATAGACGGCGTCGACCGGGAAGCGATCGAACAGCCCGTCCGCCAGCATCTTCCGCGCCCCGCCGCGCCCTTCCTCGGCCGGCTGGAAGATGATCTGCACCGTGCCGGCGAAGTCCCGCGTGGCAGCGAGGTGCTGCGCCGCGCCGAGCAGCATGGTGGTGTGGCCGTCGTGCCCGCAGGCGTGCATCACGCCGGGTGTGATCGAGGCATGCGGCGCCTGGGTGGCTTCGGTGATGGGCAGCGCGTCCATGTCGGCGCGCAAGCCGATTGAGCGCTGCCCAGGCCGGCTGCCGCGGATGGTGCCGACCACGCCGGTGCCGCCGACGCCTTCCGTGACTTCGACCCCCCACTCGCGCAGCTTGGCCGCGACGATGGCCGCGGTACGCACCTCTTCCAGGCCCAGCTCGGGATGGGCATGGATGTCGCGCCGGATGGCCTGCCATTGCGGCAGGTGCGGCGTGAGCTGGTCGAGCAGGCTGTCGGGCATGGGGCGCTCTTGGTTTGATTGATGTGGCAGCTTGGCCCGCCGTGCTCAGCGGCGCAATCGTAACGAAGGGGATGCCCGCTCCGTTACCGAAAGCCCTCTCCCTCTGGGAGAGGGTTGGGTGAGGGGGCCAACGCGCACGAACTCTAGCAGCGGGCCCTCACCCCGACCCTCTCCCAGAGAGAGAGGGAGCAGATCGATCGGCGGGCGGCGGGATTACACCCGCCGCACCAAGTACCCCACCTCCAACGCCGTCACGATGTCCGCGGCATGGATCGGGTCGCGCGCCTCCACCATCACCTCCAGCTCCGCCGTCTGCACCGACGGGGCGGCGAACAGGCGCTGATGCGTCACCTCGATCACGTTGCCGCCGCAACCCGCGATGCGCGTCGCGATGTCGGCGAGAACGCCGGGCCGGTCGGGGATTTCCAGCACCAGGCGCAGCAGCCGCCCGTCCCGCAGCAAGCCGCGCAGCAGCACGTTGGCCAAAATCCGCGCGTCGATATTGCCGCCGCACAGCACGGTTGCGACCCGGCGCCCGCGGAACCGCTCGGGGAACGCCAGCAGCGCCGCCACCCCAACCGCGCCGGCTCCCTCGGCGACCAGCTTGGCGCCCTCCACCAGCAGGGCGATGGCGTCCTCCACCACCCGCTCCGGCACGGCGATCACGTCCGCCACATGGGCGCGGATCACCTCCAGCGGCGCCACGCCGATGTCACGCACCGCAATGCCCTCGGCGATGGTGGGGCCGCCGACCGCGGGCGTTTGCCCCGCCAAGGTCTGGCCGAGCGAGGCATAGCCCGCCACCTCCACTCCGATCACCTCCAGGCCGGGCCGCAATCCCGCCGCCACGGCGGCGCAGCCCGCGATCATCCCGCCGCCGCCCACTGGAACCAGCAACACGTCCAACTCGGCCACATCTTGCAGCAATTCCAAGGCGAGGGTGCCTTGGCCGGCCATGATCGCCGGGTCGTCGTAGGGATGGACGAACACCAGGCCCTGCTCGGCAGAGAGCCTGCGGGCGTGCAGCGCCGCCTCCACCAGCGTTTCGCCATGCAGCACCACCCGCGCGCCCCAAGCGGCGGTGCGCGAGACCTTGGTCGCGGGGGTGAACTGCGGCATCACGATGGTGGCCGCAATCCCGGCCAGCGAGGCATGCCGCGCCACCGCCTGGGCGTGGTTGCCGGCGGACACCGCGATCACGCCGGCCCGGCGTTCCTCGGGCGTGAGCAAGGCGAGCTTGTTGGCGGCGCCACGCTCCTTGAAGGAGCCGATCGCCTGCAGGTTCTCGAGCTTGAGCGTGACCTCCGCGCCGGTGGCACGGCTCACCGCGTCGGAATACAGGGACGGGGTGCGCAGCACGCGCCCGGCGATGCGCTCGGCGGCGGCTTGTACGTCTGTGAGGCTGATCATGCCGAGGTTGTATCGCCCCGCTGCCGCAACACTAGGATTTTTGCAGCAGAAGCTTGAAAGCGAGCCAGTTTAGATATATCAAGTCCATATCGAAACTCGAGGAGGCGACACGATGATGAGCATCGACACGTTCAACGCCAGCCTGTCCAGCGCTCTGCCGCCGGGCGGCATGGGCTTGGCGCTGCAGGCGCTGTGGTGGGCGCGGAAGGGCCAGTGGCACCAGGCCCATGGCTGTGTTCAGCAATGCGAGGGCAGCCCGGATTGTGACCTGGTGCACGCCTATCTGCATCGCGAGGAGGGCGATTTGGGGAACGCGCGAAGCTGGTATGGCGCGGCCGGCCGCGCCATGGCGGAGATGCCGCTGGCCGAGGAATGGACCCTGCTTGCGACTGAGTTGCTTGCTCGAGGTTAGCGCCGCTCCTCGAAGTCGCCGGATCGCATCTCGGTGACGAAGCGTGCGACGTTACAGTCGATCCGGTTCATCAGCGCCATGGCGACCGCCATGTCACGGCGTATGGCGCCCATCTCCGCTCGAGTTTGATGGAACAGCGCGGCAACCAGCGATAGATCGTCGGCTGCGTTACCCAAAGCTGACCGACAGGATCTCATACGTCCGATCCCCGCCCGGAGCCGGCACGCTCACCGTCTCGCCGACCTTCTTGTTGATCAGCGCCTTGGCCAGCGGCGAGGAGACCGACAGCCGCGCCTGCTTGATGTCGGCCTCGTGCATGCCGACGATCTGGTAGGTGGTCTCCTTCTCGGTCTCCTCGTCCACCAGGCGGACGCAGGCGCCGAACTTCACCCGGTCTCCCGACAAGGTCGACGGATCGATCACCTCGGCGCCCGAAACGATCTCCTCGAGCTCGATGATGCGCCCCTCGATGAACGACTGGCGCTCGCGGGCGGCATGGTATTCGGCGTTCTCGCTCAAGTCGCCATGGCTGCGCGCCTCGGCAATGGCGCGGATCACGGCCGGGCGTTCCTGGCTCTTCAGGGTTCGCAACTCATCCTCGAGACGGACGAGGCCGGAAGCGGTCATCGGGAATTTCTGCAAGATACGCGATTCCTGAGCGTGGTCGGGAAGCAAGGCAGACGCACCAAATCCGCGGACGGCCTGCTACATCCGCCGCGGCTTCAGAACGATCCACGAAAGTAGGATTGAAGTGGCGCGACTTCAAGCGTGCCCGCCTTCAGGGCTGCTATGGCATGCACCGCCGCCCGCGCGCCCGCGATGGTCGTGTAGTGCGGCACCGCATGGGTCAGCGCGGAGCGGCGAATGTCGAAGCTGTCCGCCAGGGACTGCGCGCCGGAGGCGGTGTTGATCACCAACTGGACCTCGCCGGAGCGGATCGCGTCCACGCAATGCGGGCGGCCCTCGAGCACCTTGTTCATCCGGCGCGCCGGCAGCCCGGCCTCGGTGATGCGCCGGGCGGTGCCGGAGGTGGCGGCGATCTGGAAGCCCATGTCGATGAGGCGCCGGGCCATTTGCACCAGGCCGGGCTTGTCCGCGTCCTTCACCGAAAGGAACACGGTGCCAGCCAGCGGCAGCTTCACCCCGGCGCCCAACTGGGCCTTGGCGAAGGCGCGCTCGAACGAGGAGTCGAGCCCCATCACCTCCCCGGTGGACTTCATCTCCGGCCCCAGGATGGTGTCCACGTTGGGGAAGCGGGCGAACGGGAACACCGCCTCCTTCACCGCCACGTGCTGCGCGATGGCCTGATCGTCCAGCTTGAACCCGGCGAGCGTGGCCCCCGCCATCACCCGGGCGCCGATCTTGGCGATCGCCACCCCCGTCGCCTTGGCCACGAACGGCACGGTGCGGCTGGCGCGCGGGTTCACCTCCAGCACGTAGATGTCGCCGTCCTTGATCGCGTACTGCACGTTCATCAGCCCCACCACGCCCAGCGCCTTGGCCAGCGCCTCGGTCTGGCTCTTGAGCTCGGTGACGATGGCGGGGGAGAGCGTGTAGGGCGGCAGCGAGCAGGCGCTGTCGCCGGAATGGATGCCGGCTTCCTCGATATGCTCCATCACGCCCGCCACGTAGACGGTATGGCCGTCGGCGATGCAGTCGACGTCCACCTCGATGGCGTCGTTGAGGTAGCGGTCCACCAGCACGGGGTTGTCGCCCGAGACGCGCACGGCTTCGCGGATGTAGCGCTGCAGCCCGGCGCGGTCGTGCACGATCTCCATGCCGCGGCCGCCCAGCACGTAGGATGGGCGCAGCACCACGGGGTAGCCCACGGTGGCGGCGATCGCTTCCGCCTCCTCCGGCGTGCGGGCGATGCCGTTGGGCGGCTGCAGCAGCCCCAGCCCGTGCAGCAGCACCTGGAAGCGCTCGCGATCCTCCGCCGTGTCGATCGCGTCGGCCGAGGTGCCGAGGATGGGGATGCCGGCGGCGGTGAGCGCCTGGCTGAGCTTGAGCGGCGTCTGGCCGCCATATTGCACGATGCAGCCGAGCACCGTGCCCCGGCTCTGCTCCCGCCGCACCAGGGCGATCACGTCCTCGGCGGTCAGCGGCTCGAAATACAGCCGGTCCGAGGTGTCGTAGTCGGTGGAGACGGTCTCGGGGTTGCAGTTGACCATGATGGTCTCGAACCCGGCCTCGCGCAGCGCATAGGCGGCGTGGACGCAGCAATAGTCGAACTCGATGCCCTGGCCGATGCGGTTGGGCCCGCCGCCCAGGATGATGATTTTCTCGCGCTCGGTCGGGTCCGCCTCGCAGGTGGGGGTGCCGAAACCGCCTTCGTAGGTCGAATACATGTAGGGCGTGGCGGAGGCGAACTCGCCGGCGCAGGTGTCGATGCGCTTGTAGACGGGGCGCACCCCGGCGGCCTCCCGCGCGGCAGCGACCGCGGCGTCGGGCTGGTTGGTGAGCCGGGCAAGCTGGTGGTCGGAAAACCCCATCGCCTTGAGCCGCCGCAAAGCGCTGGGTTCTGTGGGCAGGCCGCGCTCCGTCACCTCCCGCTCGGCATCCACCAGCTTGGCCAGCTCGCGCAGGAACCAGGGGTCGAACCGGCTGGCGGCATGGATGTCCTCCACCGAGAGGCCGGCGCGCAGGGCCTGCGCGGCCATCAGCAGCCGGTCCGGCCGCGGCTGCGACAGTGCGGCACGGAACGCGTCCCGCCCGCCATCGCCGGGGGGCTCGAGCGGGTCGAGCCCGGCAAGCCCGATCTCCATCGAGCGCAGCCCCTTCTGCAGCGCCTCGGCAAAGCTGCGCCCGATCGCCATCGCCTCGCCCACCGACTTCATGGCGGTGCTGAGCAAGGCCGGCGTGCCGGGAAACTTCTCGAAGGTGAAGCGGGGGATCTTCACCACCACGTAGTCGATGGTGGGCTCGAACGACGCCGGGGTGGTCTGCGTGATGTCGTTGCTCAGCTCGTCCAGCGTGTAGCCCACCGCCAGCTTGGCCGCGATCTTGGCGATCGGGAACCCGGTCGCCTTGGACGCCAGCGCCGAGGAGCGCGACACCCGCGGGTTCATCTCGATCACCAGCATGCGGCCATCCGCCGGGTTGATCGCCCACTGCACGTTGGAGCCCCCCGTGTCGACGCCGATGGCGCGCAGGCAGGCGATCGAGCCGTCCCGCATCCGCTGGTATTCGCGGTCGGTGAGGGTGAGGGCGGGGGCGACGGTGATGCTGTCCCCCGTGTGCACGCCCATCGGGTCCACGTTCTCGATAGCGCAGACGATGATGCAGTTGTCTGCGCTGTCCCGCACCACCTCCATCTCGAACTCTTTCCAGCCGACGATGCTCTCCTCGATCAGCACCTCGGTGGTGGGCGAGGCGTCGAGCCCGGAGCTGACGATCGCCTCGAATTCCTCCCGGTTGTAGGCGATGCCGCCGCCGGTGCCGCCGAGGGTGAAGGAGGGGCGGATCACCAGCGGCAGGCCGATCGTGGCGGCGGCATCGCGGGCTTCGGCCAGGGAGTGCGCAATGGCCGAGCGCGGGCTTTCGATGCCGATGGCGCTCATCGCATCGCGGAACTTCAGCCGATCCTCGGCGCGGTCGATCACCTCCGCGCGGGCGCCGATCAGCTCCACGCCGTGCTTGGCGAGCGTTCCGGCGGCGTGCAGGCGCATGGCGATATTGAGCGCGGTTTGCCCGCCCATGGTCGGCAGGATCGCGTCCGGCCGCTCGCGGATGATGATCTTTTCCACCAGGTCGGGCGTGATCGGCTCGATATAGGTGGCGTCTGCCAGGCCGGGGTCGGTCATGATGGTGGCCGGGTTGGAGTTCACCAGGATGACGCGGTAGCCCTCCGCCCGCAGCGCCTTGCACGCCTGCGCGCCCGAGTAGTCGAACTCGCACGCCTGGCCGATGACGATCGGCCCGGCGCCGATGATGAGGATGGAGCGGATGTCGGTGCGGCGGGGCATTTATGTTGTCGGCTCAGTGGTTTTACCAGCAAGCTCGCGCTCGCGCTTGCGGATCCACGACCAACTCCGCTCCGGCAAAAAACCTTCGGAGTTTCGTGGGTCGACTTGCATGACGAAAAATCGCACACCGTTTGAGTGACGACGAAGGGCGCTGCTCAAGTCATCTGATCCGCCATCAAACGTCACCAAGAAGGAGTTCAGTATGTGGTTCCACCAATGCGTGACGCGTTCCTCTGTCTGCATAGCCTGGCGAACGGCTAATGGGTCGAACCGATCATCGAGCGGATCAAAGACAACGACGTAATTACAGTCACTCATCTTCATCGTGCTCCCGACGGCTCTTATTCACCAATTCTGTCTTACTGACTTCGCCTGTTAGTAAGGCGGGCAGAATTTGCTCTCTTCGACGAACGGCGTCTTCGTCCAAGCTCGGATCCTGAGACCACGCCATCAATGCGAGAAATCGGAGGTGTGGTTCGCTTCTAAGCAATTCCGGTTTGCGGAACACCAAGAACCCGATCAATCCAAACGACGCTGCTCCAAACAATACGCCGCAACCGAGCATAGCCGCTTGCGCCACGCCATTCACAACGACTCCGGCAATCACGCACGCTGCGGCAAACCCAAACACGACAGTGATGAGATATGTGACGGTATAGTTGGGGGATGCTCGACGGGCAATTTGCGAAAGTGGATCAAGCGGGCTGGGCATGAACGTCGCCCATCATCGCCGTGAACCGCCGGAACAGGTGCGCGCTGTCGGAGGGCCCCGGGCTCGCCTCCGGGTGATACTGCACGCTGAACGCCCGCCGCCCGTTGCAGGCAATCCCCTCGTTGCTGCCGTCGAACAGCGAGGTATGCGTCACCGTGACACCCTCCGGCAGGCTGTCGTCCGCCACCGCAAAGCCATGGTTCTGGCTGGTGATCTCCACCCGCCCCGTCGCCAGGTCCTTCACCGGCTGGTTGGCGCCGCGATGACCCCGCTCCAGCTTGTAGGTGCGGCCGCCCAGCGCCAGCGCCAGCAACTGGTGGCCCAGGCAGATGCCGAACACCGGCACACGGGCGTCCAACACGCCTTGGATGGCGGGGACGGCATAGGCGCCGGTGGCCGCCGGGTCGCCGGGTCCGTTGGAGAGGAACACGCCGTCCGGCTGATGGCGCAGGATGTCCTCGGCGCTGCTGTCCGCGGGCACCACCGTCACGCGGCAGCCGGCCTCGGCCAGGGACCGCAGGATGTTGCGCTTGGCGCCGTAATCGACGGCGACCACGTGGTGCCGTGGTGTGGCTTGGCGCGCAAAACCGTCCGGATAGCGCCAGGTGCCTTCGTCCCACTCATACGCCTGGCTGCAGGACACTTGGCGCGCCAGGTCCATTCCCTCCAACCCGGGCCAGCTCTGCGCCTGCGCCCGCAGCGCCGCGAGGTCGAACGCGCCATCGGCCGGGTAGGCCAGCACGGCCGTCGGCGGCCCGCCATCGCGGATGCGCAAGGTGAGCGCCCGCGTGTCCAGCCCGGCAATCCCGGGCAGGAGGTGCGTGCGCAGCCAGCCATCGAGCGGCTGGAGACTGCGCCAATTCGCCGGCTCGGTAACGTCCTGCTTCACCACCAGGCCCAGCGCCGCCGGGTTGGTCGCCTCCATGTCGGCCGGGTTGGTGCCGACGTTGCCGATATGCGGGAAGGTGAAGGTGATGATCTGGCCGGCATAGGACGGGTCGGTCAGCGTCTCCTGATACCCGGTCATGCCCGTGTTGAAGCACAGCTCGCCCACGCGACCATCGGCGAAGGCACCGAAGCCACGCCCCCAAAAGACCGCGCCATCGGCCAGCACGAGGGCAGCCGTGGCACCAAGGGGAGCGACGTCGGCTTGCGGCATGGGCGAGCCTCCAGGTGCGGGTTGCAGGTCGGTGAACGAGAGTCCGGTCGCAGCCACGATCGCCGACCAATGCTTGGACGGGATGGCGCGGGCCTGCCGCCACTTGCGGATCGCCTCGGTGCCGACACCGGTGAGCCGGGCAGCAGCGTCCGCACCGCCCAACCGCATGAGGACATCATCTACCTGGAACATGCACCAAACCTATGGGAAAAAACTTCCCAAGTCAAAGCTGTTGCACCTGGTCAGGAGAGATGACCATATGCATTGCATCATGAAGCAATCGATCAACGCGACCAAGTTCAAAGCCAGGTGCCTCGAACTGCTCGATCAGGTGAACCAAGGCAACGTCGAGGAACTCGAAATCACCAAGCGGGGGCAAGTCGTCGCTCGCCTCTGCCCGCCGCATCGGCCACCGACCTCTTTGGCGGAGTGGCAGTCGGTCATGCGGAACACTGTCACAATCCCATCCAACATGGATCTGACAGCGCCCATACCGGACATCGCCTGGGAGGCTGAATAGGGCGGAAATAGCCTTTGAGCGGGTTGCTGCTCGACACATGCGCCGTCATATGGCTCGCCGCCAGCCGGTTGCCGGACGACGTCACGATAAAGGTCCGCAACGTTGCTGCCAGCGCGCAACTCTATCATTCGCCCATTTCCGCCTGGGAAATCGCCATGCTCGGCCGCGCGCGGCCAGAGGGCCCGAGGATACGCTTCGACCCGGATCCGGTCACGTGGTTCAACCAGTTTCGCACTGCACCCGGTGTTCGAATGCTCGATTTGACGGACGACATCGCGATGGCCGCCGCGCTGCTACCGAGTTCCATCCATTCCGACCCGGCGGACCGCATTCTGATCGCGACGGCTCGTCACCACGGCGTCCCGATCGTCACGGGCGACCGCCGCATCATCGATTATGGCAGGCAGGGCATCCTGGATGTGCTTGCATGTCACCCCCAACCGGAGGCGACCCCATGACCGAGCCAACCACCCTCCGCACCCAATTCGCCGACGCGCTGAAAACCTCCATGCGGGCCGGCGACAGCGCGCGCACCTCGACCCTGCGCATGATCCTGGCCCGCGTGAAGGACGTCGACATCGCCGTCCGCCCGGCGCCCGAGGTGTCGGACGAGGCGATCGTTTCCGCCCTGCGTGGCATGGTGAAGTCCCGCCGCGAGTCGGTGGCGCTGTATCAGCAGGGCCATCGCCAGGACCTGGTGGCCAAGGAAGAGGCCGAAATCGCCGTCATCGAGGGCTTCCTGCCGCAGCAGATGGACGACGCGGCAACCCTCGCCGCGGTGGCGGCGGCGATCAGCGAGACCGGGGCCGCCGGGCCGAAGGATATGGGCCGGGTGATGGCCGCGCTGAAGGCCAAACACGCCGCCACCCTCGATCTCGGGCGCGCGACGCCGCTGGTGAAGGCGCGCCTGGCCGGGTAGCATCATGGGCTGATGGCCCTCCCGCCCGCCTTCCTGGACGAGCTGCGAGCACGCACGCCGATGGCGGCGCTGGTCGGCCGCAAGGTCAAGCTCACGCGCTCCGGCAAGTCCTGGAAAGGCTGCTGCCCGTTTCACAGCGAGAAGACGCCGTCGTTCTACGTCTATGATGACGGCTACCATTGCTTCGGCTGCGGTGCGCACGGCGACGCCATCGGCTTCGTCATGCAGACCGAGGGCGCGGGCTTCCCGGACGCGGTGGAACGGCTGGCGGCGGAGGCGGGGCTCCAGGTCCCGAAAGCCTCGCCGCAAGCGGCCGAAGCCGAGCGGCAGCGGCTTGATCTGTCCGACGTCCTGGCGCGCGCCGGCGAGAGCTTCGTCCGCCGCCTGCACGCCCCCGGAGGCCGGGAAGCGCTCGCCTATCTGCGCCACCGCGGCCTCACCGACGCGACCATCCGCCGCTTCGGGCTCGGCTGGTCGGGCGAGGGCAGGGGCGAATTGGTCGCCGAACTCGGCCGCGACGGCATCGACCCGGCGCGTCTGGCAGAGGCCGGGCTGCTGCAGTCCCGCGACGACGGCGCACCCCGGGAACTTTTTTACAACCGGGTGATGTTCCCGATCCGCGACCGCCGCGGCCGCACCATCAGCTTCGGCGGCCGCGCTCTGGGCGATGCCAAGCCGAAATACATCAACGGCCCGGAAACCGCGCTCTACTCCAAGTCTCGCACGCTCTATGGGCTGGACCTGGCGCGCGAAGGCGCCCGCAAGCCGCCCGGCGTGATCGTGGTGGAGGGCTACATGGACGTGATCGCCCTGCACCAGGCCGGGTTCACCGGCGCGGTGGCGCCTTTGGGCACGGCGCTGACCGCCGGGCACTTGGAGGAGCTATGGCGCCTGTCCGACGCGCCGACGCTGTGCTTCGACGGCGACGCTGCCGGCGCGCGTGCCGCCGCCCGCGCCGCGGAGACCGCCCTGCCGCTGCTTGCCCCCGACCGCACGCTCTGTCTTGCCAGCGTGCCCGGCGGGGAGGACCCCGACACTCTCGTCCGCCGCCAGGGCGCGCCCGGCTTTGCCGCCGTGCTCGCTGCCAAACGCCCGCTTTCGGCCGCGCTGTTCGATCTCCTGCGGCAAGGCTTCGCCGCCGACACGCCCGAGGCCCGCGCCGCCCTGCGCGCCCGGCTGGATGAAGCGGCCGCCCGGATCGGCGACAAGACGCTCTCGGCCGAATACCGCAACGCGCTGCGCGACCAGTTCTTCAGCAGCCGCAAACGCGGCGCCGCGGCCCGCCCCAGGGTGCTGCAGCGCTCGCCCCCGCCCCGCGACCCGACGGCCGAGCGCCATCGCGTCCTGCTCGCCATCCTGCTGCACCATCCCGGCCAGATCGCCGACGTGGCCGAGGCGCTGTCCACGCTGGCGCTAAAACCCGGCCACACGGCGCTGCGAGATGCAATTCTTGCGTGGTTTGATGACGCTCAGGCGCTTGACTCGACAGACCTCATGAACCACCTCACGCGCTCGGGATTCGCGTCCGCGGCAGCCGAACTGCTGTCCGCCCGGCCTGTCCCGTTGCCGGCCTGCGCCGGACCACGCGCTATGCCAGCCGAGGCGGAGGCGGGCTGGTGGCACTATTTTGGCCTGCTGAACCGCCAACGCTTGGAGGAGGAAGTGGCCGCCGCAACCGCCGCCTTCAACCAGTCGCCGGATGCGGCTGGCCAAGACCGTTTGGTGGCCTTGTGTGCAGCGCGTGATGCCCTGGCGCGCGATGCACAGGCCGATATCGACGAGGCCTGACCCAAGCGCGACGGGTCCGGCCGCATTTCTAGTTGGAGTATGCCACCTATGGCGACAAAGCCCGCCGCAACCGCCGAAGCCGCCACCGCCGAGCAAGACGCCGACACCACCCTGCTCGACACCAACGCGGCCGCCGTCAAGCGCCTGATCGCGCGCGGCAAGGAGCGCGGCTACATCACCTTCGACGAGCTGAATGCCGTCCTCCCGCCCGAGCACAACAGCTCCGAGCAGATCGAGGACGTGATGGCCATGCTCAGCGAGATGGGCATCCAGGTGGTCGAGGCCGAAGAGGCCGAAGAGACAGAGGCGCTCCCCGTCAAGCCGGAGAAGGCTGAGGACGAGGAAGAAGGCGTCGAGCCCGCCGGCAATGTCGACGAGGCCAATATCGGCCGCACCGACGACCCGGTGCGCATGTACCTGCGCGAGATGGGCTCGGTGGAGCTACTGTCGCGCGAGGGCGAGATCGCCATCGCCAAGCGCATCGAGGCCGGGCGCGACATGATGATCGGCGGGCTGTGCGAGAGCCCGCTCACCTTCCGCGCCATCATCGCCTGGCACGACGCGCTGAAGGCCGGCCGCATGCTGCTACGCGACATCGTGGACCTCGAAGCCACTCAGGGCGCCGGCGCGCCGCCGCCGGAAGCGTTGGCCGAAGGGGTGGACGCCGACGCCGCCGAGCCGCCCGAACCCGATGACGACAGCGAGGAGGGCGAGGGGCCCGGCATGTCGCTCTCCGCCCTCGAGGAGAAGCTGAAGCCCGAGGTGCTGGCCAACTTCGAAGAGATCGAGTCGCTCTATAAGAAGCTGCACAAGGTCCAGGCCCGCCGGCTCGAGACCATGACCCTGGGCGAGGAAATCACCGCCCGGTCGGAAAAGAGCTACGAGAAGCAGCGCGAGGAGCTGGTCGGCCGGGTCGAGCAGGTGCGGCTACACAACAACCGCATCGAGGAGCTGGTGACGCAGCTCAAGCAGCTCAGCCAGCGGCTCAACACGCTGGAGGGCCAGCTCCTGCGCATGGGCGAGCAGTCCAAGATCCCGCGCGACGAGTTCCTCAAGGAATATCGCGGCCACGAGCTGGCCCCGAATTGGATGGAGCGGGTGGCGCACCTGCCGGGCCGCGGCTGGAAGACATTTACCGCCAAGCATGGCGACGCCGTGCACGACGTGCGCAGCAAGATCGGCGCGGTGGCGCAGGACGCCGGGCTGCCGATCGAGGAGTTCCGCCGGGTCTATTCCACGGTCAGCCGCGGCGAGCGGGACAGCGCGCGGGCGAAGAAGGAGATGATCGAGGCGAACCTGCGCCTGGTGATCTCGATCGCCAAGAAATACACCAATCGCGGGCTGCAGTTCCTGGACCTCATCCAGGAGGGCAACATCGGCCTGATGAAGGCGGTCGATAAGTTCGAGTACCGCCGCGGCTACAAGTTCAGCACCTACGCCACCTGGTGGATCCGCCAGGCGATCACCCGGTCGATCGCCGACCAGGCGCGCACCATTCGCATCCCCGTGCACATGATCGAGACGATCAACAAGCTGGTGCGCACCAGCCGCCAGATGCTGCACGAGATCGGTCGCGAGCCGGCGCCGGAGGAGCTCGCCAACAAGCTCGGCATGCCGATCGAGAAGGTGCGCAAGGTGCTGAAGATCGCCAAGGAGCCGATCAGCCTCGAGACCCCGATCGGCGACGAGGAGGACAGCCATCTCGGCGACTTCATCGAGGACAAGGCGGCGGTGATCCCGCTGGATGCGGCGATCCAGGCCAATCTGCGCGAGGCCACCACGCGGGTGCTCTCCTCGCTCACGCCGCGCGAGGAGCGGGTGTTGCGCATGCGCTTCGGCATCGGCATGAACACGGATCACACGCTGGAAGAAGTGGGGCAGCAGTTCAACGTGACGCGCGAACGCATCCGCCAGATCGAGGCCAAGGCCCTGCGCAAGCTCAAGCACCCGAGCCGTAGCCGCAAGCTGCGGTCGTTCTTGGATGACTAGCGGGGCGCGCCTGGCGCGGGTGACTAGCGGGGTGCGCCCGGCGCGCTCCCCCGCCTCCCGCTCGTGCTCTGACACATTGACAGGGTTCAGCATGGGTCAGAGCACTCGGTTGATTGGGTGGGCCGATTCAGCCAACGGGCGAAAGTGCCCGTCGGCATCGGACCACTAGCGACCCCGCATGCAGCCGACGACGCGCGTACTGGTGACGGTCACGTTCCTGCGGATGGACGTGCCGCCTACCTGGCCTGCCCGCTCGTTCCCGTCCGGCGTGACGCTCGAGCGTGTGGCCAAGCCTTCGGTCGCCTTCTACCGCGAGCTCTACGATGCGGTGGGCGGGCCGCACCTGTGGTGGCTGCGCCGGGCCATGCCGGACAGCGCCTTGGCGGCCATCCTGGCGGACCCGGCGGTGAGCCTTTCCCTGCTGCGGCGCGAGGGCAAGCCCGCCGGGTTCTTCGAGCTGGACGGCCGCTCCCGCCCCGATGTCAATCTCAGCTATTTCGGCCTCATGCCGCATGCAGTGGGCCTTGGCCTCGGCACGGCGTTCCTGCGGGCGGCGGTCGATGAGGCGTTTGCCACCAGCGGACGCGGTGTGACGGTCAACACCTGCACAGCCGATCACGAGCGGGCGTTGCCGACCTATTTGCGGCTGGGTTTCCGGTCGGTCCGGTCGGTCCGCGAGGTCTGGGACGTGCCGAACCGCCTGGGCATGACGATCCCTGGGCATCTGCGGGCAGATTGAAGCATCGGGCGCAGCTCTAACGATCGCTTCACGCCAAGGCCGGACACTGCCTGCGAAGCAAAACGACTCCTGGAAAGTGGACCAGGTGAAGCATAGCGGCCGAGGGTTGCTGGCGGCTCAGCTCGGCAGGAACGGTAGGTCGATGCCTGCCATGCTCAGCAGCAACAGGCCATTGAGCGCCAGCACCACGGCCGTGGCGGCGTAGGCGGCCAGCAGCGTCAGCCCACCCACCATCATGTCACCCATGACGTCGCGCCGGCGGACCAGCACCAGCATCGCGATCAGCGGCACCGGCAGCGCCAAGCTCAGCACCACCTGGCTCAACACCAGCGAGGTGGTGGAATCCACGCCGAGCGCCACGACGACAAGGGCCGGCAGCATCGTGACCGCTCGACGCAGCCAGACCGGAATGCGCCAGCCCACGAAGCCTTGCATCACGATCTGGCCCGCCATGGTGCCGACCGCGGAGGAGGACAGGCCCGAGGCGATCAGCGCCACCAGGAACACCCCGGCGGCCGCCCCGCCGAACAGCGGCGTGAGCGTGTGGTACGCGGTCTGGATCTCCGCCACCTCGGGATGGCCGGCATGGAACGCGGCGGCCGCCATCATCACCATGGCGACGTTCACCAGCCCGGCGAGGCTGAGCGCGACCACCACCTCGATGTTGGAAAAACCGCCAAGCCGCCGGCGTTCGGCCGGGCGCGTGGCGCCACCCCGGTGCTGCGTCAACCCGGAATGCAGGTAGATCGCATGGGGCATCACGGTGGCGCCGACGATCCCGACCGAAAGCGTGATGGCATGCGCGTCGGGCAAGGTCGGACGCAGGGCCCCGCCAAGCGCCAGCCCCCAATCCGGCCGGGTGAGCACCAGCTCGGCGACGTAGCTGAGGCTGATCACCGCCACCATTCCGGCGATGGCGAGTTCGAGCGGCCGGTAGCCACGCCGGTCGAGCATCAGGATGAGGTAGGTCGCCACTGCGGTCACCGCCATGCCCACCAGCAGGGGCATGTGGAACAGCAGGCTCAGCCCGATCGCGCCGCCGAGGAACTCGGCCAGGTCGGTGGCCATGGTCGCCACCTCGCTGACGAGCCACATGGCATAGACCACGGGGGCGGAGAAATGGCGGCGGCTGAGTTCGGCCAGGTTGTACCCGGTGGCAATCCCCAGCCGGGCGGAGAGCGCCTGGAACAGCATCGCCATCAGGTTGGCCAGGAGCACCACCCAGAGCAGGCCGTAGCCGTAATGCGCCCCCGCCTCGATGTTGGTGGCGAAGTTACCAGGGTCGACATAGGCGATCGAGGCAACGAAAGCCGGCCCGGCGAACGGCAGCCAGGCGGCGATGCCGCGCCGTTGCCCGTTGAGCACCTGGGCAATCGCCTGGTCGGTCCGCGCCGTGAGCCCGGCGGTCATCGCGGAGGGGAGAGGCTGATCCATGTCCATGCCCGAAGATGTAGCAGAGGCTACACTTCGGTCAAGCTGCACGATTTTGTTAATCGAAGATCGGACTGCTACAGTCAGCCGATGAGTTGAGAGCGGTGGCGATGGCCGACCAGACTTTGCCGGAGGAACCCACCCAGGCGCAGCGCTTCGAACAGACGCGCACCGCCCGCGGCGCCGCCACGCTCGAAGATTATGCCGAGTTGATCGCCGACCTGCTCGCGGCTGGCGGCGAGGCGCGCGCCACGGACATCGCCCGGCGCTTCGGCGTCTCCCACGCCACCGCCGTCAAGACCATCGCCCGGCTGCGGCGGGAGGGCTTGGCGACCGGCAAGCCCTATCGCGGCGTGTTTCTCACCGAGGCCGGTCACGCCCTGGCCGAGCGAGTGCGCAGCCGGCACCGTCTCGTCGTGGACCTGCTGCTTGCGGTCGGCGTGCCCAAAGAGGCGGCGGAAGCCGACGCGGAGGGAATCGAGCACTACGTCTCGGCGGTGACGCTGGACGCATTCGCCCGTTTCCTGAGGCCTGCCCGCTAGACCATGGCCGCCTCAGATAGAGTCGCCGGTCATGGTCTAGCTGTTGTTTTGGCGAGCATCTTGACCGGTCAGGTGACCACACCTGATCCGGTGATGCTCTAGACCATGCTGAAGCAGCCGGCGCCGCAGCGCTTGACCGACCTGCTGGCCGCGTCGGTGGCGCGCTTTGGCGACCGGCCGGCCATGGACTTCCTGGGCCGGCGTTGGACCTACCGCGAGCTGGGCCGCCTGGTGGAGCGCGCCACGCGTGGGTTCCAGGACTTGGGCATCGGGCCGGGCAGCAAGGTCGGCCTGTGCTTGCCCAACACGCCCTATTACATCGTCTGCTACTGCGCCGTCCTGGCCGCCGGCGGCACGGTGGTGAACTTCAACCCGCTCTATGTCGAGCGCGAGCTGGTGCACCAGATCACCGACTCCGGCGCCACGGTCATGGTGGTGATGGACCTGGAGGCGAGTTACCGCCGGGTCGCCAACGTGGCGGGGCAGGCCGGGCTGCAACGCCTGGTGGTCTGCCCCATGGCGGGCATCCTGCCCTGGACCAAGGCGGCGCTGTTCACCCTGTTCAAGCGGCAGCATCGGGCGGCCATCCCGCGCGACACGCTGCACCTGCGCTTCGCCGACCTGGTGCGCAACCCGGCGCCCGCCGACCCGGTCGACACCGACCCGGCGAGCCTGGCCGTGCTGCAATATACCGGCGGCACCACGGGCGTGCCGAAGGGCGCCATGCTGAGCCATGCCAACCTGCTGGCCAACACCGCGCAAATGGTGGCGCTTTGGCCGGAGGCGGAGGTGGGGCAGGAACGGCTGCTGGCCGTGCTGCCGTTCTTCCACGTCTTCGCCATGACCTCGGTGCTCAACTTCGGTCTGGCGCTGGCCGGCGAGATCGTCATGTTGCCGCGGTTTGCGATCGGCCCGATGCTGGCGACCATCCGGCGCCGCAAGATCACCCTGCTGAGCGCCGTGCCGACGATCTACACGGCCGTGAACGCGCAGGCCGGGTCGAAATCGGTGGACTTGGGGTCGCTCAAATTCAGCATCTCCGGCGGTGCGCCGCTGCCGGCCGAGGTGCGGACCCGGTTCATCGCCAGCACCGGCTGCCGGCTGGTGGAGGGCTACGGGCTGACGGAGGCATCGCCCGTGGTGTCCTGCAACCCGCCGCAGGGCGATGGCAAGCCGGGTTCCGCCGGGCCACCCTTGGCCGGCACCGTGATCGAAATCCGCGACCCGGCGGCGCCCAATTGCCTGCTGCCTGCGGGGGAGCGCGGCGAGATCTGCATTCGTGGCCCGCAGGTCATGACCGGCTACTTCAACCGGGCGGCGGAGACCGCTGCGGCCTTCGTGGATGGCGCCTTGCGCACCGGCGACATCGGCTATCTCGACGCAGACGGCTATTTGTTCATCGTCGACCGCATCAAGGACGTGATCCTGTGCGGCGGGTTCAACGTCTATCCGCGCGTGATCGAGGACGCGCTGTACGAGCATCCGGCCGTGCTCGAGGCCACGGTGATCGGCGTGCCCGACCCTTATCGCGGCGAGGCACCGAAGGCGTTCGTGGTGCTACGCCCCGGCGCGTCGGCCACGCCGGCGGACCTGGGCCAGCATCTCGCGTCCTGCGTCTCGAAGATAGAACTCCCGCGCGAGATCGAGCTGCGGCAGGAGTTGCCGAAGACGCTGGTTGGCAAGCTGTCGAAGAAGGAGCTGGTGGCCGAAGAGGCGGCGAAGAGCGGAGGCTCCAAGCGCTAAAAGCCCTCTCCCTCTGGGAGAGGGTTGGGTGAGGGGAAGTGGCGACCAAATCGCGCCTGCGCCGTCCCTCACCCCGACCCTCTCCCAGGGGGAGAGGGAGCAGAAAAGCAGCGGTTCAAACGATGCGAACGTTTTGCGTGTTGAACGCCGGGTCGCGCCAGACGCTCTCACGCTCGTAACGACCCCATAGATCCGGCGGCAGGATCGTCGCCCGCTCGGACGGGCGGGTGGCCGGGCGCACGACATGCAGCCCAGGCGTGCCAAGCCGCGCGTCGAATTCGCCAGCGTCGAAGCTGATGTTCTCGAAGTCGTGCCGGAAATACGGCAGGCCGGTGAAGGTGTAGATGGCGCGCATCGCGTGGTCCGGTTCGCGCGCCAACACCTCGTAGGGCAGCAACAGCAGCTTGGCCGAGTGGGCGCTATGCATCGCCTGCTTCAGCGCGTTCAGGGCAAAGCCGATCATGCCGCCGCGGCCCATCAGCCCGTCGGCGCGGGTATACACCGAGCCGGCGGGATCGAAGTCGAAGATGCGGGAGAGCTCCCATAGGTTGCGCCGCATCAGGCTCTCCACGCTGTCGATGACCCAAGGGATGTGGCGCACGCAGCAGATCACGCGGGCGTCCGGAAACAAGCTGGCCAGCAAATCCAGCCGCAGCGTCCAGGCGCGATTGGTGTCGAACACGGTGCGGGTGGGATGGATCGCGTGGTAGTAGTTGTCGAACACGCCTTGCAGCAGGGCCCGGCGCTGCCCGTCATCCATCAGCACCGACGTCTCGTTGCCCTGGCTCACCTCGCGCAGCATGGTGCCGACCAGGGAGCCGACCGGGCTGGTGATGCCGGCATGCATCGCCGGGTTCTGCAGCAGCAGCGCCGACAGCAGGGTGGAACCGGACCGTGGCAGGCCGGAAATGAAGTGAATGCCGTTTTGCATGCCTGCTACCCTACTGCTTCGAGCCGATACGATGGTATTGTACTTGGGCAGCGGCTGACTTCAACGTCGATCTCCGCCGCACACCGCGGGTCCATCGCCAACGGCGTGCCATCGGCCACCCGACGCACCCGCAGGCTGTGCAGCAACTCGGGCTGTAGCCGCACCGGCGAGGTGAAGGTGAACGCGCAGCGCCCGCGGCCAAACCCCGCCGCCGCCAAGTCCGCCCGCTCCTCACATGCCGCCACGGTGCCGATCACCCGCCCGTCCAGCTCCACCTCCAGCAGCACCGGCAGGTCCGGATGCGCCGGGTCATGCGCCCAACCATGCACCCGCCAGGCGCCATCCACCCGATCGATCGAGCCCACCAGCGGCCCCGGCGTCACCGCAACGCGGGCCAGCACCGGGCGCAGCGCCGCCTCCAGCTTGGCCCCACGCTCCGGCCGCGGCGCGCACAGCACGAACTCGTCCGGCGCCGGGCCATCCTCGGGGTACAGCGCCTCATACTCGGCCGCATTGGCAAAGCGCGAACGCGACACCTGCGCGTCGGCAAACGTCTCAGCCCAGGCACCCTCAGCGATCACGCAGTCATGCGCCGCCAGTTCGACGTGAAAGTAGTCGATCCGCGGCGGGCACCAGTCCTGGGTGATGGTGACGCCGTTGACCAGCAGGCGGGCGAGCAGCAGCGAACCGTCCACCAGCACCGAGTGACCCGGCGACACATAGAGGTCCCGCGCCGGCAGCCGCTCGCCCAGCGCGCTGGCCTGGATGCAGACGGGGGTGTTGGCGCCGTTGTCGGGCGCCGGGCTGTGCCGGCCGATCCACTTGACCGGCTGAATGCCGCTGAACCGGGTGACCACCAGGTCGCCGACCTGCAGGTCCTCGACGCGGGTCTCGCCCGTGGGCGTCAGGATGCGGGTGCCGCGCAGGAAGCACAGCGGCGCCTGGGTGACGACGACCTCGCCGTTGCCGCCACCGGCTTGGGCTGTGTCGGTGTTGAACACTTCCGTAGTGGCGCCGTTGTTGTCGAACGAGCCGCCGCCGGCGCCGCCGCTGCCATAGTTGTTCCCGATCCTGGTGCCACCATAGCCGCCGCCGACACCGCCGCCGCCGCCGCCGCCGTAGTAGCCGCCGCCGCCGCCGCCGCCGTAGCCGCCCGTGCCGGCGACGACCGATCCGCCAACATAGCCCGAGCCCCCGTCGAACGAGCCGCCCATGCCGGTGCCGGAAACGCCACTGTAGCCGTGAGCGCCGGAACCGACGCCGGCACCGCCCGCATAACCGCCACCACCCCCGCCGCCAGATGCGCCGCCATTGTTTGCTACGGTGCCGCTCTGGACCGCGTTGCCGCCGCCTGTGGAGTTGATCCCGCCGCCGCCGCCGCCGCCGCCGCTGGCCGCCAGCAACAGGGTCGTGGTGCCGTTCGCCATCTCGAATACGAAGGTCCCGCCGCCGCCGCCGCCGCCGCCGGGCGCCGAACTCGCCGCGCCACCGGCGCTGCCATCAACAATGGTGAGCGTTGCGCCAGCCGGCAGGGTGAAGGTGTCGGTGATCGACGCGCCGTACCCGCCGGCCGCATAGTGGCTCGCGCCGCCGGACGCGCCGACGGCCGTGATCGTGTAGCTGCCGCCGGTCGTGATCGTGTCGGTCTGCTGCCGACTCGTGCTATTATACGTGTAGGTGCCAGACATGCCCTGCTCCGCTCGTCACGCGCTGAACCCCGCGTCGTTTACGAATACGATGGCATTGTGGCCGAGCAAAGTGGCTGGTTGGCAACCAAGTCGGATTTCGCGCTGCTCAACGCCAGCCATTGCACTATTAACGACAGGTTAATGCTCTGAACCACCGGCCATGGTCATGCCGTCGATGCGCACGGTGGGCGAGTCGACGGCCCGGCGGAATCGAAGGTCGTTGGCCGGGGTGAGATGGAGGAACATGTCCTTCAGGTTGCCCGCGATGGTGATCTCCGCCACCGGCTCGGCCAGGGCGCCATCGCGGATCATGAACCCGGCGGCGCCGCGGCTGTAGTCGCCGGTGAGACCGTTCACGCCCATGCCCAGCAGCTCGGTGATGTAGAGGCCAAGCTTGATGTCCGCCATCAGCTCGGCCGGGCTGTGGCGGCCGGGCGCCAGGAAGGCGTTGCTGATCCCGGGGCTGCCGCCATTACTGTGGCCGTTGGTCTTCAGCCCCAATTGGCGGGCGCTGCGGCTGTCCAGCAGCCAGGCGTGCAGCATGCCGTCGTCGATCAGCAGGCTGTTGGCGGTGGGCACGCCCTCGCTGTCGAACGGCTTGGAGCGCAGCCCGCGCAGCCGCCGCGGCTCGTCGTGGATGGTGATCCCGGCGGCGAACACGCGCTCGCCGAGCTTGTCCTTCAGGAAGCTGGTGCCGCGCGCCACGCCGGCGCCGCTGATGGCGCCGGAGAAGTGGCCGATCAGGCTGCCGGCCACTCGCGGGTCGAACACCACCGGCAGCTTGGCGGTGGCTGGCCGGGTCGGGTTGAGGCGGGCGAGGGCGCGCTCGGCGGCGCTGCGGCCGATGGTGGCGGCGTCGTCCAAGTCGGCCAGGAAGATGGTGGAATGGCCGTCATAGTCGCGCTGCATGCCGGTGCCGGCGCCCGCCAGCGCGGTGGCGCTGACCGAATGGCTGGTGCGGGCGTAGCCGCCGGTGAACCCGGCGCTGGTGGCGAGCAGGAACTCCATCCGGCCGTAACCCGCCTCGCCGCCTTCGGAGTTGGTGATGCCGGGCACCGCCAGCGCGGCCTCTTCCGCCGCCGCGGCCCGGGCGGTGAGCGCTTCCACGGGCACTTCGGTGGGATCGGCCAGCTCGAGGGGTGCCGCGTCCACGAAAGCGGCCTCCTCGGCCAGCCCGCCATACGGGTCTTCCGGCACCACCTTGGCCATCGCGACGGCGCGGTCGGCAAGGGCGGCAAAGCCGGACAGGGCGAGTTCGGTGGTGGACACCGAGGCGCTGCGCTTGCCGACGAACACGGTCAGCTCGAGGCCGCGCCGCTCGGAGCGCTCGAGGTGCTCGGTGCGCCCCAGTCGGCGGGAGACCGAGACCGAGGTGGAGCCGGAAACGGCGGCTTCCGCGGTGTCGGCGCCGGCGGCGCGGGCGCGTTCGAGCAGGGCGGTGAGAAGGTCGAGCTGGTTCATGCGCTCACGCCGCCAGCCGGTCGGCGATGTCCACCAAGTGCGGCACGTGCTCGGTCGGGCCCATCGCGGCCAGGGTGGGGCGGCCGCGGAAGATGCGGGCGGCGGCGCGCCGCACGTCGGCCAGGGTTACGGCCTCGATCTTGGCCACCGTCTCCGCCACCGGGACGATGCGGCCATGCACCTGGATTTGCCGGGCCAGTTGCTCGCAGCGGCTGCCGGTCGATTCGAGCGACATCAGCAGCCCCGCCTTCACCTGGGCGCGGGCGCGGCGCAGCTCCTCCTCGCCGACATCGAGCTGGACCCGGCGCAATTCCTCCAAAGTCACCGGCACCAGTTCGCGCGCTTCTTCCTCGCCGGTGCCAGCGTAGATGCCGAACAGGCCGCCATCCAGAGCGGGGGCGGTGAACGAGTAGATCGAGTAGACCAGGCCGCGCCGCTCGCGGATTTCCTGGAACAGCCGCGAAGACATGCCGCCCCCCAGCAAGGTGGACAGCAGCATGGACGGGTAGAAGTCCGGGTCGGCATAGGCCATGGCGGGGAAGCCCAGCACGATATGCACCTGGTCCAGCTCGCGCCCCTCGCGGAACTCGCCGCCGCCGTAGAGCGCGGGGGCGGCCTTGGGCGCTTGCCCGGTGGGCAGGTCCGCGAAGTGCTCCGCCGCCAGCGCCACCACGCGCTCATGGGTGAGCGCCCCGGCGGCGGCCACCACGGTGTTCCCGGCGGGATAATGGCGGTGCATGTAGCCGGTCAGCACCTCGCGGCCCATCGCCTTGATGCCGGCCTCGCGGCCCAGGGTGGGGCGGCCCATGGGCTGGTCGGGATAGGCGGTCTCCTGGAAATGGTCGAACACGATGTCGTCCGGCGTGTCGTTGGCCTGGCCGATCTCCTGCAGGATCACGCCGCGCTCCCGCTCCAGCTCATCGGGCGCGAAGGTGCTATGGGTCAGGATGTCGCCGATGATGTCGGCCCCGAGCGCCAGGTCCTCCTTCAGCAGCTTGACGTAATAGGCGGTCTGTTCGCGGGCGGTGTAGGCGTTGATGTGGCCGCCGACATCCTCCACCGCCTCGGCGATGGCGGCGGCGCTGCGCCGTTCGGTGCCCTTGAACGCCATGTGCTCGAGAAAGTGGCTGGCGCCGCACTCCGCCTCGGTCTCGTCGCGCGTGCCGGTGGCGACGTAGGCGCCGAGCGAGATGGTCTCCACCCGGTCCATCTGCTCCGTCACCACCGTGAGGCCGGAGGGCAGGCGGGTGACGTTGATGCTCATGCGGCGTTCCTGTGCGCGAAGGCCCGAACTTGCGCCTCGACCGCGTCGAGGCTGTTGGGCGCGGTGGTGAAGTGTTCTGGCCGATCATATAGGTCGGCCAAGTGCTTGGGCAGGGGCGGGCGGCGGCCGATGGCGCGCTCCGCGGCGTCGGGAAACTTGGCGGCGTGGGCGGTGGCGGCGGCGATGATCGGCACATGCGGGCAGGCCCCGGACGCCTGGCTGGCGCGGGCGGCGGCGATGCCGATGGCGGTATGCGGGTCGGCCAGGTAGCCGCACTCCCGGTCGAGCCGGCGCATTTCCGCCACCGTGCCCTCGTCGTCCAGGCGGAAGCCGTGCATCAGGGCGGTGGCGCGCTCCCAGGCGGCTGGCGGCACCGGCATGCGCCCCGTGGTGCGGAAGGCGGCCATGCTGGCGGCGGTGGCCGCCGGGTCGCGGTTCAGCAGCTCGAACAGCAGGCGCTCGAAGTTGGACGAGATCTGGATGTCCATCGAGGGCGACAGGCTGGGCTCGACCGGCGCCACCCGCATGTCGTTGTCGGCCAGGAAGCGGGCCAGGATGTCGTTGCGGTTGCTCGCGACCACCAGGCGGGTGATCGGCAGGCCCATGCGGCGGGCGGCCCAGGCGGCCAGCACGTTGCCGAAATTGCCCGTGGGCACGCTGAACGCCACCTCGCGCTCCGGCGCGCCGAGGGCGAGGGCGGCGAACACGTAGTAGGGGATTTGCGCCGCGATCCGCGCCCAATTGATCGAGTTCACCGCCGACAGGTGCAGCTCCTGGCGAAACGGCGCGTCCGCGAACATGGCCTTCACCAGGTCCTGGCAGTCGTCGAACGTGCCGTCGACCGCGATGTTCGCGACATTGGTGGCCTGCACCGTGGTCATCTGCCGGCGCTGCACCTCGCTGGTGCGGCCGCTTGGGTGGAGCACGGCGATGTCGATGGCGCGGCGGCCCTGGCAGGCCTCGATGGCAGCCGACCCGGTGTCCCCGCTGGTGGCGCCCACGATGGTGACCCGCTCGCCCCGCTCGGTGAGGACGTGGTCGAACAGGCGGCCAAGCACCTGCATCGCCAGGTCCTTGAAGGCGAGGGTGGGGCCGTGGAACAGCTCGAGCGACCAGAGGTTGGCGTCCAACTGCACCAGCGGCACCACGGCCGGGTGGGCAAAGCCGGCATAGGCGTCGTGGCAGATGGTTTGCAGCGTCGCGAACGGGACCGCCTCGCCGATGAACGGCTGCATCACCCGGGCGGCGAGTTCGGCATAGGGCAGCCCGCGCAGGGCCCGCAGGTCGGCGGCGGAGAGGCTCGGCCAGGCGTCGGGCACGAACAGCCCGCCATCCTCCGCCAACCCGGCGAGCAGTACGCCGGCGAAGTCGCGAGGTTCGGCCTGGCCGCGGGTGGAGACGTAGCGCATCTAAAGATACTAGCGTGTTTTAGCCGGGCCGTAACCAGACGCGCGGCGCCGGTTTGTATCTCGGCTATGTGAGATAGCGGCTCGCCAAGTGCGCCTCGAAATCGGCCGGGTCGAGCGGCTTGCCGGTGGCCTCGCGCAGCAGGTCGTTGAAGCCGAGCCGGCTGCCTTGGCCATGGACGTGGGTGCGCAGCCAGCCGAGCAGGGGGCCGTGGTCGCCCTCGGCCAGCGCTGCATCGAGGCCGGGCACGGCGCGCCTGGCCGCCGCCATCAGTTGTGCCGCGGCCATCGCGCCCAGCGTATAGGATGGGAAATAGCCGAACGCGCCGTCGTACCAATGGATGTCCTGCAGGCAGCCGTGCGCATCGTCGGGCGGGGTGATGCCGAGCAGGCTCTGCATCGCCTCGTTCCACGCCCCCGGTAGGTCGGCCACGGCGAGGTCGCCGGAGATCAGCGCCTGCTCCAGCCGGAAGCGCAGGATCACGTGGGCCGGGTAGGTCATCTCGTCCGCATCGACCCGGATGCAGCCACGTTCGACCCGGCGCCACAGCCGCGCCAGATTGTCGCCGCTATACGCTGCGGGCGCGCCGCCGAACGTGGCCAGCAGTTGCGGGCCGAGCCAGCCGAGGTAGGCGTCCGAGCGGCAGGCCTGCATCTCGTTGATCAGCGACTGGCTCTCATGCACCGCCATCCCGGCCGCCTCGCCCACGGGTTGGCGCGCGTAGGCGGCGGGCAGGCCGCGTTCGTAGAGCGCATGCCCGGTTTCGTGCAGCACGCCCATGATGGCGCTCGCGCAATCCGCTTCGTCGTAGCGGGTGGTGATGCGGATGTCGGTGGCGGTGCCGCCGCAGAACGGGTGCGCCGAGCGGTCGAGCCGGGCGTGGTGGAACTCGAGCCCGGCGCGCTCCGACAAGCGGCGGCAGAGCGCCTCCTGCGCGTCGGCCGGGAAGCGGCCGGGCAGGGCGAGCGGCGCCGGCTTGCGGGCCTGGAGTGCTTCGGCACGGGGCAGCGCCTCGGCCAGGAACGCCTGGTATCGCAGGAACACGGGGCCGACATCCGCCGCGCCGATGCCGGGCTGGAAGCCGTCCATCAGCGCGTCGTAGGGGGTGAGGCCGAGCACCGGCGCCATCGCGTCGGCGGCCTCGCGGGTGAGATGGACCACCTCGGCCAGGCTGGGTGCCACGAGGGCGAAATCGGACGTGCGGCGGGCCTCGCGCCACACCTTCTCGCAGGTGGAGCAGGCGCGGGCGCTGGCCTCCACCAGCGAGCCGGGCAGCGCGGTGGCCCGGGTGTAGGCGCGGCGCATCAGCCGGAGATTGGCGGCCTCCCAGGTGTCATCGGGCGGCGCGGACTCGGCTTCGGCCAGGTCGTCGCCGGTGGCGGGCGCGACCAGCATCTGGTGCGACAGGCCTGCGAGCACGGCCAATTGGTCGCCGCGCGCCGGGCCGCCGCCTTCGGGCATCATGGCCGCTGAGTCCCACCCCAGCATGGCGGCGGCCTCGCCCAGGGTGGCAATGCGGGTGAAGCGGTCGCGCAGGCGGGTGGTGGCAGCGAGGGGGTCGGCGTTCATCGGCGGAGCGCCTTTCGGCAATAGGCGGCAAAAACGACGAGCAGGGAGAGCGCCAGTCCGAACCAGGTAAGGGCATAGTTCAGGTGGTCGTTCGGCGGGCGGGGCAGGGCGGTCGCTGGGACGGGTGGCCCGGCGTCGGGCCCCATCGCGACCAGGGTGTAGGGCGCCTCGCTGGGCAGGCCGAGGGCGGCGCCGATCTTGGCGGGGTCGAGCGTGTAGAACAGCCGCTTGACTGAGTCGTCGGTGGCGCTGAACAGGCCGGGGCGGTCGGGGGTGCGGATGTAGCCCTCCACCGTCACCGGGCCGGTTGGCTCCGCGACCGGTCCGTCCGGCGCCCAGCCGCGATCCACCAGCAGCGGGGCCTGCCCGGCGCGGTCGAGCGGCTCGATCACGCGCGAGCCGAGCACCGGGCCAATGGGCGTGTCCCGCACGTCGGCGCCATAGCGGGCTTGCTTGCCGGGGATGAAGCGTCCCTCGGCGCGGACCTTGGTGAACTGGGCGGGGTGCGCAGGCAGCGGGATGGCGGGCGAGGCTTCGGCATGGTCGATGGCGGCGAGGATGCCGAGCTTCCATTGCAGGCGCTGGAGCTGCCACACGCCCAAGCCGATCAGGATGGCGAGCATGACGGCGGTGACGAGGGCGGGGATAAGCAGCGGCCGTGCCCGCTCCCCCGATCCAACTCCCTCTCCCTCTGGAAGAGGGCGGGAGTGAGGGGCCAATGAGTGAGACTGTGCCAGCGTGGCCCTCACCCAACCCTCTCCCAGAGGGAGCGGGCTTTTTGCTGAGGGCGTGGGCGGAAAATCACTCGGCCCCCATCTCGCCGGGGCGGTTGCGGAATTGCTGGGCGACCAGGAACGCCTTGATCGGCCGCATCATCGCGATCGTCCCGGGGATCGCCAGCGCCGGCCATAGCACCACGTGAACCCACAAGGGCGGGTTGAAGCGGAACTCCACCCAGAACGCCAGCGCGACCAAAATCGCACTCTCGAACAGGATGATGAACGCCGCCGCGCCATCGCCGGTGTCGGCCTCGGACAGGTTCAAGCCGCATACCGGGCAGCGATCCCGCACTGCGAGGATGCCGTCGAACAAAGGCGCCTCGCCGCAGCGCGGGCAACGGCAATGCAGTGACAGCCAGAGCAGGCTGCGCGTGGACCCGCTCGTTTGCGTTAGTCCAACGCCGTGATGGCGCTGGCGCCCCACCAGTAGATGGACACGAACAGGAACAACCACACCACGTCGACGAAGTGCCAATACCAGGCGGCGGCCTCGAAGCCGAAGTGCCGCTGCGGCGTGAATTGGCCGGCGCGGGAGCGGAACCAGCATACGGTCAGGAAGATGGTGCCGACGATCACGTGGAAGCCGTGGAACCCGGTGGCGAGGAAGAACACCGCCGGATACACCCCGCCGCCGTCAAACTTGAACGGCGCCTCGGAATACTCCAGCACCTGGAAGCCGGTGAACGACATGCCGAGCAGCAAGGTGATGCCCAGCGCCATGATCAGGCTGCGGCGGTCGTCCTCGATCAGCGCGTGATGCGCCCAGGTGACGGTGCAGCCCGAGAGCAGCAGGATCATGGTGTTGAGCAGCGGCAGGTTGAACGGGTCGAAGGTGTGGATGCCGGCGGGCGGCCATACGGCGGGCCCCGTTGCGTCCAGCACGTGCTCGGGGAACAGCGCGAAGTGGAAGAAGGCCCAGAAGAAGCCGACGAAGAACATGACCTCGCTGGCAATGAACAGCGTCATGCCGTAGCGCAGGCCGAGCCGGACCACGGCGCTGTGCAAGCCGGGGGTGCGGCTTTCCTTCAGCACGTCCAGCCACCACAGCGCCATGGTGGCGAGCACCACCGCCAGGCCCAGGCTCAGCCAGAGGTAGGTGCCGAAATGGGCGGCATGGATGATGCCGATCACCGTGAGCCCGGCGCCGATGGCGCCCGTCAGCGGCCAGGGGCTGGGGTTGACCAGGTGGTAGGGCTGCTTGAGGCCCGAGCTGGTCACCGGCAGGGTGGGTGCATGCGTATCCATGGCGAACCTATCGTTTACGGCGGCGCACTATCGCCGACTCTGCTGCGGGATCAAAGAGGCGAGACGCACACCCGCCCTAAAAGCCCTCTCCCTCTGGGAGAGGGTTGGGTGAGGGGCCGACACGCGATAAAGCGGCAATGGCGCCCTCACCCCGACCCTCTCCCAGAGGGAGAGGGAGCAGTCACTCCCGGCTCGAGCACCTTCACCTGCCCCTGCACCCCGGTATGCGGCCCCGCCTTGGCCAGCGCCCCCGTCTGGGCCGCCTCCTGCAGCGAGGGGAAGAACGTGTAGGACAAGGTGATCGTGTGGATGTCGCGCGTCTCCGGGTCCTGCAGGATCGCCGGGTCGACCCAGAACGTCACCGGGAACTGCACCGCCTCGCCCGAGCGCAGGGTTTGCGAGGTGAAGCAGAAACACTCGGTCTTGTGGAAGTACTTGCCCACCACGTCCGGCGTGACGTTGTAGAGCGCGTGCCCGGTGATGGTGTGGTCGCCGAGGTTCTTGCCGTCGTAGAACGCCAACTGGGGTGCCCCGAGCGGCATCGTCACGTGGGCAAGCTCCGGCTTGAACGCCCATGGCAGGTGAGGGCTGGTGTCCGCGTCCATCGCCACCGTGATGGTCTGCGACACGGTGTGGGACGCCAGTTCCGGCCCGATCTGCGGCGTGCCGTTATAGCCCGTCACCGAGCAGAATAGCCGGTACAGCGGCACCGAGGCGAACGCCATGCCCAGCATGCCCGCCGTGACCACACCGAGGCCCACGCCCATCCAGGCGTTGCGCGTCATCCCGGGTGACCGCCCAGCTTCACGATCGAAATGGCATAGAACAGGACTGCCACGGCGATCAGCGCCAGCAGCAGCGCGATGTTGCGCCCCTTCTGGCGGCGACGCAGCTCGGCCGCCTGCGCCCGCGACAGCGGTGGGGGGAAGTCGTCAGCCAACGAAGTGGTCGACCGCGACGGCGCCAAACAGGATGGCGAGGTAGGCCAGCGAATAGCGGAAGCAGGCCCGCGCCGGCGCGTCCTGGGTGAGGCTGACGCCCGTGCTGTCCTGCTTGTCGCGCCACACCAGCGCGGCACTGAGCACGAAGCCAAGCCCGAGCGCCACGGCGGTCAGCCCATACACCGCTCCGGCATAGCCCAGCGCCCAAGGCAGCACGGCGAACGGCGCCAGCACCAGCGTGTAGGCCATGATGTGGCGCCGGGTCGACTTGGCGCCCGCCACGACAGGCAGCATGGGCACCCCAGCGCGGCCGTAATCCTTGCAGGCGTACAGCGACAGCGCCCAGAAATGCGGCGGCGTCCATAGGAACACGATCGCGAACAGCAGCCAGGGCATGGTGGTGACGTCGCCGGTCACCGCGGCCCAGCCGATGATCGGGGGGAACGCGCCGGCCGCGCCGCCGATGACGATGTTCTGCGGCGTCCGGCGCTTGAGCCAGATCGTGTAGATGAACACGTAGAACGCGATCGACACCGCCAACCAGGCCGCGGCGACCAGGTTGGTGGCCAGCGCCATCACCATCACCGACGAAACCGCCAGCACCACGCCGAACGCCAGCGCAGCGCCGGGCTCGATCTTGCCGGCCGGGATCGGGCGCGAACTGGTGCGGCGCATGAGCGCGTCGATATCGCGGTCGAACACCATATTGATGGCGCCCGCCGAGCCTGCCGCCACCGCAATGCAGAGCACAGCGGTGAAGGCAAGCACCGGATGCAAGTGACCCGGCGCCACCAGCATGCCCACCAGCCCCGTCAGCACCACCAGCGTCACCACGCGCGGCTTGAGCAGGTTAAGCCAGTCGCGCCAGGTCGCCGTCTCCGAGCTGGGGACGGCGCCGGCATAAAGCACGGACTGGCTCATCGGACCCGCGGCAGTACCTCGAAGGTGTGGAACGGCGGCGGCGAGCTCACCGACCACTCCAGCGTCGTCGCACCCTCGCCCCACTGGTTCGCTGGAACCGGGACCTTCGAGGTGAAGGTGCGGAACAGCACGTAGAGGAAGATCAGCACGGACACGCCGCCGATATACGAGCCATACGACGCCACCGAGTTCCAGCCGGCGAACGCGTCCGCATAGTCGGGGTAGCGGCGCGGCATGCCGGCGAGGCCGAGGAAGTGCATCGGGAAGAAGGTCAGGTTCACGCCGACGAAGGTCACCCAGAAATGCACCTTGCCCCAGAACTCGGGATACTGGTGGCCGCTCATCTTGCCGATCCAATAGTAGAACCCGGCGAAGATCGAGAATACGGCGCCCAGCGACAGCACGTAGTGGAAATGCGCCACCACGTAGTAGCTGTTGTGCAGGATCTGGTCGATGCCAGCATTGGACAGCACCACGCCGGTGACGCCGCCGACGGTGAACAGGAAGATGAACCCCACCGCCCACAGCATCGGCGTCTTCATCTCGATCGACCCGCCCCACATCGTGGCGATCCAGGAGAAGATCTTGATGCCGGTCGGCACGGCGATGATCATCGTGGCTGCCATGAAGTAGGCCCGCGTGTCCACGCTGATGCCGGAGACGAACATGTGGTGCGCCCACACCACGAAGCCGACCACGCCGATGGCCACCATCGCGTAGGCCATGCCCAGGTAGCCGAACACCGGCTTGCGCGAGAAGGTCGAGATGATGTGGCTGATCATGCCGAAGCCGGGCAGGATCATGATGTAGACCTCGGGGTGGCCGAAGAACCAGAACAGATGCTGGAACAGCACCGGGTCGCCACCGCCCGCCGGGTCGAAGAACGAGGTGCCGAAGTTGCGGTCGGTGATCAGCATGGTGATGGCGCCGGCCAGCACGGGAATGGCCAGCAGCAGCAGGAACGCCGTCACCAGCATCGACCACACGAACAGCGGCATCTTGTGCAGCGTCATGCCCGGAGTGCGCATGTTGAAGATCGTGGTGATGAAGTTGATCGCGCCGAGCAGGGAGGAGATGCCCGCCAGGTGCAGCGCGAACAGGGTGTAGTCCATCGAGATGTCCTGCTGGGCGGACAGCGGGGTATACAGCGTCCAGCCCGAGCCGGCGCCGTTGCCCGAGAGCAGGCCCGCCATGATCAGCATGAAGGCGGGGACCAGCAGCCAGAACGAGATGTTGTTCAGGCGGGGGAACGCCATGTCCGGCGCGCCGATCATCAGCGGCACGAACCAGTTGCCGAAGCCGCCGATCATCGCGGGCATGACGGTGAAGAAGATCATGATCAGGCCGTGCGCCGTCACCAGCGCGTTCCATTGCTGGCCCGTCGTGATGATGGTGTTGCCCGGGTGCGACAGTTGCGCCCGCATGATGATGGACAGCACGCCGCCCACGATCCCCGCGCACACGGCGAAGATCAGGTAGAGGGTGCCGATATCCTTGTGGTTGGTCGAGAACAGCCAGCGATGGACGAACCCTGGAGCATGGCCGTGATCGCCATGCGCGTGGTCGGCGTCATGAGCGGCATCGGGCTGCTGGAAATTGGTGACCGACATCTACGAACTCTCCTGTGCCCCTCGGGGCTCGTGCTTTCGCGCCCTTGCGGGGCAGGCTCGCCTAAGGTGCGGCCGCGGCCGCGAAATGCTCTGCTTGCGGATGCGGATTGGCGTCCGTCGAGAACTTCTTCTTCGCGCCCTCCAGCCAAGACTGGTAGTCGGCCTCGGTCAGCGCCTGCACGTGGATCGGCATCTGGCTGTGGTTCATACCACATATCTGGTTGCAATCCCCGTAGTAGTCGCCGGGCTTGTCGACCTCCATCCAGGTCTCGATGGTGCGGCCCGGGATGGCATAGCGCTGCACGCCGAGCGATGGGATGAAGAAGCTGTGGATTACGTCCGCGCCGGTGGTGAGGATGCGGATTTTCTTGCCCGCGGGCACCACGAGCGGATTGTCCACCTCGAGGTGCCGGAGTTGCCCGGGCTTGAGGTCGGCGTCCTGCACCATGTTGCTATCGAACGCCATGTTGTTGGCGTCGGCGTAGGTGTAGTTCCAATACCACTGATGCCCGGTGACCTTGATCGTCATGTCCGGGTTGCGCGCCTTGTCCTCGAAATAGACCAGGCGGAAGGACGGGATGGCGATCACCACCAGGATCAGCACCGGCAGCACCGTCCAGGCCACTTCGAGCAGCGTGTTGTGGCTGATGCGGCTCGGCATCGGATGGCGCTTGGCGTTGAACTTGAAGATCGCCAGCAGGAGGAGTGCCGCGACGAACACGACCACGGCGATCATCAGCCAATTGACCAGGCTGTAGAGGCTGTGGATGTTGCTTTCGACCGGGCTGTGCGCCGGCTGCATGCCGATTTCCCAGGGCCGCGGGGTTTGTGCCCCGGCCGGAACCGCGCCGCCCATCGCCCATAGCGCCAAACCCTGGCCGAAAGCTCCTAAGCGCCGGAAATGCCGCATCAACTTCGTCTTCCCCTACCGGACTGCCGCCTCGGCTCACCTGAGACCGCGCGGTGCAGCGGACCTATCCGACCCCCCGCCCGAGATCAAGCTCGCAGCCGTAACCAGCCGCTAATTGGGCAGGGTTACCAAAGTGAAAAGCCCAAACGGTGGAACCGATACGCTGCCGGCACGAACCCGGTCCTCCGGCGGCAGCAGGGCCTCGACCTTGAAGTCCGGGTGCCAGCCCAGGGCGCGGCCGGCGGGGGCCATCGCCTGCTCCACCGCCAGGCGCGGGCCGCCCAGGGCTGCGAAGTGGTTCACGAACAGCAAGGTGCCGCCGGGCCGCACCACGCGGCGCATCTCGGCCAGCAGCCGGCGCGGATTGGGCACCACGGAGGCGACGAACATGGCGACCGCGATGTCGAACTGGCCGTCGGCAAAGCCGGTCGCTTCGGCGTCCTGCTCCAGCAGCGCCACCACGCCGCTCAGTTGCTGGCGCGCGACTCGGGCGCGAGCGCGCTGCAGCATGTCGGCCGACAGGTCGATCCCGGTCACCCGTTTCTGCGGATGGTAGTGCGGCAAAGCGAGCCCGGTGCCGACGCCCACCTCGAGCACTTGGCGGCCCGGCAGCGCATTGACCGCCGCCACCGCCCGTTTTCGCCCTGGGGTGGAGACACCGCCGAAGAGCACGTCGTATACCGACGCCCAGCGTCGGTACGCCGATCGCACGGAGTCGGCGTCGAGCCCCGCCGGACGGCGAGGGGCTGGAAGCGTTTGGTTCAACCGCACTGTCATCGGGCCTTGCTACAGACCGGCTGGCGCTCCGGCAAGACCGGCCTCGCAACAACCGCGCGAGACGGGTTAGGCCGCCTCCTCCCGCTTGTCCTTCACACGCACGTAGGCGAGTGCGGCGTGGGTCCCGCAATAGGGCTTGCCGGGCAGCGACGAGTCGTCACAAAAGCGGAACGAGCGCGTGCCGGGCTCGCCGATCGGCCAGCAGCACGGGATGAGCCGACCGCCGCCGGTGGTCCGAACCGCCCGCAACGGCGCCGGAGGCGGCGGCGGCGGAGCGGGCAGCGGAACTGCGTCGCGCGGACCCAGCGCTTCCATGGTGGGCAGCGTCGGACCGGTCACCCGCTTCACGACGGGGCGGCGCGGGCGCTCCCCTGGCGGGCCACGGCGGATCGGCGACGGCCGTCCCGCCAGGTTGAGCCGATGCGCCTTGCCAACGACGGCGTTCTTCGAGATGCCCATGCGGCGGCCGATTTCCGCGGTGGAGTGGCCCTCCAGCCAGAGCGCCTTGAGCCGTTCGATGACTTCGTCGGTCCACTCCATGGTATGCTCTCCCGCGACATCATACCGGATACGGTAGCGAGAGAGCCGGCTGCCTACCAGCCTTAGTGGCACAGAATCTTGTGGGTAACTCTTGGATTCGGCACCACGGCTAGAACAGCAGCCCCTTCTTCAGCATGCCATGCACACCCTTCTCGCCATTGACCGTCTGCGTGACGCGGAAATCCACCGCGAGCGAGCAGAACGCGTAGGCTTCCTCGCGCGAAAGGTTCGAGTGGCTGCAGATGAAGGCGATCATCTGCCGCAGCGCCTGCTTCATCGCGAGGTCCAGGTCCTCGTTCATGCCCATGCTGATGTAGTGGGTGGCGGTCTCGCCGCGCGGGTAGGCGAGCTTGGTGCCCTTGTGCAGGACGAAGGTGAAGGTGCCGGTGAGGCAGGTCTCGAGTGCGTTGATGCACACTTCGCCATCGCCCTGCACGCCGTGGCCGTCGCCGGCGGAGAAGTTGCCGCCGGGCACCCAGACGGGGAGGAACAGGGTCGACCCGGCGCCCAGCTCCTTGTTGTCGAGGTTGCCGCCATGCTCGCGCGGCTCCTTGGTGGAGATCGGGCCGTAATTGGGGGGCGGCGCCACGCCCATCACGCCGAAGAACGGCTGCAGCTCGAGCTCCGTGCCCCAGGGCAGCGTTCCGACACGGCGCGCCTGGTCGACCGCGATGTGGAGCAGGAAGCGCTCGGGGAAATCCTCCGGCAGGGTGCCGCCGAGCGGTCGGAAGCCGCAAAAGCCCCAATCGGCGCCGAACTCGATCGCCTCGATGCGGACTTCCAGCGTGTCGCCCGGCTCGGCACCGGCGATGGCCACGGGGCCGGTGAGGATGTGCGGCCCGATGCGGGGCACGTTGGCCTGGTGGATCGCGGCCAGGGCGGGCGGGATGCTGAAGCCTTTGTTGGCCGGCGGCAGCATCTCGGGCGCGCCGGACACGCATTCCAGCACCACGGTGTCGCCCGAGGCGACGGTGAGCAGCGGCGGGAAGCTGGCGTCAAACGCGCCCCAGCGAACGGTCTCGGGCGAGGCGGGGAGGCGATGCGTGGCCATGGCGGTACTCCGACGGGAAGCGCGGACGCTAACGCGCGCGTTCGAGCGGTGCTAGCTCCAGGGCAAGCTGCCTCGACTGCCGAAGCTCTAACGAAGCTCTCCCTCTCCCTCTCCCTCTGGGAGAGGGTCGGGGTGAGGGGGCCGCGGGGGATGATTCGTGCGTGGACACCCTCACCCAACCCTCTCCCAGAGGGAGAGAGCTTTTTACGCGGGCGGAGAGTTACTTCCCCGAGCGCTCCCGCTGCTTCACCGCCTGCCAGGCGGCCTCCATCGCGTCCAACCCGGCATCTGCCGGCGCCAGCCCCTCCGCAGCCAGGCGCGCCTCGACCGCCTCGAAGCGGCGGGTGAACTTGGCGTTGGCGGCGTGCAGGCAAGTCTCGGGGTTTAGCCCCAGCTTGCGCGCCAGATTGGCCAGTACGAACAGCATGTCGCCCACTTCGTCCTGCAGCCGCGCCGGGTCGGACTCGGGCAGTTCGGCGCGCAGTTCGGCGGTCTCCTCGGCGAGCTTGTCCAACACGGTGGCGGCGTCCGGCCAGTCGAAGCCCACCCGGGCGGCGCGGGCGGTGAGCTTGGCGGCGCGGGTGAGGGCGGGCAGGGCGGTGGGCACGCCGTCGAGCGTGCCGGTCTGGCGCCGGGCCAAACGCTCGGCGCGCTTGCCAGCCTCCCAGAAGCCCGGCGGCGCTTCGGCGCCCGCGAACACATGCGGGTGGCGGCGCACCATCTTGTCGGCGATGCCGCGCGCCACGTCGGCAAAGGCGAAGCGGCCAGCCTCCTCCGCCATGCGGGCGTGGTAGACCACTTGGAACAGCAGGTCGCCCAACTCCTCGGGCAGCTCGTCCCAGTCGCGCTGAGCGATGGCGTCGGCCACCTCGTAGGCTTCCTCGATCGTGTAGGGCGCGATGGTGTCGAAATCCTGCGCCTGGTCCCACGGGCAGCCGCCGGGGGCGCGCAACCGGGCCATCACGTCCAGCAGGCGGCGCAGCTCGGCCTCGGCGGTGGGGACGGGCTTGACCATGTCCACGATGGTGGCGTTCGGGCGCAGCGGGTGTGGCCTGCGGCCGGTCTCCCGGTAGCCGCGTTTGGCATAGATCGCCTGGTTCCGCTGCATCAACGCGTTGGTGTAGAGCCGCAACTCGGCCACGCCCCAAGCAGCGGCCAGTCTTTCGGCCGCGGTGAGCATTGCGCTGCCCAATCCCTTGCCTTGGGCTGTTGGGCGTACTACCAGGCTATAGATCATGGCGTGGCCCGAGTGGCGTTCGATCACCAGCGCGGCGTCATGATCCCAGAGCCAGACCTGACCGGCGGCGATGCGAGGCGTGTAGTCCTCGGTCGCTGGCAGCGGTGGGCCACCAAACAGCGGCTCATACTCGGCGTAGGCGTCTCGATTGATCGCCCTGACCAGCGCCTCGTCGCCCGCGACAGCCTGCCGCATCAGGCGTTAGCGCCGCGGATCGCCTCGCAGACGGCGCGCGTCACCTCGGCCGTCGTGGCCTTGCCGCCCAAGTCGGGCGTCAGCACCCCGGCGGCGCACACCTGCTCGACGGCGGCCATCAGGCGCTGGCTGGCGGCGTGCTCGCCCAGATGGTCCAGCATCATCGCCCCGGTCCAGAACGTGGCCACCGGGTTGGCGATGCCCTTGCCGGTGATGTCGAACGCGGAGCCGTGGATCGGCTCGAACATGGAGGGGAAGCGGCGCTGCGGGTCCACGTTGCCGGTGGGCGCGATGCCGAGCGAGCCAGCCAGGGCGGCGGCCAGGTCGCTCAGGATGTCGGCATGCAGGTTGGTGGCGACCACCGTGTCTAAGCTTCGAGGCTTGGTCACCATCCGCACCGTCATGGCGTCGACGAGTTCCTTGTCCCAGGTGACGTCGGGGAAGTCGCGCGCGACCAGGGCGGCGACCTCGTCCCAGAACACCATGCCGTAGCGCTGCGCGTTGGACTTGGTGACGACGGTCAGCAGCTTGCGCGGGCGCGCCTGGGCGGAGGCGAAGGCGAACCGCATGATCCGCTCCACGCCCACGCGGGTGAAGATCGCCACCTCGGTGGCCACCTCCTCCGGCAGGCCGCGATGCGCCCGGCCGCCATGCCCGGCGTATTCGCCCTCGCTGTTCTCGCGGATGATCAGCCAGTCGAGGTCGCCCGGCCCGGCGCCGCGCAACGGGCTGGTGACGCCGGGCAGGATGCGGGTGGGGCGGACGTTGGCGTATTGGTCGAAGCCCTGGCAGATCGGCAGGCGCAAGCCCCAGAGCGTCACGTGGTCGGGGATGTCGGGCGCTCCGACGGCGCCGAAGTAGATCGCGTCGGCGCTGCGGAGCTGGTCGAGCCCGTCTTCCGGCATGAGCGCGCCGGTGCGGCGGTAGCGCTCGCTGCCCCAGTCGTAGTGGTCGACTTGCAGGGTGAAGCCGCCGTCCCGGCTGGCAAGCGTGTCCAGCACTTCGAGCCCGGCGGCGATCACCTCGGGGCCAATGCCATCGGCCGGGATGGCGGCGATGCGGTGCGTGCGCATGGGCTAGCCGCGTTGCTCGAGCCGGGTCGTCCGCTCGTCGAGTTCGGTGATCAGCACGCCATGGCCGAGCAGCGCGCCGTGGTAGTCGTTCACGGCGGCGCGGAGTTCGTCCACCGAGTGGCGCAGGTCGGCGATCTCGCTATGCACCTGACGGAACTCGGCCCGCATCGACCCAAGCTCGGCATGGATGGTGGCGAACTCGGCTCGGACTTCAGCCTTGAACGACTTCAGTTCGTTCGAGATCGCGATGATCGCGCCATAGATCGCGCCCAGGTCTACGCCGTTCTCGCTCACATCACTCTCCAGCTTGACCTACCTGCCCAAAGCTTCGGCGCAAGGCTTGCAATACCATGCTGGCCGCCTGGGAGCCAACGCCGCATGATCCGCCTCGCTCTTGCCTGCCTGTTCGCCACCGCCCCACTGCTCGCGGCCGCGCAGCCCGCCCCCGCCACCCTCCACCTCGCCTTGCGCGAAGACCCCGACATCCTCGACCCAACGCTCGCCCGCACCTTCGTCGGCCGCATCGTGTTCGCCGGCCTGTGCGACAAGCTGTTCGATATCGACCAGAAGCTGCAGATCGTCCCGCAACTCGCCACCAGCTACGAATGGGCGGACCCAAAAACCCTGGTGCTCCACCTGCGCCAGGGCGTGAAGTTCCAGGACGGCACGGTGATGGACGCGGCCGCCGTCAAATACAGCCTCGAGCGGCACCTCACCATGCCCGGCAGCGCCCGCGTGTCCGAGATCAACGCCATGGACCATGTCGACGTGATCGACCCGGCGACGGTGCGCGTCGTGCTGAAGGAGGCGTCCGCTCCCTTCCTAGCGCAACTGACCGACCGCGCCGGCATGATCGTCTCGCCCACGGCGGCGGAGAAGGAGGGCCGCAATTTCGGCCTGCACCCCGTGTGCGCCGGGCCGATGCGCTTCGTGGAAAGAGTTGCGGAGGACCACATCACGCTCGAGCGCTTCCCCGACTACTGGAACAAGGACGCCATCCATGTCGACCGGGTCATCTACCAAATGATCCCCGACAGCTCGATCCGCCTGGCGGACCTGCAGGCCGGCAGCGTGGACTTCGTGGAATACATCGTCCCCACCGACACCAATGCCGTAAAATCAGACGCCAAGCTCAGGCTCGTCACCTATGACGGATTGGGCTACCAGGGCATCACCTACAACCTCGCCAACGGCCCGCGCGCACAGACGCCGATCGGGCAGAGCGCGCTGGTGCGGCAGGCGTTCGACCTGTCCATCGACCGCGAGGCCCTGTTGCAGGTGGTCTACAACGGCCTGGTGCCCGCCACCGCCCAACCGGTCCCGCCCGAGAGCCCGTTCTTCGACCCGGCGGTGCAGCCGCCCAAGCGCGACGTGGCCAGGGCAAAGGCGCTGCTGCAGCAAGCCGGGGTGAAGACGCCAGTGCCGGTGAACCTGATCGCCCCGAACAACCCCGACATCCAGCAGATGGCCGAGGTGATCCAGGCCATGGCCTCCGAAGCCGGCTTCGACGTGAAGATCACCGCCATGGAGTTCGCCTCCTCGCTGGCCCAAGCGCACGCGGGCGGGTTCGAAGCCTACCTCGTGGCCTGGTCCGGCCGGGTCGATCCCGATGGCGACACCTACGCGTTCCTGCACAGCGGCGGCACGGAGAATTACGGCCATTACGCCAGCCCGGTCGCCGACAAGCTGCTCGACGACGCCCGCGCGGAGCCGGACATGGCCAAGCGCCGCGCGCTCTACGGCCAGTTGTTCCAGCTCGACCAGACCGATCTGCCGATCTCCTACATCTACACCGTGCGCTATTTCGCCGGCATGACGGCCAAGGTCGGCGGCTTCAAGCCAGTGGCGGACGGCATCATCCGCCTGCAGGGGTTGACCCTCGCGCCATGAACGGCCGGTTGCGCAGCCGCCTGCTGCAACTCGTGCCGACGCTGCTGCTGGTGAGCCTGCTGGTGTTCGGCCTGCAGCAGCTCACTCCCGGCGACCCGGCGCTGGTGCTGGCGGGCGAGGAGGGCGCCAGCCCGCAATTGCTGGCGCAAATCCGCGCCGAGTTGCTGCTCGACCGCCCGCTTTCCGTGCAATATCTCCACTGGCTCGGCGGTTTGCTGCACGGCAATCTCGGCTACTCCTGGCGCATCCGCGAACCGGTCACGATGCTGGTGGCGCAGAAGCTCCCCGTAACCTTGCAGTTGGGCGTGATGGCGTTTGCCTTCGCCGTGCTGATCGGGGTGCCGACGGGCGTGCTGGCCGCCGTCAAGCGCGGCACCTGGTGGGACGCAGCGGCCAACCTGGTCGGGCTCGGCGGGCTGTCCACGCCGAACTTCTGGCTCGGCATCATGCTGATCTTGCTGGTATCGGTGCGGCTCGGCTGGCTGCCGCCGTCCGGCTACGTGCCGCTCACGCAGGACCCATGGCAGTCGCTTGCCACCACCATCATGCCCGCCTTCGTGCTCGGCAACGCGACCGCCGCCGTGCTGATGCGCCACGTCCGCAGTGCCATGCTCACCGCGCTGGACCAGGACTACGTCCGCACCGCCCGCGCCAAGGGGTTGCGCGAGCTGCGCGTGGTGGTGCGGCATGCGCTGCGCAATGCGCTGGTGCCGGTGGTGACGTTGGGGGCGCTCGAGCTCGGCACGCTGTTCTCCGGCGCGGTCCTGACCGAGCAAGTGTTCAGCATCCCCGGCTTCGGCAAGCTGGTGGTGGACGCAGTGTTCAACCGTGACTACCCGGTGGTGCAGGGCGTGGTGATGGTGACGGCGACGCTGTACATCCTGTTGAACTTGCTGGCGGATGGATTGTACGTGCTGGTCAACCCCAGGCTGCGCGTGCCGTGAGTTCACCCATACAATCACTCAAACAACCCTCTCCCTCTGGGAGAGGGCAGGGCGGAACCGCCAAAGGTTCCGCGGGCGAAAGCCCGGGGAAAGGCGGTGGAGGGGAGGGGGCCCGCCACACACTCCGCGGCAGCGGCCCCTCACCCAACCCTCTCCCAGAGGGAGAGGGCTTGTTGCCAGCGGCCGCGGGTGGGCCGGTGCCAAAGGGCCGCAGCCCGCTTGCGCTGGTGGCGCGGCGCTTTGCCGCCCGGCCGACGGCGATGTTCGGGCTGGTCGTCATCGTGCTGTTCGTGGCCATCGCGCTCGCCGCACCCTGGCTCGCCCCCTACGACCCCGATCACCAAACCTACACCGTCATCCGCAAGGCACCCTCCGCACTGCACTGGTTCGGCACCGACGAGAACGGCCGGGACGAGCTGTCCCGCGTCATCTTCGGCGCCCGCGCGACCCTGCTGGCCGGGCTGGTGTCGGTCGCAATCGCGGCGGGGGTGGGCGTGCCGCTGGGCTTGCTCGCCGGGTTCAGCGGCGGCTGGACCGATGCGATCATCGGCCGCCTGGTAGACGCGATGCTCGCCTGTCCGTTCCTGATCCTCGCCATCGCGCTGGCGGCGTTCCTCGGGCCGTCGCTCACCAATGCCATGATCGCCATCGGGATCACGGCGACCCCAGTGTTCGTCCGCGTGGCGCGGGCGGCCACGCTCGACGCGGCGGCCAACGATTACGTCGAAGCGGCGCGGGCGCTGGGCAACCCGCCTGGCGCGTGGCGGTGCGGCACGTGCTGCCCAACATCGTGCCGCCAATCCTGGTGCAGGCCACCTTGGCTATCGCCATGGCGATCATCGCCGAGGCCAGCCTGTCGTTCCTGGGCTTGGGGCAGCAACCGCCGCTGCCGTCCTGGGGCTCGATGCTGAACGCGGCGCAGCGGTTTCTCACCCAAGCGCCCTGGCTCGCGATCTTTCCGGGGGCGGCGATCTTCTTGGCGGTTCTGGCCTTCAACCTAGCTGGGGACGGCCTGCGCGACGCGCTCGACCCGCGGCGGCGTTAACCAGTCCACCAATTATCGCGCGCGATCCGTCATCCTCGTAGGGTGGGTGCGCTTTGGCACCCCACCACGGCCCACGCACCCTACGCGGTGAGGCCGGTTTGGCGGACCGGAAGCGTCTCCGATTTGGGCGGAAGCAACGTGTTGGCCGGGGCGGCACTGCCCACGCGCAACAGCGTGGCCAAGAACGTGCGCCCCCATCGGGCCGGGGTGGCGCCATCGATCGCCCGCCAGCACGCCTGCCAGCGCTCCTGCCGCTCCACCAGGCTCATGCGCAACGCGGTGTCCAGTGCGTCAGCCAACTCGTCGGGGTCGTGCGGGTTCACGATCAGACTGGCCGACAACTGCCGGGCCGCGCCGGCAAAGCGCGACAGCACCAGCACTCCCGGGTCCTGCGGGTCCTGCGCGGCGATGTATTCCTTCGCCACCAGGTTCATGCCGTCGCGCAACGGCGTCACGAACCCGACGCGCGCCTCGCGCATGTAGCCCGCCATCGTCGATCGAGCGCCGGCGCGCGCCACGATGCGCAGGGGCGTCCAGTCCGCCTCGCTCCACTCGCTGTTGATCGCACCCGCTTCACGATCCACCGCCTCGCGCAGGTTGCGATAGGCGGCGACATCCTTGCGGCTCTCGGCCGCGATCTGCAGCAATGTGACCCGGCGGCGCCAATCCGGCCGCGTCTCCAACAAGCGCCGATACCCGGACAGCCGCTGCATCAGCCCTTTGGTCGGGTCGAGCCGGTCCACGCCCAGCACGAGCTTCTGCCCTTGCAGGCTGCGGCGCAGTCGCTCGGTCGGGGCGCCACGCCAGGCCGTCTCGGCCACGGTGGAGAACTCCCGCGCCTCGATCTCGACCGGGAACGCGGCCAGACGGATCCGACGGTCGCCGACATGCAGCCAGCCGCCCGCCAACCGCGTGGCGCCCGCCATGCGGTGCGCCGCCTCGGCGAAGTTCTCCACGTCATTCTGGGTCTGGAAGCCGATCAGGTCAGCCGAGACCAGGTCGCGGATCAGCGCCCCCGCCTCGGGAACGCTGGCCAGCATGTCGGCCGAGGGGAACGGGATGTGCAGGAAGAAGCCGATCGGCGCCTTCACGCCACGTGCGCGCAAGGCGGCCGGCATCGACATCAGATGGTAGTCGTGCACCCAAATCATGTCGTGCGGGCGCAGCAGCGGCAGCACCGCCGCCGCCATCCGCTCGTTCACCGACCGGTAGACCTGCGCATTACGACGATCGAAGCTCATCAGCTCCGGGAGCGAATGAAGCAACGGCCATAACGTGCTGTTGGAAAACTCGTTGTAGTAGCGATCGTGCTCGGTGCGGGTGAGGTCCATGGTGGCGTATTGGACGTCTCCGTCCTGCACCGACTTCACCGTGTTATCGTCGGAGACTTGCCCGCTCCAACCGAACCAAACGCCGCCGCGTTGCGCCATCAATCCCGAAAGCGCAACCGCCAATCCACCGGCTTGCGCACCAGTTCCCGGCGTGGGGACCCGGTTAGAGATGACGACAAGACGATTCATCGAACCTCCAAAAGCGCCACCGGCAAGGCAGCGAACAATTCAGCGATCGGAAGTCGGCCGGCCAACTCCCTTGTCGCAAGTGTATCACGTGACATTGCGTCAACACTGCGGCGTGTCACGAAATTACGCGGAATTGTTAAGAAAGTTCCATGCCAGCCCACCGCCGAGGGCAGCGGCTGCTGCTCCAGGCCGGGCAGGTGCACCGGCAGCCGGGTCACCGCCACGATCGCCGCGCGCCCTTCATGCACGCGGGCAAACGCGATCACATGGTCCGATCGTTCGCCCTCCACCTTGATCGGCAAATAGCTACCGGCGGTGAACAACTCTCCACTTTCCGCTCGCAGCCGCAGGGCGCGGGCGATCACGGCTTGTTTCACCCGGCCGTCCTGCCACTCCGGCAGCAATTCCGCCGGGCTTTCCAGCGCATCCAACGAGGCCTTCCGCGCAGCAAAATCCACCGGGCGGCGATTATCGGGGTCTACCAGGCTGAAATCCCAGTATTCCGTCCCCTGATACAGGTCCGGCACGCCGGGCGCGGTCACCCGCAGCAGCGTCTGCGAAAGGCTGTTCACCGCCCCCGCGGTCGCGATCCGCTCGACGAAGCCAGCGACGTCGTGCAGCACGCGGGAGACACGGTCCGGGTCCAGCACCTGGTGGAGGAAGTCGCGGCAGGCCGCCTCATACTCCTGGTTGGGTTGCGCCCAGCCAGTGTGGCGCTTGGCCTCGCGCAGCGCCTTTTCCTGCCACGCCGCCAGCCGCTCCTCGAGCGCTGCCACGCCCTCTCGGTCGTCCGCCGAGAGGCCCAGCGGCCAGGCCCCGACCAGGCTTTCGTACAGCATGATCTCGTCACATGCGTCGGGCGCCGGGCCGTCCAGGTCGCGCTTGAGCGAGGCGTTCAGCCGGGTCCAACGGGTGAGGGCGGCTTCCCATTCGACGGGGATCTCGCTGATCACGGCCAGCCGGGCGCGGGTGTCCTCGCCGCGCTTGTGGTCGTGCGTCGCCGTCGCGAGCAGCGCCAGCGGGAAGCCCTTGCGCCGGTCCCGCATGGCGGCGTGGAAGGCCGTCGGCGTCAGCGCGAACTGGGACGGCTCCGAGCCCACCTCGTTGCGCGAGATCAGGCGGCCGTAGCGGTAGAACGACGTATCTTCAACCGACTTCGCGGCGGTGGGGGCGGAAAGCTGCTGGAACTTCACCATCGCGCGCAGCCGCTCTTGCCGCCGCGTGCCAGCCGGCACTTGCCGTATCCCGTCGCCGGACAACCACCCAGCCATCAACTCGAGCAGCTCGCGATCCGTAGCGCGCACGGTGCGGCGGGCTTCCGCCATCGCCCAATCCATCTCGCGCTTGTCCGCTTCCGACATGCCTCCGAGCCCGGCGTAGATGCGGTAGACGTGAAAATGCACCAGGATTTCCGTCAGCGCGCGGCGCACGGCGGTGAGGGTGTAGTCGCGGGTCGACAAATCCCGCCGGGCCACCCGGAACAGCGCCGCCGCGGTGGAGAACAGCTCGCTGGAGAGGCTTTCCCGCAAAATCTGCCGCTTGGCCGGCACGGCTTCGTCCTCGAACTCACCCGGGCGGCCAGTGAATGTCGTCCATACAGTGGTGAGCGGCGCCTCGCCCGCCGGGTCGTGCAGCACGGCCGAGACGTCGTTCATGAAGTCGTAGCCGGTCGTCCCGTCGGTCAGCCAGTCGCTGGAGAGCGTTTCCTGCGGCGCCAGGATCTTCTCGATCCAGAGCCCGGCGCGATAGGCTTGCAATTCGGCGGGGCGCTGCGCGTGCGCCACCTCCAACTGCCGCCGCAGCTTGCGGCAGTAGCCACGCGGGTCGGCCAGCCCGTCCACGTGGTCGATGCGCACCCCGTCGATCAGCCCCTCGGCGTAGAGCCGCAGGATGGTGCGATGGGTGTCGTCGAACACCGCCGGCACTTCCTGGCGCACCCCCGCCAGGCCGTTGACGTCGAAGAAGCGGCGCCAGTTGATCTCGTCCGTCGCGGCGCGCCACCAGGCCAGGCGGTAGTTTTGCCGCTCGAGCAGGCGGTGCAGCCGCTCGCGCCCGGCCTCGCTCGCCGGGTCGTAGCCGCGCAAGCTCTCGGCGATGGCCATGGCGTAGTCGGGCGACCGCAACGCGGCCCGTGCCGTCTCGGCCTCGCGCCGCATCGCCTCGCGGCTGGTGGTGGAGAGTTCGCTGAACGCCCGCGCCGGCTCTTCGAGCGGGCCGCCCTCGCTGAGCAGGATCGAGGGGTAGTCGCGTGGGTTGATCGGGAACCGGTGCGAGTAGTAGCCGACGAAGAAGCGCCCGTCCTCGGGATCGAACTGCAGCTTCAACTCGTTGTTCTTGAGGCAATCCCCATAGGGCGAGCCGAGGAACGGCGCCAGCATGCGGCCGCGCAGCGAGGTGTCGGGCGGGTCCCAGTCGATGTCGAAATACTCGGCATGCTCGGCGCCGCGGCCCCATTCCAGCACGTCCAGCCACCAGCCGTTGTCCGACCCGCCGACGCCCATGTGGTTGGGCACGATGTCGAGGATCAGCCCCATGTCGTGCGCGAGCAGGGCGGCCACCATGCGGCGCAGCGCCTCTTCGCCGCCCAGTTCCGGGTCGATGCGGTTGTGGTCGACGATGTCGTAGCCATGGGTGGAGCCGGGCCGGGACGTCAGCAGCGGCGAGGCATAGAAATGCGACACACCGAGACTGGCGTAATACGGCACCAGCTCCGCCGCCGCGTCCATGGTGAAGTCTTTGTGGAACTGCAGACGCGCGGTGGCGGTGAACGGCCTCATAACCTACCCTCCAGACGGGTTCCTGACCGCTTGGAGGCCACGGAGCCGTGTTGCAACGGCCGGTTCTGTCAAAAGTTCGTCCGCCGCGCCAGGCAGACGCCGGCACCAATTGGGGTGCTCGTGCAATGTGCCCGGCAGGTTGGGCTGGTCCTGCAGGCCGAGCAGGTCTTCCATCGGGATGATCGCCAGCGCGCAGGCCGCGCTCGCGACATGCTGCAAGGCGGCGTCCACCACGGCGGCGGGTTGGTAGGTGGGCGGCGGCGGCCCGGCGGCGCTGCCGCTGGCGCGCATGGCGGACCACAGAAGCTGCCGATCCGTCTCCCGTTCGGCCCGCTCCTGCTCGACCGCCGCCTCGTCGATCGCCCCCACCTTGTGGCGCCACGACGTGTCGTTTCCGCTCCACCAGCCGGCGACGGTGGCGAGGTCGTGCGTGCTGGTCATGGCGACGGCACCGTTGTCCCACGTGGCGGGGGCGGTGAACCCCTGGTCCTGCGCCCGCTCGAACCACAGCACCCGCAACCCGAGCATGCCCGCGCGGCTGATCCGGCCCTGGAAGCCCTCCGGCAGGGTGCCGAGGTCCTCGCCGAGCACGATCGCCCGGTTGCGGTGCGACTCGAGCCGGATCAGCCGCAGCATGTCGTCGACCGGGAAGTGCAGGTAGGCGCCCTCGGCCGGCCCGGCGCCGGCGGGCACCATCCACAGCCGGGCCAAGCCCATCGCGTGGTCGATGCGCACGCCGCCGGCATGGCGCATCGCGGCGCGCAGCATGTCGAGATAGACGCGGTAGCCGTTCTTCTGCAGGCCGCGCGGCGAGAACGCGGCCAGGCCCCAGTCCTGCCCTTGGGTGTTCAGCAGGTCCGGCGGGGCGCCGACGGTGAGCCCGATCAGGGTCTGGTCGGGCCAGGCCCAGCATTGGCTGCCGCCGCTGTCCACGCCGACCGCGAGGTCCGAGATGAGCCCGATCGGCATTCCCGCGTCGCGGGCGGTGCGCTGCGCGGCGGCCAGGCTGCGGTCGGCCAGGAATTGGTAGAAGGCGTGCCGGGTCACTTCGCGGGCGTGCTCGGCGGCGAACTGCTGCACGGCGGGGCTGGCTGCATCCGCCAGGCCACCGGGCCAATCCCGCCAGTGCCACGGGCCGCCCAGCGCCATGAAGTGGCTATGCAGCGCCTCGAACCGGGCATGCCCCTCGAGCGACTCGCCTTGGGCGGTGCGGAAGCGCTGGAACTCCTGCCACAGCTTCGTGCCCTCGGCGCCGTCGAACAAGGCGGCCAGCTTGGCCAGGCGCAGGCGGGAGGCCGCGGGCCAATCCACCAGCGGCGCCGCCTCGAGCTGCCGCGCGGCCGCGCTGTCCAGCTCCAGATCGGCATGCAGCACGTTGAGCAGGGTGCGGCTCGAAGGGGAGTAGGGGCTGAACCGGTCGGGCGTGGCGGTGAACTGGGCGTGCACCGGGCTGATCGCCACCGCGGCCGCGCCGGCCTGCGCGGCGGAGCGGACGAAGCGTGCCAGGCCGCCGAAATCTCCCAAGCCGCCATCGCCGGGCCGGCGCAGCGAGTAGAGCTGCACCGCCAGCGCCCATGGCCGCTGCCCCGGTGTCGCGTCCGGCACCGTCCAACCCTGGGTGGGGGCGATGGCCAGGATCACCTCCTCGCCTGCAATGCGCAGCCGGTGATAACCCGGCACGTCCGGCAGCTCGAACGCGGCACCGCCTTCGTCCCGCGCGTGGCCGGCCAGCGTGGTGCCGTCCTCGAGCACGATCTCGTAGCGGCCGGGCTTGACGGGCAGCCGCATCGAGCCGCCCGCATCCCCCGTGATCAGCGCCGGCAGGTGGCTCGGCTGGCGCACGGCGCGCAGGCTGTCCGCCACCTCGGCATCCGACCCGGCGGCCAGCCCAAGCGCGGCCAGCACCAGCCGCAGCGTGTCGTCGCCGACTTGGTGCCAGTGGCCGTGCACATCCTTCCACGCGGGCGCGACACCGGCCGCCTCGGCAAGCTCGTGCAGGCTCATTCGTCGCTGACGAGCGCGAAGCTGCTGTGCCCGGGCAGGCGCCCGTCCTCGATCGCGCGTCCCTCCACCCAGCCCGTGCCGGCGGGAACCGGGCCGGCGGCCACCTCGGCTTGGTCCAGGTTCAGCCACAGCCGCAGCATCTTGCCATTGCCCAGCCGCCACGACGCCGCCAGCGCCTTCGGGCCGAGCAACTCCACGCCGGCGCTGCGGCAACCCGGGATGCCCGGCGCGATGTGGCTGGCGCGGAACGCCAGGATGCCGGCCATCCAGGGCGCCGGGCCCCAGTCCGGCACCGAGGCCTGGAAGGTGGAGGCGGCGTTGGGGTCAGGGATCTTGGCCCGGCGCTCCGGGTCCTGGAACGCGGCAAAATGCTTGAACTCGGATCGCCGACCGTCCAGCACCAGCTTGGCAAGCTCCTCGTTATGGTCGGTGAAGAACAGGAACGGCGTTTGGCTCGCGGTTTCCTCTCCCATGAACACCATCGGTATCATGGGCGTGCAGAGAAGGAAACGCAGCGCCGCCCGCAGCGCCTGCGGGTCGGCCAGGGTGGTCAGCCGCTCGCCCATCGCCCGGTTGCCGATCTGATCGTGGTTCTGCAGGCAGATCACGAAGGCCGTGGTGGGCAAGTGCGCCGAAGGTTCGCCGCGGGGTTCGCCGGAATGCTTGGAGACCTCGCCCTGGTAGACGAAGCCCTCCGCCATCGCGCGGGCGAGTTGCTTCAGCGGGTCCTGGAAGTCCTCGTAATAGCCCTCGCTCTCGTCCGTGAGCAGAACATGCAGGCAATGATGCACGTCGTCGGTCCATTGCGCGTCGAAACCGGGCGCGTGGGGGCCGGTGCGCAGGTGGCGGGCGGCATTGCCCTCATGCTCCAGCACGAGATGGATGTGCCGGTTGGGCTCGACCGCGCCGCGGATGGTGGCGGCCAGCTCGTCGAGGAAGCCCGGGTCGCCGATCGCGTGCACGGCGTCGAAGCGCAGGCCGTCGAAGCGGTATTCGTTCAGCCAATAGATCGCGTTCTGCTCGAAATACTCCCGCACCGCGCTGCGGCGGAAGTCGATCGCGGCGCCCCAGGGGGTGTGCACGTCGTCGCGGAAGAAGCTCTTGGCGAAAGAATGGATGTAGGCGCCGTCCGGGCCGAAATGGTTGTAGACGACGTCCAGCATGACCATCAGGCCCAGCCCGTGCGCGGCGTCGATCATCGCCTTGAGCTGCTCGGGCGTGCCGTAGCTGGATTGCGGCGCGAACGGCAGCACGCCGTCATAGCCCCAGTTGTGCTTGCCGGGGAACTGCGCGATCGGCATTAGCTCGACGGCGGTCACGCCGAGTTCGGCCAACCGAGGCAGTTGCTCGCGGATGCCGTCGAAGCCGCCGAACGCGCCGGCATGCAGCTCGTAGACGACCGCTTCGTGCCACGGGCGCCCCGTCCACAGGTTGTTCTGCCACTCGTAGCTGCGCGGGTCGATCACCAGGCTTGGCCCGTGCACCCCATCCGCCTGCGCGCGGGAGGCTGGGTCGGGGCACTTCGCGCCGTCGGGAAGCTGGAAGATATACTGCTGGCCGGCTTGCGCGGGGAGGCGGGCGCTGTGCCAGCCTTCACCCTCGGCGGTCATGGCGTGAGGCTGGCCATCCAACTCGACCACCATGGTGTCGACCGACGGCGCCCAAATGCGGAATCGCGCTTTTTCCCCGTCCAGTTCGGCACCGAACGGCAGGGTGTGGGCAAACCGTCCGGACATAGGAGGCTCCTTAGTTTGCGCTGGTCATCCCGCGTGCAGGATGAGGGTGGCCAGGGGCGGCAAGGTCAGCACCAGCGAGGCCGGCAGATCATGGCTGGGTGTTGTGTCGGCATGAACGGCACCGTTGTTGCCAAGGTTGCTGCCGCCGTAAATCGCGGCGTCCGTGTTCAGCACCTCGCGCCACGCGCCGCCGTGCGGCACGCCGACGCGATAGCCCAGCCGCGGCACGGGAGTGAAGTTGCACACCACCAGCGCCGGGCTGCTGCCCTCCGCGCCGAAGCGGAGGTAGGCGAACACGCTCTGGTCCGCGTCGGCAATCACCACCCAGCGGAAGCCATCGGCCTGGCAGTCGCGCTGATGCAAGGCGGGCAAGGATTTATAGAGCCCGTTGAGGTCCCGCACGGTGGATTGCACGCCGCGATGCATCGGGCTGTCGAGCAGGTGCCAGTCCAGGCCATGGTCGTGGTTCCACTCGCGCCATTGCGCGATCTCGCCGCCCATGAACAGCAGCTTCTTGCCGGGATGCGTCCACATGAAGCCGAAATAGGCGCGCAGGCTGGCGAACTTCTGCCAGTCGTCGCCGGGCATCTTGCGGATCAGCGAGCCCTTGCCATAGACCACCTCGTCATGGCTCAGCGGCAAGACGAACTTCTCGCTGAAGGCATACACGAGGCCGAAGGCCATCTCGCCATGGTGATATCTGCGGTAGACCGGCTGCTCCTCCATGTAGTGGAGCGTGTCGTGCATCCAGCCCATGTTCCACTTGTAGGTGAAGCCTAAGCCACCTTCGTCCGCCGGGCGGCTCACGCCGGGCCAGGCGGTGCTCTCCTCCGCCACCAGGATGGCGCCCGGCACGCGCTCCAGCACGGCGCGGCTCAGCTCCTGCAGGAAGCCCACCGACTCCTCGTTCTCGCGCCCGCCCCAACGGTTCGGCACCCACTCGCCGGCCTTGCGGCTGTAGTCGCGGTAGAGCATGGAGGCGACCGCGTCCACCCGGATGCCATCGACGTGGTAGTGCTCCAGCCAGAATAGGGCGGAGCCGATCAGGAAGGCGCGGACCTCGTTGCGGCCGAGGTTGTAGATGTAGGTGTTCCACTCGGGGTGGAAGCCTTCGCGCGGGTCCTGGTGCTCGTAGAGCGCGGTGCCGTCGAACCGGGCCAGCCCGTAGATGTCAGTCGGAAAATGTGCCGGCACCCAGTCCAGGATCACGCCCAACCCGGCCGCGTGGCAACGGTCGACGAAGCGGGAGAAGGCTTCGGGCGAGCCTAAGCGGGCAGAGGGCGCGAACTGGCCGAGCGGCTGATAGCCCCAGGAGCCACCGAACGGATGCTCCATGATCGGCATCAACTCGATATGGGTGAACCCCATGCTGGCGGCGTAAGGCACGAGCTGGTCGGCCAAGCGGTCCCACGAGTCCACGCCCATATTGGCCGCGGGAGACCACGACCCGGCGTGCACCTCGTAGACCGAAATAGGCGCGTCCTCAGCCTGGCGGGCGGCACGGTTGGCCATCCAATCCGCGTCGGTCCAAGGGTAGGGCTCGTCCTCGACCACGATGGAAGCGGTTTGCGGCGCGATCTGCGCGGCCCAGGCGACCGGGTCGGCCTTCAGCGGCAGCAACTCGCCCGATGGGCTGACGATCTCGAACTTGTACAGCTCGCCCGCGGCGATGCGCGGCACGAACAGCTCCCAAACGCCAGGGCCGTGGCGCTTGCGCATCGGGTGGCGGCGGCCGTCCCAGCCGTTGAAGTCCCCCACCACGGACACACGCTGCGCATTCGGCGCCCACACCGCGAAGCGCACGCCGGGTATGCCGTCCAGCACGGCGGGATGGGCGCCGAGGCAACGGCCGAAGTCGCGATGGCGCCCTTCTGCGAGCAGATAGATGTCCATGTCGCCGAGGATCGGCGGGAAGGCATACGGGTCTTCGGTCTCCCACGTCGCCGCGCCCTCGCCGATGCGCAAACGGTAGCTACCCTGGGTGGTGACCGGCCCGGCGAAGAAGCCAGCAGGGTGCATGCGCGTCAACTCGCCGGTGGGCAGGCCGGTCGCGCTGTCGATGACGGTGACACTTTCGGCGCCCGGGATGAACGCGCGCACCGTGCCGTCATGCGGGCCCAAGATGGCAAACGGGTCGCCATGCCGGGCATGCACGATGGCGTCGATCGCGCCGCCGTCGATGCCGAGTTCAGTGGTGTCAAGCATGCGCACCCTCCGGCGGCAGGGTCAGCAGGCGGGCGGCGATGGCGTAGAGCCCCTGCAGCGGAATGCCGATCCAGGTCGGGCGGTTCGCGGCCTCGTAGCGGATTTCGTAGGCCGCCTTCTCCAGCAGGAACAGGTCAAGCACGGCCTCCTCGGCCTTCGGCTCCACCCATTTCACCGGCGCTTGCAGCAAGACCTCGCGATAGGCCCGCAAGAATGCGTCTTCGGCGCCGGTGCGGAAATTCTCGATGATATCGGCGCGGCGGCTGACCGCGGCGGGAGCAGTCGCTACCCGGCCCGGCAACGCGGCCGCGGCCGCGTATTCGAACGAACGCATCAGCCCGGCGACGTCGCGCAGCGGCGAGGACTTGGCCCGGCGTTGCTCCATGGTGCGGGCCGGCTCACCCTCGAAGTCGATCAAGTAGGCGTCCGCCTGCACCACCAGGACTTGGCCCAGGTGGAAATCCCCGTGCACGCGCGTGCGCAGCGACCCCGCGCCGCGGGCGGCCAGCTTGCGCGCGGCGTCGCGAAGCTGGTCGGCATGCCCCAGCAGCGTTTTCGCCGCCATCTCGGCCTGGGCGTTCGGCCACTCGGTGATGCGGCCGAGCATGCCAAAGGCGAGATCGATTTGCTCGATGGCGCCATGCGCCCATTCCTCGAGGATTTCAGGGGTCGCGGGTTCGGGCGTAAACGCCGGGTCGTCGTTCGGTGCGGAGAACACCGAATGCAACTCGGCCAGCCGCTGCCCGATCGCCGCGGCGAACACGTTGTAGCCGCCGAATGCATCGGTGCCGTCGGTCTCGGTGTCCGCCGTGGTGGAGAGTTCATCCACCACGCGCTCGAGATATTCCAGCGTCCAGCCCCAGCCGTCGCCCTGGTTGCGCACGAAGCCCTGCACCAGGCCGATCGTGTTGGGCGTGCCGTCCGGATCGACGCGCACCACCTCGCCATACAGCGGCGCGGTGTTGCCGAAGCCGCGCTCGGTCAGGAAGCGGGTGATCTCGCCTTCAGGATGCACCCCGGCGCTGACCCGGCGCACCACCTTCATCACCAGCGTGTCGCCAACGATCAGCGAGGAGTTGGATTGTTCGGCCGACAGCCGGCGAATTTCGGCATCCTCCGCCAGATCGAGCTTGGCCATCAGCGAGGTGGGGCGGAATTCGACCACACCGCCCTCGAAGTCGAGCTTCTCGCTGGTGCGCAGGCGGCGCAGCACGGCGCGGGTGAAGCTGTCGAGGGTGAATGCGTCGGTGAGATAGCCAACCCGCGCGCCGAGGCGCACGCGCGCCAACGCGAGTTGCGCGGGCAAATTGCCGATCGCCGAATCTTCCCACGCCGTTCCCAACGGCACGGTGTAGCGCTCCGTTCGCGTGCTGCCGTCCGGGAGCTGCAAGGTCGCTTCCACCTCGGTGAGGAAGATCGGGTCGGGCGGCGGCGCGATTTGGACGAAATAGACGATCTTGGTGCTGACCAGCTTTTCCGTCTTGGAGGCGAACCAGCGGCGCTTCGGCAGATATACCGGCAGCGCTTCGTTCTCGAGCACCGACCGGCCGTAGCCGGGCCGCACTTCTTCGATGGAGTTCCGCAGCACGATGGTGGCAAATTCTGGCATGGCTTCCGGCTGTGGGATGTGCCAAATCGGCAGTTGCACGTCCGACGCGAGCAGGAACCAGTAGAACGCGTAGGGTGGCATGGTGAGCAGGTAGGGCAGGTTGCCCACCGCTGGAAACACCGAGCCGCCTACGATATCCACCGGCACGCGGCCTGCCAGCGCCGAAATGTCGAGTTCGGCGGCTTGGGCCGATCGCGACAGGTTGTATACGCACAGGATCGACTCTTCGGTGCCGTCCTCGAGCGTGAATTCCCGCACATAGGCGAGCACTTTGCGGTTACTGGGATACAGGAAGCGCTGCGTGCCGCGGCCGAACGCGCGATGGCGCTGCCGCACCGCCAACATGCGCCGCATCCAGTTCAGCAGCGAATGCGGGTCCGCCGCCTGTGCTTCCACGTTCACCGCCGGAAAGCCGTAGATCGGGTCCATGATCGGCGGCAGCACGAGCTTGGCCGGGTCGGCGCGGGAGAAGCCGCCATTGCGGTCAATCGACCACTGCATCGGGGTGCGCACGCCGTCGCGGTCGCCGATGAAGATGTTGTCGCCCATGCCGATCTCGTCGCCGTAATAGATCACCGGCGTGCCGGGCATGGAGAGCAGCAGCCCGTTCATCAGCTCGATGCGGCGGCGGTCGCGCTGCAGCAGCGGTGCCAGGCGGCGGCGGATGCCGAGATTGAGCCGCGCGCGGCGGTCGGCTGCGTAGGTTTCCCATAAGTAGTCGCGCTCGTCCGAGGTCACCATCTCGAGCGTCAACTCGTCATGGTTGCGCAGGAACACCGCCCATTGGCAGTTGGGCGGAATGGCCGGCGTCTGCCGCATGATGTCGGTGATCGGGAAGCGGTCTTCCTGCGCGATGGCCATGTACATGCGCGGCATCAGCGGAAAGTGGAACGACATGTGGCATTCGTCGCCCTCGCCGAAATACACCTGGGCGTCTTCCGGCCACTGGTTGGCTTCCGCCAGCAACATGCGGCCCGGCGCGTGGATGTCCAGTTCGGCGCGGATCTTCTTCAGGACGGCATGGGTCTCGGGCAGGTTCTCGTTGTTGGTGCCCTCCCGCTCCACCAGGTAGGGCACGGCGTCCAAGCGCAAGCCGTCGATGCCCAGATCGAGCCAGAAGCGCATGACCGAGAGCACTTCGTCCATGACAGCCGGATTGTCGAAGTTCAGGTCTGGCTGGTGCGAGAAGAAGCGGTGCCAGTAATACTGTTGCGCCACGTCGTCCCAAGTCCAATTCGAGGACTCGGTGTCGGTGAAGATGATGCGGGTGCCGTGGTATTTCTCGTCCGTGTCGGACCACACGTAGAAGTCGCGCTCGGGGCTGCCCTTGGGCGCCTGCCGTGCGCGCTGGAACCACGGGTGCTGGTCCGACGTGTGGTTGATCACCAGTTCGGTGATGACGCGGATGCCGCGCTCATGCGCCGCCTGCACGAACGCTGTCGCGTCGGCCAGCGTGCCGTAATCCGGATGCACACCGCGGTAGTCGGCAATGTCGTAGCCATCGTCGCGCCGGGGCGAGGGATAGAACGGCAGCAGCCACACCACCGTCACGCCCAGTTCCGCGATGTAGTCGAGCTTCTCGATCAAGCCGCGAAAGTCGCCGACGCCGTCGTTGTTGGCGTCGAAGAAGCTCTTGACGTGAAGCTGGTAGATGATCGCGTCCTTGAACCAGGTGGGGTCCTCGGCAGCGGTCAGCGTGACGGGCGGGGCGGCGGCGGAGATGGCGGTGTCTGGCAATCGAGCCTCGATCTTGGTCAGGAAGCGGCGCGCACGCGCCAGGTGGGTCAGGAAGCGGCGCGCACGCGCCAGATGGTGTAGGGCCGGGTTGGCTCGAGTCGCACCGTTTGCGCCTTGCCGCGCCAGGTGAGGCGCTCGCCGGTGAACAGGTCTTCCGCCTCGAACGCGGCCGCCTCGGTGGCGCCCCAGGTCCAGAACGGGAACTCCCACCCCGTCTGCTGCGGCTGGTCCGGGTCGTAGGAGATCGCCACCACCAGCACGTTGCTGCGGTCCGGCGTGGACTTGAGGAACACGCTCACCGCGTCGTTGCCGGCGGGCAGGAAGGTCGTGGTCAGGTGCGAGCGCAGCGCCGGGTTGGCACGGCGAATGCGGTTCAGCTCCGTGATCTCGGGCACGATGTTGCCCGGCCGCTCCCAATCCCAGGCGCGGATCTGGTATTTCTCGCTGTCGAGATATTCCTCGCGGCCCGGCAACGGCGTGCCCTCACAGAGTTCGAAGCCGTTATACACGCCCCAGAGCCCGGAGAGTGTCGCCGCCAGCGCAGCACGGATCAAATAGGCCGAACGCCCCGCGTTCTGCAAATAGACCGGGTTGATATCCGGCGTATTAACGAAGAAATGCGGGCGGAAGAAGTCGCGCGGGCCGGGCTCGGCCAGCTCGGTCAGATATTGCTCCATGTCGCGCTTGGTCTCACGCCAGGTGAAGTAGCTGTAGGACTGGCTGAACCCGGCCTTGGCGAGGCGATACATCACCTTCGGGCGGGTGAACGCCTCGGCGAGGAATACCGCGTCCGGGTGGCGCTCGCGCACGGCGGCAATCATCCAGCGCCAGAACGGCAGCGGCTTGGTGTGCGGGTTGTCCACCCGGATCAGCCGCACGCCCAGCTTGCACCAGAACATCACCGCCTCGGCGAGCGCCACCCAGAGGCTCGGGATCGACCCCTCGGCGTAGAAGTCGACGTTGACGATGTCCTGGTATTTCTTCGGCGGGTTCTCGGCGTATTTGATCGAGCCGTCGGGCCGCCAATCGAACCACTCGCGGTGCTGCTTCAGCCACGGGTGGTCGGGCGAGCACTGGATGGCGAAGTCGATCGCCAGTTCGATGCCGTGCTCGGCCGCCGCGGCCACCAGGTGGCGGAAATCCTCCGCCGAGCCCAGCGCGGGATGGATCGCGTCGTGCCCGCCTTCCGCCGACCCGATGGCGTAGGGGCTGCCGACGTCGTCCTCGGTCGGGGTCAGCGTGTTGTTGCGGCCTTTGCGGTTCACTCGGCCAATCGGCGAGAGCGGGGGGAAATACAGCACGTCGAACCCCATGGCGCGGATGCGCGGCAGGTGCCGCTCCACGTCGGCGAAGGTGCCGTGGCGGTTCGGATCGTCGCTCATCGAACGCGGGAACACCTCGTACCAGGCGGCGAACCCGGCGCCAGTGCGCTCGGCGTCGAGCCGCACCGGCCGCGGCAGGCTGGCGGCGCGCGGCCGGTCGTCCGCGGCCTGCATCAGCGTGGTGAGCTCGGGCGAGAGGAAGGTCTGCAGCCGCACCTCGTCGGTCGCCGCGGCCAGCAGCTCGGCAGCCTGCTGCACGCTGGCGGCAACGCCTGCTTTCGCGTGCGCGGCGGCCCGGGTGAGCAAGGCCACGCCCTCCTGCAGCTCGAGATGGACGTCGTTGCCGGCGGCCTGCTTCTTGGCCAGCTCGTCCTTGAACGAGGCGAACGCGTCGCGCCACGCCTCGACGCTGAACTCGTAGGCGCCGAGCCGGGTGAGCGGCAGGTCCGCGCCGTAGCGGTCGTTGCCGAGCGGGAGCATGCGCACCTCGTGGGTGCCGCCATCGCCGGGTTCGTGCCAGCGCAGCACGGCGGCGATCTTGTCGTGCCCATCGCAGATCACGTCGGCGGTCACGCTCACCACCTCGCCCACCACGCGCTTGACCGGGAACGAGCCGTCGTCGACGCAGGGGGACACGGCTTCGATCGCCACCCGCGGGCTCTCGGCGGCCCGCTGGGCGGCGTCGGCGTCGAGCGGGCTGGCGTCGGGCTGGGGTTTCACCGCGGTGGCGTGGAACAGGTACAGCTCGCCCGGCGCCAGGGTGAGCTTGGTGCCGGGCACCAGCGGCGGCAGCGCGTCGTGCTGGAACGGGGTGAATGACCCATCCACCGCGGGCAGGAAGGCCGCCGGGTCGATGCTGCGGGCGCGCGCCACGTCCGTGTTGAGCAGCGCCAGCCGGGCGGTGGTGGCGAAGCGGCTGTCGGCGGCGTCGGTCTGCAGCACCGCCATGGGCGTGCCGGCGGTCCCGGTGAGCGCCTGCAGCCCCCCCGGCAGGCTCTCGCCGCGGGCCAGCGAGGCGTTCATCGCCGCCAGGTCGACATAGACCGGCGCGCCATCCACGGCGGCGCTGCCGCGGCCCTGCGGGTCCATGGTGCGGCGCGCGCCGGTCTCGAACCCGGCGGGCACCAGCCAGCCATCGCCGAACACGCTGGCCAGGCCCGCCGCCCGGCGCAAGGTCGCGGCCAGGCGCGCCGGGTCGTGCACGGTCGCGGCCACGCGGGTGCCGAACGGTGCTTCCGGGCAGGCCAGCAGCGAACCGACCCGGCGCAACGCGCTGCACTCGTCCCAGAACCAGTCCGCCTGGCCATCCCACCACGGCAGCGACGGCACCAGATAGTCGGCGCCGGCCAGGGCGGCATAGGCCTCGCGCGGCACTCCCGGCGTCCAGGCGATCAGGGTGGCCGCAGGCACGGCGTCCCGTAGCGGCGCGAACGCGTCCGGCGCGTCGGCCAGGCCCAGCACGCGAAAGCCGGCGACACCCGCCGCCACGAAGCGCGCGATGGAACGGCCCCACCAGGCGCCGACTGCGGGCTTGTCCACCGGCATGCGGGCGTGGCCGGGACTATTGTGGCGCGGGTCGAGCGGGTCGGCGTGGAGGGTGGGCGCGAAAGCCGGCGCGCTGCCCTCGAAGTCCACCGCCAGCGACGCCACCGGCAGGTCGAGCAACAGGTCCAGCCCATGGCCGCGTGCCTGCCGGGCCAGGCGCTCGAGCCCGGTGGCCGCAATGTCGCCGCCGAGCGCCGGATGCAGGTCGTCCAGGCTCGCGGGCGCGAACCGGTCCCCGGCGGCGCCTGGCCGCCACGGGGGCGGGATCAGGATGGCGGTGAAACCGAGCCGCGCCGTCTGGGCGAAGGCGGTGTCGAACCCGGCGGCCAGGAAGTCGACATAGCGGATGCGCGCCCGATCTGCCCGCGCGTTAGCTGCAGGAGCGTTGTCCGAGCCAAGTCCGGTGGCGGAATCGCGCCCGGTGGTCGCCTTGTCGATTGCGTTCATGCTGGCTCAGGCCCTGTACAGCGCGGAAAGCGGGAGGTGAGACGCTTCGGGAGGAGACCAGTTCCCCAATCAGTCGAGCCGGACGCCCCCGGTCACCGCCTGATAGGTGGCAATGGCAAGGGTCAGCGGTTCGAACGGCTTGGTGATGACGAAGGCCGGCTCCAGCGCGTCTCCAGTCAACAGACGTTCCGGGTAGGCGGTGACGAAGATGACGGGAGCATAGTGGCTGCGGATGATGCGCGCCACCGCCGAAGTGCCGTCGCCGCCCGCGCCCAGGTTGATGTCGGCCAGGATCAGGCCGGGGCGATGCAGGCGCGCGATCTCCACCGCATCGGCCTCGGTGGCGGCGACGCCCACCACGCGGTGGCCGCAGCCGAGCACCAGCTCCTCGATGTCCATGGCGATGATCGGCTCGTCTTCGATGATCAGCACGTCGGTGGCGGCGGCGGTGCGGAGGTGGTCGCGGGCGGCGGCCAGCATGGCCTCGGCGCTGGCCGGGTCGGTGCCGACCAGGGCGGCCGCCGCGTGCAGCGGCACCTCCTCGAGCGAGGTGAGCAGCACCAGGTGGCGCTGCTGGGCGGACATCAAGTGCGGTTCGGCCGCCCCGGCCGGCGCCACGCCCAGGATGCCTTCGTAGAGCGCCATGCGGGGCTCGGACTGCCCGGAGGCGCCGGACAGCACGTGGCGCACGGCGTCGGCCACCAGCGCGTCGCCACGGGCCTGGCTGCCCGCCAACGCACGGGCGAAGCGCCGGCCATAGGGCAGGGCGCGAAGCAGGTCCTCGCGGCGAAAACTGGTCATAACGAAACCTCTACTTGCCGGCGGCAGGGGAGCGGGGAATACCGGCCGTCGATGACATGCAGCAGTACCGGCGTTTGACCCAGATCACCTGCGCCAACCCAGCCGTGCATGACGGCAGCCGTGACTGTGGCGAGGCGCTGCGCGGCAGCCTGCTGGCCCTGCTGCCGGACCTGCGTGCCTTCGCCCGCTTCCTGGCCCGCGACCGCGCCGTCGCCGACGACCTGGTGCAGGACACGCTGGTCCGTGCCCTGGGCGCGCTGGACCAGTTCCAGCCCGGCAGCAACCTCAAGGCCTGGCTGTTCACCATCCTGCGCAACCTCTTCTTCGAACAGACCCGGCGCCGGCAGCGGGAAATCGCTGCCCTCGGCGCGCATGGCCCGCTCGAAGAAGCCGTGCCGGGCCGCCAAGCCGACCAAAGCGAGGTGCGCGACCTGCAACGGCAGCTCTGGCAACTGCCGCCCTTGCTGCGGGAGGCGCTGGTGCTGGTCGGGGCTCAAGAGCTGACCCACGAGGAGGCGGCGGCGATCTGCGGCGTGCCGGTCGGCACCATGCGGGCACGCGTGTCCCGCGCCCGCACCCAACTGGCGCGAATCCTCACGCCGGAAGACGCGGCCTTATAGCCAGGCTGGGCGGGGCGGGGGGGGAGGGCCATGCCGGCGCAGCCTAGCGGCGGTTTGCCACCGGGCAACGGGCGGCGCCGGTTCCTTCCAGCGCCTCGCGTTTTCGTGTTGCAACGGATGCAGCGTTTGCCGTGCCTGCGTCATTGGTCGGCTGAAGTGACGGAGAACGAACCCATGACCAACACGTTCCACGACCAGGTTATCACGATCCTTCCCAAGCTTCGTGTCCAGGCGCTCGCGCTGACACGCAACCGGGCCGCGGCCGAGGACCTGGTGCAGGACGCGGTGTGCAACGCCCTCTCGGCGCACACGACTTTCATCCCCGGGACCAATTTCGCCGCCTGGATGCACCGCATCTTGCGCAACCGGTTCATCTCGAACCTGCGCAAGCGCCGCGACACCACCGACATCGACGACGTGCCGCAGTCGGTGTTCGCCACCGATGCCCCCCATGAGGACCGGCTCGCCCTGAAGGAGCTGGGCGTGGCGATGAACCGCCTGCCGTCCGACCAACGCGAGGCGCTGGTGATGGTGGTGGTGCACGGCATGAGCTACGAGGCGCTGGCGGAAGCCACCGGCTGCGCGGTCGGCACCGCCAAGAGCCGGGTGTTCCGGGCGCGGCGGCAGCTCGAGGCCTGGCTGATGGGCGAGGAAAAGGACACCGGCCGTTCGACCCGCAAGATCGACCGCACGATGCTGCTGTCGCAGGGGCCACTATCGGGTGACGACAACCTGGCAACCTGATTATTCCGCCGTTCTCGCGGTATTGCCTTTTGTTTATGCAACCGGCCATCACGTGGCCGGTTCCTATGTCCGGGGCATGGTGGTGTGAAGCATCCGGATATGAGAGGCAAAAGCTCGAACTCAGGGAAGGGCGATAACCCGGTCGATCCCAAGTCCAAGGCCTTCGACATCTGGCTGAACCGGGGCTTGCACCAGATTTATGACGACGTGGCCAACGAGCCGATTCCCGAAGACTTGTTGAAGCTGATCGAAGACGACAAAAACAAGTGAGGCTGCCGCGGCTGCCGCTTGGGTGGTCGCGAGCGGGCCAGACCAGAAGCCGACTGCTGGTGCTCGGCGCCTTGGCAGCACTGCCCATCGCGCTCATGGCGGCGACCATCGTGTGGCAGGACTATCAGGGCGCCAACAAACAGGCCGAGCAGCGGACGGCGATGGTTGAAGGCCAGGTCCTGGCCGAGTTGCGCGGCCAAATCGCCACCAGCGCCGGCGCTGCGCTGCTCGACTCCGCCCGAATGGCGGCCACCTCCTGCTCGGGCGCAAGCGGCTCGCACCCAAGCGCCTCACCGCATGTCCGGCTCTTACTGGCTGGGACCGACGGCCATCCCCGATGCGATCTCTTGACGGCCATGGCTTTGCCGCTGGGCTCCTGGGTGGATCGGGCGAGAGTGGGCGCGCCCTTCGTCCTCGCTTTCCTGGCGCCAAGCGGCCCTTGCGTCGTGGCGGTGGCGGATGGCAGCGGCGGGGTCGCGGCCAAGGTGCTGCCCTCCACCTGGCTCGCGACGGCACTGTCGGCGGGTTGGAGCGGCTTGCATGGCGCCGCCTGGCTACTCGACGACGAGCGCCGGGTCGCTTCCTCCGTCGGCGACGAGGCGGACGCGCTGCCCACCCTTTCGATCATGGCCAGCCTGTTGGCGGGGCCGCAGCTCGTCCGCGGCATGTCGGCGTCCGGGCACCGCTACGCCTATGCGGCGTCCGACATCGCTGGCGGCTGGAAGCTCATCGTGGCACTCGATGCCGCACCGGAATACCGCGGCGCCATCCGCATCTTCATCGTGCGGTCCCTGGAGTTGGCGGTGCTGCTGCTGGCCGGATTGACCGGGGTCGTGTTCGCGGCCGACGTGGCGTTCGGCGCCCCGCTGCGGCGGTTGAGCGACAGCGTGCACCGCTGGCGCGCCGGGGACGTGTTCGCCCCCGGCAACCTGGCCGGCGCCCCCGACGAGGTGAAGCAACTGGCCAGCTCCTTCGCCGAGGCGACCACGGGCTTGCGCAACAAGGAAGCCCTGCTCCAGCGCGCGCAGGAGCAGCAGACGCTGCTGGTGATGGAGGTGCATCACCGGGTCAAGAACAACCTGCAGATCGTCGCCAGCCTGCTCAATCTACAGGCCAGCCGCATCCGGGTGCCGGAGGCGCGCGCCGAGTTCCAGGCCGCGCGGGACCGGGTCCGCGCCCTCGCCACGCTGCACCGGCACCTCTACGCCGACGGCGAGCTGCACATGATCAACATGCGCTCGTTCCTGGTCGAGCTGTGCGACCAGTTGTTCCAGGCGCTGGGAGAGACCGAGGGCGAGCGGATCAAGCTGCTGATCGAAGCGCCGGAACTGCGGCTGTCGAGCGACGAGGCGGTGCCGATGGCGCTCATCGTGACGGAAATCGTGACCAACTCGGTCAAATACGCCTTCCCGAACGGGCGCGCGGGCATGATCAGGGTCAGCCTGACGCAATGGGAGACCGAACTCGTGCTCGAGATCAGCGACGACGGCGTAGGCATCGACAGCGCCGGCAAGATGGAACGCCCCGGCGAGCGCCCCGGCGAGCGCCCCGGAGAACGCCCCGGAGAACGCCCCGGAGAACGCCCCGGAGAACGCCCCGGAGAACGCAACGGCATCGGGCTGCGGCTGATCCGCGGCTTCAGCCAGCAATTGGGCGCCACCCTCGACGTCACCCAAGGCAGCGGCACGCGCTACGCGATGCGGGTGCCGCGGCGGCAGCCGAGCCAGCGCATCCGCTCGGACGCTCTGGACGCTGCGCTCTCGCCGGGAGAGAGTAAGGCATGATCAAACCAGCCGCCGCTCCCGCGATCGACCCCGCCCTCGCCGCCCAGCTCACCGGCTGGCGCCGCCATCTCCACGCCAATCCCGAGCTGTCGCTGCACGAGAGCGCCACCGCCGCCTTCGTGGCCACCCGGCTGACCGAGCTGGGCATCGAGCACAGCACGGGGGTGGGCGGCCACGGCGTGGTGGCCACCTTGCGGCGCGGCGCCTCCAACCGCAGCGTCGGTCTGCGGGCGGACATGGACGCGCTGCCGATCGAGGAACAGACCGGCGTCGCCTACAGCTCCGGCAAACCCGGCGTGATGCATGCCTGCGGGCATGACGGCCACACCGTGAGCCTGCTGGGCGCCGCGGCCCTGCTGGTGCAGGAGACGGACTGGGCCGGCACCATCCAGCTCGTGTTCCAGCCGGCCGAGGAGGGCTATGGCGGCGCCAAGGCGATGCTGCAGGACGGGCTGCTCGAGCGCTTCCCGATGGAGCGCATCTTCGGCTACCACAACATGCCGGGCCTGCCCGCCGGCGACGTGGCGGTGCATTTCGGCCCGGTGATGGCCCAGGGCGCCCGCGTCCGCATCACGCTGGACGGCCATGCCGGCCACGCCGCCATGCCCCACCTCACCCGCGACCCGATGCTCGCCGCGGCCCACGTGATCGTGGCGCTGCAGTCCATCGTGTCCCGCACGATCGATCCGCTCGAGACGGCCGTGATCTCGATGTGCACCATCGATGGCGGGGTGGCGAGCAACCAGATCCCGAGCCGGGTGACGATGCAGGGCACCTTCCGGAGCCACAAGCCGGCCGTGCATGCGCAGGTCGAGGCCGCCATCCGGCGCGTGGCGGCGGGCGTGGCGGCGACGTTCGGCGTCGACGCGACGGTGGAACTCACCACCGGCGTGGTCCGGACCGCGAACTCGGTGGAAGAGGCGGCGCTCGCGGTGCAGGCGGCGGAGGCGGTCGGGTTGGCCGTGCTGCGCGACGTGCCGCCCTCGATGGCGAGCGAGGATTTCGGCGAATACCTGCTGGAGCGCCCGGGCGCGTTCGTGTGGATCGGCAATGGCCCGTCCGACGGCGGCCGGGAGCTGCACAACCCCAACTACGACTTCAACGACGCCATCTTGCCGGCCGCGGCGCGCTACCTTGCCAGCGCGGCCAAGCGGGCCCTCGCCGCCTGACGCAGGTTTAACGCGCGCAATGGGTGGGCAGGTCCGCTTCGTGCCGCTACATCGGCTGCCATGAGCGAGTTGAGCCAGTCAGGGCGCCAGTGGCTGCGGGCGGAGACGGCGGCAGGGCGGCGGGCGGCGCGCCCGGCGGTGCTGTTCGGCAGTGCGGGCGTGGTTTTGGCTGTGGGGCAGGCCTGGTGCGTCGCGGCCATTCTGGGCGCGGCGCTGAGCCGGCAAGCCCCGGCCGCAGCCTGGGCCGTCGCCGGGTTCGTGACCGCCGCCGTGCTGCGCAGTGTCGTGATGGTCCTGGCCGACCGCCGTGCCGTGGCCGCGGGCGCCTCCGCCCGGCAGCGCCTGCGGCGGGACGTGCTCGGCCGCCTGCTCGCCGCCGGCCCGGCGGCGCTGCGGCGGGAGCATTCCGCCTCCCTCGCCACCACCGTGGTCGACCGTATCGACGCGCTGGACGGGTTCTTCGCCCGCTGGTTGCCCGCCGCCAGCCTGGCCATCATCGGCCCGCTCGTGGTCCTGGCCTGCGTGGCGGTCGCCGACCCGATGGGCGCCTTGATCCTGGGCCTGGCCGGTCTGCTGGTCCCGGTGGCGCAGGCGGTCTCCGGCATCGGCGCCGCCGCGGCCTCGCGCCGACAACTCACCGCCCTGGCCCGGCTGCAGGCGCGCTTCCTGGACCGCGTGCGCGGCATCTCCTCCATCGTGCTGGCCGGCCGCGCGGCAGACGAGGCGGACGCCCTGACGCGGGCGGCCGACGAACTGCGCCACCGTACCATGCGGGTGCTGCGCGTGGCCTTCATCGCCTCCGCCGCGCTCGACTGTGCGGTGGCGCTCGCCTTGGTGCTGCTGGCGATCCGCTACGGCGCCGCCGCCCAGGTGCACCGGCTCGACCCGGCGCGTGCCTTGTTCGTGCTGCTGCTGGTGCCCGAGTTCTTCGCGCCATTGCGGGCGTTCTCCGTGGCCTACCAGGACCGCTCCCACGCCAACGCCGCCGCCGAGGCCTTGGCCGCCGTGCCGCCCGCGCCCGAAGCCGTGGTGGGCGGGCCGGCGATCCGCACCGTGGCGGCGCATGGCGTCTCGGTCGCATTCGAGCATGTCGGCTTCACCTGGGACGCATCGCGCGGCCCGGCGCTGCAGGACGTGAGCTTTCGCGTGCCGGCGGGCGAGACCCTGGTGCTGGCCGGGCCGTCCGGGTCGGGCAAGTCCACGATCATAGAGCTGCTGCTCGGCTTCGTGCCGCCCGAGACGGGGCGCATCCTGATCAACGGGGCGGACATCGCCAGCGTGGTTCCCGCGGCGCTGATGCGGATGACCACGGCGATCGGCCAGCGCCCGGTGATCTTCGCCGGCACCATCCGCGAGAACATCCGCTTCGCCGCGCCCGACGCGCCGGAGCGGGACGTGGACGCCGCCGCCCGCAACGCGCGCGTCGCCGCGTTTGCCGAGTCGCTGCCCGCCGGGTTGGACACGGTGGTGGGCGAGGGCGGGTTTGGCCTGTCTGGCGGCCAAGCGCAGCGTGTGGCCATCGCCCGCGCCTTCCTCAAGAACGCCCCCTTGCTGCTGCTCGACGAGCCCACCGCGCATTTGGACCCGGTGACCGAGGGCGACGTGCTGGACAGCCTGCGCCGCCTCGCGGTCGGGCGCACGGTGGTGATGGCGAGCCATGCCGCGGCGGCGCACAGCTTCGGCGCCCGGCGGCTGGATCTGCGCGACGGCAGGGTGGCGCAGGCGCGGGGCGCGGCATGAACGACGCCGCCTTGCAGGCACTCGGCCGCATCCTGCTGCTCTGGCGGCGACGCTGGCCTTGGCTGGTTTGGGGCTTGCTGGTGGCGATCGCCTCCGCCCTGTCAGGCGTGGCGCTGCTGGCGTTGGCCGGGGCACATGTGGCCGTCATGCTGCTCGGCACCGCCGCCGCCACCGTGACCTTGACCGTGCTCGGCCCCGTCCGCGTCATCCTGCGCTACAGCGAGCGCATGGTCACCCACGGCGCCACCTTCCGCGCCCTGGCCGACACGCGGGTGTGGTTCTTCCGCGCCTTGGCCCGGCGCTCCGCGGGCGGGCTCGGCATGGCGCGGACCGGCGACGTGGCCGCCCGGCTGGTCGACGACGTGGAGACCCTGGACGGGCTCTACCTGCGCATCCTGGTGCCGCTCGCGGTGGCCGTGGTGCTGCTGCCCATCCTGCTGGCGATGCTGGTGGACCATGGTAGGTCGCTTTGGCTGAGCGGGTTGGTGGCGTGCGTGCTGTTCGTCGCCGCCGCGTTCATCGCCCCCAGCATCGCCGCCGGGTTCGCCAGCCGCTATGGCGCGGACGTGGCCCAGGCGACCTCCGCGCTGCGCGTGGCGGTGCTGGACGCGTTGTCGGGCCTGCGCGAGGTGCGCGTGTTCGCTGCCGAGGGGCGCATGCTCGACCGCGCCTCGGCCTGTGACGCGGCGGCGCGGGCGGCACAGCGCCGGCTGGCGTGCCGGGCGGCGCTGGCGCAGGCGGGCGGCTTCCTGTGTGCCCAGGCGGCCATCCTGGCGGTCCTGATCGGGGCTGGGGCGCGGCCGGTTTATGCCGTGGGCGCGGTGTTCCTGCTGGTCGCGGCGTTCGAGGCGGCGGGCGGGCTGCCTCGCGCGGGGGCGTTGGCCGGCCACGCCGCCGCGGCCGCCGCCCGCGTGCTCGAGGCCGCGGCACCCGGCACCACCGTCCCCGAGCCGGCGCAGCCGCAAGACCTGCCGGCCAGCACCGCCCTGCGCTTCGCCGGCGTGCACTTCCGCTGGGGCCCGGCTTTGCCCGAGCTGTTCGACGGCCTCACGCTCGAAGTGCCGCAAGGCAGCCGGGTGGCGATCCTCGGCCCCTCGGGCTCGGGCAAGTCCACGCTGGCGGGCATGTTGCTCAAGCTGTCCGCGCCCGATGCCGGGTCGATCGAGCTCGGCGGCACCGATCTCGGCCACTTGGCAGCGGGGGACGTGCGTTCGCGCATCGGCTTCCTGTCGCAGGCGACGCATCTGTTCGACGACACGATCCGCGCCAACCTGCTGCTGGGCCGGCCCGGCGCGGACGAGGCCGCGCTATGGCGGGCGCTGGACGACGTGGAGCTGGGCGAGTTCGTCCGCGGCCTGCCTGATGGGCTGGACACCTGGCTCGGCGAGGGCGGCGCGCGGGTGTCGGGCGGGCAGGGCCGCCGGATCGCGCTCGCCCGCACCCTGCTGTCGGAGGCGCCGATCCTGGTGCTGGACGAGCCCGGCAGCGGACTGGATGCGCAGACCGAGCGCCAATTCCTGCGCACCCTGAACGGCCTGGCCGAGGGGCGCACCCTGTTGCTGATCGCGCATCGCCTGACCGGGGTGGAACGGCTCGACCGCATCTGGCGCCTATCCGGCGGCCGGGCAGTCGCGGCGGCCGCGTAGTGCAGACCATACGTCTCTTCTCCCTCCCACCCGCGGGAGAGGGAGATGTTAACTGTCTGCACTACGCCGCAAACACCTCGGTATCGGTCTCGATCTTGCCCTCGTCCAGGTCGGTGCCCAGCCCTACCTTGTCGGGTGCTGCGATCATGCCATCCACCGGGTCGACCGGGTCACGCAGGAAATACTGGTGGATGCTGTTCCACTTCACCAAATACTCCTGATACGGCGTGTGGATCGGCGATTGCGTCACGGAGAAGGCGATCGTGGCGCCGCCGGAATGGCCATGCGGAATGACGATCAGGTCGTTGGCCGTGGCGTAGGCCGCAATCTTCAGCGTCTCGGACAAGCCGCCGCACCAATAGATGTCCGGCTGCAACACGTCGAGCGCCCCGGCGTCGATGAACCGCTTGAACCCCCAGCGCGTGTATTCATGCTCCGCCCCGGCGAGCGGGATGCCTATGCGGTCGCGCAGCCGGCGGTAGCTGTCCACCCGGTCGGGCATCACGCATTCCTCCAGCCAGCGCGGGCGATACGGCGCAATGCGCTCCGCCAACGCCTCGACATACGTCACGTCCATGGACTGCCAGCAGTCGAACATCAGGTCGTAGTCGTCGCCAACCGCCTCGCGCACCGTGCGCACCAGCTCGACGTTCTTGGCCAAGCCCTCGTGCCCGCTCATCGGGCCGTGGCGGAAGAACCATTTCTGCGCGGTGAAGCCGAGCTGCTGGTATTGCTGCGCCCGGTCCCGCACCCGCGCCGGGTCGCGCACGGCAAAGCCCAGCATGGAGGCATAGGCCGGGACGGCGGGTCGGGTGGGGCCGCCGAGCAGGCGATGCACCGGCTGGCCGAGCCACTTGCCGCGCAAGTCCCATAGCGCACAGTCGACGGCGCTGATCGCCAGCATCGCGTCGCCCTGCCGGCCATGCACCATGAAGCGATGCATCTGGTCCCACAGCTTCTCGCCGGCCACCGGATCCTGCCCGAGCAAGAGGCGGCGCAGGCTGTTGGCCACGATGAACGCCACGCCCTGCGGCACCGGACCCGCCCGCCCGGTCACGCCGTCATCGGTCTCGATGTCCACGAAGTAGGTGGTGATGTGGAAGCTGCCGGGATGCTGCACCCCGCCCTCGAAGTCGTTGCGGTCGCGATACTCGGCGTAGACGTCGATCGGGCGAACCAGCCGGTCCTCCCAGATGTCGGCCTGCGTCGGCATCGTCCCGGTCAGGCGGCGGCAGCGGACCGCGGTGATGCGCATCAGCTTGCTTCCCGCAGCCGGGCGGTGGCGGGCGCCGGGCTGCTGCCCCAAAGTGCCAGGATCACGCTGATGACGACGATCGACAAACACGCCATGCCGGCCAGCCACAGCAATCCGCCGTTGAAGCTGCCGGTGCTGTCGCGGATCATGCCGATCACCCAGGGGTTCACCACGCTCGACAGGTTGCCCAGCGCGTTCACCAGCGCGATGCCGCCGGCGGCCGCGGTGCCGGAGAGCAGGGCGGTCGGCAGGCCCCAGAACACCGGCATGGCGGCAAACACCCCGAACGCCGCGAAGCACAACGCGGCCAGCTTGGTGACCGGGTCGTCGGTCCCGGCGGCGGCCAGCAGCCCGGCGGCGGAGATCACCAGGGCCAGGTAGTTCGCCAGCCCGCGCCGGCCCGGCCGGTCGGCAAAGCGGCCCAGCACCACCATGCCCACGGCGCCGAACGCATAGGGGATGGCCGACAGGAAGCTGGCTTGCAGGTTGGTCACACCGTCCAGCTCCTTCAGGATTTGCGGCAGGAACGTGCTGATCGCGCCGTTGAGGTTGGTCAGCCCGTAATACCCCAGGCACAACAGCAGGATGCGCGGGCTGAACATGGCCCGCAGCAGGCCCCGCATGCCAGCGGACTCCGCCTGCCCGGCGCCGCGCTCGGCTGTCTCGGCCGCGAGCCGGCGGATCAGGTGGTCGCGCTCGTCCGCCGTCAGGAACTTGGCCGTCTGCGGGCTGGCGGGCAGCAGGAACGGGATAGCGACACCGAGTGCCAGCGCGGGCACCGCCTCCAGCAGGTAGATCCATTGCCAGCCATGCAGGCCGAACACCCCGTTCAGCCCCAGCAGCAGGCCGGACACGGGCGAGCCGAACACCAGCGCGATCGGGATCCCGGTGAAGAACGCCGCGATGATCCGGCCGCGATAGGCGGAGGGGAACCATAACGTGATGTAGAAGATGACGCCGGGCACGAACCCGGCCTCGGCCGCGCCGAGCAGGGCGCGGGCGGTGTAGAGGCTGGTCGAGTCCCAAACCAAGGCATGAGCCCCCGAGATCAGCCCCCAAGTGATCATGATGCGCGCCATCCACAACCGCGCGCCGAACCGGGCCAATGCGAGGTTGGACGGCACCTCGAGCACCACGTAGGGGACGAAGAAGATGCCGGCCGCGATCCCGAACGACGTCATGCTCAGGCCCAAGTCGTGGTTCATGGTGAGCGCCGCCACGCCCACGTTCGAGCGGTCCAGCACGGCGACGAAGTAGCCGAAGGTGAGCAGCGGCACGAGCCGCCAGGTGAGCTTGCGGATGATCGCCGCGTCCGGATCCATGACGTCTGCCTCCATGATGGCCCGGCTGCCCCAGGTCCTGTCCCCCGGACGATGGTCCAGGGTTATGCACGCATGCGTTCCCCCGCGCCTTGCCACCTGTCAATAGTCAATCACGCGGCGCAGGCGGGAGAGCGAACCGGTTGCGACGCCGAGTGCCATCGCGGGGTGATTGACGGGGCTTCGCAGGGCGGGGCAGTTAGCTCTGCCACCAAACGGAGTTACCCAATGCGCCGCCTTCTGTTCGGCTTCTCCCTGCTGGCCCTCTCCGCCTGCGGCTCGCCGGAGCCGGATCACGTCTTCCCCGTGTTCTTCACCCCGTTCTCCGCCCAGCTCGACGCCCCCGCCACCGCCATCGTCGCCAACGCGGCCGCCCTGTCGAAGAACAACCCGAGCGCGCCCGTCGAGGTGATCGGCTATGCCGACGTGGTGGTGGGCCCGATCAGCAACGCCACTCTGTCGCAACAGCGCGCCGACGCGGTGACCGCGGCGCTCATCAAGGACGGCGTGCCCGGCGGCCAGATCGTCACCAAGGCCGGGGGCGTGCCGCCCTCCAGCTCACCCGGCGTGAAGGACCGCCGCGCCGAGATCGACGTCGACCTGCCCTGAGCATGCCGGATGGGATGACCGCACCAGAGACCCCGCGCGACATCCTGCGCCGGGTGTTCGGCTTCCCGGACTTCCGCGGCCTGCAGGCGGACGCCATCGCCCATGTCATGGCCGGCGGCGACGCACTGGTGCTGATGCCCACCGGCGGCGGCAAGAGCGTGTGCTACCAGGTGCCGGCCCTGGCCCGGCATGGCGTGGCGGTGGTGGTCTCGCCGCTGATCGCGCTGATGGACGACCAGGTGGCAGCGCTGCGCCAGTTGGGCGTCTCCGCGGGGGCGCTGCATTCCGAGGTGGAGCCCGACGACGCCTCCCGCACCTCCCGCGCGCTCTCCGACGGCACGCTCGACCTGCTGTATGTGTCGCCCGAGCGGCTGATGATGCCCGGCACGCTCGAGCGGCTGTGGAAGCAGGAGATCGCCCTCATCGCCGTGGACGAGGCGCATTGCGTCTCCGCCTGGGGGCACGAGTTCCGCCCGGAATACCGCACCCTGCGCCGCTTGAAGCAGGATTTCCCCGGCGTGCCCCGCATCGCCCTCACCGCCACCGCCGACCGGCGCACGCGCGAGGACATCCTGCAGGCGCTGGCCATGCCGGATGCCGCCGTGTTCGCCGCCAGCTTCCACCGCGCCAACCTGCACATCGCCGCCACCGCCAAGGCGGGCGAGATGGCGCAGTTGAACGCCTTCCTCAAGGCGCATGCGGGCGAGGCGGGCATCGTCTATTGCGGCAGCCGCTCCAAGACCGAGCGGGTCACGGCCAGCCTGCGCGCCAGCGGGCTCACCGCCATCGCCTTCCACGCCGGCCTGGCGCCGATCGAGAAGCGGGTGGCGCTGCAGCGCTTCCGCTCCGGCGAGGCGGTGATCATGGTGGCCACCATCGCGTTCGGCATGGGCATCGACCGGCCGGACGTGCGCTTCGTCGTCCACCTGGACATGCCGGATAGCCCGGAGAGCTACTACCAGCAGATCGGCCGCGCCGGCCGCGACGGCGAGCGCGCCGACACCTTGCTGCTGTATGGCGGCGAGGACATCGTGCGGGCGCGCCACTGGCTCGACCAGTCGAACGCGCCCGAGGCGGAGAAGCAGGTGCGCGCCGCCCGGCTCGAGGCGATGATCGGGCTCACCGAGACGCCGGAATGCCGCACCCGCGGCCTGCTGGCCTGGTTCGGCGAAATGCTGCCGGAGCCCTGCGGCCACTGCGACACCTGCGCCCACCCGGCCAAGCTGTTCGACGGCACGGTGGCTGCGCAGAAGGTGCTCTCCGCGATCTACCGCACCGGGCAGATGTTCGGCGCCCTGCACATCACCGCCGTGCTGCGCGGCCAACGCACGCCGATGGTGGAGAAGCACGCGCACGACCGGCTGCCGACCTGGGGCGCCGGGGCGGACCAGTCGGAGGGCTACTGGCGCGGCGTGATCCGCCAGTTGGTGGCGATCGGCGCCTTGCAGCGCGGCGAGGGCGAGCGGCCCGGCCTGGCCCTGGTGCCGGAGCGCGCCCGCCCGATCCTGCGCGGCGAGGCGAAGGTGATGTTGCGCGAAGAGGTGGTGGTCGTGGACCCGCTGGCGGGGCGGCGCGAGCGCAAGCCGCCTGGCCCGCCATTGCCGCTGCAAGCCGCCGGGCCATTCGAGGCACTGCGCGCCTGGCGCGCGGCGGAGGCGCGGGGCCAGTCGGTGCCGGCCTACGTGATCTTCCCGGATTCCGTGCTGCGGGACCTGGCGGCTGCCGCGCCGGCCTCGATCGGCGAGATGGCGCAGGTAAAAGGCGTGGGCACATTCAAGCTACAGCGCTACGGTGCGGCGGTGATCCGTGTCATCGCAGAAGCCAAATGATCGAGCCGATCCCATTCCAGCCCCACCGTTTCCGCTCGGCGGCGGCGCATTACCTGCAGGGCCGGCCGCCCTATTCGGACACGCTGATCGCCACCGTGGCGCAGCTTTGCCGGCTGGATGGCGCCGGCAGCCTGCTCGATCTCGGCTGCGGCCCCTGCCAGCTTGCGCGCGCGCTCCGCCCGTATGTGGGCAGCGCCGCTGGGATGGACCCCGAGCCAGAGATGCTGGCCGTGGCCCGGCGGCTCACCGAAGCGGCCGGGCTGGACATCGCGTTCCAGCAGGGCAGCTCGCAGGATTTGGCCGTCGGCATGGGGCCATACCGGCTGGTGACGATCGGGCGGGCGTTCCACTGGATGGACCGGCCAGAAACCGCCCGGCGTTTGGACGGCCTGATCGAGCCCGGCGGCGCGCTGGTGCTGTTCAGCGACAGCCACCCCCAGGTGCCGGACAACGCATGGCGCGCCCACTATCGCGCCGTGCTGGATGCCGCGACAGAGGCCCGCGAGCGCCAGGCGTGGCGCCGCCCGGATTGGGTGCTGAACGAGGCGGTGCTGCTGGAGTCGCCGTTTTCAGCGCTGCGCCGGGTGGGGGTGCTGGAGCGCCGCCGGGTCCCGGGGGATGCCTTGCTGGACCGGGCGCTGTCGATCTCGAGCAGCACGCGGGAGCGGCTCGGCGCGGCTGGCGTGGACCAGCTGCGGCAGGACTTGGCCGCGCTGGTGCGCTCGGCCGCTGGAGCGGATGGGCTGGTGACGGAGGTGGTGGAGTCCGTCGCGCTGATCGCGCAACGCCCGGCGGATATAACGCACAAGCTCGCCCGACTGTAACGACTCCCTCTCCCGCTGGCGGGAGAGGGTCGGGGTGAAGGGTGGAACGCGCGCCGATCGAGGTGCGCCCAAGCCCGATACGGGCTACGTTGGGCGCGCAGGATCGGCTACTTGATCTTTGCTTCCTTGAAGGTAACGTGCTTGCGCGCGACGGGGTCGTATTTGCGCAGCTCGAGCTTGCCCGTGGCGGAGCGGGCGTTCTTCTTGGTGACGTAGAAGAAGCCGGTGTCCGCCGTGGAGACGAGGCGGATTTGGATTACGTTGCTCTTGGCCATGGCGGGTCTCTGCTGAAGGCGGTCTGAACGGAGGCGGGAACATGCGCATGCCCGCCGGTGCGGTCAAGGTGGATTGTGGCGCGCAACCGATCGTGACTCCCTCTCCCGCTGGCGGGAGAGGGTCAGGGGTGAGGGTGGCCCCAAGCACTCGATCATGGCTCTGGCGGACGCGTTCTGGTCCACGCCTTAGCCCGGCGTGGGCAGCGGCTCGGGGGTGTGCGACAAGGTGTGCAGGTAGTCGATCACGTCCGCCCGCTCCTTGTCGTCGCTGATCCCGGCGAACCCCATCTTCGTGCCCGGCGCGTAGGCCGACGGCTTCTTCAGCCACTCGTTCAGCTCGTCGAACGTCCAAGGGCCTTTCTTGCTCTTGATCGCGTTCGAATAGCTGTAGCCGACCATATGCGCGTGCGGCGCGCCCACGATGCCATACAGGTTCGGGCCGACGATGGCCGGGCCGCCCTCGGCGAAGTTGTGGCAGATCGAGCACAGCTTCTTCACGTCCGCCTCTCCCGCCGCCGGGTCGGCCTTGGCCAGCAGCGGCGCAATCGGCGGCAGCGGAGCGGCCGCCGGGGCCGCAGCGCTGGGCGGCGGCGCGTTCGAACTGGTGATCTCGATCGCCGGTTTCGCCAGCTTGGCTGGGTGCACCAACTGGTCGCTGATCACCCCACTCACCATGAAGGCAATGCCGGCGACCAGGATGGCCGACGCGACCTTGTTGATCTCCATGCTGTCCATCCGACACTCGACTCCCGCTGCTACACGCCCATCCCGAGCGCCCCCGCTCCTATAATGGAGTGTCGTCGGGTTCAGCAACCGCTGGCCGCTCGTTCTTCTCGGCCGGCTCCTTCGCCTGCGAGCCGTCGATCGTGGCCTCGACGTATTCCTTGGCCAGGATCAGCTCGAACAGCAGCAGCGAACGCCCGGTGGCGATGTAGCCCTCGCCGAAATCGTGCCGCGCGTCTTCCGGCTGCTCGGTCAGGTTGGTGTCGATCGAGCACTTCCAGGCCAAGCCGCCGGGCACCTTCGGCAGCACGAAGGTCACCGCGTCGTGGTAGGAATTCAGGATGATGAACACCGTCGCGTCCGACCCGCGGCGGCGGATCCCGCTGACCTGGGCGCGGCCGTCGAGCAGGATGCCGACCGAGCGTGCGCCGTCGTCGCTCCACGCGCCCTGATCCATCTCGTCGCCATTGGCCGTGAGCCAGGTGACGTCACGCACGCCCAAATCCTCGTTCCACTCGGCGGTGAGGAAGCGGGAGCGGTGCAGGATGGGCAATTGCCGGCGCAGGGCGGCCACGCGCTGGACGAAGGCCACGATGTGCTGGCCCTTCTCGCGCAGTTCCCAATCCAGCCAACTGATCTCGTTGTCCTGGCAGTAGGCATTGTTGTTGCCGTTCTGGGTGCGGCCGAACTCGTCGCCGGCCAGCAGCATGGGAGTGCCGCGCGACAGCAGCAGCGTCGCCAGCATGTTCTTGATCTGGCGCTCGCGCAGGCCGTTGATCTCCGGGTCGTCGGTCGCGCCCTCAGCGCCGCAGTTCCAGCTTTCGTTGTTGCTGTTGCCGTCCTTGTTGTCCTCGCCGTTCGCGTCGTTGTGCTTCTCGTTGTACGAGGCCCAGTCGTTCAGGGTGAACCCGTCATGGGCGGTGAGGAAGTTGATCGAGGACCAGGCCGGGCGGCCGCGATGGTTGAAGAAGTCCGCGCTGCCGGTGAAGCGCGTGGCCATGCCGGAGAGCTTGCCGCTGTCGCCCTTCCAGAATGCGCGGGTGGTGTCGCGGTAGCGGTCGTTCCACTCGGCCCAGCCAGGCGGGAAGCCGCCGACCTGGTAGCCGCCGGGGCCGCAATCCCACGGCTCGGTGATCATCTTCACCTGGCTGAGCACCGGGTCCTGGCTCACGGCGCGCAGGAAGCCGCTCTCCTGGTCAAAACCGTAGCTCTCGCGGGCCAGGATGGTGCCGAGGTCGAAGCGGAAGCCGTCGACATGCATCTCGCTCACCCAGTAGCGCAGGCTGTCCATCACCATCTGGATGACGCGCGCGTTGGACAGGTTGACCGTGTTCCCGGTGCCGGTGTCGTTGATGTAGTAGCGCGGCTGGTCCGCCAGCAGGCGGTAGTAGCTGGCGTTGTCGATGCCCTTGAACGACAGCGTCGGGCCTTTTTCGTTGCCTTCGCAGGTGTGGTTGTAGACCACGTCGAGGATCACCTCGAGCCCGGCTTCGTGGAAGCGCGAGACCATCTCCTTGAACTCGGAGAAGGCGAAATCCGGCACGCTGGCATACCGGCGGCTGGGCGCGAAGAAGCCCAAGGTCGAGTAGCCCCAGTAGTTCACCAGGCCCTTGTCGACCAAGTAGCTGTCGTCGGCGAACATGTGGATCGGCAGCAGTTCGACGCTCGTGACGCCGAGGGACTTGATGTATCGCACCACCTCGCGGGTCGCCAGGCCGCGGAAGGTGCCGCGCAGCGGCTCCGGCACGGCGGGATGCAGCTTGGTGAAGCCCTTTACGTGGGTTTCGTACAGCACCGTCTGGTCCCAGGGGACGCGCGGGGCACGGTCCTCGCCCCAGGTGAACGCCGGGTCGATGACGCGGGCCTTGGGCATGAAGTCGGCGCTGTCCCGCTCGTCGAAGGTGGTGTCTTCCTCGCCCATGACGTAGCCGAACAGCTCGGGCGCCCAGGTGATCTGGCCGATCACGCCCTTGGCGTAGGGGTCGAGCACCAGCTTGTTGGGGTTGAAGCGATGGCCGGCCTCGGGCTCGTACGGGCCGTGCACGCGGTAGCCGTAGATGGTGCCGGGGCGCGCGTCGGGCAGGAAGCCGTGGAAGATCTCGTTGGTGTATTCAGGCAGGGCGATGCGGCCCACTTCCTTTTCGCCGGCGTCGTCGAAGATGCACAGCTCGACCTTGGTGGCGTTGGCCGAGAACAGAGCGAAGTTGACACCGAGGCCGGTCCAGGTCGCGCCCAGCGGGTTGGGACGACCTTCCTCGATACGAAGGCTGTTGGAGTGGCTCATTCTGATGTCCTGGGCTGGGCCGGCGGGAGGTGCCGCCTGCCTAAGTGCGCGAGTGGCTCCGAGGTTGCACGGACGCGCAACGGTCACGGCGGGTGTGCAACGGGGGTGGAACTCCAACTCTGCCGCGCCGTTGCCGCCTGCATGCCAGAGCAACCGAAACACCCCGACGCCGCCGACTTGCCGCACCCGTCCGAGCGGCATGGCGGCGAGCACGGCGTGATCCAGCAATCGCCCGACGACAAGCCGACCGGGCTGCCGTCGCACGACCGCCACGAGACCGAAGCGACACCGGGCAAGGATCACGACGGCAGCCACTCTTCGACCTAGCCCACTCTTCGAACGAGCTACGGCCGCGGCCGCGCCTTCGCCTCCGGCAGCGGCAACGCAGTGGTCGACTTCACCCGCTCCATGCTCATGTGGCTGCTGACGTTCTTGGGCGAGACCGCCGCGATCAGGCGCTTGTAGAAGGCGTCGTAGGCCGCAAGGTCGGTCGTCGCCACCCGCAGCATGTAATCCACGTCGCCGGCCATGCGATGCGCCTCCATCACCTCCGGCATCGCCTGCACCGCCGTGGCGAAGCGCTCGAGCCACGCGGGCGAGTGGTCGCCCGCCTCGATCGCGACGAACACCGTCAGCCCCAACCCCACCCGCTCCGGATCCACCAAAGCGACCCGGCGCATGATCAGCCCCTCCGACTCCAGCCGCTGGATGCGCTTCCAGCACGGCGTGGGGGACAGCCCGACCTGCGCCGCCAATTGCGCGATGGAGAGCGTGCAGTCCTCTTGCAGCAGGGCGAGCAGCTTGCTGTCGATGCGGTCCAAGGCCTTGGTTCAGCCGTGGCGCAGGAACGGGTTGCTGGCCCGCTCCACCCCGAACGAGGAGCCGGGGCCATGGCCGCACAGGAAGCTGATGTCGTCGCCGAGCGGCAGCAGCTTGCTGTGGATGCTCGCGAGCAGGTCGTCCGTGCTGCAATAGGCGAAATCCGTGCGCCCGACCGAGCCGCGGAACAGCACGTCCCCCACGACGGCGAAGCGGGCGGCCTGGTTCACGAACACGACGTGGCCCGGCGTGTGGCCCGGGCAGTGCAGCACGTCGAAGTGCGCGCCCGCCAACTCGACGCTGTCGCCCTCCTGCAGCCAGCGGTCCGGCGTCACGTTCTGCGCCCCTTCGATGCCAAAGCGCGCGCTGGTCTCGACCAGGCTGTCGAGCAGGAACTTGTCCCGCAGGTCCGGCCCCTCGATCGGGATGCCGCCCAGCAGCGCCTTCAGCGTGGCGGCGCCGGCCGCGTGGTCGAAATGGCCGTGGGTGAGCACGATGCGGTCCACGGTCACGCCCAGGCTGCGCACCTGCTCGGCGATATGCTCGGCGTCCCCGCCCGGGTCGATCACCGCGCCATGCATCGTGGTCTCGTCCCATAGCAGGGTGCAGTTCTGCTCGATGGGAGTCACGGGAATGACGGCGATCTTCATGGGCGGGCCTCCGTGCGGACACGGCTAGATAGGCTCATGGCGCCGGCCAAACAAAGGTGAGTTCGTGCTTGTTGTGGTGCAGGTGCAGCAGCCGCCCGCGCGGGATGGCGGCAAAGGGTGCCAAGGCGGCATGGTCGGTTTCTCCTTGCAGCTTGATGGTGCAGACCACGTGGCGGGCGAGGCCGCTGGCGATCCAGCGCTCCACCAGGGCGAGCAGCGGGGCAGGGTAGGCCACCACGTCGCTGAACAGCCAGTCGGCGGGCGCCGGGTCCAGGCCGAAGGCGCTGCCCGCGAGCACCGTGACGCCGGGCATGGCGGCGACCGCAGGGTCGAGCGGGGCGCGGTCGACCGCGAGCACGGTGGCGCCGAGCCGCGCGATCGCCCAGGTCCAGCCCCCGGGCGCCGCACCCAGGTCGATGCAGTGCTCCCCGGGCAGCGGCCAAGCGCCGAGCCGGGTGCAGGCCTCCCACAGCTTCAGGTAGGCGCGCGAGGGCGGGCCGCTGCGGTCCTCCGCGAACACCGGCTCGCCCAGCATGAAGGGGCTGGTCTTGCTCGGGCTGGCGAGCAGCCGGTCGGGCGCGAGCAAGGTCCAGCCGCCGAGATGCGCGGTGGGGGCTGGCTCGGGAAAGGCGAGCGGGCGCGGGCGCAGCGGCGGCAGTTGCGCCGTGATCAGGGCGGAGCGGCGGTGATGGGCAGCGGCGTAGCCGGACCAATTGCGCTGCATCGCCCGCAGCGCATCGGCCGCCGCCCGCACCGACGGCGCCGGCAGCTCCACCGGGGCGGTCCAGGTGTCCAGCGCCCAGGCGGCGGCGCGCGGCGGCTCGGGCGAGAGCGCCAGCCGGCCGTGCCAGGCGCAGACCGCAGCCCCGCCCAGCGCCAGTTCGTCGCCCAGTTCGCGCTCGAACCCCTCGGCGGCGAGATAGGCGGCCTGGATCAAGCGCGCCGGATCGCGGCGGCGGTCAGCAGCAGCCAGGCGATGATCAGGATGGTGCCGCCGGTGGGCGCGACGGGGCCGAGCGAGACGCCGGCCAGCGCCAGGCTATAGACGGCGGCGCAGAACAGCACCGTGCCGAGCAGGAACGCGGCGGCCGCCCAGTGCGTCAGCCCGCCCCGGCGCTCCGCCCAGATACCGGTCGCGAGCAGCGCCAGGGCGTGCCAGCCCTCGATCTGCACGCCGCTTTCCATGATCCGGGCCACCGCCGGCGGCTGGCCGGCCAGCAGGTGCGCGTTCACCGTGGCCATCACGATGGTGCCGGCGCCCAACACCCCGCCCGCGCCGATCCAAACTCGATGCATCTGCAAAACTCGCCCTCATCCCGGTTTCCCGCGGCCAGCGCCCGCGTTACTATGAACCACATGCCACGCGGCGGAGACTTATTCCCGGAGATCGGGCCGTTCGAAACCGGCTACATGCCCGTGTCCGGCGGTCACGTCATGTATTGGGAGCAGGTCGGCAATCCGCGCGGCCAGCCCGTGTTGTTCTTGCATGGCGGACCCGGCGCTGGCGCAGGGGCAGTGCATCGGCGCTTCTTCGACCCGGCGTTCTGGCGCGTCGTCTTGTTCGACCAGCGCGGCGCCGGCCGCTCCCGCCCGCTCGGCAGCCTAGTCGCCAACACCACCGCTGATCTCGTGAGCGACATCGAAACCATGCGGCGCCATTTGGGGCTCGAGCGCTGGCTGCTGTTCGGCGGCTCCTGGGGCTCGACCCTGGCGCTGGCCTATGCGCAAACCCATCCGCATCGCGTGGCGGGGCTGGTGCTGCGCGGCGTGTTCCTCGGGCGCCGGGTCGAAGTCGACTGGTTCCTCAATGGCTTGGGCGCCATCTTCCCCGATGCGCATGCCCAGTTCGTGCAGTTCCTGCCGGAAGAGGAGCGGGGCGACGTGCTGGCCGGCTATCTGCGCCGCCTGAACCACCCCGACCCTGCAATCCACATGTCGGCGGCGCGCGCCTGGTCGGTGTACGAAGGGTCATGCTCCACCTTGCTGCCCTCGCCAGACACGGTGGCCTCGTTCGCGCAGGACCGCACGGCGCTGGGGTTGGCGCGGATCGAGGCGCATTACTTCGCCAACGACCTGTTCCTGCCACCCGAGGGCCTGCTCGGCAACATGCACCGCATCGGCCATTTGCCGGCAGAGATCGTCCAGGGCCGCTACGACATGGTGTGTCCGCCCCGGACCGCGTTCGAACTGGCCGCCGCCTGGCCCGCCGCACGGTTGACGGTGATCCCCGATGCGGGGCATTCCGCCCTGGAGCCGGGGATTCGGCGCTCGCTTGTCGCGGCCGTGGAACGCTTTCGTCACGGTCGATGAACGCATGGGTGACTGCCGCGTTCAGCCGGCTCCCAATGTCACACTCAGGAGTTGCTCCCGCATGAATCGTTCCCTTCGTTGGATGGTGCTCGCTGCGCTGTTGCCAGTCGCTGCCTGTTCCAGCAGCACGCCGCCGCCCGCCCCCGTGGCCGCTCCCGTCCCGCCGCCACTGGCCGCGTCCGACCAGGCGTTCATCACCTCGGCTGCGGCGAGCGATGCGTTCGAGATCCAGGCTGGCCAGCTTGCGCTCACCAAGGGCCGCAGCGCGCGCGTGAAGCAGTATGCCAACATGATGGTGTCGGCGCATACCCAGACCACGCAGCAACTGACGCAGATCGCGCAGGGGCACGATTTCACGCCGGTTGCGACCTTGGCGCCGGACCAGCAGAAGATGCTGGATGCGCTGCAGAAGGCCCGTCCGACGGCGTTCGATCGTGACTACCTGCGCGACAACGTCGTCTCGCACCGTGCGGCGATCAAGCTGTATCAGGACGAGATCGCCAATGGCATGGACCCCGACCTGAAGCAGTTCGCCACGGCCACGCTGCCGACCATCCAGCAGCACTACAAGCTCGCCGGCGGGCGCTGACCCACCCTGCCGTCGCCCGCATCGCTCCCAGCGATGCGGGCGCGATGTAACTTCCCCCTCTCCCCCTGGGAGAGGGCCGGGGTGAGGCAGCGCAGCTCACTCCGTCTCCGCCGCCACCCGCATCGCCCAAACGCGGCACCGGCGACGCTGAGCAGGACGCCCTCAGCTCAGGGCGTCTGGCGCCAACCGGTTGGTCTGTCGCCGGCTTGCGCGCCAGCCGGCCAAGCTTTGCGTGAGTTTGGCGGTGCGTGGCCCAGGAGTAAGCCGGAACAGGCCGAACATGATGTCGGGCGCCAGGCCGCGCACGCCAAACTCGTCATGACCATATCCCGCCGCCTTGGCCATCATGATCATGCCGCGAATCCGGCTCGGCAGCCAGGGACTGCCGTAGATCGCCGTGCGCCCCTCATAGAGCCGCAACGCAGTCTGGTAAGCCGGCAAATGCTGGTCCATGCGCTCGCGATAGCGGGGCGACGCCCGCTCCCGCAGATCGGGCCACATCTCGATGATATGCCGCAGACGATCGACCCGGACTTGGAAGTATTGTGCCCGGGACTGCGGCGTCTGATCGATTTTGCGGGTGAACGCCCCAATCACGTTGGAGTCGTGCTGGCGGTAATCGACCAAGCATTCGTCGATATTGACCACGTCGCCCAAGACTGCGGCCAAGAAGTAATACCACTGGTCGTGGGTCTCGCGCTCGACTGTGCGAGCTTCCGTGAGGTGAGCCGTTCGCGGCCATAGATCATTGTGGTCATTGAGGCTGCGGCGGAACACCATGCTCATGCCGTATTCGAGGTGGAGTGGCTTTCGAAACGACGTCCAGTTTCCATTGGAGCGCCCGACCAGCCGTCGACCAAGGCGGCGCCCATCTTGGTCCACGATCTCGGCATCATGGCAGACCATGGTCACATCTGGATTTTGGAACGGAACGGCGCATTTCTCGAGTTTGGCCTCGTGCCACATGTCGTCCTGATCGCAGAATGCAATCAAGTCGCCTTGGCATCGCTCCGCCGCTGCGAAGAAGTTGCCGCGGAAGCCGAGCCGCTTGGCATTGCGCTGCAATCGCACGGGAAACGGCGCGTGCTTGGCGAAATCCTCGATGATGGCAACCGTTCCGTCTTGGGATGCGTCATCCCCGACCACCAACTCGAGCGGCAACAAAGTCTGCCGTGCCAGGCTGTCGAGCTGTTCACGCAGAAAACGCTCGCCATTGTAGGTGGCCATGGCGACGGAAATGCCCGAAAAGCTTCGCGCTATGGTGTCGCTATTGAGGTCCGCTTCAGGGTCAGCCAAACCGTTTGCCCCTCTTGTGTAATCAGGTGTCACCCAAACTCCAGACCGACCGCCAGACTCCAGACTTCGGATTGAAGCTGCGAGGTTCTACTCAACCCCCCTTGCTGGATGCTATACACCATATCGGTCCGGGCTTAACCACTCGATGCACGGGTTGCTTGACAACCTTTGCACGTCCGCTTGTGTACGTCCGTCATCAACCCGCCGCGAAATACACTGTTGCTGCACCGCGATCAAGATGGCACAATCATATCGATAAATTCCGTTGCATCATGCAACCATGTGGTGATTTCGATGCGCGTTTTGCTGAGCGGCGGCTGCGGCTTCATCGGCTCGGCAGTAGTCCGGTACCTTATCCAGGACCGTGATGCGACGATCGTGAATGTCGACAAGATGTCCTACGCAGCCTCCGAGGATGCGTTGGAAGCCGCAGCCCAGAACCCGCGCCACACCCTGGTCAAGGCCGACATCACCGACGCCGCCGCCATGCAGGAGCTGTTCACCACCCACCAGCCCGACGCAGTGATGCATCTGGCCGCCGAAACCCATGTGGACCGCTCCATCGACGGGCCAGGGCCATTCGTGCAGACCAACGTGGTCGGCACCTTCGTGCTGCTGGAGGCAGCGCGGGCGTACTGGTCGGGGCTCACCGGGCCGCGCCGGGCCGCGTTCCGCTTCCACCACGTCTCCACCGACGAAGTGTTCGGCGCCCTCGGCCCCGACGACCCGCCCTTCACCGAGGCCACCCCGTACGACCCGCGCAGCCCGTACTCCGCCAGCAAGGCCGCCTCCGACCACCTGGTGCGCGCCTGGTGGCACACCTACGGGCTGCCGACCTTCGTCACCAACACCACCAACAACTACGGCCCGTGGCAATTCCCGGAAAAGCTGATCCCGCTGGTCACGCTCAACGCGCTCGAGGGCAAGCCACTGCCGGTCTATGGCGACGGCTCCAATCAGCGCGACTGGCTGTTCGTGGACGACCATGCCCAAGCCCTCGTGCTGGCCCTGGAACACGCCGAGCCCGGCAGCACGCTGGCCATCGGCGCCCGCCAGCCGCGCAGCAACCTGGCCGTGGTCCGCGCCATCTGCGCCACGCTCGACCGGCTGGAGCCCGACCCGGCGGGCGCCCGCGAGCGGCTGGTCCATTTCGTGCCCGACCGCCCCGGCCACGACTTCCGCTACGAGATCGACCCGGCGCGCGCCCAAGCCGCCTTGGAATGGACCGCAGCGCACGACTTCGACCGCGGGCTCGAGCGCACCATCCGCTGGTATCTGGACAACCGCGCCTGGTGGCAGCGCATCCGCGCCGGGCGCTATGCCGGGCAGCGCCTGGGAACCGCCGCGTGAAGGGAATCCTGCTCGCCGGCGGCTCCGGCACCCGGCTGCACCCGATGACCTTGGCCAACTCCAAGCAGTTGCTGCCGGTCTACGACAAGCCGATGGTGTACTACCCGCTGTCGGTGCTGATGCTGTCCGGGATCCGCGACATCCTGGTGATCTCCACCCCGGTCGACCTGCCGGGCTTCCGCCGCCTGCTGGGCGATGGCAGCCACCTGGGGTGCCGCATCGACTACGCCGAGCAGCCGAGCCCGGACGGGCTGGCGCAGGCCTTCCTGATCGGCGCCGACTGGCTGGCCGGCGAGGCCTGCGCGCTGGTGCTGGGCGACAACATGATCTTCGGCGACCATCTCAGCCGCACCCTGCAGGCCTGCGCCGAGCGGCGGGAGGGCGCCACCGTGTTCGCCTACCAGGTGCGCGACCCGGAGCGCTACGGCGTGGTCCGCTTCGACGAGGCAGGCCGCGCCACCGAGATCATCGAAAAACCCACCGAGCCGCTGTCCAATTGGGCGGTGATCGGGCTGTATTTCTACGACCACCGCGTGACTGAGATGGCCCGCAAGGTGCGCCCGTCCGCCCGTGGCGAGTTGGAGATCACCGACCTCAACCGAATGTATCTCGACGCGGGCGCATTGGCGGTGGAGCGGCTCAGCCGCGGCTACGCCTGGCTCGACGCCGGCACGCCGGACAGCCTGCTGCAGGCGTCCGCGTTCGTGCAGACCATCCAGCAGCGCCAGGGCATGCTGGTGGGCTGCCCAGAGGAGGTGGCATACCGCATGGGCTTCATCGATGCGCACACCCTGCGCGAACGGGCGCACGCGCTGCGCAAGACCGAGTTGGGCCGCCTGCTGCTCGAACTGGCGGACGGGCTGCACGGATGAGCGACCACGCGATGCTAGTAGAATCAGCGACCACGCGATGCTTGTAGAATGAGCGACCACGCGATGCTTGTAGAATGAGTGTCGAGAAGCTGGCGATCCCGGACGTGCTGCTGTTCACCCCAGCGCGGTTCGGCGACGCGCGCGGGTTCTTCTCCGAGACCTGGACCGCGCGCGGCATGGCGGAGGCAGGCGTGGCGCTGCCCTTCGTGCAGGACAACCACAGCATGTCGCAGGCGCGCGGCGTGCTGCGCGGTCTGCACTGCCAATTGGCGCCGCACGCGCAGGGCAAGCTGGTGCGCGTGGTCCGCGGCGCCATCTGGGACGTGGCGGTGGACGCGCGGCGCGGCTCGCCCACGTTCGGCCAACACGTCGCGGCGGAGCTGTCGGCCGCCAATTGGCGCCAGCTCTGGGTTCCGCCCGGGTTCCTGCACGGCTTCGTCACGCTCGAGCCGGACACCGAGGTGATCTACAAGACCACCGGATACTACGACCGCGCCTCCGAACGCGGCGTGCTGTGGAACGACCCGGCGCTCGCGTTGCCCTGGCCGGTGCCGGCGGCCGAGGTGCAGCTCTCCGACAAGGACAAGCTGCTGCCGGGGTGGGACGCGGCAGCCGAGTGGTTCACGCTGTGATCCTGGTGACGGGCGGCGGCGGGCAGGTGGCCACCGAGCTGGCGGCGTTGGGCGGCGAGCGTGTGGCTCGGGTCGGCCGGCCGGAGTTCGATTTCGACCGCCCGGAGAGCCTCGCCGCCACGTTCGACCGGGTGCGCCCCAGCGCCGTGGTGAATGCCGCCGCCTGGACCGCGGTGGACCTGGCCGAGACCGAGGAAGCCGCCGCGTTCCGCGCCAATCGCGACGGCCCGGCCGCGTTGGCCCGGCTTTGTGCCGAAGCGGGCCTGCCGCTGGTGCATCTCTCGACCGACTACGTGTTCGATGGACGCAAGCCGACCCCGTATCAGGAAACCGATCCAACGGGGCCGATGGGCGTGTATGGCCGCAGCAAGCTCGCGGGCGAGGCCGCGGTGTTGGCCGCGGGCGGGCGGGCGACGGTGCTCCGCACGGCCTGGGTGTACAACGCGACGGGCAAGAACTTCGTCCGCACCATGCTGGGCGCGGCGCTGAAGACCGACACGTTGCGCGTGGTGGCCGACCAGACCGGCTCCCCCACCAACGCGGCCGACTTGGCTGCCGCGATCCTAGCCGTGCTGGCGCGGATGGCGGATTGGCGGCCGGAGTATGCGGGAGTGTTCCACGCCGCCGGGTCAGGCAGCGTGACGTGGCACGGCTTCGCCGAGGCGATCTTCGACGAGGCCGCCAAGCACGGCCGGCGGCGCCCGACGGTGCAGCCGATCGCGACCGCCGACTGGCCCACCCCGGCGGCCCGCCCGCTAAACTCGTGCCTGGACTGCACCAAGCTGCGCGAGGTGTTCGGCGCCGCCCTGCCCAACTGGCGCCCCAGCCTCGCACGCACGGTGGCCACCATGCTCGCCTAGTCCTCTCCCTCCTCCTTCTCCCTCTCCCTCTGGGAGAGGGTCGGGGTGAGGGCCCGGGCCCGGGCCCGAGCCCCACCTCATTTTCCAAGAGCCTTCTTCCATTGACCTGTCGCGCGGCCCGCGCCGCTTCTAGGCTGAACCGCCACGATGGAGGGAGCAGCCAGAATGCACGAACACAACTGGGGCGGCATGAACCCCCTGGCGACCGAGGGCGCCCGCCTCCCGCTCGGCCACCTGCCGGGCATGCGCTATCCCGACCCGCGGGTGATCGCGCTGGACAAACGCTTCACAGCGCGGGTCGGCAATGCGGCGGTGGAGCGGATCGCCACCGGGTTCCGCTGGGCCGAAGGGCCGGTGTATTTCGCCGATGGCGGCTACCTGCTGTGGAGCGACATCCCGAACAACCGCATCATGCGCTGGCTGGAAGAGGACGGCCATGTCAGCGTGTTCCGCACCCCGAGCCACCACGCCAACGGCAACACGCGGGACCGCCAGGGCCGCTTGGTGACCTGCGAGCACGATACGCGCCGGGTCACGCGGACCGAGCATGACGGCCGCATCACGGTGCTGATGGACCAATATCAAGGCCGCCCATTGAACGCGCCCAATGACGTGGTGGTCGCGGCCGACGGCGCGGTTTGGTTCACCGACCCGGGCTACGGCATCGATGGGCCGTATGAGGGGCATGCCGCGCAAGCCGAGCTGCCCTGCCATGTCTACCGCCTCGACCCGGCGAGTGGGCAAGCCACGGTGGCGGCAAGCGACTTCACCCGGCCCAACGGACTGGCGTTCTCGCCCGACGAGAGCCGCCTCTATGTGGTGGACACTGGGATCACCCATGGCGGCCCCTCGCACATCCGGGTGTTCGACGTCGAGGGCGGGCGCTTGCTTCGGGGTCGGGTATTTGCCGAGGATTTCGCCCCGGGCATGAGCGACGGGTTACGCACCGACATCCAGGGCAATGTCTGGTGCAGCGTCGGCTGGGGTGACCCGGCGCAGGACGGCGTGCGCTGCTACACCCCGGAGGGCGACCTGATCGGCCGCGTGCATCTGCCCGAGGGCTGCGCGAATGTGTGCTTCGGCGGCAAAAAGCGCCACCGCCTGTTCATGACGGCGAGCACGTCGGTGTACTCGCTCCATTTGAACACCGCGGGCGCAGCCAGGCCGTGAACGTCCCCCTCTCCCGCTGGCGGGAGAGGGTCGGGGTGAGGGTAGCGGCCGCCCATCACCCAAACGCCGCCAAAGCAACCACCCCCCCAAACTCGAACGTTCTCCCTCTCCCGCTGGCGGGAGAGGGTCGGGGTGAGGGTGGCGGCCGCCCATCACCCAAACGCCGCCAAAGCAGCCACCCCCCCAAACTCGAACGTTCTCCCTCTCCCGCTGGCGGGAGAGGGTCGGGGTGAGGGTGGCGGCCGCCCATCACCCAAACGCCGCCAAAGGAGCCAAACCCTTCAAACTCGAACGTCTCCCTCTCCCGCTGGCGGGAGAGGGTCGGGGTGAGGGTGGCGGCCGCCCAACACCCAAACGCCGCCAACGGAGCCAAACCTTCCAAACCCCTTGAAACTCCCCCACCCCGTATGTTCCCTATCCGTTCATGTCCTCGCCGCCCTCCACCCCCGAGCCAACCGCGCACGCCACTCAACGCGCCCGCCAGCTCCGCCTGCTCGACCGCGCCCTGGACATCGGCGCCGCCCGCCTAGAACGCCTCGACCCCACCAAGCCCGACGCCCCCGACCTCCCCGACGCCGAAGCCGCCGTCATCTACGACAAGCTCACCCGTTCGATGCGCCAGAGCATCCTGCTATCCGACAAGCTCGCCGCCCCCATACCCGAGCCCAAAAAACTCGACCCGGCGGCCCGCACCGCCGCCCGCAAGCGCATCATCCGCGACGTCGAAGACGTCATCCACGAGCGCGCCGGCACCCCCGAGCGCGTCGAGAACCTCGAACGCGAGCTGCTCGAGCGCCTCGACGCCCCCGACATGGAATTCGAACTCGCCACCTGCTCCGTCGAGGCCATCGTCCTCGACCTGTGCCGCGACCTCGGCCTGCGCGCCTCCGACTACAAGCGCCGCATCCCCCCCGAGATCGACCTCCTCGCCGAGTTCGCCGCCGCCCCGCCCGAGTCCTTGGGCGAAAACAACACCCGCCTCGGCCGAGACAACCCCTTCCTCCAAGGCAAGCACGACCCCTAACCCCCCTAAAAAGCCCTCTCCCTCTGGGAGAGGGTTGGGTGAGGGTCGGCGGTGAGGCCCAGCCCCCGCCCGCCCCCCGCAAGACCCCTGATCGCTCCGCACCTCCCTCGTCATCGCGAGCCAAAGCCGTGGCGATTCAGGGCCACGCACGCGACATTGGCCCGGTGGCCCTGGCTCGCTTCACCGCGCCGGGCTGGCTGCGGGCGCGTTCGGACCCGCGGAACGAGGACTTGGGAGGTTTATGTCAAGGACCAGCTGCAACGAGCCGATCGTAGGTCTGCTTTTGGGCCGGATCGAGTAACGCGTAGCTTTGAAGGTGATACGGGATCATCGTCCCCGCAAGTTGGGTTTGCGCACTGCCAACGGAGCGCACGTCCTGGAGCAGTGTCTTCTCCTCGGGGGCCGCCTCATGCGAATCGGAATCATACTTCGCATAAGCCTCCTTGAGTTTGCCGCTATCGTCTGCCACGTGGCTCCGCATCTCCCCGCGGAGCTGCTCCAGCTTCGTCGTTTGCGCCGGCGTCAGATTGAAGTCGGATGCGTGCTGCAGAATCCAGGCCGGCCCAGGATGATGCGCGCGGAACACCGTCGGGAAATCGAACGAGTGCTGCATGAAGTAGGCGCGCCCCTGAGCCATCGCGTCCGGCGCTGCCGGGGTTGCCTGAGCCATAGCGGGACGGCTCACCCCGACAACTCCCAGGGTGAGAACCGTGGCAACGGCGACTGCGCAGAACGCCTTCATAGTGATGAGCCAATCATTTCAGAGCTATCGACCCCATACGTCGCACTCTCATTTGAGTTCCGAGCAGGGCTAGCTGGTGGGGTGCGGCGGCTTATCAGCCTAGCTCGCCGGCGAGGCGGCAATCAGCCGTTCGATCGGGTTCCAAGTGTAGGCCACCTGCATCACGCTGATCCCCGCCACGCGGATTTGCGCCTCCGCCACCGGCCGCCCGCCGATATGCTGGTAGAACCAGCGGCTCGGGTTCTCCCGCAACACCCACAGGAACGCCGAGCGGCTGCCGCTGGCCGCCAAGTGCGCCGCGCCGGTGCGGATCAGGCGGCGCCCCACGCCGCGGTCGCGCCAGTCGTCCAGCACATACAACGTCTCGATCTCGCCGTCGCCCTGGGTGCCGCCGGGCAGGTTGGTGCGCGCTCGCCCCACGGTGGTGTAGCCCACCACGCGCGGCCCGCTGCCCGAGGGCACGTCCTGCCCCGAGGCAAGCGCCACGTAGACGCCGCCGCCCCCGCGGATCTGGCGGTCGTAATAGGCCGCCTGGCGGGAGACGGACAATGCAGCCAGGTAGGTCTCGGGCAGCAGGCCAGGGTAGGCGCTGCGCCAGGCCGCCACATGCACCGCGCCGATCAGCGGAGCATCCGCCGGCCGGGCGCGCCGCACCGCGATCACGGCTTGCGCTCCACCACGGCGGCAAAGAACCCGTCCGTGCCATGGCGGCGGGGCGTGAGCGACAGGGTCGGGCCGGCCGTGGGGGGCGTCGAGCCAGCCGGCCAGGCGCGCGACAGATCGACCGTGGCGAACTCCGGGTGACGGGTGAGGAAAGCATCCACCTGCGCCTCGTTCTCCTCCAACAGCAACGAGCACGTCGCGAACACCATACGGCCGCCGGGCCGCACCAGACGCGCCGCATCGTCCAAGATCGCGGCCTGTTTGGGAAGCAGCTCGTTCAGGTCGTTCGGCTGCAACCGTGCGCGCGCGTCCGGGTTGCGGCGCCAGGTGCCGCTACCGGTGCAGGGGGCGTCCACCAGCACGCGGTCGAAGGTGGCGGCCCGGCGCTTGGCCCATTTGTCGCCGGCCACGATGAGGTGGCGCTCCACATTGTGCACCCCGGCGCGGCGCAGACGGCGGACGGCGCCTTCCAACCGGCGGTCGTGCACGTCGCAGGCGAGCAGCTGGCCGCGGTTCTCCATCGTCATGGCGAGAGCCAGCGTCTTGCCGCCGGCCCCGGCGCACCAATCGGCGACGCGCATGCCCGGTTGCGCGTCGACCAGGGCGGCGACCAATTGGCTGCCCTCGTCCTGAATTTCGACCAATCCGCTCTGGAACGCGGCGCCGGAGGTGACGGGGCGGCGGCCGGCCACGCGCAACCCCCAGGGCGACAGCGGCGTGGGCTCGGCGATGATGCCCTCGGCGGCCAGCGCGGCGATGGCGCCGGGCCGGTTGCTGCGCAGCAGGTTCACCCGCAGGTCGAGCGGGGCGGGCTCCTCCATGGCGGCCAGCTCGGGCGCGAGCGTGTCGCCAAAGCGGGCGGCCAGATGCGGCAGCAGCCAGTCCGGCACCTCGTAGCGCACCGGGTCGGGCATGGCGGGGTGCTCGAGCGTGTGGCCCTCGATCTGTGCGGCGGCGGCGGCTTCCTGCGGCAGCATCGGCGCCGGGCCGTATTGCCCGCCGGAGTAGGATTGCTGCACCCCGGCGAGCGTCCAGCCCTCGAGCAGCAGGGAGGCGGCGACCAGCATGCGCGGGGTGGGCGCGGTGCCGGCCCGGTCCAGCCACCAGGCCAGGCGGCGCCGGGTTCGCAGCACGCGCCACACCCGGTCGGACACGCCGCGGCGATCACCGGAGCCGATGAAGCGGCGGCTGCGGAAGAACTCGTTGGCGCTGGCATCGGCGGGGCGGCGCGGGGCGGCGTCGATCTCGGCCAGCAGTTCGATCGTGGCCGCCAGGCGAGCGGCCGGGGTCATGCCGCCGCCGGGCGCGCGCCGTTACCCTTCTTGGCGATAGTTCGGCGCCTCGCGGGTGATGGCCACGTCGTGCACGTGGCTCTCGCGCAGCCCGGCGCCGGTGATGCGGCGGAAGCGGGCGTTGGCCTGCAGGTCGCCGATGGTGGCGCTGCCGGTGTAGCCCATGCCAGCGCGCAGGCCGCCCACCAACTGGTGCACCACGGCCGAAACCGGCCCCTTGTAGCCGACCCGGCCTTCGATGCCCTCCGGCACCAGCTTCAGCGAGTCCTTGATTTCCTGCTGGAAGTAGCGGTCGGCCGAGCCGCGGGCCATGGCGCCGATGCTGCCCATGCCGCGATAGGATTTGTAGCTGCGGCCCTGATACAGGAACACCTCGCCAGGCGCCTCGTCGGTGCCGGCCAGCAGGCTGCCGACCATCACCGCATCCGCCCCGGCGCCGATCGCCTTCACCAGGTCCCCACTGGTGCGCACGCCGCCGTCGGCGATCGCGGGGACGCCGTGCTCGCGGCAGGCGGCGGCCGTCTCCAGCACCGCGGTGAACTGCGGCACGCCGACGCCGGCCACCACGCGGGTGGTGCAAATGCTGCCGGGCCCGATGCCGATCTTGACGGAGTCCGCCCCGGCGCGGATCAGCGCCAGCGCGCCCTCCGGTGTGGCGACGTTGCCCACCACCACCTGCACGGCGTTGGACATCATCTTGGTCTTCTCGACCGCGGCCAGCACCCCGGCCGAGTGGCCGTGCGCGGTGTCCACCACCAGCACGTCCACCTCGGCGTCGATCAGGGCGCGGGCGCGGGCGGCGCCGTCCTCCCCCACGCCGATGGCGGCGGCCACCCGCAGGCGGCCGAACTCGTCCTTGTTGGCGGTCGGGTGGGCCTGCGCCTTCTCCATGTCCTTCACGGTGATGAGGCCGACGCAGCGGAACTCCTCGTCCACCACCAGCAGCTTCTCGAGCCGGTGCTTGTGCAGCAGGCGCTTGGCCTCCTCGGCGGGCACGCTGTTCTGCACCGTGACCAGGTTTTCCCGGGTCATCAGCTCGTACACCTTGACCGCCGGGTCGGTGGCGAAGCGCACGTCGCGGTTGGTGAGGATGCCGACCAGCCGCCCCGTGCCGCGCTCCACCACGGGCACGCCACTGATGCGGTAGCCCGCCATCAGGGCACGCGCCTCGGCCAGGGTCTGGTCCGGGTGGATGGTGAGCGGGTTGACCACCATGCCCGACTCGAACTTCTTGACCCGGCGCACCTGGGCGGCCTGCTCGGCCAGGTCGAGGTTCTTGTGGATGACCCCAATGCCGCCGAGCTGGGCCATGGCGATCGCCATCGCGCTCTCGGTGACGGTGTCCATCGCGGAGGCGATCAGCGGGATATTCAGGCTGATGGAGCGGGTGAGACGGGTGCTTGTGTCGACGGCGGCGGGGAGGACCTGGGAGTAGTCCGGCACCAGGAGGACGTCGTCGAAGGTCAATGCCTCGACGATGGTCTCGCCCACCCGCGTTCGGCGGGGGGAGAGCTGAGTGGTGTCCGGTGCCATGAGCCACGATCTCCGGGGGCAGAGGCGCCCCGCGCCTTGGCGACCCGACATAAGCCGGCGTTCGGCTCTGTGCAAGCTATGTGCGTGTGACGCCGCCGGTAGTGGCCCGGAAACCCTTGGCCACGACATAGAGTTCGCTGGAGTCCTTGCGGCTGGCGGGCGGCTTGGCATGGCGGACGCTGGCGAAGCTCTGCTTGAGCTGGTCCAGCAGGGTCTTCTCCGAGCCGCCCTGCAGCACCTTGGCGACGAAGCTGCCCCCTGGCGCCAGCACCCCGATGGCAAAGTGCGCGGCCAGCTCGGCGAGTGCGACGATGCGGATGTGGTCGGTGGCGGTGTGCCCGGTGGTGTTGGGCGCCATGTCCGACAGCACGAGGGTGGGCGGGCCGCCCATGGCTTCGGCGAGCAGGGCCGGCATCGCCGGGTCGTTGAAGTCGCCCAGGATGAAGTGGGCGCCCTGCAGCGGCTCGATGGCCAGCAGATCAATGCCCACGATCGCGCCGGCGCCGCGCTTGGCCGCGACCTGGCTCCAGCCCCCCGGCGCTGCGCCGAGGTCGAGCACGCGGGCGCCCTTGGTGAGGAGCTGGAAGCGGTCGTCGAGCTCCATGAGCTTGAACGCGGCGCGGGACCGCCAACCGCCGGCGCGGGCGGCCACGACGTAGGGGTCGTTGAGCTGGCGGCGCAGCCAGGCTTGCTGCGCCGTGGTGCGGCCGCGGGCGGTGCGCAGGGACACGTCGAGGCTGCGGGGGGCACTGCTAGGGGGGGCGGGCGGTTTCTTGCTCAGAGCGGTCGGCCTGCTGGTTGGTGAGGAAGGTTCTGGCGGCGCTTGCATTGCCGTGGCCGCGCGGGGATGGTATCAGCCGGCCGCCGTTTGGGGGATCGTCTAACGGTAGGACAGCAGACTCTGACTCTGCTTATCGTGGTTCGAATCCACGTCCCCCAGCCAGCGCAGTTCTAGGGCACCGTTCAACCGGATTGCGGCCTGGCAAACTCGTAGATTTCCGCTAGCTCGACGGATACGTCAACGCTCTTCAGCGTCAAACGTGCCGGTGAACCACCGAGCGCCTCGAACGACCATAAACCTTCGGCCGCTTTGCGGTAGACATGGACAGCCATCTCGTCCTGGTAGATCTCGACGATTTCGGCAACGCCCTCGACGTCTTGCAAGTCCGCGCGCTTCCGGTCGCGGGCGCGCCAATCCTTCAGCTCGGAAGGCGAGACCACCTCGAAGACCACCCGGGGATGCTCGCCACACCGGATCGTCACGTCCGGGATGCGCGCCGTCGCCCGTTGCTGCTGCCGCGGCGCTGCCCCGCTGCCGGTTTCCGGACGGCACCCGTCGCGATTGGCCTTCAGACGCGTGCCCAGGGCGGTCGTGAGTCCGGAGATGATCGCCGCATGCTCCGGGCTTGGCGCGGCATGGCCGATGATACGGCCATCGATCATCTCGTAGCGCCACGCCGCGCCGAATGCGGACTGATCGGTCGCAAGGAAGTCGCCAGCGCTCAGCGTGCTGATGCTTTGGGCGGTGCTATCCATCACGGGTTCCCGTAGCGGGCGAGGCCAAACGCGCCGGTCATTGCCGACCCCGCGACGCAGGCCGCGAGCTGTTCGCCGAGGGCGGCGGAGTGCTTGAAGCCGTGGCCGGAGCAGGCCGACGCGAACAGCACATTCGGATTGTCAGGCAGGGTGTCCACGAGAAAACCCCGGTCCGGCGTGACGGTGTAGAGGCAGGCCGCGGCACGCTGGCGCTCGCCCATGACCCCGCGCAACCGCCCCGCCACGTGCTGCGCGAACATCGCGGCGGATTGGGCGGGCGAGACGGTCCGCTCGACGGCATCGGGGCTGACCGGGGCGGCATACTGCTCGGTCGCCACCTTGATGGCAGACGTGCCCGGCAGCGCGGGGAAGCCGTAGAAATAGTCCGTCTCGCTTTGGCCGTGCATCCAGATGAACACGGGGAACCGGCCCGGCGCGTAGTCCGCCGCGTTCTCGACGGGGAACCAGTGCAGCGTCTGCCGATACACGGAGGCGAGCTGTTGCACGCGGCCGCCGGCAAGGCCCGGCAGCCAGGGGCCGGCCGCAAGGATGGCAGAGGCGGCATGGACGGTGCGCTGGTCCGTGGTCACCGCCACGCCGCCGCCGGGCAGGGCGGTGATCGCGGTGACCGTTTCGCCGCCATGCATCACGGCGCCATGCTCGGCCGCCAAGCGGAGTTGGACGGCGATGCAGCGCTCGGGGAATACCAGGCCGGCGCTGGGCTCGAAGCAGGCCAATTCGTTGCCGCGCAGGCAGAATTGGGGGAAGCGCTCGGTGATGGCGGCTGCGTCCAGCACCTCGTGTGCGATGCCATGCTCGGCGGCGGCGGCGATGGTGCGGCGGACGAAATCGTCCTTGCCGTGGTGGAGCGGCGTGCCGTCCCGCGGGCCCATCACCAGGCCGCCGGTCTGCAGGAACAAGCTCTCGCCGCTGGCAGCTTCCAGTTCGCGCCAAATCCCGTGGGAGCGGCGGACCAGCGGGGCGTAGGCGCTGCCTTCGCCGACGGCGAGCCGGGTGATGCGGCTTTCGCCATGGCTGGAGCCCTGGTCGTGCGGCGGATGGAAGCGGTCGATGCCGATGGCGCGCAGGCCTGCCAGGCTCAACCTGTGCAGCGCGGCGCTGCCGACCGCTCCCAAGCCCACCACCACCACGTCGGCGGTTGCCCCCATTGCGCCCTTTTCCTTCTGGCGACGACGTGTACGGTTATGGCGCAACTTGGGAGTATGCGCGATGGCGAACGAGCAGCTCGACGGGATCGACCCCGCGACCTACGCACCCTACGCCGATCCACGCGACTACATCACCAGTTGGACGGACAAGATTTGGATCGCACGCGGCCTTGGCCATCTGCGCGACCACTATGCCCCGGACGTGAAGGTGCACACCGCGTATGGCGAGACCTACGGGTTCGACCACGTCATGCGCAACTCGATCCAACGCATGTCGGCCTTCCACAACCGCGGCGGCGGCCATGACGACGTGGTGTGGGAGCAGCGCGGACCGGACGGTTTCATCAGCAGCCATCGCGTGCTGAACAACGCCGTGCACAATGGCTATTGGACCTACGGGCCGCCGACCGGCAAGCAATGGGTCAATCGTGGCACGGCGCATTGCCTGGTGCGCGGCGGCAAGGTGGTCGAGGAATGGGTGATGCGGGACGAGTTTGCCGTTCTGCAGGACCTTGGGCTGGACCCGTTCGCGATTGCGGGCCAGTTGGCGAAATCGTCTCCCGTGCTGGGCCAGGCGATCGACACGCAAGCGAGCGGCGCGTTCGCCGGGCAGTTCGCCGACCCGGTGCGCGCGGGCTTGTCGGGTGAGCGGCCGCGGCGGCATGACGCGGAATGCCGCTTTGTGGCTGAGATGTTCGAGCGGGTTTGGAACGGCCGCTACATGGACGAGGTGTCGCGGTTCTTCGCCGAGACGATCGTGATCCAGTCGGTACGAATGCGGCGTGCCATGGGCATTGCGCCGTATCAGAACGAGTTGATCGACCTGCTGGCGGCGTTTCCGGACGGGCAGGTGGAAATCCGCGATTTTGCCACGCATGCGTCGCCCGATCTCGGGTTGCGGGTGGCGGCGATTTGGCTGCTACGCGGCAGTTATTGCGGCGTGCCGGCCTACGGGCCGGTGAATGGCGCGCCGGTGGCCATCCTGGGGTCGTCGCATTTCGAGTTCCGGCGCGGCAAGATCATCCGTGAGTGGCGGATGTTCGACGAGATCGCGGTGATCGCGCAGATCCTGCAGGCGGGGTGAGGCGGCAAACACCCTCACCCCGACCCTGCGGGAGACGGGGCGCGTTGGGCGGGAGAGTTGCTTGGGACTGGCCTAGAGCCTGATCGCATCAGGTTGAAACAACCTGATGCGTGAATCAGCCTCTCAAACAAAGAGTTAGAGCATGATTGCTTCGCCTATCAGAAGCAATCATGCTCTAAAGCAGGTCCTCGATCTGGATGGGAGTCTTGCGGACGCGGATGCCGGTCGCGTGGTAGACGGCGTTGGCGATCGCGGCGTTCATGCCGACGATTCCCACCTCGCCAACCGCCTTGGCGCCGAGCGGGTTTACCACCGTGTCCTCCTCGTCGACCAGCTCGACCACCACCTCACCGATGTCGGCGTTGGTGCTGATGTGGTAGCCGGCGAGGTCCTGGTTGGCGAAGCGGGCGCGCGGGCGGTCGACCTGGGTCTGCTCGAGCAGGGCGAAACTCGCGCCCCACACCATGCCGCCAGCCAGGTTGCTGCGGGCGGTGCGCGGGTTGACGATGCGGCCGCAGGCGAACGCACCCAGCATCCGCGGCACCCGCACCGTGCGCAGCAGCGGGTCGACATGCACCTCGGCGAACTGCGCGCCGAACGAGTAGCTGACATGGGTGGAGGTCACCGGGCCGTCGAACGCCATGCCGCCGAGCAGGCCCGCCTGCATCTTCTCGTTGGTCATCTGCGCCGGCTTCCACTCGGCCGCGGCTTCCAGCGTGCCCATCGGGACCGTCTTCAGCACGTCCACCAGGCTGTGGCCGCTGCCGTCCGGGCCGATCACGTGGCCGCCGGCGAAGCGGAGGGACGCCGGGTCACGCCCGGCGAGCGGGCCGGCGTCGCTCACGGCGGCGGCGGCAAGCTTGTCGCGCAGCAGCCGGGCGGTCTTCTGCACCGCCGACCCGGCGGAGCCCGTGGTGATGGAGCCGCCAGAGACCGGGCCGGAGGGCAGGTCGCTGTCGCCCAGTTCGACCCGGATCTGCTCGTCGGGCACGCCCAGCACGTCGGCCGCCACCTGGCCCAGCACGGTGTAGGCGCCGGTGCCCACGTCATGCGCCGACACCCGCACCCGGACGAGGCCGTCCGCGCCGATGGCGATCTGCGCGGCCGAGGGCGCCATGGCGGACGGGTAGGTGGCGGTGGCGCAACCGTAGCCCACCAGCACACCGTCGGACGTTGTCATCGAGCCCGGCGCGGCGGTCCGCTTGGACCAGCCGAACAGCTCGGCCCCGCGGCGGTAGCATTGCACCAGCGAGCGGCTGCTCCAGGGCAGGCCCTTAACCGGGTCCTTCGCCGGCTCGTTCTTGAGCCGCAGCTCGATCGGGTCCATGCCGAGCGCCACCGCCAGCTCGTCCACCGCGCTCTCGTAGGCAAAAAAGGCGGGCGCCTCGGCGGGCGCGCGCTGGAAGCCGGGCGTGTTGACGTTGGTCGCGATGGTGCTCTCGGAGGTGCGGATGTTCGCGATGTCGTACATCCGCGCCGTCACCTCGGTGCCGGGGAAGGCCACGTGGTCGAGTTCGCTGCTCTGGCCCGTGCTCTCGTGGATCATGGCAACCATGGTGCCGTCGCGCTCGGCGCCCAGGGCGATGCGGTTCTGCGTGGCGGGGCGGAACGAGCCCACGGTGAACATCGCCTCGCGCGACACCACCAGCTTGACCGGGCGGCCCAGCCGGCGCGCGGCGGTGGCGACCAGCACGGTGTGGGGCAGGATGGTGGCCTTGCCGCCAAATGCGCCGCCGACATAGGGGCTGACGACGTGCACGTCCTCTACCGGAATGCCGAAGATCTCGGCCAGGCCTTGGCGCTGCCCCATCACCCATTGGCTCGGGCACTCGATGGTGAGCTTGCCGTCGTTCCAGCTCGCCGTGGTGGCGTAGAGCTCCATCGGGTGGTGGTGCTGGGTGGGGGTGCGGTAGACCTGGTCGACCGTCACCGGGGCGGCGGCCAGGGCGGCGTCGGCGTCGCCCACCGTGGCGGAGGGCTCCTTCTCGGTCTCCGTGTGGTGCCCCGGGTCGTCCATGTCGGCGGAGGCGGGCTGGGTCGCGTAGTCGAGCATGATGGCGCGGGCGGCCTGCTCGGCGGCCTCCTGCGTGTCGGCCACCACCAGGCCCACGATCTGCCCGGCGTAATGCACCTCGTCCGAACTCAGCGGCAGGAAGGAGGACTGCATGTGCCCCCCCTTCATGGCAAAGGTCTCCTGGCCCAAGCCCTGGTTCAGGTCGCGATGCGTCATCACCATCTGCACGCCGGGTACGGCCTCGGCGGCGGCGGTGTCGAGGCGGGTGATGCGCCCGCGGGCGACGCTGCTGAGCGTCAGTGCGGCATAGGCGGTGCCGGCGTGGCCGAAATCGGCGGCATAGCGGGCGGCGCCAGTGGCCTTGGCGGCGGCGTCGCGACGGATGGTGGGAAGGCCGATGCTGCCATCCATGGGCTAGCTCCTGTTGCTTGCGGTTAAGGTGGCGCGGGCGACCGCGCGGGCTCCCAACTCGATCTTGAAGGCGTTCTCGCCCAGCGGCTTGGCGTGGGCAAAGGCGGCTTGTCCCGCCTGCATGGCCAACTCGGGCGTCAACTTCGCGCCGGTGAGTGCCGCCTCCGCCTCGTGCGAGCGCCACGGCTTGGTAGCGACCCCGCCGAGCGAGACGCGCGCCTGCTTGACCGTGTCGCCCGCCATCTCGAGCGCCACGGTGGCGGAGACCACGGCATAGGCGTAGCTCTGCCGGTCGCGCACCTTGAGGTAGGTGGAGCGGCGGCCGGCCGGAGTGGCCTGCACGATGATGGCGGTGATGATCTCGCCGGGCCGCAGGGTGGTCTCGGCCGCCGGGTTCTCGCCGTAGGGGACGTGCAGCTCGGCGAACGGGATGCTGCGGCGGCCGGCGGCGGAGGCGACCTCTACCGTCGTGTCGAACGCGGCCAGGGCATTGCCCCAATCGCCCGGGTAGGTGGCGATGCAGCGCTCGGAACCGCCGAACAGCGCCATTTCCCGCGTGATGCCGTCCTGCGCGGCGCAGCCAGTGCCGGGCTCGCGCTTGTTGCAGGCCGAGACGCCGTCGCGGAAGTAGAAGCAGCGGGTGCGCTGCAGCAGGTTGCCGCCGACCGTTGCGGCATTGCGGATTTGCTGCGAGGCGGCGAGCTGCAGGCTCTCGGCCAAAGCGGGGTAGTCGCGCAGCAAAGTGGCGTCCTCGGCGACGTCGGCCATGCGGGCGAGGGCGCCGAACCGCAGTTCCGGCCCCGAGGTGTCGAAAGCGGCGAGGTCCTGCAGGTGGCCGATGTCGACGATGCTGGCGGGCCGGGCGAGATCGCCGCGCATGGTGTCGACCAGGGTGGTGCCGCCGGCCAGCAGCGCCGCGCCGGGTTGGCGGGCCAGGTGCAGCGCCTCGTCCAAGGAGCCGGGCCGGTGATAGGTGAAGGGCTGCATTATGCGGCCGCCACGTCGCGGATGGCGCTGACGATGTTGGGGTAGGCGCCGCAGCGGCAGAGATTGCCGCTCATATACTCGCGGATCTCGCTGTCGCTGCCGGTGTGCCCTTCGGCGACGCACGCGACCGCGGACATGATCTGACCCGGCGTGCAATACCCGCATTGCATGGCATCATGCGCGACGAAGGCGGCCTGCATCGGGTGCAGCGCGCCGCCGGGCTCCGCCAGGCCCTCGATGGTGAGGATCTCCCGGCCCGCTGCCGCCGCGGCCAGGACCAGGCAGGAGAGCTGCCGGCGGCCGTCGATGTGGACGGTGCAGGCGCCGCAAGTGCCGTGGTTGCAGCCGACCTTGGTGCCAGTCAGGCCCAGGTGCTCGCGCAGGGCGTCCAGCAAGGTGGTGCGTGGGTCGAGCGCCAGCGCGTGGTCGCGGCCGTTCACGTGGAGGCTGAGGGGCCGCAGAGTGTCGGGGTCTGTCATGCCGTTTTGGTGTCCTCGTTCAAGGCGGGAGCCGATGATGGGCGGAACGGGACGGCGTTGCGGATGCGCCCGTTCAGCGCCGATTGCCTCCGAAATGGTGCGTTCCATGGCGCGAGCAAGCGCGGTGGGACCACTGGCGACGATCTCAGACGGTAAGAGCTGGTCCGAACAATGGCTTACGTCATCTGCCGCGCAGCGTGGAGGCTGGGATCAAGTCCGAGCATGACGGTGCCAGGTTGGTGGGCCGGAAGCCGTCGGCGCGCAGGGCGTGGCCGCGCCAGGTGACGCCGCGGCCGAGGAAGCTCGCGGCCACCACCAGCACGGAAAGCGCATCGCGCAGGATCAGGAGCTTCAGACAGCTCCGTTCCGAGGGTAGGTCGAAGCTTTTCGCGAGTGCGCCATCGATCGCGCGGGCGGCGTAGGCGCGCACGGCGAAGGTGACGGCGAGCAGGGCGACGATGTCCGGCCGGGCCGGGGTCAGGAGGCAGGCGAGCAAGGCCCAGGCCAGCGGGAAGTGCGCGGCCGAACTGGCGAACGCCAGCGGGAACAGCGAGCGGATGGTGCGCGCCCAGCGCAGCTCGTGCTGCCACAGGCCACCCAAGGTGGACTCGGAGACGGTGGCCGCGGTGATGGTGTGGGCCAAGGCCACGCGCAGACCCAGGGTGACGACAAGCTGGCCGAGCACGTTGTCGTCGGCAAGCTGGTCCGCCAGCACGGTGAGCCCGCCGGCCCGCGCCAAGGTGGCCCGGCTGATGGCCATGGTGGTGCCGAGACAGTCCTGCCGCCCCGCCCAGTGCCCAAGCAGGGCGCCGGGCAGGAAGCAGTAGCGCATGTGGAGCGCGGCCAGGCGGCTGGCGAGGGTGGGCCGGGCCAGCCGGCCGACGCTCAGCGTGGTCGCCATGCCGGCACCCGGGGGTTCCAGCGCGGCGACCAGGTGCCCGAGATAGTCCGGCGCCACGTGCAGATCGCTGTCGGAGAACACCAGCGTGGCGTGCTTGGCGGCCGGCAGCATGTTGATCAGGTTGCTGATCTTGCGGTTGGCGCCATGCAGCGCGGTGTTGACCACGATGGCGACGTCGAGCGCCGGGTGGCGGGCGGCGAAGCGGCGGGCGGCCTCGTGCGCCGGGTCGCGCGCGTCTTGCAGGCCGAGCACGATCTGGAATGCGGGGTAGGCTTGGGCGGCCAGGCTGTCGAGCGCGTCGTCCAGCCCAGGCTCGGCGCCGCAGAGCGGACGCAGGATGGTGCAGGGCGGTTGGAGGCGGGCAGTCGCTGCTGGCATGGCGGCAAAGCGGCGCACCGCGACGATGCCTGCGAGAACGGCCACAAGACCCACGATCGCCAGCACCGAGCAGGCGTCCGAGGCGAGCAGCATCATTCGGCGTGGCGATTTGGCTGGATGACGAGGGTCCGGACGTTTGCCGCCTGTCGTAGGTTTATTCCAGGTCGGAGTCTAGACCACGGCCGGCTCGGGTACAGTCGCGGGCCATGGTCTAGCAACGACATCTAGCTCAAGCGGTCGGCGCCGATCAGGGCGAGACCCTCGGCCACGGACACGAACTCGCCGCCGCCAGACACCCGCCCGGCGCCGAACCGCCGCTCGAACAGGTGGCGCACGGCGGGGACGAAGGCGGTGCCGCCGGTGAGGAACACCCGGTCCACCGCCGCGTCCGTCAGCCCCGCAGCGGCCACGGCGTCGCTGATGGCGGCGTCCATGCGGGACAGCTCGGGCGCAATCCAGGCGTTGAACTCGGCGCGGCTGATGGCCTGCTCGACGGCGAACCCGGCGTGGCGGAACGACAGGGTGGCGGTCTCGGCGGCGGAGAGCGCGGCCTTTGCCTCCGACACGGCGCGGTATAGCTCGTAGCCCTGCTCGTCCTCCACCAGGGAGCGCAGATGGTCCAGCATGTCCGGGTGTTCGGCGGTGCGGCGCACTTCGGCGATGTCGCGCAGGGTGCGCGGGCTGCGCATCAGCGAGAGCCGGTGCCAGCGCGCGAAGGCGCTATACCACTCGGCGGGCACCGGCAGGCTGTTGCCCCAGGGCGCGTAGTGGGTGCCCTTGCCCAACAAGGGGGCGACCACCCGGTCCATGATGCGGGCGTCGAACGCGTCGCCGGCCACGCCCACTCCGGCGCGGCCGAGGGCGGTGATCGGTGTGCGGCTGCCGGGCTCGAAGCGCAGAACGGAGAAGTCGCTGGTGCCGCCGCCGAAATCGCCGATCAGCACCGTGGCGGCGCCGCTCAGCGAGCGGGTGAAGCGGTAGCCGGCGGCTTCGGGCTCCAGCGCCAGCAGGGTGGCGGGGAAGCCGGCCGCGGCGAAGGCGGCGCGCAGCCGGGTCTCGCCCAGGGTGTCGTCGGCGCCGTCCCCGGCGAAGCGGACGGGGCGGCCGGCCACCAGGTGCAGGCCGCCCGGGGGCAGCCCGGCGGCGCCGAACAGGTCGGTCAGGAACAGGCCGATCAGTTGCTCGAGCGTCCAGCTCCGTCCCAGCAGGGTGGTGGCGGTGAAGCTGCGGCTGGCGAGATGGGTCTTGAGCGACATGACCAGCCGGCTGTCCAGCGGGTCCTCGAGATAGGCGGTGACGGCGGCCGGGCCGGCGGCGTGGCGCACCAGGCTGCGGCCGCGCGCCGGCTCCGCCCAGAAGCACAGCACGCTGCGGAACACGTCGTGGCTTTGGCCGTGGAGGGTGAAGCGGTGCGAGCGCACCTCTCCCGAGGCGGTGTCCAGGGCGGCCACCACGCTGTTGGTCGTGCCGAAATCGATGCCAAGGACGGTCGCCACGAAGCCTCGCCGCGGGAGGACGGAGCGTTTGCACCGGTGCGGGCGGTGGTGTCAACGCGGGCGCGCGCAAGGGCATGGCACGATGGGGCTCTGCCCCATACCCCGCGAGAGGACAGTCGTCCTCTCGACACCTTTCGGTTAGGCTGGAGCGCCTGCATCACGAAGCGCACGAGGCTTGCTTCATCGCCAATTCGGTGAACACCGACGTGACGGTGGCCTGACACGGATCGCTAGCGATTCGTTAAGCACCGGCTGATAGGCTCGGTGGAGTCATTTGGGGCCTTCAGGTTTGCGTGCACTCAACTCCGTCGCCTTCAAGCTGGCTTTCTGCGCGTGCTGGACGGTGGCGGTGCTCATGGCCTTGTCGGCCCTGCTGCGGAGCGAGATGACCGAGCTTTCGGCCAAGCAGGACGAGGCGATGGTCTCGGGCGTGGCCACCGAGAAGATCGCTGCGGTGATTTCGTCGGCCAAGGAGCTGCGGATGATCAGCCGCGAGCTGCCCGGCCTGCAGACGGAGGCGGCGATCCAGAGCGCCCTGCGTCGCATGCGAAGCGAGGCGGACGCGGCGGAGCGCGCCTTGGCCGCCGTGACCAAGCAGGCGCTGACGTCGCGCGCCCGGCCTTTGATCGCGCAATCCATCGCGGCTTTGGCGCAGTTGGAGAAGGCACTCCTGCACGAAGCCGAGTTGCGCCGCGGCGTGTTGCGGCTGCGCGATGGGCCGTTCTGGGCGCTGCATGACGGGCTGACGATCACGACCGCCCAGGTCCGCTCCCAACTGGTGCTGGAGGATTTGGCGAGCCGCGATATCGACGATCTGACCGCATACCTCAGTGATTACCAGGCGGCCATCGACGCCACGGGCTATACAACGATGAGCTTCCTTGCCACCGGGCAAGGCAAGTTTGCCGATATGGCGAAGGACGCCATGGCCACGGCCGCCTCCCGCATGGCGGATTTGAACGCCGGGCACGAAGGGGACTTCACGCGTCACAGCCTCGCTGCCTTGGAGAGCCAACGGCAAGCCTTTGCCGACGCGGCTTTGGCGCTGCTGGCGTCGAACGCACGCATGGAGCAGGCGATTGCAGCCGAAGTGGAGCCGGCCGACGATGCACTGACCGGCAGCCTGCGCGCGGCAGCCCAGACGCTGGATCTGGTGGTCGACGCCGCTTACACGACCGAGGCAAAAACCCGCGCCAAGCTGCTCCGCCGCAACGTGTACCTGACGGCGATGGCGCTGCTGTTGCTGATCGGCACCAACGCGCTGGTGTTATGGGATGTGATCCGCCCGATCCGCGCGCTGACGCGGACCATGCAGGCGATGGCCAGAGGGGACGTGGCGGCGCCGCTCCAGCCTGGCCGCCGGGACGACGAGATCGGGCGCATGACCCTGGCGCTAGAGACGTTGCGCCGGGCCGTGCATGACGCGTTCATCCGCGGGCAGATCATTTCGCAGCTTCCGATCGGCGTGATGTGTGCCGAGCCGAGGGATTGCTTGCGCTTGAGCTTTATCAACCCCGAAGCGCGGCGGCTTCTTGTGGCTGCGGGCTGCGAAAGCGAGGCTGTGGTCGGGGGCGATTTGGCCTTTCTCCGATCGGCAAAGTTGCCGGTGCTCGTGGGGGACGGGGAGCTGCCAGCCTGCGTCGAGCGCATCTTCCTTGGCCAAGACGCCTTCGATCTGGGCCTCTCGACCGTGCTCGACGCGAATGGTGCGCGTACCAGCACGATGCTGACCTTGGCGCCCCGTTCCGGGCAGGTGCTCTTGCTGAACCGGTTCGAGTCCTCTGTCGCGGCTTTTGCGGAACGCCTGAGCCAATCCGCCAACTCCGTGCGGGACACGGCGGCCGAGATGCAGCAGGCGGCGTTGGAGGGCATGCAACGTACCACGGCCGTCGTGGCAGCGACGGGCGACGCGTCGGCGCAAGTGCGCGGGATTGCAACGGTCGCGGACCGGCTGATGCGCTCGGTGTCCGATATCGGCAGGCAGATCGAGATGTCGGTCGAAACAGCGTCCCAGGCTGCGCGCGAGGCGTCGGTGGCCGATGGCAGCGTGGATCAGTTGGGTGACGCGGCCGATCGGATCGGCGGGATCGTGCGGTTGATCGGCGAGGTCGCGGCGCGGACCAAGATGCTGGCGCTGAATGCCACGATCGAGGCGGCCCGGGCGGGGGAGAGCGGCCGTGGCTTTGCCGTCGTTGCGGGCGAGGTCAAGGCTCTGGCGGCACAAACGGCGGTCGCCACGCTCGACGTGGCGACACAGGTGACCGAAATGCAGGCCACGGCGCGGCAAACCATGGATGTGCTGCAGAGCGTTGCGGGCGCCATCCGGCAGATGTCGGAGATCGCAACCGGCATCCTCACCAAGGTTGCCGAGCAGCAGGACGCATTGCACGCGATCGTCGATAGCGTTCGCGAGGTGGCGCTTGGAACCCAAGACATGACGGAGGATGTGGGCAATGTGCAGCAGATCGTGTCCCATACCGGGTTGCGGGCGCGCGAGGTGCTTGATGCGACGACGGCGTTGTCTCACGAAGCCGAGGCGCTGACGGCGGGTGCGACGGTGTTCCTCGGCGCGATCCAAGCGGCATCCTAATGCACCAAACGATCGTTGCGTTTACCATCTGTAAGTCATCGCGAGATATGATCTCTCATGGACAATTCAGCGCAGGCTTTCCGCTCTACTCCGTCATCGGTGGCTTCGGTGTTGAGCGCATCTGAGCGGCGGGCCGTGCTCGGCCGTCGCGGCGTCTTGGTGTCTGGTGCCATGGCGTTGGTTGGCGGCGCGGGCGTGGGGCGTGCTCAAGCGGCCGATATGGTCAAGATCGGTTGCTTGTTCCCGATGAGCGGTGATAACGCGCAAGTGGGAGCTGACAATCTTCAAGCCCTGCTCATTATGGCGGGCATCATCAATGGTGATCACCCGCCGTTGCCGATGCTGCTCGGAGCAGGCGGCGGCCTGCGCGGGCTTGGCAACCGCGCCGTGCAGATCGTGGCAGCCGATCATGAAGGCAATGTACAGAAGGCCCGTGCAGAAGCGGAACGGCTGATCACGGATGAAGCCGTGGTGGCCATCATCGGCAGTTATCAGAGCGCCACGGCCGCCGCGATCGGGCAAGTGACGGAGCGATTGGGCGTGCCGTTCATCTCGGCAGACAATTCATCGCCGGCGCTGACGCAGCGGGGTTTGAAATGGTTCTTCCGCACCGGTCCGCACGACGAAATGTTCACCGCCGCGATGATCGACTTCATCAAGGAAATGGGTGTCCGCAGCGGCAATCGGGTGCAGTCGGCGACGTTGTTTTACGAAGATAGTATTTTCGGCAATGACAGCAGTGCCGCCGAGCGGCGGATGGCGACGGCCGATGGCATCCCCGTGGTGGCGGACATCCGCTATCGCGCCAACTCGCTGTCGCTGGCGGTCGAGGCGGGACGCATCCAAAAGGCTGGCGCCGACCTGCTGATGCCTAGTTCTTACACGAACGATGCGGTGCTGCTGTTGAACGAGATGGCGGCGATCGATTATCGGCCGCCGGTCATCATGTCCCAGGCGGCTGGTTTCCAGCAGCCTGCGTTCCTTGCCGCGGTGGGTCGCTTGGCAGAGGGCGTGTTCAGCCGGAGCAGCTTTGCCCTTGACGTCGGGACGAGCCGCCCGGCGATCCAGCCCGTAAACGCTTTGCTGAAGGCGCAGACCGGCAAGGACCTAACCGACAACACCAGCCGTGTGATCGTGGCCCTGCAGGTTCTGGCGGATGCGCTGAACCGCGCCGGTTCCACCGAACCGCAGGCGTTGCGGACGGCCTTGGCCGCGACGGACATCGCCGGAGACCAGACCATCATGCCATGGCGGGGTGTCCGCTTTGATGAGACCGGGCAGAATGTTGCTTGCACACCGGTGGTGCAGCAGGTGATGGGCGGCAGCTATCGGACCGTTTACCCGTTTGATGTCGCGCCCGTCGCTCCCGTCTGGATGGGTCGTGCTTGACCGGCGGCGGTTTGGACCTCGTCCGCAGGCTGGGACAGCAAGGTCGGTAAGCAAGCGGTCATCGACGGGCGGCGAACGGTTGTAGCAGGGCCGAGTCTGCCAGTTCGGCATCCCGCGCCCACGACCATCGTTCGGACATCGTCAGCTCGTTTCCGTCATTGCAGCGGCTCGTGCGCCGTCTCGGGCGCGTTCAGGGTCGCGACCAGGGTCACCGCCGCCAAGGCGATCAGGTAGAGCGAGATCGCCCAGCTTCCGCCATTCGTGGCCCGAAACAGCGACGCCACGATGAGCGGCGTGAACCCGCCGGACAACGCCGCGCCGATTTGAAAGCCGAGCGACGCCCCGGTGTAGCGCACCGCCGTCGGGAACAACTCGGACAGGAACGTTGCTCCGACGCCGAACATCACGCCCTGGCCGACACCGATCGCCACGACCACGGCGAGGATGACGCTGCCGGTGGTTGCCTGGTCCAACAGCCAGAACATCGGGAAGGCATAGAGCATGGAGAACAGGCAGGCCACGACATAGACGGGCCGACGGCCAAACCGGTCGGACAGGGTGCCGTAAAGCGGTGTGACGAAAATCTGCACGAGGGCGCCGAGTTGGACGGCCTCCAGCGCCAAGGCGCGCGGCAGGTGCAGCTTTTGGGTCACGTAGGCGATGGAGAACACCGCCCCGATGACGGACCAGGAGATCTCCGACACTTTCAACCCCACTGCGATCACGACCCGGCGTGGCTGACGCGACAACACCTCGAGCAGCGGGGCGCGGCGGATCGGCACGGCGGCGCGCATGCGCTCGAACGCCGGCGTTTCGGCCACGTTCAGGCGGATCCACAGGCCGACCGCCGCGAGCAGCAGGCTGATCAGGAACGGCAGCCGCCAACCCCAGGCCAGGAATGCCGCATCGGACATGCTGGAGGAGACGGCATTGAACGCCAGCACCGATGCCAGCACGCCAAACGGGCTGCCGCTCTGGACCAGGCTGCCGAACAGACCGCGCTGCCGCGGCTTGGCGTTCTCGACCATGAGCAGCACGGCGCCGCCCCACTCGCCGCCCAGGCCCACGCCTTGCAGCAGGCGCAGCACGATGAGCATGACGGGCGCGGCAACGCCGACCTGGCCGTAGCTGGGCAAGCATCCGACCAAGGCCGTTCCAACGCCCATCAGCACCACGGTGGCAGCGAGCATCTTCTTGCGGCCCAAGCGGTCGCCGAAATGGCCGAACACGGCACCACCGAGCGGCCGGGCCAGAAATCCCACGCCGTAGGTCGAGACTGCGACCAGCGTGCCGAGCCCGGACGAGAGCTCGGGGAAGAATATCTTGTTAAAGACGAGCGTGGCGGCCGTGCCATAGATGGTGAAGTCGTACCATTCGATCATGCTGCCGATGATGCTGGCGAGCATCACCCGCCGCATGGGCTGCGCGTCTGTCGCCGGGGCATCCGGCGGCGCCCCCGTTACCCTGCTCATCAAGCCAGCTCCCGATCTTGTCCCGGCGGTCCTTCGTTCGGGATCGAAGCGAAAACCGTGCCGTGCCGCGCTAGTCTTGTCTGAGACGGGCGCGCAGCTTGCGCCAGCGCGGGCCAGCAGCCGGGTCGGACGTGGGCGGGGTCGAGCGGTCGGACAGCTCTTCCAACAAGCGGCGCGCCATGGTGCCGCGATGGCCGCGGGCCCAGTGATCGGTCGCGTCATCATGGGCGAGCCAGGGTGGCACGGACAAAACCAGCCGCTCCGCCAGCCCATCCAGCAGGGGCTCGTAGGTGGCGCGCAGGGCCATCAGCGTCTCCCGCGTGGCCGTACCCTGCGTCCAGCCGACGCCGGCGCTCAGCAACTCCTTCTCCATGCGGGCGTAGCTGGCGGCATCGAGCCGGTCGCCGCCATCGTAGCGGGAGGGCGCAACCTCGAACGAGCGCGCCATCTCGACAAGGACCTGCCGGGCCATGGTGAACGTCATGCGGGCTTGCAGTGGGCCTTGGTCCTCAATGCCGACGAGGATGGCGGCGCAGGTGTCCATGACGGCGGCCAAGGCAGCCAGCCAGGACTGGTTGTCGTGCTGCGAGCGGTAGTAGACCAGCATGGGGTAGGACAGATGGCTCTCCAGCAGGTCCGATCCCCAAACCTCCCACTCGCGCAGCAATTCGTCGAGCTTGGCCATGCCGCCGGCTTCCGCGTGCCGGCACAGCATGGTGCATGCGGTCGGCGGCGACCCGGCGCGCCCGTCCAACTGGATCACGTGCGCTTCCCGCCGGGAGAACAGTTGGTAGAGCACGGGCAGGTAGCCGATGACGATGGCGATGAAGCCGATGCCGGTGCCAGCCTCGACGACGGACGCCGCCCGCGCGGCGCCGGAGTGCGGCACGACGTCGCCATAGCCAAGCGTGAAGAACGTGACCCCGCTCATGTAGATCTGCTCGCTGAGAGGCGAGGGATTGCGGCTCGGCTGCAACGCCCACTCGATGGTGCCGAATGCGACGACCAGGCCAACCGCCCAGAGCGCGAATAGGATGACCATCGACAAGGGGCCGAAGACGCTGAGGAAGCGCTCGCGCTGCGGGCCGGCTGGCATGCGCCGGGCGAGCCCCGTCCAGCAAGCCCAGCCGGCGCGAAAATACAGCCGCATCAGGCGGAGTTTGCGCTGCACCCGCCGCGGCAGCAGCATGACTTCGAAGGCATCCTGCAAGACGAGCATAAGCAGGCCCAAGGCCGCTACGGTGGCAAGAGCAGACACGCGAACTCCTCGTCCGGGCAGGGTGCCGGGTTGGCTGATGGTGCAGACCGTAGCCTGCGTGGACCTTCCACCCAATGCTGTGCCAGGGGCAAAGGGCAGTTCTGAGGTGAAGTTCCGCTTTGAGGGAAATTGGTAGACGGTCGTTTTTTAACCATTAAACTCCGTTACATCGGAACAGGTTGGATCGGCGAGATGCGTCCTTCGTGCCGCGGTTGGGCATGGGTGCGACTTATGTGCTGGCCGGCTGCTTGGCGGCGGGCGGCACCCGGGCGATGGATTTTCTCGCCCATCCGATGATCGACGATCAGTTCAAGATCGTGATCGAGGCCACCGGCGAGATCTAAAAGGGCGACGACGCCAAATTGCACGCGTTGGTCGGTGGTCTGCCACCGAGGGCAACGCTGATCGGGATCCCACTCGACAGCCCAGGCGGCAATCTCGTGGAAGGGGTTCGCCTCGCCAAGTCGATCTTCAACAGCCACATCACGACGGCGTCGGGCCCGACGGCGAGTGTGCCTCGGCGTTTTCTGATGTTCGCCTCTGGCAGCGTCCGCATCCTGTTCGAGAATGCCCGTGTTCCCGGCTCGGCCGTGACGCCCGGGTCTGCTCCCGTACCACCGGCACCCCGACCGCGGCCGGCGCCTCCGGTTGCCTCCGATGCGACGCCGACCCCCGACCCAAACCCGCCGGCGAGCTATGTCCCCGCCGCGCCGCAGTCGAGCCATGGCTTCAATAAGGGCCGATCGGATCGAGTGGCTTGGGAGGCTTGGTTCGACGGCCTCGCGGGCGACACCAAGCCAGGTGCTGCCTGGTGGGCGGCGAATCGTATCCAAGCTGTTCGCCAGCATCTCACATGCGCCATAATGAACCCGGCGGCGGAGAACCGAGATTTCCTGGAAGGATGCCAGGAGGCGCGGAGCTATCTTACGCCCGTGGACGCCCAGCGCGTGGCCGACCTGGCATTTAAGGCGGGCTGGAACAGCCTCTAACCCGACCGAGTGCGTCCTGGGCTCGAGCCACAGGTGGCGGACAGAGTGGGATTCGAACCCACGGTACGCGTTAACGCACACACGCTTTCCAAGCGTGCGCCTTAAACCGCTCGGCCATCTGTCCCCAGGCGCAAGGTTATAACGGGCGCCGGGTCAGGCGTCCATCTTCAGGGCGGCTAGGAAGGCACTCTGGGGGATTTCCACCTTGCCGAACTGGCGCATCCGCTTCTTGCCCTCCTTCTGCTTTTCCAACAGCTTGCGCTTGCGGCTGATGTCGCCGCCGTAGCATTTGGCAGTGACGTCCTTGCTCAAGGCGCCGATGGTCTCGCGGGCGATCACGCGGCCGCCGATGGCCGCCTGGATGGCGATCTTGAACAACTGCCGCGGGATCAGGTCCTTCAGCTTGGCGCAGATCGAGCGGCCGCGCTGCTCGGCGGCGCTGCGGTGGGCGATGAAGCTCAGCGCGTCCACCGGGTCCTGATTGACCAGGATTGAGATGCGCACCAGGTCGCTCTCGGCGTAATCCTCCATCGCGTAGTCGAAGCTGGCATAGCCGCGGCTGATGGATTTAAGGCGGTCGTAGAAGTCGAACACGACCTCGTTCAGCGGCAGGCGGTAGACCGCCATAGCGCGGTTGCCGACGTAAGTCAGGTCCTGCTGCTGGCCGCGGCGCTCGTTGCAGAGGGTGAGCACGGGGCCGAGATAGTCGTCCGGCACCATGATGGTGGCGCGGATCCAAGGCTCCTCGATGTGGTCGATGAAGGTTGGGTCCGGCATGTCGGCGGGGTTGTGCAGCGGGACCATGGTGCCGTCGTTGCGGTGGATGTGGTAGACCACCGAGGGCGCGGTGGCGATCAGGTCCAGGTTGAACTCGCGGGTGAGGCGCTCCTGGATGATCTCCAGGTGCAGCAGGCCCAGGAAGCCGCAGCGGTAGCCGAAGCCCAGCGCGGCGGAGGTCTCGGCTTCGTAGTGGAAGCTCGCATCGTTCAGGCGCAGCTTGCCGAGGCTGTCGCGCAGCTTCTCGAAATCGTCGGCGTCGACCGGGAACAGGCCGCACCAGACGACGGGGATGGAGGGTTTGAAGCCGGGCAGGGCGGCCTCGGCGGGGTGACGGTCGTCGGTGATGGTGTCGCCGACGTTGCAGTCGGCCACGGTTTTGATGGCGGCGGTGATGTAGCCCATCTCGCCGGGGCCGAGGTCGTCGGTGGGGATCATCTTGGGGGTGAAGACGCCGACCTGCTCCACGGCGTGGGCCGCGCCGTTGGACATCATGCGGATCTTCATGCCGCGTTTGAGCCGGCCGTCGCGCACGCGGACCAGGATCACCACGCCGAGATATTGGTCATACCAGCTATCGACCAGGAGGGCGGTGAGGGGGGCCGCCGGGTCACCTTTGGGCGGGGGCAGGCGGGTGACCAACGCCTCGAGCACGCCCTCGATGTTGAGGCCGGTCTTGGCGCTGATCATGACGGCGTCGTCGGCGGGCAGGCCGATCACGTCCTCGATCTGCTGCTTGACCCGGTCCGGGTCGGCGGCGGGCAGGTCGATCTTGTTGAGGACGGGGACGATCTCGTGATTGGCGTCCATCGCCTGGTAGACGTTTGCCAGGGTCTGTGCCTCGACGCCCTGGGACGCGTCCACCACCAGGAGACTCCCCTCGCAGGCGGCCAGCGAGCGGCTGACCTCGTAGGCGAAGTCCACATGGCCCGGCGTGTCCATGAGGTTGAGCTCGTAGGTGAGGCCGTCCTGGGCCTTGTAGGCGAGGCGGACGGTTTGCGCCTTGATGGTGATGCCGCGCTCTTTCTCGAGTTCCATGTTGTCGAGCACCTGGGCCGTCATCTCGCGGTCGGTCAGGCCGCCACAGGCCTGGATCAGCCGGTCGGCCAGGGTCGACTTGCCGTGGTCGATATGGGCGATGATCGAGAAGTTGCGGATGCGGTCGAGCGGGGTGTCGGTCATGGGGGGAACATAGTGGGAAAGCGCGGGAATGTCAGCGGCGGGATGCTGTCGATCGGGGAACGGCTGGGAGCGTTGACGGGCGTCCAGCGATCATCCGATTAACAGTACGAAGGACGTGCCATTACAAGCAATGCGTACGGTGCCATCCTCGTAATTCAAGTTGTCACTCTGACCGCCCATATCGTTCCAGTAGAAGGTAAAGACGCTATTGCCATAAGCCTGACAACTGAGGGCGGCATACTGGTAGCCTGGGGTTGCACTCGGTGTGAAGTATACGCCTTGATACACAGTGCTTGCGGCTGGGGTATATGGCGTTCCGGCAGGCTGCTTGAGAATGAACAGACTGCCGTTGCTGGACCCACTCGTTGGGTATGTGGTCGTGATGAATTGGTCGTACGTCGCGCTGTTAACGGCACACGTTGCTGGCACTGGACTCCAGGTTCCAGTTGTCGAGCTATATTGAGGGACTGTCGGTATCCTTGTGTTGAATTTGGTACCTTGTGAGTTCGTCAAGGGATATATCTGAGATAGGACCTCTCCCTCGCTCGGGGGCAAGGGCGTCGGGTTTGCCAAGTAAGAAGAATAGAACCAGTGGGTGATTTTTGGCCAATCTACAGCGAAGTCTGCCGGGTAGATGTTAGTCTTGTTATCGAACTCTTGCGAAAAGGTATTATAGACCGCAGTCCCGGGTGTATAGCATCCGTTCTGCTGTGTCTTGCCCCCGTTGCTATACCCGTAGCCGTTGGTGGTGCCTCCCGCGATGCTCTCAAATGCGATCCCGATGGGCGTCGTTGCAGTGATCACTGCCGGTGGCGCCTGTGGAGCTTGCACAATGCCTGCAATGATTTCTGGGTAAGTGCCGGGGCCATTCGGATAGCAAGGCGCGGAGACGTAGCATGGCATTTGCGGGCTATTGTAGTATGTGCTGGCCAGCATTGTGAAAGTCCCACAAATAAATTGCGTCGGACTATCAGTACAGCCGGGTGGGGGCGCAGCGCTGCAGCCTGTTTGGAGCGAGTTGCTCTTGCAATTCACGCCTCCAGGTGAACCAATGCTGCCGCAGCTTGTCGCACTTGAACAACCGCTTGGACTGGCATCGGCAGGATAGACGCCGCTTGGAAGACCTGGGATCGCACCTGGATTGGTGGTGAAGTCCGGGGCGCCGGTATTGTCCAAGAGCACCGGATAGACCCAGATATTGTTGGTGTTCCATGCCGATCCATAGAGCTGTGTTGTCAGCGCATTGCCAATGTCGATGAAGGGATTGGCGGCAATACCCGTCGCCGTCAGCGTCTTGGTGGTGCCGAAGACATACGGCAGGATTGTGGTGATCGTGGCGCTTGCCGACACCGTGACGATGAAGCCGCAGGTGACGCCGCTGACGACCGGATTGGTCGCGCTGCAACTCGACGGCGTGATGCCGCGGGTGCCGGCGACAAAGCCGCCGACTTGGGTCGTGACCGTCGGGCTGCCGAGGACATTGGGGCAGGTTTGATTGCCGGTGCCGGTCACGGCAGAACCAGCGGGCATCTTGGCCGACATCTGGCAGAACACGGCAGTGGCCGAGACCACCGCCTTGGTTTGCGCGGCCGCGGCGTTCACCGAGTAGGCCGCCGCTCCGGACAGCGCCGCGTTGTCGACCGCCCGCTGCAGCGCCGCGCGGCTATCCACCAGGCGCGAAAAGTCCACGGCGGCGGAAATGGCGATCACCAGCGGCAAAAGACAGAAGGCGAAGATAATCGAGACCGTGGCCCGGCGGTCCGCTCCCAGGCTTTGGCGCGCCGCCGGCATCAATAGACCTGTCCGCATGACGTTGGGGTGGTGCCGCTCGGGTAGCTGCAGGGGATGGTGACGTTCGAGCGCGGGCGGGCGGAGGCGACGGAGGTCAGCGTGATCTTGGGAGCAAGCAGGAACGGCGCGATGTCGGTGTAGACGTAGCTCATTTCGACGGAGATGGCTGAATAGCCCTTGACTGCCGTGCCGCCGCCGCTGACCGGGGTGCCATTCAGCGAGAACAGCGACACGGGTTTGTCCGCCGCGGTGACAACCGTCGTCAAGCTGCTCGCGTTGCCGCTGATCGGGGTCGGGCAGACCTTGTCGGTGAACCAATCCAGCGTCGGCGACAGGGACGCGTTGACGGTGACGGACCCGACCAGCGCCGATACCGGCGTGCGATTATAGGGCAACAAGTTGTAGGAGGCGGCGGTGCACATATCGGCCAAGCTGCCGCCGGTGGCCGACGAGGACGCCTCGGTGACGCTGGACTGGCCGGCGATCATCTCCGCCAGTTGAGCGGCAGCGACGTTGAGCTTGATCTGGACGCGGAACATGTTCACGAGCTCGAGCGTGCCCAGCAGCATGATGAGCATGACGGGCGCGAGCATGGCGAACTCGATGGCGGCAATGGCCGAACGATCCCGCACCAGGGGGCGCAGGAGGCGAGCCGAACCGCGGGTCACGAGTAGGGCTCGGCGCGAATGGTGGTGATCGCCATCATCGAGTTGGTGCCGGTGAGCGTGATGGCGGATCCCAGCAGGGGGAAGGTGATCGGCAGGGGGATGGCGACCTGGACCAGGATGTTGTTGTTGGCCGAACAGGGCTGGAACAGGTTGGGAAGCTGGCCGCTCGATGGCATGGGCAGGGGCTGGAGGCTGGCGAAGGCTGCCGTGCTGGCGTTGGTCTGGACGTTGTAGGTGAGGCGGGTGGTGCAGCCGGAGGTGATCAGCAGCTCGGCACAGACGGCGGCGGCGAACTTGGGGCCGCTCTGGCTGGCGGGCTCGCCGATCTGGACCTGACGCGCCACGTCCCTCACCGCGTCGTCCAGGTTGAGCTGATAAAAACCGTCCAGCCCGACGCCGAGGATGGCGAACAGGAAGGTCAGGAACACGGGTGCCAGAATGGCGAATTCGAGGGCGGTGACCCCCCGCGCGTCCGCCCACAGCCACTTTTTGTGCTGACGGCGCCGCAGCGCCGGAACCCGACCCAAACCCACGCTAATCCCCACGACCACTGATGAAACCTCTGGCCAGCAGGGTGACAGGAAAAGGCAAACAGGGGGTTAACCGGGTGGCAAGCACGCCTGCCGTGGCGAGGGGTCGCGCGGATTCCAGTCGGGTCGGATATGCGCTACGCTCGCGAGGTGGCTTTAACCGAGGAGACTGCTCGATGACATCCGTGCAATACCTGTGCGCCGCGTTGCTGGCTTGCGCCGCGTTTGCCGCCGGGCCTGCTCAGGCCAATACCTGCCAAGCCGGCGGATTGATTTGCGCCACCACGATGCCGGCCGGCGGCTACTGCGAGTGCACAGCCCACAACGACACGCAGAGCGGCACCGTGGTGGCCGCCCCGGTGCGCGGCCAGCGGACGGACGCCACCGCAGGCGGCTGCGGCGCCCATCCCGACGCGCCCGGCTGCCACTGATCGAGACGGCTTAGAGCGGCATGGTTGCAATCGGAAATGCTCATGCCGCTCGAAACCGGCTCTTCCCATTCATCCGGCATTAACGGATGGCGGTGGCTTTCGGCCGGCGTTTTGGCGTGTCGGTGCGAGCGGCGCAGGCGGGGGATGCGGCGGAGCTGACCCGGCTGCTGGCGCAGGTACACGCCGGGCCGCAGCCTGGCACCATGGCGGCGCGGGTGGAGGCGGTGCGGCTGCATGCGCAGGGCGCGGTGCTGGTGGCGACGGGCTATAGCGGGCTGAGCGGGATGGTAGCGATGACGTGGGCGCCGTCACTGCGCTACGACCGTGCCGTCGCGCGGTTGCTGGCACTCGTGGTGGACACGGACGAGCGCCGGGCCGGGATCGGGCGCATGCTGGTGAAGGCTGTGTCGCAGACGGCGCGCTCGGCCGGGTGCGAGGTGCTGGAACTGGCGGTGCCGGACGGGGATGTGGCCGCGAGCGGGTTTTCTGTCGCGGCCGGATTTGTGGGCAAGGGGGCTTGGTTCACGCGGCCGTTGCGAAGGCGGGGGGAGGAGTAGTTGGCGTCTAGCTCGGTGCGTGGACGCCCTCACCCAACCCTCTCCCAGAGGGAGAGGGCTTTGACAGAGAGTGGGGGGTTTCTAGCTGCGGAGCGTCGCGCCGAGCTTGGCGGCGGCGGTGACGATCTTGGCGGACATCACCTCGATGTCGGCGTCGGTCAGCGTCGCCTCGCGCGGCTGCAGCACGACTTCCACCGCCAGCGACTTCTGACCCGGCGCGACGTTGGCGCCTTGGTAGACGTCGAACAGTGCAACCGAGGCGATCAACACGCGGTCGGCGCCGCGGACGGCGCGCAGCAGGGTCTCTGCCGGCAGGCTGGCCCCCACCACGAAGGCGAAGTCCCGGCGGATGGCTTGCAGCGCCGGCAGGTCGGGCGGAGCGCGGCGGCGGCGCTTGGGCTCGGGGATGGCGTCGAGCCGCAGCTCGAAGGCGAGCGCCGGGGCGGGCAGGTCGAGTGCCGCGAGGATGCGCGGGTGCAACTCGCCGAAATGCCCGAGCGCCAGTTTTGGCCCCTGCTGGAACGTGCCGGAGCGGCCAGGATGGTAGTAGCTGGGGGCGTCCGGCGAGACGGTGAGGCTGTCGGGCGGCACGCCGAGGGCGGTCAACACGGCAAGCGCGTCGGCCTTGGCGGTGAACGCGTCCAAGGGCGCGACGGCGGTCCAGCTTCGCGGCGCGGGGCCGAAGCGCAGCCCGGCGGCGCGGGTTTCCTGGCGTTCGGGCTCGAAGGCGGGGCCGATCTCGAACAGGCCCCCGGCGGGCAGGCCGCGGGCGGCGTTGCGGGCGGCGGCGAGCGCCAAGGTCACCACCGGAGTCGGGCGCATCTGGTCGAGGTCGGCGGCGATCGGGTTGATCAGGCGCAAGGCGGCGGCGGCGTTCTCGCCGGGCGCGAACAAGGCGGCGTGCTCGTGGGCGGTGAAGGAGAAGGTGACGCATTCGAGCAGGCCGCGGCTGGCCAGGGTGCGGCGCGCGATGGCGAGGCGGGCCTGGCGCGGCGTCAGGGTTGGCCGCGGCAGCGGGCCGAGCGGCGGCATCGAGACGGGGGGCACGGCGTCCAGCCCGCGCAGGCGCAGCACCTCCTCGACCAGGTCGGCTTCGGGTTCGGCGCTGTCGCGGCCGATGGCGGCGGCTGAGGCGCGTTCGGGGAGTAAGGCAGGGGCCTGGTCGAGGCCGCCGAAGCCAGCGATGTCGTTGCGCCACGGCGGCACGGCGACGGTGACGCGCTCGGCGTCCTGCGCTTGCACGGTGAAGCCGAGGCGCTCGAGGGCGGCCGTGGCCTCGCCGGGCGGCACGGCGAGGCCACCCAGGGTTTCGAGCCGCTCGAAGCGCAGGGTGGCGGAGCGGCGCCAATCCGGCTCGCGGCCGGCCTCGGCGACCTCGCTCGCTTCGCCGCCGCACAGCTCGATCACCATGGCGGCGGCCGCGTCGAGGGCGGCGGGGAGAAACGCCGGGTCGATGCCGCGTTCGAAGCGGCTGCGGGCGTCGGAGAGGATGCCGTGGCGGCGGCCGGTGAGTGCCACGCAGACCGGGTCGAACAGGGCGCATTCGATGAACACGTCGGTGGTGTCGGATTGGCTGCCGGTGGCCTCGCCGCCCATGACACCGGCCAGGGATTGCACGCCGCTGGCGTCGGCGATCACGCAGTCCTCCGGCGTGACGGTGTAGTCGCGGCCGTTCAGCGCGCGGAAGCTCTCGCCGGCGCCGGGCCGGAAGATCAACTCGCCCCCCGCGACGCGCCCGGCGTCGAACACGTGCAGCGGGCGGCCGAGATCGATGGTGAAAAAGTTGGTGATGTCGACCAGGGCGCTGATCGGGCGCAGGCCGATGCCGCGCAGGCGGCGCTGCAGCCAGTCGGGGCTGGCGCCGTTGCGCACGCCCCGGATGGTGCGGCCGAGCACCCATTGGCAGGCGGGAGTTTCGATGCGCCACTGGATGGGGGAAGCGAAATGGCCTTCGATCGTGGGCGCCGACCAGGGGCGCAGCGTGCCGAGCCCGGCGGCGGCGAGGTCACGCGCCACGCCGCGCACGGCCAGGGCGTCGCCGCGGTTGGGGGTGATGGCGATGTCGATCACCGGGTCGTCGAGGCCGAGAAAGCTGGCGTAGGACTGGCCTACGGGCGCGGTCTCGGGCAGGTCGGCGATCCCGTCGTGGTCGTCGCCGAGCGCCATTTCGCGGGTGGAGAGCAGCATGCCGGCGGAGCGGACGCCGCGGATTTCGCCAACCTTGAGCACGGTGCCGAGCCCGGGAATGTGGCTGCCCGGCGGGGCGAACACCGCGCGCATCCCCGCCCGCGCATTGGGGGCGCCGCACACGACAGTCACCTGCTCGCTGCCCGTGTCCACGGTGCAGACGCGCAGGCGGTCGGCGTTCGGGTGCTGCACGGCTTGGGTGACATGGGCGATGAGGAACGGCCTAAGCGCCGCCCCTGGGTCCTCGATGCCCTCCAGCTCGAGCCCGACGCGGCTGAGCGTGTCGCCGATGGTGTCGAGCGACGCCTCGGTCTCGAGATGCTCGCGCAGCCAGGAGAGGGTGAACTTCACTGCCCGACGCCCTCGTGCAGAGCGATCATTGAGCAGCGCCCTCGTGGAGGGCGATCATTGAGCAGCGCCCTCATGGAGGGCGATCATTGAGCAGCGCCCTCGTGGAGGGCGACGGGGGCGGCCGGGCTGAAGCCGTAATGGCGCAGCCAGCGGATGTCGCTTTCGTAGAACGGGCGCAGGTCGGAGATGCCGTATTTCAGCATCGCCACGCGCTCGACGCCCATGCCGAAGGCGAAGCCTTGCCACTCGCGCGGGTCGATGCCGCAATTGGCCAGCACGCGTGGATGCACCATGCCGCTGCCGAGGATTTCGAGCCAGTCGCCGCCACCGCCCAACTCGCCGGTGCGGCGGTTCCAGCCGATGTCGACCTCCATGGAGGGCTCGGTGAACGGGAAGTAGGAGGCGCGAAAGCGGACGGGCAGGGTGGCGATGCCGAAGAAGGCGCGCAGGAAGTCGATCAGGCAGCCCTTGAGATGGCCGAGGGTGAGATTGCGGTCGAGTGCGAGGCCTTCGCATTGGTGGAACATGGGGGAGTGCGTGGCGTCGTGGTCGGCGCGGTAGGTGCGGCCCGGCGCGATGACGCGGAGCGGCGGCTCGCCCGCCAGCATGGAGATGATCTGCACGTTCGAGGTGTGGGTGCGCAGGACCAGCGGGTGGCCCTCGCGGGTGCCGGGCAGGTAGAACGTGTCCATCTCGGTGCGGGCCGGGTGGTGCGCCGGGATGTTGAGCGCGGCGAAATTGTGCCAGGCGGTCTCGATGTCCGGCCCCTCGCCGACGGAGAAGCCCATGGCGCCGAACAGCGCGGCCATCTCCTCCATGGTGCGGCTGATCGGGTGGATCAGGCCCGGCGTTTCCGGCGGCGGCGGGAGCGTGACGTCGATGCGTTCGGCGGCGAGGCGGGCGTCGAGGGCCGCGGCGTCGAGGGCGTGGCGGCGGGTCTCGATGGCGGCGGTGAGGGAGTCGCGCAGTCGGTTGAGGGCCGCGCCGCGCTCGCGCCGTTCGTCGGGGGAGGCGCGTCCGAGTTCCTTGAGCAAGGCGGTGAGGCGCCCGGACTTGCCGAGCACGCTGACCCGGATGGCGTCGAGCGCGCGCAGGTCGGGCGCGGCGGCGAGGGCGGATGCGGTTTCGGCTTGGAGGGATTCGAGGTCGGTCATGCTATGGTGCCGCCGTTGAGGCCTCTGGGAGGTTGCAGATGCAGAGATTCGAGTTGGATGCGGAAGCCGGACAAGTGTCTGCCGAGTTGGTTCGACGAGGCCTGTCCTCCGCTGCCCGCGTTCACGTTGTCGTTGAGGTGACTCCGTCCGAAGAGCTTCCACTTGCAACGATGGCCGAAGCTGGTGGCGCGTTCGACTGGCTGCTCGATGAGCCGGATGTCTATCGTGACGCCGATCTGTTGCCGCATAACTAGATGTACCCGTTCGGTGCCATCGTCCTGGCACGGTTCCCGTTTACCGACCTGACGGGAGACAAGCGCCGACCCGCTTTGGTCGTTTCGGCCGCACCGAACGCAGGCGACGTCATCCTGTGCTTCATCACCTCGGTGCGGCGGACGGGCCCGGCAATCGCACCCATCCTGCCGGACAAAGGCAACGGTTTGCGCGCTGCTTCGGCGGTTCGCTTCGACAAGATCGTCACGCTGAATACGGCCGTCATTGCGGGACAGCTCGGCTCGGCATCCCAGACCTGGCTTTAGACCAACGGCGCCCTGTTCCGCGCGGCCTTTGGCTTCGATGCTCACTCGGCTGATCACGGGCGGCCCCCGAAGGCGGGATAGCTCGCCATCTTGCGGGCATAGTCCTGCGCCAGGTCCGACGTCTCGGGGGCGGCGGTGCCGTCCTTGCGGGGGTAGAAGAACGCCTGCATGCGCTCCGGCGCGGTGATGTCGGTCACCAGCAGGGTCACGCCGTCGTCACGACGGAACCAGGCGAGGAACACGGCGCGGTCGCCCAACTGCGGCCCGCCAGGACGGCCGAGCACGACGAAACCATGCTGGTTGGTGTAGTCGGCCAGGTCGTGCAGGAAGCCGGTGTCGTCGGCCGGGGAAATGCGCAGCGTGACCACGACGAGCGGCGGCCCCACGTCGATCCCCCCGTCGGTTCGCCCGTCGATTCCCTGGGCGCGCGCCACGCCGCACCCGGCGGCCGTCGCCACAGCGAGCAAGCCGCGGCGCGTCACGGGCCTCAGGCGAGGGCGGCCTGCACCTTCTCCACCACGGCCGCGAACGCCGCCGGGTCGTCGAAGGCGAGGGCGGACAGCACCTTGCGGTCCATCTCGATGCCGGCTTTGCCCAACCCGTCGATAAATCGGCTGTAGGTCAGCCCGTGCTCGCGCACCGCCGCGTTGATGCGCTGGATCCAGAGCGCGCGGAACTCGCGCTTCTTCACCCGGCGGTCGCGATAGGCGTATTGCAGCGACTTCTCGAGCCGCTCCAGCGCGATGCGGTAGTTGGTCGAGCTACGGCCGACGAAGCCCTTGCTCTGCTCCAGCACCTTCTTGTGCCGGGCGTGGGTGGTGACGCCCCGTTTGACGCGTGCCATGTCCGCTGCTCCTTATGCCAGGCCGTAGGGGGCCCATTGCTTGACGGTCAGGCCGTCGGCATGGGTCAGCGCTTGGTTGCCGCGGCTGCTGCGCTTCATCTTCTGCGTGCGCTTGATCAGGCCGTGGCGCTTCTTGGCGGGGCCGGACATGACCTTGCCGGTCGCCGTGATCTTGAATCGCTTCTTGACCGACGACTTGGTCTTCATCTTGGGCATTTGAAACTCCTCATGCGCTAGACCTGCGGCCAATGCAGGCGTCGCGGCCGGGCATGCCCATCCAGGCCCGGCGCGCAGACGATGTCGGGCGTTCAAACCCGAGCGGCGGCGTATAGACGCGGGTGACGGCCAGATCAAGTGCAGGGTATAAGCCGCGCCATGCCTGTCCCGTTCCGCAAGATGCATGGCGCCGGCAACGACTTCGTGGTGCTGGACGAACGCGCCGGGCCGCTTGGGCTCACCAGCGCTGGCATCGCGGCCCTGGCGGACCGGCGGCGTGGCATCGGCTGCGACCAGCTCATCACCATCGGCCCGGGCGGGGGCGGGGGCATGGACGCCCGGCTGCGGTTCTTTAACCCGGATGGCGGCGAGGCCGGGGCTTGCGGCAACGGCACGCGCTGCGTGGCGGCGCTGCTGATGGCCGAGGCGCAGACCAGCTCGCTCTCGCTGCGCACGGCGGCCGGGCTGCTGGCAGGGTGGCGGGCGGCCGATGACGCCGTCTGGGTCGACCTGGGGCCGGTGCGGCTCGAGTGGCAGGATATTCCGCTTGCCGGCCCGGCGGACACGCTGCGGCTGCCGCTCGCGGGGGAGCCGGCGGCGGTCTCCGTCGGCAATCCGCATGTCACCTTCTTCACCGACGACGTGGATGCGGTCGCCGAGCGCGGCCCCGCCGTCGAGCGCGACCCGCTGTTTCCCGAGCGCGTGAACGCCGGCTTCGCGCAGGTGCTGGCGCCCGACCGGCTGCGGCTGCGCGTGTGGGAGCGCGGCGCCGGGCTGACGCTGGCCTGCGGCTCGGCCGCGTGCGCCGCGGTGGTGAATGCGCACCGCCGAGGGCTTGCCCAGCGCGAGGCCAGCGTGCTGATGGATGGCGGAGAGCTGCAAGTGGTCTGGCGCCAGGACGGTCACGTCCTGCTGACCGGCCCCGTGGTCCTTGCCTATGAGGGCTTGGTCGATCTGGAGAGCCACCCGGATTGACCACGCCGCCGACTGAACACCGCTCGAGGAACCTGCTCCCGATGGCCACCCGCCTGCTTGCCGCCTTGCTGTTTCTGGCTGTGCCTGCCGCCGCCCAAACCGCGCCCGCGCCCGCCGGACGAGCGCCCGCTGCGCCGGCCGCCACCCCGGCAACCACGCCGGCCACCACCCCGGCGACCACGCCGGCCACCACGTCGGCGCCGATGCCCGACCCGCTGGTTTCGCCCGATCTGCAGCGGTCCAAGCGCGCTCCCACGCTGGACGAGGTGGTGCAGCAATCGGCCTGGCAGGACCCGGTGCTTGCGGTGGCGCGCGAGCAGTACAAGCTGCTGCCGGGAAGCTGCGCGGCGGCCAAGTTCAAGCCGTCCGGGCAGCTCGTGCTGTATGCCCCGCCTCGCTTTGCTCCGGACGGGACTCTGGTGCAGGGGATCTGGTCCGAAGCCGTGGCGGTCGCGGGATGCGCCCCGCTTCCCGGCCAATTGAACGTGCTGACCGTGCTGCAGCCCGGTCAGCCGCCGGCCCGCATCCCCACCATGCCGGGCGACACCCATGCCGATCCGGAAACGCAGAAGAATGCGCTGCAATACGCGCAGGCGATCGCGATGCGCGCGGCCCCGCCGGGGTGCACGCACCAGATCTTCGTCGATGCGAAGTTCGACGGCTACACCGGGCTGCCCGCCGCCGACGTGCCGAATGGTCGCGAGAACCGGGCCTGGCGCGAGGCGTGGTATGTCAATGCGTGCGGGACCAACTACGTCATCGCGATGACGTTCACGCCCAATGCGCAGGGCATCCAGTTGAGCGCCACCAACCCGATCAAGCAGCCCTGATGCAGCCAGGCGCGGTCATCACCTTCGGCTGCCGGCTCAATCTCGTGGAGAGCGAGGTGATGGGCGGGCTGCTGCGGGCGGATGGCGGCGAGGTGGTGGTGAACACCTGCGCGGTCACGGCGGAGGCGGAGCGGCAGGCGGCGCAGGCGATCCGGCGGCTGCACCGCGAGCGGCCCGGCGTTGCGATCGTGGCGACCGGCTGCGCCGTGCAGATCGACCCGGCGCGGTGGGCGGCGATGCCCGGGGTGCGGCGCGTGCTGGGCAATGCGGACAAGCTGCGGCCCGCGTCGTGGGCGGCGGGGGCGGGCAGCCGGGTTAGCCCGGTGAGTGAACTGGGGCCGGACGCGGTGGTGGCGGGGTTCGCCGGGCACACCCGCGGCTTCGTGCAGGTGCAGGCGGGCTGCGACCATCACTGCACCTTCTGCAGCATTCCGCATGGCCGGGGGCGCAGCCGCAGCGTGCCGCTCGCGGAGGTGGCGCGGCAAGTGGCGGGCCTGGTGGACCAGGGGGTGCGCGAGGTGGTGCTGACCGGGGTCGATATCGCGAGCTATGACGGCGGCGTGGGGGCGCTGGCGGCGGGCTTGCTGCGGGCGGTGCCCGGGCTGCCGCGGCTGCGGCTCTCCTCGCTGGACCCAGCGGCGATCGACCCTGCGGTGTGGAACCTGCTGGCCAGCGAGCCGCGCTTCATGCCGCATCTGCATTTCTCAGTGCAGGCCGGGTCGGACTTGGTGCTCAAGCGGATGCGGCGGCGGCATTCGCGGGCCGGCGCGCTGGCGGCGATTGCCCGGGCGCGGGCGTTGCGGCCCGGCGTGGCCATCGGCGCGGACCTGATCGCCGGCTTCCCGACCGAGACCGAGGCGCTGTTCGACGAGACGCTCGGCTTCGTGGCAGAGGCCGGCATCCCCTATCTGCACGTGTTTGCCTACAGCGAACGCCCCGGGACGCCGGCGGCGCGGATGCCGGCCGTGCCGGTGGCGGTGCGGCGGGAGCGGGCGGCACAGTTGCGCGAGGCCGGTGCGGCGCAGGCCCTGGCGTTCCATCGCGCGCAAGTGGGCAGTGTGGTGCAGGTCCTGGCGGAACGCGGCGGGCGCGGGCACAGCGAGCATTTCAGCCCGGTGCGGCTGGCGGCCGAGCCTGGCACCTTGCTGCGCGCCCGCGTGGTGGCGGCGGACGCCCAGGGCCTGGTGGCGGAGGCAGCCTAGTGGCTCTGGGCGGGTTCTTCTCCAAGCTGAAGGCCGGGCTCAGCCGCTCGACCGAAAAGCTGGCCGGCGGCATCACCGCCGGGTTCGCCAAGCGGGTGCTGGACGACGACGCGCTCGCCGAGCTGGAAGAGCTGCTGCTCGGCGCCGATTTGGGCCCCGCGGCGGCGGCCGACATCGTGGAGGATTTCCGCCGCAGCCGCTTCGGCCGCAGCGTGACCGACGCCGAGATCAAGGAAGCCCTGGCCGAGCAGATCGCCGCCATCTTGGCGCCGGTGGCCAAGCCGCTGGTGCTCGACCCCCAGCGCAAGCCGCATGTCGTGCTGGTGGTGGGCGTGAACGGCACCGGGAAGACCACCACCATCGGCAAGCTCGCGCTGTGGTATCGCGAACTCGGGCTGCGGGCGATCCTGGTCGCGGGGGATACGTTCCGCGCCGCCGCGGTGGAGCAGCTCCAGATCTGGGGCGAGCGCACCGGCGCGCCGGTGATCTTCGGGCCGCCCGAGGCGGATGCGGCGGGCCTGGCGTTCGACGCATTGGCCCGCGCGCAGGCCGAGGGCGCCGACGTGCTGCTGATCGACACCGCAGGCCGGCTGCATAACAAGACGGCGCTGATGGAGGAGCTCTCCAAGGTGATCCGGGTGATGCGCAAGCGGGACCCGTCGGCGCCGCATTCGGTGCTGCTGGTGCTGGACGCCACCACCGGCCACAACGCGCTCGAACAGGTGCGCGTGTTCAAGGAGATGGTGGCGGTCACCGGCCTGGTGGTGACCAAGCTCGACGGCAGCGCCCGTGGCGGCATCGTGGTGGCGCTGGCGGAGGATTACGGCCTGCCGGTGCATGCGGTGGGCGTCGGCGAGCAGGCCGGCGACTTGCGCCCGTTCGACGCGATGGATTTTGCCCGCGGCCTGGTGGGTGCGCCAGGCAAGTGAGCTTGCGCTTCGTCGCGGCGAACGGCCTGCGCTTCGAGGTGGAGGAGACCGGTGAGGGCGACCACCTGGCGCTGTGCCTGCATGGCTTCCCCGAGCATCTGGTGTCGTGGCGCAACCAGGTGCCGGTGCTGGCGGAGCTGGGCTACCGCGTTTGGGCGGTGAACCAGCGCGGCTATGGGCGCAGTTCGCGCCCCGAGGGAGTGCCGGCCTACGCGCTGCGCCACTTGGTGGCCGACGTGGCGGCGCTGGTCGATGCCTCGGGCGCGCGGCGGGTGACGTTGATCGGGCATGACTGGGGCGCCATGGTGGCGTGGTGCTTCGCCATCGCCCAGGTGCGGCCGCTCGAGCGGCTGGTGATCATGAACGTGCCGCATCCGCTGTGCTTCCGCGCCGCGCTGAAGCATTGGCGGCAGCGTCGCAAGTCCTGGTACATCGGCGTCTTCCAGCTCCCGGTGCTGCCCGAGCGCGTGCTCGCGGCGCGCGGTGGCGACGCGGTCCGGCGGATGTTCCGCGGCGTGGCGATCCCGGCGGACGTGGTGGATGTCTATGCCAGCCAGATCGCGCAGCCGGGGGCGGCGACGGCGATGCTGAACTGGTATCGGGCGATGCGGCTGGGCGGGTCGATGCCGGGGCTGGACCGCCGGATCGAGGTGCCGACCTTGGTGATCTGGGGCGAGCGGGACGTGGCGCTGGACGTGATCTGCCTCGACGGCACCGAGCAGTACGTGGCGGACCTGCGGGTGGAGCGGCTGCCGGGCGTGTCGCACTGGGTGCAGCAGGACGCGCCCGACCGGGTCAACGCCCTGCTGCGGGAGTTTCTGCCAGCGGCCCATCGCTAATTTTGAGGCGGTCATCCACTTGTTAAGTATGCCTGTTGAACAAGCCTAAAGTCCTAGGTCTTCCGCGGAAGCGCCGCCCGGTATCGTGCGCAACCTCGCCCATTCGCGACCTTTCTCGGTGAGAAGCCATTGATTATAAGGGTCACGGAAAATAAGGCCCTTTTTCGCCATGTCCTCTCGGGCCGTGCGAATACGGTTTTCCCAGAGGGATCTGCCCTCAGTTGCGTCCTCAAGCGCCAATTGTTCTGGCGTAAGCTCAAATTGAACCTTCAATTTTTCATACATGTCGGAAGCCGTTACTGGGGCTGGCTCGGATATCAAAGCCTTCAGTAAGGCCTCAACCGTGTCGGCGGTATTGGGGAGTGCGTCAGCCACCGCGTTTCTCCTTTGACCGAAGAGGCTTTTATCGCTCTCAAGACCAATCTAAAAGCTCTCTCCTTTTTGGAGAGGGTTAGGTGAGGGCGGGCCGGAGACGGTCGTGTCGCCGCACCCTCACCCTAACCCTCTCCCAGAGGGAGAGGGCACTTTGCTGCGGTTTGTCGAGCGGCCTACTTCGTCATCTGGCCGCGGATTTCACCGCCAGGGTTCGCGGCGGTGTGGACGTTCGCATACACCATCCCCTTCGTGAAATCCGTCACCTGCGCGTCCGTCAGCGTGGCGGTGCCCTTGATCGGGCTCGTCAACGGCGGGGAAAACGGGATCAGCACGGGCGCATTGGCGCCCACCGCCGCAGGGCCGTGGAAATGGGCGGCAGTCGCCGGGCCGGTCAGGCCGGAATACGTCACGGTGTAGGTCATCACCTTGGTCGCCGTGTCCAGGCTGGCGTCGACCGTGCCAGTGCCGCTGCTGGTCTTCGGCGGCACTTCCGTGGCAGCATTCATGGTGGCATGGAAGGTTACGGTCTCGGCCCGAGCGGCCGGCACCAGGAATGCGGCGGCAAGCACGAGGGGAATGGTATGGCGGAGCATCTTTGACAACCCTTCTATCGGTGAGCGACTGGGTGCTGCGGCGATCTGTTCCGAGCCACTCCAAGGTAGAAGCATTATGACCGCTGTCGACCCGGCAGCAACCCCGCCCGTCGGTCCGCTGGTGGATGCCACGCCACGCCCGCTGCCGGCGCGGGTGCGGCTGCGCGGGCGCGAGGTGGAGCTCGAGCCGCTGCATGTGCGCCACGCCGCCGAGCTGTTCGAAGCGTCGCGCGGGGCCGATGCGAACTGGGCCTATCTCGGCTACGGCCCGTTCCCGGACCAAGCCGCCATGACCCGGCACGTCGCCAGCTTCGCCAGCACGCACGACCCGATGGCCTGGGCGGTGCGGCCGGTGGCGACCGGCGTGGCCTCGGGCTGGATCACGCTGATGGAGATCGCACCGGCGCATGCCGCGATCGAACTGGGCAACATCTGGTTCGGCCCCCGCATGCAGCGCACCCGGGCGGCGACGGAAGCCATGTTCCTGCTGCTGCGGCTGGCGGCCGACGAACTGGGCTACCGGCGGCTGGTATGGAAGTGCAACGCGCTGAACGCCCCCTCGCGCCGGGCGGCGGACCGCCTGGGCTTCACCTACGAGGGCACCTTGCGCAGCCACCTGGTGGTGAAAGGCCGCCAGCGGGACACGGCGTATTTCTCCATCCTGGCCGACGAATGGCCGACACGGCGCGATGCCATCCTGGCCTGGCTCGACCCGGCGAATTTCGACGACGGCGGCACCGCACGGCGCGGGCTGGCCAGCTTCCGCGAAGCCGATCGTGCTCGGTAAGCACACGCTCGAGCATCTGCTGGGCGAGTATGGCTACGGGCTGGTGTTCACCGTCATCGGGCTCGAGGCGATGGGCGTGCCGCTGCCCGGCGAGAGCATGATCATCGGCGCCGCCATCTACGCCGCCACCACCGGCAAGCTCGACATTACCGGCGTGATCGCGGCGGCGGTGCTCGGCGCCATCATGGGGGACAACATCGGCTACCTGATCGGGCGCTGGGCCGGCTTTCGGGTGCTGCGCCGCTTCGGCCGGTATGTCGGGCTGACCGACAGGCGGCTGCAACTCGGCCGCTACTTGTTCCAGCGGCAGGGCGGCAAGGTGGTTTTCCTCGGCCGCTTCATCGCCGTCCTGCGCACCTTCGTGGCGTTGCTGGCCGGGGCCAACCAGATGGAATGGAAGACCTTCCTGTTGTGGAACGCCGTGGGTGGCGTCGTCTGGGCGACCAGCTACGGCCTGGCCGCCTATCTGCTGGGCGACGCCATCCGGCGCATTGAGGGGCCGATCGCGATCGTGGTTGGCGCGGTGGGCGTCGTTGCGCTCGGGGCGGCCATCGTGGTGCTGCGGCGCAACGAACGCCGGCTGGAGGACAAGGCGGAGCACGAGATGCGCCAGCAGGGCGCCACGCCGATTGAGGAGCTCAGCTAACTCGGCCTGAGCTTGCGGACCAAGTCGTCGGGCGGCAGCACGGCGGCGCCGTTGATGTAGCGCCAATTGACCATGCCGGCGCCGTCACCCTGCTTGGCCAATTGGCCAACATACGCGCCCATCGTGCTCTGGTGGTCGATGGCGCGGAACCGGCAGATGCCGAACGGTGTCACGAACGCCGCGTCGGCAAAGCCATCCGCCATGGCCTCGCTGTTGGAGCCGCCGGATTTCAGCAGGCCGGCGGCAATGGCGCTGGCCAAGGACGCTCCCACCACCGAGCCCATGGTCGGCGATTGGTGATAGCGCGCCTGATAATCCAGCACGAATTGCTTGTTGGAGGGCTCGTCCGACAGGTCCCAGGGGTAGCCGGTGACGGTCCACCCAACGGGTGGGTTGGCGCCGAACGGGGCGAGGAACTCGGGGTCGCCGGTGAGCATCGACACCACGGAGCGGTTGGTGAACAGCCCATTGGCGGTGCCGCTCTGCACGAGTGCCAACAGGTCAGGACCGAACAGCGCATTGAACACGCCGTCCGGCGCGGGCTGCCCCAGGGCGCGGGTGACTGCGTTGGCGTCCATCTGGCCCGGCTGCGTCCACTGCTCGCCGACGAAGCGCACGTCCGACCGGCGGCCGGACAGCAACTGGCGGAACCAGCGCACGGCGGAGCGGCCATAGTCGCCGTCCGGCGCCACCGTCACCCAGGTCTTGGCCGGCATCGCGTTGGCGGATTCCACCAGCATGGCGGCCAGCATGAAGGTGGAGGCGCGCACCCGGTAGGTGTAGCGGTTGCCCCGTTCCCACACCAAGGCGTCGGTCAGCGGCTCGCCGGCGACATACAGGACCTTGCGCTGCAGGGCGAAGGCGCTGAGCGCCAGGCCGACCTCGGAGGAGAACCCGCCGGCCAGCAGGTCCACCTTCTCCTGGTCGAGCAATTCGCCAGCGAGCTGGACGGCCCGGTCCGGACTGCCGCCATCGTCCCGCGACACGAACTCGATCTGGCGCCCATTCATGCCGCCGAGATTGTTGATCTGCGCCAGCGCAAGCTGCCAGCCCATGCGATACGGAATGGTGAACTCCGGCTGCGTCGAGTAGCTGTTGATCTCGCCGATGCGGAACGGCGTCCCGTATGCAGATTGGGCGCGGACGATGGCCGGCCGGGCCAGTGCCGCCAGCGGCGCGGCGGCGACCAGGGCACGCCGGGTCAGCTTGGGCTGGATCACGCTCGCCGGGCCGAGTAGGCGCCGAATGCGACGCTGGCGGCCAGCCCGGTAATGACCAGGCGGGGCAGCACCAATTCGGCTTCCCGGTTGCGCAGCTCGGCCGCCAGCATCAGGGCGGACATGGCCGCCAGCCCGGCGGCGCCGATCGGCCGCGTCCGCTCGTTGGCGACCAGCATGGCGCCCGCCGTCTCCATCAGGCCGATGCGGCGCATCTGACGGCTCGACAAGCCCCAGCGCCGGAACAGGCGCGCCTCCAGGCCCAGCAGCTTGAGCAGGCCAGAGAGGGCGAAGCTCACTTCCAGCAGGGCCAGACGCCCTTCATCGTTGCGCGCCATGCGTGTTTCTCCTCGTCCGCACACTGCAACGCAGCTTGCCCGGCTAGGATGCACCCGGCACTGTATCGCGCGAGGAACGGGGACGGGAGCGGAGATGCGGATGCGGTTTGTGCTGCGGGCGGCGCTGCTGCCGTCTTTGCTGGGGGTGGCGGCCGCTGCTCCCGCCGCGCCACCGCCGCAGCCCTCCGAACTCACCAAGGCCGACGCGACCGGCGTGCTCGGCCGCATGGTGCAGGACGAGGATGGCAAGGAGATCGGCCGCATCGTCGACGTGGTGGTCGACCCGAGCGGGCAGACGCGCGCCGCCGTGGTCGATATCGGCGGGTTCATGGGGGTGGGCTCGCGCCGGGTCGCGGTGGCATGGAGCGCGGTGCACGTGCCGCCGCCGGGCGCCCCCAATCCGCGGGTCAGCATCGACATGACGGACGAGCAGATCCACAACGCGCCCGCCTACAACGACCGGAGCAAGCCGGCGACCATCGTGGGCCCGGTGACATCGCCGGCGGCCGCCGCCGAGCCGGACCAGGCCACCCCCGCCGTGCCAGCCGAGCCGGACAGCAAGCCGCCGGCTGAACCCGGAGTTGTGCAAGCGCATCCCACCGGAGATGCTCAATCTCGTCCCAATTGAACCAGGACCGCAGCGGCCCAGGCCTCGATTGGCTCAATTTCTTCGTGGCAAACGTCCAAACCGGGTTTGGCCCGTTCATTGCGGTCTTTCTCGCCTCCCAAGCCTGGACCCAGGGGCAGATCGGCCTGGCGCTGAGCATCGGCACGCTGACCTCGGTGGCGGTGCAGGTCCCGGCAGGGGCCGCCGTGGATGCCGCCGCCAGCAAGCGGCGGGTGGCGTTCTTCGCCGTCGCCGCCATCGCCGCCAGCGCGGTGATCCTGGCGGTCGCGCCAGACCGGCTGCCGGTGGTGGTGGCCGAGGTGCTGCATGGCGTGGCGAGCTGCCTGCTGACCCCGGCCATCGCCGCCATCAGCCTGTCGGTGGCGCGCCGGCAGGGCGGCATGTTCGGCGAGCGGCTCGGGCGCAATGCCCGGTTCGCCTCCATCGGCAGCGGGCTGGCCGCCGGGCTGATGGGGGCGACAGGCCAATTCGTCTCCGAACGCGCGGTGTTCTTCCTCGCGGCGGCCCTGGTGCTGCCGTCGCTCTACGCCCTGCGGCTGATCCGCGAAGCGCCGCGCGTGCCCACGGCGAGCAAGCCGGCAGCCCCGCGCGAGCCGTTCCTGCACGCCCTGTTCGACCGCCGCCTGCTGGCGTTCGCAGTGTGCTGCGCCGGGTTCCACCTGGCCAATGCCGCCATCTTCCCGATCGCCGCGGTGGACCTCACCAGCCGGGTCGGCAGCCAGGGCGAACTGGTGGTGGCGGCCTGCCTGATCGGGCCGCAGGTGATCGTGGCGCTGACCTCGCCCGCCGTGGGCCGCGCGGCGGAACGCTGGGGGCGCCGGCGCGTCCTGCTGTTCGGCTTCGCCGCCGTGCCGCTGCGCGCGGCGCTGTTCGCGGTGGTGACCGCCCCGGCGGCCATGGTGGCGGTGCAGGCGCTGGACGGGGTGAGTGCGGCGGTGTTCGGCGTCATGCTGCCCTTGGTGGTGAGCGACATCACCGGCGAGGGCGGCCGTTTCAACGTGTCGATGGGCGCGGTCGGCCTCGGCATCGGCGCGGCGGCCGCGATCAGCACGGAGGTGGCAGGGTTGATCGCCGACGCGTTCGGCTCGCTCGCGGCGTTCGGCTTCCTGACCGCGTCCGGGCTGCTCGCGGTCATATTGGTCGGGTTGCTGATGCCGGAAACCCGCCCGCGAACTCAGCCCGGCGTTTGAGCGGGCGCGCTTAGACTAGCGCGCTGGTGCGGCGGATGGCTGGCGCGATGGCGCGGGCGAACGGCAGGGCAAGCACGCAAAGCCCGCCATCGTCCAGAACGCCCGCGGGCCAAACCCGCCATACAGCGGCCCCGACAGCAGCGTGATCGCCGCGGCCGACGCGCCCAGTGCAATCGTGCCGTAAAACGCCTGCGCGGTGGCGGCCAGCGGCTTGGGCACGACCAAGCCGATGATATCCATGCAGGCGAGATGGAGCAGGGCGAAGGTCAGGCCATGCAGCGGCTCCACCACCGCCATCACCGGGAAGGCCGCCGTGACTGCGGCTGCACTCCAGCGCACCACGCCGGCGCAGGCCGACAGCATCATGGCGCGTGACGGGCCGAGCCAGTCCAGGATACGGCGGCCAAGCACGAAGAACACGACGACCTCGGAGGCGACCGACAGCGACCACAGCATGCTGACCTGGACGGTGGACAAGCCAGCCGAACGCCAGCGGATCACCTCGAAACTGTCGTGCAAGGCGTGGCTGCCGCCGATGAGGGCCGCCGTCGCCATCAGCGGCGCGAACACCGGGATTTGGAACAGCGTGCGCCAGGCGCCCCGCGCGTGCCCGGTCGCAGCGTGCGCGGCGCTGCCGGCCATCTTGTCCGGCACGGTCAGGGCTCCGGCCGCCGCCACCGCCAGCAACCCGGCGTTCAGCCAGACGATCATGCCGAGCCCGTGCTCCCCAACCAACTGGCCCGACAGCAGCGTGCCGGCGATGAACGCCGCCGACCCGGCGCCCCGCACCCAGCCATAGGGAAAGCCGCGCCCTCCCCCACGTGCACCCTCGGCCGAACCTTGGGCCGACCCGAGCGTGAGCGCGTCGGCCACCGGAGTGAGCGGCGCCAGCACCGACGCGTGCGCCACGCTGACGCAGAGCAGCAACGCCAGGCCGCGCGCCGGGGCATACAAGGTGGCGATCACCGCAGCCGCCGCGGCAAAACCCGCCAGCACGCGGGACGGACGGGTGACCCGGTCGGCCCAGCGCCCGCCCAGCGGCCCGCTGACCAGCCGCACCACGCTCCCCCCCGCCAGCACCAGCCCGATCGCGTTCGAATCCAATCCGTCTTGTTTGAGCAACGCTGGCAGGAACGGCGCGGCGACCCCGAACGCAGCAAACAGCCCGCCGTAAAGCAGCAGAAAGCGGGGCAGGGGCCGGGTCGATGTCACCAAGCCGCAACGGCGGAGCGGGGGCGCTGTTGCATCCCGCTGCGCCGCATTCAGATCGCATACATAAGTCTGTTCAAATCGCGCTTGTTCGTCCTATGTTCCGCTCCTCGCAGATTTGCCACCAACGGATGCTCGCATGCACGTGCTGTCGGCGCCTGCCTCGCCCCAAGTTCGACCGGCCCAAGCCGGTGCGCTGATGGCCGCCAATGGCACCGCCGTGGGCGCGCTCTACCTGACCCAGGCGCTGCTGCAGCCGGCCGCGGCCAACCTGCCGCCCTCCGCCTGGCTGGCGCTGATCCCGCTGGCGAGCCTGGCGGGCTATGGCGGCGGCGTCTCGCTGATTGCGTTCGGCCCAGCCAGCGGATGGCTGCCGATCTCGCGTCATCTTCTGTGTCTCGCCTTGGCGTTTGCGGTGGCGGCGATGGCGCCCAACGCGCCCCTGCTCGCACTGGCCGGCGCCGGGATCGGGCTCGGCGCCGCGGTCGCGCAGCGTTTGCTGGCTGCGGCGGCGCATCTGGCGGGCCCGGCGGCGGCAGGTCGGGCCATCGGCCGCGTCATCGCGTGCGGTTTGACGGCGGTGCTGCTGGTCAAGCTGCTCGGCGCCGGCGCGGCAGCCATCGTGGGCTGGCGCGGCGTGTGCGAGGCTGCGGCGGCGTGCGCCCTCCTGGCGGCCGTCGTGCTGCGTTCGCCGAAGCAGCCGGCCGCGGCGGCACCGCTCCGCGTCACGGCGCTGAACCTCTTGCGCGGCAGCGTGCTGTTGCGCCGCATCGCCTGGCAGCAGGCGGCCTTGTTCGCCGTCTTCCAAGCGTCCTGGCTGATTGCGCTCACCGCCCTGCCGCCCAGCGAGCGCTTCTTGGTCGTGATGGGCGGGGGCTCGGCCGGGTTGCTGGCCGCGCTCCGAGCCGGCTGGCTGGCCGACCGCGGCGACCCTGGCCGCGTCGTCCTGGCAGGCAGCGCCTTGATGGTGGTTTCGGCCGCCCTGCTGCTGCCGCTCGGCTACGCCATGGCGGGCGGGCTGCTGCAAACCCTGGTGCTGCTGCTGGGCATGGCGGGGGTCGACGCCGGGCTGCAGGTGGCGCTGGTGGCCAACCAGGCGCGCGCCCAGGCCATCCGGCCGGAGCTGCGCAGCCGCTGCGCTGCCGTGCTCACGGTGGCGGGCTCGCTTGGCGGCGGCATCGGCGCCGGGGCCGCCTACTGGCTCTACCTCCATGTCGGTTGGATCGGCGCGCTGGCGCTGGTGGCGGCGGCCGCCTGTGCCGGCGCAGCGCTTTCCTTGCGTCGGGTCTCGGCGGCGACGGCGCAGGAAACTTAAAAAGAACCATCCCAACGCAACTAATCGTTGGGACGATCGCCCTGATGTCATAGTATCACGTCGGGCAGGCAGCCTTCTGTTAAAAACAACTGGCCAGTCTGCTCGCGTTGTCGAAGTAACTGCGTCTTTTTTGATGGCGCAGTACAGGGCGGCTTTTCCGCACACCTAACTCTTAGGAACCTAGCCATGAATGAGACTGATCAGAACGTTGCCTCGAACATCGACCTGAGCGCCCCGGCTCCCGCGTTCCCGCCCCTGCCCGTGATGGACGAGGGCCGCGTTCGCCTGGGTGGCCAGGCTCCGATGTTCCTGCCCACCGACATCGCCGATGCCGGCGACGTGGCCCTGGGCGGCCAGGCGCCGATGTTCATCCCGGACGCCATTGCCGATGCCGGCTTCGTGCGGCTCGGCGGGCAAAGCCCGGCATTCTAAACCGCTTGGCGGGCGGCCTAACCTTGTCCGCCCGCCCGGCGACCCTGCGTTTCGACCAAGCCTATTTCAAGTGCGCGTTTGAGTGACTGGCGGGGGAGGATGCGTCCTCTCCCGTTCTTCCCGCACTTGCCGAGCCCGCACTTGCCGAGCCCGCACTTGCCGAGCCCGCACTTGACGAGAAAGGAACGATCATGACAGCGCCGGCAACGCCGCCCACCGTGCAGTTCTTCCGCCTGGTCGAAAACGCACGAACGCCGCAACGCGCCGACCGTGCCGCCGGCGGCACCCTCCCCACCCGCGCCTTCCGCTACTGCGAGGCGGCCACCACCGCGGCCTCGCTGGGCTGGTATGTCTTCCCGCCCATCGGCTTCCGGCTCTACTGGACCGGCACCGAGGTGTTCTGGACCTACACTGGCGCCGCCTCCTGGTATCCGCTCGGCGCCGCCCAGTTCCCCGATTTCCGCGAGCGCTTCGACCAGCACGCCCCGCCCGACGTGCAGCACTATTCCCCCACCTTCCTGGGCGCGCTGCCCGAGCCCGGCATCCTGCAGGTCTGGTCCGGGCTGATCGCCAAGACCAGGCCGGGCTGGAGCCTGCTCGCCCGCGGCCCCGCCAATCTGCCCCGCTCCGTCGGCTATGACGTGTTCGAAGGCGTCGTCGAGGCCGACCAATGGTTCGGCCCGCTGTTCATCAACATCCGCCTGACCCAGACCGGCACGCCCATCGAGTTCGACCCCAACCGCCCGCTGTTCCAGGTGCAGCCGATCCTGCGCGAGGCCTACAGCGACGCCGTGCTGAACGACGTCGCCATCCGCAGCCTGGAGACGATGCAGGCCGACGATTGGGCGGCGTATCACCGCACCGTGGTGGCGCCGAGCCAGTCGCATTGCCCGCACGGCGCCCACGCCGCCGCCGTGCGCAAGCGCCGCCACGCCGAAGCCCAGCAGGGGCGCCTCACCGCCTAACCCCGCATCACGTCAGCCCAGCCAGCCGCAGCCCCGCGGTGTAGTGCTCCAAATCCTCCGCCCGCTGATACGGCGCGGTCGCGCGGAAACGCTGCAACGAGAACCGCGGCTCCAGCACCCGCAGGCGCTGCAGCACCACCGCCGCCTCCTCCCGCTGCCCCAAGTGCCCCAGCGCCGAAAGATAGCTCTTGAACGCCGAGCTGAATTGCGGGTGCCGCTCCGTCACCCGGCGGCCGATGGCCGCAGCCGACTCGTGATCCTTCTGCAGCAAGCGCACGATCCCCAACGCTCCCTCGGCGAAAAATCCGTGCGGATCGCCAGGCGCCAGGTCCCGGGCATGGCTGATGCAGCGATGCGCATCCGTCAGCCGGCCCGAATACGCGTGCGTCACGCCGGCGAAGTGCCAGGCCAGCGCCATCGACGGGTTGAGCTGCAGCGCCAGCTCGTGCAGCGCGGTCGCCTCGTCCAGCCGCCGGCTCAGAAACGCCTTCACATGCCCCGCCACCGTCACGCCGCGGGCGTCCTTGGGGTCCAGCATCATGGCACGGTCGGCGGCGCGGCCAGCCCGGGTCATGGATTGGGCGGAGTTCATCGCCCAGCCCTGGCCCACGAAGAACACGTGCCACAAGGCCAGCCAGCTATGCGCCATCGCCAATTCGGGATCCACCGCCACCGCCTGCTCCAGCGCGTGCACGGCACCCAGGAAGGGGTCGCGGTCGAGCCGGTGGATGGCCGGGATCGCCTGCAGCACCAGGGAGTAGGCCTCCCCCCGACGCGGCGGCGTGGCACTGCGATGGCGCGCCGCCTCGATCACCAGCAACTCCGTGTCCATGCAGGCGGCCACCCGCTCGGCGAAGCGGTCCTGCACGCCGAACCCGGCACTCTTCTCCTCCACGAACGCCGCGGCCCAGACGATGGCGCAACTGCTGAGGTCCATCAGCTTCACCGCCAGGCGATACTGCGTCTTGTCGGCCTGCAGGTTCCCGAGCAACGCATAGTCGGCGAACTTGGACAGGTCCTCGCTGCCGCTGGACAGCCGGCGGCCATCGCGGCCACGGGTGATCACGCTGAACCAGCGCAGGCGCGCGAGCGCGGTGGCCACCTCCTCGCCCAAGGCACGGCCATATGCCTCCTCACTGCGCGGCCCGAGCGTGTCGAATGCGGTCACGACCACCGACGGACCCCTGGACGCCAGCGTCCGGGTCGCAGGGGGCTCGTCCTCCTCGTGGCCCGGCTCGGCATGGCGCCGTTGCTGGCGATCCTGCCGAAGCCGGATCAGCCATTGGTCGAACGCCGGGTCGAGCCCGTCCAGTTCGCTCAGGAACTGCGACCCGGCGGCTCCGGCGGCGGGGGCCCCGTCGTCCCGCACCAGCACGGCGCCGTCGCGAAATGCGATGCTCGCATCCCGCAGCAGCAGCACGTCGGCATCCGCCTCGCGCAACTCTTTCTGCAGGTTGTGCAGCGTGTCGCGCAGCCGAGCCAGTGCGTCCGCCCGCTCCACGCTCGTCCAAAGCAGCCCAGCCGCCTGCTGCCGGGGGACGGTGCGGGAGTCGCTGAGCGCAATAAGCACCAGCAAGGCACGGGCTTTGCGGGATTTTGGCAGCAGGCTGGCGCCGTGCCGGGTTGTCATTTGCAGCCGCGGAGTCAACTGCAGGCGCAGCTCCGCCTCCCGTTCTGCGGCCGGCGTCTGCTCAGAAGGCGTGTCCAGCACGATCTCCCCGCGGTTGGAACATTCCATGTCCTCAGGCTACAAATAGACGCCCAGCGACAAACCCGCAGTGATCGCAGCATCTAATCCGCGTTAAAGTCTGCGGCGATGGGCAAACCAGCCTTCCATCACCCCCGGGCAAGCTGATCCGGACCGCAGCCCCGATGGTTCGCACGACGGTGCGCGGCCGGCATTTCCGACGCTTGGCAACGCCTGAACGACGGCCGGCGAGGCCGCAGATTGTGCCAATACACCGCCTCAACATGCGCCGCAGGAGGCCAGCCATGATTGTCGCTTTTCTCCGATGGGTCGAACAGGCCACCGAGCTATTTTGCCTCCCGGCACGGGGCGAGCTGTGCATCGCGTCGGCGGAGCTCTCGGCCTCCCGAATGCGGCGCAGCGCGCAGCCTGTTCACTGGGGCCATCTTCCGCTGAGCCGCCTCAGCATCATGCACGGGATCCACTGACCATGTATTCAGGAACCGCCACGATCGAACTCGAGACCTGCCCAACCGCCGCGCGGACCCGCCCTAATATACCGTCGCTGCGCGGCCCCTGGCCCAGCGGCACACGCCGCGTGTTCTGGGCGGTCGAGCAGAACGAGGACCTGCTCGACGCCAACGAGCCGCAGCAAACCGACGCCGCCGCCAGCTCGATCGAGATCACGCTCGCCGACGGCATCCGCGTCCGCGTCGACAACCAGGTCGACGGCACGGCGCTGCGCCGCGTGCTCGACGCGCTGCAAGGCCGCCAGGCCGCCGAATAGACTCGCTAAGGCAGCGTCGGCAGATAAGTGCGTCGGCACGCCGACAAAGCTGCCGCTCGAAACAAAGGCTTAGAGCCTGATCGCATCAGGTTGAAACAACCTGATGCGTGAATCAGCCTCTCAAACAAAGAGTTAGAGCATGATTGCTTCGCCTATCAGAAGCAATCATGCTCCAGGGCTTGTTCGACGCGGTTACTCGATCCGATTGATGTCGAACAAGCCCTAAGCCGTCTCCTGCACCAGCTTGCGCCGCATCGCCTCGGCAAACGCGGTGTAGTTGGGGCAGGTGACGGCAAACGCCTGCGGGCCGCCGATCACCTCCTCGGTGTAGCTCTGCAGCAAGTCCGGCTCCTCGTGCAGCACGCACAACCCGTTGATCGTGACACCGCCCTTGCTCAGCCGATCGCGGATCGGGCCCGGCGGCGTCCCCGCATTGCTGCGCCCGTCGCCCGCGACGTCGATCACGCGCCGCGTCGCCGGGGCGGGCAGGGCGGCCAGCATGGTCTCCGCCACCAGCAGCGCCTCGCCGATTGCGGTTTCCCCCGCCGGCACCGAGCGCGGCACGTCGGCCACCCGCCGCGCCAGCGAGCTGACGTCGGCCTCCGAGCCAAGCCGGGTCCAATTCAGCATCACCTGCTGCGCCCCGGGCCCGGACCAGAGCAGCAGCGCCAGCGCGCTCGCCCCGTTCGCGCCCCCGATCAAGGCCGCGACGACCTCCGGGTCCTGCAAGGCAGCGCCCAGCCCGCCCGCAATCAGGTTGAACTCGTCGAACGTGACGCTCGCGGAGCCATCCAGCGCGATGAGCAGGGCGAGATCGAACACCGGGTCAGGCGGCGGCCAGCCGCTCCCGGCGAACCTGCACCGTCAGCTCGTCCACTGCGCGCTCCACGCGGTCCAGCATCTCGGTGATCTCCGCCGCGGTGATGATCAGCGGCGGGCTGAACGCGATGGTGTCGTTGGCCAGGGTGCGGCAGATCACGCCGTGCTGCTCGGCAAGCTTGGTGAAGCGGCCGCCCATGCGCATCGCCGGGTCGAAATTGCGCCGCGCCTCGCGGTCGGCCACCAGCTCCACGGCGCCGATCAGGCCGAGCCCGCGTACTTCGCCCACCAGCTCGTGCCCGGCGAAACGCTGCTGGAGCTGCTCCTGCATCACCGGCCCCACCTCGCGGACATGCTCCACCAGGTTGATCTCGTCATAGATCTTGAGCGCCTCGATCGCGACCGCCGCCGGCACGGGATGGCCGGAATAGGTGTAGCCATGCCCGAACGTGCCGATCCGGTGGCTCTCGGCGGCGATCGGCTGGAACACCGCGTCGCTCACCATCGTGGCCGAGATCGGCATGTAGGCGGCCGACAGCGCCTTGGCGCAGGTGACGATGTCCGGCTGGATGTCGAAGGTCTGGCTGCCCCAGTAGTTGCCCGTGCGCCCGAAGCCGCAGATCACCTCGTCGGCCACCAGCAGCACGTCGTATTTCCGCAGCACGGCGCTGATCTTGGCGAAGTAGCCGGCCGGCGGAACGATCACGCCGCCAGCGCCCATGATCGGCTCGGCGAACATCGCCGCCACCGTGTCCGGCCCTTCGGCGACGATGAGTTTCTCGAGTTCGTCGGCGCACCGCGTGGCGAACGCCTCCTCGCTCTCCCCCTCGAGCCCGCCGTGATAGAAATGCGGCGTCATCGTGTGGACGAAGCCCGGCAGCGGCAGGTCGAACGAGCGGTGGTTGGTCGGCAGGCCGGTCAGCGAAGCGCTGCCGATGGTGATGCCGTGATAGCCCTTGAGCCGCCCGATGATCTTCTTCTTCGCCGGCCGCCCCAGCGCATTGTTGTAGTACCAGACCATCTTGATGGCGGTGTCGTTCGCCTCGGAGCCCGAGTTGGCGAAGATGATCTTGGCACCTTGCAGCGGCGCCCGCGCGGCCAGCATCTCGGACAGCTCGATCAGCGGCGTGTGCGATTTGGCGGTGAACGCGTGGTAGAACGGCAGCGTGCGCATCTGGTCATACGCCGCCTTGGCCAGGCGCTCGTTGTCGAAGCCGAGCGAGGCGCACCACAGCCCCGCCACGCTCTCGATGTATTCGTTGCCCTCGTCGTCCCACACCCGCACGCCCTTGCCGCGGCTGATCACCATCGGCCCCGTGTCCTGGTATGTCACCAGGTCCGTGTAGGGGTGTAGCGTGTGGGCAATGTCGCGGGCGGCGGCGGAGTTCGGGCGGATCAGCATGAAGGGCTCCTGAGAGGTCAGCCAGACTATGCAAAGCTTAGGCCTATGCCGGCCTGTGTTGGAACCCTGTGCAGGAGATGCTTTTCCGACGCCGCGCAGGCGGGTAGGAAGACCCGTGTTGTGAAATGCCCCGTTGCGAAATGGAGGAACGATGACTCAGCGTAGGCGTCTGGCCGCATGGCTGGCAGTGAGTTGGCTGGTGTTGCCGGCAGGGCAGGCTTGGGCGCAGGCCAGCCGCGCCGTGCCGGCACCCCGCAGCCGTATCCCGACGGACGAGGACCTTCGCCCCAACGTGCCGCCCCCGGTCTCGTCATTGCCGCCGACTCGCGGCATTGCCGGCCTGCGGCTGGACCCCGGCGCCGTGCTGTGCCGCACCGAGGAGGACCTGCAGCATCGCGCAGAAGTGACGCAACGGATTGCCGATGGCGTCCCGGACGCCGGCGAGCCGCTGGTGGGCTGCCGCCTGATCACCCAGGCCCGCGGCGTGGACATGGTGCAGCGCGCAGGTCTGGGCCGCGAGGAGGTGAAGCTGAAACCCAGTGGCGAGGTCGGCTGGACGGACGCCTACCTGCCGTAAGCCCCGACCCCGCACTCATCGAAAAGCCCTCTCCCTCCGGGAGAGGGAGAGGGAGAATGCTTGGGAGAGCAGGCCGCTCACCCCTCGGCCCGCCTCGCCGCCGCCTCCTCGGCGCTGCCCACCCCGCCATGCGCGCGCGACCACGCCACCGGGTCCTCCAGGAACCGCCGCACCTCCGCCAACGCCGGGTCGGCGAAATACGGCCGGTCGCGGCAGGCCTCCAGCACATCCCACCAGGTCGCCAAATGGTGCAAGGTGATGTCCATGCTCGCCAGCGTCTCGAAGCTGCCGGGGAACACGCCGTAGAAGAACACCACGAAGGCGTGGTTGACGAGAGCCCCGGCGTCCCGCAGCGACTGGGCAAATTGGATCTTGCTGCGCCCGTCGGTGGTCAGGTCCTCCACCAGCAGCGTCTGTTTACCCTCCGGAACATCGCCCTCGATCAGCGCGTTGCGGCCGAACCCTTTTGGCTTCTTGCGCACATAGGCCATGGGGGCCAGCATACGGTCGGCAATCCAGGCAGCGAACGGGATTCCCGCAGTCTCCCCGCCGGCCACGGCCTCGATGGTTTCCAGGCCGATGTGGCGGTCGATCTTGTCCACCCCGAGGGCGCATATCTTGGCGCGTGCCCGCGGAAAATAAATGATGCGGCGGCAATCGATGTAAACCGGCGATTTCCAGCCGGAGGTAAAGGTGTATGGTTCTTCGGGACGGAAATTGACCGCTTTTATCTCCAGCAGGATTCGCGCCGTCGTCAGCGCCGCGTCGCGATCCCAGTCGGTTTGGTGCTGTTGCGGCATGGCTGCGTCCCTCGTGGCCAGCCGGCTCGATAGCGCCTGCCGTGCGGCCCGTCCATGCACCGCTTCTGGCGCCAGGTTGGCCGGCAATGCGTGAGCCTGCGGATCTGAGTCGCCCCGTGGGGCCCCCGGTCGACGACGTGGCGCCCATCTGGGTGCTGGACGACCCGGCGGACCCGGCGTCCTCCCAGGCCATCGCCGTCGCCGAACGGCTCGGCGTGCCGCACCTGCGCGTGCCGCTGTCGTGGAGCTGGCGGGCGCCGTACGCCGGGCTCGTCACCGGCCGCTCCCTGCGCGGACTGCACTCGTCGGGCTGGCCGTTCTCCGCGCCCCGCGGCCCGGCGCTCGCCCTGTCCGGCAGCGGCCGCTCGCAGGCGGTGGCGCTCTGGCTGCGCGCGACATTCGGCACCCGCATCGTGCATTTCGCCCAGCCGCGGTGGCGCGCCAAGCAGTTCGACCTCCTGGTGCTGCCCAAGCACCTTCGCCCGCCCGCCCGCCCGAACGTGGTGGCGGTGCTGGGCGAGCCGAACCGGATCTCCCCCCTGGTGCTCTCGCAAGCCCGGGTGGCCTGGGCGGGCCGGCTGTCCCACCTCCCGCGGCCGCTGATCACGCTGCTGGTCGGCGGCGGGCGGCTCGGGGCGGAGATGCAGCCTTCGCTGGCCTACGGCTTGGCCCGCCGGGTCGCACGCATGACGGCGGCGTTGAACGGCTCCGTCATTTCAAGCACCAGCCCCCGCACCGGCGAGGAAGCGACCGCGGCCTTGGCGGAAGGGCTCGCCCCCTGCATGCACCTGCTCTATCGCTGGGGCGAGCCGGGCGACAACCCCTACGCCGCCATGCTGGCCCTGGCCGACGCCACCGTGGTGACCGGCGACTCCCTCTCCATGATCAGCGAGGCCTGCGGGGCGGAAGCGCCGGTGTTCATCGCCGCCCACGCCGATTCGCTCGCCAATCGCCGGCTGCACCTGTCGCTCTCCCGCGCCGGGCAGGCGCGCCCCCTGGGCGACAGCTTCTCCCCCTGGGCCCGCACGCCGCTGGACGAGGCCGGCCGGGTGGCGATGGAAATCCGCGCCCGCATGTCGGTCGGCCCGCGCGCGGTCGACTGACCCGGCGCCAAGGCCTTCTTGCCGCAGCAAACCACAAGGCCTAGACTCCCCCTGGATTTGCGAACGGCTCGCAATTGGAGAGCAGAGTGGGACGAGACCAGTCAGTGATCGCACGGCGCTGCGAGCGGGCCGTCGTGACCGCCTATCGCGACTTGCGCGCGATCGGCAATGCCGACATGGACGCATTCCGCGCCTGCACCACGCTCTACCGCATCCACCATCCCGAATCCTCCATCAACGAGGCGCGCCGCCTGGTGGCGGAATGGATCGACCACCACGTCGTGCGCGGCGACACCGGGCCGACGCCCGGCTGCGAGTGCGAGGAGTAGCGCGCTCGCTCGCCATCATCGGCCACCGCGGCGCACGGGCGCTCTGGCCGGAGAACACGCTGCAGGGGTTCCAGGCAGCGATCGCGGCGGCGGTCGACTGGTTCGAGGTCGATGTCGGCATGACCAGCGACGGCGTGGTCGTGCTCAGTCACGACGCGCGCCTGTCCCCCAGCTTGGCCCGGCTGGACGGGCGCTGGCTGGCCGCGCCGAGCCCCTGGTTGCATCACATGAGCTGGGCGGAGCTGAAGCGCTTCGACGTGGGCCGCTACCAGCCCGGCAGCGCCCCCGCCCAGGCCTTCCCACGGCAGGCGGGCATCGACGGCGCCCATATCCCGACCCTGCAGGACGCGCTTCGGCTGCCGGCGCGCTGGACCATCGAGATCAAGACCTACCCCAATCGTCCGCACGCGACCGCCCGTCCGGAGGCGATTGCCGAAGCGGTTGCGGACGTGGTGGGCGCGGCCGGGGCGCAGGTGGTGGTGCAATCGTTCGACTGGCGCGGGCCGCGGCACCTGCGCCGGCTGCGGCCGGATTGGCGCTATGCCTGGCTCACCGCGCGCAACACCCGGGCCTGGCGCGGCGGCCAAGCCCGGTTGCCGGACACGGTGTTGGCGGAAGGCGGCGGCACCTGGTCGCCGCACCACAGCGAGCTGACGCCGCGTTTGCTCGACCGCGCCAAGCGCGCCGGGCTGCAGGTGGTGCCCTGGACGGTGAACAAGCCCGCCGACCAGGCGCGGCTCGCGGCCTGGGGCGTGGACGGCATCATCACCGACGACCCGGTCGCCGCCCGGCGGGTGCTGCGGTAGGGTCTTGCCCCTGCTGGCAGGCGTTGCCTACCCCTAAGCCGCCACCCGCCGCGCCATGAAATTGGCCTTGATCGAGGCCCGCCCCACCAGCGCCTGCATCTCCGGGTCGCGGTCGCCGTCCTTGGCGGTCAGCGCGTCCATCGGCACGAAGAACTCATGCGGATGCGGCACCTGATGTTGCAGGAACCCGGTATAGTGCCGCTCCCGCAGCCCATACATCACCCGCAGGTCCCGCACCGGCAGGATCAGCGGTGCGGTGGGCGTGTCGCGGACCACCCCCGTGGTCTTCCAACGCGGGATGGTGCTGGCGGGCGAAATCGGCGCCAGCAGCCAAGCCACCGGGCAGACCGCCATCAAGGAGTTGGTGGAGGGCGCAAAGCGGGAGCGCTTGTCCAGGAAGTTCGGCAGCGAGCTGCATGCCTCGATGGCGAAGATGTCGGCAAACGGCTCCTCGGGCGTGCCGCCGAAATTGAGCCACAAGCCGTCGGGCATCGTGCGCAGCCGGTCGCTGCCGGGCAGCTTGAGGAAACACAGGTTCGCGTTCGACGCATCGGGCCGGCCCCTTAGCCACGCACCCTTGCGGTCGCAATCCAACCCTGGTGGATGTTGCGGCCATTGCGTCAGCCGGGCACGGACCATTGAGTCGAGCGAGTATTGACATTCAGGCACCATGAAGCTCCTTCGCAATAGCGTGACAGGCACGCCTACGAAGGTATGTATAGCCAGGCGTTTGGCAGCCGGCGCGCGTTCTGCCTGCGAAACCCAGCGGAAGCCACTGTTTTACTGGCTTTTAACGGCTTCTCTCTCACTGAAGATACAGCAAAAACATCATCTTAGAGACGTCAATCGGAAAATGCGGCAAGCAAGCTTAAAGAGGTCTTGCGTGGAACTACAATAGGCTACGCAATGATCTTCGTGTTTTTCGCCAGCATAACTGCGCCGGCGTGATGCCCCGCCCCAATTTTCATCCAGCGAAAATGGCATAGGAGCAGAAAAAAAGCCCAGCTCGCGCCGGGCCTCTTCATTCATACCCGAGTCGTAGACATCAATGCCGGTCGGACGCCGGCACATAATCCCGCTGCGGCGCCCCGACATAGACCTGCCGCGGCCGCCCAATCCGCTGCGACGGGTCTTCCATCATCTCCTTCCACTGGCTGATCCAGCCCACCGTCCGCGCCACCGCGAACAGCACCGTGAACATGCTGACCGGAATCCCCATCGCCTTGAGAATGATGCCGGAGTAGAAATCGACGTTCGGATACAGCTTCTTGCTGATGAAGTAGTCGTCGTGCAAGGCGATTCGCTCGAGTTCCATCGCCATGTCGAGCGTCGGGTCATCCTTGATGCCCATTTCCTTGAGCACTTCATGGCAGGTCGCCTGCATGATCTTCGCCCGCGGATCGTAGTTCTTATACACCCGGTGGCCGAAGCCCATCAGCCGCACATGGCTGTTCTTGTCCTTCACCTTGTCGATGAAGGCCGGGATGTGCTCCGGCGTGCCGATCTCGCCCAGCATCTTCAGCACCGCCTCGTTCGCCCCGCCATGCGCCGGGCCCCACAGGCTCGCAATGCCGGCCGCGATGCAGGCAAACGGGTTGGCCCCGGTCGACCCGGCCAGGCGCACGGTGGAGGTGGAGGCGTTCTGCTCGTGGTCGGCATGCAGGATGAAGATGCGGTCCATCGCGCGGGCCAGCACCGGGCTCACCTTGTACTCCTCGGCCGGCACCGCGTTCAGCATGTAGAGGAAGTTCTCGGCGTAGCTCAGGTCGTTGCGCGGATAGATGAACGGCTGGCCGATGTTGTATTTGTAGGCCCAGGCGGCAATCGTCGGCAGCTTGGCGATCAGGCGGAAGGCGCTGATCCGGCGGTGCTCCGGGTTCGTGATGTCCAGGCTGTCGTGATAGAACGCCGACAGCGCACCCACCACCCCGCACATGACCGCCATCGGATGCGCATCGCGCCGGAAGCCGCTGTAGAAGCTGCGGATCTGCTCGTGCAGCATGGTGTGATACATCACGCCATTCTCGAACTCGGCGCGCTCGGCCGCGTTCGGCAGTTCGCCGTTCAGCAGCAGGTAGGCGACTTCCAGGAAGTTCGACTGCTCGGCGAGCTGATCGATCGGGTAGCCGCGATGCAGCAGCACGCCCTCGTCGCCGTCGATATAGGTGATCTTGCTTTCGCAGGCCGCCGTCGCGCCATAGCCGATGTCGTAGGTGAAGACGCCGAGGCTGCCGTAAAGCTTGCTGATGTCGGCCGCCTGCGGGCCGATCGTGCCGCTCTTCAGCGGGACGGTAATGGACTTGTTGGTTCCATCCAGGGTCATTGTCATCGACCCGTATGCGCTGCCGCTCATGCTCTATTCCTGTCGAATGGCTCGGCGGGATCGCCGCCGCGGGCGCACCGGCCGGCATGCCGCCCGGTGATTGCGTGCAATTAGGGGTTTGCCAGCGCGCTTGGCAACATTCGCACTGCAGCAAACACCCAGGGCCGCCGGATCGAACGCCTCGGTGGCCTCAGTCTTCCAGCCAAATCCCGCGTTTGTGCGCCCGGGCGTCGTATTCCTCGGCGCTGAAAGCCGAACTCCCCGCCCGCGCCCACCCAGCATCGACCAGCGCCACGTTCAGGTCCCGCCCGCCGGCCATGCAGCGGCCCGCCGGGCGGCCCATGCCGTCATGCCCGGACACGTGGCATTCCACGCCGTGGTCTTGCACCATGTCGGCCAGGGCGGCGGTGGCACTGCGGCCGCAATCCGGCCCGGCGGCGCAAGCCTGCCCGCGCGGCGGCGCCGCCACCCCGCTCAGCCGCACCACCACGCCGGCCAGGCTCAGCGTGTCGCCGTCGATCACCGCAACCTCCGGCGCCGGGGCGGAAATCACCCGCGCTTCCGATGACATCTGGCCAAACAGGTCCCCGGCATAGCCGATTACCAGCACCGTCACGGTCGCGATCACCGCGCCGCCAACCAGGAGGCGAGCAAAGCGACCCGGCGCGCGCGGACGGTAGCTCGGCCGGAAAATGCGACGCGGACGATCGATCGACACCAGCCAAGGCCCCCACAAAAGGTGAGGAGCCGATGCCTAGCGCGGCTGGCAGCGGCGGGCAAGCTGCAGCCCCCAGCCGCAGCTCCCAGCCGCGGGTCAGCTCCAGAACGGGTCGGCGCGGCGGAACTTGGACCAGCTCCGGGCGATCGCCGAGCGCGCTTCCAGGCTGCGCGCGGCGGCGAACCCCTGCACCGCACCGGCGGCGAACTGCCGGTCCGGCCCGCCCCGCAGCGACTGCATCAGCCCGGCGGCCGAGGCGGTGTCGTTCAGGTGGCCCAGCGCCTCCTGCAGGTCCGACACCCGGCGCACGAACCGGCGCGTGATCCGGCGGCCATGCAGCGGAGCGAAGAACTCGGCCGCATAGCGCAGCCGCTTGCCCTGCTTGCGCAGCGCGTGCAGCTCCGCCGCGGGCAGCTCGCTGATGTCGTGGCCGGGCGCCAGCATGTGCTCGTGCCGCTTGGCCAGCAGCACCGTGGCATAGCCGCCAGCGTCGCCCTGCAGCACCGCGAGGCGCTCCTCGTCCGCCTCCAGCTCCCATGGCCGCAACGCTGCCAGTTGCACCAGCGCCACCGCCAGATGGCGGAACTCCGGCGAGGCGAAGATGCGGCGCAGGTCGCAATAGGCTGCCTCGCGCTGCTTGCGGGCCGCCGTCAGCATGGTCTCGATCCGCCGGTCGCCCTCGAGCGCGGCCGCGATGTCCTGCCCCGTGCCGAGCAGGAACACGTCCCAGTCGCGCGCCCGGCCCAGCGAAGCAGCCAGGTCGTGCAGCAGCGGCTTCACCGCCGCGACCGCGGGGCAGTCGACCGCGCGGCGGAACACCGACAGCGCCGAGCGCAGCCGCCGCAGCGCCACCCGCATACCATGCACCGGGTCCGGCGTCGCTCCCGCGATCACGGCGGGCACGCCGGCGAGGATGACGTCCGCCAGGTGGCCAATCACCAGCGCCGCCGCATCCCCCACCTCGGTGTCGGGCGGCACTTCCGGTCCGCCGCTGCGCCGCGCCGGTGGCGGCGTGCCGCGGGCGAGCGCCACCGCCTGCGCCGCCAGCGAGCACTCCGGTACGCCGAGCGGGAGGCTGGCCGCCAGCGCGTCGCTCAGCGTCAACAGCGGCCCCACTGGCCCCTCGAGCACCATGCGGCACACCGGCGCCTCGTGGGCCACGCTGCGCAGCGTGCCTTCCAGGACGCAGAGGGTCGTCTCGCCGCTAAGCGCCACGCTGCGCCGGCGGCCATGGAAGCCGGCAACGGGGATGAGCGCCGTGGTGAGTTCGCCGATCGCCGGGCCCAACTCGGCGAGTTCGCGGCTTTCCGCCAGCAGCGGGGCAGGGGTGCCGGGCGGCCAGGATTGCCGCGGCGCCGGGCTCGCCTGCTCCAGCCGCCACACCCCCTTGCTCTCGCACAGGCTGAGCCGGGCCCGCGCGAGGTCGCCGGCCGCCGTGTCGTGCCACACGCATTCATGCGCGGCCGGGCGGCCCAGGCGGCGCTTGGCGGCCGCGATACGCAACAGACGGGGCAAATCCTCCGGCGGCAGGCAGAATTCCAGTGCGGGCATCGGCTTAGGCGTCCACCTCGGACAGGTCACACGGCAGCAGGAAACGCGTCAGCCGGCCGCCGCCCTCGCGCAGCTCGTTCCACGGCGTGACGACGTCGAATGCGGCCAACGCGCCCGATGGATAGCCGCTGGCGACTCGCTGCACTTGCTTGTCCATGGTCGCAGCATGCGCGCCGGCCAGCATCATGGCCAGGTTGTGCAGCCCCGGATTGTGCCCGACCAGCAGGACGCACCGCGCACCGGCCGGGCTGGCGCGCAGGATGTCCAGCATGTCCTCCGCGTCGGCCAGATACAGCGTGTCCATCGGCTCGATGCGCGGCGGCGTGTCCCACGGCTCCAGCGCGGCCAGGGTTTGCAGCGTGCGGCGGGCGGACGACACCATCACCACGTCCGGCATCAAGCCGAGCCGGCGCATCTCCTTGGCCATCGCCCGGGCAGCCTGATGGCCGCGCAGGTTCAGCGGCCGCGCGTGGTCGGGCAGGTCCGGATCGTCCCAGGACGACTTGGCATGCCGCAGGAGGAGGAGTTGTCCCATCTTGCGGCGATACTGGCACGCTGCACGTGTCTTGTCGCCAGGCCCGCCATGGCCAAGTCCTGCCCGGGTCAACGGATGGGGAGGCTAAGCCGTGCCGGGCACGTTGCGCATGGTGCTGGGAGACCAATGCAGCGCCACCTTGTCCGCCCTGCGCGACCTCGACCCGGCGGCCGACACGGTGCTGATGGCGGAAGTGCTCAGCGAGTGTACCTATGTACTACACCACCAGAAGAAGATCGTGCTGGTGCTCTCCGCCATGCGCCATTTCGCCCGGGCCTTGCGCGCCCGCGGAGTGCGGGTCGACTACGTCACCCTGGACGACCCGGCCAACACCCAGAGCCTGCGCGGCGAGCTGGTCCGCGCCATCAGCCGGGTCCGGCCGGAGCGGGTGGTGGCGACCGAGTGCGGCGAGTGGCGGCTCGCGCGCGACATGCAGGGCTGGCACGAGGCCGCCGGATGCGAGGTGGAGATCCGCGACGACACCCGATTCTTGTGCAGCATCAGGGAGTTCCGCTCCTGGGCGCAGGGCAAGCGTTCGCTGCGCATGGAGTTCTTCTACCGCGAGATGCGCCGCCGCTACGGCTTGCTGATGGACGAAGGCCAGCCCATCGAGGGTCGCTGGAACTTCGACGCCGAGAACCGCAAGCGCCTGCCCGCCGGCATCGCCCTGCCGCAGCCGCCCAGTTTCCCGCCGGACGCCATCACCCAGGCGGTGATCACTCTGGTGCGCGAGCGCTTCGCCGCCCATTTCGGCACCTGCGACGGCTTCGACCTGCCCGTGACCGCCGCCGACGCCACCGCCGCGCTGACCGACTTTGTGCACAACCGGCTACCCCAATTCGGCGACTGGCAGGACGCGATGAAGACCGGCGCGCCCACCCTGTTCCACGCGCTGGTGTCCACCTCGCTGAACGCCGGGCTGCTGGAGCCCTTGGCCGTGTGCCAGGCCGCCGCGGCCGCCCTCCGCTCCGGCCGCGCGCCGCTGAACGCCGTCGAGGGCTTCATTCGCCAGGTTCTCGGCTGGCGCGAGTTCGTGCGCGGCATCTACTGGCTCAAGATGCCCGAGTATGCGGCGCTGAATGCTTTGGCGGCAACGCGCAAGCTGCCGTGGTTCTACTGGGATGCGAACACCCGGATGAACTGCATGCGCCACGCCATCGCCGACACCCGGGCGCACGCCTACGCCCATCACATCCAGCGCCTGATGATCACCGGCAACTTCGCCCTGCTGGCGGGGCTCGACCCGGCGCAGGTGGATGAGTGGTATCTCGTCGTCTATGCCGACGCCTATGAGTGGGTGGAGATGCCCAACACGCGCGGCATGGCGTTGTTCGCCGATGGCGGGGTGGTTGGCTCCAAACCGTATGCCGCGTCAGGGGCTTACATCAACAAGATGAGCGATTACTGCAAGGCGTGCGAATACGACGTGAAGGATGCGGTGGGTGACCGGGGTTGCCCATTCAATGCGCTGTATTGGGATTTCATGGCGCGCCATGCCGACCGCTTTGCCGGCAACCAGCGCATGGCGATGCCGCTGCGCACCCTGGCCAAGATGGACCCCGCCCGCGTGCAACGCATCCGCGCCCGCGCCGCCGGCTTCCTCGCCGCCATGGACGCCGGCGAGTGGGTGTGATCCGCCGCATCGTCTCCCTCTCCCGCGGGCGGGAGAGGGCCGGGGTGAGGGTGCGAAGGCTGCCCAATCTGTAAAGCAGTCTGAAGCGACCCTCACCCCACCAGCTTCCGCCGCGCCACCGCCACCGCGCGCTGCGCCTTGGTCACCACGATCATCGTCCGCCCCTTCGCCGCATCCAGCCCAGGCCGGCGGCCCGGCGCGGACGGCGTCATCCCGGCCTGCCGCAGATAGTGGTTGAAGCCACGCGCGCGGCTGCGCAGGCGGCTGGCGCGGGTCTCGAACACGAAGGTGTACGACACCGAGCGGCTGGCCACCGTCTGCACCCAGTGCGGCGCGCTATGCGGCTGGTGGAAGCCCAGGCCCGGCGCCAGGTGGAACACATGCTCCTTCGCCGGGTCGCGACTGGTCAGGTCGACCTGGCCGATATCCACCTTGGCCTTGCGGAAGAACGGCTCGACCTCGGCCTCGCTGAGCGCGTCGGGCTGGTAGACGTGGTAGATCTTCTCCCCCTCGATTTGCGAGAAGAAGTTGCTTTCCGGGTCGAAGTGGAACGGCGTGGTGGAGGCGGCCGAGGTGATCAGGATGCCACCCTCCAGGCGCACCAGGTCCTCCCGCCGCACGCCGACCCCGGCGGCCGCCACTTCGGCGAACACCTGCTCGAGCAAGGCGCGGAACCCCTCGTCGAACCACTCCGGACGCTTCAGCAACAGCCGCGTCGGCGCCGCATCCATCCGGGCCAGCGCTTGCAGCGGCGTGGTCTCCACCGTGGGCACGGCATAGAACGCCGTGCCCGGTTGCGCGGCGCTGCCCGCGACGAAGTAGTCGCCGCGCCGCCCGGCATAGCGTTCGGCCAGGCGCTCCAGCGAGGAGCGGGCGAACAGCGGCAACCGATGCAGGTCATGCTTGAACGGCACCGGCACACGGTCGAACCCGGCTTGCAGCGCATGCGCAGGCAGGTGCAGGGTTTTGCCGCAAGTTAAACCTTGGTGCATCGCAACCACCTTCGCGGGTATTCTTAATGAGACGAACATACATGATTGAGACGGATTTCGCAACGCCGTTGGTCCGCCCCGGTTGTGCGCGGGTGCGCCGATGAGCCGGATCGCCTACGTCAACGGCCGCTACCGGCCGCAGCCCGACGCCAGCGTGAACATCGAGGACCGCGGCTACCAATTCGCCGACGGCGTCTACGAGGTGCTCTACCTGGCGCACGGCCGCTTTCTCGACGAAGAGCTCCACATGAGCCGCCTCGAGCGCTCGCTGGGTGAACTGTCCATCGCCATGCCGATGACCCGGCCGGCGCTGCTGGCCGTGCTGCGCGAAGTGACCCGGCGCAACCGGCTCACCACCGGGCTGGTCTACATGCAGGTCACCCGCGGCGTGGCCCGGCGGGACCATGGCTTCCCCTCCGCCGCCATCGCGCCCGCCCTGGTCGTCACCTGCCGCCGCGCCCCGGCCGTCCCGAGCACGCCCGACGCTTGGGCGGGCACCGCGATCACCGCGCCGGACCAGCGCTGGGCACGGTGCGACATCAAGTCCACCGCCTTGCTGCCGAACGTGCTCGCCAAACAGGCCGCCCGCACCGCCGGCGCGACCGAGGCGATCCTGGTGGACCCGAAAGGCATGGTGACCGAAGGGGCGTCCACCACGGTCTGGATGGTCGACGCGGCCGGGGTGTTGCGCACGCGCGGCCTCAGCCACGCCATCCTGCCGGGCTGCACGCGCGGCTCCTTGCTGCGCCAGATCGCCGACGCCGGGCTGGCGGCCGAGGAGCGCGCGTTCACCGACTCGGAGCTGCGGTCCGCACGGGAAATCTTCCTCACCAGCGCCACCTCCTTCGTGAAACCGATCACGCGGCTGGACGGCGCTCCCGTCGGCGATGGCTCGATCGGGCCAGTGACCCGGCACCTGTTCGAGCTATTCGCTCGCCATGCCAGCGGCGGATCGAATACAGTCGTATAACGTTAGCAATTGAGCGAGGAATGTTGCTTTGCAGCACGACACTCCCTAATAGGTTGCTCGTGCGCAGGCGGGACTTGTGTGCCCGTCTTGGTGTCACCTGGCTAGAGAGTAGGCGGTAACAACAACAAAGGACAGGCATATGCCTAGTGAAAAGTCACAGAACGTCCAGGACGTGTTCCTGAACCACGTTCGCAAGAGCAAAGCTCCCGTGACGGTCTTCCTGGTCAACGGCGTCAAGCTGCAGGGCATCATCACCTGGTTCGACAATTTCTCGGTGCTGCTGCGACGCGACGGGCATACCCAGTTGGTGTATAAGCATGCCATCAGCACGGTCATGCCGGGAGCACCCATACAGTTGTTCGACGCATCCAAGACCGAAGCAGCAGCCCCGAGCCCCGCAACGGCGCCGGTGCGGGAGATGGTGACTGACAGCGTCCTCTGACCGGGTGGCGGCCCCGACCCGGGCCGCCGTCATCCTCCCCTGGGAGAAGCACGACCGCGCCGACGCATCCCGCGCCGCCGAGGCCAGGCTGGCCGAGGCGGTCGGCCTCGCCGGCTCGATCGGCCTCAACGTGACCCACACGGCCATCCTGCCGCTGCGCACGCGCCGCTCCTCGTCGCTCCTGGGCGAGGGCCAGGTGGCGTCGCAGCACACTGCGATCACCGAGGCCGGCGTCGAAGTGGCGGTGGTGGACGCCTCGCTCTCCCCCGTGCAGCAGCGCAACCTCGAGCGCGACTGGGGCTGCAAGGTGATCGACCGCACCGGCCTCATCCTGGACATCTTCGGCGAGCGCGCCCGCACCCGCGAAGGCTCGCTGCAGGTCGAACTCGCCCACCTGGACTACCAGCGCAGCCGCCTGGTCCGGTCCTGGACGCACTTGGAACGGCAGCGCGGCGGTTTCGGCTTCCTGGGCGGCCCCGGCGAGACGCAGATCGAGGCCGACCGCCGGCTCATCACCGACCGCATCGTGCGGCTGAAAAAGGAGCTGGAGCAGGTGCGCCGCACCCGCGGGCTGCACCGCTCGGCCCGCACCCGCACGCCACTGCCGGTGGTGGCGCTGGTCGGCTACACCAACGCCGGCAAGTCCACGCTGTTCAACGCGCTCACCGGCGCCCATGTCCAGGCCGAAGACCTGCTGTTCGCCACCCTGGACCCGACCATGCGCGGGCTGGAGCTGCCCTCCGGCCGCCGGGTCATTCTCTCCGACACGGTGGGCTTCATCAGCGAACTGCCGACCGAACTGGTGGCGGCGTTCCGCGCGACGCTCGAGGAAGTGGCCGCGGCCGACGTCATCCTCCACGTGCGCGACGCCGCCCACCCCGACACGCTGGCGCAGCGCGCCGACGTGCTGGCCGTGCTGCAGGGGATGGAGAAGGAGGGCACGCTCGATCCCGACTGGCCGTGCCGCACCATCGAGGTGCTGAACAAGGCGGACCTGCTCGGTGGGATCGGCCAAATGGCGGCCAAGACGGATGCGGTCGCGATCTCGGCCGTCACTGGCGAAGGGCTGCCGGCCTTGCGCGCCGCCATCGAGGAGCGGATCGCCCGCGGCATGGAGCAAGCCGACTACGACCTCGCCCCGGCGGATGGCGCCCGCATCGCCTGGCTTTATCAACACGGCGAGGTGCTCGCGCGGCAGGACGACGACGAGGCCGTGCATATGCGCGTCCGCCTGCTGCCAGCCGACCGCGCCCGCTTCGAGCACCTGTCATAGTGGAAGAGGCCGCCTGGCAGGAGGTGGTGCAGATGCTTCGCGCCGCCGCCCGGACCGAGATCATGCCCCGCTTCCGCAACCTGCGCCCGGGCATGATCCGCCAGAAATCCAGCCCGACCGACCTGGTGACCGAGGCCGACGAAGCCGCCGAAGCCGTCATCACCCGCGGGCTGGAGCGCTTGTTCCCCGGCTGCCTGGTGGTGGGCGAGGAGGCCTGCGCTGCCGACCCGGCGTTGCTCGGCCGCCTGTCCGGCGCCGAGCTCGCCTTCGTGCTGGACCCGATCGACGGCACCGGCAATTACTGCGCCGGCCTGCCGCTGTTCGGCGTGATGGCCGCCGCGGTGGTGCGTGGCGAGGTGGTCGCGTCGGCCATCCACGACCCGGTGTGCGACGACGTGGCCATCGCCCTGCGCGGCGGCGGCGCATGGATCCAGCTCCCCACCGGCGAGCGCACCCCGCTGCACGTGGCCGCCCCGGCCCCGGCGCAGGCGATGTCCGGCTGCATTTCCTGGCGCTACATGCCGAAGGAGCTGCGCGCGGCCGTGGTGAGCAACATGGTCGGCCTGGCCCAGGTGACGGACTATCGCTGCGCCGCGCATGAATACCGCATGCTGGCCGCCGGCCACGTGGACTACCTCATCTTCAACAAGCTGATGCCCTGGGACCACCTGCCTGGCTGGCTGCTGCACCAGGAGGCCGGCGGCTTCTCGGCCCACTACGACGGCCAGCCCTATCGCCCGTCCGACTTCACCGGCGGCCTGGTCTGCACCTCCGACCGCGCCGGGTTCGACGCGCTGACGGGGGTGCTGTTCCGCGGCGGCTAAGTCTGAGGATGTTTCGCGATCAAGCCTATCAAGCAGCCTTGAAATCCCAAGCTAGATTTTCCTAGCCTAGGAAAAGTCGCTCCTGTCAAGGCTGTGTCGTTAACCCCATGTCAAACGATGTTGTGCCATCTAGGCGCCTTGCGCTGGCACCGAGCTTGAGCCACTTTTGTCCGCGCCGAGGAGATTGAAGATGCCTAACCCCGAGGGTAGTCAAAGCGACCAGCCTCCTTTGGCTTTTATGAACGCAGTCGCATCCATGCCACTTCCTATGTTTTCCTTCAACGCTTACGCGATTTCCTTCAGTACAAGCGACTTCACTGCAGCTTTATACTGTAATAATCGGCCAGTTTCGTTCTTGTTTATGCCTCCGTCAGTAGCAAAATCGTTTGCGCTTGCTTTGATGAGCGCAGTGAAGGACTACGAGAAGGCTTCAAACATATCCGTACAGACGATAGAAGAACTGGTGGAGCAATTCGAGAAGCTAAAGGCAGGCGCTTCAGAATGACTACTAGGGAGAAAATTCTTGCTTTTTCAGCTCGGCCACTTGGATGGCACTTCGGTAAAGGTGGTCCGGGTTCGAAGTATGTCGTAAATACCGCGATTTCTGTTCTGGAGCTACTCCAAGGTTATGGACTAGACGACACAGATGCTTTCTTCGGGGAGGCTGGACAGATCATCGTAACGGCGTATTTCGGTGCACGCTCCTGCCTAGAGATCACGGTTGAGGACGATAGGACCTTTGCAGTTTCGTTTGATTGGTGTGGTAACACCGAATTTTACGAGCCAGAGCTTACGGCGGAACATGCCGTCGACCACCTTCAGCGGTTTGCGCAGGAGCCTCGAGTTGTACGATGCGTTATGTCAGGGTTATCAAAGCAGAGCACTATGATAAACGTCTCGGCAAATTTAAGGACCTCGCACTCTGTGTTTCCGGCGATGGTGCATCAGTATTCATCGAGAACTGTGCAACGGCAGTCTGCAGTTCGCCGTGCAGACATATTTCCCTCTACTACGATAGGGTCGCGGGAGAACCGCCTACATATTACTTCCTCAAATCAGTTGATATTGATCCACGCTGCCGCGTAGAGCACTGTGTTTCTGACACAGGCGATTACTGCCATTCGATCATAAAGGGAAATCCGGGAACAACTAAGAGTAGTTTGAGAAAGGCTTTGAAGGATCAACTGGCGAGATGGACTTTTGACCAATGGAGGGTTTGTGACGTTGCAGGATCACGAGGAATTAAGATTGAGGACTTGCCCTGATCAGTGGAGGTGAATTCAAGTAGCGTCTCGACTGCCACAGCCAACCAACCTTGACTATGTAAGTGGCCATTACAGTTCACTTATGGACTAACCCGCCTCCGCCCCATTGCGTGCTGCTGCCCGATGCTCGTCCACACGCGGCGGCGCGAACGGGTTGTCGGCGAATGGCAATGCTTGCACGATACGCCAGATGAGCGGAACGGACGATAACTGGCGGCCGCGCGGCAACCCCTGGGTGATCGCGACCGTCGTCACCATGGCGGCCTTCATGGAGGTGCTCGACACCACCATCGTCAACGTCAGCCTGCCGCATATCGCCGGCTCGGTGTCCGCCTCCTACGACGACGCCACCTGGACGCTCACCTCCTACCTGGTGGCCAACGGCATCGTGCTGCCCATCTCCGGCTCCCTTGGCCGCGTGCTGGGGCGCAAGCGCTACTTCCTCATCTGCATCGTCTGCTTCACCATCTGCTCCTTCCTATGCGGGGTGGCCGACAGCCTCGGCGAGCTGATCCTGTTCCGGCTGCTGCAAGGCTTCTTCGGCGGCGGGCTGCAGCCCAACCAGCAATCCATCATCCTGGACACGTTCCCCGCGGCCCGGCGCGGCGCCGCCTTTTCCGTGGTGGCGGTCGCGACCATCTTCGCCCCCGTCATCGGCCCCACCCTGGGCGGTTGGATCACCGACACCTACACCTGGCGCTGGATTTTCTTCATCAACATTCCGGTCGGCATCCTGACCACCATCGGCGTCTACACGCTGGTGGAGGACCCGCCTTGGGTGAAACGGGATCGCGAACGGGTCGTCGACCTCGATTGGGTCGGCATCGCGCTCATCGCCATCGGCTTCGGCTGCCTGCAGGTGATGATGGACCGCGGCGAGGACGACGACTGGTTCGGCTCCCCGTTCATCCGGCTGATGGCGGTGGGCGCCGGCGTCGGCCTGGCCTGCGCGGTCGGCTGGCTGCTTGTCGCCAAGCGCCCGGTGGTGAGCCTGGCGCCGTTGCGCAACCGCAACTTCGCCATCGGCTGCGTCGTCGTGCTGGCGATGTATTCGATCCTCTACGCCAGCGCGGTGCTGATCCCGCAACTCGCGCAGACCCAGCTCGGCTACACAGCCCTGCTGGCGGGGCTGATCCTCTCGCCCGGCGGCTTCGTCACCCTGCCGCTGATTCCGGTCGTGTCATGGCTGCTGCCGCGGATGGACACCCGATACATCATCGCCTTCGGGTTCGTCTCGCTCGGCTCAGCCTTGGCCTACGCGACGCACCTGACGCCCAATCTCTCCTTCTTCCACCTCGCCACCTTGCGCCTGACGCAGACTTTCGGGCTGGCCTTTCTGTTCGTGCCCAACAGCACCATCAGCTACTCCACCTTGCCCCGCAGACTGAACACGGACGCCAGTTCGCTCTATGTGATGTTCCGCAACGTGTCCGGCTCGCTGGCGATCTCGCTGGCCACGGCGATGATCACGCAGCAGACGCAGGTGCATCGTGCCTACATGTCGCGCTGGCTCAACCCGTTCAACCCGAACTACACCCAGTTGCTGAGCGGCATGGAGCAGACGCTGCGCAACCAGGGCGTCGACGCCACCGCCCTCGCCTCGACCGCCAACGGCCTCTTGAACCAGACGCTGACCGGGCAGGCCTCGATCATGGCCTACCAGGACGTGTTCACCCTCACCGCGACCGCCTCGTTCTGCATGGTGCCGCTGGTGTTCTTGTTCAAACGCTCCAAGGGCCGCCGAGCCGCCGCGCCGGCGCACTAACTTCTCCCTCTCCCGCGGGCGGAACTGCTCAAGGTTCCGCGGGCGTAAGCCCGTGGAATAGCAGTGGAGGGGGGAGAGGGTCGGGGTTAGGGTGCGAAAGCGGCCAAATGGCCCCCTGCGCTCGTTCCTTGGCAACGCTGCACTAGCGCGGTGCAGACGACCGCCGCCGCATCGCACTCATCAGGCCAATCGCCAGCACCCCGAGCGCCAGCCGCACCGGCGCCGGGCTCTTGGTGATGGCCCAGTGCGCGCTCTGGCTGAGCGACTCGCGGTCGAACGGCCCGTGCATCCCGGCCGGGCGGGACGAGGCGGTGAACATGGTTTCGTCGCGCGCCGCCGCCACCTTCTTGTTGCGGGTGGACTGCGTGAGGTTGCCAAGCACGCCGCCGACATAGTCCATCGCGGCCGGCGCGACCCGGTTGGCATAGGCAAACCCGTCCACCACGCCCGTGACGCGCCATTCGCGCCGCCGCTCCTGCGACGCCAGATAGATCGCCTCGCCGATGATCTCGGGCTGGAACACCGGCGGCGGCGGCCGCGGCGATTTCTCCATCGACGTGCCGGCATGGCTGTAGAACGGCGTGTTCACCGCCGGCGGATGCACCATCGTGACATGCACCGCCGAGTGCTCCGCCAGCAGGTCAGACCGCAGCGCCTCGGTGAAGCCGCGCAGGCCGTATTTGGTCGCGGAATAGGCCGACTGCATCGGCGCACCGCGATACGAGATGGCCGACAGCACCTGCACGATCGTGCCCCGGTTGCGCGGCCGCATCCGCCGCAACGCCGTGCGGGTGCCATTGGCGGTGCCGATCAGGTTCACGTCGATCACCCGGCGGAACGCCTCCTCCGGCATGTCGGAGAAATGCCCGAAAAACCCAATGCCGGCATTGTTCACCCACACCTCGATCGGCCCCAGCGCGGCCTCGATGGCAACCGCTGCGGCCTCCAGCGCCGCGCTGTCGCTCACGTCGGCGATGGCCGCATGGGCGCTGCCGCCGGCCGCTTCCACCAGCCGCTTGGCCTCGGCAAGCGCCTCCGCCCCGCGCCCGACCAGCCCCACGCGCCAGCCATGGCGGCCATACTCCACCGCCGCGGCCAGGCCGATGCCAGATCCAGCGCCGGTGATGACGACGGTCTTGGCCGGCAGCTTGGCCGCGCCGGTCACGGCATCGGCTGGGGAGGAGTGGGACACGGGGGACTCTCCTGACGATCGGTGTTTCTGCTGACAGGACGCCAACGTTGTCCCTCGTTTCGAGGTTGGAAGCCCCGCGCGATCACACGACACAGTGAGAGGCTGCGGCGCGGGCGCTCTGCCTAGACTATGCCGCACGGTCGATTCGCAGCCTGAGGAGAGCGCACCGTGGCCAAACTCACCACCCGACAGACCTCCGTGCCGCTATGGCACTATCAATGCCCGGACTGCGGCTTCGGCGACCAAGACACCGGCTATCACGCGCCAACCGACGCGATCTACTGCGAAATCTGCCTAGAGGACGCCCGCCACGTCCGCCTGAAGCGCTGGCAAGTCGACCATGACGGCGCCCACGAGACGCCCGGAGAGCCCTGACTCGGTCCAGCCCTGGCCATGCCGAACCGTTGCGGCTACAGCAGCCCGCCATGCGACCGTTCCTGGACTTCGAGAAACCCATCGCCGAGTTGGAAGGCAAGATCGACGAGCTTCGCCACCTCCAGGAACCCGGCGGCATCAACATCGCCGAGGAGATCGCCCGCCTCACCGACAAGGCGGACAAGCAGCTCCGCGCCACCTACGCCAAGCTCACCGCCTGGCAGAAGACCCAGGTCGCCCGCCACCCCGACCGCCCCAAGGCGCTGGCCTACCTGCGCGCCCTGATCACCGACCTGACCCCGCTGGCCGGCGACCGCGCCTTCGCCGAGGACGCAGCCATCGTGGGCGGCCTCGGGCGCTTCGCCGGCCGCCCCGTGGTGGTGATCGGCACCGAGAAGGGCGAGGACACCGACGGCCGCGTGCGGCACAATTTCGGCATGGCCAAGCCGGAGGGCTACCGCAAGGCCCGGCGCCTGTTCGAGCTGGCCGGCCAGTTCGCTCTGCCGGTACTCACGTTCGTGGACACCGCCGGGGCGTTTCCCGGCGTCGAGGCCGAGGCGCGCGGCCAGGCCGAGGCGATCGCCCGCTCCATCGAGGCCTGCCTGCAGGCGCCCGTCCCCATCGTGGCCACCGTCATCGGCGAGGGCGGCTCCGGCGGCGCCATCGCGCTGGCGGCGGGCGACCGGGTGTTGATGCTCGAGCACGCGATCTACTCGGTGATCTCGCCCGAGGGCTGCGCCTCCATCCTCTGGCGCGACGCCACCCAGGCGCCTGCCGCCGCCGAGGCGCTGCGGCTGACCGCGGAGGACCTGCGCAGCCTGCGCCTGGTGGACACCGTGATCGGCGAGCCGATCGGCGGCGCCCATCGGGACCCGGCGGCCACCATCGCCACCGTCGGCGAGGCGGTGCGGATGGCGCTAGCCAGCCTGGACGCGCTGGACGGCCCCACCCTGATCGCCCGCCGCCGCGAAAAATACCTCGCCATGGGCCGCGAGGGGGTCGTCTAGCCCATGCCCTTGTGTGATGGGTAAGCGTAAGCGTAACCCATCACGCCAACCGCCCCATCAAGACGCCGGCGTCACGCGCGGATACCCCCGCCCCACCATGCACGCCGTCGCTTCGTCATGCTCCGCCCGGTCGGACGTGAACATCGCCTTCACGGCGGACGTTGGCGTCGCATTCGCAATCTGCGTCGCGTGTTTCGCCGCCTGGGTGCGGCATTTGACCAGGTCGGCCTGATACTTGGCCGAGGCATGATCGCCCCCCACCGGCGGCTGAAACGCGGCGCACCCCGCTAGTAGCACCGCCCCCACGACCCAACCCCCTCGCATCCGCTATCGCCCCGCCAGCAACCGTGAAAAACTCGCCAGCGCCGCGCCGCCAGCGAAACACGCGCCCAGGACCAGCGCCAGGCTCGGCCCATGCGCCAGCGAAATGCCGAAGCACAGCGCCACCAGCGCCGCCCCGGTGGACTGCCCCAGCAGCCGCGACGTCGCCACGATGCCGCTGGCCGAGCCGCTGCGCTCCGGCGGCGCCGAGGACATGATCGCCCGCAGGTTGGGAGACTGGAAGAAGCCGAAGCCGGCACCGCAGATCATCATCCGCCACACGATATCGGCCGAACTCGGGTGCGGCGGCAGCCCCGCCAGCAGCGCCAGCCCAAGGCACAGCACCGCCATCCCGATGCCGCACAGGATCGCCGGCGGATACCGGTCCGACAACGGGCCCGCCACCGGCGCCAGCAGCCCCGTCACCACCGGCCACGGCGTGAGCAGCAGCCCGGTCTCCACCGCGGTCCGGCCCAGCACGTCCTGGAAATAGAACGGCAGCGCGACGAACGCGAGGCCCTGCGCGGCGAACGAGCACATCGCGGTGACGGAGGAGAGCGCGAACAGCGGCCGCCGGTACAGGTCCACCGGCAGCATCGGCGCCCTGAGCCCGAGTTGGCGCCGCACCAGCAGGCCGCCCGCTACCACCGCGCCCAGCAGCACGGCGGCCGTGGTCCCCGCCCCGGCGCTGTGCGCGCCCTCGCCAATGCCGAAAATCAGCAGGCTGAACGTCGCCGCGTTGAGCAGCGCGCTCGGCACGTCGAACCGGTGCAGCGCGCGCGGCGTGGTCGGCAGCGCGCGGGTGGCCAAGACGAGGGCCGCGATGCCCAGCGGCACGTTGAGCGCGAACAGCCATTGCCACGACGCCACCGCCAGCACGCCCGCCGCCACCGTCGGCCCCAGCGCCGTGCTGACGCCGACCACCATGGCGTTGAAGCCCAAGCCCCGCCCCAACTGGTTGCCCGGATAGATGAACCGAATCAGCGCCGTGTTGACGCTCATGATGCCGGACGCGCCAATCCCCTGCAGGACGCGCGCGGCCGTGAGCGTCGGGATCGACCAGCTCACCGCACAGGCCAGCGATGCCACCGTGAACAGCACCAGCCCACAGGAATACACCCGCGAGTAGCCGATGATCTCGCCCAGCGAGGCGAACGGCAGCAGCGTCGCCACCAGCGCCAACTGGTAGGCGTTCACCACCCAAATCGAGTCCGCCGGGCTGGCATGCAGGTCGGCGGCGATGGTCGGCAGCACGGCGTTGGCAATCGAGGTGTCGAGCGAGGCCATGCCCACGGCCACGACCACGGTGGCGATCGCCCAGCGCCGGCGGGTGGGGGGGAGGCCGTCGAACAGGATGGCTGCGGTCATGACGGCCGCACCATCCTGCGGAGCCGCCGCCGCGTCTAGTCTACGGGTGCGGCTGCATCCCTCTATTAGCCTTCACTCCCGCCACCCGGCGACCGCGCTGCCGCCGAACACCACCTGCTGCCGCATCGCCGGCGTGGCCAAGCCGTAGACCAGGCGTGCCTCGGCGGCGCTCACCGCGTCCAGCGCCGCGCAGTGCTCCGGCGGCAGCGCCAGCTCCAGCGCGGCGAGATTGTCGGCAAGCTGCGCGGCCTGGCTCACGCCCAGCAGGATCGACGTCACACCCCGGCGCGCAGCCAGCCAAGCCAACGCCACGCGCGCCGGGCTCTGCCCCAGCTCGCTCGCGACCCGGCGCAGCACGTCCACGATGCGCCAATTGCGCTCCGTGAACAGCGTGTCTCCAAACGGATTGGGGCCGTCCAGCCGCTTGTCGCCCGCCGGGCGGCGCTCGCCGGGGTCCGCCCTGTCGCGTGGCAGGCCGCCGGCAAGCGGTCCGGCGGCCGTCACCGCCGCGCGGTCGTACTTGCCCGTCAACAGGCCATAGGCCAACGGGCTCCAGGGCAGCAGCCCCATGCCGAACTCGGCCGCGAGCGGCACGAGTTCGTCCTCCACGTCGCGATTGGCCAAGGAGTAGAAATACTGCAGCGCGACCGGCCCCGGCAGGCCGCGCACCGCTGCCAGCGTGGCCAACTTCGCCACGAACCAGGCCGGCGTGTTGGAAACGCCCCAGTACCGCGCCAGGCCCGCGCGAACCAGCCCGGTCATGGTCTCGAGCAGCTCTTCGGCAGGGGTCACCCCATCCCATACATGCAGCCAAAACAGGTCGACATAGTCGGTCCGCAACCGGCGCAGCGAGCCATGCAGCGCGGCGATCAGGTGCTTGGCGCCGCTGCCGCCCGCATGCGGCCCGGCGCCGGCGGCAAACCCCGCCTTGGTCGCGATCACCATGCGGTCGCGCAGCCCGCGCTCGGCAATGAAGCCGCCCAGCAGCTCCTCGCTGCGCCCGCCGGAATACACGTCGGCGGTGTCGACGAAGTTGCCGCCAGCCTCGACATAGGCGTCGAACACGGCGCGGGAGGCGTCTTCGCCCGAGCCCCAGCGCGCGGTGCCGAAGGTCATCGTGCCCAAGGCGAACGGGCTGACGGCGAGGCCAGAGCGGCCAAGCGTCCGGTAGGCAGTGAGCGGCATGGTGAATTCCTAATGATCGCTACAGAACCTCTATCCGGCTTGCAGCGCGTGGTCAAGCAATCCATACCGTTCGCTATGGAACTGCGCGAACCGCCCGTGCGTCGCAAACCCGGCCGTCCGCTCTCCTTCGACCGGCCGGCTGCGCTGGAGCAGGCCATGCTGCTGTTCTGGCGCCACGGCTACGAAGCGACCTCGCTCAGCGCGCTCACGGCGGCGATGGGGATCACCCCGCCGAGCCTCTACGCCGCGTTCGGCGACAAGAAACAGCTCTTCCTGGCAGCCGTGGACCGCTACTTGGCCGGCCCATCTACACCGGCCCAGATGATTGCCGCCGCTCCGAGCGCCCGCCGGGCCGCGAACGACCTGCTGCAGGCGGCGGCCATCGGGTTCACCGGCGCCGCCACGCCCCCCGGCTGCCTGCTCGCGAGCGCGGCCATCAGTTGCTCGCCGGCGGCGGCGGACGTGCAAGCAGCGCTGGCGGCCCGGCGGCGCGAGATCGAGGCCGCCTTGCGCCAGCGGATCGCCCAGGCGGTGCAAACCGGCGAACTGCCCGGCGACAGCGACCCGGATGCGCTCGCCGGGCACATGATGGCGGTGATCCAAGGCCTGTCCACCTTGGCGCGAGACGGCGCCACGCGAGACAAACTGCTGCGTGTGACAGTGGCCGCAATGCGGGCTTGGCCCCAAGAGCGGCCCAGGGCTCAGCCGGGCAGCCTCGGCCCAAGGGCGCGCTCCGGGGCGCGCTCCGGGGCGCACTCCAAAGTGCCGTCCGACCCCGAGCAGCGATAAACCACCACGGAGCCGTGCGCCGAACCGGCCCGACCGCAACGCTACTCGGCGGCGATCAGCTTCACCCGCTTGCCCGCGACGCCCAGCGCCACCCGGCCCCCCTTCAGCGCCAGCGCGTCCTCGCCGAACACCGATCGCCGCCATCCGGTCAAGGCCGGGATGTCCGGCGCCTCTTCCACCGCCAGCCGGTCGATATCGTCGGAGGAGGCCACCAGCTTGGGCGCCACGTCATGCGCCTCGCATTTGGCTGCGAGCAGCACCTTCAGCAGCGCCACCAGGGCGGGCGAGGGGCGCGGGCCGTCGCGCAGGCGGGGCGCCTCGGGCAGCGCGTCTTCCTCCAGCGCGCTGGCGGCCGCAATGGCGGCGAGCAGGCTGCTGCCGGACTTGCCCTCGGCGAACCCCCGGCTCAGCCCGCGGCACCGGGCCAGCGCTTCGGCCGTGCCCGGCGCCGTGGCCGCGACCTCGAGCAGGCTCTCGTCGCGCAGCAGGCGTTGGCGCGGAATGTTCACCCGCTGCGCCTCCCGCTCGCGCCAGGCGGCCACCGCGCGCAGCACGCCCAGCATGCGGCGGTTGCCGGTGCGCGGGCGCAACCGCTCCCACATCGCCTCCGGGTCGGCGCGGTAGGTGGCCGGGCGGGTGAGCACCTCCATTTCCTCGAGCACCCAGCTCGCCCGCCCCTCCCGCTCGAGCCGCTCGCGCAGCCGCAGATAGGCGGTGTGCAGGTAAGTCACGTCGGCCGCGGCGTAGCTGACCTGCGCCGGGGACAGCGGCCGCACCGCCCAGTCGCTGAAGCGGTGCGCCTTGTCGATGGCGCCGCCCACCAGCGCCGAGACCAGCGCGTCATAGCCCACCTGGTCGCCGAACCCGGCCACCATGGCGGCAACCTGGGTGTCGAACACCGGTTTCGGCACCGCGCCGAACAGTTCGAGGAAGATCTCGATGTCCTGCCGCGCGGCGTGGAACACCTTGAGCGTGCTCTCGTCGCGCATGAGGGCGCCCAGGGGTGCCAGGTCGAGACCCGGCGCCATCGCGTCGATCACCGCGTTTTCCGCCGCACCCCCGAGCTGCACCACGCAGAGCTCTGGGTAATAGGTGCGCTCGCGCATGAACTCGGTGTCGACGGTGACGAAGTCCTCGGCGCGCAGCCGGTCACACAGCGCAGCCAGGCTTTCGGTGGTGGTGACCAGGCTCGGATCGGCGTATTCGGGGCGCTTGGGCATTCACAAGTTATCACCCGCGCCGGGCGGAGCCGTCAAAGCTTTGAGGAGGGCGTCTTGTCTCGCCTCGGGCATCGTGGTTGCGGTAATGAAATGAACGTGCGCGAGCCTGACCTACACCGCCCCGTGAATGCGCAGCAGGCCGAAGGCGGCAATGGTCATCGCGTCCATCAGCCGGCCGTCCCGGATCATCGCCTCGACCTCCGCCACTGGCACCGGCTTGGCGACCATGCCCAGCTCGCTGGCCTCGCGGTCCGCCGGGCCTTGCTGCAGCCCCGTGGCGAGGAACACGTGGCCCAATTGGTTGCAATAGCCCGGCCCCTGCAGAAAGGCGCCCACGCGCTCGATCCGCGACGCGGTCAAACCCGTCTCCTCGCGCAGCTCCACCGCGGCGACCTCGCTGGGCGGCGTGTCCGGCTGGTCTTCCAAGGTGCCCATCGGCAGTTCCCACAGCCGGCGGCGCACCGGATAGCGGTATTGCTCGACCAAGGTGAGGCAGCCACCCTCCAGCGCCGCGACCACCACGAAATCCGGCCGTTCCACCACGCCATACAGCCCCTCGGACCCGTCTGCCCGGCGGATCGTGTCCTCGCGCAGGCGCATCCAGCGGTTCTGGTAGGCGATCCGGCTGGTGAGAGGGACGATCTCGTGCAGCGTCGCAGTCATGCCCTGCCTCCATTCCATCGCCTCACTCACGGCGCAAGGCGGTTGTATGCTGCAAAGGTTAACGCTTCACCACCGCGATGCGCTGTCACGCCAGCTTCATCGTTTTGTCACAATTGCGACGCCGCTTTTGCATAGTTTGCGCTAGAACATTGCGGAGTCCGCTGCTTCGGCGGCGCACCCAGCCCCATGTCTCCTGCGCGAGGCGGCGGTGGCGTTGGGCGCGCCGACAGGGCAGGCGATCACCAGGGTCTGCTTCCCGGCCGGGTCGGCCTGTGATGACCTGGTGCAACTTTCCTGGGTCGTGGCCTTGTTGATCACCGTGGGCGTGCTCGCGTTGAACATCGTGGCCCGGCTCGTAATACGCCGCCGTTGACCCGCTTTGCCGGGTGGAAAGGGACGCTATGAGTATGACTGAGGACACCACGGCCCAATCGCAGACCGGCTTCGGGCAGAAGCAACCCGCCGGTCCGCTCAATGGCTCGCGTATTTCGATCGAGGCGCTCGACTTCTTCTACGGCAGCAACAAGGCGCTGAAAGCCATCTCGCTCAACCTGCCGGAAAAGCAGGTGACGGGCATGATCGGCCCCTCCGGCTGCGGCAAGTCCACCCTGCTGCGGGTGCTGAACCGCATGTATGACCTGTATCCGGGGCAGCGCGCCGAAGGACGCGTGATGATGGACGGCGCCAACATCATCGACGCCTCGGTGGACCTGAACATGCTGCGCAGCCGCATCGGCATGGTGTTCCAGAAGCCGACACCGTTCCCGATGTCGATCTACGACAACATCGCCTTCGGCGTGAAGCTGCACGAGCGGCTGAGCCGGGCCGAGATGGACGAGCGGGTGGAGTGGTCGCTCACCCGCGCGGCGTTGTGGCCCGAAGTGAAGGATCGGCTCAAGACGTCCGCCGCCGGGCTCTCCGGCGGCCAGCAGCAGCGGCTGTGCATCGCGCGCACCATCGCGACGCGCCCCGAGGTCATCCTGCTCGACGAGCCGACCAGCGCGCTCGACCCGATCAGCACGTTGCGGGTCGAGGAGCTGATCGACGAGCTGAAGCGGGACTTCACCATCGCCATCGTGACCCACAATATGCAGCAGGCTGCCCGCTGCGCCGACCAGGTCGCGTTCTTCTACCTTGGCGAGCTGGTGGAAGTGGCCCCGGCGGCGCAGATGTTTACCGCGCCCAAGCAAAAGCGCACACAAGAGTACATCACCGGCCGATTTGGCTGAGGAGTGGCAAACATGGTGGACGCGCCGGCCGAACACATCGTCCGCTCCTACGCGCAGCAGATTGCCGTGCTACGAGACCGCATCACCCAGATGGGCGGCATGGTGGAGGCGCAGGTGGCCGCCGCCGCGGCCGCCGTGGTGCACCAGGACAGCGCCGCCGCCATCCAGGCCGTCGAGCAGGACCCGGCGGTCGATGCGCTCGAGCGGGAGGTGGAGGCGCAGGTGATCAGCATGCTGGCGTTGCGTCAGCCGATGGCGCAGGACCTGCGCCAGATCGTCTCCGCGCTCAAGATCACCGCGGCATTCGAGCGCATCGGCGACTACGCCGCCAACGTCGCCAAGCGCTCCATCGTGCTGCAGCAGTTCTCGCTGCCGTTCAGCCTGTCCGGGATCTCGCATATGACGCGGCTGGTGCAGGAGAACCTGAAGCTGATCGTGGACGCGGTCAGCGACAACGACGAAGCCAAGGCGTTGCAGGTCTGGCGCGCCGACCAGGCGGTCGACGACATCTACAACGCGATCTTCCGCGAGCTGATCACCTACATGATGGAGGATCCGCGCAACATCACGCCCTGCACGCACTTGCTGTTCATCGCCAAGAACCTCGAGCGCATCGGCGACCACACCACCAACATCGCCGAAACGGTGCACTACACCGTGACCGGCGACGTGCTGCCGGAGAGCCGGCCCAAGGGGGACACCTCCGCCTACACGGTGGTCCGCCCGCGCGACTGATTGTTTGAGCGAAGGAAAAACACATGCGGGAAGCCAGCATGGCAGAAATGATGTCGAGCCAAGCCAAGCCCCTGGTGCTGGTGGTGGAAGACGAGGCGGCGCTGGCCACGATGCTGCGCTACAACCTGGAGAAGCAGGGCTTTCGCGTCGACGAGGCGGTGGACGGGCAGGAGGCGCTCACCCGCATCGCCGAGACGCCGCCCGACATGGTTCTGCTCGACTGGATGCTGCCGGTGATGAGCGGCATCGAGGTGTGCCGGCAAATCCGCCGCCGCCCCAACACGCGGGACTTGCCGGTGATCATGGTCACCGCGCGCACCGAGGATGGCGACGCGGTGCGCGGGCTGAACACGGGTGCGGACGACTACATCACCAAGCCGTTCAACATGGAGGCGTTGCTGGCGCGGATGCGTGCGCTGTTGCGCCGGGCCGGAGCGATGCCGGCGAAGGGGCGGCTGGACTTCCATGACATCGTGATGGACCTCTCCGCGCACCGCGTGCAGCGCAACGGGCGCGCGATCCACTTAGGCCCGACCGAATTCCGCTTGCTGGAGTTCTTCATGCAGCATCCGCGCCGGGTGTTCTCGCGCGAGGAGCTGCTGGACGCGGTGTGGGGCCCCGACATCCATGTCGAGCCGCGGACGGTGGACGTGCACATCCGCCGGCTGCGCAAGTCGGTCAACGGCTCCGGCGAGATCGACCTGGTGCGCACGGTGCGAGCCGCGGGCTACGCGCTGGATACGGAGAATATCTGAGCTCGCGCCTATCTTCTCCCTCTCCCGCGGGCGGGAGAGGGCCGGGGTGAGGGTGCGACTGCCCGCACCGGGGATCGGAACGGCCAAGAAAGGCCCTCACCCCGACCCTCTCCCGTGAAGAACGGGAGAGGGAGAAGACAACAGCAACCGAGCAGAGAATTAGGCACCCCCTGAATGGCATTCACTTGCACCATTCCCGCCGTCCCCACCGTCCAGCAGGACGACCCCACCGTGCGCATCACCCGCTGGGACTTCGAACCCGGCGCCGTCACCGGCTGGCACGAGCATGGCTGGCCCTATTTCGTCGTCATGCTGATGGCGGGCACGTTGCGCGTGCATGACGGCACCACCGTGACCGACGTGCCGCTCGCGCATGGACAATCCTATCAGCGCCCGGCCGGCATCAAGCACGACGTGATGAACGGCTCGCCGCACCCGATCGCGTTCGTGGAAATCGAGATCAAGCAGCCCTCTGACCTGCATGAGCCCGGCGAACGTGCTGCATGAGTGAGTCCCGGCCGTTCGATGCAATCGCGTTCGACCTGCTCACCGCGCTGCTGGATTCCTGGACATTGTGGAACGCCATCGCCGGCTCGCCCGACATTGGCATGCGATGGCGGCGAGAGTATTTGCGGCTGACCTACGGTTGCGGCGCCTATCAGCCTTATGAAGGGTTGGTTCAACAGGCCGCCAGCAACACCGGGCTGGATGGAGCAAAGGCAGAAGCATTGGCCGATCGTTGGGACGAGCTTCAGCCTTGGCCTGAGACGCGTCCTGTTCTGACTGCACTGGCTGAGCGTGGCGTGCGGCTTGGCGTTGCCACCAACTGCTCGGCGGCCTTGGGCGCACGGGCGGCCAGGTGCGTGGGCGTGGAGCTCGCCGCGATCGTCACCTCGGAACAAGCGGGTTTCTACAAGCCTCGACCCGAGCCCTATCAAGTCTTACTCCAGCACTTGGGGACCACGCCTGAACGGACATTGTTCGTTGCCGGGTCTCCCGCTGACGTGCCCGGCGCGTCGGCTGTCGGAATGCCAGTTTTCTGGCATAACCGTATCGGGATGCCGGAAGTTGTCAGCAGCCCGCAGCCGTTGCACACGGCCAATACGCTGCACCCGTTGCTCGACCTAGTCTGACCATTAGCCCGCCGGACAAGCGGGAAAGTTAGAGCATCACCGGATCATACCAGCCCGCATTGATCCTGACTTTCGTCATTGCGAGGAGCGCCAGCGACGCGGCAATCCAGCGGGCACGCGCGGTGCGGCGCGCCTGGATCGCCACGCCGCCAAGCGGCGGCTCGCGATGACGGTGGAAGCGGATGTCATGCAAGTCATCATCAGTGCTGATTGATATCAGGTGTGGTCACCTGACCGGTAAAGATGCCCGCCAAACAAAACAGCTAGACCATGACCGGCGACTCTCTCTGAGCCGGCCATGGTCTAGCCCTGCCGCAGCACATCGATCGGCGCCCACACCCCCTCGCGCTCCAGATACCAAAACATCCAGCCGTTGCAGGACGGCGCGTTCTGCACCAGCGCACCCACCTTGTGGATCGAGCCCTGATGCGCCCCGCTGGTGAGCGTGCCGTCCGCGTTCACCGTCGCCGTCACGCGCCGGGTCCGGTCACGCAGCTCGGCGCCCGGCGGCACGATGCCGCGCTCCACAAAACTGCCGAACGAAATGCGCGGCGTGTCGCGGCGGGACGGCGCCGTCTGCAAGCCGACCAGAGGCGCCGCTTTCTCGCGCTTCACCCGCGCCATCGCGGCCTCGACGTAAGCCGGGTGCCGCTCGATGCCAATGAAATGCCGGCCCAGCCGCTTGGCCACCACCGCGGTCGTGCCCGTGCCCAAGAACGGGTCGAGCACGATGTCGTCCGGTGCGGTGGACGCCAGCAAAACACGATGCAGCAGCGCTTCCGGCTTCTGCGTCGGGTGCAGCTTGAGGCCGTGCTGGTTGCGCAACCGCTCCGGCCCCGTGCACAGCGGCAGCAGCCAGTCGCTGCGCATCTGCAGGTCGTCGTTCAGCGCCTTCATGGCGTGGTAGTTGAACTTGTAGCGGCTGTCCCGCCCGCGCGCCGCCCAGATCAGCGTCTCATGCGCGTTGGTGAAACGGCGTCCGCGGAAGTTCGGCATCGGGTTGGACTTGCGCCAGACCACGTCGTTCAGGATCCAGAAGCCCAGGTCCTGCAGGATGGTGCCGATGCGGAAGATGTTGTGGTAGGCGCCGATCACCCAGATCGTGCCGTCCTTGCGCAGCAGCCGGCGGCACTCCTCGAGCCAGGCGCGGGTGAAGGCATCGTATTCGGCGAACCCGGCGAACTGGTCCCAGTCGTCGTCCACGCCGTCCACCAGGCTGTCGTCGGGGCGGCGCAACTCGCCGCGGAGCTGCAGGTTGTAGGGCGGGTCGGCGAACACGCAGTGCACCGAGGCGGGCGGCAACATCGCCATGAGTTGCAGGCAGTCGCCGCGCAACACCTGGTCCAGCGGCAGTTCGCGGCCGACATCCACCCACACTATCCTTCGTGATCGTGACCGGAGTCTGCCGGGAGCGCGGAAGCCGCGTCAATCGGCCGGGATCACGACCTCGAGCCCGGCCAGTTGCAGCCGCACGCTGCCGAAGGTGGGGCGGTGATGGCGGCAGGGGCCGTGCAGCGCAAGGGCGGCGCGGTGCGGCGGGGTGGCGTAGCCGGCGTTGGTGGCCCAGCCATAGTGCGGAAACCGCAGGGCGAGCCGCGCCATCGCCCGGTCCCGCACCACCTTGGCCACGATGGAGGCGGCCGCGATCGAGAAACACGCCGCATCCCCGCCGACGACGCATTGGATCGGGCAGGTGAGGGGAGGCGGCTGGTTGCCATCCACCAAGGCGAGGTCGGGCGGGGCGGGCAGGCGGGAGACGGCGCGCGCCATGGCCAGCAGCGCGGCGCGGAGGATGTTGATGCGCGAGATTTCCGCCACCGAGGCGGCGCCAATGGCGATTTCGGCGCCCGAGCGCAGCAGCGCGACATAGGCAGCGGCGCGTTGCTCGGCGGTGAGTGCCTTGGAGTCGTTCAGCAGCGGTCGCAGCCTGCGCGGCACGCCGCGGGGGAACACGACCGCCGCCGCCACCACTGGCCCGGCGAGCGGGCCCCGCCCCACTTCGTCGACGCCGGCGACGCGGCCGCCATGAGCGGCTTCGATGGTGAAGTCAGGCATTTCGGAGTCGGTAGCAGGGCGGTCGAGTCGAGAGAAGGGGTTGCGTGAGCGGATGGCGGCTTTCGGTGCGCCACGGGTCAGGCAGGGAGTCGGGGTTAGCCGGGGTTATCTGTATCCGCCTTGTTGGGGTAGAACGGCTTCTTCTCCAATAGTTCGTAGAATAGCGTGCCGTGGATACCGATCGCGTCGGGCTTCTCGACGCGCCGGGTCCATACGTCCTTGAAGGCTTTCTCGAGCGCGTCAGGCTTGACCCGGCGTTGCACGTCTTCGATGAACTCTATGTCTTGCCCCTTGGCTGGAAACAGGGTGGCGAACTGGTCTTGCGTAAAGGCGTAGATCGAGTAGGTGCAATTGGTTGCGCCATCGATGACTTACACGTTCTTCATGCTGCCATCTGGGTCTTTGAAGCCGACGATCGAACCCGCGGGCGAGTGGGGCGGCCCGGACACGTCTTGCTCCGACCTGTTGGGGTAGACGGCTTTCTTGTGGCTGAGTTGATAGAACAGCGTGCCGTGGATGCCTTTGACATCGGGCTTCTTGACCGGATGGGTCCATGCGTCTTTGAAAGCCTCCTCGAACGCGTCAGGCCCAAGGCGCTCGAAAACGTCCTCGCTGAACTCGATGTCTTGTCCCGGTGCCGGAAATACTATCGAGAATAGCGTGTCGGAAAACCCGGATACAGAATACGCAGAATTGACTGCACCATCTATGATCTGAACGTTCTTCATTCGCTTGGTCTTCCCTTTCCCTGCTGACGTACATTTCGATATTTTCCGCCTGGGCTTTCAACATCCCAGTGCGGTCCTGTATGAGCTTTGCCACCAAATCCGGTCGGCACTCAAACATCACCGTTATACCAGTCAGCACTGATGATGACTTGCATGACATCCGCTGCCACCGTCATTGCGAGCCGCCGCTTGGCGGCGTGGCAATCCAGGCCCGCCGCACCGCGCCTGCCCACGTGGATTGCCGCGTCGCTGGCGCTCCTCGCAATGACGAAAGTCAGGATCAATGCGGGCTGGTATTAGCGTCCAGCCATCCCGAACCACTCCCATTAGGATTGCGAACCCAGCTTTCACCGCGTTTCGGGTCCTTGAAGCCATCTTCTGATCCAGGCTTGCCAGGTGCTTTTGCCCCATTCGGGTCTTTAGCGTCCTCCGGTGGCGTCGCCATCATAACTGGCGGCGATGCGTCTACTTTGGGCGGCAAAGACGTGCCTGAATGACTTGTTGCCAACATGTAGATCAATAGGCGTTCCAGCGGCCGCGCTCGTTGCGCGGCACGTACATGATGATGCCGTGCGCGGCATAGTCGACCCGTTGCGCCGCGTTGGCGGGGTCAAAGAGCGGGTTCGCCCCGTCTTGCGGAGTCGTGTTGATGTCGTCCTTGGGCGAGGTTCCATCGCCAAACCAGCCGTGTTCCTGCCGTCCCTGGTTTCTTGATAGGAGTGCGAGGGGTGCGGCCTTCCACTGTCCGGCGGCGCGATGATCGGTCTTCACCCATCCTACGGAGGGAACGGGGTCAGCGATCCCAGGCGAAGCGGCGGGCGGTGATGTCCTGCCAGGAATACGTCAGCGCCTCCGGAAACACCGCAAGCGGCAGGTCGGTCTCGCGGGCGGCGGCCAGGCGCGCGTCGCCCCAGGCAGCGTCCAGCGCTTCGGCCTGGCGCGGGCGCAGGCTCGGGTTGCGGGCGAGCTGGCGGTCGAGCCGGCGGCGCTGTTCCTGGATCGTCAGCGACCAACTGCGGCTGCGGCGTTCCGGCTGGATGTCCCATTTCAGCATGTGCAGCAGGAGGATCCGCAGCGCGCTCTCGAGCTTGTCGTATTCGCTCATGCCGAGCTCCGCGATCTGCTCGGCGACATGGTCGACCTCGACTTCGGACAACCGGCCCTCCCGCAGCAGCGCTGCCTGCTGCACGGCCCAGCCATAGCGGTCCGCCTGGTAACTGTCGTCCGGCTCGTCCATGCCCGGCGCAGCCTAGGCGAGGGCTAGAACAGTGACAACTGCGCCTCCGCAAACACCCCCGTTCCCGCCGGTGCGGCAAACTTCGAGCAGTCCAGCTCGTGCCGCTCGTGCAGCCCATGCTGGCGCGCAGCGCGGTGGAAGCGCCGGGCCAGTAGGTCGGCATACACTCCCGTGCCGGCGAAGCGCTCGCCGAACCGCGAGTCGTTCAGGGCGCCGCCGCGGGTTTCGCGCACCAGGTTCAGCACGTGGCGGGCACGGCCGGGGAAGTGCTGCGCCAGCCAGGCCTCGAACATCTGGCGCAGCTCATGCGGCAACCGCAGCAGCACGTAGGCCGCCACGTTCGCCCCCGCCTTGGCCGCCGCGGCCAGGATGCGCTCCATTTCGGCGTCGTTCAGCCCCGGAATCATCGGGGCAGCCAGCACGCCGGCTGGCACGCCGGCCGCAGCCAGCGCCGACACCGCGGCCAGGCGCCGCGCCGGGGTGGCGGCGCGCGGCTCCATCACGCGCGCCAGCGCCGGGTCGAGCGTGGTGACGGAGAGCCAAACCCGCACCAACCCGCGCTGCGCCAGGCGCTGCAGGATGTCGAGGTCGCGCAGCACGCCGGCCGACTTGGTCACGATCGACAGCGGATGGCCGAACCGCTCCAGCACCTCGAGCACGCTGCGGGTGAGCTTGAACGTGCGTTCCACCGGCTGATACGGGTCGGTGTTGGAGCCGAGCGCCAGCGGCCGCGCCACATAGCCAGGCTTGCGCAACTCGCGCTCGAGCAGCTCGGCGACGTCAGGCTTGAACACCAGCTTGGTCTCGAAATCCAGGCCCGGCGAGTAACCCAGATAGGCATGGCTCGGCCGGGCATAGCAATAGATGCAGCCATGCTCGCAGCCGCGATAGGGGTTCACCGCGCGGTCGAAGCCGAGATCGGGGCTGGTGTTCCAACTGATCGCGGTGCGGCTGGCGTCCTTGATCAAGCTGGTGGGCAGCGGCGGCAGCTCGGCAAAGGCTTCCTCGAGCGTGCCCCAGCCGTCGTCGAACGCCTCGCCCTGCACACGGTCGAACCGGACCCCGGGATTGGTGGTTGCCCCACGGCCCCGGCGGGCTAGGGTCGGCATGGCCGCCCCGCTCTCGGGCGCGGCCGCAGCAGCATCTCGGGTTCCAAGCATGCCATTGTTCCCCTTCCGTTCGAACGTCACCATGCTGTGGATGACGGATCTCGTCAAGAACAAAACGCGACCAACGCCGCTCGCCATGCGCGAGGGCGTGCGGCACATGGCGTTCTGGGTCGGCGCGCTGGTCGTCGGCGTGGTGGCGCTCATCTTCGCCCGCTTGGCGGACTTGGCCGGCGCGGTGTTCGTCGACATCCTGGCGCTCGGCTGGTGGCTGCCCTTCCTGCTCGCCCCCGCAGGATTGGCCTTCAGCGTGTTGCTCACCCGCAGCTTCTTCCCGGGCGCGCAGGGCAGCGGCATCCCGCAAGTCATCGCCTCGCTGCACATGACGGACGCCGCCCGCGTGGATGCGACGCTGTCGCCGCGCATCGCCGTGGGCAAGGTCATCCTCACCCTCCTGGGCCTGCTGTGCGGCGCCTCGATCGGCCGCGAAGGGCCCACCGTGCAGGTGAGTGCGACCATCATGCACTCGATCGGCCGTAGGTTGCGCCTAACCCGGGAGGACACCTATCGCGCCATGGTGTTGGGCGGCGGCGCCGCGGGCATCGCGGCTGCGTTCAACACGCCGCTAGCCGGCGTCGTGTTCGCCATCGAGGAGCTGAGCCACTCGTTCGAGGCCCGCACCTCCGGCACCGTGCTGACGGCGGTGATCATCTCCGGCATCACCACGGCCGCGGTGGTGGGCAACTACCATTACTTCGGCACCGCATCGGGCAACCTGCCGTTCGGCACCGGCTGGTTCGCGGTGCCGATCTGCGCCGTGGTCGGCGGGCTGGCAGGCGGCTGTTTCAGCGCCGTGCTGCTGCTGTTTGCCCGCGGCATTCCCGGCGCCGCCGGGCGAAGCATGCGCCGCCACCCGATCGGGTTTGCCGCCGTATGCGGCCTCCTCCTCGCCATACTCGGCTGGGCGTCGGGCGGCGCGTCCTACGGCACGGGCTATGCGCAGGCGAGCGGCCTGGTCAGCGGCAATCATCTGCAACCGCTCAGCTTCACCTTGCTGAAGTTCCTCGCCACCGTGGTCTCCTACGTCAGCGGCATCCCCGGCGGCATCTTCGCGCCCTCGCTCGCGGTCGGCGCCGGCTTAGGCCACGCCATAGCGCAGGTGCTCACCGCCGCACCGTCCGGCACATTGGTGCTGCTCGGCATGGTCGCGTATTTCAGCGGCGTGGTGCAGGCGCCGATCACCGCGACCATCATCGTGATGGAGATGACCAACGATGGCCAAGTCACGGTGCCGCTGATGGCGACCTCGTTCCTCGCGTTCGCCGTCTCCCGCCTGGTGTGCCGCAAGCCGCTGTATGCGGCCCTGGCGGACTACTTCCTGGCTTCGGCCAATCCTAATCCGCCGCCAGGTGCTCCTGGAGCCGCGGCATGAGTTCGACCAGGTTGCAGGGGCGATGCCGGCTGTCGAGCTGGAACAGCAGGATGTCGTCCCAACCGTCCTTCACCGCGCCCGTGCTGCCCGGCAGCGCGAACAGATAGGTCCCGCCGCCGACGCCGCCGATGGCACGCGACTGCATCGTCGACGTGCCGATCTTGCTGTAGCTCAACATACGGAACAGCTCGCCGAAGCCCTCGATGCGCTTCTCCATCACGCGCTCGAACGCCTCGGGCGTCACGTCCCGGCCGGTGATCCCGGTGCCGCCGGTGGTGATCACCACGTCGATCGCCGGGTCGGCAATCCACTGGCGCAAACGCCGCTCGATGGTGTCGGTGTCATCGCGTTCCAGCGCACGCTCCGCCACCCTATGCCCGGCCGCCTCGATCCGAGCCGCCAGCGTGTCGCCCGAGCTGTCGTTGGCGAGGCTGCGCGTGTCGGACACGGTGAGCACGGCGATGTTGACGGGAATGAAGCGCCGGCTCGGATCGATACCCATAGGAGGCTCCTTATACGCCCGCCGCGTCTAGTTCAGCCGCAGCGATGCCACGCGCTTGCTCGGCTGCACGGTGAAACTGGGCCAAGCGCCGGCCGCCAATTCGTCCAGGCTGGGCGCCGCCAGGTGCAGCCGGGCCGCGTAGATCCAGCTATAGGTCAAGGCACGCGGCACGAATCCGCGCGTCTCATCATTGGGGATGCTCTCGATGAACAGCAATGGGTCGTCCGTCGCCGGGATGCTGTCGGCCATGCGGGCGAACGAGGTCGGCCCGGCGTTGTAGCTGCCCAGCAGCCGGATCAGGTTGCCATCCACCCCGGACAGGCCGGTCAGGTAGAGCACGTAGCTCTGCCCGACGTCGAGGTTGGTCGCCGGGTCGAACAGCCGGAGGGCGTAGTTGTTCGCCGAGCCGGCGCCGCTGAGATAGCTCGCCGTGACCGGCATCACCTGCATCAGCCCGCGGGCGCCGGCGCCAGACAGCGCATCCGGGTCGAAGTTGGATTCCAACCGGGCCAGCGCATACACCAAGGCCGGGTCCATGCGGAAGCCGCCATTGGGGCGCAGGGCAGGGATCGGGAAGCGGGCGGCGTCATGCGGCCGCCCCTCCGCCGCTTCGATCAGCCCGGCAATCTGCGCCGCCAGGTCCATCAGCCCGCCGGCCTGGGCCACGCGCAACACCGCGCCGCTGAGCCCAGGGTCGGACGCCACCTGCGGCCACAGGCAGCGCAATTCGGCCTCCGCGCGGCGAAGCTGGCCCACCTGCAGCAGCGCGAAGGCACGATGGCCATACGGGTTGGCCATCAGCGCGTCCACGTCCGCCGCGCCCAGCGTCTCCCGGCTGCCCTGCAGGTCGTCGCTCATGTGCAGGGTGCGGCGGGCGAGCAAGCCGTAGAACGTGTGTTTGGAGAGCGCGGCCTGCCGCAGCCACGCCGTGGCGCCCAGGCTGTCGCGGTTGCGGGCATGCGCCCGGGCGGCCCAGAACGCAGCGCCCGAGCGCAATGCGGCCGGGGCGAGTGCCGCACGGTTGGCGGCCTCGAACAGCGCCTGCGCCTCCTCCGGCCGGCCCATCCGCCAAGCCGCCAAGCCGCCGACATAACCCGCCAGCCCGACGCTGCCGCCGGTGCGGTGCAGAGCGTCCTGCGCGGTGCGCAGCGCCTCGGCGTCGCGCCCCTGGGTGAACAGAACCTGGGCGATCTCAGCCCGGAGCTGGCCGCCATAGAGCGTGCTAAGCCCGCGGGTCCGGCGCAGCAGGTCGAACGCACTGTCCACATGGCCGGCATGCGCGCGCTCGTGCACCGTCCGGTCCAGCAGCGGATTGCGCGAAAGATTGGCGCCCGCCGGTTCGTCCTCCTCGGGGGCCGCGGCCTCCGGAGGGTCGGGGTCCAGCCGGGGGACCGTGGGGGCGGCGGTCGCGGCCACGCTGGCGCCGAGCCGCTTCAGCAGCAGGGCGTGGATGGCCGGCGCATCCGGGTGGTCCGGGTAGCGCGCCAGCCAGGCGGCCAACTCGGCCGAGTTCGGCTGGGTGTGGCGGCCGAGATAGCGCTGGGCCAGCACATGGCCGTTCAGCAGCGGGTCGGACAGGCCGGACATTTCGGCCGCTGCCTCGGCGATATGCCCGAGCGACTGCAATTGGAAGATGCGGCGCAGCCGGGCCGCGTCGCTCGGGGCCAGCGGCTGCGGCAGCTCGGCGCCGTCCAGCCCAGTGCCGCCGCCCGGCACCATCCGTGGGTTCACAAAGGCAGTTTCCTCGCCCGCCGCCCCCGTGAACGGAGCACTTGCCGACACCGACCCGGCGAGCAACGCCGCCCCCGCGATCAGCGCCCGTGCCGATGGGAGGCGGGAGAGTGTTGGTTCGACCCCTCGCATGATCGGCCCGCTACACGGATCAAACGGCGGGCGCAATGCTCGCGGGCTGGAGGGTGGAATGCGTTTGTGCCCAACTGGCGGCATGCTGGCGTTTCTCTGACGCATTTCGCGTCAACGTGAACACAGCGTTAACCTTTCATTGCATGTCGCAGGCGCAGCAGATCGGCCCAGGCGTCGCGCTTGGCGGCGGGGGTGGCATGGATATGCGCCAGGCTCGGCAATGCCAGTGTCTGCACGGGCGCATCCAGGCCGGGCACCACCATCGCCTGCCACCCGCCGCGCGGGCGCCGGGGCGCGCCGGGCAGCAAGCTGCGGGCCGCCAATCCGCCCAGCAAAACGGCATGGCGGGGCCGCAGCAAGGCCAGGTGGCGATGCAGGAAGGGCAGGCAGACCTGCACCTCCTGCTCGGTCGGCGGCCGGCCGCCGGGTGGGCGCCAGGGCAGCAGGCTGGTGCAGAGGCTGGCGGCCCGGTCGAGCCCGGCGGAGGCCAACATCCGGTCCAGGAAGGCGGCCGCTCCGCCGGCGAACGGCAGCCCGGCGCGGTCCTCGTCGGCGCCGGGCACGTCGGCCACCAGCACCAGCCCGGTCTGCCCGGCGCCATCGCTGAACACCAGGTTGGTTGCGGTGGTGCGCAAGGGGCAGCCGTCGAACCCGGCCAGGGCCGCCCGCAGCGCCGCCGGGTCGCTTGCCGCCGCGGCCGCGGCTTGGGCGCGGGCAACCACACTGGCCCACGCTGGGCTGGCGACGGCTGGATTGGCCCACGCTGGGCTGGCGCGCGGGGTCGCGGCCGGCTGCGGCGCCGCCGGTTCGCGCCTCAGCTCGGGGGCGGCCGGCGCCGCGCCACGACGGTCGAGCGGGTGGTCGGACAGCGCTTCGTCCGCACCCCACTCCAACTGCAGCCGCAACCAAGCCAACTCGTCCATAGCGCGGTTCTCCATCGCCGCCCCGCCGTCTGGCAAGCCGGCGCTGGTTTGCGCCCTCGCCCGGAGTGCCTATCTTGCAGGCAAGTGGATAGGTTGGGGGAGACTCTCCGCATGTCAGAGCGCGAGGCGATGGAGTTCGACGTGGTGATCGTGGGCGCGGGCCCGGCCGGGCTGGCGGCGGCGATCCGCCTCAAGCAGCTCGCGCCCGACGCCGCCATCTGCGTGGTCGAGAAAGGCAGCGAGGTGGGGGCGCACATCCTGGCTGGCGCCGTGATCGAGCCGCGCGCGCTGGCCGAGCTGCTGCCCGACTGGCAGGAGCGGGGCGCTCCGCTGCTGACCCCCGCAGGCGAGGACCGCTTCCTGTTCCTCACCGCCAAGCGCGCCATCCGCCTGCCGACGCCGCCGCAAATGCACAACGAAGGCAACTACGTCGTCTCGCTCGGCAACGTGGTGCGCTGGCTGGGGCAACAGGCCGAGGCGCTCGGCGTCGAGATCTACCCGGGCTTTGCCGCAGCCGAGTTGCTCGAGCAGGACGGCCGCATCGTGGGCGTGGCCACCGGCGACATGGGTGTCGAGCGTGGCGGCGAGCAGGGCGCCAACTACCAGCCCGGCATGGAGCTGCGCGCCACCTACACGCTGTTCGCCGAGGGCTGCCGCGGCTCGTTGACCAAGCGCTTGTTCGACCGCTTTGCCCTGCGCGACGGCCGCGATCCGCAAACCTACGCGCTCGGCATCAAGGAGCTGTGGGAGGTTCCGGCGGAGGCGCATAGGCCCGGCCTAATCGAGCACAGCATCGGCTGGCCGCTCGACAGCGGCACCTATGGCGGCTCCTGGCTGTATCACTGGGGCGACCGCATGGTGTCCTACGGCTTCGTGGTGGGGCTGGATTACCGCAATCCATGGCTCTCCCCGTTCGACGAGATGCAGCGCTTCAAGACCCATCCCGCCATGCGCCGCCATTTCGAGGGCGGCCGGCGGATCAGCTACGGCGCGCGGGCGCTGAGCGAAGGCGGACTGCAATCGCTGCCGAAGCTGACGTTTCCGGGCGGTGCGCTGATCGGCGATACCGCCGGGTTCCTCAACGTGCCCAAGATCAAGGGCGTCCACACCGCCATGAAGTCCGGCATGGCCGCGGCGGAGGCGTTGGCCGAAGCGCTGGCGGGCAACAAGCCGGTGGAGCCCACGGCCTATGCCGACAAGATCATGGCGAGCTGGGCCTGGCAGGAGCTGCGCCGCGAACGCAACCTGCGTCCCGCCTTCAGCCGCTTCGGCCTCTATGGCGGACTGGCCTACTCGGCGCTCGACACCTACGTGCTGGGCGGCCGCGCGCCCTGGACCATGCATCACCGCCACGCCGACAACGAGACTTTGGCGCCAGCTAATAAGGCGCAGCCTATCGCCTACCCCAAGCCCGACGGCAAGCTCACCTTCGACCGGCTCTCCTCGGTGTTCATCAGCAACACCAACCACGAGGAAAACCAGCCCGTCCACCTGCGCCTGCGCGACCCGGCGCGGTGGCAAGGCGTAAACTGGGAAACCTATCACAGCCCGGAAAGCCGCTACTGCCCCGCCGGCGTCTACGAGGCGGTGGGCGTGGAAGAGGGCGAGCCGCGGCTGCAGATCAACGCGCAGAACTGCGTCCACTGCAAAACCTGCGACATCAAGGACCCGACCCAGAACATCGACTGGTACGTGCCGGAAGGCGGCGGCGGACCGAACTACCCCGGCGGAATGTAACCGCGCGCGGCGCTGGCAATACGCCGGCGCCGACGATAAGACAGGGGCCATGTTGTTCAACCCTGCCCCCGCGCGCGCCGCCTTGCTCGTGCTCTGCCTGTCCGCCTGCGCCGCTGCCGACCCCGGCCAGGGCGCGGCAAACAAGCCTTCGACCGACTCGGCGGACGTGCTGGTCGGCGACCAGGCGCTCTCCACCGCAGACATGACCACGGCGGCCAGTGCGTTCGGCCGCGCCTTGGCCGGCAGTCCCAACGACCACGATTTGCGGCGGCAGACCTTCATCGCCACCCTGCTGTCCAGCCACGCCGATGCCAAGCAGACCCTGGCGCTGGCGCAAACCCTGCCGCGCGAGCCGGCGGCGCTGCTCGTGCTCGCCAATGCCGACATCAAGGCCGGCCACTGGGCGGCGGCCGCGGCCAAGGTCGCCAAGCTGCCGTCCGACGGCGTGAACCAGGTGCTGCAGGCGCTGCTGGCCGCCTGGTGTCAGCAGGGGCAGGGCCAGACCGATGCGGCGCTGGCCACGCTGCGGCCCTATGTCGACGGCACCCGCTTGCGCGGCATCTTCGCGCTGCATGCGGCGATGATCGACGACCTCGCCGGCCGCGCCGCCGAGGCCGGCCGCATGTACCGTCTCGCCATGGTGGACTCGGGCGCGCTGAACCTGCGCCTGGGCACGCTGGTGGCGAGCTGGCAGGCGCGCAACGGCCAGCCGGCGGAGGCGCGCGGCACCATCCGCGCCATGGTGCAGACCAACCCGGACCTCGCCATCGCCGAGCCGGCGCTGCAGCAGAGCGCCGCCAGCATGCGCGTGGGCTCCGCGGCCGACGGCGTGGCGGAAAGCGAGCTCACCCTCGCCGCCGCGCTGCAGCAGCAGGATGCGCCCGATTTCGCCATGGTGCTGCTCCACCTCGCCATCGCCCTGCGCCCGGATTTCACCTCCGCCCGCCTGCTGCTCGCGGACATGATGGCGACCCATGGCCAGGTGGACGGCGCCGTGGCCGTGCTGGCACCCGTACCGCCGACCGACCCGCTGGCCGCGGTGGTGCAGTTGCGGCAGGCCCGCTACGCCGGCCTGCAGGGCAACACCGCCGCCGCCGCGGCGATCCTGCAACGCCTGGCCGCCGCCTATCCCGACCAGCCCCGCCCGCTCGCCATGCTGGGCGAGCTGCAGAGCGGCCAAGGCCACGCCGCCGAAGCCGCCGCCACCTTCGGCCAAGCGATTGCGCGGCTGCCGCAGCCCCGCCCGGCCGACTGGGCGCTGTACTACCAGCAAGGCGTGGCCTACGACCAGGCGCATGAATGGCCGCGCGCCGAGGCCGACTTCCTGCAGGCGCTCGCTTTGTCCCCCGACCAGCCGGTGGTGCTGAACTATCTGGGCTACGCCTGGACCGAGCAGGGCCGCAACCTCGCCCGCGCGCGCCAGCTCATCGAGCGCGCCGTGGAGCTGCGGCCGAACGACGGCGCCATCGTCGACAGTTTCGGCTGGTCGCTGCTGCAGGGCGGCGACAAGGCCGGCGCGGTGAAGGTGCTGGAGCGGGCGGTGGAGCTCGACCCGGAGGACGCCACCATCAACGCCCATCTGGGCGACGCCTACCAGGCGGCCGGGCGGCGGCGCGAGGCGCAGGTGCAGTGGCGGCGCGCGCTGATCCTGAACCCCGGCCCGCAAGACGCCGCTCGCCTGCAAGCCAAGCTGGCCGGCGCGGACCATGCCGGCCTGCCGCAAGCCGCCGAGCGCCGCGTGGAGTGACGCCGGGCAGGGTCAGCGAGCGGGCGCCGGTCAAGGTCAATCTCAGCCTGCTGGTCACCGGGCGGCGCGCCGATGGCTACCACCTGCTGGACAGTCTCGTGGTGTTCGGCCCCGCCTATGACGTGCTGCAGGCCGAGCCCGCGGACGGGCTGTCGCTGGCCATCGAGGGGCCGTTCGCCGCCGGGCTCGGCGCGGGGGAGGACAACTTGGTCCTGCGCGCCGCCCGCGCCTTGGCGGGGTGGGCGGGGGTCGCGCCTCGGGCCCGCCTGGTGCTGGAAAAGCGCGTGCCGGTGGCGTCCGGCATCGGCGGCGGCTCGGCGGACGCGGCGGCGGCGTTGCGGCTGCTGTGCCGCCTGTGGGGCTGCCACCCCGGCGCGGCGGCGCTGGCCGCATTGGCTCTGTCGCTCGGCGCGGACGTGCCGGTTTGCCTGCGCAGCGAGCCGGCGCGCATGACCGGGGTGGGGGAGGTGCTGGCGCCTTTGCCGCCCTTGCCTCGGTGCGGCCTGCTGCTGGCCAATCCCGGGCTCGCGGTGGCGACCGCCGACGTGTTCCGCGCCCGCTCGGCCGCTTTTTCTCCGCCCGCCGTGTTGCCCCCGCGTTGGGTGGACGCCGCCGCCCTGGCCGCCGCCTTGGCGGGGTCGGCCAACGACCTGCAGCCGCCCGCCTGTGCCCTGTGTCCGCCGATTACCAGCGTATTGCAGCGGTTGGCGGCTTTGCCGGGCTGTTTGCTGGCCCGGATGAGCGGCTCGGGCGCCACCTGTTTCGCGCTGTTCCCCGACCCGGCAGCGGCGCAAGCGGCGCAGGGCTCGGTGCCGGCGGCGTGGTGGTGCGCCGCCGGGCCCCTTTACGAACCCCCGTCCGCCGCCCTATTGACGCAGGCCGCCGGCTGGGGCGTCGCCAAGCGGTAAGGCAGCGGATTTTGATTCCGCCATTCGGAGGTTCGATCCCTCCCGCCCCAACCAAGCTGCCACCGTTCTCTCCCGCCTTTTCTACTCCCTCTCCCTCTGGGAAAGGGTCGGGGTGAGGGGCGGCTGGCACTCACCCCGACGATCTTGTGCGCGCCGGCACCCTCCGCGCACGCGGTAGACAAACCTTCTCTCCCTCTCCCGTCCTTCACGGGAGAGGGGCGGGGTGAGGGCCTCTTGGGGCATGCACGATCCAGCGAAATCAATCATTGCTCCGAGGCATCGCGCCCCTCGCACCCTCTTCCGCCCGTACTACCCTTCAGAACTTCTCCACGAACGGGCGCACCGCGATCTCGTCCGTCCACACCGAGCGCGGCTGGTCCAACATCGCCGCCATGGTGACCGCGATCGCGTCCGGGTCCAGGTGGCTGTCGGGGGAGGGTTCCGGCCTGGTCGCTGTGCGGATCGCGCCGTCCACCACCACATGCACCACGTGGATGCCCTGCGGATGCAGCTCGCGCGCCATGGATTGCGCCAGCCCGCGCAACGCGAACTTGCCCATCGCAAACGCCGCCGAGTTGGGGAACCCCTTCACCGCAGCCGAGGCGCCCGTCAGCAGGATGCAGCCCCGCCCCAGCGGCAGCATGCGCCGCGCCGCCTGCTGCGACACCAGGAACGCGCCGAACGCCGTCACCTCGAGCGACTTGCGCACCGCCGCCGGGTCGAGCTCGACCAACGGGCCGCGGGCACGCGCGCTGGCGTTGTAGAGCACGATCTCGGGCGCCTCGATGGTGTCGAACAGGGCCGCCACGGCCGCCGGGTCGGCGGCGTCGCAGGCGTGCAGGCTGGCGCCGGTTTGGCTCGCCAGCGCGGCCAGCTTGCCGGTGTCCCGCGCCGCCAGCGCCACCGTGTGCCCTCGCTGCGCCATCAGCCGGGCGAACGACGCCGACAGGCCCGGGCCGGCGCCAACGATCAAGACGCTCCCCACGCTCCCCAAACTCATTGTGCGCCCTCCAGGCTGGTGAACTCGAGCGTCGCGCTGCCGGCATGGGCAAACTCCGCCTGCACATGGGCCGACGCGGGAACCAGGTCCTTCCCGGTCCAGGAGCCGCAGGTGATGTATTGCCCGGCATGCAGCCCCCCCGCCCAGCGCGCGCCGGTGTCGGCCAGCCACTGGATCAGGCGGATCATGTCGCCGCCCGGGTTGGCCGTGCCGGTCTTCACCACCTCGCCATTCACCAGCAGGCGGACGCTCTCGCGCGCGAAGTCGATCGCCTGCCAGTCCGCGGCGGGCGCACCATAGACGAAGCCGCCATGGCTCAGCGCGTCGGCCAATTGGCTCAGCCGGTCCACCGCGTCCGGATCGATGAAGCGGGCGTCCACCACCTCGATCGCGGGCAGGCAATAGGCGATGGCGGCGATCACCTCGGCGCGGCCATAGCGGGCGTCGCGCGGCGGCAGGTCGGCGCCGAGCCGGAAGCTGATCTCCGCCTCCACCCCGCGCAGGTGGTTCGGCCCGGCGTAGATCGGCGCCGGGCTGGCACGCACGCCCCCGGCCGGCATCGGCGCGCAGTTGGGCTCGGCCTCCGGCCCGGCCGCGCCCACCTTCCAGCCGCCGATCGGCCCCAGCGACTCATTGACCCGGCGCTGGATCGCATAGGCCTGCGCCAAGTCCGTGGGCGCCAGGATCGCGGGCAGGCTGTGCAGCTTTTGCGACGGATCGCGCCGGGCGCTGAGCAACAGGCTGGCGGCATCGGCGTGACGGTCCATGCGGGCGAGCCTTTGCTGAACGAGCGCGGATTTACCCACCCCGCGCCCCTCTTGCCAAGAACCCAGGCGCCCGCGACAAGCATGGCATGGAGCGGCATCTTGACTGGCGGGACCTGCCCGAGCGGGCGCGCGGCGGCACCGTGGCCCTCGGCAACTTCGATGGCGTGCATCGCGGCCACGCCCACCTGCTCGCCAACGCCCATGCCGCCCGCCCGGACCGCCCGCTGATGGCGCTGACCTTCGAGCCGCATCCCCGCGAGCTGTTCCGCCCGGACGACCCGCCGTTCCACCTCTCCCTGCCGCTCGCCCGCGCCGAGTTGCTGGGCCGCCTGGGGGTGCAGCACGTCGTCGAGGTCCCGTTCGACCGGCCGTTCAGCGAATTCCCAGCCGAGCAGTTCATCGAGCAGGTGCTGCACGGCGGCCTGGGCGCGGCGCATTTCGCCTGCGGCCCGGATTTCGCCTTTGGCCATCGCCGCGGCGGCAGCCTGGCGCTCCTGGCGACTCGGGCGGAGGCGCTGGGCATGGGGCTGACGGTGGTGCAGCCCTTGGCCGACGCGCAAGGCCCGGTCAGTTCCACCCGCATCCGCCGCGCCCTGCAAGACGGCTATCCCGAGCGCGCCACCGAGCAGCTCGGCCGCCCCTGGAGCATCCGCGGCACCGTGACCCATGGCGACGCGCGCGGGCGCACCATTGGCTTCCCCACCGCCAATATCGCCCTGGGCCGCCACCTGGAGCCAGCGCGCGGCGTCTATGCCGTGACCGTCGCGCTGGACGGCCGCGACGTGCCCGGCGTCGCCAATATCGGCCGCCGCCCCACCGTGGCCGAGGGCGCGATCAGCCGCGTGGAAGTGCATCTGTTCGATTTCGCGGCCGACCTGTATGACCGCGACCTGGATGTGGCATTACATCGCTTTATCCGCGCCGAGCGCCGCTTCGGCGGTTTGCCCGAGTTACAGGCGCAAATCGCTGTGGATGCGGCTGAAGCGAGAAAATTGCTGGCTTGACTGGCAGCTTGCGGCTCGCCACCTGTATTTGGTGCGCGATAGGCAATCGGCGCCACCCGGCCTACTATGAGGCCCGAGATAGTTCGCGGCGCCCTGCATGGCCCGCCTGGAGGTAGCGATGGGTAGCTTTAGCATTTGGCACTGGATGATCGTGCTGATGGTCGTCCTGCTCCTATTCGGGACGGGCAAGGTCAGCACGCTCATGGGTGACGTGGCCAAGGGCATCAAGTCGTTCAAGAAGAACATGGCCGAGGACGACTCGATGGAGGCCACCGCCGCCGAGCGCCCCGCCGGCACCATCGCCGCCCCCGGCACCCCCGCCGCCACCACGACCGCCCACCGCGAAAGCGCCGTCAACCAAGGCTAACACCCTCTCGCTCCCAAAAAGCCCTCTCCCTCTGGGAGAGGGTTGGGTGAGGGGCCTACCGGCACCATTCGAGCCGCGTCTGCCCTCACCCCAGCCAGGGAGACGCAAGTGGGTGGTTGGAAATCCGCCCAAGCCGTTTTCCCTTTCCCGCTGGCGGGAGAGCGCCGGGGCGAGGGTGGCCACGGGCACGCAGCCTCGCAGTCCGGCAAGATCACACCCCTCTCCCAAAGGGAGCCGCCAGCGGGTGGTGCGTCTCCACCACCTCCTGCAACCGCTCCGCCTGCACGTGCGTGTAGATCTGCACCGTGCTGATATCCGCGTGCCCCAGCAGCACCTGCAAGCTCCGCAAATCCGCCCCCCGCCCCAGCATGTGCGACGCGAACGAGTGCCGCAGCACGTGCGGTGACACCCGCGCCGGGTCGATCCCCGCCGCCAGCGCCACCGGCTTCAACAGCAGCGCAAACCCCTGCCGCGTCATCGCGGCCGCCGGGTCCCGCCCGGGAAACAACCAGGGGCTCGCCACCCCATCCCCCATCGCCAGCGCAGCCTGTCGTGCCACGTCCGACAGCGGCACCAGCCGCTCCTTGCCGCCCTTGCCCCGCACCATCACCAACTCCGCGTCCCGCAGCAGCGCGCCCCGGCGCAAGCTGAGCAGCTCGGACACGCGCAGCCCGGTGGCGTAGAGCAGCTCCAACGCCGCCACCGCCAGCCGCCCGCTGCGCCCGGGGCGCTGCCCTGCGGCCACGATCAGCGCCTGCAACTCGGCCTCGCTCAGGTATTTCGGCAGTGCCTGGGGCAGGCGAGGGGTCGTCGCGGTGCCGGTCGGGTCGTCCTCGCGCACCGCCTGTTGCAGCAGGAAGCGATGGAACTGGCGCAGGCAAGCCAGCCGCCGCGCCGCCGTGCGCGCCGACAGCCCGGCGGCGTGCAACCCGGCCAAATACGCCTGCACAGTCGCCTCCGACGCCCCCGCCAGCGCCTCCCCCCGCCCGGCGGCAAAGGCGGCGAAGTCCGACAAATCCGTCGCATAGGCCAGCCGCGTGTTCAGCGCCGCGCCACGCTCCGCATCCAGCATCTCCAGGAACGCCTCGCCATGACGGTCCATGCCGCTCAGTGATTGCCGAAGCGATCGTTCGGCAGCACGTGGTCGACCGGCTGGGGATGCGGATGCGGCGGGAACGCGCCCAAAAACACCACCGCCGCCCCCACCAGGACAACGACGGCCAGCAAGACAATGAGGGTGAGCTGGCGCATCCGCCATCCTTGGCCGTGACAGGGGAGCCTGTGCTAGCGTTGGCTGCCATGACACGCAACAGCGCGGTTGCCGAACTCGGCGCCATCCCCCAACACCCCCCGGCGCCCGCTCGCAGCGTCGTCCTGGTGGGGCTGATGGGCGCCGGCAAGTCCGTCATCGGCCGCCGCCTCGCCGCCCGCTTGGCCCTGCCGTTCCGCGACTCGGACACCGAGATCGAGGCCGCATCCGGCCGCAGCGTGCCCGAACTGTTCCGCGACTTCGGCGAACCCTATTTCCGCGCCGGCGAACGCCGGGTGATCCGCCGCCTGCTCGAGGGGCCGCCCGTCGTGCTGGCGACCGGCGGCGGCGCCTTCATGGACCCAGCGACCCGCGGCACCATCCGCCAGCGCGCCACCTCCATCTGGCTGCGCGCGCCGCTGCCCCTGCTGCTGCGCCGGGTCGCCTTGCGCCGCAACCGCCCGCTGCTGGCCGGGGGCAATGCCGCCGACGTGATGGCCCGCCTGATCCAAGAACGCCACCCGATCTATGCAGAGGCCGACATCATCGTGGATTGCAACGACGACATGCCCGACACCACCACCCGCCGCGTCGCCGAGGCGCTGGCCACGCATCGTGCCCCCCGCCGCCTGCCCGTGCAGACTGGCAGCGCCAGCTATGACGTGGTGGTGGGCGAGGGCTTGCTGGCCCGCGCCGGCGCCCTGCTGGCCCCCGTGCTGCCGCAGAAACGCGTGGTGGTCATCACCGACACCACGGTCGAGGCGCTGCATGCCCCGGCGCTGCTGGCCGGGCTGGCCGCCACCGGGTTCCAGACCGCGCTGCTGGCCGTGCCGCCGGGCGAGGCCTCCAAGTCGCTGGCCATGTTCAGCGATCTGGCCGAGCGCCTGCTCGCAACCAGCCCCGAGCGGCAGACCGCGGTGCTGGCGCTGGGCGGCGGCGTGGTGGGGGACCTGGCGGGCTTTGCCGCCGCCGTCGCCCTGCGCGGCCTGCCGTTCGTGCAAATCCCGACCACGCTGCTGGCCCAGGTGGACTCCGGCGTCGGCGGCAAGACCGGGATCAACAGCGCGCGCGGCAAGAACCTGCTCGGCGCCTTCCACCAGCCCCGCATGGTGATCGTGGACACGGCCACGCTCGCCACCTTGCCGCCGCGCGAGAAGCGGGCCGGCTATGCCGAGATCGTCAAGGCCGGGCTGATCGGCGACGCCGCGTTCTACGCCTGGTGCGAGGCCAACGGCGCCGCCGTGGTGGGCGAGGACCGCGAGCTGCAAGCCGAGGCGGTGCTGCGCGCCTGCGCCTTCAAGGCCGCCGTGGTGGGCGGCGACGAGCGCGAGGAACGCCCGAGCGACGGCCGCGCCCTGCTCAACCTGGGCCACACCTTCGGCCACGCCATCGAGGCCGAATGCGGCTACGGCGCCGTGCTGCATGGCGAGGCGGTCGCGATCGGCTTAGGCTTGGCCTTCCGCCTCTCCGCCGCGCTGGGCCATTGCGACCCGGCGCTCGCGCCCCGCATCGAGGCGCATTTGGCCGGCCTGGGCTTGCCGTCGGAGCTCGGCATGTTGAATCGGCGGTTCTCGGTGTCGCGCCTGATGGACCGCATGCGCCGCGACAAGAAGATGCGCGACGGCAAGCTGCATTTCGTCCTCGCCCGCGGCATCGGCGAGGCCTTCACCGCCAGCGACGTCCCCGCCTCCGCCGTGGAGTTGCTGCTGCGCCAAGCCGGCTGCGAACCGGGTTAAAACCGACTCCCTCTCCCGCTGGCGCAGAGAACTCCCTCTCCCTCTGGGAGAGGGTTGGGGTGAGGGTGGGAGACGGACCCTTGCCATCCAACGCTCGCCTCGAAACCCCCAGCGCCGAGGCCGATCAGGTCAGAAAGAACGCCAGCAGGATCAGCAGCACCACGATCCCAACCACGCCCATGAACACGAAGTTGGTGAAACTGCCCCAGAACCGCTGGCGGTCGGCCACGAACGCCTCGGTCATGTCCGGCCCCGGCGTGCTCGCCGGCTCGGTCTTGGTCGGTTCCATCACGGTGGTCGCCATAGCGTGGCCCTCGGCAAATTCGGTGACGCGGTTCTAGGGCGGGGCACGCAGCACTGGCAAGGGGTTGACCAGCGCGGCTGACCCATCCGCCGCCGTCGCAACCACGCCGCAGCAAGCCGCCAGCGCCGCCGGGTAGATGCGGTGCTCCTGCGCCAGCACCCGCGCCGCCAGCGTCTCCGCCGTGTCCTCCGCCAGCACCGGCACCGCCGCCTGCGCCAGGATCGGCCCCGCGTCCATCGCCGCCGTCACCAGGTGCACCGTGCAGCCATGCAGCCGGCACCCCGCCGCCAGCGCCCGCTCATGCGTGTGCAGCCCCGGGAAGGCCGGGAGCAGCGACGGGTGGATGTTCAGCATCCGCCCGGCCCAGCGCTCCACCAGCCAAGGCGTCAGCAGCCGCATGTAGCCGGCCAGGCACACCAGCTCGACCCGGTTCTCCTCCAGCGCGGCCTGGATCGCCCGCTCATGCGCCTCCCGGTCCCGGCCGAACAGGCGGTGGTCGATGGCGACCGCGGCAATGCCCTGGTCGCGCGCATGGGCGAGGGCAGGGGCCTCCAACTGGTTCGACAGCGCCAGCACCACCCGGGCCGGAAACCGCCGCGTATCGGCAGCCGCGATCAGCGCGGCCATGTTGCTCCCGCGCCCGCTGGCCAGCACGGCGACCCGGCGCTGCATCAATCGAACCGCACGCACGCCGGGCCGCTGCCCGCCTCGATCCGGCCAATCTCGAACACCGTCTCGCCATGCCCCTGCAGCAGCGCCGTGGCGGCCGCCGCGTCCTCCACCACCAGCGCCATGCCGATGCCGCAGTTGAACACCCGCAGCATCTCGTCGTCCGCAATGCCGCCCCGCTGCGCCAGCCACTGCATCACCGGCGGGCGCGGCCACGAGCCCGCTCGCAACACCGCCTGCGTCCCCGCTGGCAGCACGCGCGGCAGGTTGCCCGGCAGCCCGCCCCCCGTGATGTGCGCCGCCGCCCGCAGCAGCCCCGCCCGGTGCAGCGCCAACACCGCGCGGACGTAGATCCGCGTCGGCTCGAGCAGCGCCTCGCCCAGGCTGCGGCCCGGAGCGAACGGCGCCGGGTCGGACCAGCCGTGATGGCCCACCGCGACCACCCGCCGCACCAGCGAGAACCCGTTGGAATGCACCCCCGCACTGGCCAGCCCCAGCACCGCCTGGCCCGGCGCCACGCCCTCCGGCAGCAGGGTGCCGCGCTCCGCCGCCCCCACGGCAAACCCGGCCAGGTCGTAGTCGCCGCCGCCATACAGCCCCGGCATCTCCGCCGTCTCGCCGCCCGCCAGCGCGCAGCCCGCCAGTTCGCAGCCGCGCGCGATGCCGGCCACCACCTGCTCCGCCTGGTCCACGTCCAGAGCGCCGGTGGCGAAGTAGTCCAGGAACAGCAGCGGCTCGGCGCCCTGCACCACCAGGTCGTTCACGCACATCGCCACCAGGTCGATCCCCACCGTGCCGTGGCGACCGGACTCGATGGCGATCTTGAGCTTGGTGCCGACGCCGTCCGTGGTGGAGACCAGCACCGGGTCGGTGAACCCGGCGGCGCGCAGGTCGAACAGCGCGCCGAACCCGCCGATCCCGCCCAGCGCCCCCGGCCGCTGGGTGCGTGCGGCCAGCGGCTTGATCCGCTCCACCAGCGCATCGCCCGCCGCGATGTCCACGCCGGCGTCGCGATAGGTCGTCATCGGGGCAGCCTCCAAAATGTGTCCCTGGATGGTCGGAGTGGGCTACAGTCGGGCCATGGGTGCAGCGCGAAACAACCATAGCGGCGGCCAAGGCGCAAATCAGCGCGGCCCCCTCTCCCTCTCCCGCTGGCGGGAGAGGGTTGGGGTGAGGGTGGCTGCCGCAAAGTGAGCCAAACCTCCGTCCGCATCGCCCCGCGCCTGCCCGAGCCGCCGCCGCCGCCCGAGCCGCCGCCGCCCACCCCGCGCGCGACCCGGCGCCAGCGCATCGCCCTGCTCGCCGGCCTGGCCCTGGCGCTGGTAGTGGCAATCCAACTGTTCGCCTCCATCCTGCTGCCCTTCGTGGCCGCCGCCGGAATCGCCTACTTCCTCGACCCGCTCGCCACCCGCCTCACCCGCGCCGGCGCCTCCCGCTCCGTCGCGGCCCTGCTCCTGGTCGTGGGCCTGCTGCTCGGCGGCCTGCTGTTCGCGCTGCTGCTCTACCCGCTGATCATCTCCCAAATCGGCATCCTGGTCTCGCGCGTGCCCGCCTATGCCGACGACGTGCGGATCTGGGCCGGCCAGGTGGTGACCCACCTGCAGGAGCAGCTCGGCAGCGACTACGTCGACAGCAAGCTGCGCGACCTGGTGAGCGCCCAGGTCAGCGTGATGCTGGCCTTCGTCGCCTCCGCCCTGTCGCGCATCGTCGGCGGCGGGTTCGCGCTGTTCAACGTGTTCTCGCTCATGCTGGTCACCCCCGTGGTGGCGTTCTACCTGCTGCGCGACTGGCCCGGCATGGTGCGCCGCATGGATCGCTGGCTGCCCCGACGCTACGCCGCCGTCATGCGCGAGCAGGCGCGCGAGATCGACCGCATCCTCTCCGCCTGGATCCGCGGCCAGGCGCTGTGCTGCCTGCTGCTCGGCCTGTTCTACGCCCTGGCGCTCCAAGTCGTGGGGCTCGACCTGGGGCTGATCGTGGGCATCACCGCGGGCATCCTCTCGTTCATCCCCTATGTCGGCACCATCACCGGAGGTGTCACCTCGATCGGGCTGGCAATGGCGCAGTTCTCCACCTGGACCGGGGTGGCCGAAGTGGCCGCGGTGTTCATCTCCGGGCAGTTGCTGGAGGGCTACGTGATCTACCCCCGCTTCCTCGGCGACCGGGTGGAACTGCACGCCGTCTGGGTCATTTTCGCGCTGTTCGCCGGCGGCGCCGTGTTCGGCTTCCTGGGCGTGCTGCTCGCCGTGCCGGTGGCCGCGGTCATCGGCGTGGTGGCGCGGTTCTGGATCGGCCGCTACCTGCAGAGCCCGCTCTATTCCGACGATGGCGTGGCATGACGGCGCATGACGGCGTGGCATGACGGCGCAACTGCCGCTGCCGTTCGAGCCCGCAGCGAGCTACCACCCGGCCGACTTCTTGCCCGACGGCAGCAACGCCGAGGCCCTGGCCTGGCTGGACGCCGCCTGGCCCGGCGCCCGCTTGGCGCTCTGGGGCGCCGCCGGGTCGGGCAAGACCCATCTGCTGCACCTGTGGGCGGATCGCGCCGGTGCCGCGCTGGTGCCGGGCGAGGCCCTGACCGGCCTGCTCCGCCTGCCCGCAGCGGGCGGCCTGGCAGTGGACGACGCCGACCGCGCCGCCGAGCAGCCGTTGCTGCACCTGCTGAACGCGGCCGCCGAGGCGGGCTTGCCCGTCCTCCTCGCCGCCCGCCCGGCGCCGGCACGCTGGCTCGTGCAGTTGCCGGACCTGGCGAGCCGCCTGCGCGCGGTGACGGCGGTGGAATTGGGCGCGCCGGACGAGGCGATGCTGGCCCGCTTGTTCGCCCGCCTGCTGTCCGCCCGCCAATTGGCGGTTGCCGAACCGGTGCAGCAATGGTTGCTCCGCCGCCTCCCCCGCGACCCCGCCGCCCTGCGCGACGCCGCCGCCCGCCTGGACCAAGCCGGCCTCGCCGCCGGCCGCCGCGTCACCCAGGCAATCGCCGCCGAGGTCCTCACCGCCCCGTAGCATGGGTGAGCGAACCGCGACCCATCACCTCGCACGCCAAGCCCCTTGAAACTCCCCCGCCGCGTGTGTTCCCTATCCGTTCATGTCCGCCACCCCCTCCACCCCCGAGCCAACCGCGCACGCCGCCCAACGCGCGCGCCAGCTCCGCCTGCTCGACCGCGCCTTGGACATCGGCGCCGCCCGCCTCGAACGCCTCGACCCCACCAAGCCCGACGCCCCCGACCTCCCGGACGCCGAGGCCGCCGTCATCTACGACAAGCTCACCCGCTCCATGCGCCAGAGCATCCTGCTATCCGACAAGCTCGCCGCCCCCATACCCGAGCCCAAAAAACTCGACCCGGCAGCCCGCACCGCCGCCCGCAAGCGCATCATCCGCGACGTCGAAGACGTCATCAACGAGCGCGCCGGCACCCCCGAGCGCGTCGAGAACCTCGAACGCGAGCTGCTCGAGCGCCTCGACGCCCCCGACATGGAAGTCGAGCTCGCCACCTGCTCCGTCGACGCCATCGTCCTCGACCTCTGCCGCGACCTCGGCCTGCGCGCCTCCGACTACAAGCGCCGCATCCCCCCCGAGATCGACCTCCTCGCCGAGTTCGCCGCCGCCCCGCCCGAGTCCCTGGGCAAAAACAACACCCGCCTCGGCCGAGACAACCCCTTCCTCCAAGGCAAGCACGACCCCTAACCCCTAAACTTCTCCCTCTCCCTCTGGGAGAGGGCGGGGTGAGGGTGGCCGCCACCAACGCAAGCGCGACCGCTAGCTATCCTAAAAGCCCTCTCCCTCTGGGAAAGGGTTGGGTGAGGGGCGATCTCGCGAGCGCCGCAAGTCACCCAACCCCTTGGTGCGGCGCCGAAATCGCGTTACAGCCTCACAATGGCCTTTATCGGAGACCTGTCCCGCCGGCGCGACCGGGCGTCCGCCTGGCGCGACTCCCTGCTCGTGGACCACGCCGTGTTCCGCGTGCTGTGGGACAACCTGGCCGAAGTCATCCCCGGCAAGCTCTACCGCTCCAACCATCCCACCCCCTCCCGCCTCGCCGCCGCCAAGAAGCGCTTCGGCCTGCGCACCCTGATCAACCTGCGCGGCAACCGCCAATGCGGCTCGGACGCACTCTCCCGCCGGGCCTCCGCCGAGTTGGGGCTGCACCACGTCGACATGGCGTTCGAAAGCCGTGGCGCGCCGCATCGCGACCGCATCCTGCGCTTCGCCGAACTCTACCGCAGCATCGAGACGCCCGCCCTGATGCACTGCAAGTCCGGCGCCGACCGGGCCGGGCTCGCCGCCGGCCTGGCCATCCTGTTCGAGGGCGGCACCAGCACGGACGCCATGGCGCAGCTCTCCTGGCGCTTCGGCCATTGGAGCCGCTCCCGCACCGGCATCCTCGACGCCTTCTTCATCCGCTACGCCGCCGAGGCCGAAGGCCGCGTGCCGTTCCTCGACTGGGTGGCGCAAGACTACGACGAAGCCGCCCTCCGCCGCGATTTCGTCGCCGGCGGCCTCAGTTCCTTTCTGGTCGACCGGGTGCTGGTGCGGGAGTAACATAGGGCATGTCCAGCCAGCTCTATTTCGCCTTCGTCGCCGCCGTGGTCGTGCTGATGCTGATCCCGGGGCCGAACGTGGCCCTCATCGTCGCCAACAGCGTGGCGCACGGCGCGCGCTACGGCCTGCTCACCGTCGCCGGCACCGCCAGCGCGCAGTTGCTCCAGCTCGTCCTGGTGGCGGTCGGGCTGACCGAGTTCATTTCCGCCATGGGCTTCCTGCTCGGCTGGGTGCGCTGGCTCGGCGTGGCCTACCTCCTCTACCTCGGCTGGCAGCAATGGCGCGCCCCCGTGGCCGACCTGACCGCCACCCCGCCCCAGCCGCGCGACGCCAGCGCCATGGTGGGCCGCGCCATGCTGGTGTCGCTCTCCAACCCCAAGACGCTGTTCTTCTACAGCGCCTTCCTGCCCCAATTCATCGTCGCGGGCCGCCCCGTCCTGGCGCAGATGACGCTGCTCTCCGTTACCTTCGTGGTGTTGGCTGTCAGCATCGACAGCCTCTGGGCCGTGCTCGCCGCCCGCGCCCGGCGCCTGCTGGCCCGGCACGCGCGGCTGCGCAACCGGGTCAGCGGCGGCTGCTTGGTCGGCGCCGCGCTCGGCCTGGCCGCCGTCCGCACCACTTAACCAGGGATGACTGAGCGTGTATCTCCCTCTCCCGCGGGCGGGAGAGGGTCGGGGTGAGGGTGCGCGGGCCACGAGCCATCGCCGCATTGGATCGACTGGTCAGACTGTGCTGGCTCCAAGACCCCTCACCCCTCGCTGATCCGCTCCCGTGTCAGCCCCCAGTTCGCCACCGCGCACACCGCCGAAACCGCCGCCGCAATCAGCAGCGCCGGCGCGAACGACCCCGTCCGCTGCGCCACCACCCCCGTCACCAGCGGCGCCAGCGACCCGCCCACCGAGCCGCCGATATTGGCCATCGCCTCCACCGTGGCGACCAGCGCCGCCGGAGCCAGCCCCGCCGCCAGCGCCCACCCGGTCGTGGTCGCCACATTGGCCGCGAACAGCGCCGCCGAAATCGCCGCCAGCGCCCAGCCCGCGCTGCCCGCCGCCACCGCCAGGGCGCTCCCCAGCGCCGACACCAGCAGCCCCGCCACCAACGGCCCCTGCCGCGCCGCCCGCTCGCCCACGCGCCGGGCCAGCCGGTCCGACAGCCAGCCGCCCCCGACCGCGCCCAAGAACCCCCACACCTGCGGCACCGCCGACCACAGCGCCGCATGCGCCGCCGCCAGATGCCACCGCTGCACCAGGTAGCCCGGCAGCCACGTCACATACAGCCACGTGACGTAGACGGTGCCGCCGAACCCGATCAGCAGCCCCCACACCGTGCGCTGCCGCAGCAGCCGCCCCCAGGTGACCGGCCCGGCGATTTTCGGCGCCTGCTCACCGCGCCGGGGCATATCGCGGCACACGACGCCCCACAGCACCGCCACCACCAGCCCCGCCGCCCCGAGCGTGGCAAAGCTCGCCCGCCATCCCGCCGCCAGCATCAGCGGCGTGAGCACCAGCGGCGCCAACGCTGGGCCCAACGACGCCGACGCGTTCAGCAGCCCCATCGGCAGCGCCCGCTCCGCCGGGGCAAACCGGTCCGCGCAAACCCGCGCCCCGCCCACGAACATCGGCGCCTCGCCCAGCCCCAACGCCACCCGCGCCACGATGAATTGCCCCAGCGACCCGACCAGCCCGGTCGCCGCCTGCACGCCCGACCACACCGTGAGCGCCCCCGCCAGCGCCCAGCGCGTGCCCACCCGGTCCACCAGGCTGCCCGCCGGCAATTGCGCCACCGCATAGCTCCAGGCGAAGGCCGACAGCAGCAGCCCCGACTCGGCCTCCGACAGATGCAGATCGCCCCGGATCGCCGGCAGCGCGATGGCCACCGCCGAGCGATCGACAAAGTTCACGCACCCCGCCAGCACCAGCAGCGCCACCAGCCAGGCACGGCGGTGGTCGGTGGGGCGGTTTAGCGTCGCCTGCGGAGCTGTGCCCTCCATGCCGGCGATAAGCGCGGACGAGGGCCGCCGTTCCCGTAGGGTGGGACGCGCTTTGGCGTCCCACCATCTTGCTTTGGCGTCCCACCCTCTTTGTGTGACGCACGCCCCCTAAGGCGGGAAACGCTCCCCCCGCTCCGGCCCGCCATCGTCAGGGCCGAGCCAATCGCGCGGGTAGAGCCCCCTCTCGACGCAGGCGCGAAACGACGAGTAAGGCCAGTCGGCGGGGTGCGACACGTAGCCATGCCTCACCGGGTTGAAGTGGACGTAATCGAGATGGGCAGCGAGGTCACGGTCGTCGCGGATCGCGTGTTCCCAGTAGCGGCGCTGCCATATCCCGCGCTCCCCTTGCGATGCGCGGCTGCTCGACAGCGTCTCGATCGGCTCCTGCCGGCGCGAGAAGAGATCTTTGATCGCGCGCCATCGGCGTGGGAAGTCGTCGTCGCCCTCTGGCAGCGTCCAGATCGCGTGCATGTGGTCAGGCAGGACGACCCAGCCGTCGATGCGGAACGGAGTGGATGCGCGGACCCGTCGAACAGCATGCCGCAGGTCGGAGATACGGTTGGTGAGCAGCGACGACCGGCGGTCGGCCAGGTTGACCGTGAAGAAATAACGGCCACCGGCGATCCGCAAACGGCGGTATTCCGGCATTTGGTGCCCAATGCAGTTGAAGCCATACCTTAGCCTGGAAAGGACGTTCCGCGGAGTCGCTGGCCGGCGCAAACGCCATCGCGGCGGTGGGACGCCAAAGCGCGTTCCACCCTACAGCGCCGCCCGCTCATCATGCCGCGCCAACCGCGCCAGCAAGTAATCAACCTCCGCCCGCGCCGTGGCGCTCAGCGCCGCCGCCGGGTTGCGTTGCGCGTCATGCGCGATCGCGCCCCGCCGCATCAGCACGTATTTGCGCGTCGCCAACCCCACGCCCTGCTGCTGCTCATAACGGATCAGCGGCAAATGCGCGTCGAACAGGTCGTGCGCCGCCGCCCGCTCGCCCGACCGCGACAGCCGCACCACGTCCACCAGCATGTCCGGGAACGCATAGCCCGTCATCGCGCCATCCGCCCCGCGCTCCATCTCGAAATCCAGGAACAACCCGCCATTGCCGGTCAGGATCGGCAGCGCCCGCAGCGAGCCCTCGCGCTGGAACCGCCGCAGCGCCGAAATCTTCTCCAGGCCGGGCCAGTCCTCGTGCTTCAGCATCGCGCAGGACGGCAGGTCCATCACGATCTGGCGGATCACCTTGGGCGTCATCACCACGGAGAGCGTCAGCGGGTAGTCCTGGATCACGAACGGCACGTCGCCGCCGATCGCCTCCGCCGCCTGGTGGTAATAGCCGATGATCTGGTCGTCCGTGCGAAGCGATGGCGGCGGCGCGATCATCACGCCCGCAGCGCCCTGCGCCATCACCGAGTGCGTGAGGCTGCGCATCGCGGCAAACCCAGGCGCCGACACGCCGACGATCACCGGAACACCGGCCCGGCGGATGATCTGCGCCGCCACCGCCACCGCCTCCTCGCCGTCGAGCTTCGGCGCCTCGCCCATGATCCCCAGGATGGTCAACCCATCCACGCCGCAACCGAGATAGAAGTCGGTCATCCGATCCACCGACTCGGTGTCGACCCGGCCATCCGGCAGGAATGGCGTCGCCGCGATGGCATAAACCCCGTGCGCCGTCGGCTCGATCATGATAGGACGATCCTCATTATGCTGTGCCTTATCAACTCAGCGCGTATAGTCGATCGCCGTGTAGGCGCCGCCCTGGTGCTGCTCGATCACCGGGTTGCCGCTGGTCTTGCCCTCGAGCTCGGCCGCGAACCCGTCCGCACTGTCCAGCGGCCCCCACCCGACGGCGGCGCGGTCGTCGTCGCGCCACCACGTCATACCAGCGTTGGCGGAAGCGCCCCAGACCATGAAACACCCGGCGATCTCGGCCAGCGTGCTCCGCTCCACCAGCCGCACCAGGTCGGGGTAGGACAGCCACGTCGCCAGCATCCGCGCTTCCACCGGCTTCGGCGTGGCCGAACCGATGCGGAGCAACACGCTGCTCACCCCGTGCTTGTCCCAGTACAGCCGCCCCATCAGCTCGCCATACGCCTTGGAGAGCCCATAATAGCCATCCGGCCGGAACGGGCAGTCGGTGTCCAGCACCTCCGTGCGGGGATGAAAGCCCACCGTGTGGTTGGACGAGGCGAACACCACCCGCGCGCGCTCGCGCCGGGCCGCCTCGTAGACGTGATACAAACCGCGCAGATTGGGGCCGACCACCGTCTCGAACGGCTGCTCCACCGAGACGCCGCCAAAATGCAGCACCGTGCCGCACCCCTCGGCCAGCCGCAGGATCGCCGGGCCGTCCTCGAGATCGGCCGCAACGAAGCGGGACCCGTCCGGCACCGGGTCGGGGAACGGCGCCAAGTCGGTCAGCACCAGGCGCCAGCCCTGCGCGGACAAGGCGCGCACGAGCACCCGGCCGAGCGCGCCCGCAGCGCCGGTGAGCAGGACAGGCTTAGGTGGAACCATCATAGGGTGCTCCTTATGCCTTCTTCGCCGCCTCGTAGCGCGCCCGGTTCTCCGCGTTCGGCGGATACAGCCCCGGCAACGCCGCGCCCGCCGCCACCTCCTGCATGATCCAGCTTTCCAGCCGCTCCTGCTCGACCGACGCCTCCATCACCGCGCCCAGCAGCGCCTGCGGGATCACCACCGCCCCGTCGTCGTCGACCACGATCACGTCGTCCGGGAACACCGCGACGCCGCCGCAGCCGATCGGCTCCTGCCAGCCCACGAAGGTGAGCCCAGCCACCGAGGGCGGCGCCGCCGCACCCGCGCACCACACCGGCAATTGCGTACCGAGCACGCCCGCCACGTCGCGCACCACCCCGTCCGTCACCAGCGCCGCCACTCCGCGACGCGCCATGCGGGCGCACAGGATATCGCCGAAAATCCCGGCATCCGCCACCCCGTTCGCGCCCACCACGGCGATGCATCCGGCCGGCATCGCCTCGATTGCGGCGCGCGTCGAAATCGGCGAACTCCAGGACGCCGGCGTCGCCAAATCCTCCCGCGCCGGCACGAAGCGCAGCGTGAACGCCCGCCCCACCAGCCGCTGCTGCCCGGGCCGGATCGGCCGCGTCCCGCGCAGCCACACGTTGCGCAGGCCGTGCTTCAACAACACCGTGGTGAGCGTCGCCGTCGAGATCGCCGAGAGCGTTTGCGTCGTCGCCTGGTCCAGGCTCATGCCGGCTGCTCCCTCAGCTCGGCAGGAAGTCCGCCACCGAGAGATAGCGCTCGCCCGTGTCGTAGTTGAAGCCGAGCACGCGCGCGCCCGGCTTCAGCTCCGGCAGCTTGCTAGCGATGGCCGCGAGCGTGGCGCCGGAGGAAATCCCCACCAGCACGCCCTCTTCGCGCGCCGACCGCCGGGCGAACTCCTTGGCATCCTCCGCCGCCACCTGGATCACGCCGTCCAGCAAATCCGTGTGCAGGTTGGCGGGAACGAACCCGGCGCCGATGCCCTGGATCGGGTGCGGGGCGGGCGACCCACCCGAAATCACCGGCGAGGCCGAGGGCTCCACCGCAAACACCTGCAGGCCCGGCCAGCGCGGCTTCAGCACCTGGGCGCACGCCGTGATGTGCCCGCCCGTGCCCACGCCGGTGATGATGGCGTCGACCCCGTCGGGAAAGTCGGCCAGGATTTCCTCGGCGGTGGTCGCCACGTGCACGGCGATGTTGGCCGGGTTCTCGAATTGCTGCGGCATCCAGGCGCCAGGCGTGTCCGCCACCAGCGCCTCGGCCCGCGCGATAGCCGCCTTCATGCCGCCCTCGCGCGGCGTGAGTTCGAAGCGCGCGCCGTAGGCCTGCATCAGCCGGCGCCGCTCGATGGACATCGATTCCGGCATCACCAGGATGAGTTGGTAGCCCTTCACCGCCGCCACCACGGCGAGGCCCACGCCGGTGTTGCCGGAGGTCGGCTCGATGATGGTGCCGCCGGGCCGCAACCGCCCGTCCGCCTCGGCCGCTTCCACCATCGCCAGCGCGACCCGGTCCTTCACCGAGCCGCCCGGATTGCTGCGCTCGGATTTGATCCAGACCTCGGCATCCGGGAACATGCGGCTGAAGCGGATATGCGGGGTTCCGCCAATGGTTTGGAGAACGCTGGTTGCTTTCATGGGCTTGGCCGTCCCTCGTTTTGGGCGTGGTAAAGGCTATGCCCATGGGGCCGGGGTGTCCAGCAAGCGCTCTCCCTCTCCCTCTGGGAGAGGGTCGGGGTGAGGGTGCGAGGGCCGCAACCTGTCGATGCAGTGGCTGAGACCAGCGGCAATAAACCTGCACCCGTCATCGCGAGCCGAAGGCGTGGCGATCCAGGCCACATACGCGGCATTTCTCCTGCGGCGCTGGATTGCTTCGTCGCAAGGGACTCATCGCAATGACAGCTTCGTGCTGGCCCCAAGAGCCCTCACCCCAGCCCTCTCCCGTGAAGGACGGGAGAGGGAGGAGAGACCGATTTCGTAGACGCATCTGCGCAGAGGGAGAAGATCGGCAGTGGCGTTAGCCGGCGGCGCGTTGCGGCATGCCTGTCGGCACCATCGTCGCGACGATCGAAGAGTCCAGCGCCTCGTACCCCGCGTAATCGATCGTCGCATACAGCTCGGAGCGGGTCTGCATCCGGTCGATCATGCGATGCGTGCCGCCATGCTCGCGAATGGAGCCATACAGCTCCTCCTGCGCGCGGGCCGCCACCCGCATGCTGCTCACCGGCCAAATCACCATGCGGTAGCCCAAGTCGCGGAACTCGTCGGCAGTGAAGAACGGCGTGCGGCCGAACTCCGTCATGTTGGCCAGCAACGGCACGCCCGGCATCCGCTCGGCAAAGGCGCGGAACATCTCGGCCGAGTGCAGCGCCTCGGGAAAGATCGCGTCCGCTCCAGCCTGCACATACAATTGCGCACGCGCCACCGCACCGTCGATGCCTTCGCTCGCCGCCGCGTCGGTGCGCGCGATGATGTAGAGGTGCCGCCGGGCCTTCGCGCAGGCAGCGACCTTGGCCGCCATGTCCTGCGCATCCGCCAGCTTCTTGTCGTTCAGGTGGCCGCACTTCTTAGGCAGAACCTGATCCTCGATATGCACCGCCGCAGCGCCCGCGTCCTCGAACGCGCGCACCATCGCCATGCAGTTCAGCGCCTCGCCATACCCGGTGTCGCCATCCACCAGCACCGGCAATTGCGCCGCCCGGCTGACCTGGCGCACGAAGAAACACACCTCGTCCACGGTGATCATGCCCAGGTCCGGCAAGCCCATCGAGGCCGTCATCGCCGCGCCCGACAGATACAGCGCAGCGAAGCCAGCCCGCTTGGCCTGCAACGCCGCCATGCCGTTATGCGCGCCGGGTATCTGCACGATCCCGCCCGCGTTCACCAGGTCGCGGAAGCGCTGCCCGGCCGGCGCGCTCGGCAGTTCGCTGCCGATGAGGTAGCTCACGCGCGCTGCTCCAACGGCACGAAGCTCTGGTTTTCCGGGCCGGTATAATTGGCACTCGGCCGGATGATCTTGCCGTCCACCCGCTGCTCCATCACATGCGCCGCCCAGCCCGACGTGCGCGCGATCACGAACAGCGGCGTGAACATCGCCGTCGGCACCCGCATCTGCCGGTAACTCACCGCGCTGAACCAGTCGAGATTGGCGAACATGCGCTTGGTGTCCGCCATCACCCGCTCGATGCGGTCGGCGATGTCGAACAGCACCGTGCTGCCCGCCTCTTGCGACAGGCGTTGCGCCACGCCCTTGATGATCACGTTGCGCGGATCGGACACGGTGTAGACCGGGTGGCCGAACCCGATCACCACTTCCTTCGCTTCGACCCGGCGCCGAATGTCGGCCTCCGCCTCGCCCGGGCTGGCGTAGCGGCTCTGCACCTCGAGCGCCACCTCGTTGGCGCCGCCATGCTTGGGGCCGCGCAAAGCCCCGATCCCGGCGGTGATCGCGCTGTGCATGTCCGACCCAGTGCCGGCCACCACGCGGCAGGTGAAGGTGCTGGCATTGAACTCATGCTCGGCATAGAGGTTCAGCGAGGTGTGCATCGCCCGCACCCAGTTCTGCGGCGCGGGCGCGCCATGCAGCAGGTGCAGGAAGTGCCCGGCGATGCTGTCGTCGTCCGTGTCCACCTCGATGCGGCGGCCGTTGCGCGACCAATGCCACCAATACAGCAGCGCCGAGCCCAGGCTCGCCATCAGCGTATCGGCGATGTCGCGCGCGCCGGGGGCGTTGTGGTCGGGCGCCTCGGGCAATACGCAGCCCATCACGCTCACCGCCGTGCGCATCACGTCCATCGGATGCGCCGCCGCCGGAACCGCCTCGAGCGCGGTGCGCAGCGGCCCAGACAAGCCCCGCAGCGCGCGCAGCTTGGCCTTGTAAGCTGCCAGGCCTGCCACGTTGGGGAAGGCGCCATGCACCAGCAGGTAGGCGATTTCCTCGAACTCGCATCGTTCCGCGATCTCGAGGATGTCGTAGCCACGATAATGCAGGTCGTTGCCGGTCCGGCCCACGGTGCACAGCGCCGTGTTGCCCGCCGGCACGCCGGAGAGCGCCACCGACTTCTTGGGCTTAGGACCCGCCTGAGTGATCTCGTTCATAGGACGCTCCTTAGAAAATGCCATGGGCTTCGGCCGCCGCCAGCGTGCCCTGCGGCAGCGCCACCGTGAGCCCGCTCAACTGCTCGGCCGACAAATTCGGCAAACGCTGCACCAAGGCCAGGAAGCGCCCGCTCTCCGAGGGCTCCAACACGCTCTCGGTCAGCGTCTGGAACTTGCGGATGTAGTCCGCCCGCTGCCATGGCGTGCGCCCCAGGCTGTGCGCATTGGCGACCGCGCGCTCGTCGGCGACGATGCTGCCATCCTTCATGCGGATTTCGATGCGCGCGCCAAACGCCTTCACCGCCGGGTCGAGGGCGTGGTAGCGCTCGGTCCAGCGCGGGTCCTCCACCGTGCGGATCTTGTGCCACAGCGCCACCGTATCGGGGCGCGCCGCACGTTCCGGCAGGTAGGAGCGGACGTGGTGCCATTCGCCATCCTGCAGCGCCACCGCCACGATGTACATGATCGAGTGGTCGAGCGTCTCGCGGCTGGCGTGCGGGTCCATCTTCTGCGGGTCATTCGCGCCGGTGCCAATGACGGTGTGCGTGTGGTGGCTGGTCTCGATCACGATCTCGGCCACGTCGTCCCAGTTGCTGACGCGGCGGCCCATGTCGAAGGCGAGGTCGATCAGCGCCTGGCTTTGATACTCGGCCGAGTGCTCCTTGGTGTAGGTGTCGAGGATGGCGCGCTTCGGCTCGCCGGGGGCGGGCAGGGGCACGATGTAGTGGGCGGCCTTCCCGTCCAGCATCCAGGCGATCACGCTGTCCTCGCCCTCGTAGATCGGGCTGGGCGCGCCTTCCCCCAGCATGGCGCGGTCCACCGCCTCGATGGCGAGCTTGCCGGCATGCGAGGGCGCGAACGCCTTCCAGGAACTGATCTCGCCCTTGCGGCTCTGCCGGGTCGCGGTGGTGACGTGCAGCGCCTGCTGCACCGCCTGGTAGATGACGGGCGTGGGCAGCCCCAGCATCGCCCCGATCCCCGCCGCCACGGAGGGCCCGAGATGGGCCACGTGGTCGATCTTGTGCTTGTGCAGGCAGATCGCGCGCACGAGGTTCACCTGGATTTCGTAGCCGGTGGCGATGCCGCGGAGCAGCGCCGCGCCGTCGCAGCCGAGCTGCTGCGCCACGGCCAGGATCGGCGGGATGTTGTCGCCGGGGTGGCTGTATTCGGCGGCGAGGAAGGTGTCGTGGTAGTCCAGCTCGCGCACCGCGGTGCCGTTGGCCCAGGCCGCCCACTCCGCATGCACCCGCACGTCCGCCGCGCAGCCGAACACCGTCGCACCGCCCGCGCGAGGGTGGCGGATGGCCTGCGAGCGCGCGGCGGTGACCGGCTTGCGGTTGATCGCGGCGACCGCCACCGATGCGTTGTCGATGATGCGGTTGATGATCATCTCGGCCGTGGCGGGCTCGACCGGGACGGGATCGGCGGCCACGGCGGCGATCTTCCAGGCGAGCTGATCGTCCCGGGGGAGGCGGTCCGCCTCCGGATGCACCGTCACCTCATGCTGGATCACGCCGGGCTCTCCTCACTTTGCCGGCCGACCTTGCCACCCTTCGGCGCGAAAGTCAGGTGTGGGGGTGTCGTGACGTGGGCGGGGCTGGTGTCCCCGGCGGGATTCGAACCCACGGCCCCAGGATTAGGAATCCTGTGCTCTATCCTGCTGAGCTACGGAGACATCCCCGAGGCTGCATAGCGCACCACGGCGCCCTCGTCACCTTCCCGGGGGCGCCTCTAGCGGTATCCCAAACACGGGCGCACTCTCTGCGCGAACCACGATCAAGGAGCGGCCGGCGTGGTCCGGCCAGACGCGATGAGCCAACCCGCTGACACCCGCCTAAGCGCCGCCAGCCTGCACGCGAGCATGCTGACGCTGGACTCGCATATCGACATCCCATGGCCGGAGCCCGCCGACCCGTTCGCCGCGAGCAGCCGCCGGGTCGATTTCGGCAAGATGGCGCGTGGCGGCCTGCGCGCCGGCTGCTTCGCCGCCTACGTCCCGCAAGGGCCGCGCACGCCGGAGGGCTGGCGTGGCGCCTGGCGCCGGGCGACCGACATGCTCGGCACCATCCGCGCCATGGCGGGCGAGCGCAACGGCCTGCGCGCCACCGTCGCCAGCCAGGCCAGCGCCATCCGCGACGCCGCGGCCCAGGGCGCCTGCGTGGTCATCCCCGCGGTGGAAAACGGCCACGTGCTGGGCGAGGACATCGCCGGCCTGGCCCAGTTGCGCGACTTGGGCGCCCGCTACCTCACGCTCACCCATAACGGCCACAACATGCTGGCCGACAGCAGCAACCCGCGCGCCGACCTGGGCGACCGGCTGGCCCTGCATGGCGGCCTCAGCGCCCTCGGCCGCGAGGCGGTGGCGGCGCTGAACCGGCTCGGCATGCTGGTCGATGTCAGCCACGTCTCCAAGGCCACCATGCTGCAGGCGGCCGAGCTGTCCAGCACGCCCGTGGTCGCCACCCATTCCTGCATCCACGCCATCTGCCCCGTGCCGCGCAACCTGGACGACGAGCAGTTGGACGTGCTGCGCGCCACCGGCGGCGTGGTGCAGATTACCGCCGTCGCCTCGTTCCTGCGGCCCGGCGGCAAGGTGGACCGCGTGACCGTGGCCGACTACGTGGACCATGTCGACTACGCCGTCCGCCGCTGCGGCATCGAGCATGTCGGCATCAGCTCGGATTTCGACGGCGGCGGCGCCTTGCACGACTGGCAGGACGCCTCGCAGAGCCCCAACCTCACCGCCGAGCTGCAACGCCGGGGCTACGACGCCTCCGAACTCGCGGCGCTGTGGGGCGGCAATTTCCTGCGCCTGCTGAGCCTGGCCGAGGCGGCCGCGGCGTGACCATCCTGGCTCTGGCGCCCTACTTTCTTTGGGTGAAGTCGCTCCATGTGATCTCGATCATCGCCTGGATGGCGGGGCTGTTCTACTTGCCGCGGCTGTATGTGTATCACTGCCAGGTGCCGCGCGGCTCCGAGGCGAGCGAGCGCTTCAAGGTGATGGAGCGGCGGCTGCTGAAGCAGATCACCACCCCGGCGATGATCGCCGCCTGGAGCTTCGGCATCCTGATGGTGCTGACGCCCGGCGCGGTGAACTGGAGCGCGCCCTGGTGGCATGTGAAGCTCACCGGCGCGGTGCTGATGACGGGGTTTCACGGCGCCTTGTCCAAGTGGCGCCGCGACTTCCTGGAGGATCGCAACCAGCGGCCGCAGCGGTTCTACCGCTACGCCAACGAGGTTCCGACGGTGCTGATGGTGGTGATCGTGATCATGGCCATCGTCCAGCCCGGCTGACGCCTTGCTTCTCCCTCTCCCTCTGGGAGAGGGCAGGGGTGAGGGGCCTTCCGCCGACGCAGCCGTCATTGCCCCTGCGTCGTGCAATGGTCGCTACAAGGGTCGCTACACGTAGGCCGCCGCAAGGCAAGCGATCAGATCACGCTTTTCGAGACTCGGATAGCTGGTCACGATTTCGTCGAGGGAGAGGCCATCCTCCAGGTTCTCGAACAGAACCTCTACTGGAACACGCGTGCCGCGGAACACCGGTCGGCCGCCAAGGCCGCGGAACACCGGTCGGCCGCCAAGTACGTCCGGGTCTTTGGAGATGACAGATTCAGTTGGCATCGAGACTCGCCTAAACCACCAAGTCGCTTGGCAAAGCGGCTTGCCGACCGCCCCACCGCGCTGGGCTAAAGTGGCACAAAGCCTGCCAGCTCCCAACCCCAAGGTTGACGCGGCCGCTTGACCGTGCGTAGGTTGCTCCAGGCGGCCGGGTTCAATCGACCCGGCGTCTTTCTCCACCCGCCCGGATAGTCGTCGTGCGCGGCCCAGCCGCCCATAGGACCGACAGACCGGCAGCAGCGTTCCTCTGCTCCCACCCCGTCCACCGAGGCTCCACGCCCATGCACCTTGCCGAACTCAAGGCAAAATCCCCGTCCGACCTGCTTTCCTTCGCCGAATCGTTGCAGATCGAGAACGCGTCCACCCTGCGCAAGCAGGACATGATGTTCGCCATCCTGAAGAACCTCGCCGACAACGAGCAGGCCATCCACGGCGAAGGCACCCTGGAAATCCTGCCCGACGGCTTCGGCTTCCTGCGCAGCGCCCAGGCCAACTACCTGCCGGGCCCGGACGACATCTACATCAGCCCGAGCCAAGTGCGCCGCTTCGCCCTGCGCACCGGGGACAGCGTCGAGGGCCAAATCCGCGCCCCCAAGGACGGCGAGCGCTACTTCGCCCTGCTGAAGCCCAACACGATCAATTTCGAGCCGCCCGACGCGGTCAAGCACCGCATCAACTTCGACAACCTCACCCCGCTGTATCCGGACCGCCGGCTCAAGATGGAGGTGGAGAACTTCCAGTCCGTCGCCAAAGGGCCCGGCAAGGACCTGACACCCCGGGTGATCGACCTCATCACCCCGATCGGCATGGGGCAGCGCGCGCTCATCGTGGCGCCGCCGCGGACGGGCAAGACGGTGATGCTGCAGAACATGGCCACCGCCATCGCCGAGAACCATCCCGAGGTATTCCTGCTCGTGCTGCTGATCGACGAGCGGCCCGAAGAAGTGACCGACATGTCCCGCTCGGTGAAGGGCGAGGTGGTCGCCAGCACGTTCGACGAGCCTGCCACCCGGCACGTGCAGGTGACGGAGATGGTGCTGGAAAAGGCCAAGCGGCTGGTGGAGCACAAGCGCGACGTGGTGATCCTGCTCGACAGCATCACCCGACTGGCGCGGGCCTACAACACCGTGGTGCCGTCGAGCGGCAAGGTGCTGACCGGCGGCGTCGACGCCAACGCGCTGCAGCGCCCCAAGCGGTTCTTCGGCGCCGCCCGCAACATCGAGGAGGGCGGCAGCCTCACCATCATCGCCACCGCGCTGATCGACACCGGCAGCCGCATGGACGAGGTGATCTTCGAGGAGTTCAAGGGCACCGGCAACAGCGAGATCATCCTCGACCGCAAGCTGTCGGACAAGCGCACCTTCCCCGCCATCGACATCACCAAGAGCGGCACCCGCAAGGAGGAACTGCTGGTGGAGCGCGGCATGTTGTCCAAGATGTGGGTGCTGCGCCGCATCCTGAACCCGATGGGCACCACCGACGCGATGGACTTCCTGCTGGACAAGCTGAAATACAGCAAGACCAACCAGGACTTCTTCGACGCGATGAATACGTAATGCCGTCCCGACGGCATGGATATCTTTTGGTGAGAAATCCGTACAGAAAGCGGTACTTGTGCTATAAGGCACCGAGAGGTGCCACGTGACCCACGTATCTTACACCGACCTACGGCAGAACCTGTCCCGTTACCTGGACGAGGTGCAGGAGACCCGCGCCCCGGTCGTCGTCACCAGGCAGGGCGGCAAAGGCAATGTGGTCCTGGTCGCCGAAGCCGAGTTCGCCGGCTGGCAAGAAACGGTGCACCTGCTGAGTAGCCCGCGCAATGCCGAACGGCTGCTTCGCGGCCTGCAGCAAGCGCAGGCGGCGCAGGCCAGCCCGCGTGACTTGCTGCCGGCCAAAGGGTGAATGTCTGGTTCACCGATGACGGCTGGGAGGATTACCTGCACTGGGCGGCGCAGGCCGATGGCGGCACGCTCCAGCGGCTCAACGAACTTATCGAGGATGCGCGCAGGCACCCGTTCACCGGTCTCGGCAAGCCGGAGGGGCTGAAGGGCGATCTATCGGGATGGTGGTCGCGCCGAATCACGGCCGAGCATCGGCTGGTCTACCGGGTGCAGGGACGCCGAGGCGACGACCAGCGCGTCGAGATCATCCAGTGCCGCTATCACTATTAGGGCATCACCGGATCAGGTGTGGTCACCTGACCGGTAAAGATGCTCGCTAGAGCCTGATCGCATCAGGTTGAAACAACCTGATGCGTGAATCAACCTCTCAAACAAAGAGTTAGAGCATGATTGCTTCGCCTATCAGAAGCAATCATGCTCTAGAGTTGCGGGAAGAGGGCTCAAGTGGCGAACTTACGTGGACTTTGAAGAGCCATAAGTCATGTAGTTCGAGATTAGAAAATCAATCTTATCATAAAACATGAATCTTAAAACTGACCATGGAATGTCAAGTTCTAGAAAGTATGAGGCTTGGTTGAACTCTTCTGGCATGGTTCTGTCGAGAACAGCCGACTTGTCATAAAGTTCTCCACTTATTCTAAGGTGAAGGCCTTCCTTGCCCCAGCCCCCGCTCCCGTTAAGCGTATTGATACCCTGACAGACTTGCCACCCGTAGTCTCGCCCTTCGGTGCCGGAGACATATGTCACATCTCCTACACGTGGTTGAGCTAGCGAGAATTCAAACTTGGCATCGTTTTGGATGGCATTGGCCAGGAACTGGGTTGTAAGCGGTCGAAAGCTAAATTCCGGATAACTAGTCCCGCCGCTCTGTCGAACGAAGAAACACAAAGGACCAAAATTCCAAAATCCAGCTACTACCTGCCCTTCTTTCTGAGGCCGTATTGCCGTCCCTTTCTTTGGAGACGTATGGGCAAATCCATTGATCTTAAAGCCGCCGGCTCCTTGCAGCACGTATCCCGGATAGAGTTCTTCCACAGTTATCTGGCTCCTGGCCATCGTGCCGCCCCCGTCTTTTTAGACTACCGCACCGTCGCGACCCGCAGCGCGTTCGTCGTCCCCGCCTGCCCAAACGGAATCCCCGCCGCCACTACCACCTCGTCGCCGCTCTTGGCGAACCCCTCGGTCCGCGCCAGGCGCACCGCGCGGTTCACCGTCTCCGTCATGGTGTGCGTCTCGCCCGTCACCACGGCATGCACGCCCCACACCACCGCCATCCGGCGCGCCGTCTCCTGCGACGTGGTCAGCCCCAGGATCGGGCAGTCCGGCCGGGTCCGCGCGATCCGCAGTGCGGTGCTGCCCGACATGGTGTAGGCCGCGATCACCCGCGCGCCGATGGTCTTGCCGATCTGCCGCGCCGCATCGGCGATCGCGTCCGCCACCGTGTGCTCCGGCTGCGGCCGGCCCGACTCGCACAGCTCGCGCCAGTTCGCGTCCTGCTCCACCCGGTCGACGATGCGGTCCATCATGTTCACCGCCTCGTAGGGATACTGCCCGGCGGCGGTCTCGGCGCTCAGCATCACCGCGTCGGCGCCGTCGAACACCGCCGTCGCCACGTCCGACGCCTCGGCGCGGGTGGGGGAGGGGGCGCTGATCATGCTCTCCAGCATCTGGGTCGCCACCACCACAGGCAGGCCGCGCTGCCGGGCCGCGCGCACGATGCGCTTTTGCGCCAGCGGCACCTCCTCTGGCGGCAGCTCCACGCCCAGGTCCCCGCGCGCCACCATCACGGCGTCCGACAGTTCGAGGATCTCGTCCAGGTTGTCCAGCGCCTGCGGTTTCTCGAGCTTGGTCATGATCCAGGCGCGGCCGCCGGCGATGTTGCGCGCTTCGGCCACGTCCTCCGCCCGCTGCACGAAGGAGAGCCCGATGTAATCCACCCCGTGCTGCAGGGCGAAGCGCAGGTCGGCATGGTCCTTCTCGGTCAGCGCCGGGATCGGCAGCACCACGTCCGGCACGTTCACGCCCTTGCGGTCCGACAGCGGCCCCCCGGTGACGATCTCGCATTCCAGATGGTCGTCGCGCTTGTGCACCACGCGCAGCCGCAGCTTGCCGTCGTCCAGCAGCAGGGTGGTGCCGATGGCCGCCGCCTGCATGATCTCGGGGTGCGGCAGTTGCACCCGGCGGGCGTCGCCCGGCACGGGCGAGAGGTCGAGCCGGAACTCGTGCCCGGTTTGCAGCGCGACGCGGCCGCCCTGGAACCGGCCCACCCGCAGCTTCGGCCCCTGCACGTCGGCCAGGATGCCGATCGGGCGGCCTGCTTCCTGCTCCAGCGCCCGGATGGTGGCGATGCGCGCGGCATGGTCCTCGTGCGCGCCGTGGCTGAAGTTCAGCCGGAACACGTCCGCACCGCCGCGGAACAAGCGGCCCAGCATCTCGGGCGTGCTGCTCGCCGGGCCGACCGTGGCCACGATTTTGGTGCGCCGGCGGCGGCGCAATTTCGGCTGTGCCATCGTCACTCCTCCGATGTGCCTGCGCGGTAGAATGCGCACCGCCGAGTATGGCGAAGGACGCTGGCTCGCGCCATGTTAGGGCGGAAGGAGCACCGCCATGACCGAATTCGACCCGGCGACCCGCACCGAGCTCGAGGCCGCCGCCTTCCGCCGCCTCGTCGAGCACCTGCGCGAGCGCACCGACGTGCAGAACATCGACCTGATGCACTTGGCGGGGTTCTGCCGCAACTGTCTCAGCCGCTGGTATCGCGAGGCCGCCGAGGCGCGCGAGCTGCCGCTCTCGGACCCGGAGGCGCGCGAGATCGTCTACGGCATGCCCTACAAGGAGTGGCAGGCGCTGCACCAGCGGCCCGCCTCGCCCGAGCAGGCCGCGGCGTTCAAGCCAGCCGCGCACGGCTGAACCGCATGCCGTGGCGCCAGGTTGCGGCCGCCACGGCGGCGGTGCTGGTCGGCATCGGCCTGGCGCGGTTTGCCTATTCGCCGCTACTCCCCGTCGTCATCGCGCGCGGCTGGTTTGCGCCGGGCGAGGCGGCGTATCTCGGGGCGGCCAATCTGCTGGGCTACCTGGTCGGCGCCTTGGTCTCCCGCCGCATCGGCCTGTCGGTGGGGCTGGTTTGGGCCTTGCGCGGCAGCATGCTGGCGGTGGTGGCCGCGTTCTTAGCGTGCGCCACGCCGTTCCCGTTCGCCTGGTTCTTCGTGTGGCGACTTGTTTCCGGCATCGCAGGCGGCGTGTTGATGATCCTCGGGCCGCCTGCCGTGCTGCCGCTGGTGCCGGCTCGCCATCGCGGCCTGGCCAGCGGGCTGGTGTTCACCGGCGTGGGCTTGGGCATTGCCGCCTCCGGCACGCTGGTGCCGCTGCTGCTGCAGTGGGGCCTCACCCCGACCTGGCTCGGCCTGGGGCTGATCTCGCTGGCGCTAACCTTGCTGACCTGGCGCTGGTGGCCCGCCACCGCCCTGCCGCGCGCCACGCCAGGGGCTGCCGCCGAGCGGTTCGGCGCCATGTCGGTCAGCTATGGGCTTTGCGCCGTGGGGCTGGTGCCGCACATGGTGTTCCTGGTGGACTACGTGGCGCGCGGGCAGGGGCGCGGGTTCGCCGCGGGGGCGCTCACCTGGGTGCTGTTCGGCCTCGGCGCGGCGAGCGGCCCGGTGGTGTTGGGCCGCCTGACCGACCGCATCGGTCCGGTGGCCACCTACCGCGCCGGGCTCGCGCTGGAAGCGGCTGGGCTGGCCGCCTTGCTGCTGCGCAACACGGTGGCGTTCGGCGCGATGGCGTTTGCCACCGGGCTGCTGGTGCCGGGCATCACCGCGGTCATGTTGAGCCGGGTGAATGCGGTGCCCGGTCTGGACGCGGCGGCCCGCCAGAGGGGCTGGACTGCGGCGACGGTTGCGTGGGCTTTGGGCCAGGCTGCGGCGGCTTATGGGCTGGCGTGGGTGTACAGCCGGAGCGGGGACTATTTGCCGGTACTGGGTGTGGCTGCTGCGGCCGTGGTGGCGGCCGGGGGGATGGAGGTGCTGATTGCCCGCCGGGCGCTTCCGTTGGCTGCGATCGCTCCCTCTCCCTCTGGGAGAGGGTCGGGGTGAGGGGGGGCACGCACGGGGCGCGCGTACCGGACAGGTCCCTCACCCAACCCTCTCCCAGAGGGAGAGGGCTTTTTACGAGTGCGCGGCGGGCACTGTGAAGGCGAAGTTGCCCGGGCCGTTATAGTGCTCGTTCAGAACGGCGCCGCTGACGGCGCTGCCGTCGATGCTCGCCCCCGTCACATACAGGTTCCGGTCCAGCGACGGGCTGCCGCCATAGTTGTCGTTCAGGAACGTCACCGTCGCGATGTGCTTGCCCGCGGTGAAATTGCCCAGCACGTCGAAGGTCTGCGTGGCCCCGATGTCGTGCAGCGCGCTGGCTGTCAGCGTGCCGCCGATCTGCTTGCCGTCGACGCTGACGGTGAATTGGGCATCGCCACCGAACGCATCCTCCGACACGGAGAGCGCCAGCGTGTCCTTGCCCGAGCCCAGCTTCATGGCCGGCGTCGCCGTGGTCACGTCGATCCCGGTGTTCGCACCGGCAAGCCCCGAGACGCCCGCGGTGGACAGCGGCTGATGGTCGAGGCCGGTGATCGTGCTGCCGCCCAGCGACAATCCCGTGACCGCCAGGTCGGCGCTGGACTGGCCGGCGCTCACCGTGGTGCTGAACGCCAGGGACGTGGCCGTGCTGTCCGCCGGGTCGAAGCTGGCGGTGCCGCCGTCGCTGAGCGAGAGGCTGGGCGACCCCCCGGCGGTCGACACCGCCACGGCTTGAGACAGGGTCAGATCGAAGCTGATCGGCTGGCCGGCATGGGCCGGGGTGGAGGAACTGTTCGAGGTGATGGCGGTGACCGTGGGCGCCGGGCCGCCGGTGAATCGGAAGCTCGCCGGGCCGTCGAAATCCATCGCCAGCGACGAGCCGGTGATGGTCTGGCCATTGATGGTGGCGGAGTTCACGTAGAGGTTGCGGTCCAGCGCCGGGCTGCCGCCGTAATCGTCGTTCAGGAAGGTGATGGTGGCGGTTTGGGTGCCGCTGGAGAAGTTGCCCAGCACGTCGAAGCTCTGGCTCTGGCCGCTGCCATGGATGGCGGCGACTGTCTGCACGCCGCCGATTTGCTGCCCGTTGATGGCCACCGTGAACTCGGCGTTGCCCTGGTAGGCGTCCTCGGACATCTGCAGCACCAGCGTGTCGGGGCCGCTGCCGAGGATGACCGGGGCGGGCGGCGCTACGGGCGTGGGCACGGGCGTGGGGGTTGGTGTGGATGGTGGCGTTGGCGCGGGCGGGGGCGTCGGTGTTGGCGGGGGCGTCGGAGCCGTCGTGCCGCCGCCGGCGATGGGCGTCACCTCCACGATCAGCGGATCGGTCCCGAGCGCCACCGTGATCGCGCTGGCATTGCTGGCGGTTTGCACCGCCGTGGTGCCGGTCACGACGTCATAGACCGCGATGTTGTAGCTGCCGCCGAGGCTGACCGTGACCTGGCTCGGGGTCACCGCCGACGTGACACCGGTGACGGCGTCGTAGAATTGCGGCTCGGACCAGAGCGCGATGTCGAACGCGCCGCTGGACTTGGCGAAGATGTCCTGGAAGCCGTAATCCGGATTGAGCCCAGTCACGGTGTAGTTTAGTGTGCCCGGAGTGAAGCTGCTGGCGTTCGGGCCGTTGTCGGCCAGCAGATTGGTCAGGTTGTGGATGGCGATGGCCGATTGTTTCGGCGTTCCATTCACGGTGTAGAGCCCGTAATTGTCTTCCGGGTTGGTCGGCTGGTCGTTGTAGCCGTCTTCCAATTGGTAGAGGTAAGTCTTGACGATGCCGTTTGACGCGTTTTGCAGCAGGATGTCCACGTCCCACACCGCCTGGACGTATTGGGTGACGCCGGAATTGCCGTCCTGCAGCGTGTAGTAGCCGGTTTCCGACATCACCACGGGCTTGCCGGTGACGGTGGGGACGCTCGAGACGGCGTAGTTCAGGTAGTAATACGGCGGGACGCCGCCGCTGGCGTAGCCATGCACGTTGGCCTCGGTGGAATAGGCGTTCTCGTTGCCATAGCCGGTGAGGCTGCCGCCGACCGAGAGCGAAAACGGCAGCACCTGCACGCCGGCAAGCGCCGGGTCGGCTTGCACCGCGTTGTAGAGGCCGGCCTGGAACGCATCGCCCGCGGCGGCGCCGGTGAGACCATTGTAGCTGACAGGATCAGTATTGATCTCGTTCGGGCCCTCTACAGAAATGAGATAGGGCGCAATTTTGTTGAGATCGGCAATTTCATTGGCAAGGTTGATCGGGTTCTGCGGTGCTATCACCGTGACTGCATCGAACTTGATCCCGGCAGCACCGAGCGCCAGATATTGCGGCAGTTCCGATCCTGAATTGTCCGACACTCGCAGATTGGAAATACCAAGGTATTGCAGTTGTGCCAGCACGTCTGACGTAACGTAACTGGAATTCGGGTCGTTGATGTGCGCGTTCACCCCGATGGTTGCGATGAAGTCAGCAGCGGTTATCGGAGCGGCGGTCATGCAGCACCTCGGTTACTTTGGGTTTGATCTCTTACCAACCCGTAATTGCATGGAAAGGCGTTGTAAACCCTCAATTCACCACAATAGCGTCTGGAAAATGCGCCTTGTCTAGCTTCCTGACAGAATCATGCGATCTTCACGATCTATAATGCTTCGGTCATCGGGCAACGCGACTTATCGCAGCAATCGTTGCAAAGTCTGCCCGTTCTCACGCGGCGAGACCGGCGAATTAGGCCGTGTTGCCTGCGTCGACCGTCATCACCGTGCCGGTGATGTTGCTGGCGCCGTCGCCCAGCAGAAACACCACCGCAGCCGCGACGTCCTGCGGGTCGGCCAGCCGGCGCAGCGCACTGCGCCGCTTGATCTGCTCGCGCTGCCCGCCCGAGAGATCGCCCGTCATCTCCGTCTCGACGAAACCGGGCGCCACCGCATTGACGGTAATCCCCAACCCGCCCACTTCGCGCGCCAAGGACCGGGTGAACCCGATCAGCGCCGCCTTGGACGCCGCATAGGCCGCCAGCCCGCTATAGCCCGTGTTCGCCACGATCGAGGAGATATTCACCACCCGGCCCGACCCGGCGCTCATCATCGGGCGCAGCAGGTACTTGGTCAGCGCGATCGGCGAGGTGACGTTCAGCCGGATCAACTGCTCGATCGCGCCATCCGGCATGGTGGCCAGCACGCCCGCGGTGCCGATGCCAGCGTTGTTCACCAGCCCCCAACTCGCCCCATGCTCGGCGCGCAGCCGCTTGGCCAAGGCGGCGAACCCGGCGATGTCCGACAGGTCGCAGGCGACAAAACGCAGCGCGCCGCCGGTTTCTGCCATGGCGGCGGCCAGCTCCTCGCCCTGCGAGCGCGCGATCGCCACCACCTGGAACCCGGCCTGCACCAAGGCGCGCGAGATCGCCAGGCCGAGCCCACGGCTGCCCCCCGTCACCACCACGCTACGCACGGACGCGGACCAGCTTGCCCGACGCCGCCACCTCGAGTGTATCGACCCGGCGCAGGCTCACCGGCACCTTGTGGGCGGGCAGGGCGGCGCGGCAGGCAGCGAGAATGGCGTCCCGCACGGCTCCGAACCCCGCCTCCGGGTCGGCTCGCAGCACCACGTCGGCCGCCACCACCGCGCCGGTGATCGGCGACGGCCGCGCCCACACCCGCGCCATGCGCACCGCCGGGTGGGCGTTGATCACCGCCTCCACTTCCTCGGGGAACACCTTCTGCCCACCGATATTGATCACGCCTTCCCGCCGCCCGGTGAAGTAGTAGCGGTCGCCCCGCAGCTCGACCATGTCGCCCGTGTCGACGAAGTCGTCCGCCTCACGCAGCGCCCGTGTCCGCTCGCCCAGGTAGCGCGCCGCGGTGCGGGTCGACCGGATCTGCAGCGAGCCGTCCACCACCCGCATCTGCGCCTGCCCGTTCGCGTCGGCCATCAGCGCGGCGGGGAAGCCGGCCAGGCCGTCGCGCACGTCGAACGCGACGCCGGCCTCGGTGGAGGCGAAGGCATGCGCCACCTGCGCGCCGGGGAAGGCGCGCGCGAGCTGGTCCAGGATCGCCTGGTCGGCCACCTCGCCGGACAGGCGCACATAGGCGGGCGCCATCGCCCCCGCCGCGGCACTCATCAGCGCGCGCCGCCAGTGCGACGGGGTGCCGGACATGTGGGTGACGCCAGACTCGCCCGCGCGCTGCAGGAACGCCGCCACCGGCTCGCCCGCGTGGGACAGTACCATCGAACCGCCGCCGAGCAGCGCCCGCAACAGGATGGTCAGCCCGCCATAGCGGCGCACGTCGTAGAAGGTGCTCCAGACCGCCCCGCTGGGCACGGCCAGGCCGTCCTGCAGCGGCCCGATGAGGCTGGCGAGGGTGTGCAGGACCAGCTTGGGCGCCCCCGTCGTTCCCGACGTGAACAGCACCCACTCGGTGTGGATGGCCGGATCAAGTCCGGCCATGACAATTTGAGGGGAGAGCACCCGCGAACACTCGACCAGTGGCAGCCCCGCCGCCGCTTCGATCAACGCCGGCATGCTCCCGTCCGATACCACCACGGTCGCCTCGGCGTGGCGCAGGATCCCTGGCAGATGCGCCGGAGCCAGATCGGGCGGGCACAGCAGGATGCGCGCCGCCACGCCATCCAATTGCAGGGCCGCCAGCACGGCCGGCAGTTGGCCCGCTGTGGCGATCAGCACCGTCGCGCCGGCAAACGTCTCGAGAGGGGCTGCCAGGCTGCACCCCGACGCCAGCGCCGCCAGCCGCACGCGCCCTGCCGGGTCCGCCAGCCAGCGCGCGTCCGGCGCCACGGCGCAGGCCAGCGAAAGCAGCGACCGCCGCGGGCTCGCCGGGCTCAAGGCGGGCTACTCGGCAGCGGTGCTCTCATAGAGGTGAACGAAATCACCCACCGTGACCGGCACCGGAACCTCGTTGCCGGAGCCAAACGGATCGATGTCGAGTTCGTCCTCCAGATTGGCCACTAGGATTGCGATGCACAGCGAATCCAGCCCGGAACTCATCAGCGGCAAGTCATCGCTCAGCGGCGCCAGGGTCTTGTTTTGCTGCAAGGCTACGATCTTCATCTGCTCCATGACGGTTTCGCGGATGGTCATGCCAGGCTTCTCCTGCATAGGTGGCGGAGGCGACGTGTCACCGTACATGTGCAACCCAGCCATTCCTTGAAGACATGGCCCGCTCGTGTCCCAAGGTCAACCAATCGTTACCCGGCCGGCGGATGGATCAGCGCTCGCTCACCGCCGGCTCCATGGCGTCGTAGAAGTCGTGCCCCTTGTCATCGATCACGATGAACGCCGGGAAGTCCTCCACTTCGATCCGCCACACCGCCTCCATGCCCAATTCGGGGTATTCCAGCACCTCGACCTTGCGGATGCAGTCCTGCGCCAGCCGGGCCGCGGCGCCGCCGACGCTGCCGAGATAGAAGCCGCCATGGGCGCGGCAGGCGTCGCGCACGGCGCGGGAGCGGTTGCCCTTGGCCAGCATCACCATGCTGCCGCCGGCGGCCTGGAACTGCTCGACATAGCTGTCCATCCGCCCCGCCGTGGTGGGGCCGAACGAGCCGGTGGCGAACCCCTCCGGCGTCTTGGCGGGCCCGGCGTAATACACCGGATGGTCCTTGATATAGCCGGGCAGCGCCTCGCCGCGCGCCAGGCGCTCGGCCAGCTTGGCGTGCGCGATGTCCCGCGCCACGACCATCGTGCCGGTGAGCGACAGCCGCGTCGCCACCGGGTGGCGCGACAGCTCGCGGCGGATTTCCAGCATCGGGCGATCGAGGTCGAGCCGCACCACCTCGCCGCCCAGCGTGTCGGCGGTGGCCTCGGGCAGGAAGCGCGCCGGGTCGGTTTCGAGCCGCTCGAGGAACACGCCGTCGGGGGTGATCTTGGCCAGGATCTGGCGGTCCGCGCTGCAGGATACGCCGATGCCCACCGGCAGGCTGGCGCCATGCCGGGGCAGGCGGATCACGCGCACGTCGTGGCAAAAATACTTGCCGCCGAACTGGGCGCCGATGCCGATGCGCCGGGTCATTTCCAGGACCTGGCGCTCCATCTCGAGGTCGCGGATGGCGTGGCCAGCGGGGGTGCCGCTGGTGGGCAGGGTGTCGAGCCAGCGGGTGGAGGCGAGCTTGACGGTCTTGAGCGTCAGCTCCGCCGAGGTGCCGCCGATCACGATGGCCAGGTGATAGGGCGGGCAGGCGCTGGTGCCGAGGGTGCGGATGCGGGTTTCGAGATAGCCCATCAGCTTCCCGGGCGAGAGGATGGCGCGGGTTTCCTGGAACAGGAACGTCTTGTTGGCGCTGCCGCCGCCCTTGGCCACGAATTGCAGGTGGAACTCGTCGGCATGCTCGTCGCCGGGGGCGGCCATGATGTCGAACTGGACCGGCAGGTTGTCGCCGGTGTTGACCTCCTCGAACATGGAGAGCGGCGCCATCTGGCTGTAGCGCAGGTTGGTCTCGGTGTAGGTGCGGTGCACGCCGTAGGAGAACGCGGCCTCCTCGTCGCCCGCGACCCAGACGCGCTGGCCCTTCTTGCCGAACACCAGGGCGGTGCCGGTGTCCTGGCACATCGGCAGCACGCCGCCGGCCGAGATCGCCGCGTTCTTCAGCAGGTCGAGCGCTACGAAGCGGTCGTTGGGGCTGGCCTCCGGGTCGTCCAGGATGGCGCGGAGCTGCGCCAGGTGGCCGGGGCGCAGCAGGTGCGAGGTGTCGTGGAAGGCCTGGAACGCCAACTCGCTGAGCAGCTCCGGCTGCAGCCGCAGCACGGTGTGGCCGTCGCACTGGATGGTGGCGAGGCCCGGCAGGTCGAGCTGCTTCCACGGCGTGTTGCGCTCGCCGAGCGGGAACATCGGGCTGAAGTTGAAGGCGGGGCTTACCGCGGGTCCTTGGGTTGGCAGGCTGTCCACCAGCTTAATCCTTACGTTTGCGGAATGCGTCCAAACTGACCACTTGCGGCTCTTCTGCGGGGGCGTCGTCCGCCGCGGGCGATGGCTCGGCTTCGGGCTCCGGCGCGTCCAGGGCGGCGGCTTCCTCGTTGGCGGCCACGGGGGCGGCGCGGAAGCGGAGGCCGAACTGGGCATGCGGGTCGGCAAACGCGGTCAGCGCGGCGAACGGGATCACCAGGGTGCTGGGCACGCCGCCGAACGAGAGGCCGACGCTGAACCGGCCGGCCGCCTCGTCCACGTTCAAGTCCCAGAACTGGTGTTGCAGGACGATGGTCATCTCTTCCGGATACTGGCTGCGCAACCGGGCGGGAATGCTCACGCCGGGATGGTCGGTCCGGAAGCTGACGTAGAAATGATGCTGGCCCGGCATGCCGTCGCTGGCGGCATATTGCAGCGCCCGGGTGGCCACCCCGCGGGTCGCCTCTTCCATCCAGAAGTCATAGGGAAGCAGGCTGTCGTGGCTGGGGGGAGGGGAGGTTTCGTCGTCTTCCATGTGCATCGCCTGATTCCAATGCCCTTCATAGCGCGACACCACCACGGGACGCAAAACGCCCCGGCGTGGTAGCCTCTTGCGCCAGTGCGAGAATCTGCCGAGCCTCATGTGGCTCGTCGAGGGCAAGGGAGGGGCATTTTCATGTACATCGCGATGAACCGCTTCAAAGTGGCGCCGGGTTCGGAGAGCGCCTTCGAGCAGATGTGGACCGGCCGCGACTCCTACCTGGATGCGGTGCCGGGTTTCGTCGAGTTCCACCTGCTGCGCGGGCCGAAGAAAGACGACCACACGCTGTATTCCTCGCACACGATCTGGGCGGACCATGGGGCGTTCGAGGACTGGACCCGCTCGGAGGCGTTCCGCGCCGCCCATGCCAATGCGGGCGACAACCGCGCCATGTATCTCGGCCATCCCGAGTTCGAGGGCTTTGCCGTGGTGCAGACCATCAAGTGAGCCCGCCGCCGCCTGCGGCCGCGCTGCACGAGGCGGCCCGCGCGGGCGATATGGCGCGGCTGGCGGCCTTGCTGGACGCGGGTGCGGACCCGAACCAGCCGGACGCGCGTGGTTTTACGGCGCTGATCCTGGCCAGCTACAATGCGCAATCGGAGGCGACGGCGCTGTTGCTGCGGCACGGCGCGGCGGTGGACGCGGTGGACGCCGCCGGGGCGACGGCCCTGATGGGGGCCGCGTTCAAGGGCCACACTTCCATTGCCCGGCAATTGCTGGCTGCGGGCGCTGCGGTGGACGCGGCCAATGACACGGGGCGCACGCCGCTCATTTTCGCCGTGATGTTCGCCCATACCGACTTGGCGGAGTTGCTGGTGGCGCATGGGGCTGACCCGTTGCGCCAGGACGAGACTGGGGTGAGCGCCCGGGACATCGCCAGCCAGAGTGGGCACCCTGAGTTGGCGGAGGTGGTGGCCTGAGCCTCTCGGGTTTGGGCAGTCCCGACCGAAGAATATCTCCCTTCCCGCGGGCGGGAGAGGGTCGGGGTGAGGGTGCGAGGGCCACGAGCCATCTGGAAGTGAATTGATTGGCCAGAGTGTGCCGGCTCCAAGAGGCCTCACCCCGCCCTCTCCCGTGAAGAACGGGAGAGGGCGAAGACACGGATGTCCTGCGCGCATTTCATCGGCCGATATGTAAGGCTCTATGCGATAGCTCTGCGCGCGGGGACACTTAACCTGGGCTCACATGGCATGTTAGGGAGCAGGCCTGCACGACCGAGAGACATTCATGCGACTGACTTATGTTTTGGCGTTGATTGGCGTCTGCTTTTCTGCGTTCCCGCTGCACAACGCCTCGGCGGAGGAGCTAAAAGGGGCGGCAAGGCGCGAGTATGAGAAGACCACCAGCGAGGGTAACTTCTATACCTCATGCAGTGCGACTGCAGATTTCGTGTTCTGGTCTGGCCAAACACCCTCGATGATCGATGTCGAGGGAAAGCAGCAGCCGGTCCATTTCGAGGCCCATAAGATTGGCGATTACATCAAGAAGCCGTATCAGTGCCAGACGGCGGAAGGTCTGCTGTCGCTAACGACGCAGTTGACGCACAGCATCAGCAACATCCAATGCGGCGCTGGCAATTGGTTCTTTGCCACGGTGTCGGTTGCGCATCTGGGTTCTTACTCGGACGAGTTCCTCGTGGATGGCTGCGGCAACACTTTCGGGCTGCTGATAACGGGCAAGCACGTCCTGCTTTGTAATTTGCCGTTCAGCAATGACATGGTTGTGGCGCATTGCGCGGAAGCGGCGGATGCCAAGGGGCCGAGAACGCTACATTAGGTGTTATGGCGCGTCATTGCGGGCGAGCGCGGCAATCCAGGAACGCGCACGAGGCCTGTGGCGCGACTTTGGATCGCCACGCCGCTAAGCGGCGGCTCGCGATGACGCCTTGCGTCCCACGTCGGCGGCGGCGGAAAGGAGATGGAAGTGGGGGGCTTCTGTTGCCCGGTGCCCCCCGAACCGCGTCTATCGCAACTTACGCTGCGACTGCGAATGCCTCATGATTGTCATTGGCACCTGTCGTAGAGCCCGATAACGGCGGTACAATGCCGAGCAAAAAGTATGTCTTTACCACGCGTGTCGAGCCTATTTCGTCCCCGCAGCCAACCGAGGTTGGTGGAGACGCCGGGTACCGCCCCCGGGTCCACAACGATTATTCCACACACCGTTTATCGCCATAGCCAGCGAACCAGCCCCATCAATATAGTCGACTCCGCCCGCGAATGGTAGGGGTTTCCCATGCCCCTATCGCCCGACCAGCACGCCGAAATCGCCGAACTCCGCCAGGCCGCCACACCGACCCTGCGCGCCACCGTCCCCGCGCTCGAGGCGATGCTCTACACCGCCATCCCCGTGCTCGATCACGGCTTCGTCCGCGTGGTCGACTATATGGGCGACGACGCGGCCGTGGTGCAGGCCGCCCGCGTGTCCTACGGGCGCGGCACCAAGCGGGTCAGCGAGGACGCCGGGTTGATCCGCTACCTCATGCGCCACCGCCACTCGACGCCGTTCGAGATGTGCGAGATCAAATACCACGTCAAACTGCCGATCTTCGTGGCCCGGCAGTGGATCCGCCACCGCACCGCCAACGTGAACGAATACTCCGCCCGCTACTCGGTGATGGACCGCGAATTCTACATCCCGGCGCCGGAGCAGCTCGCCGCACAGTCCGCCGACAACCGGCAGGGCCGTGGCGCCACGCTCGAGGGGGCGGAGGCGGCGGCCGTGCTCGACCTGCTGCGGCGCGACGCCAGCCAGAGCTATGACGACTATGCCTGGATGCTGAACGAGGACGCGGCCGACCCGGCGCGCCAGGGCCTCGCGCGCGAACTCGCCCGCATGAACCTGACGCTGAACACGTACACTCAGTGGTATTGGAAGACCGACCTGCACAACCTGCTGGGCTTCCTCCAGCTCCGCGCCGACAGCCACGCGCAATACGAGATCCGCTGCTATGCCGAGGTGATGCTGCGCAGCGTGGCCGCCTGGGTGCCCGCGACCTACGCCGCGTTCCAGGACTATCGGGTGGGCGCCGCCACGCTCTCGGCCGGCATGCTCGCCGTGCTGCGCCGCCGCCTGGCCGGAGAGCCGGTGAGCCAGCCCGACAGCGGGCTCAGCAAGCGGGAATGGGACGAACTGGAGAGCGCGCTCGGCACCAGCCTGAGCGGCCGATGCTAACCGACGCGGCCTATCTGCTCGCTGCGGGTGTGATCTTGGGGCTGGTGCTGATCGTGCTGAGCAACACCAAGCCGTCGCGGGCGCGGATTTGGGCGCCTGGGGCGGTGCATGGGATGCTGGGCGCGGCGGGGTTTGCGCTGCTGGTCGCGGGGGTGGCAACCGGGCCGGTGCGCGGGGCGGCGCAAGGGGCAGGGTCGTTCGGAGTGGCGGCGGCCGGCCTGGCGGCGGGCGGGCTGGCGCTGGGGACGATGCTGTTCGTGGGTCGGCTGCGGGCGCGGGCGCCGGCGATGCTGGTGGTGGCGCTGCATGCCACCTTCGGGGTGGCGGGGCTGGTGATGCTGGCGGCGTATCTCTCCGTCTGACCGTGTTGCCGTGGTGGTGGGGTGCCAAAGCGCACCCCACCCTACGGGGGTTCCCCCTAATGCATGGCGGCGGCCATGGCGGCGAGATCGAGGCCGTTCACCAGCACCTTGTTGTCCTGCATCGTGATCTGCCACAGCGCGCCGTCGGGGGTGGTCTTGGCGATGCCCTTCAGCAGGATGATGACGGGGGCGGCTCTCGCGGCCGCCGGGTCGGCCTGCAGGCGGGTGATCAGGTCGTCCAGGCCATGGGCGGTGATCTGGGCAGCGCCGCTCACGGTTTGCGGGCCGGTCAAGGTGAACGAGCCGGTGCCGGAGACCTGGGTGCCGGGCAGGTCGATAGCGAGCTGGTCGAAGCCGACCTGGATTCCGCCATGGCTGAACAGGGCCTGGTAGTCGGCGACGGGCGGGGCGGGCTTGCCGGTCGCCGGGTCGATCGGCGCGTTGGGCGACAGGGCATCGAGCGCCAGCTTGGTCAGGTCGGCGACGCTGAGGTTGGAGGCGGTCGGGCGCAGGCTGATGCGGGAGGGCACGTAGGCGGCGAAGACGGGCGGCAGTTCGTCCAGGGTGAGCCCTTCGAGGCTGATTCCGACGCTCGCGGTCAGCATGTCCTGGGGCGCCTGGCCGCCGAAGCTGATGGCGATCTTGCCGAGGCCGCCGCGATGGCCGCTGAAGTCGAACTTCAGGCCCTCGGCCTCTTCCACGATTTGGGCGCCGGTCAGCAGGCCCTCCGAAGCGATCAGGAGTTGGCGCAGCCGGGCCGTCTCTGCGGGCGTGGGCAGCGAGCCTTGCGGCGGGACGATCAGGGCTGGTCCGCCGGCGAAGTCGGCTGAAATGCGGCGGGCGGCTGCGAACGACACCCCGCTCATGGTGCCGGCGACATGCAGCCGGTTGGCGGTGATTTCGCTGCGCAGGTTGTTGGCGTCGACGGATTGGACGGCATAGCCGTCCGCGGCGATGTCCACCACGGCGTCGTAGTGGTCGGGCGTGCTCGGGTGCAGGCTGTACTGGTTGCTGATGCGGCCCAAATGGGTGAGCGAGGCGCCCAGCCCACCGGTCTTGACGATGTCCACCGAGGCGATGGAGCCGCTGTTGGAGAGGGCGATGCCGTTGGCGTCGAGCGTTTCGTGCTCGTCCTGGGTTCCGAGCTTGACCTGGTAGGTGGCCGAGCGCGGCGGGGCGGCGCTGCCTGGCGGCGTCTGGCCCGGCGCGGGAGCGGCCTCTGCGGTGGTGATCTCGAATTCCGGTGGAAACTGCGCGTCATCCACCGTCCAGCCGCCGTCGCTGCCGGGCAGCAGCTTGGCGGTGAAGGCGGCGTCCGTGGGGGTGAGCCCCTTGATGAACGGCGCCACCAGCACGCGCAGGTCGTAGTGGTCGCTTTCCGGGCTCACTTGCGCGGCTTGGCTGGGCAGCTTGGCCTTGTCGCCGAGCGCCTCCTGCAGCCGCGCCTCGATCTGGCTCTGCAAGGTTGCTGCGCCAGCGGGGCTGGGCGGCGCGAACGTCGTTTGGGCGTGGGCCGGGGCGCTGAGCCAGACGGCAGCAAGAATTGGCAGGCAAGTGAGTGCTTTGGCCATGGGCGCCCCGGCGATGAACGCGTCGATACTGCCCGAAGCGGCCCGGCGGCGATAGTCGAAGCATCACTCAAGAGGGGGCGAGGCGGCCGGCGATGGTGGGGCTGGAGGCGCCCGTGGTGGTAGGGAAGCTGCTGGGCAGGCCGCGCAGCGTGCGCATGGCGAGGAAAGCGAAACACTCGGCCTCCACCGCGTCGCCACGCCAGCCGACGGTTTCGGCGGGCACGGCGGGGATGCCGGTGCGGGCGGCCAGCGCGGCCATGATCGCGCGGTTGCGACGGCCGCCGCCGCAGACCACCAGGCGGGTCGGGCGCGCCGGCAGCAGCTCCAGCCCGCGCGCGACCGCGGCGGCGATGAAGGCGGTGAGGGTGGCGGCGCCATCCTCGGGGCTGAGGCCCTCGGCCAGGTTGGCGAGGAAGCTGAAGCGGTCGAGCGACTTGGGGTAGGGGGCGGCGAAATACGGGTGGGCGAGGAGTCGGTCGAGGCGTGCTGCGTCGACCTGGCCGGTGCAAGCGAGGGCGCCGTCCCGGTCCATGGCGGCGCCGGTGGTCTGGCGCATCCAGTCGTTCAGCGGGGCGTTGGCCGGCCCGGTGTCGAAGGCGGCGAGCGTGCCATCCTGGCCGCGCCAGGTGAGGTTGGCGACGCCGCCGAGGTTCAGCACCGCGGGGCCGGGGAGCAGGGTTTGCAGCAGGGCGGCGTGGTAGACGGGCGCGAGCGGGGCGCCTTGCCCGCCGGCGGCGACGTCCGCGCTGCGGAAGTCGTAGACGGTGGGGATGCCGGTGAGCCGGGCCATGAGCGGGCCGTCGCCGAGCTGTCGGGTGGCGCCGGGCTGGCCGGGGCTGGGCGGGCGGTGCAGCACGGTCTGGCCGTGGAAGCCGATGGCGGCGACGCTCGCGGGCGGGATGGCTTCGCGGGCGAGGAACTGGCTGACGGCGGCGCTTTGGGCGCGGGTGAGGGCGGCTTCGGCTGCGGCGAACAGGGCGGGCTCGGGGCCGCAGAAGTCCCAGTCGCGCGCGGCGGCGAGGGTGCGCTCGAGCAGGGGCGGCAGCTCGGGTGGGTAGGGCCACAGCGTCCAGGGGCCGAACTCGGTGACGGTCTCGCCGTCGGTGCGGAGCAGGGCGATGTCGATGTTGCCGTCCAGCACCGTCCCGGTCATGAGGCCGAGCGACCAGGCGGGGGTCATGCGAGCGCGTCCCGCACGCGGCCGCCGGCGCGGGCGAGACGGCGGTCGGCTTCGGCGGCGTCCACCCCGGCGAGCAAGGCGACGATGGCGGGCTTTACCCGGCCAGCGGATGCGGCCAGGGCAGCCTCGGCGGCTTCGGGCGGGGCGCCGGTGACCTCGCAGACGATGCGCCGGGCGCGGCGGCGCAGCTTGGCGTTGCTGGCGCGGACGTCGACCATGCGAGCGCCATAGGTCTTGCCGAGCGCGATCATGGCGGCCGTGCTGAGCGCGTTGAGGGCGATCTTCTGGGTCGTTCCCGCGGACAGGCGGGTGCTGCCGGCCACGACTTCGGCGCCGGTGAGGACCTCGACCGCGATCTGGGCGGCGGCGGCGGCGGGGCTGGCGGCGTTGTTCACGATGGCGACCGTGAGGGCGCCGCGGCCGGCGGCGTGCTGCAGGCCAGCCACCACATAGGGCGTGCGGCCGGATGCGGTGATGCCGACCACGGCGTCGGCGGGCGCCAGCGCGTGCTGGTCGAGTGCCGCGGCGGCGGCGGCGGTGTCGTCTTCGGCGCCCTCGGCGGCCTGCATCATGGCGGCCGGGCCGCCGGCGAGCAGCGGGATCACCAGGCCCGGCGGGGCGCTGTAGGTGGGGCCGAGTTCGGTGGCGTCCAGCACCGCGAGGCGCCCCGGGGTGCCGGCGCCCAGGTAGAACAGGCGCCCGCCAGCCTGCATGCGGGCGGCAATCGCCTCGGCGGCGGCGGCGAGCGCCGGCTCGGCGCGGGCCAGGGCGGCCGAGGCGGCGCGCTCGGCAGCGAGCAGGAGGCGGATGACGGTGGCGGCGGGCTGCTGGTCCAGCGTTTCGAGGCCGGGCTGGACGGCTTCGGTGGCAAGCCAATCCAGGCGGTCAGCGGCTTGGCTGGCCAGGGTCGCGCCCAGGTTCGCCCGATGGATGTGGGGCTCGTGCGGCAGGTCCCTCCGAGTCGCGAGCAGGCGGGCGCCGTCCAGCGCGGTGCCGCTTGGGGCGACGAGGGTCAGCGGCCCGGCGGCGAAATCGCCGCGAAGCTCGGGTTCGAACAACGCGGCGAGGCCGCCGGTGAGGGCGAGCGGGCCCGGCAGGCCGAGGGCGTGGGCGGTGGCGGCGAGGGCGAAGGTGGCGTCGTCCATCAGCCCTGTGGCGACGCCGTCGTGGGCGGCGGCGCAGCGGGCGACGTCGGGCGCGAAGCTTGCGGCGAGGGCGGGCGGGTTGGGGCTGGTGGCGAGGGCGGCGGCAAGGGTGCGCGCCGGGCCGAAGCGGGCTTCCGCGGCGGGGAGCAGGGCGGTGGCCGGCCCGCGCTGCTCTGCGGCGGCCAAGGCGGCGCGCAGACCGGCCAGGCCGAGCCAGGCGCCACCACCGATGTCGCCCAGCCAGGGTCCGGCGCCGTCGGCCTGGCGGAGCGTGCCGTCCGCAGCCAGGCCGAGGGCGACGGCGCCGGTGCCGATGGCCAGCACGACGCCGGGTCCGCCGGCGAAGGCGCCCAAGTGGGCGGCGATGGCGTCGCTGGTGACGGCGACGGCGGCGGCGGGCAGGCTGAGGCAGAGGCGCGCGGCGAGGGCTTGCGCGGCTTCGGGAGCGGCGAGGGCGCCGGGGGCGGCGATACCGGCGGTATCGAGGGTGGACAGGCCTGCGGATCGGAGCAGGGGGGTTGCGACGGCGAGGATCGCGGCTTCGGCGGCGAGGATGCTGCCGGGTTCGGCCAGGCCGGGGCAGCCGGCGCCGGTGGCGTCATGGCGATGCTCACCGTGCCAGAGGGCGGCGCGGCAGGTGGTCTTGCCGAGGTCGATGGCGAGGGTGGGCTGCATGGGCGAAGCGTAGGCGAGGCGGGCGGGTGCGGCCAGGGGTGCCCGGTCGTGCCAATTGCATCACGCCGCCGCCAAAAAGCCCTCTCCCTCTGGGAGAGGGTTGGGTGAGGGGCACGCTGCGCAGACTGGTCCGGGGGAAACGCCCTCACCCCGACCCTCTCCCAGAGGGAGAGGGCAAGAAAGCAAGGAAGAGGGGAGCGCCTAGTTCTGCGGCCTACACGGGGCGGTAGTCGAGCTTGGCGGCGAGCCAGCGGCGGAGTTCGAGCAAGGCGGCGGTGTCGGCCAGAACGGCGGTGGTGCAGGCGCTGGCACTGGGGGCGGGGACGGGGCGCAAACCCTCGGAGCTGGCCTCGGTTTGCACCAACGGGGAGCCCGAGGCCTGGGCGCAAGCGCGGCGCCATTGCGCCACCATCGCCGCCGGCGTGAGCTGCGGCAGAACCAAGGCCATGTTCAGCGCGGCGGCGGCGGCAGCGGCGCGCCAACCCGCCAGCAACGGGGCGTCGACCGGACGGCCAGCCAGCACTTCGATCAGGGTCGGGACGTCCGGGAAGTCGGGGGCGCGCTGCGGGGTGCCGGAGTCGTCCACCGTGCCGAAGCTGAACAAGGGTGCGGCGCCGGACGCCGCCAGCCGGCCCGCCATCTCGGGCACGTGGCGGCCACAGAGGCAGAGCGTGTCCACCTGCTGCTGGGCAAAGGCCTGCGCCGGGTCGGGGACGGCCCACACCGGCTGCCATTGGGCGCCGAGCAGGTCGAGCCCGAGCATGGCGGGCATTTCCTTGCCGGCCGGCGTGCTGGCGGCCATGCGCAGGGGGGCGCCGGCGGCCAGTTGCGCGGCGCTCACGCGGCTGAAGACCAAGCAAGGCGTGGTCGCGGCCAGGGCTGGAACCCAGCGCGCGGCGTCGAACCGGGCGCGCGGGTCTCCGCTGAGCCAGGCCAGGGCGGCGGCGCCGGGCAGCAAGGCCGCGGTGCTGCCATCCGGGTTGGCCCAGGCTTCGAACTGGTTGGCGGCGGTGACGCCATCCGCGCCGCCGACGAGGTTCTTGCGCAGCGACACGCCAGGGAACAGGGCGGCCGCCAGCGTGGGGGAGAGCCAGTCGGCCCACGTGTCCAAGCCGCCTCCGCCTGGGCCGCCGACGATAAGAGTGGCGGCATCGAACGGCCGCGCCACAGCGGCCAGCGCGGATGGCACGGCGGCCGCGACCGCCAAGGTGGCCAGGAGCGATCGCCGGCTGAATGCAACTGCGTTCAAGGTGTCGCTCCCATTGGCTCGCTTTCTAGCTGTGGTGTGTTCTTGGGCGCAACCCAGCGAGGTTCTCCTGTCAAATCAAGCGTCATAGGCAACGAGCGAGGCGAACGGGACGCCCAGCTTGGCGCGGCCGCCGAGGAAGCTGAGCTCGATCAGCGCCGCGGCGGCCGGCACGACGGCGCCCACCGACTGCAGCAGAGCGATGCTGGCCGCCAAGGTGCCCCCGGTGGCGAGCAGGTCGTCCACCACCACCACGCGTTGGCCCGGCGAGACGGCGTCAGCCTGGATCTCCAGCCGGTCGGTGCCGTATTCCAGCGCGTAGTCGTGGCCGATGACGCGGCCGGGCAGCTTGCCGGGCTTGCGCAGCATGATGAAGCCGCAGCCGAGCTTGAGCGCCAGCGGGGCGGCGAGCAGGAAGCCGCGCGATTCGATGCCGGCGAGCAAATCCGGCTGCCACTGGCGCACCGTCTGCGCCATGCGGCCCATGGTGACCTGCCATGCATCGGCGTTCCGCAGCAGGGTGGAGACGTCGTAGAACAGGATGCCGGGCTTGGGGAAATCGGGGATGGCGGCGATGTGGTCCTTGAGGTCCATGGGCTGCCCTTTGGTGTGGGATCGGGTTTGCGACGGTCGGCCCCTATAGCCCGGCCGGTCGCGTTGCGCTAACTGCGCGCCATGGCCGCGCCCGCCTCCCGCCCGCTTGCCGCCACCCTGCTCGGCATTGGCTTCATCATCGTCTACGTCGCCGGGGCGATCACCCTGCCGGCGGTGCTGCCGCGAAACTGGGTGTTCCAGGCGGCCTACTTCCTGGTCGCCGGGGTGGTTTGGGTGTTCCCGATCCGCTGGCTGATGCTGTGGAGCGTGGGCAAGCGCTGAGAATGCCTTCATAAAAGCGTCATTTTAGCGTCATGGAGGCGCAACACTCGCGGCCTACGCCCCACGCCCACACAACCCAGGATAAGCTCGATGGACCGTCGTACTCTGCTGGCCGGCGCCGCAGCCGCCAGCCTGGCGCCGCTCGTGGCCGCGCGCGCGCAAGCCGCCCGCACCCAAGTGGTGTTTTGGCACTCGATGACGGGCACGCTGGGCGACGAGGTGAACCGGCTGACGGCGGCGTTCAACGCCTCGCAGAGCGACTGCGAGCTGCAGGCGGTGTTCAAGGGCACCTATGCCGAGAACCTGACCGCTGCCATCGCCGCGTATCGGGCGGGGCAGGCGCCGGACCTGGTGCAGGTGTTCGAAGTCGGCACTGGGACGATGCTGGCAGCGGGGGCGGCGGTGAAGCCGGCCTGGCAATTGATCCAGGAGACGGGCGTGGCGATCCAGCCGGACGCCTACATCCCGGCGGTGCGCGGCTATTACAGCCTGCCGGACGGGCGGATGGCGTCGGTGCCGTTCAACTCCTCCACCGCGGTGATGTGGCTGAACAAGGACGCGTTCGAGAAAGCGGGGCTGGACCCGGCCAAGCCGCCCGCGACCTATGACGACGTGGCGGCGGCGGGCGAGACGCTGCAGAGCAAGTCCGGCGTGCCGATCGGGATTTCGACCGGCTGGTTCTCCTGGATCCACATGGAGGAATACGCCGCCATCCACAACATCCCGTTCGCCACCGACGGGGACGGGTTTGGCGGGCTGGGCGCCGGGCTGCTGATCAACAAGCCCGATTTCGTCAAGCAACTGCAGCGCTTCCTGGATTGGCAGAAGGCCGGGTTCTTCAAGTATGGCGGGCGCGACTCGGCGGCGGACGGCGTGTTCCTGTCGGGCCAGGCGGCGATCGGGTTCAACAGCTCGGGCGAGCGTGGCGACCTGCTGAAGAGCGCCAAGTTCGGCTGGACCAACGCGTTCCTGCCGTACGACCCGGCGATCATCAAAGAGCCGATCAACTCCATCATCGGCGGCGCCAGCATCTGGACGATGACGGCGCCGAACCGCCCGGCCGCGCAATACAAGGGAGCGGCGGAGTTCCTGGCGTTCCTGGCCAAGCCGGAGAACGCGGCGGCGTGGCATCAGGACACCGGCTACGTGCCGGTGACGGTGGCGGGCTACGAGCTGTCGAAGAAAGAGGGGTATTACGAGAAGAACCCGGGCACGGAGCTGCCGATCGAGCAGCTCACCCGTGGCACGGTGACGGACAACTCGCGCGGACTGCGGCTGGGGCGGCTGCCGGAGATCCGCAACATCATCTACGAGGAAGTGGAGAAGGCGCTGCAAGGCCAGCAGAGCGCTCAGGCTGCGCTGGACAGCGCCAACGAGCGGGGCAACCGGGTGCTGCGGGAGTTCCAGAAGTCAGTGCGGACGTAAGCCGGGCGCTTCTAGGATGCAGGAGTCGCTGGCCGCATTCCCTCTCCCGCTGGCGGGAGAGGGCTAGGGTGAGGGTGGCTGCCGCGCGTTCGATACTTGCCGGTTCCCGGCACGGTCCCCTCACCCCGGCCCTCTCCCGCAGGCGGGAGAGGGAGCTTTGCTTGCCGTCTCGCGCCTGACATGCGCCGCACGATCTTTCCTGGCTGGGTGCTCCCGGTCGGCCTGGTGTTGCCGCAGCTTCTGCTCACCATCGTGTTCTTTTTCCTGCCGGCGGGAGAGGCGATCTGGGGCAGCCTGACGCGGGAGGATCCATTCGGGTTGTCCTCGGTGTTCGTGGGCCTGGGCAACTTCACCGACCTGTTCACCGACCCGCTCTACGTGCAGAGCATCTGGCGCACCATCGGCTTCATCCTGGCGGTCTGCGTGCTCTCGATGGGCACGGCGCTGCTGCTGGCGGTGGCGGCCGACGGCGTTACGCGCGGGCGCGGGTTCTATCGCACCATGCTGATCTGGCCCTATGCGGTGGCGCCCGCAGTGGCGGCGGTGATCTGGCTGTTCCTGATGCATCCGCAGATCGGCCTCATCGGGCGCTGGGCCAACCGCCACTTAGGCTGGGACTATGCGCTTGATGGCAATCAGGCGGCGACGCTGGTGATCCTTGCAGCCTCCTGGAAGCAGGTGAGCTACAACTTCATCTTCTTCGTCGCCGGGCTGCAATCGGTGCCGCGCACGGTGACGGAGGCGGCGCGGATGGACGGCGCGCGCGGCTGGCATCGCTTCCGCACCATCACCCTGCCGCTGCTGATGCCGACCGTGTTCTTCCTGCTGGTGGTGAACGTGGTCTACGCCGCGTTCGACACCTTCGGCACCATCTGGGCGCTGACCCAGGGCGGCCCCGGCAAGGCGACCGAGACGCTGCTGGTGAAGGTGTATCGCGATGGAGTGATCAACCTCGACTTAGGCTCGTCCTCTGCCCAGTCGGTCGTGCTGATGGCGGGGGTGATCGTGCTGACGGTGGTGCAGTTCCGCGTGTTGGGCCAGCGCAAATGAAGAACTGGCCGACCCACCTGGTGCTGATCCTGGGCGTGCTGCTGTTCGCGCTGCCGCTCTGGATGATCCTCGCCGGGTCGACGCAGGATGCGGGAGCGATCACCCGGGGGGATTTGTCGCTGGTGCCGAACCTGGGCGGCTTCGGCGTGTATCGCGATGTGCTGGCGGGCGGCGGCGCGGGCGGGCGGCCGGTCGGGCGCATGCTGCTGATCTCGTTGGCGATGGCGCTGACGATCGCGGTCGGCAAGATCACCATCTCAGTGCTGTCGGCCTATGCGGTGACGTTTTTCAAGTGGCCGTTCCGCATGGTGGCGTTCTGGGCGATCTTCATCACGCTGATGCTGCCGGTGGAAGTGCGGATCATCCCGACCTACGCGGTGATGGCCGGGTTCGGCATGATCGACACGTTCGGCGGGCTGACCGTGCCGCTGATCGCGTCGGCCACCGCCACGCTGCTGTTCCGCCAGGTGTTCCTGGCCGTTCCGGACGAGCTGATGGAGGCGGCGCGGATCGACGGTGCCGGGCCGTGGCGGTTCCTTAGGGATATCCTGTTGCCGCTATCGGCGGGCAACATCGCGGCGCTGTTCGTGATCCTGTTCGTGTACGGCTGGAACCAGTATTTGTGGCCGCTGCTCGTGGCCACCGACCCCAAGCTCGACACCATCGTAATCGGCATCGTCAAGCTGATCGGCACTGAGGCGCAGGTGGAATGGAACCGGGTGATGGCGACGGCGGTGCTGGCGCTGTTGCCCCCCGTGGCCGTGGTTTTGCTGATGCAACGCTGGTTCGTCGCCGGCCTCACCGAAGGCGAGAAGTAACATGGCGACGCTGCAGCTCGAGGGCTTGCGCAAGAGCTTCGGCACCACGCACATCCTGCAGGGGATCGACCTCACGCTTGCGGATGGCGAGATGCTGGTGATCGTGGGGGCGTCGGGCTGCGGCAAGTCCACCCTGCTGCGGCTGGTGGCGGGGCTGGAGACGGCGACGTCGGGCTGCATCCGCATCGACGGCCGGGACGTGACCAAGGTGGACCCGTCCGAGCGGGACATTGCCATGGTGTTCCAAAACTACGCGCTCTATCCGCACATGACGGTGGCGCAGAACATGGCGTATGGGTTGAAGATCCGCCGCATGAGCAAGGCGGCGATTGCGGCGCGGGTGCAGCAGACGGCGGATTTGCTCGGCCTGGGGGCGCTGCTGGCGCGGCGGCCGCGGGAGCTCTCGGGCGGGCAGCGGCAGCGCGTGGCGATGGGCCGGGCGATCGTGCGCGAGCCCAAGCTGTTCCTGTTCGACGAGCCGCTCTCCAACCTCGATGCGGCGCTGCGGGTGCAGATGCGGGCGGAAATCCGTCGTTTGCAGCGGCGCCTGGGCGTGACGAGCCTCTATGTGACGCATGACCAGGTGGAGGCGATGACGCTCGGGGATCGCCTGCTGGTGCTGCATCAGGGCGTGCCGGTGCAGTTCGCGCCGCCGATGGAGGTGTTTGCCCATCCGGCCACCGTGTATGTCGCCGGGTTCATCGGCGCGCCGGCGATGAACTTCCTGCCCGCCACGATGCAGGCGGACGGCACGTCGGCGCGGCTGGCGTCCGGACACTTGGTGGTGCTGCCGCAGCGGTTTGCCGGCGCCGGCGCGGTGACGATCGGGATCCGCCCCGAGCATGTCGCCATCGACCCGGCGGGCCTGGCGCTGAAGGTGGACCTGGTGGAGCCGCTCGGCTCGGAGACGCTGGTGCATGGCCGGCTGGATGACGGCACGGCGATGATGGTGAAGCAGGCGACCGCACTGTCGGTGGACGAGGTGCTGCATATCGCGCTACCCTCGGCAGCGCTGCACGTGTTCGACGCCGCGACGGGGCAGCGGCTGCAGGGCGGCTGACGCGCTTCCCACCGGAGGCAAACTATGTTGGTATGGCACCGAAATGCTAATCCTCGTTCGCTGCCTTGGCGCTGCCTGCCTGGTCTCGGTGGTGGCCTGCTCCACGAGCCAGCCGGTTGCGCCCGGCCAGGTTCAGGCCACCGGGCCGTTCGAGCCGGCCCCAACGCCGTATCTGTCCCGCCCGCCCGCGCCTGGCACGACGGGGTCTCTCACGATCCCTTTCGCGCCCAAGGCGCCGGCTGGCACGGGCGCCGTTCCTGTCAGCAGCAGCCCAGTCCGCGGCTCGCTCGTGACAGGGCTGCACGAGAGTTTCTGATGACTCTGCCGATTGGTGAGGCGGGGGTGAGGTATGCCGTCGTCTCGATCCTCGACCGGCCGGACCTCTTGCCGATCACCGCGCGGTGGCGTTGGGAGGCGTTCTTCCAAGCCCGCGGCCGGTCGTTCGAAAGCGTGCTGGCGGAAGCGGAAGCGGCGGTGGCAGCGCGCAATCCGCTGCCGCAAACGCTGGTTCTGCTCGCGGATGACGAGCCGGTTGGCACGGCCAGTCTCGCTGCGCAGGACCTCGAGGAGCGGCCCGACCTCACGCCCTGGTTGGCGGGCGTGGTGGTGGCGCCCGAGTGGCGTGGGCGGGGACTTGCCGGGCGGCTGATTGCGGCGATCGAGACGATGGCCCTGGCGCAAGGTTTCGGCACGCTCTGGCTCTATACCAGCGCGGCGGAACGGGTTTACGCCCGGGCGGGCTGGCGGACGGTTGAGATGGTGCAGAATCGCGGCCGGCTGGTTGCGCTCATGCAGCGCGGGCTGGCTGGCCAGCCGGGGGCGGCCTAGGGCACAACGGGGCATGCCGTCTCACCGCCCAGCGTTCGCCTTGCGCCATTGCGCGGCACGATGATCCGCCGGGTCGCCGTGGTGATCAACGGTCGCGCCGGCGCGCTGCTGGAGGGCGAGCACCAGCACACGTTGCGCGACGCGTTTGCCGCTGCCGGGCTAGAGCCGGTGTTCATCGCGCCTGACGCCGGCACGCTGCCCGAGCGCATGACGAAAGCCGCGGAGGCGGGCGCCGACGCCGTAGTGGTCGCGGGCGGGGACGGAACAGTCGCCTGCGCCGCCCTTGTGATGGCCGGGCGGGAACTGCCGCTCGCCATTCTGCCTTTTGGCACCATGAACCTGCTCGCAAAGGATTTGGGCCTGCCGACCGGCGACACGGCGGCGGCGGTGGCGCTAATCGGGCAGGGGCGGGTGCGCAGCATCGACGTGGGGGAGGTGAACGGACAGGTGTTCCTGTGCGCCTCCATGCTGGGGCTGCCGGCGCGGCTTGGGCGCACGAGGGAGCAAACCCGGGGCAAGGGCCTCCAGGCCATCACCCGCATGGCACGGGCGGTGTGGCGGCAGGTGGTTCGCGCCCGGCGGCTGCGCGTGACCCTCATGGCCGACGGGGAGAGCTTGCCGCTCCATGCCTCGGCTCTGACCATCACCGTCAACCCGGTGGACCCGGCAAGCGGCCGGACGTTCGGCCGACCGGTGCTGGATGGGGGCGTGCTCGGTATCTACGTCGTGGGGCGGCTGGGAGCGCGGTCGTTGCTGGGGTTGGCGCTGCGGCTGCTGCTCGGGCGGCGCAACACCGCTCTGCATGAGCAGGTCGCCCACGCAGTGGATATCCTCGGGCGGGATCGCGCCCTGCACGTGATGAACGACGGCGAATTGGCGATGCTCGCTCCACCCTTGCGCTATCGCCTCCGCCCAGGGGCGTTGCGCGTTCTGGTCCCCGCCGAGTGACCGCGACCCGGATCGCCCACATCACGGATCTGCATTTCGGTGCCGAGGACCCGGCTGTGGTGGCGGCGCTGCTCGACGAGCTGAACGCCGACCCGCCGGACCTAGTGGCGATCAGCGGAGACCTGACGCAAGGCGCGCGCCTGGGTGAGTTCCGCGCCGCCCGCGCCTTCATCGACCGCCTGCGCGCGCCAAGCCTGGCCGTGCCCGGCAACCACGACATCTCGCCGTATAACCTGGTCGAGCGGTTTACCGACCCGTATTCCCGCTGGCGCCGGATCATTTCGCCCACCATCGCGCCGAGCTGGCGCAACGAGCGGGTCGCGGTGGTGGGGTTGAACTCGGCCCGGCGGCTGGGGCTGCATTGGGACTGGTCGCGCGGCCGGGTGACGCATCGGCGCCTGGCGCGGCTGTTGGCCCAGTTGGAGGCGCTGCCGCCGGCATTGGTGAAAGTCGTAGTGATGCACCATCCGCTATTGCCGCCGGAGACGGCGCCCGAAACGCCGGTCGCGGGCGGTGCGAGGGCGGCCTTGCGGGCGCTGGCGTCCCACCGGGTCCGGCTGGTACTGGCGGGGCATCTGCATCGCGGCTTTACCCGGGTGGCGCTGCCGGGCGGCACGGCGCCGCTGATTTTGCAGGGGGCGACCGCCACCTCCGTCCGGCTGCGCGGGGAGCCAAACGCGTACAACCAGATCACGATTGCCGCCGATGGCGAGCCGAGCGTGGCGGTGCGCGTGTGGAATGGGGCGAGTTGGGAGACGCGGGTGGAGGCATGACGCCGCCCCAGTAGCTTGCCGCGGATTGTCATGCTATCGTACTGGCAATGACCGCGGACTGGCTCCCCCTGCAGCACCACTACGAAGCCTGCCTCGAGCGCGGCGGCGCTACTCCTGCGGGCGTCGATTGGCCCAATCCGGCCGACCTCGCCACGCGCTTCGAGACCCAGTTGGCCGTGCTTCCGCTCGCGACCCCGGGCGGCGAACCGCCGGAGCTGCTCGATCTCGGCTGCGGCCCCGGGCTTTTGCTGGACTATCTGGCCGCAACCGGCCGCTTGGACGCCGTGCGCTATCGTGGGATCGACCTTTCTCCAGCCATGGTCGTGGCCGCCCGCGCGCGCTGGCCGGGCGTGCTGTTCGAGGTGCGGGACGTGCTGACCAATCCGCTCCCGCCGCAAAGCGTGGACGCGGTGGTGATGAACGGCGTGCTCACCGAGCGGCAAGGCATTCAGCGCCCGCGCATGGTGGCCATGGCCGAAGCGCTCGTTGGCGCCGCCTTTGCCGCCGCGCGTCATGGCATCGCCTTCAACGCAATGAGCCGCCACGTGGACTGGGAGCGCGAGGAGCTGTTCCACTGGGGCTTCGACGAGCTGGCCGCCTTTCTCACCCGCGACGTGACCCGGCATATCGCACTTCGGGCAGATTACGGGCTGTATGAGTTCACCGCCTTCGCCTGGCGCTTCCCCCAGCGCGCGCCGGTGAGCCTGCCCGCGTCTTGGTGGGAGCGCTGAATGCCGGAGCTGGTAATGTTCGGCACCCGCCAGATCGCCGAGGTGTTGGCCTACTATTTCGAGCACGATAGTGACTATCGAATCGCAGCGTTCACCGTTGATGGGAACTACCTGACGGAAACCAGCTTTCTCGGCCGCCCCGTGGTGCCGTTCGAGGACATGGCGACGCACTATCCGCCTGAGTCCTACGCCATGTTCCTGGCGCTCAGCTATGCCAAGCGCAATGCCGTGCGGGCTGAAAAGTTCGCGGCCGCGAAAGCCGCCGGCTACCGGTTGGCCAGCCATGTGAGCCCGCGCGCGCTTGCCTGGGACGGGTTGGTGTTGGGCGAAAACAGCTTCGTCATGGAAGCCAATGTGGTGCAGCCCTTTGCCCGCATTGGCGCCAACACCACGCTCTGGGCTGGCAACCATATCGGCCACCATTCGGTGGTCGGCGATCACTGCTTTCTCGCGTCGCACATCGTGGTCTCTGGCGGCGTGAGCATCGGCGAGCGCTGCTTCATCGGCGTGAACGCGACCTTGCGGGACGGCATCACCATCGCACCCGGCTGCGTGATCGGCGCAGGCGCCCTGATCCTGGGCGATACGGAACCAGACCAGGTGTTCATCGGCCCACGGACCGAAGCCGCTCGCGTGCCTGCTTCGCGCATCCGGCTCTAGCGGGCGATGGCGTGGCGGCGTTTGGGCCGGGTTTACGCTCCGGCAGGGGAGGCGCCCTGGCTGGCCAGCCATGCGTCGGTTCCGTTCGCCGAACCGCTGCCCGGCGGCCTGCACCGAATTTGGTTTTCGCCCCGGGACGCCGCCAATCGCTCGCACGTGGCTTGGCTTGTGGTGGACCTCGCGCGGCCGGATCGCGTGCTGGAGGCGTCCGCCGCGCCCGTGCTCGGCTGCGGGCCGGCCGGGGCCCATGACGATTGCGGCGCCATGATGTCCTGGCTGACAGGCGACCAGCTCTACTACATAGGCTGGACGACCCGCAGCACCGTCCCGTTCCATGTCAGCATCGGTGTTGCAACGCGGCAGGGCGCGGGATGGCGCCGCTTCGCCGGCCCGGCGCTCGACCGCACGTTGGAAGACCCTTGGTTTTGTTCCAATCCCTGCGTGCTGGTGGAGGATGGACTCTGGCGCATGTGGTATCTCGGTGGGCTGGGCTGGGAGCAGATCGGCGGCCGCTGGTCCCCCTCCTACCACATCTGCCACGCCCAATCGGCCGACGGGCTGCATTGGGAGGGTCGGAGTCGCGTGGCCGTGCCGCTCGAGCAGGATGAATATGCTTTGGCTCGGCCAAGCATATTGCGGACCCGTGAGGGCTGGTCGATGTGGTTTTGTGCCCGCACGCGGACCCGGCCTTATCGCTTGCAGGCCGCCCGCTCCATGGATGGGCTGGTTTGGCAGCGCGACCCCGAACAGGCCGGATTGGCCCCCGCAGCCGAGGGTTGGGATAGCGAAATGGTCGCCTATCCGCATGTGTTCGACCATGCCGGCGCGCGCTGGATGCTCTATTGCGGCAATGGCTTCGGCCGTTCGGGCTTCGGCTTGGCGGTTTGGGACTGAGGGGTTCACGCGACCAACCGCGTGTTGGCGTGGATTTCGGCTGCGACCTCGCTTGGCGCTTCTCCCAGCAAGCGCGCGAGAATGGACGCAGCGTTGCCCATGTAGTCGGGCAGGAAGCGAAGCTCGACGCCTTTGGCTGCGAACAGCGCCGGGTCATACAACGCGCGGCCGCCCGGCGGGTTGACGTAGCGGCGTGCGCCCAATGCGGCGGCGATGGCGAGGATGCGCTCTTGGCCTGCCAGTTCAGGCGGGATCCCGAGCGAGGAGGAACGGACGCTGCGCCAGGGCAAGCCCAGCAGACCGGCGCAGTGTTGCAGCAGCCGCTCGATATAGCCGACTGGCGTATCATCGAGGGAGCGCAGCGCCTGCAGGAGGGTCGCCTGGTGTCGGGACGGTCGCTGCAGCAAAGGGAAGCGAGGCATTTCGCCGGCGAACGCTGCGGCCGCGCCCGGCCGGAACGCCAGTTCTGTGATCGTGGCGCTTTGTGGGGCTTTGGCGAGCGGCAAGGTGAGCCACTGCAGCTCGCCATGATGGTCGGGCAGCCGGTTGCGGTGCACCCATCCGCGGCGGGGGAACTGGACGCAGTCATAGATGACGAACAGGTCGGCCGCGAGCAGCAGGCGGAAGTAGCCGGCGTAGGGCACGAAGTACGGCTGCATGATCGCGACCGTCTCGATGCCGCGGAGTGCGTTCATGTCACAGACGTCCGCGGCTGGCAGGTGGGGAAAATTCTGGCTCTTCCAGGCGGGACCTCGTAGAACGCAATAGTATGTTCCGGGAGCAAATCTGGCGATGAGCAAGGCGTGGGACGAGCTTCGTCATACCGGCTTTTGCGTGGCGCGCGGCTTGCTCCCAGTCAGTGACGCTCAAAGAGTGCTCGACAGCATTCATCGCAGCATCATCGGCCAACTTGGTTACTGCGGCGTAAACGCTTTCGGCGCGGAGCTGCACGAAAGCTTGCGCATGCTGCACCGGGTCAGTCTCGACCGCTACAAGAGCACCCTGGCGGCCTTGTGGCGGAAGGCCGATGTGGCGGCCTTAATGCGTCACCCGGCGCTGTTTGCTTTCTTAAGGCAAGAATTTGGCTGGCAAGATGTCTTCCTGCCCGGCGGCGAGGTGGCGCTGCTGATGGCTGCGGACCTGAAGATCCCGGGTGGCTATTTTGGCTTCGGCGCCCACCAGGACTTTCCGTCGGTGCAGGGCAGCTTGGATGGTGTCGTTGCATGGATCCCGCTGACCGCGGTCGACGCGGATAGCTGGACGATTGAAGTTCTGCCTGCAAGCCATTGGCAGGGGCTGATCCAGGACGTCGACAGGACCGCGAATGGCTGGGAAATTTCGCCAGCGCAGATCGAAGAGGCTGACTGGCAGCCGCTGGATGCGGCGGTGGGCGACGTCGTGTTCATGTCTGTGTTCACCGTGCATCGCAGCAAGCGGGATGGGGATGAGAGGCGCATGCGGCTGGCCCTCTCCACGCGGTTCGACAACGCCGACGACCCAAGCTTCATCGCGCGCGCGTTCCCGACGGCTTACCAGCGCAGCGTGCATCGCGACCTGTACGTGAGCGATTTTCCGACGCCGCAGCAACTCGCGAGCGTCTTCGGCGGGCGCTAGTAGCGTTTTTTCCGACGGCTAATCGCGTTCGATCGATGATGCTCTAACGAGTTCTTAATCTCTGTTCGCTACTTTGTCGGCACCATCGAGCAAAAGGCTTGGCGACATGCGGGCGGAGAGTGGGCTAGCCAAGGCGGATACGCGCGCAAGGGGCGCTGATCGTCCCCTGCCGAGACGAGGGCTACAGGGTTTCAGTCTTCCCGCCGGGCTGCCCCAACACATTCTAGCGTTCGTCGGCGAGAACGAAAACGGGATCCTTCGAGTCCATAGCAACGACCTGCTTGATCTGGTGCGCCCGCATGGCCTGACCGGCCAGGTCATAGACATGTCGAGCCCAAGCTGGGCAGATGAGTTGCAGCAGGCGATTAAAAGCGGTGTGCTATTTGCCTGGGGCGCAGCGGGGATTGGCGCGCGGCTGCGGATTGGCAAGCAATGGCTATGGGACACCTTAGAGGTGCCATTCGTCTCGTTGCTGAGCGACTCGCCGTGCTGGATGCCGGCGAACCACCATGTGCCTTCCCGCTACATTGCCAACGGTTATGTTTTCCGCGACTGGCTCGACGTTCAACGTCGGCTGATTCGGTCTCGCCAGATTTCCACGGTGCTGCCGCATGGTATCATCGGCAACGCGCTGCGTGATGCGACGCCCTGGTCCGAGCGGCCGCATCGCATGGTGTTCGTCAAGACCGGCCAAGCGCCGGCGCTGCACCGCTCGCGCTGGCTGGGCCTGCCGCCGCGGTTTCGCGCCGTCTTGGAAGATGCGTCCGCCGCGGTGCTGCACCGGGGCGTGGGCGATATCACCGAAACCTACCTGCAATGCCTCGAGCATCACGGCCTGTATTTGGAGCAGCGGGCGGACGTCCTGTTTGCCCTGATGCGCGAACTGGACGTGTATGTCCGCGACTACCGCTCGACCGCCTTGGTCCACGCACTTCTTGATCTGCCGGTGGATGTCATCGGCCGCGGCTGGGAGCATACGGCGAGGTTGGGCGGCAAGGCGCGCTTCCATTCGGCTTTGGAGGCTTCGTCCCTGCCGACGCTCTACAGCCAAACCCAATACCTGCTCAATACCATGCCGAATTTCGGAACTTGCACGCATGAGCGGGTGCTGCACGGTTTTGCCAGCAAGTGCTGCGTGGTCACCAATGAGAACGCGGCCATGCGCGAGCGATTTGGGCCGTTGCCAACTTACTTCGGCATCGACACGGAAAGCGCCGGTTTGGCCGACCGGGTGGCCGCGCTGTTCTACAGCACCGAGCGCTACGACGACCGCTTGCAGCCCGCGCTGGACTTCGTCACGACGGAGTACGATGCCGCCGCGATGATGCGCGGCATGATCGACCTTGCCCTGGAAGTCCGCGAGTCGGCCAAATACACGGCCTTCGATGTGTTCCAGTCTTAGTTACGTGCGAAACTGGCTGCTGTTTGCGGCTCCTGGCGCTGCGCTGATAAGCTCAGTGCGGGCTCGCTTCCAGTTCTGGTGGGGCAAGACCAAGGCTTGCTGCAGTCTGGGTAATGGCGGCCCAGGTGTCGACCTGCAGCGGGATGCCGAGGCGCAGGCGAATCTCGCGGGTCCGCGCTTCGGGCTCCCCGGGCACGAGTACCTCTCCGCCGGGCACGGCCGGCCGGGACGCCTTGACATACAACGCATACTCGCGAGCCGTGCTGGCGAAATCCGCGGCGCCGAAATGGCCGGGATCGAGATAGATCGAAAGCATGCCGTTGCCGATGCGCCCGCGCCGGCCGCCCGGGATAGGGCCGGAAGTCGGCCCGCCGGTCAGGCAGCCGGCCAGGATCTCGCACATGAACGCGATGCCAGAGCCTTTGTGGTCGCCGAACGCCCGCAACGCCCCGGAACCCATGCTGGAGTCGCGCATGGAGGTGCCGGCCAGCGGCCCGTAGAGCGTCTCGGGGTTGCTCGAAAGGGTGCCGTCCGGGTCGATCAGAGCGCCATGCGGCACCGGCTTGCCGCCGTTGGATGCAACCAGGACTTTGCCCTCGGCCACCACCGAGGTGGCAAAGTCCAGGATCAGCGGTTCGGGGCCGTCCTGCGGCGCGCCGATGCAGACGGGGTTGGTGGAGAACCGACGGTCGACGCCGCCGAAGGGCGCGACCAGTTCGCCTCGCGCCACATTGACGAAGTGGATCGAGACCAGCCCAGCGGCCGCCGCGCGTTCGGCCCAGTCGCCGATGCGTCCGATATGGCCCGAGTTGCGCAAGGCGATGACGGAGAAGCCGGCCGCCTTTGCCTTGCTGATCCCCAAGTCCACCGCCAGCGGGCCGATCGTCTGGCCGAACCCGAACCCGCCATCCACCACCGCATGGGTGGGGCTGTCCTTCACCACCTCGAGCGTGCGGCCCGCCACGACCGAGCCATTTTGCAACCAGAAGACGTAGCGCGGCACGCGGATCACGCCGTGGCTGTCATGGCCCGCCAGGTTGGCGCCGATCAGGTGGTGGGCGATGCGGTCACCCTCCTCCGGGCCAGTCCCGGCAGCAGCGAATATCGCAGCGATGAAGCTCTGCAGCATCGCCACGGGAACGGTGGTAGTCGGCAAATCGTCTGCCATGCTCGCCTCCTAAGCGCCGGTCGTGGTTTGGCCATGCAGGCCTTGGGCAAAACCGCGCCAAACCTGGTTGTCGGTGGGCAGGATCGTGAGGTCTGCGACCGTGGCGCGGGCGGGCAAGCTCGCAACGAACACCGCGGCGGCGGCAACGTCGTCCGCCTGAAGCATCAGCATGCGCTCCGCCGCGGTGGGAGGCACCGGACGGCGATCCAGGATTTCGGTGGCGACCTCGCCCGGGTGGATGCAAATCGAACGGATACCGTTCACCCCTTCTTCGGCGTTGAGGTGCGCGCTCATCTGCTGCAGCCCCGACTTGCTGGCGCCATAGGGAGCGCCCGACGGCGGAAACAGCGTGACGGCCGCGAGCGACCCGATGTGGATCAAAGTCCCCTCCCGCTTCGCCCGCATCGCCGGCAGCACGGCAAGCGTGCAAAGGAAAGGGTTCCGCAGGTTCACGTCGAGCACTGCGGCGATCGCCTCGGGCGTCAGGTCTTTCCAGTGGCGACCCCGCGCATTGCTGCCGGCGTTGTTGATCAGCACCTCGACCGGACCCAGCGCGGCCACGATGGTCTCATGGGCGCGGGTGATGGCCGCCGGGTCGGAGAGGTCGGCAGGAACGACGGTGGCGGCAGCGCCCATGGCGGCGGCGGTTTCGTTCAACGCCTCCGCGCGGCGACCGGTCAGGGCCACCCTGGCGCCAGCGTGGGCAAAGGCGATTGCCGTGGCGCGGCCGATGCCGCTGCCGGCGCCCGTGACCCAGACGATCTTGCCTTTGATGCTCATGAACGTGGCCTCTCCCGCTTTGACAGCCATGCTCGTGCTGGCCAGGCGGCAACGCAAGGGTGCCGGAGTGTGGCGGCATGGTGGCGTTTGCGGGTTGGCGCGGGTAAGCCGGTTCAAGGCAGGATTCTAGGAGCCCCGGCTATGAGAACGACGCCTCTCGACGCTGCTGTGGGGGAGGGCACATCCCGAGCGGTCTGGCTTCGCTTGGCCGAGCGCTTCATGCGCGTCGCGGTGTGGTCGATCATCAATGCGGCGTTGATGTTTGCCGAACATCTGGCGGAGATGCTGGCGCCGTTGCTGTTGATGGCAGGCGCCGTCTGGTGGCTGATCCCGCGCGTGCTGGACACCATTACCTTGGAGGGGCAGGCGGAAGACGTGCTGCAAGTCGTCCGCGCTCACATCCCGCACGAGGTCTATGTCGACGGCGCCCTCTACACGGCATCTGTCCTGATCACCGACGCGCTGTGGCTGGTGGCGGTGGTGGCTATTTGCCGCACTTTGTCGGCCGCGCTGGCATTCTTGTTGCTCGATCAGCGCTAGGGAGGCGGCAATCGGTTGCCCGGGAAGTCAACTCAGTCGTTGATGCCGCCGGGTCGGATGGAACGCGCACGCTGTTTGTAGCCTAATGTATTCTCGCCGCACGGTTCGTCAGGTCAGCTTGCAAGCTCAGAAGGAATGCAATGGAGTATCAGCCACCGCCGCATATCACGCAGCATTGTTCAATCACCAAAGCAGCCGCGTCAGGCCGGCGCGGCGTGGTCGTCTCGCAGAGCCGGGACGCCGCTTTGGCTGGGGTCGCGATCCTGGACGCGGGAGGCAATGCGGTGGATGCGGCGGTCGCAACGGCGCTGGCGTTGACGGCGGCTGAGCCCTGGAACTCCGGGCTGGGTGGGATCGGCTTTGCAGTGGTGCATCGGGCGGGACAAAGCCGGGCTGACACGATCGATTTTGGTCCCGTCGCTCCGGCCGGGTTGCGGCCTGACGCGTATCCGCTCACCGGGGCGAACACGCAGGAGCTGTTCACCTGGCCCGGCGTCGTCGGCGATGTGAACATACATGGTCCACTGTCCTTCACGGTCCCCTCGGCGGTTGCCGGATATGCCCTGTTGCATGAGCGATGGGGCAGCCTGCCGCTCGGGGAGCTGATTGCCCCCGCCCTCGCCTTGGCCAAGCGCGGCCTGCCGATGGATTGGTTCACCACGCTGCGGATAGCATCGGCGGCCGCGACGCTGCGGCTCTATGCGAGCAGCGCGGCAATCTACCTGCCCGGTGGACTGCCTCCGATCCCGCCCTACCAGGGCACACCGGGCTTCTTGCCGCTAGGCGGCCTGCCGGAGACCCTGGAGCGCTTGGGGCGGGCGGGATGGCGGGATTTCTACGAAGGCGAGATTGCCGCGGCGTTGATCGAGGATTGTGCCAAGCTGGGCAGTTTTCTCACCGCTGACGACCTGCGGCACTGCGAGGCGCGTGTGCGGCCCGCGTTGGAGGTGCCATGGCATGACGGACGGACGATCCAGCTTGCGGATGGCCTCACGGCGGGGCCGACCTTCGCGCGGGTGCTTGCGGCGATGCACGGCGAAACCCGACGCGAAACGCCGGACGCGGCCTGGTTCGCGGTGCTCGCCCGAGCGATGAAGGCCGCCTACAGCGAGCGGCTGGCGCGGCTGGGCGCTGCAGAGTCTGATGCTGCGGTGCCTGGGGCGGCAGAAACCTGCACCAGCCATATCTCAGTCTGCGATGGCGCTGGCACGGCGGTTGCGATGACCACGACGTTGCTATCGTCCATGGGCAGCCGCCTTGTGCTGCCGCAAACGGGAGTGCTGATGAACAACGGTGTCATGTGGTTCGATCCACGGCCAGGCCAGCCCAACTCAGCGGCGCCCGGCAAGCGCGCGCTGAGCAACATGTGCCCAGTGGTTGTGCGGCGGGAGGGTGCGCCGGTGCTGGTTGCGGGCGCCTCGGGTGGCCGGCGGATCATGGCCGCGGTTGCGCACGTGCTGGCCTTCACGCTGGATTTTGGCATGGATCCTGCGCAGGCGGCGCATCATCCGCGCATCGACGTTTCGGACTCGGGCAAGGTGAGCGCCGATATGCGGCTGCCGGCTGAGGTGGTGGAGGCCTTGCGGGCGGACGGCCCGGTGGAGATGGTCGAACACGGCGTGCTGCCCGCGAATTTTGCTTGCCCAAATATGATCCTGTGGCGGGGCAGCGAGCGGATTGGGGTGAGCGACGCGATGTCGCCTTGGTCCGCAGCGGTCGCGCAAGCATGAGGCGCTGGCTCGCGGCGCTGGTTGTGCTGCTGCCGACGGCTTGTGCCTCCGGGCCCGAAATGGTCATGGTCAATCCTGCGACTGGAACCACTGTGGGCTGTGATCCGCCGGACTTCTCGGCTGGTTCCGGACAGTTCCTGGTGTCGCGGGAATGTTTCTCGGCGTGCCAAGCGCATGGTTTCCGGCCCGATCCTACCGGCCAGGCGGTTGCCTCCGGCAGTGCGGTGCCGCAGGCTTGCCAAAATTGAGCGAGGCCGCCCTAGACCCGGCGCTGCTTCCTGCCGAGGAGCTGCTGGAGGGCTATCGGACGGGTACGCTCAACCCGGTCGCGGTTTTGCAGGCGGTCACGGAGCGGATTGCCCGGCTGAACCCGCGATTGAACGCGTTTGCGGTGCTGAACCCGCGGGCGCTGGATGCGGCGGGCGAGAGTGCGGCACGGTGGCGCGCGGGGCGGCCGATCGGCCCGCTCGATGGGGTGCCTTGTACCGTGAAGGACCTGCTGGACCTTGCCGGGTTCCCGACGCGGCGCGGCAGCCGTCTGACCAGCACCGTCCCGGTGCCGGACGACGCGCCGGCGGTCATGGCACTCAAGAATGCCGGCGCGGTCATTCTCGGCAAGACGACGACCACGGAGTATGGCTGGAAGACACCCGGAGACTGCCCGCTGCATGGGATCACCCGCAACCCGTGGGACCTGCGTCGGACGACCGGCGGCTCGTCGGCGGGTGCAGGGGCAGCGGGGGCAGCCTGCTTCGGCCCGCTGCATATCGGCACGGATGCCGGGGGTTCGGTGCGGCTGCCCGCGGCCTGGTGCGGCCTGGTGGGGCTCAAGCCGACGTTTGGCCGCATCCCGCAGTGGCCCTTGGGCGCATTCGCCAATGTGGCGGTCGCCGGGCCGATGACCCGAACGGTGGGAGACTGCGCGTTGATGCTCTCCGTGCTCGCGCAGTATGACCGAAGGGACCCATATTGCCTGGACGATGGCGGGCGCGATTGGCGCGAGGGCTTGCAGGACGGGGTGGCGGGACTGCGGGTTGCGGTGATGCGGCGTCCGGGGTTCGATGTGCGGGCCGACCCGGATTGCCTGGCCGCGGTCGACCAGGCGGCGGGGTTGCTGGCCGAGGCGGGGGCCGAGGTGAGCGAGGATGCGCCCGATTTGCCCGACATTCGCGCCGTGTTCGGGCGTGTCTGGGGGGTGGCGCTGGCCCGTTTGGTGGCGAGCGTGGCGGAAGCGGACAGGTCGAAGCTCGACCCGGGACTGCTGGAGGTGGCGGCGGCCGAGGGCGGCATGCTGGCGACGGACTTCCTGGGCGCCGAAGCGCTGCGTTTGCAGGCGGCGCACGCAATGGCGCAGTTCAATGCGCGCTACGACCTGGTGCTCACGCCCACGGTGGTTGGCGGACCGCCTTTGGCTGAGGCGCCGACGACGGATCCGGTGAACGCGCTATGGGCGGAGTGGGCGCCTTGGACGTTTCTCTATAACCTGACGCGCCAGCCAGCGATCACGCTACCCCTGGGGCTCGACCGTGCTGGCTTGCCGCGCTCGGTTCAGATTGCGGCCCCGCTGTATCGGGACGACCTTGCGCTGCGGGCGGCGTGGGTGCTCGAGCAAGCTGGAATGCTGCCGATCGCGCCGCTGGTGTAGGCCGGCACGGGTGTTGGCGACTGGGTGCTCAGCGGCGGAAGCCCCCGCCATGGAAGCCGCCGAAGCCACCGCCGCGGAAGCCGCCGAACCCACCGCCCCCATAGCCGCCGCGGAAGCCGCCAAAGCCACCACCATAGCCGAAGCGGCCGTAGCCGAAGCCGCCATAGCCGAAGCCTGGACCGAAAAACCCGCCGAAGCTGCGGCCATAGAGCGGCCCAAAACGCGGGCCAAAGAAGCCAAAATAGCCAACGCCGACGCCAAGGAACGGATACGGGTAGCCGTAATTATACGGACTGCCATAGTAGTAGGAATTATATGGGTTGCCGTAACCGTTATAGCCGTAATACGGGTAATAGCAGCCAGCCAGCCCCAGAAGCAGAGCAAATGGCAGCAGCAGCCGGCTTAGCTTCAATTTCACTCCGGTCACCATATTACCGCCTCTCCAAGGCAAACCTCGACATCGACCATGATTTGGTATGGCAAGCCGCTTATGGCATCGCCCGTCACAAAGCGTTACTCGACGGTTTGAACGCAGGATAGGCCGATTTCGCACCCCGCGACCGATCCTTGGATGGAGGCGATGCGCCAAGGGGACTTGGCAGCCGCCTGGCGCAACGCCGACGCGGTGTTGGCCGCGAGGGACCCGGCGACCCGGGACGACCCACGCTTGCCCTATCACCTGCGCTGGGTGTGGGATGGCCGGCCGCTCACGGGGCGGCACGTGGTGGTGCGGTGCTATCACGGGCTGGGGGACACGCTGCAATTCGCGCGTTTTCTGCCGGCGCTGCGAGCACGCGCGGCGCGTGTCACGCTCGAGGTGCAGCCCGAATTGGTGCGGCTGATGCGGGGGCTGGTCGGGGTTGACCTGGTGGTGCCGTTCGATGTGGCGGCGCCGATCCCGGCCGACACCGACATCGAGATCATGGAACTCCAGCACGCGCTGCGCCTGGCGCCGCATGGAGGGGCTTACCTCGAGGCGCGGCCGATGGCGGGCCTGAGTGGCGGGGTGGGGGCTTGCTGGCAGGCGGGGGATTGGGACCCGTCACGGTCGGTGCCGCTTGGGCTGCTGCGGCCGGTGTTGCCGCCGGGCACGATCAGCCTGCAACGGGGATCCTCGGCGCTGCTTCGCGTGCTCGGGCCGGATGGTGACGTCAGTGACACCGCTGCAGTCATTGCCGCGCTGGATTGCGTGGTCACGGTGGACACGATGGTGGCCCATCTTGCGGGAGCGCTGGGGCGGCCGGTTCATGTGCTGTTGAAGGCCGAGGCGGATTGGCGATGGGGCTTGGGGGCGCGGACGCCGTGGTATTCATCGGCCGTGCTGTATCGGCAAGCGGCGGCGGGGGATTGGTCTGTGCCGCTGTCGCAACTTGCGGGTGCGCTCTAGCCTAGCTCTTTCTTTGACGAGCATCTTCACCGCCCTGATTGATCCCAGTCAGGGCGGATATGCTCTAAGTAGTTTCCGACCCTGCTGGTGCGCGCCGCCACAGTGTAGCCGTGCCTGGCAGCGATCTCGACGCTGCTTGCCTGACGGCGTGCCCGAACGCGAGCATCGCCCGAACCCGTGCGACGAGCCTATGGCCGAAAAGACGACATATCGCAGGGAGTGGGTGTTTGCACATCGCCTTCATCGCCGCCACGGCCGCTTTGGGTGGTTTGCTGTTCGGCTACGACACGGGCGTCATCTCGGGTGCGCTGCTATTCCTGCGAACGGCGTTTCACCTCTCCCCCTTGATGCTTGGTGTGGTCACCAGCATCGCTCTCGGGGGCGCTGCCGTTGGCGCCGGGTTTGCCGGGCGCCTGGCGGACCGGTTCGGCCGCCGCCCGGTCCTGCTGCTGACATCGGTGATCTTCGTGACCGGTGCGGCCGTCTCGGCGCTGGCCCCGGATCTCACCACGCTGCTGGCGGGGCGCCTACTGGTCGGCTTCGGGATCGGCGGCGCGTCCATGCTGACGCCGCTGTACCTGGCCGAGATTGCCCCGGCAAAGCAGCGTGGCGCGCTCGTGTCCTTCAACCAGCTCGCCGTGACCTTGGGCATCCTTGGCTCCTACCTGGTCGGGTATGCTTTGGCGGCAGACGGCGCCTGGCGGTGGATGCTTGGGCTGGGCGGCGTGCCCGGCGTTGTGCTCGCTGTCGGCATGGTCTTCTTGCCCGAGACACCGCGTTGGCTGGCCGGGCACGGCCACACGGGCAAAGCCCGCGCCGCCCTGCTGAAATTGCGTGGGAACGGCGCCGACATCGCAGCCGAGATGGCGCTGTTACGCGACGACCTCACCGCCAAAGCACGGGCCAAGCCGGAAAACCAGCTCGGCCACGCAGCGGCCCGGCTGCCGATGATTGTGGGCATCGGGCTTGCCGTCTTCCAGCAGGTCACCGGCATCAACACCGTCATCTACTTTGCGCCGACGATCTTCCAGGCGGCCGGCCTGTCTTCCGCCTCCGCCGCCATCCTTGCCACGGCCGGCATCGGGGTCATCAACGTCATTATGACGATGGTCGCGATCTGGCTGGTAGACCGGGTCGGGCGGCGCGCGCTGCTGTTGAGCGGCCTCGGCGGCATGGGGATCAGCCTCTGCCTGCTGGCGCTCAGCTTCATGCTCGGCAGCGGTCCGGCGCTGGGCTATTTCACCGCCGCCAGCCTGGCCGCGTATATCGGCTGCTTTGCCATCGGGCTCGGCCCGGTGTTCTGGCTGCTGATCTCGGAGATCTTCCCGATGTCCATCCGGGCGCGCGGCATGTCGGTCGCCACGATCGCCAATTGGCTCTCCAACCTCGTGGTCGCGCTGACCTTCCTCGATCTCGCCGGCTTGATGGGCCATGCCGGCGTGTTCTTGCTCTACGCGGGGCTGACATTCGCCGGGCTGGTGTTCGCGTATTTGTTGGTGCCGGAGACCAAGGGCCTCAACCTTGAAGCTGTGCAAGCGTTATGGCTACGACGCGCTACGCTAAAATCGCCGCAGCCGGTGCTGACCCCGCCTGTCACTCGCTGAACCGCATTCGCGACGAAGGCCGACCATGCTGCGACCCATCGCAAAACTCAGTGGATACTTCATTGAAGCGCTCGACGGCCAGATCGGCACCGTGAGCGACGTGCTGTTTAACGACGCGACCTGGAAGACGCGCTGGCTGGTGCTCGACACCGGGCATTGGCTGCCGGGTCGGAAGGTGCTGATCCATCCATCGGCGGTCGGCCAGGTGGACGACGAGGGCCAGACCGTGTTCGTCAAGCTGAGCAAGGCGCGGATCGAGGATAGCCCCGGTATCCAGGACCACCAGCCGGTGTCGCGGCAGATGGAGGCCGGGCTCTACGGCTATTACGGCTGGGACCCGCTTTGGGGCAGCAGCTTCTACGGCATGGGCGCGATCGCGTCCCCGTTGTCCTCACCCCCGTCTTTCGGCGGAATGGGCATGGGCGAGACGGCTGCGATCGACACCGGTCATGACGATCAGGACGCGCATCTTCGCAGCGTCGCCGAAGTGGCTGGCTATCACGTCCATGCCAGCGACGGCGAGATCGGGCATGTCGAGGATTTGCTGGTCGAAGACGCCGCTTGGGACGTCCGCTACCTGATCGTCGATACGCGGACGTGGTGGGCGGGGCAGCACGTGCTGGTGTCGCCGTTTGCGGTGCGCGAGATCAATTGGGGTGACCGGCAAGTGCAGCTCGACATCACGCGCGAGAAGATCAAGGGAAGCCCGCCCTGGAAGCGGCCGCCGACCCAATTGGACCAGATCTACGCCGGCCAACTGCACCAATACTACGGCTGGCCAGGCTACGGCATGTGACCGGGCGATGTGACCCGGCGGTTGCACGCGCAGCGCATGGCGGCGTGGGATGGCATGCTGCCGCGCTCTGCGTCGTGCTCGTGCTGGCCGGCCTGGCGGTCCCGCTTCGCCAAGCCCGCGCGGCGCAAGCCCTGCAAACGTTCGGGCCTGGACGGGTGAACTGCCAGGCCCTGACCGGAACGCATGTGGATTGTCTGCTCGCCACCAACCAGGTGACATCGGACAATAGCAACGTGGCGACCTTCAGCGTCACCGCGCTGCCGCCGGGCGAGCAGGCCTCGTTCCGCAAATGGTGCCTGGCTGTGGCCGACGAGTGCGCCGTCACCGTCACCGGGCGGCGCGCCTCGCCGCAGGGCTCGCGGCTTTCCCGGGTGACATCGGTGCATTGGACGCGGCCGAGCTCGCCGGTGAGCGACGCCGTCGCCCGGGTCGCCGCCCAGGCCGCGGCAAAGACGTCAGCAAGCGCGACCGCCGGGCCGGCCATCCGGCCTGCTCAATAGGAGCCGTTCATGGCCGACCGACCCCTCTCGATCGATATCCGGCACCCGCTGCTGCTGAAGGCGAACGATCTCGTGCTGTTGACGCGGGAAGACGGCGACATTCCGCTCACCATCCCAGGCTTCGGCCTGTTCTTTCGCGACACCTGCTATCTTGCCTCCTATGCGCTCCGCCTGCACGGGACGACGCCGCTGTTGCTGATGGCCTCGGACGGCGAGGGCATGGCGGCGCAGATGAACCTCACCAACAGCAAGCTCTCCACCGCGAATGGCGGCGTCATCGCCGATCACAAGCTCAGCGTGCGACGCACATTCCTGGTGTTGGACCAGGGCCCGGTGTTCATCGACACGATCTGCGTGCGCAACTTTTCCACCGAGCACGTGACGCTTCCGCTGACGCTGGATCTCTCCACCACCTTCGAAAGCATGTTCGTGCTGCGTGGCTCGCCGGTGGGCAAGCGCGGCCAGCTCCAAGTTCCACACTGGGACGGGACGGCTCTGCGGTTTGCCTATAACGGTGCGGACGATGTGCTTCGCACGCTGCTGGTGCAGTTCTCGCTCGAGCCCATCTTGGCGCCACTCACGACCGAGCAGACCACCGCCCACTTCCAGTTGGACCTCGCCCCCATGGCGACGGCGGAGCTGATGGTGACCTGCCGGGTCGATGAACGGCCGGTCGGCAGCCAAACGCTGCTGCCGGCTGGTGCCCCGCTGAGTGTTTCGGCCATGCGCGACGCCCAAGCCGCGGCCTCCGCAGCGCTGCTGGATGGCTATGTCCGGATCGAGACCGCCAGCCATGGCTTGGGAGAGGTGCTGGCGCGGTCGCTGTCGGACCTGGCCTTGTTGGAGGTCAAACGCGGCGAGCATCGTTTCACCGCGGCGGGCATGCCTTGGTTCGTTGGCCTGTTCGGCCGCGACAGCCTGCTGCCGACGATCCAGTGCCTTGCCTACAACCCCGATCTCGGCGCCCGCACGACCAAGGCGCTGGCGCATTGGCAAGGCACCAAGGACGACCCCAAGACGATGGAGCAGCCCGGCAAGATCCTGCATGAGTTGCGGGTCGGCGAGCTGTCGCATCTGCACGAGGTCTCGCAGACGCCGAGCTACGCAGCCGTCGATGCGACGTTGCTGTTCCTGATCGCCATCGCAAAGCACGTGCTGTGGACCGGCGACTTGCAGCTCTTCACGGCGCTGCGCTCCAATGTCGACCGCGCGCTGGCGTGGCTGGACCGCAAGACGGCCGAGAACGCGGCGGGCTACGTGACCTACGAGGGCCTGGCGGAAGGTCGCCAGCCGATCAATCAGAGCTGGCGTGACTCCGGCACGGGCGTGCTGCGCAGCGATGGCAGCTATCCGGAGCCGCCGTTGGCGCTGGTCGAGGTGCAGGGCTACGCCTTCCAGGCCCGCAAGCTGATCGCTTCCGTGTTGCGCCGCGCGGGCGAGGATGGCCCGGCGCATGCGTTGGATGCAGCCGCGGACACGCTGCAACAACGCTTCCTGCGCGAGTTCTGGATGGAGAGCGAAGGCTGCTATTGCCTCGGCCTCGAGCGGGACGGCCATCAGATCACGTCTGTCACGTCCAACGCGGCGCAGGTGCTCTGGACCGGCATCGCCACCGCGGAGCATGCCAAGAAGACGGCGGAGCGGATGATGCGGCCGGACATGTTCTCCGGCTGGGGCGTGCGCACGCTGTCGGCGGACCATGCGGCGTTCGATCCGCTGGCCTACCAGCAGGGCAGCGTATGGGCGTTCGACAACGCGCTCATCGTCTCGGGCTTGCGTCGCTATGGCGAGGATGCAGCGGCCCTGCGCGTCACGGCCGCGACGTTGGATTCGGCCCACGGCTTCCGCAACGGGCGGCTGCCGGAATTCATTGCCGGGGCGCAGCGCCTGTCCGGCGACGCGCCGACGCACACCCCCCGGGCCGACCCGCTGCAGGCCTGGTCGGCGGCGGCGATCCCGTTCATGGTCATGGCCTTGCTCGGCGTGGACGCGGACGGCTTCGGCAAGCGCCTGCACGTCCATCGCCCGCACCTGCCGGATGGGGTGGATCGGCTGGCGTTGCACAAGATTCGCGTCGGCGACGCCACGGTGTCGTTGCAGTTCACACGCGATGCGGACGGGGCTTCTACGAGCGTCATCGGCAACGACGGCGGTGTCGAGCTCGTTGCCACCTAGGACGCTGGTGGGCTTCGGCCCACCTCTCACCTCAGCTTTGAGCGACGGGCAGGTTGACAGCTTCCACCCGCGCGAAGTCGGCGCCGAGAACGAGGATGGAGCGGCTGGCGGGGGCGATGTCGAGCCGGTGCAGGAGGTCCAGCGGCATGCCGAGGGCCTGGGCCAGCACGGCTTTGATCACGTCCGAGTGGGTAACCACGACGACCGCTCCGCCGGCGGGGCATTGCGCAACCAAGCCGGCCATCGCGCGGGCCTGCACGGCCAGCATGGTCTCGCCGCCAGGGGTGGGCGCCAGGCCGCGGGCGCGGTTCCAGCCGTCCCAGCCTTCGGCTTGCGCGAGCGCGTCGAAGCTCTGGCCCTGCCAGGCGCCGAAATCGACCTCGTTGAACGCCGGGTCGGTTTGCGGCGCGGCGCCGGTGGCGGCGGCGATGGGGGCCGCGGTCTGCCCGGCGCGCAACATGGGGCTGACCAGCAGGGCGCGGATGGGGGTGGCGGCGAAATGGCGGCCGAGCGCCTCGGCTTCGGCAAAGCCGGCGGCGGAGAGGCCGACGCCATCCATGCGCCCGGCGAGCACCTTGCCGAGCAGGCCGTGCTGCGCGTGCCGCACCAGGTGAAACGTGCAGGCCGCGGCGGGCATGGCTGGTTCAGGCTTGCTTCTTGCGGATGGTGGTGAGGCGGCGCATGGCGGCGGTTTGCTCGGCCTCGCTCAACTCGCGCCATAGCCGCAGCAGCGCCAATTCCTCCGCCCCCTGAGCGGCGCCCTCGGCCACTGGGTCGGCGCCGAACATGAGCCAGGCGGGGGTGACGCCCAGCACCTTGGCGACCCGGCGCGCGTTGGTCCAGCGCATGCCATGCAGCCCGGTGACCCAGGCGTGCACGGTGGGCTGCGACACGTCGAGCTTGCGGGCGAGGTCGGCGGCGGTGAGCCCGTTGTCCTTGAGCATCTTGCGCAGGCGAGTCGAAGGTGTGGAGCGTGCCATAGCCTCAGCCTAAAGCTTAGGCGATGCCTATTGCAACTGCCCACCCGAGCGAAGTAGGCAGCTCCTATGCCTTTTTTCCTAATACCCATGGCTATGACGTTGCATCCGTCATCGCGAGCCGAAGGCGTGGCGATCCAGGGCCACGCATGCGGTGTTTCCCAAGCATTTCGCCGTAGCCCCTGGATTGCTTCGTCGCAAGGGCTCCTCGCAATGACAGCTTGGGACGAGTCGGAACCAAGTACCGTCGATAGACATCTCCGGCGCCGGGGCGCGTGAGCCTTGCCGTGCTCGACCTGTTCAGCGGCATCGGCGGGTTCAGTCTCGGCCTCGAGCAGGTTGGGATGCATACGGCGGCGTTCTGCGAATCGGACGGGTTCGCCCGCGCCGTGCTCGAGCGCCACTGGCCGCACGTGCCATGCTACCCGGACGTGCGCGCATTGTCCGCCAGGCAGTTGGCGCAGGATGGGCTCGGCCGGCCAGGGCTCATTTGCGGCGGATTTCCCTGCCAGGACATCAGCGCCGCCGGCGCCGGGCGCGGGCTCGCCGGGCCGCGCAGCGCGCTGTGGTTCGAGATGCTGCGATTGGTCGAGGAATGCCGACCCGATTGGGTGGTGGCTGAGAACAGCCCTGCTCTACGGGTTCGCGGGGCCGACGTCGTGCTGGCCGGGCTGGAAGCGGCGGGCTACGCCTGCTGGCCGCTCGTGGTGGGTGCTGCCCATGCCGGCGCGCCCCATCGGCGCCAGCGCGTGTTCGTTCTGGCCCACGCCGCGGGCGCGGGATTGGAAGACCGGCTCCGCCACGCAGGCCAGCCGCCGCCGGGCGCCGCTGAACGATGCGGCGGGTGGCCGGCTGAACCCGGACTGGGTCGAGTGGTTGATGGGCTTCCCGCCGGGCTGGACCGGCCGCGGCGAGGCGAACGGCGCGACCGAGTGAAGGCGCTCGGCAACGCCGTGGTGCCCGCCGTGGCGGCCGCGATCGGGGCCGCCATCCTCGCGGTGGAGGCTCAGGCGGCGGCGGAGCGGACCCGGTCGGCGAAGGTCTTGCGGAACTTGGCAACCTTGGGGGCAATCACCACCCGGCAGTAGCCGGCGTACGGGTTGCGCTCGTAGTATTGGTCGTGCTCGGGCTCGGCGCGGTAGAACGGCCCGGCGGGGACCACCTCGGTGACGAGCTTGCCGCTGTAGATGTTGGCGCCGGCGATTTCCTGCATCACGGCGGAAGCGGTCTGCTGTTGCGCCTCCGAATGGGTGAAGATGGCGGAGCGGTATTGCGTGCCGCTGTCCGCGCCCTGGCGGTTCAGCGTGGTGGGGTCGTGGATGGTGAAGAACACGCGCAGCAGTTCGGCATAGTCGAGCTGCGCCGGGTCGAACTCGACTTGGACGACTTCGGCATGGCCAGTGCGGCCGGTGCAGACGGCCTCGTAGCTCGGGTTGGCCAAGCTGCCGCCCATGTAGCCGGATTGCACGGCGGACACGCCCTTCAGGTCGCGATACACCGCCTCGAGGCACCAAAAGCAGCCGCCGCCCAGTGTTGCCGTCTCCATTGTCCTAACCTCCTCGTTGGGGCTCAGACATGGCGATGGGCTTTGGCAATGTCGAGACGGGGCGCTTGCATCCGGCCAGAGCGGTGAACCGTATGGATTGATGAGACGGCGGACCAACAATCCCTTCAAAAGACAGGAGTTTTGACGTGACGAGCCTGGCCGCCGACTGTGGCTTGATGCCTGGCCGCGTTGCGCCTATTCCTCGCGGTGTCATGCGGGATGGTGCAACACCAAAACGAAGAACGGCCGCTCGCGCAGTGGCACCCTCGGAGACGGAGGCCCTGCTTGCGGGCTGCGCCGCGTCCGACCCGCAGGCGTTTCGCCGGCTCTACCAGCTGAACTCGGCGCGTCTCTATGGCGTGGCGCTGCGCATCACGCGCAATGGACCGCTCGCGTCCGACGCGGTGCATGACGCCATGCTGCAGGTGTGGCGCAGTGCCGCGCGGTTCGACCCGGAGCGCGGGCACGCCGATAGCTGGCTGCTGAGCCTGGTGCGCTACCGGGCGCTCGACCTGTTGCGCAAGCAGCACCGGGAGACCACCGGGACCGAGCTGCCGGACCAGCCGGACGACGAGCCGGACGCGCTGAGCCGGATGGTGTCGACCTCGGAGGAGACGGCACTGCGCCAGTGCCTCGGCGAAATCGAGGAGTCGCGGCGCAAGCTGGTGATCCTGGCGTTCATCAAGGGCCTCACCCATAGCGAGATCGCCGCGTCCATCGACCAGCCGCTCGGGACGGTGAAGTCCACCATCCGGCGGACGCTGGTGTCCCTCCGCACCTGTCTGGAACGCCTGCAGATGAGCGGGCGATGAGCGGCACGTTCGAGGCGGATGGCGACTGGCTGGCGGCCGAATACGTGCTGGGCGTGCTGACCGCGGCCGACATGCGCCTGGCCGAGGCCCGGCGCGAGACCGACCCGGCGTTTGCCGCCGACCTGCTGTTTTGGCAGGAGCGGCTGAGCCCGCTGGCCACGCTGGTCGCGCCGGTGACGCCGCCTGCCTCGCTGTGGCCGCGCCTGGCGCTGGCGGCCGGCATCGGCGCGCGGGCTGGCCGCCGGCCGGTGCTGTGGCAAGGGGCGACCGCGGTGTCGCTGCTGGTCGCCGCCAGCCTGGCGCTGGCGCTGTTCCTGCCGCCGGTGAACCGGACGGAGCGGCTGGCGACGGCGCTGGCGCCGATCGGCAACCCGGCGCGGTTCCTGGTGGATGCGCAGGCGGATGGCTCGCTGGCGGTGACCGACCTGGGCAGCCCGACGGCCCCCGCGGGTCGCGCCTATCAGCTTTGGGCCTTGGCGCAGGGGGCGACGGCGCCGGTGTCGCTGGGCGTGTTGCCGCCCGAGCCGCATGTCATCCCGCCGGGCTATGCGTCGGCGGGGGAGCAGTTGCTGGTGTCCGAAGAGCCGCCTGGCGGGTCTCCCACGGGGGCGCCGACGGGCCCCGTCGTGTTCGGCGGCACGCTTACTCCGCTACCGCCGGCTGCATCACGCGGTCCGTAACGAAGACCACGCCGTTGGCCTGCTTGGCGTCGTAGAGAATGACGTTGGCGGTGTCGCCCCGCGGGTCCTTCAACATGAGGTTGAGCGGGCCGTTGGCGAGCACGCTGAGGTGGCCGTCATTGGCGGTGTCGAGTTCGGTCTGGCCTTTGCCGGTGCGCAACAGCAGGCGCAGGCGGGCGGCGGAGTAGTTGCCGGGCACGACCTGCATTTCCAACAGGGCGGCCAGCGCGGCTCTGTTCTGCGGCTGGCGCAGGCTGTCCAGCAGGCCGGGCGGCAGGGCGGCGAAGGCGGCATTGGTGGGGGCGAACAGGGTGAACGGGCCGTGGCCGGCGAGCGCCTCGGCGAGGCCCGCCATGCGCAACAGGCTGACGAATTCGGTGTGGTCGGCGGATTGCGACAGGTTCTCCAGGATGTCGCGGTCGGACGCCATGGGGTGCCCGCCGACGATGACCGTGGTGGGCGGGACGCCCTTTTGCCCCATCGCGGCCGGGGCGGCGACCGTGAGCGTGGCGAGGATGGCAGCGAGCAGCAGCCGCCTCATGGCGCGCTGCGGTGGTCGCTGGAGAGCGGGACACCCTCGGCGAACAGCACGTCGGACGGGCCGACATCGATGTGGAACAGCTCGGCGCCATCGAGTTCGACGGCTTGGATGCTGCTGCCGTTGACCAGGCTGCGGGCGGGCACGGGGTGGGGCTCGACGAACACGGGGTGGTCCGCGGCCAGGCGAAGGGTGCGGCGCGGGGTGCCGGGGCCGAGCGCGCCGGGCTCGATTTGGACGCCGGGTTTGGCGGCCTGGGCGCGGCCGATCCAGGCGATCGGCAGCAGGGCCGGTCCGCGCAGGCCGAGCGCCACGTCACCCGGCTCGAGCGCTTCGACCGGGATTTCGCCGCGAGCCGTGAGGATGCGGGTGCCGGTGGCGAGTCCGGTCTGCGGCGTGCCTTGGGGGGTGCCTTGGGGGGCGTCGTGCTCGGTGGGTTGGTAGAGTCCGGTGGTGCTGGCGAGCGGCGCGGGCGTGTGCTCGGGGAGGGCGACGTGCAGGGTGATGGCGGCTTGCGGGGTGAGCGCGAGCTGGTTGGCGAGGGCGGGGTAGGGGGTGGCGAGCGCCAGGGAGAGCACGGGCTGTTCGCCAGCGCTGCTCGCCAGCAAAGGCGGCTCTTCCTCCTCTGATTCCACGTCTGCTCCCTCTCCCTCTGGGAGAGGGTCGGGGTGAGGGGCCAAAGGCTCGATTTCGGCAATAGGGTGATCTTGAGGTGCAGGTTCATTCCACCGGGTTCCAATCGCGGTGCGTGGACTCTCACCCAACCCTCTCCCAGAGGGAGAGGGCTCTTCGAAGCGAGACAACTTGGGCTCGGGCGTCGGAGCGGGTTCTTCGGCGGGCGGCACGTTGGGCCGCGCGAAGATGTTGAAGCTGGTGCGCTCGATCATGGCCGCTCCTTTGCGGCCGCTCTCATACCGGGTCCGGCCGCAATCGGCCAGACGGCGCTCGACAGACGGCGCTAGCCAACCGCGAACATGCCCTCCACCTCCACCGCCGCATCCGCCGGCAGCGATGGCACGCCGATGGTCGAGCGCGCGTGGCGGCCGGCGTCGCCGAACACCGCCACCGCCAAGTCCGACGCCCCGTTCATCACCTGGGCATGCTGGGTGAAATCCGGCCCGGCGGCGATGAAGCCGCCCAGGCGGATCACCCGGGTCACTCGGTCGAGGTCGCCGTCGCAGGCCTCGCGCAATTGGGCCAGGACGTTGATGAAGCAAAGCCGCGCCGCCGCCTTGCCGGTCTCGAGGTCGAGCTCCGCGCCCAGCTTGCCAGTGAACGCGACCGCGCCGTCCTTGGCGGGGATCTGGCCGGAGACGACCACCAAGCCGGCGTGGCGAACGAAGGGGACATAGTTGGCCAGCGGCGCCATCGGCTTTGGGAGCGCGAGGCCGAGTTCGGCCAGCTTGGCTTCGACCCGGCCCATCAGCCAGCCACCAGGCGAAGCGGCGCATGCGGGCGGCGGCGAGGCAAGTCGAGTGGCAGCAAGGGCGGCTCCTCCGGCTTGGGTGGCAGGTCCTCGCCGGACGCAGGGACCAGCCGGCCCAGATACGTCGCGGCCAGCGAGCGGATGACATAATCGGGGATGGAACTGGCGCGGTCCACCGCCGGGTCGCCCTCCACGGCGCCGGCGGGGGCGAAGCGCATGTGGGCGAGGGCGTCCAGGAAGGCCTCGAGAGGGGTGCCGTGCTGCAGGCCGGTGCTGATGGCGCTGGCGAGGGCGTCGGCCAAGCCGCGCACGGCGGGGGCTTCCCGGGGCAGCGCGAGTCCGACCTCGCCCAAGCGGCCGTCCGGGTATTCGCCGGTGCGGAGGAAGACGCGGTGGCCGCCCACGGCGGCTTTCTGGGTGAAGCCGCGGCGCCGGGCTGGCAGGTCTTGCTTGGCCGTGCCGCTGGCGGGCAGCGGGATGGCGGCCGGGCGGGCAGGTATGGCGTGGAAGAACGGGGCCACCGCGTCGTGCATGGCGGCGTGGTCGGCGGCGTTGGCGGTGGGGATCACGGGTTCGCCAGCCAATGCCGCAGCCAGGGCCGCCTCGAGCGAGACGCCGCGGGCGAGCAGCCAGGCGCAGGCGTGCCGGGCCAGTCCGCGGCCGTTCACGGGAGCGAAGGCGGGTGCGATGCCGCCGGTCTCGACGCCCAGCAACGCATCGACCGGACCGGGAGGAAGGATGGCGGTGCCGGCGCGAACGCCGCCCGCGCGCAGGGCCTCGCCCCGGGCAGCGGCGGCGGCGGCAGCCAGGCCGGGGACGGCGCAGGCGGCCGGGGGCGCGGGCCAGGTGGGGATGCCAGCGAGCAGGTCGGGCTGCGGCCCGGCGAGCGTCGCGTCCACCCGGGCGCGCAGCAGGCTGGCGAGGCAGCAGGCCACATCGCGCGCCGGCTTGCCGCTGTAGTCCAGGCCGAGCGCCGCCAACAGCCCCGCGAGATCGCTGATGGCGATGGCGTAGCTTGGCGCGACCGGGGCCAGCAGGAGCAGGGATTGCGCGGCCGTGGTGGCAGCCGCGGCGAAGGCGGGGACGTCGAAACCAGCCGCCGGGTCGTGGAAGGCGGGCAGGTTGAGCACGAAGCCGGGTGGGCCCGCCGGGTCGTTGCGCCACACGCCGGCGGAGGGCGCGGCACGGCGGAGCAGCAGCAGCGCGTGCAGCCGCTCGGGCAGGCCGGTGATGCCAGCCTCCTTGGCGCGCGGCGCAAGCGGAGCGATCCAGGCCTGGGCCGCGTCCGGCAGGCAGACCCGCCCGCTGCCAGGCGCGAGGGCGCACAAGGCACCGGCGGCCTCGTCACCCCACATGGCCGGGATGCGGGTGAGCCGGGGCGGCGAGTCTGGCTCGGGGGCGGCCGCGAGCTCCCGCAGCCGGACGCCATGCCAAGCGCGATTGGTCTTCATGTCCGTCACGCTATCGTCCTTGCTGCGACTCGGGAAGCTGTATTTTGCGACTAGGCGCGCTTGGGCCACAAAATGCTGTGGGTAAACACCTGCCCTGGACCAGACCGGCGACGCTGCTATAACCCGCGCATGACCCTGATGATGCGCATGGTGACCAGATTGACCGGCCAACTGGTCGGCAAGGACAGTGTGGGCAACGTCTACTACGAGGCCAAGAAGCTGAACCACCTCGGCCGCCGCCGCCGCTGGGTGATGTATGCCGGCGAGGTTGAGGCCAGCGCCATCCCATCCGAGTGGCATGCCTGGCTGCACTATACGGTGGACACGCCGATCCCGGAGACGCTGCGGCGGGTGTGGCAGAAGCCGCACTTGCCGAACCTCACGGGCACGCCGCTGGGCTATCGGCCGCCGGGCAGCGACTACCTTGGCGGCAACCGGCCGCCGGCCACGGGCGACTACGAGTCCTGGACGCCCGAGAGCTAGGATGGCCCGGCGTTCTGTGACCGAGATTGCCGCCGGCGCGGCGGTGCTCGTCGTGGCCATCGGGTTCCTGGTCTATGCCATCGTCAACACCGGCCGCGCGTCGCTGGGCGGCTACACGCTGCATGCTTCGTTCGACAATATCGGCGGGATCGCCACGGGAGCGGACGTGCGGATCGCCGGGCTGAAGGTCGGCAGCGTCACTGGGCTGGCGGTGGACCCGAAGACCTATCAGGCGGTGGCCACCTTCACCGTGCAGGGCGACATCAAGCTGCCGGAGGACAGCAGCGCCACGATCGCCACCGGCGGACTGCTGGGCGGCAACTTCGTGTCGCTGGCGCCGGGGGGCGACACCAAGATGCTGGGCAATGGCGGCACCGTCACCATCACGCAATCGGCGGCCAACCTGGAAGACCTGCTCGGCAAGTTCATATTCAATGTCGGCAATCTCGCCACGGCGGCGCAGAACCAGATGGATCAGCTCAAGGCCAAGCCGCAATGACGGCGGCGGACATGGTTTGGCCCGGCGTGGACGGAGCGCCGGTGAGCTGCCGCGAGAAGCTGCGCACGCTGGCCGAGAACCACGCGGAACTGGCCGAGATCATGCAGGACGCGTTCGAGGATGCCGTCCTGATCGGGGTCGACGAGGCGGCGATGCGCGGCATCCTGCGCGGGATGGTGGACGGGCTGCGGAGCCCGAAGCGGGGGTGAGGCGGGGCGTCGCGCTGGGCCTGACGTTGGCGCTGCTCTCCGGCGCGGCCGTTGGGCAAACGCCTGACCAATGGCTGCCGCGCGGCACGGCGGAGCTGCAGATCCTGGACAAGGTGAGCGCGCATTCCAGCAACATCACGCTGCGGGTGGGCCAGGCGGCGGACAACGCCTCGCTGTCGATCGCGCTGCGGGCCTGCGTGGTGCGGCCGCCGACCATGGCGCCGGATTCGGCGGCGTTCCTGGACATCCAGGACAGCCGGCCCGGCGCCCCCGGGTTCCATGGCTGGCTGTTCAGCAATGAACCGGCGCTCTCGATGTTCGAGCATCCGATCTACGACATCCACCTGGTGGCCTGCCATTGAGGGACACTTTGCCTCCGTTCGCGCGCTCGGCGCTGCTGCTGGACCTGGACGGCACGCTGCTGGAGCTGGCGCTGACGCCGCAGGCCGTGGTGGTGCCGCCCGAGTTGCCGGAAACGCTGGCGCGGTTGCGGGACGCGCTGGGCGGCGCGCTGGCGGTGATCACCGGGCGCCCCGTGGAGCAGATCGACGCGTTGTTGCCCGGCGTGGTGCCGGTGGTGGCGGGCGAGCATGGCGGGGCGTTGCGGCCAGCTCCCGATGCGGCGGTGGTGCGGCCCGACCTGCCGGCGGCGCCCGCCGACTGGGTCGCGACGGCGGAGGCGCTGGTGGCGGCGCATCCCGGCAGTTTGCTGGAGCGCAAGGCGCGGGGCTTCGTGGTGCATTACCGGTTGGCGCCGAGCGCCGGGGCGACGGTGCAGGCGGCGCTGGCCGAGCTGGTGCAGACGCAGCCCGACGCGTTCCTGCTGGTGGCGGCGCATATGGCCTGGGAAATCCGGCCGCGCGGCGCAGACAAGGGCGTCGCGGTGGCTAAAATCATGGCGCTGCCGGGATTCGCCGGGCGGCTGCCGATCTTCATCGGCGACGACGTGACGGACGAGGACGGGATGGCGGTGGCGCGGCAGCTTGGCGGCGCCGGGTTGTTCGTGCCGGACGTGTTCGGCGACCCGGCGGGCGTGCGTGGCTGGCTGGCGGGCAGCCAGGGCGACTGGGCGGCGCTGCCTGGGCCAAGCCTGCCGTGACTGGCGATCTGCTGCTGGCGTTCACCGGCTTTGCCTTCTCGAGTTCGATCACGCCGGGCCCGAACAACACCATGCTGCTGGCGTCTGGGGCGAATTACGGGTTTCGCCGCACCGTGCCGCATATCGCCGGGATCAACCTGGGCTTCGTCGCCATGTTCGTGCTGGTGGCGATCGGCTTGGGGGCGCTGTTCACGGCGTTGCCGCAGCTCTACCTGGTGCTGCGCTACGCCGGGGCGCTGTATCTGCTCTGGCTGGCGTGGAAGATCGCGCGGGCGGGCAGCGTCCAACCCGGGAGAGCAGGGGGGCGGCCGCTGACGCTATGGCAGGCGGCGGCGTTCCAGTGGGTCAATCCGAAGGCCTGGATCATCGTCGTGGGCGCGGTCACGGTGTATCTGCCGGTGCATCACGCGTTTGGACCGGACTTGGCGGCGCTGGCGCTCGTGTTGCTGGCGGTCAGCGCGCCCTGCACCTCGGTGTGGGCCGGCGGCGGCACCGTATTGCGCCCGTTGCTGCGGCATCCGTGGCGGGTGCGGGCGTTCAATGTCGGGATGGCGGCGTTGCTGGTGCTGTCGCTTATGCCTCTGGTGCGGGCGTGACGGCCCATTGCGGGCGCAAGACGGCCGCGCCGCCGAGCAGCATGAGCGCCAACCCGTAGCTCGCGGCACCGGCGGCGACCTGTCCGGCCAAGCCGCCCGGCGCCAGGCGCACGGCCACCGCCATCGTGGCGCAGGCTGCCGCCACCCGGAGCGCGGCCGCCTGGGGCAGCGGGATGGGCCAGGCGCGGCGGCCGATCGCCAGCGCGTGCGCGCAGGAGGCCGCCATGGCGACGCATTGCGCCACCGCGGCTCCCCACGCGCCCCAATGCGGCACCAGCGCCAGCGTCAGCCCGACCGAGACCGCGGCGGCCGTGGCGGTGACGCCCAGTTGCAGCCCCGGGCGCTTGCCGAGTTGGAAGGCGTGGTCGAGGAATTGGCCGCGCATCCCGGCGAAGAAGCCTGCCGCCGCGAGCCAGGGGGTGAGCGCCGCCACGGCCGGCACATAGGCGGCGCCCACCAGCAGCGCGGCCAGCCCTGGCGCCGTCAGCGCCATGCCGACCGCCATGGGCGACAGCACCACCAGCAGCAGGCTGCCATTGGCGCGGAGCTGGCGCTCGGCCCCCACGGCGTCGCCGCGCTCGACGGCGCGCACCACCAGGGAATACCCGGCCGAGGCGATCCCCGCGGCGACCACGGCCAAGGTGTTCTGCACCACCAGGAAGCCGGCGGTGTACCAGCCGAGCTGCTCGGCGGAGGCCAGGACCTCGATGAGCGAGCGCGCGCCGCTGGTCGCCACGGCGGCGAGCGCCAGGCTGGCGGCGAGCGGCAGCCCGAAGCCGAGCATCGCGCGGGCGAGCCGCCAGTCGACCGTGCCGGCGCGGCAGGGCCAGCCGCCCAGCGCGGCGCCGCCCAGCGTGCCCACGGCCAGACCAAGGGCGGCGGCCAGCGGGTCCCGCGTCCACCACGCCGCGGCGGTGGCGGCTGCGGCGGACAGGATAGCGCGGCCCAGGTTCATCACCAGGTAGCGGGTGGGGCGGGAGCGGGCGACGTGGAAGCGGGCGGCCAGTTCGAACCCGGCGTAGCACCACATCAGCACCAGCCCGGCGCCGATCGCGGCCGCTGCTGGCCCGGCGAAGCAGCCCGCGGCCCAGGCGATCCCGGCCGCCAGCGCCGTGAGCGCCACCAGGCCGGCGAACACCGCCAGCGTGGTGGCCGCGGCGCGGGCTTCGTCGGCACGGGCTTCGTCGGCATGGGCGCCGCCGAGGCGGAGATAGGCCAAGCCTAACCAGTCGAACGCGGCGGCGGAACCGAACGTCATCACCACCAGCGCCAGGCCATAGTCGCCGTACGAGGTCGGGGTCAGCAGGCGGGTGAGCAGCGCGGTGGAGGCCATGCCGACCAGGCCCGGCACCAGCTTGGCCGCGACATAGACCGCGCTGTGGCGGATCAGCACGCGGCCTGCGCGCGCGGCCGCGACGCGAACCGGGCGCGCAAGCTCTGGCGCAGGCCAAACGGCAGCAGCCAGAAGGCGAGGAACGGCAGGAGCTGGCGCAGGGTGGGGGCGCCATGCGTGAAGGCGCGTCCTAACAAGATGGCGAAGGCGGGATAGTCGGCGCGGCGGGCGGCTTGCGAGCCGAGATAGATCAGGCAGAAGCCGCTATAGGCACGCCGGGTCAAATGTGGGCGGTTGCGGTCGGCCCAGCCGAGCATCTCGCGCCAGTCGAACCGGCTGCCGAGCGACTCGCGGCCGTCCTCCTTGTAGAGCACCACCAGCGTCTCCGGCGCCATCACGATGGCCGCACCCGCGGCTTTGGTGACGCGCAGCAGCAAGGTGGTGTCCTCGTTCTGGCGGTCGGTGCTGAACTGGGTGCGGGCGAACAGCGCGGTGGGCAGCAGGAACGAGGACGTGCCGACATGCGCGTCGCCGCGGAACAGGGTGCGGCGGTCGAACAGGTACTCGTCGATCGGCATCTGGCCGCGATAGAGCGTGCGCGGCCATACCTCGGTGCCGCGGGCGGTGTGCACGCGGGAGCGGCAGGAGACCAGCACCTCGCGCCCTGCGGCCGCGGCCAGTTGGCGCTCGAGCTTGTCGGGCAGCCAGGCGTCGTCGTCGTCGAGGAAGGCGATCCACTTGCCCCGCGCGGTGGCGGCGGCGGCGTTGCGCGCGGCGCCGGCGCCCCGGGCTTCCGGTGTTTGCAGCACGCGCAGGCGGGGGTCGGGCACGCTGGCGAGGGCGGCCAGGGTCTCAGGATTGGGGCCGTCGACCACCACCGCCACGTCGAGCGCGGCATGGGTTTGGGCGAGCACGCTGGCCAGGGCGCGCAGCACGAGGCCGGGCCGCCGCGTGGTGGGGATGACGACGGTGACGAGCGGGCTGGTCATGATGCCGCCGGCTGCTTGCGGGCGAACTGGATGCGCGGGATGGGGCGCCGGGCGAGGGCGGCCATCTGGCCTTGCACCGCCTCGTGCCACACCCCAAGGGTGAGCAAGGCGCCGGGCATGAGCATAGTGAACTCGTCGGGGAACGGCATGGGGCCTTCGTCCAGGTTCAGCACGTAGTTGACCAGCATGAACAGCAGGATCCAGCGGCTTTCGCGCACGCCGCCGAGGCGATAGGCGGCCAGTGCGCGGGAGGCGACGCGCCCCCAAAGGAACAAGTAGAGCGCCAGGCCGACCAAGCCGAGTTGCACCGTGACGTCCAGGTAGCCGTTGTGCGAATCAGGCGCTTGCCAGCCGATCAGCAGCCAGAGGTATTGCACCTGGCGCGAGTCTTCGTTCCAGAACCCGGCATAGCCGTGGCCGAACAGCGGGCGCTCGGCGATGACGCGCAACACCTCGTGCCAGAGCGGGCCACGGCCGGTGAGCGAAGCGTCCCGGCCGGCGAGATCGAACATCAGATCGGGCGCGACCAGCATCATGGTGACGGCGGCGAGCACGACCCATCCCGCCCCGAACGCCATCACCAGGCGCAGCCGCGGCCGCCTGCGCAGGGCGAGGAACAGCGTGGCGAACAGCACCAGCATGGCGACACCCAGCGAGGTGGCGGACCGGGCCAGCGCGATGCAGAGCAACAGCACGGCGATGCAGGCGAAATGCGACCGGCGCAGGCCTTCGTCGAGCAGACGGAAGGCGTAGCAGGTGAGCCCAAGCAGCATGCACTCGGCCATCGGGTTCTTTTGCGAGAACACGCCACGCATGGCGCGCTCGTAGCCGAAGGCGGTTTCGCGGCCGATCCTGGGCACGGCGATGAACACGGCCACCGAGAGCAGGCCAAGGAACACGGTGCAGCGCCCGGCCATGGCGATGGCGCCGCGCAACTGGAAGGTTTGGGCGAGATAGGCGCCGAAGCTGACGCAGGTGAGCAGCGACACGCCGCGGCGGAGGGTGGGCAGCGGGTTGTCGGACCAGAGCGTCGAGGCGAGCGAGAGCCCGACGATGGCGACATAGGGCAATGCGTGGCGGAGCAAGGGCGCGTAGCTGCGCCAGCGCGCGGCGAGGATGGCGATCAGCACGAGGAGGATGAGCAACTGGGTGACGGTGCTGACCGCGTCCGAGCCGCCGGGCCGCAAACGGTCCTCGCCCTGGGCGGTGCGCAGGGCCTGGATGATGCCCTGTTCGTAATAGACGATGCCGATATAGGCGTAGGCGCGCTCGAGCCGGTCCGCGGTGCGTATCATTGCGGGCGCCAGGACCAGGCGCGCGCCGACAGACGTTGCCGCAGCGCTTCGGTGTGCGCTTCGGTGAGCCGGGAGAACAGGTAGGCGAAGCCTAAGCAGGCGGCGAGGCTGGCGGCGATGGCGAGCCAGGGGGCGGTGCCACGGCCCTGCATCTGCCAGCCCAGTCCGGCCCAGCGCATCAGCCCGGTGATGCACAGCACCAGGATGGGGATGTGGGTGCAGTAGAGCGAGAACGAGAAACCGGCGAGGGCGCGCTGCAGCGCGGGCCAGGGCGGCGCGGGCAAGCGGGGGCAGAAGCGCAAGGTCAGCAGCAGGTTGCCGAAGCCAAGGGCGAGCAGGAAGTCGAACTCGGCGGAGAGGAAGGGGTGGTTGGTGGCGAAGCTGCGGCGGACGAACAGCCGAATGGCGAGCAGCAGCAGCGCGAACAGCAGGGCCGCATGGCTGGGGCGGCGCAGCAGCGGGCGCGGCATGGTGGCCACGGCGGCGCCGACGCCCCAGACCAGCATGTAGGGCCCGATCGGGGAGCCGGTGAATTGGGCGGCCGTCAGCCCGGCGAGCACCGCCGCGGCCAAGGCGCCGAGCGCCAGCCGCTGGTGGCGCGGCCAGGGAGCGAACAAGGCGAGCGCCACGGCGGGGAAGACGAGGTAGTACCAACCCTCGTTGAACAGCGACCAGAGCGCCCCGACGCCGCCGAACTGCACGCAGGCGGCGGTTTGCAGCAGCACCATGTTGCAGGCCAGCACGGGCAAGGACAGGCTGTCCGCGATGTCGGGCGGGAGCACGCCCATGGCGATGGCGCCGCCGCGGATGGCCAGCCAATCGGCCGCCGCGGCGAGGGCAAGGGCGGGCCAGAGCACGATGCCGAGGCGGACGGCGCGCTTCAGCAGGTAGCGGCCGAGCGCGATGGTTCCGGTCTCGGTCACCTCGCGGGCGACGGAGCCGCCCACCAGCAAGCCGCTCAGCACGAAGAACACCATCACGGCCTGGTGGTCGAACCCGGCGGCAAAAGCGTAGGCCATGTGCGGCCAGGAGCGGCCCGGCATCGCCTGCACCGGCGGGAGCATGCGGATGCCGGTATGGGTGACGAGCACGGAGAGGGCGGCGAGCCAGCGGAACGCATCCACCCAGGCGCTAAAGCTGCGTCTGCTGCCTGTATCCGCCACGAGCCGGCCCCTGTTGCAGTGCCGGGTGGCTATACCGGGTCGGGCGCTCTTGCGGAATACTAATGTATTGTGAAAGCGGCGTTTATCGCTTGGTTAAGGCAGCGAGCCTAGAGGTGGGCGAGGATGGCGTCCCCGACCCAGTAGATGGCTCGCAGCGTGATCAGGCTGGTGCCGCCGAGCAGCAGCAGGCCGAGCCAGCGCATCGAGCCATCGCCCGGCAGCACAGCTTGCTCGCAGGCCGGCCATTCCGGATCGGGCACAGTGTCCGCACGCGTCGCCGCGGCTGAATGATGCACGAATGCCGACATGATGGTGCCCCCACAACCGCCTCTACTGCTGCAAGGTTATCGGCGAAGGCTTAAAAATGCGTTAACGGGATGCCGTTGGTTGGTGCGAGCTGAATTGGCGTTTGCGTTCGGAATCCGGCGAGGATAGGTCTACATGCGATAGTATTCCCCTTGCCGTTGGAGCGCCGCTTTCATGCCCACAGCACCGGCCGACGCGATCTCTTACTACTCGCAAGCCGCTCCAAGCTTCCACGCCAGCTATCGCGCCGACGCCAATCGGCTCGAACGGGTGCGGGTTTGGCGCGGCTTCGTCACACGGCATGTCGCCACCTCCGGACTGGCCTACGACCTCGGATGCGGCAGCGGCATCCTGGCCTGCGAGCTGGCGCGCCGCGGCACCGAGGTGGTGGGCGTGGACGGAGCGGCCGGAATGCTGGAGATCGCCCGGCAAAGTGCCGCCGAGCAGCGGCTGGACAACGTCCGCTTCGAGCAGCATCGCCTGCCGATTGCAAACGCCAGGGACTGGCGCCGGGCCAATTCGGTGATCTCGTCGAGCGCGCTGGAATATCTCGACTCGCTCCCCGCGGCGTTCGCCTCCATTCGGGACCTGTTGTGCCCCGGCGGCACGCTGGTGTTCTCCGTCTCCAACCGTGAGTCGATCAGCCGCAAGCTGGTGCGCATCGTGCATCGCCTCACCGGGCGGCCGGCCTATTTCGGGCTGCTCAAGCAGTTCCGCAGCATCGAGCAAGTGCGCCAGGAACTGGACGAGGCCGGGTTCGACTTTCTCGAGGGCGCCCATTTCGCCTGTGCCGACCGGATCAACCGGCTTCTGGCGCGCGTGTTGCCGCTGCGCCTCGCCAGCAACATGATCATCGTCGCGGCCCGGCGGCGGTAGGCCGCAATGGAGCGCACGCGAGTCCTGCTGGTCGGACCGATGCCGCCCACCAAAGGCGGGGTCACGACGTTCATGCTCAACCTGATGGCCTCGCCGCTGGCCGAGCAGGCGCGGTTCATCCCGTTCACCACGTCGCGCCCGCCGAAGCGCAACGTGACCGACAATTGGGGCTACCGTGCCATGCTGCGGGGCGGCGTGCGGCGGATGGCAACCGGCGCGTTGGTGACGCTGTGGCACCTGGCATCGTTCCCGGTGGCGGTGCTGCGGCAGCGGGTGCAGCTCGTGCAGATCCAGGCCTGCGACTACCAGGTGTTTTGGGAGGCGGGGCTGTACGCGGCGATGGCCAAGCTGCTGCGCCGCCCGGTGCTGTTCCGTATTGGCGGAGCGTTCGACCTGTTCCACGCCGCCGCCTCGCCGCTCGAGCGCCGTCTGATCGCGGCGGTGCTGCGGCTGCCGGACACGGTGATCGCGCAGTCGGCGTTCGCGCGGGACGTGATCCGCGAGGCGGGGCGGACGGGGGAGATCGTGCTGCTGCCGAACTGGTCTCGCAGCTTGCCGGAGGTGGGCGCGCGGGCGGCGGGGCAGGCGCCGCAATGCCTGTTCATCGCCGGGCTGGAGGCGCGGCGCAAAGGCGTGGAGGAGGTGGTTGCGGCGGCGCAGATGCTGCAGGCGCGGGGCTGCTCGGCGCGGCTGCACATCATTGCGGCGCCGCCGTCGCTGACGGCGCGGGTGGCGGCGCTGGGTTTGTCGGGGGTGACTTGCGAGGGCCCGGCGGACCACGCGGCGGTGCTGGCGGCGATGGCGCGCAGCGACGTGTTCCTGCTGCCGTCGCATGGCGAGGGGTTTCCGAACTCGCTGGTGGAGGCGATGGCGGCCGGAATGGCCTGCGTGGCGACGCCGGTGGGCGCCGTGCCGGAAATGGCGGAAGGCGGCGGCGTGGTGGTGGTGCCGGTGGGAGACGCCGGGTCGCTGGCGGATGCGGTGGAGCGGCTGGCGTATTCACCGTCGCGTCGAGACGAGTTGGGGCAGCGGGCGCGGGCGACGGTGGAGCAGCGCTACACGGCGGCGGCAGCGCTGCCGGCGTTGGGCGCGGCGTATCGGGGGCTGGAGTTAGCCCGCCGGCGGCGGCCCACGGCACCGGCGTTGGCAGACGCCGCGTATCGCGCAGGCACGGTCGACAAGGCCTAATCTGCCGCCGTTTGCAGGAGCGAGCGGATCCGGTCGGCGTCTGCGGGATTGACCGGGTGATAAACGATCATGCCCAACTCGGGCCGGCCATCCACAGCGAAACTGGAGTATTCCAGCTCGATTGATCCCAAGCGAGCGTGTCGCAGGCGCTTGGTTCCTTCGCCGTGGACGCGAACGTCATGCTCGTGCCACAAGGCGGCAAACTCGGGGCTGACAGCGCAGAGTTCGTCGACCAACTCGCCGATTTCGGACACGGCTCCGGCGCGAGCCGCATCGGTCCGGAACGCTGCGACCACGAAGCGGGCCATGCTCTGCCAATCGTCCTGCGCGGCGCGGATGTGCGGATCGCCGAACACGAGGCGGAGAATGTTGCGGCCGTGCGGAGGCAGCTTGCCGTAGTCGGTCAGCACGAGCGCTGCAGCGCGGTTCCAGGCCACGACGTCCCAGGTTGCGGTCTTGATGATGGCGGGGCTGACGTCCAGCGCATCGAGCAGCCGTTGCAAGCGCGGCGTGACACCTGCAGCGGCTTTGTAGCGTGCCTCTGGCGGATGCCCGAGCCCAAGCATGAAGAGATGTTCGCGCTCGGCTTCGGTCAGCAGCAGGCTGGTGGCAATGCGGTTGAGCACATCCGGTGATGGTGCGCCGCCACGTCCCTGTTCGAGCCAGGTGTACCAAGCCGGGCTGATGTTGGCGCGCTGGGCGACTTCTTCGCGCCGCAGCCCGCTGGTTCGCCGCCGCTGGCCGGAAAAGCCCAGCGCCAACGGATCAAGCCGGCTCCGGCGGTCCCTCAGGTAGGCTCCCAATGGGTTCCGGGTTTTGCCTGTCGTGGTAGTCGCCATAGTAGGATAACGTCACCTCTTTTATGCGCTGAGGACTAAGGCGACATTGCCGGCCGAGCAAGACCGGAGACATTGCATGCGGGTATTCCTCACTGGCGCGACCGGCTTCATCGGGTCCAGCATTGTTGCCGAGTTGATCCGGGGCCACCAGGTCGTTGGCCTGACACGCTCGGACGCAGGCGCGCGGGCGCTCGCCGCAGCGGGCGCGCAGGTGCATCGTGGCGACATCGTGGACGTGGCAAGCCTGCGCCGCGGCGCTGATGCCAGCGATGGCGTGATCCATACCGCTTTCGACCATAATTTCGCAAATTTCGTGGAGAACTGCCAGAAGGATAGGCGCGCCATCGAGGCGCTGGGTTCGGCGCTGCAGGGTTCCGGGCGGCCGCTGGTGATCACGTCCGGCACGGCGATGGGTGCGCTCAGGCGGGGAGCGCCGGCGGTGGAGGACCAGTTCAATCCCGAACACCCGAACCCGCGCGTTGCCTCGGAACTGGCCGGGCGCGCCTTGTCGGATCGCGGCGTGAACGTGTCGGTGGTGCGGCTTTCGCAGATCCACGACACGGTGAAGCAAGGGCTGGTGACGGAGGTGATCAAGCTTGCCCGCGAGAGAGGTGTCTCGGCCTATGTCGGCGAGGGCCTGAACTGCTGGTCGGCCGCGCACGTTTCGGACACGGCGCGCCTGTTCCGGCTGGCGCTGGAGCGGGGGGAGGCGGGGGCGCGGTATCACGCCACGGCCGAAGCGGCGATTCCGTTCCGCGACATTGCCGAGGCTGTCGGGCGCACCCTGGGAGTGCCGATGGCGGCGATGGAGCGGGAGGCGGCGACGCGGCATTTCGGCTGGCTGATGGCGTTCGTGGGCGAGGACATGTCCGCCTCGAGCGCGCTCACGCGGGAGCGGTTGGGTTGGCAGCCGGCTGGCCCGGGGCTGCTTGCAGACATTGAGGCCATGCGGCAGCAGGAGGGCTGAGCGGGCCTGGGGCTGAGGGTCAACCACTTGTTTCATAGGCTGGCGGCGTTGGATGAGCGAGCGTGGTGCTCGCTGATCTGGCGGGGCCTATGAGTTCGAGGGAGGCAGTTGGCGTGGGGGTGCGGCTGATCGGGCTCGTTTTCATGTGCGATGGGCTGCTGCAGGGTTTGTTGGGCCTGGCCAGGGAGCTTGGCGTGGACATTGGCGCAGCCTCCACGGCCAAGCGCGACCTGTTGTTATGTGCGGTGTATTTCGTGGGAGGCTTTTCGTTTGTGGCCAGTGCGAGGGAGCTGGCGACGGCGCGCTACCGGGGCGGCAGTTCGGATCAGGGGTAGGTTGTAGGCCGGGTTTGCTTGCCAACGGGTCTGGAGTTTACGAGGGCCGTTTTGAAAGGTTGGCGGGGGTGATGGGTCGCGCTTTGCTCACCCATCCTACGCTAATGGGCGAGGGTTTGGATGGGGGCGCGGTGTGGGGCGAGCGCCTGGTCGTAGGCGGCCAGCAAAGGGGCGACGGAGTGGTCCCAGGCCAACGCCTCTTGCACGCGGCGGCAGCCGAATTCGCTCATCGTGGCGCGAAGCACCGGGTCGTCCAGCAAGGCGTCGATCTCGGCGGCCAAGGCAGCGTCGGAATTAGGCTCGGCATAACGGCCCGCCGCGCCAGCGGAGACGCGGGTCTCGTGCAGGTCGAACGCGACCACGGGGAGGCCGAAGAACATATACTCGATGACCTTGTTCATCGTGCTCTGGTCGGACCATGGCGTCTTCGGGTCGGGGTCGATGCCCAAGGTGGCGGAGGAGAGGATGCGGCACAGCTCGTCATCGCTCACCCGGCCGGTGAAGCGGGCGATGTCGCTAATGCCGTGCTCCTCGGCATAGGCGCGGATGACGGGCTGGTGCGGGCCGCCGCCGACGAACAGCACGGCAAAGTCGTTCCGGCGCGCGCTCAGCAGTTTCACCGCGCGAACCATGTGGTCCACCCCGTCCTGCTTGCAGATTTCGCCGAGATAGACCAGCAAATGGGGCTTGCCGGCGCGATAGGTTTCGTCCGGCTCGTGGCGTTGGAAGCGGGCGAGGTCGGGGCCGGAGCGGACCACGAACACGTCCGCCGGGTCGCGACCGCCGCGCTGCATGGCGACGCGCTTGTGGCTGTCGTTGGTGGTGATCACCACATCGGCGGTGCGCATGCTGCGGCGCTCGAGCCAGAGCAGGGCGCGGTGCAGCAGCCCGGTGTCGCGGCCGAACTTGGCGGCGAACATTTCGGGGGCGAGGTCGTGATGGTCGAAGATGAAGCGGCGGCCGAGGAGCTGCCAGAAGCGGCCGAGCAGCCAGAACGTGTCGGGCGGGTTGCAGGCGTGCAGCACGTCGAAACCGTGGCCGAATAGGGCAATCCTAAGGCTGAGCAGCGCCGTGGCGGCGAAGCACCAGGCGAACTCGGCGGCAAACCCGAGCGCGCCCGCCGGGTCGAACGGCAGGGGGTAGCGGTAGATCGCCACGTCCTCGAGCACCTCGTGCGACTTGGTGAAGCCTTTCGCCTTGGGGCAGATCACGCTCACCTGGGCGCCATGGCGGGCGAGCGTGGTCGCCTCGAGCCAGACCCGGCGGTCGAACGGCACCGGCAGGTTTTCCACCACGATCAGCACGCGGCGCGGCATGGCGCGCTCAGGCGTCCGCACGGGCGATGGCGAAACGGGTTTGCAGGCGGAAGCCGGGGGCGAGCGGGCCGCGCCCGACCAGCACGCAAGCAGGCACGCGATGGCCGAAGCCGCGCGAATACCAGCCGAACGGGGGCGCGGTTTCGCCGCGACAAACCGTCCATTGCAGCGACGGAGGCAGCGAAACGCGCGCCTCGCCGCCGGGCCAGCGCAACACGGCTTGCGTGCCCTGCAGCGCGACGGCGACGTCCGGATGGAGCTGGTAGGCGAGCAGCGCGTCGTGCGGCTGCTCGGCGTCGACCCAATCGGTGATGGCGACGGTGCGGCTGGGTTCGTCCAAAACGACCCGGCGGTGATGCGTCACCGGGTCGGGCAGGCGGCGGTAGCCGTCGTGGCTGGCTTGCCAGGTTTGCACGCCGTCCGCGGCGTCGAACCAGCGCAGGGTGGAGCGGGGCGAACTCAGCCAGAGGAAGGGGCCGCCGGTTTCGCCCTGGTCCTGGCCGTCGATGGTGAGGGTGGAGTGCCCCGGCGTGCCGCGGAACAGCGCGCGCCATTCGGGTTCGCCGTGATAGCAGTAGGTGCCGGGGTCGGCGAGCACTTCCACGCCGCCGCAGCGCAGCTCCACCGAGAGCGCGTCGGCGTGGCCGTGGGCGGCGATGGAGAGGTAGCCGTGCGGGCCGCTGTCGCAGCGCAACCAGATTTCGCCGGCGCCATCGCCACAGCGCAGGAGGGCGAGGCCGGTGTCGGGGAACAGGCTGGGGCGGGCGGCCGCGCGGACGGGCGCAGGTTGCGCGGTGAGGGCGGCGATGTGGCCCAGCACGCTGCTGCCGGGCGCGGGCCACCAGGCGGCGGCGCCGTAGAGCGCGCGGGCCGCGTCGAGCACGCCGGCGGCCGGAGACGCGCCGGGTGCGTCGACCAGCACGCCGCGACCGTCGTCGCCGTCGCCGAACCGGGGCGGGTGGCCGGCGCTGTCGAGGGTGGCGGCCAGCGCGTCGGCCATGCGGCGGAGCGTGTCGTCGAGTTCGGCGGGGAAGGGCTGGCTGGCCAGGCGCGCGGGCAGGGCGGCGGCGAGCAGCATTTCGAACACGAACAGGTGGTAGTCGCTGGCCTGCTCGCGGTTCCAGCCGTCCGGATGGGTTTGGGCGGTGGCGGCGCGCACCAGGCCGCGGCGGGCTTGCGCGGCCCAGCCGGCGGACTCGCGGAACCATGGGAAGGCGGTGGCGGCGGCGGCCAGACCGGCGAGTTCGGCGATCAGGTGGTTGTTGGCGGAGGAGCCGTGGCTCTGGAAGGCGGCGAGGGTTCGCTGATGGGCGTGGAGCTGGGCGACGAAGGCGTCGTTCTGCTCGAACAAAGCGGGGGCGCCGGGCCACTCGGCGAGCAAGGCGCTGATCCAGGTCCAGGATAGCAGGCGCAGGCCCAATTCGATGCCGCTGGCCCAGTGCACGCCGGTGAGGAACGGGTTGTCGCGCCACCAGGAGCGTAGGTGTTGCGCGGCGCGTTCGGCATAGGCGTCGTTTCCGGTGAGCCACCAGGCGCAGGCGAGCAGGGTGGTGGCCTGGTGGCGCGACAGCTCCCAGACGAACTTGATGTTGCCGACCGCGGCCTCGTCGCGATAGGGCACGAAGAAGCCGACGCCGGTGCGCGGCGCCAGGCGACCGGTGAGCGGGTCGCGGAACCAGTCGGGCTCCTCGGCGAGGTTGGTGAGCTTGAGGTGGAACAGCGGCCATTCGCCGGCGAGCAGCTTGTCGGCGGCGGCAATCACGGCGTCGGCCGCCGGGCCGTTCGGCGCCTGCGAACGGGCGAGCCCAGGGGCGGGTTTGCGCAGCCCGGCGGCAAGCGGCGGCAAGGGCAGGGGCCGGGCGGCGCGGCGGGACCACAGCCGCTGGCGCCCGGCATCGGCGGCGCGGGCATACACCTCGCTGGGCGACATGCGGCTGAGCCGGCGCAGATACCAGCGCGCGTTCATTCTATCGGCAGCGTGATGGGGGCGTGCAGCGACTGCATCAACGGCAGCGCGAGCAGCACGGGCATGCCGAGCAACCGCTCCGCGCCGTCTTCGGTCACCACCGTGTTGCTGGTGACGATGGCCATCACCAGCACGCCGCCGCCGGCGAGCAGGCCGAGCAGGATGCCGGCGGCGATGAACAGCAGTTGCTTCGGCTTGGCCGGGGAGTCCGGCGATTGCGCGGGCGCCACTTGCACGACGCTCACCTGGTGCGCCAAGTCCATCAGTTCCTGCATGCGCGCCTCGCCGAAGCGGGTTTGGGTGAGGCGCAGCGTGTCGTTCAACGTGTCGATGCGGGTGGCCAGGGTGCGAAGCTGCAGGTCTGCCGACTCCAAGCGCTGCAGCTCGCTGTCGAGTGCGGCGATGGTAGTCTCATAGCGCGTCTGCTCGGCCTCGAGCGGGGCCAACTGGGCGCGGTCCATCACCATTTCGCTGTCGATCTGCTGCACCACGGAGGACGGCCCGGTGGTGACGTTGACGCGGTCGTGCAGCGTGCTGGTGCGGTGTTCCAGGGTGGCGATCTGCTCGCGCACGCTTTGCAGCTCGGGGTAGCCGGAGCCGAAATGGGCCGCCATCTTGGCTTCGGCGGCGCGCAAATCCACCAGCGTTTGTTGCGCGTGCACCGTCTCGTCGCTGGGCACGCTGCTGGTGGTGCGGCTGGTGCGTGCGGCGAGGCCGCGGTTCTCGGCGAAGGATTGCAGGCGGGCGCGCATGGTGGCGGCGGTGTCCACCACGGCTTGCAGATGCGCCTGTGCGGTCACGCGCTGGCTGATCAGTGCGGAGCGTTGCGCGTTGATGTCGTAGATGCGGTTGTCGAGCTTGATGCGCGTGCGGTCGGCCTCGAGGCGGGCGATCTCGGCGATGCTTTGGTTCACCGCGTCGCCGTAGCTGCCCGAGCGGCTGCCGGCGAACACCTGCGCGTGGACGTCGATATAGGTTTTGATCAGCACGTCGAGAATGTGTTGCGCCTTTGCCGGGCTGCTGCCGGCGAAGCTCACGCTGATGACGTTGGAGAGCTTGACCGGCTCGACGGTGAGGTCCTTGGTGAACTTGTCGATGGCGGCGTCGTCGATGGTGCCGAACCAGGGCGGGTTGCGCAGCAGGCCCGGATAGAGTTCGGCCAGCCCGATCGTCTTGATGGCGGCCTTGATCACGGGGCGGCTGGTGAGCAGCTCGATTTCGGAGTTGATGCCTTCCTGCTTGGTGGAGGTGGGCGCGGTGAGCGCGCTGCCATTGCCGTCGTTGGCGAGATATTCGTGGCCGGTCTTCACCAGCAGGTCGCTCTGCGCCTGGTATTTCGGCGGCAGGATCAGCAGCAGGGCCAGCGCGAGCAAGGGCGGCGCCAGCAGGGCGGCGAGAATGCGGCGCTTGTGGCAAAGCCCGATGGCCAGCATTTCGGCCAGCCCCATCCCGGGTGTCAGGCCGAGCCGCGGCAGCAGCGGGGCCTCGCCGACGGCGCTGGCGTGGGCCATCATAGCATCCTCTGCAGCAGTTTGGGGATTTGGCGCTGCCGCTTGTTCAGCACGGCACCCATGGTGATCGCGCCCACCTGGTCGAGCACTTCGCGGGCGCGACGGACGTCCGACAGCTTGGTGCGTTCGGCCTGCACCACCAGCAGGGTGCCGTCCGCGACGGAGGCGAACACGGCGGTGTCGCGCGCCTCCAGCACGGGGGGGCAGTCGACGATGGTGAGGGTGTATTCGGAACGCAGCCAGCCATACAGCTTGCGCACGTTTTCGACTCGTGGCGCGGCCCGGCTGGCGCCCGCGAGCGAGCCGAGCGCCACGTCCGCCGCGTTGATGCGGCCGCGGCGCAGCACCGGTTCCTCCGTGCGCTCGACCGCCTCGAGCAACGGCGTGGGCATGGGCAAGCCGGGATCGGGCGGGCAGCCGTCGATCAGCGCTACGCGGCACCAGGGGGCGCGCGCGGCGGCGGCGGCGAGTTCGCGCGCAACCGTGGTGGCGCCCTCGCCATGTTGCGCGGAGGTGACGTGCAGCACCACGGCGCGCTGGTCGTCGATCATCATGGAGACGATCGCCAGCAGCGAGCCGAGCTCTGGCCGGTCGGTTGCGGCCCGGTAGGGGGCGATGCTCACGTCCATGATGGGGCGGGCCCTTTTATGATGATGTCACCAGCAGATGCCCTCGTAGTGCGGGCTGCCGGCCAGCGCGGTGGCGCCGGATGCGAGGTCCAGCACGCGATGGTTGGGGCGGGTGCGCTTGGCCAGGCCGCCGAACGCGCTGCTGTTGTGGCCCACCACGAGCGTTTCGCCATGGTCGAGCGCCTCGTCGAGCGAGTCCACCAGCAGGCTGCCGACATGCGGCAGGGCGGTCTGGATGAATTGGCGGTTGCGCCCCATGATGTCGTCATAGGCGAAGTTGGGGTCGTAGATGCGCAGCTCGAAACCCTTGCCGATCAGACGTTCGGCGAGTTCCACCAGCGCGCTGTCGCGCAGGTCGTCGGTGCCGGGCTTGAAGGTTAGGCCTAAGAGTGCGACCCGGCGGCTGCCGAACGCGGAAACCTTGTCCACCGCGCGGGCGACATGCGCTTCGTTGGAGGGCAGCAGGGCTTGCAGCACGTCGGTCTTGACGTTCAGGCTTTGCGCATGGGCGCAGAGAGCTTTCACGTCCTTGGGCAGGCAGGAGCCGCCGAACGCGAAGCCGGGCCGCATATAGGCTTTGGAGATGTTGAGCTTGGTGTCCGAACACAGGATGTCCATCACCTTGCGCCCGTCGATCCCGGACTGCTTGCAGATGGCGCCGACTTCGTTGGCGAACGCGATTTTCAGTGCGTGGAAGGCGTTGTTGGTGAACTTGATCGCTTCGGCGGTGCGGAAGTCGCAGGGGAACACGGCGCCGCCGTTGCCTTCGTTCAGCTCGCGCAGGATGGCGAGCGTGGCGTCGTCGCTGCTGCCCAGCACCACTGTGGCGGGGCGGTTGAAATCGTCCACGCCCTGGCCCTCGCGCAGGAACTCCGGCATGTAGCCGAGGCCGAAGCCCTCGCCCGCCTTCATGCCGGACATGCGCTCGAGCAACGGCAGCACCACGAGGTCCATCGTGCCGGGCAGCACGGTGGAGCGGATGACCACGGTGCGGCGGCGCCCGTCATTGGCGCCGGCGATGCGGCGGCCGAGGTCCTCGGCGATGCCGACGATGTAGCTTAGGTCGAGCCTATTGTTGGCCAGCCCCGGGGTGCCGACGCAGACGAAGATCACGTCGCTGGCGGCGAAGGCGTCGGCGGCGTTGGTGGTGGCGCGCAGGCGGCCGCTGGCGACGCCCTCGGCGATCAGCCCGGCAAGCCCCGGTTCGGCGAGCGGCGAGCGGCCGGCGTTCAGCGTGTCCACCTTCGCCGGGTTGATATCGACCGCCACGATGCTGTGCCCGGCGGCGGCCATGCAGCCCGCGACCACCGCGCCGACATAGCCTATTCCGTAGATCGCGATGTCCATGGCGTTCTCCTAGACGGATTTGCGGGAAGGCGCCGCGCGCAGAGCCGCGGCGATGGCGAAGCAGGCGGGCTTGGGGCGGAACTGGTCGTCGAACGGGAGAGGGCGGGCGGGCAGGCCGTCGGCGCGGCGATAGCTCGGGTCGGTGGCGGGGGTGAGCCAGGTGTAGCGGTCGGACAAGCCCCAGACCACGAGTTGCGCCACGGCAGGTTCGTCGAGCGCTGCGTCGAGGAAGGCCTTGTACATCGCGGCCACCGCAGCGTCGCGCTGCTCGATCGTGCCGGCCATCGGAATGTCGGACACGTCCAGCTCGGTGATCAGGATGTGCAGGTTGCGCGCGGCGATGTCGTGCAGGAAGCGGCGGTAGATGGTCTGGTCGAAGCGGGAGCCGTCGAGCTTGATGTGCGACTGCAGCCCGACCGCCGTGATGGGCGCGTTGGCGCGCTGCAGCCGGTCCAGCAGGTGCTGCAGGGCGGTGCGGCGATTGTCTTCGAACGGCGTGTCCATCTCGAAATGGGTGTCGTTGTAGGTGAGCAGCGCCCCGCGGTTGGCGGCGGCGGCGGTGTGGAAGGCGCGGGCGATGAAGTCTGCGCCTAGCTTTCGTACCAGGAGGGACTGCCGCATGCCGTTTTCGTCGCCGCCGACCACGTCGATCTCTTCGTTCACCACGTTCCAACTGAACACCTGGCCATTGTAGTGCTGGACCATGTCGGTGATGTGCTGGTCGGCCCCGCCTTGGGCGTCGGCGGCCGTCGCCATCGGGAACCAGGCGGGCAGGTTTTCATACCAGAGCAGGTGGCCGCCGGTGAGCCGCATGCCGTGTGCGCGGGCGAAAGCGCTGTTCGGGTCTTCCCACGCCGGGTCGGTGGCGCCGCGGGCGGCGGCGGTGCGGCGCCAGCCGAGATTGGGCGCGAACAGGTCGCATTGCGCCGCCACCAGTTCGACATAGGCGGGCGGGGCCGTGGCGATCGGCACGTCGCTGTCGCTGCCGAAGCGCAGGCCGGCATGGGCCGCCAAGTCCTTCAGCCGCGGCGTGTCCGCCGCATGCGCCGGTTCGGCGGCGGCGGCGGTTGCGCCGGCGAGCAGGGCGCGGCGCGACAGGGTGGGGTGCGGGATCAAAACGCGTTGTCCCGATCGAACACGATGCGGATCGGCGTGAGCACGAGGATGCGCAGGTCGAGTAGGAAGCTCCTATGCTCGACGTAGTAGAGGTCGTGTTCGACCCGGCGGCGCAGTTGCTCGACCGTGTCGGTGGCGCCGCGATAGCCGTTCACCTGCGCCCAACCCGTGATGCCGGGCTTCACACCGTGACGCCGGCCGTACTCCGCGATGATCTCCTCGCAGAGTTGGCCCTGGGTGCGCATCGCCACAGGATGCGGGCGGGGGCCGACCAGCGACATCGAGCCATTGAGCACGTTGAAGAGCTGCGGCAGTTCGTCCAGGCTGGTCTTGCGCAGGAAGTCGCCGATGCGGGTGATGCGGCAGTCGCCACGGCGGGTCTGCACGCGGCCGTCGGTGGCGGCGGCGTCGGGTGCCCAGGTCATGGTGCGGAACTTGAAGACGACGAACTCGCGGTTGCCCAAGCCGTGGCGGCGCTGACGGAAAATCGTCGGGCCGGGGCTGTCGAGCCGGATGGCCATGGCAATGGCAAGCAGCAGCGGGAGCAGCAGGATGATTGCCACCGCCGCAACGATTTGGTCGAACGCGGCTTTGAGCTTGGCCGGGGCGGTGCGCTCGATTGGGCTTGGCCGGGCGACGGGAGAGCTGGTGCGGAACGCCAGGCTCTCGGTGTCCAGGCGGAAGCGGCGGGTGGTGCCGCGCAACCTCGGGCGCCAAAGGCTGCGGGAGCGCGGGGCGGCGGCTCCGAAAGCGTCGGTGGTCATGGCAGCCTGCGTCTGCGGAGCGTCGGCTGAGGAGTGATCCGTCGTCCCATGACCCACCTAACGGAAACGTGAACTGAGTGACTCTCCGGATACGATCGTATGGAAACGTCGTCAAGCGGAAACGACTCGGTTACGAATGGGCATAAATTGGGCATGTCAATCCAGCGATGCGGCAAACGTTAATCGCGCGTCAGGCGTGCGCTCGATGACGTCGAATCGCACGCCTGCAACGCCGGGCGGTGCGGCGCGGCCGGCTCGACAACCGCACGCGGGCATGCGCGTTCCATCCCCTCGCGTGTTGCTTGGAGCTGTTGGATCATGCCGCGCTATCTCGTCACCGGTGGCTGCGGCTTCATCGGCTCGCACCTTGCGAAGGCGCTGCTGAACGAGGGCCACGCGGTCCTGGTGCTGGACGACCTCTCGACGGGCGTGCTGGAGAACCTCCCAGCCGGGGCGACGCTGCTGCGCGGCGACGTGGCGGACCCGGCGGTGGCGCGCGAGGCGGTTCGGGGCGTGTCCGGTTGCTTTCACCTGGCGGCCGTGGCGTCGGTGGAGCGCTGCACCGCGGACCTGCTGGGCGCGCATCGCACCAATCTCGGCGGCACGCTGGCGCTGCTGGACGCGCTGGCCAAGCAGGGGCCGGCGCCGTTCGTCTATGCCTCCTCGGCGGCGGTGTATGGCGACGCTGCGTCGGTGCCGGTGAGCGAGGCGGCGCCGGCGCGGCCGCAATCCGCCTATGGCGCCGACAAGCGGGCGAGCGAGCTGCACGCCGCGGTGGCCAGCCACAGCCATGGCATCCCCACGACGGGGCTGCGCTTCTTCAACGTGTATGGCCCGCGGCAGCGCTGGGATTCGCCGTATTCGGGGGTGGTGTCGATCTTTGCCCAGCGCATTGGCGCGGGTTTGCCGGTGACGGTGTTCGGCGATGGCGAGCAGACGCGCGACTTGGTGGCGGTGGCGGACGTGGTGACGGCGCTGCTGCGGGCGATGGCGCGGCCGAGCCTGGCGGCGCCGGTGTTCAACGTGTGCACCGGGCGGGGGGTGTCGGTGCTGGGGCTGGCGGCCGAACTCGGTCGGCTGCTGGGCCGGTCTCCGGAGGTTGCGTTCGGCCCGGCGCGGCTAGCGGACATCCGCCACTCGGTCGGCGACCCGGCGCGGGGGCGGGCGGCGCTGGGGCTGCCCGGGCCGGCGTCGCTGGCGGTGGGGCTGCGGCGGTTGCTGGGCGGGTCGGATTAGGGGCGGGGTGCGGGGGCGCTGAGATGCATACATTTGCGCAATGCCGGAAAGACAGAGCGCTCTGGCTTACGAACTCGTCGGCGTCCATCAACCGCTGCACGCTGTCCGGTGTTTGCGGCATCATGGCAATGATGCCTTATCGGCGATTCTCGGAGCCCGATGGCAGTTCGGTGACAGGCCTTGTGTCTCCCCAACTCACCGGTCGTCTCCAAATCCATATACATGCGATGATATGATTCGGGTGGAATGATCGCAATCGCCCGATCGCGTGCGCAGCCGTCGTCTGCGAAATAGAAACCGCACGTCGCCCGGGCCTGGATCGCCAAGCCGCCAAGCGGCGGCTCGAGATGATGGGTGGAGAGGTCAGGTTTTCGGCGTCAGAGCAACAGGCCAGCCGCGCCAGCCGCTAGCGCCACGAGCAGCACGCACGCCCTGCGATACAGCACCAGGGCGCGCACGATGTCGGACGCGGTCGCGTCGGCCCGGCCGGCTCCCATCCAGGCGTCTTCCAACCGCGTGCCGCCATAGACGCGCGGGCCGGCCAGGCGCAAACCCAGGCCACCCGCCAGCGCCGCCTCGGGCCAGCCGGCGTTGGGCGAGCGATGGCGCCCGGCGTCACGCGCCATCGTCCGGATGGCCACCCCGAAGCCGCGCCCCGCCGCCAGCGCCAGCAGCAGCCCGGACAGGCGGGAGGCGGGCAGGTTCGCCATGTCGTCCAGCCGCGCGGCGGCCCAGCCGAACGCCTCATGACGCGGCGTGCGGTGGCCGATCATGCTGTCGGCGGTGTTGATCACCTTGTAGAGCACGATGCCGGGCAGGCCGAGCAGGGCGCACCAGAGCGCCGGCGCGACCACGCCGTCGGAGAAATTCTCCGCCAGGCTCTCGATGGCGGCGCGGGCGACGGCGGCTGCGTCCAGCCGGTCCGGGTCGCGCCCCACGATGTGCGACACGGCCCGGCGCCCCGCCGCCAGGCCCACTGGCAGCGAACGGGCGACGGCCTGCACGTGGTCCCACAGGCTGCGTTGGGCGAGCAGGCTGGCGGCCAGCAGGGCGAGAACGGCGACCGCGAGCGGCCTCGGCAGCGTGTGCAGCAGGGCCGCCTGCACTCCCCAGGCTGGCAGGCCCGACCCGGCCAGTAGCAATCCCACCGCAAGCACGCCACGCGCGCGCTGGAACCGGCCCCGGTTCAGCCGTGCATCGAGCCAGGCGATGGCAGCGCCCGCCGCCATTACGGGGTGGCCCAGCCGCGCGAGCAGCCAGGCGGGATAGCCGGCTGCGCCCTCGATCAAAAGAGCGGCAGCCGCGATGGTGGTGGTGCTGAACATGGAGCGTGCGGGACCTAGCACGGTAACTCACGCCTTTGTCGCCTCGGCTGCTCAGGGGTATGGTGCCGCCATGCTGCACTTGCGAAGGACACGGGGACGCCGGGTCACCAAAGCCGTTGGGGGCGCCCTGCTGTCGGTGTGGGACCGGATGGTGGCCGCAGACCCCGGCATGCTGCGGCTGCTGATGGCCGCGCGCGGCACGGCGGCGGTGGTGCTCACCAGCCTGACCACGGTGCTGGCGGCGCGGGCCATGGGCGCCCCGCCGCTGACCGCCGCGCAAGGCATCACCTTCAGCCTCATGGCCGCCTTCCTGATGCGCGAGGCGACCCGGCGGCAGCGGGAGCGGACCATGGTGCTGCTGGCCGGGCCTGCCGTCGCTGCGGCCGCGGCGAGCACGCTGCTGCACGGCGACACTCTGGTCGGGGATGCGCTGTTCCTGGTCCTGGTGTTCGCGTGCTTCCTGCTGCAGGGGCGGGGGCCGCGGGCGATCGGCGTCGGGCTGATGGCGGTGATCTGCTGCTATGTCGGGCTGTTCCTCGAGTTGCCGCTGGCGACGCTGCCGGCGCAACTGGCCTCGATCGCCGTGGCGATCCCGGTGACCTGGTTCGCCTGCTTCGTGCTGCTGCCGATGCGCCCGGGCGCGCAGCTCCGCCGCACCATCCAGGCGGTGCAGGGCCGCGCCGCCGCCGTGCTGGACGCGGCGGGCGCGGTGCGGGCAAGCCGGCCGGCCGCCGCGTGGCACTTGCAGCGGCGCCTGGCCCGGCTGAACGAGGCGGCGCTGGCGGCTGACGACCAACTGGCCCTTCTCGACCCGGCGGGGAGCATACCGACCCGGCTGCGGCTGATGGACCTGGAGCTGGCGGCGGCCCGGCTGGCGGCCCTGCCGAGCGATGCCGGGGAGCAGACGGCGGCGCGGCAGGCGGCCCAGTTCGTGGTGCATCAGCGCCGCTTGCGCCGCAGCCGCTGGTCGGCGCGCGATTTGGCGCGGGCTCCAAGCACCGCGCTTCGGTCCCCGCTCGCGGCGGCATTGGCCGACGTCACGCGCGCCGCCTCGGCGCTCGGCCAGGCCGCGCAAGGCTTGCCGGGCCTGCTGCTGACGGCGCCGCCGCCGCCGCCGGCGCCGCCGGGCCCGCTGGCGTGGCGCTTTGCCATGCGCGTCACCCTGGCTTCGGCTTTGGCAATGGCCGGCGGCATGGCGATCTCGCCGCAGCGCTGGTTCTGGGCCGTGATTTCCACCTATGTCGTGTTCCTCAACACGCGGTCGCGCGGGGATACGGTGTTTCGCGGGTTCCAGCGGGTGAGCGGCACGTTGCTCGGCCTGGTGGCCGGGTTGCTGCTGGCGGCGGGCTTGCACGGGGCGGGCTTGGTGGAGACGGTGCTGCTGTTCGCCGCCGTGTTCGGCATGTATTACTTCTTCCTGGTGTCCTACACCTTGGCGATTGTCTGCGTCACGGTGCTGCTCGGCCAGCTCTATGCGCTGCTGGGCGGCAACACGAGTTCCCTGCTGGTGTTGCGGCTGGAGGAAACCGCGGTCGGGGCGGCGGCGGCCATCGTGGTGGCGGTGTTCTTCCTGCCGTTGCGCACGCGGGACCAGGTGGCTCGCTCGGGGTCGGCGGTGCTGCGGGCCCTGGCCGAAGTGGTGGGGGCGTGCCGGGCCGTTTTGGCCGGAGAGCAGGGTGCGGCGAGCATCGTGGCGCTGCGCAAGGTGGACCGGCAGCTTGCCGATTTGCGGTTGGCGCTGCTGCCGCTGACGGTGGGGCGGCTGGCGCTGCGCCGGGTCGAAGTGGAGCGGCCGATCCCGGCGTTGCTGGAATGCGTGCACTGGACGCGGTTGCTGGCAATTGCGGCGGCGGAACCGGACCCGGCGGCGGCAGCTCGGGCGGGGGCGATCGAGCAGCGGCTGACTGGGCTTGCCGCAGGGGAGCGGCCGCAGGTGCCGCCGCCGCCGCGCGGGGCAGGTGCCGGCAGGGTGGTTGCGGCGCTCGACGGCTTGGACCGGGCCACGGCCTATCTCAGCGAGCGGCTGACCATCAGCGAGTTGCATGGGTTCAGTCTCGAGGGTTAGCGGAAGTCGCGGGTGGGGACCTTGATGCCGGTGGAGAGACGCTCCGGCGAGTAGATGTCGCGGGTGCGGAACTGGGCGGCGGCGACTTGCTCGCGGGAGTCGGCGCTGGTGGGATGGGTGGCGCCGTCGCCGCGGCCGCGCGTGATGGGGAACGGCAGTTCGCGCGCGCCGACCGAGCGTAGTTCACGCGACAGGTCGGTGAGGTGCTCCACGACGACATGCACCACCTCGCCCTCGCGCTGCACCCGGCCGCGGCAGGCGATCATGCCGGCGGATAGGACGAGCCTACGCTGCTTCTCGAACAGGCTGGGCCAGAGCACGAGGTTGGCGATGCCGGTTTCGTCCTCGATGGTGATGAACATGACACCCTTGGCGCTGCCGGGCTTTTGCCGCACCAGCACGATGCCGGGCACGGTGACGCGCTTGCCCTCGCGGGTGGTGGCGAGGTCCTGGCAGGCGATCATGCCGCGCGCGGCCAGTTCGACGCGGAGGAAGCTGACGGGGTGGGCGCGCAGGGTGAGGCCGGTGGTTTGGTAGTCTTCCACCACCTGGCGGCCTTGCGACATGGCGGGGAAGCTGACAGCGGGTTCGGTGTGTGGCCCCTCCCTCACCCAACCCTCTCCCAGAGGGAGAGGGCTTTTAGCTACTCCCTCTCTCTCTACTGCTCCCTCTCCCTCTGGGAGAGGGTCGGGGTGAGGGGCAGCCGCACTCAGCAACGGCAGCACCTCGTCGCCCAATCCGCGCACCGCCCACAGCGCCTGCCGCCGGTCCACCCCGAGCGCGGTGAGTGCATCCGCCTCCGCCAACCGCTCCAGCGCAGCCAGCTTCACCCCGGCGCGCTGCCACAAATCGGGCACTGAATGGTAACCGCCGCCGCGCCGGGCGATGACCGTCTCCGCATCCACCTGCGCCAATCCTTTCGCCATGCGCATGCCGAGCCGCACCGCCATGAACGCCCCGTCCGGCTCCAGCGTGCAGTCCCACGCGCTCGCGTTGACGCAAATCGGGCGCACCGTGACGCCGTGCTCACGCGTGTCGCGCACGATTTGGGCGGGGGCGTAGAAGCCCATCGGCTGCGCGTTCAGCAGTGCCGCGCAGAAGATGTCGGGGTGGTGGCATTTCATCCAGGCGCTGGCATAGGCGATGAGCGCGAACGAAGCGGCGTGGCTTTCCGGGAAGCCGTAGGAGCCGAAACCCTCGATCTGCTTGAAGGTGCGCTCGGCAAACTCGGCCGTGTAGCCGCGTTCCACCATGCCGTTGATCATCTTGTCGCGGAAATGGCTGACACCGCCGGTCTGCTTGAAGGTCGCCATGGCGCGGCGGAGTTGGTCAGCCTCGCCGGGAGTGAAGCCGGCGCAGACGATGGCGACCTGCATCGCCTGCTCCTGGAACAGCGGCACGCCCAAGGTTTTGCCTAACACCCGCTCGAGCTCGGGGTGCGGGTATTCCGGCTTCTCCACTCCGGCCCGGCGCCGCAAGTAGGGGTGCACCATGTCGCCCTGGATCGGCCCCGGGCGCACCACGGCCACCTGGATGGTGAGGTCGTACAAGGTGGCCGGCTTGTGGCGCGGCAGCATGGACATCTGCGCCCGGCTCTCGATCTGGAAGGTGCCGAGCGTATCCGCCTGCTGGATCATCGCGTAGGTGGGTTTGTCGTTGCTCGGGATGCTGGCGATGTCGTGCCGCACGCCGCGGTGCTCCGCCAGCAGGTCGAAGGCGCGGCGCATGCAGCCGAGCATGCCCAAGCCCAGGATATCGACCTTCATGAACTTCAGGATGTCGATATCGTCCTTGTCCCACTCGATCACCTGGCGGTCCTGCATGGACGCGGGCTCGATCGGGACCAGCTCGGCCAGCTCGTCCTGCGTCAGAACGAAGCCGCCGGGGTGCTGCGACATGTGGCGGGGATGGCCGATCAGGTCATGGGCGATGTCCAGGGTTAGGCGCAGCCTACGGTCGGCTAGGTTGAGGTTGAGCTGCTCGGCATGTTTCTCCTCCACGCCGTCCTCCGACCAGCCCCAGACTTGCGAGGCCAGCGCGCCGGTAACGTCTTCGGTCAGCCCCATCACCTTGCCCACTTCGCGCACGGCGCCGCGGGAGCGATAGCGCACGATCGTGGCGCAGAGCGCGGCGCGGTTGCGGCCATAGTGGTCGTAGATCCACTGGATGATCTCTTCGCGCCGCTCATGCTCGAAGTCCACGTCGATATCGGGCGGTTCGCGCCGCTCGGCGGAGACGAAACGCTCGAACAGCAGGGTGCTGTCCACCGGGTTGATGGCGGTGATGCCGAGCACGAAGCACACCGCGGAATTGGCCGCCGAGCCGCGGCCCTGGCACAGGATGCCCATGCTGCGAGCCTGCCGCACGATGGTGTTGACGGTGAGGAAATAGGGGGCGTAGTCGAGCTGGGCGATGAGGGCGAGCTCATGCCGCAGTTGCTTCAGCACGGCAGTGGGCGCCCCGTTGGGATAGCGGTTGGGCAGGCTGGTCCAGGTGTGGCGCTCGAGCGCCTGTTGCGCGGTTTCGCCCGGGAGTTCGGTCTCATTGGGATATTGGTAGCGCAGTTCCGCCAGCGAGAACTGGCAGCGCGCGGCGATCTCGAGGCTGCGCGCCACTGCGTCCGGGTGGTCGGCGAATAGCCGGGTCATTTCCTCGGGGCCGCGCAAGTGGCGGTCGGCGAAGCGTTCCAGCCGATGTCCGGCGGCCTCGATGGTGCAGCCTTCGCGGATGCAGCTCATCACGTCCTGTAGGATACGCCTATGCGGCGCGTGATAGAGCACGTCCCCCGTGGCGACAGTGGCCACGCCGGCGCACCGGGCTAGTTCGGCCAAACGGTGCAAGCGGACGGCATCGCCGGGCCGGCGGCGCAGGGTGAGGGCGACGTAGGCGCGGTCGCCAAACGCTTCGTGCAGGCGGTGCAGGTTGGTGGTGGTGGCGTCGTCCGGATCGCGGGGCAGCAGGGTGGCGAGCAGGCCCTCGGCGTGGGCCGCAACGTCCTCCCAATCAAGCCAGCAGGCGCCCTTGCCAGCGCGTTTCTTGCCCTCGGTGAGCAGGCGGCACAGCCGGGAGTAAGCGGCGCGGTCGGTGGGATAGGCGAGCAGGGAGGTGCCGTCCCGCAAGTCCAGCCGGCAGCCCACCACCAGCCGCATGCCCAGTTCCGCCGCCCGGCCGTGGGCGCGCAGCATCCCGGCCAGGGTGTTGCGGTCGGTGATGGCGAGCGCCTCCAGCCCCAGCGCCTTGGCGGTGAGCAGCAGCTCCTCCACATGGCTGGCGCCGCGCAGGAACGAGTAGTTGGAGGTGACGTGCAGCTCGGCGTAGCGGGCCGACGGCGCGGGCTTAGGCGGCTCCGAAGCGCTGGCGGGAAACGGGACGATGGTGGCGGTCATCGCACCACCGGCCGGTCAAGCCCGCACCACCGCCATTCCCAGATGCTGCGCCATGGGGTCGAAATCACGGTCGTCATGGAGCAGCGGCAGGCCGTGATCGAGGCAGAACGTGCCGATGATCATGTCGGCGGTCTTGCGGATGGTCACGCCCCGGCTTCGCAGCAGGCGGTAGTTGCGGGCGGCGCGGATGGCTCGCTCGGGGTCGAGCATCGGCATGACGATGAAGGCGCGCAGCCAGCGCTCGGTCATTGCGGCCTTGGCTTCGGTGCTCACCCCTTGCAGGATTTCCAGCAGCACGACGTCGCCCACGACGATCTGCTCTCGCCCGAAGGCAGCCCGCAATGCGGCCACCTTGGGCGAGAGAACATTGCGGAGATGGCCGATCCAGACCGACGTGTCGACGATGATCAGAAGGAGCGGCCCTCGCGCATGGTGTCGAGATCACCGTCCCAGCCAAAGCCGGCCATGGCCTCGCCAGCGAGCTTCTGCTGGTGCAGTTGCAACACGCGGCGCAAGGCTTCCTCCACGGTCGCCTTCTTGGTGATCTGGCCGGTCGCGGCCATGGCTTCAGCCAACAAGTCGGTATCGATATCGATGTTTGTGCGCATGATGGGCTCGATGTGTATGATTGCGGAGAATTATACACATTGGGCGTGGCGATGCCAATCACGATTAAAATACGCCGTGCAGGAACCAGCGCAGGTCGCCGGTGGCAGCGTCCTGGCCGTCGCCGCGGCGATAGAGCCAAAAGCGGCGACCGGTCTCGTCCTCTACCTGCCAGTAATCGCGCACGGCCGCCATTTCGCCGTCCCGCCGCCACCACTCGCCGGTGATGCGCTCGGGGCCGTCGGCGCGGCGGATGCGGTGGCGATGGCGGCGCCAGATGAAGGCGGCGGGCGGGTGATCGGGCAGGGCGGAGACGGCTTCCACCGCTTGCGGCGGGTGCAGCAGCCGGACCGGGCGAGCCCAGCGCGGCCAATCGGTGCCGCCAGCGGGAGCCACGGCCGAGACCCGGCGCACCGAGCGTTCCGGCACGTCGCTCTCCACGGGGGCGGCGCGCCACACCCGGTCCGCGCCCAAGCGGTTGGCCAGACGGTCCACCAGCACGGCCACATCCCCTTCGGCCTGCGCGGTGAGCGTCGCCAGTTGGTGGTAGGCCAGCGGTTCGGCCAGGGGCACCACCAGGCGCATCGCCTCCACGCCCAACCCGGGGTCGACCCGCTCCACTTGCTCGTCCAGCAGGCGGGCGAGGTGGCTGGCGTCGCGGGAGGGGCGGGCGGTGCCGACCCGCAGCGCCTGCACCGTGCCGTCCACCCGTTCGAACACCAGGTCGAGCTGGCGGGCGCCGGTGCCGCTGCGCTCGAGGGTGGCGCAGACCCGGCGCACCAGCCGGGCGATGACGGCCACGAAGCTTTCGGCGGTGAGCAGCGGCTCGGGGAAGGCGAGGCGGGCGTGCGGGAGGTCGGGCGGGGTGAGGGGGGTGATGGGCTCGAACACGCGGCCGAGCGCTTGGTCCACCCGGGTGAGTACGGCGGGGCCAAAGCGGCGGGCGAGCGGGGCGCGCGGGATGGCGGCGAGGGCGGCGACGGTTTCGATGCCGAGGCGGCGCAGGGTGGTGATGTCGTCTGCGGCCAGACGCAGGGCCTCGACGGGCAGCGGGGCGATGGCGGCCGCCGTGCCGCCTGGGGGGGCGATCACGAATCTCCCTCTCCCGCTGGCGGGCGGAACTGCCCAAGGTTCCGCGGGCATTAGCCCGTGGAATGGCAGTGGAGGGGAGGGTCGGGGTGAGGGTGGCGGCTGCCTGAAATGGGCGAGATTCAGTGCGCTGGGCCCCTCACCCCGACCCTCTCCCAGAGGGAGAGGGAGAAGAGGGTCTTGAGGGTGGCCAAACCGCGCCAGGGCGTGGGCGGCGCCGGGGGTGTCGGCGATGGCGGCGCGGGCGGCCAAGCCCTGGGCGGACAGGCGGGAGACCAGGGCGTGCAACATCGCCGCCTCGCCGCCATGCAGGTGGCTGCTGCCGGTGGCGTCGATCCATGCGCCATCCGCGTCCGGCGCGGTGAGGGGGGCGAGGCAGAGGCACCAGGCGGCGGTCGCGGCCAAGGCGGCGGCGTCGCCGGCCGGGTCGGCGTCCATCACGGCCAGACCGGGCACCATGGCTTGGGCCTGGGCCAGCGGAGTGCCGGGGCGCAAGCCGAGCGCCTGGGCCGCTGCGTCCGCCGCCGCGACCACGGTGCGGCGGCCGTCGTGATGGCGGGTGACCAGCGGGGTCTCAGCCGGCGGCGCGCTTCCCCCGCGGCGCAAGCGATCGGTCGCGAAGGTCGGCAGCCAGAGAGAGATGACCCTGCGCATCGGGAGCCTCCACCGTCCAGGTTGCGGGAGCGCCGCCGCGGCAGCGCACCAAATCGAGCTGCCAGCGCGCGCGGGCCAGGCCGGGCACGTGCGGCGCATGCGGGATGGGCGGCGGCGAGGGCAGCGGCGCCACCCGCCAGCGCGTGACCGCCGCGTTCGGCTCGGCAAGCGCCGGGTCACTCGCCAGGCGCATCCGGCGCAGCGCGAAGGCGATCACGCCCGAACTCTCGGCCGCCAATTGCAGCCGGCGCGAGGCGGTGAGATCGAGCTTGCCCACTTCGCCCACCACCGCGGCCAGGCCGGGATGGCGCAGCGCCTCCTCCATCACCAGCGGGACGGCGCTGCCGGCTTCGGCGAACACCACCCGGTCGGGGTGCAACCCGGCGGCGGCGAGGGCGGGGGCGAACAGGTCGGCGCGGGTGACCGCCCACAGCACGGGGCCGCGCCGCCCCTGGTGATTGCACTGGGCGAGCAAGCCGGCGAGCAGCAAGGCAGCGGCGGCGGCATGCTCGGCATCGGGCCCGGCGCCGGCCACCTCGTGCAACGCGCCGCGCAGCAGGCCGCCGCCGGGCAGGTGCGTGTCGATGGCGGGAATGCCGAAGCGCAGCACACCGGCGCGGCCGGTGATGGGGCGCCGTTCCAGCCGCGCGATGCGCGTGCGTAGGGCGTCCAGCCCGGGGGAGAGGGTGGTGTTCTGCATGGTCGATCCGATGTGAACATATATAGAACGAGACTGGCTTGGGAAGCCAATCCCATTCTGCTAGCGTTACAGCGGACAAAAAGCGTCGTTAACTCAGCGCGATGGATTGTTTTCCTGCGAGAGTGGGTGCGACTCGGGCCATACATCGCCTTTCTCCCTAACGAGCGAGCGCCGCGCGGCCTTGCGCTTCACGGGTTACCTGGCGCCTTCCCTTCCATGGCTTCCCGAAGGATCCGGTTGATCTCGACCTGATAGCGGTCACTGCTGCGCTTGAGCCAGTCCAGCACGTCAGCGTCCAGCCGAATGCTGATCGCCTCCTTACGTACGCGATAGAACCGACGCGCATGCTCCCAACTGGCGGCCGGAGCGGGGGGAATATCCAGTGTGTCCGGCTCCACATCCTGCACCGCCGCAAGCTGCGCCCGCTGTTCGTCAGTCAGCGATGGGGAAACATCACCCGTCGTCCTCACCTTCCTCATACCGTCTCCTCTCTGTCCCATCAGCTCGTCGAAGCCCGATGATCAGCACGAATTCATCATCGTTTGGATCAGGATAACTGTGCACAAGCACCAGACACACAGTAGCGACACGCCGATCGCGTGATACCGATGCTCGCCACCTTGGTATCTGTCATATATAATGACACACAAAGCGTCGGCTAAAATGTGTTCAGCAAGCGAGAAATCTAGCTTATGCTTGCTCCTGTTCGCCTTCTCTTTGTCGGTATCCATTCTAAACGCACGTGCTGTTCCCGTGTATTATCTAATTGGACTCACCTGTCGTTGGCCTTTCTGACGCGCGACAATACGCCGCACAAGAAAGTGTATATACAAGCCAGAAACGCAGATATCAATGGCGATAGCGAAACGCTAAGTCGCCTCCACCTTGGCTGGCGGAGCCGCCGTCGGCTGCGGGTGTTGCGCTGTCACGACGCGCCAGGGGCTGTCGGGACCGCTCAGCAGCAAAGCGACACATCCGGTCCAGCCGGTTTGGTGCGCGGCGCCCAGGCCGCGGCCGGTGTCGCCGTGGAAATACTCGTGGAACAGCATGTGGTCGCGGAACTCGGGGTCGGTTTGCGACAACTCGTCGTCGCCGAAGATCGGGCGCCGGCCGGCCGCGTCGCGCAGGAACAGGCGCGTAATACGCCGGCCCAGTTCGTCGGCCACTTGGCGCAACGGCAGCAGGGTGCCGGAGCCAGTGGGGTATTCCACCACGAAGTCATCGCCGTAATAGCGTTGGAACTCGCGCAGGCTGTCGATCAGCAAGATGTTGATCGGCATCCATACCGGGCCGCGCCAGTTGGAATTGCCGCCGAACGCATGGGTGCTGCCTTCGCCGGGCTCGTAGCCGATGCTGAACCGGGCGCCATCCACAGCCAGCACGTAGGGGTGCTCCGCATGGTATTTGGAGACGCTGCGGACGCCGTAGGGCGAGAGAAACTCGTTCTCGTCGAGCATGCGCTTAAGCAGCATCTTCATGCGGTGCCCGCGCAGCAGCGAAAGCAGCCGGCGCTCGCCAGAGCCGGCTTCGTTCCAGCGTGAGATCAGTTGCGCAAGATCCGGCCGGTCGGACAGGAAATACTGCAGCCGCTCGGAGAACTCGGGCAACGCCTGGAACGCGCGGCTGCCGATCACTTCGACGGCAAACAGCGGGATCAGCCCAACGACGGAACGCACCCGCATCGGGATCGCCTCGCTGTCCGGCAGATGCAGCACGTCGTAGTAGAACTCGTCCGTGTCGTCCCACAGGCCGATGCCGCCGGCCATGGTCATCGCTTCGGCAATGAGCAGGAAGTGCTCGAAGAACTTGGTCGCCATGTCCTCGTAGGCCGCGTCTTCCAGGGCGAGTTCGAGCGCGATGCGCAGCAGGTTCAGCGTGAACATCGCCATCCAGGCGGTGCCGTCCGACTGGTCGATGCTGCCGCCGGTGGGGAGCGGGCGGGAGCGGTCGAAGATGGCGATGTTGTCGAGGCCGAGGAAGCCGCCGCCGAAGATGTTGCGGCCGGACGCGTCCTTGCGGTTGACCCACCAGGTGAAGTTCAGCAGCAGCTTGTGGAAGCATTTCTCGAGGAATTCCCGGTCGGCCACGCCGGTCAGCGCGCGGTCCATCTGGAACACGCGCAGCACGGCCCAGCCATGCACGGGCGGGTTCACGTCGCCGAACGCCCACTCATAGGCGGGGAGCTGGCCGTTCGGGTGCATATAGCGCTCGCGCATCAGCAGCAGGAGTTGGCGTTTGGCGAACACCGGGTCGATCAGCGCGAAGGTGACGCAATGGAAGGCCAGATCCCACGCGGCGTACCAGGGGTATTCCCAGGTGTCCGGCATGGAGATGATGTCGGCGTTGTCGAGGTGGCGCCATTCGGCGTTGCGGCCGTGCTTGCGGCTTTCGGGTGGCGGCGGTTGCGCCGGGTCACCGTCGAGCCAATGGCGCACGTCCAGCATGTAGAACTGCTTGGACCACAGCATGCCGGCGAAGGCTTGCCGCTGCACGAGGCGGGCGTCCAGGTCGGTCATGTCGCGCTGCAGGGCGGCGTAGAACTCGTCGGCCTCGCTGCGGCGGGAGTCCATCACGGTGTCGAACCAGGCGAAGGCATCGGCGCTGGCGTCCGGCCTTAGGCGCAACCGAAGCGTGGCGCTCTTGCCAGGGGCGATTACGGTGCGCAGATGGGCGGCGCATTTGGTGCCGCGCCGCTCACGGCTGATGGCGCCGGCTTTGCCGTCCACCACGTAGTCGTTGATGCCGTCCTTGGCGGGCGTGGTTTGCGGCACCCCATCCAGCCGGCCGAAATTGGTCTCGTTCTCGCAGAACAGCCATTCCGCCGGCGCGTCCACTTCGCAAATGCGGATACGGCCAAGCCGCGGATGGGTCGCAATGACGCGGCCATCCTCCAGCCGCAACGACGGCTTAGGCTGGTCCTTGTCCCACGACCAGGTGTTGCGCGCCCAGAGCTGCGGCAGGATGTGCAGCGGCGCCGGGTCGGGGCCGCGGTTGTGGGCGGTGATCTGCATCAGGATGTCGTCGGCCGACGCCTTGGCGTATTCCACCACGACGTCGAAATAGCGGCGCTCGTTGAAGATGCCGGTGTCGACCAGTTCGAACTCACGGTCCGTCACGCCGCGCGCCGCGTTCTGCGCGATCAGTTGGTCGTAGGGGAAGGCGGCCTGCGGGTATTTGTATAGCATGCGCATGTAGGAATGCGTCGGCGTGCCGTCGAGGAAGTAGTAGAGTTCCTTGACGTCCTCGCCGTGATTGCCCTGGGCGTTGGTGAGGCCGAACAGGCGCTCCTTCAGGATGGGGTCGCGCTCGTTCCACAGGCCGAGGCAGAGGCACCAGAGCAGCTTGTCGTCGGCGAACCCGGCCAGCCCGTCCTCGCCCCAGCGATAGGCGCGGCTGCGGGCGTGGTCGTGCGGCAGGTAGTCCCAGGCGGTGCCGTCGGGGCTGTAATCCTCGCGCACCGTGCCCCACTGGCGCTCGCTGAGATAGGGGCCCCAGCGACGCCAATCGTAGCCGCGGTCGGCGGCGCGCAGGCGGCGGCCTTCGGCGGTGTCGAAGATCGGGTCGGCCGTCATTCGGGAACGCCCAGCATTGCCTCGACGCGGATCAGTTCGCCCATGGACCAGGCTTGGAACGGGCAGCCGCCGGGCTGATGCGGCGCCTCGCCGTCGGCCACTTCCGCGACATGGCCAAGGCCGAACTGCTCGAGATGGGCGTAGAGCGGCGGCAGGAAGCGGGCGCGTCCGGCCTCGCGCGCCTCCTCGGTGTTGCGGGCGCGGGCCAGCCAGGCGGCGACGAACGGGCCGAGCAGCCATGGCCAGACGGTGCCCTGGTGATAGGCAGCGTCTCGCGCGGCGACGTTGCCGCGGTAATAGGGCTGATACGCCGGGTCGGTTGGCGCCAGGGTGCGCAGGCCGAGCGGGGTGAGCAGGTGGCGCTCCGCCACGTCCACCACGCCGGCCACCAGGCGCGGCGTGAGCACCGGCAGCGGCAGGCCGCCGGCGGCGAGCACCTGGTTGGGGCGGATTTGCCGGCCCATCGCGCCGGGCACGCCGTCTGCGTCCAGCACGTCGATCAGGCCGCCGGTCTCGCGGTCGGGGAAATAGGCCAGCACGCTCTCGCGCGCGCGCAGCCCGGCTGCCATCCAGCGGTCGCCACCCGGCCAGCGCCCGGCGATGGCCAGCGCGTTCACCCACAGCGCCTGCAATTCCACCGGCTTGCCGATGCGCGGGGTGAACACGTGGTCGCCCAATTTGGCGTCCATCCAGGTGAGCTGCAGCCCAGGGACGCCGGCGCGGAGCAGCCCATCGCGCGCGTCCTGCCCGATGCCGAAGCGTGTGCCGGCGGTGTAGCCTTCGAGGATGGCGACGCTCGCCTCCTGCAGCCGGGCGCTGACCGCCCGAGAGGCGCCGTTCGCCTCGATCAGTTCATGCACGGCCACGATGAACCAGAGCGAGGCATCGGCGGCATTGTATTCCGGCGCCGCGTTGCCCTCCGGAAAGCGGTTCGGCAACATGCCCTCGCTGACATGCTGGGACCAGGCGAGCAGGATCTCGGCCGCTTCCTGCAACCGCCCGCGCGCCAGCAACAGGCCGCGCATGGCGATGAAGGTGTCGCGGCCCCAATCGGTGAACCAGGGAAAGCCGGCGAGCACGGTCGGGCGGCCGGATCGTGTGGCGAGATAGGCGTCACTCGCCACGTCGCGCGCCGGGCGCTGCCGCCGGGTGCGTTCCTGCGTCTCGAGCGCGTCCGCGGGCGTATTGCCCGGAGCGCCGGCGCGCAACATGAGTGTCGCGTTCCGGTCCGGAGTGAGTGCCCATTCGAAGCGGCCCGGCGATGCCAGGTCTTCGCCATCGTTCATGCCGCGCTCCTGTTCGAGGGCGTAGCTGAAGCCGCGATACCATTCCGGGTCCTGCACCCAGGTGAAGTCCCCGCGCGCGGTGATCGGCGGAATGTTGGAGTAAGGGAACCAGACCAGGGCTTCGCCATCCCGCCTGGTGGCGAAATCGAAGCCCGGGTTTTCGACATGCAGCGAGTGATAGTCCCGCCCGGAGAGCAGGGGGCGCACCACCAGGCGCAGGTCGTGGTCGGAGGACCAGCGCAGCACCACGTCCTGCGTGTCGCGGGAGATGAATATGCTCTGGCGGATGACGGTGCGGTCCGGCAGCTCGAACTCCCAGCTCGGCCACGGCAGGTGCGTGAAGCTGGCGATGCGGCGCGCACCGTCTGGGAAGATGACATCGGGGCGGTAGCGCTGGCTGCTCAGCGCGAAGCGGCCTGCGCCGGTTTCCGCCCAGACCTCGATGCCGTTGACGAGAACGAAGCGGCCGCCGGTTGCGGTGTCGGCAAGCAGCAGCGCATGGTAGCGCCGGGTGCGGACCAGGCCGACCGTGCCGGTCGCAAATCCGCCATGGCCATCCGGCTCCAGCCATTCTGCCCGCAAGTCCCGCTCTGCCCGCAAGTCCATCAGGTCTCCTGCAGTCGCCGGGCTGCAACATGCCGGAGGGGCGGGCGCGGGGGAAGGGTGCTGCGGGCGATTTCTACCGCAGGTGCGAAGTCATGCCATGGTACGCGAGTCGAGACGTGTGGGTCACCGGCGGATAGGGCGTAGGCCGGCCCTATTGCACCTCGGTGCTGCGCACGGTGGCGACCACGTGCCAGGCATCGCTGTTTGGAGCTTGGAAGGTGAGGGACAGGCAGGTGTTGGCGGTATCGGCAGCAAGCGCCAGGGTGGCGGTGCTGCCGGCGCCGGCGCTGGTCTGGCTGGGCGCGGGGCCGCTGTAGCTGGTGCCGCTGCTGTCATGCGATAGCGTGCTGCCCGTGACGCGCCATTGGGCCCACGCGCCGGCCACCGCGGTGTCGCGCGCGACCACGGTGATGTCGGTCCCGAACACGCTGCCACTCGGCACCGCCACCGAGTTGGCGCCACCGGAGGCAACCGCGTTGCCGTCCGCCGTCAGCCGGACACCCGTGGTGCTGCTGGTGGCGGCGCGCAACGTGTATTCGCAGCTTTGTGCGGAGCCTTGTATGCCGCCGATCCCGCCGGAGGCATGGCAGGTGGCGCCGATGTTGCCGTGGTCCATTGCGGCCAGGCCCACCAGCGTGGCGTTGGCGGCGGTGGCAATATGGTAGCCGCCAAGCGCCGTGGCGTAGGTGCCCGACACCGCATGGCCGGAGCCGAGGGCGGTCGACGCGATGCCCGTGTTGGTCTCGCTGGTCCCGGCGGAGAGACGGTTGTTGACCGTGCCGAAGCTGAGGCTGCCGTTGGCGGTGACCCACTCCCAGCCGTTCGCGGTGGAATAGTCCATGTATTCGGTGCCGAGCTTGATGCTGCTGGGGAACGGCACCGGGCTCGGTTGGCTCGCGTTGGCGTAGTAGCGCTGGCCGGCGACCGCGGCCACGACCGGAGCCGACGGAGCATCCACCGCGTCGAGCAGCATCTTATACGACCCGGCGGCGCTGAATGCGGCGTCCGACGCGGCGCTGCCGTTGGACTGCACCCGGTAGCCGATCCAGGTCGCGCCCAACGCGCCGGTGCCGACGGTGCGGCCGAGATTGATCACCGAGCCGATGGCGGCCACGTCGTTGCCATTGTCGTTCAGGTCGATATCGCCCAGGCCTTGCAGATACACGCCGGCATGCTCGGCCACGACCGCGCCCGACAGCATGGAGGCGGCCGGATTGGCGAGGAAGCTGGTGGCGCCGGTCTTGTTCGGGCCAGAGAGGGTGATGCTCTCGAACAGGCCGGAGGCGTCACCCTGACCGTTCTGCGTCAGGTCGAGATTGACCTCGCCGAAGCCGGTGCGCCCTACGCCGGGCGCCGAGCCGCCGGTGCCCTGGTTCCAGCCGCTCTCGTTGTAGAGGCTGACATAGATCGGGCTCGCCTCGTTGGTGAACACGTAGCTGGTCGTAGGTTGGCCCAAAGTCGCCGCACCGGTGATGCGGGCTTCGATGGCGAGCGGCACGTGACTGAGGTCGCCATTGAAGGCCTGCACGATATTCGGGGTGCCGACCCGGGCGGGCGGGCGGCTCATCTGCGTCACGATCGGGCCGCGCAGATTGCCGTCGCTGGTTTTGATCTGGCCCGGCCCCACGAAAACGCTGCTGATGCCTGCCTGGCTGATGCTGGCGCCGTAGCAGGTCATCCCGCTCGGGATGGCGATACGAAGCGACGTGGCCATTGCAGCGGTGATGGCGCTGCTATCGTCGGTTTGGCCGTCACACTTGGCGCCGAAATCCAGCACGCTCACCGTGTCGGCCATGAGCTGCGCGAGGGTGCGCGTGGCCAGCGTGCCGGCTGGCTGCACGGTCAGGCTGCTCGCGGTGCCGTTGGCGTCGAGCTGGGCCACGCCGTTCGGCTTGCCGATGCTGGCCGAGGTCAGACTCGGCAGTGGTCCGAGCTGGGCGCAGGCAGGGCGCGGGCCAAAATAGGCAGCCAAAACGGCAGCAGCCAGCCAAGGGCGCAAATGCGATCGATGCAGCATGGTGATGTCCTGGGGATGGGCTTGGGAGGGGCCGCAAAGAAAGACGCGCTTGCCCGCAGCCAGGAGCATACCACGAACGCCCGTCGACCGAACAGGGCCAGCCTAATACGGTGTCAAAGTAGGCTGAGCTTCAGCCCACCAAAGGGTCGAGATCAACGCGCACCAGTCTAAGTCAGCTCGTCCAGGGCGTAGGTCAATCCGCCGAGGCTCACCGCGTAGGCATTTCTGGCCAGCTCCTGGCTGAAATGAGCAACCGGGCCGGCGAACAACCAGGTGAAGCTCTGCCCGGCCACCGCCGCAAGATCCCAGAAGAAGTAGTCTGCCAGCCCGGGATCGATCATGGTGACGCGGCAGCTCTCATGCGCCAGCAGGATGTTGGTGAGCCCGGCGCCCAATGGCCCGGCGATGTGGCTGGCCTGGCTGAAGAGGCTCACTTGCTCGCCGAAGGATAGCCCTACGGGATGCACGATCTCGTATCCTCGCGCCTCCGCCAAGGCGCAGACCTCGGCGCGGTTGGCAAGGCAGCGCTGGTCTGGCTCGCGGCGATCGATGAACAGTTTGCGCCGCGGCACTGGGGAGATGCCGAAGGCATGGCGGATAAGGTCCCGCAGCACCAGCAGCGTGGCAGACTTGCGGGTATTGTGCTGCGACACCGGGCCGAAATAATGCAGGTTCTCGACGGCGGCGAGCTGACCCACCGGCACGATGACCAACTCGGCCTGCACGCCCAGGCAACTGAGCAGCAGCGTCACGACGTTGCCGAACGCCGCCATGCCAGCGGGGAGCAGCAACCGGATGTCGCGCAGCGGCGAACGCGCGATATTGACCAGCTTGGGCAATATCTCCACCAGCGTGTGGCCGTAATTGTCCGAACCCGCCTTGGCGATCACCACATTGGCCTTGCCCGCCGCAGGTTGGCGCGTGGCATCGCCGGCAGCAATGAGGCTCTGCAGCTTGGGCAGAATTTGGCCGGCCGCGCCAAAATCCGTGATGGAGGGGGCGAGCCAGGTCAGCTCCGGGGTGAGCACGAGCCTGCCCTCGTAAACATGCGCGTGATCGAAGTGCAGCATGTATTCGGCCGGACACTGGGCGTGGCGTTGCTGCACGATGCCGTAGAAATAGGCCAGCAAATCGGCATCGGGCGAGCGGCAGCCGGCCAAGGCGGGCGGTGCGCGGCGGTAGCGATGGGCGGGCTGCAGCACCAGGGCGCCCGGCGGAGCGGGGCTGCTCATGCTGGCGGGCTCAGCTCAGGGCCTGCGGCGCCTCGCGCTGCAGCCAGGTGTAGAAGCTGTCGCCCGTGGTGTCGTAAGGGTCTTCGAAGCGCGCCATCAGGTCGGCGCGTTGGCGGAACAAGAGCCGTGCCGCACGCGGGATCGGCTCGCCGCCGGAGAAATGGCCGTAGTGCCAGACGTCGTTCGGCAGCCCAGCCACCGCGTTCTCCGCGATGGCACGTTTATACCACTCCCAAATTTCGAACACTTCCATGTTGTCGCCCGCGTAGCGTTCCGTCATGGCGTCGCCGATGCCGCCGATCTTGGTGAAGTGGTAGAACTTCAGCGGTGATCCGTTGACCAGGATGCTGCCACGATCGAAGCGGATGGTTCGTTGGCTCAGGTTCCAACTGGCCATGTTGCAGCCAGGGTCACGCTCGATATGGACGCGGTCGAACAGCCCGGGAACGAGGTCGAAATATTTCTGGTCGGTGAACAGGCCATTTTGCAGGTCGTCATAGCAGGCGCGGTAGAGCTGCTGCGCCCACCATGCCGCGAACGCGCGCCCCACCGGGTCGTTGTGCACCGCCAGGAAGCCAAGATTGTAGGCGCCATAGCGCAGGGAGGTGAGCTCGTTGTCGCGCAAGGCCATCGCGCTGTCGTTCGGCGCCGTCTGGTGTGGCGTGAGCACGAGCGCCGCGGTATCGAGCCGCTCGAGAATGCCATCAAGCGGGTGGAAGACGGCGATATCGGGGTCGAGATAGATCACCTTGTCGAACCCCGCGTCGAGCAACTCGACCAGCATCTGCCCCTTCACCGCCGTGCAGGCTTCGACCAGGTCGTGCTTGAACAGCCAGGCGCGCAGACGCGGGAGCGCGAGCGCCTCAGCCGATACGATCCGGTCGAACTCCGCCGTGGCCGCCGCGAGGTCCATCTGGTTCGGCGGCTGATCCACCAACAAGCCGTGCAGCGCCCAATCGGGATGGGCCTGCCGCACGGTTTGCGCCAGCACGCGGGCGCGTGAGAGATAGCTGCAAGTGAAACTGGTGAAGCAACACACGCGCGGCGGACGAACCGGCGGCATCAGCCATCCACGCGGTCGGGCAGGGTCGCTGTGGTGCCCTCGTGCAGCAGGCGGCCGCGCGGCGTACCCGTGCTGCGGGCGAGCCCGGCGTAGCGCACCGCCTCGCCGCTGGCAAAGAACTCGACCAGAGCCTGCGCATCCGCCGCCACGACGCCGCGGCCATGGCGGAGCACCATGTCCGCCACGTTGCCGCTGCCCGATAGGCAGGCCACGTCCGCACCACCGGCGAAGGCCTCGAAGGTGGCGTAGGAAAAGGTTTCCGGCCAGGGTGACAGCATGGCGACCAGGTCGATCTGCAAGCGCGCCACCGCCGCGACCATGGCGTCGGGCTGGTGGCGCGTGGTGGTGACGTCGTGGTGTTCGACGCCGGGCAAGTCGGCCGCAGCATCTGGGCTGCCGAGATGGAACCAGCGATAGTCCGCCGACTGCGAGCAACGGGCGACAAGGCTCTGCCAAATAGGCCAGCCCTTATTCGGCTTGGCATAGCCCAGCAAGGCGACGCGGATCGGGCCGTCCCTTGCTGCGGCAAGCGCAGGCTCGGCCAGCAGCCGGCAATGCGCGTGCACGATGGCCGAGCGATGGGGCAGACCGGCGGCTTTCCAAGTGTCCAGCGCCGCGGCGGAGGGTGCCACCACGTGGAACGGGATGGCAGCGAACAGCTCTCGCACGGCGGCGAGGTGCTTCGCACGGCCCTTGCCATACACGCAAACCCGGCAGGCCATGCTGTCCGCGGGGGGGGCGCCGCAGAACGCGACGTCGTTGCGCAGCAGGTTGTAACCCGCGCACACCGAAGAGTAGTCGTGCAGCCAGAAGTGGTCTTCCGTGCTGCCGCTGGCGCGCTGCAGCGCCCGCAACGCCGGCATGCTGTGGCCGAGCAGGCAGTGGATCAGAAACAGCCGCCGCTGCCCTGGACGCCGGCGCAAGCGGCCGAGAGCGGTGGCCAAATCCTCCGCGGCGGCGACCCCGAGCAGCGTGCCGTCGAGCAGCAGGCTCAGCATGATGCCGGGCTGCTTGTCCTCCGCCAACCGAAGCAGCGGTTGGAAGGGCGAGATGTTGAGGTAGGAAACACCTTCGCGGCCGAACTTCGCCTGCTCGTCGCACAAAAAGAGCTGAAGCCCTCCCGTGACGGTCACGTAGCGGTCGTGGCCGACCGAGAGTGCGAGACCGGCGCTTGCCTCCAGCACGGGCCGCAGCAGCGCCTCCAGTTGTGCAGCCGACAGCACGCTGGCGAGTTCTGGGCGATGGCTGGCGCTGGTGGATTTGTCCGGCGAGCGGGCTTGCTCGATCACCCGCCGCTGGTGACAGCCGGGGCGTTCCGGCAGTCTGCCCTCGGCCTGGCCGGACACCAGGTAGTGCCAGAACGGGTTGACCTGCTGGCCCGCCACGTCTGGATTGGCGCTCAGGTAGTAAGCGGTGTTGAAGCTGGCGGTGGGGTTACGCCCTTCGGCCCAGCCGCAGTCGCAGTAGTGCGCCACCGGGTCGGCGCCGTGGCGGGCCACGTCGGGATAGGCGGCGAGGTAGAAGTCGCGGTCCAGGTGCTGGGCCACGCGTTGCCGCACCGGGTCGGCGAAGCTGACTCCGGCAACAGGCTTGGTGCGGAGCGCCGGCAGCGTCTCGGCCGCGAGTTCGGCCAGGGTGAAGCGGGTGGTTTGCAGGGCGCCGCCGCGGCCGAACTGGGTCGTTGCGGGCGGGCGCACCAGCAGCGCGTGCAGCAGCGGGTTCAGCCGGCTTTGGCGCAGGCCGGGGTTGGCCGCCAGCGCGGCGCCGACCTGGAACTGCGGGTTCGGGTCACGGCCCTCGAGCCAGCCGCGATAGGCGAAATGCGCCACCGGGTCGAGTTGGCTGCCCGGATCGAACCCCAGGGACGCCACGTAGAACGGCACGTCGACTTCGGGCCGCAGCAGGGCCACCCAGTCCCCCACCGGGCGACCGAACGCCTGTTCGGCCACCTTGTTCGGCATGGCGGCCCGGGTGACGGCGCGGCCCTCGGCCTGGCCGCTGAGCAGGTAGTGGGAGTAGGGGTTGATGCCGTGCGCGTTCACGTCGGGATGGGCGAGCAGGTAGGCGGCCGTGTCGAAGGCGCGGTTCGGGTTGCGCCCCTCGCGCCAGCCCTGGCGGCAGAAGTGGCGCAGCAGGGCAGGGGCGTCGCCGGCAACGTCCGTGTAGTTGGCGGCGTACAGTTCGGCGTCGAACGTGGGCCCGACCAGCGCTTCCTCTTGCTCCAGCGACCCGGCTGGAGACGTGGCAGCGACCGTCTTGATCGCGCGGGAGGCGCTTGTGTTTGACCGTGCTGCCATGTCGATCCGTCAAGCCGCCGCCTGATTGTATGCGCGGGTGTTAGCCTATGTCGAACAGATGAGCAACGTTTCAATAATACGTTGTTAATCTCTTTTTCGAGTCCAGCCGGGAGGCGTGGCGCTGGGCGCGCAGGCTTGCAGTCCATCACCCCGGCGCTAGGGTGCGGCCGACGGGAAGGGAGCACGACCATGGCCGAGGGCGCTGATGCGGAGGACCTGCTGTATCGGGTCGAGGGCGGGATCGGCCATATCACCTTCAACCGGCCGCAAGCCCGCAACGCCATGACCTTCGCCATGTACGACCGGCTGACCGAGATCTGCAGCACCGCCGGCGCCGACCCCACGTTGCGGGCCATCATCGTGACGGGGGCGGGCGACAAGGCGTTCGCCTCGGGCACCGACATCTCGCAATTCCGCGCCTTCACCACGCCGGAGGACGCGCTGGGCTACGAGGCGCGAATCGACCGCGTCTTGAACGCCATCGAGTGCTGCCCGATCCCCATGATCGCCGCCATTGCCGGTGCCTGCACCGGGGGCGGCGCCGCCATCGCCGCCGCCTGCGACCTGCGGATCGCTGCCCGGGGCGCCCGCTTCGGCTTTCCCGTCGCCCGCACCTTGGGCAACTGCCTTTCCATCTCCAATTACGTCCGCTTTTCCGCCCTGGTCGGCGCAGCGGCGGTGAAGGAAATGATCTTCACCGCCCGCCTGCTCGAGGTGGACGAGGCCAAGCATCTCGGGCTGATCAGCGAAATCCTGGAGGACCGGGCCGCGCTGGACACCAGGGCGCTGGCCCTGGCGGCGCATATCGCCACCCTCGCCCCGCTCACGCTGCGCGCGACCAAGGAGGCGTTGCGCCGCGTCAAGGAGCGCATGCAGCCCGAAGAGGGCCGCGACCTCATCGTCAGTTGCTACATGAGCGCGGATTTCCGCGAGGGCATGGACGCCTTCCTCACCAAGCGGACGCCGAATTGGCAAGGTAAGTAGTCGCCCGATGCTGGCTGAGGGTCTGCCGAGCGTTTGCATCGCCGGGCCGGTTGCCACCATCCAGCTCAATCGCCCCGCCGTGCACAACCGGCTCGAACCGGAGGACCTGGCCGAGTTCAGCCGCCTGCTGGAAGTGGTGGAGAGCGACCCGGCGATACGGGTGCTGCTGGTGACCGCGACCGGCGCCTCGTTCTCCTCCGGCTTCAACATCGGCAAGATCGGGGGCAGCGCGGACGGCGCGGTTTCCTTCGAGCAGGTGGCCGACCGGCTCGAACGCCTGGCGCTGCCAACCATCTGCGCGCTGAACGGCAGCGTCTATGGCGGCTCCACCGACCTGGCGCTCGCCTGCGACTTCCGCATCGGGGTGCAGGGCATGGTGCTGGTGATGCCGGCGGCGCGGCTGGGGCTGCTCTATTATAGTGGGGGTATGCGCCGCTACGTCGCCCGGCTCGGTTTGGGCGCGGCAAAGCTGCTGTTCCTCACCGCCGCGAAGCAGGACACGGCGGCGCTGCTGCGTATCGGCTATCTCGACGAGGCCGTCCCGCCCGAGGCGCTGATGCCGCACGCCTTGGCGCTTGCCGCCACGCTGGCCGCGAACGCGCCGCTCGCGGTCCAGGGCATGAAGCGCTGCCTGAACGACATCGCTCGCGGTGACGCCGACCTGGTGCTGATCGAGGCCTATGTCGCGCGCAGCCGGGAGTCGGCCGACCTGCGCGAGGGCCAGGCGGCATGGCTGGAGAAGCGCCCGCCCGTGTTCACCGGTCACTGACCGCAAAAGCAGAGGCCCATCCCGGCTTAGGCGTCTGTTAACCCCCAGCGCCTAAGGTTGGGCCATGCGGCTTGGGTTTCTCCTTTTGCTGGTGTTGGTTTTTCCGTGGCGTGGGGCGGCTGCGATGCAGTTCGCCTATGGTCCGGTATCTGGTGTGGCCGGCGGGGGCATGATCTTCGCCTCGGGCAGGGTCACCGTCGGGGATGACGCAAAGTTGCGCTCCGCCTTGGGCGCCGTTCCGGCCGGCGCGCGTCTCGTCGGGCTTTCGCTGGACAGCCCTGGTGGCAACGCGGAGGAAGGCGTTCTGCTTGCGGACACGGTGCGCGAGAAGGGTTTGGGGACGTTCGTTGGGCAGGGAGCGATGTGCGCGTCGGCCTGCTTCAATGTGTTTGCCGCCGGGTCGCGGCGGTTTGCCAGTACGACGGCCTTGATCGGGGTTCATGGCGCCTCCTATGGCGGCCGGGATGACGTTTATGCCCAGGCCGAAACTGTGCGGCTGGCGCGGCAACTGGCGGGGTTTGGCGTGCCTGACGTGATCCTCGGCAAGATGATCACCGCTCAACCAAACCAGATGTGGTGGCTCAATCGGGATGACCTGGAAACGATGCGCGTCGAGTTCGTGGCACTTCAGGCAACGGACAAGCGCGCCACGGCCGAGCCGGCTCCGACCGGCAGCACAGACGCCGCGGCGGCTGGGTCCGAGGGCAAGCTTGGCGCTCGCGTCGAATCGCCAGCCACTGGGTTTCGCGTGGTGGCCCCACCGAAGGGCGGCTTTCACGTTTGGAACCCCAGAACGGACCACTGAAGCGGGCGCCTGCGGAAGACATAGCTGAGCGCGCCGCTTCGTCCCAGGTCTGCTACGGTTGGTTGCGCCTCGACACAACTGGAACTTACGCGACAGGCGGCCGTTTTCATGCCGGCTGCGCACTTGGCATGCCCTATCCCTTCAAACAGTAAGGTTGGACGTGCCAAAGCCACTCGGCGTGGATTGTTTCGCTTGCGTGTTCTGATTACCGGCGCAGCCGGGCTGGTGGGGCGAGAACTCTGTCGTCGCTTGGCTGCTTGCGGGCACGGCGTCGTGGCCTTGCTGCATCGCAGCCGAACCATCACGGGCAATGATGGCATGCCGGTCTTGACCCGGCTGTGGGCAGGTGAATTGCCGGCGCCGGGTCACGTGGTGGCGCTGCCGGGAGATGTCACCGAGGCTGGGTTGGCGCTCGATGGCGCGACGACGTCCCGACTGCGAACTGGGCTGGACCTGATGATCCATTGTGCCGCAGTGACGGGCTTCAATCTCGACCCGGCGGTGTATGCCCGCGTCAACGTCGGTGGCGTCGCGCACGCGCTTGGCTTCGCGGGCGAGCGGCGCCTCCGTTTCTCCATGTCAGTACGGCCTATGTCTGCGGCGAGCGGGACGGCGCCATTCCTGAAGCCCCTGCGGCCGGCGGTCCCTATGCCAACGATTATGAGAGCAGCAAGGCCGAGGGCGAAGCGCTGGTTCTCGCGGCAGGTCGGGCGGGAGTGCCAGTGGCCATCGCCCGGCCCTCCATCATCGCCGGCGACTCGCGCGATGGTGCGATCGGCGAATTCACCAACCTCTACCAGTTGATCCGCTTGGTCACCGAGGGGCGGGTCTGCTGCTTACCTGCCACGCCGGATGCGTCGTTGGACCTTGTGCCGATCGACCATGTGGTGGCAGGGCTGATCGACATTGCGGAGCGCATGCCGCTAGCGAGCGGTCGGATCTTCCATCTCGCTTCCGGCAGCCCGGTGCCGGTCGCAGCGCTTGCCCCGGTGCTGCTTGGCTACAAGCAATTCTGTGTTCCGCGCTTCGTGGACCCGGCCGGTTTCGACACCAACGGCCTCACCCCACGTGAACAATGGGTGACCGAGCAGGTGAAGGCGGTGTTTGCCACCTATCTGCAGCGCAACCCGGTGTTCGAGACGGCGAACCTACGCGCCTTGAGCGGCCGGGTGTGCCCCACCACCGCGGCGACCTATCTGCGCCGGCTGCTGGGCTACGCGCTGGCAAGCGGCTACTTGGCGGCTGATCCGGGCAAAGCGCAAAGCCGGCTACGGCACACCGGCTCGCCGTAGCCCCTCGGCGTAGTGCTCGCGGTCGGCCTCGCGATCGAACGGGCTGCGAGTGAGGAACTCTTGGACGGTAAAGCCCGGCATGATGGCGAGCAGGCGTGCCCGCACCTCGGCGGCTTGCGACGTGCTGTTGCAGTGGCCGAGGGCGGAGAGATAGTGCTTGAGCCCAGCGCAGAACGCGGGATTGAGCTCGCAAGACCGCCGGCCAAGCCGCACCGCCTCGGCGTAGTCGCGCCGGTTGAGCGCCAGCAGAGCCATCCCCGCGTCATAGAAGAACGCGTGCGGGTCGAGTGGGGACAGCCGCTGGTAGCGCTCGAACCGCCGGGCTGCTTCGTCGAGGTCGCCTAGATACGTGTAGGTTACGGCGGCGAAGCCCCAGGCCATCGCCAAATTGGGGTTCAGCACGAGGGCACGCTCATGGAATTTGAGCGCCTCGCGGGGTTGCTGGTGCACGAAAGCGCGGACATGCCCGATGATGGTCAGGGCGCGCGCGTCCTGCGGGTCGAGCGCGAGCGCCCGCTCGGTGTGGTGGCCGGCGGCGAGCAAGGCAGCCTCCGGTTCGCCAAGCCAGCCTTGGCCCAGAGCGAAGGCGAGCCAATACGCCCGCCAGGCATGGGCTGGGGCAAACTGAGGCCGCAGCGACAGCGCCCGGTTGAGCAGCGAACCGGCCAGCTCGAACTCGACCCGATCGAGCCGGGTGATCAGGGGAAGCGCGCGGAGCACCAACTCATAGGCCGATGTGTCGTCGAGCGGCGGGTTGGATGCACGTCGGCTCTCGATGAGGAGCATGGCCGCGTCAAGCTGCGCCGCGATGTCAGCGGCGAGGCTGCTTGGCAGAGTTGCCACGTCCTTGGCAGGCTGGTCGAAGTGTTGAGACCAGACCAACTGGCCACCATCGCGCAGGTCCAGCAACTGGACCGACACCCGGACCAATCCGCCCGACCGTTGCACACGCCCGTCCAGCAGCACATCCAGGCCGAATGTGTGGCGGAGTGCGGCTTCGTCACGGCTGCCGAACTGCGCCATCGAACTCGCGGAGACGACGGGGATCCAGCGGAACCGGGCCACGGCCGCGGTGATTTCCTCGGCCAGGTTGTGCGACAACTGGGTTTGCTCGGCCCCGAAGCCCGCCCGCAGTGGCAGCACGCCAAGCTTGGCGCCGCCCTGCCTGCTGGACCGTGCGGTGGCCATGGGGGCGAGCGCCGCTTCCAGGCTGGCCCCGGCCGGTGCGCCGCCGCGGATTTCGGCGATCAGGCGTGCGGTCTCTGGCGAAGGGCTGGCGTTGAGCAGGTCGGCCAGGACCGCACGACACTGTTCGAACGCCTGGATCGCGAGGCCGCGCTCGCCCAGCGCCGTGTAGGCCAGCATCAGGGCGCGCCATGCCCCTTCATGGGCTTTGTCGAGCGCCAGCAACTGCTTGGCGGCCGCAATTGCCTGCTCTGGCTCCATTCGCTCCCGCAGCATGGTTTCCGCAACGCCGCGGGCCTTGTCGCGGATGCGTTCACGTTCTGCGGCTAACCAGGAGTCGAACACCGGGTCGAGCCCGTCGAAACCGTCCAGCACTTCGCCGTTCAGCAAACCGAGCCCGGCGGGTTCGGCAGCGGTGGCGCGGAGAACGCAATCCACATCGGTCCAGACCAGGTCGGCATTCACCGCAAGGCGGTCGCGAGAAGGCAGCAAGATATTGGCATGAACCGGGTGCAGCGCTTCGACCAGCCGATGCACCTCCTGTCGCAGCGAGGCGCGGGCTGGCTCCTCTGGGCGGCGCGACCAGAGCAGTTCGGCCAGGCGGGCGCGGCCCACCGGCTTTGGTGCGGCGAGCGCCAGGATGGCAAGCAGCGCTCGCGTCTTGCGCCCGAGCGGGAGGACGTTCTCGGAGGCGACGGTCCAGGCCTCCATCTGGCCGATCAGTTTGAGCCGCAGCAGCTTGCCGGGCTCGATGGGAGGGCCGCCACTCGGGCTGCGCCCCTGAAGCTGGGCCGGCGCGCTGGCGTCACGGAGAATGGTGTTCAACCTGGCCGTCCTAGTAGGGTCGTGGCATCGGCGGGCAGGCGCGGGTGCGGGTCACGTCACTCGTCCTGCCAAGAGGCCCATGCGCATTCTGCAGCATCCTTCGAGTCTGTCCTGGCTTGCCATAGTTTCGCCGAACCGCTGTCGGCCGCACCCTTGCGGCTCGCCGGGCCTTTCAACGTGGTCACAACTGATCTGTCACGAAGAATAAACCATGGCAATCGGTCCAGGGTTGATAAAACGCATTCCTGTGGCGCGTCGTTCACGGCAGCGCCTGGAATGGGACCTGGCGCAACGGTTGGCTTTCCCGCTTGCTAGTTTTGTATGATCGTGGTCTGTGTGAAATGGCAACAGGTCTGACTGAAACGGACTCGCCCGCTTTCCCAGAGCAGAACATTGGCTGGCCTTCCGCAAAGGTTGATGCCGGGGATCCGCTGAAGATGATCAGGGCTGCCTATTCGAGTCACTATGACACTGTAACCGCGGTCAATGCCTGTTGCGGTGAGCTGGAGGGGTTGAAGCCCGTCTTTCTGCTGGTGTTCTGCGGCGGCAAGCATGATCCCGCACCCGTGCTCACCGTGCTGCGACAACGCTGGGGCGACATTCCAATCGTCGGCGGGTCTGCCGCTGGCGTCATTGGCTGTAATCGCTTCGGCTATAGCGGGCTGGAGTTCGGCATGCTGGCCTTCGATGCCGACAGCTTGCTGCCGGAGGTCTATCTGACCCGCGGCTTGCTGACGGGCGAGGTCGAGGCTGGCGCGGAACTGGGACGGGAAGTCGCGTCGCATGCTGCCGACGATGCCGTCGTGGTGCTGTTGTTCGACAGCTTGGCCTCGACCACGCCGCGCCGGTTGCACTATGCCAGTGCCATCGTCGAGGGTTTCAACGCCGGGTTGCAGGGCAAGAGCGTGAACTTGATCGGCGGCGGGCTGTTGACGGACCTGAACATCTCGGATGGCTGGATCTTCGATGGCGTCGGTGTCTGCAAGCACGCGGCCGTCGCCCTGGTGTTCCCGCCGGCGATCAAGGCCGAGACGGTGATCCTGCATGGCTGCCGGCCGGTCAGCAGCTTCATGGAAATCACCCGGATCGACGGCGCCGTCGTGTATGAACTGGACGGCGAACCCGCGCTGACCGTTCTGGAGCGGATGCTGGGGTTGCGGATCGGCAGCACGGAGGGGGGCGGCTTGTCGCTGATCGCGACCCTGGGCGAAAAGCACGGCGACCCGTTTGCCGACTACGACGAGAACTCCTACGTCAATCGGCTGATCCTGATGGCCGACCGGGCGAGCGGTTCGATCACCCTGTTCGAGCCCGACTTCAGGCAAGGCACCAAAGTTCAGATCATGGCGCGCGACAATGCGCTTATGCTGGAGTCAGTGCGGCAAGGGGCTGCGGCCTTAGTGGCAAAGACGCGCGGACGCAATGCTTTGTTCGGGCTGTACATCGACTGTGCTGGCCGGGCCAGCGGCCGTAGCGGTGCGGCAATGGAAGAAGCAGACCTTATGATGCAGCATTTCGACCCGACGCTGCCTTTGCTGGGCTTTTACTCCGGCGTCGAGATCGCTCCCGTGCAGGGGAGTAGCCGGCCATTGGACTGGACCGGCGTCTTGACTGTCGTCACGCTCGAGCAATGACGTCCGATCGTGATGGCGTGGGCAGCCCGACCGAGCGGGAACTGCAATACTATCGCCGTGAATGCAATGAGCTTGGTGCCCGGCTGTTGCGCCTGCAGGAAGAACAAAGCCAGGCGTTCCTGGAGGCGCGCCGCAGCCGAACCGTGGTACGGCTGGTGCGTGAGGCATACCGCCTGGCCGAGCCGAGCCAGGAAACCGAAGACGTCGGCGGCGCCCTGCTGCAGATCATCATCGAGAATGCGCTGTGCGACCGCGCGGCCTTGCTTCGCGAAGAACCGGCAGCCAGCGGCCGCTTCCTGCTGGCCCATGTCATCGCCGGGACCGGCCGCGAGATCGACGACATCGTCACCATCGAGAACGCGCCTGACTTTTACTTCACCAGCTCGCTCAGGTTCGACCGGCCGCCGCCGGGCCTCTTGGACGTGCTGCGGCTGCCCTACATCCTGTGGGCCTATGACAAGTCGAGCGGCCACGCACTCGTGCTCGGCAACCGCTCCGAAGGCAACATTACCAGGCCGTTCGAATCCGGCGACCAGGAACTGATCGAAGCCGCGCTGTCGGTCTATCTCGACGTGCTCTACCGCAAACACGCCGAGACGCGGCTGCGGCAAGCCAAGCAATCCATCGAGGAGGCAAGCCGGGCCCAGTCCGAGTTCCTCAAGACCCTGTCCTCCGACCTGCAGCCGCCGATCCAGCGCATCGAGCGGCTGGTGCACGCTTGCGCCAGCTACTTCGAAACAGCCGGCGGACACGACTTGCTCCAGCAAGCCACGGCGGAACTGGCCAAGAGTTCGCGTGACCTCCTGCTGCTGGCCAATGACGCGCGGTTGCTGGCGACGTCGGGAGAAGAGCGGCTGCCGCTGGAGATGCAGTGGCTCGACCTCGGCAGCATCGTCCGCAGTGTCTTCCGCGCGACGTATCCTATCAGCGTGCGCGGTGAGATCGACCTGACGGTGCATTTGCCCCCGCGCGCGGTCTCGGTCTGCGTCGACCGGGACGGGCTTCATACAGCCCTCAAGACAATCGTCAGCGCATCGTTGGCCAGGGCGGCGGTGGGATCCCAGGTGAAGATGACCGCGGCACGCCGTGGCGATGGGGACGTCGAAATCCTGGTCAACGTGATGGAAGAGTCGGCTTCGTCGTTCCTGGTCGATTTGCTGCCGAATGCGTCGATGGATGACGGCAAGGGCTTGCTGGTCGGGCCGGGCACCGAACGGATGCTGACGGCCCGGCGCATCGTCGAAGCGCACGACGCCATCCTGATCAATGAGCGCCGCACCAGCACCAGCAGCCAAACACGCATCATCCTGCCGGCCAAGATCGCGCGCGACGAGGCGAGCGTGCCTTAGCCGAGCGAGCGTGCAAGTCTAGAGCGTGCCAGTCTCGGCTGGCACGCTCTAGACGGAACGATGGTTCTGAAATTCGCCTTCAAACGCGATGGCGAGATCGGGCAAACTTCAGAACCACCCTATCGCGACCCTAGATCTCCGTGCCGGGGGGCAAGCGCGACAGGCTGATCAAGGTGGCATCGATGGCCCGGAACAAGCCCCAGGTTTCGCGATACTCGGCCTTGAGCAAGGCCGAGGCAGCGGCCCGGTCGCTCTGGCGAGCATGGATGTAGCTCGTCCAACGACGGCTTGCCGGCTTGCGATGGTGGAAGTCGTGGCATGGAGCATCGCCCACCAGGATCACCAACCGGACCAGGAGTTGGACACCGAGCATCGAGGCCCACCACAACGCCCATTCGGTGAGACCAGACAGCGAGCTTGCCGGGGTTGCCGGTGGCATCGAGCCGGCAAACACGCCGCCGGTTGCATGTGTCGCGAGATCCCTGCCGCGGCCACGGATGATCTCGAGTTCTGGAAAGCTATGCTCGCACAGTATCCTGCCGACCGTGGCGATTTGCAGCAGGACTGTAACAGGACATACCCAGACCAACAAAAAAGCCAAGCCATGCCCGGTCGCGACTGCCAGCAACGTCGTTATCGCCCAAAATGCCACGCCCACACCGGTATCGATATGACGCGGGGAGCCCCAAGCAGCTTGCATCCGCCGGATCGTGAAACCGGCGTGAAAAATGGGGGAAATAAGATGGAGAAGAACGCGCCTTCTTAGGGCATTGATTGGCTCCCCTGCTTTGAGGCGGCAGGTGTGAAAGACGAAGTCGGCGAATTCGTCTTCCTCCGTCAGCAACTTGTTGTGACTGTGGTGGAGCATGTGTTCGTGCTTGTAGCTGTCGAAGTGTTTAAAAAGTAGGACTACTGAGATCAGCCGCCCGACGAGAAGATTGCTCGCGCGGCTGCCAAACACGGTGCCGTGCGAACAATGGTGAAAGATCACGACCTGGAAAAGTCCGAGACCAGCGGTGACAAGCAGCATACCGGCGAGGACAAGCGCAGGCTGGTATCGCGTTCCAAGTATTCCAACGGTCAGACCGAAAAACACTTGAGCGCAGGCGAATCCAACGAAGACCAGTGGAGAGCGTTCTTTCACAGTTTCTCCTGGCATAGGCTGGGCCGTCAGCCAAGTCAGGAAAGGCTGTATTACGCGAGGTAGCCTATGGTACATGGCGAGACGTGGGCTGGTCTGCGAAGACTCGTCTGTGAAGCACGAGCTTGGCGCCAGTTTGTCAATTGCTGTAGAATATCCCATGGGAACTCCTCCGGAGGGTCGCGGGTGCGCGATAGCACCCTGTGTTAAGTATGCCGTCCAGCGGCGTAAAAACAGAATCCACAGTGCATCGTCACTTCGGCTTTGTTGTAATGCTGCGTAACTATCGCAGTATTATAACGCTATAAGCGCGTCCGCCGGAGTCCACTTCAACGGCATGCGCCCTCGACGTGTCTCCCGGCATTCGAGACATGCGCCAAGCCCTTGCATGCGGCCAGTTCCTGTAAGCCACTACCAACTCGATGAGCTTTGCGAGAAAACCAGTCGCGATTTGCTTCACTGTCGAGCGGCCAGGCCAATAAATGGCAAACTACCTGCCATTTATTGTTCGAGCCTCGCGTTGCATGGACAGGCCGATTCGTCTGATGGACAGTGTAGCCACCCGCTCCTGCGCCAATCATGCGACGTCGGTTCGCAGCGTCGGGGTTGGGGTGCGAGAGAATGGAGCGCGAGATGCAAAACAGTGCTGACGTCTGGAACCGGGTGGAAGCCAAGCAACAGGCGTTCATCGCCCTGAGCGACCGCATCTGGGAGATCCCGGAGTTGAACTTCCAGGAGGTCCGCTCCGCCGCAGAGCATCGCGCCATGCTCGAGGCCGAAGGCTTCCGGGTGAGCATGGGCCTGGCCGGCATGCCAACGGCAGTGATGGGCGAAGCTGGCGAAGGCGGCCCGGTGATCGCCATCCTCGGCGAGTTCGACGCGTTGCCCGAACTGAGCCAGGAAGCAGGGGTGGCCGAGCATCGCCCGCTGCCCGGGGATGGGGCTGGGCATGCCTGCGGCCACAACTTGCTCGGCGCCGGCGCCATGCTCGCCGCCGCCGCGGTGAAGGACTGGCTTGCCGCCCAGGGCATCCCCGGCCGCGTGCGCTACTACGGCTGCCCGGCGGAGGAGGGCGGCGCCGCCAAGACGTTCATGGTGCGGGACGGCGTGTTCGATGACGTGGATGTTGCCATCTCGTGGCACCCGGCGCCGTTCTCCGGCGTGAACGTGGCCGACTCGCTTGCCATCCTGCTGCTGGACTTCAGCTTCACTGGCCGTGCCTCCCACGCCGCGGCCGCGCCGCATCTCGGCCGCTCCGCGCTCGACGCCGCCGAGTTGATGAATGTCGGCGTCAACTACATGCGCGAGCACATGCCCAGCGACGCCCGCATCCACTACGCCTACCTCAACGCGGGCGGCATCGCGCCCAACGTCGTGCAATCGGCGGCCAAGCTGCGCTACCTCGTCCGCGCCGCCGACCTGCCGGCGCTCGAGCCGCTGGTGGAGCGGGTGAAGCAGATCGCCCAGGGTGCCGCGCTGATGACGGAGACGACGGTGAGCAGCAACGTGGTCAGCGCCATGAGCAACCTGCTGCCCAACACGCCGCTGGAGCGCGCCATGTTCGCCAATTTCGAGCGGCTCGGCCCGCCCGAGTTCGACGCCGCCGACCGGGCGTTTGCCGACCAGATCCGCGCCACGCTCCGCCGCGACGACATCGTCTCGGCGCACAGCCGCTTCGGCATCCCGGTGACGGAGGCGCCGTTGTGCGACCAGGTGGTGCCGCTCGAGGCGCGCGGGGCCAAGATGGTCGGCTCGACCGATGTGGGCGACGTCAGTTGGGCGGTGCCCACGGTGCAGGCGCGCGGCGCGACCTATGCGGTGGGAACGCCGGGTCACTCGTGGCAGCTCACCGCCCAGGGCAAGACGCCGGCAGCCCACAAGGGGATGGTGCATACCGCCAAGGTGATGGCCGGCACCGCGGCCGACCTGCTGTCCGACCCGGCGTTGCTCGCCCAGGCCAAGGCGGACCACGCCAGGCGGCTGGCGGAAACGCCGTTCGTGTCGCCGCTGCCGGAGGGGCTCGCCCCGCCGCTCGACATGGCCCCGCCGCCGGCCATGTAGGTATTAACACCTGGACAAGCCGGGCGTGAGGCACTAAACCCCGCCGCTCACTCGGAACGCGGGAGGCCTGAGGCGCGCACTTGCGCCCGCAGCCGTTTGAACCGCGGTCCTTGGCAAAGGAGGCCAGGGCATGGCGAAGAAGATCGTTGGCTACATCAAGCTGCAGATTCCGGCCGGCAAGGCGAACCCGTCGCCGCCGGTGGGCCCGGCGCTCGGCCAGCGCGGCCTGAACATCATGCAGTTCTGCAAGGAATTCAACGCGCTGACCCAGCAGATGGAGCCCGGCATGCCGGTCCCCGTGGTGATCACCGCGTTCGGCGACCGCACCTTCACCTTCATCACCAAGACGCCGCCCAACACCTACTTCCTGAAGAAGGCGGCCGGCATCACCAAGGGCACCACCACGCCGGGCAAAGGCGCCATGGTCGGCCGGGTGACGATGAGCCAGTTGCGCGAGATCGCGGAGACCAAGATGAAGGACATGAACGCCAACGACGTGGACGCCGCGGTGCGCATGCTCACCGGGTCGGCGCGCTCGATGGGCCTGTCAGTGGTGGAGGGCTAACCCATGGCAGACACCAAGCGCTTGGCGGCGGCGAAGGCGGCGGTGGACCGCACCAAGCTCTACCCGCTGCCCGAGGCGATCGCGATCATCAAGGCTAACGCGAAGGCCAAGTTCGACGAGACGGTCGAGTTCTCGATGAACCTCGGCATCGACCCGCGCCACGCCGACCAGATGGTGCGCGGGCTGATCTCGCTGCCCAACGGCACGGGCAAGACGCTGCGGGTCGGCGTGTTCGCCCGCAACGTGAAGGCGGCCGAAGCCACCGAAGCCGGCGCCGACGTGGTGGGCGCCGAGGACCTGGCGGAGAAGGTGCAGGCCGGGGAGATCCAGTTCGACCGCTGCATCGCGACCCCCGACATGATGGCGCTGGTGGGCCGGCTCGGTAAGATCCTCGGCCCGCGCGGGCTGATGCCGAACCCCAAGCTCGGCACCGTCACCATGAACGTGAAGGACGCGGTGCAGGCGGCCAAGTCCGGCCAGGTGGAGTTCCGCGCCGAAAAGGCCGGGATCATCCATGCCGGCATCGGCAAGGCGAGTTTCGACGACGAAAAGCTGGTGCAGAACATCCGCGCCCTGGTGGACGCGGTGCAGAAGGCCAAGCCGACCGGCGCCAAGGGCACCTACCTGCAGAAGGCGGCGCTGTCCTCCACCATGGGGCCGGGCATCCGCTTGGATGTGTCCAGCTTGGCGGGCTGAACGAGATACGCCGTCCCGAGAGGGGCGGTGGGCAGGCGGGGCCGCAAGCCTCGCCGAACCCTGTCCGAGACGGCACGCACCGCCTGGCAACGGGCGGTTTAATGGGCTCCGGCCCGCGCGCAGGAGACGGGAATGCCCCAAAACCAGCGATGATGTCATCAGCGATGGTTACGGGCGGTTCCGGCGACATGGACAGGCGAACTGGGGCGGGTTTCGGCCGGCCCCTGAGGGAAACCGGCCCGGCGCGGTCCACACGCGCAGGGCCATAGTCTGGAGAGCGGTTTTGGACCGTACGGAGAAGCGGGAGTTCGTGCAAACGCTCGCCGACGTGTTCGCAGCGACGTCCATGGTGGTGGTCACCCAGAACAAGGGGCTGACGGTCGCCGAAGTGACGAAGCTGCGCACGCAGATGCGCGCCGCTGGGGCGACCTTCAAAGTCGCGAAGAACCGTTTGGCCACGCTTGCCTTGGACGGGACCCGATTCGACGGCATCGCACCCATGCTGAAAGGGCCGACCGCGCTCGCGTGGTCGACCGACCCGGTGAGCGTGGCGAAGGTGGCCGTGGAGTTCGCCAGGACCAACGAGAAGTTCGTTTTGATCGGCGGTGCCCTGGGCGCCCAGACGCTGAGCGCGGATGGGGTGAAGGCGCTGGCCGAGCTGCCGAGCCTGGATGCGCTGCGCGGGAAGATCCTGGGGCTGCTTGCCGCCCCGGCGACCCGGATCGCCGGCGTGTTGCAGGCGCCGGGCGGACAGCTCGCACGGGTCTTGGCAGCCTATGCCAAGAAAGACGAGGCCTCGGCAGAGGCAGAGTCCGAGGCAGCAGCGGCCTAACGCGCATCACGCAAGTGTGAACAAGCCTGGGAGGCCAGTCATGGAACCCGGCTTGCATGGAACCGACTGAACATCATCTAAGGAAGTCTGATAATGGCCGATCTATCGAAAATCGTTGACGAGCTCTCCAGCCTCACCGTGCTGGAAGCTGCCGAGCTGAGCAAGCTCCTGGAAGAGAAGTGGGGCGTGTCCGCTGCGGCGCCGGTCGCTGTGGCTGGCCCGGCGGCCGGTGGCGGCGGTGCGGCGGTGGCGGCCCCGGTCGAGGAGCAGACCGAGTTCACCGTCATCCTCGCCAAGGCAGGTGACAAGAAGATCAACGTGATCAAGGAAGTCCGCGCGATCACGGCGCTCGGGCTGAAGGAAGCCAAGGATCTCGTCGAGGGTGCGCCCAAGACGGTCAAGGAGGGCGTGTCCAAGGACGAAGCTGCAAAACTGAAGAAGCAGCTCGAGGACCAGGGTGCCGCCGTCGAGATCAAGTAGGGCTCGATTGTTTGGCCCCCGGCCGCCTGCCGGGGGTGAGGTGCCGGTGTGAAGTGGGGCGGGAATCGGTATCGGTTCCCGCCCGTCTGCCGTTTGCGGCCACGGATCGGCCGCCAGAATAGCCGCCGGGTCTACCCGGCAGAAGATGCAAGGATTGGCATGAACGCGATTACAAAGTCCTTCACCGGGTCCAAGCGCATTCGCAAGAGCTTCGGCCGGATCCCCGAAGTCGCCCCCATGCCGAACCTGATCGACGTGCAGCGCTCCTCCTACGAGGCGTTCCTGCAGATGAACGTGGCACCCGACAGCCGCACCCAGACCGGGCTGCAGGAAGTGTTCAAGTCCGTCTTCCCGATCGACGATTTCGCTGGCCGCGGCCGGCTCGAGTTCGTCGACTACGAATTGGAAGAGCCGAAATACGACGTCGAGGAATGCATCCAGCGCGGCATGACCTTCGCCGCGCCGTTGAAGGTGACCTTGCGCCTGATCGTGTGGGACGTGGACGAAGACACCGGCGCCCGCTCCATCCGCGACATCAAGGAACAGCCCGTCTATATGGGCGACATGCCGCTGATGACGGACAACGGCACCTTCATCATCAACGGCACCGAGCGCGTCATCGTCAGCCAGATGCATCGCTCGCCCGGCGTGTTCTTCGACCACGACAAGGGCAAGACGCACTCGTCCGGCAAGTTCCTGTTCACCGCGCGGGTGATCCCGTACCGTGGAAGCTGGCTCGACTTCGAGTTCGACAGCAAGGACCTCGTCTACGTCCGCATCGACCGCAAGCGGAAGCTGCCGGTGACCACGCTGCTCTACGCGCTCGACAATATGGCGACCGCCGAACTGCGCGAAGCCCGGCAAGCCAAGAGCGAGCCGATCGAAATCCACGAAATCCGCGGCATGGACGCCGAGGAAATCCTGGGCTTCTTCTACGGCCAGGTGCCGTTCACGCGCACGCCGAAGGGTTGGGCGCGCCCGTTCGACCCCGAGGCCTATCGCGGCATCACGCTTGCCGAAGCCCTGACCGATGCGGACACCGGCGAGGTGGTGGCCGAGGCCGGCGCCAAGCTCACCACGCGCACCGCCCGCAAGATCGCCGAGAACACCAAGACCGTGCTGGTGGGCCGCGCCGACTTGCTCGGCCGCTACGTCGCCATCGACTTGGTGAACGAGGAAACCGGCGAAATCTACGCCGACGCCGGCGAGGAGCTGGCCGAAGCCCGCTTGGCCGCCATCGAGGAGGCGGGCATCACCACCCTGCCAACGCTCGCCATCGACCAGTCCAACGGCCCCTGGATCCGCAACACGCTCGCCGTCGACAAGAACAGCGGCCGCGAGGATGCGCTGGTCGACATCTACCGCGTCATTCGACCCGGCGAGCCGCCCACCCCAGAGACCGCCGAGACGCTGTTCCGCGGCCTGTTCTTCGACGAGAGCCGCTACGACCTCTCCGCCGTCGGCCGCGTGAAGATGAACATGCGGCTGGGCGAGGACGTCGCCGACAGCATCCGCGTGCTGCGCAAGGAAGACATCCTGCGCACGGTGAAGATCATGTGCGAGCTGAAGGACGGCCGCGGCACGATCGACGACATCGACAACTTGGGCAACCGCCGGGTCCGTTCGGTGGGCGAGTTGATGGAGAACCAGTACCGCGTCGGCCTGCTCCGCATGGAGCGCGCCATCCGCGAGCGCATGGGCTCGGTCGACATCGACACGGTGATGCCGCATGACTTGATCAACGCCAAGCCGGCCGCGGCCGCGGTGCGCGAGTTCTTCGGCAGCTCGCAACTCAGCCAGTTCATGGACCAGACCAACCCGCTCAGCGAGGTGACGCACAAGCGCCGCCTCTCCGCGCTTGGGCCCGGCGGTCTCACCCGCGAGCGCGCCGGCTTCGAGGTGCGCGACGTGCACCCGACGCATTACGGCCGCATCTGCCCGATCGAGACGCCGGAAGGCCCGAACATCGGCCTGATCAACTCGCTGGCCACCTATGCCAAGGTCAACAAATACGGCTTCATCGAGACGCCGTATCGCCTGGTGAAGGACGGCACGGTGCAGGACGGCTGGAAATACCTCTCCGCCATGGAGGAGGAGCGCCTGGTGGTGGCGCAGGCCGATGCGCCGACCGACAACACCGGGCATTTCAGCCAGGAACTGGTCTCGGTGCGCAACCGCGGCGACTTCCGCCTGGTCAAGCCCGAGGACGTGACCGCGGTGGACGTGTCGCCGCGCCAGTTGGTCTCGGTGGCGGCAGCGCTGATCCCGTTTCTCGAGAACGACGACGCGAACCGCGCGCTGATGGGCTCCAACATGCAGCGCCAGGCGGTGCCGCTGATCCGCGCCGACGCACCGCTGGTGGGCACCGGCATGGAAGCCGCGGTGGCGCGCGACTCAGGTGCGACCATCGTGGCCAAGCGGGCCGGCGTGGTGGACCAGATTGACGGTGCGCGCATCGTGGTGCGGGCCTCCGGCGAGGACGGCGCCACGGCGGGCGTCGATATCTACCGGCTGCGCAAGTACATGCGTTCCAACCAGTCGACCTGCATTAACCAGCGCCCGCTGGTTCGCGTGGGCGACCGGGTACGCCTGGGCGACATCATCGCGGACGGGCCTTCGACCGAACTCGGCGAGTTGGCGCTGGGCCGCAACGTGCTCTGCGCGTTCATGCCCTGGAACGGCTACAACTTCGAGGATAGCATCCTCATCAGCGAACGCATCGCCCGCGACGACGTGTTTACCTCGATCCACATCGAGGAATTCGAGGTGATGGCGCGGGACACTAAGCTGGGCCAGGAGGAAATCACCCGCGACATCCCGAACGTGGGGGAAGAGTCGCTGAAGAACCTCGACGAGGCCGGCATCGTCTATGTCGGCGCCGAGGTGAACCCGGGCGACATCCTGGTGGGTAAGGTCACGCCTAAGGGCGAGAGCCCGATGACGCCGGAGGAGAAGCTGCTCCGCGCGATCTTCGGCGAAAAAGCCTCCGACGTGCGGGACACGTCGCTGAAGCTGCCCCCCGGTGTGACCGGCACGATCGTGGACGTGCGCGTGTTCAGCCGCCGCGGCGTGGACAAGGACGAGCGCGCGATGGCGATCGAGCGCTCCGAGATCGAGCGCCTGGCCAAGGACCGCGACGACGAGCGGGCGATCCAGGAGCGCTCGTTTTACAACCGGCTGCAGGAGAAGCTGCTGGGCCGCAAGGCCGCCGGCGGGTTCAAGGGCATCAAGGCCGGCAGCGAGATCACCAGCGACGTGCTGGCCGAGTACAGCCGCGGCAACTGGCGCAACATCGGCGTCCAGGACGACACGGTGATGGCCGAGATCGAGACGCTGAAGCGCGAGTTCGACACCGCTGTCGGCAAGATCCAGGCCCAGTTCGACAGCAAGGTGGAGAAGCTGCAGCGCGGCGATGAACTTCCGCCGGGCGTGATGAAGATGGTCAAGGTGTTCGTCGCGGTGAAGCGCAAGCTGCAACCCGGCGACAAGATGGCCGGCCGCCACGGCAACAAGGGCGTGGTCAGCCGGGTGACGCCGCTGGAGGACATGCCCTTCCTCGAGGACGGCACCCCCGTGGACCTCGTGCTCAACCCGCTCGGCGTGCCGAGCCGGATGAACGTGGGGCAAATCCTGGAGACCCACTTAGGCTGGGCCTGCGCCAACCTGGGCAAGCAAGTGGGCGAGCTGGTCGAGGAATACCGCCGCACCGGCGAGAAGCGGCAGGAACTGCTCGACCGCTTGAAAGACATCTACGGCGAGCAGGAGTTCACCGAGCAAATCCTGCCGATGAGCAACGACCAGTTGCTCGAGCTGTCGGACAACCTGAAGAAGGGTATTCCGATCGCGACCCCGGTATTCGACGGCGCCCGCATGTCCGACATCGAGATGATGCTCACCAAGGCGGGGCTGGCGACGTCGGGCCAGGTGTCGCTGACCGACGGCCGCACCGGCGAGATCTTCGAGCGCAAGGTGACGGTGGGCTACATCTACATGCTCAAGCTGCACCACCTGGTGGACGATAAGATCCACGCGCGGTCGATCGGGCCGTACTCGCTGGTGACGCAGCAGCCGTTGGGCGGCAAGGCGCAATTCGGCGGCCAGCGCTTCGGCGAGATGGAGGTGTGGGCGCTCGAGGCGTATGGCGCGGCCTATACGCTGCAGGAGATGCTGACGGTGAAGTCCGACGACGTGTCGGGCCGCACCAAGGTCTACGAGGCGATCGTGCGCGAGCAGGACAACTTCGAGGCCGGCATTCCGGAGAGCTTCAACGTGCTGGTCAAGGAATTGAAAAGCCTCGGCCTCAACGTGGACCTCGACACTATTGGCTAACATTGCAGGGGCGGAGGGGACGACTGTCCCCTTCCGGGTCCAGGGCAGCGCCCTGGCCTTACCAAGGAGCCGTTCATGAACGAGCTGATGAAGATCCTGGGTCAAGCCGGCACTGCCGCGACCTTCGACCAGATCAAGATCCAGATGGCGTCCCCGGAGCAAATCCGCTCCTGGTCGTACGGCGAGATCAAGAAGCCCGAGACCATCAACTACCGCACCTTCAAGCCGGAGCGGGACGGGCTGTTTTGCGCCCGCATCTTCGGCCCGATCAAGGACTACGAGTGCCTCTGCGGCAAGTACAAGCGGATGAAGTTCCGCGGCATCATCTGCGAGAAGTGCGGCGTCGAGGTCACCTTGCAGAAGGTGCGCCGCGAGCGCATGGGCCATATCGAGCTGGCCTCGCCGGTGGCCCATATCTGGTTCCTCAAGAGCCTGCCCAGCCGCATCGGCCTGATGGTCGACCTGACGCTGAAAGAGCTCGAGAAGATCCTGTATTTCGAGAGCTACGTCGTGCTCGACCCGGGCACCACCGACCTCAAGATGCACCAATTGCTCTCCGAAGAAATGCTGGAGACCAAGCAGGACGAGTTCGGCGAGGAGTTCCGCTACGGCATCGGCGCCGAAGCCATCAAACAAATCCTCTTGGGCATCGACATCGATGCCGATAGGGTGCGCCTAAGAGCCGAGCTGAAGGAGACCACGTCCGAGGCCAAGCGCAAGAAGCTGGTCAAGCGCCTCAAGCTGATCGAGGCGTTCGGCGAGAGCGGCGCGCTGCCGGCTTGGATGATCCTGGACGTGATCCCGGTGATCCCGCCCGAGCTGCGCCCGCTGGTGCCGCTGGACGGCGGCCGGTTCGCGACCTCGGACTTGAACGACCTGTATCGCCGGGTCATCAACCGCAACAACCGCCTCAAGCGCCTGATCGAGCTGCGCGCGCCGGACATCATCGTGCGCAACGAGAAGCGCATGCTGCAGGAATCGGTGGACGCGCTGTTCGACAACGGCCGCCGCGGCCGCGCCATCACGGGGGCGAACAAGCGCCCGCTGAAGTCGCTGTCCGACATGCTGAAGGGCAAGCAGGGCCGCTTCCGCCAGAACCTGCTCGGCAAGCGCGTCGACTACTCCGGCCGTTCCGTCATCGTGGTGGGGCCCGAACTCAAGCTGCACCAATGCGGTCTGCCGAAGAAGATGGCGCTCGAGCTGTTCAAGCCGTTCATCTACAGCAAGCTCGAGAAGTACGGTCACGCCACCACCATCAAGGCCGCCAAGCGGATGGTGGAAAAGGAGCGCCCCGAGGTGTGGGACATCCTCGAGGAGGTGATCCGCGAGCACCCCGTCATGCTGAACCGCGCGCCGACCCTGCACCGTTTGGGCATCCAGGCGTTCGAGCCGGTGCTGATCGAGGGCAAGGCGATCCAGCTTCACCCGCTGGTCTGCACCGCCTTCAACGCGGACTTCGACGGCGACCAGATGGCCGTGCACGTGCCGCTGAGCCTGGAAGCGCAACTCGAGGCGCGCGTGCTGATGATGTCGACCAACAACATCCTCAGCCCGGCCAACGGCAAGCCGATCATCGTGCCCAGCCAGGACATCGTGCTCGGGCTTTACTACATGAGCCTGGAGACCGCGGCGTTCCGCGAAACCGACGAGCAGAAGACCACCGCGTTCGGCACCATCGGCGAGATCGAGTTCGCGCTGAGCGCCAAAGCCACCCACCTGCACGACAAGATCCGCGCGCGTTATGAAACCGTGGACGCGCAGGGCAACCGTGTGCGCGCGCGGGTGGTGACGACGCCGGGCCGGATGCTGATCGCGCAAATCCTGCCCAAGCACCCGAACGTGCCGTTCAGCCTGATCAACCGGCAGCTCACCAAGAAGAACGTGTCGGACGTGATCGACGCGGTGTATCGCCACTGCGGCCAGAAGGAATGCGTGATCTTCGCCGACCGGCTGATGGGCTTGGGTTTCGGCCAGGCGGCCAAGGCCGGGCTGTCGTTCGGCAAGGACGACCTGATCATCCCGGACAACAAGTGGGAGCTGATCAACAAGACCAAGGACGAGGTGAAGGAGTTCGAGCAGCAGTATCAGGATGGCCTGATCACCGCTGGCGAGCGCTACAACAAGGTGGTGGACTCCTGGTCCCGCTGCACCGACGAGGTGGCGGCGGCGATGATGAAGGAGATCAGCAAGCAGGAGCTGGGCAAGCCCACCAACAGCGTGTGGATGATGAGCCACTCCGGCGCACGCGGTTCGCCGGCGCAGATGCGGCAATTGGCTGGCATGCGCGGCTTGATGGCCAAGCCTTCGGGCGAGATCATCGAGCAGCCGATCATCGCCAACTTCAAGGAAGGCCTCACCGTGCTGGAGTATTTCAACTCCACCCACGGCGCGCGCAAAGGCCTGGCCGACACCGCGCTGAAGACCGCCAACTCCGGCTATCTGACCCGGCGTCTCGTCGACGTGGCACAGGACTGCATCATCCATGAGGACGATTGCGGCACCGAGCGCGGGCTCACCGTCAAGCCGGTGATGGACGGCGGCGAGGTGGTGGCGAGCCTGTCCGAGCGCACCCTGGGCCGCACCACTGCCGAGGACATCCTCGACCCGGCGAATGGCAGCGTGCTCGTTGCCAACAACACGCTGATCGAGGAAACCCAGGCCGAGCAGATCGAGCGGGCAGGGGTGGAGGCGGTGAAAATCCGCTCCGTGCTCACCTGCGAGGCCGCGACCGGCGTCTGCGCCCATTGCTACGGGCGGGACCTCGCACGCGGCACGCCGGTGAACATCGGCGAGGCGGTGGGCGTCATCGCGGCGCAGTCCATCGGCGAGCCCGGCACGCAGCTCACCATGCGCACGTTCCACATCGGCGGCGCGGCGCAGCGTGGCGCCGAGGTTTCCAATGTGGAGGCCAGCCACGACGGCACCATCAAGGTGAACAACCGCGTGGTGGTTCAGAACAGCCAGGCCATCCAGGTGGTGATGTCGCGAAACTGCGAGATCGTGCTGGCCGACGACAAGGGCCGTGAGCGCGCCCGCTTCCGTGTGCCTTACGGCGCGCGGCTGCTGTCCGACGACGGCCAAACCGTCACCCGCGGTCAGAAGCTGGCGGAGTGGGACCCGTACACCCTGCCGATCATCACCGAGCGTGCCGGCACCGTCGAGTTCCTCGACCTGCTGGACGGCGTGACCTTGATCGAGAAGGTGGACGACGTGACCGGGCTCACCTCCCGCGTGGTGGTGGACTACAAGCAGATGACCAAGGGTGTGGACCTGCGCCCGCGTCTGCAGTTGAAGGACGAGAAGGGCGAAGTGCTGCGTCTGCCGAACGGCGGCGAGGCAAGGTATTTCCTAAATCCGGACTCGATCCTTTCGGTGGAGAACGGCGCCGTGGTGCATGCCGGCGACGTGCTGGCCCGCATCCCGCGCGAGGGCAGCAAGACGCGCGACATCACCGGCGGTCTGCCGCGCGTGGCCGAGTTGTTCGAGGCGCGCAAGCCGAAGGACAACGCGGTGATTGCCGAGACCGACGGCCGCGTCGAGTTCGGCAAGGACTACAAGGCCAAGCGCCGCATCATCGTGAAGAACGACGAGACGGGTGAGGAGACCGAGTACCTCATCACCAAGGGCAAGCACGTCTCGGTGCAAGAGGGTGACTTCGTGCGCCGCGGCGACCCGTTGGTGGACGGCCCGCGCGTTCCGCACGACATCCTCAAGGTGTTGGGCGTGGAGGCGCTGAGCGACTACCTGGTCAACGAGATCCAGGACGTCTACCGGCTGCAGGGCGTGAAGATCAACGACAAGCACATCGAGGTGATCGTTCGCCAGATGCTGCAGAAGGTCGAGATCACCGAGCCCGGCGACACGACGTTCCTGACTGGCGAGCAGGTGGACCGCATCGAGTTCGACGCGGAGAACGCCAAGCTCGACAAGGGTGACCGCGTGGCCACGGCCACTCCGGTGCTGCAGGGCATCACCAAGGCGAGCCTGCAGACGCACAGCTTCATCAGCGCGGCGTCGTTCCAGGAGACCACCCGCGTGCTGACGGAGGCCGCGACGGCCGGCAAGAAGGACACGCTGCAAGGACTGAAGGAGAACGTGATCGTCGGGCGTTTGATCCCGGCGGGCACGGGCTCGGTGATGAACCGGCTGCGGCAGGTGGCGGCGGGGAGGGACGCGGCGCGGGGTGTGCCGGGTCCGAGCAGCCCGGCGCCGCAGATCACGGGGCGGCAGGCGGCGGAGTAGGCTGTCTTACGGAGACGGGTTGGAGGGGTCTTTGCCCGCGCACGAGGGCAAGGGTTTCTCGCCCTGGCAGCCACGGTGGGGCTGGGGACGTAATACCAGCGGTCGAAAGTCCTGACTCGTAGGGCGATTCCCACGTGCGCGTGGATGTGAGTCGATGTCAACTGCATCGATTCGCGGAGTGTGGCGTGTTTGCTATTGCGGTTACCCGGACAGACCTCAGCCTGTCAGACTTGCGCGCGGCGGCCAAGCGCGCGGTGGACACCAAGCAGGCGCGACGTATTCTTGCCATCGCGATGGTGTTGGATGGCTACAGCCGCGAGGACGCGGCGCGGGCCTGCGGCATGGATCGCCAGACGCTGCGTGACTGGGTGCATCGCTACAACGAGGCGGGGCTCGCTGGGCTTGGCGATCGTCCACGCAGCGGCCGGCCCGCCAGCCTGACCGCGGCTGAACGTGCCGAAGTGGCGGGCTGGGTGGAGCAGGGCGCGGACCTGGCAACGGATGGCGTTGTGCGCTTCCGGCGGGTCGATCTGCGCGACCGGATTGCCGCGAACTTTGCCGTCTATTTGCACGAACGCAGCGTGGGTAAGCTGCTTGGCGAACTCGGCTACCGTCGCCTGTCGGTGCGGCCTTTGCACCCGCAAACCGATTTGGCGGCACAGGAGGCTTTTAAAAAAACTTTGCCGCGCTCGCGGCAGCGGCGTTAGGCAAACGCGCCGTTGGCAAGCCGGTCGAAGTCTGGTTCGGCGACGAGGCAAGGGTTGGCCAACAGGGAACGCTAACCCGCATCTGGGCCAAGCGGGGCAGCCGCCCGCGCGCGTTGCGCGACCGTCGCTTTAATTGGGCCTATGTGTTTGGCGCCATTTGCCCGGCGCGCGGCACCGGCGCTGCCTTGGTCATGCCAACCGTCAACGTTGACGTTATGAACAAGTATCTCGCCGAAGTCAGTGTGTGCGTGAGCGCTGGCGCCATCGCCTTGCTGGTGATCGACGGTGCCGGCTGGCACCGCTCGCCAAAGTTGATCGTGCCAGCCAATATCGCACTGCTGATCCTGCCGCCCTACGCGCCCGAGCTGAACCCGGTCGAACTCATCTGGGAGTATCTCCGCGCCAACGCATTCGCCCATCAGGTATGGGACACCTACAGCGCCGTTCTGGACGCCTGCTGCAACGCCTGGAACAAGCTCATCGCCACCCCAGAGGTGATCCAATCAATCGGCAGCCGCGATTGGGCACAGGTCAAAACTTAAGGCCGCTGGTATAAGCCGTTGTTTGCGGGTGGTTTGTTCCACCGCCCGCGACGTGTTTGGCTGGGTCGCCGTGGATGGCCGGATGCGTCTGCCACCCTCACCCCGCCCTCCAGCGCCATTCCACGTGCTTCGCACGCGGAACCTTGGGCGCTTACGCCCTCTCCCGCCAGCGGGAGAGGGAGAAGGTCAGGGGTCGTGTTTGCCGCCTAGGAATGGGTTGAGGCGGCCGAGGCGGGTTTGGTTTTCGCCGAGAGACTCGGGCGGGGCGGCGGCGAACTCGGCGAGGAGGTCGATCTCGGGGGGGATGCGGCGCTTGTAGTCGGAGGCGCGCAGGCCGAGGTCGCGGCAGAGGTCGAGGACGATGGCGTCGACGGGGCGGGAGGCGAGCTCGAGTTCCATGTCGGGGGCGTCGAGGCGCTCGAGCAACTCGCGTTCGAGGTTCTCGACACGCTCGGGGGTGCCGGCGCGTTCGTTGATGACGTCTTCCACGTCGCGGATGATGCGCTTGCGGGCCGCGGTGCGGGCCGCTGGGTCGAGCTTTTTGGGCTCGGGGATGGGCTCGGCGAGCTTGTCGGCGAGGAGGATGCCCAGGCGCATGGACCGAGTGAGCTTTTCGTAGATGACAGCCGCCTCGGCGTCGGGGAGGTCAGGGGCGTCGGGCGCGGTTGGGTCGAGGCGCTCGAGACGGGCGGAGGCGATGTCCAGGCTGCGGTCGAGCAGGGCGATGTGGCGGGCGCGTTGGGACGCGCGTTCGGGCTGCTGCTCGGCGGTGGAAGGGGCGGCGGACATGAACGGATAGGGAACATACGTGGCGGGGGAGTTTCAAGGGGTATCTGTCAGGTGAAGCGACGCGCGTGCTGACCGAGGTGGCGCTGGGTGGCAAGAGGCTTATGCTGACCGAACTGAAGGAAAACGTCGTCGGGCGCTTGATCCCGACGGGCATGGGCTCGGCAATGAGCCGGTGGCGGCCGGGCGAGGGCGGGGTTTGCAGGCGCCGAGCAGCCGGCGCCGCAGATCACGGGCGGCAGACGGCGGAGTAAAAGAGTCGGTAGGGAACAAGACACTCCTCACCGACCAATGTATTTGCTCAATTGCAAACAGGCTTTCCTGAGAGCTCTTGATAACGCTCAATCGCCTTCATCGCTCGGCTTGTCCTTGCCAACCGAGCTGTACGAGCGGTGCATTGCAGTAATCTTCGAGAGTGCACTGGAAACCGACTTAAAGACGTCGCCTTTTAATATCCCTGCTAAGCCAGCTACCGGTCCAGCGATGGATGTTAGAAGTGCTATAACAGCCAGAGGCGGGAGTATTCGTGCGGCATTTTTTGCACCTTCTTGAAAGTCGGGTTTTATAATCTCCCAACTATCTTTTGCCGCATTGGTGCTTTTATGGGAGATGGCGCGTACTGACTCACTCACAAAATTGCGAAGGATGAGGAGCTTGTCAGCAAGCAACTCTGCTCTTTCTTTCTCATCAACAGCAGATACTATTGCGGGCTCGTTTTCTGCCAACGCCTCTATTGCAGCTTCAGAAACAACGTCGCTCTTTTGAGCAAACTTTGTAACAGCATTGCTTTCTGTTTGGAGAGTGTCCATGACCGCTGGGGATCGCTCAAAAGTGATTGCCAAACGCTCGCGCTCGATCTGGCGGACGATTGGGAAGATCGCAAGAAGATCCTGTCCGCTGAGGCACAAGTCTCCAATCATAGCAGCAAAATCTGGAAACACTGCCTCACGACCCTCAGGAGTGTCGAAAGCTTCACGAATAGCTTCTAAGGACCGCAGGCGACTGAGAACTACCCCAGGTCTTATCAACTGAAACTCGACGTTTATTGCTTTGAATAGTCTCTCACCTGTTGTTTTTACGTGCTTCTCGGTGTTTGTTGTCTCGAGCCTCACAAGAAACGCATCAACTTTACTTCTGAGTTCGTCAAGTAGATCTTCGGCCACCGTTTGATCGATAGCTTCTGGCGTTTCTGGCAGAGCATCTATACGTCTGTTATTTACCCTGAAGCGGAAGGCCGCTGGTAGCTGCAGAGTGGCCGTTTCGTCGATTTCGAGCCGATCTACATCCCTTAGTCCAAAATAGAATTGAGACTGCTTGTTGTACAAGGATACCATTTGTCGAGCGTCCTCGACATTATGGAAATTCTCTCCGAAGAGCAATTTTAGAAGATTTTTGAAATTACCATATTGAGGGAAATTATGACCGTATCTCCAGTTAATTACTGTGGCAGTTGTAACACCTAATCTTTGAGCCAGGAGTTCATTATTCCAGGGCGTGGACTGACCATCAAGCTCGCTGCCATTGCCGGTTCCTCTGAGAAAATGTCGATCTAGCAGCACTCTGAATAGAGGCTCGGGACGTAACATCGCTAAAGCGCTTTCTGACATTTGGACACCCGAAACACACCACTACAACATACAGCAGCTTTAGTTTCGACGCGAGATAAAGACGATGGATTCGAACTCGTCCAGTCGACATCACGCCTTACTCGGTGGGTCCGTGATCAAACCGTTTCGAGAGCGTTCATGAATGTTCAGTCGTAAGGCATGGCCGAGCCTGTTTCCTTGCGCAAGTGGATGACGACCCGATACAGCTTAGACGCCCACACTGGTATTGCCGTTTGTCCCGGGCTATTCACGCTCCAGGAACGATCCACATCCAGAGAGAGCGCCCATCATGCAAAACGACATGCAGCGTCGGCTCGTCGCGGAGTTCATCGGCACATTCTGGCTGGTGTTCGGCGGCTGCGGCAGCGCCGTGCTGGCCGCAGGCTTCCCGCAACTCGGCATCGGCTTCCTCGGCGTCTCCTTCGCCTTCGGGCTCACCGTGCTCAGCATGGCCTACGCGGTCGGCCACATCTCGGGCGGGCATTTCAACCCGGCGGTCACCCTCGGCCTCTGGTCCGCCGGGCGCTGCGCCAACAAACACGTCGTCCCCTACATCATCGTCCAGGTGGTCGGCGCCATCTGTGCGTCCGCCGCGCTCTACGTGATCGCCTCGGGCAAGGCGGATTGGGTGCCGAACGGGTTCGCCGCCAATGGGTATGGCGACCTCAGCCCGGGGAAGTATGGCCTCGGCGCCTGCTTCCTGACCGAACTGCTGCTCACCTTCTTCTTCCTGATGATCATCATCGGCACCACGTCCAAGGGAGCGGCCACCGGGTTCGCCGGCATCCCGATCGGGCTGGCGCTCACCCTGATCCACCTGATTTCCATCCCCGTGACCAATACCTCGGTGAACCCGGCGCGCAGCCTGGGGCCGGCGCTGTTCGCGGGCGGTGCCTATCTCGGGCAGGTGTGGCTGTTCTGGGTGGCGCCGATCGCGGGGGCGATGATTGCCGGGGTCGTCGGGCGGATGCTGTATGAGACATCCTTCATCGAGCAGACAATTGTGGTGGACGAGAAGCGGGTGGCTTAGCGGCAGGTCATAAGCTGCGAGCGCCACCCTCACCCCGACCCTCTCCCGCCAGCGGGAGAGGGAGTCGTATCAGAGGAGCGCGGCGGCCGCGGCGTCGGCGAGGATTTGGCAGCAGACGGCGAGGTCCGCCTCCTTGGTGTCCTCGGCCCAGTGATGGCTGATGCCGCCGATGCTGGGGGTGAACAGCATGGCCGCCGGCATCACCGTCGCCATCACCTGCGCATCGTGCCCGGCGCCGCTCGGCAGACGCTGCCAGGCGGCGGGGCAGTGGCGCTCGGCCGCAGTCTCGAGGGCGGACATCAGCGCCGGGTCACAGAGGGCAGGGACGGAGCGGCGGATCACCTCGAGCGTCGTCGTGCAGCGCTCGCGGCGGTTGCTCTCGGCCACCAGGGCGCGCAGGCCGGTCTCCATGCGCTCCAGCACATGCGGCTCGACGTCGCGGAACTGGAACAGCACCTCGGCGCGGCCGGGGATGATGGAGGGCGCGCCGGGGTCGAGCTTGATCTGCCCGGTGGTCCAGGTGCTGCGTTCGCCGCAGAGGCGGGGGAACTCGGCGTCGATGGCCGCCAGCAGCCGCACGGCGCCCAGCCCGGCGTCGCGGCGCTCGGCCATGCTGGTGCCGCCGGCGTGGTCCTGCGCGCCCTCCACGATCAGGCGGAACTGCCAGATCGCGACGATGCCCGTGACCACCGCCGCGCGATGCCCGGCGTGTTCGAGCCGGGTGCCTTGCTCGATATGCAGCTCCAGGAAGCCGCGGTAGCGCCGGGGCTCGAATGCCAAGCGGGGCAGGCCGGTTAGCCCGGCGGCGGCGAGCGCGTCGCGCAGGGGCGAGCCGTCGTTGCGGGAGCGGGCGGTGTCCATCTCGGCCTCGCTCAGCTCACCGACGAAGGAGCGGCTGCCGAGGAAGCCGCCCTCGAAATGGCCCTCTTCGTCGGCGAAGGCGATCACGTCGACCGCCAGCCCGGCGCGGGCGAGGGCGAGGGCGGAAACCACGCCCAACGCGCCATCCAGCCAGCCGGCCTGGTTCTGGCTCTCGATGTGGCTGCCCACCAGCAGGTGCGGGCCGGCGCCGGGGTGGTGGCCATAGACGTTGCCGATGCCGTCGATGGTGGGTTCGAGGCCGGCTTCCGCCATGCGGGCTGTTAGCCAGCGGCGGGACTCCATGTCCTGCGGCGAGTAAGTGGGGCGGTGGACGCCGGTTTTGTAGGCGCCGATTTGGCGGAGGGCGTGGAGGTCGGCCAGAAAGCGGGCGGTGTCGATGGCGGGCATGCGGTGGCTCTCAGTCTTGCGGGCGTCGACCCTCACCCCTCCCTCTCCCAGAGGGAGAGGGCTTGAAAGCAAAGGTCAGGCGCGTTTGCGGGGTTTCTTGGCGGGGGTGGCAGGCAAGAGTGGGGCCAGGAAGCGGCCGGTGTGGCTGGCGGGGGTCGCGGCGATTGCCTCGGGGGGGCCCTCTGCCACGACGTAGCCGCCGCCGTCGCCGCCTTCGGGGCCGAGATCCAGCACCCAGTCGGCGGTCTTGATCACTTCGAGGTTGTGCTCGATCACCACCACGCTGTTGCCCTGGTCCACCAGCGCGTGCAGCACCTCCAGCAGCTTGCGCACGTCCTCGAAATGCAGGCCGGTGGTGGGCTCGTCGAGGATGTAGAGCGTGCGCCCGGTGGCGCGCCGGGCCAACTCCTTGCTGAGCTTGATGCGCTGCGCCTCGCCGCCGGAGAGCGTGGTCGCCTGCTGGCCGAGTTTCACGTAGCCCAGCCCCACCCGCTGCAAAATGCTCAGGCGGTCGCGGATGCGCGGTTGGGCGGAGAAATAGGCGACGGCGTCATCAACCGTCAGATCAAGCACTTCGGAGATCGACTTGCCGCGGAACTTGATGTCCAAGGTCTCGCGGTTGTAGCGGGCGCCCTTGCAGGTGTCGCAGGTGACGAACACGTCGGGCAGGAAGTGCATCTCCACCTTCAGCACGCCGTCGCCCTGGCAGGCCTCGCAGCGCCCGCCCTTCACGTTGAAGCTGAAGCGGCCGCTCTTGTAGCCGCGGGCGCGGCTCTCCGGCAGCTCGGCGAACCAGTCGCGGATGGGGGCGAACAGGTCGGTGTAGGTGGCCGGGTTGCTGCGCGGGGTGCGGCCGATCGGGGACTGGTCGATGTCGATGATCTTGTCGAGCTGGTCCAGGCCGTCGATGCGGTCGTGCGGGGCAGGGACCTGGCCGCTGCCCATCAGCCGCCGGCTTGCCGCCTTCCACAGGGTGTCGATCACCAGGGTGGACTTGCCCCCGCCGGACACGCCGGTGATGCAGCAGAATGTGCCGAGCGGGAATCCGGCGGTGACGTTCTTGAGGTTGTTGCCGCGCGCGCCCACCACGCGGATGATGCGGCTCTTGTTCACCGGGCGCCGGGTCGCGGGCACCTCGATGCGGCGGCGGCCTGACAGGTAGTCGCCGGTGAGGGAGGCCGGGTCGGCGGCCACCTGGTCCGGCGTGCCGTGCGAAATCACGTGGCCGCCGAGTGACCCGGCGGCTGGCCCCATGTCGATCAGGTAGTCGGCGGCGCGGATGGCGTCCTCGTCGTGTTCCACCACCAGCACGGTGTTGCCCAAGCCCTTGAGGCGGCGCAGCGTGCCGAGCAGGCGCTCGTTGTCGCGCTGGTGCAGGCCGATGGAGGGCTCGTCCAGCACGTAGAGCACGCCGGTGAGGCCGGAGCCGATCTGGCTGGCCAGGCGGATGCGCTGGGATTCGCCGCCGGAGAGCGTGGTGGAGCCGCGCGAGAGGGTGAGGTATTCCAGCCCGACGTCGTTCAGGAAGTGCAGCCGCTCGATAATCTCGCGCAGGATGCGGCCGGCGATGGCGGCGCGTTGCGGGGTGAGGGTGGCCTCCACGCCGCTGAACCACTCCAGCGCGCGGCGGATCGACAGGTCGGAGGCGGCCGCGATGGTCTCGCCGCCCACCCGCACCGCCAGCGCCTCCGGCTTCAACCGCGCGCCGTGGCAGACTTCGCAGGGTTTTTCCGCCTGGTAGCGGCTCATCTCCTCGCGCACCCAGGCGCTGTCGGTCTCGCCATAGCGGCGCTTGAGGTTGTTGATCACGCCCTCGAACGGCTTGGTGACGCTGTAGGAGCGCACGCCGTCCTTATAGGTGAACTCGATCGGGGTCTTGCCGCCGAAGAGGATCAGCGCGCGCACCGGCTCGGGCAGCTCGTCCCACGGCTTGCGGGTGGTGATCTTGAAGTGGCGGGCGATGGAGGCGAGCGTTTGGTCGTAATACTCGCTCTTCGCCCCGGCCCACGGCGCCACCGCCCCTTCGGCCAGCGAGGCGCGCTCGTCCGGCACCACCAGCGAGGGGTCGAAGAAGGTTTCCACGCCCAGGCCGTCGCAGGCGGGGCAGGCGCCGTGCGGAGAGTTGAAGGAGAACAGCCGGGGCTCGATCTCCTCGATGGTGAAGCCGCTCACCGGGCAGGCGAAGCGCGAGGAGAACACGGTGCGCTCGGCCTTATCGTCCGCCGTTTCGGCATAGACGATGCCGTCCGACATGGCCAAGGCGGTCTCGAAGCTGTCGGCGAGGCGGCTTTCGATGCCGGGCCGCACCACCACGCGGTCCACCACCGCCTCGATGTCGTGCTTGAGCTTGCGGTTGAGCGCGGGAACCTCGGGGATTTCGTACAGCGTGCCGTCCACCTTGGCGCGGGTGAAGCCGCGGCGCTGCAGCTCGGCCAGCTCCTTGCGGTATTCGCCCTTGCGGTCCCGCACCACGGGGGCGAGCAGCAGCAGCCGCGTGCCCTCCGGCATGGCGAGGACCCGGTCCACCATCTGGCTCACGGTCTGGGCCTCGATCGGCAGCCCGGTGGCGGGGGAGTAGGGCACGCCGGCGCGCGCCCACAGCAGGCGCATGTAGTCGTGGATTTCGGTCACCGTCCCCACCGTGGAGCGCGGGTTGCGGCTGGTGGTCTTCTGCTCGATCGAAATCGCCGGCGACAGCCCCTCGATGCTGTCCACGTCCGGCTTGCCCATCAGCTCCAGGAACTGCCGAGCATAGGCCGAGAGCGACTCGACATAGCGCCGCTGCCCCTCGGCATAGATCGTATCGAACGCCAGCGAGGACTTGCCGCTGCCAGACAAGCCGGTAATCACGGTGAGCTGGTCGCGCGGGATACGGACGTCGATATTCTTCAGATTGTGCTCGCGCGCGCCGCGAACCACGATGAAGCCCCGGTCGGCGGCCTTCACCGGCTCTCTGCTCTGCCGATCCAGCGGAAGCGGTCCGTCCATCAGTCCTCCCTGCGCATACGAAGCTCAGTGCGCCGCATGCATACGCAACTTGCGTTCACGCCTTGTTCCGTTTATAGGGACTTTCGCGAGCGTGCGTGAAGCCTCTTCCGCTCCCTCCGACCTTCCCTCCTTTGGTCCGGCCGCTCGCTCCCTCCCCCATACAGGTGTTTGGCATGAAGCGCGCCTCCCGTCCAAAGCTGACTACCGTCCCGTCGCTCGCGGCCAGCACGCGCGCGTTCACCCTCTGCATCCTCGGCGTCATCCTGATGCCGTTGGCCGCACAGGCGCAATCGGCGGTGTCTTCGTCATACGCCACCAAGGACGGGCGGGCCTCGACGGTCATCCTTGGCTGCAGCTCGACCAACAGCACCTACTTTGCCCAATACTGCGGAGTCGCGGGCTATCCGCTGCACGTGACGGTGGATAGCGGCACCGTCACCGTCAACGGCAGCTCGAGCGGCGGCTCGGTGCCGACCACCACGCCCGGCACCGCCCCCGCCCAGGTCATCGGCGTGCAGGGCGGCGGGCCCAGCGCCTTGCCCGTCGGAGTGAGCGCCGCCAACCTGCCGCTGCCCGCCGGCGCGGCCACCTCGGCGCAGCAGCCGCAACTGGACCCGAACGACAACGGCGCCTGGTCGCACATCACCAACTTCCCGAGCAGCCTCACCTCCGGCGCCTTCTCCGTCACCAGCCTGCCGGCGCTCCCCGCGGGCAGCAACGCCATCGGCTCGGTCAGCGTCAGCAACTTCCCCGCCACCCAGCCGGTCTCCGGCAGCGTGGGCGTCTCCAGCCTGCCCGCACTGCCCAGCGGCAGCAACGCGATCGGCTCGGTCAGCGTCAGCAACCTGCCCGCGACCCAGGCGATCAGCGCCGCCGCGCTGCCCCTGCCGGCGGGCGCCGCGACCTCGGCCCTGCAGCCCGCCATCAACGCCGATGGCGGCGCGCAGGTGCACGTCATGAACCCGGCCTCCACCACGGTGTCGGGCTCGATCTCGGTCTCCAACTTCCCCGCCACCCAGCCGGTCTCGGGCACGGTGGGGGTCTCGAGCCTGCCCGCGCTGCCGGCCGGCACGAATGCGATCGGCACGGTGAGCGTCGGCAACTTCCCCAGCACGCAGCCGGTCTCCGGCACGGTAGGGGTCTCGAGCCTGCCCGCGCTGCCAGCCGGCAGCAACGCCATCGGCACCGTCAGCGTCGGCAACTTCCCAAGCACGCAGCCCGTGTCCGGCACGGTGGGCGTCTCCAGCCTCCCCGCGTTGCCCAGCGGCAGCAACGCCATCGGTTCGGTCAACGTGAGCAACATGCCAGCCACGCAGGCCGTGAGCGCCATCACCTTGCCGCTGCCCTCGGGTGCGGCGACGGCCAACAACCAGTCGACCGAGATCTCCTCGCTGTCCACCATCGCCACCAACACCAGCGGCGTCGCAACGGCGGCCAAGCAGCCCGGCCTCAACAGCGACGGCGGCGAACTGGCGCACATCACCAACTTCCCCACCACCCAGCCAATCTCGGCCGCATCCCTGCCGCTGCCCAGCGGCGCGGCCACCTCGGCGCTGCAGCCGGCGCTGAACTCCGATGGCGGCGCGCTGGCCCACATCTCCAACTTCCCCGCGACACAGCCGGTCTCCGGCAGCGTCACCGTGTCCAGCCTGCCCGCGCTGCCCGCCGGCTCCAACGCGATCGGCTCGGTGAGTGTCAGCAACCTGCCCAGCACGCAGCCGGTCTCCGGCACCGTGGCGGTGTCCTCGCTGCCGGCGCTGCCCTCCGGCGGCAACGCCATCGGCACGGTGAGCGTGAGCAACCTGCCACCGATCCAGCCGATCAGCGCCTCCGCACTGCCGTTGCCCAGCGGGGCGGCCACCGCCGCACTGCAGCCGGCGCTCAACGCCGACGGCGGCGCCCAGGTGCATGTGCAGAACTTCCCCGCAATGCAGCCAGTGAGCCTCTCCAGCGTCGCCCAGTCCGCCCGTTCCGGCGCCTGGACCGACGCCAGCGTCACCGCCACCACCACCGCCGCCACCCCCAGCGCGCTGGCCGCCGTGTCCGGCCGCGTCGGGCTGCATGTCTGGAACGTCGGCACCGCCACCGTCTGCATGAACTACACCAGCACGGCGGTGGCGAGCGGGACGGGATGCGCCGCCGGGTCGGTGCCGATCCCCGCCGGGTCGGCCTATCTGGAGGACCAGCCCGGCAACGTCTCGCCCGAAGCGATCAGCCTGGTCTGCACCACCTCGTCCTGCCCGCTGACCATCAAGGTGCGTTAATGCGCCGCACGATCATGCGGCGGCGCACGCTGCTGGCCGGCGTGGCGTCGCTGCCGCTGGCCGCGCGCGCCGCCACCGTGGTACCGCCCGCCATCCCCGCCCTGCGCCAGATCAGCGGCCGCCCGCTCTGGCAACCCGTCACCAACCGCAACAGCACCAACGGCACCGAAGGCACGCCCTCCAGCTCGTTCCCCGACACGCTGACCCGCGTGACCAAGACGGTCATGGTCGCCTGCTCCTCGCTGCGCACCGTGCTGATGGCGTTCCAGATGAACCCGTACGAGCAGCCCGTCGTGGGCAACTTCAGCGGCGTCACCGGCGCCTATGCCTGCCGCGACGCCACGGTCGGCACCGCCGGCAGCGGCTACACGGTGGGCGACGTGCTGCTGTTCAACAAGAGCGCCGCCGACATGACGGCGCTGGTGCTCATCATCACCCGGCTCGGCGGCTCCGGCGCGGTGGCGGAGGTCAAGGTCGCCGATCCGGGCGCCTATGCCGCGCCCATGGCGGACGCCACCGCCCCGGCCAGCGCCACCAAGCGCGGCGGCGGCGCCTCGGCCGGCACCGGCGCGCTGTTCAACTTCAACTGGCAGGAATACGGCCTCGCCGCCCAGTTGGGCGTGGAGCCCGCCGGCACCCAGACCGGCACAAACGCCAGCGCCGTCATCCCCGTTGGCATCGGGCTGCACTACGACGGGCTCGCACCCAACACCACGCTGCTGATCCCGGACGGCGGCTTCGTCGTCACCGACCCGATCCGCCTCGCGTTCGCCAAGGGCGCGCCCTATGCCGAGCGCATCGCCACCATCGGCGGCCTGCCCGGCGTCCAGCGCACCACCATGGGGGTGGACTACTTCTCCAGCGCCAACACCTGGCGCACCGGCGCGCTCACCTCCACCGCGCTCGCCGCCGGAACCGGCACCGCCACCATGGACACCATCACCCTGGGCCTGCCGTCGCAGCCGGCGCCATGGGCCTGCATCGTCGGCGACAGCATCGACTACGGCATCGTCGGCGGCTCCGGCACCACCGTCGACAGCGGCGACAGCCTGCAGAACAGCGGCTGGGTGGAGCGCGGCCTCCAGCTCGCCGGCGGCTTTGGCCTAATGTCGATCACCCGCACCGGCGACAGCCTCGGCGACTGGTACCTCACCCAGAACCGACGCTTCATGCGCCTCGGCATGCTCGGCCAATTGGCGTCGCTGGTGAACTTCGGCTCCTGCGTCTTCGTGGTGGGCCTGTGCATCAACGACGTGACCGCCAGCACCACCTCGGCCAACATCATCGCCATGATCCAGTGGCTGTGCCAGGACCTGCTGGCCTTCAACCCGGCGGGCCTGTTCTACAGCACGGCCATGCCCGGCGGCGTCAACAGCACCGACTCCTACGCCACCGTCGCCAACCAGTCGGTCAGCAGCGTCTACGACACCAACCGCAAGGCGGTGAACACCTGGCTGCGCGCCGGCGGCGGGGGGCTGTTCACCGGGCTGTCCGGCCGCACCCTCACCGGCGTCATCGACCGCGCCGCCGCCGTCGAAGTGCAGAACGGCAGCTCCGGCGTGTGGCAACCCAACTACACCAACGACGGCACCCACCCGACCCAGGCCGTCCACGCCAGCGTGCTGGCGCCCTTGGTCCAAGCCGTGTTCAGCGGCTTCACCCTGCCGAGCTAACGCACTTTGTCCCCCCGCCCGATCGCGCTACTGTGTGGCGTGATCGGAAGGGGCGAGCGATGGCCGGCAGCGTGAACAAGGTGATTCTGGTCGGCAACGTGGGCAAGGACCCCGAAATCCGCAGCATGCAAAACGGCGGCAAGATCGCCAACCTCACCCTCGCCACCAGCGAAACCTGGAACGACAAGGCCTCCGGCGAGCGCAAGGAAAAGACCGAGTGGCACCGCGTGGTCGTGTTCAACGACCGCCTGGTGGACGTGGTCGAGCGCTTCGTGAAGAAGGGCGAAAAGATCTACGTCGAGGGCGCGCTGCAGACCCGCAAATGGACCGACCAGTCCGGCCAGGAGAAGTACACCACCGAAGTCGTCGTGGACCGCTTCCGGGGGGAGATCACCTTGCTCGGCGGCCGTAGTGGCAGCCGTGACGAAGGCAGCTACGGCGGCGGTGGCGAAAGCGCGCCCCGGTCGCCATCGCGCGAGCCTGCCCGCGGCGGCGGCGGCGCCCCAAGTTGGGAACCCAGCAAGAGCAGCGACCTCGACGACGACATCCCCTTCTAGACCGATCTGCGGCCCTTGCTTCGCCCTCTCCCGCGGGCAGGAGAGGGCGGGGTGAGGGTGCGAGTACGTCCGCACCGATAGACCGTGGCGCTCGGCAAGCCACCCCCACGCGTGGACCTCCCCGCCACCATCCGCTATGTCTAGCCGACCATGAGCGCCCCCGCCGCCCCACCCCCGCCGCCCGACGAGCCCGAACTGCATCCCGTCATGCTCGAAGACGAGATGCGTCGCTCCTATCTCGACTACGCCATGTCCGTCATCGTCAGCCGCGCCCTGCCAGACGCGCGCGACGGGCTCAAGCCAGTGCATCGCCGCATCCTCTACGCCATGCAGGAAAGCGGCTTCACCCACGACAAACCCTATCGCAAGTCCGCCCGCATCGTCGGCGAGGTGATGGGCAAGTACCACCCGCATGGCGACACGGCGCTGTATGACGCCATGGTGCGCATGGCCCAGTCGTTCAGCCTGCGGGTGCCGCTCATCGACGGCCAGGGCAACTTCGGCTCCATCGACGGCGACCCGCCGGCGGCCATGCGCTACACCGAGTCGCGCCTGTCCCGCGCCGCCATGCACATGCTAGCCGACATCGACAGCGACACCGTCGACTTCGGCCCGAACTACGACGAGGCGGACGTCGAACCCAAGGTGTTGCCCGCGGCGTTCCCCAACCTGCTGGTCAATGGCGGCAGCGGCATCGCGGTCGGCATGGCGACCAACATACCGACCCACAATCCGGGCGAGATCATCGACGCCACCCTGGCGCTGATCGAGAACCCCGACATCACGCTCGACGAACTGATCAAGATCGTGCCTGGCCCGGACTTCCCGACCGGCGGCATCATCCTGGGCCGCTCGGGCATCCGCCAGGCCTACGAAACCGGGCGCGGCGGCATCCCGCTGCGCGCCCGGGCCGAACTCGAGGAAATCCGCCGCGACCGCACCGCCATCGTGGTCACCGAGATCCCCTACCAGGTCAACAAGAACAGCCTGATCGAGCGCATCGCCGAGCTGGTCCGCGCCAAGCAGGTCGAAGGCATCAGCGACCTGCGCGACGAGAGCGACCGCGACGGCATGCGCATCGTCATCGAGTTGAAGCGCGACGCCACCGCCGAGGTGGTGCTCAACCAGCTCTACCGCTTCACCCAGCTCCAGACCCAGTTCAGCGTCAACATGCTGGCACTGGATTGCGGCCGCCCCCGGCTGATGGGCCTGAAGGACGCGCTGGTTTGCTTCACCACCTTCCGCGAGGAGGTGATCCTCCGCCGCGCCCGCTTCGACCTCGGCCGCGCCCGCGAGCGCGGCCACCTGCTGGTCGGCCTGGCCATCGCCGTCGCCAACATCGACGAGGTCATCCGCGTCATCCGCGCCAGCCCCGACTCCGCCACCGCCCGCACCGAGCTGATGGCGCGCGACTGGCCCGCTGGCGACATCGGCGCCCTGCTCGCCCTCATCGACGACAGCGGCAACACCGTCGTCGCCGACGCCGCCACCGGCGACACCGTCCGCCTCACCGACGCCCAGGCCCGCGGCATTCTGGAGCTGCGCCTGGCCCGCCTCACCGGGCTCGAGCGCGAAAAGATCGACACCGAACTCGGCGAAGTCGCCGAACGCATCACCTACTTGCTCGACATCATCGGCAGCCGCCCGCGCCGCCTCGAAGTGATGCGCGAGGAACTCGCCCGCGTTCGCGCCGAAATCGCCACCCCGCGCATGACCATGATCGTGGACGCCGTGGCCGACCAGGACGACGAGAGCCTGATCGAGCCGGGCCAGATGGTCGTCACCATCACCCGCGACGGCTTCATCAAGCGCACCGGCCTGGACGTGTTCCGCCAGCAGCATCGCGGCGGCCGCGGACGCTCGGCGGCCGGCATGCGCGGCGACGACGTGGTCACCCGCTCGTTCAACGCCCACACCCACCAATGGGTGCTGTTCTTCTCCTCCGGCGGCAAGGCATTCCGCGAGAAGGTCTGGCGCCTGCCCGAGACCCAGCCCGCCGCCAAGGGCCGCGCCCTGGTCAACCTGCTGCCCGACTTGGGCGCCGACACCATCACCACCGTCCTGCCGCTGCCGCAGGACGAGGCGCTGTGGGAAAACCTGCACCTGGTGTTCGCCACCGCCAGCGGCGGCATCCGGCGCAACAAGCTGTCGGACTTCGGCCGCGTCCGCTCCTCCGGCCTGATCGCCATGAAGCTCGACGACGGCGACCGGCTGATCGGCGTCGCCACCTGTCGCGACGGCGACGACGTCCTGCTTTCGACCCGGCGTGGCCGCTGCATCCGCTTCCAGGTCAGCGACGACGTGGTGCGCGTCTTCACCGGCCGCGACAGCCCCGGCGTGCGCGGCATCCGCCTGGCCAGCGGCGACGAGGTGATCAGCCTCTCGGTGCTGCAGCATGTCGAGGCCACCGTGCACGAGCGCGCCGCCTTCCTGCGCGGCGCCGCCGCCCGCCGCCGCAGCCAGGGCGAGGAGGTCGACAGCTCGGTCGAGGCCGACGCCGACGCCGAGGACGCCACCACCGAGGAGTCCGGCGAGGTCAGCCAGGAGCGCTTCGACGAACTGGCCCAGCGCGAGGAACTGCTGCTCACCGTCACCAACGCCGGGTTCGGCAAGCGCTCTTCCGCCTACGACTACCGGGTCACCGGCCGGGGCGGGCAGGGCATCACCAACATCATCCTCGGCGGCCGCAAGGGCACCGAGGTGGTCGGCACCTTCCCGGTCCGCGCCGGCACCGACGTCATGCTGGTCACCGACGCCGGCCGCCTGATCCGCATCGGCAGCGACGCCGTGCGCATCACCGGGCGCCAGGCCTCTGGCGTCACCCTGTTCCGGGTCAGCGACGGCGAGCACGTCACCGCCGTGTTCCCGGTGGTCGAATCCGTCGCCGACGAGATCGAAGCCGAAGACACGCCCGCCGAACCTAGCCCGGGCGACATCGGCGCCATGGACCCAAGCGACCTGCCCGGCGCCGCCGAGCCCGGCAACGATATCGATGGCGCCGGGGACGCCGACACCGATGACGACTCTCTCGCCTGAGCCGCCCGCTCCCGCCTCTTTGCGCCGCCACACCGGCATCTATCCCGGCACCTTCGACCCGGTGACCAACGGCCACATGGATATTATCTCCCGCGCCGCCCGCATCCTGGACCGGCTCGTCGTGGGGGTCGCCGCCAATGCCGGCAAGGGCCCGATCTTCCCGATCGAGGAACGCATCGAGCTGGTCCGCGCCGAAACCGGCGCCATCGCCGCCCGCACCGGCACCACCATCGAGGTCACCAGCTTCACCGGCCTGCTGATCGACTTCGCCCGCGCCAATGGCGCAATGGTGATCATCCGCGGCCTGCGCGCTGTGTCCGATTTCGACTACGAGTTCCAGATGGCGGGCATGAACTACCGGATGGACCCGGCCATCGAGACCGTCTTTCTCACCGCCAGCGAGACCCACCAATTCATCTCCTCGCGCTTCGTCAAGGAGATCGCCCGGCTCGGCGGCGACATCTCCTCCTTCGTGCCGGCGCTCACCCTCGAACGCACCCTGGCGCGCGTTCGTGCCGCCGACTGACCCTCTCGGAGCATCCCCAATGGACCGCCGTGCCTTCCTTCTCACGCTTGCGATCGGACCTTTGATGAGCGACCTGACCCCTCCCGCCGCCGACGCCCAACCCGCGATCGACCCGCAGAACACCATCTATATGGATGTGAAGACCGGCCGCGTGGTGATCCGCCTGCGGCCCGACCTGGCGCCCAAGCATGTCGAACGCGTCAAGCTGCTGTGCCACGAGCACTTCTACGACGGCACGCCGTTCCATCGCGTGATCGACGGCTTCATGGCGCAAGGCGGTGACCCGACCGGAACCGGCAGCGGCGGTAGCAAATACCCGGACTTGCCTGCTGAGTTCAGCACCACCGCGCATTTCGTCCGCGGCACGGTGGGCGCCGCACGCACGCAGGACCCGAACACGGCCAACAGCCAGTTCTTCATCTGCTTCGCGCCTGCGCCATTCCTGGACGGGCAATATACCATCTGGGGCCAGGTGATCTCCGGCATGGACCACGTGGACGAGATCAAGAAGGGGTCAGGCAGCAGTGGTTCCGTGAGCAATCCTGACAAGATCATCAAGATGCGCCTCGCCGCCGAAGCAGACAGCTAGCCGCTTCGCCTAAGCTCTCGACGGAACAACATCTCCCTCTCCCTCTGGGAGAGGGTTGGGGTGGGGGTGCGCGGATTACGGTCAACGCAGCGGATAACCCTCCGCTTGATCGTTCTCTTTTCGCCGAGACTGCTGAAGCACCTGCATAGGCTGCGACGTGATAGTCACAAATTACTGCCAAACTAACAATTCGTATGGACGCGCTTGCGATCACGGCAACTTCATGAACCTATAGCGGCGTTAATAATTTTGTAGGATCATGTCCATGCATCGCTTCTTGGCGCCTTCCGCACTTGCACTGCTCCTCGGCGCTTGCTCGACCTATGGTACTCCCGGTTCCGCCGCCACCGCGTTCGACGGCACCTACATGGGCACCGTGAACCAGACCCACGTCGCTGCATCGAGCTGCCCCAGCACCGAACCGACGCCTGCCCAACTGGTCGTCGAGAACGGCATGGTGGTTTGGAGCGACAGCCCGGCTGGCAAGCTTTACGCGCCGGTTGCGGCAAACGGGTCCTTCGCCGCTTCCTCGCCGGTCACCAACAGCACCTCGCAGGTGTGGTTCACCGGCAAGATCACCAACAAGGAAATGGTGGCCCGCACCAACACCGGCTCGTGCCACAAGATCTACGACCTGCGTAAGCCGGCCTGATTTCGCCGCCTCGCCGGCCGCTTCAATGGCCGGCGAGGCCGACTTCTGCTTGCCTCCCAAGCTTGGTATTTGACGAAACAGCCTCCCGCTTGTACGCGAAGCACTGGCGGGCCTGTAGCTCAGTTGGTAGAGCACGAGACTTTTAATCTTGGGGCCGTGGGTTCGAGCCCCACCGGGCCCACCACCGCATCTCAACAAGACTGCGCTATTCAAAACCATCTCGGCGGGGCCTGGAACACACGCAAGCGTGAGGTTGCAAGCCGCGATGTCGGCTCAAATTAGTATTGGATAACGACTGAAAAGCGTGGGTTCGATTTGGAGTCCCGGTCGGTCAAGATCTTCGATCTCGCCCAGGCGCCCCTCGAAATACGCGAGGGTGACGAGTTCGCCGCCCTGCGCCCCGCCGATGGCGATCCCGACGCCGTGCTCATGGTCGTCGTGGTCGGCCAGTACGAACCGCGAACCGACGGCGCTGGCGACGAAATCGACAGCAGCGAGGTCACCTACAGCGAATATTGCCTGCACCTGTGGTTGCTCGAGAGCGGCGCCAAGCGGGGCGAGCCCGTGCTGCTGCGATGGAGCGACGCCGGTATCTAGAGCATCACCGGATCAGTAAAGTAGGGTCGGCTTCAGCCCACCAAAGGGTCGACATCAGCGCACGCTGGTAGCAGAGCACTAGATCGCCGGCTCTCCCGCCACCGGCTGCAAACCCATCGCCCGGATCAGCGCCGTCACCGCCTCGATCGCCGTCTCCGCCTCCGCCGCATCCGGCCCCTTCGCCACCAGCGCCACGCCGCTCCCGCTGACGCGATAGAACGGATACGACCCCACATCCAAGCCCGGGTGCCGCTCCTGCACCGCGCGCAGGTCGTCCGCGATGCGCCCCTCCAGCAAGCCAAACGCATGCACCGCGCGCGAGATGATCGGCGGCCCACCAGCCAGGCTGGGCGCCAGCCAATCGAACATCGACTGCATGATCCGCGGCACGCCCGCCATCACATGCACATTGCCCATCGTGAAGCCCGGCGCCACCGAGATCTTGTTCTCGATCAGCGTCGCTCCCCGCGGCAGCGTGGCCATGCGCTGCCGGGCCGCATTGAACTCGCCGGGCTTATAATGCGCGTCGAGCTTGGCCCAGGCCTCCGCATGCGGCTCCCACGGCACCCCGAACGCCGCCGCGATGCATTCGCTGGTGATGTCGTCATGCGTCGGCCCGATGCCCCCCGTGGTGAACACATGGTCGAATCGCGCCCGAACTTCGTTCACCGTGCTCACGATCGTCTCCACCACGTCCGGAATCACCCGGACCTCGCGCAGCGGAATGCCGATCTCCCCCAGCCGCGTGGCGATGAACTTGATGTTGGCGTCCTGCGTCCGGCCGGACAGCACCTCGTTGCCGATCACCAGCAGGCATGCAGTGGGGTTGGTCATAGGAAATCCCTCAGCAGCGGAATCAGCGGCTTGTCGGCCGGCGGCATGTCGTAGTCGGCGAGCTTGGCCGGGCGCACCCAGGCCAGCGCCTGCCCCTCCAGGCCCGCCGGCGTCCCCTGCCAGCGCCGGCACAGGAACAGCGGCATCAGCAGGTGGAACCGCTCGTAGTCATGCGACGCGAAGGCGAACGGCGCCAGGCAGGCCTGCGCTACATCCACCCCCAGCTCCTCCTTCAGCTCGCGGATGATCGCCTGCTCGGGCGTCTCGCCGGGGTTGAGCTTGCCGCCGGGAAACTCCCACAGCCCAGCCATTTTCTTCCCCTCCGGCCGCCGCGCCAGCAGCACCCGGTTGTCGGTGTCGATCAGCGCGCACGCCGCCACCAGCAGCAACGGCTTGCCCGCCGCGGCGTCGGCCTGTTCCGGCGTGTCCACCGCGCCGAACAGATCCTCCCGCGTCGCCGCAAAGCGGATCACCGGGTGTTCCCCGCCGCGCGCCAGGAAGCTCTCGCGCCCGGCGCCGACCTCGCGCAGACCGACCCGGCGCAACACGGCGGCCGAGGCCGGATTGTCCTCGGCCACATGCGCCTCGATCCGCCGCACCGCCAAGTTCGCCAGCGCCCATCGCGCCACCCGCCCCGCCGCTTCCGTGGCCACCCCATGGCCCCAGAACCGCCGCCCGACCCAGTAGCCGAGATTGGCCACGCCTGGCGCGATGTCCAGCCGCAGCCCGACGCAGCCGATCACCAGTTCCTGCCCGTCCTCATGCCCGGCGATCACCAGGTGATAGCCCGTGCCGCGCTCGCGCTGCTCGGCCGTCGACTGGATCCATTCGTCCGTCAGCGTGCGCGGATACGGGAACGGCAGGTTCGACAGCATTCGCACCACCGCCCAGTCGTTCACCAGCCGGTGGAGTTGCTCGGCATCCCTTGCGACCGGGGGACGCAGCAGCAGCCGCTCGGTGGTGAGGGTGAGGTCGGCTGGAGCCATTGGGGGCGAAACTGGCGTAACCCGCCCCCCGGAGCAAGCGGCTCAGCAAGACGCCTCGCTTTAGGCTTTCGAGCAGACCTTCCCGCCGGCTGCCTTGGCCCCAGAGGCTTTCGCCGCTGCTTCCGTCATATACGACCCGTGCTTGGTCTTGCCGAAGCTGCGCGACCCGGCGCAGTGATACTTCTTGGTGCTGGTATTCACCCACACGTCCCCCGGCGCTGCCTTGGCACTGCCCGCGGCTGCCGGCGCTGGCGTGCTGGGCGGAGGCGCGCTGGGCGTTGCCGCTGGTGTGCTCGGCGTCGCGGCCGGCGCCGGCGTCGCCGCAGCGTTCGGCGCCGCGGCCGGCGACTTCGTCGGCGTTTGCGCAAACGCGCCGCCTCCGCTCAGGACGAACAAAACGGCGGCGACAGCAGAGACAGAGCGAAGCGACAGCATGAGCGACTCCTCCAGATACAGGCGTCCTAAGTCAGCACGCCTGACCCCGCATGCCAAGAAACCTCCCTTGCACGACAAGTATTCTCCTTCTCCCTCTGGGAGAGGGCCGGGGTGAGGGGGCCCGCCTAAGGCCCAAACAACGCCGCCAGCCCCGCCGGCGAGGTGAACATCGCGTCCCCGTCATGCCCCACCCCCGGCACATCGATCAGCCGATGCCGCAGCAGCCCACCATCCCGCGCCCGCAGCGCCGCATAGTAGTTGTGCGCCCGCTCGAACCGCGTGGCGCCCTGCGCCTCCGCCATGCAGCTCCGGTCCAGCGCCGGTTGCGCCGGGTTGGTGTCCAGCTCCCCGACCAGATACGTCACGTCCCGCGCCACATACCGCGCCTCGAGCGCTTGCGGCGCCGGGTCGACCAGATAGGGCGGGCGATGGTCCATCCCATACTTCCAGTCGTTGAAGCGCGGGCAGGACGTGGCCACCGGCGGCTCCGGCCGGGTCGCGTCGAAATACGCGTAGGACGACGGGTTGGCCACCACATAGCGCACTGCGATCCCGGCCGCCGCCAGCGCCGTCGCCGCCTTGCCCGCAATGGCATAGCGCTGCACCACTTGGCCGCCGCCAGAGTGCCCCGCGATCACCACCGTGCGCAGGGCAGGGAACCGCCGCTTGTCCGCCAGCTGCGCCAGGATCGCGTCCAGCGCATCGAACGAGCTCGCATCGCTCGGCCCTGCCGCCGGGTCGCCGCCCTCCCAGCCATTGCGCGACCAATGCAGCACGTCCGGCGGCAAGCCCTTCGCGTCCACATCGGCGGTGGCGAGGAATTGCGGCGCGATCACCAGGCTGCCGCGCCCCGCCGTGCCCGCCGCCGCCAGCGCCGTCATCCCGCTGCGATAGTAGACGTTGGCATTGCGCAACTCCCCATGCAGCACCAGCACCGCCCGGGTCACCCCCGGCAGCGGCTTGGACCAGTCCTGCGACACGTACAGCGGCAAGCTCGCGTCCCCCACCGCCAGCCGGTCCGGCGCCACCAGCTTCACCGGCCGGTCCGCCGGGCTCGCCGCCTGCGCCGACGTCGCGGCCAGGGCAAACGCGATCAACCAGAGGGCAGCCCGGTTCATTCTGCACGCCACGTGATGCGCTCCCTGGCTCATTCTCTCTCTACACCGTCCCATACCGGAAAGTCAGGAGCGCACCGCATGAGCCGAACCCACGAGGCGGTCGTCACCGCGCAGTATTCCGGCCAGGCGGCCGCCTATGTGGCCAGCGCCACCCACGCCGCCGGGGCGGATCTCGACCAAGTCGAAGCCTGGGCCCGCCAACACGCCGGCCTCCGCGCGCTCGACCTCGGCTGCGGCGGCGGCCACGTCGCCTACCGCCTCGCGCCGCACATGGCCGCCGTCACCGCCTGCGACCTCACCCAAGCCATGCTGGACGCCGTGCGCATCGAGGCGGACCGCCGCGGCCTGACCACCATCCGCACCGAGCAAGGCGCCGCCGAGCGCCTGCCCTTCGCCGACGCCGCCTTCGACCTGGCCGCCACCCGCTTCTCCGCCCATCACTGGCGCGACCTGTCCGCCGGCCTGCGCGAGTTGCGCCGCGTGCTCGCCCCTGGTGGCCGCGCCCTGCTGATCGACACCGTCTCCCCTGGCCCGCCCTTGCTGGACACGTTCCTGCAGACCATCGAGATGTTGCGGGACCCGTCGCATGGCCGCAACTACAGCCCGGCCGAGTGGCTGGCGGCGCTTGCCGCGGCCGGCTTCACCCCCGTCGCCATGATGGCCCGCCGCCTCCCTTTGGATTTCGCCGCCTGGGTCGGCCGGATGAACACCCCGCCCACCCACGTCGCCGCCATGCGCTCGCTCCAGCTCGGCGCCTCCGAGGCCGTGCGCACCCACTTCGAGATCACCCAAGACGGCAGCTTCACCCTCGACACCCTAACCATCGAGGTCCTCGCCTCCTAAGCCCTCTACTCTTCTCCCTCGCCCGCTGGCGGGAGAGGGCCGGGGTGAGGGTGGCTGCCGCGCGAGGGTGAGGGTGGTTGTCGCGTGAGGGTCGCTGCCGCCAACCCGAACTAAGCCCGCACCCGCCGCATCAGCCAAACCCCCAACCCCGCCGCAAGCACGAACAACGCCCCGGCCACCGCCAGTTGCTCTCCACGCCCTACTCGCGTCCCGCCGCCAAGTAGCGCAAAAACAACGGTCTGCGGCACGTAGCCAAGCGCCGACCCGAGCAGGAACGGCGCCGCCGCCACCCCGGACACCCCCGCCAGCAGGTTCAACAGCACGTTGCTCCCCATCGGCAGCAACCGCAGGGTCAGCGTCAGCGTGAACGGATGTTGCCGCAGCCGCGCATCCAGCCGCGCCAGCCGCCCGCGTACCCGCCGCGCCGCCCACCCCCGCATCACCAGCCGGGCCCAGCAAAAATCCGCCGCACAGCCGAGCAGTTGCGCCAGCATCGCCAGCGCCACCCCAGCCAACCCGCCATAGCCGAGCCCAGCCGCATAGGCGACCACCTGCCGCGGCACCCCGATGGCGCAGGCGAACGCCCCCGCCAGCACGAACGCCGCCGGCCCCGCCGCAGCCGGTGCGTCCAGCGCCGCCCGCCCCCAGCCATTGCGCAGCGCCACCCCCGCCAACACCAGCCCCCCCGCCAGCAACACCGGCTTCCAAAGCGCCGAGACCTGCCGCGCCGCCGCTCGAAAGCCCTCTCCTTCTGGGAGAGGGTTGGGTGAGGGTGAGGGAACGGGTGAGGGTGAGGGAACGGGCGAGGGTGAGGGAACGGGCGAGGGCCCCGCCGCCATCATCGTATCGGCTGCCGCAATCGCACCGTCTCCAGCTCCGGCCGCTGCCACCGCCGCTGCAGCCAAAACACCCCCGCCAGGTCAAAAATCCCCACCCACAGCCGATCGAGCGTGCCGTAGTTCGACCGCCCCCGGGTGCGCGGCCGATGGTTCACCGGCACCGACTCCACCCGCCCGCCCGCCCGGATGAACAACGCCGGCAGGAACCGGTGCATATGGTCGAATTGCGGCAACTCGAGGAACGCCTCCCGCGCAAACACCTTCAGCCCGCATCCGGTATCCGGCGTCGCATCCCCGAGCAGCCGGGCGCGAATCCCGTTCGCCAGCCGTGACGCCACCCGCTTGACTTGCGTGTCCCGCCGGCTCACCCGGTGGCCCGCGATCAGCACCAGCCCCTCGCACGCCTGCGCCCGGGCGAGCAGGGCAGGGATGTCCGCCGGGTCGTTCTGGCCGTCCCCGTCCAGCGTCGCCACCCAGGGCGCCCGCGCCGCCCGCACCCCGCTGATCACCGCCGCACTCTGCCCGCAACTGACCCGGTGCCGCAGCACCCCCAATGCCACCCCAGTATTTTGCGCCTCCGCCAGACGCGCCGGGGTGTCATCCGTGCTGCCATCGTCCACATAAACGATCTCGTGCGGGATCGACTGCAAAGCGGCCTCGATTTCCGCCACGAGCGGAGCGATATTGGCGCCTTCATTGCGGACGGGGACCACAACGCACACCGCGGGATGGGTCGAGTCGAAGCGACGATCTTGCATCCCGCACGGCGGTAGCACTCGTGCGATTGACCCGGCAAGCCGAGGATGGCTGGAGAGAGACGATGCCTTTCGACCTTGACGACCGATCCGGCCGCATCGAGACGCCCCGGGACCGCGCCAACCGCCTCTGGGTCGCAGGCTGGCTCTTCACCATCTGCGCCATGCTCCTGGTCATGGTCGCCCTCGGCGGCGCCACCCGGCTCACCGGCTCCGGCCTGTCCATCATGGAATGGGCGCCGCTCTCCGGCGCGCTGCCGCCCTGGTCGAACGCGGACTGGGAGCGGCTGTTCAAGCTTTATCAACACATTCCGCAGTATGCGCTGATGCACGAGGGCTTCGGCCTGGCGGGCTTCAAACAAATCTTCTGGCTGGAGTGGGTGCACCGGCTCTGGGGCCGCTTGATCGGCGTGGTCTTCATCGTGCCGCTGATCGTGTTCGGCGTCCGGCGGGCGATCAGCCGCGGGCTGTGGCTGCGGCTGTTCGGCTTCTTCCTGCTCGGCGGGCTGCAAGGCGCGGTCGGCTGGTTCATGGTCGCGTCCGGCTTCGCGGCGGACAGCGTCGCCGTGTCCGCCTATCGCCTCGTGGTGCACCTGTTGCTCGCGCTCGCCCTCTACGCCGCAATCCTATGGACCGCGCTGGGCGTGCTGCGGCCTGGCCCGTGGCGCGCCGCCACCAGCCCGGCCTTCGCCTGGCTGCTCGGCGCCAGCGCCCTCTTGCTGCCCCTCACCATCGCGGCCGGCGGCATGGTCGCCGGGCTGCACGCGGGCCTGATCTACAACAGCTTCCCGCTCATGGGAGACAGCCTGATCCCCGCCGACTACGCGGCCTTGCAGCCGTTCCTGCGCAATTTCGGCGAGAACCTGGCGGCGGTGCAGTTCAACCATCGCCTGCTCGCCACCACCACCGCCTGCCTGGTGCTTGCCACCGTCATCGCGGGGCTGCGCGCCAGCCGCACCTCCGTCCGCCGCGCCGTTTGGGTGCTGGGCGCCGCCGTGCTGACGCAATACACGCTCGGCGTCACCACCTTGCTCTGGGCAGTGCCCACCGCGCTTGCGACCGCCCACCAGGCGGTGGCCGTGCTCCTGCTCACCGCCGTGCTGGTCACCCTGCATCTCGACCGGCGCCAGCCGATCCGGCTCACCGCCCGCGAGCCAGCCCCCGTCGGCATCGTCTAACTCGGAGCAATCGCCTGACACGCTCAACCACCCCCCGTCGCCTTGCTCACGCATCCGTGATAGAGCGCCGCGAGTATCAATTGGGGCTGCACCGGTGTTGAGTGATGCGTCGCCATTCAAGCCGTCCAGCAAGAAGTGGAACTCGCCATGAGTCTCTCCCTGTCGCCGCTCGCCACCACCGACACGCTGTTCTTCGAGCGGGACGACGCCGCCCTCGACCGCGCCACCGCCGAGCAATTGGTGGCCGAGACGCTGTCCGGCTGCGACGACGGCGAGTTGTTCCTGGAATACCGCGAGAGCGAGCAGATCTCCCTCGATGACGGCCGCATCCGCCATGCCGGTTTCGAGAGCGGGTCCGGGTTCGGACTGCGCGCCATCCTGGGCGAGGAGACCGGCTACGCCCATGCCGGCGAAATCTCCGAAGCGGCCTTGCGCCGGGCCGCCGCCACGGCCTCCGCCGTGCGCGCCGGCGGCCCCGGGGGCGTCGCCGCCGAACCCCCGCGCGCCAGCAACGCCCGGCTTTACTCGGACGTGAACCCCCTGGGCGAGCTCGATTTTGCCGCCCGCACCGCCATCCTCGCCGCCGTCGACAGCTACGCCCGCGGCAAGGACCCCCGCGTCAAGCAGGTGATGGCCAGCATGTACGGCGAGTGGCAGGCCGTGCAGGTGATGCGCGCCGACGGCCGCCGCGTCGCCGACATCCGCCCCCTGGTGCGGCTGAACGTCTCCGTCGTGGTGGAGCAGGACGGCCGCCGCGAAACCGGCAGCTTCGGCACCGGCGGCCGCTTCGGCTACGCCCGCCTCCTGACCGAGGCCACCTGGCGCCACGGCGTCGACGAGGCCCTGCGCCAAGCCCTGGTCAACCTGGAAAGCCGCCCCGCTCCGGCCGGCGAGATGGAGGTCGTGCTCGGCTCCGGCTGGCCCGGCATCCTGCTGCACGAGGCCATCGGCCACGGGCTCGAGGGTGATTTCAACCGCAAGAAGACCTCCGCCTTCGCCGGCCTGCTCGGCCAGCGCATCGCAGCACCCGGCGTCACCGTGGTGGACGACGGCACCATGCCCGACCGCCGCGGCAGCCTCACCGTGGACGACGAGGGCACCCCGTCCGGCCGCATGGTGATGATCGAGGACGGCATCCTCAAGGGCTTCATCCAGGACCGGCTGAACGCGCGGCTGATGGGCGTGGCGCCCACCGGCAACGGCCGCCGCCAGTCCTACGCCCATGCCCCCATGCCCCGCATGACCAACACCGTGATGATGGCCGGGCAATACGCCCCGGAAGAGATGATCCGTTCGGTAAAGCGCGGTCTCTATGCCGTGAATTTCGGCGGCGGCTCGGTGGACATCACGTCCGGCAAGTTCGTTTTCTCCGCCAGCGAGGCCTACCTGATCGAAGATGGCAAAGTGACCGCCCCGGTCAAAGGCGCCACCTTGATCGGAAACGGCCCCGACGCGTTGACCAAGATTACCATGGTGGGTAATGATCTTGAACTTGATCCTGGAATCGGCACGTGCGGCAAGAACGGGCAGGGCGTTCCAGTTGGCGTCGGCCAGCCGACTTTGAAGCTTGCCGCCATGACTGTCGGCGGCACTGCATGATATTCTCTCCAGTCTCCATTTTAATCTTCATGTCGGCGGCAAATGCGTCCGGTTTTGACACAACACTGACGATAGCCAAACGATGAAGGGATGTGATCTCGGCTAGACTGTGGATCGTCGCCAATGGTCCTCGGCCACCCGAAATGGTGGACCACCCGACATGGTCCGGCGGCCAACACGAAGGAGCAGCGCTTCATGAACATCGTCGTCGCGAAGGTTTCCGTCGCCCCCGTCCAGGTTCGCCTGGGTGCCACGTCTCCTGCGCTGCCCAAGGCTGACGCCTCCAAGGTCCGCCTCGGCGCCACCTCGCCAGCCCTGCCCAAGGCAGACACGTCCAAGGTCCGCCGCGCCTAACCCTGTCATGCTGCCGGGCCCCGCCGAGGTGCCCTCCAGGCTCGATACCGCGTCAGCCTGCAGAGTAGGATGGGTAAGCGCAGCGTCACCCATCAATCCAAGGGACAAGGGGCGTCTGACCGCACAGGGGATCGCCATTGACAGACGACACCGATGGGGCAACGGCCACGACAGGCAGCAAGCTCGTCGTATTCCATCGCTTCACCCCCGTCGGCCGCCTGCCGCAGCGGGCGGACCGCTCGGCCGCCGGCTCGCTCCCGACCCGGGCGTTCCGCTTTTGCGAGGCCATCACCACCGCCGCCGGCTTCGGCTACTACGTCTTCTCTCCCATCGATTTCAGCTTGCTCTGGGATGGCACGTCCATCAGTTGGACCCATCCCGGCGCGGAGGGTTGGATGCCGCTTGGCTCGGCGCCATTCCCCGGCCTCGCCGCAACGTTCGACGCCCACGCGCCGGAGGTGGTCCAGGGCTTCGCGCCGCCTTTTGTCAGCGCGCTGCAAGAGCCCGGCCTGGTGCAACTCTGGAGCGGCCTGGTCTGCCGCACCGCGCCCGGCGTCAGCTTGCTGCTGCGTGCCCCAGCCAACCTGCCGCGGCCCGGCGGCTACGAACTCTACGAAGGCATCATCGAGTCAGACCGCTGGTTCGGTCCGCTGTTCACCGCCCTGCGCCTGACACGGACGCACCAGCCGGTCGAGTTCAGCAGCGAGTATCCGCTGTTCCAAGTACAGCCGCTGCCCCGCAGCGTTTACGCCGAATCAACCTTGAACGACTATGAACTGGTCCCGGAGCTGCACCAGCTCACCGAGCAGGATTGGGACGATTATCATGACACGGTCGTGCGGCCGAATGTGGCGGAGGAGCGCCCCCGTGGCAGTTATGCCGCCACCCTGCGCAAGCGCCGCGCCGGCGAGGCCGAATAGCGACAGGACCGCCGTTTGCCTCTGGACCTTCGGGGTTGGTCTGCGCTTTATAACGCCAATGTTGCAGACCTCGCGCGCGATTATCTTGGCGGGCTTGTTGTTCGTGTCCGCCGGATCCGCTTTCGGCTGGGCACAGGACTCGTGCCCTTCTGTCGTCGTCCCACCCTTGGCGCTGCGCAAGGCACAGGAGACGTTTGCCCGCGGCAAGGAAGTCGTCATCGTGGCGCTCGGCTCCTCCAGCACCGAGGGCTGGATGGCCTCCAACGTCGCCAACAGCTACCCCGCCCAGCTCCAGATGGACCTGACGCAGGCGTTCCCACGCGCCCACTTCGCCGTCATCAACCGCGGCGTGGGCGGGCAGGACGCCAAGGAGGAGCTGCCCCGCCTCGAGGAAGACGCCATGGCTGTCAAGCCAGACCTGGTGATCTGGCAGGTCGGGGCGAACGGGGCGATGGAAAACGCCGATCCCACTCGCTTCAAGCTGCGCATGGCCGAGGGCATCGCCAAGCTGAAAGCCGCCGGCATCGACGTCGTGCTGATGGACAACCAGCGTTCCCCCGCCATCCTGGCATCCCCCGAACACGCCGTCATCGAGCAGGCGCTGGCCGAAGTGGGCGCCAAGGCGGACGTGCCGGTGTTCTCCCGCGGCGCCCTGATGGACGCGTGGAAGCAGGCGGGCATGGGCTATGACCGCTTCCTGGCCCATGACGGCGTGCATATGAACGACTACGGCTACCGCTGCGTGGCCGAGGCTTTGGCCAACTCGTTGTCGCGCGGCTTCAACGCTGGCGAGCCAGCCCGCGTCGCCGTCGCCAGCCACACGGTGAACTGACCGCCGCTGCTCCAATGCTGCAGTTGCGCAAGGCCTCCCATTAGGCCACAGTGGCGGTGCTCGAATCACCCTCGCGGGAGAGCGCAGCAGATGCTGCCGCCGAAGGCGCAACCGGCCCCCGGAAACGCTCAGGCACAAAGGACCGCGCGGGAAGGCGAGTCTCTGGAAAGCCGGCCCTCCAAGCTTGGGGCCGCACCGACGGAGTAAGGGTCGTGCACGCCGCGCCCGAATCTCTCAGGTCCCGCGACAGAGGGGGGTCGTTCCTGCAGGCAATCGCGCCGGCGGGCGGCCTTTGCTTGCGGAGCCTCCAGCGTGTCAGAATTCACCCCAGAGGACTTTCAGGACCCGGACGCCGATCAACTGCGCACCACCCCGCTGGACGCGCTGCATCGCCGCCTCGGCGCCCGCATGGTCCCCTTCGCCGGCTACGAACTGCCCGTGCAATACCCCAGCGGCGTCATGGCCGAACACACCCAGTGCCGCCAGCGCGCCGCCTTGTTCGACGTCTCCCATATGGGCCAGCTCAGCCTGCATGGCCCCGAAGCCGCCGCCGCCCTCGAGACCTTGGTGCCCGGCGACATCACCGGGCTCAAGCCCGGCCAGCAGCGCTACACCCTATTCCTGGACGAAGCCGGCGGCATCCTTGATGACCTGATGGTCGCCCGCCACGGCGACCGCCTGCTGCTCATCACCAACGCCAGCCGCAAGGCCGCCGACGCCACCCATCTCGCCACCCGCATCCCGCACGTCACCGCCGAACCGCACGACGACCGCGCTTTGCTTGCACTCCAGGGCCCCGCCGCCGCGGCCGTCATCGCCCGCCACTCGCCCGAGGCCGCGTCGCTCCCCTTCATGGGCGTCGCCGTGCTCACCCTGGCTGGCTTTCCCGTCTGGATCAGCCGCTCCGGCTACACCGGGGAGGACGGGTTCGAAATCTCCCTCCCGGCCGCCGACGCCGAAGCCTTCGCCGAGCGCCTGCTGGCCGAGCCGGAAGTCGCCCCCGCTGGCCTGGGCGCGCGCGACAGCCTGCGCCTCGAAGCCGGCCTCTGCCTCTACGGCAACGATATCGACGAGCTGACCACCCCGGTCGAGGCCAATCTCGCCTGGGCCATCGCCAAGCGCCGCCGCCTATCCCGCGATTTCCCCGGCGCCGTCGCCATCTGCGACCAGCTCGCCCACGGCCCCACCCGGCTGCGCGTCGGCATCCGCCCGGACGGCCGCGCCCCCGCCCGCACCGACACCGCCATCGCCGCCCCGGACGGCACCAGCGCTGGCACCGTCACCTCCGGCGGCTTCGGCCCCAGCGTCGGCGGCCCGGTCGCCATGGGCTACGTCCGGCGTGACCTTGCGGCCCCAGGCCAGGAGCTGCTGCTGCTGGTCCGCGACAAGCAACTGCCGGCCCGCGTCGCCGCTCTCCCCTTCGTCCCCCATCGCTACCTTCGCTAGAGGAACCCCCGCCATGATCCGCTTCACCAAAGACCATGAATGGGTGCGCCTGGACGGCGGCGTCGCCACCGTCGGCATCACCACCCACGCCCAGGACGCACTCGGCGACCTGGTGTTCGTCGAGCTGCCCGAGCCCGGCCGCGAAGTGACCGAGAGCGAGGCCGTGGCCGTCGTCGAGTCCGTCAAGGCAGCCAGCGATGTCTACGCCCCCTTGGCCGGCCGGGTCACCGAGGTGAACGCCGCCCTCACCGAGGACCCGGCGCTCGCCAACCGCGACCCGGCGGGCGAGGGCTGGTTCTTCAAGCTGCACCTCTCCGACCCGGCGGCGTTCGACGCGCTGATGGACCAACCTGCCTACGACGCCCTGCTGGCGGAGCAAGCCTGATGAACGCACTGCACGAACTCGCCGCCCTCGAGGACAGCTTCGCCCCCCGCCACATCGGCCCCAGCGAGGCCGACATCGCCACCATGCTCCGCCTCGTGGGCGCCGAGACGCTGGATGCCCTGGCGGCCGAGACCGTGCCCAGCGACATCCGCATCGCCCCGCTCACCGGCCTGCCGGCCCCGATCGGCGAACTCCCCGTCATCGACGAGTTGCGCGGCCTCGCCGGGCAGAACCAGCGCCTGCGTTCGCTGATCGGCCAAGGCTACTACGGCACCTTCACCCCGCCCGTTATCCGACGCAATGTCTTGGAAAACCCGGGCTGGTACACCGCCTACACCCCCTATCAGGCCGAACTCGCGCAAGGCCGCCTGGAAGCCCTGCTGAACTTCCAGACCATGGTGGCCGACCTCACCGGCCTGCCGATCGCCAACGCCTCCCTGCTGGACGAAGCCACCGCCGCCGCCGAGGCGGTCGCCATGGCCCATGCCGCCACCCGCACCCACTCCGCCACCATCGCCGTCTGCACGGACCTGCACCCGCAGACCGCCGCCGTGCTGCAAACCCGCGCCGCGCCGCTCGGCTGGTCGTTGCAGCGCTTTGAACCCGGCGACACCGCCGCCATTGGCGCCGCCCAGCCCTTCGCCGTGGTGCTGCAATACCCCGGCACCAGCGGCGCCCTGCGCGACCTGCATGCCGAGATCACCGCCGCGCACGAGGCCGGCGCCCTGGCCATCGTCTGTGCCGACCTGCTCAGCCTAGTGCTGCTCACCCCGCCTGGCGCCATGGGGGCGGACATGGTGGTCGGCTCCTCGCAGCGCTTCGGCGTGCCGATGGGCTTCGGCGGCCCGCATGCCGCCTTCTTCGCCACCAAGGACGCGTTCAAGCGCACAATGCCGGGCCGCTTGGTCGGTGTGTCGCAGGACGCGGCCGGCGCACCCGCTTTGCGCCTGGCGCTGCAAACCCGCGAACAGCACATCCGCCGCGAGAAGGCCACCAGCAATATCTGCACCGCGCAAGTACTGCTGGCGGTGATGGCCGGCATGTATGCCGTCTGGCACGGCCCCGAGGGCCTCAGCCGCATCGCACGCCGCACCAACCTGCAAGCCCGCGCCCTGGCCGACGTCGCCACCCGCGCCGGCCACCGCCTGCGCCACGCCGACTTCTTCGACACCATCGCCATCGAAGTGCCGGATGCCGACGCGATGTTGGCGCGGTTCGTGGCCATGGGCTTCAACGTCCGCCGGCTCGACGCCACGGGGATCGCCCTCTCGCTCGACGAGACCGTCACATCGGCCGAGCTCGCCGTCCTGGCCGTGGTGCTGGGGGCGGACCTGGCGGGCGCACCGCCGTCCATCCCGCCCGCCCTGCTTCGCGCCGGCCCCATCCTGTCGCACCCCGTGTTCGGAGCCCACCGCTCCGAGCACGAGATGCTGCGCTACCTCAAGCGCCTCGAGGACCGGGATGTCGCGCTCAATCGATCGATGATCCCGCTCGGCTCCTGCACCATGAAGCTGAACGCGACCGCCGAGATGGTCCCGATCACGCTGCCCGGCTTCGCCGACATGCACCCCTTCGCCCCGGCGGACCAGACCGTCGGCTACACCACGATGATCAACCGCCTCTGCGGCTGGCTGGCCGCTTCCACCGGCTTCGCTGCGGTGTCGCTGCAGCCGAACGCCGGGTCGCAGGGCGAGTATGCCGGCCTGCTCACCATCCGCGCCTACCACGCCGCGCGCGGCGAGGGCGAGCGCGACGTCTGCCTGATCCCATCCTCCGCCCACGGCACTAACCCGGCCAGCGCCGTCATGGCTGGCCTGCGCGTGGTGGTGGTCGGCTGCGACCGCGACGGCAACGTCGACCTGGCCGACCTGCGTGCCAAGGCCGAGCAGCACGCCGGCCGCCTCGCCGCGCTGATGGTCACCTACCCCTCGACACATGGCGTGTTCGAGGGCGAAATCCGTGCCATCTGCGCCACGATCCACGCCCATGGCGGCCAGGTCTACATGGATGGCGCCAACATGAACGCCCAACTCGGCCTCACCAGCCCGGCGGCGATCGGCGCCGATGTGTGCCACCTCAACCTGCACAAGACCTTCTGCATCCCCCATGGCGGCGGCGGACCCGGCGTCGGCCCGATCGGCGTGGCCGCTCACTTGGCGCCCTATTTGCCGAACCACCCCGGCCGCGCAGACGCCGGCCCGGCAACCGGATTCGGCCCGGTGAGCGCCGCCCCGTTCGGCTCCGCGCTCATCCTGCCGATTTCCTACGCCTATATAAGGATGATGGGCGCCGCTGGGCTCACCCGCGCCTCCCAGGTTGCCATCCTGAACGCCAACTACATGGCCGGTCGCCTGCGCGACGCCTTTCCGGTGCTGTATACGGGCTTGTCGGGCCGGGTGGCGCATGAGTGCATCATCGATTGCCGCGGCTTTCAAACGGAGGCCGGCATTACCGTGGAGGACATCGCCAAGCGCCTGCAGGATTACGGTTTTCACGCCCCCACCATGTCATGGCCGGTTGCCGGCACGCTGATGATCGAGCCGACCGAGAGCGAACCGCTGGCGGAGCTCGACCGGTTTTGCGAGGCCATGCTCGCCATCCGAGCCGAGATCGCCGCGGTGGCGGAGGGCAGGGCAGATCGTGCCGATAACCCGCTGAAACACGCGCCGCATACCGCCGCCGAGGTCATGGCCGAGGCCTGGCCGCATGGCTACTCACGCGGGGAGGCGGCGTTTCCACTGCCCTGGGTGCGCCAAGCTAAGTATTGGCCGCCAGTCAAGCGGGTGGACAACGTCTATGGCGATCGAAACCTGGTCTGCACCTGCGCGCCGATGGAGGCCTACGCGATGGCCGCCGAGTGAGGCTCAGGGGAGCGCGTTAACCGGATATTGACCGAACTAAATGATAGTGGGCGGATCATTGAGGACCGACCCATGTCTCACCTGTCAATTTCCAAGAAGATCCTGTCGATTATCGGTGTTTTTGCGTTTTTTGCCGCATTGGTCACGGCTTATGCCGCGTCCGGAATGCAGGACATTGATCGCGCCCACGCCGCTTTGGACAAAGGCGAAGTCCAGGCCGTGATGGACCTGGACGAGAGCGATCATGGCCTGCAGAAAGCCCATGTCGCCATTGGCAGCTTGCTGATCTCGGTCACCACTGAGGGCAACCAACGTGCCCTCGCCAAGCTGAGCGAGGGCCGCAAGCAGTTCGAAACCGCGGTTGATGCCGCAATCGTGGCTTCCCCTGGCAACCAGGGTGCGCTCGTGGCGCTAAAGCGCCAGGGTGCGGACATCCTAGACCATCAATGCCAGAAGACCATCGAGATGGCGGCTGACGCCAACACGCCTGAGTCGGTGATTGCCTCGCAAGGCGAGTTCCTCGCCCACTGCGACCAGCAGTTCGAATTGGCCGTCCAGTCTATGTCGGTGCTCGTCGCGAAGGGCAAAGCTCAGTTGCAAACCGCAACGGTCGAGATCGCGACGCAGGCTCATCACCAAATCCTATTGACCTTGGGCTCCATTCTCGTTGGCTTCGCCGCGCTGTTCGTCGGCACCTTCTTTGCCACGCAGTCGTGGATCGTCACCCCCATCAAGCGCCTCTCGACCGTGATGATGAAGCTGTCTGGCGGCGACTACGCCACCATCGTGCCGGATCTGACCCGCAAGGACGAAATCGGCGGCATGTCGCGCGCCGTAAACGTGTTCAAGCAGGCCGGCCTGGACAAGCTGCGGCTCGAAGCAGAGACTGCCGAGCAGCGCCAGCAGATCGAAACGGATCGCGCAGCCAGCCAGGCGGCGGAACAACTCGCCAACGAGCAGCAAGCGGCGGACATCGATGTTCTTGCCGGGAGCCTGGAGCGCCTGGCATCGGGCGACTTGTCGGCCCGGATCGACACCAGCTTCACCGCACCCGCTCGCGAACGTCTGCGCACGGACTTCAACGCCGCCATCGACAAGCTGCATGAAGCCATCCAGACGGTCAGCAACAACGTCCACGCCATCTCCGGGGGCAGCGCCGAGATCACCAAGGCCTCCGATGACCTGTCCAAGCGCACCGAGCAACAGGCGGCCAGCCTCGAGCAAACGGCCGCGGCGCTGGACGAGATCACCGCCACCGTCGGCAAGACCGCTGCCGGCGCGACGCAAGCGCTCGTCACTGCGGCAAAGGCCAAGACGGACGCCGAGAAGTCCGGCCTCGTGGTGGGCGACGCCGTTCGCGCCATGGGAGAAATCGAAGGGTCGGCCCAGAAGATCGGCGAGATCATCGGCGTCATCGACGAAATCGCGTTCCAGACCAACCTGCTGGCGTTGAACGCGGGCGTGGAGGCGGCCCGGGCGGGTGACGCCGGTCGCGGCTTCGCCGTCGTTGCCTCCGAGGTTCGTGCCCTGGCGCAAAGATCGGCCACGGCCGCCAAGGAGATCAAGGGCCTGATCCAGACCTCCAACGGCCAGGTCAAAGCCGGGGTGAGCTTGGTCAGCGCCACGGGTGAGGTGCTTGGCGGCATCGTCAAGCAGGTGGCAGAGGTTCACGGCGCCATCGTCGAGATCGCCGCCTCCGCGCAGGAGCAGGCAACCGGCCTCCAGCAAGTCAACGTGGCCGTCAACCAGATGGACCAGGTGACGCAGCAGAACGCCGCGATGGTGGAGCAGAGCACGGCCGCGAGCCGTTCCTTGGCCCAGGAAACGTCCGAACTACTGGTCCTTACCCGGCGGTTCCGCCTGCGCGAGCAAGCCGTCGCGTCGCCGGGCGCGCACAAGCCCGCGTCTTCGAGCCCGGCGTCGGCAAGCTATGTCCGCCCGACCGATAAAGCGGTCTCTGGTGTCCCGGCCAAGAGGCCACGCCTCGCTGCCAAGTCGGGAGCGGCGCCAGCCCAGGCGACGGTCGCTGCGTCCGTGTCCCACGCAGAAAGCTGGGAGGAGTTCTGAGGCGAGAGCAGTATCAGCCCAACCGTCTTGGGGTCCTGGGAGTAACGGAACCGAAAAACCCATGTAAGGGCACCGGATGAGCTGACGGAAAACCTCGTCCGAGATCCCCGCACACTCTCCCAATCCGACAGGGTTTCTCGCACAGAAACCCAACTCCATTGGGGGGGGTGTTCGGGGCTCCGGCTCCTGATGACGGCAATCACATGTTTGCCGATGCAAAGTGTAGGGTGAATAGTTAGGTGAAGCAGCGCTTCCGGCAACGTTGCTCCATTCTCGCCTGAAGAGACCCGAAAGCTGAAGAAGAAAATAGATACGATCATGACTGAACAATCGGATTGCTCGGCTTCGGCAATCTTGGCCGTCCCATCGCCACCAACTTGATGGAGGCCGGTTACCGCCTCACCATCTATAATCGCGACACACGGCCACATCCTTATCCAGCAAAATGTCGATCGGTATCGGAAGAAGACCGGGCTTGACCTGCAGACCGGCTGGCAAGGTGCGGGTGCCTGGCTCGAACGTGCTGAACACGCCTTCTCGGCTGGGATGGTCAGGCAGGGCGGCAACCAGTGCTGGCGTCGTGTCAGGCATTGATGTTCTCCTATAGCGCTGGCGTGAGCAGCAGCGCGGCAGCGCAGAACGAGGTATATAAACACGCGTATATATATTTCGTTGCCTGGTTAGGACATTTGTGTGAGCAGCGATACCGATGCGGCGGCGGTCACCCGGCGCGGGCGACGAGCGGGGAGCAGTGGAACGCGGCCAGCCATCCTCGCAGCCGCGCGATCTCGCTTCGCCAGCGAAGGATATGGCGCCACGACGATACGCAAGGTCGCTGTAGACGCCAGCGTGAACCCCGCGTTGGTGACGCAATTCTTCTCGTCCAAGCAAGAGCTTTTTGTAGCAACTCTGGCCATGCCAGAGAACGCCCTGTCCCGCATATCGGACGCGTTCGAAGGCGACGACGAAAGGCTCGGAGAGCGGGTTACGCGTGCTTTTCTGTCCTTATGGGAAGGACCTCCAGAGGAGTCCGAACCGCTACTTGCGCTGATCCGCGCCGCCGTCTCCAACGGACTACATCTGCGCAAATCAGTGTACTTCCGCAGAGTCGTTTAGCGAACGTAATTAGCCCCAAACTTGCTGGCTGCTCAGACTCTGCTGCCCGAGCCGGATTTGCAGCATCTATGCTTGTTGGTGTAATTATCGGGCGTTGTATTATTCAGACTTCTGCACTTGCTGTAGCAGACCAGGAAGCGATGGTGCGAATGGTTGGCGCAGCGATCGGTCAGATCCTGCGCGATCCAGCTCCTTTGAAGAGCCTCCGTAGAGCTTAAGCGGCGCAGTGCACCGATGTGGAAGCCAACGACCTCTGTCATCCGATCCTGGGTGCGGCTGCTCGCCAAGCCGGGCCCGCGGCTGTCGCGCTCCGCTGTGGCGCAGCGGCTCGCGCGGGCGGTTGAGCGCTGGGGAAAAAGCCCCCAAGCCGGACCTGCGGCACGACTTGGAGACTCTGTCTCACTCGGAACGCGCAATTACGTCGCGGAGGAGCGCCTCAAGCTTACGCTCGCCATCCCGCGTCTGCGCGCCAGCTTTCAGTTGATCAGCCATGAGTTGGCCGGTCGTCGGCTTGAACACCAGGCCCATCCAACCTTCGCGTTCGCGCATGAAGCCATCACGGGGATCGACGTGCGGCACGGCCCGCTTCGCGGCAGCGATCACACCATCCGGCAGAGCCGCAATGTTTGCAGCGAGGGTGGCGACGAAGGCATCCAGTTCGTCCGCCGCCGCGCGCGATTCCCTTCGGCTGTTTTGGCGTCGAATAGGTTGGCACCCAGGATCACCTCAAGCACCCGGCGACGCAGCGCGGGATGGCGGCCAACCTGCCGTCATCCCACGGTCTACTTCACCGTGACGAATCGCAGCGGGAATGCGTCGTCCGCCATCTGCACCAGATCGACATTCTTGCGCGCGGCCCACACCACGACCTGCTGATGAATTGGCATGAACGCCGCATCGTCCTTCAGTATCTTGGATGCGGCCTCGATCTCCGCCTGCCGCTTGTCGCCGTCCGACTCCACTGCAATCTGGTCCAGCAAGGCGTCGAACTTCGGGTTGGAATAGCCGCCGTCGTTGAAGATGCCGCGCGTGCCATCCCGGGTGCCAGCCAAGTTATAGAATGAATTCAGCGCGTCGTAGGTGTTGGGGGTCCAGCCCAGCATGTAGAAGCTGGTGTTGTAGCCGGGATTGCTGATGTCGGCGAAATACTTCAGCCGGGTTTGTGCGTTCAGCGTCACGCGCACGCCGACCCGCGCCAGCATCACGGTCACCGCCTGACAGATCTGCTCGTCGTTGATGTAGCGGTCGTTCGGGCAGTCCAGCGTCACCTCGAAGCCGTCGGGATAGCCGGCGTCGGCCAGCAGCTTCTTGGCGCCCGCCGGGTCATACGCATAGCGGACGTCGGACGCTGCCGTGTAACCGTTCACGCCGGGCCCATAGAGCAGCCCGGTCGGGTGCGACTGCCCGCGCATGATGCGCTGGTGGATCGCCTCGATATCGATCGCCATGTTGAACGCTTGCCGCACCCGCACGTCCTTGAACGGATTCTTGCCCTTCACGTCGGACTTCAGCAGTTCCGGCCGGCTCTGGTCGAAGCCCAGGAACACCGTGCGCAGTTCCGGCACCTGCAGCACTTTGAGGTCGGCGCTGTTGGCCAGGCGCGGCATGTCCTGCGGCGGCACGGTATACATCATGTCGATGTCGCCGGAGAGCAGGGCGGCGACCCGCGTGGCCGCGTTGCCGATCACGTCGAACTCGACGCGGTCGAGGTTGCCGGGCATCTTGTCCCACCAATGCGGGTTGGCGTGCATCGTGGTCCGGCGGTCCGGCTCGCGGTCGTCCAGGATGAACGGGCCGGTGCCGTTCTCATGCCGGGTGGCGTAGTTCTCGTCTTTCTTGGTGAGGTCCATGGCCTGTTCGGCATGGTTATCCTCGCACCACTTCTTGGGCATGATCCCCCAGAAGGTGATTTCCTGCAGGAAGATCGGGTCCGGGATCTTGGTGAGGAAGTCGACCGTGAAATCGTCCACCTTCTTCACCGAGGCGACCGCCTGCATGTAGCCGTTGAGCTGGCTGCCCGGCGCGATCACCCGCTGGTAGCTGAACACCACGTCGTCGGCGGTGAACGGCGAGCCGTCATGGAAGGTGACGCCATGGCGCAGATGGAACCGCCACGTGGTCGGGTTCGGCTGCTCCCAGCGTTCGGCCAGTGCGGGCTCCACCTTGAGGTCGCGGTCGCGCCGCACCAGCGGGTCGTAGAAATTCTGGTCGAAGGTCAGCAGGAAGGTCTCGCTGCGGGTATACGGGTCCATCGAGTTGGCGTCGCCGTCATTGGCCCAGCGGAAGGTCGCCGCCTGGGCCGCTCCGCAGAGCGCCGCGAAAGCGACCAGGGCTGGCAGGCAACGCCTCATGGTCCGTGTCATCCGACTTGTCCCCTCGATGGTCGACGGCCCGCGCTTGCCGCCAAAGCGATCAGGCCACGCGATCAGGCCACGCAGTCAGCCTACGCGATCAGGCCGCGCGGCGCACCAAGGCTGCCGGCAATCCCGCAATGGCGCGGTCGATGATCTGCGCATCCGCCTCGGCCGAGAGCGTGGCTGCGATCACGTCCCGCGCCGCACGCGCCGCGATGTCGGCCGCGGCCTTGCGCACCTCGTTCACGGCAGCCTTCTCGGCGGCGGCGATGCGTTCATGCGCCATCTGCTCGCGGCGGCGCGCGGTGGCCTCGGCTTCGACGCGGGCTTGCTCGCCCACGCGAACGGCCTCGCCATGGGCCGCCTCGAGCAGGCTGCGGGCGTCGCCAAGCGCCTGCTCGCGCCGCGTGCGGGCGTCCGCCAGCATCGCTTCCGCCTCCTGGCGCAGCCGTGTCGCCTCCTCCAGTTCGTTGCGGATGCGCGCCGCATGGGCGTCGAGCATGGCGGCCAGCGTCTTCCACAGCCGCGCCCCGAACACCACGAAGAAGATGACGAACGCGACCGCGACCCAGGTCCGCGGCTCGCCGAAAAACCCGTGCATGTGCATCCCCTTAGCTCGCTGCCGCGGGGGAGAGCAGGGCGCCGACGGCGCTGTCCACCCGGGCCGGGTCAGGCGCGTGGCCGGTCAGCCGGGCCACCACCGCCGTGGCCGCGTCGCCCGCCACCTGGCGCAGCGCCCCCATGGCGGCGGTGCGGGAGGCGGCGATGCGGCCCTCAGCCTCCGCCAATTGCTGGTCCAGCGTCTGGTTCATCGCGGCATTGCGCTCGGCGGCTTCGGCCTTGGCCTGCTGGGTGGCCGCCGCGACGGAGGATTGCGCCTCCGAGCGAGCGCGCCGGGTCGCCTCGGTCAGCTCCGCCACGGCGCGGTCCGCCTCGGCCTTGGCGGTGTGAGCGGTCTCGAGGTCTCCGGCGATGCGGGTGCGCCGCTCTTCCACCACCGTGCCCACCTTCGGCAGCGCCCAGCGCGACAGCAGCACGTAGAGCAGGGCGAAGATGATCGCGCCCCAAACCACCTGGCTGGTGGTGAGCGGGTTGGCGAAATCGAGCTGCGGCATGCCCTCCTTCTGCGGCCCGGCGGCCGCGAGCAGGAGGGCGAAGGCAGCCACAGCGAAGCGGCGCATCACAGCCGCAATCAGGTGAACAGGATGAGGAACGCGATCAGCAGCGCGAACAGCGCCACCGCTTCCGTCAGCGCGAAGCCCAGGATGCCGAGGCCGAACACCTGGTCGCGGGCGGAGGGGTTGCGCGCGATGCTGGACACCAGCGAGGAGAAGATGTTGCCGATGCCGATGCCCACGCCCGCAAGCGCGATCACGGCGATACCAGCCCCAAGGGCCTTTGCAGCAGCGACGTCCATGGTTGTGCAGTCCTTCTGGTGATGGAGGGGAGGTTGATGAGCGAAGTGTTGATGAGCGAAGTCTGGGCGCGCGGCTAGTGCAAATGCACCGCGTCGTGCAGGTAGATACAGGTGAGGATGGCGAACACGTAGGCCTGCAGACAGGCCACCAGCAGCTCGAACCCCACCAGGATGACGTTGATCGCCAGCGGCCCGATCGCCCCGATCACGCCCAGGAAGCCCAGGCCCGACAGCGTCAGGATGAAGGTGGCGAACACCTCGAACATCACGTGCCCGGCGACCATGTTGGCGAACAAGCGGATCGACAGGCTCACCGGGCGCGACAGGTAGGAGATGATCTCGACCGGGATGATCAGCGGCGCCAGCAGCTTGGGCGCGCCGGCTGGGAAGAAGTATTCGGTGAAGAAGTGGCTGCCGTTTTCGCGGATGGCCACGAAGGTTACGAACACGATCACCATGATCGCCAGCGCGGCGGTGACGGCGATGTGGCTGGTGTAGGTGAAGGCGAACGGCAGCAGGCCGAGCAGGTTGCCCATCAGCACGAAGAAGAACAGCGTGAAGATGAACGGGAAGAAGCGCCGGCCTTCCTCGCCGATCTGGTCGACGCACATGCTTTCGATGAACTCGTAGCTCATCTCGGCCAGCGATTGCAGCCGGTTCGGCACCACGGCGCGGCCGCGCATGCCATACACCAGCATGAACAGGGTGAGCACGGCGCCTGCGGCCATCCAGGCGTTGGACTGGGTGAAGTTCACCGACTGGCCAATCAGGCCCCAGCCGTGATGCAGGCGGAACTGCCCGAGGGCGTCGATGGTGGGTGGTCCCGCTTCAGCCAAAATCCCGCCCCTTCTTCGGCGCCATCAGGCGCCACACATTCGCCACCCCCGCCGCACCCCCCAGCAGCACGAACACCACCAGGAACAGCGGTGTCGTATGCAGCCAGCGGTCCAGCGCCCAGCCCAACCCCAGCCCCACCACCAAGGCGGACAGCAGCTCCACGCCGACCCTGGCCCCGATGCTCCAGGGCGATGGGCCGGACGGGGAGGCGGCCGCCACCTTGGACACCCGTCGATTGCGCGCCGCGTCGAGGCGGCGTTCGAAATCGCCGGAGTCGTTGCCGGGTCTAGTCTCGTTCATGTTGCCCTTCCAGCCCGCGTCAGCGAGCCGTCAAAAGCGCAGGCTTGCTAACCGGGGGGTCATGAGGTGTCAAGAACGCGGGAAGGTTTTGGCGCTGCGGGGGTGCAACGCCATGTCGGGGCCGGAGAACTCCGGATCGTCGTCGAGTTCCGAACCGTAGGATGGGTGCAAACCCATCGTCCCGCCCGGGGGAGTGAGGGAGGTGGGCTTCACTCCCGCCACGATCTATGGCGATAGCATTTGCTTCCTTTTGAGATGCGCTACGCCTTCGAATTCTGGATCATCGTCGAGTTTCATGGTGTCTGCGAGTTGTTCAAATATTGCGTAAATATCTGGCGGCATAAGGGCGTCGTTGGAAAGATAGGCGTAAGCGATGCTGTCGAGCGCTAAACCATATTCTCCCACGCGAATAAAGGTGCTTGCCTGTTCTTTATCCCAGCCGCCATAAATTGAAGCGGCCTCATGCAAGGCATATAAGTTTTGTTTTATCGCCTGATATTCCATCATGATTATTTTCCTTTATTCCTGGGCGTGTTCGTGGGATATGCTGTGATGATTGCCTTCCTATCACGCCCAATAATTACCTCAATATCCACTCCATCTCGCGTCCCAGTGACTTTGGTCCGACCGCCTTCGCCGGGCGCGCGCGCGGATGACGGGTCGTTCGCGACATCTTCGATCGCTTTGATTGTTTTATCGTCGGACCAATTGGGTGGAAACTCGCTCTTATCAGGAGAAGAGCGGCCCGACCCATGACCTCCACCTGAACCTTTGCCGTCTAGGATATATTTTTTCCGATCTTCGGACAGGCTTGCATCTCCTGCCTTTGCAAGATCTGCCGTCGAGCTGTCGTTTCCCTTGACTGCGGGTGCGGGCTGCGCAGCCCGTTGATCTGCTTTTTTTGCTTCGTCTTGACGCATGATTGTGGGACCGGCCGCTCCCGCAAAGCTTTGTTCCCGGCCGGGTGGCGTCGACTGCCGCGTTGCATACATTATCGCCAGCAGGCCGAGCACGATCAGGCCCACGATATCGGTCGCTGTATCCGCAGAGACCTTCGTCACGCCGGGGACCTCGCCCCTCGAGACAGCCTCGACCGCATGGGCGCTCGCGCTACCGAGGAAGCGAGGCCAACGGTTCACGCCGACCTGTTGCGCGGCAGCCGCCAGGTCTTTGCCGGACTGGCTCAGGTCTGCGTAACTCCGCCCCTCGACCAGCCCGCGGGCCGCGCTGCGGAGCAAGTCGACGGTCTGGTCAGTTGTGGACGGGTCCAAAAACGGGCGCGGAATGCGTCACGGCTTAGCGCCGGGCTGCCATACCAGGCGGCAATGGCGGTCTTCAGGTCGTTGCGGGCGCTGTCGGTGACGGCGGCGTTCCAGCGGCTGCGCTCGTTGCGCGGCACGTACATGATGATGCCGTGCGCGGCGTAGTCGACCCGTTGCGCTGCGTTGCTTGTTCTCATGCGCGAGGGAGCAGTTTCAATCTTTGCCGCTTGGGGATGGGGCTTGTGTGGCTTGGTCCGGAATCATTGATGCGTCTTCACCCATCCTACGGGATGTTTCTCCGGTTGGGCTCGGCCTCTTACGCTACTGCGTCGTGGATGGCCGGATGGCGTCCGGCCATGACGCGCCCGATGCCCTGTGCCGGCGGGAGGGCAGCGTCGGGTAGGCGGGTCAGCCACCCAAGTAGGCGGCCATCACGGCGGGGTTGCGCAGCAAGGTCGGGCCGTCGCCATGCAACGTGATGCGGCCGTTTTCCAGCACGTAGCCGTAATCCGCCACCTCCAGCGCCGCCGACGCGTTCTGTTCCACCAGCAACACCGTCGTCCCGCCCTGCCGCAAATCCGCGACGGCGGTGAAAATCTCCTCCACGAACAGCGGCGCCAAGCCCATCGAGGGCTCGTCCAGCAGCAGCAGCCGCGGCCCGCCCATCAGCGCGCGGCCGAACGCCAGCATCTGCTGCTCCCCGCCCGACAGTGACCCGGCGAGTTGGCGCAACCGCTCGCGCAGGCGCGGAAAGCGGGCGAGCACGGCCTCGCGGCGCCGGTCGCGTTCCGCCGGGTCGCGCAGCGTGTAGGCGCCCAGCGCCAGGTTGTCGGCCACGGTGAGGCCGCCGAACACCTGCCGCCCCTCCGGCACGTGGCGCAGGCCGGCAGCCGCTACCGCATGCGCCGGCCGCCCGGCGATGTCGACCCGGTCATACAGGATCCGCCCGGCGCGCGGCCGCAACAGGCCGGAGATCGCCCGCATCACCGTCGTCTTGCCGGCGCCGTTGGCCCCGATCAGCGCCACGATCTGCCCCGGCTCCACGCGCAACGAAATGCCGTGCACCACCGTGGTGCGGCCATAGCCGAGCGTCAGCTCCTCGAGCTGCAGGCTGCTCACACCCCGCGCACACCCACGCGGGCGCCGGCCTGCAGGCGGGCGGCGACCTTGTGGCCGAGATACGCCTCGATCACCGCCGGGTCGGAGCGGATCGCGGCGGGCGGGCCGCTGGCGATGCGGCGGCCGAAGTTCAGCACCGTCACCTCGTCCGAGAGCTGCATCACGAAGCCCATGTCGTGCTCCACCAGCAGCACGGTGGTGCCGGCGGCGCGGATGCTGCGCACCAGGGCGGCGAGGGCCGCGGTCTCGGCCGGGTTCAGCCCCGCGGCCGGCTCGTCCAGCAACAGCAGGCGGGGCTGGGCGGCGATGGCGCGGGCGATCTCCACCCGCCGCCCCTCGCCATACGACAGCCGCCCCGCCCGAACCTCCGCCGCGCCAGCCATCCCCACCAGCTCGAGTGCCGCCGCCGCCGCCCGCACCGCCGCCGCCTCTTCGCGCCGGAAGCGGGGCAGGCGGGCGATCACCTCGGCCAGCCCCGCCCCGGCGCGCACCTGCAGGCCGAGCAGCACGTTCTCCAGCACCGTCATCCCGCCCGCCACCCGCAGCGACTGGAACGTGCGCGCCATGCCCAAAGCGGCCCGGCGATGCGGCGGCAGGCGCGTGATGTCCTGCCCATCCAGCCGGATGCGCCCGGAACTGGGCGGGGTGAGGCCGGAGAGCAGGTTGAACAGCGTGGTCTTGCCCGCGCCGTTCGGGCCGATCACGGCGTGGATGCCGCCCTCGCGCACCGCCAAGTCCACCGCGTCCACCGCCACCAGGCCGGAATAGCGGCGGGTGAGGGCGCTTGCCTCCAGCAGCAGGCTCACGCGGCGCGCCGGCGCATCGGCCAGGGCAGCAACCCGCCGGGCAGGAACAGCACCGCCACCACGATGATGACGCCGTTCAGCACCAGCCGCAGGTCCGCCAGGCCGCGCAGCAGCTCGGGCAGCACGGTCAGGATCGCGCTGCCCAGCACCGGGCCGAGCGGCGTCGCGATGCCGCCGAGCAGGGCGTAGGACAGGATGGTCACCGCCGGCTCGAAGCCATACTCCGCCGGGCCGATGAACGAGGAGACATGCGCGTCCAGGCAGCCCGCGAGCCCGGCCAGCGCGGCGGAGGCCAGCAGCACGCCCATCTTGCTGCGCACCAGGTTCACGCCCAGCACGGCGGCGGCGGTTTCGTCCTCGCGCATCGCCTCCATCGCCCGCCCCGCCGGGCTGCGCGCGACCCGCCACAGGATAGCAACCGCCACCGCCAGCAAGCCGTAGATCATCCAGGTCTCGGCCTGCTCGGGGATGCCGGAGAGGCCCATCGCGCCGCCGAACAGGTCGAGGTTGAGGTAGGCCGCCCGCAGCACCTCGCCCAGCCCGATGGTGGCGATGGCCAGGTAGACGCCCGAGAGCCGCAAGGTGGGCAGCCCGATCACCAGCGCGAACAGCACCGGCGCCACCATCGAGAGCGGCAGCACCGCCCAGAACGGCAGCCCCCAATCCAGCGTCAGCAGCGCCGAGGAATACGCCCCCAGCCCCATGAACGCCGCCTGCCCCAGCGAGAGCTGCCCCGCCGCCAGCACCACGTACATCGACAGCGCCAGCAGGCCGTTGATGCCCACCGCGTTCACCAGGTTGCCGTAGGTGAACAGGAAGTCGTCGAGCCAGGGCGGCATGGTCATGCCCGGCGCAGCTCGCCGCGGCTGAACAGCCCCGCAGGCCGCGTCCACAGCACCGCCACCAGCACCAGGAAGCCCACGGCGTCCTTGAGGTTGGAGTCGACGTAGCCCGCCATGAAGACTTCGAGCAGCCCCAGCAGCATGCCTGCCGCCAGCGCCCCCAGCGTGTTGCCCAACCCCCCCACGATGATGACGACGAAGCCGCGCAGCATCATCTCCTCGCCCATATAGGGCTCGATGGCGTTGCGCTGCAGCCCGATCAGCACTCCGCCCGCCCCGGCCAGGCAGCCGGAGACGAAGGAGACGATGGCAGCGGCCCGCGCCACGTCGATCCCCATCAGCGCCGCCGCGTCCGGCCGTTCCGCCATGGCGCGGATCGCCAGGCCAAGCTTGGTCCGGTGCAGCAACAGCAGCAGGGCGGCCACCAGAACCGCCGTGGCGAGCAGGATGAGCAGTTGAGACTCCGTGACGCGCACGGGGCCCAATTGCATGGCGTCGCCGTCGATGGCGCTGGGCGGCAGGCGGCGGATGTCGGAGCCGAGCCAGGCGGTGAGCCCCGAATACAGCGCCAGCACGGCGCCGAGCGTGACCATCAGCGAGGCGAGTTCCGGCGCGCGGGCGCGGCGCAGCCGGCTGAGCAACAGCGTGTCGGTGACGACGGCGATCGCGCCGGACGCGATGGCGGCGAGCGGCAGGGCGGCGGCGATGTCGAGCCCAAGGCTGCGCACCAGCCACAGCGCGATCATCGCCCCGGCGGAGAAGTAGAACCCGTAGCTGAGATTGATCACCCGCAGCACGCCGAACATCAGGGTGAAGCCGAGCGCGAACAGCGCGTAGGTGGCGCCTAACAGGATGCCATTGGCGAGTTGTTGCGCGAGCATGGTGGGTTAGCGGACGACCGCTCTCCACCCGCAACAAAAAGCCCTCTCCCTCTGGGAGAGGGTTGGGTGAGGGGTCGGGCTACCAGGGCAATATGGCGGCCTTGGCCCCTCACCCCGGCCCTCTCCCAAAGGGAGAGGGAGAAGAAAGCGGGAAGGGCACACCTCAAGGCGCAACGGTGAACGCGCCGTCTTTCATCACCAGCACCACCACGCCCGCCGTGGACGCCGGGTCGCGCGAGGCGGTGAAGCGAAACGGCCCCATCACGCCGTCGAACTCGGTCTGCGTCAGCGCGTCGCGCACCTTGGCGGGGTCGGCGGCGCCAGCGCGGTCGATGGCGGCGGCCATGATCTTCATCGCGTCGTACGCCTGGGCGGCGAACTGGTCCGGGTCGCGCTCGTACGCCTTGCGGAACGCCGCCACGAACGCCTCGTTCTGCGGCGTCGTCTTGCCCACGAACCAGGGGCTGCCGACGATCAGCCCGTCCGCCGCCTTGCCCGCGATCTCGCCCAGCTTCGGCGAGTTGGAACCATTGCCGCCGATGAACAGCGTCTGCGGCCCGAACCCAACCTGCCGCGCCCCCAGCAACACCCCCGCCACCGGCTCCACCAGCGCGGAAATCCCCACCGCGTCCGGATGCAGCGTGCGGATCTTGGTGAGTTGCGCCGAGAAATCCGTGTCCTTGCTGCCGAAACTCTCGATGTCGACGACGTGCAACCCCGCCTGCTCCGCCGCCGCCTTCATCACGTCGAAGCCCGACTTCGAGAACGCGTCGTCATTGGCGTACATCAGCGCGATCGTCTTCACGCCGTGCGCAAGCGCGTAGTGCAACGTCACCGGGATCACGTCGCTCTCCGGCAGCGAGGTGCGGAACACGTCGTCGCCGATGGCGGTGATGCCGTTGGCGGTGGTCGACGTGCCCATGATCGGCACGTGCCGCTCCTGCGCCACCGGCCCGGCGGCGAACATCTCGTTGGACAGGGTGGGGCCGATGATCCCCACCACGTGGTCGCGCCCGATCAGCTTGCGCGCGGCGTTGATCGCCTGGCCCTTGTCGCCCGCACTGTCCTCCACGGTGAGGTCGATCTTGCGCCCGCCCAGCACGCCCTTGGCGTTGATCTCGCCGAGCGCCAACTCGAGCCCCGCCTTGATCGCCACGCCATAGGCCGCATTGGGGCCGGAGAGCACTTCGATGGCGCCGACCGGAACCGCCTCCTGCGCCTCGGCCGCCGCCAGCCCTGCGGCCAACCAGCCGGCCAGGACCAAGACCGCGCCAAATCGCCTGCGAACCATTCGAGACCCGTTCCGTGCAATCATGTTGCGCGCGAACCTAGTGCAACGCACTTTCCGGTCAAGCGCAGCTTGCGCCGCCTGGCGCAGTGCTGCATTGCCCCCGGCGTGAGCACGCTGCGCATCGCCACCTGGAACATCAATTCGCTCCGCCTGCGCCTCTCCCTGCTGGAACGCCTGGTGGACGCGCTCAGCCCGGACGTGATCTGCCTGCAGGAGACCAAGGTGCCGGACGCGCTGTTCCCCGACGCCGGGCCGCCCGCGCTTGGCTACCCGCACGTGGCCCGGCGCGGCATGAAGGGCTACAACGGCGTGGCCATCCTCTCCCGCCTGCCGCTGGTGATTGATGATATGGCGCCCGACTGGTGCGAGAAGGGCGACTGCCGGCACTTGCAGGTGGCGTTGCAGGCGCCGTCCGGCCCGGTGGAGCTGCACAATTTCTACGTCCCGGCCGGCGGCGACGCGCCCGACCCGGCGCTCAACCCCAAATTCGCCCACAAGCTCGATTTCGTCGGCCAGGCCAGCCGCTGGTTCGCCGCCCGCCCGGGTTTGCGCCGCGGCATCCTGGTGGGCGACCTCAACATCGCGCCGCTCGAGCACGACGTTTGGAGCCACAAGCAACTGCTGAAGATCGTCAGCCACACGCCGGTGGAGGTGGCGGCGTTGTTGGCCTGGCAGCGCGCCGGCTGGCACGACGCGGTGCGCCATTTCGTGCCGGCGGAGGAGAAGCTGTACACGTGGTGGTCCTACCGCAACCAGGACTGGCGCCGCTCCGACCGCGGCCGCCGTCTGGACCATGTGTGGGTGACGCCGGACTTGGCGCTTGGCTTGCGGGACTGGGCGGTGCTGAAGGACGCGCGAGACTGGCCGCAGACGTCGGACCACGTGCCGGTGATGGTGGCGGTGGAGGTGTGATTGGTTTGGCCGCGTCGTCTAGCCCGCCGACAATTCGCCGGGCGCTGGCCCCGCGATCAACGAGAACGCCGCTTCAGTTTCCGACACCTGCCGCCAGAAGCTCCGGCCCTGTAGTTTCTTACGCAAATCGGGCGGGAGGACGCGCTTGTAGCTCCGCTTCTGAACGACGGGTCTCGCGGCGGGAGGTAAGGCTGTCGAACATGTCCCGCTGACTCAAGTATTTGGGTCGCCTGTTAAAGCTATAGCAGACGCATTGATACAGCCGCCGGGATTGGAACCGACGTTTATAGACGTGAAAACCGGCTACTATGCTCGCCCAACCGCAAACCAAAAAATTGTTTATCCACAGCTCGCAATTCCCGGTCATGTTGTCAGTAACGATCCGGATATCGCAAATTTTGGATTTACACCGGGCACGCCGCTCCCAGGAGTAAATTTTTACTACCTTTACTATCCTTCTGCTTCGGGCGGAGGGTATTATTCACAATTTCAACCACACCTATAGACCGGTGCAATCGCTTACTCAGTAGCCCTGTTGGAAGATGTTTGGAATGGAAGTCCACATAGAGGCATGTTCGGCTTCACAAAGGCTTGAACGTTCATACCGGTAACGCAAGCCAACCGAGTGAGGCGTTCCTGACATAATCAGCGCTAGGCGAGAAAATGGAGGATTCAGTTTGGGAGTAGGTTATAGCGCGTCAGCGCTGCATCTGGCCAAGGCGATCAAGCTTCCCAAGCACGAGCAAGCTGAGCCTCCTGCACCAAGCTCATACGAACACTTCTTCGCCGTCAAAGGCTATAAGAGTGTGATCAAGAGCGAAGGGCCGCGTCAGTTCGCCGCCGCCAGCGTTGCAGAGATCCTAAGCTGGCGAGATCGGGTTGCAAAAAAGTATGTCGGTCAGATCGACGAATTCTGTTGGGATGAACGAAGTTCTGCCGAATTCTCAGAGGATGTCAGCAGCGGAGATGATGTAAACTTTTACTATGCTGCAGCAGTTTTCGACCAACTTACCCCAAGGGGTAGCTACGAAGCTCTCTCCGGAACTCAGACATTATCTCCCGCTGTAAAATACGCCGCCATCAAGGCGCGCTACGATCGCGGTTTCTCTGGGCGCTTCCCGCAACTTATGACTGGGGCTTCATACTGGCTGTCTTTCGACAAGAACCTTGTTCTTGAGGAACCCGATTGGTTTGGCAATCCCGCCAGGTTCGGATCGCTGCCGCAACTGCGCCGCGAACTCGGGGAGCTTCGAGGCATATTCGAAAGGTCGAAGCAGGATCTACGGGTCCGGACGGAACCAGCCGCTCCAAGAAAACACGCCATACTGCCTGCCGCCTATTCCGTCTGCCTAGCGCTGGAACATGTCTCTGATTTCGCGCTCCAACATTGCGTTCCTGTATGGAAAACAAGCTGACCAGCCGTCTCGGCTCGGCCCAGCTTATTGTGGCTGAAAACACGCTATTTCTGCCCGCCAGCTCCCTCCACCGCCGCCGCATACGCCTCCGGGTGGTCCAGTAGGAAACCTACCGCATCCAGGTCGCTGTCGCGGCCCTCGGCGGCGGGGCAGGCGTTGCGAAGCTCCACCACTTGCGCCAGCGGCAAGGGGGCGCGGGCGGCGTTGTGGCGGGCCAGTGCGGCCGACATGTCGAGTTGGCCGGTCACCAAGTCCTGCAACTGGATCTGGAGCTGGTCGGCGCCCAGGCTGGTGCAGATTTGCGGCAACACCCCCAAGCCCTGCAACGGCCAGCCACCCGGCGCCAACACACGGCTCCACGTCACGAACAGCTCGCCGCCGTCGGGCAGGGGGGCGATGGTCTGCACCAGGCCCTTGCCCAAGGTGGAACTGCCCACCACCACGGCGCGGCCGTTGTCCTCGAGCGCGGCGGCCATGATCTCGGCAGCGCTGGCGGTGCGGCCGTCCACCAGGATCACGATCGGGCGGCCCTGCGCCTCGTCGTCGCCGGGGCCGCTCTGCCAGACGTGGCTGGATTGCGGGTCGCGCCCGGCAGTGGTCGCCACGATGCCCGTGGTCAGCACCTCGCCGGTCGCGTCCACCGCCTGGCGCAGCAAGCCGCCGCGGTTGCCGCGCAAATCCACCACCACGCCGCGCACCCGGTGGCCCTCGAAACCGGCGGTGAGCGCGGCGTGGAATTGGTCGTCGGTGTTGGCGCTGAACCCGTCGATATGGATCACCAGCACGTCGGCCACCCGCTCGGCGCGCACCGTCTGCGGCGGCACCAGCGCGCGCTCGAGCTCGTCGGTCTGCACCCGGCCGCGATGGTCGCGCCACACCAGGGTGACGGTGGAGCCCTCGGGCCCCTGCAGCCAGCCCTCGACGGTGGCGGCGTCCTCGCGGCGGGGCTGGCGGCCGTCGACGGAGAGCACGCGGTCGCCGGGCCGGATGCCGGCCTCGTCGGCGGGGCTGCCAGGCAGCACCCCCCGAACCACGAAGCCAGCCGCAGCCCGCGCCAGGCTCAGGCCCAACCCCACCGAGCCGGAGCGGCGCTCGCGGTCGGTGTCGGCAGCGTCGGGCGGGACGTAGCGGGAATACGGGTCGAGATGGTTGAACATCTCGTCGAAGAAGGCGCGGATCACCCCCTGCGTGCCGGCGTTGCGCACCGCCTGGGAGGCGCCGAACGCGGCCCGGCCCAGGCTGGCGGCGAACTTGCCCCAGTCCGCCGCGGCGGCGCCGCTCGGCAGCGGGGCGGTGAACACCAGCTTGTCGTTCAGGGTGAGGTGGACCTCGTTGTCGCGAATGTCCGGCATGAGCGCCGGGTCGACGGCGGTGAGGCCGCGCAGGCCCCACAGCGTGAGCTGCGGGATGCCGACCGGGTCGAGCGTGCGCGGGGCGAGGAAGTCCAACGCCACGCTGAACACGGAGGTGGCGAGCGTGTCGTCGAACACGTCGGCGGCGTGGGCGGCGCCGGCCGTGGCGAGGGCGAGGCAAGGCAGCAGCCAAAACAGGATCACCAGCAGCGAGACCTGCCTCACGGCCGCCTGCTGCTGGCCCTGCGCCCTGTGGTGCTGCTCGCGCCCTGGGCCGCCGCAAGCCCGAAGATCAGCCCGCCCGTGACCGGGCTCGCCTCCGCCAGGCGCACGTCCATCGGCTGCGCCAGGCGGAACACCAGGTTGGTCTTGCGGCCGGTGAGCGTCTTGGCGGCCTCGTCGTGCTGCCAATAGTCGTCCGGCAGCGCCGAGAGCGGCAGCAGGCCGCTCGCCCCCGTCTCGGCCAGGGTCACGAACAGGCCAAAGCGGGTGACGCCCGAGATGCGGGCGGCAAACACGGCGCCGGTCTTGTCGGCCATGTAGGCGGCCAGGTAACGGTCCACCGCGTCGCGCTCCGCCAAGGCGGCCCGGCGTTCGGTGGCGGTGATATGCTCGGCCGTGTCTGCGAATCGTGCTGCCTCGCCGTCCGCCAGGCCGTCCGGCCCGGCATGCATTCCGCGAATCAACGCGCGGTGGACGCATAGGTCGCTGTAGCGGCGAATCGGGCTGGTGAAGTGCGCATAGCGCGGCAGAGCCAAGCCGAAATGCCCCAGATTGTCAGGCGAATACTGCGCCTGGCTTTGCGATCGCAACACCACTTCGTTCACCAGCGGCGCCGTTTCGCTGCCTGCGACCTGCCGCAACACGGCGTCGAGGTCGCGCGGATGCACCTCGCCTTCCGGCGGCAGCTTCAGGCCCAGGCCGTGCAGGAACGAGCGCAGCGCCTCGAGCTTCTCGTCCGAGGGCGGGGCGTGCACGCGGTACAGGCAGGGCAGGCGCATCGCCTCCAGCGCCTCGGCAGCGGCGACGTTGGCCAGCACCATGAACTCTTCGATCAGCCGGTGGCTGTCCAGGCGCGGCCGCGGCGTGATGGCGAGCACGTGCCCGGCGTCGTCGAGGGTGACGCGGCGTTCCGGCAGGTCGAGGTCGAGCGTGCCGCGGGCCTGGCGGGCGGCCAGCAGGGCGCGGAAGGCGGCGTAGAGCGCGGGCAGCGGCAGGTCCAGGTCGGCGCCCGCGTCCTGGGCTTGCTGCACCTGCTCGTAGGTGAGGCGGGCGGCGGAGCGCATCAGGCCGCGGCCGAAGCGGTGGCCGGTCTTGCGGCCCGCCGCACTCACCCGCATCTCGACGAACAGGCAGCCGCGCTCCTCGCCGGGCCGCAGGCTGCACCAGCCGTTGGACAGCGCTTCGGGCAGCATGGGGACGACGCGGTCGGGGAAATACACGCTGTTGCCGCGCTCCCAGGCGGTGCGGTCGAGCGGGGAGCCGGTGGGCACGTAGTGGGCGACGTCGGCGATGGCGACGACCAGGCGGTGACCGTCGCCGTCGGGTTCGGCGAACACGGCGTCGTCGAAGTCGCGCGCGTCCTCGCCGTCGATGGTGACGAGCGGGAGGGCGCGCAGGTCCTCGCGGGCGCCGAGCGGCACCGGGCCGGCGGCTTCGGCCTGGGCGATGGCTTCGGGCGGGAATACGTCCGGGATGTCGTGCGTGTGGATACAGACCAGGCTGACCGAGCGGGCGTCCCCCATGCGGCCGAGGCGCTCGATCACGCGGGCGGATTTCAGGCCGTACATGCGGCTAGGCAGGGGCGCGGCGAGCACGATCTCGCCATCCTCGGCGCCCTCGGCGTCGGCGGGGGCGACTTGCCAATCGGCTTTCTGGCGGCGGTCGGTGGGCTGGATGCGGCTTCCCGACGGCCCGGTATGGAACACGCCGAGGATGCGGCCGGGGGCGTCGGTGAGGCGCTTGAGGGTGCGGCCCTCGTATTTGTTGCCGCCGATCGGCTTGAGCTTGGCCAGCACGCGTTCGCCGGGGGCCAGGGCGGCGGTGTCGCGGCGTTCGGGCGCCATCAGGATCATCGGGGGCGGGCCGTCGCCGTCCCACTGCACCGGGCGGGCGATGGGGTCGCCCTCGGCGTCGGTGCCGGTGATCTGCACGATGGTGGCGTCGGGCAGGCGGCCGGGGGCGGCGAAGCGGCGGTGCCCGGCGGGGGCGATGACGCCTTCGCCCGCGAGGTCCTTCAGCAGGCCGCGCAGGGCGACCCGGTGCTCGGGGCCGAGCCGGAACTCACGCTCGACCTCGCGCTTGCCGACGCGTCCGGTGCTGCGCCGGATGAAGTCACGCAGCGCCTCGCGCGAGGGCAGGGGCGCTGGCGCTGCGTCGGGGTTGCGGCGCCTGGGCATGGGCTAGAGTTGGCTCATGCAGCACCGCCCGCCTTCCTTCTCCCTCTCCCGCTTGCGGGAGAGGGTCGGGGTGAGGGTGTTCTGGCACGATCGGGCGAGTTCTGTTGTGTGGGCGCAGCCACCCTCACCCCACCCTCTCCCGCCAGCGGGAGAGGGTGCTTCTTGTTGTGGGCGAGTGACGACGCCACTAACCCGCCTTGGCGGCGCGGGCTTTGGGGGCGGCTTTCTTCGCCACCTTGCGCGCCGCCGGCTTCTTCTTCGCCGCCTTCGCCGCGGCAATCGGCACCACCTTGGCGGCCGCCTCCTTCACCGTGGCCTTCTTCGCCGGCTTGCGGGCGCCGGGCTTGGCCTTCAGCGGCTTGCCCTTCTCGGCCAGCAACGCCACCGCCTGCTCCTCCGTCACGTCCTCCATCGCCACCCCGCGCGGGACGTTGGCCACCATCAAACCGCTCTGCACATACGGCCCGAACCGCCCCTTCTTCACCAGCATCGCCTCGCCGGTCTTGGGGTGCGGCCCGATGGTGCGCACGCTCTCCAGCTTCTTCTGCAACGCGTCCACCGCGCGGTTGGCGCCGACCGTCAGCACGTCGTCGTCCTTGTCCAAAGAGGCGTAGATGCTGCCCATGCGGATATACGGCCCAAAGCGGCCAATCCCCGCCTCCATCATCTCCCCCGTCACCGGATGGGCGCCGATCTTGCGCGGCAGCGACAACAGCCCGAGCGCCTGCTCCAAGGTGATGGTGTCGCCCTCGATGCCGCGGGGGAGCGAGGTGCGGCGCGGCTTGGCCTTCTTGTCCGCCGGGTCGGGGGCGCCCTGCTGCACATACACGCCATACGGGCCGCGACGCACCGTGATGTCCTCGCCGGTGTCGGGGTGGTGCCCCAGCTCGCGCATGCCCTCCTTGAGGGTGTCGCCCGCATCCCCCCCGTCGATCGCCAGCCGGCGGGTATACTGGCAGTCCGGATAGTTCGAGCAGCCGATGAACGACCCATGCCGCCCAAGCTTCAGCCCGAGCCGCCCCGTGCCGCAGCTCGTGCACACCCGCGGGTCGGCGCCGTCCTCGCGGGCGGGGAAGAAGTGCTCGCCCAAGTCCTGGTCGAGCGCGTTGATCACGTCCGAAATCTTCAGCTCGCGGGTCTGCTCGACCGCGCTCGAAAAATCGCGCCAGAACGCCTCCATCACCGCGCGCCAATCGAGCCGCCCGTCGGACACCTCGTCCAGTTGCTCCTCGAGCCCGGCGGTGAACCCGGTGTCGACATAGCGCTCGAAGAACGAGGTGAGGAACGCCGTCACCAACCGGCCGCGGTCCTCCGGGACGAAGCGGCGGTTCTCCATGCGCACGTAGTTGCGGTCGCGCAGCACGGACAGGATGGAGGCGTAGGTGGAGGGGCGGCCGATGCCCAGCTCCTCCATGCGCTTGACCAGGCTGGCCTCGGAGAAGCGCGGCGGCGGCTGGGTGAAGTGCTGCTCGGCGGCCACCTGGTCGCGCCGCAGCGGGTCGCGCTCGTTCATCGGCGGCAGCATGCGGCTCTCGTCGCGGCTGTCGCCCTCGGGCGCCTCGTCGGTGGCCTCGCGATAGAGCTTGAGGAAGCCGTCGAACGCCACGATCGACCCGGTGGCGCGCAGCCGGGTGCTGCCGGACGCCCCCGCTTGAGCAGAGATTTCGACGGTCACTTGGTCCAGCTCGGCCGACTGCATCTGGCTGGCGACGGCGCGCTTCCAGATCAGCTCATAGACCCGGCGTTGCTCGTCGTTCAGGTAGCGCGCCATCTCTGCGGGGGTGCGCGCCACGTCGGTGGGGCGGATCGCCTCGTGCGCCTCCTGGGCGTTCTTGGCCTTGGAGCTGTATTCCCGCGGCGCGCCGGGCAGGTAGTCCGCGCCATAGGCCTCGCTGACATGGCTGCGGATGGCGGTAATGGCCTCCTTCGCCATCTGCACGCCGTCGGTGCGCATGTAGGAGATCAGGCCGACCGTCTCGCCGCCCAGTTCCACGCCTTCGTAGAGCTGCTGCGCCACCCGCATCGCCGCCTGCGCGCCCAGGCCGAGCTTGCGGCTGGCGTCCATCTGGAAGCTGGAGGTGGTGAACGGCGGCTGCGGGTTGCGCTTGGCGCGGCGGCGCTCGACGGTGGCGACGCTGAACGTGTCGGCCTCGACCGCGCGCTTGGCCGCGGCGGCCTTGTCGGCGGTGTTGACGTCGAACTGGTCGAGCTTGCGGCCATCCAGATGGGTGAGCCGGGCGGTGAACGGCGCGCCGGAGGGCGTGGTGAAATGCGCCTCCACCGTCCAATACTCGCGCGGCCGGAACGCCTCGATCTCGGCTTCCCGCTCGCACACCAGCCGCAGCGCGACGGATTGCACGCGCCCCGCCGAGCGGCTGCCGGGCAGCTTGCGCCACAGCACGGGCGAGAGGGTGAACCCCACCAGGTAGTCCAGCGCGCGGCGGGCGAGATAGGCCTCGATCAGCGGCTGGTCCAGGTCCCGCGGGTGCTGCATGGCGTATTGCACGGCGGTCTTGGTGATCTCGTTGAAGGTGATGCGCTGCACCTCGACGCCCTTCAGCGCCTTCTTTTCCTCCAGCATGGCCCGCACATGCCAGGAGATCGCCTCCCCCTCGCGGTCTGGGTCGGTGGCCAGCCACAGCCGGTCGGCGCCCTTCAGCGCCTTGGCGATGGCGCCGACTTGGCGGTTGCCGCGCTCATCGGCGGCCCAGTCCATGGCGAAGCCTTCCTCGGGGCGCACCGAGCCGTCCTTCGGCGGCAGGTCGCGGACATGGCCGAAGCTCGCGAGCACGGTGAAGTTGCCGCCGAGATACTTGTTGATGGTCTTGGCCTTGGCCGGCGATTCGACGACGACGACGTCCGTCATTGCTTTTTTTGCTCACTCAAGCAGGGCCACGCGATTGCCGGTCAGGGTCTCCACGCGCCCGGCCAGCTCCAGTTCCAGCAGGGCGGCCAGCACGGTGGAGGCGGACAACTGGCAGCGCCGGGTCAGATCGTCAACGGGCGTGGGTTCCGGGCCGAGCAGCCGGGTGACGGTTTGGCGGGCGGCGGCGAGGTCGATCTGCACGGGACCCGCGTCATAGGCGGCGCCAGGGTCGGCGAACCCGAGCGGCGTCACCGCGGCCCGCGGGTCGGTCAGCGCCTCCGTCACGTCGGCGGCCTGCGAGACCAGGATGGCGCCGCCGCGGATGAGGTCGTTGGAGCCCTGGCTGCGCGGGTCGAGCGGGGAGCCGGGGACGGCGAACACCGGGCGGTTGGCGTCGAGCGCGATGTTGGCGGTGATCAGGCTGCCGGAGTTGCGCGCCGCCTCGATCACCACCGTGCCGAGCGAGAGCCCGGCGATCAGGCGGTTGCGGCGGGGGAAATGGCGCGCTTGCGGCGCGGTGCCGAGCGGGGCCTCGGCCACCACGGCGCCGTTGCGGGCGATGCGGTATTGCAGCTCGCCATGTTCCGGCGGGTACGGCTGGTCGAGCCCGCCGGCGACGCAGGCGATGGTGCGCCCGGTGTGCATGGCGCCTTCGTGGGCGGCGGCGTCGATGCCGCGGGCGAGGCCGGAGACCACCGCCAGCCCGGTCGCGGCCAGCTCGGCGGCGAGCAGCTCGGCCATGCGCTGGCCGTTGGCGGAGGCGTTGCGGGCGCCGACCACGCCGATCGAGCGGGCGCTCAGCACCGCCACATCACCGAGCACCGAGATGGCGGGCGGGGCGTCCTGCAGCATGGCGAGCAGTTCGGGGTAGTCGGGTTCGTCCAGCACGAGCATGCGGCCACCCAGCTTGGCCAGGCGGGCGAGCTCCTTGTCCACGCTGGCGAGCGAGGCCACGGCGATCTCGCGGCCGCCGGCGCGAGAGAGTTCGGGCAGCGCGAGAATGGCCTCGGCCGCCGTGGGATAGCGGGCGAGCAGCTTGCGGTAGGTGAGGGGGCCGACACCCGAGGTGCGGGCCAGGCGGATGCGGGCGAGCCGCTCGTCCTCCGTCATGCCCGGCCGATCCGCGGCTCGGTGCCTGCGCGCAACCGGGCGATGTTGGCGCGATGGCGCCAGACGATCCATAGCGCCAGGAGCGGCACCGGCCACGGATACGGGTGCAGGGCGAGGGCGAGGGCGAGGAACGGGGCGGCGGCGCAGGCGGTGAGCGCCGCGAGCGAGGAGGTGCGGGTAATGGCCGCCATCGCGAGCCAGATGGCGGCGAGCGCCAGCCCGATGGGCCAGGCGATGCCGGCGATGACGCCGAACCCGGTGGCGATGCCTTTGCCGCCGCGCAAGCGCAGCCAGGGGGTGAGGCTATGGCCGAGCACCGCAGCAAGCCCCGCCCAGGCGGCTGGGCCGTGCATCGCGCGGGCGATGAGCACGGCGGCGGTGCCTTTGAGCGCGTCCAGCAGCAGGGTGGCGGCGGCGAGGTCGCGGCGGCCGGTGCGCAGCACGTTGGTGGCGCCGATATTGCCCGAGCCGATGGCGCGGATGTCCCCCAGCCCGGCGGCGCGGGTGAGCAGCAGGCCGAACGGGATGGAGCCGAGCAGGAAGGCGATGAGGAGGGTGAGGGCGGCTGTCATGCGCGCGCGCCCCTCACCCAACCCTCTCCCAGAGGGAGAGGGCTCTTAGCTATTCTCCCAATCACTGTTCTCCCTCTCCCTCTGGGAGAGGGTCGGGGTGAGGGCCCAGTAGGCACGAACCCCACGGTCATCCCCCGAACACCCGCCGCCCGGCCTTCCACGTCCCCAGCACCCGCCCCTCCAGCGCCCGCCCATCGAACGGCGTGTTCTGCGCCTTGCCCGGCAGTTCGCCGGAGACCACCTGCCAGCCCCGGTCGAGATCGAACAGGCACAAATCCGCCGGCGCGCCCTTGGCCAGCCGCCCAGCCGGGCTGCCCAGCAGCGCCGCCGGGCGGACCGTCAGCAGGCCGAGCGCCTCCATCAAGGGCAAGCCGCTGCCATGCACCTGCGCCAAGGTCACCCCCAGCAGCGTCGCCAAGCCAGCGCCACCCGCCGAGGCCTGCGCGAACGGCAGGCGCTTGTCGTCGGCGTCGCGCGGCTGGTGGTCGGAGGCGATGGCGTCGACCGTGCCGTCCCGCAGCGCCGCCGCCACCGCCAGGCGGTCGGCCTCCGGGCGCAACGGCGGCGAGAGCTTGGCGTAGCTGCGGAAGTCCCCGATCGCGGTCTCGTTCAGGTCGAAATAGGGCGGCGCGGTGTCGCAGGTGACGGGCAGGCCCGCGTCCTTGGCCCGGCGCACCAGGGCCAATGCGCTGGCGGTGCTGAGATGGGCGAAATGCACGGCGCCGCCGGTGAGACGGGCGAGGCTGATGTCCCGCGCCACCAGGATCTCTTCCGCCGCCAGCGGGATGCCAGGCAGGCCGAGGCGGGTGGCCAACTCGCCCTCGGTGGCGGCGCCGCCCGCGGCGAGCGACGGGTCCTCGGGGTGCTGGATGATGCGGTAGCCGAAGCCGCGCGCGTAGGACAGCGCCAGGCGCATCAGCCGGGCGTTGCCGAGCGCGCGCTGGCCATCGGTGAACCCGACCGCCCCCGCCTCGCCGAGCAGGCCGATCTCCGCCAGCTCCTCGCCGCGGCAGCCGCGGGTGATGGCGCCGTAGGGCAGGATGGTGAGGCTGCCGGTTTCCTCGCCGCGGGCGCGGAGCAGGCGCACCAGCGCCGGGTCGTCGATGGCGGGGCGGCTATCGGGCAGGGCGGCCAGGGTGGTGATGCCGCCCGCCGCGGCGGCCAGGGCGGCGGAGGCGATGGTCTCGCGGTATTCGTAGCCGGGCTCGCCCAAGGCGGCGCGCATGTCGACCAGGCCGGGGCAGAGGATGGCGCCGTCGCCGTCGACGGTGCTGGCGCCGTCGGGGCGACCAAGATTGGCGCCATGGTCGGCGATGACGCCGTCGCGCACGAGCAGGGCGCCGGGCGCGTCGAGCTGGGTCGCCGGGTCGATCAGGCGGATGTTGGTGAACAGGGTGTCGGTCATGGGGGGGTGGGTTGGCCCCTCACCCCGACCCTCTCCCAGGGGGAGAGGGAGAAGGAAGTAGGGAAGGCCGCTAAAAAGCCCTCTCCCTCTGGGAGAGGGTTGGGTGAGGGTCCAGCCGCGCCCTCAAACATTGCGCCGCTCCCGCCGGGACAGCACGTCCAACACCGCCATGCGCACGGCAACCCCCATCTCCACCTGCTCGCGGATCAGCGAGCGGTCGGGGTCGTCGGCCACGTCGCTGTCGATCTCCACGCCGCGGTTCATCGGCCCCGGATGCATCACCAGCGCGTCCGGCGCCGCCTTGGCCAGGCGCGCCGCGTCCAGCCCGAAGAAGCGGAAATACTCCCGCGCCGACGGCACCGCGCCACTGACCATCCGCTCCTTCTGCAGCCGCAGCATCATCACGATGTCCACGCCCGCGAGCCCGGCGTCCATGTCGTGGAACACGCTCACCCCAAGCCGCGCCACTTCGGCCGGGATCAGGGTCGGCGGCCCCACCACGCGGATGCGGCTGCCCATCGCGCTCAGCAGGTGGATGTTGGAGCGCGCCACCCGGGAATGCAGGATGTCGCCGCAGATCGCCACCGTCAGGTTCTCCAGCCGCCCCTTGCGGCGGCGGATGGTCAGCGCGTCCAGCAGCGCCTGGGTCGGGTGCTCGTGCAGCCCGTCGCCGGCGTTGATCACCGCCGCGTCCACCTTCTGCGCCAGCAGCGAGGGGGCGCCCGATTGGTCGTGCCGCACCACCAGCAGGTCGCACTGCATGGCGTTGAGCGTGCCGGCGGTGTCCAGCAGCGTCTCGCCCTTGTTCACCGAGGAGGACGCGACCGACATGTTGATCACGTCCGCCCCCAGCCGCTTGCCGGCCAGCTCGAAGCTGGTGCGGGTGCGGGTGCTGTCCTCGAAGAACAGGTTGATCAGGGTGCGGCCGCGCAGCAGGTCGCGCTGGGTCTTGCCGGAGCGGTTGAGCAGCACGTAGCTCTCGGCGATGTCGAGCAGCCGCGCGATCTCCGGCGGGTGCATCCCCTCAATGGCCAGCAGGTGCCGGCTCACGCGGTGGGCTGCAGCGCGGCGGCGGTCAGGCGGGCCAGCGACTCCTCCTGGCCGAGGGCGGCGAGGGTGGCGTCGATGCCGGGGCTGGTGGTGCTGCCGGTGAGCGCCGCGCGGACCGGTTGCGCCACCTGGCCCAGCTTGCGCCCGCTGCGCTCGGCGAACCCGCGCAGGGCGGCGTCGATCTCGGAGACGGTGAAGTCGATGTCCTCCAGCTCGCGCGACAGCTCCAGCAGCATGCCCTGCGTCTCCGGGGTCAGCAGGGCGGCGGCTTTCGGCTCCATCGCGATCGGCCGGCTGCGGACCAGGAACGCCGCGCTGTCAGCCAGTTCCACCAGGGTCTTGGCGCGCTCCTTCAGGCCCGGCATCAGCGCGCGGATGCGGTCCTCGTAGTCCGCCGCCGGCAGCCCGGCCAACGTGAGGCGGATGATGACGTGCTTGATCAGCAGGCCGTCGTCGTAGCCGCGCAGCCAGGCGCCGTTCAGGTTGTCGAGCTTCTTGTAGTCCATCCGGCTGGGGGAGCGGCCGACGCCGGGCAGGTCGAACAGGCGGACGGCTTCGGCGCGGTCGAGCATCTCCACGTCGCCATGCGCCCAGCCGAGCCGCAGCAGGTAGTTGCACAGCGCCTCAGGCAGGTAGCCGGCGTCGCGGAACTCGGTGGTGGAGGCGGCGCCATGGCGCTTGGACAGCTTGGCGCCATCGGGGCCCAGGATCAGCGGCAGGTGGGCGAACGCCGGCACCTCCCAGCCCATGGCACGATACACCTGCACCTGCCTGAACGTATTGGTGAGATGGTCGTCGCCGCGGATCACGTGGGTGATCGCCATGTCGTGGTCGTCAACCACCACGGCGTGCTGGTAGGTGGGCGTGCCGTCGCTGCGCAGGATGATCATGTCGTCCAGCTCGGCATTGGCGACCCGCACCGGGCCTTGCACGCCGTCCTCGATCACGGTCTCGCCCTCGCGCGGCGCCCGCAGGCGGACCACGAACGGCTCGTCGCGCGTCTGCGTGCCGTCGCGGAACGGGCTGTCGAAGCGCAGCGGGCGGCCCTCGGCGCGGGCCTGCTCGCGGGCGGCGGCGATCTCCTGCTGGCTCGCCCAGCAGCGATAGGCGTGGCCGCTGGCGAGCATGGCGTGGGCCACCTCGGCATGGCGGGCGGCGCGGGTGGATTGGTAGACTTCCGGCTGGTCGCGCTCGAGTTGCAGCCAGTCGAGGCTCTGCAGGATCGCCTCGGTGAACTCGGGGGTGGAGCGGGCCCGGTCGGTGTCCTCGATGCGCAGCAGGAACTGGCCGCCATGGTGGCGGGCGAACAGGTAGTTGAACAGCGCCGTGCGGGCGCCGCCGATATGCAGCAGGCCAGTGGGCGAGGGGGCAAACCGAGTCCGTACCATGATAGGGAAACGCCATAGCACGGCGCCCGGCTGGATGGGGAGAGTGGCATCGGGACGGTTTGCGCGCTATTGTATTCAGCGTGACCGCCACCCTCCTCGCCCTGCGATCCTTTCGCCTGCCCGCCGCGCCCACCTGGCTGCTCGCCTGGGCGGAGGCCGAGCGCGGCCGGTTCATGCCCTGGCTCGCCGTGTTCATGGCGGCGGGCGTGCTGGGCTACTTCGAGCTGCGCCACGAGCCGGCGCTGTGGGCGGGCCCGCTGCTGCTGGCGGGGGCGGCGGCGCTGTTCCTGCTGCTGCGCGGGCAGCAGGGCGCGCGGGCGGCGGCGCTGGCGGCGCTGTTTGCCGCCGCCGGGTTCACCTCCGCGCAATGGGCGACCCATCGTGCCCCGCCGCTGCTGACGCTGCCGCGCAAGGCCGCCCTGTTCACCGCCACCGTCGCCGCGGTGGAGCAATTGCCGGAGGCGCGCCGCCTCACTTTGGCTGGCGTGCAGCTCGACGGCGGCGGCGCCGCTTTGCCGCGCACCCTGCACCTCAAGCTGCGCCCGACCGACCCGGCGCTCCTCGCCCCCGGCGACGTCATCCACGCCCGCGCCGTGCTGCGCCCCCCCGCGCCGCCCGCCTATCCCGGCGCGTGGGACTTGCAGCGCGACGCGTATTTCAGCGGCTTGGGCGGGGCGGGGATGGCGCTGGGGCCGGTGAGCCTGCTGTCCCACGCGCCGCCCTCGAGCCTGGCGGACTGGCTGCGCGGCCTGCGGGAGGCGATCGCCGGGCGGCTGATGGCGGGCCTGCCCGGCGCCGAGGGGGCGGTGGCGGCCACCGTGCTCACCGGCCTCGGCACCGCCATCCCGGCGGACGACCGGGCGGCGTTCCGCGATTCGGGGCTGGCGCACCTGCTGGCGGTGGCCGGGTTGCATATCGGCATCGTCATGGGCCTGGTGATGGGGGCGGCGCGGCTTGGCCTGGCGCTGTGGGAGCGGGCGGCATTGTATTGGCCGTGCAAGCAGATCGCCGCCGTGACCGCGCTGGCCGCGGGGGCTGGCTACGTGCTGCTGACCGGGATGCACGTGCCGGTGCTGCGCTCGTTTGCGATGGCGGCCTTGGTGACGTTGGGGATCGCGGTGGGGCGCCGGGCCATTTCGATGCGCGGCCTGGCATTGGCGGCGATGGCGCTGATGCTGCTGTCGCCGCAAGAGGTTGTCGGCGTTTCCTTCCAGATGAGTTTCGCCGCCGTGCTGGCGCTGATCGCCGGTTATGAGGCGTTGCGGCCGTCGCTCGGGCAATTGCATCGCCGCCGGGTGCTGCACCACCTGGCCACGCTGATGCTGACCAGCCTGCTGGCGGGGGCGGCGTCGGCGCCGTTTGCGGCGTTCCATTTCGGCCGGGTGCAGCTCTACTTCATCCTGGGCAACATGGTCGCGGTGCCGATCTTCGCCGCCGCCGTCATGCCGTTGGGACTGCTGGCTTTAGCGCTGATGCCGCTGCATCTGGAGCGGCTGGCGCTGCTGCCGATGGGCTGGTCGCTGGACGCCGTGCTCTGGGTCGGCCGCACCGTGTCCGCGCTGCCCGCCGCCGTGTTGGCGGTGCCGCACATCCCAGGCTGGGGCTTGGCGCTGACCGGGCTGGGACTGGCCTGGCTGGGGCTGTGGCGGTCGCGGATGCGGCTGCTGGGCGTGCCGGTGATGGCGGCAGGGATGTTTGCTGCCTCGGTGAGTCCGCCGGCGGACTTGCTGGTCTCGGCCGACGCCCGCCTGATCGCCATGCGGACACCCGCGCTGGTGCAGGCCGGGCCCGGCGCCTCCAAGTTCGAGCGCGATGCCTGGTCGCAATACTGGGCCGAGCCGCTGACCACGCCGTTTCCTGCCAGCGAGAGCGCGCAACCCGTTGTTTGTGATGCAGATGGTTGCCGGATCGGGCAGGGCGGTGCCGCGGTGCTGCTGGCCCGCAGCCTGCACCCGGTGGACTGCACGGGTTTGGCGTTGCTGGTGTCCGCCGAGCCCGCCCGCGACCTCTGCCCGGCGCTGCCGCGGATCGACCGCTTCACCGTCTGGCGCGACGGTGCCCAGGCGGTGTGGCTGCGGGACGGCGTGGCGACGGTGCTGTCCGACCGGGAGGCGCGGGGGGACCGCCCGTGGGTACCGCCATCCCCGATGCCCGCCGCGAGCCAGACGACGCTGCCGCTGGCGCAGGAGGACGGGGGTGGAGGGTCTTAGAAACGTTTGGCTAAGGCAGCTTGATCGGCTCTACCGCCTCTTCCCACAACCACCGCATAAGACGTCATGTCAACTTCGAGTCCGTCCCTGCCGCCCGCCGCCTCGCCAGCGGGCCCACCGTCAAATACGACGGAACTTATGCTGTCCACGTTTGCCGACCTCTATCGGCAGGAGGTCGGCGCCGAAGAAGACGTGCATCGGACCTTGCCTTTCTTTGGAACCGCCCTGGGCATTGTCATAGCGGCGGTGGCCTATGCAGCGGGTCGGCTGCCGAAATGGACGGACCTATCTCCGTCATCCGGAACGGCCGTGTTTGCCGTGGCAACGCTGTTCCTCGGGCTCGCAATCATCGAGGCGGGGTTCGTGCTGGTATTCATATCAAGGGCGATCGCTCGCCGGAACTACCGCCGCATAGGGCCGGAGACGGCATTGCGGACCCGCCTGACCGAATTGCAGGCGTTCTATGAGGGTCAAGGAACGATTGGCGATGCTCAAGATGCGGAACTCGTGAACGATATGCGGCAATTTGGGCGCTTGGGGCAACCACTGTGATATTTACCGCAGACAAGTTCGGCTATCTCCTAAGGATAAATCCATGAGCGGTTCGTCGCCCGTGAAACATGTTGGTCTCAAGCCATCTGGGCCCGTGACCTATAAGTCGGCACAGGGTTCCAACGTTTGGCCTGGCGTAACATCGAGCGATAAGGGCTTTGTCCGCGTTCTCGACGGCGAGCTGGTGATTTTCCAGGGAAATCAGGGCCGTGACAAAGTTGCCGTGAGTGTCGGTGGTCTGGACCGTGTCCTAGCGCGCTCCGACTGGCGGTCGCTTCCAGTCTACGAGGGCTAGGTGGGAGTAGCGCAATGATTGCAGCCACCAGGCCATCGCAGCCTGCTCCGCCTCCGCCGCCTCCACCAAAACCCTCTGGACTCATCACTCATGTTGTCCAGAAGGGTCAGAAGGCTGCCCTTCCAGACCGCCGATTGTCCAATAGGCCTTCCGGCCCGCACAGAGCCATTTGAACCCATGTGCGACCTGCCTTGGAGAGACCAGCCTCTCCAACTAGTCCCGGGAAGCCCGCCTGCCAAACGGCCAGCGCCGCATCACGCCCAAGGCCAGCCGGGTGAGGGCGGGCATCAAGGTCGGGCGCAGCAGCCGCTTGTCATAGCCCGCAAAGCGGCGATCGTTTTCCTCCAGGCACAGCGCCATCAGGTCGGCCACGCCGAGGTCGACGTCGCTCACCGCCTTGCTGCCGTTCAGGGTGAAGTTGTGGTCCTGCGGCTTGCCCGCGTCGCTCTTGGCGCCGTCGTCCATGCCGCGGGCCAGGCCCATGCGCTCCCAGCCGAGGAACACCCAGGCCGCCGCCACCTGCAGCTCGAACCAGGGGCGGCGCCACCAGGGCAGGGTGCGGCGGTGCCAGGCCAGCCAGTTGGCGAACAGCAGGATGTGGCGGCACTCCTCCTGGATCACCGGCTCGAACGTGTCCACCAAAGCCGGGGGAAAGTAGCCGGAGCGCTGCGCCATCGCGAACAGGCCGAACGCGAAGAAGCTGTCGATGCACTCGCTGAAGCCGGTGACCAGGTAGGCCCAATGCGCGTTGTTCGGCGGCGGGTAGGGCGGCTCGGGCTCGAGCGTGATGCCGTAGGCGCCAACCAGGTTAGACAGCACGGTCTTGTGCCGCCCTTCCTCCCAACCGTTCAGCTCCACCGCGGCGTGCCAATCCGGGTCCGCCAGGGAGTGGGCATAGGCCAGCATGCGGATGCGCGCCTTGCCCTCGGTCTGCACCGCGATGTCCCAGATCGGCAGGCTGATCAGGCGGTCGCGGGCTTCGGGCTCGAGATTGGGCCAGTCGATGATGGTCGGCTTGTAGGGGTTGAAGGTGTCGCGGAACATGCGGGCGGTGGCGCGGGTGTGGGCCGGGGTGCCGGGCCGCAGCGCGCCGGGTTCGTCGCTGGTCCAGTGCCGGGCGCGGGCATCGGCGGCGGCAATGGTGGCCGGGTCGGCGGCGCCCAGCGAGGCAAGTTCCAGGCCGCCGGGGGGTGCGGGCAAGAGGTCGTCCGAGACCAGGCTAGGGGCAAAGGCAGTTACGCTCATCGCGGTCGCGTTCCTTGGCTGCGTTCACCCCATCTAAACGCGGGCCTGGCGTGTTCAACGAGGCGGCCGCTTCTGACCCAACCCTCTCCCATGAGGAAGAGGGCTTTTGATGGTGCGCGACCGGCGGCGATTTAGCCCCAGTGGCCGGGGATGAAGCGGCCCCAGCGGTTGTAGTGCGGGCGGATCCAGATGGCGCCGGGGTAGGGCGCGTAGACGACGCGTGGGGCAGGCACGACCACGACCGGCGGGGGCGCCACCAGGACCGGGGCGGGTGCGACGAAGACACCGGGCGCCACCCAATAGGCCCTGGCCGACGGGATTACCGCCATGGCGCCCAGGCCGCAGGCCAGGACCAGAGCGGCAGTACGGGCGGCAACAGGGGGCAGGTTCGATCGCAAGCGCATTGTCGTCTCCGTTCCATTCAGGCCTGGCGTGTGTGTGAGCCCATAACATGTTCGATACGAAACAAAGAGCATCATTCTGCATGCGGCAAGCACAACCGGCCGGTCATTCGGCGCCACCGTCACTCCACGGCGCAAGCGGTCGTCAAAACGCGGTAATTGCTGAAGTAGGCCAAGCCGCGGTGGCCGATGCGGGAGAACTTGAACTCGGAATACCCTGGCAATAGGGCGTTGCTGACCTCGAGATGGCAGCCGGCGCCGGGCGAAAGCGTGACGACCATTGTCCTCGTGCTTTGCGGGTCGCGCTCAGTGCGCACCAGGCGGGTCGCGCTCTCGACGCGCCAGGAGACGTAGTTGGTCGAGGGCTCACCCTCTTGCTGGCGGACCGAGTCGGTGTCGGACCGGTCGCGGAAGCTGCGCTCGCGGTCCTCGCTGACGGCCTGGCCGGAGACCACCACCTGCAGGTGGTGGTGGATGAGGATGTTCGGGTGGACCTCGGGGCGCACCATGTCCATCGTCGAGTCGTAGGTCAGATCGAGGGTGGTGTCGGCGCTGGCTCGGGCGGGAATGGCCAAGGCGGCGAGCAGGGCGGCACCGCAGAAGAGGGGCGTGATGCGGCCCGGCACTGCGCGACACCCGTTCTCGCTCAAGGCAGCCCCCCACTGCGGTCGAACCCGAAACAAGTGGCGGGTTCGATCAGCATGGTCAACTGGCGGAACGGCCCAGGTCTATTCGGCGGCGCGGCGCTGGGCGAAGAAGCGGTTCTCGGGGCGCGGCAGGCCGAGGTTTTCGCGCAACGTCGCCCCCTCGTACTCGCGGCGGAACAGGCCGCGGCGCTGCAGCTCCGGCACCAGCTTGTCGACCACGGCATCGAGCCCGGCGGGCAGGAACGGGAACATGACGTTGAAGCCGTCGCAGGCGTCCGTGGTCAGCCACTCCTCCATCTGGTCCGCGATGGTGGCCGCGGTGCCGACCAGCGTCAGGCCGCCATAGCCCGCGCCACGCTGGGCCAACTGGCGGACGGTGAGCCCCTCGCGCGCCGCCAGCTCCACCGCCGATTGGCGGCCGCTTTGGCTGGCGTTGCTGGGCGGGATCGGCGGCAGTGGAGCGTCCAGGTCGAACTTGGAGGCGTCGGTGCCGAGGCGCATGGAGAGGTTCGGTAACGCGCTATCGGTGTGCACCAGGCTGTCGAGCTTGGCGTGCATGGCCTGCGCCTCGGCCGCCGTGTCGCCGACGATGACGAGGGCGCCGGGCAGGATCTTGAGGTGGTCCGGATTGCGGCCGATCTTGCGCATGCGGCCTTTGACGTCGGCGTAGAAGCGCTGCGCCCCGGCGATGTCCTGGCTGCTGCCGAAGATCACCTCGGCCGTTTCCGCGGCGATCTGGCGGCCGGCTTCGGAGGCTCCGGCCTGCACCACCACGGGCCAGCCCTGCGGGGAGCGCGCGACGTTGAGCGGCCCGCGGACTGAGAAATATTGCCCCTTGTGATGGAGCGTGTGCAGTTTCGCCGGGTCGAAGAAGACGCCGCTGTCGACGTCCCGGATGAAGGCGTCGTCGGCCCAACTGTCCCATAGCCCGGTGACCACGTCGTAGAACTCGCGGGCGCGGCGGTAGCGCTCGTCGTGCTCCATGTGCTCGTCGAGGCCGAAGTTGAGTGCGGCGTCGGGGTTGGAGGTGGTGACGAGGTTCCAGCCGGCGCGGCCGTTGCTCAGGTGGTCGAGCGAGGCGAACTTGCGGGCGATGATGTAGGGCTGCTCGAACGTCGTGGAGGCGGTGGCGATCAGCCCGAGCCGCTCCGTGACGACGGCGAGGGCGGGGAGCAGGGTGAGCGGGTCGAACGAGGTGACGGTGGCGCTGCGTTTGAGCGCGTCCATCGGCATGTTCAGCACGGCCAGGTGGTCGGCCATGAAGAAGGCGTCGAACCGGCCGCGCTCGAGCGTTTGGGCGAAGCGCTTGAGGTGGGCGAAGTTGAAGTTCGCGTCGGGCCAGCTTCCGGGATAGCGCCACCAAGCGGTGTGGATGCTGACGGGGCGCATGAAGGCGCCGAGGTGGAGCTGCCGCTGCTGGGTCATGAGGTGCCAACTCCTGCTGATCGACTGGGCAAAGAGTATGGGCAGCCCTTGGGGGCTGTGCCAGGCAGGGATGCAACGGCGGAATTTGCCACTGCACCCCGAGTCTCATTTCATGTCTCAGTCGCGACCAAAGCTGGGTGAGTGAGTGCGGGCTTGACGGTCGCCGGGGACAACCCGCAACACCCGGACTCTCGCATTACAGAGACGGCGTTGCGTACTCTGACTGGCTGCGCACTTGAGTGGGAGCTGTTTAGACGCCCAACTCGCCCAATGGCGTGACGCTTCCGCAACACCATGGTGCCCAATCGGTCCCCTGCCAGCCTGAGGCGCGTCGGGCGGCGTCTTGTCTGCCTGGGAGCCGCACGATATCGTTCGTTATGGTCTGGCACAGAGCGGTTGGTGGCGTTTGTTTGATAGCATCGGTTCTTTGCGGCTGCGCGCCGCAGCGCGACGCGTGCGCTGAAAGCGGGTACGATACCAATGTGTGCGCCCAAGAGAATGCTCGCCGCGCCGCGATCTTGTCAGCCTACGGGATGATGCAGCGGCAGCAACAACAGCAGCCTACGTATCAGCCGGTCCCCTACCAGGTTCAGCCCGCATTTCGAGCGCCGACCTCCTGCAACTCTGTGCCGAATGGTCTGGGTGGGTTCACGACAAACTGCTACTGAGCCCTGATATAGACCTCAATCTTCGACACCATGATCGCTGTCCGCTGCCGCAGCCCAGAAAGCCATGACCGAAGACGAGTGGTTCAAGCACTGGAACATATTGAACAGCGAGGTCGAGAAGGCCACGGAGGCGTTCTACCGCTGGAAGGCGGTGGATAGCTTCGCCGCAGGCAGCGAGGGAGCGTTGGCTGCCATGAACCAACAGCCCCAGTTCTGGATCACCGTCTCGGACGCGCTCCAGACGACCTACATCATCGGGCTCGGCCGAATCTTCGACTCGGATCAGCGCGCGCACTCGATCGACAGGTTCCTTGCCGACACGGCGCAGCATCCGGAGTTCTTTTCGGTGGAGGCGCTCAGGAGGCGGAAGGTCGCGGCCAGCGGCGGCGAGGAGCGGGAGTGGCTGCCTGAGCGTTTGGCCGAGGCCTGGTCCCCGGAGGCCGATGACCTCAAACGCCTCCGGGGTGCTATCAAGCCCTTGAGCCGCAAGTGGCAGGACATCTACTTTCCTATTCGCAGCCGGATGTTCGCTCACCGCGAGCGGGATGTTGACTCGCAAAGGCTGCTGGAGAGGACGAAGATGGCCGACCTCGAAGACATACTTCACGGCTTGAAGGATGTGCTCTCGGCGGCGCTCCAGATGTACGCCAACGGTCGCCAGCCGCAGTTCCGAGGCGAGCGCGATGACGTTGAGCAGCGCATCACGGCCGAGACACACGCCGTCATGGCACGATTGACAGGTTAGCTGGCCTGCCGGGAAATGGGCCTTCCCAGGGGCGGGGTCTGGATGCCACCGTGCCCGCGCGGAAGGCCGAACGGAGCACCTCGTGGGTCATTCGGTTGAAACGTCAGCCGCTCGAAACGCAACACCTGACGTGCAGCCTGGAGGCGAGGTGTTGCGTGCAATTAAGGTGTTGCGCTTCGCGCAGGCGAGCAGCGGGTGTTGCGTTGAGAATAATGCAGTTTAGTCACATAATGCACATTATGGAAAGAACTCACCGCACGTCAGTCGGCGATGTCCAGCACCAAACCGTCGTGGGCCGGCTCGATGCCCGGCGGTAAACGGCGCTGCAGCCAAGACCAGTCCATGTCCGGGCCCATATGGGTCAAGACCGTGCGGCGTGCGCCGACGCGCTCGGACCATTCGATGACGCGGTCCAAGTGGGCGTGCGTCGTGTGCGAACTGCGCTGGAAACAGCCGACCAGCCAGGTGTCGATCCCAGCCAAGGCGGCGAAAGCATGGTCATCGAGTGCCACCACGTCCGTCGAGTAGCCGAAGCCGCCAACGCGCAGGCCGGCCGTGGTGATGAAGCCGTGGTCTTGCTCGAACACGCTGATCAGCAAGCCGGCGGCCTCCACCTGGTCGCCATAGGCAAACGGATGCTGCTCCATCACCGGGCGGAAGAAGCCCGGCGGCTGCCACGGGCGGAACGCGTAGTCGAAGCGGCGGTGCAGCTCGGACAGCGTGTGCTCGGTGGCGTAGGCCGGAATCGGCGCGCGCAGGATGCGGTTCAGGATCCGGACGTCGTCCAGCCCGGTGATGTGGTCGGCATGGGCGTGGGTGAACAAGATGGCGTCGATGCGCGGGATGCCGCAGGCGAGCAGTTGGTTGCGCATGTCGGGCCCGGTGTCCACCAGGAGGCGGCGCCCCTGCCCGCTTTCGATCACGATGGCGGTGCGGCTGCGGCGGTTGCGCGGTTCCGCCGGGTCACAGGCGCCCCAGTCGCCATGGCCGTCGGCGCCGCCCAATTGCGGCACCCCGGCGGAGCCGCCGCAGCCAAGCACGGTGACGCGCATCAGGCCGCGGTGCGGGTGAACAGGCGGCGGAAGTTGGCGGTGGTGAGCGCCGCCAGCGCCTCGGGGTTGAGCCCGCGCAGCTCGGCCAAGGCGGCCGCGGTGTGGGCGACGTGGCCGGGCTCGTTGCGCTTGCCGCGGAACGGCACGGGCGCGAGATACGGCGCGTCGGTTTCGACCAGCAGCCGATCCGGTGGAACGTCGCGCGCGATGTCCCTGTTTTCGGTCGATTTCGGGAAAGTCAGGATGCCGGAGAAGCTGAGATAGCCGCCCATCTCGAGCGCGGACTCGGCCAGGGCGCGGCCGGAGGAGAAGCAGTGCAGCAGGAAGGCGAATGGGCCGCCTGCGTCGCGCTCCTCGCGCAGGATGGCGGCGATGTCGGCATCGGCGGAGCGGGCGTGGATGCAGAGCGGCACGCCGGCGAGCCGGGCGGCGCGGATATGGGCGCGGAACGAGGCCTGCTGCACGTCGGGCGGGGCGGTGTCGTAGAAGTAGTCGAGGCCGGATTCGCCGATGCCGATGACCTTGGGGTGGGATGCCAGGTTGGCGATGGCTTCGGGGGTCGGCACGGGGGCTTTGTGCGCGTTTTGCGGGTGCACGCCGACGGTGCACCAGACGTTGGCGTGCGCCTCGGCGATGCCCTGGATCGCGCGGGATTGCTCGAGCGTGGTGCCGATGGTGACGAGTTCGGCCACGCCGGCGGCGGCGGCGCGGGCGAGCACGGCGTCAAGCTCGGCGGTGAAGGAGTCGAGGTGGCAGTGGGAGTCGATGAGCATGGTTAGCCTGGCGGCGTCGGCCCCTCACCCCGGCCCTCTCCCAGATGGAGAGGGAGAAGAGCGGGATCGGACGTGTTGCGGGGGAAGATGCCTTGGGGCGGCGGCAGGGTGGCGCCGGCGGGCAAGGGCGTGGCGAGGGCTGCTAGGCTGCGCGACCCATGGGGCACGCCCAGTTGGTCCAGCATCGCGGCCATGCTGGCGGGCATGAAGGGTTGCAGCACCGTGGCGATGCCGCGCAAGGCGTCCGCCAGCACGCGCAGCACGGCGGCCATGCGCGCCGGGTCGGTCTTGCGCAGGGCCCAGGGGGCCTGGCGGTCGATATAGGCATTGGCCGCGCGGATGACGCGCCAGACCTCGTCCAGCGCCTCGCCATAGCTTTGGCGCAGCAGACGCGGGCGCATCGCGTCGGGCAGCGCGGCGGCGGCGGCAAGCAGCTCGGCGTCTTCCTCGCTGGGGGCGGCGGCCTGGGGCAGCGCGCCGCCGCAGTTGCGCGCGATCAGCGACAGGACGCGTTGCGACAAGTTGCCAAGATCGTTGGCCAACTCGCTGTTCTGGCGGGAAATCAGCGCACGACGGTTGAAGTCGCCATCGTTGCCGAACGGCATCTCGCGCAACAGGAAGTAGCGCAGCACGTCCACCCCGAACTCGTCGGCCAAGGTGCGCGGGTCGATCACGTTGCCGACCGACTTGCTCATCTTCTCGCCTTCGACCGTCCACCAGCCGTTGGCATAGACGCGCTTGGGCACCGGCAACCCCGCCGCCATCAGCAGCGCCGGCCAATACACGGTGTGGAACCGCGCGATGTCCTTGCCGACCAGGTGCAGGTCGGCCGGCCAGAACGGCCACCGATCGCTACCGGTGTCGGGGTAGCCGAGTGCGGTGATGTAGTTGGTGAGCGCGTCCACCCAGACGTACATCACATGCGCTGGGTCGTTCGGAACGGGCACGCCCCAGGTGAGGCTGGAGCGGCTGACCGAGAAGTCGGTGAGCCCGCCGCGGACGAAGCTGATCACCTCGTTATGGGTGGAGAGCGGGCCCAGGAAGTCCGGGTTGGCGGCGTAGAACGCGAGCAGCCGGTCACCCCAGGCGGAGAGGCGGAACAGGTAGTTGGGCTCCCGCACCCACTCGACCGGGGCGCCGAACGGGGAGACGCGGCTGCCGTCCGGGCGGGTGAGCAGCTCGTCCTCGCCGTAGAAGGTCTCGTCGCGCACCGCATACCAGCCTTCGTAGTGGCCGAGGTAGATGTCGCCCTGGTCCGCCAGGATTTGCCACAGGTGGGAGCAGCCCCGCTTGTGGCGCGGCTCGGTGGTGCGGATGAAGTCGTCGTTGGAGATGTTCATCCGCGCGCTCATGTCGCGGAACTGGGCGGCCAAGCCATCGACGAAGGCCTGCGGGTCGGCCCCGGCGTCGGCGGCGGCCTTGGCGACTTTCTGGCCGTGCTCGTCGGTGCCGGTGAGGAAGAACACGTCCTGCCCGTCCAGCCGCATCCAGCGCGCCAGCACGTCGGCGGCGATGGAGGTGTAGGCGTGGCCGATATGCGGCGCGCCATTCACGTAATAGATCGGCGTCGTGACGTAGAAGCGTGACATCCTTATCCGTTCAGCAGCACGATGGAGGAGAGCAAGGCCTGGCGGCGGTCCAGGTTGAGGCGTTCGGTCTCGTCCAGGATATGGGTCAGCGACTGCCACAGTTCAGCCCATTCGGCTAGGGGACGCAGTTGGGTGAGCCGTTCGGGGGCGCCGCGGGCGGCCCGGCGCAGGCTGGCGGCCAAAGCGTCGCACAGCAGGGTCATGAACGGGGTGAAGCGGTCCTCGCCACGGCCGCCGAGCTGGTCGGCCAGCGCGATGGCGCGGGGCAAGGGAAAGGACGGCACGCCGTCGAGCACCTCGGCGGCCAGGGTGGCGAGCTGCAGCCCCTTTTCCTCCGCCAGCAAGAGCGCACGGCCGGGCGAGCCGGCGGCGATGGCGGCGAGTTGGGTGCGCTCGGAAGCAGGCATGTCGGGGAGGTAGTGGCCGAGCGCCGTGGCCATCGCCGGTTCGTCCAGCGGCTGCAGCCCGAGCCGGCGGCAGCGGCTGCGGATGGTGGGCAGCAAGCGGCCCGGCGCCGCACAGGTGAGCAGCAGGATGGCGCGCGGCGGCGGCTCCTCCAGCATTTTCAGCAGGGCGTTGGCGGCGTTGCGGTTCATGTGCTCGGCGCCGTCGATCACCACCACGCGCCAGCCGCCCTCGGCCGGGGTGAGGCGGAGGAAGGCGGAGACGGCGCGCACGTCGTCCACCACGATCTCACCGCGCAGCCGAGCCTTCTTCTCGTCCCATTCGCGCTCGACAGTGAGCAGGTCGGCGTGGCTGCCGATGGCGACGCGGCGGAACACGGGGGATTTCGGGTCGATCGCCAGGGGGTGCCCGGCGGTGCTGCCGGGTGCGTGGCCGGCGAGCAGGCGGCGGGCGAAGCGGTAGGCCAGCGTGGCCTTGCCGACCCCCTCGGCGCCGGTGATCAGCCAGGCGTGGTGCATGCGGCCGCTGGCGAGGGCGTCGAGCAACTGGGTCTCGGCGAGGGTGTGGCCGAACAGCAGCGGGTTTTCGCGCGGTGGGAGGGCGGTCATGGGGGCACGTCGCCTGCTCCCTCTCCCGTCCTACACGGGAGAGGGTCGGGGTGAGGGCCCTTAGGGCGCGCAGAAGGCAGCAGATTCAATCTACTGCGCACAGAGCGTGGCTCTCGCACCCTCACCCCGACCCTCTCCCGCCCGCGGGAGAGGGAGATAGTTTGCGGCTTACTTCGTGGCAGAGGGCGGAGAAGACGGTGTCCGTGTCGGCGTCGGCGTCGACCAGGCGGCAGCGGGGCTCGGCGGCGATGGCGCGGAAGCCGGCCGCGACGCGGGCGTGGAACGCCGGGCCGAGACGGTCATAGCGGTCTGCGGAACGGGCGCGGGCGGCCATGCGCGCGGCGGCGACGGGTGCGGAGACGTCCAGGATCAGCGTCACGTCAGGGGTAATGCCGAGCAGGGCGATCAAGGCCGCGATCTGCGCCCGGTCGGCGCCCTGGCCGTAGCCCTGGTAGGCCATGGTGGAGTCGTAGAAGCGGTCGCACACCACCACCATGCCGGCCTGCAGCGCTGGGCGGATGGTGCGGGCGACGTGCTCGGCGCGGGCGGCGAAATGCAGCAGCGTCTCGGCCGGCGCCGACCAGTCGAACTGGCCGCCCAGCAGCAAGCCGCGCAACGCCTCCGCCCCGGGGGCGCCGCCGGGCTCGCGGGTGAGCAGCACAGGCAGCCCCTGCCCCGCCAGCCAGCCAGCCACGCGCCGCGCCTGGGTGGACTTGCCGGCGCCCTCCCCGCCCTCGAGCGTGATGAACAGCGGCGCTCAGCTTCCGAGCATGTAGTGGCCCAGCACGGCCACGGCGCGGCCGGGCAGGCCCTGGCGCGGCACGTCCTCGCCCGCCAGCAGCGGCACCTGCATGGTCGGCACGCCCTTGCCGCTCACCACCAGCTTGCCCAGCGTCTCGCCCCGGCTCACGGGGGCGGCGATCGGCGCGTTGTACTGGATCTCGATCTTGGCGGTCTGGCGCCACTGCTTCGGCATGGTGATGACCAGGTTGCGCCCGCCCACCAGCGGCACGGTGGCCTGGGTGCCAAGCCAGACCTTCACCTCCTCCACGGTGTCGCCGGCCTTGAACAGGTCGACGTTCTCCCACTCGCGGAACGCCCATTCGAGCAGCCGCTCGCTTTCTTCGGAGCGGGCGTGGTTGGTCGGCAATCCATTGATCACCAGGATCACCCGCCGGCCGCCACGCTCGGCGCTGCCCACAACGCCGAAGCCGCCGGCATCGGTGTGGCCGGTCTTGAGCCCGTCAGCCACGCCCTTGAGCACCAGGGGGTTGCGGTTGCCCTGGTCGATCCCGTTGTATTTGAACGATGTTTCCTTGTCGTAGTGATAGTATTCAGGGAAGTCCCGGATGATGTCGGCGGCCAGGGTCGCGATGTCGCGGCAGCTCATGTAGTGGTCCGCGTCGGGCCAGCCGGTGCAGTTGACGAAGTGGCTGTTGGTCAGGCCGAGCTCCTTGGCCTTGGCGTTCATCAGCTCGACGAACTGGTCTTCCGACCCGGCGATCCCCTCCGCCAGCACGATGCAGGCGTCGTTGCCGGATTGCACCAGCATGCCGCGGATCAGGTCCTCCACCTTCACGCTGCCGCCTTGGGGCACGAACATCTTGGAGCCCTGCATGCGCCAGGCCTTGTCGCTGACCGGCAGCTCGGCGTCGAGCTGCAGGCGGCCGATCTTGAGCATGCCGAACACGATGTAGGCGGTCATCAGCTTGGTCATCGAGGACGGCGGCTGCTGCACGTCGGCGTCCTTGTCGAGCAGGGTGGCGCCGGTATTGAAATCGACGACGATGGCGTATTTGGCCTCGGTGTCGATCGGGCCGAGCGGGGTGTTGGCGGGGCTGCCGGTGGGCACCGGGTCGGACACGGTCTTGGCGTGGCCGGGCTTGGCGGCAGGGTGGCGCTGAGCCAGCGCGGGAGACGCCAAGGCGGGGGTGGCCGCCAGGGCGGAGCCAGCCGCGAGAACCAGCCGCCGTGTCACGTTATTGGCCATCGCGAATCACTCCTCCCGCACCACCAAGCGTGAGTCGATTACCCCCGCACGCAGGGCTAGGTCCAGCGCGTCGTCAGCGGCGGCGACGCTGGGGAACGGGCCGGCCACCACGCGGTAGCGTTCGGAGCGGCCGTCGCGCAGGCGCTCGACGCGGGCGCCGATGCCGGCCAGGCGGGCGGACAGGCGGTTGGCATAATCAGCGCGGCCGAACTCGCTGGCTTGCAGGTAGATGGCGCCGGGCTCGGGCCGGCCTTGCACCACGTGGTCCGGCAGGCGGTCCGGCACGGCGGCGGCGGGTTCGGCGGCCGCGGCGCCCCGCGTGGGCGTGGTCACGCGGCGGACCCGGCTGGACTGGGCGACACCGGGCGGGGGCGCCAGGTCCTGCGACTGGACGGTGTCCAGCGGGGCGGCGGTCATGGCGAGGGTGGGGCCGCCGCCTAACCGGTCGGTGAGCGCCTGGGTCATCGCCGGGTCGAGTTGCACGCGGATTTGCGTGCCGTCCTGGGCGCCGAGCAGGCCCGCCGCGTGGCGGGTGAGCCCGAGCAGCCGGCCCGGGTTCTCGGGGCCGCGATCGTTCAGGCGCAACCGGACGCTGCGGCCGTTCTCGAGATTGGTGACGTCGGCGATGGCGGGGAGCTGCAGCGTGTGGTGCGAGGCCGCCAATGCGTCTTGGCTGAACACCTCACCATCCGCGGTCAGCCCGGTCTGGTCGGGGGCGATCGCGGCCAACCCCTCGGCGCTGTAGTCGGAATGCTCGGCCGGGTAGTACCAGATCCCGCCCATTCGGTAGCCAGCGCCCAGGGTGTAGTGCACGCTGGCCTGGGGCGCGGGCGGCCGGCGGCGGCGGAACAGGCTGCAACCGCCGAGCGCCGAGGCGGCCAGGGTCGCCACGACGGCGCGGCGCCTCACGTCACGGTGTCACCCAGCAGGCCCACGGCCAGCGCGTAGAAATCGGACGGGTTGTAGCGGCGGATGGCGGCGAAATTGGCATACACCATGAAGGCGGGGCCGGCATCGCCATCGGGCATGATCACGGCGCCGTCCGGGTCGAGCCGGGTGAAGCCGCTGCCGTCGGCACGGCGCACGCCCAGGCGCTGCCACTCGCCCAAGCTGCGGCGCTGCTCGCGCCCGCCGGATGCGTCGAAGCCGGGCGGCACCATCACCGGCTGTCCCCAGGGCTCGCCATAGCGCCAGCCCGAGGCGCTGAGATAGTTGGCGATGGAGCCCAGCACGTCGCCGGTGCTGGTCCAGATGTCGCGCCGGCCGGTGCCCTCGAAGTCCACGGCGTAGCGCAGGTAGGAGTCGGGCATGAATTGCGGCTGGCCCATCGCGCCGGCGTAGGAGCCGAGCATGCGGCCCGGCGCCACGTCGCCATGGTCCAGGATGCGCAGGGCGCTGATGAGCTGGCTGCGGAAGAACGAGGCGCGGCGGCCCTCCCAGGCCAGGGTGGCGAGCGCTTCGATCACGTTATAGCTGCCGGTGTCGGTGCCGAAGTTGCTTTCCAGCCCCCAGATGCCGGCAATCGGCGCCGGGTCGACGCGGTAGCGCTCGGACACGCGGTGCAGCAGCTCGCGCTGGGCGGCGCAGGTCTCCCGGCCGCGGGCGATCCGCTTGTCGGACATGGTGAGCGACTGGTAGCGCGCCCAGGTCATGGTGAACTCGGGCTGCTTACGGTCGGCGTCGATCACCTTCTGGTTGGGGCCGATGCCGGCGAAGGCTGCGTTCAGCGTGGCTTCGCTGATGCCGGCGCGGCGGCCCTCGGCGCGCACGCTGGCGAGGAAGGCGCCGAAGCTGTCTTGCCCGAGCGCGGCGGTGGCTGCGACCGGGGCGCTCAGCAGTCCCGACAGGAGGGCCCGGCGGCGCATCAGAAGCGGACGGACGCCGCGAGCGAGCCGAAGTTGAACAGCCCGCCCTTCTGCCCGTGGAACTCCTCGGTCTGCCACGTTTGCGAGTAGGTCACCCGGACGCCGCGATAGATCAGCGCCGCGCCCAGCTCGAGCTCGCTCACGTCCCATTTCGGCGTCACATGCCGGCTGGAGCTGAAGTTGTCGCCGTTGAGGGTCACGTCCTGCGCCACCGCCTGCTCGTCCACGCCGCCGAACACATACCATACGAATGGCCGAGTCGGCGTATAGGCGTCGGTGCCGGTGAGCCCCGGCTGGATGCGGGCAACGCCGTAATCGCTGTCGAGCCCCTGCCCCGCGCGCAGGATCAAGCCGACTTGGGCGTAGTTCCGCTCCAGCCCGACGCCCGCCGCCACCGAAGGCAGCACGTCGAACGAGACCGGGCCATAGTTGGTGATCGGCAAGCGCCAGATGCGCTGCGGGGTGATCTCGAACAGTCCCTCGTTGCCGATTTGCGTGTTCCAGCCCTGGTTGGGCGTGTCGCCGATCAGGTTGTGGAAGCCGTTCTGGACCGTCTTGCCGCCGGCATCCGGCCCGACCACGCCCAGGAACAGCGAGATGACGGTGCGGGAGTCGTCCATGTCGTGGATCAGCGAGCCGGTGAGCCCGAGCACGCCGGCATAGGGCCGGTCGGTAGGCGACGGATTGGGCGTCTGGGTGTTGCGCGGGGTGAAGATGGACTGGCTGAGTTCGAGGCTGATGCGCTGCACGCCGTCGCCCCATAGGTTGTTGGAGGCGGTTTGCAGCGCTTCCGGCACCTGGTTGGTGCCCGAGGTCCAGCCCGCGCGCAGGCCGCTGGTGTAGTATTGGTCGGAGGTGCCCCGCAGGGTCGAGACGGCGTCGTTTTCCACCTGCAGGGTGACGATCTGGGCCGTGTCTTGCGGCGGCGTGGCGTGGCTGGCGGCCCACGGTGCGGCCATGCTGGCCAGGAGGGTAGTCCAGAAGGCGACTCGGTTGCGCAGCATGGCGGCTCGATCGTGGTTCAGCGTGCTCATTACCGGGTTCAACCGGGGAGCGGAACCCTGGCGTGCTGAACCGCCCAGCACTGCGTGTGTGCTGCATGGTTCTGCAACCATTGATGGGGCAACGCGCTTTACCTGGTCGTGCCTGTGCGTATATTGGCGCGAATTTAGGCACCATGCGCCGCTCATGACGGACGATCTGATCAGCTTCTTTGGCTTGACTGGGGATCCGTTCGAACGGCTGCGCGACGCGACCGACTTGTTCGAGGCGCCGTCGCAAAGCCAGATGGTTAGCCAGGTGCTGACCGATGTGGCGAGCGAACCCGGCGTGGTAACGCTGCGCGGCCAGGCTGGGGTCGGGAAGAGCAGCATCTGCCAGCTTATCGCGCTGGCGCTGCGGCTGCACGGCGTGCTGGCGGTGGAGATCGCCGGCGGGCGGCAGAACCCGATGCAGATGCAAACGCAAATCGGGCACACCGCCGGCATCGCGGCGCCGGATCAGCTAACGCCGGACCAATTGGCGCGCGAGCTGCCGGGTCGGCTGGGGCGCAACGGACTGGTGCTGGTGATCGACGACGCCCAGCAGTTGAGCGAGGTGGACTACCGCTACGTGCTGCTGCTGCGCGCGGCGCTCGGGTTCACCAATGTCGGTTTCGGCTTGATCCTGGTGGGGTCGGCGGGGCGCTGGCCGGCGATGGAGGCGGTCGACGCACCGGGCTTGCGGCCGGAGACCATGGCGCGGCAGGTGATCTTCGCCTGGCGCGAGGACGAATTGGCCGAGCTGCTGCGGCACCGGTTCCGCCTGGCGGGGGGTTCGGTGACGCAGGTGCTGTCGCCGGCCGCGCTGCAGGGTCTGGTGCGGGAGGCGGACGGCATGCCCGGCGAACTTGCCGCGCTCACCGCGTCGGCCATGGCGGCGGCCTACGCAAGCAGGCGGCGCCGGGTGACGCTGCGCATGGTGTGGCCAGTGCTGTCGGCCGAGAGCGGACGGGGCGAGCTGATCTGGCGCTCGCTGCGGGGGCCGGCGATTGCGGCGGCTTGCCTGTTGCTGCTTGGCGCGGGCGCGGCTGGCTATGTCTGGCGCGATGATTGGCAGCCAGTCCGGGTGCGGCTGGCGGCAGGGTTGGACACCGTGGCGATCGTGGCTGGGCTGAAGCAGCCTGGCTCGCCGCCGGCCGTGGAGGCGGAGCTCACCCCGCCACCAACGATGACGCAAACCGACCCGTCCCCGCCGATGGCGCCGCCGGCCGTGGAGCCGAGCCCGGCGCCGCCGGAACAGGTGGCCTCAGCGCCGGCCTCGCCCGTGCCCACCGCGCCAGCACCCGCCTCCACCGCGCCCGTGCCCGCCGCGCCCGCGCCAGTCGAGCCCGCGCCAGTCGAGCCCGCGCCAGTCGAGCCCGCGCCAGTCGAGTCAGCCCCGGTCGAACCGGGTCCGGTTCCGCCTGCACCACCTGGACCAGCAGCGGGCCCCTCCAGCACCCCGGTCACCGCCGAGCCGCTCGACCAGCCGCCTGTCAGCGCCGCTCCGCCACCTGCCGAGGCAGCGCCGCCGCCGACAAGCGTGTCGATCGTGGCTCCGGCAGAGCCGTCTGGCGGGCCTTCGGAGTTCCAACCCATCGAGGCCGTGCCGCTGCCACCCCCCGCGCCGGCCGAGATGCCGCCTGCGATCGAAGCGAGCCAACCGCCAGCGACCCCGCCGCCGAGCCCGCCGCCGCCGAGCCCAGAATTGGCCGCGTCGACGCAGGACGCCGTGCCGCCGCCCGCCCCTCCGGCACCGGCCGGGATCACGCCCCCCAGCCCGGCGCCGGCCAGCGCGCCCGCACCCGCCGCACCGCCCCCCGCCGTACCGCGCCCGGCCCCGGCGGCCGAGGCAGCCATCGCACCGGCCAAGCCCACCGGGCCCGCTCATGACACTGCCCACCCCAGCAAGGAACCGCCGCCCCACCAGTCGCCGCGCGGCAGCCCCGGGCTGATCCTGGTGGCAGGCGCGGACGACACCCTCCCGGCGCTCTATGCCCGCGTGTATCGGGGCGTCACGCCGCCGCCTTACGCCGAGGTGCTGGCCGCCAACCACAGCCCGGTGCGACCCGGCGACCTGCTGATCTTTCCAGAGCCGCCCAACGGCTGGTCCAAACGCGAGCCCCGTTGAACGCGGCTTAGAGCCTGATCGCATCAGGTTGAAACAACCTGATGCGTGAATCAGCCTCTCAAACAAAGAGTTAGAGCATGATTGCTTCGCCTATCAGAAGCAATCATGCTCTAGAGCACCGGCAACTGGTATGACTCGTCCCAAGCTGTCATTGCGAGAAGCCCTTGCGACGAAGCATCCAGGTCCCCAAGGGGAAATGCTGGGAAATGCCGCTTGCGTGGCCCTGGCTCGCCACGCCTTCGGCTCGCGATGACGGGTGCATGTCATAGCCGTTGGTATTACAGCATCATCCGACCGTCTTGCTTCTTGATCGGATCAAGATGCTTGCCAAAACACAGCTTTAGTCGGAACGGTTGGTCGCCAACTGGCGCGCGAGCTTGGCGGCGCTCTGCTTGGCGATGTCGTGCAAGGGGCTGTCATGCGCGTCGGCAACGGCGCGCTGATACCAGATATCGGCCTGCGACACGTCGGCCGCGACGCCCACCCCATGCTCGTAGCAATAGCCGAGATCGTATTCCGCCACCGCATTGTGGCGTTCGGCAGCGCGCCGGAACAGGGCCGCCATGCTGGCCGACTCGGCCGCGCCGCGACTGAGCAGGACATCCTGCGCGTGCTGGAAGTCGGCCATCGAGTCGTCCGGCGGCTTGACCGGCGCCCCGGCATAGCGCTGGCCCAAGGCGGCGAGATGCGCCCGAGCTGCGGTCAAGCCCTGGGCGGCGGCTTGGCGGAACAGGCCGATGGCCTTGGCCCGGTTGCGCGGCACGCCGTCGCCCTGTTCTTCCAGCAAAGCCAAATTGTATTGGGCGCGAGCGAACCCCCCAGCGGCGGCGCGGCCATACCAGATTGCGGCCTCGCGCTGATCCTGATCGACGCCAAGCCCGTTGTCGTAGAACACGCCCACATTGAACGCCCCGGCGGCGCTGCCGGCTTCGGCCGCGCGCTTGTACCAGGTCAGCGCTTGAGCGTAATCTTGCTCGACGCCCTGCCCGCTGTCATACATCACGCCGATGTACAGATCCCCCGCCGGGTCGCCTGCCTGGGCGGCAGCCTGCCAGTCGGTGAGCGCCTCGGCGAACCTGCCGGCGCTGAAATCGGTTAGACCCTCGCTCACGTCGGTGGGGTCGGCCAGGCCGCATGCCAATGCCAGCGCGGCGCCAAGCAGCAATCCGCGCAGGCCGGGCCAAAACCGGCGGGACGGCGCCAAACCCTCGGTGGAAGCATCATTCATGGATGGGTCTCTCGGTCACAGCACGGTGAAGTCACGCATGAGCGTATATGCTGTTTCCGAAATGAGCACTATTCAAGGGTGGTGATTGTATCGTTTGGCGCGTTGGAGAGGTTGCGATGCCGGGATTAAAGCAGGCCGTGTTGCGGGCAACAGTATTCAGCCTGATGGTTGGTGCGACGGCCTGTTCGTCGACCACCGCCGGGCCGAATGCTGGGGCGACAGCCGGAGTGACGCCCGCCCCGGCGCCCGCCGCGGACAACAAGCCGACTTTGGGAGAAGAAGCGAGCGCGGTGCTCGGCAACAAGGTGGATATCACGTTTCCCACCGGCGGCGCCACGCTGACCCCCGAGGCCCAGAAGCAGTTGGACGTCGCGGCCCGGCTGTATCGCGACGCCCACCCCGTGCTGATGTTCACCTCCGGTTATACCGACCGCACCGGCGACGAGTACCAGAACGTCCTGCTCTCAGCCAAGCGTGCCGAAGCGGTCAAGCGTGCGTTGGTGGCGCGGGGCATTCCGGCCGACCGGCTGCTGATCCAAGCGCTCGGCGAGTCCGAGCTGGCCGACACGTCCGACCCAGACAACGCGCAGAACCGCCGCGTCGTGATCACCTGGCGGCTGCTCTAGCGGCAGGGGTCGCGAGGGCGGTTTCGCCTGCCATTGCATTTGCCGCTTGCGCCCCGTAAGTGCGCGCCGATAAGCGCGCTCATGGGGACAGGTGGCCGAGCGGTTTAAGGCTCCAGTCTTGAAAACTGGCGATCTCGCAAGGGGTCCGTGGGTTCGAATCCCACCCTGTCCGCCATTCAAGGAGCGCAATCGATGCGTTATACCAGCGCCGGTTAATCTCGCCGGACGGAAAGCAGCCATATGCGATCGCGCCGGCGGATGGCGCGCCGCCGGCCTGTGGGAAGCCTGGCGAGCGTTGGACGAGGAGGCGATGCGGACCTTCGCCATCCTCACCACAAGCACAACGCGGTCGTCAATTGTCAGAGCCAGCCTTTGATCCGGAACCATACCAGCGGGATGATCACGCTAATGATGATCATCAGCCAGCCGAACTCGTAGCCCCAAGACCAGCCCAGTTCCGGCATATTCTTGAAATTCATGCCGTAAAGCCCGACCACGAAGGTTGGCGGAATGCCAACCACGGACACCACCGTCAACACCTTCACGCCGTTGTTCTGCTCGATGCTGATGAAGCCCAACACCGCATCAAGCAAAAAACTTACCTTGCTGTTCAGTTGCTGGTCGTAGTCGTTCAGCGACGTCACATCGCTGCGTAGGGTCGCAAGCCGGGTCACCAGCTCGGGGGACCATCTGGCGCAAGCTTGTTGCGAGTAGCCGACGATACGGCCGATGCCCAGCACGCTGTCGCGAAGGTTGCCAAGCGAGTCGCCGCAGCGGCCGACTTCGGTCAGCACCATCCGCAGCTCGCGGTCGGCGCGGCGGATGGTGCGCCGACCGGCAGATTGATCCTCGCTGGCGAACGTCTGCTTGGAAAGTCGGTTGAGGTCGGCCGCCACTCGTTCCAGCACATCGGCCAGCCGGTCCACGATCGCCTCTAGCAATCCTACAAACCCGGCGGCGCTGCCGGTCTCACGATGCTGGCCAAATCGCTCCGCATAGCTGTCGATCGCCGGGAGCTCCCGGTAGCGCAAGCTAAGCAGAATGGTGTCCGACAGCACGAAACCCACTGGGGTGATATGCGCACGCCCATCCTCGCCCAGGTAGCTGTAGGGCATGCTGAAATACATCACTCCATGCTCGGTGAAAACACGGCTTGAGTTCTCGATCTCGGCTATGCTGTCCCGGCTCGGGACCCGCAGCCCGGTCATCTGCCCGGCGGCTTCCAACTCAGCCTCGGTCGGGTCCATCAAGTCGACCCAAACCGCCCCGTCGGCTCCCGCCCCGGACTGCCATGCCCGTCGGGGAGAATGACCATCGTTGAGGAACAGCATCACCCAGCCTCATCTTGGTTCGCGGCGGACGCTAGAGCATCATCCGACCGAACGCGATAAGCCGTCGGATAGAGATGCTAGTCAAAAGCGGCGGCAACCTAGGCACGACAAGCGCGCTCGCCAAATCTCGCCAGGATGCCATGACCGAAGCCTTGCTCTGCCGTGTATTCCGGTGGCCTGCGGTTTTCACGCGGCGCTTGAAAACGCCCGGCGAAAGGAGCAACTGATATCCAGTCGCGGATAGACCGTGACGGCACATGAATGGTGAAGCACCATGCAACTGACGACAATCGCCCCGGCCGGGCTTAGTACGGCGCAGCCCTTCCAGCTCGATCTCTGCGTCTTCATCGGACGCTTCCAGCCGTTCCACGCGGCACATCAGCGCGTGGTGCAAACCTCGCTGCAGCACGGGCGTTACGTGTTGGTGCTGATCGGGTCGGCCGGCGCCCCGCGCAGCCATCGCAACCCGTTCACCTACGACGAGCGCGCCGACATGGTGCGCCTGTCGATGGACCCGGCGGACCGCGACCGGATCATCACCATGCCGCTCGAGGATTGCAGCTACAACGACACGCAATGGGTCGCCAACGCGCAAAAGCAGGTGAACGCGGCAGTCGCGCAATTGGGCATCGGGCGCAAGCCAGCTTCGGCCAAGATCGCGCTGATCGGGCACAGCAAGGATCACAGCTCCTATTACCTCAAGCTGTTCCCGCAATGGGGCACACCGATCGACGTGCCCGAATACGAACGCGGCCTGTCCTCCACGCGCATCCGCAACAGCTACTTCTCGAATCTCGCAGAAAGCTTCCTGAACGACGCGGACGGCCACAAGCCCGGCGACCTGCCGCAGGACCGCCTGCTGCCCACGCCGGTGCGGGACTTCCTGCTCGAGTTCGCCAAGACCGAAGCGTTCCACGACATCCGCGCCGAATACGAGTTCATCCTGAACTACCGCGCGCAATGGGCGGTGCCGAAGGTGCCCTACCCCGTTACCTTCGTGACCGTGGACGCCTGCGTCGTGACCGCCGGATGCGTCCTGCTGGTGCGCCGCAAGGGCCGCCCCGGCAAGGGGCTTTGGGCGCTGCCGGGCGGGTTTCTCGGCCAGGCCGAGACGGTGGTGGAGGGCATGCTGCGGGAGCTGCGCGAGGAGACCAAGCTCGCCGTGCCGCCAGGCATGCTGCGGGGCTCCATCGTCACGCAGCGGGTGTTCGATGACCCGAACCGCTCGTCGCGCGGGCGCACCATCACGCATGGTTTCCTGATCCACCTCAAGAACGAGACCGCCCTGCCCGGCCTGCGCAGCCGCAAGCCCGCCAAGGCCGAGCTGCCGGCGGTGGAAGCCGCGGACGACGCCGAGCTGGCGCAATGGTGGCCGCTGGCCGACATCAAGCGCGCGATGATGTTCGAGGATCATTACGACATCATCCTGGCGCTGACAGCGCTAATTTAGGACCATCCTAAGCCTGCCCAGCGCGGGGCCCAGCGCGGGGATAGACCTCGCGCGTCACTCTCAAAGGAGCTTTGAGACATGCACAGCAACACGATCCTGGCGACCGACTCCTACAAGGCGAGCCACTGGCTGCAATACCCGCCGGGCACCGAATACGTCTACAGCTACGTCGAAAGCCGCGGCGGCAGCTACGACCGCACCGTGTTCTTCGGCCTGCAGGCGTTCCTGCGCCGCTACCTCAGCCAGCCGATCACGCAGGCCGACATCGAGGAGGCCGCCGAGTTCTTCGCCGCCCACGGGGAGCCGTTCCATCGCGAGGGCTGGGAGCACATCCTGGCAACGCATGGCGGGCGGCTGCCGGTCGAGATCAACGCCGCACCGGAGGGCTTGGCGATCGGCACGCACAACGTGCTGCTGACCATCGTCAACACGGATCCGCGCTGCTATTGGCTGCCCAGCTATCTGGAGACCGCGCTGCTGCGGGCGATCTGGTATCCGACCACGGTCTGCACCGTCTCGTTCCATGCCAAGGTCGCGATCCTGCAGGCGCTTGCCCGGTCGAGCGACGCGCCGCCGGCGGACAACCCGGCGGCGTTCAAGCTGCATGATTTCGGCGCCCGCGGAGCGACATCGCAGGAGAGCGCCGCGCTGGCCGGGATGGCGCACCTGGTGAACTTCATGGGCACGGACACCATCGAGGCTGTGCTCGCGGCCCGGCGCTACTACGACGAGCCGATGGCGGGTTTTTCCATCCCGGCCGCCGAGCACAGCACCATCACCGCCTGGGGCCGCGACGGCGAACTGGACGCCTATCGCAACATGCTGCAGCACTTCGCCAAGCCCGGCAGCATGGTCGCGGTGGTGTCGGACAGCTACGACCTGATGCAGGTGGTGCAAGGCGTGTGGGGCGGCGTGCTGAAGCAGACCATTCTAGACAGCGGCGCCACCGTCGTGGTGCGCCCGGACAGCGGCGACCCCTTGCAGGTGCCGGTGGAGGTGCTGCGCGCCCTGGAGGCAGCCTTCGGCAGCACCGTCAACAGCAAGGGCTACAAGGTCCTGCCATCCTGCATCCGCGTCATCCAAGGCGACGGCATCAACGCGGACTCATTGCCGCTTCTGTTGGCGGCGGTGATGCAGGCCGGCTTCTCGCTAGACAATATCGCGCTGGGCATGGGCGGCGGCCTGCACCAGTTGCTCAACCGCGACACGCAGAGGTTCGCCATGAAGTGCAGCGCGGTGTGCGTCGGCGGCGTGTGGCGCGACGTGTTCAAGCAGCCGGCCGGCGACCCGGGCAAGCACAGCAAGCGCGGCCGTTTCTCGCTGCTGGCCACGGCGGATGGGCGTTGCGAGACGGTGCCGCTCACCACAAGCGGGGGAGACCTGCTGCAGCCGGTCTACCGCGATGGTGCGCTGCTGCGGCAAACCGCCTTGGCGGCGGTGCGCGAGCGTGCCCATGCAGCGGCCTCGCTGAGCGCCGGGCACAGTTAGGGCCAGCCTCAGCACCATGGCAAGCCTTGCCGAAAGCGCATGCCCGCGCAATCCGGAACGGCGTGATAGGCACGCTGATTGCATCTCGCGGGCATGAGTTCGACCCGCAAGATGCACCTCGTCGCCTATCTCCGGGCCGGCCCGACCGCGAGCTACGCCGGCGGTTGGCGACACCCGTCCGCCCCGCTGCACGACATCTGGGACGCCGAGCGTTACGAGCACATCGCCCGCTGCCTCGAGGCGGCGCGCTTCGACGCTGCGTTCTTTGCCGACACGCTGGGCCTGCCGGACATCTACCAGGGGAGCTTCGCCAGCTATATCGGCCGCGGCGGCCAGACCAACCTGATCGACCCCATGATCGTGCTGCCGTTGATGGCACGGGTCACCAAGCATCTCGGGCTCGGCACCAGCGTTTCGACCACGTTCAACCAGCCGTATCAGATCGCCCGCTCGCTGGGCTCGCTCGACCTGCTGAGCAAGGGCCGGGCGGCGTGGAACGTCGTGACCTCGTCCACCGACTACGAGGCGCGCAATTGCGGCATGGACGGCGTTCCGCCCAAGTCCGAGCGCTACGACCGCGCCGACGACGTGCTGGACGCCTGCTGCAAGCTTTGGGACTGCTGGGCGCCGGACGCGGTGGTGATGGACCGCGAGGCCGGCGTGTTCATGGACCCGGCCAAGATCCGCTACGCCAACCATGAAGGCCCTTTCGTCCGGGTGCGCGGCCCGATGACGATCCCACGCAGCCCGCAGGGGCGGCCGGTGATCCTGCAGGCCGGATCGTCGCCGCGGGGGCGCGACTGCGCGGCCCGCTGGGCGGACGTGATCTTCTGCACCCCTGCGACCAAGGCGGATGGGGTCGCGTTCGTGGCCGACATGCATGCCCGCCTGCGCGCCATCGGCCGCGACCCGGCGCATTGCAAGATACTGCCCACCTTGTCGGTGGTGGTGGGCGAAACCCCGTCGATTGCGCGGGAAAAGGCCGAGTTCCTCGACAGCCGGGTCGATCCGGAGCTGGTGATGGCGTCCTCTTCCACCTTGCTCGGCGTGGATTTGAGCCGGGTGGAGACGGCGGAGCAGGCGGAGGCGGAGGCGGGCAACCAGGGGATCGCCGGGTCGCGTGACCGGATGGGCCAGTTGGCGCGTGAGCAGGGGATCAGCTTTGCCGCGGCGGTCCGCAAGCCGCGCGGCCTGGTCGCCGGCACGCCGGCGATGATCGCGGACGTGATGGAGGACTGGTTCAGCGCCGGCGCCTGCGACGGCTTCGTGTTGCCGCCGACCGTGTTCCCCGCCACCTTCGAGGACTTTGGCCGCATGGCTGCTGCTGGACGAACCCACCACGGCGCTCGACGTGACCATCGAGGCGCAGATCCTCGCCCTGCTGGACCAGCTTCGCGCCAGCCGCGGCCTCTCCATGCTGTTGGTCAGCCATAATCTCGGGATCGTGGACCGGCTCTGCGACCGGGTGGCCGTGCTCTACGCCGGTCGGGTGGCCGAGACGGGCCCCGCGGGCGCGGTGTTGCGCCAGCCGGAGCACCCTTACACGCGCGGGCTGCTCGCTGCCCTGCCCCGCCCCGACCGGGCCCATCCCGGCCGCCTCGCCCCCATCCCGGGCGGCCTGCCGGACCTCACCCGCCCCGATCCCGGCTGCAGTTTCCGCCCGCGCTGCCCGTTTGCGGCGCCAGGCTGCGAACAGCCGCAAGCGCTGACTGGCAGCGGGCATGGCGTAGCCTGCCACCGCGCCGCCGCCATCGCCGGGGCGCCCTGGCCCACAGACGACCCGGCGCCGCCCGCGGCACGGCCCTCGAGCACGGCGCCGCTGCTCGTGGCCGAGGGCTTGAGCATGCGGTTCCGTTCCGGCGGCTGGCTGTCCCGCGCGCTCGGCCGCGGGCGCAGCGTGCAGGCGGTGGACGCCGTGTCGCTGCAGGTGGCGCCCGGCGAGGTGGTGGGCCTGGTGGGGGAAAGCGGCTGCGGCAAGAGCACGCTGGGGCGCCTGCTGCTCCGCCTGATCCAAGCCCAGGCCGGCACCCTGCGCTTCGCCGGAGCCGCCGTGGGCCGCCGCCCCGACAAGAGCTTCCGCCGCCGCGCCCAGATCGTGTTCCAGAACCCCGACACCTCGCTCAACCCGCGCCAGACCGTGGGCGCTATCCTCGCCCGCCCGCTGAGCTGGTTCGGCGTCGCCCAAGGGTCCTCGTTGCAGGCCGAGACCGACCGCCTGCTCGACCTGGTGCGCCTGCCGCGCCGCTACGCCGCCCGCTTGCCGCACCAGCTTTCCGGCGGCGAGAAGCAGCGTGTCGGCATCGCCCGCGCGCTGGCCTCCCGCCCCGACTTCCTGGTGTGCGACGAGGCGGTGTCGGCGCTGGACGTATCGGTGCAGGCGGCGGTGCTGAACCTGCTGCGCGACCTGCGCGACGAATTAGGCGTGGCCTTCCTGTTCATCAGCCACGACATCGGCGTCATCGCGCACATCGCCGACCGCATCGTGGTGATGTTCGCCGGGTCGGTGATGGAACAGGGCAGGACCGGCGCCGTGCTGCACCCGCCGTACCACCCCTACACCGAGCTGCTGCTGGCCTCCGTGCCCCTGGTCGGCAAACCGCACGTCGCGGCGCCCGCGGCGCCCGCCCACCCGGCGTCCCCGCACGGCTGCAAGTTCGCCGCCCGCTGCCCGCGCCATCGCGGCCCGGTCTGCGATACCCAGCCGCCGCCTTGGCAGCATGCGGAATCGGGACACGCCATACGCTGCCACATTCCCCTGCCGGAGCTGGCCGCCGTGCCGCACTGGCTCGCCCGATCGGACCTCGCCGCCGCAAAAAACTCCAGCTTATAAGCCAAGGCTGTCCCTAATTCGCCCATACACCATCCGGCCCGACACCGCCGTTCGCCAGAGTCCGTGGAACGGGATCGGCTTCAGGCTGGTGATCGGCATGTCGAGCTGTTCGGCAGACGCCCCGAGCACGCGTTGGGCGATCTGAGTACCCATGGCGGTCGCCATCGCCACGCCGCGGCCGTTGAAGGCCAAGGCAGCCAGCACACCGGGTGCAGGCTCGTGGAAGTGCGGGTAGTGGTCGGTGCTGATCGCCAATTGCCCATTCCAGAAATGCGACCAGCCAATTCCCTTCAGCGCCGGCCACAGCCGTTCTGTATAGTCGATGAGGTATTGATAGGCGTCCCGGTCGGCAACCTCCCGCGAGGGTGAGCGCCCGCCCATCAGCAGCCGGTTCCAGGCATCGAGCCGGTAGTACACCGTCATGCTGGCGATCTCGAACAGCACCGACCGGCATGGCATCACCGCCTCGGCAAGCGCATCCGGCAGAGGTTCGGTCGCTGCAATCATGCTGAACACGGGGAGGATCGAGCGTTTCAGTCCACGCCACAGCCCATCGGTGTAGCCATTGGTGCACAAGACCAGCCAGTCGGCCGTGATCGCACCGTCCGGCGTGGTGACGCGCCAACCGCGCTCCGCTTGTTCCGTCCGCAAGGCCGGGCTGCCGGCGTGGATGCGTGCACCGGCGCCCTGCGCCGCCCGAGCCAGCCCACGCGCGTAGCCGAGCGGATTGACGTTGCCGCCGCGCGGATCGGTCATGCCGCACAGATACTGGCCGGTTCCCGTCGCGTCCCGCATCGCCTCCCGGTCCAGCAGACGCACGGGGGCGCCATCCGCCTGCCACTCCTGCGCAGATGCTTCCACCGCCGTTGCGTAGCGCTTGGTCTTTGCAGCACGGATCGTGCCGCCCTGGCGCGCCTCGCAGACCATCTGGTGGCGCTCGATGAGGTCGAACACGCGCTGGGGGGCGGCTCCGGAGAACGCTGCCATGCGCCGGCCCATTTCGGTGCCGAAATCGCGTTCGATCTGGTCGGGGTCGAACTTGAGCCCCGGGTTGACCTGCCCGCCATTGCGGCCCGAAGCGCCCCAGCCGACCTCGTTGGCCTCGAGCACGCGCACGTTCACGCCCTTTTCCGCCAGGTGCAGCGCCGCCGACAGGCCGGTGAAGCCGCCGCCGACGATGGCCACGTCGGCCTGGACCTCGTCTGCCAAGGCTGGGGTGTCGAGGGCCGGGCTAGCCGTGTCGGCGTAGAGCGAACGCGGCAGGGCGCGGCGGCTCATCCCAGTAGAAATTTGTCCCACTTCGCCAACACCTCGTCATGGTTCGCGGTCCACCAGGCGACGTTGTAGATCAACATCTGGCTCAGGATGTCGGGTGCGGTCGGCAACTGGCTCAGCCGCTCGGGCGGGATCAGGGCCGCCGACTTCTTGTTCACGAAGCCGTACGGGATTAGGAACGAGAGTCGTGCCTGCGGCACCGCCATGGTGATGAAAGCGGAAAATTTCTGCGCGTTTTCCTTGTTCTTGGCGCCCTTCGGGATCGCCCAGACATCGGTCCGCAGCAGCCCGTCCTTCCACACCGGAGCCGCCTTGGCGCCCGTCTGCTGGATGGCGTAGATGCGGCCGTTCCACACCGTGGCCATGACGACTTCGTCGTCGTTCAGCAACTGGGCCGGGATGGCGCCGGCGGTCCACCATTTGTCGACGTTCGGCTTGATCTTGCCCAGGCTGGCATAGGCCTTGTCGATGTCGATAGGATAAACCTTGTCCCTCGGAACGCCGGTCGCCATCATCGCCACCTCCAAATCCGGCGAAAGCCCGCCCGATCCGGCTTGCAACGAGCGCGCGCCAGGGAACTTCTTCGTGTCCCATAGGTCGGCCACGCCGGTCGGTATTGCGCCGTTGAACGCGTCGGTCCGATAGGCGAAGATTTGCCCGTACGGGAGCATGTCGACCGAGTATTTGTAGCGGAACGCCGGGTCGATATCGTCGACGTCGAACAATGAGTAGTCGATGGTTTCCCAGTAATCGCCCTTGCTCTCCAGGTTGAGCACGGAAGAGCGGTCGAACTCCCCCACGTCATATTCGATGTTGCCGGTATCGACCATGGCCTTCACTTTCGACGTGTCGGGGCCCTGAGTCTCGATCACCTTGATGCCGCTCAACTGCTCGAACGGCTTGAAATACGCCTCGCGCTGGGCGGCCTGGAACGCGCCGCCATAGGAACACACGCGCACTTCGCCGCTGCCCTTCAGCTTGTCCGGAAAGTCCTTGACCGCCGGCAGGTCCGGCGTAGCGGCGTAGGCGGGAAACGCCAGGCCGCGCGTCATCGCGGCGGCCGCGGCGGCGCTCAGCCCCCAGCGCGCCGCGTTGGCGATGAAGCGGCGCCTCGTGTGGTCGGCCACGTGCGGCGGCTGTGCCGCCATGCGGGCCAGTTCGGCCTTCAGCGCATCATCGGTCATAGGCGTCTCCTTCAAAGGGGTTGGGTGCGGAGGCGTTGCGTGCGCCGCCGCAGCAGTTCGGCGGCAAACATCAGCATGGTCGTGGTCACGATCAGCAAGGTCGAGGCAGCCGCGATGGTCGGATCGATGTCGTAGCGGATCTCGTCGAACATGCGGCGCGGCAGCGTCACCGCCCCGGTGCCGGAGAGGAACAGGGCGACCAGCAGCTCGTCGAACGACGTGATGAAGGCGAACACCGCGCCCGCGAACATGCCCGGCGCGATCAGCGGCAACGTCACTTGCCGGAAGCTGGCGAAAGGCGGCGCCCCCAGACTGGCGGCGGCCTGCTGCAGCCGCTTGTCCACCCCCGTCAGCGCGGCGGATACGTTGATCACCACGAAGGGCACGGCCAGCGTCGTGTGCGCCAGCACCAAGGCCAGCGGGTTGCCCACCAGCCCGTATTGCGCATAGACGAAATAGGCGCCGATTGCGACGATGATGCCGGGCACGATCAGGGGCGACAGCACCAGCGCATTCACCAGCCGCTTGCCGGGGAACCGCGCGGCAGCCAACCCGATCGCGGCCGGTGTGCCGAGCAGGACGGACAGCACGGTCACCATCACCGCCACGCGCACGCTCAGGAGCGCGGCACCGGTCCATCCCGCGCTCGCGAAGAACGCGCCATACCAGCGCAGGCTCCAGCCGGGTGTGGGGAATTGCAGATACGTGCCGGACGAGAAGGACAGCGGCACCACGATCACCACCGGCAGCACGAGGAACAGCAGGATCGTCCAACCCAGCACCGACAGGCCGAGCCGCCGCATTCACACTGCCCCGGGCAACACGATGCGGGCGCCGAGCAGGCGCGACAGCCCGGCGGTGACCGCCAGCACCAGCGCCAGCAGCACGGCCGCCATCGCGCTCGCCTGTGGCCAAGCCAGGTTGCTGACCTGGTCCGAAATCAGCATGGCCGCCATCACGTCGGACGGGCCGCCCACCAGCACGGGGGTGATGTAGAAGCCGACCGAGAGCGTGAAAACCAGCGTGACCCCCGCGGCCAGCCCTGGCCGGGCCAGCGGCAGAACCACTTGCCGCATGGTGCCCCAGGGCGTCGCCCCCAGGCTCTGCGCCGCTCGCACCAAGCGCCAGTCCATACCACGCAGCGTGGCATAGAGCGGCAGCACCATGAACGGCAGCAGCACGTGCACCATGGCGAGGCAGACGGCGAAGCGCGTGTTCAGCAGCCTCACCGGGCGGTCCACCAGCCCGATCCAAAGCAGCAAATTGTTGATGATGCCGTGCCGCTCGAGCAGCGCCATCCAGGCATAGGAGCGCACGAGGATGCTGGTCCAGAACGGAACCAGGACGAGCAGCAGCAAGAGATTTGCCTGCGCTGGCGGCTTTTGCGCCAACCAGTACGCCAGTGGAAACGCCAGCAGCAGGCAGGTGCCCGTTACGATGGCGCTGATGGTCAGCGTGATGGACATCACCCGCCAGAACACATCGCCGTGGAACAGGGCGGTGTAGGGCGCCAAGGACCAGCCTTGCGGGTGCACGCTGCGGGCCAACATGTCGAGCACGGGATAGGCGTAGAATAGTACCAGGAACGTCACCAGCGGCAACACCAGCACACCCGGCGGCAACGTCCTGATCCGGAACAAGCCCGATGCGGCAGTGGTGCGGACGAGCGCGTCAGACATGGCGTATCCCGGCAATGACGATCATTGGCAGGCAAATTCCATGCCGGGCTTGTCAATAGAGTCGCCAACGCCGCATCATGGATCGAGACGCATCGGTGGAGGCTTTAGCATGGACGGCAGTGCGGCATCGTCCCTCCGCCAAGACCGCGCCGGCGCGGCTGTCGAGTTGCGCGGCGTGGCAAAGCATTACGGCCGGCATCGCGCAATCGACGCCCTTGACCTCAAGATTTTGGCGGGCGAGTTCATCACCCTGCTCGGCCCCTCCGGATCGGGCAAGACGACGACGCTGATGCTGATCGCCGGCTTCGAGACACCGAGCGCCGGCGAGATCCTGATCGGCGGCGCGCCCATGGTCCGCCTGCCGCCATACCGCCGTAACGTGGGCATGGTGTTTCAGAGCTACGCCCTGTTCCCGCATTTGACGGTCGCAGAAAACATCGGCTTCCCCCTGAAGCAGCGCGGCGTGGGCAGGGCCGATCGGGACGCGGCGGTGCGGCGTATGCTGGACCTGGTGCAACTGCCCGGCTTCGGCACGCGCTATCCGCAACAATTGTCGGGCGGGCAGCAGCAGCGCATCGCCATCGCCCGCGCCATCGTGTTCAACCCGCGCGTGCTGCTGATGGACGAGCCGCTGAGTGCGCTCGACAAGCAACTGCGCGAAAACCTGCAGCTCGAGATCAAACGGCTGCACCAACGCTTAGGCATCACCTTCATCTACGTCACGCACGACCAGCGGGAAGCGCTGGTGATGTCGGACCGGGTGAGCGTGATGAATGAGGGCCGGATCGAGCAGCTCGCCGAACCGCAGGCATTGTACGACGCTCCGGCGAACCGGTTCGTCGCCTCCTTCATCGGAGAGGCGAACTTCGCGGCGGTCTCGACCGTGTCGACTGGCGACGGCGGGCTGGCCGCCGCGACGGAGTGGGGCATCACGGTGCGCGCGCCGCATCAGCCGCACGGGCCCGGGTGCTCGTGCATGGTGCGGCCGGAGAGAATGATCGCCGGCCCACTCGGCACCGTGCCGCCCGGGCAGAACGGGGTAGCGGCCACGGTACGGGAGGTGGTGTTCATGGGCGAGGCCACCCGCTACGGCCTGGAAACCGCGAGCGGGCAGGTTCTGCTGGTCAAGCAGCAGAACCGCGCCGGATCTCCGGTCATGCTGCAAGGGGACGAGGCGCTGGTCACTTGGGCGGTCGCCGATACCCGCCTGGTGTTTTAGCTCCACCGCCGCGTTCGCAGGCTGGGGCCGTGAAGTGCAGCCCGAGGTCGTTACGCCGGCGCGGGCCGCCAACCAGCCGGGGTTCGCCAACCAGCCGGGGTTCGATAGAACAGCGGGGTTTGAAAGGCCCCAACGACCGGCACATCGAGCACCCTGTCCTGCCAGCGGTGACCCTGAACCATGGCCACCGCCAGCCCGACTGGAACGACTCCCACCGTTCGCAGCAGATCGAGCCCAGCGAGAGCAGAACTGCCCGTGCTGATGACGTCGTCCACGAGCAAGACCCGGCGCCCCTCCAACCGCGATCGCAGCCGCGGGTCCAGCCACATGCGCCGGCCGGCATTGGCGCCGCCGGCGGACGCGGTGATCGAGCGGAGCGATGCCGAAAGCGCGTCGTCGTACCATCTTTTTCGCGTGGTGGATGGAGCCACCCAATTCGCGTGCCCCAATGACCGCGCGACCGCAGCCCCGAGCGTATGGCCCAGGGTCGGCAGGCCAACCACCACCTCCGCCCGCCATGCCTCGCAGCGCTCGGCGGTCCAGGCGGCAAGCTGGTCGAGCACGGTGAAGGACGCCTGGTTTACGATCAGGCCGGCCACGGCAAAGTCGCCGAAATCCCGCAACGGCAAGTCGAGCGCGCGCGCGTCCGGCATCGGGGCCGGGTAGACGTCGCGATAGGTGTCGCGCGCCGGAGACTGCGGGACAAAGCTCTGCCAGAAGGTCGGGACGCTGTCGCTCATGGCTAAGCATAGCGCAGGGTCCCGCTCGGGCGCAGGCCCCGGGGTGGACAGGCAGCCCCCCTGCATGGCGGAGTGACTCCGCCCGGCCATCTGCGCCGTGGCGGGGAGAACCGCTGGATGCCAAAGCCTTTGCTGCTGTGGGCGATGCTTGCGCTGGCCGGATGGGCCAGTCCGCGGCCGGCCGCAGCGGACTCCACCCTGCTCAACGTCTCCTACGACGCAACCCACGAACTCTATGCCGATTTCGACCGCGCCTTCATCGCCGACTGGAAGGCCCGCACTGGCGAGACCATCGCCATCCGCACCTCCCATGGCGGCTCGGCCGTGCAGGCCCGGGCCGTGACCGAGGGGCTGGAGGCCGACGTGGTCACCCTCGGGCTGCAGCCCGACATCGACGCCATCGCCCGCACATCGCACCTGCTGCCGGAGGACTGGCGCGGGCGGCTGCCCAACAACAGCGTGCCCTACACCTCCACCATCCTGTTCGTGGTGCGCCGCGGCAACCCCAAGGGCATCCACGACTGGTCGGACCTGGTGCGGCCCGGCATCACCGTCATCACCCCCAACCCCAAGACCTCGGGGGGCGCGCGCTGGAACTACCTGGCGGCCTATGGCTACGCGCTGCGCCAGCCCGGCGCCACCCCGGCCACCGCCCGCGACTTCCTGCGCGCCCTGTTCGCCAACACCCCCGTGCTGGACAGCGGCGCCCGCGGCTCCACCATCAGCTTCGCCCGCCGCCACCTGGGGGACGTGCTGCTCGCCTGGGAGGACGACGCCAATCTCGCGGTCAGATACCTGAGCCCCGGCAAGATCGAGATCGTCGTGCCCTCGGTGAGCATCAAGGCCGAGCCCGTGGTGGCCGTGGTGGACAGCATCGTGCACCGCCACCACACCGGCATGCAGGCCGAGGCCTATCTGCGCGCCCTCTACACGCCGCAAGGGCAGGAGATCATCGCCCGGCACTTCTACCGCCCGATCGACCCGGCGGTGCTGGCGCGCCACGCCGACATCTTCCCGCCCGTGCCGACCTTCACCGTGGACGACCTCGGCGGCTGGGCGAAGGTGAACGCCGAGCATTTCGCCGAGGGGGGCGTGTTCGACCAGATCTACCAGCCGCTGAAATGACCGAAAGCACGCGGGCGTGGCAACGCCGGGTCGCACGGGGCGTGCTGCCGGGGTTCGGGGTGACGGTGGGGATCACGGCGGCGGTGCTGTCGCTGGTGGTGCTGATCCCGTTCGTGGCCCTGGTGCTGCGCGCGGCGGGGCTGGGGGTGGGCGGGTTCCTGGCCACTGTGCTGTCCGCGCGCAGCCTGGCCGCGTTCCGGGTGAGCTTCGGCACCGCCCTGGCCGCGTCGCTGGCGATGGCGCCCATAGGCTTGCTGCTGGCCTGGACGCTGGTGCGCTACCAGTTCCCCGGCCGCCGGCTGCTGGATGCGGTGGTGGACCTGCCGCTCGCGCTGCCGACCTCGGTCGCGGGCATCGCGCTGGCCACGCTCTATGTGGACGATGGTTGGTTCGGCGCGCCGTTGTCGTCGTTGGGCGTGCACGTGGCGTTCACCCGGCTGGGAATCGGCGTGGCGCTGGCCTTCGTGGGGCTGCCCTTCATCGTGCGCACCTTGCAGCCGGTGATCATGGCGCTGGACCATCGGGTGGAGGAGGCGGCGCTGACCCTGGGGGCGCGGCCTGGCCAGGTGTTCCTGCGCGTGGTGCTGCCGCCGCTGCTGCCGGCGCTGCTGGCGGGGGTGGCGTTGGCGTTCGCGCGCGCGGTGGGCGAATACGGCTCGGTGATCTTCATCGCCGGCAACCGGCCCGGCGTCTCCGAGATCGTGCCGCTGCTGATCGACGCGCGGCTGCAGCAGTTCCAGGACAGCGAGGCGGCGGCGCTGAGCGTGGCGATGCTGGCGGCGTCGTTGCTGATCCTGCTCGCGCTGTCGGCGCTGCAACGCCGGGCCACGCGGTGGGGGACGCGGCTGCTTGCCGTCTGAACTCGGCCTCGGCGAGGGCGCGTGGCTGCGGGCGCTGCTGGTGTCGCTCTGCGCGCTCGCCGTGCTGATCCTGCTGGTGATGCCGCTCGCCGTGGTGCTGGGCGAGGCGCTGCCTGGCGGCTGGGCGGCCTATGCTACGGCGATCACCTCGGCCGACTCCTGGAACGCGATCCGCCTGACCTTGCTGGTGGCCGCCTTCGTGGTCCCGTTCAACACGGTGCTCGGGCTGGCGGCGGCCTGGTGCACCACGCGCTACACGTTCCCCGGGCGGGGGGTGCTGGCGGCGCTGCTGACCCTGCCGCTCACCGTCTCGCCGGTGATTTCCGGGCTGGTCTGGGTGCTGGTGTTCGGGCTGCAGGGCTGGTTCGGCGGCTGGCTGGTGGCGCATGGCATCACGGTCATCTTCGCGACCCCCGGCATCGTGCTGGCGACCACCTTGGTGACGATCCCCTACGTGGCGCGCCAGGTGGTGCCGCTGATGCAGGCGCAGGGCACGGAGCAGGAGTTGGCGGCGCTCACCTTGGGCGCGTCGGGCTGGCAGATTTTTGCGCGCGTCACCCTGCCCCGGGTGCGCTGGGGGCTGCTGAACGGCGTGCTGCTGTGCAATGCGCGGGCGATGGGGGAGTTCGGCGCGGTCTCCGTGGTGTCGGGCCACATCTCGGGGCTGACGATGACGATCCCGCTGCAGATCGAGCTGCTCTACAACGAATACGACCTGCCGGCGGCGTTCGCGATGGCGTCCCTGCTGGCCGGGATCGCCGTGGTTACGCTGGCGGTGAAGGCCGTTGCGGAGCGCCGGCAGGCCCAGATGGGGCGCCGGGGATGACGCTCAGGCGAGGCCCAGCACGTGGATCAGGCCGAGACTGATCGCGCCCAGCACGAGCAGGGAGAGCGTTACCGCAACCGTCACCCTGCCCCCCGCGCGTGCCACCACGCGCAGGTCGGTGCCGAGGCCGAGGGCGGCCATGGAGATCACGGTCAACAGGTTGGCGAGCCATGCCATCGGCGCGAGGGCCGCCTGGGGCACGGCGCCGGTGGAGCGGAGCGCGGCGAGCAGCAGGAAGCCGACGATGAACCACGGCACCAGCTTGTGCAGCGGCAGCCGGCCCGGGGCCGGGCGGTCGCCCGCGGTCACATGCGGCGGCGCCTCGTCGGTTTCGTCACGCAGGCGCCGGGTCAGCAGCGACAGGCCGAGCACCACGGGGCCGAGCATCAGCACGCGCATCAGCTTGACGAGCGTGCCAAGTTGCACGGCCACGGCGCCCAGCGGGACGGTCGCGGCGAGCACCTGCGGCACGGCGTAGACCGTCAACCCGGCAAAGGCGCCGTATTGCAGCGCGCTGAGGTGGAGCAGCGGCACCAGGAACGGGAGCCCCAGCACGACGGCGACGCCCAGCACCGCGGTAAAGGCGATGGAGGTCGCCACGTCCTCGCCATCCGCGCCGATGACCGGCGCCACCGCGGCGATGGCCGAGTTGCCGCAGATCGAGTTGCCGCAGGCGATCAGCGTCGCGATCCGGTGCGGCAGGCCGAGCAACCGCCCCATGCCATAGCTGGCGGCAATCGCGGCGACGACCACGACGGCAATGCCCAGCAGCAAGCCGGGCCCGGCGGCCAGCACGGTCCGCGCGCTGACCGAGGCGCCCAGCAGCACCACGGCGATCTCGAGCAGCGTCTTGGCACTGAACCCGATGCCATCAGTCCAGCGCCGCCCCGGCGTCCAGGCCGTGCGGATGGCCGTCCCGACCAGGATGGCGAGCACCAGCGCCTCCAGCCAGGCGCGCCCCGTGACATACGCTTCGACCCGCTCCAGCACGGTCGAGATCGCGGTGACTGCGATGCAGAGCACGATCCCGGGAAGGATGTCGCCACCGGCGCGGCGCAGCCTCCCAGCGAACCGGCGCCGAACGCCGGGTGCCGCAACCTGGAGTTCTTGAGCAACGACAACGATGGCCATGTGCAACATCCTCGCGAATGAGCAGGATGTTGAACCCGGCCGATCGCTCGGTCTAACGCATCGTTTGGATGGAACCGATCTGATCTATCGATGGATGCGCCACCGCCTCATGCTCCCGGAAATTGGCGGCGATCTCCGCGCCCGTCGCGATCCACAGATCGGGGCAGCTCTTCGCGTAGTTCAGGAACTCGCGCAGCAGGCGCAGGCGCATCGGGCGGCCACTGCATTGCGGGTGCAGCACCGTCGTCACCAGCGCGCCCCAGTCGCGCGTCTCGTCCAGCTCGTCCTTCCAGATCGACAGCACGTGCTCCTTGGGGAAGATCGGGCGCGGGCTGAAGCGGGCGGACAGGCCGTGCATCCAGTCGTCATAGCTGGCGGTGACGGGCAGTTCGATGGTGCCCGGCGTGCCATCCGCCAGCACGTGGCGATACGGGCGCACGTCGTCGCGGAACGAGCTGGTGTAGGTGATGCCGCGACGGACCAGGGCGGCGCGCAACCCCTCGGTGAACTCGCCATAGGGGGCGCGGTAGCCCGTCGGCACCAAGCCCAAGCGCCGCTGCAGCACCTCGAAGCCGCGGTCCAGCTCCTCCTCCATGAAGGCGTCGCCCGGGTCGGGCAGCAGGTGGTGGTAGCCGTGGTGGCCCACCTCGTGCCCGGCGCGCAGGATGCTTTCCGCCATCGCCGGGTGCGCCTCCACCGACCAGCCGGTGATGAAGAACGTGGCGCGCAGGCCGAGCTGGGCCAGCAGCTCGAGCAGCTTGGGGGTGCCGACGCGGGCCTCGTAGCCGCCATAGCTCATGGTGATCAGGCGCTGGGCGTGCAGCGGGTCTTTGCTGGTCCAGGCGGACTCGGCGTCCACGTCGAAGGACAGGAACATGGCCGAGCTGTATGGCGCGGGCCAGGGGTAGAGCGGCGCCGGGCCAGCCAGGTTGGCGGGGCGGAGGGGGATGGTGGCCAGGCCGTCGCGGTCAAGCATCGAGGGGTGTCTCCAGCATCAGGCCAGCACGGCCGAAAGGAACGCGCGGGTGCGCGGCTCGCGTGGTTGGGCGAGCAGCTCGCCAGGGCGGCCACGCTCCACGATGCGGCCGCCATCCATGTACACCACCGTGTCCGCCACTTCGCGCGCGAAGCCGAGCTCGTGCGTGACCACCATCATGGTCATGCCGCTGCTTGCCAGCTCGCGCATGACAGTCAGCACCTCGCCGACCAACTCGGGGTCGAGCGCGCTGGTGGGCTCGTCGAACAGCATCAGCATGGGGCGCAGCGCCAGGGCGCGGGCGATGGCGACGCGCTGCTGCTGGCCGCCGGAAAGCTGCGCCGGGTAGTGCGCCGCCTTCTCCGCCAAACCGACCCGGCGCAACAGCTCCATCGCCGCGCCCCGCGCCTCCGCCGGGCTGCGCCGCTGCACCTGCACCGGGCCCTCGAGCACGTTTTCCAGCGCCGTGAAGTGCGGGAACAGGTTGAAGCGCTGGAACACCATGCCGGTCTTGAGCCGCTGCCGCGCGACGGCGGCCTCGCTCAGCCGGTGCAGCCGGCCGCCCTGCTCGCGCCGGCCGAGCAGCTCGCCATCGACCCAGATGCCGCCGCGGTCGGGCTGGATGAGCTGGTTGAGGCAGCGCAGCAGAGTGGTCTTGCCCGAGCCGGAGGCGCCAATGAGGCACAGCACCTCGCCGGGCTGCACGTCCAGCGACACGTCCTGCAGGGCCGCGGTGGCGCCGAACTGTTTGCCGACGTTGCGGACGGCGACCAGCGGGGTCATGCCCGGTGGCCGCGGGCGAAGCGGCGCTCCAGCAGGGCCTGCAGCGGCATCAGCAGCGACACCACGGCGAGATACCATAGCCCCGCCACGATCAGCAGTTCGATGACGCGGGAGTTGGCGTAGTAGATGTTCTCGGCGCTGTGCAGCACCTCGGGATATTGGATCACGCTGGCCAGCGAGGTGGTCTTGATCAGGCCGATGAACTCGTTGCCGAGCGGCGGCAGCACCACGCGCATCGCCTGTGGCAGGATGATGCGGCGCAGGGCCCGCAGCGGGCGCATGCCGATGGCCTTGGCCGCCTCGTACTGCCCCGTGTCGACGGCAAGCAGGCCGGCGCGGATCACTTCGGAGGTGTAGGCGCCCTGGTTGATGCCCAGGCCGAGCAGGGCGGCGGTGAACGGGGTCATGACGTCGATGGCGCGGCCGGTCCAGATGCCGGGGATGCCGATGCGGGGGAACACCAGCGCCAGGTTGAACCACAGCAGCAGTTGCAGGATCACCGGGGTGCCGCGGAACAGCCAGGTGTATCCGGCGGCGGTGGCGCGCAGCACCGGGTTGGGCGAGAGGCGCATGATGGCGGCGAGCATGCCGAGCGCGATGCCGACCGCCATGGCGAGCACGGCCATCACCACGGTGTTGCGGATGCCGCTGAGGATGACGGGCGCGGTGAAGAAGCGGCCGACATAGGCCCACTCGATCTGCCCCCGGGCGAAGGCGCGCACCAGCGCTGCGAGCAGCAGCAGCAGCAGGGTCGCGGAGAGCCAGCGGCCGAAATGCAGCCGGCGCGCGGTCGGCAGGGCGGTGATGTCGGGGAAGCCGGGGGCGAGGGTGGTCACGACCCTGACTCGCTCCTGAATAGCCCTCTCCGTCTGGGAGAGGGTTGGGTGAGGGGCGTTGCCGCGCGCTCAGAAATCGCCCGGTTGCGACGTCGCACCCTCACCCCGGTCCTCTCCCAGAGGGAGAGGGAGAAGAACATGGAGGAGGCGTAGCCAACACCCTCACTGCGTGGCGGCGTTGAGCAGCGGTTCCGCGACCGCATTCCCCGACAGACCATACTTCGCCAACACCGCGGCATAGGTGCCGTCCGCGATGATGCCGCGCAGCGCATCCGTCACCGCCTCGCGCAATGCCGTGTCGTCCTTGCGGAACGCGATGCCCTGGTAGCCGACGGTGAACGGCGCGCCCAAGATGCGGTACTTGCCGGGCTCGTTGTGCTGCGCGTAGGGCAAAGTCTCGCTGCCCTGCACGGCGGCGTCGATGCGGCCCTCCTTGAGCTGGTTGCGCACGTCGATGCTGTTCTCGCCGGGCACATAGTCGATCGCCGGTTTGCCGGCCGCCTCGCAATGGGCGTGGCTCCATTTGTCGATCTCGATCGGGAACGACGTGCTGCGCACCGTGCCCACCTTGCGGCCGCACAAATCCAGCGGCGCCTGCGCCGTGCTGTCGGACAGGACGAAGAATTGCGCGCCGGTGGTGAGGTAGTCGACGAAATCGGCCACGTCGCGACGGGAATGGCGGTCGGAGAAGCCGCTGATGATGAAGTTCGACCGGCCGGTCTGCAGCGACGGCAGCAATTGCTCGAACGACGTGTCGCTCCAGACGATGCCCACGCCGAGCTTCTTGGCCAAAGCGGTGGCGAGGTCGATATCCAGCCCGGTCAGCGCGTTGGTCGCCGGGTCGTGGTATTCCATCGGGGCGTAGGTGGCGTTGACGGTGAGGTGCAGCACGCCGGCCTGACGGACACTCTCGGGCAACTCGGCGGCGTGCAGCGACCCGGCGAACAGCGCGGCCAGTGCGACGATGCGGATCATTCTGGCTCCACCACGCCAGCCTGCTCGGTGATGGCGCGGTAATGCTCGGGGCGGCGATGGGCGGTGAAATTGAACATCTTGTCCTTTCCCTGGCGGCAGAGGTCGAGGTCACAATCGGCCACCAGCACCTCGTCCGCCAGCGTGGTGGCTTGTGCAACAATCACGCCATTGGGGTCGACGATGCAGGAGCCGCCGATCAGCCCCGAGCCGTCTTCGTCGCCCGCCTTGGCCACCGCCACGGCCCAGGTGGCGTTCATGTAGGCGTTGGCCTGCGCCACCAACTGGGAGTGGAAGGTGCGCAGGGCGCCGGTTTCAGTGGTGCCGCCATTGGGGTCGTAGGCGGCGGAGTTGTAGCCGACGCAGACCAGCTCCACCCCCTGCAGCGCCAGCATGCGCCACGACTCGGGCCAGCGGCGATCGTTGCAGATCATCATACCCAGGATGCCGCGCTGCCACTCCGGCCCGGCGCGGAAGGCGGGGAAGCCCAGGTCGCCATACTCGAAGTAGCGCTTCTCGAGCTGCTGGAAGCGGGCCCCCTCGCGCGGCGCCACCGAGCCCGGCAGATGCACCTTGCGGTAGCGGCCGAGCACGCTGCCACCGGGCGCCACCAGGATGGCGGCGTTGAAGCGCTGGCCTTCGGGCGTGCGCTCGGCATAGCCGATGCTGAACCCCACCCCGAGCGTGCGGGCGCGGTCGAACAGGGGCTGCACCGCCGGGTTGGGCATGGCGGGCTCGAAGAAGCGGTCGAGCGCGTCGCCCTCCAGCAGCCAGCGCGGGAAGAAGGTGGTGAAGGCGAGCTCGGGGAACACCACCAGCGTCGCCCCCTGCCCCGCCGCTTGCTCGAGCAGGGCGACCAGGCGGGCCAGGGTGCGCTCGCGCGGCTCGGCGAGCGAGGTGGGGCCCATCTGGGCGGCGGCGGTGCGGATGATGCGGGGCATGCCGAGGATTGTAGCCCGCATCGCGATGCGGGTGCCACCTGTGCGACCGTTGGGGCGACCCTTGGTGCCACCCTTGCCAATCGCCCGCCGCATGCTAATCCCGCGGTATGTTCCGTTGGCTGCACCGCGTGTCGCCTCTGCCTGCCGGGCTGCCGGGCCTGGTGCTGGCCATGTGGGCGCTGGTCAGCCAGGTGGCCGCCGGGTCGTTCATGCTGCCGGGGGACATGGCGGCCGGGCAGCGCGCAATCGCCCATCTGGACGCGCTCAGTATCCTGTGCAGCCCGGACCACGCTCCGGGCCAGCCGCATCCGGCCGTGCCGCACCATCACGCCGACTCGGCGCTGTGCCCGTTGCAGGTGGTGGCAGCCAGCGGCGTGATCCTGACCAGCGCCCCGGCCGCGCCGCTGCCGGGGTTGGGCGGGCCTGGTTTGGCCGCCGTCCTGCCGCCCGCCCGCGCCCCGCCGGCGCCGCCGCACACCACCGCCCTGCCCCGAGGCCCACCCGCCTTCGCCTGAACGCCGCCTCCAACCGCCCGCGGTGCGCCGCTGGTTTCGCGTGTTCTAGCGTAGGACTTCCCATGCATATTCGATCTGCCGCAGGCTGGCTTGCCGGCGCGGCCCTGCTGTGCGGGAGCAGTGTGGCTCACGCTCATGTCGTGGCCGGCGCCCGCGTCTTCCCCGTCACCCTCACCATCGACGACCCCGGGGTTTCCGACGAGGTGTCCATCCCCGCCTTCAGCTATGCCCGCGACGGCGCCGACGGCGGCAGCGGGCCGGAGCACGACTACGATTTCGGCTTCGAATACGACAAGACGATCACGCCCAACACGGCGCTGATCTTCAACGACGGCTATGATGTGCAGCAGTTCAACGGGGCAAAAACCCAAACCGGGTTCGAGAACCTGTTCGTCACCGGCAAATGGCAGGCCTACACCAATGCCGACCACGAGTTCGTGGTGTCGCTCGGCCTCATCCGCGAGATCGGCGGCACCGGCACGACGCATACCGGCGGCGACCGCTACGGCTCCACCGCGCCGACCGGGTATTTCGGCAAGGGCTTCGGCGACCTGCCGATCGGCTTCGCCCGCCCGCTGGCGATCACCGGCGAGCTGAGCTACGTGGTCGCCGACCACAAGCTCAAACAGAGCGAATTGAGCTCGCCCACCAACATCTCGACCCCGTTTACCAGCGGCATCGCGGCGCAGTTCAACAATGGCAACAACAACGCTTGGTCGGGTGGCATCTCGGTACAGTATAGCGTTCCCTACCTGCAGTCCCAAGTGAAGGACGTGGGCTTGCGCGGTATCTTCGCCGACCTGATCCCCGTGGTCGAAGTCACCTGGACGTCGCCGGCCTCCACGCCGAGCAGCCAAGGCACCACCTGGACCGTGGCACCCGGCGTGATCTACCTGGCGGAATGGGGCGAGGTGGGCGTCGAGGCGCTGATCCCCGCCAACCGCACCACCGGAACCACGGTGGGCGCGGTGGCGCTGGTGCACTTCTTCCTCGACGACCTGATGCCGAACAGCCTCGGCAAACCCCTCATCCAATAACGGAGCAACTCGCATGCGCGCTTTTCTTGCTGGTATGATCCTGCTGGGCCTTACGGGCGCGGCGTCTGCCCATGCCTTCCTCAAGACCGCCGTCCCCGCCGTCGGCAGCCAGGTGCAGCAGCCGCCCGGCGAGGTGGCCATCACCTTCACCGAGGGGGTCGAGCCGGCGTTCAGCAGCATCGCGGTAATGAGCGCCGCGGGCCAGGCGATGGACGCCGGAGCGCCGCACCTGAAGGGCGGCGACACGGTGCTGGCGGTGCCGCTGAAGCCGCTGTCGCCGGGCGTCTACACCGTCACCTGGCACGCCACCGCGACCGACACGCACAAGACGGAGGGGAAATACACCTTCACCGTGACGCCCTAGGGTCTGCCGTGCCAGTCCCGTTCGAGGTCGATGGCGGCTGGCCCATCCTGCTGGCCCGCGGGCTTTCCGTCGCAGCGCTGCTGAGCCTGCTCGGCACGCAGGCGTTCCGCGCGCTGGTGCTGCCCCGCGCGCGGAACGCCATGAGCGATGTCGAGGCACACCGGGTGCTGCGCTGGCTCGGCTGGCTGGCGGGCGGCAGCCTGGTGGTCTGCGGCGTGGCGGAGCTGGGCTGGCTGCTGCTGCAGAGCGCCAACATGGCGGGCGCCACCAGCGTGGGCGGTGCGTTCGCGGCGCTGCCGACGGTGCTGCAGCAGACGGCGTTCGGCCAGTTGCTGGCGCTGCAGGCGGCCGCGTTGCTGGTGACGGCCGCCGCGCTGGTTTGGGGCGGGCGCTGGCTCGGCCTGGCCTGCGCCGCCGCCACCTGCGCGCTGCAATCGGGGCACAGCCACGCCGCCTCGATGTACGGCGGGCCAAGCCTGCTATGGGCCTCCGACGTGATGCACCTGTTGGCTGCGGGGGTTTGGCTGGGGGCGCTGGTGCCGCTGGCTGTGACGGTGGCCATCGCGCCGCCGCGGGCGGGTGCGCTGGCGGCGCGCTGGTTCTCGCCCATGGGCAAGCTGTGCGTGGTGGCGATGGCCGGGTCCGCCGCATTCCAGGGCTGGGTGCTGGTGGGGAGCGTGCCGGGCCTGGTGGGCACGGGCTATGGCTGGGTGGCGCTGGGCAAGCTGGCGCTGTTCGGCGTGCTGTTCGCGTTCGCCTGGGCCAACCGCTACCGGTTCGCCCCCGCCCTGCTCGCGGCCGAGCCGGCGCAGGCCAAGCGGGTGCTGCTGCGCAGTCTCGTTTGGCAGACTGCGGCGGGCGTGGCCGCGGTGGCTGCGGCCGCGCTGCTGAGCAGCATGCCGCCCTCGATGCATGAGCAGGCGGTGTGGCCGTTCGCCGACCGCTTCACGCTCGAGACGGTGAACGAGGACCCGGCGTTCCGCAACGAAGTGCTGGAGGCGCTGCTGGCCCTGGCGGGCGCAGGCGTACTGGCGGCGCTGGCCTTCCAGGTGCGGCGGCAATGGCGCTGGGCCTTGCTGGTGCCGGCGGTGTTGGTGGGCTACCTCGCCGTGCCGCACTTGGACCTGCTGTTCGTGCCGGCGTACCCGACCAGCTTCTTCCACTCGCCCACGATGTTTGCCGCGGCTAGTGTCGTGCAGGGTGCGGCGCTCTACCCCGCCAACTGCGCTGCCTGCCACGGCGCGGGCGGCCGCGGCGACGGCCCGGCGGCGAAGGGTTTGGCCGTGCCGCCCGCCGACCTCACCGCCGCCCATCTCTGGATGCACAGCGACGGCGAACTGTTCTGGTGGCTCAGCCACGGCATGGAGGGCCCCGAGGGCGGCCTGGTAATGCCGGGCTTTGCCGCTGGGTTGAGCGAGGATCGACGTTGGGCGTTGATCGACTTCATCCGCGCGCGCAACGCTGGCGTGGCCTATCGCGCGACCGGCGCCTGGCCGGTGCCGCTGCAGGCGCCGGCGCTGCAGGCGGTGTGCGACGGCGGCCGTTCGGTTGGCCTGGCGGACTTGCGCGGCGGCTTCGTGCGCCTGGTAATCGGCCCGGCGCACCCCTCCGCCGTGCCCGGCATCACGACGGTGCTGGCGACCTCCGACCCGGCCGCCACCGCCTCGCCTGGCCTGTGCATCGCGAGCGACGAGACGATTCCGCAGGCCTACGCGATCGTTGCTGGCGTGGCGCGGGAGGCGTTGGCGGGCACGCAGTTTCTGATCGACGGGGATGGCTGGCTGCGGGCGATGCAGCGGCCGGGTTCAACGCAGTGGGACGACCCGCGGGCGTTGCTGGCGGATGTTCGCGGGTTTCGGGCACACCCGGTCGGCTCTGGTGGGCCGGCGATGGACCCGCATATGCAGATGTAGAGCAAACCCTACGGAGCCAGTTCTGTGAACGCCATCATCAGGTGGTAGAACGAACTCGTGGGAATACCGCTGGAAACCGGACGAAAGCTCTCGTTCAGTTGGTCAGTCCAGGCGCCCAAGGGGCAGCCGCAGAGATAGCGCGTGCGCAGGTTGGTCAGCACGGCATCGACCGCAGGGCCAACCTCCGCACCCCGCCGCAGCATCACGGCGTGCGCCTTCAGCGCCTCGGTTTGCGGCCATAGCCGGGCGGAACCCCGCACCACCGCCCCCGAGCGACTCACCGCGTCCCACACCAAGCCGGTCGCCGAGTCCACGCCGAACGCTGTCGCGAAACGGTACAGCCCAGCGATCTCACCCGCCATGCGCACGCGCAACTGCCGCTCATACGCGTCCAGCAGCCACACCCACTCAAAGTGATGGCCGGGCTCCACCGCGGCGTCCGGCACCACCGACCAATCGGCGCCGAACACCTCGCCCACCACGCCCGTGGCGGCGTCGAACAGGCGGTTGCGGAACAAGGCCACGAGCTCATGCGCCAGGTCGGCATATGCCCCCTCCCCCGTCGCCTCATGCAGCGCCAGGGCGGCCTCGAGCAGGTGCATGTGCGGGTTCTGCTGCCGGGGCCCGGGCTCGGGCGGCACCACGTTCACGTAGCCGCCCGCAGCCGACGCCATCTCTGCCCGCAGCCACGCCAGCGTGCGGCGCGCACGCTCCAGCGGCTCGGCGCCACCGCCGGCGCGGGCGAACCAGGCCAAGCCGAACAGCACGAATGCCTGGTCATACAGGTCGACCGCCGGGTCGAGCACGCTTGCGCCGTCGGGGGAGAGGCGGCGCACCCAGCCGCCCTCGGGCCGCTCCGCGCGCGTCATGAAGCCGTAGGTCTCGCGGGCGAGGCGCTCCCCGTCGGGCCAGCCGAGCAAGGCGGCCTGGGAGAACACGTAGAGCTGGCGCGCCTGCACGCGGGTGCGCTTGAACGGGGCGGCGGCCGACTCGCCGGTGAGCAACAGCGCCTCGCAGGCACCGCCGCCGGGTCCCTCGTGGCCGTGGTCGCGCCAGAACGGCAGCGCGTAGTCGAACATCCAGCGGCGGAACCACGCCACGGCGTCGGACAGGCTGGCGGGCATGGCGCTGGTCACCCGCGCTGCTTGCCAAGCCGCCGGGCTGGCTGCAAGGCTTGGCTGCAGCGATGGAGACCATACGGCATGAGCGAGACCAACGACGCCACCAGCCCACGGGGCACACTGACGGTCCGCGTCATGGCCATGCCGGCCGACGCCAACCCGGCGGGAGACATCTTCGGCGGCTGGATCATGGGGCTGATGGACGTCTCCGCCGGCATCGCCGCACGCGACCGCGCCGCCGGCCGCGTCGTCACCGCCTCGGTGTCCAGCCTGAGCTTCCTGCAGCCGGTGAAGGTCGGCGACGTCGTGTGCTGCTACACCGAACTCACCGGCGTGGGGCGCAGCTCGCTGCGGCTGGACGTCGAGGCCTGGGTGGTGCGCGGCCACGGCGGGTCGCGACTGAAGGTGACGGAGGCCAACTTCGTGATGGTCGCGGTGGACGCGGACGGGCGGCCGCGGCCGGTCGAAGCGGCAGTCGGGCCGTGAACGACCGCGCGCACTGGCGGGGATGGCGGCTTCGTCGCAGGATCGCGCGCGCCCTGTCGGGCATGGAGTGAACGGCCGAGATGCTCACCACGGTTTGGGACGTCATTCAGCAGGCCAGCGGCGAGCGGGTGATCGGGGCGCCCGGGCAGCCCTGGGCGAGTGCGCGGCACCTGCAGGCGCTGGCAGCCGAGACCCGGCAGACGCTGCGGCAGGCGGGCGTGGGCGCCGCGGACCGGGTGGCCATCGTGCTGCCGAACGGGCCGGAGATGGCGGCGGCGTTCCTGACGGTGGCGGCCAGTTGCTGCTCCGCGCCGCTCAACCCGGCCTACAAGGCGGACGAGTTCGAGTTCTACCTGTCCGACCTCAAGCCCGCGGCCATCGTGCTTGCCGCTGGGGATAGCGGCGCGGCGGCGATCGTGGCCGAACGGCTGGCGATCCCGGTGCTGGCGCTGGAGCCCCGTGCCGAGGCCGCCGGGCTGTTTCACCTGCGCAGCGACGCCATTGCCCCCGGCGAGGGGCGTGGCCCGGCGGCGGACGACCCGGCGCTGGTGCTGCACACCTCCGGCACCACGGCGCGGCCGAAGATCGTGCCGCTCACCCACCGCAACGTGACTGCGTCCGCCCACAACATCGCCACCGCGCTGGCGCTCGGCCCCGCCGACACCTGCCTCAACATCATGCCGCTGTTCCACATCCACGGGTTGATCGCGGCGGTGACGGCGTCCGTATCGGCGGGGGCGGCGGTGTGCTGCACGCCGGGGTTCAACGCGTTCAAGTTCGGCGAATGGCTCGCGACGGTGCGGCCGAGCTGGTACACCGCCGTGCCCACCATGCATCAGGCCATCCTGATGCGCATGCGGGGCAACCCGGAGCAGGCGCGCGCGGCCGGGCTGCGGCTGATCCGCTCGTCCTCCGCCTCGCTGCCGCCGCAGGTGATGGCCGAGCTCGAGGCGGTGTTCGGCGCCCCGGTGATCGAGGCCTACGGCATGACCGAGGCCGCGCATCAGATGGCCGCCAACCCGCTGCCGCCGCGGGCGCGCAAGCCGGGCGCGGTGGGGATGGCGGCCGGCCCCGAGGTCGCGGTGATGGACGACGCGGGGGACCTCCTGCCGCAGGGCGCGGTGGGCGAAATGGTGATCCGCGGCCCGAACGTGACGCCGGGCTACGACAACAACCCGGCGGCGAACGAAAAGGCCTTCACCAACGGCTGGTTCCGCACTGGCGACCAGGGGCGGATCGACCAGGACGGCTACATCTTCCTCACCGGCCGGCTGAAGGAGATCATCAATCGCGGCGGCGAGAAGGTCAGCCCGCTCGAGGTGGACGTGGTGCTGCTGGACCATCCGGCCATCGCCCAGGTTTGCACCTTCGGCGTGCCGCATGACAAGCTGGGCGAGGAAGTGGGCGCGGTGGTGGTTCCCCGCCCGGGCCATGCGGTGACGGAGGCGGAGGTGCGGGAGTTTGCCTCGGCGCGGCTGGCGGCGTTCAAGGTGCCGCGGCACGTGAGGATCATGGACGACATCCCCAAGGGCGCCACGGGCAAGGTCCAGCGCATCGGTTTGGCGGCCAAGCTCGGGCTGGGCGCCTAGCATGCCCAGCATCTGCGTGTTCGGCGCCGGGGCGATCGGCGGGCTGATGGCGGCCAAGCTGGAGGCGGCGGGCACGCCGGTTTCGCTGGTGGCGCGCGGCCCGCATCTGGCGGCGATGCAGGAGCGCGGCCTGGCCCTGCTCTCGGGCGGCGAACGCATTGTGACCCGGCCGCGCGCGGTGGCGCATGGCAGCGAACTGGGGCCGCAGGACTACCTGCTGATCACGCTCAAGGCGCATTCGATCGAGCCGGCGCTGCCGCAATTGGCGCCGCTGATCGGGCCGCAGACCACCATCATCGCGGGCGTGAACGGCATTCCCTGGTGGTACACCTACGGCCTGCCGGCACCGTTCGGGGGGCGGCGGATCCATGCCGTCGACCCGGCGGGCGCGCTGTGGCAGGGGTTGCCGCCGGCGCAGACCATCGGCTGCATCATCTATCCCGCCGCCGCCATCGTCGAGCCCGGCGTCATCGAGCACAGCTACGGCGACCGCTTCACGCTGGGCGAGCCGAGCGGCGAGCGGGCCGACCGCACGGCGGCGCTCTCGGCGCTGTTGATCGCCGCCGGGTTCAAGTCCGCCGTGCGGCCGCGCATCCGCGACGACGTTTGGATGAAGCTGTGGGGCAATCTCTCGTTCAACCCGATCAGCGCGCTGACCGGGTCGACGTTGGACGTGATCACCGGCGAGCCCGGCACCCGCGCCTTCGCCCGCGCGATGATGCTGGAGGCGCAGGCGGCGGCGGAGCTGCTGGGGGTGCGGTTCGCGCTGGACGTGGAGAAGCGCATCGACGGCGCGGCGCAGGTGGGCGCGCACAAGACCTCGATGCTGCAGGACATGGAGCTGGGGCGGCCGCTGGAGATCGAGGCGATCTTGGGCGCGGTGGTGGAGCTGGGCGAGTGGGTGGACCAGGCGATGCCGTTGTGCCGCGGCGTGCTGGCGATGGTGCGGCAGCGGGCGGCGGCGCGGGGCTGATTCGCTGGGGAGTGAAGACCGTGTTCCTGAACACCGGAGCAGCTCCGTGGCTGTGCTGCTGCACCGAGGGCTATCTGTCGCAGCTTGCACTCATCCTTGGTCCGGCTCGCGTTTGCTGAGATTGTGGTGGGCGTTGAGCTCACGCTGCGTGAGCCTGGGCGCAGGCTGATTGCGACAGGCTTGCACCTACCGGCGCTGGCGCAGGGTGTCCGGGATTGAGGCCGAGAATGGCTATTTAGCTTGGAAGAGCACCGGAACGCACGTCCGGTCTCGACACATCTCGGTCATTAAGCGGCTCAGAATAACGTCCCGGAAGCGGACATCAGGCACCCGACGCTTGGAGCATGTAAGTACCTGGGTAGCAGGAGTGCAGCGCGTGGTATCCATTTGGACAAACCGTTAGGTGACTCCATTTATGTCGCTTATGGAGGGTTAGTCCTGACCAACATCAATGACGTGTGGCACTCACGGAACCGCCAAACCTGGCACATCGGTTTAGCTCGTTACTGGAACCAGGTGATGGCTCGCAATCGAAAGCTTGAGGAGGAGCTGGACCGACTGGATCTGGAACGCATTCGGACCATGGACGCAGCCGCTTGGCACACCTTTCTCCGAGATGACTATTTCCGGTGGAAGTACACGGCGCCGAACCGATACGCGAGCACTACGCGATTTTTGCGCCTGCACGTCGAATCGCAAGGCATGGGAACGTTGAACGCTATCCGCCAGCAGATACTAACAGCTGATACGGATGACATCGAGGGTGCGCTGACCGCCGCTCTCCGCATCCCGGGCTTAGGGACAGCAGGCGCGTCGGGCTTGCTTGCCCTAATGTTTCCAGGAACGTTCGGTACTGTGGACCAATTCGTGGTGAAGGCGTTAAGCCAGATAACCGATTTACCCGAACAGAATAAGATCACCAAAATGAAGCCCGAAACGTTGAAACCGGCCGATGGCGCCTTGCTCATTCGGGTCATGAGGAGGAAGGCAGCGGAAAACAGCAGGACCCTGGCTGAGCCCTGGACGCCCCGTATGGTGGACAAAGTCCTGTGGGGCTATCGGGACATCAGCTGAACGACTCTTCGGGGCCGTTACGCGACACATCGAACGCAGGGATGGGGGGCATAGGTAAGAGGGCGATGGCCGAAGCCGAGACCGCCAAGGCGCGCCCAATGTGCAGTCAGTGCGGTCGGCCGGCCGTTGCGATTGGCGTTAATCTTCCGCTGTGCGTTGGTTGCTACTATCAGCTACAGGTCGCGCAGACTCTCGGCCTTCGTATCGCGGCCATCGGACTGAACCATGCGGCGGCAGAGTTGGATTTCGCGACGGGGCTCCGAAACTTCACGCCCCGGATGGAAGTCCCCGACATACCGAGAGGACCGGTTATTCTGAACAATATTAAGGTCGATAACAGCGTCGTCGGCTCCATCAACACGGGCAATGTCGAGAAGATCGACGTGAGCATTACCTATCTTAAGGAAGCCGGGAATGACCAAATCAGCGTGGCGCTGAAGGCGCTGGCCGAGGTGATCGCCAACACGACGGCGATCCCCGCGCCCGAGAAAAACGACCTGCTCGATCAGGTGGCCTACCTGAGCGAACAGGCGGTCGCCGCCGCCAAGGATCGCCGGCGGGGAACGATCAAGGCGGCGTTTGCTGCAATCACGCAGGGGTCGAGTGCCGTCGCAGCCGTGGCGACAGCCTGGAAAACCGCTGCGCCGCTACTCAGGTCATATTTCGGCTTCTAGGGATAGGTGGAGGATACGTCTTATGCGGAGCACGGCATAAACACGTATCCTGAACTAACCCCGAGTAGTTGGGGTAAAGCGACGCGCCGCGGTGTTCCGCTGGAACGTCCACAGTGAGCTTTTCCAGAAGCCCTCTCCAAAGCAGACCGTCCGCTAACCACCAAACCCGGACATACAGGATGGTAACTCGTCTAAGCATGGCGGTTTGGACACGTTGAAACAAGCGTGCGCCGGTTCAGGCAGGTGAGTGCGAGCCACCACGCGGCTAAGTGCAAGCCCCTACACGCATCAATCACCCAAACCTATCGAACGGCATCGTCCCGGGGGTGCGACCAGGTGCGCCCGGAGCCGATCTAAGACCGGGTCGCCACGTCTCCGCCGCTCTCCTGGATCAGCCAATCCTTGAAGGCGAAGTAGCCCTTGGTGGCCCGGGGCCAAAGGTGCTGGTCCCAGCGCCGCCTGACCGCTTGCAGCGCAATCCCTTCACCGGCCAGCTCGGTTCCCAGGCGGCCCAGCGCGTCCGCCACCGGGCCCACCGGGGCGTAGGGCGTGAGGACCAGGCTCACTCCCGCCTCGCGCGCGGCGGCGGCAACCGCGGCGGGCTCGGTCAAGCGCGTGTGGCAACCGAAATGCCGCGCGGTGCGGGCGGCGCAGTCGGCCAGCGCGTCCGCCACAAACGCGCCGGCCTTGTCGCCCCAAGGCCAATCCGCCGCCGCGGGCAGCAGCACAGCGCTGCGGATGGCGGCGGTGGGCGGCAGCAGGGTTTCCGGCGACAGGTCCTCCGCATGCAGCAGCAGCAAAGCCGGCTGCGACAGGTCCGGCGGGGGCGCGGGCGGCAGCGGGCGCGGGCCGGGCAGCTTGGGCTCGCTGAGCGCCTCGGCCCGGGTGGCCAAGCCGCTTGGACGGAAGCGGCCGCCAGTGTAGCGGGCGATGTTGTCAGCGGTCGCCAAGTAGGTCTTGCCGGGCGTTTGCAGCCCCGCCACCCACCGCCACGACAGCGTGTTGGACGCCGGGTCGGCATCGATCAGGTGGCGCAGGAAGAAGTCCGCGCCCAGCGTCCAGGGCAGGCGCAGGGTGAACACCCAGATGGAGGCGAACCACATCCGGGCGTGGTTGTGCAGGTAGCCCATCGTCGTGAGCTCGCGCGCCCAGTCGTCGAACCCTTCGATGCCGGTCGCCCCAGCCTCGGCTTGCTGCACGGCGCGGAGCAGCGACGCCGGGCCGGTGCGGGCGGCGTGGCACTCGGCCAGGAAGCGCGACCATGCCTCCGGCCGCAGTTCCAGCCACCCCTTCCAGTAGGTGCGCCAGCCCACTTCCGCCACGAACTTGGCGGCGGCAGAGGCGCTATGCCGCTCGCGCACCGCCTCGATCACTTGCCGCTCCGTGATCATCCGGTAGCGCAGGTAGGGAGACAGGTTGGAAACGTTGGTGCGCTCGTCGGGGCCCGGGTCGGCGTTGCGGGTGGCGGCGTAGTCGCGGCCGGCGCGGGGCAGAAACGCTGCCAGCAGCCGCAAGGCCTCGGCGCGGCTGGCGGGGAGCTTGGACATCAGCGCTCCATCTGCCGGGCCAAGCGCTGCAACCGGGGACGCACGCGCAGGAAACGCCGGTAGAGCCGCTCGAGCAGCGCCAGCACGCGCGGGTTGCGCGCAGCCACGCCGAGCGGCCGCAACAGCGGGACGGCGCGCCACATCGCCGCAAATGCCGCCGCACCCGACACCACCTGGCCTCCCTCGCGGGCATGGAAGCGGGCGAGCAAGGCGGCGCGATCCACCGGGCAAGACGGGGCCGCATGGGGAGCCGCCACGTCCACGAAGTCGATCGCGCCGCGGCGGTCCAGCCGGCGCATGAAAGCGATTTCGCGGCGGCAGAGCGGGCAACCGCCGTCGAACCAGACTGTCAATGTGGACATGCACGGCAAATAGGGTGGAACGGGGGCGTGTCACGGGTGAACCGTGGCCGCGGGCCGCGTCGGCAGGGCGGAGCCACGCAAACGCCGGGCGTGACACCAACGTTCGCCTTGCGTTCGGAGCGGACCGGTGGCTAGGGGTGGAACGCCACCGACTCCCCAGCAAGAGGCTACCATGGACACCAGCCAGCCAGCGGCAGACATCGCGACGCGTGTGCCGCCGGCTCCCGAGGCGGCCCGCCCGGGCACGGGGGGCTTCTCCGCCGCGCTGGCGCTCACCGCGCTCGGCATCGTGTTCGGCGACATCGGCACCAGCCCGCTCTACACGCTGAAAACCGTGGTGTCGCTCGCCGGCGGCCATCCGGACCCGCGCTTGGCGCTCGGCCTGCTCTCGCTGCTGGTCTGGACGCTCATCATCGTCACCTGCCTGAAATACGTCGTCTGCGTCATGCGGGTCGACAACGACGGCGAGGGCGGCATCCTGGCGCTGATGTCGCTGCTGGGCGTCAAACACGCCAAGCGGCCGTTGATCGTGGCGGTGGGGCTGTTCGGCGCGGCGCTGATCTATGGCGACGGCGCGATCACGCCGGCCATTTCGGTGCTCTCCGCGCTCGAGGGCTTGGAGCTCGCCGCCCCCAGCATCACGCAATACGTGCTGCCGATGACGGTGGTGGTGCTGCTGGTGCTGTTCGCCATCCAGCCGCTCGGCACCGCCCGCATCGGCTCGCTGTTCGGCCCGGTGATGACGCTGTGGTTCATCGTCATCGCCGCGCTCGGGATCTACGGCATCGCGCTGCATCCGGCCGTGCTCGCCGGGCTCGACCCGCGCTACGCCATCCACGCGCTGCTGTCGGGCGGGAGCACCGGCTTCCTGCTGCTGGGGGGCGTGTTCCTCTGCGTCACCGGGGCGGAGGCGCTGTACGCCGATATGGGCCATGTCGGCGCCAAGCCGATCCGGGTGGCGTGGTTCGGCCTGGTGTTCCCGGCGCTGGTGCTGAACTACGCCGGGCAGACCGGGCTGCTGCTCGCCGGCGGCCCGATCGCGGACAATATCTTCTACCAGCTCTGCCCGCCGCCGCTGCTGATCCCGCTGATCCTGCTGGCGACCGTGGCCACCATCATCGCCAGCCAGGCCATCATCACCGGGGCGTTCTCGATGACCCGGCAGGCCATCCAGCTCGGCTGGTTCCCCCGGCTGCGCATCACCCAGACGTCGCGCCACGGCTACGGCCAGATCTATGTCGGCGTGGTGAATTGGCTGCTGATGATCGTCACCGTCGGGCTGGCGCTGGCGTTCCGCAAGTCCGACAACTTGGCGGCGGCCTACGGTATCGCGGTGTCGCTCACCATGATGCTGACGACGCTGCTGCTGTTCATCGCCATGCGGGAAATCTGGAAGTGGAGCCTGCCGCTGGCGGGGGCGGTGGCCGGGTTCTTCTTCGTGGTGGATGTGTGCTTCGTCGCGTCCAACAGCCTGAAGATTTTGGAGGGCGGTTGGGTGCCGCTGCTGCTGGCGGCGCTGGTCTGGGGCGTGATGGATGTGTGGCACCGGGGCAACGTGGCCGTTGCGGCGGCCCTGCAGGAGCGGCTGATCCCGATCGAGCAGTTCCTGCAGCAGATCACCGCGCGTGGCGTGCCGCGGGTGCCGGGCACGGCGGTGTTCCTGACGCGGACGACCAAGGACACGCCGCCGGTGATGGTCTGGCATGTCAAGCACAACCGGGCGCTGCACCAGCACGTGATCGCGGTGACCTGCCTGACCCGCGCCGTGCCCTATGTGGATGCGGCGCACCGGGTCGAGCTGACGGAGCTGGCGCCGGATTTCTGGCGGCTGGTGGCGCATTACGGCTTCATGGAACGGCCCGACATCCCCTCGCTGCTGGAGGCGGGGCGGGCCCATGGCTGCACGCAGCCGATGGAGGACGTGACGTACTATGTCGGGCATGAGTCGGTCACGCATCGCGCTGCCGGCCCGGCGCTGCCGGTTTGGCAGGAGCGGCTTTACGCCTTCATGCTGCGCAACGTGCCGAGCGTCGGCAGCTTCGTTCGCCTGCCCCGCAGCGGCGTGGTCGAGATCGGCCGCATCGTGGAAATCTGACCCGGCGCACCCCAGGCGTGACGAGCTTCGCGTTTCGTCACAAACCAGTGATTTACTGGCGGTCAGCCTTGTGCATGATGGGCGAGCCATACTCCGGATGCGCAACGGACGCGGGCAGGAGGCGTTAGGGGGCCGATGTCTGGACACATAGTTTCCCCTGCCGAGACGGTGCCGTCGCTCCGTCCCAAGGTTCTGATCGTCGAGGACGAATTCCTCATCCGGCTGACCTTGCTGGAGGTGTTGATGGATGAGGGCTACGATGTGCTCGAGTCGGAGAACGGGTCCGACGCGTTGGCGCTGGTCGCGGGCGACCCGGCGATTTCGCTGCTGTTGACCGACATCCAGATGCCGGGCGGGATGGATGGTCACGCCGTGGCCCGCCGCGCCCGCGAGCTGCGTCCGGATCTCCCGGTGATCTTCATGACCGGCGCGCCCGACACGGCGGACGGCCAAGTGGCGGGCACGCGCAACATGTATTTGGCCAAGCCCTATTCCCCGTCCGACATGTGCGCCGCGGTGAAGCGGATGCTGGAGAGTTAGTCGGCCTCTGAGTGCATGATTGCCACGATGGCATCCGCTCGATAGCCAGCGCAGAACCTCGGAGTGACGGTCATGACAGACGTGGACCTGCAAGAGAAGCTAGCCCACATAGACCAGATGCTCGCCAACCACGACCGTAAGCGCCAAGAGATAAGGCTTGCTCCGTACACGCTCATGATTTCTGGCATGACGGCAGGTGGGGCTTTGCTGGCTGCGGGGTTCGCGCTCGCGAAGTTCTTTACCTAGACCGTGACCAGCTCATACCAGCGCGCGTTGATCTCGACGCTTTGGTGGGCTGAAGCCGACCCTTTCCAGAGGGATAGGGAGAGTTAGAAGTCCAGATCTGCGTAGTGCGGTGGTGGGCTCATGCCCAGCATGCGGTCCGCCAGCAGGGGGCGGAACGACGGGCGGGACTTCATCCGCGCATACCAGTCGCGCGCGGCGGGCACGGCGTTCCAGTCCACGTCGCCCAGGAAATCCAGCGTGCAGAGATGCCCGGCGGCCGCGAGGTCCGCGAGCGAGAGCGCGTTGCCGCCGAGCCATTTCCGCGTCTCGGCCAGCCAGCCGATATAGGCCAGGTGGTTCTTGAGGTTCAGGAAGCCCACGCGCAGCGACGCCGCGTCCGGGTGGCCGCCGCCGGAGAGCCGCTTGATGACCTTCTCGCCATAGAGATGCCGGGTCACTTCCTGGGCGAACTTGCCGTCCAGCCAGGCCACCAGGCGGCGGATCTCCACCCGCTCGGCGAGGGTGTGGCCGAGCAGGGGGGTGTCCGGGTAGGCCTCGTCGAGATACTCGCAGATCACCCAGGAGTCGGGCACCGCAAGCCCGTTTTCCTCCACCAGGGTGGGGATCGAGCCGGAGGGGTTGAGCTCGAGATAGGCCGGTCGGCGGTCCCATGGCTTTTCCAGCCGCAGCTCGAACGCCAGGCGCTTTTCGGCCAAAGCCAGGCGGACCTTGCGGGCGTAGGGCGAGAGCGGCAGGTGGTAGAGCAGGCGCATGACTCGGCGGTTATGGCACCCGCGCCGTGCCGCGCCAAATCAGGCGAGCAGCTATCTTCTCCCTCTCCCGCTGAGAGAGGGTCGGCGTAAGGGGGCCGACGGTCCGGACGATTGTGCGTGGCCCCTCACCCTCACCCAACCCTCTCCCAGAGGGAGAGGGCTTCTTGGTGCTGGGCGGGCGAGTGTTAGGCCCGCTTCTCCTCTGCCTCCAGGGTCAGTGGCGCCTCCAGGTATTTCGCGAACCCTTTCGGCACCACCTGCCAGAATTGCCCTAGCGTTTCGGGCCAGTTGTGCAGCAATCCGGCGGCATAGCGGCTGGTGGTCTCGTGCACATGCGCTTCCACCAGGCCGCGCAACACGCCTTCCCAGTGCGGATGCGCGACGCGTTGCCACTCGATGGTCTCGGGGTTGGTGCGGGCGGCGAACTGGTCCGCCGGGTCGTAGACGAACGCCATGCCCCCCGTGAACCCAGCGCCGAAATTGTCCCCCACGCCGCCCAGGATCACCACCCGGCCGCCCGTCATGTACTCGCAGCAATTGGAGCCGCAGCCCTCGATCACCGCGTCCGCCCCCGAGTTGCGCACGGCGAAGCGCTCGCCCGCCTGCCCGGCCGCGAACAGTTGCCCGGCGGTGGCGCCATACAGCACCGTGTTGCCGATGATGGTGTTGTGCTGGCTGATCAGCGCGGAGGACGGCGCCGGGCGCACCACGATGGTCGCACCCGACAATCCCTTGCCGACGTAGTCGTTGGCGTCGCCCAGAACTTCGAGCTTCAGCCCCTGCACCGCGAACGCGCCCAGCGACTGCCCGGCCGAGCCGCGCAGCCGCACCGTGATGTGGCCCGGCTGCAGCGACGCCATGCCGAATTGGCGGGTGATGCGCGAGGACAGCTTGGTGCCGATGGCGCGGTGCGTGTTGCGGATGTTGTATTGCAACTGCATCTTCTCGCCGCGCTCGAACAGCGGCGCGGCGTCGGCGATCATCTCCGCGTCGAGCGTTTCCGGAACCTCGTTGCGCCCCTCGGTGCAGTAGCGCGCATGCGGCCCGGGGTCGGCCTGCACCAGCAGCGGGTTGAGGTCGAGGTCGTCGAGCCACTCGGCGCCGCGGCTGACCTGGCGCAGATACTCGGTGCGCCCGATCACGTCGCGCAGCCGCTTCACGCCCAGGGTCGCCAGGATGTTGCGCACCTCTTCGGCCACGAAGGAGAACAGGTTGATGACCTTCTCCGGCGTGCCGTCGAACTTGGCGCGCAGCACCGGATCCTGGCTGCAGACGCCGACCGGGCAGGTGTTGCTATGGCACTGGCGCACCATGATGCAGCCCATCGCGACCAGGCTCGCGGTGCCGATGCCGAACTCCTCGGCGCCCAGCATGGCGGCGATCACCACGTCGCGCCCGGTCTTGATGCCGCCATCGGTGCGCAGGCGGACGCGGTGGCGCAGACGGTTCAGCATCAGCACCTGATGCGCCTCGGTGAGGCCCATTTCCCACGGTGCGCCGGCGTATTTCACGCTGGTTTGCGGCGCCGCCCCGGTGCCGCCGGAATGGCCCGAGATCAGGATCGCGTCCGCCTTCGCCTTGGCCACGCCGGCGGCGATGGTGCCGATGCCGGAGCGCGCCACCAGCTTCACGCAGACGAACGCCTCCGGGTTGATCTGCTTGAGGTCGTAGATGAGCTGGGCCAGGTCCTCGATGGAGTAGATGTCGTGGTGCGGCGGCGGGCTGATCAGGGTCACGCCCGGCGTCGAGTGCCGCAGCTTGGCGATCAGCTCGGTCACCTTGAAGCCGGGGAGCTGCCCGCCCTCGCCCGGCTTGGCGCCTTGGGCGACCTTGATCTCGATCTCGGAGCATGCGTTCAGATACTCGGCGGTGACGCCGAAACGGCCCGACGAGATCTGCTTGATGGCGGAATTGGCGTTGTCGCCGTTCTTGCGCGGCTTGTAGCGGGAGCTATCCTCGCCGCCCTCGCCGCTGTCGGACCGCGCGCCGATGCGGTTCATGGCGATGGCGAGCGTCTCGTGCGCCTCCGGGCTGAGCGCGCCCAAGGAGATGCCCGGCGCCAGCAGGTGCTTGCGGATCTCGGTGATGCTCTCGACCTCGTCCACCGGGATCGCCGTGTGTCCCTCGGTGAAGTCGAGCAGGTCGCGCAGGGCCACGGGGGGCTGGCGGCGCACCGCCTCGCTGTAGCGCATGTAGGTCTGGAAGCTGTCATTGGCGACGGCGGTCTGCAGCGTGTGGATCAGGCTGCCCTCGAAGGCGTGCGTCTCGCCGCGGCGGCGGAACTTGTAGAGCCCGCCCACCGGCAGGGCGAGCGCGTCGCGGTCCCAGGCGTTTTTGTGCAGGGCCAGCACGTTTCGCGCGATGCCGGGCACGCCGATGCCGCTGATGCGCGACTGCATGCCGGGGAAGAACTCCGCCACCAGCGCGCGCGACAGGCCGATCGCCTCGAAATTGTAGCCGCCGCGATAGGAGGAGATCACCGAGATGCCCATCTTGGACATCACCTTCAGCAGCCCCTTGTCGACTGCCTTCTTGTAGCGCCGCACCGCGTCGCCGGGCATCATGCTGCCGAACAGCCCGCGGCGTTGGCGGTCCAGGATGCTTTCCTGCGCCAGGTAGGCGTTGATCGTGGTGGCGCCCACGCCGATCAGCACGGCGAAGCAGTGCACGTCGACGCACTCGGCCGAGCGCACGTTCAGGCTGGTGAAGGTGCGCAAGCTGGAGCGCACCAGGTGGGTGTGGAGCGCGGCGGTGGCCAGGATCATCGGCATGCCGGCGCGCTCCGGCCCGGCGTTCTCGTCGGTGGCGATGATGTGGGTGCAGCCGGCGCGAACCCCCTCCTCCGCCTCGCGCCGGATGCGCTCGATGCCGCCGCGCAGGTCCAGCGCGCCGTCCACCACGGGCACGGTGCAGTCGATCACGCAGGCATTGCGGCCCATGTAGCCCTGCATGGCGGCGAACTCGGCGTTGGACAGCACCGGGCTCTCGAGCTGCAGCAGGTCGAGCTGCTCGGCGGCCTCGAGCACGTTGCCGAGGTTGCCCAGCCGGGTCTTCAGCGACATCACCCGGGTCTCGCGCAGGCTGTCGATCGGCGGGTTGGTCACCTGGCTGAACGCCTGGCGGAAATAGTGGTGCAGGCCGCGATATTTCTCCGACAGCACGGCAATCGGCGTGTCGTCCCCCATCGAGCCGACCGCCTCGGCCGCGTCCTCCACCATTGGGTGCAGGATGAGTTCCAATTCCTCGAGCGTCATGCCCATGGCCAATTGGCGGCGGCGCAGCGCCTCGCCCTCGAGCAGGCTGGGCTCGGGGCAGTCGGTCTTGATGATCTTGTCGATCGAGGTGATGCGGCGGACCCAGGCGGCATAGTCGTGCCGGGTGGCCAGCATGTCCTTTACCTCCTCGTCGCCGAGGAATTCGCCGCTCTGCAGGTCCACCGCGATGGATTGCCCCGGGCCGACGCGGCCCTTGGCGCGGATGTCGCGCTCGTCGAACTTCACCATGCCGGACTCGGAGCCCACCACCAGCAGCCCGGTATGGGTGAGGGTGTAGCGCAACGGGCGCAGGCCGTTGCGGTCAAGCCCGGCGAGCACCCAGCGGCCGTCGGTGGCGGCGAGGGCCGCCGGGCCGTCCCACGGCTCCATGATGGCGCTGCAGTACAGGAACATGTCCTTGTGGGACTGCTTCATGGTGGCGTCCACGCTGACCGAGGCGGGGATCAGCAGTGCCTTGGCCATCGGCGCGTCCCGCCCGGCGCGCACCAGCAGTTCGAACGCGCTGTCGAGTGCGGCGGTGTCGCTGCTGCCGGCCTGGATGACGGGCTTGACGTCTTCGATATACGGGTTGAGCGCCGGGTCGGAGAGCCGGGTTTCGTGGCTCTTCATCCAGTTGATGTTGCCGGACAGCGTGTTGATCTCGCCGTTATGCGCCAGCATGCGGAACGGCTGCGCCAGCCGCCAGGTGGGGAAGGTGTTGGTGGAGTAGCGCTGGTGATAGATGGCGAAGCGGCTGACGAAGCGCTCGTCCAGCAGGTCGGGGTAGAAGTCGGTGAGGTTCGCCGCCAGGAACATGCCTTTGTAGATGATCGAGCGGCAGGACAGCGAGCAGACGTAGAGGTCTGCCACTTGGGCGGCGATGGCGGCTTTCTCGATGCGGCGGCGGATGATGTAGAGGTCGCGCTCGAAGGTGGCTTCGTCGGCGCCGTTGCCGTTGCGCACGATGATCTGCTCGATCTCGGGGCGGGTGGCGTTGGCTTTCTCGCCGATGAAGCGCACGTCGATCGGGACCTGGCGCCAGCCGTAGATGGTGTGGCCGAAGTTCAGGATTTCGAGTTCGACGATGGTGCGGCAGCGTTCCTGGGCGGCGAGGTCGGTCTTGGGCAGGAACACCATGCCCACGGCGATGCGCTCGTCGGGCGTGGCGCTGCTGCCGCGCTGGATGTAGTCGGCGAAGAAGTTCTGCGGGATTTCGACATGGATGCCGGCGCCGTCGCCGGTCTTGCCGTCGGCGTCTACGGCGCCGCGGTGCCAGACGGCTTTGAGGGCATCGATGCCGGCCTGCACCACGTCGCGCCGCGCGGTGCCGTCGAGCGAGGCGACCAGGCCGACGCCGCAAGCGTCATGCTCGTCGGCCGGGCGGTAGGTGTCGCGCAGGAGGGCGGCGTTGGCGTTCCAGTCGGCGATGTCGTCCATGGCAAGCTCCCGTCTATTCGATTGCCCTCTCCCTCTGGGAGAGGGTCAGGGTGAGGGGCCGACCCACGGCGGCTGAGTGCGTGGCCCCCTCACCCAACCCTCTCCCAGGGGGAGAGGGCTTTTGACTGCTTCTGGCAGGCTACTCCGCCGCGATCGCCATGGTTTGCGCCTGCAGCCACTCGTGCATCTGCGCGGCGGCGTCGCGGCCGTCCTTGATCGCCCACACCACCAGGCTCGCGCCGCGGACGATGTCGCCGGCGCCGAATACGCCGGGCAGGTTGGTCATCTGGGTGCGGTGGTCCACCGCCAAGGTGCCCCAGCGGCTCACCTCCAACCCCGGCACGCCCCACAGCCGCGGCAGCTCCTCCGGGTCGAAGCCCAGCGCCTTGATCACCAGGTCGGCCTCGAGCGTGAACCGCTCGCCGGAGGGCTCCACCGAGCGGCGGCCGGAAGCGTCCGGCATGCCCAGCCGCATGCGGCCCACCAACACGCCGGTCACGTGCTCGTCGCCCAAGAAGGCGTCCGGGGCGGAGAGCCAGACGAACTCCACGCCCTCCTCCTGCGCGTTCTTCACCTCGCGCATCGAGCCGGGCATGTTGGCCTGGTCGCGGCGGTAGAGGCACTTCACCGCGGTGGCGCCCTGCCGCACCGCGGTGCGCACGCAGTCCATCGCGGTGTCGCCGCCGCCGATCACCACCACCTGCTTGCCGGCCGCGTCGAGCTTGCCGCTGGTGAAGGCGGGCACGTCGTCGCCCAGGCCGTGGCGGTTGGAGGCGGTCAGGAAGTCGAGCGCGGGCACGATGCCGGCCAAGCCCGCGCCGGGGCCGCCGATCTCGCGCGCCTTGTAGACGCCGGTGGCGACCAGCAGCGCGTCATGGCGGGCCTGCAGGTCGGCGAACTCGAGCCCCTCGCCCACGCCGGCGCCCAGGTGGAAGCGGATGCCGCCGTCCTCGAGCAGCTTCCAGCGGCGCAGCACGATCTCCTTCTCGAGCTTGAAGCCCGGGATGCCGTAGATCATCAGGCCGCCGGCACGGTCGTAGCGGTCATAGACATGGACCTGGTAGCCGCGTGCGCGCAGCATTTCCGCCGCCGCCAAGCCGCCCGGCCCGGCGCCGATGATGCCGACCGATTGCAGCCGCTCCTCGCGCGGGCGCAGCGGCTGGATCCAGCCTTGGGCGAAGGCGGTGTCGGTGATGTGGCGCTCGACCGCGCCGATGGTGACGCTCTCGAACCCCTTCTCGATGACGCAGTTGCCCTCGCACAGCCGGTCCTGCGGGCAGATGCGGCCGCAGATCTCGGGGAAGTTGTTGGTGGCGGAGCTGACCTCGTAGGCCTCCTCCATCCGCCCCTCGGCGCAGAGCTTCAGCCAATCGGGGATGTTGTTGGACAGTGGGCAATGCACCGAGCAGAACGGAATGCCGCACTGGCTGCAGCGGCTGGCCTGCGCCGCTGCTGCGCCCTGGTCGAAGCGGCGGTAGATTTCGGCGAAGTCCTCCCGGCGCTCGGCGACGGCGCGCTTTTCCGGCGTCTGCTGATGCAGGCGGACGAATTGGAGCATGCGGTCGGCCATGTCTCGTCTCCTTGGGCACGATTCCCCTCGGGCGCGATCCCCCTTGGCTGCACCCGTTGGCGCGATATACGGCTGGGAACCGAGCGTGAACAGGAGGAAACACGCGGATAGGACAGCCCCCCTGCCCCGATAATTGGAGAAAAGCTCAGCGTCTCCAATCAACGGGGCTGAACTGCCGGATTATAGGTCCGATTCGGACCTTTAGGCTGGAAGGCGTTCCAGTTTGCCACCGCCGGGCCGAAACCGCGTGAGGTATTCCGGCACCACCAGTTCGACCGGCGTCGGCGCAATGCCGAGTTCCGGCAAGCCCGGCATGCCCGGCGCCACCACATTGTCCCTGGTCAGCAGCAGGAGCTGGTCGCGGGTGAACGGCTTGGTGGGGAGCTTCTCGGCGACGCTCGCCTGCAGCCGCGCCAAGCCCATCGGGATCTCCACCAGCCGGCGCTGCCGGTGCGTCTGGCGCAGGATGAAGGCGAGGATGTCTCGGAAGGTCCAGACCTTGGGGCCGCCGAGCTCGTAGGTCTTGCCGGCCGTCCCGGGCTCGGTGAGGCCGAGCAGCACGGCGTCCGCCACGTCGCCCACGTAGACCGGCTGCATCTTGGTGTCGCCGCTGATCACCGGCATGAACGGCAGGTATTGGGCCAGGGCGGCGAAGCGGTTGAAGAACTGGTCTTCGGCGCCGAACACCAGCGAGGGGCGCAAGATGGTGGCCTGGGGCATGGCCGCCTGCACCGCCGCTTCGCCCTCGGCCTTGGTGCGGGCGTAGACGCTCGGGCTGGCGCGGTCGGCGCCGATGGCGGACACCTGCACCATGCGGGCGGCGCCGGCGGCGGCCGCGGCGGTGGCGATGCGCCCGGCGCCCTCGGCCTGGATGCGGGTGAAGTCCCCGCGGCGGGGCTCGGCCAGGATGCCGATCAGGTTCACCACCAGTTCGGCGCCTTCGACGGCACGGGCGATGGTCGCGTCATGCGCCAGCGAGGCATACAGAGGCACGATCTGCCCGACTCGCCCCATCGGCCGAAGATTGCCGGCCCCAACCGGATTGCGGCCCACCACGCGCGTGACGTAGCCGGCCGCAGCCAGGCGCTTGACCACGTAGCGGCCCAGAAAGCCCGAGCCGCCAAACACGGCCGCTACTTTTTCCTGCACCATGTCCAAGCCTTTGTTTGTTGCGGCCCCCTGCATATGTGGCGCCGCCGCCGGGCTCAAGCGTCGCAGCGTGGCCGGTGCGCCATTGACGGCATGGGGCCGGCCCGCTATGTCGCCGCTCCACCGCACGCCGAGTGCATGCCCAGGTGGCGGAATTGGTAGACGCGCAGGTTTCAGGTACCTGTGTCCGCAAGGACGTGAAAGTTCGAGTCTTTTCCTGGGCACCACGGCGGAGTGAATGTGAGCACCACCCAGTTTGCCCCCAACGGCACGATCCACCTGCACCAGGGGGATTTGCCATTGGGCGTCGATTTCGGCCCGGCGGTGGCGGTGGACACGGAGACGATGGGGCTGAACTGGCACCGCGACCGGCTTTGCCTGGTGCAGCTCTCGGCCGGCGACGGCGTGGCCCATCTGGTGCAGATCGTGCCGCCGTCGCTGGGCGGCACCGGGGCGGACTGCCCCAACCTCAAGCGCCTGCTGTCCGACCCGGCGGTGCTCAAGCTGATGCACTTCGCGCGCTTCGACGTCGGCATCTTGCAGTACACGCTGGGGATCACGGTGGCGCCGGTGCGCTGCACCAAGATTGCCGCCAAGCTGGTGCGCACCTTCACCGACCGGCATGGCCTGCGCGATTTGTGCCGCGAGCTGCTGGGCGTGGAGATCAGCAAGCAGCAGCAGACGTCCGATTGGGGCGCGGTGGCGCTGACGCCGGAGCAGCTCGCCTACGCTGCGTCCGACGTGCTGTATCTGCACGCGCTGTGGGCCAAGCTCGAGGCGCTGTTGCGACGGGAAGGCCGGCTCGAGCTGGCCGAGGCGTGCTTTGCGTTCCTGCCGGCGCGGACGCGGTTGGACGCGCTGGGTTATGAGGCGCCGGATATCTTTTCGCACTGAGGTTGAAGCCTCCCTCTCCCGTGAAGAACGGGAGAGGGAGAGCATGCGCTCACACGTCAAGCGTCACCCTGTTGGCCATCGTCTCGACTTCCGCAGTCAGCCCCAACGCCGTCGCCAGCCGCTCGAGCCGGCGGGCGACCCCCTCGCCCTGGAACGCGCCGCCACCCTCGGCCAAGGTCAGCAGCAGGCGGCCGGGCTCGACGCGCAGGGCCGTGTCCGCCAGCAAATCCGGGGTGCCGGCCGACAGCGTGTAGGCCAGCCGCATCGCATGGCCGAGGCACTCCGCGCGCGCGGCTGCCTCGGGGTCGAGCAACTGGTAGGCCGACTGCAGGAACGGCATCGCGGGCTCGGCCTCGTAGCGCACGGCCACCGCGAGGGCCAGGAAGGCGCGGCCATGGTGGTCCAGCGCGATGCCGGGTTGGCGCAGGATGCGCAGGAAGCTCATCTCGGCGCGGTATTCCGGGTGGTCGTGGCTGCCGACATCGGACAACAGGCAGGCGGCTTGGCGCAGGCGGGCGGCGTCCCAGCTTGCCGCGGGGAACAAAGCCGCGGTCCAGGCGGCGAGGGCCGCGGGCATCGCCGGGTCGCGGCCGTGCTGGGCGCCCAGGTCCTGGCTGGCGGCCAGCACCGGGTCCTGCTCGGCCGTGCCAGCGGGCAGCCGGGACATATACCAGCCCTCGCGGATGCCGTTGGCGCTGAACACGACCCGGCGCGGCGCGGTCGCCCGCAGCAGGCGGCGGAGCACGATGGCGGCATACGGCAGGTCGTCCAGCCGGCGCCGCGGCGCTCCCGGCAGCTTCTCCAGCACGCGCCGGCTGGCCGAGCCGATCACGCCGGTGAGGTCGCGCGCCTCGTCGCGGTCGATGGTGTAATGGTGTACGATGGCGAGCGGGTAGCCGGTTTGCGCCATGTGGATGCGGGCCAGCGAGCGCCAGGCGCCGCCCACGAGATAGAGGTCGCGCGCCGGGGCCTCGAACAGCCAGGGCACGGTGGCGAGGTCGGCCTCGGCGATGGCGCGGGCGCGCACCAGGTCGGCCTCGGCGCGGTCGGCCAGGCGGATCACGCCCAGCGGCAAGGTGCGCGACACGGTGGCCTGGCCCGAAGACAGGCGCACCACCTCGAGCGAGCCGCCGCCGATATCGGCCAGGAGGCCGCTGGCCTGTGGGATGCCGCACAGCACGCCCGCCGCGGCAAGCTGCGCCTCCTCCTCCCCGGTCAGGATGCGGATGGCGGCGCCGGGCATGCGCTGGCGCAGCGAGGCGACGAACGCCGGGCCATTGGCGGCGTCCCGCACCGCGGCGGTGGCGAGCACCTCGAGCGGGTCGGCGCGCATGGCGTGGGCGATGGCGGCGTAGCGGTGCATGACGATCAAGGCGTTGGCGACGCCCTCCTCGTTCAGCCGCCCGGTGGTCTCCAGGCCGCGGCCGAGGCGCAGCACGGCGCGCTCGTTGAAGATGGCGACGGGGGTGCGGCCGACGCCCTCGAACACCACCAGGCGCACGGAGTTGGAGCCGAGATCGACGATGGCGCTCCGGGGCGCGCTGGCCCAGTGCGCCGGGTCGCCCGGCATGGTCAATCCTGGCTCACGCGGTCTTGCCGGCGATGCGGTGGGGCGCTCACTGCCATGTTCACGGGCGTTCCCGTCGGCATGCGGCTGGAGGGTGCGCCCACCGGCACCACGGGGCCGTGCAGCGCCGAGCCGCGGCCGGACAGCGAGGGGTTGGTCATGAAGTAGTCATGCGCCGACACCGCCTTGCCATGCGACGCGACCCGGTGCCAGGCGCCGCTGGCGTTCAGCTCCCAGGATTGCAGCGTGTCCTTCAGGTTCACCACCATGATCTGGTCCAGCACCTGGGCGTGCACGGTCGGGTTGTGGATCGGCACCATGCTCTCGACCCGCCACTCCATGTTGCGGGCCATCCAGTCGGCGCTGGAGATGAACACCAAAGCGTGGCGCGAGGGCAGCTTGTGGCCGTTGCCGAAGCAGAAGATGCGGTTGTGCTCGAGGAACCGCCCGACGATGGATTTCACCCGGATGGTCTCGCTCAGGCCCGGCACGCCGGGGCGCAGGCAGCAGATGCCGCGGATGATGCACATCACCTTCACGCCGGCTTGCGAGCATTCGTAGAGCTTGTCGATCAGCTGGTCGTCCACCATCGAGTTCATCTTGAGCCAGATGGCGGCGGGGCGGCCGGCGCGGGCGTGCTCGATCTCACCCTCCATCAGCGCCATCAGGTGGCTGCGGATGGTGAGCGGGCTGAACGCCAGGCTGTCCATGCGCTCGGGGCGGGCATAGCCGGTCATGTAGTTGAACAGCCGGGCGGAATCGCGCGTGAGGTCGGGGTCGCAGGTGAAGAACGACAGATCGGTGTAGATGCGGGCGGTGATCGGGTGGTAGTTGCCGGTGCCGAAATGGGCGTAGGAGCGCATGCCGCCGCCCTCGCGCCGCACCACCAGGCTGAGCTTGGCGTGGGTTTTCAGCTCGCGGAAGCCGTACACCACCTGCACGCCGGCGGCCTCCATGGAGCGGGCGAGGCGGATGTTGGCCTCCTCGTCGAAGCGGGCGCGCAGCTCGATCATCGCGGTGACGGACTTGCCGGCCTCCGCCGCCTCGATCAGCGCCTTGACGATCGGGCTGTCGCGGCTGGTGCGGTACAGCGTCTGCTTCACCGCGACCACGCTGGGGTCGGCGGCGGCCTGGCGGAGGAACTGCACCACCACGTCGAAGCTCTCGAACGGGTGGTGGACGACGATGTCCTTGGCGCGGATGGCGGCGAAACAGTCGCCGGCGAAGTCCCTGATGCGCTCGGGGAAGCGCGGCGTGTAGGGCGGGAACAGCAGGTCGGGGCGGTTGTCGACGATGAGCTGCTTGAGGTCGGCGGCGCCCAGGATGCCGGCTTCGACCAGCACTTCCTCGCCCGGGATGATGTGGTCGTCCACGCCCAGCTCGTCGACCACCAGGGCGCGCAGGTCCTCCGGCATGGCGCTGTCCACCGAGAGGTGGATCGGGATGCCGCGGCGGCGGCGCTTGAGCGCGGTTTCGTAGGAGCGGACCAGGTCTTCCGCCTCTTCCTCGAACTCGACGCCGGTGTCGCGGATGAGGCGGAACATGCCGCGGCCGACCACGTCGAAGCCGGGGAACAGGGTGTGCAGGTTGAGCACCACGAGGTCTTCCAGCACGACGAAGCGGATGGGCCCCGCTGCGTCGCTGCCGCCGGGCAGGCGGATGAAGCGCTCCACCTGGGCCGGCATCGGGATGAGCGCGCTCATCGCCGTGTTGTCCTCGTCGCGATGGAGCTTGAGCACCATCACCAGGCCCATGTTGGGGATGAACGGGAACGGATGCGCCGGGTCGATCGCCATCGGGGTGAGGATCGGGAACACGCGGTCCATGAACCAGGCCGCCAGCCACTCGCGGTCGGGCTCGGAGAGGCTGTCGGGCTGGCAGACGGCGATGCCGGCGTCGGCCAGCAGGCGGCGCAGGTCGAGCCAGACGGATTGCTGCGTCTGCATCAGGGCGAAGGCGCGGGCCTGGATTTCGACGAGCTGCTGCGCCGGGGTGCGGCCGTCGGCGGAGAGCGAGGTCACGCCGGCCTTGGCCTGCCCGATCAGCCCGGCGACGCGCACGGAGTAGAATTCGTCGAGGTTGGAGGCGCTGATGGAGACGAAGCGCAGGCGTTCGAGCAGTGGGTGGCGCGCGTTCTGCGCTTCCTCCACCACGCGATGGTTGAAGTCGAGCCACGACAGCTCGCGGTTGATGAACCGCTCGGGGCTGTCGGGCGCGATCGGCGCTGGCTCGGCTTGGGGCGCCGGGCGGATGGGGGTGACCTTGTTCATGGCCGCAGGCTTAGCAGAGCGGCCAGGAGCGATCGACCCGATTCGCCTTTTGGATCGACGCTGACGTTACATGGGCGGCACGGCGCCGTCCAAGCCCACGGTGATGGCGTTGGCGGTCAGCGCGCCGCCGGGTGCGCGCATCGCGAACACGACGACATGCGCGCCGGCCTTGACGTCCGCGCGGTTGGCCAGCTCTAGGCTCACGACGGGGACGCTGTCGGGCACGACGATGGTCTTCTCGCCGTCGCCGTATTTCACCGTCAAGGTGCGCCCGTTGGTCACCACGAGGCCGTCGACGGTGCCGTTGGTCATGGTGCTGTCTGGGGTGAGGTCGAACGGGCGGAAGCCCTCGCCGGCGCCCACCATGCTCGGCGGAAACACGTGCACTTCTTGTGCCTTGAGCGTGCCGTCCGGTTGCGGCACGGCGGCGCTGCCGACGTAGCTGCCGGGCTTGATGTCGCTGATGGTGGCCGTCTTGGCGCCGACCACCCGCGCGTTCGGGGCCAGCGTCACGGTCACGTCGTCGCCGTCGCGGTCCTTGATGCCGAGCGCGTCGCCGCTGATGGTTTCGATCACGCCGCGGATGCGCTCCGGCACCATGGTTTGGGCGGAGGCGCCGCGAGCGAGCAGCAGCCCGGCCGCGCTGGCCAGCAGCAGGCGTTTGGTCATTGTCATGGGGGCGGTCTTTTCGTTGTTGCTTCACGATAGCGGCTTTGGGGTTAGCCGTAGCCGTCAGGATGGGCGCAGCGAAGCGCTACCCATCACTCGGGCGCGACGCCGCTACCACGTGGACAAGGCCGCCGCCAGCCTGCAAGCTTGTTCTCGATGTCTGATCACGAACTTGCAACACCGCCGAAGCTGGCCGCCGCTGCCATCCCGGGCCGGGTGCGGTGGTGGATGGCGGGCTTGCTGTTGGGGCCGATCACCTTCGTCATGTCGCTCGACCGCACCGCGCTGGTGATCGCCGCCCCCACCATCCAATCCGAATACGGGCTGAGCCTGGTGCAGATGTCGTATCTGCTGACCAGCTTCTCCTGGACCTATGCGCTGCTGCAGGTGCCGTCTGGCTGGCTGGCGCAGCGATTTGGGCCGCGGCGGATGCTGTATTGGGCCAATCTGCTGTGGTCTGTGCTGACGGCGGCGACGCCGTTGGCCTCCGGCTTCGGCACGTTCGTGGGCGTGCGGCTGCTGCTCGGCGCTGGGCAATCGGCGGACTGGCCGAGCTCGGTGCTGGCGCTCAAGCGCTGGTTTCCCACGGCGGAGCGCTCGAAAGCCAACTCGATCCTGCTTGGCGGGCTGTATCTCGGCCCAATCGCGGCGGCGCCGATCACCACCGCCGTCATCCTGCATTTCGGCTGGCGCTGGGCGTTCTACGGCTTCGGCGTGCTCGGCGTGCTGATCGGGGTCGCCTGGTGGCTCGGCTACCGGGACGACCCGGCGGCCCACCCGCTGATGAGCGCGGCGGAGGCGCGCGGGATCGCCGCCGGGCAGGCGGAGGAGCCGCAGGCGCGGGGCGGCGGGTTTGCCGCCCGGCTGCGCTCGGTGCAATTCTGGGCCGTGGGCGTGCAATACTTCTTTCTCGTGCTGATCCAGAGTTTCTACAGCACCTGGCTGCCGACCTACCTGGTGCGGGTCCGGCATTTCAGCCTGGCCTCGATGGGCATCTATGCCTCGCTGCCCTGGGTCAGCTTGTTCGTCATGGTGTTCGTCACCGGCGCGGTGTCTGACCTGATCCTGCGGCGCACCGGGTCGGTTTGGGCGGCGCGGGTGCCGTTGGCGGTGGCGGGCTTCGTCGTCAGCGCGGGCGCCCTGATCGCCGCCTCCCGCATCCCGGAGATTGGGCTGATGATGACGCTGCTCTGCGTGTCGCTGGGCGCGGTGGGGCTGACGCAGGTGTCGATCTGGTCGGCGACGCAGGATTTGGGGCGGGCATCGACGGGCGTGGTGTCGGGCTGGGCCAATGGCTGGGGCAACGCGGCGGGCGTGGCCGGCCCGGTGCTGACGGCGTATCTGGTGGCCTGGACGGGTGGCTGGTCCGGCGCGCTGCTTGGGGTGGCGCTGTCGGGGCTGGCGGGCGCAGTGTTGTGGCTGTTCGTGCACCCGGAGCGGCCGCTGGCCGACTGAAGGAGCTTTTCATGGCCCACTACGAGATCGCTGCCATGCCGCCCTCGCTCAGCGCCGAGGTGGTGGCGTTGCTGGAGCAGGTGGAAACCGCAACGCTCGGCCATTGGCGGCACTGGGGGTTTTGCGACCGCCGGATCGTGCCTGCGCTGCGCGGGCGGCGGGTGGCGGGGACGGCGGTGACGCTGGCGATCCCGGGGCCGGACTCGACGCTGCTGCACCATGCGCTGGGCCTGCTGCGCCCGGGCGACATCCTTCTGGTGGACCGGCTGGGGGACGACCGCCATGCCTGCTGGGGCGGCGGCGTGACGGTGGCGGCGAAGGCGGCGGGGGCGAAGGCGGGCGTGGTGGACGGGCCGTGCACGGATTTGGAGGAGATCGAAGCGTCCGACTTCCCGATGTGGAGCCGCGGGTTCGCGCCGATCACGACGCGGCTGTATGATTTGGGCGGGCGGCTGAACTATCCGGTGTCGATTGGCGGGGCGGTGGTGATGCCGGGGGACGCGGTGCTGTGCGACGACAGCGGCGTGGTGGTGCTGGCGCCGGGCGAGGCGGAAGCGGAGGCGCGGCGGGCGATCGAGAAGCAGGCGGGCGGGATGGAGACGCAGCGCCGGGTCGCGGCGGGGGCCAAGCTGGGGGAGCTGAGCGGGGCGACGCGGATGGTGGTTGGGGCGTGATAGGGGTGGCCGTGAGTCGAGGATGGTGGATCGAGTCCAGCGGTTTCGTTGCGCTGTAAATCTTAGGCGTTTGGACTCTCTCGTCGACTACGATGTTGGAGTTATACCACCGGCACTTGGTTTTGACTCGTCCCAAGCTGTCATTGCGAGAATCCCTTGCGACGAAGCAATCCACTGCCACAGGGGAAATGCCGCGTGCGTGGCCCTGGATCGCCACGCCTTCGGCTCGCGATGACGGGTGCAGGTTCATTGCCGTTGGTATTATCTGCTCCAGTGTCCACATTTCTACGGATTCGACATCCAGCCATGACTGAAGTTCCGCAAGTCAGGTCCATGGCCCACTCGAAAGCAGCGGCCGCCCGCGCGCCGAGATCAGCCTTGTCTGCCTGGACGGATGATGGGTAGCGCTTCGCTCACCCATCCTACTGGCTAATTTAGCCCGATTAGGATTTGCCTATCCATTGAGATAGGCAGATCCTTCGCTGGGCTACTTGCCCAATGTGTCGGCGAGCAAGGCTTCCAATGGGAATGGATGTCTAAATCCATCGAGCTTTGGCGCGAAGACCTCGATGCAGCTTGTCGCGCAATCCGGGTCGCCGGGGATGGCGGCGGTCGGCACGAAGATGTGGGTGGTGCGAGGGTCGGCCGAGACGACGTGGGCGCTGACGTTGCTGGGTACGTTGACCACGAACTTGTTGGTGATGGCGTCGATCACGCTTAGCGATGCGCCGCCGTTCGCTGCCGAATTGGTGCGCGCGGCGTCATAGAAGAAGCCGTTGGCATAGGCCACTTGGTCCGCCCCGCCGACTTGGGGGATGCTGGCGATGACGCTGCCGTCGCGCGCATTGACGATGGGCGTATAGTTGTTCAGCGAACAGCCGATCAGCAGTTTTTGCCCGGGGGCGAGCGCGATGCCTGCTGCGTTACAGCCGGTGAATGGGTATTCCTTCACCTCGGAGAGCGTGCGCGGATTGATCACGGACAGCGCGCCGGCGTTTGGATCGGTGCCGATCTGGGCGATGTTGAGGTAGAACATGCCGGTTCCGCGATCATAGACCGACGCCTCGATATCGGTCGCGGCGGTGAAGACGATGTGGCCGAGCACGCGCCGGTCCGACGGGTTGGTCGAGATGAAGGTGACGAACGGCGGCTCCGAGTCGCCGTTCTGGATCATCATGATCTGATCCTCCTTGTCCCAGGACAGTCCGTCGGTGCGCAGGTCTTGCAAGGCGGTCTGACCGGGCAAGACGGTCGAGATGCTGTCGATGATCTTGTGCTGGAACAAGTCGACCACCTTGACGGTGCTGTCACCGTTGGTGGCCCAGATCTCGCCCGGCGTCGTCGGCTGCACGCTGTTGGGGCCGGATTGCGCGTTATTGGGCGAGCCATCGGGGTTGAGCGGGGCACCGGAGAAGCCGGCGATCCGGGTGACGAAGCTGTTCGTGCCGGTATCGATCAGGTCCACGCCGCCGTTGGTGCGGTCGGCGAAGTAGTAGACCGGCAGAACTGGGTCCACGAAACCAAAGTCGAACGAGACGATCGGTTTGCCTGGAATCTTGACCGTCGAGATGCGCGGGAAACTCAGGCGGCCGGTCGCTGCCAGCAACGCGTCGATATCGGAGTCTAGGCCTGGCGGTGCAGCGAAGCTCGGGGCCGCGTGCAGCCCGATAGACAATGCGATTGCCGTTGCCGCCAGCAAGCGAAGCCGTCGTTTGACAGACGAGTGTGACATCTTGGATCGTTCCCTTAAGTTGGTCTCGCTACGTTATGTGTGGCGAGTTTAGCCTTGCTATAGTTACGTCAGTTGTTGCCTTCGTCAACAGTGACGCCCCGACATGAACATGGCTTGGGCTGACGTTGGCGCTATCTGTCTCGATCCAAGATCTGAAACGGATGGTGGGACGCGTCCTCGGCCAGCATGAGCAACGTGCGATGCGATGCGCGGGCGCCCGAGGCCATCGCGACCGTTACACTCACGCTCACGATCGGCTTCGCAGCGTCTTGCAGCCCCCGGTCGGTTTGCGTGGCGCCGATGTCGCCCGATTGCGCCCACGCGCTGCGCACCGCCGGGTCGGCGTGGGCGAGGTCGGGATCGCCGGTTTGATAGACGGACAGATAGGGCGTCAGGCGCTGCAGCAGCGCCGGGGTCATGCCGCGGACGAGGCCAAGTTCGCTGAGCGTTTCGAAGTCGCTCTCCGGCGGAGCGTACGCCGCACCGGCTTGCGCGTAGGCTGCGGTTTTCGCGCCGGGCGGGCCAGCCTGTGGTGCCGAGGTTCGCCACTGCAGTATCGCGTCCGCAAGGCTGGCCGCTTGCTTATGGTCCGCGCCAAACTGGGTTATCAGCGCTGCGAGCAACCCGGCGGTCGCCTGATTGAGGCCGATCTTCACCGCTTCGTCGGACACTTCGATGACGGCGCTGCCCCCTGTCAGCGGCAGAGTATGGATCGTGCCATCGGCGGCCCAAGCGTCCTCGCCGCTTGCCAGCAAGTGGAAGGCCGCCTCTTGCAAGGCTCCCTCGGCCGCCGCCTCCGCGACGGCTGCGTTGCGCAGATTGCCGGCGCGCTTGGCCTCCAGCCGTCCCGATGCGGCGAGCTGGTTGCCCAGCAGAGCGAGCAGAACCGTCCACCAGAGAACGATGAGCAGCGCGAAGCCACGGTCTTGCCGTTCAGCCACTCAGACCCTGCTGGGGGCGGCTTTGCTGCAGCGTGGTGGCAATGATGGGCGGCCAGTGGCGCGGGTCTCCGGCCGGGAAGACGAGCCTGATGCGGATCAATGCCGGAAGATCGGTTCGGCTCCAGGCGGAGAGCCAGCCGTCGCCGGCAGGAGACAGGTAGCTGAACTCCACCCGGTCCACGCGCTGCAGCAGGATTTCGCTCGCGGGCGCGGGCTGTGGCGAGAGCGGTTGCGCATGCCAACGGGGCGTCCAGTTTAGGACCAGCCTATGTCTGGCGTCGGTGGCGAGAACCGCGTTGATCCGAAGCGGGGGGCCATCGTCGTCCGGGAGCTTGGTGATACAGGTGAGGCTGTCGCCTGCGCCGGCGAGCCCTGACTGCCGTGGATTTCCAGGCAGCACCATGCCGGCGACCAGGTGTCGCAGCAGTTGGTCGACCGGCTGGAGGTCTTGATGTCGTTGCAGGAACGTCGTCTGACTGCGGATCGACGCCAAGGCGAGCTGGGTGGTGCCGGCCAGGCCCGACATGATGAAGCCCAGCACCACCAAGGCCGCCAAGAGCTCCAGCATGGTGAAGCCGGCTGCCTCTCCCCGGCGTGGGCTCACCCGAGCGGTCCGAGGCGTGCGCTGGAGAGTTGGACCGCCCGGCTGCTGCCATCCTCTCGCCAGGACATGACGACGATGATGCGATAGAGCGTGAGTGTGGCGGCGGCGTTGGCGCTGTATCGCGGAGCTGGATGCGCGACGGCTGCCGCCTCGACGGCGACGTGCCAATGGAAGCCGTCCGCCTCGTCGCCTTGGCGGTCGCTCTCGATCAGGGGAAGCGCGGTCGCGAGAGCAAGATGCGACTGGGCGCGCGACACGGCCTCGTCGTAGCGCCCGGCGATGCGGGTGGCGGCGACGGCCGTCGTGGTGACACGCACGACGGTTGCCACTGCCATTGCTGCGATGAGGAAGGCGACGAGCACTTCAAACAGGGTGAAACCCTGGTCCGAGCGGGCGTTGCCAGCCGGGGCGGGGTTTGATCGGCTTTGCCGTTGCGCCAACAGGATCCTCCCCGGCTTGATTATTCAAGCTCTGCGTTCAAGCTGGGTCAGCATAGTCAAAAGTTTGGGTTCGTTGCGAGCAATCTTCGTGTCGCGCATCGGATGACGTCGTCCGAGCGGATCAAGCGAGCCACAACACGGCTCTCGCCGATTACGCGATGGCGCTGCGGTCGCGGCTGGCACCGTTTCGCCGCGTTTCCTTAGAGCATGATTGCTTCTGATAGGCGAAGCAATCATGCTCTAACTCTTTGTTTGAGAGGCTGATTCACGCATCAGGTTGTTTCAACCTGATGCGATCAGGCTCTAGAGCGAATGCTTCAGGGTGACGCAGGCGCTGCGGCGCGCCTGATGCGCGCGCCTGTGGCGACGCTGCCTAAGACGGGCAGATGGGTTCGCGTTGGCCCCTCACCCAACCCTCTCCCAGAGGGAGAGGGCTTTTAGGGGGGTTAGGGGTCGTGCTTGCCTTGGAGGAAGGGGTTGTCTCGGCCGAGGCGGGTGTTGTTTTCACCCAAAGACTCGGGCGGGGCGGCGGCGAACTCGGCGAGGAGGTCGATTTCGGGGGGGATGCGGCGCTTGTAGTCGGAGGCGCGCAGGCCGAGGTCGCGGCAGAGGTCGAGGACGATGGCGTCGACGGAGCAGGTGGCGAGCTCGACCTCCATGTCGGGGGCGTCGAGGCGCTCGAGCAGCTCGCGTTCGAGGTTCTCGACGCGCTCGGGAGTGCCGGCGCGCTCGTGGATGACGTCTTCGACGTCGCGGATGATGCGCTTGCGGGCGGCGGTGCGGGCGGCCGGGTCGAGTTTTTTGGGCTCGGGTATGGGGGCGGCGAGCTTGTCGGATAGCAGGATGCTCTGGCGCATGGAACGGGTGAGCTTGTCGTAGATGACGGCGGCCTCGGCGTCGGGGAGGTCGGGGGCATCGGGCTTGGTGGGGTCGAGGCGTTCTAGGCGGGCGGCGCCGATGTCCAAGGCGCGGTCGAGCAGGCGGAGCTGGCGCGCGCGTTGGGCGGCGTGCGCGGTTGGCTCGGGGGTGGAGGGCGGCGAGGACATGAACGGATAGGGAACATACGGGGCGGGGGAGTTTCAAGGGGTTTGGAGGGTTTGTGCTGCCGGTGGGCTGGCTTGGGCTTGGCGGCAGCCACCCTCACCCAGCCCTCTCCCGCCAGCGGGAGAGGGCTTTTCCAGCGGGAGAGGGCTTTTTAACGGGCGGTATTGGAGCGGCGGGCCCCCTCACCCAACCCTCTCCCAGAGGGAGAGGGCTTTTAGGTTAGGGGGAGAGGGACTTGCCACGTGTCAGATGGGGCAACTTGGCGGGGGCTGGGCGGTTGTGAGCGTAATGGATACATCCGCTGCCCTGCTTTCCCGGCTCGAATGGCTGATCCCTGCGTTGCAGCGGCGGGCGGCGGCGCTGGACGAGGCGGCGGCGTTCCCGAGCGAGGACATCGACGCACTGCGCGAAGCAGGCGTGTTGCGCGCGGCGGCTCCTACGGCGCTGGGGGGAGCGGGCGTCGGCACCGAGCCGGCGCAGGCAGGGGCCGCGCTCGAAATGTTCCGCCTGCTCGGGCGCGGCAACCTGGCGGTGGGACGCGTCCTCGAGGCGCATGTCAACGCGCTGCGGCTGGTGGCCCGCTACGGCGACCCGGCGGTACAGCGGCGGGCCGCCGAGGACGCCGTTTGCGGGCAGCTCATCGGGTTGTGGGTGACCGACCCGCCGGAAGGAGGCCTGGTCGTCTCGGGCGGGAGCCTGACGGGGGACAAGCAGTTTTGCTCGGCCGCCGGCCATGCGACGCGCGCGGTGGTGACGGCGACGGACCGCTTGGGCGACACGCGGCTGGTGTATGCCGACGTCACCAATGGGTGCCGGGTCGCCCCATTGCCGGGCGGCTTGGCCGGGATGCGGGCCGCCACGACGGGACAGGTGCGCTGCGACGGCGCGCAGGGCCAGGTGTTCGGCCACGCCGGGGATTACCTGCGCGAGCCGGAGCTGTCCTGCGGCGCATGGCGGACCTCGGCCGTGACGCTGGGAGGCATCGAGGTTCTGACCGAGCAGATCGCCAGCCAATTGGTGGCGCGCGGGCGGCAGGGCGACCCGCACCAGCAGGCGCGCATGGGCCAGGCGCTGATCGCGACGGAAACGGCGCGGCTGTGGCTCGCGTCCGCGGCGCCGCGAGCGGAGGCAGCGGACGCCGGGGCCGACGCGGTGGCCTATGTCGGGCTGGCGCGGCTGGCGGTGGAGCGGGCGGCGCTGGACGTGATCCAACTGGCGCAACGGTCGCTCGGCGTGGCGGCGGTGATGCGGGGGAACGCGGCGGAGCGGATCGCGCGCGACCTGGCGGCCTATCTGCGCCAGCCGGCGGCGGATTGCGTGCTCACCGAGGCGGCGAGCCGGGCGATGGCGCGTTGACCACCGTGGGCGTGATCTTCGGCGATGCGCAGCGCTGGCCCGAGACGGATCTGGACACACTCACCGGCGGGGCGGCGATGGTGCTGGCGCCGCATCCGGACGACGAGAGCCTCGGCTGCGGCGGCTTGATCGCGGCGGCGTGCGAGGCGGGGCAGCCGCCGTTGCTGGTGATGCTGACGGATGGCGCCGGGTCGCATCCGAACTCGCGCAGCCACCCGGCGGCGCGGCTGCGGGCGGTGCGGGAGGCGGAGACGCTGGCGGCGGCGGCCTGTCTGGGCCTGGCGGCGGAGCGGGTGGTGTTCCTGCGCTACACCGACACGAAGGCGCCCAGCGCCGGGCCGGGGCTGGCCGTGGCGGTGGAGCGGGTGCTCGGGCTGCTGCGCGCCAACGCCTGCCGCAGCCTGATCGCGCCTTGGCAGTATGATCCGCATAGCGACCACGAGGCGGCCTCGTTCATTGCCGCGGCGGTGGCCAAGGCCGGGGCCGTGCCGCACTGGGCGTATCCGGTGTGGGGGCGGACGTTGCCGCCGGAGACGGACGTGGCGGACACGTCCGGCGTGCGGCTGCCGGTGCTGCCGTGGCAGGAGGCCAAGCGCAAGGCGATCCGCTGCCACAAGTCGCAGTGGGACGGGCTGATCACGGACGATCCCAAGGGGTTCCAGATGAAGCCGGAGTTCATGGCGCTGTTCGATACGGCCGACGAACTCTATTTGCGCCCGGCATGAGCCGCCGCAGCGAAACCATCCCGCCGGTTTACTTCGAGGCGCTGTATGCCGCGGATGCCGACCCATGGCAGTTCGCCACCAGCGATTACGAACGGGACAAATATGCGGCGACCCTGGCAGCCCTGCCGTCGCGGCGCTTTGCCGCCGGGCTCGAGGTCGGGTGCTCGATCGGGGTGCTGACCCGGCAGTTGGCGGCGCGGTGCGACAGGCTGCTTTCGCTCGACGTGGCCGAGAGCGCCCTGGCGCAGGCGCGCGCGCGCTGCCCGAGCGTGCGGTTCGAGCGGCGGGCGGTGCCGGACGAGTGGCCGCCGGGCCGGTTCGACCTGATCGTGTTCTCCGAAGTGCTCTACTACCTCGACGCCGCGGCGCTGCGGGCGACGGCGCTGCGGGCGGCGGCCGCGATCCAGCCCGGCGGCGTGATGCTGCTGGTGCACTACCTCGGCGGGACCGACTACCCGCTGACGGGGGACGAGGCCGCGGAGGGGTTCATCGCTGCCTTGGGGCTGGCTCCAGCCTATCAGCGGCGAGAGGACCGCTACCGGATCGACCGGCTGGATGCGCGGCTGGATGCCCGGCTGGATGCCCGGCTGGATGCCCCTGGCGCAACTCCGCCAGGATAGCGTTGGCGACTTCCATGTGGAGGGTAAGATCCGCCACTGGCACCAAGCGGCGGCGCAAGGCGGGTGCGGCGGCCTCGACGGCCTCCCAGGCGGCGCCGAAGTGCGGCAGTTGCAGCGCGGGCGCGATGTCGGCGGGGGCAAGGCCGAGTTGGGCGGCCAGCGGCGCCAGGTCCCTCTCGGGGGTGGCATAGGCCAGGCGCAGGGTGGCGCGGCACCAGGCGCGGCGGGCGCAGTCGACGGCGGGTTCGAGCCGGTCGTCGAGGAAGCGGTCCGGCGCGGTCAGGCGGCGGCGGATGGTGTCGGCCATGCCGCCGGCGCTGCGCCCGATGGTGCGGCCCGACACGGTGACATGCACTTCCGGGGCATGCCGCAGCCGCGCATCGACCCGGCGCAAGGCCGCGATGAAGGCGCGATCCTCGCCGGAGGGAATGTCCGGCACGCCGCCGCTGCTGGCATAGGCGGCGGCGGTCACGGCGATGCTGGCGCCGGAATGCTGGGTGTGGCGCGGCATCGGGTCGGCGGGGTCGGGGTCCAAGCGGGCGTGGATTTCGTCGCAAACGGCGTCATAGGCGCATTCGCGGGCGTCGTCCTCGTGCAGCGTGGGGGGGATTTGGCCCCACTCGATCGGGTGCAGCTCGACCCATCCGGCGACCACGTCGGCGCCGCGCTCGATGGCTTGCAGGTTGGCTGCGATCCAGTCGGTGTCGACCAGGCCGTCGGCGTCGGTGGTGAGCAGCACGCCCTGGGGGCCGGCGAGGGAGGCGGCGGCCTGCATGGCGAGCCGCCGGGCGTGGCCGGCATTGGCCTGGCGCGGCGGCAGGGTCCGCTCGATCAGGTGCAGGCGGGTGCTTCGATGCAGCGGGACGGCGCGGGAGATGGCGGCTGACGCGTCGGTGCAGTTGTTGAGCAGCAGCACGATGTGGTCGACACGGCGGCCGATTTGGGCGTCCAGCGCCTCGAGGCAGGGGCCGATCCGGTCCGCCTCGTCGCGGACGGGGATGGCGACGACGACAGGTCCGGATATTCGCATGCGGGAGGCACGCGCAACGAGGCTGGAAGTTGCTTTGGGTTAATAGTTTTGTTGCCGCACAGAGGGCTCCGGCTTGCACCGGAGCCCTCCCATTGCCGGACGGCCTACCGCACCGACCCTGGCGTGTTAGCCCGCGAGCGAACCCGAGGCGCGCATCCAGGTAGCAGCGGCAGAACGAGCGATCTGACAATGAGACACTGGGTCACCTCCTTTCAGTAAGTTGAGGGCGCACCATGGCGGCGCGGGTCGATTCGGGCAAGGGGCGAGTGGTGTAGAGATCGAGATCGAGCAAGTGCTTGCCAGCCGCGAGGATGGCGGCCCTTGCACCCTCAACCCTCGCACCCTCTCCCAGAGGGAGAGGGCTCTTGCCTGGATCAATATCCCTCATGCAATCGCCTGCGCTTGCGGCGGTGGGGCGGCAAAGCGATGATGGCGGGCAACCATCGGGCCATCCCCATGCACTTCGACTTCGAGACGATCTCGGGACGCGACCGCTACAAGCTGATCGTCGCCACGGTGGTGCCGCGGCCGATTGCCTGGGTGGTGACGCAATCGGCCGCCGGGCTGGTGAACGCGGCGCCGTACTCGTTCTTCAACGCCATCGCGGGGGAGCCGCCGCTGCTGATCGTGAGCATCGACGGGCGCGACAACGGCGAGCCCAAGGACAGCGCGGCCAATATCCGCAGCTCCGGCCAGTTCGTGGTGAACCTGGTGAGCGAGGCGATGGCGCAGGCGATGGTGGTGACCGCCATCGAGTTCGACCCGGCGGTCAGCGAGGTGGCGGAGGCCGGGCTGGCGACCACGCCCTCGGTGCGGGTGGCGCCGCCACGGCTGACGCAAAGCCCGGTGGCGTTCGAGTGCGAGCGCTACCAGACGCTGTCGCTGCCTGGCGAGCGGGATTTGGTGATCGGCCGCATCCTGGCCATGCATGTCGCGGATGAGGCGGTGATGGACGCCTCGCGCCACTATATCGACACGCCGAAGCTCGGGCTCGTGGGGCGCATGCATGGCGGCGGCTGGTACACCCGCACGGGCGACACGTTCGAGCTGCCGCGCATCCCGGTGAAGGACTGGCGGCGGCGGTAGGGTGGGGTGCGCTTTGGCCCCCACCACGCGCGCCACGGGGGTGCGTTGCCAAAGCGCAACGCACCCTAGGGATTGGAGTCATCGCGTGGACCGCCTCGGGTGATCGCGACCCCGCTCCTGCTGCGGCCGCTGGCGATCCGCCGGGTCAGTCTGCTGTGGGGCGGGCTGACGCTGTCGGCGGTGGGCGACCAGTTCTACGCCGTGGCGCTGGTGTGGGTGGCGGTGAGCGCGTTCGGGCCGGCCGCCGGGTATCTGACGGCGCTGCAGGCGGCATGCGGGCTGGCGGCGGCGTTGCTGGTGGGGCGCTGGGCGGACCATTGGGACCAGGCGCGGGCCCTGGTCGGCGCCGACGTGGCGCGCGCGGCGGTGCTGCTGCTGGTGGTGGGCTGGTGGCTGGGCTCGGGCGGGCCGCCGCCGGCTGGGCTCGGGCTGGCCATCCTGGTGCTGGCCGTGGGCGAAGCGGTGTTCGACCCCGCGCTGGCGGCGACCCTGCCCGTGCTGCTGCCGAGCCCGCGGCTGCTGCCCGCGGCCAATGCGCTGTTCGACACCACGGACCGGTCGGCCCGGCTGGTGGGGCCCGGGCTGGTGGCGATCCTGGCGGCGATGGTGCCGGTGGCGCAGTTCTTCACCTTGGACGCAGCCTCGTTCCTGCTGTCGGCGGGGGCGGTGCTGGCTTTGGGGCGGGTGGATGTGCCGGCGGCGCGGGTGCGGAGTTCGTTGCTGGGCGGCATTGGGCACGGGTTTGCCGTCGTGCGGCAGCATCGGCTGTTGTGGTCGATCCTGCTGTGGAAAGGCGGCATCGGCAGCTTCTGGTATGTCGCGTATTATCTGGCGCTGCCGCTGGCGATCGAGCACGCGCATATCGCCGGGCCGGGCGGGACGGGGTTGGGCGCGTATGGGCTGGTGATCTCGGCTTATGGCTGCACCAACCTGCTGTCGACCCTGGTGGTGGGGAGCCGCGACTTGCCGGCGCATCCCGGGCGCATGGTGTTCATCGGCTCGCTGATCAGCGGGCTGGGCACGGTAGGGCTGGCGCTGGGCGCGGGGGCGGGCTTGCCGATGCTGCTGGGCGCCGCCGCGGTGGGGGCGGTCGGCGGGCCGATGAGCGACATCCCGGCCGCCGTGTTGCGGCAGACCGAGCTGGCGCCGGCGGACGTTGCGGCGGCGACGCGGGCGTTCATGGTGGTGCGCTATGGCGGCACCTTGGTGGCGATGCTGGCGGCCCCTGCCCTTGCGCACGGGTTCGGCGCGGCGGCGCTGCTGGTGATCTGCGGCGTGGCGCCGATGCTGTTCGCCGCCGTGGGGCTCGCGCGGCATTGGGGCGACGGCAAGGCGGTTGGCTGACGATTGCGCCATAGCCGGAGGGTGCGTTGCGCTTTGGCAACGCACCCTCCTGCCGCTGGTGGTGGGGTGCCAAAGCGCACCCCACCCTACGAAATTGGTGAGCGGCAGTGGGGTAACGCTCTCCCAGCAGCGCGCGTGGGACTGCTCGGCGTCGTGATCGACCCTATCTAAGCGGCATGGTCTCCAACAGCGTCTTTCCCGCTCCCGATGCCCTATCGCTCTGAGGGCGGCGCGCTGCCGCTGCCGCCGGGCGGCTTGGCCAGGCCGATCAAGGACGGCATCACCGCGCAGGTCCGTGCGCTGTTCAACGACCAGAGCCGCGGCGAGCAGCCGGTGGCGCGGCGGGGGGACGGGCTGTTCGGCCCCGGCGCGGTGGCGTGGCGGGTGCATGGCGATGTCACCTCGATGATGGTGGGCGGCATCGCGGGGTTGATGCTGCAGATGCTGCATCCCGCGGTGCTGGCTGGGGTGTGGGACCATTCGAACTTCCGCGCCGACATGCACGGCCGGCTGCGCCGCACCGCCCGGTTCATCGCGCTCACCACCTATGGGAGCCGGGACGAGGCGGAGGCGGTGATCGCGCGGGTGCGGCGGATCCACGAGCAGGTGCGCGGCAGCTTGCCGGACGGCACGGCCTATGCGGCCAACGATCCGGCGTTGCTGGCCTGGGTGCATGTGACGGAGGCGACGAGCTTTCTGGGCGGCTGGGTGCGCTACGCCGAGCCGCGCATGGCCGGGTCGGATCAGGACCGGTATTTTGCCGAGATGGCGCAGGTGGCGGAGGCGTTGGGGGCGGACCCGATCCCGCACAGCCGGGCGGAGGCGCGGGCGCTGATCCGCCGCATGCAGCCGCAGATGCGCAGCGACGCGCGAACGCGGGAGGTGGCCGATTTCGTGCTGCACCAGCGCGCGCCGAACCGCATGGCCGAGCCGCTGCAGGCGCTGACGATGCAGGCGGCGGTGGATTTGCTGCCGCCGTGGGCGCAGCGGATGCATGGTGTGTCGAACCCGCTGCTGGGGGTGCCGCTGGTGCGGGCGGGCACGCTGGGGATCGCGCGGACGCTGAGGTGGGCGTTTCATTAGAGCATGATTGCTTCTGATAGGCGCAGCAATCATGCTCTAACTCTTTGTTTGAGAGGCTGATTCACGCATCAGGTTGTTTCAACCTGATGCGATCAGGCTCTAGGGGTTGTGGTGCCCAAGAGCCCTCACCCCGGCCCTCTCCCGTGAAGGACGGGAGAGGGAGAAGGCTCCGCCAAGAGTTCGTCCAGCGTCACCGGGCAGACCTCGGGAACCGGCAACGGCGGCTGACTATCGATCGTGTCGGGGAGGCCGCGCAAGGCGCGCTGATAGAGCCGCGCCAGGCTGATCTTCTGCCGCATCGAGGGGGCGAAACGGTCGGCGGCGTCGCCGCGGAACACGCGCGCCTCGGCCTGCCAATGCGGCACGTCGCGGGAGAGCGGCCAAGCATCGGCCTTCAGCATATAGATGAGCGCCTGCACCAGCAGCGACGTTACGGCGTGAAGCTGTTCGTTGCCCACGCTCTGGACTTCCTCGATGATGTTGGTCCAGTCGGGCGGCTGGTTCACGGCCTCACCCGCCGCGACCCGGCGCAGCAGGCCCGCCTGGTGCTCCGACCAGGCCAGCACGTCCTGCTCGTAGAGGTCGCCGGGCATCAGGCGGCCACGCGCTCCTCGATGGTGGTCGGGCCGTCGCCGGCCACCGTGGTGCGGCGCATGTCGCGGACTTGCGTGGCGTCGAAGCGGCGGACGCGGTGCATAGTCTGGCGGTTGTCCCACATCACCAGGTCGTGCGGGTGCCAGCGGTGCACGTAGACGAAGCGCGCCGCGGTGGCGTGCTCAGTGAGGTCGCGCAGGAAGGCGCGGGCCTCGGGCATTGGCCAGCCGACGATGCTGCCGGCGTGGGAGGACAGGAACAGCGACTTGCGCCCTGTCACCGGATGGGTGCGCACCAGGCGCTGGCGGACCGGCTGGAACATCGCCTGCTCCTCCGCGGTGAGGTCGTCGAAACCCAGGATGCCGCGCGAGTAGATCAGCGAGTGCTCGCACACCAGGTCCTCCACCTCGTGCTTGGTGGTCTCGTCGAGCGCGTCGTAGGCCGCCCGCATGTCGGCGAACTCGGTGTTGCCGCCATTGGTGGAGACGACGCGGCCGGACAGAATGGAGTATTTCGCCGGGGTGGCGCGGAACGAGCTGTCCGAATGCCAGAGCTGGTTGCCGAGGTTGAACAGGCGGCGGCGGTCGTCGCGCGGCAGCGGCACGCCGTGCTGGTCGAGGTTGGAGACGTCGGCCATGCCGGCGCCGAGGCGGTTCTCGCCCTTCTTGGTGACGTTGCCGCCCTCGGTGGCCTCGAGGCGGCCGAAATTGCGGCTGAACGCCTTCTGCTGCTCGTCGTCGATCTCCTGGGCGGGGAAGATCAGCACGGCGTGCTCGTCCATGCCGGCGTCGATCACGGCGATCTGTTCGGCCGAGAGGGGCTGTCGCAGGTCCATGTGCTTCACCCGGGCGGCCAGGGTTTGGCCGATGGGTTGGACATAGCCGATCGCCTCGATGGACCTGCTCATGAGCGGCTCTCCGCCTTGCTAGAGCATGATTGCTTCTGATAGGCGAAGCAATCATGCTCTACCTCTTTGTTTGAGAGGCTGATTCACGCATCAGGTTGTTTCAACCTGATGCGATCAGGCTCTAGAGATCAATGATCATGAGGAGCGATCCTATACGGGTATGATAGCGTCTGTCAGCTATCCTGCGCTGGTATGTTCTCCACCATGCGCATTAATGTCTCCAGGCGGTCGGCCTCGGCCACCGGCTTGTCGTTGCGGATGCGGGCGACGCGGGGGAAGCGCAGGGCGACGCCGGATTTGTGGCGGTTGGAGAGCTGGGCGGCGTCGAAGGCGATCTCGAGCACGAGGCCGCGCTCCACTTCGCGCACCGGGCCGAAGCGGTTGGTGGTGTGGTTGCGGATCCAGCGGTCGAGCTGGACCAGTTCGGCGTCGGTGAAGCCGCTATAGGCCTTGCCGACCGGGACCAGTTCGCCGTCCTCGCGCCAGAGGCCGAAGGTGTAGTCGGAGTAGAACGAGCTACGTTTGCCGTGGCCGCGCTGGGCGTACATCACCACGGCGTCGATGGTGAGCGGCTCGCGCTTCCACTTCCACCACAGGCCTTTCGGGCGGCCCGGCACATAGGCGCTGTCGGCGCGCTTGAGCATCAGGCCCTCGATGGCGGCCGCGCGGGCGCCGTCGCGGATGGCGCCGAGTTCGGCAATGGAGGCGAACGGGATCGGCTCGGACAGGTCCATTCGGGCCGGGCGGGTGCGGGCGAACCAGGCTTCCAGGCGCTGGCGGCGGGTGTCGAACGGGAGGGTGCGCAGGTCCTCGTCGCCATCGAACAGGATGTCGTAGAGGCGGACATGGACGGGGACGTCCCGCAGCATTTTGGCGCCGACGACTTTGCGGCCGAGGCGCTGCTGTAGGTCGGCGAAGGGGGCGACTTCGCCGTCTCGGATGACCAGGAGCTCGCCGTCCAGCACGGCGTGGAAGTCCATCGCCTCGACGATTTCGGGGAAGGTGGCGGAGACGTCGTCGGCGCCGCGGGAGAACACGCGGCGGCCGCCGGGGACGGCGACCAGTTGGGCGCGGATGCCGTCCCATTTCCATTCGGCGCGGAAGGCCGCCGGGTCGACTGCGGCGAGGTCGGGGGGTTCCAGTGGGTGGGCCAGCATGGGGGGGCGGAACACGGGGGCGCCGGCCGGGTCGGGGCGGGGGCCGCGCGCCTCGAGCCAGGCGAACAGCGGCAGGTAGGGCGGGGTGAGGCCGTGCCAGACCTCCTCGATCTCGTCGGGGGCGACCCGGCCTCGGGCGAGCTCGGCCAGCGCCACCTTGGCCAGCCGGGCGGAGGCGCCGACGCGCAGGCTGCCGGTGATGAGCTTGAGCAGGGCGTAGCGGCTGGAGGCGTCGCAGGCGTCGAGCCAGCCGGCGACGATGCCGGGCAGGTCGGCCTTGGGGGTGCTGAGCAGGGTCTGGATGACCTCGGTCATGCCGGGGGGCGGGCGGTTGGTGGGGCGCTCGGGCCACATCAGGGCGACGGTGTCGGCGAGGTCGCCCACGTAGTCGTAGGACCAGGCGAACAGGGTGGGGTCGGTGCGCGCCTCGGCCAGGCCGCGGATGAGCATGGGCTTGGCGGCTTGGAAGGCGAGTTCGCCGGTGAGGGCGGCGAGGGCGAAGCCGCGGTCGGGGTCGGGCTCGGTGGCGAAGTAGCGGCGCAGCAGGGCGATCTTGGCGAGGCGGCCGGGGGTGAGGACGAGGCGCTCGAGCAGGTCGGCGAAGGCGATCATGCGGCGCGACTAGGACGCCTTTTTCTGCAGATCCTCGACGTCGGTCTGAATGCGGCGGAGTTTGATCTCGAGCGTCATGACCAGGTTGTGCAGCGTGCGCATCTCTTCCCGGTCGTTGTCCTGGCGGCGGCCGACATGGACGACGGCCCCCATGTTGACGATGATATCGTCCAGCATGCGCGTCAGCCGGTCTTCCATCCTCTCGAAGCGGTCCATGACGACGACGCGGAATTGGTCGAAGCGGTCTTCGAGCCGCTGGATGCGGGCATCGAGTTGCTCGAAGCGGGCCTCGATCTGCTCGAAGCGGGCCTCGATCTGCTCGAAGCGGGCCTCGATTTGATCGAAGCGGGCGTCGATCTGCTCGAAGCGGGCCTCGATCTGCTCGAAGCGGGCCTCGATCTGTTCGAAGCGGGCATCGAGTTGCTCGAAGCGGGCCTCGATCTGCCCGAAGCGGGCATCGATCTGCCCGAAGCGGGCATCGATCTGCCCGAAGCGGGCGTCGATCTGCCCGAAGCGGGCATCGATCTGCCCGAAGCTGGCAATCTGGCCTGCTTCCAACCGCTCCAGGACCGCTAAAATCTTATCTTCATCCATACCAAACACCCTTCCCAATTTACTCTAGCACAGCCTCTGCCGGTGGTACAACGGCCGCCTCCACAGAAGCCGCCAAGTCCTCTTCCTCCTCCCCGTAGCCCAATAACCGCAGCGCCCGGCCGACCACGCCGCGCTTGGCGACCTCGTGGATCAGCGCCTCCTCGCGGCCATGCGTCACCCAGATTTCCGGCGCGCCCACCTCATCGACCGTTTCGTTCAGCTCCCGCCAATCGGCATGGTCGCTGATCACCAGCGGCAGCTCCACGCCGCGGGAGCGGGCGCGCTGGCGCACGCGCATCCAGCCGGAGGCCAGGCACACCACCGGCTCGGCCAGCCGCCGGGCCCAACGGTCGGCGATCGCGCCCGGGGGAGCCAGCACGATCGCCCCGGCCAGTTCGGCCTTGTTCGCCACCGTCGCCGGGCGCAGCTCGCCCAAGGAGACGCCCAAGCGCTCATAGGCGGCGCAAACCGGGGCCAAGGCGCCATGCAGGTAGATCGGGCGGTCCCAGCCGGCCTCGCGCAGCAGCGCGATCACCCGCTGGCATTTTCCCAGCGCGTAGGCGCCGACGACGTGGGTGCGCTCGGGGAACAGCGCCACGCTGTCGATCAGCTTGCGGATTTCCAGCTCGGGCTTGGGGTGGCGGAACACCGGCAGCGCGAAGGTCGCCTCGGTGACGAACACGTCGCAGGGGATGGGCTCGAACGGGCGGCAGGTGGGGTCGGGCGTGCGCTTGTAGTCGCCGGAGACCACGGCCCGGCTGCCGCGCCACTCCATCGCGACCTGCGCCGCGCCCAGCACGTGCCCGGCGGGCTGCAGCCAGACGCGCACGTCGCCGATGGTGACCACCTCGCCATAGCGGAGGGCCTGCTGGGTGGCGCCGGCGCGGTCGTCGCCCATGCGCACCCGCATGATCGCCAGCGTCTCGGCGCTCGCCAGCACATGGGCGTGGCCGGGGCGGGCGTGGTCGGCATGGGCGTGGGTGATGACGGCGCGGTCCACCGGGCGCAACGGGTCGACGTAGAAGCCGCCGGGTTCGCAGAACAGGCCTTCGGGGCGGGTTTGCAGCCAGGTCTCGGGATGCGGCATGGCGGGGATGTGGGCGCGGTGCGGCGGGCGGCCAAGCGTCTGGACGGCGAGGCGATGCGGTGGGAGGCTGCATCCCGGCCGCACAGGAGCCCGCCATGACCGACCGCCTGCCCGCTCTCACCGCGCAAACCATGTCCGACGAGCAGCGCCACGTGGCGGAGGCGATCGCGTCCGGCCCGCGCGGCGTCGTGCAGGGCCCCTTGCTGGCTTGGCTGCACAGCCCCGGGTTGGCTGATCGGGCGCAGGCCTTGGGCGCGTTCTGCCGTTACGGCACGTCCCTGCCGCCGCGCTTGAGCGAGTTGGCGATCATCACGGTGGGGGCGTATTGGCGGGCTGGCTTCGAATGGCACGTCCATGCCCCGCTCGCCTTGGCCGCCGGCGTCGCGCCGGCCGCTGTCGAGGCCATCCGCAGCGGCGGCACGCCTGCCTTCGCCCTGGCGGACGAGGCGGCGGTGTGGCGCTTTGCCCACTGCCTGCTGCACGACCGCACCGTGCCCGACGACGCCTACCAGGCCGCAACCGCCGCCTTGGGCATGGTGGCCGTGGTCGAACTCACCGGCATCCTGGGCTATTACGGGCTGATCTCGATGACGATCAACGCCTTCCGGGTCGCGCTGCCGGACGGTGCGACCGACCCGTTCGCATAGAGCATGATTGCTTCTGATAGGCGAAGCAATCATGCTCTAACTCTTTGTTTGAGAGGCTGATTCACGCATCAGGTTGTTCAACCTGATGCGATCAGGCTCTAGGCCGCCGGTCAGGCCCGATGCTCGACCGACGTTACCGAGCCGAACGGTGGGGATGGCGCCAGCAGGTCCACTTCGGCGTGATGCGCCAATGCCGCCAACACCCGGAGCGGCCCGCCATGGCTGATCACCACGTGCCGTCCGTCGCCGAGGGCGCGGTAGAATTCGGTGACCCGCGCCACCAGGGCCGTCCCGGTCTCGCCGCCGGGGGGGGCGAAGTGCCACGGGTCGGCGGCCCAGGCGTCGAGCGCGGCGCGTGGCACGGCATCCCAGGCCACGCCTTCCCAGGCGCCGAAATCGAGCTCTTGCAGGCGCGGGTCGACGTGATGGGGGCCGATGGCGAGCGCGACCAGGCGGCAGCGTTGCGCGGGGCTGGTCCAGATGGTGGCGGCGTCCGTGTCGAGCTGCGCGGCGAGGGCTGCGGCGGCGGCGGGGTCGGTCAAGGGCAGGTCGGTGCGGCCGTAGCAGCGGCCGGGTGCGGTGACGGGGGGGTGGCGGACGAGGAGGAGGTGCGACGGGGCGCTCACCCTGTCGTCAGGCTCGGGGCAGCCGCCCTCACCCCGACCCTCTCCCGCCAGCGGGAGAGGGAGCATCAGAGGTGGCGATCAGGCTCACATGGGCGGCGACGACGCGCCAGCCTTCGGGGAGGCGGGCCCAGGTCTGCATCTGGCGGCCCAGCTTGCCCGGGGCCGACTCGCGGTGGAACAGCGTGGACGCGGTGGCGAAATCGCGGCCGAAGGTGGTGATCACGGTGCGCGACAGGCTCCGCGCCAGGCCGGCGGAAGGGCGCGCGGCACGGAAGGCGGCGATCTCCCCCGCCCCATACAGGGCCTCGCCCACGCCGTAGCGGATCACCTCGGCACTGTTCCAGAACAGCGCGTCCAAGGTGGCCACGTCGTTGCTGGTCAGCGCGGCCTCGTAGCGCGCGAAGGCGGCGGCCACCTCGGCCACGACGCCGGGCACGTTGATCTCCATCAGTCCCATCCTTCCGGTTGCTTGGCCACGCATACGCCGTCCCGCTCCAACGCGCGGGCGACGCGCAGGGCGGCATCCTCTCGCCAGGGCGCCGCGATCAGCTGCACCGCCACTGGCAGCCCCGCACCGCACAGGGGGGCACCGAACAGGGGGGCGCCGAACACGGGAGCCGCCACCACGGGGAGGCCGATGAAGCTGATCGGCTGGGTGTGCAGGCCGTAATTGGCGCGCACGGGCAAATCCGCACCCGCCCACTCGAACGTTTGCTGGCCGAGCAGCGGGGCGCTGCCGGGGGTGGCGGGCGCCAGGATCACGTCCACCTGCTCGAACACGGCCAGCACGTCGGCGCGGAACTGGCGGCGGAATTTCTGCGCCTGCGTCACCAGGGCGGCGGGCAGGAGGGCGCCGGCGAGCAGGCGGTCGCGCACCGCCGGGTCGAAATCCTGCGGCTGGCGGCGGAGGCGGTCGAGATGCAGCGCGGCGCCTTCCGCAGCGGTGATGACGTAGGCGGCCGCCCGCGCCTGGGCCGCGCCGGGCAGCGTGACCTCCCGGGTGGCGCCGAGCGCGGCGGCGACCGCGCGCACCGCGGCGAGCGACTCGGGCAAGGCGACTTCTTGGAAGTAACCGGCCGCTATCGCCACCCGCAACCCGGCTGGCCCCTGCTCCAGCAGCGGTAGGGCCGGCTCGGCGGGGCGGCCGGCGCAGGCGGGGTCGAGCGGGTCGGGGCCCTGCATGGCGTCGTAGCTCAGCGCCAGGTCGGTCACGCTGCGGGCGAGCGGGCCGACATGGTCGAGCGAGGCGACGAAGGGGAAGGTGCCGTGCCGGGTCAGGCGGCCGTAGGTGGGTTTGAGGCCCCAGATGCCGCAGAGCGACGCCGGCACGCGGATCGAGCCGTTGGTGTCCGAGCCCAGCGCCAGCGGCACCAGCCCGCCGGCGACGGCCGAGCCCGAGCCACCGGAGGAGCCGCCGGACATGCGCGCCGGGTCGTGCGGGTTGCGGGACGGGCCGTCGTGGCAGTTCTCGCCGGTGAAGTCGTAGGCGTATTCGCCCATGTTGAGCGCGCCGACCAGGATGGCGCCCGCCGCCTCCAGCCGAGCGATCAGCGTGGCGTCGGCTTCGGCAGGCGGGCGGGCGCGGTTGATCTTGGACCCGGCGCGGGTGGGCAGGCCCGCCACGTCGAACAGGTTCTTGACCGCGAACGGCACGCCGGCCAGCGGGCCAGACAGCGCCGTGGCGGCCCGGGCGCGGGCGCGGGCGGCCAGCACGTCGGTGAAGGCGCCCAAGGCGGGGTTGTGCCGGGCGATGCGGTCGAGCGCTTGCTCCACGGCCGCGGTGGCGGTCAGGCGGCCGCTGCGCACGTCGGCGGCGATGGACGCGGCGGTGGGCCAGGTCATGCGCGGCCAGGTGATGCGCGAAACGTGGGCGCCGGGTCGAGCGGGTCGGGCAGCGGCGCGTCGGTGAAAGTGGCGGCGTGGCGCAGGAGGGTGCGCAGGTTGGCAGCGACCGCGCCCTGCCAGGCCGGCTCCAAGGGCAGGTTCATCGCCCGCGCGGCGCTCGTCACCCAGGCGTCCACGGTGTCGGCGGCGGCCATCGCGTCCGGCGCGACCGCCGGCGGCAGCGGCTGCTGCGTGGCCCCGACGGTGCTGACGGCGGCGCGATGCACGCGGTCGGCCAGCGCGGCGAGCCGGCCCTCGGACCAGGCGGGGCCGACGAGCGTCACCCCGGTGGGCAACCCGTCCGCCCCGATGCCGGCGGGGACGGCCCAGGCGGCCAGGTCGCACAGGTTCACGAAGTTGGTCCAGGTGCCCAAGCGGCTGTTGGGGCCGATCGGGTCGGCGGCGAGGTCGGCCAGGCTGGGGGTGTCGGGGGCGGTCGGCAGCAGCAGGGCGTCGTAGCGCGCGAACAGGCACGCGGCGAAGCGCTTGGCCAGCGCGAGCTGGTGGAACGCGTCGAACGCGTCGGCGGCGCTGCGGGTCAGCCCTTGCTCCAGGATGGCGCGGGTGACGGGATGCAGCAGCTCCGGCGTGGCGAGCAGGTCGCGCAGGGCGGCGGTGCGCTCGGCGACCCAGGGGCCGTCGTAGAGCAGCTTGGCCACGACGAGCAGGGGCGCGATGTCCTCCAGCTCGGCGCCCAAGCCCTGCGCGATGGCGTGGTAGCGGCGGGCCTGTTCGGCGGCGCACAAGCCGGCGGCCACGCAGGCGACCCGCATCGGCGCGTCGGCGGGGCGGCGCAGATGCGGGTAGGGTGCGGCGCGCGAGTATGGGTCGGCGGCGTCGAAACCGGCGATCACGCGGGCCACCGCCAGCGCCTCGTCCACGCTGCGGGCGAACACGGAGATGGTGTCGATCGAGCGGCAGGCCGGCACCATGCCGCGGGCGGAGACGCTGCCAACGGTGGGTTTCAGCCCCACCACGTTGCCGAACATGGCGGGGACGCGGCCCGACCCGGCGGTGTCGGTGCCCAGGGCGATGGGCACGATGCCGGCGGCCACCGCGCAGGCCGAGCCGGAGGAGGAGCCGCCAGGGACGAGCGCCGGGTCGAACACGTTGCGCGGCACGCCATAGGGGGTGCGGACGCCCGTGAGCCCGGTGGCGAACTGGTCCAGGTTGGTCTTGCCGAGGATGTTCGCCCCGGCGTCGAGCAGTCGCTGCACGGCGGCGGCGTGGCGCGCGGGCGTATGGCTGAAGCCGGGGCAAGCGGCTGACGTGGGCAGGCCGGCGACGTCGATATTGTCCTTGATCGCGACGGGGACGCCCCAGAGCGGACGGCCGCCCTGCCCTTCCCGCTCGAGCGCCTCCGCCCGGGCCAGCACCGCCGCGTCCGGCACCCGGGTGATCCAGATGGCCGGGTCCGCCACGCGGTGATCGGCGGCGAGGGCGGCGGTTGCGGCGGCCACTGGGCGGACGGGCGGGATGGTGGGCATGGGCAAGCTTCTACACACTCAGGCCGGCTTGCAACGTTTGACCCGGCAGCGCATCGGCCGCCTCGACACCGATGAAGCGCCACCTTAGGTTATGATCATGAACACCGAGAACACGCTTGGCCTGGTCGGCTTCGTCGTCGCCTGCATGGTGGTGGCGAGTTCGGGCGCCGTGTTCAAACCGGGCGAGTGGTACGAGACGCTCGCCAAGCCCTGGTGGCGGCCGCCGAATTGGCTGTTCCCGATTGCCTGGTCTCTGCTTTACGCCTGCATTGCGGCGTCCGGCTGGCTGGTGTGGAAGAAGGCCGGGTTCTCCGGCGCCGGCGATGCGCTGGCGGTGTACGGGGTCCAGCTCCTGTTCAATGCGGCCTGGTCCGGGCTGTTCTTCGGCCTGCACCGGCTCGACCTGGCGTTTGCCGAACTCGTGCTGCTGTGGCTGTCGATCTTGGCCACGGTGCTGATGTTCGCGCCGATCAGCATGTTGGCGGCCGCGCTGCTGCTGCCCTACCTGGTTTGGGTGACGTTTGCGGGCGTGCTCAACCTCTCGATTTGGCAGTTGAACCGCATTCCGGGCTAACTCCGGTCATGATCACGATGACGGGCCTGGTGAAGCGATATGGCAGCCAGGCCGTGCTGGATGGGGTGGACCTGCACGTCCCGCCGGGCCAGTTGCTGGCGCTGCTCGGGCCGTCCGGTTCGGGCAAGAGCACGATCCTGCGCATCATCGCCGGGCTGGACGCACCGGACGCAGGCACGGTGCTGATCGACGGCCAGGACGCGGCGTCGCTCTCGCCCGGGGAGCGGCGGATTGGGTTCGTGTTCCAAGGCTATGCCCTGTTCGCGCACATGACGGCGGCGGAGAACGTCGCGTTCGGCTTGCAGGTGATGCCGCGGGCCCGGCGCGCCTCGACGGCGGCCATCGCGGCGGAGGTGTCACGCCTGCTCGCCATGGTGCGCCTGGATGGGCTGGGCGCGCGGCTGCCGTCGCAGTTGTCCGGCGGGCAGTGTCAGCGGGTCGCCCTCGCCCGGGCGCTCGCGATCCGCCCCCGCATCCTGCTGCTGGACGAGCCGTTCGGCGCGCTGGACCGGGCGGTGCGTGACGAGTTGCGGGCGGAATTGCGGCGCGTGCAAAGCGAGTTGGGGATTACCACCGTATTGGTGACGCATGATCCGGAAGAGGCCGAGCTGCTGGCTGATCAAACGATACTGTTGGCGGGCGGCCGTGTTGCCAGCCGTAGCGCTCGCGTCGCTGGGTCAAGAAAAGTGGCGGTCGACTAAGGGCTGGGATTTTCGGCGATGCAACCAGGTGCAACGCGACCATGTTGGGACGTCTGGTCCAACGGGAGCGCGCCGCATGGTTACTCGAGCTTACCTTCTTCATGAGCCGCCCCGGCCCTCCAAAGCGCGGGTGTTCTTGCATCAGAGCATGGTGCCGATGCTCATCAACGTGCTTGGGTCGGTGGAGCAGAGGCTCGAGAGCGTCGCGGTGCAAACGCGGGGGCGGCCGGCTGCAGCCCTGGCGGCATGCTTCGCGGCGGGTTGCGTCATGGCCACAGTCGCGCCGTTGCGACGCCGCTGATAGCGCTTGGCTATCATTTGTGTCGTGGCTGCCGTGCATCAGGCGCTTGGACCCGCCGTTGCGCAAAAGCCGCAGTTTGCGGTCGAATGTCGCCGCATCTTGCATCGCTACGAGTCGCGGTGTTTGTTTGGATGTGAATCGGTCGTCCGGCGTCCCCATAAGGGGCGAGCCGCAAAGCCTGCCGGGGGAGTTCCGCCGTGTCCAGCATCTGTCATGTCGATTGATTATCTGCATCGCACGTCTGCGGACACACTGACCGACGCCATTGCCGAAGCGGCGACCACGACCGAGCGAGCCCTCTCCGAACTGCTCGGCGCGCCGGCGGGGGGCGAATCGAGGTTGATCGAGGCGATGCGCTACGCATGCTTGAATGGCGGTAAGCGCATGCGGGCGTTCCTCGTGCTGGAGGTGTCGTCGTTGTTTGGCGTTCCAGTGGGTTTTTCCCGCCGGGCCGCGGCTTCGGTCGAGATGATGCATGCCTATTCTCTGGTGCATGACGACCTCCCCGCCATGGACGATGACGACCTGCGCCGCGGCCAGCCCAGCACGCACCGCAAGTTCGACGAGGCGACCGCGATCTTGGCCGGGGACGCATTGCAGTCCCGCGCGTTCGAGGTGTTGGCCGAGCCGGCGACGCATCCTGACCCATTGGCGCGGTGCGAGTTGATCGCGGCCTTGGCGGCGGCGAGCGGGGCGCATGGCATGGCGGGCGGGCAGATGATCGACATGCAAGCCGAGGGGCGGGCGCTGACGGCGGCTGAGATCACCGGGATGCAGGCGTTGAAAACCGGCTGCTTGATCGAATACAGCGCGCGCGCCGGGGCCATCCTCGGCCGGGTCGCGCGAGCCGACCGTGACCTCATTTCGGCGTATGGGCGTGATCTCGGCTCCGCGTTCCAGATCGCCGATGATCTGCTGGACGCGCGCGGCGAGAGTTCGGCCATCGGCAAGACGGCTGGCAAGGACGCGGCGGCTGGCAAGGCCACCCTGGTGTCGTTGCTCGGCCTCGAGGCTGCGGCGTCGCAGGCACGGGCGTTGAGCGAGCGCGCCGCGGCGCATTTGGACGGGTTCGGCCCGGCGGCCCGGCGGCTGCAGGACCTCGCCACTTATGCCGTGACGCGGGGGCACTGAGATGAACGCCCCCCTGCTGCCGCCGCGCCCGGCGACGCCGTTGCTGGACCGTGTCCGGGTGCCGTCGGACCTGCGCAACTTCTCGGCCGAGCAGCTTCGCACCCTGGCTGACGAGTTGCGGGCCGAGACCATCGACGCGGTCAGCACCACGGGGGGCCATCTGGGGGCCAGCCTGGGCGTGGTGGAACTCACCGTTGCCTTGCACGCCGTGTTCGACACGCCGCATGACCGGCTGATCTGGGACGTGGGCCACCAGTGCTACCCGCACAAGATCCTGACCGGCCGGCGCGACCGCATCCGCACCCTGCGCCAAGGCGGCGGGCTGTCCGGCTTCACCCGCCGGGCCGAGAGCGAGTATGACCCGTTCGGCGCCGCGCATTCCTCCACCTCGATCTCGGCCGGGCTCGGCATGGCGGTGGCGGCCGGGCTGCAGGGCACGCCGCGCAACGTGATCGCCGTGATCGGCGACGGGGCGATGAGCGCCGGCATGGCCTATGAAGCCATGAACAACGCCGGCGCCATGCACGCCCGCCTGGTCGTGGTGTTGAACGACAACGACATGTCGATCGCGCCGCCGGTGGGCGCCATGAGTGCGTATCTGTCCCGCCTGCTGTCCTCCAACTCCTACCTCAACCTGCGCGACCTGGCCTCGCGCATGGCCCGGCGGTTTCCCTCCGGCATGGCCAAGACGGCCAAGCGCGCCGAGGAATACGCCCGCGGCATCCTCACCGGCGGCACGCTGTTCGAGGAGCTGGGCTTCTACTATCTCGGCCCGATCGACGGCCACAACATGGACCATCTGCTCCCCGTGCTGCGCAACGTGCGCGACGCCGAGGAGAGCGGCCCGATCCTGATCCACGCCATCACCCAGAAAGGCCGCGGCTACCCCCCGGCGGAGGCGAGTGCGGACAAGCTGCACGCCGTGGCGCGCTTCAACGTGGTGACGGGCGAGCAGGTGAAGGCCCCTCCTGGCCCACCCTCCTACACCAAAGTGTTTGCCGAAGCGTTAATGGCCGAGGCGGACGCCGACCCGCGGGTGGTGGCGATCACTGCGGCGATGCCGTCGGGGACTGGGCTGGACCGGTTCGCCAAGCGCTTTCCGGAGCGGTGTTTCGACGTGGGGATCGCCGAGCAGCATGCGGTGACGTTTGCTGCCGGGCTGGCGGCGGAGGGGATGATCCCGTTCTGCGCCGTTTACTCCACGTTCATGCAGCGGGCCTATGATCAGGTGGTGCATGACGTGGCGATCCAGGGGTTGCCGGTGCGCTTTGGGCTGGACCGTGCCGGGCTGGTGGGGGCGGATGGTGCGACGCATGCGGGGAGTTTCGACTTGGCCTATCTCGGCTGCCTGCCCGGCATGGTGCTGATGGCGCCGTCCGACGAGGTGGAGCTGATGCATATGGTGGCGACGCAGGCGGCGTATGGCGCCGGGCCGTCGGCGGTGCGCTACCCGCGCGGGGATGGGCTGGGGCTGGCGTTGCCGGCGCGCGGCACGCCGCTGCCGATCGGGCGCGGGCGCATGGTGCGGGAGGCGGCGGGTCCGGTGGCCATCCTGAGCCTGGGCTCGCGCTTGGCGGACGCGCTGCTGGCGGCGGACGAGTTGGCCGCGCGCGGCTCGCCCACGGCGGTGGCGGATGCGCGGTTCGCCAAGCCGCTGGACACCGCGCTGATCGAGCGGCTGGCGCGCGAGCATGCGGTGTTGATCACCATCGAGGAGGGCTCGGGCGGCGGGTTCGGCGCGGCGGTCATGCAGCACCTCGCCTGGGCCGGGCTGCTGGACGGCGGGCTGGCGATCCGCCCCATGGTGCTGCCCGACCGCTTCATCGAGCACGACACCCAGCCGCTGCAACTCGCCGACGCGGGGCTCACCGCAAAGGACATCGTCCGCACGGCCTTGGACGCGCTGGGCGACAAGGCGGCTGGGTCAGCAGCCAAGCTCGTGGGTCGTCGATGAACCGGTTCCGCCTCTTGGTCGCTGCCCTGGTCCTGGCTGTGTCCGTTGCGGCACGGGCCCAGGTTCCAGCGCCGGCAGCGCCCATTTCAGCCTTGGATCAAGGGCTTATCGACGCCATGCGGGCGGGCAAATCCACCCCGTTCGAGCAGCGCTACACCACGCTCGCCCCCATGGTGCAGAACGCCTTCGACTTGGACGCTATCCTGCAGACCTCGGTCGGCCCGAAATGGCAGAGCTTCACGCCAGAGCAGCAGCAAGAGCTGCAGTCGGAGTTCATGCGCTTTACCGTGGCCAGCTATGTCAGCAATTTCTCTTCTTACAGCGGCGAACAGTTCCAAATAGATCCGACTTTGCGAGCGGTTGGCGAGGAACGCGTCGTCTCCACCCACATCGTCAAGGGAGGATCGGACGTCGCCCGCATCGACTATGTCATGCGGCAAACTCCTGCCGGCTGGCGCGCGGTGGACGTCTTGCTGGATGGAACCATCAGCCGAGTCGCCGTACAGCGGTCAGACTTCCGGGCGCAGTTGGATGGCGGTCCGGATGCGTTACTTGCAACTCTAAAGAAAAAGGTGGCGGACCTTTCGGGGACCGCCAGCGTCCCGTGACCTCACTCCCAGTCACCTCATTCCCAGTGACGTTATGCAGGATTTAGGGCTGTCATTGGCGGTGGTTTGCGCCGCGGTCGGGCTCGCCGGCGTCGCTCAGGCGGTGATCGGGTGGATGGCCGTGCGTCGTCACAGCCGCATCGTGCCCACGCTGCACCAGGCGGACCGTCCCATCACCGTGCTCAAGCCGCTGCATGGCGACGAACCTATGTTAGAGGAGGCGCTCGCTTCCTTCTGCACGCAAGACTATAAAGTGTTTCAAATTGTGTTTGGCTTGCAGGACCCGGCCGATCCGGCCCTGCACGTGATCCGCCGATTGCGCGCCCGCTTTCCCGAGGTCGATATCGACGTCGTGGTGGACACGGCGCAGCACGGGGTCAACCGCAAGGTCAGCAACCTGATCAACATGTTCCCCCGCGCCGAGCATGACCTGCTGGTGATCGCCGACAGCGACATCCATGCCCCGCCGACCTATTTGAAGGAGATTGCGGCCGCGCTCAGCCGGCCCGGCGTTGGGCTGGTGACGACGCTGTATGCCGGGCTTGGTGCCTCCAAGACCTTGGCGGCGTGGCTTGGGACGGCGCAGATCAACCACATCTTCCTCCCGGGCGCACTGCTGGCCCGCAAGCTCGGCCGCGAGGATTGTCTCGGGGCCACGATGGCATTGACCCGGCAGACGCTGGAACACGTCGGCGGCTTGCAGGCGATTGTGCACCACCTGGCTGATGATGCGGTGCTGGGGCGGCTGGTGCGCAACCGGGGGGACCGGGTGGCGCTGGCGACCACGGTGCCGTCCACCACGGTGCCGGAAATGACGCTGACCGACCTGTTCGCCCACGAGCTGCGCTGGGGCCGCACCATCCAGTCGTTGGCGCCGATCGGCTTCCCGCTGTCGACGCTGCAATATCCGCTGTTCTGGGCGGGCTTGGCGGTGGCGCTGTCCTGGGGCGCGGCGTGGTCGCTGGCGCTGTTTGGCGCCATTTGGCTGATCCGGATTGCGACGACGTTCGGCATCAACGGCGCGCTGGGATTGGGCGCTTCCATGCCGGCCTGGCTTTTGCCGCTGCGCGACCTCATGTCGGTTGCCGTGATCGTGGCGAGCTATTGCGGCACGCAGGTGGCGTGGCGCGGCCATGTGCTACACATATCGCCTCCCAGCCTCGTGCCTGGGAAAGGATAGTCCCATGATGAAGACCCTCTTTCTGCAGCCCCCCTCGTTCGGCGGGTTCGATGGCGGCGCCGGGTCGCGCTATCAGGCCAAGCGCGAGATCAAGTCGTTCTGGTATCCGACGTGGCTGGCGCAGCCGGCGGCGCTGGTGCCCGGCAGCCGGCTGATGGACGCACCGCCCGCCCGGCTCGGCCTGGAGCCGGTGCTGGCGGCGGCACGCGAGCACGACCTGGTGGTGCTGCACACCTCGACGCCCTCCTTCGCCTCCGACGTGAAGGTGGCGGAGGCGCTGAAGCAGGCCAAGCCGTCGCTCAAGATCGGCTTCGTCGGCGCGAAGGTGGCGGTGCAGCCAACGGAAAGCCTGGCGGCCAGCGCGTCCATCGACTTCGTGGCGCGCAACGAGTTCGACTTCACCATCCAGGACGTGGCGTCCGGCAAGGATTTCGCGGCCATCGACGGCATCTCCTATCGCAACGCCGCCGGCGGGCTGGTGCACAATGCCGAGCGGGCCATGATCGAGAACATGGACACGCTGCCGTTCGTGACGGAGGTGTATAAGCGGGACCTGCGGATCGAGGACTACTTCATCGGCTACCTGCTGCATCCGTACGTCTCGCTGTACACCGGGCGCGGATGCAAATCCCGCTGCACCTTCTGCCTGTGGCCGCAGACCGTCGGCGGGCACCGCTACCGCACGCGCAGCCCGGCGCATGTCGCGGAGGAAATCCGCCAGGCGCAGAAGCTGTTCCCGCAGGTGCGCGAGTTCTTCTTCGACGACGACACCTTCACCGACGACCTGCCCCGGGCGGAGGCGATCGCGCGCGAGCTGGGGAAGCTGGGCGTCACCTGGTCGTGCAACGCCAAGGCGAACGTGCCGCGCGACACGCTCAAGGTGTTGAAGGACAACGGCTTGCGGCTGCTGCTGGTGGGCTACGAGAGCGGCAACCAGCAAATCCTGCACAACATCAAGAAGGGCATGCTGGTCGACGTGGCGCGGCGGTTCACCAAGGACTGCCATGAACTCGGCATCAAGATCCACGGGACGTTCATCGTGGGCCTGCCTGGCGAGACGCGGGAGACCATCGAGGAGACCATCCGCTTCGCCACCGAGATCAACCCGCACACGCTGCAGGTGTCGCTGGCGGCGCCCTACCCCGGCACGGCGCTGCACAAGCAGGCGCTGGAGAACGGCTGGCTCTCGGAGGCGCATGCCGAGCTGATCGACGAGACGGGGATCCAGATCGCGCCACTGGACTATCCGCACCTGTCGCACGGCGAAATCTTTGACAGCGTGGAGACGTTCTACAAGCGCTTTTACTTCCGGGCGCCGAAGATCGCCTCCATCGTGGGCGAGATGGTGCGCAGCCCGGAGATGATGAAGCGCCGGCTGCGCGAGGGCGTGGAGTTCTTCCAGTTCATGCGCGATCGGAACAAGGCCGCCTGAACAGCCCGCACAGCCGCCGGGTCATTGTCACGGCGGACGATTTCGGGCTTTCGGAGGCGGTCAACGCGGCAGTGGAGCAGGCCTATCGCGAGGGCGTGCTCACGACGGCGAGCCTAATGGTGGCGGGGGACGCGGCGGCCGACGCGGTGGAGCGGGCCCGGCGCCTGCCGGGGCTGCGCGTTGGGCTGCACCTGGTGGTGATCGAGGGTGCGGCGGCGTTGCCGGCGGCCGACATTCCCGCGCTGGTGGACCAGGATGGCTGGTTTGGCTCCGACCAGCTCGGATTGGGCCTGGCCTATTTCTTCCGGCCCGTCGCGCGGCGGCAGTTGCGGGCGGAAATCCGCGCGCAGTACGCCGCCTTCATGGCGACGGGGCTAGCGCTCGACCATGCCAATGCGCACAAGCACATGCACCTGCACCCCACTGTCGGCCGGATGCTGATCGAGGAAGGTCAGCGCTGCGGCCTGCGCGCGGTGCGGGTGCCGGCGGAACCGGCTGCTGTGCTCCAGCGGTGCGGCGAGCGGCCGGGGCGGGCTGCGGCAGTGCTGCAGCAATGGACGCGCGTGTTGCGCCGGCAGGTGCACCGGGCGGGGCTGGTGACCAGCGGCCAGGTGTTTGGGCTGCATTGGAGCGGCCGGATGACCCGCGAGCGGGTGCTGCGGCTGGCGCCGATGCTGCCGGCTGGGGTGAGCGAGCTGTATTTCCACCCCGCCACCCACGCGGATACGGCGATCCAGCGGCTCATGCCGGGCTACCAGCATGCCGCCGAATTGGCAGCCCTGATCGACCCGGCGGTAGCGGCCGCGTTGCCGCCGCGGGCGACGTTCTCCGCTTTGCGCTAGAGCATGATTGCTTCTGATAGGCGAAGCAATCATGCTCTAACTCTTTGTTTGAGAGGCCGATTCACGCATCAGGTTGTTTCAACCTGATGCGATCAGGCTCTAGTACAGCGACGCCATGAAACCGCACCTATCCATAGGGTGCGTTACGCCTTGGCAACGCACCGTCGTGCCGCGCGCGGTGCGGTGCCAAAGCGCACCGCACCGCTACGATGTTTGTCGGGCGTCATAGGAGTCGTCGCTTGCAAACGCTGTATACTCGGGTGTCTGCCGCGCGCGCCTCACCGGCCCGTACTAAAAATGCATTGTCATGAAACCGTAGCCGGTGGAGCGAAACCGGGGCTGCTACGTGGCGTCCTATCGAAGCAACTCACAACCCGTCGAGAGTTAGGTGCCATGATGTCGATCAGAACGGTAAATCCTTGGTATACGTCACGCCTCACGCGTCGTGCGGCCTTGTCGGCGGTGCTGCTTGGCACGGCGGCGGCTATGGCGGTGGGCAGTCCTGCCGCCAAGGCGGCCGGCTCGCAGTTGATCGAGACCGGGTCGAGCCTGCTCTATCCGTTGTTCAATCTCTGGATCCCGGACTACACGAAGGCCAATGCCGGCGTGCAGATCACGCCGCAGAGCACGGGCAGCGGCACCGGCATTTCGCAGGCGATCGACGGCACCGCGCAGATTGGCGCCTCGGATGCCTATCTGAGCGCCGCGCTGGCCAAGCAGAACGCCACGATGATGAACATCCCGCTCGCCATCTCGAGCCAGATGGTGAACTACAATCTGCCCGGCATGACGGAAGCGCACCTGAAGCTGAGCGGGCCGGTGCTGGCGGAGATCTACCAGGGCAAGATCACCAACTGGAACGACCCGGCGATCAAGAAGCTCAACCCGGGCGTCAACCTGCCCGACCACAGCATCGTCACCGTGCATCGCACCGACGGGTCCGGCGACACCTTCATCTTCACCCAGTATCTGTCGGACAGCGCGCCGGAATGGGCGAGTTCGCTGCATTACGGCACGACGATCAGTTGGCCGTCGGTCGCCGGCAGCATTGGTGCGGAGGGCAATCCGGGCATGGTGAACGCGATGCGCAATGCGCCGTACTCGATCGCCTATGTCGGGATCAGCTTCAAGAAGTCGATCGACGACAACAAGCTCGGCGAGGCTGAGCTCGAGAACCGCGCTGGCAAGTTCGTGCTGCCGACGCCCGAGACGGTGAAGGCCGCGGCGGCGGAGATGACCGGCAAGACGCCTGCCGATGAAAGCATCAGCCTGATCTTCGCGCCCGGCGCCGACTCCTACCCGATCATCAACTATGAGTATGCGATCGTGAACGCCAAGCAGGCGGACGCCACCGTCGGCAAGGAGATCAAGGCGTTCCTGTCCTGGGCGGTGTCGTCCGAGCACGGCAATGCGCAGCACTACCTGGACCAGGTCAGCTTCGTGGCGCTTCCGCCTGCCGTCCAGAAGCTGAGCGAGGCGCAGATCGACAAGATCGGCACACCCTGAGTTTGGCGTTGGCAGGCGATCGCATGGGGTATCCACGCTGCGCACTATCGTTGTGCCCGGACTTGATCCGGGCATCCACGCAGCGCCGTTCTTGACGTAGGCGCTGGTTTGCACTCGGTTTCTCCAGTGGCGATCGATGCGTGGGATCAAGCCACGATCGACAGCTTGCGGCGGTCGCACCCTCACCCCGAGGGAGAGGGAGATTTTCACGGCTGGACATTGGGTGACTCGTGGCCCTCGCACCCTCACCCCGGCCCTCTCCCGCCCGCGGGAGAGGGAGATGTGCATGGCTGGACGCTGCGTGCCGCGCGGCATTCGCACCCTCACCCCGGCCCTCTCCCGCCCGCGGGAGAGGGAGACGTGCATGGCTGGACGCTGTGTGAATCGAGAAGGATCTAGCCATGCGCGGCTGGTTCCGGTTTCGAACCTTGCTGGCTGTGTTCGGGGGCGCGATCCCGGGCAGCGTCATGGCCGTCATGGTGTTCTTGCTGGTGTATTCGTGGCCGGCCATCGTGCTCAACGGGTTTGGCTTCGTCGGCGGCAGCGAGTGGAACCTGGGCGACACCTATGGCGACCCGGTGAGCCGCGCCGGCACGCTGGTGTTGCCCGGGGCGCACTATGCCGTGCTGTTCCTGGTCGGCGGCACGCTGCTGACCACGCTGATTGCGATGGTCGTCGCCGTGCCCGTGGGGGTCGGCGCGGCGATCTTCCTGGCCGACGGCGTGCCCAATTGGGCCCGGCTTTGGCTGTCCCTGTTCGTGGAATTGCTGGCGGCGATCCCGTCCGTGGTGTTCGGGCTGTGGGGCTATGCCGTGCTGATCCCGCTGTTCGGGCGCACCGTGTTTCCCTGGATGACGCGGCTGCTCAGCTTCATTCCGTATTTCAACGGCTCGCCCGGCAGCGGCTACGGGCTGCTCACCGCCGGGCTGGTGCTGTCGCTGATGATCGTGCCGTTGATCACCGCCACGTTGCGCGATGCCATCGTGCGCCAGCCGATCACCCTGCGGGAGTCCGCGGCGGCCTTGGGGGCGACGCGGTTCGAGACGGTGTGGATCGTGATCATGCCCGGCCTGCGCACGGTGTTGATCGGGGCCTGCATCCTGGCGATTGGCCGCGCGCTCGGGGAGACCATGGCCGTGCTGATGGTCAGCGGCAACGCGCTGGGCAACCTGCCGTCCAACATCTACGGCCCGGTCAGCACCATGGCGTCGTTCATCGTCTCCCAACTCGACAGCGCGCTGCAGGACCCGACCGGCTTTGCCGTGCGCTCGTTGGCCGAGATCGCGCTGGTGCTTGCGTTCATGTCGGTCTGCGTCAACGTGTTCGCGCGGGTCCTGCTGTCCTATGCCGGGCACCAAGTGCGATGAGCATGACGCAGGAGGTGCGTGCGAGCACGACCGGCGAGGCCGCCGTGCACCCGTTCCGTGCCAGCAAGCTGGCCCGCCGCCGCCGGGCGGGGGCGCTGTTCGGCTGGGCCGTGTGCGGCGCGGCGTTCCTGCTGCTCGGGGTCGCGATGTGCTGGATCATCGGCATGATCCTGGTGCGCGGCATCTCTGCGATCACGCCGGTGATCTTCCTGGAGCCGACCCGGGGCAATGCCGGGGGATTGCTCAACGCCATCGAGGGTACGGCGGTGCTGGCCGTCGGCACGCTGATCCTGGCGGTCCCGTTCGGCACCGCGGCGGGCATCTACGCGGCGGAGTTCCGCCGCAGCTTCTGGGCCAAGACCATCCGGTTCTTCTCCGACACCCTGGTGGGGCTGCCTTCGATCGTGCTTGGCTACGCGGGCTACGTCATTCTCGTGCAAGCGCTCGGCTGGCACTTTTCGGCGGCTGCGGCCTGCATCACGCTGTCGATCATCTGCCTGCCGTATATCTCGCGGTCGAGCGAGCTGGCGTTCGCCGCCGTGCCCACCGAGCTGCACGAGGCGGCCTATGCCGTGGGCGCGGACGAGCGCCGGGTCATTCTCGGCATCTGCCTCAAGGTGGCAATGCCGGGGGTGCTGACCGGCATCCTGCTCGCGCTGGCCATCTCGGTGGGCGAGACGGCGCCGCTGCTGTATACGGCGGGGTGGTCCAACTACATGTGGAACGGCCAGATCGTGCGGTCGCCGATCGCCTATCTCACCTATGCGGTCTGGACCTTCATCAACGAGCCGTCCGCGGCAGCCAACGCGCTGGCCTACGCGGCGGCGCTGCTGGTGACGGTGTTCGTGCTGCTGATCAGCGTGGTGTCCAGGCTCGTCCTGCGGGTGCGGTAGTGGGGTTCGCTTGGTGAGAGTGCGCTGTGGTGGGCTGAAGCCCACCCTACTTGTAGGGCCCTCTCCCAGAGGGAGAGGGAGAAGTAATGGGGATGGGCGGGCGGTTACTTCTCCAGTACCGCGCTCATCTGCACCGCGAGCCGGTCGCGGTCGTAGGGCTTGGTGAGCAGCGGCAGGTCACTCAGGTCCTCCTCGCGGTAGGTGCCGGTGAAGCCGGAGGTGAGCAGGACCTTGAGGCCGGGCCGCAACCGCCGCGCCTCGCTGGCGAGCTGGAAGCCGTTGATGCCGCCCGGCATGACGACGTCGGAAAACAGCACGTCCACCGGGTCGGCGGTGCGCAGGCAGTCCAGCGCGGCGCGGGGCGAGGCGAACGCCTTGGTGATGTAGCCCAGTCCTTGCAGGCTCTCGACCGCCATCTCGCGGACGCCGGGTTCGTCTTCCACCACCATCACGACCTGGCCGCCGCCGCGATGGCTGACCACGGCCGCACCGCCCGGCATGGACCCGGCGGCCGGCTCGCGCACCATACGGGGCAGCAGCAGCTCGACGGTGGTGCCTTCGACCGGGGCCGAGATGATGCGTGCGTCGCCGCCGGCCTGCTTGGCAAAGCCGTAGACCTGGCTCAGGCCCAGGCCGGTGCCCTGGCCGATCTCCTTGGTGGTGAAGAACGGCTCGAAGGCGCGGGCCATGGTCGCCGGGTCCATGCCGACGCCGGTGTCGGTGACGGCGACGCGGACGTATTCGCCTGGGCCCAACTCCCCCTGCCCCGTGGTCAGCAGCACGTTGCGGCTGGAGATCACCACGCGGCCGCCTTGCGGCATGGCGTCGCGGGCGTTGCCGACCAGGTTCAGGATGGCGGCCTCGAAATGCCCCGCGTCGAGCCGCACGGTGCCAAGCATCGGGTCGAGGTCGAATTCGACGGACACGGCCTCGCGCGCCGCCCGGTCGAGCAGCGGCTTGAAGTCCTGCAGGCGCTGGTTGAGGTCGAGCAGTTCGGGGTTGACGAGCTGGCGGCGGGAGAAGGCGAGCAGTTGCTGGGTCACCTCGCCGCCGCGGCGGGCGGCCAGGGCGATCTGCTCGGCCACGCGGGTGACGCGCGCAGGGTCATCGGGGCGGCGGGCGAGCATGTCGGCGCTGCCGAGGATCACGGTGAGCAGGTTGTTGAAATCGTGGGCGACGCCGCCGGTCATCTGGCCGATCGCCTCGAGCCGCTGGGAGCGCAGCAGGGCGGCTTCGGCGGTTTCGCGGCGTTGGATTTCGTGCCGCGCGCGGGCCAGGGCTTGGGCCTCGCGCCGGGTGCGCACCAGCGCGGTCCAGGCGACGGCGCACAGCGCCAGGGTGGCGGGCAGGCCGAAGACGAGATGGCTGGCCATGGTGTTGCGCCAGATCCGCACGATGGAGGCCTCGCTGCGGGCGGCCACCACGTAGACCGGGTAATCCTGCACCTTGCGATAGGCGAAGATGCGCACCGGGCCGCGCTGATCGCTGATCAGGTGGCCGCGATACATCCCGGCGACGGGTGACCGGCGGATGGCGTCCAAGAGCGGGTTGCCGCGCGGCACGAACGGGGTGGCGGCTGCCACGGGCGGGTAGCGGACCAGTATCTCGCCGTCGTCGCGCACCATGGCCAGGATCTTGCCGTCGCCGGGGGTGTTCTCCTCGCCGGCGAGGGCCTGGTAGAAGTCTTGGAAGAAGGACGGCGTCACGATCACGTCGATGACCCCGCTGACGGACCCCGCCATCGTCACCCAGGGCCGGGCAAGACCGAAGAACGGCAGCTTGTTCACCTCGCCCACCTGCAGCCCGGTGATGTAGGTGTTGCGATGCGCGGTGACGATGGCGCGGTAGAAGTCGCGGTCCAGCAAGGCCACACCCGTGGGCAGCGGGAAGGTGGAGGCGCTGACCAGCGGATGGCCGCTCGCATCCACCACGAGCACGGACTGGATCACCGGCAGGTGCGACACGATGCGGACCAGCGCCTCGTGCAGGATGGGCTCCTGGGCGCGCACGGTGGCGGCGTCCATGCCGCGCATCAGTTCGTTGACCCGGTCGATCACCTGGGCTTCGCCGTCGAACACCTTGGCGGCCTGCTCGCGGGCGACCTCGCTGATGCGCAACAGGTCGCTCGTGGCCTGCTGGAAGGTGCTGCGGTAGTTCAGCCAGGAGGCGAAGATGAACAGCGTCAGCGGCAGGAGCAGCGAGGCGGCCAAGAGCACCCGCAGCAACTCGATGGCGCTGGGGCTGGCGTTCGCCCAGCGCATTCGAGGTTTGTTGATGTGTCCCGCGGTGCGGGATCGTTTGCTCATTCAACTATTCCGACCACGTGCTGACTATGGTATGTGCAATCGTCTAGCCGCACCAGAGTAGTCGGCGCGTGTGCGTCGTTTCGACCTTATCCTGGCCGGCAGCGCAGGGGTTCTGCTTCCCGCAATGCCCTACCCAGTTTCCCGCGGCCAAGCCGCGGCCGATGGCCTGTATTAGAGCATGATTGCTTCTGATAGGCGAAGCAATCATGCTCTAATACCACCGGCACTTGGTTCTGACTCGTCCCAAGCTGTCATTGCGAGAAGCCCTTGCGACGAAGCAATCTAGGGCCCCAGGGGAAATGCCGCTTGCGTGACCCTGGATCGCCACGCCTTCGGCTCGCGATGACGGGTGCAGGTTCATTGCCGTTGGTATAACTCTTTGTTTGAGAGCCTGATCGCATCAGGTTGTTTCAACCTGATGCGATCAGGCTCTAGCGGGGCTGTGGACCAGGCGCCATTGCTGTGTCGCGCGGGGGCGGCTGGCGGGCGAGATGATGGCGTATGAATTCGCCGGCAGATCGCGGCCCTCGCACCCTCACCCCGACCCTCTCCCGCCCGCGGGAGAGGGAGATGTTCTTCGGTTGGGGGGCTCTAGATGCGGGTCATGCGGGCGGGGGGACGCCAGTCGGCGACGACGGCCATGCGCTCGGGCTGCAGCAAGGTCACGTTGCCGCCGCGCAACTCGAGCAGGCCGTCGCGGCGAATTTGCTGCAGGGTGCGGTTCACGTGAACCACGCTGAGGCCCAGCGCGTCGGCCAGCGTCTCCTGCGTCAAGGGCAGGCTGAAGGAGTGGCGCTCCGAAAGGCCGACGGCGCTCAGCCGGTCATGGAAGTCCAGCAGGAGATGCACCATGCGCTCATAGGCGGTCTGCCGCCCCAGGCGGACGACCTGGTCGCGGAGGCCCTGCTCGTCGCGCGACGCCATCACCCGAACCAGATGCGACAGGCCGGAGGGCGCCGACCGTTCATCCGCGATGCCCGCCAGCGGCCGCGCATCGATGGTGGCCACCGGGGTCAGGGCGATCACGGCGCAGGTCGCGGGCAGGCCGGAGTTCAAGATGGACCCGATGATGTCGCCGGGCAGGACGAAGCTCACGATCTGGCGCCGTCCATCCCCGAGCAGGCGGTGGTAGCATGCCCAGCCGGACACCAGCATCTGGGGCGCCTGCACGGACCCCACGGCAAGCAGCTCGGCGCGAGCGGAATGGCTCCGGGCGGCGCTGCACAGGTCCTCGATCAGACGGACCTCGGCTGGCGACAGCGGCGCCAAGCCGATCAGGCCGCTGATCACGCCGTTGCGGTCGTGCCGCGATGCCGCGACGCCTACCCGTGCCTCCTGTGCCGCCGTCATCGATCAGCCCTTCCTGTCTAACCGGTCATTGCGCGATGGCGAGTTGCATGGCCCAGCGGATGCCGCCGGGCCTGAAATTGAGGCTCGTCGACGCGCCAAGCTCGTAGGGCAGTCCCGTCTCCAGCAACTCCCGCCCGAAGCCGTGGCGGCCGGGGTCCAAGTCGGTCACCGGCACGCCGCTCTCTTGCCATTCGAGCATCAGCCGCTGTTGCAGCGGGTCCGCCAAGCCGATCGGATAGAGCCGCCATTGAATTCGCAAACGCCCCGAGGGGAGAGACAGTGCACCATATTTTATGGCGTTGGTGGTTAACTCATGCAAGGCGAGACCAAGACCTTCGGCGACTTTATCGGTGAGCAGCACCGTCGGGCCATCGACCTCGGTTTGGCTGTCGATTTGGCCGCCATGGGCTGCGAGTTCTTCATCGACCAGCTCGGACAGCACCACCGCGTCGCCGGCGTTGCGGGAGATGACGCCCTGGATGCGGGCGATGGCGCTGATCCGGCCGGACAGATGGGCCGATAGATCGTCCACCGACGTGCTCGCATCGACGGTGCGCACCACCACCGAGCGCACCACCGCCAGGATGTTCTTCACACGGTGCTGAAGCTCGGACAGCAACTGCCGCTGGCGGCGGCCGGCCCGGCGGCGGGCGTCGATGTCCGTGCAGGAGCCATACCAGCCTTCGGTGCGCCCCAGCGCGTCGAACTTCGGCACGGCGCGGAGCAGGAACCAGCTTTCCTCGCTCTGGGCGCGGCACAGCCGGCACTCGATCTCGACCGGGGCGCCGGCCTGCAAAGCCGTCTGCCAGGCATGGCGGCTGGCCTCCAGGTCCTCGGCGTGCACCGCCTGCCACCAGCCCTCGCCCAAGGCCGCCGCGGCAGCCAAGCCGGTGAAGGCGTAGAACGGCGGATTGACGTACTGCCAGCCGCCGTCGGGCCCGGCGATGAACAGAAAGGCCGGCACGATCTCCGCCATCATGCGGAACCGCTCCTCGCTGTCCCGCATGGCGCATTCGGCGGCGAAGGTGGCCGTGATGTCGAAGAAGGTGACGACGACCCCGCCGATGAAGTCGTCGATCCGCCGGTATGGCAGCAGCCGCACCAGGTAGCGCCGCCCCCCGGCGCCGCCGACCTCGCGCTCCAGCGTGGCCAGGCTGCGCAGCACGTGGCGGGCGTCCGCGACCAATCCGGGATAGTCGACCCGCAAGACCAGCCGGTCGACCGGCTCCCCGATGGTGCTGTCGCCGAGCTGGGCCACATCGGCTGCGGCGGGGGTGAAACTCTGCAGCAGCAAGTGGTTGTCGAGGAAGACGATGGCGATGCGGGTGCTCTCGAGCACGTTGCGCATGTCGGAATTGGCGCGCGCCAGGTCGGTGATGCGGGCGGCCAACTCGGTGTTGACGCCCTGGAACTCCTCGTGGAGGGAGCGGAACTCCTCGCGCGAGGTCTGCAGCTCCTCGCGGGCGAGGCCGAGCGCCGGGCCGGAACTGGCGTCGCTGAGCAGGGCTGGGCTGAGCAGGGCTGGGCCGAGCAGGGCTGGCTCGGCGTCGTCGATGCCGTCCTGGAACATCACCAGGACGTGGCGGCGTTCGTTCGGGGCACGCGTCATCGGCTTGGCGGCCAGCGTCACGGTCAAGCGGCCGGCCTGGCCGCCGACCGCGAGCCGGCCGCTCTGCACCGGTTCGCCGGTCAGCGCGGCCCGGCGCAGCAGGTCCTCGAGACCCGTCCGCAACTCGACATGCACCAGGCCGAGCAGGTTGAGGGTGGCCTCGCCCGGCGTGGGAGCGAGGAAGCGGCCCATGCGCGCGGAGAAATGCAGCACGTCCAGCGACGCGTCCACCACCACGAAGGGCGGGCCATGACTGGCGGCGATGCGCTCGGCCTCGGCCATCATGGCGGCCGACGCGGCATCCCGCCAGCGGGTCAGCGCTGGCACGGTTTCGCGCCCGGGCGGACGCTGCGGGGCTGGCGGCTCGGGCTTGGGGCGGCGGCGGAACAGATGCGGGCTTTGCGCCAGGGGTTCGAACCAGGCGCTGGCGCCGGGCTGGTCCGCGCCCCCGTCGTTCGCCGGGTGGTTCGCCGAGTCGTCCGCCGGCGCGTCGCGGCGCCAGGCCAGCCGCAGCGCGCCCCCGGGGTTGAGCGCGAAGTGCAGCGTGCGCAACACGTGGTCTTGCAGGGAGGGGCCGATCTGGTCGAGCACGCCGCCCGACCAGATGATGTCCATGCGGGAGAACGGCGGGTCGCGGAGGATGTTGTGGGCCGAGAAGATGCAGAGTTCGCGCAACTCGGGCCGGACGATATAGGCCGCTCCCCTGCGGACGAACCAGCGTTCCAGCCGCGCCGGCGACACCTGCCCGGCGATCGCCTCGCCGAAGCGGCCGGCGCGCGCGGCGGCCAGCGCCTGCCGGTCCACGTCGGTGGCGAAGACCTGGAGCGGGATGGCCGCTTCGCCCAAGCTCTCCAGCAGGGCGATGGCCAGGCTGTAGACCGCCTCGCCGGTGCCGCAGCCCGCCACCCAGACGCGGAGCCTGGCCGCCTCGCCCTTGCCGCGCAGCAGGCTGGGGAGGAGTTGGCTGCGCAGGCCGTCGAGCTCGCCGGCAGCATCGAAGAACGATGCGCATTCGGGCAGCCGTGCCTCGTCTTGCCGGGCGTGGCGGAGCAGGTGCGCCTCGATTTCGGCCGGGATGGTGCGCAGCGGGCGTTCGTCGTGAGCGGGCCAGGGCACCAGGCCATCGCCGCCGTCCACTGCGGCCAGTGCGAGACCGCCGTGGGCACGAAGCGCCGCCGCGCCCAACGCACCGCTGAACTTCGGCCCTGACAGCATCACCAGCACGCCCGGGCACGGCGAGCGGGCGAGCGACAGCACGAACGCGTCGAGCGCGTGGGGGCCCTGCCCCGGCTCGACGACGAGGCGATCCCCGGCAATCGTGATCGCTGCGCCAAGCGGTGCGATCAGAAGCGTGCCTGGGCGCAACTGCATGCCGTGCTCCGCCCACACCGCGCCGCGGCGGCCCAGCCAATCGAGCGTGAGCGGGCCGGCGGCGCCAGGACCCGTCGGCACTGGGTCGGCGGTGTCGAACAGGATGCAAACGGCTGGGATGCCTTGCGGCATCGTGTCCAGCAGGCGCAGCAGGGCGTCCCGCGCCGGGCGGTCGGTGCCGATGGCGATGACCGGCACGGCGTCGGCCGGGTTGGCGCGCCGGATGGGATGCACGTTGCGGGCTTGGGCGGAGTCGATCGCGGCCTCCAGTCAGTCGGGTGCGATGGTAGCGGCAGATTGCGCGCCGACCATCAGGCCCGCCATCAACTGTGTAAAGACACTGCCAGCTTGACATCGCCGCCCCTCGGCCAGAGGTTTTGCGCAAGCTGGAGGGCAATTCCGGCGACAGCATAATCGGGAGGGCGCCATGGCGCGACTGGATCGGAAATCGGCTCTGGTGACGGGGGCGGCGTCGGGCTTTGGCGCGGCCATTGCGCGGCTGTTCGCGGCCGAGGGGGCGCGGGTGACGCTGATGGACCGCAACGGCGCCGGCCTGGAGGAGGTCGCCGGGTCGATCGGGCGCGCGGCTGCGAGCTTTGTGGGAGACGTGACCGACGCGGCCGACATCGCCGATGCGGTGGCCGCGGCGACGGCGCATGGCGGCCAGTTGGACATCGTGGTGAACAATGCCGGCTGGAGCTACCCGAACCAGGCGCTGCTGGACACCACGGAGGAGCAGTTCGACCGGGTGTTCGCGGTCAACGTGAAGTCGATCTTCCACATGGTGACGGCGGCGGTGCCGGTGATGCGCAGGCATGGCGGCGGCTGCATGATCAATATCGGCTCGACCGGCGGGATCCGGCCGCGCCCGGGCCTGGCATGGTACAACGCGACCAAGGGGGCGGTGAACCTGGTGTCCTGCGCGTTGGCGGCGGAGTTGGCGCCGGACCGGATTCGGGTGAATTGCGTGGCGCCGGTGATGGGGGTGACGGGGCTGCTGGAGGCGTTCATGGGCCGGCCGGACACGGCGGAGAACCGCGCCCGGGTGATCAGCGGCATTCCGCTGGGCCGGCTGTCGGAGCCGGAGGACATTGCGCAGGCGTGTCTCTACCTTGCCTCGGACGCGGCCGATTTCATCACGGGCGTGGTGCTGCCGGTGGATGGCGGGCGGACGATCTAGGCCACCTCGCAGGACACACGTCGTCTCTCTACGCGCACGCGGGAGACAAGCCTTCTTCTCCCGTCCTTTACGGGAGAGGGTCGGGGTGAGGGCGTTTTGGTCGCGCACGATTCGGCGAAACAGTCCACTGCGCCGACGTATCGCGGCCCTCGCACCCTCACCCCGACCCTCTCCCCCCTCCACTGCTATTCCGCGGGCTGCGCCCGCGGAACCTTGAGCAGTTCCGCCCGCGGGAGAGCGAGATGCTCTACCTAGCGGGGACGGACACGGCCGGGTTGTGGCGGCCGTCTCATTTGGCGCCAAAGGGTCATTGGTTTTATCATTCGTTTCGGCTAGGTTGCGGCCGGAGCGGAGTACAATAGCATGACGACAATTTCCTCCGGCAGCAAGACGGGCTTGGTGGTGTCATCCGGCACCGAGCTGGATGTGCTTTCGGGCGGCCTCTCGATCAGCACCAGCATCGCCGGCACCGAAGTGCTGTCAGGGGGCACGGATTCGTCCGGCACCGTGGTGGCTGGCGGTGCGCAGGTGGTCTCGGCCGGGGGCAAGGCGCTGGCCGATGCCGTGGACGGGGGCGCCACGCAAACGGTCAGCACTGGCGGCCTGGCGAGCGGTGCGACGGTGGGCGGAACGCAGAGCGTGCTGGCCGGCGGCACCACCAGCAACACCACGCTCGTGAACGGCCTGGCCGGCTACGGCGCGGCGACGCAGGACGTCTCCGGCCGCGCCGTGTCGACCACGGTCAGCAGCGGCGGCACCGAGGTCGTGCTGGCGGGCGGCGTGGCCAGCGGCACCGTGGTCTCGGCCTATGGCATGGAAATGGTGTCCTCCGGCGGCTTCAGCCTGTCCGGCAGCGTGACCGCCAGCGGCAACCTTCAGGTGCTTGCGAGCGGGACGGCGATCGGCGGGCTGATCCTGGGCGGCGAGCTATTGATGGGCGGCACGGATAGCAGCGGGGTGGTCAGCGGCCAGCAACTGGTCGGGCCCGGCGGCCGTACGGTCAGCGACACGGTGGCCAGCGGCGGCCGCGAGGTGGTGGGCGCCGGGGGCGTGGTGTCCGCCTCGGTGGTGAGCGGCGGCGTGTGGCTCAGCGGCGGCTCTGCCGTGGCCGTTCAGGTGGCTGGCGGCGGCAGCTTGGAGGTTTCGGGCGGCGCTGCGTCCGGCACGCTGGTGGCGGCGGGCGGCAGCGTTGTGGTCAGCAGCGGCAGCACGATGGGCACGGTGCTCTCGTCCGGGGCCAGCGGCGCGGTCGAGCGGGTGCTGTCGGGCGGGTCGGCCAGCGGGACCAGCGTCGGGTCTGGCGCGCAGCAGCTCGTGGCGGGCGGGCTCACCACGGGCACGGTGGTGCTGTCCGGCGGGCTGCAGAGCGTGGGCTCGGGCGGCGCGCTGAACGACCTGGTTTCGGCCGGCGGCCGGGTGGTGGACGGCGCCTTGCTGGGCTTCACCGAAGCCGACGGCGCCGCCATCGCCTTCTCCGGCACGCTCTCGGGCAGCGGCGCGCTGGACCAGTATGGTCCCGGCACGCTCACCTTGGCCGGGTCGCTGTCGGCATTTACCGGCGTGCTTTCGATCTATGGCGGCACGCTGGAGCTGGCCAGCGGGGGCGCCGCCGGGTCGGGGCCGATCGTGTTCGGCAGCGGCAGCCAGGGCGTGCTGCAGTCGGACCGCGACGCGCCCGGCAACGTGATTTCCGGCTTCACCGCGGGAGACACGATCGACTTGGCGAGACTGGCGACGCCGGCCGCCGGGTTCACTGTATCGACCAGCGGCAACACCGTCACGCTGCTGACCGCGAGCGGCGCGGCGGCGACATTTGCCGATGGCACGGTGGCGCGGCTGACCATTGCCGGGGCGAGCGGGCTGCTGCTGGGCGCCGAGAGCGATGGCAGCTCCGGCACCGACCTCTCCGCCCTGGCCAGCGTGACGGGGCCGACGAATGGCGGCACCAACTGGCAGGTGAACGCGCTGCAGAATGGGAGCTGGGTGTATACCGAGCAGTTCGGCACCAGCACGACGTTCTCGGACGGCGGGTCGTACTACTATCCGGCGGACAGCAGCTCCCTGCCGACGCCGCCGACGCCGCTGCCCTCGGGAGCGATCGTCCAGTCCGGGCCCGGCACGCTGGTGCTGCCCGGCTACGAGGCCTACAGCAACTTCAACGGCACCGTGGTGATCGCCGGCGGAACCGTGGCGACCACGGCCACGGCGGGGGCGGGTGTCACGTCGTTCAGCTTCGCGGCCGGGGGCAGTGGCACGTTGCGGCTGACCGCGCTGGAGGAGGTGGACCGGGACGACGGCAATGGCGGCTATGGCTATGCCCCGGCCACGTTCACGCCGATCAGCGCCATCGGGGTGGGCGACGTGGTCGACCTGGCGTTCGTGCCCTACAGCAGCGCCCTGGGCGTGGCACCGCTGAGCAGCGGCTCCACGACGGTGGCGATCACCTCCGGCGGGCATCAGCTTGTGCTGTCGAGCACCGACCCGGTGGCGATTTCCAGCGGCGTGAGCGTGGCGCTGCCGATCACCAGCGCGGGCGCCTACACCTACCAGCTCAGCGCCGATGGCAGCGGCGGGACCGACCTCGCGGTGACCGGCACGACGGCGCCGGTGACCGTGTCGAGCAGCGCGCCGGTGTCCGGGCAGGCTGGGCCGCCGTTCGGCAACGGGTCGGTCAGCAATGGCGGGGTGACGTATAGCATCACCGACTACGAGAACGGCGATGTGGGGGTGAGCGAGACGTCCGGCACGGTGGTGAGCTTCACCAGCAGCCTCGCGAGCGGGACGAACCTGATCCAGTCCGGCGTGGGCACGCTGGACTTGGGCAGCAGCGGCGGCATGGGCGCCGGCAGCCTGATCATCAGCGGCGGCACGCTGGAGTTCGGCACGCCCTATGCGGGGAGCGGCGCACCGATCGTGTTTGCGGCGGGCATGTCGGGCGTGTTGCAGGTCGACCCGCCGAACCCGATGAGCGGCGGTTACGACAACGCGCCGGCCAGCGTGATCAGCGGGTTCGCCGCTGGGGACGAAGTGTTGCTGTCGCCGTATCTGGGAAGCGGCGGCACGCTCGGCGTGTCGGTCTCGGGCAATACCGTCACGCTGACGGAAAACGGCCAGGCGATCCAGGAAGTCAACCCGAACGGGATGCCGGCCGCCGGGGGCGGGTTGCCGTCGGATGGCGTCTATAGCCTGGACATCGTGGGCGCGAGCGGGCTGGCGTTCGGGATCACGTCGGGGCCGGGCAGTGGCCAGGTCGAGCTGACGGTGGCCTGCTACTGCGCCGGCACGCTGATCCTGAGCGAGGACGGCGAGCGGCCGGTGGAGAGCCTGGCGATCGGCGACCAGGTGGTGACGGTGTCCGGCGCGCTGCGGCGCATCCGCTGGATCGGGCGGCGCAGCTATAGCGGGCGGCTGCTGGCGCGGCGGGGCGAGGTACAGCCGGTGCGCATCCGCGCCGGGGCCTTGGGCGATGGCTTGCCGCGGCGCGACCTATGGGTCTCGCCGGACCATGCGATGCTGCTGGATGGCTTGCTGGTGCCGGCCCGGCTGCTGGTGAACGGCGTCAGCATCGTGCGGGACGCAAGCCGCGAGCGGGTGGACTACGTGCATCTGGAGCTGGATCAGCACGATGCGATCCTGGCCGAAGGCGCCGCGAGCGAGAGCTTCGTGGACGACGACAGCCGGATGATGTTCCACAACGCGGCCGAGTTCACGGCGCTGTATCCGGACGTGCGGCCGGGGATCGCACGGTTCTGCGCGCCGCGGGTGGAGAGCGGGTACGCGCTGGAGCGGATTAGGCAGGGCCTCAGCGTGCGCGCCGCGGGGTGAGGGCGGGCGGGTTTTCCCCTCTCCCGCTCCTTCTTCTCCCTCTCCCGTCCTTAGAGCATGATTGCTTCTGATAGGCGAAGCAATCATGCTCTAACTCTTTGTTTGAGAGGCTGATTCACGCATCAGGTTGTTTCAACCTGATGCGATCAGGCTCTAGAGGGAGACTAGCCGCTCGCGCCGAACTGGCGCACCAGGTCCGCCACGGCTTCGGCGCTGTGGGCGGTCATCACCTCTGCGGCCAGCGCCTCGCACGCGGTGATCCGGGCGGTGCGGACCGCTTGCTTCACGCGCGGCACGGCGGTCGCGTTGACCGAGAACGACCGCAAGCCCAATCCCAGCAACAGGGGCGTGATCCTTGCCTGGGCCGCCATCTCGCCGCAGATCGAGACGGGGATGCCGGCGCGCTGGCCCTCCTGCACGGTCATCTGGATCAGGCGCAACACCGCAGGATGCAGCGGGTCGTACAGCTCCTGGGCGTCGGTTTCGGCGCGATCGGTCGCCAGCGTGTACATCGTGAGGTCGTTGGAACCGAGGGCGAAGAAATCCGCCACTTTCGCCAGCGCCCCCGCGCACAACGCTGCGGCAGGCACCTCCACCATGATCCCCAACGGCGGCAAACGCTGCGGCAGCCGCAGCCCGCGCGCGCGCAGCCGCTCGGCCGCGCCGTGGTAGATCTGCCGGGCCTGTCGGACCTCGGCGGCGTGGGTCACCATCGGCAGCAACACGCGCACCGGCCCGGCGCTCGAGGCGCGCAGGATGGCCGCGAACTGGGTCTCCAGCAGGTCGGGATGGGCGAGCAGCATGCGGATGCCGCGCGACCCCAGTGCCGGGTTCACATGCGGCATGTCCCCCATCACGCCAAAGGCCGCGAGCGCTTCGATCTCCTTCTCGCCGCCCCAATCCAGCACGCGGATTGTCACCGGGTCGCCTGCCATGGCGGTCACGGCGGTGGCGTAGATGTCGGCCTGGGCCTGTTCGTCCGGCACCACGTCGCGGTTCATGAACAGGAATTCGCTGCGCAACAGCCCCACCCCGTGGGCGCCGGATTGGGCGATCAGCGGCAGCTCGGCGGGGATTTCGAGGTTGGCCTGCAGCTCCACCGCCACGCCGCAGGCCGTTACGGCGGGCAGCCGCCGCAACCGGCCCCAGCGTTGCCGGCGGCGGGCAAAGGCGATCACCCGGCGGCGCGTCTGCAGCACGACGGGCGGCGAAGGGTCCAGGATCACCATGCCGGAGGAGCCGTCCACCACCGCGAGGCCACCGGGACGGATATGGCCCATCAGCCCGAGTGCGCCGAGCACGGTGGGGATGCCGAGCGCGCGGAGCATGATGGCGGTGTGGCCGTCGGCGCCGCCCTCCTCGGTGGCGACGCCGGCCACGCGCGCCGGGTCGATTAGCGCGGCATCGGCGGGGGTGAGCCACTCGGCCGCCAAGATGGAGCCGGGGGGCAGGCCGGTGAACGAGCGGAACGGCGCCCGGGTGAGGTTGCGCACCAGGCGGCGGGCGATGTCGCGCACTTCGTCGGCCCGGCGCTGGCCGGCGGCTGGATCATCGGCATTGACCGCCAGCAGGGCGGCGGCGATGGCTTCGGCTTCGTCGGTCACGGCGCGTTCGGCGGAGCGCAGGCCCTCGGCGATGCGGGTGCGGGCGCCGCGCAGCAGCCGGGATTGCCCGAGCATCTGGCTGTAGGCGTCCAGCAACGGGGCGATTTCCGCCTGCGTCTCCTCGGGCAACACCTGAAGCCGGGCGCGCAGCTTGGCCAGTTGCTTGCGGGAGACGGTGACGGCGTTGTCCAGCCGCACGCGTTCGGCCTCGATGTCGGCGGCGGCGATGCGCTGCTTGGTGAAGCCGGCCTGCGGCTCGGAGGTGCCGAACACGGGGCCGATGGCGATCCCGGCGCCGATCGGCAGGCCGCTCAGGCGCCGCTCGAACCCCTCCCCGCCGGATGCGCCTGGGTGTTCGGACCCTGGCTGCTCAATCTTGTTCATGGAAACCGGCATCCACCAACGCGGCCAATGCTGCAAGGGCATCGTTCGCGTCGGCGCCGGTCGCGCGCATCTCCAGGGGTGTGCCGGTGCCTGCGCCGAGCATCATCAGCCCCATGATGGACTGGGCCGAGACGGTCTGGCCGTAGGCTTCCACCTCGATGGTGGCGGTGAAGCGTTCGGCGGTGCTGACGAACTTGGCGGCGGCGCGGGCATGCAGGCCGCGCCGATTGCGCACCGTGGCATGGGCCACCAGGACCCGGGTGGCCGCGCCGTCCATGGTCGGGTCAGTCCTTGCCGTTGACGCGGCAGCCATGCAGCACGTGGGACGCGGCGGCGATGTATTTGCGGCCGGCCGCCTGCGCGCAGTCGACGCACTCGCCGAGGGATTGGCGGCAGCGCACCTTGGCCAGCTTCACCAGCATGGGCAGGTTGACGCCGGCGATCACCTCGACGCCGGGCCGGTCCATCAGCGAGATCGCCAGGTTGGACGGGGTGCCGCCGAACATGTCGGTCAGCAACACGACGCCGTTGCCGTCATCCACCTGGCCGATGCAGGCCTGGATGTCGGCGCGGCGCAGCTCCATGTCGTCATCCGGCCCGATGCAGACGGTGGCGACGTGGTCCTGCGGGCCGACGACGTGCTCCAGAGCGAGCCGCAGCTCCTCAGCCAGGCGGCCATGGGAAACCAGAACGAGTCCGATCATTGGAACGTCTCAGGCCTCCTGTGCCTGAACAGAGCCGGCGAACTGAATACCTGGGTGTGGCGCATCCACTCTCTGCAACTCACGGTGTGCAACCGTCACCTGCCACGAAGGCATGTCAAGCCCACCCCGCGCCACGCAGGCTTGGTTGCGGAGCTGAGCGGCGAGCTTTTCGACAATACGCACGGAGCGATGCCTTCCTCCTGTGCAGCCAACGGCGATCGTCACGTATTTCTTTCCTTCTTGCACGAAGCGCGGCAGCAGCAGCGTCAGCATGGCGACAATCTGTTCGAAAAAGCGGGGAAAATCGGGGTCCGCCTCGACATAGGCGGCGACATCCGCATCCATCCCGGTGCGCGGGCGGAGATGGGGATCGTAGTGGGGGTTGCGCAAGAAGCGTGCATCGAAGACCAGGTCTGCCTCTTTTGGCAGCCCTCGCGGGAAGCCGAAGGACAGCAGCGAAACAGTGAGTCCGAGTCGGCTGGACTGGGGCGCGGCAAAGCGCTGTTCCACCAGGCGGCGCAGGTCGGGCAGCGGGGTGTCGGAGGTGTCGATCACCAGGTCGGCCACCTCGCGCAGCGGCGCCGTGATGGCCCTCTCGCGGGCGATCCCGTCCGTCACCGGGCCTTCGGGCGCCAGGGGATGGCGGCGGCGGGTTTCGGTGAAGCGGCGCAGCAGCACGCTCTCGTCTGCGTAGGCGAACACCAGCTCGGGCAAGAGCGCGTCCACCTGGCGCAGCCGCTCGAGCGCGGCGAGGGTGGCGGCGGCGTCGAACCCGCGGCTGCGGGCGTCGATGCCGATGGCCATGGGGCGGTCGGCGCGGCAGGCCAACTCGTCCAGCAGGGTGAGCGGCGGGTTGTCGACCGCCTCGTAGCCCAGGTCCTCCAGCACCCGCAGGATGGAGGAGCGCCCTGCCCCCGACAATCCCGTGACCAGGACGACCCGGCGCGGTTTCACGCAAACGCCCCGGCGATGGAGTAGGTCCGCCCGAGCGCGCAATCCAGCGCCAGCGACACGCGTTGGGCGGCGGAGGGGGTTGCCGGGTCGATATGCACCAGGGGGCAGCCGGACGGCTCGTGCCGCGCAGGCTCCGGCATGCGTTGGCCCATGCCAAGTGCCACGGCGAGCGCGACGGGGGCCGCGGCCAGGTGCGGCATGTGCACCACGCCGAGCCCGCGCACCTCGATCAGCCCGGCGATCGCGTGGGGTGGCGAGGCGATGCCGGCCTCGAGATCGACCCGGTCGTCGGCTACCAGCTCGAAACCCCTTTCAAGTAAACGCAACAAAAGGTCCGACTTGCCTGATCCGGAAGGACCTAGCAGCAATACGCCTTGGCCGTCGCGGGCGGCGCAGCTCGCATGGATTTGCATTGCGGCCGCTATGTGAGCCGCCGCGCCAGAGAAAGGAAGCCTCCTTGAAGCAAATCGTAACGCCGCTGGCTGGAGGACATGGCCGGTGCGAGACACGGGACCGGGGGCAGACCGATGCCGATCAAGAGCTTGCAACGCGACGTTGCCAGGTTGCAGAAGGTAACCGTGGGCTCAAGAAAAACCGCTGCAGCGCTGTTGCTGCAACACATAGTACAGCGACTCCATGAAACCGCACCTATACAGAGGGTGCGTTGCGCCTCGGCAAGGCACCGTCGTGCCGCGCGCGGTGCGGTGCCAACGTGCACCGCACCCTCCTGCAACACATAGGCTATTGCTCCGTTTCGCGCATACAGTCGTGGCTGCTTAGAATCGGTGTTCCATGGCCTCTTCCATCCTTGCCGGTCTGACCATCCTGATGCTCGGCGACAGTCATTTCGCCACCCGTGGCTACCTGATCAGCACCTTGCAGGACGCGCTGGTGCAACAAGGCGCCAAGGTGACCACCGAAGCGGCGTGCGGCGCGCCCACGGGGGTTTGGGTGGAAGCGGGCGTGGCACCCTGCGGCACGGCGGAGCGCAAGGACTTGGGGCCGGTGGTGCGCAACGACGCCGCCAATGCCCCCGTCCGCCCGCTGCGCCAGTTGGTGGAGGCGGTGCATCCGAACCTCATCATCGTCGGCGCTGGCGACACGATGGCGGGCTATGCGCAGCCGCAGTTCTCGACCGGGTGGATCGACCAGCAAGTCGGCGAGCTGACCGCCAGCATTCGCGCGACCGGGATTGCCTGCGTGTGGATCGGGCCTGGATGGGGCACGGAGGGCGGGCCCTATTTCAAGACCTACGCCCGGGTGCGGCAGATGAACGACTACCTCAGCCAGCACGTGGCGCCCTGCCGCTACATCGACAGCACCAAGTTCGCCGCGCCGGGCGAGTGGAGCACGTTCGACGGGCAGCATTACACACTGAGCGGCTATCAGAAGTGGGGTGCGGCGATCGACGGCGCGATCGTCAGCCTGGCGGAGGGGCGGGCGCAGTGAGGGTTTGGCAGGCGCCGGGCCGGTGCGTTGAAGCCCATCCGACAAGTCCTTTGTCGCGGCCGTCGCACCCTCACCCCGGCCCTCTCCCCCCTCCACGACTATTCCACGGGCTTGCGCCCTCGGAACCTTGAGCCGCTCCGCCCGCGGGAGAGGGAGATAATCTTCGTTCTTCGCTTTAGAGCATGATTGCTTCTGATAGGCGAAGCAATCATGCTCTAACTCTTTGTTTGAGAGGCTGATTCACGCATCAGGTTGTTTCAACCTGATGCGATCAGGCTCTAATTGAGCCGGCTGCGTAGCTCGCCGAGGGTGGTGCGGGCGAGGTCTGCGGCGCTGCCTTGCGGGACGATCTCGAGGAAGCGCTCCCAGCAGCGTAGCGCGGCGCCGACCTGGTCCAGCCGCTGGTAGAGCACCGCGGCATCACGCCACAGGCCGGCTTGGGACGGGGCCACGCGGAGCATGTCGGTCACCGCGGCCAAGCCGCCCGCCAGGTTGCCAGCGGCAAGGCGCCGGGTCAGGATGTTGTTCTGCAGGCGCATCAGCACCGCGCGCGGGCTCATCGGCTGCAGCAAGCCGGGCCGCAGCTCGGCCTTGGGGCCTTCCACCCGCTTGAGCAGCGCCCGCAGCGCCGGGGAACTCATCGGCTCGCCGCCCTCGAATACGTCGAGCACCAGTTGGGTCCCGGGGCCAGGCAGCGCGATCATGAAATGGCCCGGGAAGTCCACCCCGTAGGCGTCCCAACCCGCCGCCCGGGCGCAGTGCAGCCACAACACGCCCAGCGCCACAGGCAGGCCGCGGCGGCGGGCGATCACGCGGATCAGGTTGGCATTGTCCGGGTGGTCGTAGCTCTCGACGTCGCCGGAATAGTGCCAGCGCCCGGTCAGCAGCCCGGCGAGCGCGCCGGCCCGCACCGCTGGCGAGTCGGCGGTGCGGTCGGCGGCGAGCGACACGGCGTCCCGCGCCAACTCGGACAGGTGGGCGGCGGCGGACTGCCAGTCGTCCTCCGGCGCGTCGATGCGGGCGAACTGCAGCGCGGCGCCCGCCAGATCCAGCTCGCTGTCCGGGATCAGGCCGATGGCGTCGAGCGCCGAACGGGCGGCGGCCGCGCTCACTCGGCGGGCGGAGCGGCCATCGGCTCGGGCACGTAGAGCGCCGCGCCGCTGTTGCGGAACTCGTCGCTCTTCTGCTCGAGCCCGGCGAGGCGTTCGGCGTCGGCGCGGATGTCCTGGCTGATCTTCATCGAGCAGAACTTGGGGCCGCACATGGAGCAGAAATGCGCGACCTTGTGCGCCTCCTTCGGCAGCGTCTCGTCGTGGAACTGGCGCGCCGTGTCCGGGTCGAGGCCGAGGTTGAACTGGTCCTGCCAGCGGAACTCGAACCGCGCGCGGCTGATCGCGTCGTCGCGGAGTTGCGCCGCCGGGTGCCCCTTGGCCAGGTCCGCGGCGTGGGCGGCGATGCGGTAGGTGATCACGCCGATCTTCACGTCGTCGCGGTTGGGCAGGCCGAGATGTTCCTTCGGCGTCACGTAGCAAAGCATGGCGGTGCCGAACCAGCCGATCATGGCCGCTCCGACGGCCGAGGTGATGTGGTCGTAGCCCGGCGCGATATCGGTGGTGAGTGGGCCAAGCGTGTAGAACGGCGCCTCGCCGCAGACGGCCAACTGCTTGTCCATGTTGGCCTTGATCTTGTGCATCGGCACGTGGCCGGGGCCTTCGATCATCACCTGGCAGCCGCGGTCCCAGGCGACCTTGGTCAGCTCGCCCAAGGTGTCCAGCTCGGCGAATTGGGCGGCGTCGTTGGCGTCGGCGATGGAGCCGGGGCGCAGGCCGTCGCCGAGCGAGAACGACACGTCGTATTTGCGCATGATGTCGCAGATGTCGCCGAAATGCTCGTAGAGGAAGCTCTCGCGGTGATGCGCCAGGCACCAGCGCGCCATGATGGAGCCGCCGCGGCTGACGATGCCGGTGGTGCGGCGGGCGGTGAGCGGCACGTAGGCCAGGCGCACGCCGGCATGGATGGTGAAGTAGTCCACCCCCTGCTCGGCCTGCTCGATCAGGGTGTCGCGGAACACCTCCCAGTCGAGCTTGTCGGCGTCGCCACCCACTTTCTCGAGCGCCTGGTAGATCGGCACCGTCCCGATCGGCACGGGGGAGTTGCGCATGATCCAGCCACGGATGTTGTGGATGTTGCGCCCGGTCGAGAGGTCCATGACGGTGTCGGCGCCCCAGCGGATCGCCCACACCAGCTTCTCCACCTCGTCGGCGGCGGAAGAGGTGACCGCGGAATTGCCGATATTGGCGTTGATCTTGACCAGGAAGTTGCGGCCGATGATGGTCGGCTCGAGTTCGGGATGGTTGATGTTGGCCGGGATTACGGCGCGGCCGCGGGCCACTTCGCTGCGGACGAATTCGGGGGTGATGAAGGGCGGGATGGCGGCGCCGAAATCCTCGCCGTCGGCCCGGCGCGCTTCGGCGCCTTCGAGCATGGCCGCGCGGCCGAGGTTTTCCCGGTGCGCGATGTAGACCATCTCCTCGGTGACGACGCCGGCGCGGGCGAACTCGAGCTGCGTCACGGGCTGGCCCGCGACACCGGCCAAGAGCGCAGGGGTGGCCGGGCATTCCGGGACGAGGCGGTCGGTGTTGCCGTTGTCCTCGGGGCGAAGCGGCCGCCCAGGGGTTGGCACGAACCCCCGGTGGGCCAGCCAGGGCGCGCGCACCGGCGGCAAGCCAGCGGCGAGATCGATCGTGATGGTGTCGTCCGTGTAAGGGCCGGACGTGTCATACAGGCGGAAGGGCGCTTCGCGCGCCGACGGGTCGAGCGGCACTTCGCGGAACGGCACCGCCATATCGGCATGGCCTGGCACCGCCGAGTAGGCCTTGTGCGACCCGGCGATCGGCCCGGTTGTGACTGCGCTTGGCTTCTGTTGGTATGTCATTGCGCCTATCCCTTGATGAAATGAGGGACGCGACGCGTGAAGAACGCACCCCATCCCTACGCCGGCATGATCCGGATCAGGTCGAGGGTCACCATGCTGCTGGCGCCCGAGCAACGCGCCCAGGCGGCCAACCGATGGACTCTCAGCCCCCTGCGGGGCTCCCCTTGGTGGCACTCACGCTCGACCTTCCGGCCGAGCTTGTCAACGAGCGGGCGAACACAGGCTCGTGGTCAGTTGTGCATCGCCTTGCGCGGCGAGTCGGACGCATGAGTGGCGGCACTCTTGCGGCTCGGCGCGTGCGCTTCGGACATGATGGACCGCATGTCGCGCAGGAACGCGGCTCCCTTGAGGGTGCGTTGCACCAGCACGCTGCGGCGATCCGCCGGGTCGACCTTGCGGCGGGCCAGGTCGAGTTCGCCCAAGCGGTCGAGCGCGCGGGTGATCGCTGGCTTGGAGACGTTCAACTCGGCCGCCAGGCCACGGACGGTATGCGCACCTTCCTGCAGGTAGCAGGTCAGGAACACGCCGAGTTGGCGGGCCGAGAGGTCCGGCCCATCACGACGCACGAGAGCGACGACTGTGTCCCGGAGGATGCCAACGAGTTGGTCGGTGGACGATTGTGCTGCCATTTTGCCTTGTCCTTTCTATCCGGCGCGACACCCGTAATGACCAGGTAAGTCCGGATGACCACGCAACATTGCGGAACCGATGCTGGTGGAAGCTACGACGATGCCTTCCGTATCAGCAATAACTCATTCACTCGCTTATGTTTAGATAGCAAATACGTTATCAAACACGTTCAATCCTGTGCAGCGGATGAAGTTTGCGTAATAATGAGAAGCAAGCAATCAATCCGCTTGCCTCGCCACCTTCAGGCCGACCGGCTGAACGCGAATCGTTCCAGGCGTAAGCGTCCAGGTGTATCCAGGGTTTCGAGCCGGTCACGAAACGTTGAAGAAATAACGCTGCAGTAACGGCTCCAGCCATTGGCTTGGCCCCGACGTTGTTCAAATCAGCGACTTTACTGGCCAGCCAACCCTCGTAGCCCCGCCATAATGGTAGGCGCCAAACTGGGTCATGCGCTGCAGACCCCGCCTCCAGCAGAGACGCTGCCGTGGCATCGTCGTTACAGAACATGGCCGGCAAATCGGGGCCCAGCGCGGTCCGGGCCGCCCCGGTGAGCGTGGCCGCGTCGATCAGCAGGTCCGGCTGCTCGTCGGAGGCTTCGGCCAGCAGGTCGCACAGCACGAGCCGCCCCTCGGCATCGGTGTTGCCGACCTCCACGGTCAGGCCGCGGCGCGTGGTCAGCACGTCCGATGGGCGCATGGCGTGGCCGGAGATGCTGTTTTCGACGCAGCCCAATCGCAGCACCAGCCGCACCGGCAGATCCGCCGCCATCACCGCCCGCGCCAGGCCGAGCATGATGGCGGCGCCGCCCATGTCCTTCTTCATCCGCAGCATGCCGGAGGAGGGCTTGATGTCGTAGCCGCCGGTGTCGAAGCAGACGCCCTTGCCGCAGAGCGAGATCAGCGGCGCGTCTGGCCCGGCGCTGCTGCCGTGCCACCGCAGGATGGCCACCGCGGGGGCGCGGTCCGACCCGGCGGCGACGGCGGCTAGGGCCGGGTAGCCTTCGGTCAGCGCCGGCCCGGTGACCACAGCCGACGCGGCGCCGAACGCCTCCGCCACGGTGACGAGCGCGCCGGCGAGTTCGGCCGGGCCGAGATGGTTGGCCGGCGTGTTGATCAGGTCGCGCACGAGCCAGATCGAGCGGGCTAGTTCCGCCGGGTCGCCGGCGTCGGCCTGGAGCAAGGCCATGGGTTGCGGCGGCTTGAAGCGGGTGAACTGGTAGGCGCCGAGGCAGAAGCCGAGGGTGACGTCCGCCGGGGAGAAGTCGCCGCGTTCGAGTCGCCAGGCGCGCGGCGGCAGGCCAGTGGGCAGTGCGCCGAAGTCCCGCGGGTCCCGGCTGGTGCCGAGGCCGAACACGGCGCCGGCGATCCCGTCCGCACCCGGCAGCAGCCGGATCTCGCCCGCGCGGGCACTGAAGTTGGTGGCTTGGAGGTAGGCCGCGTGGGGCGAGCCGGCGAGAAAGCCCGCCAGGGCGTCGGGGCGCAGGGCGGTGACGGGAAGCGCCGGGACATCCGGGGCGGCGAGGCAGTCGAGAGCGCGATTGAACATCGGCGGAGCCTCGCGCATGGGGGAGCTGGTGACAATGATGGTTGGAGCCTCAGGCGGCACTGCCTATGGTCTAGGAATGCCGCGTCGGTCAGCCAGTGCTTACCCGCTCAGTCCAGGCGCCGAGACGGAGGCGCAACGCTTGGCACATCGTCTATTACGGGAATGCGGTCGATAACCCTTTCTTCTCCCTCTCCCGTGCTTCACGGGAGAGGGAGATGTTCTACGGTTGGAATTGATCGCTGCTAACCGAAGCGGCGGAGTCGGGCGACAGCCTCGGCCATGTCGGCTTCCGGGCCGCAGTAGCTGAACCGCACGGCGCCATGGCCGCGCTCGGCGTCGAAATCCACGCCGGCCGCCGCCGCGACTCCTGCCTCGGACAGCATGCGGGCGCAGAACGCCTCGCTGTCGTTGGTGCGGGCGGAGACGTCGGCATACAGGTAAAACGCGCCCTCGGCGGCGGACAGGCGGTCGAACCCGGCGCCGGGCAGCTCGGCCAACAGCCGCGCGCGCGACCGGCGGTAGCGCGCCACGTTGCCCTGCAATTCGTCATGCCCGTCGAAAGCGGCCTCGGCAGCGATCTGCGAGATATGCGGCGCGGAGATGAACAGGTTCTGCGCCAGGCACTCCACCGGGCGCACCAGGTCCTCCGGCAATACCGCCCAGCCGACTCGCCAGCCGGTCATGGAGAAGTATTTCGAGAAGCTGTTCACCACCACCGCGCTGGGGCTGAACGCGGCGGCGGTGGCGAGCGCCGGGCCATATTGCAGGCCGTGATAGATCTCGTCGCTGATCAGGCGCACGCCGTGGCGGTCGCACCAGTGGGCCAGCGCGGCCAGCTCGTCCGGATGCAGCACGGTGCCGGCGGGATTGCTGGGGGAGGCCACGATCAGGCCGTCGGGCGCCGGGTCGAGCTGGTCGAGCATGGCCGGGGTGGGCTGGTAGCGTGTCTCGGGGCCGGTGGGCAGCACGACCGGGACCAGGCCCAGGGCGGAGGCGATGTTGCGGTAGGGCGGGTAATACGGCGCGGCCATGGCGATGCGGTCGCCCGGGTCGAACGCGGCCTGGAACACCAGGGAGAAGGCGGCGGAGGCCCCCATGGTGACGGCAATGCGGGCGGGTGGGGCGGCAAACCCGTACCAGTCCTGCCCGTGGGCGGCGATGCGGGTGCGCAGCGAGGCGCGGCCGAACGCCTCCGTGTAGCCGAGCGCGCCGCCGCCCTCGAGCGCCTGCCGGGCCGCTGCCACGGCCACGGCGGGGGCGCCGGTGCCGGGCTGGCCCACCTCCATGCGGATGGTGCGCGGCATGGCCGGGGTGCGGGAGGCCTCGCGCGCATTGGCGGCGGCGATCACGTCCATCACCCGGAACGGCGGCACCCCGGCATTGCGCCCGACCTTCATCATAGGTTTGGGCGGATCAATTGCTGCCCGCGGCAAGGCCGGCGCCGCGGGGGTCGACGCCCAAGGTGCAGCGGGCCTCGTTGCCGGGCAGGTAGTGGTCGCAGAGAATGACGTTGGCGCGGCCGGGTTCGGGCACCGGCTGGGGCATGGCCCGGCCGCTGCGGGTGGCGTTCTCCAGCGCGTCGGCGACCGCGACCGGCGCGCCTTCCTGGCCGCTGCCGCCGACTTCGGCGCGGAACGCCCTCAGATTGGCGTTCCACTCGATCGCGGCGGCCAGCAGCGGCGGCGGCACGCTGGCGGGCGAGGCGGCCAGCACGATTCCCGTGCCCGGCGCCACCCGGCCAGTGCCGAACAGGTTGTCCATGGTGACGGCGCACACCACGGCGTTGCCGTCCCGGTCCAGGGTGGCGAAGGTGGTGGAGGCCGGCAGAGCGCGCAGCGGCGCCGCGTCGGCGGGCGTGGCGCCGGCGAGCAGGGTGGCCGCGGTGACGCCGCCCGCGCGCCACCGTGCGGCGACGGCCAGAGCGCGCGCGTCGGCTGCCGAGATGTCGCCGGGCCGGGCCCGCAGCGCCTGCCAAGCCGCCGCCGCCGCCAGGCCGCCGTCGGCCGGCGGGGGCAGGAAGGCGACCTGGTCGTGGCCGGGGCCGGGCGTGATCAAAGGCGGGTCGGTCTTGGGCAGGGCGGCGCGTAGGTCGGATGCGAGCATGCCGCCGCCGGCGCGCGCCGATGCGGTCACGAAGCGCTGCCCCAGAATGCCCTGGTAGAGGTCGCCCACGCCGGCGACGCGCAATTGGGACAGGGTCGCGCCCAGGTCGGGCTGGAGCAAGGTGGCGCCCTCGGCGAGCACGGTGCCGCCGGGGGCGAAGATGGCGCGCGCGTTCGGGTCCGCGGTGAGCGGCCCGGCGACCGCCTGCAGGTCCCGCTCCAGGGCGCGCGAGACGGGCACGCCGAAGCGCGCCGCCTGCTCGGCGGGCGCCACCAAGGTCTCGAACGGGCGGCGGCCGTAGCGGGCGTGGAGCGCGAACAGGCCGCGCGCCAGCATGGGCACGGCGGCGGGGCGGTCGGTCTCCGGCAGGACGGTCTTGGGTGCGATGGGGGTGAACAGGATGGCTTCCGGCACGCCCGCGCCGGCCCCGGTCTGCGCCGGGCTGTAGGCGAGGCAGGCGCCGCCGGCGCCCAGGCTGGCGCGGGACGGATAGGTCACGGACAGGGTGAAGCCGATCGCCACCGCCGCGTCCGCCGCCGTGCCGCCCAGCGCCAGCACCTCGCGCCCGGCGATGGCCGCGTTCGGCTCGTCCGCCACCACGCCGCCGATGAAGCCGCGGATGCGGCGTGGCGCATCGTTGCCGACGTTGACGCCGCCGCCGCCGAAGAACTCGTTCTTGACGCCGGTCAGGGTGCCGCAGGCGGGCATCACGGCGCAAAGGGCCAGGGACAAGCCCGTGCGCAACCATCTCATCACCGCCATGCCCTCGTATCGCCCCCTCGCGGCCGGCCGCATCGGGCCGCGGCGGGTGCCATAACCGGCTTCGCCCGGCGCGGCAACGACCGATCATGGCTGTCCGGCCGAGCAAGCGCTTGTCGCCACGGCGGTGCCACGTAGGCTATAAAGACACCGGCCGATCTTGGCCGTGCGGGAGAAGGGTTCGATGGCGTATAGCGTTGCGGTCGTGGGTGCCACCGGGGCGGTCGGGCGGGAGCTGCTGAAGACCTTGGCCGAGCGCAAGTTCCCGGTCGGCCGGGTCGCGGCGCTCGCCTCGGGCCGCTCGGTGGGCCAGGAGGTCTCGTTCGGCGAGAAAGAGGTGCTGAAGGTCCAGTCGCTGGACGCGTTCGACTTCCACGGCTGGGACCTGGGGCTGTTCAGCCCGGGTGCGGCGGTCTCCGCCATCCATGCGCCGCGGGCGGCCGAGGCGGGCTGCACCGTGATCGACAACACCAGCCAGTTCCGCATGGAGCCGGACGTGCCGCTGGTGGTGCCGGAGGTGAACCCGGAGGCGCTGAGCCGCATCCGGCGCGGGATCATCGCCAACCCGAATTGCTCCACCATCCAGCTCGTGGTGGCGCTGAAGCCGCTGCACGACAAGTTCCGCATCCGGCGGGTGGTGGTGGCGACCTACCAGTCGGTGTCCGGCGCGGGCAAGGCGGGGATGGACGAGCTGTGGTCGCAGAGCCGCGCCACTTTCGTGAACGACCCGGTGGAGCCGCAGGAGTTCACCAAGACCATCGCCTACAACTGCATCCCCCATATCGACCGCTTCATGGACGACGGTTCGACCAAGGAGGAGTGGAAGATGATGGTCGAGACCCGCAAGATCCTCGATCCGGACATCAAGCTGGTGGCGACGTGCGTGCGCGTGCCGGTGTTCGTGGGCCATTCCGAGGCGGTGAACGTGGAGTTCGAGCAGCCGGTGACGGCGGCGGAGGCGCGCGCGGTGCTGCGGGCGGCGCCGGGGGTGAGGGTGATCGACAGCCGCGACGACGGCGGCTACGCGACGCCGCTGGATTGCGCGGGAGAGGACGAGGTGTTCGTCAGCCGCTTGCGGAAGGACCCGACGGTGCCGCACGGGCTGTCGTTCTGGTGCGTGTCGGACAACCTGCGCAAGGGTGCCGCGCTGAACGCGGTTCAGATTGCCGAGACGCTGGTGGGGCGCAAGCTGCTGACGCAGGCGGCGTAAGCTAGAAGATGCGGCAAGCGGCCGCGCAGGAGCAACTCAAGCTCGATCCGTTGCTGGTTGCCCGGGTGGAGGCGCTCCCCCAGCAGGATGTGAGCTACCTCAGTCAACTCATGGAGAAGATCTACGCCGGCGAACTCGATCGGAAGGACAAGATTCTCGCCAGCACGATCGTCCTCGCTGCTCCCACAACGCTGGTGGTGGGTGGCGTCGCTTACCTGATCAACAACCTGGTCGACCAACTGGACAGCTACCTGCATGGTTGGCAGGACCTGGTGGTGCTTCTGCTGCTGGCGGCACTCGCGAGCGCGCTGTGGTTCCTTGGGCGGGCGGTATGGTTTTTTAAGCTACTGTTATTAAGTGAGAACTACACCTACATGCCTTATGCGAACGCGATGCTGGACAAGGTGCTTGAAGTTAAGGACTATATAACGTCAAACGTAGTGGTGAATGACGGCTATCTCAGTTGGTATGCCGAAGCCATGCGCATCCCCCTATTTGTGGTGGCTGCCACCCGCAACGGCGTCGCTAATGAGCAGAGAACCGGGCATCGTCAGGCTGTGTTCTCGAATCTATTTCGGGCCATCACGTTTTCCGCGCTAACGTTCGTCCTCATTGCGGTGCATCGTGAAGTGCCGATCAGCGTGTCCATTGTACAGGTCTGGAACTATGCCCTTAACACCACCCGGTAACGCCGCGCCGACTCCAGTACTCGCTGCACCCACATCGCCAACCCCGCAAGCGAGGCCCCAGCCCTTGCCGCCGCGGCCATCGCCGCCGCCGGTGCGGATCATGAACGAAGGCGGCACGGTGAGTACACGGCGCAACACGGAGCGCTAAATCACGATCCCGGGCTTGGAGGATTGCGCCCGCGTTGACGCTCACCACCTGCACCATTAAGCACTTTGTGCAGTGCGGCAGATGCGTGAAACCCTCCGGAGCCCGGCATGAAAGACGTCCGCGACGCGTTGATGATCGGCCATCGTTCGGATGGCAGCAGCGTGCGGCGGCCGCTTTCCCCGCATATCCAAGTCTACAAGCCGCAGCTCACCTCGGTCCTGTCGATCATGAACCGAATCAGCGGCATCGCCACCTCGGTTGGCACGTTGTTGATGGTGTGGTGGCTGGTGGCGTCCGCCGGGTCGCCGGGGGCGTTTGCCACGATGCAAGGCTTCATGGGCTCGCCGCTCGGCTTCATCCTGCTGTTCGGCTGGACGCTCGGGCTGGTGTATCATTTCGTCGGCGGCCTGCGCCATCTGGCGTGGGACGCCGGGTATGGCTTCGACCTGCCGCAGGTCTATGCCAGCGGCTGGGCGGCGGTGATCGCCACCGGCGTGCTGACGGTGCTGATCTGGATTGTCGGCCTGGTGGTTTGGTGAGGCGCGCCCGTGTCTGAGATAAACAAAACGTCGGAATTGAACAAAGGCCCCATCCCGGTGCAGGTGATGCGCTCGCATCTGGGTCGCGCCCGCGGCATGGGCGCGGCCAAGTCGGGCACGCACCACTGGTGGATCGAGCGGGTGACGGCGATCGCGCTGGTCCCGCTGACGGTGTGGTTCCTCTACGCGGTGCTGCACCTGCTGGGCGCGGACCAGGGGCATGTGCGCCGCTTCATGGCGAGCCCGATCAACACCACCCTGATGCTGGCGACCGTTGCGATGACGTTTCATCATATGCAGCTTGGTTTGCAGGTGGTCATGGAAGACTACATTGACAGTCAGAAATGGCAGGCGGTGGCCATCCTGTTGACCAAGGCTGTTGCGGTGTTGCTGGCCTTGCTTTGCGCGGTTTCAATCTTGCGGATGGCCTTTGCGGCCTGATGCCTATTCGGGTGCTCCTCGTATGAACGCGATCTCCAAGCCTTCCGCCGGTGCCTATCAGATCATCGACCACACCTACGACGTGGTCGTGGTGGGTGCGGGGGGCGCCGGGCTGCGCGCGACCCTCGGGATGGGGGCCGCCGGGTTCAAGACGGCCTGCATCACCAAGGTGTTCCCCACCCGCTCCCACACCGTGGCGGCGCAAGGCGGCATCGGCGCCGCGCTCGGCAACATGGGCGAGGACGACTGGCGCTGGCACATGTACGACACCGTGAAGGGGTCGGACTGGCTCGGCGACCAGGACAGCATCGAATACATGTGCCGCGAGGCGGTGCCGGCGATCTACGAGTTGGAGCATTTCGGCGTGCCGTTTTCGCGCACCGAGGATGGCCGCATCTACCAGCGCCCGTTCGGCGGCCACATGCAGGAATACGGCAAGACCCCGGCGATGCGCGCCTGCGCCGCCGCCGACCGCACCGGGCACGCCATCCTGCACACGCTGTATCAGCAGTCGCTGAAGCATGAGGTCGAGTTCTTCGTCGAGTATTTCGCGCTCGACCTGATCATGGACGAGGAGGGCGCCTGCCGCGGCGTGATCGCCTGGTGCCTCGAGGATGGCAGCATCCATCGCTTCCGCGCCCAGAGCACGGTGCTGGCGACGGGTGGCTACGGCCGTGCCTACCTGTCCTGCACCTCGGCGCATACCTGCACCGGCGATGGCGGCGGCATGGTGATGCGCGCTGGGCTGCCGACGCAGGACATGGAGTTCGTGCAGTTCCACCCGACCGGCATCTTCCCCGCTGGCTGCCTGATCACCGAGGGCGTGCGCGGCGAAGGCGGCTACCTGACCAACGGCAACGGTGAGCGCTTCATGGAGCGCTACGCCCCCACCGCCAAGGACCTGGCGAGCCGGGACGTGGTGAGCCGCTCGATGACGATCGAGATCAACGAGGGACGCGGCGTGGGTCCGAACAAGGACCATATCAACCTGCACATCGAGCATCTCGGCGCCGACTTGCTGAACGAGCGGCTGCCGGGCATCTCCGAGACGGCCAAGGTGTTCGCGGGCGTGGACGTGACCAAGGACCCGATCCCGGTGCTGCCGACGGTGCACTACAACATGGGCGGAATTCCCACGAACTACCGCACCGAGGTGCTGCGCCCGACCGCCGCCGACCCGGAAGCGGTGGTGCCGGGCCTGATGGCGGTGGGCGAGGCGGCCTGCGTGTCGGTGCATGGCGCCAACCGCTTGGGGACCAACTCGTTGCTGGACCTGGTGGTGTTCGGCCGTGCGGCGGCGCATCGGGCGGCGGATATCCTGAAGCCCGGCGCGTCGCAGGCGCCCCTGCCCGCCCGTGCTGGCGAGGCCGGGCTCGACCGCCTGGACCGCAAGCGCCATAGCCACGGCGACACCAAGACTGCCGACGTGCGCCAGCAGATGCAGCGCGCGATGCAGGGCCATGCCGCGGTGTTCCGCTCCAGCGAGAGCCTCAAGCAGGGCGTCTCCAAGATGAAGACGATCTGGAACAGCCAGGACGATGTGGGTGTGGTGGACCGCTCCATGATCTGGAACAGCGACCTGGTGGAGGCGCTCGAACTGGACAACCTGATGGCCAACGCGATGACCACGATGGTGAGCGCGGAGAACCGCCAGGAGAGCCGCGGCGCCCACGCCCACGACGACTTCCCGGAGCGCGACGACGCCACCTGGATGAAGCACACGATCAGCTATCTGGACGAGCGTGGCGAGGTGGACCTGGCGTATCGCCCGGTGCGCATGCAGACGCTGACCAACGAGGTGAGCGTGTTTCCGCCGAAGAAGCGGGTGTATTAGGGATCATGGACGCCAATCAGCCACCGTCCGTCATCGGCTCCTTCCGCAGCTTCGGACCTTATGGACCGGCCTATGAGGTCGTGAAGTTCGTACGAGAGGGCGCGGACGGTTGTCGATGGATGCAGGTGCACATCTTCGATAGCGATGAGGACGTCGAGTATAAACTTGAAGATCTGCTCAATGATCCGATGGCAGATTAGCCCTCCTCATGTTCGCGATCGCATTTGACCTGAAGTATCGCGATACGGCGGCCAATCATCCGAAAAGCGTGACTCAGGCTTACGCCGACATCAAGGATGTGCTCGCATTATTTGCGTTCGAGCGAATACAGGGCAGCGTTTACGTCTCTAATAGCGACGACTTGGTAAACCTGTTCAATGCTGTCACTGCTATGAAGGCCTTGACCTGGTTCCCGCTTAGTGTTGGCAACATCCGCGTTTTCCGCGTCGAACATGGGTCGGATTTCACGGCTATGGTCAAAACTGCCTGACCAGGCCTTACGAGAGAACGTTGAATGGTTGAGTTAACCCTGCCGAAGAACAGCCGCGTGGCGCCGGGCCGCGTGTGGAAGGCGCCTGTTGGCGCCACCAAGCTGCGCGAGTTCAAAATCTATCGCTGGGACCCCGATAGCGGGGACAATCCCAGGCTCGACACCTACGAGATCGATCTGGAGAAGATCGGCCCGATGGTGCTGGACGCGCTGATCCACATCAAGAACGACGTCGACCCGACGCTCACCTTCCGCCGATCCTGCCGCGAGGGCATCTGCGGCTCCTGCGCGATGAACATCGACGGCACCAACACGCTGGCCTGCCTGAAGCCGGTGACCGAGGTGGCGGGAGCGGTGAAGATCTACCCGCTGCCGCACATGGCTGTCGTGAAGGACCTGGTGCCGGACCTGTCGATGGCCTACGCGCAGCTCCGCTCGGTGGAGCCTTGGCTGAAGTCCGACACGCCGCCGCCGCCGGATGGCGAGCGGCGGCAGAGCGTGCAAGAGCGGCACAAGCTGGACGGCATGTGGGAGTGCATCCTGTGCTTCTGCTGCACGACGTCCTGCCCATCGTATTGGTGGAACGGCGACCGCTACCTGGGCCCGGCGACGTTGCTGGCGGCGTATCGCTGGATTGCCGACAGCCGCGACGAATACACCGGGCAGCGGTTGGACGCGTTGGAGGATCCGTTCAAGCTGTATGCTTGCCGCACGATCATGAACTGCACCAAGACGTGTCCAAAGGGGTTGAACCCGGCAAAGGCGATTGGTGAGATCAAGCAGATGCTGATGGAACGGGCGGGCTGAGGGTGGGCGGCTCTCGCTCCGCTGATCGAAGCCCTCTCCCGCTGGCGGGAGAGGGTTGGGTGAGGGTGGCGCCGCCGTCGTTCGCGCGCGTGTTGGCACCCTCACCCCGGCCCTCTCCCAGAGGGAGAGGGAGATGAACGAGAGTGGTTAGGCGATGAAGCCGCCGCCGAGCACTCGCTCGGCTAGGTAGAACACGCAGGGCTGACCCGGGGCGGGCAGCGCGGGCTCGTCCAGCAGCACCGAGCCATCCGCCATTACGCTCGCCGGCCGCAACTCGTCGCGGGCGCGCAGTTTGACTGCGCAACGCACCACCTCCGGCGGGTCGACCAGCCAATTCAGCTCGATCAGCCGCAGCGACCGCGTCCCGCTCCCCCGCGGGCCGACAACGACCCGGCGGCGCGGCGCGTCCAGCGCAACCACCACCTGCCGCTCACCGCCGACCACCGCCGCGTCGCCCAGCCGCTTGCCCTGCCCCACCGTGTAGCGCACCACGCCGTCATGCTGCCCCAGCACGGTTCCGTCGGCGGCCACGATCTCGCCCGCCAGCGCCGCCTCGGGCCGCAACCGGGCCACCAGGCCGTCGTAGCGGCCAGCAGGCACGAAGCAGATGTCCTGGCTGTCCGGCTTGTCCGCCACGGCCAGCCCATGCCGCACCGCCTCGGCCCGCACCGCCGCCTTGTTCGGGAAACCGCCGAGCGGGAACAGCGTGCGCGCCAACTGCGCCCGGGTGGTGGCGAACAGGAACCAGCTCTGGTCCCGCGCCAAATCGGCCGCCCGGTGCAGCTCCGCACCCTCTGCCCCGTCCACCCGGCGAACATAGTGGCCCGTCGCCATCGCGTCGCAGCCCAGGTCCGCCGAGAGCTGCATCAGGTCGGTGAACTTGACCGTCTGGTTGCAGCGCACGCAGGGTACGGGGGTGCGGCCGGCGGCATAGCTGTCGGCAAAGTCGTCGATCACGGCGGCGCGGAAACGGGCCTCGGCGTCGATCACGTAGTGTGGGATGCCCAGGCGCTCGGCGACCCGGCGTGCGTCCTCGATGTCCTTGCCGGCGCAGCACGCACCCTTGCGCCCGGCTGCCGCGCCCTGGTCATAGAGCTGCAGGGTGGCGCCGATCACCTCGTGACCGGCCTCGGCGAGCAGGGCGGCGGTAACGCTGCTGTCCACCCCGCCGGACATCGCGGCGAGGACCCGCATGCCGTTTCTAGCCCCCTTTTCTAGCCTTGGGCGTTCCGCGTCGCCGCGGGCAGGCGCACGACCAATCCGTCCAGCGCCTCGGTGATGACCAGTTGGCAGCCCAGACGCGAGGTCTTTTCCAGGCCGAACGCCAGGTCCAGCATGTCCTCCTCGTCCTCGGTGGGCGGGACGAGCTTGGTGAACCACGCCGGGTCGACGATCACGTGGCAGGTGGAGCAGGCGAGCGAGCCCTCGCAGGCGCCCTCGATGTCCACGCCGTGCTTATGGGCCACTTCCAGCACCGACAAGCCGAGCGGCGCGCTGACTTCACGTGGCGTGCCGTTGCGCTCGATGAACGTCATCTTAGGCATGGTGCAGCAGAACCTCGTTGTCAGCGGGAGTGACGGACAGCGCCCGGATGGCGAAGTCCACATCGGCCGGGGAGGTAAAGCGTCCGAGGCCCACGCGCAAGCTCCGCGCTGCGTCGGCCGGGCTGACCCCCATGGCGGCGAGCACATAGGAGGGCGCCACCTCGGCGGAGGAGCAGGCCGAGCCGGTGGAAACGCACAGCGCGGGGGTGGCGCGCAGCAGGGCGAGCGCGTCGGCTTGGGGCAGCGTGAGGTTGAGGTTGCCGGGCAGGCGATGCGCCAAGGTGCCGTTCACCCGCAGGCCCGGCAGCCGCGCGGCCAGGCCGTCGAGCAGGCGGTCGCGCAGGGCGGCCAGGCGGGCGGCCTCGGCGTCCATCTCGGCGGCGGCGATGCGGCAGGCCTCGCCGAACCCCACCAGCAGCGGCACGGGCAAGGTGCCGGAGCGCAGGCCCCGCTCCTGCCCGCCGCCGGAGAACAGCGGCTGCAAGCGGGCGCGCGGCCGGCGGCGGACGTAGAGCGCGCCCACACCCTTCGGGCCATAGACCTTGTGGGCGCTGAAGGAAGCCAGGTCGACACCGGCGACGCTGAACGGCACCTTGCCCAGGGCCTGCGCCGCGTCGGTATGGAACAGCGCGCCGGCGCTGTGGGCGAGGGCGGCCAGGGTGGATAGGTCCTGCAGCACGCCGGTCTCGTTGTTGGCGGCCATGACGCTCACCAGCAGGGTCGGCACGGCCACGGCCGCCGCAAGCGCCGCCGGGTCGAGCAGGCCGTCGGCGCCGACGGGGAGCGTGACCGGGTCGAACCCCTCGGCGCGCAGGCCGGCCACGCTCTCCAGCACGCATTTATGCTCGGTGGCGACGGTGATGACCCGGCGGCGCGCGGAACCCTGCGCGGCGGCGAAGCGGGCAGCGCCCTTGATCGCCAGGTTGTTGGACTCGGTGGCGCCGGAGGTGAACACGACCTCGCGCGGCTCGGCGCCGACCAGGGCAGCCAAGTGGGCGCGGGCGGCCTCCACGGCAGCCTCGGCGTCCTGGCCCATGGCGTGCTCGGCGCTGTGGGCGTTGCCGAACCGCTCGGTGAAGAACGGCAGCATGGCGGCGACGACGCGCGGGTCGCAAGGGGTGGTGGCCTGGTTGTCGAGATAGACCATCACGCGGCCTCGCGCCGGGTCGCGCGGCGGCTCATGGCGGCGTAGGCGGCGGCGAAGTGCACGACGTCGGCGGCGGTCGCGTTCCAGGGCAGCGAGACGCGGATCGCCTCGCCGGCCAGCGCCCCGAGCCCCATCGCGTCGAGCACGTGGCTGCGCGAGACCTTGCCGGAGGAGCAGGCGGCGCCGGCAGACACGGCCACGCCCGCGAGGTCGAGCGCGATGAGCTGGGTGAGCGCGGGCACGCCAGGCAGGGCGGCGCAGACCGTGTTGGCCAGCCGGTCGGGCCCACCCAGCACGACGGCACCCTCATCGCGCACGGCGGCTTCGATCTCCTGGCGCAGCGGCAGCAGGTCGGGCGCGCTGGCACTGGCGGCAGCGGCGAAGCCGGCGATGGCGGCGACCGGGGGTGTGCCGCCGCGGCGGCCGCGCTCCTGGCCGCCGCCGGGGATCAGCGCCGGCCCGTCCGGCTCCGCCGCCAGCAGCAGCGCGCCTGCGCCGGCCGGGCCGCCGAGCTTGTGGGAGGAGACGGCCATGCTGTCGGCGCCCAGGGTGGCCAGGCTTACAGGCATGCGCCCGGCGGCCTGCACGGCGTCCACATGCAGGCGGGCGCCATGCTGGCGGCAGAGCGCGGCCGCCGCGGCGATGGGCTGGATCGTGCCGGTCTCGTTGTTGGCGAGCATCAGGCAGAGCAGCGCCGGGCTGGATTGGGCCAGTGTCCGCGCCAAGGCGGCCAGGTCGATCACGCCGTCCGCATCCACCGGGATGACCTGCGCATCCGGGCGGGCGGCGCGGACGGCGTCGTGCTCGGTGGCGCCGATCAGCACATGGCGGCCATGGCCGAGGGCGTGGATCGCGGCGGCGTCCGCCTCCGTGCCGCCGGAGGTGAACACGACGACGGGGGCGCCGAAACGTGCGGCCATGGTCTCGCGCGATGCCTCGAGCACCCGGCGGGCCGCGCGCCCGGCGCCGTGCACCGAGGCGGGATTGCCGCAGGTGTCCAAGGCGGCCAGCATCGCGGCGCGGGCTTCGGGCCGCAATGGCTCGGTCGCGTTGGCGTCGAGGTAGGTCGTCGCGCTATTCCCCCGCCTGCTGCTGAGCCTGCTGTTGCGCTTCGGCGGTGACCTGCATCTGGTCGGGCAAGCCGGCGGCGCGGCGCCGGGCCATGTCGGAAACCCGCGCCTCCAGCGCCAGCAATTCGGCGCGCAGGACCTCGATTTGGCACATCAGCGGGTCGGGCGACCCGTCGCAGGGGGTGCCGTAGGCGAGGAAGCTCGGCTGCGGCGCGGGGCGGCTGCGGTTGCGCTCCACCGGGCGGGCGGGGATGCCGACCACGGTTTGGCCGGGCTGCACGTCCCCCACCACGACGGCATTGGCGCCGATCCGCGCACCATCGCCGATGGTGATGGCGCCCAGCACCTTGGCCCCTGCCCCGATGATCACGTTCTTGCCGACCGTCGGGTGACGCTTGCCCTTCTCGACGCTGCTCGAGCCGAGGGTGACGCCATGATACAGGTAGCTGTCGTCTCCCAGCTCGGCGGTTTCGCCGATGACCACGCCCATGCCGTGATCGATCACGACCCGGCGGCCGATCACGGCGCCGGGATGGATTTCAATTCCGGTGAGGAAGCGGCCGACATGGGAGGTAAAGCGGCCGAGCAGGTGGAGGCGGCGGCGCCAGAGGCCGTGGGCGAGTCGGTGCCATACCATGGCGTGCAGTCCTGGGTAGCAGAGCAGGACTTCCAACCTGGAACGGGCCGCCGGGTCACGTTGATGGTAGGCAGCCACCTGTTCGCGCAAAAACATGAGGGGCATGCGTCAATTCCGTTATGAAAGCGCGATCCGGACTCCTATATATCCGTCTTGCAGCGACGTTGAAGGCCCGTGTTGGAGCTGCTGCGGTGTGGAGCGGGTTAGCCGGGCCGGCAAGGCCCGCGCGGCGGTGGTTTGGAGAGAAGCGCGGGAGCGGGATTTCCGCCATGACCGGTTTGGTGTGGTCTATTCGGCACGGCACTGTCGATAGGCGATCACGCAGCATGAAGCATTTTTTTCCCGGGCTGTGCCTAGCTGCGGGAACAGGAACACTCAGAACACCATGCCAGAGGTGATGTTCGCCGGCCCCGACGGCCGGCTCGAAGGCCGTTACCACCATAGCAAGGAGACCGGGGCGCCTTTGGCGTTGGTGCTCCATCCCCATCCGCTGCACGGCGGAACGATGAACAATCGCATCACGTTCACGATGTATCAATCGTTCCAGAAGCTTGGTTTTTCGGTGATGCGCTTCAATTTCCGCGGCGTCGGGCGGAGTCAGGGCCGTTACGATGGCGGCATCGGCGAGATCAGTGACGCGGCGGCGGCGCTGGACTGGATGCAGATGGTCAACCCGGCCTCCAAGGGGCTGTGGATCGCCGGCTACTCGTTCGGCGCCTTCGTGGGCATGCAGTTGCTGATGCGCCGCCCGGAGATTTCCGGCTGGATCAGCGTCGCCCCGCCCGCGAGCCACTATGATTTCGGCTTCCTCGCCCCCTGCCCGTGCGGCGGTCTCATGCTGCACGGCGATGCCGACGAACTCGTTCCGGAGCCGTCCGTGCGCAAGCTGGTGGATAAGCTGAACACCCAAAAGGGTGTCACAGTGGACTACCGCGTGTATTCGGGCGCCGACCACGTGTTCGCCAGCCATGCCGAGACGGTGGGCGAGGCGCTGGAGGACTATGTGGGTCTGTCGCAAGCCCGCAAGGCGATGGCGTTGGCCGCGGACTGAACTCGCCTCAGCGTCGCCGATTCTCTATCGCGAGGGAAATCGCGAGCGTGCCGAACGAAAGGACTCGAACATGAACGTGTCAGAACAGACCTTCGATTGGATCTTCTTCGCCATCGTCCTGATGCCCCTGGCCTATCTGATCTTCGATTGGTACAAAGAGAGCTAAGCCGCTCGGAACGCGGCAAGGTTTGTGGGCGCTCACTCTGGCTGGACGTGAGCGGGACCCGATGCAGGGGCGAACGGTTCAACCTCGTTGAACGCGGTGAAGTCGATCACCACCCTGCCCGCTTCGGTAAACCCGAACATGTCCTTGAACCGGGAGCCGAACAGGATCTCGTCCGCCAGGTAACTCGTCCGCGCATGGATGGTCTGGCTCATCGTCTCGTCCAAGCCGGTCACTGTCAGCAGCAGTTCGGCCGCCTCCGCCGCCAGGCTTTCGGACGTCGCGCCATGGAGCGGGCTGCGCGCGTCGATCGGGTGCATGGCGGTGAACGTCAACGAAAACACCGGCGTGTGCCCCCGCGACAACGGTAGGTCGTAGAACCGCCGCATCCACTGCCCCTCGACCGTTCGCTCCCGCCGCAGCAGGGTCAGCGAGACATCCGCCTCAAGGATCTGGTTGCGCCGGCTGTTGGACAGCCGCACCGCGAGGGTCGGCACGCCGTCATGCGGCGAAACCGTCGCCATCCGGCTGAACGTCACCCGCGCGGTCGGCCGCGAGAAGCGGGCGAAGGTCACGCCCGTGGTGAAGGCGAAGAACACCAGCGACACCATCGTTTCCATCGTCATCACTAGGTTGGCATAGGTGCCGGAGGGGGTGAGAACGCCGTAGCCGATCGTCGCCATGGTTTGGATGCTGAAGAAGAACGCGTCCTCGAAGGCGCCGGGGCGGGCGTGAACGATGCTGCCGGGCACCAGAAGGTAGAGCCCGGCGAACAGCACGTTCAACAGCAGGTAGAGCGCCGACCCGGCGAGTAGGAACATGCCCCAGGGCAGCACCAGCATCTGGTGGTAGCCGTCGGAAAACCAGGTGGTGCGAAAGCCCAGCCGGAGCGGGCCCTCGCTGCGATTGCGCGGCACCAGCCGGGGCATATCATGGGTTGTGTCCTGCGGCGGATCGCGCAGGATGACCGGGTCGGCCCGGCGATGCTTCAGGTGGCGAACCAATCCGCGATCGGGCGCACCGCGTCCATCGTTTGCGCGCCCCAGGCCACCTCGGCGCGCGCCTTGCGCACGGCGCGGATGTAGTCGGCGCCCTGCAGCTTGGTCGATTGCAGCATCGCCTGCGCGTCCGCGACCAGGCGGTCGATGCGCTGGAACACCACCCGGCCGATATCGGCCACGGCGAGCTTCTCGATGCGGATCACCCGGAACCGCGGCGACTGGGTCTTCAGCAGGCGGTCGCGGAAGGCCGGCCAATCGCCGGGGGCGTTGTCGAAGCGGCCGAGATACTCCTGCTCCACGGCGAACACCTGCACCCGCGGCCCCCACTTCAGCGCCGTGTCGATGGCGAACTGGGCGGAATCGATCGAGTCGCTGGCGGTGGTGACGGGAACCACCACGCCGATGGTCTCGCCGCCCTCGGGGAAGATCGGGCGCGGCTCGTCGTCGAGGATGCGGCAGATTTCGGCGAAGATGTTGGCGCCGAGATCCACCAGCACGCCGCCGCTGCCGAGCGCGTAGAGCAGGTCGTCCCAGGGGGTGGCGTTGGGGTCGTAGGCGATCTCGCGGCTGGTATCGACCGCCTGGGCGTTGCGCGCGTCGTAATGCGTGATGCCGCCGATGCCCTCTTCCCGTTGGAAGATGGTGGCCAGGCGGGGCTGGCGCTCGTATTCGCGCACCTGGACGGAGCGCATCAGCATCGGATAGCGGTCCAGCAGGTTGACCAGCACGGCGTTGGCGGTGGTGGTCTTGCCGCTGGACTTGTCGTTGGCGAACAGCAGCGTCTTGCGTGTGTGGCTGGGGGCTGGCGCCTTGGCGGCTGCGATGCCGAACGGACTGGGTCCGCCGGCGCCCGGGTCGTCCGGTGTTTGCATCGTTTGTCCTGTCGGGGCCGCAGCAATGGTCGCGCGCCGCTGTAGCACGGCACGTTCACGCGCTTTTATCATAGGCGGCGCGGATAGCCAGGGTGGCGGTGGCATGTTAGCCCGCGCGCTATCCTGCTGATGAAGGGAGGCGGCGATGCCCCTCAGCCCGTTTCTCGAGGAGGCCACGGCGCGCGGCTTCTTCAACCAGTGCACCGACCCGGAGGGCCTGAGCCAGGCCGGCCCGGTGCCGGGCTATGTCGGGTTCGACTGCACCGCCGACAGCCTGCATGTCGGCCACCTGATGCCGATCATGATGCTGCGGCTGCTGCAGAAGCACGGCCACCGCCCGGTGGCGCTGATGGGCGGGGGCACGTCGCGTATCGGCGACCCGTCGTTCCGCGACGAGGCCCGGCAGTTGCTGGGGGACGCGCAGATCGCCGCCAACATGGCCGGGATGCAGGCCTGCATCGCGCCGTTCGTGCGCATCGGCGAGGCGGCCGGCGAGGGGCTGATGCTCAACAATGCCGAGTGGCTGGACCGGCTGGGCTATATCGAGATGCTGCGCGAGGTGGGGCCGCACTTCTCGATCAGCCGCATGCTGAGCGCCGAGAGCGTGCGGCAACGGCTGGAGCGCGAGCAGGGGCTGACTTTCCTCGAGTTCAACTACTCCATCCTGCAGGCCTATGATTTCCGCGAGTTGCGGCGGCGCCACGGGGTGCGGCTGCAGATCGGCGGCTCCGACCAGTGGGGCAACATCGTGGCGGGGGTGGAGCTGGTGCGGCGGACGGACGCGGCGGCGGTGTTCGGGCTGACCACGCCGCTGATCACCACGGCGTCCGGCGCCAAGATGGGCAAGACGGCGGCGGGCGCGGTGTGGCTCTCGGCCGCGCGGCTGAGCCCGTATGGCTACTGGCAGTTCTGGCGCGACACCGAGGACGCCGATGTCGGCCGTTTCCTGCGGCTGTTCACGGACTTGCCGTTGGAGGAGACCCTCCGGCTGGCGGCGCTGGAGGGGGCGGAGCTGAACGAGGCCAAGCGGGTGCTGGCGACGGAGTGCACGGCGCTGGCGCATGGCCGCGCCGCCGCGGCGGAGGCGGCGGAGGCGGTGCCGCCGACGCACACCGTGCCGGCGGCGGATTTGGCGCGGGGCATCCCGGTGTTCCGCTTGCTGGCGGAGAGCGGGTTGGTGGGCAGCTTGGGCGAGGCCAGGCGGCTGATCCGCGGCGGCGGCGCCCGGGTGAACGACGTGGCGGTGACCGACGAGGCTGCGGTGGTGACGGCGGCGGATGTGCGGGGCGGGGCAGTGAAGCTGTCGGCCGGGCGCAAGCAGCACCGGCTGGTGCGGGGGGAGTAGGGACCGCCCACAGCTTTTTTCTCCCTCTCCCGCTTGCGGGAGAGGGTCGGGGTGAGGGGTTCTTGGTGGCAGAACCAGCTTACGTTCCGTGTGCGGCCGCCACCCTCACCCCTGCCCTCTCCCGCCAGCGGGAGAGGGAGTTTTACGTGATGAGTGTCAGGCCGCCTCTGCCAGAACCACCCGGCGGCGGGCGGGGGCCTGCAGCGGCAGGGCGGCGTAGGTGTCCTTGACCGCCTCGGCCAAGGTCAGCCCCGCAAACCGCGGCGCCAAACGCCGGCCGGCGCGCTCGAACAGGGCCGCGCTGCGCAACACCACCGGGTGCCGCAAGGGCGGCAGGTAGAGCGCGCTGTCCCGCCGCTCGACGCTGAACAGGCTGGCCGCCAATAACCGCCCCACCTGGCCCGGCGAGTAGGGCTGGCCCTGGCCGAACGGCGTGCGCTCGCTGTGCGCCCACATCCCCACCCGGTTTGGCGCCACCACCAGCAGGCGGCCATCGTCCTTCAGCACCCGCCATACCTCGCGCAGCAGGCGGCGCGCGTTGTCGGCGTTCTCCAGCCCGTGCACCAGCAGAATGCGGTCGATCGACAGGTCGGCGAACGGCAGCGCCTCTTCCTCCACCGCGCAGGCCGACCGACGGTGCGGGCCGCCGCGGCCGGAGGTGGCGTCGATGCAGCGGTCGGCGGTGGCGCGCCAAAGCGGTAGGTATGGCCCGGCATAGCCCAAGCCGAGCACCACCTGGCCGCCCAGCTCCGGCCAGAGCGCGGCCAGGCGCTCGTGCACCAGGTGCTGCACGGTGGCGCCCTGCGCGCTGGCGTAGAATTGCGCGACGCTCGGTGGTTCGATCCCCATCGGACCCGACTCTAGCACGCCCGGCCGTATGCGTCCCATCGGATATGGGATTGCATTTGGCGGCGCCGGGCCCAACCATCCACTGCATGTACGGCTACCCCGCGCGCGTGAAGGCGGTCCTCGGGCCGACCAACACGGGCAAGACGCATCTCGCCATCGAGCGGCTGATGGCGCACGCCTCGGGCATCATCGGGTTTCCGCTGCGCCTGCTCGCCCGCGAGAACTATGACCGCATGGTGGCGCGCAAGGGTGCCAAGTCGGTGGCGCTGATCACGGGGGAGGAGAAGATCGTGCCTCCGGAGGCGCGCTGGTTCTCCTGCACGGTGGAGGCGATGCCGCTGGACCGCCAGGCCGAGTTCCTGGCAGTGGACGAAATCCAGCTCTGCGCCGACGCCGACCGCGGCCACGTCTTCACCGACCGGCTGCTGCACGCCCGCGGCATGGTGGAGACCATGTTCCTGGGCGCGGAGACGATCCGTCCGCTGCTGCAGTTCCTGGTGCCGCAGGCGGAGGTGGAGACCCGGCCGCGGTTGTCGCAGTTGCGGTTCGCCGGGCCGGAAAAGCTGGTGCGCCTGCCGCCGCGCTCGGCCGTGGTGGCGTTCTCGGCGGCCGAGGTCTACGCCATCGCCGAGCTGATCCGCCGGCGGCGCGGCGGTTGCGCGGTGGTGATGGGCCGGCTCTCGCCCCGCACTCGCAACGCCCAGGTGGCGCTGTATCAGGACAAGGAGGTGGACTTCCTGGTCGCCACCGACGCGATCGGCATGGGGCTGAACATGGACGTGGACCATGTCGCGTTCGCCCGGCTGGGCAAGTTCGACGGCCACGCCGCCCGCCGGCTGCATGCGGCGGAGGTGGCGCAGATCGCCGGGCGCGCCGGGCGGGGCATGCGGGATGGCACGTTCGGCACCACGGCAGGTTGCGCGCCGATCGACGAGGAACTGGCCGAGGCGGTGGAGAACCACCAGTTCGAGCCGCTGGAGCAGCTTGCCTGGCGCAACAGCGAGCTGGATTTCACCACGGTGGACGCGCTGCTCGCCAGCCTGATGGCGCCGCCGCCGCGGCCGGGCCTGACCCGCGGGCGCGACGCGTCCGACCTCGAGACCCTGCTCACCCTCGGCAAGGAGCGCGAGCTGCGGGACCTCGCCAGCGGGCGCCGCCGGGTGCGCATGCTGTGGGATTGCTGCCAGATCCCGGACTTCCGCAAGCTTGCCGACGACAGCCACGCCCGGTTCTGCGCCCGCGTGTTCGGGCACCTGGCGCGCGAGGAGCAGCTCCCGGCGGCCTGGCTGGACGGGCAGGTGGCGGCGCTGGACCGCGCCGACGGCGACATCGACACGCTGATGCAGCGGCTCTCGGGCGTGCGCGTGTGGGCCTATATCGCCGCCCGGCCGGATTGGGTGCGGGACGCGACCGGGATGGCGGAGCGCACCCGCGCGGTCGAGGACAAGCTGTCCGACTCGCTGCACGAGAAGCTCACCGCCCGCTTCGTCGACCGCCGCTCCACGCTGCTGATCCGCCGGCTGGAGAACGCGGAGGGCGACAGCCTGCTCTCCGCCGTGACGCCGCGGGGAGAGGTGGTGGTGGAGGGGCATTCGGTGGGGCACATCGAGGGGTTTGGCTTCATCCCCGACCCGGCGGCTGCGGGCGAGGAGAAGCGGCTGGTGCTGCGCGCGGCCCGGCGCTCGCTGCGCCAAGAGATGCCGCGCCGGGTCAGCGCGCTGGAGGCGGCTGATGACGCGGCGTTCAGCCTGGCGCCGGATGGGCGGATCGCCTGGGCGGGCGGCCCGGTGGCGCGGTTGCGGCCGGGGGCGAGCCTGCTGCGCCCGGCGGTCGAGGTGGCTGACAGCGAGTATCTGGACGGCGCGGCCCGGGAGCGGGTTCGTGCACGGCTGCAGGCGTTCGTGGCCGCAGCCGTGGACGCCGATCTGGCCCCCGTGCTGCGTCTGACTGACATTGCCGACCCGGCGTTGCGCGGTCCGTTGCACCAGTTGCGCGAGGCGGGGGGCGTGGCGGCGGCGATCACCCTGCCGGTGCCGCTGCGGGCGCGGCTCAAGGCGGTGGGGGTGCGGGCGGGGCGGTTCGGGCTATTCGTGCCGGCGGTGCTGAAGCCGCGCGCGATGGCGATGCGGGCGCTGCTTTGGGCGGTGGCGCACCGGCAGCCGCCGGTCGCGCTGCCGGCCGCTGGGCAGGTGTCGCTGGCGCGGCCGGCCGAGTGGCCCGCCGGGTTTGCCGAGGCGATGGGCTGGCACGAGGCCGGCCCCGTGCTGCTGCGGCTGGACGTGGCGGAGCGGGTGGCGGCCGAGCTGGCGTTTGCCACCAGGCGCGGGGCCACGGCGCTGCCGGCGCACTTGGCCTCTCGCCTGCAGGTGCGCGGCGACGCGCTGCCGGCGGTGTTGCGGGCGCTGGGCATGCGGGTGGTGCCGGCGACCGTGCTGGCGCCGGAGGATTATGGCCCGCCCGCGCCGCCGATGGTGGCGGCCCGCGCCGCCCGCATGCCGAGGCAGCCGCGCGAGATCGCCGCGCCGCCCCGGCCGGACAGCCCGTTCGCCGCCCTTGCCGGGCTGCATCGCCGCCTGTGAGCGAGGCGGGCCCGGGGAACGGAGAAGACCAAGCCTGGCAGCGGCTGGACAAGTGGTTGTGGTGCGCGCGGTTCATGAAGCTCCGCGCCGGGTGCGCCCGCTGGGTGGCGGAGGGCAGCGTGCGGATCAACCGGCAGCCGACCGACAAGCCGCATGCCCGGTTGCGGCCCGGCGACGTGCTGACGCTGCCCACCTCCGCCGGGGTGCGGGTGGTGCGGGTGGTGGCGCTGGCCCGCCGCCGCGGACCGCCGGCGGAAGCGCGCGCACTCTATGAAGAGCTGATGGAGCCGGGCTTGCCTGAGGGGTGAAACAGCGCCATACCGCCCCACCTATCGGCCAGAGCAAGCGTAGGAGTCTGCCCGGAATGACCTACGTGGTCACTGAGAATTGCATCAAATGCAAGTATATGGATTGCGTCGAGGTGTGCCCCGTCGATTGTTTCTATGTCGGCGAGAACATGCTGACGATCCATCCCGACGAATGCATCGACTGCGGCGTGTGTGAGCCGGAGTGTCCGGCCGAGGCAATCGTGCCGGACAGCGACGACCGTGCGGCCGCCTGGGCCGAGACCAACCGCACGTTTTCGTTGCAATGGCCGAACATCACCCGCAAGGGGGTTCCGCCCGACGATGCCGACGAGTGGAAGGACAAGCCCGGCAAGGCGGAGCTGTTCTCCTCCTCACCGGGAACGACGTAGCACGCCCCCGGACGAGCAAGTGGGCGGCCCCTCACCCAACCCTTTTCCAGAGGGAGAGGGCTTTTAGCAGGGCGGGGCGGCGTTCGAGCCGGCACTTTTGCGGCTGACGCAGCGGCTTAAACGTGATAGGCACGTGACTGGAAAAACGGCGGTTCGTCATCGCCGCTGGTCCCGAACCCCTCACCGTCACGGTCGCAGCGCCCTAGATGGAGCTGTGGCCAAGCCCTATCGGAGGCCCGATCATGGCTGTTGCAAAGCCCGGCCACGCGCGAAGCTCGCGCCCGCCCCGCGCGACAGCGGCCCCTCCGGCACGTGCGACGGACCCTGTCACGGAGTTGCACACCATCACAAGCCAGACCCAGAGCAAGCCGCCGGCCGTTCCCACCGAGGACATCGACCTGACGCAAGCTCCCGAGGCGACGCTCGACGCCCGAGGCCCCGACGCCGAAGCCCAGGACGCCGACGCCCCCGAAGCCGGAGACGAGTCCGAGCTGGGCCAAGACCCGCTGGCCGCCCTGCCGCCCGACGAAGACCCTGACCTCGCCGCGCTCGCTGTCGACCCGGCCTTGGACGAAGAGGAATTGGTCGAGGAGCTGGACACCGTCGCGGTCGCGGAAGACGAGGAGGAGGAAGAAGAGGGCGACGCGCTGCCGCCGCCCTCGAATCGGGTGGCCCCGCGCATGCCGGGCCACATGCCGGGCGTGCCGAACCGCCCGGTGATGCATGCCCGCATGCCTGCCAAGGCGGAAATCTTCCACGAGGGCGACCACGTGGTGTATCCGACCCATGGCGTGGGGAAGGTGGAGCGCATCGCCACGGAGGAGATCGCCGGGCACAAGCTCGAGCTGATCCACATCACCTTCGAGGAAAACCGGATGACCTTGCGGGTGCCGGTTTCGAAGGCGCGCTCGGCCGGGCTGCGCAAGCTGGCGAGCCGCAAGATGTTCGACGAGGCGATGGCGATTCTGAAAGGCCGCGCGCGCATCAAGCGGACGATGTGGTCACGCCGGGCGCAGGAGTACGAGGCCAAGATCAACAGCGGCGACCCGCTGGCGATCGCCGAGGTGGTGCGGGACCTGCATCGCAACTCGGGCCAGCCGGACCAGAGCTTCAGCGAGCGGCAGATCTACGAGGCCGCGATGGACCGGCTGGCGGCGGAACTGGCGGCGTTGGACAAGACGGACAAGCCGACCGCGGTGACCAAGCTCGGGGATTTTCTCAAGACGGTCTGATTGACATCGCCCTCTCCTGCAGGCGGGAGAGGGCGGGTGCCGCTAGGGAGGCAAGAGGCCAGAGCTTGCGCAAAGGCCCCTCACCCCACCCCTCCCCCGCAAGCGGGAGAAGGAGCGCTCTGTACGTCGGGCTCTAGCTGCGGCGGTTGCCGGTGAGCTGCAGCAGCAGCATGAACAGGTTGATGAAGTTCAGATACAGGCTCAGCGCGTCATACACGCTGCGCTTGGCCGCACCTTCCACGCCCTCGGAATAGGCATACTGCGTGTAGGTCAGCTTGATGCGCTGCGTGTCGTAGGCGGTCAGGCCGACGAAGATCAGCACGCCGACAATGCTGATGAGGAACTGCATGCCGCTGCTGTGGACGAGGAACATGTTGACCAGGCTGGCCAAGATGATCCCGAACAAGCCCATGATGAGGAATGAGCCCATGCCCGTCAGGTTGCGCTTCGTCGTGTAGCCCACGATGCTCATGGCGCCGAACGTGCCGGCGGCGATGAAGAAGGTGCGCGCGATCGACTCGCCGCTATAGACCAGGAAGATCGAAGTGATGCTGGCGCCCATGGCGGCGCAGAAGGCCCAGAAGATGCCCTGCACGGCCGTCTTGGACAGGCGGTTCACGCCGAACGACAGCACCAGCACGAAGGCCAGCGGCGCGAACATCGCCACCATCGCCAGCGGCCCCTGCGTGCGCACGGCATAACCGGCCGGCGATTGCACCACCGGGTAGAACAGGTTGATCAGCGACGTGTTGGCGATGGCGTAGGCCACGACGCCGGTCAGCAGCAGGCCGGACGCCATCCAGTTGTAGACGCGAAGCATGTACGCGCGCAGCCCGGCATCCAATACCGCGGCATTGGCGGCGGTTGCCGGCGCGTAGCTCCGGTAGTCGGGAGTGTAGGCCATGGCCGTGTGTTCCTCAAAAAGGGCAACATGCCCGTTAGCAGCTATTTCGGATGGCGCCGCGGTACGATCAAGCGAAATCCGTCAGGAGTTGCCGCGGTTTAACTCTCAGTCGTTGCGCAACTGGGACGCCGGGGACACCCGCAAGGCGGACGCTGTGCCAATATAGCCGAATAGCAGCATCAAAACAACGCAGCCGGCAACGGTCGCGGCCAGCACGCCGGGCAGGAAGAACCAGGGCGTGTGCAATAGGAAGCGGACCACGCCCCAGCTCGCCAAGGTGCCAAGCCCGGCGGCGATCACCCCGGCGGTGGCCCCGATGGCGCCGAACTCCACCATCCAGGCGGTGCGGATTTGCCCGCGGGTGGCGCCGAGCGTCTTCAGGATCACCGCTTCGGCCACCCGCCGCCGCTGCCCCGCCGCCACCGCGCCCGCCAGCACCAGCGCGCCGGACGCCAGAGTGACCGCCCCCGTGACCGCCAACGCACCGGCGAGCTGGCCCACCAGGTCCGCCACGGATTGCAGGATGTCGGCGACCCGGATGCCGGTGACGTTGGGCAGCGCGTCGGTCACGGCCCGCAGCAGCGGCGCGTCCTCCGCCGGGTCGTCGCGCACGGTGGCGATGTGCATGTGGGGGGCGTGCTCGAGCAGTCCGGGCGAGGCGACCATGGTGAAGTTGATCGCCAGGTCGCGCCACTCGATCCGCCGCAGGCTGGCGATGGTGAAGGTGATGTCGCGCCCGAGCACGTTGGCGGTGATGGTCTCGCCGAGCTTCATCCCCCAGCCATCGGCCAGCCCCGCATCCAGCGAGAGCAGCGGCTTGCCGTCGTAATCGGCTGGCCACCACTGGCCCGCGACGACGGTCGAGCCGCGGGGGACGGCGGCGGCATAGGTGAGCCCGCGGTCGCCGCGCAGGGCCCATTCGCTGCCGGGCTTCACATGCACCTGCTCCACCGGCACGCCGTTCAGCGCCACGATGCGGGCGCGCAGGCTCGGCACCTGGTGCAGGTCGGTGACGCCGGGCTGGCCGTGCACGATCTGCTCGAAGCGGGCGAGCTGCTCGTTCTGGATGTCGATGAAGAAGAACGAGGGCGCCGCTTTCGGGATCTGGCCCAGGATCTGGCGGCGGATGTTGCCCTGGATCAGCACCACGGCGGACAGCGTGGTGAGCCCGAGGCCGAGCGCCACCAGCAGCAGCGGCGCCGGGCTGGCGGGGCGGTGCAGGTTGGCCAGGCCGATGCGCAACGGCGCGGGCCGACGCAAATGGACCCGGCGCGCCACCGCCTGCAGCCCTGCCGCGCCGCCGCGGAACACCAGGAGCGTCGATGCGGCGGCGATGCAGAAATAGAGGGCGAAGCGACGGTCGGTCGCGGTGGCCACGATGATGACGACCAGCAGGCCGACCAGCGCCGCGTTGGCCAGCCAGATCGGCCGGGGCACGCCGCGCCCATCCGGCAGCATCGCGTCGCGGAACAGGGCGGCGCCGGGGATTTGCGCCGCCCGGGCCAGCGGCCACAGCGCGAACGCCCCGGCGGTGAGCAAGCCGTAGAGGGCAGCCAGCGCGAGCGGCGCCGGGTAGATGCCGAGCGCCGTGGGCAACGGCAGCAGCGTGCCGAACAGCAGCAAGCCCGCCACCGGCAGCACCGCCCCCGCCACCACGCCGAGCACCACGCCGCCGGCGCACAGCAGACCCACCTGGAGCAGGAACATGCGCAGGATCAGCGGGCTGGGCGCGCCGAGGCAGCGCAGGGTCGCGACCGTGCGGGCGCGCGCTTCCATCCAAGCCCGCACCCCGGTCGCCACCCCGATGCCGCCGACCAGCAGCGAGCACAGCCCCACCAGCGAGAGGAACAGGCTGGTCTGGTCGATCGCCTGCTCGGTGCCGGGGGCGGCCTCGCTCGGGTCCCGCATGCGCCAGCCCTGGCCGGGGAAGGCGGCGCGGATGGCCGCCTCGGTCGCCGCCACGCTGGTGCCCGGCGGCAGCAGCACCCGCCAGTCGTAGTCGAGCAGGGAGCCAGTCTGCACCAGCCCGGTCGCCGGCAGGCTAGCGGCCGCGATCAGCACGCGCGGGCCGAGGATGGAGAGGCCGCTGGCATGGTCCGGCTCGCTGGCGAGGGCGGCGCGCAGGGTGAAATGGCCGTCGCCGATGCGCACCGGGTCGCCGGCGTGTAGGCCGAGGCGGGCGAGCACCAGCGGGTCGGCCACCACGCCGCCGTCCAGCGCCGCGGCGAGCGGGAGCGCCGGGTCGAGCACCACGCTGCCGACCAGCGGATAGGCGGCGTCCACCGCCTTCAACTCGATGAGTTGGCGCTCGCCCGAGGGTGCCACGATCAGCGAGCGCATGGTGACGATGGCGGAGACGCGGCCGCCGCGCGCCTCGAGCCAGGGGCGCAGCGCGTCGGGCAGCTTCTCTCCGCCGCCATCGATCGACAAGTCGCCACCAAGCAGGGCGCGGCCGTCGGTGGCCAGGCCTTGCTGCACCGCGGCGCGCAGGCTGCCGACCGCGGCGATCGCGGCCACGCCCAAGGCCAGGCAGGCCAGCACGACGCGGATGCCGCGCAATCCGCCGCGCAAATCGCGCAACGCCAGTCGCCAGGCGAGCCTCAAGCCACCGGCTCCGCCACCCGTCCGTCGGCGATGCGCACCTGCCGGTCGCAGCGGGCGGCGAGGCTGGCGTCGTGGGTGATCAGCAGCAGGGTGGTGCCGTCGCGCTGCTGCATGCCGAACAGCAGGTCCATGACCGCGGTGCCGGTCGCGGCGTCGAGGTTGCCGGTGGGTTCGTCGGCCAGCAGCAGGCGGGGGCGCGGGGCGAAGGCGCGGGCCAGCGCCACCCGCTGCTGCTCGCCGCCGGAGAGCTGGCCCGGCAGATGGGTCAGCCGGTGCCCCAACCCCACCGCGCGCAAGCTGGCGGCGGCGCGCTCGTCCGCATCCGGCTGGCCGGCGAGTTCGAGCGGGACGGCCACGTTCTCCAGCGCCGTCATGGTCGGGATGAGGTGGAACGACTGGAACACGATGCCCACCGTGTCGCGCCGCACCCGGGCCAGCGCGTCCTCGCTGAGCGCCCCCAATTCGTGCCCGGCGACGTTCACGCTGCCCCCGGTCGGCCGCTCCAGCCCGGCCAGCACCATCAGCAGGCTGGTCTTGCCGGAGCCGGACGGCCCGACGATGCCGACTGCCTCGCCCGCCATCACGTCGAGATCGATGCCTGTCAAGATGTTGACCGGGCCGGACGCGGCGGGCACCGTCAGGCGTAGGTCGCGCACCCGGATCAGGTTGGGCCGGGCGGCGGCGGCTGGAGGCAGTGTTGTGTCCATGGTGTCTCCATATGGCCGCCTGCGCCGGATGGCGAAGGTGGCGGCGGTGCTTTGTATCCTAGGGCTGGGTGTCCTGCCGGGTGCGGCGCAGGCGCGGGCGCTCAAGCTGCTGGTGTTCGGCGACTCGCTCGCCGCCGGCTACGGGCTCGATGCGCCGGACGCGTTCCAGGCCCAATTGGGCGCCGCGCTGAAGGCGGACGGGTTCGACGTCACCATCCTCGATGGCGGCGTCTCGGGCGACACCACGGCGGGCGGGCGCTCCCGGCTGGACTGGGCGCTGGCCGATCAGCCGGACGCGGTGCTGGTGGAGCTGGGCGGCAATGACGGGCTGCGCGGTACCGACCCGAAGGATACGGAGGCCAACCTCACCGCCATCCTGGACACGCTCGACCACGACCACATCCCGACCCTGCTCTCCGGCATGGTGGCGCCGCCAAATCTGGGCGCCGATTACGGCCGCCAGTTTGCCGCCGTGTTCACCAAGCTGAGCCATCGGCCCGGACTGATGTACGACCCGTTCTTCCTCCAAGGCGTCGCCGCCGACCCGGCGCTGAACCAGGCCGACCACATCCATCCGAACCCGGCGGGCGTGAAGGTGATCGTCGCGCGCATCAAACCGGCCGTCGAGGCGCTGCTCCGCCGGGCCGAGGCGTGAGGACCCGCCATGCGGTTGTTCGTGGCTTTGGACTTGCCGTGGGAGGTGCGCCGCCAGCTCTCCCAGCTCGCCACCGGGCTGCCCGGGGCGCGCTGGCTGCCGCCTGAAAACTACCACATCACCTTACGCTTTCTGGGCGAGATGCCGGCGCACCGGGCCGAGGAGCTGGACCACGCCTTGGCGGCGCTGCGGGGCAAGCGCTTCACCCTGCAGCTCGGCGGCGTGGGCGTGTTCGAGAAGGCGGGGCGGCCGCAGACGCTGTTCGTGGGCGTGGAGCGGTCGCCGCAACTGGACCATTTGCAGGCCAAGATCGAGACCGCCGTGCAGCGCATCGCCTTTGAGCCGGAGCGCCGGCGCTTCACCCCGCACGTGTCGGTAGCACGGCTGGACGGCGCCCCCCCGGCCAAGCTGGTGGAGTGGGTGCAGCGGCACAACCTGATGCGCGCCGACCTGGTGCCGGTGGAGCACTTCACGCTGTTCTCCTCGCGGCTGAGCAAGGAGGGCGCAGACTACACGGCGGAGGTGGAGTATCCCCTTGCATGACACGCTCGATAGTGCGGCGGCGGAGGCGCGCGCCTGCACCGCGTGTGCGGACCTGCCGCTGGGGCCGCGCCCGATCCTGCGGGTGTCGACCACGGCGCGGCTGCTGATCGCGAGCCAAGCGCCGGGCACGAAGGTGCATGCCAGCGGCACGCCTTGGACGGACGAGAGCGGCAAGCGGCTGCGCGGCTGGCTGGGGCTGACGCCGGAGGAGTTCTATGACGTGCGCCAGGTCGCGATTTTGCCGATGGGGCTGTGCTATCCCGGGCGCTATCCGCAGGGTGGCGACCTGCCGCCGCGGCCGCAATGCGCCCGGCTGTGGCGTGGGCGCCTGCTGGGCCTGATGCCGCAACTGCAACTGACCTTGCTGGTGGGAAGCTACGCGCAGGTCTACGCGCTCGGGCCCGGCGCGATGACGGAGCGGGTGCGGGCCTGGCGGGAGCATTTGCCGGGCTATTTCCCGCTGCCGCATCCCTCTTGGCGCACCGGGATTTGGGAGCGGCGCAACCCGTGGTTCGTGACCGAGGTGCTGCCGGCCTTGCGGGCGGAGGTGGCGCGGGTGCTGGCGGGATAGTTGCCCACCTTCCCGCTATCCTTCTCCCTCTCCCCGGCCCTCTCCCTCTGGGAGAGGGCCGGGGTGAGGGGTGGCGCCGCACGGACTACCGCCCCTTCCATGGTGCAAGCGGCACCCTCACCCTGCCCTCTCCCAGAGGGAGAGGGTTCAAAGTCAGTCAGCTCCGAGTAGGTGCAGCACCACCTCGCGCCGGTGCGGCGCCGCCCGGTGCTCCCACAGGTACACGCCCTGCCAGGTGCCGAGCGCCAGCTCGCCGTCCAGCAGCGGGATAGAGAGCTGCGTCTGGGTCAGCACGGCGCGGATATGGGCGGGCATGTCGTCCGGACCCTCCGCGTTGTGGCGGTAGCCCACGTTCTCCGGCACCAGCCAGCGGAAGAACGCCTCCAGATCCGCCCGCACCGTCGGGTCGGCGTTTTCCTGGATCAGCAGGGACGCCGAGGTGTGGCGGCAGAACACCGTGAGCAGCCCAGTCTGCATGCCCTGCTCCGCCACCCAGCGGGCGACCGCGTCGGTGATCGGGATCAGGCCTTGCCCCTGGGTGCTGACGGTGAGGGTGAAGCTGGCCTGGCGCACGCCTCAGCCCAGCGACGTGGCAAGTGCGGCGGCCATGCGGCGTGCGAAGGCCGCCGGGTCCCGCGGGGGCTCGCCGTCCTGCACGCGGGCGAGGTCGAGCAAGGTGGCGGCAGCGTCCCCCAGCTCGGGCAGTTCGGCCAGGCGGCGGATCAGCGGATGGCGCGGGTTGATCTCTAGCACCGGCATCGAGGCGCCGAACGCCCGGCCGGCGCGCTTGAGCAGCCGCTGCATCTGCAAATCCGGCCCGCCGGCCGACGCCGCCAGCACGACGGGGCTGTCCACCAGCCGGTCGGTGGCCCGCACGTCCGACACCTCGGTCTTCAGCGCCTCCTTCATCGCCTCCACCAGCTTGGTCACGTCGGCCGCGGGCTCGGCCTCGGCGGAGAGCGGGATGTTGGACAGGTCCGCCGCGCCCTGGGTGATAGAGCGGATCGGCTTCTCGTCGAGCTGCGCCATCCGCTCCGGCCAGAACGCGTCCACCTGGTCGGGCAGCAGCAGCACCTCGAGGCCGCGGGCGCGGAACCCCTCCAATTGCGGCGACTTGGCGAGCGCGTCGGCGTCGTCGCCCACCAGGACGTAGATCGCCTCCTGCTCGGGCTGCATGCGGGCGACATACTCGGCCACCGACACCCAACCGTCCTGGGCAGACGACTTGAAGCGCAGCAACGGCACCAGATCGGCGCGGTGCTCGAGGTCCTCCCACAGCCCCTCCTTCAGCACTGGGCCGAAGTTCTGCCAAAAGCGGGCATAGCCGGACTTCGCCTCCTCGCTCTCGTCCTTGGCGCGGTTTTTCAGCTCCGTCAGCACCCGCCCGGTCACGGCCTTGCGGATGCGCGCCAGCACGGGCGTGGTCTGCAGCATCTCGCGCGAGACGTTGAGCGGCAGGTCCTCCGTGTCCACCACGCCGCTGACGAAGCGCAGCCAGGGGGGCAGCAGCTCGGCCTGGTCGGTGATGAACATGCGGCGCACGTGCAGGCGCAGCCGGCTCTCACGCGCGCCCTCCACCGCCTCGAACGGCTTGGAGCCGGGCACGAACAGCAGGGCGGTGAACTCCAGCGCGCCTTCCGCCCGCCAATGCAGCGTCGCCCAGGGCTGGTCGAAGATGTGGCCGAGATGGCGGTAGAACTCGGTGTAGCTCTCCTCGGACACCTCCGACTTCGGCTTGCGCCACAGCGCCGTGCCCTCGTTGGCGGGCACATCCTTGCCATCGCGCACCACCATGATGGGCACGGTGATGTGGTCGGCCCACTTGCGGATGACGGTTTCGAGGCGATACGGCTCGAGGAATTCCTCCGCATCGCTCTTCATGTGCAGCACGATGGTGGTGCCGGCTTCGGCGCGTTCGGCCGGCGCCAGCGTGTAGTCCCCCTGCCCTTCGGACGCCCACAGCCAGGCCTCGTCCGACCCGGCGGCGCGCGACGTCACCTCCACCCGGTCGGCCACCATGAAGGCGGAGTAGAAGCCGACGCCGAACTGGCCGATCAGGCTCGGCCGGTCCTCGGGCTTGGCCTCGGCGAGCGACTGGCCGAAGGCGCGCGTGCCGGAGCGGGCGATGGTGCCGAGATTGTCGGCCAGGGCGGCGCGGTCCATGCCGATGCCGGGGTCGGAAATGGTGAGGGTGCGCGCGGGCTTGTCGGCGGCAATGCGGACGGCGGCGTCTGGCGGGAGGGAGAACTCGGGCTGGGTGAGAGCGGCGAAGCGGCGACGATCGATGGCGTCGGCGGCGTTGGCGACCAGCTCGCGCAGGAAGATTTCGCGGTCGGAATAGAGCGAGTGCACGACGAGGTCGAGCAGGCGGCCCACCTCGGCGCCAAACGCATGCCGTTCGATCGTTTCGCTCATTATTGCGCCCCCGTTGACTGCACGCGGCGGCGATATGCCGGCCCGGACGCGAGTTTTCAAGCAGCGTCGCTTGTATCGGCGCCGGCCCGTTTGTAGCAACGTTTGCGGTTGGCTGCAGGGGTGAGGGGCCGAAGCACCATGACCGTGGCTTTGAACCCCCTCACCCAACCCTCTCCCAGAGGGAGAGGGCTTTTAGATGTAGTGCTCGGCCAGGGGGGCGAAGCCGTTGAAGCGCTGGCTCGCGTAGGTCGTCACATACGCACCGGTCGAGAGGATATCGACCGTCTCGCCATGCTGCAGCGCGACCGGGAGCCGGTAATTGGCGCGCTCATACATGATGTCGGCCCCGTCGCAGGTCGGCCCGGCGATGCAGACCGGGCAGGTCGCCTCGCCATCGTGCTCGGTCGCGATATGGTACTTGATCGACTCGCCCTCGGTCTCGGCCAAACCGCCGAAGCGGCCGATATCGAGGTAGACCCACCGGGTCGGATCGTCCGGCACGCGCTGGCTCACCAGCACCACCTCGGCGCGCACCAGCCCGGCGTCGCCCACCATGGAACGGCCCGGCTCGATCAGGATCTCCGGCAGGTCGTTGCCGAAATGCTCGGTCATGGCGTGCATGATGGCGCGGGCAAAGCAGTCCACGCTCGGCACTTCCTCGCGGTAGCGCACCGGGAAGCCGCCGCCCAGGTTGACCATGCGCAGGTTCACGCCGGCGCGGCGCAGGTCGGTGAACAGCATGCCGACGCGGCCGATGGCGGCCTCATAGGCGGCCGTGTCGAGCTGTTGGCTGCCGACGTGGAAGGATAGGCCATACGGGTCGAGCCCGAGTTCACCGGCGCGGATCATCAAGGCGCGGGCGCTCTCCACCGTGGTGCCGAACTTTCGCGAGAGCGGCCAGTCGGCGCCGCGGTTCTCCACCAGCAGACGGCAATAGACGCGGCTGCCTGGGGCATGACGCGCCAGCTTTTCCAGCTCTTCTTTCGAGTCGAAGGCGAACATCGAGACGCCGGCGGCAAACGCGCGCTGGATGGACGACACTTTCTTGATGGTGTTGCCGAACGAGATCGCGCCGGGCGCGGCGCCTGCGTCGAGGCACATGCTGACTTCCTCGAAGGACGCCGCGTCGAACGCGCTTCCCAGCCCGACCAGCCGCTGCAGGATGGGCGCGGCGGGATTGGCCTTCACGGCGTAGTAGACGCGCGCCAGCGGTAGTGCACGCAGGATGGAGCGGTAGTTATCCTCCACCCGGTCCACGTCGAGGACGAGACAGGGCGTGGCCGGACGCGAGTCGGCCAGGTACTGCGCGATCTTGGGGGTCATCGCACGGAGCCTTCTGATTGAGCGCCCACCTTTCCAGGCGATGGGCGGGAGTTGACGAAACGGTCGAACGAACCAGCGAAAATGAAGTCAATTGCCAGAACGCTTGACGTCGTTGCGTAACCCCAGGGGCCAGAGGCACGTGCGTTGCTGCGTGGACGCGGCAAATAGGACCGACAGAGGTGGGGCGCAAGCGATAATTTAGGGTTGGGACGAGAAAAATCCTGACGCTGCAAAGCACTGTAAGAACAAGCTGCTAACGAAGGATTAAGATCGCGCCGTTCCGGCCTGTCGGAGCCGCTTCGGAGGTGGTGACGCGTACATGCGCCACGGCCAGCGCCACCGATTCGCTGGGCCAGGCAGCTCCGCGGGAGAGTCTAGAGGCGGTGCCGCGCCGGCCGGCGGTCGACCACCCGATGCGCCATGACGAGCGAGGCTGCGCGGCAGCAATGATGCGTGCTGACCAACTGGCGGGTATGAGGGCGGCGGCGGGAGCGGCGGGCGATGGAGGTGTCGGCCAGGCTGTCACCGCTGTCGTCGGGGGCTTCGGCGACTTCGACGGGGTCTGAGTCCGCCGGGTCGATCGAGACGGTGCCGCGGCCGCGGCCCAGCAGGCCGATCTGCTGCGCCGCGCCACGGGAGAGATCGATGATGGCGCCGCGGGCACCCATGCGGTCGTTCACGCGCACGATCACGGAACGCCCGGTCTCATGCAGGGTGACGCGGACGCGCGCGCCCAGCGGGAGATCGTGGCTGGCGGCGGTCATGCCGTCCTGATCGAAGGTTTCGCCACTGCTCGTGCGCATGCCTTGATGGCGCGCGCCATACCAGGAGGCAACTCCGATGCCTTGGGCGCCTGCTGCGACTGGCATGAGCGTAAGACTGGCGATGGCGGACAAGAGCACATGAGTTTTCTTCATACAATCGCGCCCCTCCCGCTGGAATAAGCGGGCAACGCGATAGTCTCTAGCCGATCGAGGAAGATCAAGCATCATAAAGCCGGTAAGAAGCCGGAACGATCCATTCATGCGTCTACAGTGTGCCTCAGAGAACACATAGTCTCGATGCGGGATTTTTACCTATGTAGTTTATATGAAGTTAAAGCTGCGCGGCTCTTCTTCGACATTTCACACCATTTCACGCGACTTACTAAACAGCATCCGCTCGCGACAGAAGATGGAATGTGCTGGCGAAGAAAGCCTGTTAACATGTGACGTATGGCTTTCCCGCCACAACTGAGTTGCGCATCAGCCACGTTCACAAAAAACGTGATCCAGATCACACGAGCGGGCGAGGCTGAACGGCCCGGCGAGCCGCTCCAAGCCGCTGGTACCTAGCGAATCAACCCGGTCAGCGGGCTAGACGGGTCGGCCCCCATGCGCCGCGGCATCCGCCCGGCGAGATAGGCCAGCCGCCCCGCCTGCACTGCCGACTTCATGGCACGGGCCATGGTGATCGGGTCCCTGGCATGGGCGATGGCAGAGTTCAGCAGCACGGCATCGCAGCCGATTTCCATGGCAATCGCCGCGTCGGACGCGGTGCCCACGCCCGCATCCACCAGCACGGGAACGCGGGCCTGCTCGATGATCATGCTGAGCATGGCCGGGTTCTGCAGCCCGAGCCCAGAGCCGATCGGGGCGCCGAGCGGCATGATCGCCACGCAGCCCATGTCCTCGAGGCGCTTGGCCGCGACCGGGTCGTCGGCACAATAGACCATCACCTCGAAGCCGTCGGCGATGAGCGCGGCCGCTGCCTCGAACGTGGCGGCCATGTCCGGATACAGATGCGGCGGCGGGCCCAGCACCTCGAGCTTGACCAGGTTCCAGCCCCCCGCGTCGCGCGCCAGCCGCAGCGTGCGCACGGCGTCCTTGGCGGTGTGGCAGCCGGCGGTGTTGGGCAGGTAGGTGACCCGCTTCGGGTCCACATGGTCCTGCAGCATCGGCGCCCCCGGGTCCGACAGATTGACCCGGCGCACCGCCACGGTGACGATCTCCGTCCCAGAGGCCTCGATGGCGGCGGCCGTCTCCACCAGATCGCGGTATTTGCCGGTGCCGACGATCAGGCGGGAGCGGAACTGGCGCCCGGCGACCGTCCAGTGATCGGTGTCTGTTGCGATGATGCCGTCCATGGCTAACCGCCTCCTATGAAATGGACGATCTCGAGCGCGTCGCCGGCCGCGAGCATCGTCGCGTCGTATTTGGAACGCGGCACGATCGCCTCGTTGCGTTCGACCGCGACCTTGCGCTGGTCCAGCCCGAGACTGGCCAGCAATGCCGCCACCGTGCCCGGGCCCGCGAATTCGCGCGGCTCGCCATTCAGCGTGAGGGTGAACGAGGTGGGCATTGGCCATGAGATGGGAAGTCGGACGAGATGGGGCAACCTAGTCGTCCAAAAGGTCCGGTCGATGGCGCACGGCCTTTGCTCCATCCGTGGCATGCGCATCAAGGCCGACCAGTACGACGATCCTCGGAACTGCTCCAAACTCTAGCGTGCGCTGCGCTATGGAACACGCCATCGTGCCGTTCGTGGTGAGGTGCCAAAGCGCACCCCACCCTACGAAATCGCGCCAATAGCCAGGGCGACGAGGCTATGAATTCCAACTTTTCTCTGTCCGGAGACCGACTTTTCTCGTAACCACGGCCAAAGTGGGTGGAGCGAACCGAGTTTCGCGAGGGGCAGTTTCGATGACTGACGAGCCAGAAAGCCTTACCTTGCGGATGCTTGGCGCGATTGATCCGAAGATTGATCGTGTGCTTGACGACTTGGCCGATATAAAGCCGCGCCTGACCTCAGTGGAGCGACAGGTAGGCGAATTGCGAGTCGATCTCGCAAACCAGTCCTCCCGGATCGACCGTATCGATGTGCGCCTGGACCGCATGGAGCGGCGGCTGGAACTCAGCAGCACAGTTTCTTAACCCATGTCCGCCACTCTGCCGCCGGGCCCGGTGCCGCTGATCGCCGTGCTGAACGGGCCCAACATGAACCTGCTTGGCCTGCGCCAACCCGAACTCTACGGGCGCGACACGCTGGACGACGTGGAAGGCCTTTGCGCCGAGACCGCCGAAGCGCTGCAGGTCGCCATCGACTTCCGCCAGTCCAACCACGAAGGCGAGCTGGTCTCGTGGGTGCAGGAATTCCGCGGCCGCGCCGCCGGGATCGTCATCAACCCGGCGGGCTACACCACTACCTCGGTGGCGCTGATGGACGCGCTGCTGGCCTGCGAGCTGCCGGTGATCGAGGTGCACATCACCAACATCCACCGGCGGGAAGAATTCCGGCAGCACTCGCTGGTCTCGCGCGTCGCGGTGGGCGTGGTATGCGGCCTGGGCGTGCGGGGCTATGCGTTGGCGCTCACCGCCATGGCCGAGTTGCTGCTGGACCGCTGAAGGACTCCCGGATGAGCCGCCTCCCGATCGACACCGCCGAAATCCGCGTCTTGGCGGAAATCCTGGCCGACACCGGCCTGACCGAGATCGAGGTGTCGGACGGCGAGAGCCGAATCCGGGTCGCCCGCATGCCCGGGCCGGTGATGACCGCCGCGCCCTCGCCCGTCGCCATGACGTACGCACCGCCCGCGCTCGAACCAACGGCGCCGCCCCCGCTCACCATCGACCCGGCGAACACCATCACCAGCCCCATGGTGGGAGTGGTCTACCTCGCGCCCGAGCCGGGCCAGCCGCCGTTCGCGACCTTGGGCCAGGCGGTGACGGCGGGGCAGACGGTGCTGCTTATCGAGGCGATGAAGACCTTCAACCAGATCAAGGCGCCAAAGGCCGGCACCGTCACCCGCATCCTGGTCGCATCGGGGCAGCCGGTGGAGTATGGCGAGGTGCTGCTGGTGATCGAGTGATGTTCGGCAAGGTGCTGATCGCCAACCGCGGCGAAGTGGCGCTGCGGGTGCAGCGCGCCTGCCGCGAGCTGGGCATCCCCACCGTGGCGGTGCATTCCACGGCCGATGCGGAGGCCATGCATGTGCGCCTGGCCGATGAAAGCGTGTGCATCGGCCCGCCGGCGGCGCGCGACAGCTACCTCAACATCCCGGCGATCCTGACCGCCGCCGCCGTGACGGGGGCGGACGCGATCCATCCGGGCTACGGCTTCCTGTCGGAGAACGCCGGGTTCGCCGAGATGGTGGAGGCGCATGGGCTGACCTTCATCGGCCCGTCCGCCGGGCATATCCGCATGATGGGCGACAAGATCACCGCCAAGGCCGCCATGGCCTCGCTCGGCGTGCCGCTGGTGCCCGGCAGCGCGGGCGCGGTGGCGGACTTGGCCGAGGCGGCGGCGGTGGCGGACGAGATTGGCTACCCGGTGCTGATCAAGGCGGCGGCGGGCGGCGGCGGGCGGGGGATGAAGGTGGCGCACAGCGCGGCCGAGTTGCCGGAGGCCTGGCGGGTGGCGCGGGCGGAGGCGCGGGCGGCGTTTGGCCGCGACGAGGTGTATCTCGAGAAATACCTCGATCGCCCGCGCCATATCGAGCTGCAGGTGCTGGCCGACCGGTTCGGCGCCGTGGTGCATCTGGGCGAGCGGGACTGTTCGCTGCAGCGGCGGCATCAGAAGCTGTTGGAGGAGGCGGGCTCCCCGGCGCTCACGGCCGCCGAGCGGGACGCGCTGGGCAGCACCGTGACCGCCGGGTTGGCCCAGCTCGGCTACCGCAACGCCGGCACGCTCGAGTTCCTGTATCAGGACGGCCAGTTCGCCTTCATCGAGATGAACACCCGCCTGCAGGTAGAGCACCCGGTGACGGAGATGGTGACCGGGATCGACATCGTGCGCGAGCAGCTCCGCATCGCGGCCGGCGAGCCGCTCGGCTACACCCAGGCCGATATACGCTTCCGCGGCCACGCCATCGAGGTGCGGGTCACGGCGGAGGACCCGGAGACGTTCCTGCCCACGCCGGGCCTGGTGGACGTGTTCCACGCGCCGGGCGGCTTGGGCGTTCGGGTCGATTCGGCGCTGTATGCCGGGTATGTGGTGCCGCCGTATTACGACAGCCTGGTTGCCAAGCTGATCGTGCATGCCGACGACCGCCCGGCCGCGATTGCCCGGCTGCGGCGGGCGCTGGAGGAGTTCGCCGTGGTGGGGATCAAGACGACGATCCCGCTGCACCAGCGCATCGCCGCCGACCCGGCGTTCAATGCGGGGGAGTACGACATCCACTGGTTGGAGCGGTTCGTGGCCGAGGGTTAGCGCGCCGCTCGCACTGATCTTGCCGCTCCCTTAACCTCCCTCTCCCGTCCTACACGGGAGAGGGCCGGGGTGAGGGCTCTTGGGCAACCACACCCGACGACGTCAATCCGCTACGGCGACTGAACGCGCCCTCGCACCCTCACCCCGACCCTCTCCCGCCCGCGGGAGAGGGAGAAAGATCTCCGGTTTGAAGATGTGTAATGCTGTAGCCCAGAGGAAGAGGGCTCTTGGCGGCGGGAGGGGAAGAACTCTACGCGGCGCGGCTGACCGTGTAGTCGGCGATGTCGTGCAGGCAGTCCCGCAGCGGGCTGGGCGCGAACACCGCCAATGCCTGCTGCGCGGCCAGGGCGAAGCGGCGCGCGCGATCGAACGTCGCGGTCAACGCGCCGCGCTGCTGCATCAGCACCAAGGCATGGTCGAGGTCGTCCTCCACCTGCTCCTGCTGCTCGATGGTGCGGGCCCAGAACGCGCGCTCGGCGACCGACCCGGCGGCGTAGGCGGCCAGCACCGGCAGCGTGATCTTGCCCTCGCGGAAGTCGTCGCCCACGGTCTTTCCCAGCTTCACCTGGTCGGCCGCGTAGTCGAGCGCGTCGTCCACCAACTGGAACGCCATGCCGAGGCTGGTGCCGAACGCCGCCAACGCCGCCCTTTCAGCGCCGGGTCGATCCGCCACGACGGCGCCGACTTCGCACGCCGCGGCGAACAGCGCCGCCGTCTTGCCGCCGATCACGTCGAGATAGCGCGCCTCGGAGGTAGACAGGTCGTTCTGGGTGGTGAGCTGCAGCACCTCGCCCTCGGCGATGGTCGCCGCCGCCTTGGACAGGATCGCCAGGACGGCCAGGGATCCGTCCCCCACCATGAGCTGGAAGGCGCGGGCGAACAGGAAGTCCCCCACCAGCACGGAAGCCTTGTTGCCGAAGATAGCGTTGGCGCTGGCCAGGCCGCGGCGGAGCTGGCTTTCGTCCACCACGTCGTCATGCAGCAGGGTCGCGGTGTGGATGAACTCGACGCAGGCGGCGAGCTGGATGTGGCGGCCGCCGCTGTAGCCGCACATGCGCGCGGTGGCCAAGGTCAGCATCGGGCGCAGCCGCTTGCCGCCGGCCGCCACGATATGGGCGGCGAGCTGGGGGATCAGGTCCACCGGGCTGTCCATCTGCGCCACGATCGCGCGGTTGCACGCCTGGATGTCGTCAGACACAAGCCGGCTGAGCCGGCTCAGCGCGTCGGCCGGGCTGAGCTGAGCGTTGGAAGGGGGGACCGTGTCTGGCACTGGGTTGACCGTGGCAGCATCGTTGAGCGCAGGAGGTCTCGCAAGGGCGCCCAAGGGGCAAGACTCCTGAAATGTCGTATGGAGATCGGCGGTAGTGGCTTGTCGACAATATCGGCCGGCCGGAAACCCGGTCAAGGCAAGCCGGACCGGATAGCGACGCAGGAGCCCATGCACGTCATCGCGATGACCAACGATCCCGTCCGCCTGAGCTTCCTGGTGGCGTTGTTGCGGGACGCCGGGTTCGACCCGGTGGTGCTCGATTCGTTCATGGGCGCCACCGAGGGCAGCATCGGCGCCATCCCGCGCCGGGTGGTGGTCGCGGAGGCGGACGCGGCGGCGGCCTTGCGCCTGTTGCGGCAGGCGGGCGAGGCGTGAGCGAGGCGGGGGAGGTCACGGAAGGGACGTTGCTGGGCGGCCGGGTGCGATACCGCCAGCTCCGCGGGGGGCATCGGACGGGGATCGAGCCGGTGCTGCTGGCGGCGTCGATTGCGTGCCAGCCGGGTGAGCACGTGCTGGAAGGCGGCACGGGCGCCGGCGCCGCCCTGCTCTGCCTGGCCGCGCGCTGCCCCGGGGTGTCGGGGACTGGGGTGGAGCGGGATGGCACGCTGGCTGCACTGGCGAGGGAGAATTTTCGGCTGAACGGCCTCTTGCCCTCTCCCGCTGGCGGGAGAGGGAGGGGTGAGAGTGGCGGTGCAAGCGCGGGCTCTGCCGCGGAGTTGACGCTAGACCCCCTCACCCCAACCCTCTCCCGCGAGCGGGAGAGGGAGCATCTGTTCGAGATCTTCCAGGCCGATCTGCTGGCGCTGCCCGCCCTGGCCCGGCCGGTCGATCACGCTTTCGCCAACCCGCCTTGGCATGGCGAGGCCAGCACCGCCTCCCCCGACCGGCTGCGGGACGCGGCGAAACGCGCCGAGACCGGCCTGATCGGGCGCTGGGTGGGCGCCCTCGCCGCACCGCTGCGGCCCGGCGGCAGCCTGACGCTGATCGTGCCGGCTGCTTCGGCTGCGGACACGCTGGCGGCGTTGGAGCCGGCGGGCTGCGGCAGCCCAGCGCTGCTGCCACTCTGGCCGCACGCCGGCGAGCCCGCCCGGATCGTGCTCATACGCGGAGTCCGCGGTGGCCGGGGTGGCTGTCGCGTGCTGCCTGGCCTGGTGTTGCATGACGAGAGGGGCTTCACCCAACAGGCGCGGGCGGTGCTTTGGGAGGGTGCGGCGATCGCGCTCTAATCATCCGCCTGCGGGTGCCTCAGGTACCAGAGGCGCTCATGGGCGGCGACCAGGCTCTCCATGCTGCGGCGGCGGCTGCCATCGGACGGCAGCGGGCGGCGCGTGACCATCACCTCGAGCAGACGCAGCAAGCCCGCGGCCACCTCGTAATCGGCTAGATCACAGGCTTGATGGAAGGCGACCAAAATCTTGTCTGCCAAACGCCGCCCATGCCGGACGACGCCACTTCCGACCTCACGCTCATCCTGTGCTGCAAGGTAGGCCAAGCCGTACCGATCCCCTTTGCTGATGCCAACCTGGGTTTGACCAAGCGCCACTGTGGCGGCAACGCGCCCGCACCCAACCATATAGGCGTCTGCAGGCGGCTCAAACGTAAGCTTTGCCGCACTGCCGCAAACTACCGGCTAGTTTCGAGATAGCAACTGTATTCGGCGGGAGATTGGTTTGCGCCGGGCCTATTGGCCACTGGCGAACACATGATCGGCAAACGCCTCCTCCCATGTGCCGCCGGTCGACGCACGACTGTATTCAGTCGACCGGTTCTCGAAGAAGTTGGCGTGTTCGACCGCGTTCAACATGTCGTCCAGCCACGGCAGCGGGTTGGAGTCGACGAGGTAGAGCGGGTCCAGCCCGAGCTGGGTGAGCCGGCGGTCGGCGATGTAGCGGATGTAGCGCTTGACCTGCTCGGCACTGAGCCCCTCGACCGAGCCGAGTTCGAACGCCAGGTCGATGAAGGCGTCCTCGTGGTCGACGATGGTGGCACAGGTCTCGGTGATCTCGCTGCGGAGCTGCTCGGTCCAGATGCCGGGGTTCTCGCCGATGAAGGTGCGGAACAGGCGGATGATGGAGAGGCAATGCAGCGTCTCGTCGCGCACCGACCAGGAGACGATCTGGCCCATGCCCTTCATTTTGTTGAAGCGGGGGAAGTTCAGCAGGATGGCGAACGAGGCGAACAACTGCAGCCCCTCGGTGAACGCGCCGAACGCCGCCAGCGTCTTGGCGATCTCGTGCCGGTTGTCGACCCGGAACGTCTGCATGTAGTCGAACTTGTCCTTCATCTGCTTGTATTTGAGGAAGGCCGTGTATTCGAGCTCGGGCATGCCGATGGTGTCGAGCAGATGCGAGTAGGCGGCGACGTGGATGGTCTCGATGTTGCTGAACGCGGACAGCATCATCAGCACTTCGGTGGGTTTGAACACCTGGCTGTAGTGCTTCATGTAGCAGTTGTTCACCTCGACATCGGCCTGGGTGAAGAAGCGGAAGATTTGGGTGAGCAGGTTGCGCTCGGCATCCGACAGGTTGCGGTGCCAGTCCTTCACGTCGTCGGCCAGCGGGACTTCCTCGGGCAGCCAATGCACGCGCTGCTGGGTGAGCCAGGCCTCGTAGGCCCACGGGTAGCGGAATGGCTTGTAGACAGGGTTCTCGGTGAGGAGGTCCATCTGGCGGGTGGGCTCGGTGGGCGTGAGGCTGCCGTCCATGATGGCTCCGGGTGGGTGCGAGTCGGGGGAGGCGGAGTATGGGGGAGACGTCTTGGAGGCACAAGATGTGCGGTTTGGCGGCGAGGTGGCCACAAGATGCAGCGGCTCCCTCTGCGCTGCCCTTCTCCCTCTCCCTTTGGGAGAGGGCCGGGGTGAGGGGCAGGCTGCCTCGGAAGCCGGTGCGTTCGCCCCTCACCCAACCCTCTCCCAGAGGGAGAGGGCTTTTTGGGCTGGAGGCGTGGAGCGCGCGAGGCGCGCTACCGTCGTCGCCACACCAGGGTCGCGCTGATCGTGTAGTTCCACACCACGCCAATCAACGCCCCAGCCGCCGCGGCCAAGCCGCCGCCGATGCGGCTGTGAAACAACGCGTTGGCGATGCCGACATTGGCCACCGCGCCGATGCTGCACCCCACCACGAACAGCACCAGCCCGGACCAGAACCGCCCGCCGCGCAGCATCTGGTCGCGATAGGTGATGCGGTTGTTGAGCTGGAAGTTGGCCGCCATCGCCGCCAAGGTCGCGAGCACCTGCGCCGCCTCGAACGCCATGCCGAACCGGCGCAGCAGCAGCAGCGCGGCCACGTTCACCAGCACGCCCACCGCTCCCACGGCGGCAAAGCCCAGGAAGCGCAGCGGCACGACACCGCCGAGCGCCTTGTCCAGCAGCAGCCCGGCGAATTGCGCCAGCACCAGCGCGTCCAACTTGCTCTGTCCCGCCGCACGTTGGTGGAACGCGGCGGGAATTTCCCGCACCCGCAGCTGGCGGTCGCTGAGCAGCAGGTCGAGCAGGATCTTGAAGCCCTGCCCGGTCAGCCGCGGCGCCACCGACTCGAAGCGGTCGCGGCGGAGCATGAAGAACCCGCTCATCGGGTCGCTCAGGCGCGCGGGCAGGAAGGCCTGGGCGAGCCGGATGCCTGCCTCCGACAAGCGCCGCCGTCCATCGCCCGACAGCCCGCCGGCGTCGCCCGCCGCCAGGTAGCGGCTGGCCATCACCAGGTCGCAGCCGCCCGCGCGCAAGAGGGCCAGCATCTCGACCAGGCGTGTCTCGTCATGCTGCAGGTCGCCGTCGACCACGCCGACGAAGCTGGCGGACGAGGCCAGTGCGCCCTCGATCACCGCCGAAGCCAGGCCGCGCCGTCCGACCCGGCGAATGCAGTTCACCCGCCCATCGGTTTGCGCCAGCGCGCGCACGGCGTCGGCGGTGCCGTCGGGGCTGTCGTCGTCGACGAACACCACCTGCCAGCGCACCCCGGCCAACGCGGCATGCAGGCGCCCCACCAGCACGGCGACGTTCGGCCGCTCGTTGTAGCACGGCACCACCACGGTGAGTTCGGGGGCGCCCTCCAACCGGGCGTCGGGTTCGCGCAGGGCGGAGACGGTCTGCATCCCGCTTTCCTACCAGCGGGCGCACGCAGAGGCTAACCGGGGCGGTGCAGCTCGGGGCGGCCGCGCGTCATCGTGAGCCGGCCGCCCTTCATGGCCCACAGCGGCTGGGCGAGTTCGGCGACGGCCGCCGCCGGGTCAGAGGCGTGGAGCAGCACCAGGTCGGCCGGCGCCCCGACCACCACGCCGGCATGCGGACGGCGCAGCAGGCGGGCGGCCTCCGTACTCACCATGGCGAGGCAATCCGCCAACTCGGCCGGCCGGGCCACATGGCAGACATTGGCGTAGAGATTGGCCATGCGCAGCAGGTTCGCGTCGCCGTACGGGGTGAACGGGTTGAGCACGTTGTTGGTGGCCACCGAGCACGTCACTCCCGCCGCGCGCAACGGCCCGGCAGCGACCACGCCGCGCGGGATGGCGTGGTCGTGGCCGCGGCCCATCAGGTAGAGGTCGGTGGCGGGCAGCACCGTGACGGCCACCCCCGCCCGCGCCAAGGTCGCCGCGAGTTCGGCGAAACGAGCGGGTGGCACGAGCGACATCTGCGTCACGTGGCCCACGGCGACGCGGCCGCCCCAGCCGTATTCCTCCGTCTTGCGGCAGACATACTCGACCTGCATCCCCTCGGTGGTCTCGGCGAGGTCGAGATGCATGTCGATGTCCACGTCCCACTCGCGGGCAAGGGCAAAGATCCGGTCGATCTGACCGCGCGGGTCGGTGTCGGTGTAGGGCACGGCGCCGATCGCCTGCGCACCACGCCGCAGTCCCTCGACGAGCAGTTCGTCGGTGCCGGGATTGTTGAGCAGGCCCTCCTGCGGGAAGACGCAGAGTTCGACGTCCATCGCCCAGGCGTAGTCGAGCGCCAGTTGCTGCACGCCTTCGAACCCGCGCATGCCGATGCCGGGGTCGACTTCGACATGGGTGCGCATCCCCGTGGTGCCCCAGGTGATAGCTCGCTCGAGCGTGCGGCGGCCGCGGGCGTAGACGTCCTCGGCGGTGAACTGCGCCTTGGCCGCGGCGGTGAGGCGAACGGCCTCGCCGACGGAGCCTTCGGCGGCCGGGCAGCGATCCAGGATGCAGGTTTTGTCGAGGTGGATGTGGGTTTCGATCAGCCCGGGGCTGAGCAGGCAGCCCTCCGCGGATAGGCTGGGTGCGTCGGTCTGGAGCTGCGGCGCGATAGCCGCGATCTGCCCGGCGGCGATGCCGATGTCGGCTTGGGTGCCGTCGGACAGGCGGGCGTTTCGGACGACGAGGTCTAGCACGTCGCGCTCCCTCTCCCGCGGGCGGGAGAGGGTTGGGGTGAGGGTGCGAGGCGACCACCTAAACTTTGCAGCGCGAAAGAGCCCTCACCCCGGCCCTTTCCCGTGAAGAACGGGAGAGGGAGATGGAGAGATGTCAAACCGTCGCCTGCGTCTCGCGGTAGCTCACCAGCGACTCCCAATGCCGCTCGATGTCGCCCGTGAACAATCCGCGCGTCAGCCCCGCCACCAACTTCGGGACTGCGGAGGTCATCGCGTTGATGGAGGAGGCGGACGGGCCGAAGCTCATCGTCGCCGCGATGTTGAACAGGTGGATGTCGGCCATCCAGTCGGTCAGCCCGGGCTCGCGCGGCGCCAGCGCGTAGTCGGGGCCGAGATAGGGGAACGCGGCCAGCCGGTCGTCCCGCTCCTGCGGCGGCGGCGTGGTGCGGTCCCCCCAGGTGGCGATGTTGTGCGCCACGCGCGCCAGCTCCGGGCGGCAGGCGAAATCCATCGCGATCCCGGTGGCGCAGATCAGGAAATCCGCCCGGTGCGGCCCGCGTGGGGTGGCGACCTCGACCGCGCCGTCCGTCACCTGCGCTGCGGTCCAGGGCGACCCGGCTTGCAGGCGGAACTGCGGGTGCGCGGCGCAACGGTCCCAACTAGCCTGGGTGAAGCCCTCGCGCAGGCTTAGGATGTGACGCATGAAGCGCCAACGCCATGCGTCGTCCAGGTCCGACAGATGGCGCAGGAACCCGGCGAAGGTGAGCCAGCGATAGGGCTGGACCAACTGCGGCTCCGGCCGGCGGCAGAACATCACCACCTCGGCCGCCCCGGCCTCGAGCGCCATGGCGGCGTTGTCGACCGCACTCGCTCCCGCGCCCAATACCGCCACCCGGCGGCCGCGCAGCGCAGCGAAATCGATCGGGTCCGCCGCGTGGGCGCGGAATTGCGTCGGCAGCGCGGCCACGAACGCCGGCATCCACCAGCGGCCGCAGCCGTCCTGCCCGGTCGCGAGCACGATCTTGCGGGCATACACCACGCGCTCGCCCGCCGGGTCGTTCAGAGTCGCGGCGAGCAACCCGGCGACGGGCGCGATGTCCACCACCTCCGTCTCGTGCCGAACCGGCACGGCCACCGTGTCGCGCACCCAGCCGAGATAGGCCGCCCAGTCCTCGCGGCGGATGAGCTGCAGCGCCTGCCAATCCGCCGCGCCATACCGCGCCTCGTGCCAGGACTGGTAGGTGAGGCTCGGCAGGTCAAGGTCGGGGCCGGTGTAGTCCTTCGGCGAGCGCAGGGTGCGCATGCGGGCGTAGCTGAGCCAGGGGCCTTCGCGGCCACGCGGGGCGCGGTCCAGCATCAGGATGTTGGTGACTTGCGCGCGCAGCAGGCCGAACGCGGTGGCCAGCCCGGATTGGCCGCCGCCGACCACGAGGACGTCCAGCGCCGGCTGCCCGTCCGGCCCGGCGCGGGGGGTGAGCCAGGGCTTGCTGGGATGCGCGATGCGGGCGAGGTCGTCGCGGACCCGGGCGGCCAGGGCGGCGAGCGGGTCCGGCGAGAGCGCGTTCATTCGACCGCCATGCGGAGGCCGGGTTCGGCCTGCGCCGGGTCGAAATGCGGGATCGCGTCGAGCAGGGCCTGGGTGTAGGGCGCTTGCGGACGGGCGAACACGGCGGCACTCGGCCCGGCCTCCACCACCTGCCCCGCCTCCAGCACCACCAAGTCGTCGCACATCATGCGCACCACGTTGAGGTCGTGGCTGACGAACAGCAGCGCCATGCCGTCCTCCCGGCGCAGGCGGTCGAGCAGTTGCAGCACGGCGGCTTGGATGGAGACGTCGAGTGCTGCGGTCGGCTCGTCCAGCACCAGCAGGCGGGGGCGCGGGGCGATGGCGCGGGCGATGCCGATGCGGGCCTTCTGGCCGCCGGAAAGCTGGTGGGGGAAGCGCCCGAGCAGGCCGGCCTCCAGCCCGGCGCGGCTGGCGGCTTCCTCTACCCGGGCGGTGAGGCTGGCGCCGTCGCGCAGGCCCTCGAGGCGGCGGAGCGGATGGGCGATGCTGTCGAACGCAGTGAAGCGCGGGTTGAGGCTCTCGGTCGGGTCCTGGAACACGATCTGGATTTGGCGGCGCCAGGGCGAGTGGTGGAAGTCGCGCGCGGGGATGGCGGAGATGAGTTCGTTGTCGAAGCGGATTTCGCCCGTGTCGAGATCGAGCAGGCGGCACACCAGGCGTGAGAGCGTGCTCTTGCCGGAGCCGGATTCGCCCACCAGCCCGAGGCTGCCGCCAGCGGGGATGGCGAAGCTCACGTCGTTGACGGCGTGGATGCCGCCAAAGGATTTGCCTACGTTGCGGAGGTCGAGCAGGAGCGCCGCTTCTTCTCCCTCTCCCGCTGGGAGAGGGCCGGGGTGAGGGCCCCCAAGGGCAGGGTCATGCGCTTGGGGCCCCTCACCCCACCCTCTCCCATAGGGAGAGGGCTTTTTGAAGGGGGAGGGAGCTTCTGGCGTGAGATCGTCTAGGCAGGAGTCCCGCGTGGGCGAGGCGGCGATCAGGCGGCTTGTGTAGCTGTGGCGAGGGGTGCGGAACAGCGCGGCGGTGGCGCCCTGCTCCACCAGCAGGCCGTGCTCCATCACCGCGATCTCGTCGCAGTAGCGCGCCGCCAGGCCGAGGTCGTGCGTGATCAGCAGCGTCGCCATGCCGCGCTCGGCGGTGATGCGGGCGAGCAGGTCCATCACCACCTTCTGCGTCGTGACGTCGAGCCCCGTGGTGGGCTCGTCTGCAATCAGCAGCGCAGGTTCGCAGGCAATCGCCATCGCAATCATCACGCGCTGGCACATGCCGCCGGACAGCTCGCTGGGATACGCTCGCAGGCGGCGCTCCGGCTCGCGGATCAACACCGCCTGCAGCAGGCCGAGCGCCCGCTCCTGCGCCTGGCTGGCGGACAGGCGGTTGTGCGCGCGCAACACGTCCACGATCTGCTCCCCCACGCTGCGGATCGGGTTGAGCGCGGCGCGCGGGTTCTGGAAAATCATCGACATCGCAGCGCCGCGGAGCTGCCGCAAATCACTGCGGCCGAGAGCCGTGATGTCCCGCCCGCGGAACCGGATGTGCCCGGCGCTGATGCGCCCCGCCCGGTCCAGCAGCCGCATGGCCGCCAGCGCCGTCACCGACTTGCCGGAACCGCTTTCCCCCACCAGCCCGAGCGTCTGCCCCGCGGCGAGCGAGAAGTCCACGCCGTGCAGCGCCTGCACGGTACCGTTGCGGGTGGAGAAGCCGACGTGCAGGTTGGTGACCTCGAGCAGAGCCGTCATGTGCGCATCAGCGGGTCCAGGATGTCGCGCAAGCCATCGCCGAGCAGGTTGAAGCACAGCACGGTCAGCATCAACGCCAGGCCCGGAAACGCGACCAGCCACCAATCGCCGCTGGTGATGAACCCGGCGCCCTCCGCGACCATGATGCCCCATTCCGGCGTCGGCGCCACCACGCCCAGGCCGATGAAGGACAATCCCGCGGCGTTCAATATGGCCCAGCCTAAGTTCAGCGAAATCTGCACCGCCATCGCCGGCAGCACGTTGGGCAGCAGGAAACGCAGCACGACGCTGAAATGCCCTTCCCCGCCGGCCCGCGCCGCCTCCACCCAGCCGGCGTTGCGGCGCACGTTCACCTCGGCGCGGGCGAAGCGGATGTAGAACGGCAGGTTGATCACAGCGGTCGCGATAATGATGTTCTGCATCTTGTTGCCGAGTGCGGCCACCAGCGCCATGGCGAGCACGAACAGCGGAAAAGCCATCAGGACATCGACGAAGCGGCCCATCCAGCGGTCCAGCCAGCCGCCGCGATAGCCGCAGAAGCCGCCCACCACGGCGCCGATCACGAAGGACAGTCCTACGGCGGTGGCGGCGATGAACAGGTCGAGCCGGGTGGCGACCAGCAGCCGGCTGGCAATGTCTCGGCCCAATTGGTCGGTGCCGGCCCAGTGCGCCGCGCTGGGCGGATGCAACGCGATGGCGACGTCCGACGCGACGGGATTGTACGGCGCCAGGACCGGGGCGAACAGCGCGATCAGGACCAGCAGCAGCGTGCCCGCGGTGGCCAGCGCCGTCACCTTGTTGGCTCCGAGCACGAAGGCGGCGTGGCGGGCGGTGGTGGCGCTCATTGCACGCTGATCCGCGGGTCGGCAATGCCGTAGAGCACGTCGATAGCGACGTTCACCAGCACGAAGATCACCGCCATCAGCAGCACGAAAGCCTGCACCGGCGCGTAGTCGGACGCGAGCAGTGCGTCGAGCGCATACGAGGCGACGCCGGGCCAGGAGAACACTTTCTCCACCAGCACATTGGCGCCCAGCATGGTGGAAAACACGATGCCGGTGATGGTCAGCACCGGCAGGATCGCATTGCGCAGCGCGTAGGTGACGATGATGCGCCCGCGCGGCAGGCCATAGGCGTTGGCCGTGCGGATGAAGTCGCTGCCCAGCACGGCGAGCATGGCGGCGCGGGTGATGCGGGCCAGCGGGGCGAGCACGAACAGCGCCATGGTGCAGGCGGGCAGCAGGAGCTGCGTGAACGCAGCCCACCAGCCGCTCCAATCGCCGACCAACGCGAAATCGACCAGGTAGAAGCCGGTGATGTCGGGTGGGGTGTTGGCGAAGATGTCCAGCCGTGCGGTTGGGTCGGGCGCCCAGCCGAGCAGGTAGTAGAAGACGTAGATCAACAGCAGCCCCGACACGAATGTCGGCACGCAGACGCCCAGGGTGCACAGCAGGCGCACGGCGTGGTCCACCGCGGTGCCGGGCCGCAGCGCGGCCGCGACGCCGAGCGGGATGCTGAACAGCAGCGCGATGGCCAGCGCGGTGAAGGTAAGTTCCAGCGAGGCCGGGAGCCGCTGCTCCATGTCGCTCACTACCGGCTGGCCCGTGGTGAGCGAGTGGCCGAGATGCCCGGTGGCGAGGTCCTCGAGGTAGCGCAGCAGTTGCACGGGAAGCGGGCGGTCGAGCCCCATGCTGTGGCGCAACTGGTTGATCTCGGCCTGTCCGGCGTTGGGTCCGGAGGCGAAGAACACCGCCGGGTCGCCGGGCAGCACGCGCATGAGGATGAACGTGACGACCACCACCCCGAGCAGGGCCGGAATGGAAGACAACAGGCGCCGGCCCACCCGGCGCAGAATGGCGAGGAGGATCATGCGACGCTTATTTGGCGCTCTCTCCCTCTCCCGTGAAGAACGGGAGAGGGGGACAACATCGCATCCGTGGGACCTGCGTTCGCTTCAAGCCGCCTTCGCCATGCCGCGGAGCACGTAGGGCAGGATGCCGCCGTGGCGGTAATACTCCACCTCGTCATCCGTATCGATCCGACACAGCGTCTGCACCGTCTCGGTGGTGCCGTCGGCGCGGTGGATCACCAGGGGGACGGTCATGCGCGCGGTGATCGCCTCCAAGCCCAGCACGTCGATCACCTCGTCGCCCATGAGGCCCAGGGTGTGCCGGGTCACGCCTTCGGGCAAGGTGAGCGGCAACACGCCCATCCCGACCAGGTTGGAGCGGTGGATGCGTTCGAAGCTCTCGACGATGACCGCCTTGATCCCGAGCAGCATGGTGCCTTTGGCGGCCCAGTCGCGCGAGGAGCCCATGCCGTATTCCTTGCCGCCAAACACCACCAGCGGCACGCCCTCGCGCTCGTAGGCGCGCGCCGCGTCGTAGATCGGCATCTCCTTGCCGTCCGGGTAGTGCTTGGTGAGCCCGCCCTCGACCCCGGCGAGGATCTCGTTCTTGATGCGGATGTTGGCGAAGGTGCCCCGCATCATCACTTCATGGTTGCCGCGCCGGGCGCCGTAGCTGTTGAAGTCGCGCTGCATCACCTGGCGCTCGAGCAGATAGTCGCCCGCGGGGGACGACTTCTTGATGTTGCCGGCCGGGCTGATGTGGTCGGTGGTGATGTTGTCGCCGAACAGGCCGAGGATGCGGGCGCCCACGATGTCCCCCTTGGCCACGGGATCCATGGTGATCCCCTCGAAATAGGGCGGGTTCTTCACGTAGGTAGAGCCGTCGGTCCAGCCGTAGGTCTCGCTGCCGGCAACCTCGAGCTTCTGCCACTCCTCCGGCCCGACGAAGACTTCGCTGTAGCGCTTGAGGTATTGGCCGCGATTTTGGTCGCGGCGGACGATGGTGGCGATCTCGGCGTTGGTCGGCCAGATGTCCTTCAGATACACCTCCTGCCCATCCGACCCGGTGCCGAGCGAGGCGGTGGTGATGTCCTCCTTCATGGTGCCGAGCAGCGCGTAGGCCACCACCAGCGGCGGGCTGGCCAGGTAGTTGGCGCGGGTGTTGGGGTGCACGCGGCCCTCGAAGTTGCGGTTGCCGGAGAGCACGGACACGGCGACCACCTTGCCCTCCTCGATGGCGGACACCAGCGGCGGGTCCAGCGGGCCGGAGTTGCCGATGCAGGTGGTGCAGCCATAGCCCACCAAGGCGAAGCCCATGGCGTCGAGGTCTTCATGCAGGCCGGACTGGTCCAGGTATTCGGTCACGACCTGGCTGCCGGGGGCGAGCGAGGTCTTCACCCAGGGCTTCGGCTTGAGCCCCTTCGCGCGCGCCTTGCGAGCCACCAGCCCCGCCGCCACCATGACGTAGGGGTTGGACGTGTTGGTGCAGGAGGTGATGGCCGCGATCACCACGTCGCCATCGGTTATGTCGTAGTTCTTGCCGTTGACCGGCACTTTCACGTCGACATGGTCCGCCGGCACGCCGAAATTCTTGGTCAGCTCCTGCCGGAACGCGGAACCAGCCTGGCTGAGCAGCACGCGGTCCTGCGGGCGCTTCGGCCCGGCGATGGAGGGCTGCACGGTGGACAGGTCCAGCTCGAGCACGCTGGAGAACACCGGGTCGGGCGTGTCGGTGTCCCGCCACAGGCCCTGCGCCTTGCTGTATTCCTGCACCAGGGCGATCCGGGCTTCGTCGCGGCCGGTCAGCCGCAGGAAGTCCAGCGTGGTCTGGTCCACCGAGAAGAAGCCGCAGGTGGCGCCATATTCCGGCGCCATGTTGGCGATGGTGGCGCGGGTGGCCACCGCCATGTCGTCCAGCCCGGCGCCGAAGAACTCGACAAACTTGCTCACCACGCCGTGCTTGCGCAGCATCTGCGTCACCAGGAGCACCAGGTCGGTCGCGGTCACGCCCTCGCCGAGCTTGCCCACCATGCGGAAGCCGACCACGTCCGGGATCAGCATGGCGATGGGCTGGCCGAGCATGGCCGCCTCCGCCTCGATGCCGCCCACGCCCCAGCCGAGCACGCCGATGCCGTTGACCATGGTAGTGTGGCTGTCGGTGCCGAACAGCGTGTCCGGGTAGGCGAACTCGTCACCCTTGATCTTGGCCGTCCAGACGGTTTGCGACAGGTATTCCAGGTTCACCTGGTGGCAGATGCCGGTGCCGGGCGGGACGACGCGGAAGTTCTCGAACGCCTGGCTGCCCCAGCGCAGGAAGCGGTAGCGCTCGCCGTTGCGGGCGAACTCGTGCTCCACGTTGTCGTGCAGCGCGCTCTCGGTGCCGGCCACGTCCACCATCACCGAGTGGTCGATCACCAGGTCCACCGGGATCAGCGGGTTCACCTTGTCCGGCTGGCCGCCGAGCGCGATGATGCCGTCGCGCATGGCGGCGAGGTCGACCACGGCCGGGACGCCGGTGAAGTCCTGCATCAGGATGCGGCTGGGGCGGAACGGGACTTCCTTGGTGCTGGTGGCCGTGTTGACCCATTCGGCGATGGCGCGGGCATCGTCCACCGTGGTCGTAGCGCCGTCCTCGAAGCGGAGCACGTTCTCGAGCAGCACCTTGAGGCAGTTCGGCAGGCGCTGCACGTCGCCGATGGTTTCAGCCGCCTTGGGGAGGGAGAAGTAGACATACTCCTTGCCCGCGGCCTTCAGAACGGATCGCGTCTTGAGGGTGTCTTGTCCCGTGCTCTTCATGTGTTGCCATGCTCCTTGGCGCGGCGCAGGTATGTCGCCGGTTCGCTGATATGCGGTGTGCGGTGGGGTCGTTAAACCATAGCCTTGGGCGCGGGTCCATCGGCGCCGGCCGCGCTGGCCCAATCCTTGCCTGACTCGTTGTCGCCGGGCCCGTTCTTGTTGCGGGCGACAGACGTGGCGGCGATCCGTGGCGAGCGACTGGTGCTGTCCGGCATCTCGCTGGCGGTCGGGCCTGGCGAGGCCATGCTGCTGCTGGGGCCGAACGGCGCTGGCAAGTCCACCCTGCTGCGGGTGCTCGCGGGGCTGCGGCGGCCGGACGCCGGGTCGGTGGAGTGGGCTGGCGGCGAGGAGGCCCCTGCCCCGGCCTATCTTGGCCATGCGGACGCGATCAAATCCGGCTTGTCGGTGCGGGAGAACCTGGGGCTGGCGGCGGCTGGGCGGCCCGTCGAGCCCGCGTTGACGGCGGTCGGGCTGCAGACGCTGGCGGATTTGCCGGCCCGCATGCTCTCGGCCGGGCAGCGCCGCCGGCTGGCGCTGTCCCGCTTGCCGCTCAGCCGCGCGCCGCTTTGGCTGCTGGACGAGCCGACCCTCGGGCTGGACGGCGCCTCGCTGGCGCTGCTGGCGACGCTGCTGGCGGAGCATCGCGCGGGCGGCGGCGGCGTGGTCGCGGCGACCCACCAGGACATTGTCCTGCCCGGCGCCAGCATCCTGCGGCTGGGCTAGGCATGTTCCTGCGGGTGCTCGGGCGGGAACTGCTGCTCTCCTGGCGGCATGGCGGCGACACGCTGGCAGCGGTGCTGTTCTTCTTCATCGCCGGAGCGCTGTTCCCGCTGGCGATTGGCCCGGCGCCGGAACTGCTGGCGCGGATGGCGCCGGGCATCGTGTGGGTCTGTGCCCTGCTGGCCACCTTGCTGCCGCTGGAGCGCATGTTCGGCGCCGACGCGGAGGACGGCTCGCTCGACCAACTCCTGCTGTGCGGTTTGCCGGCTTCGGCAGTGGCGTTGGCCAAGGCGCTGTCGCACTGGGTGGTGACGGGAGTGCCGCTGCTGGTCGCCGCCGCCCCCTTGGCGCTGATGCTGCGGATGAACCCGGCGGTGATCCCGACCCTGCTGGCCGGGCTGCTGCCGGGCACGTTGAGCCTGTCGCTGCTGGGCAGCATGGGGGCGGCGCTGGTGTTGGGGGCGCGTCGCGGCGGCGTGCTGATGCCGCTGCTGGTGCTGCCGCTCACCACGCCGGTGCTGATCTTTGGCGCCGCGGCGGTGGATGCGGCGTCGTTCGGGCTGAGCGTGCGGCCGAACTTGCTGCTGCTATGGGCGCTGCTGGCGGCGGCGTTGCCGCTATGCCCGCTGGCGGCGGGGGCGGCGCTGCGGGCGGCGGCGGAGTAGGGACGGGTCTCGCCGGGCTGCTTCAATCAAGATGGGTGCTGCCCAGCTGGCCGGCGGACGCAGACCTGGCCTTGCCTGTCATAGTCGCTGTTGCACACCCAGTCTGGACCGAAGCCGGACGGAGCATGACGAAAGCCTGGGTTCTCGATCCAGGCAGGCCGAGCAAGGATCGTCCAGATGCCAAAGGCGCAAGCCCCGGTTAGAGGTAGGGCCACTGCAGCGAGCATTCGGCGCTTCGGCAACCGCCATCTCCAAGCATCAATCGCAAGGGAGACAACCACAGCCGTCAAGACGACCAAGCCACTCAGGGCATTCTCAAACACGCCAACCTTCCTTCAGCTATCAGACCCGCGCACGCTACAAACCCCATTTTGGCCCGCTGTCGGACAGCCGGATCTCGGTCGGCTCGCCGTCCACCTCCACGCGGGGGCCGCCAAGGTCATTCCACCGGAACAGGGTGAGATGCCAGCCGCCGGGTATGATCCGGGAGCGGTCGATGATGCCGTCCGCGCCGGCCGCCCTGGCCGCATCGGCGTTGCGCCACGACGGCGGCTCCGTGTTGGCCGCCAAGGCGGACCGCCATGACGCATTGGATGCATCGCGGTCGATGCCAAGACGGCGGCAGGCCGCTTCGTCATGCTGGTCGAGCACAAAGGCCTCGCCCACCAGAAGCGGCACGACGACGCGGGGGAGGTGGTCCTCGCGGATGTAACCGGACACCGCAGTGGCGGCCCACTCGCAGGTCGGGCTCATATAGAGCGCGGCCTGGCCAAGCTTGTGATAGCGGCCCGCGCTCGCCGGGCCGGGTGGCGCCAGCACGCTCTGGACCCGATCGAGCACAACGGCGCGAAAGAAGCGGCCGCTCGCCCGGCGCAGCCCCGCTCTCGCGCTCGCTACCCCCTCGCCCAAGCTCTGCTCAACCATCGCCCTTGCCCGCTCCCACCCGCTCGGTTAAAGCCCGCGCGACCCGCCAAAGGACCCGCAAGCATGGCAATCGAGCGCACATTCTCCATTCTGAAGCCAGACGCGACCCGGCGGAACATCACCGGCAAGGTGGTCGCCGTGCTGGAAGACGCCGGGTTGCGCGTGGTGGCGCAACGCCGCATCCACATGTCCAAAGACCAGGCCGAAGCCTTCTACGCCGTGCACCGCGAACGCCCGTTCTTCGCCGGACTGGTCGAGTTCATGACCTCGGGGCCGGTGGTGATCCAGGTGCTCGAGGGCGAGGACGCGGTGGTGGCCAACCGCAGCGTGATGGGCGCGACCGACCCGAAAAAGGCCGAAGCTGGCACCATCCGCGCCCTGTTCGCGGAGAACATCGAGGCCAATACGGTGCACGGCTCGGACAGCCCCGAGAACGCTGCGCAAGAGATCGCGTTCTTTTTCCCCGAGCACGAGATCGTCGGCTGATCGCACGCTGGGCCGCCGCGGCCGTGCTGGCGGGGCTCGCCGGGTGCGCGGCCCCGCCCCCCAAAGCGGGCGCTGTCGCTCCCGCCCCCGAGCCCGTGCAGACGATCGATGGGCAATACCGCGGCGTCGCGCGCCTCGTGGTGGCCAAGCGCGCGGGCTGCCCCCATAGCGGCAACCGCACCGTGACGGTGGCGGGCAATGCGCTCTCGCTGAACTATTGGGGCGCCAGAGCCGCCTACGCCCTCCCGGCCACGGTGGCACCAGACGGCAGCATCCACGCCAGCGATGGCCGCGGCAGCATCGATGGCCAAATCAGCAGCGGCCACATGGACCTCACCGTGGCCTCCGACTACTGCGAAATGCGCTACGCCTTGAACAAAAGCTGAGCACCGAACCCGCCTCAAGGTGCGTTCGGGTCAGGCCGCCAGCGTCTGTTCGATGGAGAACTGCGCGGTGAGGCGCGATAGCTCGGCGGCTTCCTGAGCCAGCGTGCGGCGACATCCCGACATGACCCGTGGTAGCGGCGGACGGATTTGAACCGCCGACCAAGGGATTATGATTCCCCTGCTCTACCGCTGAGCTACGCCGCCCCGGATTGCGCGCGCTGTTACGCCAGCGAGCCCGGCCAAGTCAATCACCCTGCCCGTGCGCGCACCCGCCCCGCGCTGCGACAGCAGCTTGCACGCCCAAGTGGTGGTGAAAGACCGCTCATCCGTTCACAACCTCGCCATGTCCTTTGACGAAACCGCGCCATATCAACGCTGTAACCCGTTGTATCGCAAACATGGACGATTTCCAATTTCAACTTTGGCGAACTCTGCTGCGTAGGTCGCGCGGTCACGCAACAGGAGTGCCTTTTATGCGCCTACGGATTGCCCTCGCGGCAGCCACGATTATCGGACTTCCCGTCCTCGCCTCCGCACAACCGATCGACGGTCTGTACGTCGGGGCCGGCGCATTGTGGAACTACAAGCAGGACGAACACACCGAAGCGCCCGGGATCAACCTGCTGAAGTCGGAGTTCCGCTTCGACGAGGGCGGCGTGGGTGGCCTCGGCAGCATTGGCTATGGCCTCGGCAACGGCTTGCGCTTCGAAGTCGAGGGCAACTACCTGCAGAATGGCCTGCGCCAGCGCGGCGGCACCGCGGTCCCAATCGCCGGCAGCAGCACCCAGCAGGACTATGGCGTGCTGGGCAACGTGCTCTACGACGTCGACCTGCGTCCGTTCGGTGTGTCGTTCATGACACCGTACGTCGGCGTCGGCGCTGGCTATGAATGGAGCCATCTTAACGGACTGGACGGATTGAACCTGCGAAGCGGCGGCGCCTCGCACATCGGCGGCACCGCGAGCGGGTTCGCCTACCAGGGCATCGTCGGCGCCGCCTTCCCGGTCAGCGCCGTTCCCGGCCTGGCCTTTACAGCGGAGTATCGCTTCCTCGGCGTGCTCGGCAACGAGACCTTCCACGGCTACACGCTCAATGGCGCCAGCCGGCAAGGCAACGTGGATATCAGCGAAAACCTGAACCACGAGGTGGTCCTCGGCGTCCGCTATGCCTTCAACACGCCCTCGCCACCGCCGCCCCCTGCCCCGGCGGCGGCCGTTCCCGCGCCGGCGCCCGCCCGCACCTACCTGGTGTTCTTCGATTGGGACCGCGCCGACCTGACCGACCGCGCCCGCCAGATCGTGGGCGAGGCGGCGCAGGCCAGCACCCGGGTGCAGACGACGCGCATCGAGGTGCAAGGCAACGCCGACCGCTCGGGCACGCCGGCCTACAACCAGCGGCTGTCGCTGCGCCGGGCTCAAACGGTGGCCGCCGAACTGGTGCGGGACGGTGTGCCGATGACCATCATCGACATCCAGGCGTTCGGCGACACCCATCCGCTGGTGCCGACTGCGGCCGGTGTCCGCGAACCGCAAAACCGCCGGGTGGCGATCATCCTGCAGTAGCCGGATTGCTGGCGCTACGCTCACCGCCTCCAACTTTTGGGAGGGTGTCGAGCGTAGCGCCACCGATCGCCATGATCCTCAAGCGGCCACTAATCCTCCAGCGCGACCACCAATCTCGTTCTCGCGACAAAGCTCGAAATTTGTTAATGGTCGCCCTGAGGTGATCGTGCCGCAGCCAGACCAGCAGCTCTACCTTCAGCAAATTGGCGAACTGGCACGGGTCGCCTGGGAGCTGCGTGACCGCCTGCTGGACCAGGGCGGCATTACACCCGAGGTGGTGCGGCTCGAAGAGGCTGCCCACCTGCTGGAGCGCTCGGTGGCGCAACTGGCCCGCGCTCTGCACATCGGGCCGGAGCAGGCTGGGCTGCCGGTCGTCAGGCCACGCAGCCCCCTGTGATCGCCGCAGGATGATCTCGATCGAGCGCACACCGGCGAGGCAGGCATGACCGGTTTGGCAGAGTTTCGCTACGTGGTGGTCGGCAGCGGCTTCTTCGGCGCCACCGTCGCCGAACGCATCGCGACGGTGCTGCAGCAGCCCGTCCTCGTGCTCGAGCGGCGCGACCATCTCGGCGGCAACTCCTATTCCGAAACCGACCCGGCGACCGGCATCGAATACCACCGCTACGGCACTCACCTGTTCCACACCTCCAGCGACGAAGTCTGGCACTGGATCGGCCAGTTCACCCGCTTCAACAACTACCGCCACCGGGTCTTCACCCGCCATGCCGGCCGCACCTACACGATGCCGATCAACCTGATGACGCTGAACAGCTTCTTCGGGATGGATCTCGGCCCCGGGGATGCCGAAGCCTTCATCCGCAGCAAAGCGGCGGCCGACGCCACCGCCAGCCCGCGCAATCTCGAGGAAAAAGCGATATCGCTGATCGGGCGAGACCTCTACCAAGCCTTCGTCGCCGGCTACACCGCCAAGCAGTGGGAAACCGACCCCACCTTGCTGCCCGCCGACATCATCACCCGCCTGCCCGTGCGGTTCAACTACAACGATTTCTACTTCAACGATTGCTACGAGGGACTTCCGCTCGACGGCTATGCCGCCGTGTTCGACCGCATCTTCCAGCACAAGCGTATCGACGCGCGCACCGGCATCGACTTCTTCGACGTCCGCACACAGTTGCACCCGGACGCGACGATCATCTACACGGGGCCGATCGACCGCTTCTACGAGTATTGCTTTGGCCCGCTCGGCTGGCGCACGCTGGATTTCGAGCTCGAGCGCCCCGCCGTGGACGACTATCAAGGTACAGCAGTGATGAACTACCCCGACCGCGATGTCGCCTACACGCGCGTGCACGAGTTTAAGCACTTGCATCCGGAACGCCGGGCGGCGCGGGGCGTCACGCTCATCATGCGGGAATATTCCCGTACCGCGGGCCGCAGCGACGAACCCTACTACCCCATAAACACGCAAGCCGATAAGCAGCGCTACGACCAATACGCCGCCCTGGCGGACGCGCAGACGCAGGTGATTTTCGGCGGCAGACTGGGGACCTATCGCTACCTGGATATGCACCAGGCGATCGGCGCCGCCTTGCGCTGTTTCGATCGGCAGATCTCGTGCGCACCCCGCTTGGTCAGACCGTCGCCGTAACCAACCGAGAGCGCTGGCCTCGCGAATACGTCATCAACGTTGACCGGCCAAACGGCGTCCGCTTCCGGTAATGGTCCTTCGGCAACAATTATTTATGAGTAATTGGCGCTCGGGCGAGCGCACACCGGAGTAGGAGATCGATTGCAATCATCATCCCCGTCGCTTGCTGGCGCTGTTTTGGTCCAAGCTGGAAGTTACGGTCCAGCGCAGGCTGGCGAGACCGTGCGTGCGCCATCGCAGCTTCAGAGATTGCGCCTAAGCGGCCCGGTCGTTCGTCGCGCCCTGTATTGGCAGGCCTCCCCGCTCGACCCGGCACAATCCTGGGCCGACGCGAAGCTCACCGCAGCCGGGATCGAGATCGGCCCGGCCACCCAGCTCAGCTTCGACACCTATTTCAACAGCTTCTTCGAAGCTCAATGGCACCGCATCACCGGTTTGCGGACGGTGTCGCTGCAGGTCCGCGTGGAGGGCGCGGGATTGCTGCGGGTGTACCGCCGCGCGCTCAAGCGCCGAACGCTACTGCATGAACAACCCATCGACTCCGGCACAACCACGCTCGACATCCCCATCGAGACCATAAACTTCCGGCAGCAAGGCGTGCTTTCCCTCGAGTTGCTGACGGCAAACCAAAGCCTCACCCTGCACGAGGGCGGCTGGTTGACCGAGCAAGCGGCAAGCAGCCACCCAGGCCTCGCCGCCGTGATTTGCACCTTCAATCGGGAGGCGGAGCTTACGCGCGTGCTCGCGGAGATCGACGCCGATCCGGTCGCGATCAGCCATCTCACACGGGTCATCGTGGTCAATCAGGGCCGCCCTGGGCTGGGCCGCCAGCTTGACGCCGCTGGGCTGAGCGGCAGCCTCCACGGCAAGCTGCGCCTGATCGAGCAAGGCAATTTCGGCGGCGCCGGTGGTTTCACCCGCGGACTGATCGCGGCGTTGGACGATGATGCCGTCTCGCACGTGGTCTTGCTCGACGACGACATCCAAGTGGAGCCCGACAGCCTGGTCCGCCTCGCGACGCTGTTTGCCTTCGCCAAGCAGGACGTGGTCATCGGCGGCCAGATGCTGGACCTGCTGCAGCCGACGCACCTGTATGAAGGTGGCGCCATCATCTCCGATCGGCACTGGGCCTTCCTGCCCCAGTACCACACCGCCGACATCGCCGACCCGGAGACGCTCGAGCCACTCTCGCGGCCGCATCCGGTGCACTACAACGCCTGGTGGTGCTGCGCCTTCTCGCTCGACCTCGTGCGCCAGCATGGCCTGCCGCTGCCGTGCTTCATCCGCGGCGACGACGTCGAATACGGCTTGCGGATGTACAAGCGTGACGTTCCCACCATCTCGATGCCCGGCGTGGCCGTGTGGCACGAGCCGTTCTACCTCAAGTTCGGCAGTTGGCATCTTTATTACGAAACCAGGAATTTGCTCGTTACGGCAGCGTTGCATATGCCGACGGATCGCTGGCCCACGGTGCGCCGCATCGGCCGCCTCACCGCGCTCAACCTACTGACCTTTCGCTACTACAACACAGCTCTCATTCTTGCCGGGCTGCGCGACTATCTCGCTGGCCCCGCTGTCTTGCAGGAGGAACCGGCGGCGCGTCACCGGCGGCTGTTGCAGATGAAGGTGCAATATCCGGCCGAGACATCGCCGCGCAGCGCCGTGTTGCAACAGCAAACCCTGCGACGGCGCCCGCCCAACAACGTCGCCTGTATTCTGCTGCTGCTCTACCTGCTGCTGCGAAACGGGCTGGCTCCGGAACGTGCAACAGCGCCGCGTGTGCTCCCGGTCGCCCAGTGCGACTGGCTCAACATGCGCGGCGTGGAGAACATCGCGCTCGAAACGTGGTGGGACGAAGACCTGCCGGTGTTCCGCCGCGCACGCACGCACCACCTGGCGTTGCTCCGCGAGGCGGCGATCCTGTTGCTGCGGCTCTATCGAGAGAACCCGGCGACTCGGCAAACGTGGCGAGCGGCGGGTGCTTCTCTCATCACGCCAGCGTTCTGGCGCAGCTATCTCGGCCTTCCGCCCCGCCCCGCCAAGCCCGGCGAGGTGGAACAGCAGGCGGCTTGAAGACGAGTTCAGTCGCTCACTCGCCGGGATATCGCATTTGCATGCGATGCGTCAGGGCTAAGCGTGGCTTCTGAACAGGCGCCCATCGCCTCGTTCAGCGCACCCGGCCTGCCCGCGCCACCTGCAGCGCGCGACCCTGGCGGCGCTGCAGCGCCACCGCCGTCATGACGTCCAGCGCCGTCACCCCGAGCACCGCCAGTAGCGCCAAACCAGACGCGGCGCGGCGGCGGTTGCCGGGTCGCAACGTGGCCGCCGCGAGCGCCGCGATGTCGAGCGCGTCGCCTGCCGTGCGGATCCAGAGTGGCCCTGCCTTGCCGGGCTGGCTCAACACCAGCGCCCCCGAGCCGATCTCCCGCGCGCCAAACGCCTGCACGGTGCCAGGCGGTAAGGCCAAGCCTAAGTTCCGCCGCAGGGCCCCACCCGCCACCATCTCCAATCCACCCAGACCCAGGCTGAACCAGCCCAGCAGCTTGGCCACTTCGATGTCGTTCATCACGCTCCCCCATGCAAGCTGCGGAGCAAACCCGCCCCGGCGAGGCTGGTTCCGGCGCGGTCAGAACTTCTGCGCGATGCCGGCCAGGATGGTGCGCCGCAAACCGAACTGGGGAGCGCCCACGCCCACCCCCGTGCCGTTGCGCAGCTCGTAGCTCCGGTCGAGCAGGTTGATCACGTCGAGCCGCAACTGCGTCGCCGCAACATAGCCAGTATGGATCGTCTGCACCGCCGAGAGATTGAGGGTGTAGTAGCCCGGCAAGGCCTTCCCGTTCGGAATGTCGCTGCCGTCCGGGAAGGTGAGGTCCGCGCGCAGCCCGCTGCCCACCACCACGTCGGACGACAACCGCGCCGGGTGATCGGTGCCTTGGAACAGCGTGTAGGCGGCCCCGCCGGAGCCGGTCCAACGCTGATCGTGATCGAGATGGATCCAGCGACCGCCGATATAGGCCAAGTCGGCCGCGCTGAAATCGAACTGCGACGAGACGATGTCCTTGCCGATGGCGCGCGAATACGCTGCGTTGGCATACACCGAAACCGGCCCGCTGTCATACGACGTGCTCAGCTCCACGCCGTCGTCCTGGCCTTTGCGATAGTTGAACGCGGAGAGGATGATCGGCGCGCCGAACTGGCCCTCGTCGATCAGGTTGCGCGACGCCTTGTAGTAGGTGTCGACGCCCGCCCGCCAGCCAGGCAGGATTTTCTGGTCGAAGCCCACGTCGAAGTAGTTGTCGCGCTCGGCTTTTACGATGCTGTCCTGCGTCACCTCCGAAGCGGCCGACGTGCCGTTGAACGCCAGCACGTTGTTGCCCGAGACCAGCTCGAACGGCGGCGGCACGAAGTAGCGCGAATAGCCGGCATGCACGGTGGTGGTGGGGGTGGCCTGCCACACCGAGTTGATGCGCGGGCTGATCTGGCTTTCGTTGTCGAACTCGTTCACCTGGTCGAACCGCAAGCCGTAGTTGATGGTCAGGTGCGGCAGCGCATGCCACTCGTCCTGCACGTAGAGGCCGAACAGCGTCCCGGTCAGGCCGTTGCCTTGGTGGATGTCGAACGGCGTGTCCGACGTCGCGGTGACGCCGCCGCCGCCGGGCTGCTGTGCGGAGATGGGGCCGCCGCCCTGCACCGTGCCTTGGTTGCCGCCAACCGCCGAGAGCACCATGGAATCCGTCGACGTGCTGTTGCGCTCCACCAGCACCTGGAAACCGGCGCGCACCGTGTGGCTGTCGTTGACCTTCCAACTCGCATCGGTCTGCTCGCCTGTCGAAACGATCGACCGCGCCGCGGTTTGCGACACGCCATCGAACAGCAAGTCGCCGATCGGGTCCGGCGTGTAGTATAGGCTGCTGTAGCGGTTGAACACCGAGGTCTGCACGTCCAGCGCGCCCACCTGCTTCTGCAGCGACAAGATGCCGAAGTCGGTGATTTCGCGCTGGTGTTCCGTCAACGTGGAGCTGTTGAAATCGGTGTTGCCGTTGTCCGCTAGGCCGAGCGACGGCGTCTGCCCCGGATTGTTCGGCAGCTCGAAGAACTCGTTGGAGTAGCCCGCCAGGAAGCTGATCCGCGTCGTGTCGTCGATGATCCCGCTGGCGTGGAACAAGCCGTGCGTCTGGTTCGACAGGTCGTGGATCGGGTTGAACGAGCCGGTCGGGTTCTCGATGCCGACGCGGTCGTGCAAGAAGTCGCCGGTATAGAAGTAGTCCACCGCGCCCGAACTGCCGCCATAGGAGATGCTCGGCTGGAAATAGTCGCGCGCGCCGCCATAGATCGAGATTTCGCCGCCCGGATCGGTCCGGCCCGACTTGGTGGTGATGTCCACCACCGCCGCCGTGTCGAAGCCGTATTGCGCCGGCAGCGACCCGGTGATCAGCGACAGCGAGTGCGCGAACCGCGTCTCCAGCGACTGGCCAAACACTGCCAACCCCTCCGGCAACTGCACGCCGTCGAGGCGGAACTGCACCTCGTTGTGGTCGCCGCGCACGTGGATTTGCCCGAACGAATCCTGCGCCACGCCGGGCGCCTGCAGCAGCGTATCGTTCAGCGGCGAGTTGTCGCCCTGCGGCAAGGTGTCGATGGCGCCGCGGCTGAACTGGTACGCCGTGGCGCCCAGGCTCGGCTCGATCTGGCTCCGCGCCTGGTCGAGCTTTTGGCTGACCACGTCCACGCTGGGCAACGTTAGATCCGGTCCAGCCGGCTGCGTTTGGTCCGTCCCGGTGTCGAGCCGCACCGTCGGCGCGCTGCCCGGCGCGGCTGGCGTGGCGCCCGGGTCCGCCGCCCATGCCGTCCCGCTCGCAATCGCAACCAGGGCGCTGGTCACGAACCAGGCGTGGCGTGCTGTCATCCACTCTCTCCGCATTGATCACCGATGCGGAGAACTGATACATTGTATCACAATGAGCAATGCTTCAGAATGGATGCCGTGGCGAGACGGCCGGCGGTGTTGCCCGGCGGCAACGATACGTTATATCACCGCGCGCCGGGTGCAGCTTTGGCGGAGAACGCGAATGATGAAACAGGCCGCACTGAGCCTGGCTGCCGTCTTGGCCCTTGCCGCCGCCCCGGCAGCGCGGGCGCAACCCGCCGCCACGCCGGTTCCCGTCCTGGCCGCGGAAAACTTCTACGGCGACGTCGCCCGTCAGATCGGCGGGCCGGACATCGCCGTCACCAGCATCCTCAACAACCCGGACCAGGACCCGCATCTGTTCGAGGCCAGCCCCTCCGTCGCGCGGGGCGTCTCCGGCGCGCGCATCGTGGTCTACAATGGCGTCGATTACGATCCATGGATGGCCAAGCTGCTCGCCGCCGCCCGCAGCTCCAACCGCACCGTGATCGTGGTGGCGGACCTCGTCGGCAAGAAGCCCGGCGACAACCCGCACATCTGGTACGACCCGGCGATCATGCTGGCCTTCGCCCGCAGCTTCGCCGCCGACCTCGCCGCCGCCGACCCGCCGCACGCCGCCGCCACCCAACAGCGCCTGGCGCGGTTCGAGGCCTCGTTGCAGCCGATCCAGGACAAGATCGCCGCCCTGCACGCCCGCTTGTCCGGCACGCCGGTGACCGCGACCGAGCCCGTGTTCGGCTATATGTTCGCCGCCCTCGGCATGGTGGTGCGCAACGACGCGTTCCAGCTTGCCGTGATGAACAACACCGAGCCGTCAGCGTCGGACGTGGCGGCGTTCGAGACCGACCTGAAGCAACACCGGGTCGCTCTGCTGCTGTACAACAGCCAGGCGTCCGACCCGATCGCCGCCCGCATGGAGCGCCTGGCGCGCGCGTCCCACGTTCCCGTGGTGGGCGCGACCGAGACCGAGCCGCCGGGGAAAACCTATCAGGCCTGGCTGTCGAGCGAGTTGGATGCCGTCGACCGGGCGTTGCCGCCATAGCCGGCGCGAACGCCATCGAGCTGCGCGGCGTCCGCCTGGCCCAGGGCGGCCGCACGGTGCTGGACGGGATCACCTTGCAGATTGCGGCAGGCGAGTTCGTGGGCGTGCTCGGCCCCAACGGCGCCGGCAAGACGACCTTGATGCGCGCCATCCTGGGGCTGCTGCCGCCCAAATCCGGCACCATCACGGTGTTGGGCCGGCCGGCGGTGCGCGGCAACCCCGCCGTCGGCTACATGCCGCAAACCCGCGCGGCGATGGGTGAGTTGCGGCTCAGCGGGCGCGATTTCGTCGCCGCCGTGCTGCACGGCCACCGCCTCGGCCTGCCGCTCCGGGGCAAGGCGGGGGCAGCGGAGGTGGACCGCGTGCTGGCCCTGGTCGGCGCCCAGGGCCTCGCCCGCCGCCCCCTCGCCGAAACCTCCGGCGGCGAGCGGCAGCGCTTGCTGCTGGCCCAGGCGCTGATCGGCCAACCCCGCCTGCTGCTGCTGGACGAGCCGCTGATCAGCCTCGACCCGCACCATCAGCGTGGCGTGGTGGAACTGGCCCGCGCCGTCGGCAGCGAGTTGAGCATCACCGTGCTGTTCAGCGCCCATGAGCTGAACCCGCTGCTCGGCGCGCTCGACCGCGTGCTTTACCTGGGCGGCGGCCAGGCGGCGCTCGGCACGGTGGACGAGGTGATCACCGGCCCCGTGCTCAGCCGGCTCTACGGCTCGCCCATCGATGTGGTGCGGCTGCACGGGCGCATCTTCGTCATGTCCGGCAGCCATGACGCCGAGCGCGACGACCATCGCCACAGCGAGCCGAGCCACCAGCATGCTTAGCTACGACTTCATGCGCAACGCCTTCGCCGCCGCGACCATCGTGGCGCTGCTGGCGGGCACGGTGGGCTATTTCCTGGTGCTGCGCGGCCAAACCTTCGCTGGCCACGCGCTCGCCCATGTCGGCTTCACCGGCGCGACCGGAGCGGTGCTGATCGGGCTCTCCCCCCTGTGGGGCCTGGTGCTGGCCACCGTCGCCGGCGGCGTGGGCATGGGGCTGATGGGCAGCCGCCTGGCGCAGCGGGACGTGGCGATCGGCATCGTGCTCGCCGTCTCGCTCGGCCTGGGCCTGTTGTTCCTGCATTTCTACACCGAATTCGCCACCGAGGCCGCGTCCCTGCTGTTCGGCAACGTGCTCGCCGTGGACGTTTCGACCGTCTGGACCTTGCTGGCGCTCGGCGTGGCGAGCCTGGCCGCGCTGGCGGTGATCTCCCGGCCGCTGCTGTTCGCCAGCCTGCAGCCCGAGTTGGCCGAGGCGAAAGGCGTGTCCTTGCGGCTGTATTCGGTGCTGTTCCTCGCCATCGTGGCGCTGGCAACGGCGGAATGCGCCCAGATCGTCGGGGTGTTGCTGGTGTTCTCGCTCATGGTCGGGCCGGCCGCCGCCGCGCTGCAGATCACGCGCGGCGTGTGGCCCGGCGTGGCGCTGTCGGCGGGGCTGGCGCTGCTGCAGGCCTGGCTCGGCATCACCCTGGCGTTCTACACGGACTGGCCGAGCAGCTTCTGGATCACGGCGCTCAGCGGGGCCATCTACCTGCTCGCGTCCCTGCCGCAGCTTATCGATGCTATATGATGGCAGGGGTGCGGGACCGGGAGCGCGACATCATGACCAGCGGGCGGCAGACCAGCTCGATCGAGCAGTTCGAGGCGATCTGCCGCGCCCGCGGCGGCCGCATGACCCGGCAGCGCCGGGCCGTTCTTGCCAAGCTCCTGGAGGCCAGCCGTCCCGTGTCCGCCTACGAGCTGCGCGACATGGTGCGGCCCGACAACGCCGCCATCACTCCGGCCAGCGTGTATCGCTGCCTGGAGTTCCTGGTCGAGCTGGGCCTGGTGCACCGGCTCGAGACCACCCGCTCCTTCATCGCCTGCGACCACCCCGACCATCGCCACTCGGTCCAATTCCTGATTTGCCGCCTGTGCGGCTCGGTGGTGGAGGCGGAGGACACGCGCATGGCCGATGCGGCCGAGAGCCTGGGTCACCGCCTTGGCTTCGCGCTGGACCAGCCGACGGTCGAGCTGACGGGCGTTTGCGCCTCCTGCAAGACATCGGCCGCCTCGTCTGGCGCAGGGCCGGGCAAAGCGGGAAACTATGCGGCCGCGCACGAGTGATATAATGTATCATCCCCGTCGCGTGAAAGCAGCTCTTGGACGCAACCAGTTACGACCAGCGGGGCCGCAGTTCCCGTCTTGACGGCTCCTGGCCAGCGCGCCAGGGCGTTTGCTTCGCGGCGGCTCTGGGCATCCATGCCGCCATCCTGGGCTTCGCCTTGGCCAGCGCCCCCGCTCCGCCGCCGAGCCAACCCAGCGCGGCGCCGTTGACGGTGGACCTGGCTTCGCTTCCGACCGCCCCCGCCGCGAGCGCCCAGCCTGAACAGACGCAGCCTGAGCAGGCGCCGGCGCCAGCCCCAGCGTCGGCCGCTATGTCAGAACCAGCGCCCGAGCCGCCGCCCGAGCCGGCAATCCCCGCTCCACCGGCAGCGCCTCCGCCCATAGCCGCGCCGCCCGCGCCAGCCCCAGCTCCCGAGCCGCCACCCTCGCCGACAATCCCGGTTCCCGCGGCGCCGGCCCCCCCTCCGCCCGTGCCGCACGAAGCCGCGCCGCCCGCGCCAGACACGGCCGCGAAGCCGCCGTTGGTGCCACCGCCGAGGCCGTCCCGCGCCGCCAAGCCGAGAGCACCGATCCCAGAGCGGCGAGCATCTGTGCCGCATGCCGAGCTTGCCGCCGCCGCTAGGTCCCGGGCTGCCGCACCCGCGCAGCGCGACGCCACTCCAGCCCCCACCGCCCCCGCATCAGCTCGGCCGGAAACAGCAGCCCCACTCGCCAATCTGGCCGCGAGCGCTGGTGCGCTGAAAGCCTGGCAAACCGACCTGCTCGGCCGCTTGCAAGTCGCCAAGCGCTACCCCGCTTCCGCTCGCGAAAGTGATGAGCAGGGAGTCGCCACCGTGGCGTTCGTGCTGGACCGCGCCGGCCACGTGCTGTCCGTTCACTTGGTGCGCAGCGCCGGGTCGGATGCGCTGGACGAGGAGGCCGTGGCCCTCGTCCACCGGGCGGAGCCGCTGCCCCCCCTGCCGCCTGAGATCGCAGGGGAAACGATCAAACTGACCGTGCCGATCGCCTTCAGCCTGCGCTAGACGGTCGGAGCAGCCCGCGCGCCTACTTCAGCTCGAGGCTGAGATGGCCGTCTTCCAGCGCCTGGGTGAAGTGCTCATAGAGCTCGACCGCGGCATATTCGTCCGCTGCCGACAGAGAAAGATGCACCGTGGTTCCTTGCCGGCTCACCTGGATGCGGAAGCCGCCCGGCCGGCTGACCGACCTGGCCTCGCCAGAGCCTCTCGTGTTGCGACCGGCACCGTCGATGGCATGCATGGACATACTCGCGCTTCCCACCGCTATTTCGCTATTATTAACGTATTTAGCACGCTGTCGTATGGAAAATTGGTAATTTATTCGTGGTGTCAGAAAAATGTCGTTGCAACACGAGACATTGGCCTCACGCGAGAGCGAGGCTCGATAGCGAGCGCAACCTCCCTGGACGGTTTGCCATCCCGGCACCACCTGCCAGCCTCACCCAGGAGTGATGCATGGCAAGCTGGCAGGCCCACCTCACCGCCCTTCTGCTGCGATACCGCGTCAAGAACCGCATCCAAGCGGAGATGGACATCCACGCCGCGCGCCAGGCCGCGGCCGCCGCCGTCAAGCCGCGCACGCCGCCGCAGGTGACGCTCACCGAGGCAGCGGTCGGCGGCGTGCCAGGTGAGTGGTTGCGCTCCGTGGCCGCGCCTCCGAGGGGCACCCTGCTCCACCTGCATGGCGGCGGCTATTTCGCCTGCTCCCCGGCCACGCACCGCCCCATCACCGGCGGGTTCGCCCGCCGCGGCTTCCATGTCTTCGCACCCGACTATCGCCTCGCCCCGGAACACCCGTTTCCCGCCGCCGTCGAGGATGCCGTCGCCACCTATCGCGGCCTGCTCGAGGGCGGCGTTCCCGCCAACCGCCTCACCGTCGCCGGCGACTCGGCTGGCGGCGGCCTGGCTTTGGCGATGCTCGTCTCCCTTCGCGACGCGGGCATCCCGCTGCCGGCCGCCGCCGCGCTGTTCTCGCCCTGGACCGACCTGGTCGGCACCGGCGCCTCGCTGAAGACCAACAATCGGCGCGATGCCATGTTCCGCGGCGACATGATCGTACAGGGCGCCCATCCCTATCTCGCCGGCCAAGACCCGCACCACCCGCTCGCCTCCCCGCTCTATGCCGACCTGCAGGGTCTGCCCCCGCTCCTGTTCCATGTCGGCAGCTACGAAGTGCTGCTGGACGATAGCCTGCGCATGGCCGCACGGGCGCAGGCCGCCGGCGTCAGCACGGTCGTGCGGACCTGGCCCGTCGTGCCGCATGTCTGGCAGCTCTTCCCCATCCCGGAGGCCCGGGTCTCGATGGACCTGGCCGCCGACTTCCTCCATGCCGCCCTGGCCGCCGTCGCCAAGCCGATGGTCGCCTGAAGCGGGATGGCTTGAGCGGGGTGGCTTGAGCGGGGAGCGCGAGCCGCGCAGGATGGGCGCTCTTGCAGGAGGCACCGCTATGCAGAACGCCGACCAGATTTGGACCCTCGTGGACGCCAAATGGCCTGATTTCACCGCATTGGCCGACCGGGTCTGGGGCATGCCGGAAACCTGCTACACCGAGCATCGCTCCGTCGCCGAACACACCGCCGAGCTCCACCGCCAAGGCTTTGCGGTCACGCAACACGTGGCTGGCATCCCCACCGCGGTGATGGGCGAGGCTGGCGAGGGCGGCCCCGTGATCGCTATTCTCGGCGAATATGACGCGCTGCCGGGTCTAAGCCAGGAGGCCGGCGTCGCCGAGCACCGGCCCATCCCCGGCAACGGCAACGGCCATGGCTGCGGCCACAACCTGCTGGGCTCCGCCGCCATGCTCGCCGCCACCGCGGTCAAGAACTGGCTGGCCGAAACCGGAACCCCCGGCCGCGTGCGCTACTATGGCTGCCCGGCCGAGGAAGGCGGCGCCGCCAAGGCCTTCATGGTCCGCGACGGCGCCTTCCAGGACGTCGACATCGCCATCACCTGGCATCCGAACGCCTTCAACGAGGTGGCCGATGCGGCCTCGCTGGCCAACACCCGCATCGACTTCGCCTTCCGCGGCCGCGCCGCGCACGCTGCCGCCGCCCCGCATCTCGGCCGCTCCGCGTTGGACGCGGTGGAGCTGATGAATGTCGGCGTGAACTACATGCGCGAGCATATGCCGTCCGACGCGCGCATCCACTATGCCATGATCGACGGCGGCGGCATCGCCCCCAACGTGGTGCAATCGCGCGCCCGGGTGCGCTACTCCGTGCGCGCCCGCGAGTTGCCGACCATGCAGGTGCTGCTCGAGCGGGTGAAGAACGTCGCGCGCGGCGCCGCCTTGATGACGGAGACCGAGGTGGACATCCACGTGCTCTCCGCCGTGTCCAACCTGCTCGCCAACGAGCCGCTCGAGCGGGCGATGCACGAGACCATGCTCCGCCTGGGGCCGCCCGCTTGGGACGAGGCGGACCGCGCCTTTGCCCACGACATCCAATCCACCCTCGCCCCAGAAGATCTCGACACCGCGTATCGCCGGGTCGGCGTGAAGCCGAAGCCGAACACCCCGCTGCATGACGACATCGTCCCGCTCGACACCAAGCGCGTGGCGATGATCGGCTCGACCGACGTGGGCGACGTGTCCTGGGTGGTGCCCACGGTGCAGGCCCACGCCGCCACCTACGCCATCGGCACGCCGGGCCATTCGTGGCAGCTCACGGCGCAGGGCAAGAACCCGGCGGCGCACAAGGGGCTCGCCTTCGTGGCCAAGGTGATGGCCGCCACCGCCGTCCGCGCCCTGGAAGACCCGGCGTTGATCGACCGCGCCAAGGCCGACCTCGCCGAGCGCACCCGCGCCACGCCCTATGTCAGCCCGCTGCCCGAGGGCGTGGACCCGCCGCTCGCCGCCATGGCGCTGGCTGCAAGCTGATGCAGGCGCTTGCTGGGGGTGCACTGCAAACCCTGCTCTCCCGCGCCTCCAGCGGCGACCTGCGGGGCCCGGCGCCCGACGCGGCGGCGCTGCAGCAGATCGTCGCCGCCGGCCTGCGCGCGCCCGACCATGGCAAGCTGCGGCCCTGGCGCTTCGTAGCCATCAGCGGCGAGGCGCGCACCCGCTTCGCCGACCTCGCCGTCGCCGCCCTCCGCGCCCGCGACCCGTCCGCCACCGAGTTCGAGGCGGAGCGCATCCGCGGCAAGCTGCTGGGGCCGCCCTTGATCCTGGCGCTTGGCGTCCAGCCAACGCCCTCCCCCAAGGTCCCCGAGATCGAGCAGGTGATGTCGGTCGCGGCGGCGGCGATGAACATGCTGAACGCCGCCCACGCGCTGGGCTTCGCCGGCAAGTGGGTGACCGGCCCGAACGCCTATGACCCGGCGATTGCCGCCGCTCTCGGCGTGCCGCAGCTTGCTGGCTTCCTTTACCTCGGCACACCCATCGCCCCGGTGCAGGAACCAAACCGCCCCGACCCGGCCGACTTCCTCACCGAGTGGTCTGCCGCTTAGTCTAGGGGTTCCCACTCCCGCCTGCGGGCAGGACTATCGCATAGGCTCTTCTGACCGCAGGATATCTCCCTCTCCCGCGGGCGGGAGAGGGCCGGGGTGAGGGTGCGAGGGACGCAACGCTTCAGCGCAGTGTAGAGCCCTCACCCCGACCCTCTCCCGTGTAGGACGGGAGAGGGAGAAGAGGGAGCGTCTGCCGCATGCGCGTGTGAAGGCCGACGCCACCAAGCCTAGCGCGGCGTGTAGCGCCACACGCTTGCCGGCGGGAAATTCAGCGGCGTCCAGGCTTCCCGCCGCGCCACCAACCCGTGCTTGCGCCAAGGCAGCGGCGAGGTGACACAATAGCTATAGTGTAGGAAGCCCTTGCCGGGCGCCACCGCCTCGATGGCGTCGATGAAGCGGCGCTGCTCGGCCAGCGGCAGCAACACCAGCGGAATGCCGCAGATCACCGTCCCGATCCGCCCTCGGAACGGGCTGGGCAGCAGCTCCGACAGCCGTCGCGCGTCCCCGGCGATCACGTGCACGCCGGGCAGGATCTGGCGCAGGTGCTCTGCCATCGAGGCCACGATCTCCACCGTCACCATCCGCGAGCTCGGCAGGCCGCTCGACAGCAGGGCGCGGCCGATCACGCCCGTGCCGGCCCCCAACTCCAACACGGCCTCGTCCTGTTGCAGCCGAACTTGACGCACGATGCGACGGCACAGCGATGCCGAGGACGGCACGATCGAGCCCATCTGCAGCGGATTGGCCGCCCAGCGGCGCAAGAAAAGAAGCGTGCCCTCGGCATCCTTACTGGACGAAGTAGGCGCTAATGCTGTACTGGAAGCGACGTTCTGCAACATTTGCTTCATCTTACTGTCACCTTGCTCCATTGAGACTTAGACGCAAGCGCTTGACCTAGCCCATGGGCTGCCCCGATGAAAGACCGCCCCACACCCCTTGCCTACTATGGTAGGCCGCCGGTATGAAATCGCGCTTGCCGCCCGTCGTCCCTCAAACACGCAATCTTAAGATTACCGGGCCAAACTGCTGCAACTCTGGAGCGGCGCATTGTCTGACCAAGCTGCGAATCTCGTGCATTTGCGCCGCGCCGACAATAGCGAACGCTTCGTGGCGTTTGCCTTTGCCGCTGCCGACCTCGTGGCCGAAACCGATCTTTCGGGCGTGCTCACCTTTGCGGCCGGCGCGTTCCGCAGCCGCTTCGGCCGGCCGCCCGAAGCGTGGGTCGGCGGGCATGTGCGTGATTTGGTCAGCCCGGCTGATCACGAGGCGCTCGAGTCTGCTTTGCTGATGCTCGCCGAACGCGGCCGATTGCTGCCGCTCACCATCCGCTTGGCCAATGCAAGCCGCACCCAGGTGGCATTGGCGGGGATGCGGCGCACGCCGGAGGGCCGCCCCAACCGTCTGTGCTTGACCTTCGCGGTGCTGCCCGCGCCGGCCGGCCGGGTCATGCAGGCCAGTTCCACCCATGCGTTCGCCCGCGCCGCCGAGCAGCGCATGCGTGCCGGCACCGCGCTCGACCTCGCCTTGCTCGAGGTGAGCGGGTCCACGGTGGACGCGGTGGGAAGCGCTCTCGAGTCTCTCGCGCCCGACGCCGTGGCCAGCGAGATCGCGCCCGGCCGATACGGCTTGGTGGGCGGGGAAAGCTCCACTCCCTTGAAAGGGCTGGCCAGCTTGCTCGAGACGGCTTTGCGGGACCAGGGTGTCACCGCGACCGTGTCGTCCCGCAATCTCACCCTGGCCGAAGAGGGCCTTTCCGGCACGCAAGCCGCCCGAGCGCTCCGCCAAGCGCTGGACGCCTTTGCCCGCAGCGGGACGATCGGGCTCGATGCCGCGGGCTTCACCTCCGGCCTCGCCAGCTACGTCAAGGACGCGATGCAGCACAGCGAGGCGATGCGCCGGGCGATCGGCCAGCGCCGGTTCAATCTCATGTTCCAGCCAATTGTGGAGCTTTCAACCCGTCGGCTGCATCACTACGAGGCGCTCATCCGCCCGCTCCCGGTGCCCGGCTGCCCGGCCGACACGCCGCAGGAGTTCGTGGTTCTCACCGAGACCATCGGCCTGACCGTCGAACTCGACCTCGCCGTCGTGAACCTGGTCTGCGAAGCCGCCGCCCGCTCCGCCGTCCCGATCGCGTTCAATCTCTCCGGCCAGTCCATGCAGGACCCCGGTTTCCGCGACAAGCTGATGGCCCGCCTGGTGCGCGAGCCCGCCCGCAAGGCCGGCCGCCTGGTCGCAGAAATGACCGAGACTGCCCAACTCGAGAACATCCCCGAAGCCGCCAAGACCGCCCAGTTGCTGCGGGACCTTGGGGTGCCGTTCTGCCTGGATGATTTCGGCGCCGGCGGAGCCGACATGCGGGTGCTGCGGAGCATTCCGGCCGACATCGTCAAGCTGGACGGTTCCTACATCGCCGGCGTGACCGCCGAGGGGCGGGAGCGCTCGTTCGTCGCCGGCATGATCGAGATCGCCCGCGCCGCCCGCGCCGAAGTGGTGGCGGAGTGGATCGAGACCGAAGAGGAAGCGGCCGTCCTCCTCGCCATGGGAGCGCGCTACGGCCAGGGCTGGCTATTCGGCCGGGCCGAGAACTTGCCCCGCCGCTGATTTAGGGGAAGTATGTAGGTGACAAAGATAAGATTCGGTCAGGAGCCGAGCCTGTGTCCCACGTGTCCGCCCCGCACTTCCACGACGAAACCGCAGCTTTCGCGAGAAAGTCAGCGCGACCGCTTTACAGAGCCGCTCGCGAGTTGGGTGTCTACAAGGATGAAGCCACGTTCAAGGCCAAGCTAGCGGCGATCGCGCGGCGGAAGGTGAAGGACGAGCCCGCCAAAATTAACCTCAAACTCGGCAGAAAAGCGGACTTCAAATGACGAGCCCTGCGGCTTCGGCGTCACTTCTCCGAAAAGACCGCCCATGGACTTACGACATAGCCAGGGTGCTGGCGAAGCGACCAACAGGTCTGCCATTGCGCCGAATTTACGATCAAGTTCGCGACCTCCGAAACCCCACAGATTTGCCTAGGCCCAAGGAACTTGAGGCTGTCATTCGTCGGCAAATTTACGACCATTCTTCTGACGCCCAAGACTGGAGCGGCAGAGACGAGGATGATCTGTTCGCGCGCGTTCGACGCGGAACGTGGAGGGCAAACGCGGATCGCGTGAGCGCCTGGCTCGACCGACACGAGCACCTAGTCTTTATCCGCAATCTCACTCCAGAAGAGATGCGCAGCATGAAAACCGAGGACTTTGGCTTATAGCGCGGCTACCGCCGTGTATACGAAGTGATAATCGCCTGATTTAGAGCAGACCCGACCTGACTGGAAGCAGTCAGGTCGGTGAATTGCTCGTTGAAATAAAGAACTAGAGCGAGCTCAGCCACCCGGCGGCACAAAACCGCGCCAACGCTGCTCGAGCATGCCAGCCACCGCGATCGTGGTCGCGTCGCCATACATCGGCCCCACGATCTGCACGCCGAATGGCGCATTGCCCTCCGCCAAGCCAAGCGGCGCGGCGCTGGCGGGCAGGTGGTAGCCACAGGTGATGCCAGCCCAGAACAGCAGGTCGTTGTACTCCACCTGCTGCCCGTTCACGTCGAGCATGCGGGTCCAGATGTCCCCCGTGCCATGCGGCCAGGCCGGCGCGCCGAGCACCGGGCAGAGCAGCACGTCCCAGTCGCGGAAAAACGCGCCCCAGGCCCGCCGCAGCCGCGCCCGCCGCTCGTTGAGCCCGAGCCAGGCGTGATGCGGCAGGTCCACCACGCTGAACATCACGGCGTTGGACGACCGGTGGTCCGGGCCCAGTCGCGCCAGCCGGTCGCGCGTGCGCTGCCGCTCCGCCTCGCTGCCACGGCCGCCCAGCGCGGTCGCCAGCAGCTTGAGGTAGAGCTCGTACGCGACTGCCGGGTCGAACTCGGGCCGCGCCGAGCGGTCGACCACCGCGCCTTCCCGCTCCAGCGTGTCGGCGAGGGACAGCAGTGCCGCGGTGATCGGCGCGGCGGTCGCTTGGCCCGCCTGCTCGGCCCACACCGCCACGCGCAGGCCCTTCAACCCGGTGCGGCGCGGCGGCGGCAACACCAGGCGCAGCTCCGTCTCCGCCTCGTCCGGCCCGGCCAGCACGGCCATGGCCAGCTCCAAATCCGCCGCCGAGCGCGCCAGCGGGCCGATCACCGAGATGTCGGTGCCGGCCGCGTTCTCGCCCAGGGTGTGGCCATAGGGCGGCAGCAGCCCATGCGTCGGCTTGTGGCCAAACACGCCGCAGGCATGCGCCGGCTGCCGGATCGAGCCGCCGATGTCGCTGCCGATCTCGAGCCCGGTCAGCCCCGCCGCCAACGCCGCCGCCGCACCCCCAGACGAGCCACCCGGCGACAGATCGAGATTCCACGGGTTGTTGGTGCGGCCATACACGTCGTTGAAGCTCTCCCACTCCGCCAGCATGACCGGCACGTTGGTCTTGCCGAAGATCACCGCGCCGGCGCCCAGCAGACGGTCCACCGCCAGCGCGTTGCTGCTCGCAACCTGCCCCCGGTACTCCGGCACGCCCCAGCAGGACTGCAGCCCGGCGATGTTGAAGCTCTCCTTCGTCGTCATCGGCACGCCATGCAGCGGGCCCATCGGCAAGCTGTTGTCCAGCAACCGCGCCCGCTCCCGCGCCCGCTCGAAGTCGCGCACCACCACGGCGTTGATGGCGCCGTCCAGCCGCTCCACCCGATCGATAAAGACGTCCAGCAGTTCGAGGCAGCCGATCTGCCGGCTGCGGATCGCGGCGGCCAGGAAGCTGGCGGAGGCAAACTCGGGCGCGAAGTCCATGCCGCTTATCCTTATCCCATCGTCGCGTTGAAGGCGCCGCCATCGAGCACAAGGTTCTGCCCGACGATGAACCCGGCGTTGGCACTGCACAGGAACACGCAGGCGTCGCCGAACTCCCTCGGGTCGCCCACGCGCCCGGAGGGAGTGGTGGCCGCCCTGGCCGCGATCTCCTCCTCCACCGTCAGCCCGCTCTTGGCCGCCGCCGCCGCGTTGGTGGTGCGCAGCCGGTCGGTCAGGAACGGGCCCGGCAGCAGGTTGTTGATCGTCACGTTGTGCCGCGCCACCTGCCGCGCCAGCCCGGCCACGAACCCGGTGAGCCCGGCGCGCGCCCCGTTGCTCAGGCCCAGATGCGGGATCGGCGACTTCACCGCGGCCGACGTGATGTTCACGATGCGGCCGAACCGCCGCGCGATCATGCCATCGACCACTGCCTTGATCAGCTCGATCGGCGTCAGCATGTTGGCGTCGAGCGCGCGGATCCAGTCGTCGCGCTCCCACTCGCGGAAATCGCCCGGCGGCGGCCCCCCGGCATTGTTCACCAGGATGTCGGGCTGCGGGCAAACCGCGAGTGCCGCGGTCCGCCCGGCCGGGGTGGTGATGTCGCCGGCCGACGTGGTGATGTCACCGCCGGTCAGCGCGCGGATTTCCGCAGCAGCCCGTTCGAGCAGCTCGGCATTGCGGGCGGTGATCGTCACGGCCACGCCCTCCAGCGCCAGGGCCGCCGCGCAGGCGCGCCCCAGGCCCTTGCTCGCGCCGCAGACAAGGGCCGTCTTCCCTGCCAGTCCGGTTTCCATCCTGCCGCTCTCCTACGTTCGTGCCTCTGGCATGCCGCAATCATGGACAGGCCGCTGCACGCGCGCTAGAGGGCGGCGGCATGATACGGCCAATGCCTTTGTTGTTGCTGATCGGTTTGGCGCCAAGCCCTGCCCTGGCCCACGCCATCCTGGTGGACAGCACGCCCGCTGCCAACGGCACGCTCACGCCGGGGCACGAGGCCATCCTGCTGCGGTTCAACTCCCGCATCGACCGCGAGCGCTCCCGCCTGACGCTGATTGCGCCAGACCATAGCCAAACCCGCATCCCGGTCGGCGACGACGGCCCGCCCGACGTGATGACCGCCGCCACCGACCTGAAAGGCGGCGATTACACGTTGCGATGGCAGGTGCTGGCCGTGGACGGCCACATCACCCGGGGCGACGTCCCGTTCAAAGTGGCAGCGCCCTAGCCTCACGTGACCCTCCTCGTCGACCTCTTCGGCTACCTGGAGATCATCCTCCATGGCCTGGTGATCCTCAGCCAATCGATGGCGCTGGGCGGCACCTTGTTCTTCCTCCTGCTCGCCCGCCCGCTGGCCCGCGAGCTGCCCGGCGGCGACCGCATCGCGCGCCAGACCGCACGCATCGCGGGCTGGGCGGCGTTGGCCCTGGTGCTGTGTGAAGGGCTGACCATCGCGCTCCAAAGCAGCGTGCTGATCAGCACGGTCGACCTGACCCTGGGCAACGTGCTGCAAGCCGACTTCGCCATCGCGGGCCTGGTGAAATGCACCGCAGCCGGGCTGCTGGCGCTGTGCCTGCTGCTGTGGCGCACCACGCCTTGGCCGTTGCTGCTGGCGCTGTGCGGCGTCGAGCTGGCGGCGGCTACGCTCTCCACCCATGCGGCGGCGCGGCTGGACGACCGGGGGCTGCTGCTGGCCGTGGAAGCGCTGCACCAGCTCGGCGCCGCGATCTGGATCGGCGGCATCCCGAGCTTCCTACTGGCGCTGGGCCGTGTGCATGACGGCACCGCATGGCGACGGGTCGGCGCGCGCTTCTCCCGCATGTCGATGCTGGGCGTCGGCTGCATCCTGCTCTCGGGCAGCGTGATGAGCCTGTTCTACATCGGGTCCTGGGACGCGGTGTATGGCACCGCCTATGGCGTGATGGTGCTGGCCAAGGTCGCCATGTTCGGCGCGCTGCTGCTCCTTGGCCTCGGCAATTTCCTCACCGTCGAGCGGTTGCGCGCAAACCCCGGCGCCTCGGTGCTGCGGATGAAGCGGTTTGCCGAGGTCGAGGTCGGCATCGGCATCTCGATCTTCTTCGCCGCCGCCTCGCTGACCTCCGTGCCTCCCGGCATCGACCTGACGCAGGACCGCGCCACCTGGGCCGAGGTGGTGGCGCGCAACACCCCGGTCTGGCCGCGGTTCAGCTCGCCCGACCACGACACGCTGGCCCTGCCCGCGCTGCAGGCCAAGCTCGACACCGAAGCCGCCGCGAGTGCCAGCAAGCCCCCGCCGGCTTCGATCCCGGGCTCCGGCGAGCTGCCGCCACGCAACGCCGCCGACATTGCCTGGAGCGAATACAACCATCACTGGGCGGGGCTGTTCGTGCTGCTGATCGGCGGCTTGGCGCTGCTGAACCAGGCGGGCGTGCGCTGGGCGCGGCATTGGCCCTTGGCGATGCTGGGGCTCGCCGGGTTCTTGCTGATCCGGTCGGACCCAGAGGTTTGGCCGATGGGGTATGTCGGGCTGCTGGAGTCGCTGCGCGACGTCGAGGTGCTGCAGCACCGGATGTTCGTGCTGTTGATCGTGGTGTTCGCCGTGTTCGAATGGAGCGTGCGCACCGGCCGGCTGCGATCGCCCCGCGCGGCCCTGGTGTTCCCGCTGTTGACGGCGGCCGGCGGCGCACTGCTGCTGACCCACAGCCACCAGATCGCCAACGTCAAGGACCAGCTCCTAATCGAGCTGACCCACACGCCGCTCGCGCTGGCGGGGATCGGCGCCGGCTGGGCCCGCTGGCTCGAGCTGCGCCTGCCGGGCCGGGGCGGCCGCGTGGCCGGATGGGTCTGGCCGGTCTGCTTCCTGTTCTGCGGCCTGATCCTGCTGGACTACCGGGAGGCCTAAGGCCTTTGTTTTGAGCGGCAGCTTTGTCGGCGTGCCGACGCACTTATTTGCCGACGCTGCCTAAGCCAGCAAAGGGGCGCGCCGTGCCGAACGACTCGACGCAGATCGCCTCTCCAAACGTGCCGCCGATCCTGGCCGATCGCAGCATGGCCGGGTTCTGGCTTGCCTCCGTCTGCACCGGCGCCGCCACCGGCCTGGCCACCGCCGCGCTGCTGGCGCTGCTGGCGGTGGTGCAGCACGCCGTTTGGCCCGGCGCCGGATACGACCTGCTGCAAGCCGCGTCGCACGCCGCAGCCTGGCGCCACATCTGGGTGCTGCTCGGCGCCGGCCTGGTCACCGGGTTGGCGCAGCTTCTGCTGGTCCGGCTCACCAGCGGCAACGGCATCGATATCACGACCGCCATCTGGTTCTACGCCGGCCGGCTTCCCGCCCTGCGCACCTTGCTGAGCGCCGTGCTGTCCGTCGTGATCGTTGGCATGGGCGCCGCACTCGGCCGCGAAGGCGCGCCAAAACAGGCCGGCGCGGTGATCGCGAACGCCGCCTCCGACCGGTTTCGCCTGTCCGACGAGCAGCGCCGGCTGTTGGTCGCGTGCGGCGCGGGGGCGGGGATGGCGGCGGCTTATGGCGTGCCGCTGGGCGGCGCCTTGTTCGCGCTGGAAGTGCTGCGCGGCACCTTGGCGCTTCGCCTGGTGCTGCCGGCGCTGGTCACCACGCTCACCGCGACCGAGATTTCGTGGTTCTTCCTGCCCAACGCCCCGCTTTACCAGGTCCCGTCGCTGCCCGGCTCGCTGTCGGCGATCGCCTGGGCGGCTCTGGCGGCGCCCCTCATCGGCGTGGCGGCCGTGGCTTATGTCCGCCTGGTGGCGTGGTCCGACTCGCACAAGCCCAAGGGGTGGGCGCGGCTGGGCGCCCCGGTGGTGATCTTGGGCGGGCTCGGCGCCGTGTCGATCCTGTTCCCGCAACTGCTGGGCAATGGCCGCGACGTGGCCGAGCTGGCGTTCCGCGGTCAAGTGGCCCCCGCCTTGCTGCTGGCCCTGGCGTTGTTGCGGCCGGCCGCCACCATCCTTTGCCTGCGCAGCGGTGCGCCGGGCGGCTTGTTCACTCCCTCGCTCGCCGCGGGCGCCCTGCTGGGAGGGCTGCTCGGCCTGCCCTGGACCTGGCTGTGGCCCAGCGTGCCGGCAGGCGTGTTCGCCTATCTGGGCGCCGCCGCCATGCTCAGCGCCACCACGCAGGGGCCGATCTCCACCCTGGTGTTGATGATGGAGCTGACCGGCTATGCCCGCGACGCCATCGTTCCCCTGCTGCTGGTGGTTGCGGTCGCGACGCTGGTGGCGCGCACGATCGAGCCTAGATCGGTCTACGATGCCCGCCTGAACGAAGCCCAGATGCGCCAGCGCCAACGCATGCGCGACCACCCATTACAGGATCATTCGCCATGAGCGACGAGACCGCCCCGCGCCCGAGCGTGTACCAGGAAGGAGTCGACTCGTTCACTCAGGGCTGGCCGCGCGACAATTGCCCGTACCCGCCGGACAGCGAGGATCGCGAGGACTGGCTGCGCGGGTGGAACGACGCGGCATCTGGCCAGAGCCCGCCGCAGTAGCGCCGCCACAGTAGCGCACCCTGGCCACCTATTTCACCGCCGACACGCATTTCGGCCATGGTGGCGCGCTGGGCCTCTACCGCCGCCCTTTTGCGTCGGTGGCGGACATGAACGCCGCCATGGTTGCCGCCTGGCAGGAGCGCGTGCGGCCCGAGGACGAGGTGTGGCATCTGGGCGATTTCGCCCTCGGCCGCCGCACCGACGCGGCCGGTTTGCTCGACGCGCTCCCCGGCCGCAAACATCTCCTGCTCGGCAACAACGACCCGGCGTCCACCGCCGCGCTGTCCGGCTGGGCCAGCGTGGCCGATTACGCCGAGATCGTCCTCGACGGCACAAGGCTCGTCCTGTGCCACTATGCCTTTCGCACGTGGCGGGACATGGGGCGCGGCGCTTGGAACTTGCACGGCCACAGCCACGGCCGCCTGCCACCCTTGCCGCATCAGGCGGATGTCGGCGTGGACCGCTGGGAGTTTCGGCCCGTCACGCTACCCGAGATCACCGCCCGGCGACGTCAATGCTCTCCCTCTCCCTATGGGAGAGGGTCGGGATGAGGGGTCGATGCCGGGCGATGGTGCGTGGCCCCCTCACCCCTGCCCTCTCCCAGAGGGCGAGGGAGACGGGCCATGCGCCAGAGCCGCCTGGCGCCGCAGCATGGCGCCGAACGCGTCGTAGCAGCGCTGCATCGCCGCCTGCTTGTAGGGATACAAATCCGGCGGATCCATCGAGTGAATGATTGCAGCCACATCGGCCTCGAACACTAGCAGCCGCCCATCCGGCGCCTCGGCGCAGTCGATCGAAAAGTAATCCAGCCCGATCGCTGCCGCCACAGCGGCAAGCCCGACCTGGTGGCGCACCGCAAACCCGGCCTCGAACGTCTCCATCGCGCTCTGCTCAGCCACGCGCTTGGCCTCGTCCGCGTCCATGCCCGCGTTCAGATAGTGCACCATCCAGTGCTCGGATGCCGCCATGTGGCAGAGGAACGGCGCACCATCGACAAAGGCGATGCGATACTTCGAAAACCACCCGTCGGCCCCGCGATAATCGACGAACCGGGAGACATAGAACATCTCTCCTTCCGTTTCCGCGAGAAACCGCGGCAAGTCCGCCGCGCTGTCCGCCTTGATCAGCCCGTGGCCGGCATGCGACCCCTGCGGCCGCAGCAGCACCGGATACGAGCCAGGAATGCCGCGCTGCAAATCAGCCCGCGACGCGACCCAGGTCGGCGCGGCAATCACGCCGGGAAGGTCGCAGAGCGTGCGGAACAGCCAATCGCGTGACATTGGCAGGATCAATGCCGGGTCGTTCAGGATGGGTCCTGCCCAGGCATTGAACACGGGTTCAAGCGCCCGCAGCGCATCCGGCGCGCTCTCGCTGGCGGCCACGATGGCGATGTCGTGCGCCGGCAGCTCGGGCGGCAACACGCCCTCACGCAAGTAAGCCAGGCTGATCGACGCTCCGGCGGCCGGGGCAATGAAATCCAGCGGGGCGTTCACCATCAGGTCCCCAGGGGCACACAGCGCCAGCAGCCGTAGACTGTGCTCCGGGCCGTGCACCCGGAAACTGCCGCTCAACGCCAATGCCGCCGCCTGGAGCTGCGCCGATTGGTACGGCGAGAAGTTGAGCGCGTAAAGCCAGGACCGGTCCATCAGCCAGCCGGCGCGCGCCACCGGCTCCGGCGGCTCCGGGCCGAGCATGTCCAGCACGTCCCCAAAGCTGGCGCCGGCGTAGAGCATGCCGGCCAGCCGCGCCGTTCCATACACCAACGGCAGGCCACTTTGGGCGCCGCCCCGCCAATCCCCATCCGGCAACTCGATCACCCCAACAGCTGCGCCCACTCTGCCGCATATTGGTTACCAAGCCCTTTAGGGTCCCGCCTCTACGCAGTTCGGCCATAGGGAGAGGGAGAAGAAGGCAATCAGGCGGTCTGCGGCAGCTTCGCGATGATCTTGTCGAGCGTCAGCGGGTAATCGCGGATCCGCACCCCCGTCGCATTGTAGATCGCGTTCGCCACGGCCGCACCCGCGCCACAAATTCCCAACTCGCCGACGCCCTTGCTCTTCAGCGGATTGGTCTTGTCGTCGATCTCGGTGATGAACATCGCGTCCACCTCTGGCACGTCGGCATGCACCGGAACATGATACTCCGCCATGTCGTGGTTGACGAAGTAGCCGAACCGATCGTCCAGCACGAGGTCTTCCTCCAGCGCCGCGCCGACGCCGAAGATCATGCCGCCCATCGCCTGCGACCGCGCCGTCTTGGCGTTGAGGATGCGCCCGGCCGCGAACACGCCGAGCATGCGACGCAGCCGCGGCTCGCCCGTGTCGATATCCACGGCCACCTCGGCAAAGTGCGCGCCATAAGCCTGCTGCGAATACTTCTTCGTCATATCGCCAGGCTTGATGCCGCCCTCCGCCTCCATGCCGTTAGCGCCGACCAGGCTAACCAACCCCGCCGACTTGCCGCCGCCCGACACCTGGCCATTACTGAACTGCGCCTGCGCCGGGTCGATGCCGGCCACCTGCGCGAGCTTCTGGCGCAGGTTCAGGCAGGCGTCGTAGAGCGCCGACCCCGCGCTGTTGGCGCCGAACGATCCGCCCGACCCGGACGCCTGCGGATAGTTGGTATCACCCATCTCGACATGAACCCGGTCCATCGGCATGCCGAGCATCTCGGCGGCAATCTGCGTCATGATCGTGTAGGTGCCGGTACCGATATCGGTCATCGCCATCCGCGCCGTGGCATAGCCATTGGAATCGACCCGGATGGTGGCCTTGGAGAGCTGCAGCGGATTGTTCCGCGTAGCCGCCGCCATGCCGATACCCACCAGCCAACGGCCATCCCGCACTTGCGCCGGTTTCGCATTGCGCTTCGCCCAGCCGAACTTCTCCGCCCCCAGCTTCATGCACTCGATCAGGCTGCGGCTCGAATACGGAATGTTGTCGGTCGGGTCTTCCGTCGGCTCGTTGCGGATGCGCAGCTCGATCGGGTCGATCTGCAGCTTCTCCGCGAGTTCGTCCATCGCGCATTCCAGCGCCAGCAAGCCCACGGCCTCACCCGGCGCCCGCATGGCCGAGGCGACCGGGATCGCCAGCGGCACCAGCCGATGCCGGGTCTCGCGGTTGGTGCCGGCATACAAGGTGCGGGTCTGGTTCGCCGCGCCCTCGTAGTCCGCCTCGCTCGGCAGGTTGCCCGAGAGCACGTCGTGCCCGATAGCCTGGATATGCCCTTGCGCGTCCGTGCCGATGCGCAGCCGCTGGATCGTGTCCGACCGGTGCGTGGTGACGTGGAACACTTGCTGCCGCGTGAGCGCCACCTTCACTGGCCGGTTCACCGCACGGGCGCCCAGGGCGGCCAGCGTGGCATCCGCATTCACCCACAGCTTGGAGCCAAACCCGCCACCGATGTAGCGGCTGACCAGACGGACGTTCTCCGGCTTGAGCTTGAGCGTCTTTGCCGTGACCTGCTGGTTCTGGCTCAGCCGCTGATTGGCCGTGAATAACGTCAGCTTGTCGCCGTCCCACGCCGCGATGCTCGCATGCGGCTCCATCATCACGTGGCTCTGAAGCGGCGTGCTATACGTCACGTCGAGCTGCACCGGAGCGGCGGCAAATGCGGCGTCGAAGTTGCCGTTGCTGGTGTCGGCCGGGCTCTGCGTCGTCGCCGGCTTATGCGCGGCGGCGATGTTGGAGGTCAGCGCGTGCTTTGCCGCCTCCTCATGGTATTCGACATGCAACCGATAGGCCCCGGCGCGCGCCTGCTCGAAGGTTTCGGCGATCACCAGGGCGATAGGCTGGCCATAATGCGCAATCTCGGGGCTGGTCAGCACCGGGCAAGCCTGGCGATGGTCCCCGCTCCCCTGCGGCGGCGAGTCGCGCCAGGTGATCACCTTCACCACGCCTGGCAGGCGCTCGGCCTCCCGCGTGTCGAGCGTGGTGATGCGCCCCTTGGCAATCGACGCCGTGGCGACGAAGCCATACAGCGCGTTGCTCACGTCCGGCACTTCGTAGGAGTATTTGGCCGAACCCGTCACCTTCAGCGGGCCGTCCACGCGATCCATCGGCTGGCCGACGATGCCGGTCTTGTCCGTATCCAGCACGGTGGTGCCGATCGGTGCATTCATCTCGAACATAGGACGCTCCTTAGGTCCGCGTCGCTTCGGCCAGCACGGCACGCAGAGTGCGGTGGGCAAGCGGGACCTTGAAATCGTTGCTGCCATAGCCGCGGGCGCCGGCGAATGCGCTGTCCGCCGCCGCATCGAACGCCGCGTTGCCAACGTCCGCACCCGCGAGCTTGGCCTCCGCGTCGGTCACCCGCCACGGCTTGTGCGCCAGCCCGCCAAAGGCCAGCCGCGCCGACCGCACTCGCCCATTGGCCGTGTCCACCACGGCCGCCACGGAGACAAGCGCGAAGGCGTAGGACGCGCGGTCCCGCACCTTGCGATAGATCTGCACACCCGGCGGCGGCGGCGGCAGCACCACGGCAGTGATCAGCTCGCCGGGCCGCAGATTGGTCTCCACGTCAGGCGTATTGCCCGGCAGCCGGTAGAACTCGGTCAACGGAATGGTACGCTTCTCGCCCGCTCCGTTGACCGTCCCGACCGACGCGCCAAGCGCCATCATCGCGACCGCCATGTCCGACGGGTGGGTGGCGATGCACTGGTCGCTGGCACCGAGCACGGCGTGGATGCGGTTGAACCCGCCCATCGCGGAACAGCCCGAACCTGGCTCGCGCTTGTTGCAGGGCTTGGTCACGTCATAGAAGTAGTAGCAGCGGGTGCGCTGCAGCAGATTTCCCGCCGTCGTCGCCTTGTTGCGCAACTGCCCTGTCGCACCCGCCAGCAACGCCCGGCTCAGCACGGCATAGTGCGTGCGGATGATCGGGTGCGCCGCCAGATCGCTGTTCGGCACCAGCGCGCCGATGCGCACGCCCCCGTCCGGCGTGGCCGTTACATCCTTCATCGGCAGCCGCGTCACGTCGATCACGTGCATGGGGGTCACGACCTGCAGCTTCATCAGGTCGAGCAGGTTGGTCCCGCCGCTGATGAAGGTGGCGCCCGGTGTGACCAGTACGGCCTTGGCGGCGCCCTCCGGCGAGGTGGCGCGCTCGTAGGTGAACGCCCTCATGTCACGGCTCCCGCCACGTCGCGGATTGCGGCGAGGATGTTGGTATAGGCGGCGCAACGGCAGATGTTGCCGCTCATGCGCTCGCGGATTTCGACGTCGGTGAGTTCAGGATGGCTTGCCAGGTCGACCGTGACCACGCTGGGCGCACCCGCCTTGGCTTCGGCCAGCATGCCGACCGCCGAGCAGATCTGACCCGGCGTGCAGTAGCCGCATTGGTAGCCGTCATGATGCACGAACGCCGCCTGCATCGGGTGCATGCCGCCGACATGGCCCAGCCCCTCGATGGTGGTGATCTCGTCGCCGTCATGCATCACCGCGAGCGAGAGGCAGGAGTTTATCCGGCGCCCGTTCAGCAACACCGTGCAGGCGCCGCACTGGCCATGGTCGCAGCCCTTCTTGGAGCCTGTCAGCGCCAGGTGCTCGCGCAACGTGTCCAGCAGCGTGGTGCGCGGGTCGAGATTGAGCGCGTGGTCGGCGCCGTTGATGTGCAGGGTCACCGGCACTGTCGCTTGCGCGGCGGTTTGCGCTTGCGGCTGCGCCAGCGCGGTGGCAGGCGAGGTGATCGCCGCTGCCGCCGCGACGGCAGAGCCGGTCTCGAGCACGGCGCGCCGGGTCAAGACGGGATGAATTGGGTCCAATTGAACGCCCTCGTGGTTACGGCGGAGTGGTTGGCGCCTTAACCGCCGGACATCGTATGGTGTTCCGCCGGGTGGCATCACGTTCGCGCGCCAATTGGTTAGGCGGCGGCTGCGTCCGTCACGACAAAACACGCAGTGATGGTGCCGTTCCACTCCTCGGCGCGGAGTTGCCCGGCGAGGTGCAGCGGCGCGCCCGGCGTGGCCAGCGCACGGCCCAACGCGGTGTCCGCGGCGCGGAACGCCATCGCCTTCAGCCGCGCCCCACCGCCCTCGCCTTCCACGAACAGCCGCAAGCTGGTGCCATCACGGCCGATCCAATCGCTGCGGACCACCCGGGCGCGCGGGATGGCCAGGTTGGGCTCCTCGTTGCCGGCGCCAAACGGGGCCAGGCGGCTGATTTCGCCGGCCAGGTCCACCGTGGCGCCCGCGACCGCCACCGTGGCCTCGATGGCCAGGTCGGGGCAGCGCGGCAGGGCGGCGGCATGGGCCAGCCGGTCCTCCAGGAAGGCGTGGAACAGCGCCAAGCGACCCAACGGCAGGCTGAAGCCGGCCGCCATGGCGTGCCCGCCGCCCGTGGCCAGCAAACCGTCCCGCCGTGCATCGCGCACCGCTTCCCCGAGGTTCACCCCGGTCACGGAGCGGCCCGAGCCCTTGATCACGCCCTCCACCAGCGCCCCCGCCAGTGCGGGCCGGTTCTGCCGCTGCTTGATGCGGCCGGCGACGATGCCCACCACCCCGGGATGCCACCCGGCGCCATGCACCAGCAGCACCGCCCGCCCGGCATCGGCCTGGGCGTGCGCCTCGGCATGGGCGGCGTCCAGCATGGCAGCCTCCACCTCTTGGCGCTGCCCGTTGATCGCGTCCAGCCGGGCGGCCAGGCCACGCGCTTCCACCGGGTCGTCGGTCAGCAGCAGGCGCAGGCCGAGGTCGGCCTCGTCGATGCGCCCGGCGGCATTGATCCGCGGGCCGAGCGCCCAGCCGAGCGTGGCCGCGGTCGGCACGTCCTTCGCCGCCGCCACCTCCAGCAGCGCGGCGATGCCAGGGCGCGCGCGCCGGGCCATCACCTTGAGCCCCTGCGCCACCAGGGCGCGGTTCACCCCGGCGAGCGGCATCACGTCGCACACGGTGGCCAGCGCTACCAGGTCCAGCATGTCGCGCAGGTCGGGCTCGGGGCGGCGGGCGAACCAGCCGGCCCGGCGCAGGCTGCGCACCATCGCGACCGCGGCCAGGAACGCCACCGCCGCTGCGCACAACCCGCGCAACCCGGAGCTGTCGTCCAGCCGGTTTGGGTTCACCGTCCCCAGCACCGGCGGCGGCGGGCCTTCCACCGTGTGATGGTCGAGCACCACCACGTCGGCGAGCCCGGCCAAGATGGCGAGCGGTTCGGCCGCCGCGGTGCCGCAGTCGACGCAGACCACCAGCGTGGCGCCGCGCCGGGCCAGCGCCAGCAACGCCGGGGCGTTGGGGCCGTAGCCCTCGGCCTGCCGGTCCGGCACGTGGGTCAGCACGGGGCAGCCGAAGCCGCGCAGCAGGCTGGCGATGATGGCGGCCGAGCAGGCGCCGTCCACGTCGTAGTCGCCGAACACGCCCACGGTCTCGCCGGTTTGCGCGGCATGGGCCAGCCGGTCGGCCACGCGGTCCATGTCGGCCAGCACGGAGGGGTTGGGCAGCAGGGCGCGCAAGGTGGGCTCGAGGAAGTCGCGCGCCGCCGCCGCCGCCACGCCGCGCGCCGCCAAAAGCCGGCCCACAACCTCGGACACGCCTTCGCGCTGGGCGATATGCAGCCCCTCGCGTTCTGCCCCGCCGCGCCAGGTCCAGCGGCGGCCGGTCAGGCTGCGAACGACGCCCAGGGTGGGCGCCGGGCTGGGAAGATCGGAGAGAATCGCGCTCATGTCGCCACCGCGGCAGCTTGGCTTATCTGCCGGCATGGCAGCAAGGCTTGCACACACAAAGGCGACCCGACCGAGAATGCGCGACGACGCAACCGTGACAACAGCGTTTCCCACCCCAAGTCGTTGAGGGATGAGCCGTGGCCCATCCGTCGCAACTGTCCCATAAGGTCGCACGATGGGCGCCAGGTCCGAGTCGCACCGGCTCACGAGCGCAGCGGAGGATCACAGGGTTTGAGTAGGCAGGGTTTGCAACGCCGGGTCGGCATCGTCGGCGCCGGTCCAGGGGGTTTGGCGACGGCTATGCTAATGGCCCAAGCCGGCGCCGAGGTCACCGTGTTCGAGCGTCACCACAAGGTCGGCGGCCGGTCCGCCACTCTGGAGGCGCAAAGCCCGGCAGGCAGCTTCCGCTTCGACACCGGGCCCACCTTCTTCCTCTATCCCCGGGTGCTGTCCGACATCTTCGCCGCTTGCGGGCGCCGGCTGGAAGACGAGATCGAGCTGATCCGGCTCGATCCGCAATACCATCTGGTGTTCGAGTCCGGCGGCGAAATCCGCGCCACCAACGACCTCGGGCGCCTCGCCATCGAAATCGCCCGCTTCGCCGAGGCCGACGCCGCCGCCCTGCCCCGCTTCATGGCCGACAACCGCGCCAAGCTGGCCGCCTTCAAGCCGATCCTGGAATCGCCATTCCACAGCGCGCTCGACCTGCTGCGCCCCGACATGCTGCGCTCACTCAAGCTGATGCGCCCGCACCGCACCGTGGACAGCGACCTCGCCACCTATTTCAGCGATGACCGGGTGCGCCTGGCGTTCTCGTTCCAGTCCAAATACCTGGGGATGTCGCCGTTCCGCTGCCCCAGCCTGTTCACCATCCTCTCGTTCATGGAATACGAGTTCGGCGTGTATCACCCGCGCGGCGGCTGCGGCGCCGTGATGACCGCGATGGAACGGGTGGCGCGCAGCATGGGGGTGCGGTTCCGCATGGGCGAGCCCGTGCGGGAGATCACCTTCGCCGGCCGCCGCGCCACCGGGGTCCGCACCGACGCCGGGCACACCGACGTGGACGCGCTGGTGATCAACGCGGACTTTGCCAACGCCATGTCCACCCTGGTGCCCGACCGCCTGCGCCGCCGCTGGACCGACCGCAAGCTCGCCACCAAGAAATTCTCCTGCTCCACCTTCATGCTCTACCTGGGCATCAAGGGGGAGCTGCCCGACCTGTCGCACCACACCATCTTCCTGAGCCGCGAATACCGCCGCTTCGTGGCCGACATCGAGGACGGCATGGCGCCCCCGGACGAGCCCTCCTTCTACGTGCAGAACGCCTGCGTCACCGACCCGGCGCTCGCACCCGCCGGCTATTCGACGCTCTACGTGTTGGTGCCGGTCGGCAACCGCGTCGGCAGCGGCGTGGACTGGGCGGCGGAAAAGGCGCGCTACCGCAACCTAGTGCTCCGCCAGTTGGAAAAACTTGGCGTGCACGACATCGAGCAGCGCATCGTGTTCGAGCAGGTGCTCACCCCGAGCGACTGGGAGGCGGACCTGAACATCTTCCGCGGCGCCACCTTCAACCTGGCGCACAACCTGCGGCAGATGCTGCACTGGCGCCCGCGCAACCGCTTCGAGGACCTCGAGAGCGTCTACCTCGTCGGCGGCGGCACCCATCCCGGCAGCGGCCTGCCCGTGATTTTCGAGGGCGCCCGCATCACCAGCAAGCTCATGGTGGAAGACCTCGGCCTGCAACCGCATTGGGGCCCGTCGCTGATGGCCGAACCCGAGTATCAACCAGCCATCGCGGAGGTCGCATGAGTACTCTAGACCCGGTCGGCGTGGTCGGTGGCGGCTTGGGCGGCCTCGCCGCTGCCTGCGTGCTCGGCGCGCGCGGGCATCGCGTGATCCTGTTCGAAAAGAACGACTGGGTCGGCGGCAAGGCGGCCGTGCTCGAGGAAGACGGCTTCCGCTTCGACATGGGGCCGACCATCCTCACCGTTCCCGCCGTGCTGCGCCGCATCTTCGCCGAGGCCGGCCGCGACCTCGACGCCGCACTCGACCTGCGCCGGCTCGACCCGCAATGGCGCTGCTTCTTCGACGACGGCGCCGTGTTGGACCTCACCGAGGACACCGCGGCGATGGTGGGCAACCTCGACACGTTCGCTCCCGGCAACAGCGAGGGCTACCGCGACTTCCTGCGCATGAGCGACGGGCTGCACGGCGTCAGCGAGCGTTTCTTCTTCTGGCGCAGCGTGGAAGACATCCGCGACACGCTTGATTTCAAGAAGAACATGGACCTGTCCACCCTGCGCGACGTGATGAGCCTGCGTATGGGCAGCACGGTGGCCAAGGAGATCCGCAAGCGCGTGCCCGACGCCCGGGTGGCGCAGATGCTCGACCATTTCGTGCAGTATGTCGGCTCCTCGCCGTATAATTCCCCTGCCGTGCTGTGCTCGATCGGGCATATGCAGACCGATGGCGGCGTTTGGTACCCGATGGGCGGCACCCGGGCGGTGCCGGTCGCGCTCGCCAAACTGGCGGAAGACCTGGGCGTGGAGATTCGCCTCTCCACCGGGATCCGCCGCATCGTCTCCGACCGGGGTGCGGTGAGCGCGGTCGAAACCGACGCCGGCGAGACCATCCCGCTCTCCGCCCTGGTGTCCAACATGGACAGCGTGCGCACCTATCGCGAGCTGGTCGGCGGCGAGGCGGCGCGCAGCTTCGGCAAACGCTGGAACCGCGAACCGGCCTGCTCCGGCGTGGTGCTCTATCTCGGCCTGGACCGCGGCTACGACCACCTGCTGCACCACGACTTCGTGTTCTCGCGCGACCCGGAAGAGGAGTTCGACTGGATCTACAACAAGGGCGAGCCCGCCCCCGACCCGACCTGCTACATCGCCGCCACCGCCCGCACCGAGCCCGGCGTGGCGCCCCCGGGCGGCGAGGCGCTGTATGTGCTGGTCCATACCCCGTATCTGCGCCCGCATCACGACTGGTCGGACATGCTGCCCAAGTATCGCCGCGTGATCCTGGAGAAGCTCGCCCGCTGCGCCGGCATGCCGGACCTGGAAAGCCGCATCGTGTTCGAGCGCACCCTCACCCCCGCCGACATCCACGAGCGCTACCGGGTGCTGAACGGCGCGATCTACGGGCTGGCCAGCCACGGCAAGTTCTTCGGCGCGTTCAAGCCCGGCAACCGCTCCCGCGACCTCGCCGGGTTGTATCTCGCGGGCGGCGCGGCGCATCCGGGTCCGGGCATGCCGATGGTGCTGATGTCCGGCTGGATCGCCGCCGACAGCCTGGACCGCGACCGCACCAGCAACGCCGCCCCGCTCAGCGCGTGACTCGCGCAAGACAGCGCCCAGCCCAAGCGTCTCCCTCTCCCTCTGGGAGAGGGCCGGGGTGAGGGGTGGCCGCACAGTCGATCGCGTCGGCGCACCCCTCACCCAACCCTCTCCCAGAGAGAGAGGGCTATTGACCGTCCAATCGCCCCATGTCTGACCGTACCGACGCCGGCCGCATCATCGCCCGCCGCTCCGAGCCCCTGTTTCGCCTGTTCGCCTTCTATATCCGCTGGTATGCCAGCCGGAACTTCCACGCCGTCCGCCTCTCCCGCAGCGGCGCCCCGCGCGCGACGCCCGGCCGCCCGCTGATCGTCTACTCCAACCACCCCTCCTGGTGGGACCCGGCGATCTACATCCTGCTCTGCGACATGCTGTTCCCGCGCTATGCCGGCTTCGGCCCGATGGACGCCGCCGCCCTCGGCAAATACCGCCTGCTCGAGCGAATGGGCGTGTTCGGCGTGCCGCTGGATGATCGGCGCGGCGCCGCCATCTTCCTCCACACCGCGCTGGCCGTGCTCGAGCGGCCCAGCGCCATGCTCTGGATCACCGCGGAAGGCGCCTTTACCGACGCGCGCATCCGGCCCGTCCGCCTGCGGCCCGGGCTGGCCCATCTCGCCCGCCGCGTGCCCGGCACCACCATCCTGCCCCTTGCCATCGAATACAGCTTCTGGAACGAAAGCCGCCCCGAGGCCCTGCTCCGCTTCGGCGAGCCCCTGGAGTCCAGCAGCGAGCCCAGCAGCGCGGAGTGGCTCGACCGGCTGGAACGGAGTTTGACGCAGACGATGGACACGCTCTCCACCGAGGCGGCCACCCGTGACCCGGCGCTGTTCCAGCCGCTGGTTCGCGGCGGCGCTGGCATTGGCGGCATCTACGACGCGTGGCGCTGGTCCCTCGCGGCGCTGCACGGCCGCAAGTTCGACCCCAGCCACGAGGGCGAGCGCTGAATGACCGCGCTCGGCGTGCTCGCGCTGCTGCTGGCGCTGATCCCGGTGCTGGTCGCGATCCCAAACCTCCTGGCCTATCGCACGCCTGCGCCCGCGGCTGGCTCGCCCCCCATCTCGGTGCTGATCCCGGCGCGCAACGAGGCCGCCAACATCCTGCCGGCCGCGCAGGCGGTGCTCGCCAATCAGGGGGTGAACCTGGAATTGGTCGTGCTGGACGACGGGTCGACCGACGGCACCAGCGAACTGCTCGCCAGCATCGCCGACCCGCGGCTGCGCGTGCTGAGCGGCGGCATGCTGCCGGCCGGCTGGTCGGGCAAGCAGCACGCCTGCGCCGCCCTGGCCGCCGCCGCGCGGCACGACCTGTTCGTGTTCGTGGACGCAGATGTGCGGCTCGCGCCCGACGCGCTGGCCCGGATGGCTGGCTTCATGCAGCGCCACAAGGTAGGACTGGCCAGCGGCTTCCCGCACCAGGTGGTGCTGACCTGGTCGGAGCAGCTCCTGTTGCCGCTGATCCACTTCCTGTTGCTGGGCTACCTGCCCATGGGCCTGATGCGCCGCAGCCTGACGGTCGGTCTGGGCGCCGGGTGTGGCCAGTTGTTCATTGCCCGGCGCGACGCCTATGCGGCCGCTGGGGGGCACGGCGCCATCCGCGCCTCGCTGCACGATGGCCTGACCCTGCCCCGCGCCTTCCGCCGGGCCGGGCAGATGACCGGGCTGTTCGACGCCACGCGGCTGGCCGAGTGCCGGATGTATTCCTCCGCCGCCCAGCTTTGGGAGGGTTTGGGCAAGAACGCGACCGAGGGCATGGCCAAGCCTGGCGCCATCTTCGTCTGGTCGCTGCTGCTGGCGGGCGGGCATGTGCTGCCGCTGCTGCTGGTGCTGACCGCGCCGAGCACGGCCGCTGTGGCTGCCCTGGTGCTTTCCATCGGGCTGCGCCTGGTGCTGGCGGCCCGCTTCCGCCAGCCCGAATTGAGCGCGGTGCTGCACCCGTTTGGGGTGGTGGCGTTGCTGGTGGTGCAATGGGCCGCGCTGCTGCGCCAACTGCGTGGCCGCCCGGCGACCTGGCGGGGCCGCACATATCCCGCCCAGTGAGGTGGTGGGTGAGGTGGTGGGTGAGGTGGTGGGTGAGGTGGTGGGTGACGAGCGCGTGCGTTGGCTTGCTGCTGATGGCGCGACCGGCTGCGGCAGACCTCGGCGCCCCCACGGGACTGGTCGAGGTGACTGTTACTGGGGTGCGCTCGGCCAACGGCCATGTGCTGGTGGCGATCTGCGACCGCACCACGTTCCTGCAGCCGACATGCCGCTACCATGGCCGCGCCCCCGCCGCCATTGGATCCGTGACGGTGCGCGTGACCGGGGTGCCGCCCGGCATCTACGCAGCGCAGGCGTTCCACGACGAAAACGACAACGACAAGATCGACCGCAACTTCTTCGGCATTCCGACCGAAGGGATCGGCTTTTCCAATGACGCGCCGATGCGCTTCGGCCCCCCCAGCTTCGACGCCGCCGCGTTCAGCGTCGGCCCCGACGGCGGCGCGATCCGCTTCAGCCTGCGGTATTTCAACTAGGTGCTGCTTCTCCCTCTCCCGTCCTTCACGGGAGAGGGTCGGGGTGAGGGCTCTTGGGCACTGAGTTGGCGACTTGGCAGCGCTCCCACCCTCACCCCGGCCCTCTCCCGCCAGCGGGAGAGGGAGAAGACTGATACGTCACCCCGCCGCCTTGGCCTCCCGCCGGCGCTTGTGCAGGATGAACTCGGTGTAGCCGTTCGGCTGCGCCCGGCCCTTGAACACCAGGTCGCAGGCGGCGTGGAACGCCGGGCCGTCGAACCCGGGCGCCATCGCGCGATACGCCGGGTCGGCCGCGTTCTGCTGGTCCACCACGCTCGCCATCCGGCGCAGCGTTGCCATGACCTGCGCCTCGCTCACCACACCATGCAGCAGCCAATTCGCGATGTGCTGGCTGCTGATGCGCAAGGTGGCGCGGTCTTCCATCAGCCCGACGTCGTGGATGTCCGGCACCTTGGAGCAGCCCACCCCCTGGTCCACCCAGCGCACCACATAGCCCAGGATGCCCTGGACGTTGTTCTCCAGCTCGGCCTGCACCTCGTCCGGCGCCCAGTTTACCGGCCCAGCCAGCGGGATGGTCAGCAGGTCCGACAGCGGGGCCGGCGCGGCGCCCGCCAGCGCGGATTGGCGCTCGGCCACATTCACCTGATGGTAATGCAGCGCGTGCAAAGTCGCGGCGGTGGGGGACGGCACCCACGCGGTGTTCGCCCCCGCCTGCGGATGGCCCCCCTTCTGCGCCAGCATCTCGGCCATGCGATCAGGCGCCGCCCACATGCCCTTGCCAATCTGCGCCCGCCCGCGCAGCCCGGCCGCCAAGCCGATGGTCACGTTGCGCGCCTCATACGCGGCGATCCAGGGCGTGCCCTTGATATCGTTCTTGCGGATGAAGGCGCCCGCTTCGATGGAGGTGTGGATTTCGTCGCCGGTGCGGTCGAGGAAGCCGGTGTTGATGAACGCCACCCGCTCACGCGCCGCCGCGATGCAGGCGGCAAGGTTGGCGCTGGTCCGCCGCTCCTCGTCCATGATGCCCATCTTGATGGTCGCGTGCGGCAGGCCGAGCACCTGTTCCACCCGCCCGAACAGCTCGCTGCTGAACGCCACCTCGTCTGCCCCGTGCATCTTGGGCTTCACGATGTAGACCGACCCGGCGCGGCTGTTGCGCCGGGCGCCGGGCTGCAGGTCGTGCATGGCGATCAGCGACGTCACCATCGCGTCCAGCATGCCCTCCGGGATCTCCTCGCCTGCCGCCGTGAGCACGGCGTCGGTGACCATGTGGTGGCCGACATTGCGCACCAGCATCAGGCTGCGGCCCGGCAGCACCAGCGTGCCGCCGCCGGGCGCGGTATACGCGCGGTCGGCATTGAGCTTGCGTTCGAGCGTCTGGCCGCCCTTTTCGAACGAGGCGGACAGGCTGCCCTGCATCAGCCCGAGCCAGTTGCGGTAGATCAGCACCTTGTCCTCGGCATCCACCGCCGCGACGCTGTCCTCGCAATCCATGATGGTGCTGATGGCGGACTCGATCACCATGTCGGCGACCCCCGCTGGGTCGTCCTTGCCGATGAAATGCGTCCGGTCGATCTGCACTTCGATGTGCAAGCCGTTGTTCTTCAACAGAACGGCGGTGGGATCGGCCGCATCGCCGCGATAGCCCGCGAACTGCGCCGGGTCGGCCAGCCCCGTCGTGCCGCCGCTCTCCAACTCGGCCGCCAACTGGTCGCGATCGACGACATACCGCATCACCCGGGCATGCGAGCCGCCCGCCAGCGGCGCCGCCTGGTCGAGCACCGCCTTGGCGCGCGCCACCACCTTGGCGCCGCGGACCGGATTGAACGTGCCGCCACGCCCGGCGCCGTCCGCCTCGTCGATCGCGTCCGTGCCATACAGCGCGTCATAGAGGCTGCCCCAGCGCGCATTGGCGGCGTTGAGCGAGTAGCGGGCGTTGCTCATCGGCACGACGAGCTGCGGGCCGGCGATGGCGGCGATCTCGGCGTCCACGTTGGCGGTTTCCACCGCGAACGACGCCGGGTCCGGCTGCAGGTAGCCAATCTCGTGCAGGAAGGCCTGGTAGCCCGCCGGGTCGGGCTCGGCGGCTGCGTGGTCGCGGTGCCAGGCGTCGATCTTGGCCTGTAGCGCGTCCCGATGCGCCAGGAGGGCTCGGTTGCGCGGCATCAGATCCGCCACCAGGGCAGCGAAACCGCGCCCGAAGGCATCTGCGTCTACACCGGTGCCGGGCAGCGCCTCGTCCTTGATGAAGCGATAGAGCTCGGTCTCGACCTGCAGGCCGTGCGCTGTCGTGCGGTTCATTTCGGTCCCTCCTGGTTCAGCCGGTCTTGTTCTCTGCCGGGCTGCTTGTCGAGAGCAGTGTGCGGCCCGGCGGGGCAAACGACCAGGACGGATCCTTCGCGATGCACGCATCGTCTCTATACGCGCATGCGGTGGACAATCCTTCTTCTCCCTCTCCCGTCCTACACGGGAGAGGGTCGGGGTGAGGGCTCTTGGGTCGCGCACAATCCAGCGAAATCAATCAACTCCTCCGACGGATCGCGGCCCTCGCACCCTCACCCCGGCCCTCTCCCGCCCGCGGGAGAGGAAGATAGTCTCCGGTTGGAGATGTGTGAACCAGGTAGGGGCGAACATGGCCGTTAAGGGAGGATTCATGAAATTGTTCATACCCTAAGGCGAAACACTGTGAGTAGATTGGGCCAGGACATGACGAGAGGGGAGAAAGCAATGGCAATCCAGTTGGCCAAGCAACTGCGGCATCCAAAAGAGCGGACATACGGCAGCATCATGATCGTGATCGGCACCGTTGTATGGCTCGCCGTGTTGGCGTTCCTCGCTTATGCCGTGTTTCGAGGCTCATGGGGGCTGCTTCCCGTCGTGATCTTCTATGCATTGCTGATCTGGCTGTCGGGCCTGATCATCGCCGCGTTCTTCCGCGCCCGCGCCTTCGGCCACAACGTGCTGATCACCGAGCAGCAATGCGCCCACCTGCACGAAATGCTGGTGGAGGGAGCGGGACAGCTCGGGCTCAAGACCGTTCCGGTGGCGTTCATCTATAACTCGAGCGGTGTGATCAACGCCTTTGCGCGGCGGATGCTGGGCCGGCCCTACGTGTTCCTCACCTCGATGCTGCTGGACGTGGACACGGATGCTCAGGTTCGCTTCGTGATCGGGCACGAACTCGGCCATCACGCCGCTGGGCATCTCGACTGGAAGAAGAACCTGCTGAAGTTTCCGGCGCATTTCGTGCCGTTCCTGCCGCAGGCCTACTCCCGCGGCCGGGAACTGACCGCCGACCGCATCGGCGCCTTCCTGGCCAATGACCTGCATGCGTCGCGCGGCGCGCTGCAGATGCTGGCTTGCGGCAGTGCGCGGCTGAACCCGGTGCTGAACCACGAGGCGTTCGCGGCGCAGGAGGCGATGGTGCCGGGCTTCTTCGGCTGGCTGCTGGCGATCATCTCCTACTATCCCAGGACCACGCAGCGCGTCGCGGCGCTGGAGGGCCCCCGCGAGACCACCCGCGAGCGGATGGCGGTGCAGTCCGTCAGCGCGGCATCAGCGTGAAATGGGCGGCCCGATCTGGCTGGGTGGTCACCATCGCGACCGGGCGGACCTGCGCGACGTCGGCTGAGGTGACGGACAACTGGCCGAGCAGCTTGGCCAGCACCAGCACGGCTTCCGCCACCGCAAATTGGGCCGCCACGCACACCCGCGGCCCGGCGCCGAACGGCAGATAGGCGAAGCGCGGCGGCGGCGGCGCGTCCGGCATGAAGCGCGCCGGGTCGAAGGCGTCCGGGTCGGTCCACAGCGTGCGGTGCCGATGCAGCACCCAGGGCGCGATCACCACCGTGGCGCCGCGCGGCACCAGGGTGCGGTTGGCGGTATCGCGCGCGATCGCCGACCGAGTCACCATGAAGGCAGGCGGATACAGCCGCAGCGCCTCGCTCACCACCGCGCGGGTGACGACCAGGTGGGGCAGCACCTCGGCCGCATTGGTCGCATCGAACGGGTGCGCCGCCGCTTCCTCCGCCACCCGCTCCTGCCACAGCGGCGACTGGGCCAGCAGCGCCATCGACCAGAACAGCGTCAGCGCCGTGGTTTCGTGGCCGGCCAGGATCATGGTCGCCACTTGGTCGCCCAGCACGTCGCGGCTGAAGCCTTCGCCGGTTTCCGGATCCCGCGCGGCCATCAGCATGTCGAACAGGTCGCGCGGGCCATCCTTGGGCGGCATCCGCTCGCGCTGCTCCACGATGCCGTTGATGATGCCCTTCCACTCCGCCCGGAACCGCCGCCGCGCCGGGTCCCGCAGGCTGGGCAGCGAGGCGGGCAGGACCAGGTCCAGCATCGAGGGCCGGGCGAGCTGCATGGCGTAGCGGGTCAGCAGGTCCCGCATGGTGGTGCGGTGCTCGTCCATCTGAAGCGAGAACATGGAGCGCCCGGCGATCTCGAGCGCGGTGCGCTGCATCTCGCCCAGCAGCAGCACGTCGCGCTGCCCGCGCACCCGGGCGAGGCACTCGTCGGCCGCGGTGGCGACATGGGAGGTGAGCACCGGCATGGAACGGGGCGCCAGGATGGGGGCGATGGTGCGGCGCTGATGCCGCCAGGTGGCGCCCTCGCTGAGCAGCAGCCCTTTCCCCAGCAGCGGCGCCAGGATGCGCTGCGAGACCAGCGGCCGCCGGTAATTGGCCGCATTGCGCACCAGCACGTGCGCGATGCCTTCCGGGTCGTTCATCAGCACCTGAACCCGGCCCAGGAAGCTGCCGACCATCGCCGGCCGCTCATAGGCCCGCCGCCCCCACATCTCGAGCGCGTTGCGCCGCAGGATCTGGATGGTGCCGAACGCTCCTGGGTCGGAGGAGCGGATCGGGTGGATCGGTGGGACCAGGCGCGGTTGTGCGAGCATGTGGCAGTACAGGGGTGCGGTGTGGCGGATGTAAAGGGGCAACGACCCGCCACCTGCTCGGCATGGCGCCGCTGATCCTGACCCTCGAACTCGACCCGGCGTCGCAAGCCTGGTTCGACCGGCTCCGCAGCGCCTATTTCCCAGCCGGCCGGCTGGTGGTCGGGGCGCATGTGACGATGTTTCATGCCTTGCCCGGGGAGCAGGAGGCGGAGGTCGCCGGCGGCTTGGCGGCTTTGTGCGGGCAGACGGCCGCATTTGCGGTGGAGTTCGCAGGCGCGTTCAGCCTCGGCCGCGGGGTGGCGTTCCGCCTGCACGCGCCGCCGGCCGAGCGGTTGCGCCGGGCGTTGCTGAGCCGCCTGTCACTCGCTTTGACCGCGCAGGACAGTGCCGCCTGGTCGCCGCATGTGACGGTGCAGAACAAGGTGTCGCCAGACCAGGCGCGCCGGACGCTGGCCGAGTTGGCGGGTGAGAGCCCGCCGGGCGCGATGCAGGCGACGGGGGTGGCGCTGTGGCGATATCTCGGCGGCCCATGGGAGCTGGTGTGCGTGCACTCGTTCGCTCCCTCTCCCGCCTGCGGGAGAGGGGGATTAAGCCTCGGACGCCTCGCGCAGCAGCTCCAGCTCCAGCCAGCGCTCTTCCGCCTTGGCCAGCGCGTTCTCCGCCTGGCGCAGCGCCTCCGTTGCCTTGTGGAAGACCGCGGGGCTGCGGGCATACAGGCCCGGCTCCGCCAGCTTGCCCCCCAGCAGCCCGATTCGGCGCTTCAGCTCCTCCATCTCGGCGGGCAGCGCTTCCAACGCCTGGCGGTCCTTGAACGCCAGCTTGCGGCTCGGCGCCGGTTTCGGCGGGGCGGCGGCCGCGCGGCGGCGCTCCGGCTCGACCACGACGGGCGACCGCTGCGCCAGCATGTCGCTGTAGCCGCCGGCATACTCGGTCCAACGGCCCTCTCCCTCATGCGCCAGCGTGGACGTCACCACCCGGTCGAGGAAGTCGCGGTCGTGGCTGACCAGCAGCACCGTGCCGGCATACTCGCTGAGCAGCTCCTGCAGCAGGTCAAGCGTCTCGAGATCGAGGTCGTTGGTCGGTTCGTCCAAAATCAACAGGTTGGACGGCCGGGCCAAGGCGCAGGCGAGCAGCAGCCGCCCCCGCTCGCCGCCCGACAGCATGCCCACGGGCGTGCGCGCCTGCTCCGGGCGGAACAGGAACTCCTTCATGTAGCCCACCACATGCCGCTTCTGCCCCGCCACCTCCACCTGGTCGCCGTCGCCGCCGGTCAGCGTGTTCTGCAGCGTCTGCGCCGGGTCGAGCGCGGCCCGCTGCTGGTCGAGCGTGACGGCCTGGAGGTTGGTCCCGAGCGTCACCGTGCCGCTATCCGGCTGGTCCACCCCGGTCAGCAGGCGGAGCAAGGTGGTCTTGCCGCCGCCATTCGGCCCCACGATGCCCAAGCGGTCGCCCCGCATCACCCGCAGCGACAAATCCCGCACGATCAGGTTGTTGCCATAGGCGCGGCGGACGTGCTCGGCCACCATGACCTGCTTGCCCGAGACCTCGCCTTCCGTCGCCCGCAGGGTGAGGCTCGCCGCCGGGCCGCCCGCCTCGCGCTTCTTCTGCCGCAGCGCCCCCAGTTCCGCGACCCGGCGCACGTTGCGCTTGCGCCGCGCGGTCACGCCGTAGGTGAGCCAATGCTCCTCGCGGACGATCTGGCGGGCGAGCTTCTGCCGGTCGCGCGCCTCCTGCTCGGCCACTTCCTCCCGCCAGGCCTCGAAATGGCCGAAGCCGCGGTCCATCCGCCGGGTCACGCCGTCCTCCAGCCACACCACGGCGCGGCCGAGGGTCTCGAGCAGCCGCCGGTCGTGGCTGATCAGCACGATCCCGGCGCGCGAACTGGTCAGCTCCTTCTCGAGCCACTCGATGGCCGGCAGGTCGAGATGGTTGGTCGGCTCGTCCAGCAGCAACACGTCGGGCAGCGGCGCCAAGGTGCGGGCCAGGGCGGCGCGACGGGCCTCGCCGCCGGAGAGCCGCGCCGGCTGCTCCATCCCGCTCAGCCCCAACTGGTGCAGCAGCGCCGGGCCGCGGAACGCGTCGTCGCCGGGGCCGCAATCGGCCTGCACGTAGTCGAGCACGGTCTCGAACCCCGAAAGATCAGGCTCTTGCGGCAGGTAGCGCATGGTGGCGCCGGGCTGCAGGAAGCGCGTGCCGCGATCGGCATGGAGCTGCCCGGTGGCGATCTTCAGCAAGGTCGACTTGCCCGACCCGTTGCGACCCACCAGGCAGATGCGCTCCCCCGCCCCGATGCCGAACTCGGCGCCGTCGAGCAGTTGCTGGGTGCCGAGGGTGAGGTGGATGTCTTGGAGCAGCAGCAGGGGTGTGGCCATGGCCGCTGTCTGGCCCGAGCGGCGGCTTGGCGCAAGCGGGCGGGCCGGCTTGATCAGCCGCTCGTGCCTGCACACCATTGCGCTATCCAATCAACGCCTTCGTGAGCGTGGACGCCTAGAAAACGACGTGACGTCGCCGGGTGGTGTGCGTCCCACACGGCAGGCCGCCCGGCCCGCCGCCGGGCTGCGGCCAGTCGCTAGGCTCAACGATGGTGGGACTTCAACGTATAAACCCGGCCTCAATGCCGCGCTGAGAAGGTTATGCTGGCATAATCGGGCGCTGTCGCGTTCGGGCCGCCACCCACACCGGCGAAGCCCGGCGGCAGGCTGCCCGGCGGCTGCGGCTCGCTGTTATGCGATTGCGCCGCGGCCGGCGATTGGCCGGAAATGAGCGGCGGGCCGCCGAACCTGGCGTTGCACCCAGCCAGGCTCAACAGGCAAACCAAAGCGACCACGCCCCGCATCATGCCACCCCTCTCTCTGCCGCTCCAACGGCGCGCCCCTGACTTGGTTCGCTGCCACGCCGGCCTCAACCCTCCACTTGCAGGCCGACCGACACCACCTGGCTGGGCGGCAACTCGAAATACTCGATGGGGGAGAGCCCAGTCCGCGCCAGGAACTGCGTCACCCGGCGCAACAGCCCACGCCAATTGGAAAGCGGCCCGGCGGCAATCACCTGCGGCAGGAAGAACACCGCGCATTCCTGGTTGAACGGCAGCTTGCCATCCAGCGCGTCCCACACGTCCGGCCGCTGCATGAAGCCGAACCGCAGCACGCCGCGGAAAATTCCATTGCCGAGTTCCTCCAAGCTGAAACGGTCGGTTTCCGGCACATAGGACCGTTTGGTCGTCTCCACCCGCAGCAGCAGGATGTTTTCGTGCCGCACATGCGCGCGCAGCCAAGGGTGCTTGCCGACCATCGGCACCTTCTCGGAATTCTCGGTCAGGAACACCGCGCCGCCCGCCTCCCGCTCGCGCCAATCATCCGCCATGTGGCGAAACTCGGACACCGGCATCGCCCAGCTCGCCATCGCCTGGCGCAACCGCGAGCGGCCCTCTGTCCACACCGCGAACATCGCGAACACCACGGCCCCGATCAGCAGCGGCACCCAGGCGCCGGACCAGATCTTGGCCAGGTTGGCGCCCAGGAACGCGAAATCCACCAGCAGGAACGCCCCCGCCAACGGCGCCGCCAGCCAGAGCGGCCAGTGCCAGACCTGGCGCATCACCACGTAGAAAGTGATCGACGTCACGGTCATGGTGCCGATCACCGCCAGCCCATAGGCCGAGCCCAGCGCGTCCGAGGAGCGGAAGGTGACCACCAAAGCGAGGCAGGCGACCATCAGCGCGTAGTTCACCACCGGCATGTAGACCTGGCCGCGCTCCTCCTCCGAGGTGTGCACCACCCGGTAGCGCGGCGCGAACCCCATGTTGATCGCCTGCTGGGTGAGCGAGAAGGCGCCCGAAATCAGCGCCTGGGACGCGATCACCGTCGCCGCCGTGGCGATGATCACCGCCGGATACAGGCCCCAATGCGGCACGAGGGCGAAGAACGGGTTCCTCACCGAGGTGGGATTGGCCAGCAGTTCGGCGCCCTGGCCGAGGTAGTTCAGCCCAAGCGCCGGCAACACGACGCAATACCAGGAGAGCACGATCGGGCTGCGGCCGAAATGGCCCAGGTCGGCAAACAGCGCCTCCGTGCCGGAGAAGCACAGCACCACCGCGCCCAGCACGGCGTAACCCGCCCAGCCATGACCAAGCAGCAGGCGCAACCCCATCAGCGGGTTGAATGCCGCCAGCACGTCCGGGTGCTGCACCGCGTGCGTCACGCCCAGCAGCGCGATCATGCCGAACCAGACCAGCATCACGGGGCCGAAGAACCGCCCGACCCGCTGCGTGCCGCAATGCTGCGCCACGAACAGGGCCAGCAGGATGCCCGCCGCCAGCGGCACGACGAAGCGCTCGAACGCCGGGCTCGCCTGCTTCAGCCCTTCGACGGCCGACAGCACCGAGATCGCCGGCGTCACAACCCCGTCGCCATACAGCAGCGCGGAGCCGAACAGCACCAGCAGGGTGAGCGCGGTGGGCGTGCGGAACGGCAGCGGCGGCACCTTGCTGCGGATCAGGCCCAGCATGGCCAGGGTGCCGCCCTCGCCGTCATGGTCGGCGCGCAGGATGAAGCCCACGTATTTCACGCAGACCACGAACAGGATCGACCAGATGATCAACGACAGGATGCCCAGCACGAGCGCGGGGTCGTGCGCGAACGAGGGGTCGTCCTGGAAGCACTGCTTGACCGCATAGAGCGGGCTGGTGCCGATGTCGCCGAACACCACGCCCAGCGCGCCGAGCGCCATGATCGGCAGCCCCTGCTTCGGCGCCCCCTGCTTGGCTTGCGCGTGCGACTCGGCCGCCTCGGGACTCGGGCGACTCGTGTAGGAAGCGCTTTTCAGCACGGGCGGGCTGCCGGGGCGAATGTCACCACTAGAGTCCTGGGTTGTGTCCTGGCCGGTCGAGGCGTGGGCGGCATTGGCTGGCATGGCGGCGGCCTTATTGCTGGTCGCGAGCTTCACTACGTTGCGGATGCTGGGCGCGTTGCATGGTCTACGCTTCCTAGCCGAGCAATCCGCCGCGGGGAACCGCGCCTTGCATGACCGGCTCGACCAGGTCCGGTTGGAGGCGCGCGAGGGCAGCAGCCAGGTCGCCCTGTTGCTCGAGACCAAGCTGCGCGAGATCGCCGAGTCGAGCGCCGCCCGCCTCTCCGCGATCGAGCACGCCGTGGGTGCGCAACTGCACCAGGCGGTGGAGCAGCAGATGGCCGCCAGTTTCGGCCGCGTGCTGGAGCAATTCGCCGCCGTGCAGAAGGCGATGGGCGAGGTGGCTGCGGTCAGCGCCGGCATTGGCGACCTCAAGCGCATCTTCTCCAACGTGAAGACCCGCGGCGGCTGGGGCGAGACGCAGCTCCGCACCCTGCTGGACGACCTGCTCCCGGCCGGCAGCTACGACGCCAACTTGGCCATCGGCGACGGCCGGGTGGTGGAGTTCGCCATCCGCATGCCCGGCCCCGGCGACCCCCGCCCGCTGCTGCCGATCGACGCCAAGCTGCCGCTGGCCGACTACGAACGGCTGCTGGCCGCGGCCGAAGCGGGGGACCTCGAGGCGGAACGGCTGGCCCGGCGCGGCTTGGAGCAGGTGTTGCGGCTGGAGGCCCGCCGGGTCGCCAGCAAATACATCGCTCCGCCGCTGACCACGGATTTCGCCATCCTCTACCTGCCCAGCGACGGGCTGTATGCCGAAGCTGCCCGCATTCCCGGCCTGGTGGACGAGCTGAGCCGGGTGCACCGCGTGATGCTGATGGGGCCTGGGCTGCTCCCCGGCCTGCTGCGCACGGTGCATCTTGGCTACGTCACGCTCTCGCTGGAGCAGAAGGCCGAGCAGATCGGCCGGCTCTTGGGCGCGACCCGGCAGGAGATGGTGCGGATGGACGACGTGCTCGAGCGGCTGGCGCGCAACGCCGGGTCGATGTCGCGCACGATCGAGGACGCCCGCGCCCGCACCCGCGCGGTGCAACGCAAGCTCGGCGCCCTGGACCGGCCCGAGACCGAACTGGAAGGGAGCGACTCTCCCTCTCCCTCTCCCTCTCCCTCTGGGAGAGAGTCGGGGTGAGGGCTCTTGCGATGGCCTGCGGCCTACAGGTGGTTGCCGAGCCAGTCTCGCACGAACGCAGTTTCAGTCGTGTGATCCATGTGGTGGAAGGCGTCGTAGCTCGACTGGAACAGCAGCTTGCCGGCCGGGTCGAGGGAGAGCGTCGGCGTCGAGCCGGCCTGGTAGCCGCACTGGTAGGACTTAATCTTGGCCGTAATGGCTTGCTTGGCCTGCGGGTCTTGGCACATCGCCTGCAGGTCGGCGAGCGGCACCGAGCACATCTCGGAGGGCGGATTCTCGAACACGATGGCGTTCTTGTCGCCCACCTTGTCGGCCGTCAGGAAGCTCTGCCACTCGAAGCTGGCCGCGATGGAGGTATGGCAGATGGAGTTGGCGTTGTTGGCCGCGCTGGTGAGCCGCGTTTCCTCCGAGGCCATGGTCTGCTTCTGCGCAAGGGTCTGCGCATGCAAGGCGATGGGAGCAAGCGTCAGCAACACGGCGGCGGCGAGCGAGGTGGATCGGTTCATCATGTCCCAACCAAGTTGACGCCGCCCGCGCGACCGGTGCGCGGGCGGCTGTTAAGTTGCATTCTCTACAAGTCTGCATTGCACGCAACAACCCCGGTTTCGGCTCTCGGCGCTGCATGGAGCCCACGATACGCCGCGGCTGCCCGTCAGGAGTCGGGCGTGAAGGTCCAGACGATCTGGCCGAGGGAGTTGACCATCTCCTTGTAGGTAATCCTTTTCGAGGAGCCGTCCGAAAAGCTGTAGCTGCCGTAGCAGGCGATGGACGTTGGCGTGGCCGACAGCTTCTTCTGCTCGAGCACATCGATGACGTGCGGATCGGAGCGGGAGGCGAGCTGATCGTTGTACTCCTTCAGCATTGCCTGGCGCGTGGCGATCGCGTCGCAATCCACCCGGTCATAATGGGTCTGCCCTACCACGGTGCCGGAGTCGGCTTGGGCCAGGGCTGCCGGGCAGAGGGCCACCAGGGCGATCGCGGACGCTTGCAACACTCGCATAGCTCACTCCAGTCGCTGGACCCGGGGCAAGACGGCGCCCGTCGCCCGCCTGCCCTATCCAATCGTTCTATGGCTGTTACCCCGGGGGAGGGCGCCCGCCAATTGTCCGCTCGGTGAGAACGGCGTAATGACGGCAGAGCTAGAGGAGTCGAGCGTGTCGCAAGACATCTCAAGTCTGTCGTTTGAGGATGCGTTGGCCGAGTTGGAGCGCATCGTCAAAGGCCTGGAGGGCGGCCAGCAGAAGCTCGAAGATGCCATCTCCGCCTACGAACGCGGCGCCGTGTTGCGGCAGCATTGCGAAGCCAAGCTGACGGAAGCCGAAGCCCGCGTCCAAGCCATCGTCCAGCGCGCCGACGGCTCCTTGGCCGCTCGCCCCCTCTCCTGACATCATCGTGATGGAGTTTGCCCAGGCATGAACGCCCCCCTGCTGCCGCCGCGCCCGGCGACGCCGTTGCTGGACCGTGTCCGGGTGCCGTCGGACCTGCGCAACTTCTCCGCCGAGCAGCTTCGCACCCTGGCTGAAGAGTTGCGGGCCGAGACCATCGACGCGGTCAGCACCACGGGGGGGCATCTGGGCGCCAGCCTGGGCGTGGTGGAACTCACCGTTGCCTTGCACGCCGTGTTCGACACGCCGCATGACCGGCTGATCTGGGACGTCGGCCACCAGTGCTACCCGCACAAGATCCTCACTGGCCGACGCGACCGCATCCGCACCCTGCGCCAGGGCGGCGGCCTGTCCGGCTTCACCCGCCGGGCCGAGAGCGAGTATGACCCGTTCGGCGCGGCACATTCCTCCACCTCGATCTCGGCCGGGCTCGGCATGGCGGTGGCCGCCGGGCTGCAGGGCACGCCGCGCAACGTGATTGCCGTGATCGGCGACGGGGCGATGAGCGCCGGCATGGCCTATGAAGCCATGAACAACGCCGGCGCCATGCACGCCCGCCTGGTCGTGGTGCTGAACGACAACGACATGTCGATCGCGCCGCCGGTGGGCGCCATGAGTGCCTATCTCTCTCGCCTGCTGTCCTCCAACTCCTACCTCAACCTGCGCGACCTGGCCTCGCGCATGGCCCGGCGCTTCCCCTCCGGCATGGCCAAGACGGCCAAGCGCGCCGAGGAATACGCCCGCGGCATCCTCACCGGCGGCACGCTGTTCGAGGAGCTGGGCTTCTACTATCTCGGCCCGATCGACGGCCACAACATGGACCATCTGCTCCCCGTGCTGCGCAACGTGCGCGACGCCGAGGAGAGCGGCCCGATCCTGATCCACGCCATCACCCAGAAAGGCCGCGGCTACCCCCCGGCGGAGGCGAGTGCGGACAAGCTGCACGCCGTGGCGCGCTTCAACGTGGTGACGGGCGAGCAGGTGAAGGCCCCTCCTGGCCCACCCTCCTACACCAAAGTGTTTGCCGAAGCGTTAATGGCCGAGGCGGACGCCGACCCGCGGGTGGTGGCGATCACTGCGGCGATGCCGTCGGGGACTGGGCTGGACCGGTTCGCCAAGCGCTTTCCGGAGCGGTGTTTCGACGTGGGGATCGCCGAGCAGCATGCGGTGACGTTTGCTGCCGGGCTGGCGGCGGAGGGGATGATCCCGTTCTGCGCCGTTTACTCCACGTTCATGCAGCGGGCCTATGATCAGGTGGTGCATGACGTGGCGATCCAGGGGTTGCCGGTGCGCTTTGGGCTGGACCGTGCCGGGCTGGTGGGGGCGGATGGTGCGACGCATGCGGGAAGTTTCGACTTGGCCTATCTCGGCTGCCTGCCCGGCATGGTGCTGATGGCGCCGTCCGACGAGGTGGAGCTGATGCATATGGTGGCGACGCAGGCGGCGTATGGCGCCGGGCCGTCGGCGGTGCGCTACCCGCGCGGGGATGGGCTGGGGCTGGCGTTGCCGGCGCGCGGCACGCCGCTGCCGATCGGGCGCGGGCGCATGGTGCGGGAGGCGGCGGGTCCGGTGGCCATCCTGAGCCTGGGCTCGCGCTTGGCGGACGCGCTGCTGGCGGCGGACGAGTTGGCGGCGCGCGGCTCGCCCACCGCGGTGGCGGATGCGCGGTTCGCCAAGCCGCTGGACACCGCGCTGATCGAGCGGCTGGCGCGCGAGCATGCGGTGCTGATCACCATCGAGGAGGGCTCGGGCGGCGGGTTCGGCGCGGCGGTCATGCAGCACCTCGCCTGGGCCGGGCTGCTGGACGGCGGGCTGGCGATCCGCCCCATGGTGCTGCCCGACCGCTTCATCGAGCACGACACCCAGCCGCTGCAACTCGCCGACGCGGGGCTCACCGCAAAGGACATCGTCCGCACGGCCTTGGGCGCCTTGGGGCGGGAAAGCAAGGCAGTGCGAGCCTAGGGCAGGCTAGAGCCTGATCGCATCAGGTTGAAACAACCTGATGCGTGAATCAGCCTCTCAAACAAAGAGTTAGAGCATGATTGCTTCGCCTATCAGAAGCAATCATGCTCGAGCCCGGCCCCTCGCCACAGACGTCTTCTCCGGTCACTGGGCTCACGCATGGGTTGGGCGGCTCATGCCCCGGCCGGCCTGGCTCGGACGTCCAACCGCAGCCCGACAGCAGCGCCAGAACCAGCCCGGTCGCCAACAAGGCAGGACGACGAACCACCACCTCACCAGTGTTTTCCGCGCACGCTGGCCATCGGCATGCCATATCCACCATTTGGCCCCGACAGGCGCTTGCGCTATGCCGTTGCAATGGAGCTTCACGTGAACGATCGTCCAGACCGCCTGAACACCCTGCGCTCCGGCCCCGACGAACGCGGACGCTTCGGCAGCTTTGGCGGCCGCTTCGTCGCCGAGACGCTGATGCCGCTGATCCTCTCGGTCGATGCGGCCTACGAGGACGCCAAGCGCGACCCGGCGTTCCAGCAGGAGCTTGACCGCTATCTGCGCGACTATGTCGGCCGCCCCAGCCCGCTCTGGTTCGCCGAGCGCCTCACCCGTGAACTCGGCGGCGCCCGCGTGTATTTCAAGCGCGACGAGCTGAACCACACCGGCTCGCACAAGATCAACAACTGCATGGGCCAAATCCTGCTGGCCAACCGCATGGGCAAGACGCGCATCATCGCGGAGACGGGCGCCGGGCAGCATGGCGTGGCCACCGCCACGGTCTGCGCGCTGTTCGGCCTGCCCTGCACGATCTACATGGGCGTCACCGACGTCGAGCGGCAGAAGCCCAACGTGTTCCGCATGAAGCTGCTGGGCGCCGAGATCGTGCCGGTCAAGTCCGGCGCGGGCACGCTGAAAGACGCCATGAACGACGCCATGCGCGACTGGGTGGCCAACGTCGCCGACACCTATTACCTGATCGGCACGGTCGCCGGGCCGCATCCCTATCCTGCGATGGTGCGGGACTTCCAGTCCGTCATTGGCACCGAGGCGCGGGCGCAGCTTCATGCCGCCGAAGGGCGGCTGCCGCACACGGTGGTGGCGGCGATCGGCGGCGGGTCCAATGCGATGGGGCTGTTCCACCCGTTCCTGGACGATGCCGAGGTGCGCCTGGTGGGGGTCGAGGCGGCCGGGCGCGGGTTGGACTCGGGCGAGCATGCCGCCAGCCTGTCGCGCGGCCGGCCCGGCGTGTTGCACGGCAACCGCACCTACTTGCTGCAAACCGAGGACGGCCAGATCAACGAGGCGCACAGCATCAGCGCCGGGCTGGACTACCCGGGCATCGGACCCGAGCATGCCTGGCTGCATGAAATCGGCCGGGTGGACTACGTCGCCGCCACCGACCAGGAGGCGCTGGATGCGTTCCAGCTCTGCACCCGCACCGAGGGCATCATCCCCGCGCTGGAGCCGGCGCATGCCCTGGCGCATGTGGCCAAGATCGCGCCCGCGATGGCGGCGGACGACATCATCCTGATGAATTTGTGCGGCCGCGGCGACAAGGACATCTTCGCCGTCGCGGAGCATCTCGGGGTGAAGCTGTGAGCGAGCCAACCATGCCGCACCTTGTAGGCCCTCTCCCTATGGGAGAGGGTTGGGTGAGGGTGGGTCGGCATGCTCTTAGGCGCGTTCCGTGTCGGCGGCCCCCTCACCCTGACCCTCTCCCAGAGGGAGAGGGAATCCTGCGCGTCGTGTGCACCCCATGAGCCGGATCGCTGCCCGTTTTGCCGCGCTCCGGGCCGAGCACCGCGGCGCACTCATCCCATTCCTCGAGGCCTACGACCCCGATCGCGCCACCGCCATGGCCATCCTGCGCGGCATGCCCGCGGCCGGGGCGGACCTGATCGAGATCGGCATGCCGTTCACCGACCCGATGGCGGACGGCCCCACCATCCAAGCCGCCGGGTTGCGCGGGCTGGAGGCGGGCGCGACCGTCGCCGGCACGCTCGGCATGATCGCCGAGTTCCGCGCCGAAGACACGCAAACACCCGTGATCCTGATGGGCTACCTCAACCCCATCCTCTCCTACGGCCCAGCGCGGTTCTGCACCGACGCCGCTGCGGCCGGAGTCGACGGCCTCATCGTGGTCGACCTGCCCAGCGAAGAATCCGACTGGCTGGACGGCCCAGCCGCCGCGAACGAGATCGACATGATCCGCCTGGTCGCGCCCACCACGCATGACGAACGCCTGCCGCAGGTCCTGTGCGGGTGCTCGGGCTTCGTCTATTACGTGAGCATCACCGGGATCACCGGCACGCGGGGCGCCACGCCCGAGCATCTCGCCGAGGCGATCCCCCGCATCCGCCGCGCCACCAGCCTGCCGATCGCCATCGGGTTCGGCATCCGCACCCCGGCGCAGGCGGCGCAAAGCGTGGCGGTCGCCGACGCAGTGGTGGTCGCCTCCGCCCTGATCGACACGCTGGCGGCCAGCCTCGACAGCGAAGGCCGCCCCGCCGCCGACACCGCCAGCCGCGTGCTCGACCAGGTGCGCGGGCTGGCCGAGGGCGTGCGTGGCGTGAAGGCGGCCGCATGAGCTGGCTCACCGAGATCGTGCGGCCGAAAATCCGCTCCTGGCTGGGGCAGGAAGTGCGCGAGGTGCCGGAGAACCTGTGGCGCCAGTGCCCGGCCTGCCAGCAGATGGTGTTCCACAAGGACCTCGACCGCAGCCTCAAGGTCTGCCCGCACTGCAGCCACCACATGCGCCCGACCGCGCTCGAGCGGCTGGCCTACACGTTCGACGACGGCCAGTTCTCCCGCATCGAGCTGCCCAAGGCGCCCGCCGACCCGCTCCGCTTCCGCGACAGCAAGCGCTATGCCGACCGGCTGCGCGAGGCGCGGGAGAAAACCGGGCTGGAGGACGCCATCGTCGTGGCCCACGGCACGGTCGGCGGCCAGAAAGCGGTGGTGGCGGCCATGGCGTTCGAGTTCATGGGCGGCTCGATGGGCCCGGCGGTGGGCGAGGGCATCGTCTCCGCCGCGCGCCTGGCCGTGCTGCAGGAGGCGGCCTTGGTGATCTTCACCGCGTCCGGCGGCGCCCGCATGCATGAGGGCACGCTCAGCCTGATGCAGATGCCCCGCACCATCATCGCCATCCGCATGGTCAAGGAGGCCGGGTTGCCGTTCATCGCCGTGCTCACCGACCCGACCACGGGCGGCGTCACCGCGAGCTTCGCCATGCTGGGGGACGTGCAGATCGCCGAGCCCGGCGCGCTGATCGGGTTCGCCGGCGCCCGGGTGATCGAGCAGACGGTGCGCGAGACCCTGCCGGAGGGGTTCCAGCGCGCCGAATACCTCCACACCCATGGGATCGTGGACATGGTGGTGCCACGCGCCGAGATGCAGGAGACGCTCGGCCGGGTCATCGGCCTGCTCCGCGGCGTGCGGGTGGAAACCCCGGTCCTGGCCTGACCCGCATGACCGTCTCGCTGCAAACCGTGCCCGACGACGAGGCCGACAGCCGGCTCGACCGTTTCCTGCGGCGGCGCTACCCGGCGCTGACCCAGGGCGCGCTGCAGAAGCTCTGCCGCACCGGGCAAATCCGCGTCGACGGCCACCGGGTGGATGCGTCGGCTCGATTGGCGCCGGGCCAGGCGGTGCGCGTGCCGCCGCTGCCGGCCACGCCCGAGAAGCCTGTCCCCGCCGCCAACCCGGCGGAGGCGCGCGAGCTCGAGCGCATGGTGCTGCACCGGGACGACCAGCTCATCGTGCTGAACAAACCCTCAGGCCTGGCCAGCCAAGGCGGCCCCGGCATCACCCGGCACCTGGACGGCATGCTCGACGCGCTGCGCGACGGCGGCGACCGGCCCCGGCTGGTGCACCGCCTGGACCGGGACACGTCAGGCGTGATCGTGCTGGCGCGGACCGCGGGGGTGGCGGCCAAGCTTGCCGCCGCGTTCCGCACCCGCGACGTGGAAAAGACCTATTGGGCCGTGGTGGTAGGCCGCCCCAATCCAGAGGAGGGGCAGATCGACCAGCCGCTCAAGCGCGTGTCCAGCGCGTTCGGCGAGCGCACCATCCCGGCAGACCGCCGCGACAAGGAGGGGCAGCGCGCCTACACCAACTACCGCACGCTCGACACCGCCAGCCGCAAGCTGGCCTGGCTCGAGCTGCAGCCGCTGACGGGGCGCACCCACCAGCTCCGCGTGCACTGCATGAGCCTCGGCACCCCCATCGTCGGCGACGAGAAATACGCCGAGCCGCGCGACAACGGCACCGGCGGCTCCTTCGTGGAGGGTTTGGCGGACCGGCTGCATTTGCATGCCCGCGCGCTCACCCTGCCCCACCCCGCGGGCGGCGACTTGACCGTCACGGCCGAGCTGCCGCTGCATATGCGGGACACGTTTGCCACCATGGGCTTTCACGCCCCCACTACTCCGACCGTGACGTGGATCGGCCGTCACCCTAAGTGACGTGGATCGGCCGTCACCCTAAGTAGCGTCGCGCAGGAACCGGAGCAGGAATGGTGAAACGCTGGCTGTTTGCGCTGGTGGCCTTGGGTGTGCTGGTTGGCAGCGCTGGGGTGGCGGCGACCGTGCTGCTGCGCTCGGGCTCGCTGAAGGCGCATATCGAACAGGCGGCGTTTCGCGCCACGGGCCGGCGGCTGACCATCACGGGGAAGGTGCGGCCGCTCTGGGGCTTCACGCCGGGTATCTCGATGACCAACCTGTCGCTGGCCAACCTGCCCGGCGGCAGCCGGCCGGAGATGGTCACCATCAAGCGGATCGAGGCACGTCTGGCCTTGGTGCCGCTGCTGCGCGGCCAGGTCGAGATCACCGCCGCCACCTTGGTGGACCCCGACTTGCTGCTCGAGCGCGACGCTACGGGGACGGGCAACTGGCTGTTCCGCTCGCCCCCCGCGCCGCCGAGTTCCGGCGCCCCCGCGCTGCACCGCCACCGCACCTTCACCCGTGTCGATACGCTGCGGCTCGAGGGCGCACACATCACAGCGCGGAACCTCCTGCCGGGCCGCACCGAGGTGCTGGACCTGCCCGAGCTGAGCATGAACCTGGCGGCCGAGCCGGTGCGGCTTGGGCTCGAGGGGCAGTTGAACGGCGCCGCCCTGAGCGGTGAGCTCGTCCTGGGCCGCCACCAGGCTGGCGCTGCCTACCCCATCAATCTGACACTGACGACCGCCGGCGCGACCCTGGCCGCCGACGGCGCCTATGACCCGGCGGCCAATGCGATCGCTGGCAAGCTGGTGGCGAGCGCCGCGGACACGACCACGCTCGAGCCGCTCGTGGGCGCCCGCGTTCCGAAGCTACAGGATGTTCGCGTGACAGCAAGTGTGTCGGCGATGCCGCTGGCGAACTTTCCCAGCCAGCCGGTCCGCATAGAGGCTGCGGGCGCGCTGCCGGCTGGCCCGTGGCAGGCCAGCGCCAGCATTGTGCCCGTGGGCAGCACGCTGGCGGTGCGCGGCCTGCAGGCGAGCGGCCCGATGGGCGACGTCTCCGGCGACGTCGCCTATACCGGCCAACCCCGCCCCACCCTGCGTGGCACGCTGGTGTCCAACCGCCTCGACGCCAATGCGTTCAGCCTCCCCAAACCAATCGCTCCCCCTGTCCCGATGGCGGAGGGCCGGGAGGGGATCGTGGCACCGCCCCCATCCGCGCCCGCCACCGAGGCCCGCCTCATCCCCGACACGCCCCTGCCCTGGCCGCTGCTCCGCATGGTGGACGCTGACTTGCAGCTCTCCATCGCCACCCTCCACGCCGGCACCGCCGACTATCGCAACGCCACCGGGCACCTGACGCTGAACGATGGCGCGCTCACCTTGTCCTCCGTGTCGCTGACCGCGCCCGAAGGCCCCCTCGCCTTCTCCGCCACCGCCAACGCGCAAACCGAGCCGCACCCGGTCGCCGTGGCGCTGCGCTCGCCGAGCTTCGCCATCGACACCTTGCTGCAAGCCTTCCGCCTGCCGCCGGGCTCCACGGGCGCTGCCGAACTGGACGTCGCGCTGCACGCCGCCGGGGACACGCCGCGCGCCCTGGCAGCGTCGCTCACCGGGCACGCCGGTATCGCCCTGGTGGACGGCACGATTGCCAACGCCGACCTGGCCGCCGCGCTGGGCGAGGCGCTCCGGCGTATCGGCCTCGGGCTCGAACCCGGCGGCCAGAGCCCGGTCCGCTGCCTCGCGGTGCGGCTGAACGCGCAGTCCGGCCGGGTCACCCTCGCCGCCTTCAAGCTCGACACGGCGCGACTCATGCTGGATGGCAGCGGTTTAGTGGATCTGGCCAGCGAAACGCTCGCGTTGGAGTTGCGGCCGTTCCTGCGCCTGGGCAGCACGGGCGTGGCCGCACCGCTGCGAGTGGGCGGCACGCTGCTGCACCCGGCGGTGGCACTGGAATCACCCAGTGGCGAATCCGGCCGGTCAGGCATCACCATCGGCGGCCCGCCAAGCCCGCCCGACGATTGCGCCGCCGCCCTGACCGCGGCGCGCGACGGGCGGCCCGGCCCGATGCCCACCGCGGTCGCGCTCAAGTCGGTGAAGCCGGCCGACTTGCTGCGCAGCCTACTGCGGTAGCGCGGTGAGGCGCGAGCCGTGAAGCGAGTTTGGTCGGAAGCGCGGGCGGTCTCCTCGCCGGACGGCTGGGGCGTGCAGCTCGATGGCAAGAGGCTGCGCCTGCCCGACGGCCCGCCCTTGCTGGTGCCGCGTGCCGCCCTGGCCGAGGCGGTGGCGCAGGAGTGGCAGCGCGCCGGCGCCGAGACGGGCGAGATGGATTACACCGACGTGCCGCTCACCCGGCTGGCGGGCACGGCGCAGCTCCGCATCGTGCCCGACCCGGCGCCCGTCGCCACCGCCATCGCCGCTTATGGCGAGACCGACTTGCTGTGCTACCGCGCCGAGACGCCACCAGCCTTGGTCGAGCGGCAAGACCGGGCCTGGCGGCCGTGGCTGGATTGGGCCCGGCGCGACTTGGGCGCGGCGCTCACGCCCACGTCTGGAGTCATGTTCGTGGCGCAACATCCAGCCGCTGTCGCCGCGCTGCGCCGCGCGGTGGTGGCGGAGGATGGCTGGGTGTTGGCGGGATTGGGCATTGTGGTGTCGGCGCTGGGCAGCCTCGTGCTGGGGCTGGCCGTTGCCCGCGGCGCCCTGCCCGCCGCGGAGGCTGCCGAACTGGCCCGCGTGGACGAGACCTACCAGGCCGAACTGTGGGGCACCGACCCGGAAGCCGAGCGGCGCCGGGCGCATGTCGACGCCGACATCGCGCAAGCGGCCGCGTTCATGGAGCTGGTGCGGTGAGGGCCAAGCAGTTGGTGATCGCCGGCCGGGTGCAGGGCGTGGGCTATCGCGACTGGATGGTGGCCGAGGCGACGCGGCTCGGCGTGGATGGCTGGGTGCGCAACACGCCGGATGGCGCGGTGGAAGCGCTGGTGTATGGCGACACGGCCGCGGTGGAGGAGCTGCTACGCTTGTGCCGCCGCGGGCCGCGCATGGCGGCGGTGAGCCGCATCACGGAGACCTGGGCCGACCCGCCCGAGCAGCCGGGGTTCGTGCGCCGGGTGTAACGCTTCCTTCTCCCTCTCCCGCGGGCGGGAGAGGGTCGGGGTGAGGGTGCGAGAGCCGCTGTCACTCGCCGCAGTGGTCGCAAAGAGCCCTCACCCCGGCCCTCTCCCGTGAAGAACGGGAGAGGGAGAAGAGTGAGCCGAGACCTTTCAGGCGTACGCGCGCAGGTCCAGCGTCCGCGGCAGCTCGGCCGACGCCGCCCCGACCGGCTCCGCCATCTCGCCCGCCGTGTGCCCATACGGCACGAACCGAGCCCGGCGGCGCGACTCCGCCTCGTTCGCGTTCACCGGGAACCGGTCGTACGACCGCCCCCCAGGATGCGCCACGTGATACGCCAGCCCGCCCAGTGATCGCCCATTCCACCGATCGAACACGTCGAACACCAGCGGCGTCTGCGCCGGGATGGTCGGGTGCAGCGCGCTATACGGCTGCCACGCCTTGAATCGCACCCCGGCCACGAACTCGCCTGCGATGTCGGTTGGGATCAGCGGCACCGCCACGCCGTTGCAGGCCAAGGTGAAGCGCTCCGGCTGCCACCCCGTCACCCGCGCCTGCAGCCGCTCCACCGAGCTGTCCACGTAGCGCACCGTGCCGCCGCCGCCGGGGGTCTCGCCCAGCGCGTGCCAGGGCTCGAGCGCGTGGCGCAACTCCACCACGCTGCCCCCCACCGTCACCGAGCCGATGACCGGGAAGCGGAACGCGAGGTGCGGCGCGAACCACGCCGGGTCCAACCGCTCGCCGAACCCGGCGCCGTACGCGCCCAGCTCCTCCAGCGCGTCCAAAAAGTCCTGCCAGACGAAGTGCGGCAGCATGAAGTCGTCATGCACCCGGCTGCCCCAGCGGATCAGCCGCCGCTCGTACGGCACCTGCCAGAACGCGGCCAAAGCAGTGCGCATCAGCAGGGTCTGCGCCGCCGCCATCTCCGCATGCGGCGGCATCTCGAAGGCGCGGAACTCCACCAATCCGAGCCGGCCGGAGGAGCTGTCGGGCGAGTAGAGCTTGTCGATGCAGAACTCGCTGCGGTGCGTGTTGCCGGTCATGTCGACCAGGATGTTGCGGAACAGCCGGTCCACCATCCAGGGCGGCGGCGCCGGGCCGTCCCGCCGCACCTGGGCGAAGGCGATCTCGAGCTCGCGGACGGCGTCCTGCCGCGCCTCGTCGATGCGGGGGTGCTGGCTCATCGGGCCGATGAACAGGCCGCTGAACAGGAACGACAGGCTGGGATGGTTGTGCCAGAAGCCGAGCAGCGAGCGCAGCAGGTCGGGGCGGCGCAGGAACGGGCTGTCCTCCGGCACGGCCGCGCCCATCACCACGTGGTTGCCGCCGCCAGTGCCCACGTGGCGGCCGTCCAGCATGAACTTTTCCGCGCGCAGGCCGCATTGCCGGGCCGCTTCGTAGAGCTGGGCCGTGTTGCGCAGCATCTGCTCCCAGCTCGCGGCGGGATGCACGTTCACCTCGATCACGCCGGGGTCGGGGGTGACGGAGAAGCTTAGCAGCCGGCGGTCATAGGGGGCCTTGTAGCCCTCCAGCACCACGGGTTGGGAGTTCGCCACCGCCGTGCGCTCGATGGCGGCCGCCAGGGAGAGCCAGTCCTCGGCGCGGTCCAGCGGCGGGACATATATATAGAGTACGCCCTCGCGCGCCTGCACCGTCAGCGCGGTGCGGATGCCGCGGCCCTGGTCGGCATTCCCCGGCCCGGGCAGCGCGGCATGGGGCGGCAGCGGGGCGGCGGCGGCCATCGGGTCTGGCTCCGGCTCGTCCTCCAGCTCCTTCGGGTCGACATAGGGCAGCGCCGCCAAGGGCAGCCGCACGCCCATCGAGCCGTCGCCCTGGACGAGGAAGATCTTGCCCTCGCGCATCTCCCAGGCCTCGGTCTGCCAGCGCCGGGCCGCACCACGGCGTGCAAGCGGCAGCACGTAGCCGACCACCGCGTCGAGCCCCTGGCTGAACACCCGGCGCAACCGCTCACGCTCCTGCGGGTCGCGCGCCTGGCTGGCCTCCGCCACCACGTTGGCGGGCAAGCGGCCCTCGCGCATCAGGAAGTAGGGCTGGTCCTCGTAGGCCGGCATCACGCCATCAGCCGCGACCCCTAGGGTTTCGGCCAGCACGCGGGCGAAGCGCTCGGCGGTCGCCACGTTGGCCTCGCTGCCGGCTGCGTCCGGGTCCGCCAGCAAGGCGTTGTCGCCCCAGACCGGCTCGCCATCCGGGCGCCAGGTGGCGTGCAGCGCCCAGCGCGGGGTCTGCTCGCCGGGGTAGTGCTTGCCGGCGCCGTATTGCAGCGACGCGCCGGGCGACCACAGCGCCATCAAGCGCCGGATCAGCCCGCCGGCCTCGAGCCGCTTGGTCGGGCCCAGGGCGTCGATGGTCCATTCCGCGCCATCGGGGTCGCGTTCGGAGACGAAGGTGGGCTCGCCGCCCATGGTCAGGCGCACGTCGCCGGCCTGCAGCGCCGCGTCTACGCGCTGCCCGGCGGCCACGATCGCGTCCCACTCGGCAGGCTGATACGGCAGGGTCACGCGCGGGGTCTCGACCACCCGGGTGACCTTCATCTCGAAGCCAAACTCGGTCTGCGCCGGCTCGACCAGGCCCGAGATCGGCGCGGCGGAGAGCGGTTCCGGGGTGGCGGCGAGCGGGATGTGGCCCTCGCCGGTGAGCAGCCCGCTGGTCGCGTCCAGCCCCACCCAGCCGGCGCCGGGCAGGTAGATCTCGGCCCAAGCGTGCAGGTCGGTGAAGTCCGCGCTGGCGCCGGCGGGGCCATCGACGGCGGCGATGTCGGGCTTGAGCTGGATCAGGTAGCCGGAGACGAAGCGGGCGGCGAAGCCCAGGGTGCGGAACGCCTGCACCAGCACCCAGGCGCTGTCCCGGCAGGAGCCGCGCGCCTCGCCCAGCGTCTGGTCCGGCGTCCAGACGCCCGGCTCCAGCCGCACGATGTAGCCGATGCGGTCCCGCACCGCCTGGTTCACCCGCACCAGGTAGTCGATCGTGCGCTCCCCCGCCGGCTGCAGCGTGGCCACCAGGGCGGCCAACAGCGGTCCAGCCGGGTCGGCGCGGCGGAACGGGGCCAATTCGGTCTCGAGCACCGGGTCGTAGCGGAACGGGACGGTCTCGGCGTCGCTTTCCAGGAAGAAGTCGAACGGGTTGATGGTGGCCATGTCGGCCAATAGGTCGACCGTGACCTCGAATTCGGTCACCCGCTCGGGGAACACCACGCGGGCGAGGAAATTGCCCTGCGGGTCCTGCTGCCAGTTCAGGAAGTGCCCGGCGGGCTGCACGCTCAGCGAGTAGGACAGGATCGGCGTGCGGCAATGCGGCGCCGGGCGCAGTCGGATGGTTTGCGGCCCAAGGTTGACGGGGCGGTCGTAGCGGTAGCTGGTCCGGTGGGTCAGGGCCACGTGCAACGCCATTACGGGTCGGTCCTCCTGCTTGCCGCGCAACTATTTCACATTCGGGGCGCTGCGTCGCTGAAGGAGAACCAGTATGCGCGTGATCGCTCTTGCCGCCGCCAGTCTGATCGCCCTTTCCACGTCTGCCCTCGCTCAGATTGGGGTAGGCCCAACCCAGAGCCGCGATGGCATGGGAGATGCCACCACGCCGACCATGTCTGCCAATGGTGGGCCAGCCGGGTCGATGAACGCAACCACCGGGCCGCAAGCCCATCCAGCCTATCCAAGCGGCTCCGACACGCCGAACCCGGGCGCTGGGCTGGTTCGCGCGACCACTCCGAAGCCCGCGACCGGCCCGGTCGCCAAGCCGCCCGGCACGCTGAAGACCGTGACGATCCACAAGAACGGCTCCACCACGGCGCATCCGGCATCGGCGGGTGTTGGCGAGGCGGCCAAACCCGCGCAATAGCGCCCAACCCGCTAACGCGCCGTTCATCTTTTGCGGGCACTCTCCCGACGTCCGGATTGCGGACGCAAGGAGAGTGGTTGGCATGGCGCAACACGGGGGCGTTGGGGCGCTGTGCGAGGCTGGGCTGTCCTATCTCTCGGCTGGGCAACTGGCGGAGGCGGAACGGAGCTTCGTCGGCGTCATCGCGCGCGAGCCGCGGCACCTGCAGGGTCTTCTCGCGCTCGGGGTGATCGCCTGGCAACAGCAGCGTCAACCGGCGGCGCTGAGCTACGCGCGCAAGGCCGCCGCAATCGCCCCCAAGCTTCCGGCGGGGCACCTGCTGCTCGCCCGCGTGCTGCGCGAGAGTGGCCGGCTGTCGGATGCCATCATCGCGTTCCGCACCGCGCTGCGCCTGGCGCCTGCGGACCATGCGGCGCGTTTCGAGCTGGGGCAAGTTTTGGCCGATGCCGCCCTGCTCGACGAGGCCGCGCTTTGCTACCGCACAGCCCTTCAGGACGACCCGGCGAATGCGGCCGGGCACTACAATCTCGGCAACCTCCTGCTCCGGCTTGGGCAGCCGCACGAGGCGGCGCAGTGCTACGAGTCGGCACTCATCCTGCAGCCCGGCAATCGCCATGCACGCAACAACCTAGCCGCCGCGCTGCGCCAAACCGGACGATTGGAGCAGGCGGAGCGGGAATATCGCGCCTTGGCCGAGCAATTCCCGGACATGGTGGACGCCCACTACAACCTCGGCAACCTCTTGTTCGAAGGCAGCCGGTTCGCCAAGGCCGTTCCGTGCTTCCGCCAGGCGCTGTTCCTGCGTCCGGACCATCCGGATGCATCGAACAACCTCGGCAGCGCGCTGATCGAGCTCGGCGACTACACAGCGGCCAGGCAGTGCCTGCAGGACGCGGTGCAGCTCCGGCCGTTGCAGGCACTCCCGCGTTCGAACTTGGGGGCTGCGCTGCGTGAGTTGGGCGAGGTGGCGGAGGCGGAGGCGTGTTTCCGCCACGCCGTCCGGCTTGCGGGGGACACCGTGGCCGCCCGCAACAATCTCGCGACCACCCTCCTGCAAACCGGACGGCTGCAAGAGGGCTGGGCGCTGTACGAGAGCCGCTGGGAAACGCCGACCCTGCCGCCGCGCCCGTTTGCCCAGCCGCTTTGGCAGGGCGAGACGCTGGGTGACCAGGTGCTGCTGCTGCACGCCGAGCAGGGCATGGGCGATACGCTGCAGTTCTGCCGCTATGTCCGCCTGGCCGCCGAGCGGGCGCGCGTCGTGCTCGAGGTGCAGCCGCCACTGCGCCGCCTGCTGGCTCGCTCGCTGCCCGACGTCGAGCAGATCGTCTGCCGTGGCGAGGCTTTGCCGCCGTTCGACCGGCATTGCCCGCTGCTCAGCCTGCCCCGGCTGTTCGGCACGGTGCTCGAGACCATTCCTGCGGAAATCCCGTATCTGTCACCCGATCCGGCTGATGTTGCCGCCTGGCGGAGCCGGCTGGAAGCGCTTCCGGGCCGCCGGGTCGGACTGGTCTGGCGCGGCAACCAGGCGTTTGCCGACGCCAAGCGCAAGCGCGACCTGGACCCGGCGTATCTCTCGACGCTGGCCGGCATGCCCGGCGTCTCGTTCGTCTCGCTGCAGAAGGACTTGGACGCCGAGCAGCAAGCCACGATGCAAGATCTGCTGCCGATGACCGAATGGACGGCGGACCTCACCGACTTTGCGCAGACCGCTGCCTTGATCGCCGGGCTCGATTTGGTGATCGGCGTCGACACGGCCGTGATCCACCTGGCTGGCGCGCTGGGCCGGCCGGTGTGGTTGTTGAACCGTTTCGACCCGTGCTGGCGCTGGCTGAGGGACCGGGACGACAGCCCCTGGTATCCGACGCTGCGGCAGTTCCGGCAGCAAGCCGTCGGCGATTGGGCGGGGGTGATGCAACAGGTTCAGGCTGCCCTCGCGGGTCTGGCTAGCGACGCGCAACGCCAAGGGGCGGACGAGTTCACAATGGTTCCTCGTCAGTGCTCAAGCCTTTGTTTTGGCGAGTGACCCTGCACAGACGCCGATGGAAGTTCCCTTACACGCGCGAACTCGGACGGTAGAACGGCTGGTGCTGCGCCGGGTCGTAGGCGCCGCGGTAGAACGCGCGCACATGCGGCAGCAACGCGGCGGACAGCTTGCGCCGCTCCACCTCGTCGTCGGCCAGCGCGCGGGACAGGTCCTCGTGCAGGGCCCGGAGCGCGCCCTCGCGATCCACCCGGGTGAAGCGGCCCTGGTCGTAGATCACCTCGCCGGCGCAGAGCACGGTGCGCACGCCGCCCGCTTTCGCCCGCAGCACCAGCGCGTCCAGCGTGGGCGTCTCGGCGTCGAGGTAGGGGTAGCTGATCTGCTCCCAGTCGAGCAGCACCATGTCGGCCGCGCGGCCCACCTCGAGCGTGCCGATCCGGCCGGCGAACCCGGTGGTGCGCGCCCCGCCAGAGGTCGCCATGCGGAACACCTGGGCGGGCGTCGGCACGTCATCGTCCATGCCCGGCGTACGATGCGCCCGCAGCACCATGCGCAGCTCCTGCAGCATGTCGCGGTCGTCGTTGATGCCCGCCTCGTCCAGCCCGATGGCGGTGGTGACGCCACAGGCCTCGAGCCGGTTGAGCGGAGCCACGCCGGAGCGAAGGCGGAAATTACTGCTGCAGTTGTGGCACAGGCAGGTGCCGGTCTCCGCCACACGCTCGATGTCGCGCTCGGTCAGCCACACGCCGTGGCCCAGCGTCATGCGCGGGTTCATCAGGCCGAACCGGTCGAGGTAGTCCACCGCGGTGCCGCCGCCGCGGCGCTCGGCATAGGCCTTCTGAAACGCCGTCTCCACCAGGTGCATGTGCAGCGGCACGGCGTAGCGCTCGGAGGCGTCGGCCAGGGCGGCCAAGGCAGCGTCCGAGCACCAGTGCAGGTTGGCCGGGGCGAGTTGCACGCACACCCGCTCTTCCCCGGCAAAGGCGCCGTGCAGGCTGGCGAACAGCTCCATGCAGCCCTCGAGGCCCAACTGGAAGCGGTCGAACCAACGCTGCATCGGGCCGCGCAGCTCGGGCGGCAGCGAGGCGACGAAGGCGGCGTCCTCGCCATAGACCAGGCGGTTCTGGTCGCGCACCGCGTAGCAGTAGGACACCCGCATGCCCACGTCCTGATACGCCCGGATCACGGCGCGGGCCGACGCCTCCACCTCCGCCGGGCCGCCGGTCTGCCAGCCGTGGATGTGCTGCACCGTGGTCACGCCGGAGCCGATCATCTCGAAAGCGGAATAGAGCGTGTCGAGATAGGGGTTGACTGTGCGCGACACCATGCGGGTGACGAACCACAGCTCGAGCGGCATGTCGGGCGAGCCGAGCTGGAATGGGGTGAGCCCCACATGGTGGTGGCCGTTGACGAAGCCGGGGATCAGGATGTCGCGCCCGGTGCCGATCACCGGCGCGTCGGGGTAGCGCCGGGCCAGGTCCTCGAAGGTGCCGACCGCCACGATCACGCCGCCCTCCTGCAGCACGGCGCCGCCCGGGAGCTCCTCCACCGCGTGGCGGCCAGCGACGCGGGTGATGGTCGAGCGGCTGCGGATGAGCGTGGCGGGCAACGGAACCTCCATCAGGGTGCGCTCCGGCCACGGTCTTGGCGAAGTGGGGGCGCCGTTGCAAGTTGCGCTTCCCCGGGGCGGTGGCAGAAGGTGCGCCAGCATGAAACTGACCGATTTCCGCGTGCTCACCTTCGACTGCTACGGCACCCTGATCGACTGGGAGAGCGGGATTTGGGCGGCGCTGCAGCCCTTGCTGGGGCAGGTTGCAGCGCCGCCGCCTGATGACGAGGTGCTGAGCCGGTTCGCCAACTTCCAAGGCGAGCAGGAGCGGCAGACCCCGCGGATGTTGTATCCGGACGTGCTCGCCAGCGCTCACCGGCAACTCGCCGGGTCGCTCGGCGTGAGCTTGCCGGACGCCGCGCATGCCAGCTTCGGCGCCTCCGTGCCGGATTGGCCGGCGTTCGCGGACTCGCCCGCGGCGCTGCACTACCTCAAGCAGCACTACCAGTTGGTGGTGCTGTCCAACGTCGACCGCACCAGCTTCGCGGCCAGCCAGCAGCGCCTGGGTGTCACGTTCGACGCCGTCTATACCGCGCAGGACATCGGCTCCTACAAGCCCGACCTGGCCAATTTCCACTATCTGCTCAGCCACCTGGCCGACCGCGGCGTTTCGCCCGGCGACATCCTCCATACCGCGCAGAGCCTGTTCCACGACCATGGCCCGGCGAAGCAGCTCGGCCTCGCCTCCGCCTGGATCGACCGGCGGGACGGGCGACCCGGCGGCGTGAACCTGAAGGCGGCGGGCGCGCGCTACGACTTCCGCTTCCCCACCATGGCCGCGCTGGCCGCCGCGCATGCCGCCGAGTTGGGGGGCGCGGCGTGACGGATCGCTACGCCGTCATCGGCAACCCGATCGGCCACTCCCGCTCGCCCGCGATCCACACCGCGTTCGCCGCCCAGACCGGGCAGAATTTGCGCTACGAGGCCGCCCTAGCGCCGCTGGACGGGTTTGCCGCGACGGCCGAAGCGTTTCGCCGGGCTGGCGGGCGCGGGATGAACGTCACCGCGCCATTCAAGCTCGACGCCTTTGCCTTTGCCACCGAGCGGCGGCCGCGAGCGCAGGCGGCGGGCGCGGTGAACGCCCTCGCCTTCGTGGGGGAGCATGTGCTGGGGGAGAATTTCGACGGCGTGGGGCTGGTGCGGGATGTGACGCTCAATCGGGGCGTGCGGCTCGCGGGCCGACGGGTGCTGGTGCTGGGCGCGGGCGGCGCGGCTCGAGGCGTGCTGCCGGCCTTGCTGGAACAGGACCCGGCGCTGCTGGTGGTGGCCAATCGCAGCGCCTCGCGGGCGGCCGGGCTGGTGGGCGAGATGGCCGGGTTGGGACGGGTGACGGCGCTGAGCCCGGCCGTGCTGGCCGCCGAGCCGCCGTTCGACGTCGTGCTGAACGCCACGTCGTCCAGCTTGCATGGCGAGACGATTAAGGTGCCGCCAGGCTGCTTCGCGCCGGATTGCCTCGCCTACGATCTGAGTTATGGGCGGGGGCTGACCGCGTTCCTGGCGGCGGCGCAGGAGGCGGGCGCGCGGCAGGTGGCGGATGGCTGGGGCATGCTGGTGGAGCAGGCCGCGGAGGCGTTCGCCTGGTGGCGCGGGGTGCGGCCGGAGACGGCGGAGCTGCTCGCGACTGGGCCGGGCGTTTGGGAGCAGAGGAAAAGCGGCGGGCGTTGACGCGCTCGAGCGGTAAACCCACTGCTCAGTGAGCATCGAGCCATATGAGTACTGAGGTGGTGAATCGGGACAATTTCAGGGCGCGTGATCGTCGCGCTCCAGCGAAGGAGGGTGTCGATGCTCGACAGTTTACGCTCCGCCGATCCTGAGATCCCCTGGCCGCCAAACCATTCGCCGGCGTCAGCGGTGGTGTTCGCGCACAACAGCGTCGATGTGCAAGCCTCTCCGCAGAGGGTCTGGTCTCTTCTGATCGACTGCGCAGCGTGGCCAAGTTGGTACAAGAAGTGTTCGGACGTCTCGATACTCGAGGGTGGTCCTCAGTTAGAAGCCGGATCGAGGTTCCGCTTCAAGACACTGCGCAACTATTTCGAACCCAAGGTTGTCACGTTTGAGGCTTGTCGAATGCTCGTCTGGTCGGCGAAGGGCCCGGCAGGAACGAGCGGCTCGCATGCTTGGCACATCGAACCCACGGCAACCGGGTGCAGCGTCGTTACGGAAGAGGCACAAACGGGCCTGCTTCTGCGGCTTGTTGGCCGCCGGATACGCGGTGAACTGGTCGCGTCGCATGAAGATTGGGTGCAGTCGTTGAAACGGCTTGCGGAGGCATAGCATCGTTCAGCCCGGCCGAGCCGCTCGGACGCGCCGGGACGCATGATCTACCAGTGCCAAAGCGGGGCGACGGGTAGCAGAACCACGGCGTTGTAGGTCGCGTGCAGCAGCACTGCCGAGGTCAGACGACCGGTGCGCTTGAAGAAGATCGCGTTCAACGCCCCCAAAGCCGCCACGGGAAGCCACGCCAGCGCAGGGTGGTACACCGCGAAGAACGCCGCGTTGCCGACGACGGCCCGCCAGCCTCCCCACTCCCGGTCCAAGGAGCGGAACAGCAAGCCGCGGAACAGGAATTCCTCGGCCAGCGGGGCGATGAAAACCGCCATCACGAAATAGGCCGCTCGCAGATGCGGCACCGATGTCATCCGCGCCTCCGCCTGGTCCAGCTCGCGTGCTGCCGGGCCAAACTGGTGCAGCAAGCCGAGATAGCCATGGGCCGCAACGCCGAGCGCCGCCCCCGCCATCACGGCGGCAAGTACGCTGGCCAGCAGCGGCCAGGCGCCCGGTGCGGCCAAGCGGCCCGCCGACGGCCAGCGCCAAAGCCCCGCCGGGTCGACGCCGCGATTGGCCAAGAAACGCCACGTCCCGGTCGCGACGGCGGCGGCCGACACGCCGTAGCCGACCGCCTGCGCCGCCGCCATTCCGCCCGGCCCGGCCACCGCCTGCGCGAACCCGCTGACCACGGCGCCGCCCTCCACCAGGATGCTGATCGCGATCATGGCGTTCATCAGCGTCGGCGGGGTCGGCAGCACCGCGGACCAGGGATCGTTCAGATAGGGCAGGCGCGCGCGGAAGTTCTGCCACATCGCCGCCGCCGTCATCATCGAGTAAACGATCCCGGCGAGCGCCACCGTCCATTGCAGCGTCAACACTCCCGTCGCGAAGGTCAGCATGCCGAGTTGCACCGCCCAGCGGCGGCCCGTGGGTGCGCGCTCCACCTCGCCGGACGACGTGGTGATGGTGGCGAGCGTGACCGCCTTCTCCGCCATGCTGCGCGCAAACAGCACCCAGCCGGCGCCGACCAGGGCGATCTGCCAGATTGCGTCCGGGTATTGCCATGCCGCATAGACGAGCACGATCGCCACGATGAACGACGACAACACCGTCCAGAGCCATGCCTTCGCCTTGAGCAAGCTCTCCAAACCGCGCGGCCAGGTGAACGCGATCCACAGCGCGGACCCCTCGGATGCCAAGGAACGGGGGCCGAGAACGGCCAGGAAATAGGTGCCGAACAGGACCGCTCCACCGCCCAGGTAGGTCCAGGAACCGTCTACGCGCGACAGCAGGCCGCGCATGTTGAAGAGCTGCAGCCCGGCCACCGACACCGGCACGAGGATGGCCTGCACGAGCGCGCCGCGGTCCCGCGTGAACCAGAGCAGTTCCTTGCGGTAGAGCGGGTCGCGGCCGAAGCGGGACCGGCCGCGGAATGCCCGCGAGGCCACGAGCGGGGGCGCAGCCGGCGCGGCCAACCCCCGCCGGGCACTCCAGACGCTCAGCGCGATCGAGCCCGCGGCCAGCGCCGCCGACAGCACGGTGCAGTTCAGCACGCCGGCGGCGAAGTCGAAGCTGCCGTCGTGGCCCTGGCCCAGGAGCAACCCGAGCCAGGGCCAAGGCAGGCTCGCGAGCGATTGCAGGCCCGGCGCCAGCAACGTGGCAGCCTTTTCCGCGGTGAGCCAACCGATGAACAGCAGCGTGTAGGCCATGTAGGCCAACCAGCCGATCAACCCGGTCAGCGCGCCCCGGCTGCGCGCCCCCGCCCGCAACAGCACGCCGATCTCGAGCGCCTTGCTCAGGCAAGCCAAGGCCACCGCAAGCGGGACTCCGACCGCCACCGCCGCGACCAGCCCCCGCCCCGGGCCATAGACGGCGCCGTAGAGGATGGCGGGGAACAGCGGCGCCGACCAGTAGAGCGGGTTGGCCGCGATCGGCGCCAGCATCTCGGCCAGGAACATCGGCCAGGTCCGGATCGGATGGCCGAGCAGCCACTCCCACACCGGGAAGCGCCGGCGCTGCACGTCCAGCTCGGCGCCTTCCCCCTGCATCACCAGCACCAGCAGCCAGAGCAACAGCGCCAAAGCGCCGAACATGCCCGGGAAGCCGGCGAGACCTGTGGGGCTGGCCAGGCCACGCACCACGGCCTCGCTGCGCACGAAGTCGCGCAGCCGATGCTCCACCACGACGCTGCGCAGCCGCCCGGCATCCGTGGCAGCACTCCCGCCGTAGCGCTGCGCGAGGCGGGCGCCTTCCTGCGCATAGGCTGTCTGCAACCCGGCGTCGAGCGCCTCCCAAGGCGCCGGCCGGGACCTGCCTTGGCGGATCTGGGCGTTGACCCGGTTGATGAAGGCGTCGCCCACGATCACCTGACCGCCCTGCTCCGCCGCCACGCGCTGACCCGCGTCGACCGCCCGGATGACCAGAGAGGCCGCCAGGACGTTCGCCAGCAGCGTGACGCAGATGACCACCACCGCCGCGAAGCCGGACCAGTAGGCGCCCCGCCCGCCGCGTTGCTTCAGGAACAGGTCCCGCGCGCGCCGCTTGCGTCCAGCGGCGCGGCGCCGGGCCGCCCTGAGCAACAGAGCGACGACGCGCCAGGAGGAGGGCGGCGGCCTCATGCTGGTGCCCTCACTCATGCCTGGGCGGGGCGCGCGGTGAGCCGCAGGAAAATGTCCTCCAGGCTGGCCTCGCCATGCTCCGCCTGTAGCGCCTGCAACTCCCCCACCGCGACCAGCTCGCCCTCGTTGATGATCACCACGTGCGAACACAGCCGGGCGACATGGTCCATCAGGTGGGTCGAGAACAGGACCGTCGTCCCCGCCTGCGCCTGCTCGAGGATCAGGTCGTAGAACAGGTGGGTCGACTCGACGTCCAGGCCGTTGGTCGGCTCGTCCAACACCAGCAGTTTGGGCCGGTGCAGCAGGGCCAGCAGGAATCCCAACTTCTTCTTCATGCCCCGGGAATAGTCCTCGGCATAGGCGTCCAGATCGCGGGCCATGCGGAGCTGGGCGATCACCGGCGCCATCCGCTCCATCGTCTCGGCCACGTTCAAGCCGTGCATGGCCGCGCTGAGCTGCAGCAGCTCTCGTCCGGAAAGATAGGCGTAGAAGTTGGGCTCGTCCGGCAGGAAGCCGATCCGCCGCATGACTTCCACCCGCTCGTCGAAGGCGTCCAAGTCGTCGACCTGCAGCGTGCCCGCGGTTGCCTTGAGGATGCCCATCAGGAGCCGGAACAAGGTCGTCTTGCCGGCGCCGTTCGGGCCGAGCAGCCCGCAGATCTGGCCCGCCGGGATGGCAAACGAGACGTCGCGCAGGGCTAGTTTCGCGCCAAACGTCTTGGTCACGTTGCTGAGTTGCACCAAGGCGGCATTCGACTGATCCGGGCACTCGCCCATTGCATGATCGCCCTTCCAATGGATGATCCGTCATGCACCAGGCCGGAGAAATCAGAAAGCTCCGCCCGCCTTCAAAGCCCGGCAGGAGTGGGACAGGCCCGGCGCGCCGGATCAGCGCCGGGCGGCATCATGCCTTCGCTGGACTGCCACTCCCGTGGCATCCCCTTGCGCATCCCCGCTGGCCGTGGCCATGCCGGTCCTCGGCCACGCCACCTGGCACCTGTATCGGCGCCTGGTGGCTGGGCCGGGCTAGCGGGTGTGCCCGATGTCCACTTCCACCACGCCGCTATGAGACAACTGCGTCACCGGGATGAGGGACGGCTGGTCGACGCCCCATGGATTGCCGAGCTTGACGCAGCTCACGCCGCCGGAATTGACCAGACCCTCGAACATGTAGGCGTGGCCGCCCACCAGGTTGTAGGGCAGGCTGTTGGCGTTCTGCGTGTCCATGACGATGAGGTCGCCGGCGTTGACGTCGCTGGTGAGCGAGGCGGCGGTGGCCGCGGCGGGCGATTCCCACTGCGCGGTGTGCCCGGTGAGCTGTTGCAGCGCGATGCAGGGGTTGCCGCCTTGGTTGATGCCGGCATAGCCGCCGTTGGCCTGGGCATAGGCCTTCTCGACCACCTGCGCCCAGATCTCCTTGCTGCTGCCGACCACGTCCTGATTGGCGCCGTTGTTCACCGAGGCGCTCGAGAAGACGTTGGTGACGCTTTGCGCGGTCTGGCTGAACTGAGTGGCGCCGAAGCCTGGAACCGAGCCGGCCGGGCTCTCGAACAGGGCGACGGACTCGGTGCCGTTGGCGTTCACGCCGATCATCTTGGTGATGGCCGCCGGGTCGTAGATGGCGAGTTCGCCGAGGGAGGAGAGCAGGAAGCAGTCGCCGAGCTGGCCCTGGTTGATGTCGTCCACGCTGATGGCGCTGTGGTCGCCCGCCTCGGTGAGATAGAGGCTGTTGGTCAGCACGGTGTTGCTGCCGGCGACGGCGGTGGTTCCGAGCGACATGCCGACGCTGGCCGGGCTGCTCGTTGCGGAGTCGACGGCCGAAGCCATGGCTGAGAAACCAACCAGGGCACTCATTCCGGTGCAGTCCGCGACGTCGATCGTGTGGGAGGAAGCGGTGGCCATCGGGAGGTTCTCGCAAAACTGTGATGAGCACACTTTTATGCGAGAAAGCTTAACGGAACCCTTAAATCACCCGTCCGTGAGCCATTTTTGAGACGGCTGAGACAGATTGTTTCTCCCGTTCAAAGACTATCTCGCACACGGCATTTCCCCTGCATTCCCATTGGGGCCTAGATTGTTTGGTCGCAAGGGCTTCTCGCAATGACAGCTTGGGACGAGTCAGAACCAAGTGCCGGCGGACTGACTTGCTGGCTGTGGTCGCCTGAAGAGCCTTCACCCCGAGCCTCTCCCGTGAAGGACGGGAGAGGGAGAAGGAGAGAATATCTACCCGCATTCGCATGAAAGACGATGTGTGAACCCGGAAGGAGCAAGTCCGGCCATGACGATGCCTAGGCGATAGCCCTGCCCGCTTGCAGGGCGCTGACGAGAGACGGAGCGCGGTTGGGACGGCGTCCGGGCTAAAGCCGGTAGCGGCGGGGGATCAGCAGGCCGCTGCAGCTCGTCAGCAGCAGCGTCGTCGCCATCAGGATCAGCGCCAGGGCGGCGGCAAACGGCCAGTTGTTGTTGGTGCTGAACTCCCAGTAGAGCAGCGGCGCCATCATCTGGAACCGCGGGCCACCCAGCAGGTACGGCGTGGCATAGGCGTTCATCGCCAGGATGAAGCACAAAATCCCGGCCACCGCCGTCCCCGGCAAAGCCAACGGCCACACCACGCGCCAGAAACTCCGGCCCGGCGGCGCGCCCAGGCTTTGCGCCGCCTCCTCGATGCGCGGGTCCACCGTCTCCACCGCGCTCTGCACCGTCAGGATCACGATCGGCAGGTTGATCGAGACCACACCCAGGACGACGGCGAACGGCGTGTACATCAGCTCGAGCCCATGCCCGGTGAACCACCGCACCGTGCTATCCACCATGCCCAGGCGCGCGAACAGGATCATCCAGCCCACCATGCGAACCACGTTGCCCACGAACAACGGCAGCACCAGCGCCAGCATGCAGGCGGTCTTCCAACGGCTCTGCATGCGCGCCAGGCGATAGGCGATCGGCACGCCCAGCAGCAGGCAGAGCGCGGTCGAGGACAGCGCGACCCCGAGCGTGGTGCGCATCACGCCGAGATAGAACGGGTCCGAAACGAAGCGCAGGTAGTTGGCGCCGGTGACGGTCTCGATCATCAGCTCGGTCGGGTCGTAGCGGTCGAGGCTGTAGCGCAGCATCAGCAGCAAGGGCGCCACCAGCATCAGCGTCACGGTGAGCATCGCCGGCGTCAGGAAGACGGCCGCAGCCGCCTTCCCCTCTCCTCTACGCGCGCTGGTCAAGGACGCGCTTACGCGCGCTGGTCAAGGACGCGCCTACGCACGCTGCATATTCTTCTTCCACCACTCGGACGTGGGCGTCTGCAGCGCGCCGGTGATGTCGTAGTTGGGCGGGGCGAGCTTGAGCGCCGGGTCGGTCGGCAAAGCGAGCTGCTCGGCGACCTTGCCGGTAAGGGTGCAGTCGTTGACGGTGGGCTCGTAGCCCATGTGCTCGGCAAAGCCCATTTGCGCGCGCGGGGTGAGCATGGCGTCGAGGTATTTGTAGGCGGCGTCTTTGTTCGGCGCGTTCTTCGGCACCACCATACCGGTAATGTAGAGCACCGAACCCTCGGTCTGGAACGAGGCCTTTACCGGAATTCCGGCGTTCTGCCACATGATGACGCGGGCGAGCCACATGATGCCGACGTCGATCTCGCCAGACTTCAGCCCGGCGCCGACCGAGTCGGTCGAGGGATACAGCCGCAGCCCGTTGGCGTTGAGCTTGAGCGCCAGGTCCTCGGTTTCCTTGGCGCCGACCTTGTTCACGTCGCCGGTGGCGGCGAGCGCCGCGGCCATCATGATGTAGAAGTAGTTGATGTCGCCCACGCCGACACGGCCCTTGTATTTCGGGTCCAGCAGGTCGGTGAAGGTCTTAGGCGGTTCCTTCACCTTGTCCGGGTTGTAGATGATGACCTGCGGGCTCCAGATATGCGGCGCGTAGTAGGGGCTTTGCAGGTTGGGCGATACATGCGCCAGGTTCGGCACCTTGGTGGCGTCGATGGTCTCGAGCAGCCCGGCGGCCCCCACCTCATGCGCGCGGACCGCCTGCAGGCAGACCACGTCGTCGGTGGCGCGCGGCAGGCGGCGTTGCGCGAACAGCTTGGCGACGCGCGGGTCCTCGTCGCCGATGTCCTGCACCACGGTCACGCCCTCGGGGGCGAGGATCGGCTGCTCCACGTTGTCGCGCAACAGGTTGGCGTAGTCGCCGCCCCAGGTTGCGATCACCACCTGCTCGGAATCAGCGCGGGCCAGGCGGGGGAGCAATGGCAGGGCCGCGGCGCCGGCGAGGGCAGCTCGGCGGGTTAGGTATAAACTACGCATGGGAGGTCATCCTAGCATCAAGGGTTGCGGTTTGCAGGCTGGGAAGCGGGGCGCCGGTGGCGTCGAACACTCGCTCCGCTGCGGCGTCCCAATGCAGCGAGACTCGGCTGCCGACGGACGCCAACGGGGCGCCGGCGGTCGTGGGTTCGCGCACGATGAGGCGCAGGTCGGGCAGGCGCAGGTCCGGCAGGCGCAGGTCGGGGCCGAGGCGCAGCACGTGCTCGCGCACGGGGCCGAGATAGCTCGCCAGCTCGACCACGCCAGAAACGTTTCCCGGCGCGTCGCCGGAACTTAGGTGCAACCTTTCGGGCCTAAGCGCCAAGCTGCCGACACCACGTCCAGCGTAGCGCCCGGCGAGCTGGATGGGCTGGTCGCCGGCCATGAACACGCCCGGCTCGGCGAGCAGGCCGGGCAGCATGGTGCTGCGCCCGATGAAGCTGGCGACGAAGGCGGTGGCGGGGCGCTCGTAGAGGTCTTCCTGGCTGCCGACTTGCTCGACGCGGCCCTCCTTCATCACCACCAGACGGTCCGCCATCGCCATGGCTTCGTCCTGGTCGTGCGTGACCATGATGGTGGAGAGTGCGCTCTCGCGCTGCAGCAGCCGGATGTCGCGCCCCACTTCGGCCCGCAGCGCCGCATCGAGGTTGGACAACGGCTCGTCCAGCAGCAGCACGCGCGGGCGGATGGCGAGCGCGCGGGCCAAGGCGACGCGCTGCTGCTGCCCGCCGGAGAGCTGCCGCGGCAGGCGGTCGGCCAGGTGCTCGAGCCGGGTCAGGCGCAGCATCTCGGCGACCCGCTCGGCGTTGGCGGCGGGTTTGGCGCCGCGCATCTCGAGCCCGAAGGCGATGTTGCGCGCCACCGACAAGTGCGGGAACAGCGCGTAGCTCTGGAACACCAGCCCCATGTCCCGCTTATGCGCGGGCAAGCGCAGGATGCTGCGGCCGTCGAGCTGGATGTCGCCGGCGGTGGCGTCGATGAAGCCGGCGACCATGCGCAACGTCGTCGTCTTGCCGCAGCCGGAGGGGCCGAGCAGCACCACCAACTCGCCCTCCGCGACATGCAGGCTCACGTCCTGCACGGCGGCGGTGTCGCCGTAGGTCTTGCCGACGCGGTCGAGCACCAACTCGCTCATGCCACCACCCGCGCCACCGGGACCAGGCGGTTCAGCAGCAGCAACGCGACGCTGACGATGGCGATCTGCACCACCGCCATCGCGGCGACCAGCGGGTCGATATGGTATTGCAGGTATTGCAGCAGCGCGATGGGCAGCGTGGTCAGGCCGGGCGCGGTGAGGAACAGCGTCATCTCGAGATTCTCGAACGACCAGATGAACGCGAACAGGGCGCCGGCGACGATGCCGCCGCGCATGGCAGGCAGGGTGACGCGCCAGATCACCCGCCAGGGCGGGGCGCCGAGGCTGGCCGCCGCCTCCTCGGCCGCCGGGTCGTGGTTGGCCAGCGCCACCAGGCAGAGCCGCACCACCCAGGGCAGCGTGACCAGCACGTGGGCCGCCATCATCACCCAAACCGACCCGCTGAGCGCCACGCCCGACCGCTCCTCGATCAGCACCGACAGCACATACACGCCGAGGCCGATGGCGATGCCGGGGACGGTGAGCGGGGCGAGCAGCAGGGTCATCACGGCGCCGCGACCGCGGAAGCGCGTGCGGGAGAGCGCGATGCTGGCGGGGACGCCCGCGAGCAGGCTGAGGCAGACGGCCGCGCTGGCGGTGATCAGGCTGGTGCGCAGCGCGTCGCCGAACTCGGGCAGGATGCGGGGGTACCAGCGCAGCGTGTAGCCGGGCGGCGGGAAGGTGATGATGGTCTCGTTGAACACGCTCAGGTAGAACGTCAGCACCAGCGGGACGAACACGGCCGCCCCGCCGAGCACCACGAGGGTGGTGACGCCGGCGCGTTGGGCGCGTTCGCTCAAACTCGAAACAGCCATGAAACCTGCGCGGTGTGTGGTCGGGGCAGCTAGGCAACCACCGTGCCACAGGCCCGCCCGGCTGCCCATCCACCCTTTGCGCGCGCGCCGGGCATCGCCTAGCGTCGCCACAGCAAGGGGACGTGGCATGGTTCTGGGCGTCGGCGGCTCCACATTCGCGGCAGAACTCGAGCGCATGGCGCCCATGACGGCCGGCGTCGTGCCGATCGGGGTGGAGGAGCTGCACCGGCGGGTGGCCAAGGCGCAGCGCCTGATGCGCGAGCATGGCGTGGACGCTCTCTACCTCGATACCTCCAGCAACCTGCATTACTTCACCGGCGTGGCGATCAACCCCACCGAGCGGCTGCACGGCGCGGTGATCCCGGCGGAAGGCGCCGTGACCTATCTCAGCCCGGCGTTCGAGGAGCCGAAAACCCGCACCCTGCTGCGCTTCGGCGAGGACATACGCTGCTGGGAGGAGCACGAGGACCCGACCGCGCTGGTGATCGACACCATTCGCAGCCTGGGAGTGCAGCGCGGCACCGTCGCCATCGACCCGGCGGCGCCGTTCTTCACCGTCGATGGGCTGCAGCGCGCGGGCAATCAGTTCAGCTTCGTGAGCGCCGGGCGCATCACCGCGGCGTGCCGGCAGGTGAAGTCGGCGGCGGAGATTGCGCTGATGCAGGTGGCCAACGCGATCACGCTGGCGGTGCACAAGGCGGCGGCGCGTTGCATGGCGCCGGGCCTGACCACGCCGGAGGTGCAGGCGTTCCTGGACGCAGCGCATCGCAAGCTCGGCGGGCAGCCGGCCGGCCGCGCTGTGCAGTTCGGCGAGGCTACGGCGTATCCGCACGGCGTGCCCTATCCGCAGACGCTGGCGGAGGGCGACATGGTCCTGGTGGACACGGGGTGCTTCGTGGCGGGCTACCGCTCCGACATCACGCGCAGCTACGTGTTCGGCACGCCCAGCCCCCGGCAGCGCGAGATTTGGCAGCTCGAGCAGCGGGCCCAGTTGGGCGGGTTCGCCGCGGCGCGGCTCGGGGCGCCGTGCGAGGCGGTGGATATCGGCGCACGCAGCGTGATCGAGGCGGCGGGGTTTGGGCCGGGCTACAAGGTGCCGGGGCTGCCGCACCGCACCGGGCACGGCATCGGCATGGACGTGCACGAGGACGCCTACATGGTGGGCGGCAACAAGACGCCGATCGCGCCCGGCATGTGCTTCTCGATCGAGCCGACCATCTGCATCTACGGCGAGTTCGGCGTCCGCCTGGAAGACATCGTGTTCATGACCGAGGACGGCCCGCGCTGGTTCACGCCGCCCTGCCCGTCTGTGGACGACCCGTTTGACACCGAAGGAGCTCCTGCATGACCCAATACCTGTTCAACGGCGGCAGCGTGCTGGACCCGCGCAACGAGGGCCCGCGCGAAGGGATGCACGTGCTGGTGGAGGACAGCACCATCCGCGAGGTTTCGGACCGGCCGATCCATGCTCCGGAGGCGCAGCGGATCGAGTTGGGGGGCCGCGTGCTGATCCCGGGCCTGATCGACGCGCATGTGCATGTGGTGGCCTCGATGGTCGACCTGGCCGCCAACGCCGCCCAGCCGTCGTCATTGGCGGCGCTGCGGGCGGGGCAGGTGATGACGCGGATGCTGATGCGCGGCTTCACCACGGTGCGCGACGTGGGCGGGGCGGATCGCGGGCTGGTGGAGGCGCAGGCGACGGGCGCGGTACTGGGGCCGCGGCTGGTGATCTCGGGCAAGGCGCTGAGCCAGACCGGCGGGCATTGCGACAGCCGCAAGCGCGACGACGACCGCGCGTTCTTCCGCCGCGTAGGGTCGATGGGGCGGATTTGCGACGGGGTGGAGGCGGTGCGCCTGGCCGCGCGGGAGGAGCTGCGCGCCGGGGCGGACTTCATCAAGGTGATGGCCAATGGCGGCATCGCGTCCCCGGCGGACCCGATCCACATGCTGCAATTCTCCCGCGCCGAGCTGGAGGTGGCGGTGGAAGAGGCGGCCAACCTCGGCACCTATGTGTCGGCGCATCTCTATACCGAGGAGGCGATCCGCCGCGCGGTGGATTGCGGCGTCCACTCGCTCGAGCACTGCAACATGATCACGCCCGCGACGGCGCGGTATGCGGTGGAGCGCGGCGCAGTGGCGGTGCCGACCTTGATCACCTACGAGCGGCTGGCGCTCGAGGCGGCGGACTTGGGCATGTGGCCGGAGAGCGTGGCCAAGATCGAGACCATCCGCCGGGCCGGTTTGGAGTCGCTCTCCATCATGCAGGAGGCGGGTTTACGAATGGTGTACGGCACCGACCTGCTCGGCGCGATGCATCGGCATCAATCGGGCGAGTTCGCGCTGCGGGCGCGGGTGTTGCCGGCGATGGACGTATTCCGCTCGGCGACGCTGTGGGCCGCGGAGTTGTGCCGGCTGGAAGGCCGGGTTGGCGTGATCGAACCCGGCGCCGAGGCGGATTTGCTGGTGGTGGAGAAAAACCCGCTGGCGGATTGGAGCGTGCTCGAGGGCCAGGGGGCGCAGATGCCGCTGATCATGCAGGGCGGGCGGATGGTGAAGCGGACGTTGGGGTAGCCTGCCGCTCTCCTCCGCGATGCTCCCTCTCCGTTTGGGAGAGGGCTTTTGAGGCAACAGTGGTGGCGGTTTTTACTGTCACTGGCAGGCGAGGCACTCGTCGTAGTCCTTGGCCGGTGCCGTCGCGATCGCGAACGCGGTGGGGGCGACGGCGCGCTCACTGACATTGTCCGCGCGCTGGATCGACAAGCTGCGGCAGTAATACAGCGACTTCAGGCCGCGCTTCCACGCCAGAAGGTGAATCTGGTGCAGGTCGCGCTTGTGGATGTCGGCGCGAAGGAACACGTTCACGGATTGGCTCTGGCAGATATAGGGGGTGCGGTCGGCGGCGTGCTCCACCACCCAGCGCTGGTCTAGCTCGAACGCGGTCTTGAACACGGCGCGCTCGTTGTCGGTCAGGGCGTCGAGATGCTGGACGCTGCCCTTGTTGAGCGTGATGGAGGACCAGACGTCGTCGCGGTCCAGCCCCTTTTCCGCCAGCAAGGCCTGGAGGTGGCGGTTGCGGACGGTGAAGCTGCCGGAGAGGGTCTTCTGCAGGAACACGTTGGCGGCGATCGGCTCGATGCCGGGGCTGGCGTTGCCGGCGATGATCGAGATCGAGGCGGTGGGGGCGACCGCCATCTTGTGCGAGAAGCGCTCGGCCACGCCATAGTCCGCCGCGTCGGGGCAGGCGCCGCGCTCGGCGGCCAGCAGCTTGGAGGCAGCGTCGGCCTGGGTGCGGATGTGCTTGAAGATGAGCTTGTTCCAACTCTTGGCCGTGACACTTTCGAACGGCACGCGCAGCGCCTGGAGGAAGGAGTGCCAACCCATCACGCCCAGCCCCACCGAGCGCTCGCGGGCGGCGGCGTATTTGGCGCGGTCCATCTCGTCAGGCGCGCGGTCGATGAAATCCTGCAGCACGTTGTCGAGGAAGCGCATCAGGTCCTCGATGAAGCGGGGGTCCTCCTTCCACTCGAACCAGGTCTCGAGGTTCAGCGACGAGAGGCAGCACACGGCCGTGCGCTGGCGGCCATGCTGGTCGATGCCGGTGGGCAGGGTGATCTCGCTGCACAGGTTGGACGTGCGCACCTCGAGCCCGGCGAGCTTGTGGTGCTCCGGCCGGCCGCGGTTCACGTGATCCGAGAACACGAGGTAGGGCTCGCCGGTCTCGATCCGGGCGGTCAGGATGCGGATCCATAGGTTGCGGGCGCTGATCTGGCGGACGGGAGTGCCATCCTTGGGCGAGACCAGCGACCAGGTCTCGTCGGCTTCGACCGCGCGCATGAACGCGTCCGACACCTGGATGCCATGGTGCAGGTTGGGCGTCTTGCGGTTGGGATCGCCCCCGGTGGGGCGGCGGATTTCCACGAACTCCTCGATCTCCGGGTGGCTGACCGGCAAGTAGACCGCGGCCGACCCGCGGCGCAAGGAGCCCTGGCTGATGGCCAAGGTCAGGCTGTCCATCACCCGGATGAAGGGGATGACGCCGGATGTCTTGCCGTTCTGGCCGACTTTTTCGCCGATCGAGCGCAAATTGCCCCAATAGGAGCCAATGCCGCCCCCTTTGGAAGCGAGCCAGACGTTCTCGTTCCATAGGCCTACGATGCCGTCGAGGCTGTCCGACGCCTCGTTCAGGAAGCAGGAGATCGGCAGGCCGCGCTTGGTGCCGCCATTGGACAGCACGGGGGTGGCGGGCATGAACCACAACCGGCTCATGTAGTCGTAGAGGCGTTGCGCGTGGGCGGCATCGTCGCCGTAGCAACTGGCGACGCGGGCAAACAGGTCCTGGTAGCCTTCGCCGGGCATCAGGTAGCGGTCGTTGAGGGTAGCGCGGCCGAAATCGGTTAGCAGGCTGTCGCGGCTGGGGTCGACATGGATCTGATACCCGCCTGGGATCTGAACATCGTCGGTGAACAAGGCGACAGGACGGGTCATCTCGTTCATGCGGCAGCGCCTCCAGGTTTCAGTCGAGGACTAAATCTAGTGGGTTGGGCGGACGATGCACGCAGAATTTGTGTCTGCGGCGTGGGCGCGCGGCTGGGTGGATGACGGCTGACTTTGTTGACTCGGCAGTTTGGCTTGCGCGACTCCGTCAAGCGGCAGTTTTGCAACAGCCTGGACGGAAGCTATGGCGGGTTTGCTGCTGGCGGGATGATTGATGGTTGGCAAATGGATTGATGCCGGTGAGAGGCTGTGCTGGGACGACTCGTCTAGCACCTCATCGACATGAGTGGATGGCAGCCTCTGGAGCCCTGCCCGAGTTGGTGACGCCACCCTCACCCCGACCCTCTCCCGCTAGCGGGAGAGGGAGTAGTTGTTAGCTCGCAACCCTGTCCGTGGCCCCCTCACCCCTGCCCTCTCCCATGGGAGAGGGAGACGAATGGCGGTCGAGCATGGTGTTGAAAGCTTCGAAGATCGCCGGGACGTGCTCGTGCTTGTAGGGGAAGTGCTCGGGGCTGTCGGTCAGGTGGACGGACATCGTGGCGTTCGCCTCGAACACCAACACGCGGCCGTCGGGGAGCACCGAGAAATCCGCCCCGGCATAGTCGAGGCCGACACGCTCGCCAATCGCGGCCACGCGCGCCCAGGTCTCAGCGCCGAGCGTTGCAGCCGGGTCGGCCAGGAAACGCGCCTCCTCCTCTCGCTTCCAGGGAGCGGCGAGCATGTCGGCGGAAAAATAGTGCACCAGCCAGTGCTGGGAAATCGCGAGGTGATAGGCGTAGACCGCGCCGTCCACGAAGATCGCACGGTATTTGCGGAAATGGCCGTCAGCCGCGCAGTAGTCGTGATAGGCCGTGACGTAATAGGCGTCGGCCTCGTCCAGGTGAAGCGCGGCCAGGCCCTCGGTGGTCTCGATGAAGGTGATGCCCTCGCCGCCATGGCCGACGATGGGGCGCACCAGGACGGGGAAGCCAATCCCGGCTTCGGCAAGACGGGCGGGCAAGTCCGGGCTGGAGAGATCGGCCTGGTCAACGCGCAGAACAGGCGGAACCACCACGCCAGAAAGGCCGGCGAGCAAGCCAGGCAAGCGGTCGCGCCGGGTTTGCGCCACGGCTTGCGGGCTGTTCAGAACTGGGCGCTGGCTGTGGAAGCGCTGCAAGCGGGGAAGCGCGTCATCGATGACGTCGGCATTGCCGATGATGTTGAAGGCCACGTCATACGAGGGGAGCGATTGCTCTTGCTCGTCCGTGGCAAAGTCCACCTGCCAGGTGATCAGCGTGTTGGTTTGGGCCGGCAGCAGGCAATCGGTCGGCACGGTGCCCACCAGGGTTGAGGTCAGCAGGACGATGCGCTGTTGCGCGGGAGCGGTCTTCACCCGCAGCGGCTGCGGCTGATACATGCGGGCACTGCAGGCGGCGGCCTCGCTGAGCCGGCCTTGCTGCTTGAGCACGATGGCCATGTTGTGGTTCAGCATGTCGGACGCCGGGTCCCGCTGCAGCGCCAAACGCAGGTAGTGCGCGGACTTGTCGCGGCGCTTGGCCTTGCCATGCAGCCCGGCCAGGTTGCAGAGCGCTCCCGTCATCGTCGGGTCGAGCACGAGGGCGCGCTCGTATTGCAGGATCGCATCCTCGTCGCGGCCCTGCATCTGGAGCACGCGGGCGAGACGGAACAGGTCCTCTCCGCGCTCGGGAACAAGGGCGAGGGCGCGCTGGTAGAAGAGGTCTGCCCCGCGGAGATCGCCGATGCCGTAGAGCATGCCGGAGAGGTTGAGCAGCGCGTCCACATACTCGGGCTCGGCCGCGACGGCGCGGTGAAACAGGGACAGCGATTCTTCGCGCGCGACGAGCAGGCCCAAATTGTTGAGCGCGGCCGCGCAATCGGGCAGAGTTTCGAGCACCTGGCGGTACAAGGCCTCGGCCTCGGCCGGCTGACCGCCTTGATGATGACTCACCGCGAGGGTGAAGGTCTCATGAACTTCTTTCATGACGGTGACAGACACGGTTCGAGCACCTCATTTTGGGCTCGCCCATGCTGCCACCGTCAGGTTACGGAAGGGTTAACGTAGCAGCCAAATCATCACGCGGCCTCGGACAGCCACTCCATCGCGGCGTCCACCCCGCCGCGGGCATGCGGCACGCCGTTGATCTTGAGGCTCATTTCGAGTGCGCCGAGCGTGCCGAGCACCATCGGCTCGTTCAGGTCGCCGAGGTGGCCGATGCGCAGGACCTGGCCGCCGAGCTTGCCCAAGCCGCCGCCGGTCGACACGTTGAAACGCTCGAGCGCGGTCTTGCGCACGGCGTCGGCATTGTGCCCGGCGGGCATCTGCACCGCCGTCACCGAGTCCGACAGGCGCGCCGGGTCGAGGCAGAACAGCTCCGGGCCGCCCTCGTTGCCCGCCCAGCAGCGCACGGCGCGGCGCACGGCTTCGGCCAGGCGGTGGTGGCGCGCGATCATCTGGTCCAGCCCTTCCGCCTCGATCAGGCGCACGGACTCGGCCAGGCCGTAGAACAGGGCGGTGGGGATGGTGCCCATGAAGGCGCGAAACGAGCGCTTGGTCATCTCCGACCAGTCGAAATAGTGCTTTGGCAGCTTGGCCTCGGCATGGGCGACCATCGCCTTCTGCGACACGGCGGTGAAGGAGAAGCCGGTTGGCAGCATCAGGCCCTTCTGGCTGCCGCCGACCGCCGCATCGAGGCCCCATTCGTCGAACCGGAACTCGAGCGAGCCGAGGCTGCTGATGGTGTCCACCAGCAGGAGCGCCGGGGAGTTGGCGGCGTCGATGGCGGCGCGGACGGAAGGCAGGTCGAGCGCCATGCCGGTGGAGGTCTCGTTGTGGACGCAGAGCACGGCCTTTGCGTCGGGAGCGTCGCGCAGGGCCGCGGTGATGGCGCTATACTCCGCGCCGCGGCGCCAATCCGGGTTGGTCACCACGTGGGTGCGCAGGCCGAATTTCTCCGCCATCGCCGACCAGCCAGCGCTGAACCAACCGGTCTCGACCACGATCACCAGGTCGCCCGGGGAGAACAGGTTGACCAAGGTCGCCTCCCACGAGCCGTGGCCGGAGGCGGTGTAGAGGAACACGTCCTGGGTGGTGCGCAGCACGCGCTTGAGGCCGCCGACCGCCTGCTCGAACACGGCGCCGAACTCGGCGTCCATGAAGTCGACCGTGGGGCGGTCCATGGCGCGCAGGATGCTGTCCGGGATGTTGGTCGGGCCGGGATTGGCGAAGAACTGGCGGCCGGTCTTGCGTGGCAATGCGCTCACTCCCCAAAGGATCGGGTCAGCCTACGCCAACGCGGCCGCCTTGTCAGTCGGATTGCTGCGGCCTCGTTGCATGCTGGGGGCCGGTCGGGCTATGTCGCCTGCGCAATCGCCTGAACTGATATTGGCGCCGTGCGCGCCCCTCGCCGACCGGGACGCCCGCATGACATGCCTCACCAACGCCCGCATCGTGCTGCCCGGCGCCGTCATCCACGGCACGGTCCTGCTTGATGGCGACCGGATCGCCGAGGTGGCGGAGGGCGCCACGCAGGCGGCCGGGGCGATTGACATGGATGGCGACTACCTCATCGCCGGCGTGGTGGACCTGCATACCGACAACCTCGAGCGGCAGGTGCAGCCGCGGAGCAACGCGCGCTGGCCGTCCCGCTCGGCGATGGTGGCGCACGACGCGCAGTGTGCGGCCGCCGGGGTGACCACGGTGCTGGACGCGCTGTGCCTGGGCGATCTCGGCTTCGAGAAGGACCGCATCCGCACCTTTCTCGAGGGCGTGGTGGATGGCGACGCGCTGGCGTCCACCGGGTTGATGAAGAGCGACCACTACCTGCATCTGCGCTGCGAGCTGCCCGCCGCCGACCTGATGGAGCTGCTGGACCCGGTGGCCGACCACGAGCGGGTGCGCATGATCAGCCTAATGGATCACTGCCCGGGCGTGGGGCAATACGCGGATCTGGACCGCTATCGCGCCATGCGGCGACGCGAGGGCAGCGCGGCCGACGAGATCGAGCGGCGCATCGTCGAGTTGGCGGCGTTGCGGGAGCGGTATCGGGACGCCAACCGGCGGGCGCTGCTGGAGCGGGTGCGGCCCGGCGGCACGGTGCTGGCCAGCCATGACGACCGCACCGAGGCGGAGGTGGACGAGAACCACCGCGACGGGATCCGCATCAGCGAGTTCCCGGTCTCGATGGCGGCGGCGCGGGCGGCGCGGGGGCATGGCATGGCTGTGATCGCCGGGGCGCCCAACATCGTGCGCGGCGGCAGTCATAGCGGCAATATCTCGGCCGCCGAACTGGTGCGGGAGGGCGCGGTGGACGCGTTCGCCTCGGATTACGTGCCGGCCAGCCTGGTGGAGGCGGCGTTCGCCTGCGCGCGGGCGGAGCTGATCAGCCTGCCCGAGGCGGTGGCGCTGGTGACGGAGCGGCCGGCTGCCATGGCCGGGCTGGCGGATCGCGGGCGGATCGCGCCAGGGCTGCGGGCGGATTTGGTGCGGCTGCGGCTGCATGAGGGGCTGCCGGTGGTGCGCCAGGTGTGGCGCGCGGGGGAGCGGGTGATCTGAGCGGGCGACGACTGGAACGGTGGGTGCGGCAGAAGCATGGTACCCGCCATGGATGACGATACAGATGCTATCCGCCAAGCGCCTGCCGCCGAGTGGATCGTTGCCTTGGAGCGGGCACGTTCAGACGTCGCGGCCGACCGGACGGTTCCGCTCCAGCCGGTGCTTGCCCGGCTGGAGGAGGCTGCCACGCGGTTTGAAGCCGAGCGCATCCAGAGGGCGGCTGCACGCTCTGGGCAGTGACCCGCCTCAGTGCCGAGGCGGAAAAGCAGCTTGACGCACTTCTCGCTTACTATCTGGCGAGGCAGCGCCCCGAGGCGGTCAGCAATCTCGTCGCCGCGGTGCGTCGAGCTTCGAGCGATATCGAGCAAGGAAGGCGGCAGATTTGAGTGCGCCACGTCCCTACCCCGGGCTAGCCCATCCTGGCGAGCGCTGGACCAAGTCGGGACGGTATTGGTTCGCCTACACCAGCAGCGCGCCGTCGGTGATCCTGGCCATTTTCCATGATCAAGCGGACATTCCAGGTCGACTGTGATGGGCGAGGCAACGCTTTGACCGCTCGAGCCGCCATCTACTACGCGCCGGAGTTGGATGACCCGCTCTGGCGCACCGGGTGCGACTGGCTGGGGCGGGACCCGGCGAGCGGACGGGCCTACCCGCAGGCTGAGCGCGACGAGATCACCGCCGAGCCGCGGTTGTATGGGTTCCACGCCACGCTGAAACCGCCGATGCGGCTGGCCCACACCTGGCACGCGCTGGTGGAGGACGCGGCGGCGCTGGCGGGCCGGTTGGCGCCGTTCGAGCTGCCGCGGCTGGAGGTGGTCGATCTCAGCGGCTTCCTGGCGCTCCGCGAGTCGAGCCCCTGCCCGCCGCTGCAAGCGCTGGCCGATGCCTGCGTGACCGAGCTGGACACCCATCGCCTGCCGCCCGACCCGGCGGAGATCGCGCGGCGGCGGCGGGCCGGGCTGAGCCCGGAGCAGGACGCCTTGCTGCTCGACTGGGGCTATCCCTACGTGCTCACCACCTGGCGCTTCCACATGACGCTCACCCGGCGGCTCTCGGCCGAGGAGCGCGCGACGGCGCTGCCAGCGGCGGAGGCGCAGTTTACGGCGGCTTGCGCGTTGACGCGCCGGGTCGGTTCGATTTGCCTGTTCAGCCAGGCCGCGCCAGGGTCACCGTTCCTGCTTGCAGAACGCCTGCCGCTCGGCGGGTAAGGAGCCATCATGTTCACCACCCGCCCCGAGATCACCGGCACGTTCGGCGTTGTCGCCACGACGCATTGGCTGGCCAGTGGGGTGGGGCAGGCAGTGCTCGAGCGGGGCGGCAACGCGTTCGACGCGGCGGTGGCGGCGGCCTTCACGCTGCAGGTGGCCGAGCCGCACCTGAACGGGCCCGGCGGCGATGCGCCGATCATCCTGCATAGCGCCCGCACGGGCACGCAGCACGTGATCTGTGGGCAGGGTCCCGCCCCGGCGGGCGCCACGCTCGAGGCATTCGCAGCGCTGGACCTCGACCTGATCCCCGCCACCGGGTTCCTGCCTGCCGTGGTGCCGGGGGCGTTCGGGGCGTGGTGCCTGCTGCTGCGGGATTGGGGCACGTGGGAGCTGGGGGACGTGCTCGAATTCGCCATGGGCTATGCCGAGCATGGCGTTCCGCTGGTGCCGCGCATTCCCGCCACGATCGAGGGGGTCCGGCCGCTGTTCGAGACGGAGTGGCCGAGCAGCGCCGCGATCTGGCTGCCGGGCGGGGACGTGCCGGATGTGGGCCGCCTGTTCCGCAACCCGGTGCTGGCGCAAACCTGGCAGCGCGTGCTGCAGGAGGCGGTGGGGGAGAGCCGGGAAGCGCGCATCGAGGCGGCGCGGCGGGCCTGGTATGGCGGCTTCGTGGCCGAGGCGATCGGGGACTTCCTGGCCCAGACCGCCGCGATGGACGCGTCCGGGCGGCCGCATCACGGGCTGCTCACCGCCACCGACATGGCGGCTTGGGAGCCGACGGTGGAGGCGCCGCTCGGCTATGACTATGCGGGCCACACCGTGCTGAAATGCGGGCCTTGGAGCCAAGGCCCCGTGCTGCTGCAGCAACTGGCGCTGCTCGCCGGGTTCGATATCGCTGCTATGGACCCGCTCGGGCCAGACTTCGTGCACACCGTGGTCGAGTGCATGAAGCTCGCCTATGCCGACCGGGAGGCGTTCTATGGCGACCCGGCGTTCAGCGCCATCCCGATGCAGACGCTGCTGTCGGCCGCCTACAACGCCGAGCGCCGCAAACTGGTGGGCGCGGACGCTTCGTTCGCGCTGCGGCCCGGCCGCGTGGACGGCGAGACGCCCTGGGTGGATCATGAGGCGGCGTCGCGTGCGGAGCTGCTGACCCGGGCGCCCGGGGCGGGCGAGCCTACGGTGGCGCGGCTGGGCATCATCGGGGCCGACACGGTGCATATCGACGTGATCGACCGCTGGGGCAACATGGTGAGCGCCACGCCGTCGGGCGGCTGGCTGCAGTCCTCGCCGGCGGTTCCGGGCTTGGGGTTCTGCCTGGGCACGCGGGGGCAGATGTTCTGGCTGCGGCCGGGGCTGCCGAACAGCCTGGCGCCGGGCAAGCGGCCGCGCACCACGCTGTCGCCCGCGATGGCGCTGCGGGACGGCAAGCCCTGGATGGCGTTCGGCACGCCGGGTGGCGAGCAACAGGACCAGTGGCAGGCGATCTTCTTCCTGCGCCGGGTGCATCATCGCCTGGGCATCCAGCAGGCGATCGACATGCCGGCGTTCCATTCCGAGCACTGGCCGAGCAGCTTCTGGCCGCGGGTGGCGCGGCCCGGCAAGCTGGTGCTGGAGGGCCGCTACAGCCCGGCCGTGGCCGAGGAGCTTGCCCGGCGGGGGCATGCGGTGAGTGTGGGCGAGGACTGGTCGGAGGGAAGGCTGTCGGCGGCGGACGTGGTGGATGGGGTGATGCATGCCGGGGCCAATCCGCGCGGCATGCAAGGCTACGCAGTGGGGCGCTGATGCGGCGGGTGGCTTGGACGGTGCTGGTGTTGCTGATGGCGGGGTGTTCGCTAGAGGACTCTCACGTGGCCATGCGGGCGCGGGAGAAGCTGGTCGGGTTGTCCGAACTGCAGCTTGAATCTTGCCTGGGGGCGCCGGACCAGCACACCAGTTTCGGCAGCACCGACGTGCTGACCTGGTATGCCACGTCGACCAGCTCGAGCACGTATTCCATCCCGATCGTGGGCGGGGTGAGCTTCACCAATGGCGGATACTGCCATCTCACCGCGAAGGTGGAGCAGGGCTCGGTGGTGAGCATCCGCTATACCGGGGAGAACAACGCATTTGCGGCGCCGTTCGCGTATTGCGCGCCGATCGTGCGGAGCTGCATGAACCACCCCGAGCCGCCGCCGCCGCTGCCGCAAGTGCCCCCCGCGGTGCCTCCTGCTGCTCCCTCTCCCTCTGGGAGAGGGTCGGGGTGAGGGTCCACACGCACCAGTCTTGCCCCCCCAGGCCCCCCCAGGCCCCCTCACCCAACCCTCTCCCAGAGGGAGAGGGCTTTTAGCGGGAGCGGAGCCTTACTCGGCCGCGTGCACGGGGGCGCTGGCGGCTTCGCGGGCGCCCCAGGAGCGGGCGCCGGTGAGGAACGACACCCAACCCAAAGCCGCACCCGCGTGGCGGAGCAACTGGAAGCTGAACGGCTCGATCAGCGCGGCCAAGGTGGCGGGGATGAGGTAGAGGCCGGAGGAATGGCCGAGCCAGCGGCGATACAGGTGCAGCGACCAAAGATAGAACGCGAGGTCGAGCAATATCTTCGCAGCGATCACGCCGACCACCGGGGTCACGATGGCGAAACGGCCGAGCGCCAGGTAGCCCAGCAGCAGCACGGCGCCGGTGAGACCATACAGGGGCTGCAGGGTGTCGATCGCCTTCACCAGCAGCATGCGGGTCCCGAGCCGGCCATACGCCGGGTTGCCCACCATGTGGCGATACCAAAGCTGCGTCTGCAGGAACCCGCCGAACCAGCGGCGGCGCTGGCGCAGGAAGGCGGCGACCGTGGCCGGCGCGTCGGTGCGGGCGTGGGAGGCGCCGACCACGCCGGTGCGCCAGACCAGGCCGCGCCGGCCGGCGTAGTCGCGCATGCGGTGGGTGAGTTCGTAATCCTCGACCAGGCAGTCCGGGTCGAAGCCGCCCACCTCGAGCAAGGCCCGGCGGCGATAACAGGCGAAGGCGCCCGATATCAGCAGCAAGCCGTCCAGCCGCATCCAGGCGTAGCGCGAGAGGAAGTTGCGCACGTATTCGTAGGTCTGGAACCACTGCAGCAAGCGGCCGGAGACGGAAGCGTTGCACTCCGGTGTCAACACCCCGGTGGCGGCGACGAGCGCCGGGTCGGCGGCGAAGGCTTGCTGCATCGCACCCAGGGCTTGCGGCTCGAGCAGGGTGTCGGCGTCCACGGTCAGGACCAATTCGGTGTCGGTTACGCTGCAGGCGACGTTCAGCGCCTCCGCCTTGCCGCCATGCGGGAGCCGCAGCCAGCGCAAGGATGGATGGCTCGTGCTGGGGTCGCTGACCTGGCCCACCGGCGGGGGCAGCAGGCCGTAGCGCTCGCGCAGCAGGGCGGCGGTGCCGTCGGTGGAGCCGTCATCGGCGATCAGGATCATGGCGGCCGGGCTGGTTTGCGCCAGCAGGGTGCGCAAGGTGGCGGGCAGCACGCGCGCCTCGTTATGCGCGGCGACGATGACGGAGGCGGGCGGCAGAGCGCCGGCGGCGACGGGGGCGGTGCGGCGAAGCAAGGCGAGCGTCTGCCAGAACACGAACACCAGCAGCACGGTGTCGTAGCCGATATAGGCCAGGCCGGCCGACCAGGCGAACAGCCCGCCGCCGCCGAACGCCCGTGCGAACAGCAGCACCCAGAGCACCAGGGCGCCACCATGGATCAGTCGGCTGCGCAGCGGAGTGGGGGGTGGGGCGTAGCGCGGGGAGATCACGGCCCGCTTGGCGGCCAAGTCCTGTTCGATCGACGCGATGCGCATAGATGAAGCCCCGCATTGTCAGGCATAGAGAACCCGCCACCCGCGCATGTGGCGGCGCACGATGGTTCTACAGGGTGGGGAGGCGCTGGTGTCGAGGCAAGTTGCCAATCGCTACACGGGGACGGCGATGCTGCTGCATTGGCTGGTGGCCGTGCTGATCATCTCCAACCTGGTGCTGGTCTGGGTGGTCGGCAGCCTGCCGGACGGCATGGTGCGGCCGGCGATCGACCTGCACAAGTCGATCGGGTTGACGGTGCTGGGGCTGGCGCTGATGCGTGTGCTGTGGCGCGTGTCGCACCGGCCGCCGCCGTTGCCGCGGTCCTATCCGTGGCTCGAGCGGGTGGGCGCGCATGCGGCGCATCTGCTGCTGTATGGGCTCATCCTGGGGCTGCCGATTTCGGGCTGGTTGCATGATTCGGCGTTCAAGCAGGCGGCGGCGCACCCGCTCAAGCTGTTCTGGGTGATCCCGTGGTTCCGCATCAGCGCCATTGCCGACATGCCGCCGGCGGCGAAGGAACAGTTCCACTCGACGTGGTTCGCGATTCACTCGGCGCTGGGGTATGCGCTGTATGCGTTGTTGGCGCTGCATATTCTCGGCGCGCTGAAGCACCAGTTCATCGACAAGGAAGCGGAGTTCGGGCGGATCCTGCCGTGGGGCCGGGTGGAGACGGTGGAGGCGGAGGCGGAGGCGGAGGCGGAGGCGGCGGAGTAGGGTCGTCGGGACTTCTCTTCTCCCTCTCCTTCTGTTCTCTTCTCCCTCTCCTCCTGGGAGAGGGTCGGGGTGAGGGTGCGAGGGCCGCAACCGGTCGATGCAGTGGCTGCGACCTCAACTCGTGCTCGCTCCAAGAGCCCTCACCCCGGCCCTCTCCCAGAAGGAGAGGGAGAGAAAGGGAGTTAGCGGAGGGCTTAGCCGCGGCGGCGGAGGTCGGCGACGGTTGCGCGGCTGGTGATCTGGTCGGGATCGACCAACAGCTCGATGACGGCGGGGCGGCCGCTCGCCAGCGCACGCTGGAACGCCGGGGCAAACTCGGCCGTGGTCGACACCCTCTCGCCGTGGCCGCCGAATGCCTCGATCAGGCGGGCGAAGTCGGGGTTGGTCAGGGCGGTGCCGGAGATCCGGTTGGGATAGCTGCGCTCCTGATACATGCGGATGGTGCCGTACATGGCGTTGTTGAACACCAGGACGATGGGCGCCACGCCGTGGTGGAAGGCGGTCGCAATCTCCTGCCCCGTCATCATGAAGCCGCCATCGCCGACGAACGCCACCACCACCCGGTCCGGATAGGCGATCTTGGCGCCCACCGCGGCCGGCACGGCGTAGCCCATCGCGCCGCAGGTCGGGCCGATGAAGCGCTGGTCCTCGCCGAACTGGATGAAGCGCTGCGGCCAGCCGGCGAAGTTGCCCGCGTCGCAGGTGCAGATCGCGTCGGGGGGCAACAGCGCCGCCAGCTCGCGCATCGCGGCGCCCACATTGAGTGCGTGCGGATAGTCGGGCGGGACGAGGCTGCGCTCGCGGCTGGCGCGCAGCTTGGCGGTCCAGTCGTGCCAGGGCCGCTCCACCCCCGGCAGCGCGGCGGCCGCGGCGGCGAAGGCGTTGAGGTCGGCGGTGATGCCCAGGCGCGCGCGATACACCCGGCCGATCTCGGCGCCGTCCTGGTGCACGTGGACGATGGCGGTGGCGCCCGCCGCGTCCCACAGCGTGTAACCCTGCGTGACCGGCTCGCCCAAGCGGGTGCCGATGGCCAGGACCAGGTCGGCCTCTCGAGCATGCGCGACCAACGCCGGGTCGGGGCCGACGCCGAGGTCGCCCACGTAGTTGGACCGGGTGTTGTCGTAGAGCGCCTGGCGGCGGAAGCTCACCGCTACCGGCACGTCGTGCGCGGTGAGGAACTGGGTGATGGCGGCGCGACCCGGCGCCGTCCAGCCGCCGCCGCCGAGAATGGCGAGCGGGCGTTGCGCGCGGCTCAGCAAGTCCGCCAGCGCCGCCATGGCCGCCGGGTCGGGCTGCGGCGCGAACACCGGGATGGGGCCACGATCCGCGACCTTCACCGCGTGCTTCTGCATCTCTTCCGACAACGCGATCACCACCGGGCCGGGGCGCCCGCTGGTGGCGACGTCCACCGCGTGGGCGACGATCTCGGGGATGCGGCTGGCATCGTCGATCTGCGTGACCCATTTCGCCAGCGGACCGAACATGCGGCGGTAATCGACTTCCTGGAAGCTTTCGCGATCGGTCTCGGCGAAGGGAATTTGGCCGATGAACAGCAGCAGCGGCGTGCTGTCCTGCATGGCGATGTGCACGCCGATGGCGCCGTGGCAGGCGCCGGGCCCGCGGGTGACCATGGCGGCGGCGGGCCGGCCGGTGAGTTTGCCCAGCGCCTCGGCGGCGTTCACCGCGCCAGCTTCGAAACGACAGGTGACCAGCTTGATGCTCTCTTGCACGGCGTAGAGCCCGTCGAGCACATCGAGGTAACTCTCGCCCGGCACGGCAAACACGTGGGAGATGCCTTGCGCCACCAGCGCATCGGCGAGAATGCGGCCGCCGAGTCGCGGTCCGGATTGCACCGGACTGATCGCACTTGCGTCCATCGTCTGCTCCTCTCCTGGCGCCGGCCCTGGCGCGGAAGAGTAGACGGGCGCGGCAAGCCAGGCCATCCCGGCGCCATGCAACTAGAGATGGCGAGACCTTCACGCGCTTGTCAGCCATGCACGGCCAAAATGCTCGCGCTCCAGCGCATCCCAAACGATCGGCGGCGAGTTGCATGCGTAGCGATGGCGTCGCTGTCGTGCCTTGAGCGCCCGCCGCTTCGGGCAATCCAGACGTTAGTCACACAAAGGTAACAAATGCCTGAAAATGATCAGTTGATCGATGCCGCGATGACGCGCTTGCAACGCCGCGCCATGTTCAAGAAGGCGGGCACGGGTCTCGCAGGTGCGATGATGGCGGCCGCTGTGGCCCGCACTGCGCTTGCGCCGACGGAAGCCAAAGCCGCCACCGAAGTGCTGCCTCCGACAGCGGCGCCGACGCAGACCGACGTCAACATCCTGAACTTCGCGCTCAACCTCGAATATGCCGAGGCGCAGTTTTACCTCAACTCGGTCATCGGCACCGGGCTTTCGCCCAACGACCTCGCCGGCGGCATAGCGCAGAACATCCAGGGCAACCCGCAGGCGATCGTCTACACCGACCCGGGCGCCACGCCGGTTGCCGCGGGCAACACGCTCACCACGTTCACCAATCCGATCATCGCCCAGTTCGCCCAGACCGTGGCGGCGGATGAACTGGCGCATGTCCGCTTCATCAAGGCGGCCTTGGTGATGAATGGCGCGGTGCCGGTTGCGGCACCGTTGATCGACGTGACTGTGGGTGGTGCGTTCACCACCCTGGCCACGGCGGTCAACAACCTGGTTGGCTCGGCCATCTTGCCGGTGCCGTTCAACGTCTACACCGGCGGCGACGTGAACTTCCTGCTTGCCGGCTTCATCTTCGAGGACGTCGGCGTCACGGCGTATGGCGGTGCGGCCGGTCTGCTGTCGATGGGCAGCGAACTCGTGCAATACGCTGCTTCGATCCTCGCGGCAGAAGCCTACCATTCGAGCATCTGGCGTGTGTTCCTGGCGAACGCCGGCGCGGCGGCAACGGCGCAGAGCAATGCCATCGCGGACCTGCGCTCGATCCTCTCCAGCGGCCAATACCCTGGCCAGACGCTTGCCGACGACTTCGGCGTGACCAACCCGATCAGCGGGCAAATCGTGGCGTTGCCGCGCGACTCGAACGGCTTGGCGTATCGCCGCAGCGTGCAACAGGTGCTCAATATCGTGTACGGCAACGAGGGTGCGAGCCGCAAGCCGGGCTTGTTCTTCCCGAACGGCACCAACCAGTTGCCGGGCCAAGCCGGCTTCGGCTGAGCCGAGACGAAGCAACGAAGGAGGGGGCGACGGTGTCGCTCCCCTCACCCGCTTACGGCGCCGTGCTGTTCATCGACAGCAGGGCGGGCGGCTTCTCGGCAGGACTACCGCGCGGGAAGTCATTCTCCCAGCCGCCGCCGAGCGCCTTGTAGAGCTGCACCAGGTTGGTCGAGACCGTCGTGGTGCTGTCGGCAAAAGCCTCTTCGGATTCGAGTTCCGTTCGCTGTGCCGTCAGGACGTCGAGGAAGGTCGACAGGCCTTGGACGTATTGCTGCCGGGCTAGTCCGAACGCCTGACGCGACTGCGCGACGGCGTGGCTGAGCTGGTCCAGGCGCTGCTGCTCGGTGGAATAGGCGGTCAGCGCGTTGTCCACATCGTGGAACGCCTGCAGCACGGTCTGCTGATACTGCACCGCCGCCTCTTGTTGCTGAGCCTTTCGCAACTCGAGAGTGAACTTCAACTGCCCGCCCTGAAACACTGGAATTGTGATCGACGGCCCGCCGGAATATTGCAGCGCGCCAAATGCGCCAATATTGCCCAGGTTCTTGAACTGAAGCGCCTGCACGCCGACGCTGCCGGACAGCGTGACCCGGGGGAAGAAGTCGGCTTCTGCAGCGCCGATGTCGGCCGTGGCGGAATGGAGCTGCGCTTCCGCTTGGCGGACATCGGGCCGGCGCTCGGCCAGTTCGGACGGGATTCCGACCGGCACCACAGGCGGGGTCGGCGGCACCGGCTCGGGGGTGGAAAGCTGGGCGGCGAGCGCGTTTGGCGGTTCACCCAGCAGCAGGCTAATCGCATTGATGCTCGCCGCGATTTGCTGCTGCTGCTGCGGGATTTGGGCCGACGTGGTAGCGACCTGGGCTTCGGCGTTGGCCACGTCGAGCCCGGTGCCCAAGCCGCCGCGCTGGCGTTCCTGCGTGACGCGCAGGCTGTCCCGCTCGCTGGCGAGGGTTTGCTGCGTGATCTGCAGGTCGCGCTGCTGCCCGCGAAGCTGCAGGTAGTCGCGCGCCAGCTCCGCCAGCACGGTGACGAGCGAGTTCCGGCGCGATTCGGCCGACGCGAGCAAGGTCGCGTTGGCGGCCTCCACCTGGCGGCGCACCCGGCCCCAGAAGTCGAGTTCCCAAGAGGAGTCGAAGCCGCTCTGGAACAGGTTGAACGACGGTAGGTGCGAACCCGGGCCGCCGCCGGAGGACGTGACGGTGGTCGGGATGCCGCCCGAGGTTCCGCTCAACCCGTTGGAACCGGTGCCGGGCGTGCTGGCGGTGTTGCCGGTGCCGCTGCCGCCGCTGCTGGAGCCGCTGCCGAGCAGGCCGATCACGCCGCGGTCGGAAATTTTCTCGCGGGTGTAGGAGCCGTTGGCGTTCACGTCTGGGAATTCCGGTGCCGCGGTGATGCGGAACTGCGACCGGCTTTCCTGCAGGCGGACCGTGGCCAGGCGGACGTCGAGGTTGCTGCGGGCGGCGCGTTCCTCGAGCCCGGTCAGCACCGGGTCGTTGAACACCTTCCACCACGCCGGGTCGACGGGTTCGTTGGCCACCATGCTCGGAGTCCGGGGCGGGGGCGGGCGGCTGGAGAACCAACTCGTCGGCGCAAACAGCGTGGGGGATTGGAAATTCGGTCCGAGATTGCAGGCGGAAAGCAGCAATCCCATGCTGAGGGCTAGTCTTTGCGGCTTCACAACACTCGTGGCTCCGTCGCGAGCGGCAAGGGCCGCTCAAGAGAATGACCGATCGGTCAGACGCTTTGACAACAACGACCGTTTAGGACGAAGGTCAAGCCAAGAGACGCGGAGAGAGGCAGATTGGACACACAGCCCGAGGTGCTCTCGCCGGAAAAGCAACGGCGGCAGATCCTGCACGGCGCGGCTTTGGCCTTCTCGCGGGACGGTTACGAGGGTGCCAGCATGTCGCGCATCGCGGCCAATGCGGGCGTGTCGAAGGGCACGCTGTACAACTACTTCGACAGCAAGGCGGACCTGTTCGCCGCCTGGGTCGGTCAGTCCTGCGAGGAGCGGCTGGCGGTGGTGTTCGGCGGCGCCCAGATGGAGGGCGAGCTGGAAGCCGTGCTGCGCGGCATTGGCCTTGGGATGCTGCACATGATGATGTCCGAGTCTGGGTTGACGATGTACCGGGTCACCGTGTCCGAGGCGGCGAAATTCCCGGAGTTGGCCCGCATTTTCTTTGAAACCGGGCCTTCGCACGCGACGGCCGTGATGTCGGCCTGGCTGGAGCAGCAAGTGGCCGCCGGGCAGCTCGCGATCGAGGACCCGGCGTTTGCCGCCGACCAGTTCTTCGCCTTGTGCCAAACCCGCATCGGCTTGCAACTGCGGCTGGGCATGCTGTCGAAGCTGGACGACGCCGTTGTCCACCGCGTGATCGACTCCGCGGTCGACCTGTTCTTGCAGAGCTACGGAGTATCGCAATGACCGCTGCCGCCGACACCGTGCTGGATCACGCCGAAGCTGGCCTGGACCGCAGCCGCGAGCGCTGGTTCAGCCTGCTGCGCATCCCCAGCGTGAGCGCGCAGCCGAAGCATGCGCCCGATTGTGCCGCCGCTGCGCAATGGCTGCGGGCGGAGTTCGCCGCCATCGGGTTCAGCGCCCAGGTGCTGCCGACGGCGGGCCATCCCGTGGTGCTGGCGCATCACGCGGGCGCCGGGTCCGGGCCGCGGCTGCTGTACTATGGGCACTACGACGTGCAGCCGCCGGAGCCGCTCGAGCTGTGGACCAGCCCGCCATTCGACCCGGCGATGACCGACGGCCCGAACGGCCCGGTGATCCGCGCGCGCGGCGCCGTGGACGACAAGGGCCAGGTGATGATGTGGCTGGAGGCGCTGCGGGCCTGGCACGAAAGCGCCGGCGGCCCGCCCTGCCCCGTCACGGTCATGATCGAGGGCGAGGAGGAAGTCGGCAGCGCCAACCTCGAGCCGTTCCTGCTGGAGCACAAGGACGCGCTGGCGGCCGACATCGTGGTGATCAGCGACACCGGCATGTGGGACGTGACCACGCCCGCGATCACCACCGGGCTGCGCGGCATGGTCTATTGCGAGCTTACCCTGCGCGCGGCGGAGCGGGACCTGCATTCCGGCGTGTATGGCGGCTCGGCGCTGAACCCGATCAACGCGCTGACCCGCATCCTGGGCGACCTGCATGACGCGGACGGGCGCATCCAGGTGCCGGGCTTCTATGACGGCGTGGCGGACGTGCCGCCGGCGCTGATGGCGCAGTGGGAGGGTTTGCACTTCGACGAAGGCGCGTTCCTAGGCGAGATCGGGCTGGCGCATCCGGTGGGGGAGCGCGGCCGCAGCCCGCTCGAACGGCTCTGGGCGCGGCCGACGGCGGACATCAACGGCATCTGGGGCGGCTATGCCGGGCCGGGCGCCAAGACGGTGATCGCGGCGCAGGCGTCGGCCAAGGTGTCGTTCCGGCTGGTGCCGGGCCAGGACCCGGCGGCGGTGTTCGACGGCTTCAAGCGTTTCGTGGCCGAGCGCTGCCCGCCGGACGCGCGGGTGAGCTTCGAGCTGTTCAGCTCGGCGTTGGGGATCGAGGTGGCGTCGGACTCGCGTTGGGTGCAGGCGGCGCAGGCGGCGCTGACGGCGGAGTATGGCCGCCCCGCCGTGCTGATCCGCAGCGGCGGCTCGATCCCGGTGGTCGAGAGCTTCCGGAGGTTGCTGAGTGTGGATTCGCTGCTGGTCGGGTTCGGCCTGTCGGACGACCAGGTGCACAGCCCGAACGAGAAGTTCGATTGGCGCTGCTTCCGCGGCGGCCTGCGCAGCCACGTGCGGCTGCTCGGGGAGCTGGCGGGGTAGCTTACGGCGTCGCCTTGGCGTCGAACGCGGTGCGCGACGCCTCGACCCGGTTCAGGTTTTCCTCCGCCCAAATCCACACGCCGCAGAACGCCGCGCTTAGGCCCTGGCCCAACTCGGTCAGGCGGTAGTCGACGCGGGGCGGCACGACGGCGTGCACCGTGCGCGTCACCAGGCCGTCACGCTCCATGTGGCGCAGGGTTTGGGTCAGCATCTTCTGGCTGATCCCCTGCACGTGCCGCGAGATCTGGGTGAAGCGCAGCTCGCCGTGCTGCTCCAGGGTCTCGATCACAATGACCGTCCACTTGTCGGCAACGCGGCCAATGAGGTTCGTGACCAGCGCCTCGACCTTCGGGTCCGGCTGGCACAATGGCGCCTGTTGGGCCGAGTGCTGGCCGCGATGCTGGTCGGCGATCGTTGCGTTGCTGATCGGCAGGTCTGGCATCGGCTCACTCTCTTCGAGGTAACTCAGGATATTTCGAGTGCCTTCTTTGTGAGCGAATGTAGCGGGCCAGATGCAGCCTGTCTCGAAAGGAACAGGGGTCATGAACCAGAGTGGCAACACCATGCTGATCACCGGGGGCGGCTCGGGCATCGGGCAGGCGCTGGCGCATCGCTTCCACGATCTCGGCAATACCGTGATCGTGGCCGGGCGCCGGCGCGAGGCGCTGCAGACGGCTTGCGCGGGCCGGCCGAACATGCATGCGCTCGTTCTGGACATCGACAGCGCGGATGGCGTGGCGGATTTCGCGCGGCGGCTGCTGGCGGCGCATCCCGCGCTCAACGTGCTGGTGAACAATGCCGGCATCATGCGCCTGGAGACGTTGGACCGGTCGCGCGACCTGGCCAATGCGGAGGCGACGATCAGCACCAACCTGCTGGGCCCGATCCGGATGACCAACGCGCTGATCGACCACCTGGCCGATCAGCCTGGATCCGCCATCATCAACGTGACGTCGGGGCTGGCTTTCGTGCCGCTGGTGTTCACGCCGACCTACAGCGCGACCAAAGCGGCGGTCCACTCCTACAGCGTGTCGATGCGCGAGGTGTTGAAGGGCCGGGTCGAGGTGATCGAGCTGGCGCCGCCGGGAGTGCAGACGGAGCTCACGCCGGGGCAGGAAAGCCGGCCCGGCTATCAGCCTTTGGACGAGTTTGCGGACGAGGTGATGGCGCTGTTCGCCCGCACCCCGACGCCGCGCGAAATCCTGGTCGAGGGAGTCGGCATGCTGCGTTTCGCCGAAGCGCAGGGCCGTTTCGACGCGTTGGTCACGGGAGTGGCCGAACACTCTGCCAAGACCATGCAGCAGGGGTGATTCGAGCCTCATCAAGCCCTTGCGCCTTCGAGTCAGGGCCTCGCACCCTCACCCCGACCCTCTCCCGCCCGCGGAAGAGGGAGAAAGTTTCTCCTAGCGGAGCCGGGTCAGCAATCGCAGCAGCGTCACACTCTCGGACGCTGAGAGAGGCGACAGGGTGTCCGCGGTGATCTCGTGGGCGTGCGGCGCCAGTTCCTCCACCAGCGCGCGGCCGGCCGCCGTCAGCGCCACCATGAGCCGGCGCGCATCCTCGGCGTCGGGCTCGGTGGCCACCAGGGCGCGGCGGACCAGGCGGTCGACCACACCCTTGATCGTCGCGGCGTCCATCGCGGTGTGGCGGCCCAGCAGGTTCTGCGACAGCGGCCCCACCTCGTGCAGCTTGGCCAGCGCCGCCCATTGCGTGGGCGTGAGGTCGGCGCCGATGCCTGCGGCGAACAGGGCGGCATGGCGCTGCCAAACTTGCCGCAGGATGAAGCCGACCTGCTCGTCCAGAACATAGCGGTCGGCAGCAACCAGCATGGCGGTCACCGCAAGCCGTCCTCGCCCTTCGCGTCCGCGGCGGCGAGCCCCCCCACGCGCGGCAAGGGGCGGCCGGAATCGGTCACCGCCACCGCGACCACGATCTCGCCGGCGCGGGGGGCGTCGGCGATGCGGACCTCCATGCCGTCGAAGTGGCTGCGGACGAAGGCGGCGTCCTTGTGGCCGAGCGGGATGTCGAAGGCGACGCCGGGTCCGCCGCGCTTCTTCGAGGAGGGGATGAGCGCGGCGCCGCGGCTCAGCACCTGGCGGACGGGCGCGCCCAGTTTCGGGTGCAGGATGGCGGCGGCATGCTCCAGCTCGCCGTCCTCGCCCACCGCGGCGGCCTTGCCGTAGCTCTGCACCGCCGCGCCCTCGATGCCCAGGGCGGCCACGGCGCGCTCGGCGAGCAGGCGGCCCAGTTCTTCGCCGACCGCGAACAGGGGCGACACGTCCTCCACGTAGCGGCCGGCGAACGGGTTCTCGATCACCGCCATGGCGGCGGCCCGGCGCGTGGGCGGCGACACGGGTTGGCCCATCTCGGTGTGGGTCTCCTCGACCACGACCACGATCTTGCGAATGGCAGCGCGCAGCTCAGGCATGAGCGGGTTCCTCCTGCAGCAATGCCGGGTGGGCTGCGATGCGGGTCACCCCGGCGCAGTGCAGCGCCGCGCCAAGGATAAGGCCGTTCTGGCGCATACGCTCGGCCTCCGCCAGGCCAAAAGCCAGCGCCGCCGCAGCTTCGCCGGGTAACAAGGATGGCACAGCGCGGGTGACCAATCGCGGCCCCAGGTCGTGCTCGGGTTGCAGGTCCCACGCGGGGGCGCGCTCGATGCCGGGGTGGCCCGGCAGGTCGACGGCGTTGGCGATCATGGTCGCGGCGGCGTCGGCGGTGGCGGCGTCGGCGGCCAGCACGGTCACGGCGTCGGCAATGCCGAGGGAGACGCTGCGGCCGCGCCAGCCGCTGGTGGCCACGCCGCGCACGCCGTCGCTCGCCCGCACCGTGGCAGCGGCGAACAGGCTGGGGCGGTCGGGGCGGTCGACCAGGCCGATGCGTAGGCTTTCCCCGGGAGACAGATGCAGCGCGATGTCGCCGCCGTTGTTCACCGCGGCGCGGCGCAACGGCGCGGCTTGCAGCATCGCGGCGAGGATTTCGTCGGCGACGGCGCCGGCCACCGCGGCCATGGGCGTGATGAAGCGGGCCGCGTGGGGCAGCACGGCGGCGGCCATCCGGCGCGCCACCACGCCGGTGACGCACACGCCGGCCGGGCTGCGCAAGGCGCCCAGTTCGGCACAAAGCTCGCCGAGCACCGAGGCAAACCGCCCCCAGGCAGCGGCGAAAGCAGCCTCGCGCGCCCCGGGCGGGCCTTCGGCTGTGATGACGAGGTCGATCGGGCCGTGCTGCAGGTGCAGCCGCCCGCCCGGGAGCAGGGCTGCTTGCGGTCCGGTTTGGGGGCCCGTCACCGGCTGAGCCGCCGCAACGGCCAGGGATTGTCGGCATGGGGCAGCACGCGCTGCGCCGCCGCCAGCACCTCTTCGACCGGGCGGACATGGTCGAGATGGCCGCCCAGCGCCGCGTAATCGGACAGGCGCAAGGTGAACTCGATCGGGGCGACCAGGGCGGGGGTGGGAACGGAGCCGAACGAGGCGGCCGGCATGCGGCTGACGTCGACGATGAAGGTGATGCCGCCGCCGGGCCACACCGATACGGGTGCGCCGCCGCAGGTGACGCGGGTGAGCGCCTGGCGCACCGAGCGGGTCAGCCGCACCGGGTTTTCCGTGACCCCCGACCGCAGCGAACCGCCGGCGCCGGCCATGAACAGCACGCTGGTGAGCGCGGGCTCGCAGTTCTCCCGCAACAGGTCGACCGTGGCGAGCAGGCTGGGCGGGATGGGCTGCTCGACCGGGCGCAGCGCGTCGTCCAGCACGAAATAGGCGTGGTGCTCGCCCGTGGTGGAGGTCATGAGAATAGTCAGGCCAGGGCGCGCGGCGGGCGGACGGAACGGCTCGAGGATGTCCAGCGGGTTGGCGATGGCGGTGCCGCCCCAGCCCACCCCCGGGTCTGCCACGCCAAAATACCGGCCCGGCGTCGAGCGGCGGCCGCGCAGGCGGATGCCCGTGTCGGCCATGCCGAGCAGCTTGCCAGCGGGATGCTCGGACAGCACGCCGGTGATGTGGTCGTCCACCACCACCACCTCGTCGACCCGGCCGACCCACTGCTTGGCGAACATGCCGATGGCGGCCGAGCCGCAGCCGACGCGCATCCGCTCCTCGCGCTCGCCGCCGACCACGGGTGGCTGCCCCGCCTGGATGGTCGCGGTGGTGCCGCCGTCCACCTCGAGCTCCACCGCGTCGCCGTTGCACAGCGCTAGCAGTGTCTCGCAGGTGACGCGGCCTTCCGACTTGGAGCCGCCGGTGAGATGGTGCACGCCGCCGAGCGAAAGCATCTGGGAGCCGTATTCCGCCGTGGTGACGTGGCCGACCGCCTCGCCGCGCGCGCGCACCGGCGCCGCTTCGGGGCCGATGAAGCGGTCGGTGTCGATCTTCACCTTCACGCCGCAGTAGCTGAAAATGCCTTCGGTCACGACGGTGACCATGTCCACGCCGTCCACCACCGAGGAGACGATGAACGGGGCGGGTTTGTAGTCGGGATAGGTGGTGCCGGCGCCGATTGCGGTGACGAACGCCTCGGTTTGGCCGAGCAATTGGCCGCACCATGGCTCGGCGCTGAACGGCACCACCTCGCCCTCCCGGGTCAGCGTGCGGTGCAGCACCACGTGGGGGTCGACGCGGACGAGGCGGCCGTCGTCATTGGCATAGCGGTCGCAGGCGCCGGATTGGCCCGGCCGGATGTAGCAGAACACCGGGCAGGCATCGCAGCGGATACGGCCGTCTTGGGCTGGAGTGTCCAGGATGACCGCCTTCCGGTTGCAATTGGGTGTGCCTTGTCAAGCTACCATGCACTCTTGCATGTTTGCACGCGAACATTAGCGTTCGAACATGACCTTCACGGACGCTCCGCCTGGATCCCGCGCGACGGTGCTGCAGCTCGTCGTCAATGGCCGGCTGCATGCGGTGGCGGCCGAGCCGGCGACGCCGCTGCTGTATGTTTTGCGCAACGATCTCGGGCTGAACGGGCCGAAATTCGGCTGCGGCCTCGGCGAGTGCGGCGCCTGCACGGTGCTGGTGGACGGGGCGGCACGGCGCGCCTGCGTGCTGCCGGCCGGCGCCGCGGAAGGGCACGCGGTGACGACCCTGGAGGGGTTGGGCACGGCCGCAGCGCCCGACCCGGTGCAGCAGGCCTTTACCCTCGAGCAGGCGGCGCAATGCGGCTATTGCCTCAATGGCATGATCATGACCGCCAAGGCCCTGCTGTCCCACACGCCGCGGCCCAGCGACGCGCAAATCCGCCAGGCCTTGCGGCACAATCTCTGCCGCTGCGGCACCCATGTCGAAATCCTGCGCGCGGTGCGCCGGGCGGCGGGGCGAGAGGCGGCATGACGGCCGCCGCACTCGGCCGCGCCGACCTCCTCGCCGCCAGCGGCATGCTTCTGGTGCTGCGGGGCGGCGAGGTGTTCGTCGCGGTCGACGCGGAAGGCGGCGTCACCGGGTTCAGCGGCCATGTCGACCTCGGCACCGGCATCCGCACCGCCCTGGCGCAGATCGTGGCCGAAGAGCTGGACGTGCCGTTCGAGCGCGTCACCATGGTGCTGGGCCATACCGGGCAGACGCCGGACCAGGGCCCCACCCTCGCCAGCGAAACCATCCAGGTGGCTGCGGTGCCGCTGCGGCTGGCGGCGGCGACGGCGCGCCACGCTCTGGTCGCCCGCGCCGCCGAGTGGCTCGGGGCGCCGGCGGAGGCGCTGCTGGTGCAGGACGGCGTACTGCGGGCCGCGGGCGGCAATCAGCATGTCGGCTACGGCGAGTTGGTCGCCGGGCAGCGCATCCACCTGGCGCTGGCGGCGGACGCGGTGGTGAAGCCCGCCGCCGACTACCGCATCGTGGGCCAGGACGTGCCGCGCACCGACCTGCCCGCCAAGGCCAGCGGCGCGTTCGTCTACGTGCACGACGTACGGGTGCCGGGCATGCTGCACGGCCGGGTGGTGCGGCCGCCCTATGCCGGGCAGGACAGCGGCGATTTCGTGGGGCGCAGCCTACTCGCGGTGGACGAAGCTTCGGTGGCGGGCGTGCCGGGCTTGGTCGCCACCGTGGTGATCGGGGACTTCGTGGGCGTGGTGGCCGAGCGGGAGGAATACGCCGCCCAGGCCGCCAAGCAGCTCCGCGTGGCCTGGCGCGCCACCCCTCCCCTGCCCGAGCTGAACCAGCCCGAGACGGCGTTGCGCGCCCAGCCGTCCACGCCGCGGGTGCTGGTGGATCGGGGCGACGTGGCGGCCGCGCTGGCGGGCGCCGCGACGGTGCTCGAGCGCAGCTATCTATGGCCTTATCAGATGCATGGCTCGATCGGCCCCTCCTGCGCCGTCGCGGATTGGCGGGCGGATGGGCTGACCGTGTGGTCGGGCACGCAGAACCCGGTGCCGCTGCGACGGGACCTCGCCTTGCTGCTGGGGCTGCCCGAGGACTGCATCGAGGTGGTGCGGCACGAAGCCGCCGGCTGCTACGGCCGCAACTGCGCCGACGACGTGACCGCCGACGCCGCCCTGCTGTCCCGCGCCACCGGGCGGCCCGTGCGGGTGCAGCTCAGCCGCGAACAGGAGCACGCCTGGGAGCCCAAGGGCGCCGCCCAGGTGATCGACATCAGCGGCGGGCTGGACGCGGCGGGGGCGGTGGTCGCCTACGATTTCGCCACCCGCTTTCCGTCCAACAACGCCCCCACCCTGGCCTTGCTGCTGACCGGGGTGGTGCCCGCGGTCCCGATCGTCACGCAGATGGGGGACCGCACCGCCGTGCCGCCCTACGACTACCCCGCGCTGCGCGTGACGGTGCACGACATGGCGCCGATCGTGCGCGCGTCCTGGCTGCGCGGGGTGGCGGCGCTGCCCAACAGCTTCGCCCATGAGTCGTGGATCGACGAGTGCGCGACGGCGGCGGGGGTCGACCCGATGGACTACCGCCTGCGCCACCTGCCCGACCCGCGCGGCGCCGAGCTGATCCAGGCGACGGCGGCGAAGGCGGGCTGGGTGGCGCACACAGCGCCGGGCAGCTTGGGCGGCGAGGGCGCGCTGCGCTACGGCCGCGGCATGGCCTATGCCGTCTATGTGCACGGCCCGTTCCCTGGCACGGCGGCGGCTTGGTCGGCCTGGGTCACGGACGTGACGGTGAACGCCGAGACGGGCGAGGTCGCGGTCACCCGGGTGGTGGCGGGGCAGGACACCGGCATGATGGTGAACCCGGCCGGGGTGCGGCAGCAGATCCATGGCAACGTCATCCAGGCGACCAGCCGCGCCTTGCTCGAGCAGGTCCAGTTCAGCACCACCGCGGTGACCAGCAAGGAATGGGGCGGCTACCCGATCCTGGCCTTCCCGCAGGTTCCGGCGGTGGAGGTGGTGCTGATGCCGCGGCAGGACCTGCCGCCGCTGGGCGCGGGGGAGTCGGCGTCGATCCCGAGTGCGGCCGCGATCGCCAACGCCATCTTCGACGCCACGGGGGTGCGGTTGCGAGAGCTGCCGTTCACGCCGGAACGGGTGCGCGCGGCGCTGCATCCGGAACCGGTCGCGCGGCCCAAGCGGGGCTGGCGCGGCGCGCTGGCCGGGCTGGTGACGGGGGCGCTGGCGGTGGCCGTGGCGGCCCTGCCTTGGCGCGCCGCCTTCGCCCCGATCGCGCAGCCGGACCCGGCGGTGTTCTCCGCCGCGACCATCGAGCACGGACGCCTGGTGGCCGCGGCGGGGGCCTGTGCCGCCTGCCACCTGGCTTCGTTCGGGGGCGGGCGGGCGATCCACACGCCGTTCGGCTCCATTTGGTCCAGCAACATCTCGCCCGACCCGGCGCATGGCATCGGCGCCTGGTCCTATCCCGCCTTCGAGCGGGCGATGCGGCAGGGGGTCAGCCGCGATGGGCACTTGCTCTACCCGGCGCATCCCTACCCCAGTTTCGCCGGGGCGACCGACGCCGACCTGCAGGCGCTGTATGCCTACCTGATGGCGCAACCCGCCGTCGCCGCCGCCCCGCCCCAGACGCGGCTGGCGTTGCCGTTCCGGCTGCGCCCGCTGATGGCCGCCTGGAACGCGCTGTTCCTCCGCCAGGGCATTTTCACATCCGACCCGGCGCACTCAGCGCAATGGCAACGCGGCGCCTACCTGGTGGAGACGCTGGGCCATTGCAGCGCCTGCCATAGTCCGCGCAACCGGCTGGGGGCGGAACGGGGCGGCAAGGCGCATCTTGCCGGCGGCCTGGCCGATGGCTGGGACGCGCCGCCGCTGAACGCGCTGTCCTACGCCCCCGTGGCTTGGACGCGGGAGGCGCTCTACGCCTATCTGCGGACGGGTCACGCGGCCGAGCATGGCGGCGCCGCCGGGCCGATGGCGCAGGTGGTGGCGTCGCTCGCCCCGTTGCCGGACGCCGATATGCTGGCCATGGCCACCTATCTCGCGAGCCTGGCCCGGCCCGGCGGCGCTTTGGCGCGGGAGGCGACGCTGCCCGAGGGGCTGGCGGCCCGGCTCTACGCAGGCGCCTGCGCCTCCTGCCACGAGGCCGGGGTTGGCGGCCAACTGTCCTCGCTGGCGCTGAATTCCAACCTGCACGCGCCCCGGCCGACCAACGTCATCAACGCCATCCTGCAGGGGGTGGACGCGCACGCCGGGTCGCTTGCGGGGGCGATGCCTGGCTTTGCCGACAGCCTCACCGACGAGCAGGTGGGCGAGCTGGCGGGCTACTTGCGCGCACGGTTCGCACCGGACAAGCCGGCCTGGACCGATCTCGCGCGATCGGTGCGGCAGGCGCGGGACCGGCCCGCCGGGTAAGACGGCGTTAACTCTCATCGCCGATCATGCGGCATGGCCTGCTGCAACGATCACGGAAGGATCGGCTCGAGACGGACTGGCGAGTCGGGCCTGCGCCCCGGTTCCCGCACCATGGAAAGGCAAGCATGACGACGGAAAGCCCGAAACCCGCCGGTGCCGCGGCGCCCGCCGCAACGGAACGGCCTCATGGGGCGCATCACGGCGGGCGGCACGCTGCGCACCACCACGGCCACAGCTTCACCACGCTGGTGGCGGGCGCGTCGCACCGCCACGCGGCCCGGGCAGCCCTGCCCCCCGAGGTGACGGGCGCGTTGCAGACCGCCATGTCCAAGGAGGGCGTGCCGACGACTTGGCAGGAGCCGCTGCAATTCATCGTCGGGCAGGAGTCGAACGGCCAGGTCGGTGCCAGCAACCACACGGATAGCGCGCGCGGACTGTTTCAGCTCACCCGCGCCAGCTACCACCTCAATCCGCACGGCGCGCAGTCGTTTGGGGACCCGGTGGAGGAGGCGCAGGGCGGCATCCGCTACATCCAACAGCGTTACCAGACGGCGGACAATGCCGCGCAGTTCTGGGAGAAGCACGGCTGGTATTAGGGTGAGCCGCCGTCAGGATGGCCAGCATGCGGTCCGAGCGGGCGCTCAGGCCGGTCCTGTCCCATCAATCCTCTCGTTCGGCGCTTTGTCACAGGACTGAGACGAAGCATCTCAGCTTGGAGGTTCCACAATGGTATGCAAACCATTATAACCACGTTCCAAGCGAGCTGAGCGCGGCCCGCGAAGCGATCGGACCCCTGCCATGTGGCGCGACGGCGATGCCGGCGAGACAGTGCTGGCCAACATGTCCTTCCCGTCCCTGGCGGGATGGGACGCCGCGTCGCTTGCACGCCACGGCGGCAAGCCGGCCCAGGGTCGCGAGCCTCGCCCGCGCCGGCCAGCCTGGCCCACGCTGAATGCCTCGTTGCTGCTGGCCTGCATCGTGCTTCCGCTGGCGCTGTTCCTGTTCAAGGTGGTGGGGGACAGGGAGTCGGCCATCAGCCAGGCGGAGCGCGACGTCGGCAACCTCGCCGGCCTGTTCGAGCAGCACGCCGCCACCACGTTCGAGACCTATCAACTCGTGGCGGCGTTGCTGGACGAGCATGTCTACGGCGCCGGTTGGAACCAGATCGAGCAATCCACCACGCTGCTCCCCTATCTGACCCGCTTGATCAGCCGCTACCCGTGGATCGGCGGCGTCTCGATGATCGATCCCGAGGGCAAGCTGCGGCTGACCACGCTGAGCGGCGACACTCAGGACGATTCGCTCGCCATTTCGACCTCGCTACGGAACGCTCAGGACGGGAACGCCGAAACCTCGATCATCGGACAGTACCTGCAACCCGGCGGCGTGGACTACCTGAACGTCGCCCGGCGGCGGACCATGCCGGACGGCTCGTTTGGCGGCCTGGTGGTGATTTCCACCCGCGCGTCCTTCTTCACCGACTTCTGGAAACGCGGCGCTCCGAACGACATCACGCTGATGTTCCGTGCCGACGGCAAGCTGCTGGCGCGCAACCCACCTAGTTGGCAGGATCTGGCGACGGCCAGCGTCGGCAAACGCCTGCTCGCAGCCACCAAGAGTGCGGAGCGCGGTAGCCTGATCAGCTTCTCCGGGCTGGACGGCAAGAAGCGGCTGATCGCCTATCGCAAGGTCTCCGGCTTTCCCGTCTACGTCGCCAACGCGGTGCTGATGTCGCGCGTGCTGGCGCGGTGGCGCGCGAACGCCATGCGCGACGGCGTGTTTTTCCTGCTCGCGGGCGGCGCGCTCAGCCTGTTGGCGCTGGCCGTGACCCGGCACTCGCGGCGCGAGGCGGATGCGATCGGCCTGCTGCTGCAGCGCACCAACGAGCTGACCGAGGAGGCGCAGCGCCGCGCCAGGGCGGAAACCGACCTGGGCGCCGTGCTGCGCGACACGGTGGAGCGGCAAGAGGCCGAGCGAAAACATTTCGCCCGGGAGCTGCACGACAGCCTCGGGCAGCATGTCGCCGTGCTGCACATGGGGTTGGACGGCATCCTGCGCCGGGCCGCCGAACCTGACGGGGTGCGGGAGCAGGTGGGGCGGCTGAAGACCACCGCCACGGCGGTGAGCGTGGAGATTGGGCGGCTGGCCTGGGAGCTGCGGCCGGCGGGGCTCGACGAGCTCGGCCTGGAGACGGCGCTGCGCAGCTTCGTGGAAACCACCTCGCGCCGCTCCGGGCTGCAGATCGACTTGCACATCCGGCCCTCCGAAATCCGCCCGAGCGATGCCGTGGAAGCCACGCTCTACCGCGTGGTGCAGGAGGCCGTGACCAACATCATCAAGCACGCCGGGGCGTCGCGGGCCGATATCGTGGTCGAGATCAGCCCGCGGCGCGCCCGCGTCATCGTTGAAGACGACGGGAAAGGGTTCGTCTGGGACGAAGCCAAGGCCGGACAGCCAGGCGAGCGGCTGGGCCTGCTGGGGATGCGGGAACGTTTGTCGCTGGTCGGCGGGTCGCTCGAGATCGAGTCTTCCCCGGGCCACGGCGCCACGTTGTTCATCGATGTGCCGGCCTGTTGTGCGGGAAGCAGCGATTGAAGATGATCCGCCTGTTGCTGGCTGACGACCACCCGATCGTGCTCGAGGGAATCAAGGCGCTGATCGCCGTGGCGCCGGACATCGAAGTGACGGGCGAGGCGTGCAACGGGTTCGAGGCGCTGGCGATGGCGCTCGAGCTGCGGCCGCATATCGCCGTGCTCGACATGTCGATGCCGGGTTTGAACGGGATTGCGGTGGCTCGCCGGCTGCGCGCCGCCCGGTCCGCCTGCAAGATCATCGCGCTGACGGTGCACGAGGAAACCGCCTATTTGCGCCAACTGCTGGAAGTCGGCATGGGCGGCTACGTGCTCAAACGCTCGGCGGCCGACGACCTGGTGCGGGCGATCCGCATCGTGGACGGGGGCGGCGCCTATTTCGACCCGATGATTGCGGGCATGATCGTGGAGACCACCAAGCGGCGCTCGAACGACACGATCCTGACCGCCCCGGCGGATTTGAGCGATCGGGAGCTCGATGTGCTGCGGCTGACGGCGCTGGGCCACAGCAACAAGGCCATCGCGGCGGATTTGACGCTCGGGATCAAGACGGTCGAGACCTACAAGGCCCGGGCGATGGAGAAACTCGGCTTCCGCAGCCGCGTGGACGTGGTGCGCTATGCGATGGACAAGGGTTGGCTGAACGACAGCTAGGCTGGCGTGTCCGGCAACTCCCGGACAAAAACTCTCCACGGTCCCGGCTTCCGCTCCGTTTTATGACAGTGATACCGTCCTGTTTAGCATTCAAAGCCGTGAATTGGGGGAACTATGCTCGACGTTTTCCAAACCGACGACGGGGCGTTCCACCAGGCGGTGCTCTCATTGAACCAACTCGTGCTGGTTCGGCTGGTCGTCGAACGGCTGGCGCTGACGAGCGAATGGGAATGGATGGTATGGCCGGCGGCCGAGCTTTGGGACGGAGACGGATCGCCGGTCACGGGGCGGGAGCCATCCCTGGCTCTGGCCAAGCGAGCCGCGTTCGACACTGGCATCTCCATGCTGGCTGATCTAACGCGGGACCGTGCGACGGCGCTGCCCGACCTGTTGGCGATGCGGCAGACCATCCATTGGCGCGCCGTCGACTTCGCCGAGCGGCACTAACCCGCGCCGGGCGTCCTACTCGGCCGCGACCTTGGCCGGGGCTGCCTGCAGCGCCGCCACCTTAGCCTCCACCAGGTCCACAATGTGGTCCACCATGGAGGCGCCATCCATCCGGTGGTCTTGCTTGCCGGCGGCATACACCATGTGCTTGCCGTCGCCGCCGCCGGTGACGCCGAGGTCGGTCATCAGCGCCTCGCCGGGCCCGTTCACCACGCAACCGATGATGGAGAGCGTGATCGGGGTCTCGATATGGGCGAGGCGCTCCTCCAAGGTGCTGACGGTCTGGATCACGTTGAAGCCCTGCCGCGCGCAGGACGGGCAGGAGATGATCTTCACGCCGCGATGGCGGACGCCGAGCGACTTCAGGATGTCCCACCCGACCAGGACCTCCTCCTCGGGCTCGGCCGACAGCGACACCCGCAGCGTGTCGCCGATGCCGGCCCAGAGCAGCGAGCCCAGGCCGATCGAACTCTTCACCGTCCCCGCCCGCTTCGACCCGGCTTCGGTGATGCCGATATGCAGCGGGTGGTCGCACACCTCGGCGAGCTGCTGGTAGGCGGCCACGGCGAGGAACACGTCGGACGCCTTCACGCTGATCTTGAACTCGTGGAAGTCGTTGTCCTGCAGGATCTTGGCGTGTTCCAGCGCGCTCTCGACCAGGGCCTCCGGATTGGGCTCGCCGTATTTCTCCAGCAGGTGGCGCTCGAGGCTGCCGGCGTTGACGCCGATGCGCATGGAGCAGCCGTGGTCACGCGCGGCGCGGATCACCTCGCGCACCCGCTCCGGGCTGCCGATGTTGCCCGGGTTGATGCGCAGGCAGGCGGCGCCGCTCTGGGCCGCCTCGATGGCGCGCTTGTAGTGGAAGTGAATGTCGGCCACGACGGGCACGGTCACCTGGGCGACGATGTCCTTCAGCGCCAGCGCGCTCTCCTGGTCGGGGCAGGACACGCGGACGATGTCCACCCCCGCCTTCTCCGAGCGGCGGATCTGCGCCACGGTCGCGGCCACGTCGGTGGTCAGCGTGTTGGTCATGGTCTGCACCGTGACGGGAGAGTCGCCGCCGACCGGCACGGACCCGACATGGATGGTGCGGGACTTGCGGCGCTCGATCTGCTGGTAGGCGCGATAATTCATCCGAATTGGCTCCGATGTGCCCGGCTTATTGCGGCTGAGCGGGCGAGGGCTGAGCGGGCGGGGGAGTGGGGGCGGTCTTGCCGGCCTTGATCTGGTCGGGGTCGAGCGGGATGTCCCGCCGCATGGCGCCCATAGGGCCGAGCGCGGGGGCGGCGACGCCATCCACCAGCAGTTCCATGGCGCCGGCGTTGCTGGTGGTGAGCAGGAGTTGCGGCTTCATCGGCACCGGCCAGGTCTCGCCGGGTCGCATCACGCGGTTGAGCAGGACCTGGCCCTGCTTCTCGCGCACCTGGACCCAGCCGCCGGATTTCGCCCGCAGCATCAGCCGGGTCGTGATCGCGGCGGGCGGCGGCGAGGGTGCGGGCGGCGCGATGGCGACCGGCACGGGAACCGGCGTCGGCGCCGTGACGGGCGCGGGTGTGGGCGAGGCTGGGCCGGCGGGTTGCGGCGGCGGCAGGACGGAGGCGACCTGCGGCGATGGCGTGGGAGCCACGAGCGCCGCCAGCCGGTCGGGCGGCGGCGACGACACCTGGGCCACGCGCGGGCCGCCGTCGGAGTAGCGATACCAGCCGACATAGGCCACGCCAGCGATCAGCAGGCCAAGCAGCACCACCGCACCCGCTGGCACGCCGCGCTGCGGCACGGGCGCCGGGAAGGTGAGCTCGACCTTGCGGTTCACGTCCTGCGCTTCGGCCCGGAAGCGGCGCGCCATCTCGTCCGGGTCGAGCCCCAGCGCGGTGGCGTAGGTACGCACGAACCCCATGGCGTAGGCGTTGCCCGGCAGGCTGCCGAGCTTGCCTTCCTCGATGGCGTCGAGATAGGGCGCGCGGATGCGCAGCGAGGCCGCGATATCGGGCACCGCCCAGCCGAGCCGCTCCCGCGCGTTGCGGAAGTCGGCGCCCACGCGCGCGGCGCCGCTCGCCGGGGCGACACCCTCCGGGTCGACATAGGACATCATGGCCGCTTGGCCTCGAGGACGCTGAGCAGGTGAGTGGATGCAACGGTCAGTGGCAGCAAGCGTGCCTCCGTGGGCCAGTTTGAGCCGGGTCTCGTGGCGTCGGATGTAGACCGGTTGCTGCCAATTGCCAATTGGGCGGGTGCCTTTGGGCCCAGAGACGCTTAGCAAGCCCTCTCCCTTTGGGAGAGGGTTGGGTGAGGGAGGCAGTTTGGGCTCACACATCCAGCCCGTGCTCGCGGGCCCAGGCAGCGACGGGCTCGCGCAGGCTGGCTTCCCCGGCCGCATTGCAGCGTTGCGCGGCGAGCACGGAGCGGAACGCCGACAGGTCCACCGAGCGCAGCAGCCCCTTTACCGTGAGCAGGCTCGAGGCCGGCATCGACAGGCTGGTGATGCCGAGTGCCGCCAAGGTCAGCGCCTCCAACGGACGGGACGCGGCCTCGCCGCACACGGACAGCGACGCCCCGGCCTGCATGGTTTGCCGGCGCACCTCGTCCAGGATGTCCAGCACGGGGGGCGAGATCAGGTCGTAGCGACCGGCCAGAGCGGGGGTGCCGCGGTCGGCGGCGAACAGGAACTGCATCAGGTCGTTGGAGCCGATCGAGAGGAATTGGCACTCCCGCAGCAACGCGGGCAACTGCCAGATCAGGGCCGGCACTTCGAGCATGGTGCCGACCTCGATGCTGCTGGGCGCGGGGCGGACGCGGGCGGCTTCGGCATACAACAACCCACGGGCGGCGCGGAACTCGGCCACCGTCGCCACCATCGGGAACATCACCGACAGGCGCCGCCCGCCCGCCGCCAGCAGCAGCGCACGCACCTGGCGCCGGAGCAGGGCCGGGCGGTCCAGCGCCACCCGCAGCGAGCGCCAGCCCATCGCCGGGTTCTCCTCCTCGCTCGGCGGCGCGTCGGGCAGCAGCTTGTCGCCGCCAAGGTCGAGCGTGCGGAACAGCACCGGGCGGTCGCCGGCCGCGTCCAGCACCCGGGCGTAGAGCGCGGCCTGCTCGGCCACGTCGGCCACGGCGCCGCGGGCGAGCATGGCGATCTCGGTGCGGAACAGGCCGATGCCAGCCGCACCCACCGCGTCCAACTGCTCGAGCTCGAGCGCCAGGCCGACATTGATCATCAGCGAGAACGCGATGCCGTCCGCCGTCTCGCTGGGCTGCAGGCGCAGGCGGCCAAACCCGGCGCGGCGGGCCTCGCGAGCGGCCAAGGCCTGCTCATAATGGGTGCGGACCTCGACGTCCGGGCGCAGGATGGCCTGGCCCTCATCGGCGTCGAGCACGATGTCGTCGCCGGGCTGGATCGCATCGACCAGGCCGCGGACGCCGCCCAAGGCGGGGATGCCGAGCGCGCGGGCAAGGATGGCGGCGTGCCCGGCGGCGCTGCCCTCCTCGATGATCACGCCGGCGACGCCGCTGGTCTGCCATTGCAGAAGCTGCGCCGGGCCGAGGCGGCGGACCACCAGGATCGCGCCCGGCGGAATTGGGCCCGGCGCCGCCGCTCCGTCCAGCGCGGCAAGCAGGCGGGCGGCCAGGTCCTCCAAATCCGCCAGGCGCTCGCGCAGGTAGGGGTCGGTGATGCGGCGCATGCGGTCGCGCAACTCGCTGGCGACGCGCACGATGGCGGCTTCGGCGGTCAGACCGCTGCGGATGGCGTCCGAGACCCGGCGCACCCAGCCCTCGTCCGCCGCCACCAGACGCGTGGCCTCGAGCACCTCGCGGGATTCCTCCCCGTCGGGCATGCCGTGCTCGATCAGCCGGTCCAGGTCGCGCCGCATGGCGACCAGTCCCCGCTCCAGCCGCGCCTGCTCGGCCGCCGGGTCCTGCGCGAGGAAGCGGCGCGGCCGGTTTTGCAGGCTGCTGGCCACCGCCGGGCCGATCGCCAGGCCCGGCGCCAGCGAGGTCGCGTCGAACCGGCGCGGCAGGGTGGCGGCGAGCGAGTCCTCCACCCCCTGGGTGGCGCCCGCCGCGGCCAAGGCTTCGGCCAGCAGCATCGCCACGGTTTCCACCACGTCCACCTCGTCGGGCGCGTAGCGGCGGGGGGAGCGGTTCTGCACCACGAGCACGCCCATCGTGTGGCCGCCGCGGCGGACCGGGACAGCCAGCAGGGACGCAAACGCTTCCTCCCCGGTCTCCGGGCGGTAGGCGAAGGCGGGATGCATCTGCGCGTCGGGCAGGTTGAGCGGGTGCCCCGTGGCGGCGGAGAGCCCGACCAGCCCCTCGCCCACGCGCAGCCGGGTGCGGCCGACCGCGTCGGGGCGCAGGCCTTGGGTGGCGAGCAGTTCGAGCACGTCGCCGGGCCGCAGCACATAGATGGAGCAGACCTCGGCCACCATTTCGGCGGCGACCAGGCGGGCGATCTCGGTCAGCGGTGCGGCGCCGGCGGCCATCATCTCGCGAAGGCGGGTCAGCAGCCTCCGCGAGCCGGACACGGTCAGAAAACCGGCTCGCGGTCGTTCCGGCCGGGGAGCGGCGAGACAACGGGGGGCGGCACCTTGGCCGGGACGTAGCGGGCGGCGATGGCGGCGGCGGCCTGGTCCACCAGCTCGGCGATGATCTCGGCGATGCTCTGCTCGCGCGTCACCATGCCGACCGACTGGCCCATCATGACCGATCCCTGCTCGACATCGCCCTCCAGCACGGCGCGGCGGAGGGCGCCGGCCCAGAAATGCTCCACCGCGAGCTGGGCTTCGTCGCGGGTGATCTCGCCGGCCTCGAGCTGGGTCACGGTCTGCGCCTGCAGGCGGAGGAAGCGGCGCGTGCCCTCGTTGGCCAGGCCGCGGACGGGGATGACGGGCAAGCGGTCGTCCACCTGGATGGAGGCCACGGCGTCGCGGGCGCGGGCCTGGAAGAATGCCTCCTTGAAGCGCGGGTGGGCGATCGACTCGCGTGCGGCGGCAAAGCGAGTGCCGAGCTGCGCCCCGGCGGCGCCCATCTCGAGGTAGCCCAGGATCGCCTCGCCCCGCCCCAGGCCGCCGGCCACGAACACCGGCACCTCGTGCAGATGCGGCAGCACCTCCTGCGCCAGCACCGTGAGCGAGACCGGGCCGATATGGCCGCCCGCCTCCGACCCCTCGATGATCAGCGCGTCGGCACCGGAGCGGAGCAGGCGGCGCGCCATGGTGAGCGTGGGGGCGAAGCAGATCAGCCGCGCCCCGCCGTCCTTCACCGCGCGCACGGCCGCCGTGGGGGGCAGCCCGCCCGCCAGCACCACGTGGCTCACCCCCGCCTCGCGGCACACGCGGACCAGGTCGTCGAGCTGCGGGTGCATGGTGATGAGGTTCACGCCGAACGGCGCGGCGGTGAGGCCCTGGGTGGCGGCGATCTCGGCGGCCAGCGCGTCCGGACCCATCGAACCGCAGGCGATCACCCCGAAGCCGCCCGCGTTGCTGATGGCCGAGACCAAGGTGCGCTCGCTGACCCAGCTCATCGCGCCGCCAAGGATGGCGACCCGGCTGCCGAGAAAGCGCCTGCCGGCGGACCACAGGCGGTTGAGTTGCGCCCTGGCCGCTGCCGTCTCGGCCTGGCTCAGGGCAGGCGGGCCCAACTCAGACAGCATCGAGACCATAGGCGGTGTGCAGCGCCCGCACCGCCAACTCCGTGTATTCCGCACCCACCAGCACCGACACCTTGATTTCGCTGGTGGATATCACCTGGATGTTGATCCCCTTCTCGGCCAGCGTGCGAAACATGGTGCTGGCCACGCCAACATGCGAGCGCATCCCGACGCCGACCACGCTGATCTTGGCCACCTCGGCGTCGGTCAGCACCTCGGCATAGCCTACCGCGCCCGCCGAGTCGGCCAGGGTGGATTGCGCGAGCGCCAGGTCGGCGCGGCCGACGGTGAAGGTGAGGTCGGTGGTGCCGTCGGCGCTGACGTTCTGCACGATCATGTCGACGTTCACGTTGGCGGCAGTGAGCGGGCCGAAGATGGCGGCGGCGACGCCGGGCCGGTCGGGGATGCGGCGGACAGTGATTTTGGCCTCGTCGCGCGAATAGGCGATGCCGGAGACGACTTCTTGTTCCACGATCTCGTCCTCGTCTACCACCAGGGACCCACCCGTGCCCTCTTCCGGCGAATCCTTGAAGGAGGATAGCACCTGGATGCGGACCCGCTCCTTCATGGCCAATTCAACGCTGCGCGTCTGCAGCACGCGCGCACCCACCGAGGCGAGCTCGAGCATTTCCTCATAGGCGATCTTATCGAGCTTGCGGGCCTTCGCAACGATGCGCGGGTCGGTGGTGTAGATGCCGTCCACGTCGGTGTAGATGTCGCAGCGGTCGGCGCGCAGGGCGGCGGCCAGGGCCACGGCGGAGGTGTCCGACCCGCCGCGGCCGAGCGTGGTGACGCGGTTGTCCGGCCCGATGCCCTGGAAGCCGGCGACGATGGGGACTTGCCCGCTGGCCATGCGGGCGAGCAGCAGCGCGCCGTCGATGCGCTCGATCCGCGCCTTGCCATGGGCAGCGTCGGTGCGGAGCGGGATTTGCCAGCCCGACCAGGAGCGCGCGTCCACCCCCAGTTCCTGCAGCGCGATGGCCAAGAGGCCGCTGGTGACCTGCTCGCCGGTGGCGACCACGGCGTCGTATTCGCGCGCGTCATGCAGCGGCGCGAGCGCCTGGCACCAGCCGACGAGCTGGTTGGTGACGCCGGCCATTGCCGAAACCACCACGGCCACTTCGTGCCCCGCCCCGGTTTGCCGCTGCACCCGGCGCGCCACGTTGCGGATGCGGTCGAGGTCGGCCACCGAGGTGCCGCCGAACTTCATGACTATGCGCGCCATGGCCGCCTCAGGAGATGGGCCGGCCGATTGCGGCCGCCGCGAAACACGACCACATACCGGTCATGAGCGCCCCGGACAACCTTGCGGCGACGCAACACAGCCCTTCGCTGCAGCGTGCGGAAGTGGCCAAGTTCGACGCCCTGGCGGCGCAATGGTGGAACCCGGCGGGGCCAATGGGGCCGCTGCATGCGATGAACCCGCTACGGGTGGGCTGGATCGCCCGGCATCTGCCCGCTGCCACGACGGTGCTGGATGTCGGCTGCGGGGCGGGGCTCGCGGCGGAAGCGCTGGCCCGGCGCGGCTTTCGCGTGACGGGCGTCGACCTGGCGGAGGCGGCCTTGGCCGCCGCCCGCCAACATGCCGAAGCCGCCGGCGTGGATGTGGCCTATCGCCGCGCGGAGACGTCGGCGCTGGTTGCGGAAGGGCGGCAGTTCGGCGCCGTGACCGCGCTCGAGGTGATCGAGCACGTGAGCGACCCGGCGGCGTTCATGCGGGATCTGGCGCGGCTGGCGGCGCCGGGTGGGCAGGTGTTCGTCTCGACACTGAACCGGACGGCGCGCTCGTTGGTGGTGGCGAAGTTGGGGGCGGAATACGTGCTGCGGCTGCTACCGCGGGGCACGCATTCGTGGCGGCGGTTCGTCACTCCGGCGGAACTGGCCGGGCTGGCACGCGATGCGGGGCTGCGGATGACGGACAGCGCCGGGATGACGTTCGACCTGGTGGGACAGCGCTGGCGGCAAAGCCGGGACTTGGGGGTGAACTACATCGCGGCCTTCGGGCGGTAATCCCAGTAGACCTCCCTCTCCCGCCAGCGGGAGAGGGCTTTTTGGTAGAGATGGGCGACTGCACATCAGCCGAACGCTTACCGCCCGATGATGCCCTCGACCGTCGCCTTCAGCGCCTCCATGCCGAACGGCTTGGTCATCACCAGAACGCCATCATCCAACAGGTTGCTGCGGATGGTGTCGTCTTCCTCGTAGCCGGTCACGAACAGGACCTTCAGGCCCGGCCGGCGCTGGCGTGCGGCATCGGCCAACTGCCGCCCGTTCATCCCACCCGGCAAACCCACATCGGTCACCATCAGGTCGATCCGGATCTCCGATTCCAGCGCGTGCAGCCCGGAGCGGCTGTCATGCGCCTCGACCACGGTGTAGCCAGCGTCCGACAGCACATCCGTGACGAACATGCGGGCCGCGGGCTCGTCATCGACCACCAGCACGGACGTCTTTTTGGCCGTCTTGCCCGGTGCAACCGCCAGTTCCCTCTCATCCACCAGCCCAAGGTAGCGCGGCAGGTAGATCCGGACGTCGGTCCCCTCGCCCACTTCGCTGCGCAGCCGCACGTGGCCGCCCGCCTGCTGCACCAGGCCCTGCACCATCGCCAGCCCAAGCCCAGCCCCCTGCCCGGTTGGCTTGGTGGTGAAGAACGGGTCGAACGCCTGCGCCCGGACGCTTTGCGTCATCCCCGTCCCGGTATCGGTGACGGAGAGCACCGCGTATTCGCCGGGCGGCACGTCCTCCGCCGTGGCGGCAGGCCTGGACAGGAACACATTGGCCGTCTCGATCAGGATGGTGCCGCCGTCCTGCATCGCGTCGCGCGCATTGATCACCAGGTCGAGCAAGGCGCCTTCGATCTGGTTGGGGTCACACAGGCCGGGCCAGAGTTCGTTGGCATGGCGCGACTCGACGCGGATCATCGGCCCCACCGTGCGGCGGAACAGCTCCTCCATGCCCGCGACCAGGTCGCTGAGCCGGCTCGGCCGCGGCTCGAACGGCCGGCGCTGCGAGAAGGTCAGCATCCGGTTGGCCAGGAGCGCCGCGCGGTTGGCGGAGGCGAGCGCCGTCTCGATGTAGTTGCTGATCTCGGCAGCGCGGCCTTGCGAGATCCGCACCCGCGTCAGCTCCAGGCTGCCGCAGATGCCTTGCAGCAAATTGTTGAAATCATGCGCAACGCCGCCGGTGAGCTTGCCCATCGCCTCCATCTTGTGGGACTGGCGCAGGATGTCCTCCGCCTGGCGTCGCTGCAGGGTTTCGGCATGCAGGCGGGCGTTGGCGGCGGCCAACTCGTGATCGCGCTGGGAACTCTCGGTCTCGCTGGCCTCGAGCGCCGAACGCAGCCGCCGCGTCTCCTCCTGCGCGCTGCGGTCCAGCCGCTTGCGCTGCAGCGCGGCTGCCATCAACCGGCCGCACGCTTCCAGGGTCGTCATATCGTGCTCGGTCCAAGCCCGCGCGCTGCGGCTATCGACCTGCAGCACCGCCTGGGTCGCCGCTTCCAGGCCGGGGCGGAGCATCACCGCCGCGCTGGTCTGCACGCCGTGGGCAGCAAGGTAATCGGGCTGGGCAAACGCCAGTTGCCCGGAAATCGCGTCGGACGTGGCAGCCTGCCCGGTTTGCAGCACGCGCTCGGCTAGCGTACCCGCCGCGACCGGCTGCGCGCCAGCGCCGACGACGCCTGGGAGCCATCCAAAACCCGCGCGAACCGAGCTGACCAGCGGATCGGGGCGCAATTCGATGATCTGGGCGAAATCGGCGTTCATCGCCTCGGCCGCGATGCGGCAGCCCTCGAACAGCACACTCTCGTAATCATTGGATTTTAGGGCAAGTTCTGCCAGATCAACGAGGGCGACATTCTGTTCAAACATTGTGTCGCGCTGATCTGCATCCGGAACGGACATTGTTTGCCCCCATTCATACCGTTGAATATGAACGGGTTACTAGCTCCTAACGATCCGGTGCGCCGGTAACACGCCGTGAGACCTGCGTTAAATCGATTGGTCCGGCGAAAAAATGATTGTCCCTAGGAAGTGCTCACATCCATGTGATTAGGGGTGTTTTGTTTTAACGGACGGCCGTCTTGCTTTTCACCGCGTGCTGCTTGCAGGTGTGTAGAATTACTCACAAAAACGAACCGTTATTGCGGGAGCACAGCAAAGCACCGCCTCGCGGGTGACTGCGTCATCCGTCGGCGCGCGGCACCCAGGGGATCCGGGCGATCTCGATACCATCTTCGGCCAAACGCTCCGCCTCTTCCGGCGTCGCGTCGCCATAAATCCCGCGTGCTGCCGTTTCGCCGTTGTGGATGCGCCGGGCCTCCTCGGCGAACCCATGGCCGACGTACTCGCAACGCTGTTCCACCTCCGAGCGCATGCGCTGCAGCATTGCCCGCAACGCATCGGGCAGCGCTCCGCCCGCAACCGGCTGGGTCGATGGCGCTTGCGATGCGCTCGCCACGGCAGTGGCTGGCACCTCAACCTGGCCTGGCGCCGGGCCTTCCACCACCACTTGGGCAGGAGGCTGCCGCCGCCTGCCAAGCGCGGGCGCCATCAAGGCGCGGGTGATCTGGCCGCCGCCACAAACCGGGCAGCACAGCAGACCCGCTGCCGCTTGCGCGTCGAACGCCGCACTGTCGCGAAACCAACCGTCAAACCCATGCTCGGCCTGGCATCGAAGCTGGTAATGGATCATCGATCGGAGGTTTCAGCGGCGAGCATCGCGTCCAGCTTGCCGGCGCGCTCCAGGGCCGCCAGATCGTCGCTGCCGCCCACGTGCTGGCCGCCGATGAAAATCTGCGGCACGGCGGTACGCCCGCCGGACCGTTCGATGGACGTGGCGCGCGCCGCCGTGCCGTTCGGGGCATCGATCTCCTCGAAGGCGACGCCTTTACGCTTGAGCAGGTTGATGGCGCGCGCGCAGAACGGACACCAGGGCTGGGTATAGACCTCGACACGCGGCACGTTTCTCGTCTCCTGATGCGCGCCCAACCAGGCGTGTACCACCAATGGCAACGCGCATGGCGGAAGGCAAGGCCGCGCGGCTAGACCATGACCGGCTCAGATAGAGTCGCCGGTCATGGTCTAGCTGTGTTTTGGGAGCATCTTTACCGGTCAGGTGACCACACCTGATCCGGTGATGCTCTACGGCAGCGGGGTGTCGGCAGGCGCGTACTCCACCCGCGCGCCCACCAGCAGGTCGACATGGGCGGCCCCAGCGGCCATCAGTACTGCGGTGCAAGCGCCCGCCGTCGACCCCGTGGTGAGCACGTCGTCGATCAGCAGCACGCCTCTCCCCACGATCGCCGCGGCGCGGCCGGGCCGCAGCGCGAACGCACCCTCGACGGTCGCCGCACGCTCCGGCCGGGTCTTGCCGGCCAGCGCCTCGGTGGCACGAACCCGGCAAATCGCGTCGGGAACCACGGCCAATCCCTGGCTCCTGCCGATCGCCCAGGCGAGCAGCGCCGATTGATTGTAGCGGCGGCGCAGCAGGCGGCGGCGATGCAGCGGCACCGGCACCAGCACGTCGGCATCCCGCAACAGCGCCGCACCCGCCCGCGCCATGTGCCACGCGAGCGCCACCGCCACTTCGACCCGGTCGCCATATTTCAGCGGCAGGATCATCCGCTTCGCCTGCTCGTCGTAGCGCAGCGCTGCCCTTGCCTCGCGCCAGGCGGGCGGCGACGTTGCGCATTGGCCACACTCACTTGCCAACCCGCCCAGGCTGGCATGGCCGAACGGCCGCCCGCAGCGGTGGCAGCACGGCTCGGTGACGAAGGCAGTGGCGCGAAAACAGGCGGCACAAAGCTGACCCGGCGCGGCCACACCCGCCTCGCAGGTGAGGCAGCACGGCGGCAGCACCAAGTTCAGCGCCCGCCTGCCCGCCGTTCGAGCCTCTGCCACCCCATACATGCGTGTGAGTGTAGCCGCTGGCACGCCAGGTCGTCCATGGTCTGGCCGTGCGACCCGGCTTGCCCTTGGCGTCCGCCGCGCCCGATCGCACATCGGGGGCATGACGCAAACCGTGTTCGACCGCCGCGCCGTCCGCCTGCATCGCGACCGCGCCGCCCGTTTGGTGAGCCGGGTGCAGCCGGTGCTGCAGGATGTCGCCGACCGGCTGCTGGACCGGCTCGACGACACCACCCGGCGGTTCTCGCACGCGCTCGATCTCGGCGGCCGCGGCGTGGTGGCGCCCATGCTGCGCACCCGCGGCCTCGCGGTGACGAGCTGCGAGCTTTCCCCCGCCATGGCGCGGCTGGACGGCGCGGTGGTGGGTGACCCGGAATGGCTGCCCTTTGCGCCGGCGAGCTTCGACCTGGTCGTGGCCAACCTGTCGCTGCACATGGTCAACGACCTACCCGGCGCGCTGGTGCAAATCCGCGCGGCGCTGCGGCCGGACGGGCTGTTCCTGGCCAGCCTACCCGCCTTGGGCACGCTCGCCGAGCTTCGCCATGCGCTCACCGAGGCTGAGGCCAGTCTCACCGGCGGCGCCAGCCCCCGGGTGGCGCCGTTCGCCGGCCTGCCGGATTGCGCCGAGCTGCTGCAGCGCGCCGGCTTCGCGCTGCCGGTGGCGGATGTCGACACGGTGACGCTGCTCTACGCCGATCCGCTTGCGCTGCTGCATGAGCTGAGAGCCGCGGGGGAGAGCAACGCGGTGGCGCTGCGGGACCGGCGTATCCCCCCCGCCGCCCTGTTTGCCCAAGCACTCGCCACCCTCCCGCAGCGTGACGGGCGGACCGCGGCCACGCTGCAGCTCGCCATGCTGACCGGCTGGGCACCCGGGCCTGGACAACCCAAGGCAGCGCCGCGGGGCAGCGGCACGGTCAGCCTGACCCAGGTTTTCACAGGCTGATTTCATACCGGAACGTATAGCTGATACCGTTTGCAGCCGGATGTTTCTGGGCGGGACATGAATATCTAGTCACCTGTCGGGTGGCACTTCGCCCGAGACGCACACGGCCCGCTCATCAAGAACGGACCTCTTTTAAGAGGACCACACTCATGGCTTCCAAACTTCTCGTCGCCACCACCGTCGCAATGCTGAGCCTGGCGACCACGGCGTTCGCTGCCGGCACCGACTATGGCTTCGACAACACCACGCTGCCCGAGAACGGCCAGAATGGCGCCGTCCAGTCGCCAAACTCGCTGCCGCCGGGCTTCTACAACGGCACCACGCAGCAGCTTCGCGCTGATTCGGCCAATCGCTGGTTCGCCCAGCAGGCTGTCAACCACAACTACGCGCAGTCCCGGCGGGGCACTCCCCGCAGCTAACGCGGCGAGGCTCGCCCTCGGAATGGGGCGCCTAAACCGGGGCGCCTAAAAAGATGGAAAGGGCTGGTGCCAACGGGTGCCAGCCCTTTTCGCTGTCGGGCGCTTAGAACTAGCCCCCGGTCAGGCTCATCGTCCGTCCCACCGAAGCAGTGGGGCGTCGGCGGTCGATGATGAAGTCGTGCCCTTTCGGCTTGCGCGCGATCGCCTCGCGGATCGCAGCCGCCAATGCCGCGTCGTCCGCGCCGCTGCGCAACACGGCCCGCAGGTCGGCCGCGTCGTCCTGCCCCAGGCACATGAACAGCGTCCCGGTGCAGGTCAGCCGCACGCGGTTGCAGCTCTCGCAAAAGTTATGCGTCATGGGCGTGATGAAGCCGAGCCGCCGGCCGGTCTCCGCCACGTCGAAATAGCGCGCCGGCCCGCCGCTGCGATGGGCGGACTCGGTCAGCGTCCAGCGGCGGCGCAGGCGGGCGCGCACCAGCGAGAGCGGCAGGTATTGCTCGGCGCGGCCACTCACGTCCCCCATCGGCATGGTCTCGATCAGCGTCAGGTCCAGCCCTTCGCGGCCGCACCATTCCAGCATGCCGTCGAACTCGTCCTCGTTGACGCCCTTCAGCGCCACGGCGTTGATCTTGACCGCCAGCCCCGCCGCCTTCGCCGCCCGAATGCCGGCCAAGGTCGACTCGATCCGGCCCCGCCGGGTGATTTGCGCGAACGTCTCCGCCACCAGGGTATCGAGGCTGACATTGACCCGGCGCACCCCGGCTGCGTAGAGCGGCTCGGCCAGCCGCACCAGTTGCGTGCCGTTGGTGGTGAGCGTCAGCTCCTCGAGCCCATGGCCGAGCCGGGCGCCCAGCGCGCGAAACAGATGCATCACGTCGCGGCGCACCAGCGGCTCGCCACCCGTGATGCGCAGCTTGCGCACGCCCAGGCCGATGAAGGCGCCGCAGAGACGGTCCAGCTCCTCGAGGCTGAGAACCTCCGCGCGGGGCAGGAACTCCATCTCCTCCGTCATGCAGTAGACGCAGCGTAGGTCGCAGCGGTCGGTGACCGAAACGCGCAGGTAGCTGATGCCTCGACCGAACGGGTCGATGACCGGTGAGTGGGCTTCTGTGGGCATCCCTATAGTCTCGGCGGTGCCGGCGCGTGCTTCAAGCCCTCGCCCCATCTCTCCGCGCCCCATCTCTCCGCGCCCCGTCTCTACGCGCCCCGTCTCTCCACCCTGGGTCACTCCTCGCCAGCCCGCGGCGCCGCCTCGACGATATCCAGCGCGACCACCTCGGCGTTGATCACCACCTTGCCTGCGTGCGGGAAATTGACCGTCACCCGGCCCCCGATCACGGATTGCACCTGCCCGACCCCCCAATCGGGCTGGCGGGGATGACGGACGCGCTGGCCGGGTTCGATTGGGGAGAAGGAGTCCATGCGGGTGCAATCTCGATCGGGCGCGCGGGTTGCCGCGGCAAAACTTTTCTTCCCCCGCTTAATGGTTCGTAAACCACCGTCAATGTCATGGTAGCGTCGACGAAAGCGACGGACGGGTAGCCATGGACCAGGCGAGCATGGGGCAAGACGTGGATCGGCTGCGGGTGGCGGACGCGCTGTGCGCCCGGTTATGCCACGACCTGAGTGGCCCGCTCGGCACGCTCACCGGAGCGCTGGACCTCGCGGCCGAGGATGCGGCCTATGTGTCCGAGGCCCTGCCCCTGGCCAGTGAGAGCGCGCAGATCATGACGCACCGGCTCCGGCTGCTGCGCGCGGCCTGGGGGGGCGATTGCGGCCGGCTCAGCAGTGCCGACCTGGCGGACCTGGCAGCCGGCCTGCCGTCCCGCGTACAGGCCGATGTCAGCCAGCTCGGTCCGGGGCCATTCGATGAAGCGCTGTCCCGCATGCTGGTCAACCTCATGCTGCTCGGTGCGGAGGGGCTGCCCCGCGGTGGTCTGATCCGGCTGATCGGCGAGACCGACATCATCTTGGCCGTGGAAGGCCCTGGCGCAGGCTGGCCCGACGCGCTGCTGACCGCAATGACCGACCCGGCGGATGTCGCCATGGATGACCCGCGCACGGTGCAGGCGCCGCTTGCGGTGTTGCTGGCGAGGGCGTCGGGGCTGCGGCTGTCGCTGCTGATGCCGCCGGGTCCGATGACGCAGGGCGTGCCGCCGATCCTGCTGGCGCCGCTTTAACTTTCTATTGGGGTTCTGCTGCGATCATCCCTCCAGATCGGAGCGGGTGAATGGACGAGCTGCTGGCCGAGTTCCTGACAGAAACTGCGGAGAGCCTGTCCGCCCTGGACGATGCTGTGCTCAAGCTCGAACGCGAGCCCGGCGATGCTGGCACGTTGGCGGTGGTCTTCCGTCTGGTGCACACCATCAAGGGCACGTGTGGCTTCCTGTCCCTCCCCCGGCTGGAGCGGGTGGCGCACGGGGCGGAGGAGCTGTTGGGCGCGGTGCGCGATGGCAAGCACACGGCGACACCCGAGCTGATCACCACTGTGCTGGCCGATTTGGACCGGATCAAGCACATCGTGACCGTGCTGCGGCAGACCGGGCGCGAGCCGGAGGACGAAGCGGCCGCGATCGATGCGATACCTGCCGCGCCCGAGTCCGTGGCGACGGAAGCCGCGCCCGCCATGTCCGCAGCGCCCCCAACCCCACCGCCCCCGCCCCCGCCGCCCCCACCAGCAGCGGTCACGCCGCCGCCGGATAGCCCACGTGCCCCGCGGGATGGCATTCGGGTGGACGTCGTCGTGCTCGAGAGCTTGATGACGCTGGTGAGCGAGCTGGTGCTGACCCGCAATCAGCTCATGCAGCTCTCCCGCAACGAGGACGACAGCCGATTCGCCGCGCCGCTGCAGCGCCTGTCCCACATCGTGTCGGACTTGCAGGAGGGCGTGATGAAGACGCGGATGCAGCCGATCCGCCATGCTTGGAGCCGGCTGCCCCGCATCGTGCGGGAATTGGCGGCCGATCTCGGCAAACCCATGACGCTGGTGATGCAGGGGCAGGACACGGAGCTGGACCGCCAATTGGTCGAGCTGATCCGCGATCCACTGACCCATATGGTACGCAACAGCGCCGACCACGGCTTGGAGCCGCCGCATGTCCGGGCAGCGGCCGGAAAGCCCGCCGTGGGCACGATCACGCTCAACAGCTATCACGAAGGCGGCCACATCATCGTGGAAGTCTCCGACGATGGGGCCGGGCTGCCGATCAAGCGCATCGCGGAGCGGGTGCTCGCGCAGGGGCTGGCGACAGCGGCTGAACTGGTCGCCATGACCGACCAGCAGGTGCAGCGCTTTATCTTTCATCCGGGCTTGTCCACGGCCACGTCGGTCACGGCGCTTTCCGGCCGCGGCGTCGGTATGGACGTGGTCAAGAGCAATATCGAGCGGGTCGGCGGGACGGTGGATGTCCGCAGCACGGTGGGCAAGGGAACGGTGTTCACCATCAAGATACCGCTGACCTTGGCCATCATCTCCGCCCTCATCGTCGAAGCCCAGGGCGAGCGGTTTGCCTTGCCGCAGCTCTGCGTGTCCGAACTGGTGCGGGCCGAGCGGGGGGGCGAGCTTGGCACCGGCGCCTTGGTGATCGAGCGGGTGGATGGCACGCCGGTGCTGCGGCTACGCGATCACCTGCTTCCTCTGATCCATTTGAAGGATATCCTTCGCCTCCCGGAGCACCCGCTCGAGGATGGTGATGACGCGGTCACGATCGTCGTGATCAATGTCGGCCGCACCACGCTCGGGCTGATCGTCGACCAGGTGTTCGACACCGAGGAGATCGTGGTCAAGCCGGTCTCTCCCCTGCTTCGCCACATCCCGATGTTCAGCGGCAACACGATCTTGGGCGACGGCTCGGTGATCATGATCCTGGACCCGAACGGGCTGGTCCGGTCGATCGGCGCCGCGGCGAATGCCGGAGAGCGCAAGGTGGATGAGGTCTCGAGCGAACAGTTCGAGCGCACGGGAGATCGCCGTTCGATGCTGCTGGTGCGGGTGGCGCAGCAGGATAGCCCCATGGCGGTGCCGCTCGGGCTGGTCGCGCGGATCGAAAGCGTGGCGTTGACCGCCATCGAGCGGTCGGGAAACCGCTTGGTGACGTGCTACCGCGACAAGCTGATGCCGCTGATCGAGCTATGCGGCCCGAGCACGCCGGGGCAGACCCACGCCCAAGTGTTGGTGTTCACCGATCATGGCCGCTCGATGGGCTTGGTGGTCGACGATATCGTGGACGTGGTGGAAGAAGAGCTCGTCATCGAGCTGGCGGGAGGCCGGCCCGGCGTGCTCGGAACCGCGCTGGTCGGCGGCCAGGTGACGGACGTGATGGACGCCGGGCACTGGCTGCTGCAAGGCTGGAACGATTGGTTCATGGACGTCGGCCGGACCAGCAACGGCGAGGCTCGCAATCGCTTGCTGGTGGTCGAGGACAACGCCTTCTTCCGGCAACTCCTGCTGCCGACCCTGTCGGCGGCCGGCTTCCAGGTCACGGCGGTAGAAAGCGCGATCATGGCGCTGTCCCTGCGTGATCGCGACAAGGTCCCGCTGTTCGACGTCATCATTTCCGACGTCGAGATGCCTGGCATGGACGGACTCTCGTTCGCCCAAGTGGTGCGGTCGGGCGGCCGCTGGGCCCATGTGCCAATGATCGCGCTGAGCGGGCGGTTCAATCCGCAGGATATCGAGCGAGGCCAGGAAGCCGGCTTCGACGAGTATGTCGGCAAGTTCAATCGCGAGGGCTTGATGGCGGCACTGGCGCGCCAGCTCGGATCAAAAAAGCGGATCGCAGCATGATGAGCGCAGGAACATCCTCCGCAGAACAAACCCACAGCTCCGGCGGACCAGGCCAGCCAGCGGGATTTGTGACGCTGGTTTTGGCAGGGCAGCTTTGCGGCGTTCCTGTGGCCGAGGTGCGCGACATCCTCCGCGAGCAGCCCATCGCACGCGTGCCGCTGGCACCGCCGGACATTGCGGGAAGTCTGAACCTGCGCGGCCGGATCGTGACGGCTCTCGATCTTCGCCGGCGGCTGCAACTCTCGCCCTTGACCGCCGGCAAGAAGCCGATGGCGGTGGTGACCGAGCAAGACGGCGAGCTGTATGCCCTGCTGGTGGACCAAGTCTGCGAGGTGATCTGGCCAGACCCGCGCTTGTTCGAGCGGACGCCGGCGACGCTTTCGTCCGTGTGGGCCCGCTACAGTGCCGGATTATACCGATTGGAGAATACGTTGATGATCGTGCTGGACCTCAAGCGTCTGGTTTCGCTTTCGGCTGAGATAACATGAGCGCCACCCAGCGAACCTGCCTCGTGGTCGATGATAGCCGCATCGTGCGCAAGGTCGCGCGACGCATCCTGGAAGCGCATGGCTTCTTCGTGGCCGAGGCTGTCAACGGCGAGGACGCCCTCGATCAGTGCCGGTCCGAGTTGCCGTGCTGCGTGCTGCTGGATTGGAACATGCCGATCATGAACGGCCTGTCCTTCCTGAAGTCGCTGCGGGCGGAGTTTGGCCCGGAGAACCCGACCGTGGTGTTCTGCACGACTGAGAACGAAGTCGAACAGATGATGTCCGCGCTGGAGTCTGGCGCCCAGGAATACATCATGAAGCCGTTCGACGAAGACATTCTCACGGACAAGTTCGCGCAAATCGGTTTGCTGTAATCGTCCGGCATGACCCTGTCCCATCTCGCCTGCCAAACCTGGCAACGCTGCTCCCGTCGGGGGCGGCCGCAATGAGGAAGTTTGCTTTCCTCGCCGATCTTCTGCGCAAGCGGTCCGGCTTGGTGCTGGGAGAGGAAAAGCTTTACCTGCTCGAAACTCGCCTGGCGTCGCTGCTTCGGCAAGCTGGCCTACCCGATCTGGACGCGCTGGCCGACCATTTGGCGGCCACACCGGGCAGCCGGCTCGAGCAGGCCTTCGTCGAGGCGATGGCCACGCACGAGACGCTGTTCTTTCGCGACGGCAAGCCGTTCGAGCATCTCCAAGCGACCGGGCTGCCGATGGTGCTCGCTGCGCGGCCCTGGGGCGCCACGATCCGGATTTGGTCGGCGGCGACTGCGACAGGTCAAGAAGCTTATTCCATCGCCATGACGGCGCTCGAGAGCGGCCTGGAGGATAGCAACCGCGTCAGCATCCTCGGAACGGACCTGGCCCTCTCCCCGATCGAGCGGGCGAGGCAGGGGCTCTACTCGCAATATGAAGTACAGCGCGGACTGTCGATCCGGCGTCTGCTGCGTCACTTTGCGCAGGAGCCGGAGGGATGGCGGGTGCGGCCGATTCTGCAATCCATGTGCGAGTTCCGGCAGTGGAACCTGCTGGATGACCCGGCGCCATTGGGCCAGTTCGACATCATCTTCTGCCGCAACGTCCTGATGTATCTCGACCAGCCGACCCGCAAGCGCGTTCTGGGCATGCTGCTGCGGCAACTTGCGCCCGATGGACTGCTCTATCTGGGCCTCGCGGAAACCTCCGGCGAGATGCTGGACATTTTGCCGCCGCATTCCGGCATGCACTCGGTCTTCCAACCCAATCTCGTGACGGCCTGAGCCGCTCTTCCGCAATTGCCCGGAACGCAGGGCACCCTTCCCTCGCCTTCAGCGCGCGAGGCGCTCCGGGTGGGTGAACACTTCGAACCCGTCAGCGCGGGCGATGGCGGCGAGGGTGATGCCGGCGGCATTGGCGGTGCGGATGGCGAGCGTGGTGGGGGCGGACACGGCCACCATGGTGCCGATCCCGGCACCGGCAGCCTTCTGCACCAGTTCCACCGAAACCCGGCTGGTCAATACCAAGATGCCGCTCGCCGGGTCCTCGCCCGCCTGAAGCAAGGCCCCGGTCAGTTTGTCGAGCGCGTTGTGCCGGCCGACATCCTCGCGGAGGACCACCAACTCATCGCGCCAGAACCCCGCGGCGTGAACGGCGGAGGTGGCGTGGTTGAGATGCTGCGCGGGGGTGAGACTTGCGGCAGCGGCGGCAACCTCCCGCGTCGTCCAGCGGCGGAAACCCGGCGTGACGGCCGGGGGCGGCCGCATGGCGTCGTCCAAGCTGTCCATGCCGCACAACCCGCAGCCGGTCGGCCCGGTGATGTGCCGCCGTCGCTGCTCGAGCGCCGCCATGCGCTCCGGAGCGATCCACATGCGCAGCTCGATGCCGAGCGGGGCCGCTACCACCTCGAGTTCCGCTATGTCCGACGCCGCGTCGATGATGCCCTCGGCCCGGCTGAACCCCACGGCAAAATCCGCCAGATCGGCCGGCGTGGCCATCATCACGGCATGGGTGACGCGGTTATACGTGAGCGCGACCGCCACCTCCTCGGCGACGGCGCGCTCCCCCGGCTCGGCGCCATTGCGCCAGCTCGGCAGGCAGACAGCGCCTAGTCGGCTGCCGCCATCTGCGCGGTCCCGTGGTCCGGCAGCAACGCCGTCAGCGCCGGAAAGCCCATCCGGGTGCAGAAATTGCCGAATTGCTCGCCTCCCTCGCGATGCGCCGCCCAATGCGCGAACAGGGGCTCCAACGTCGCCCCGATGTCGTTCAGCTTCACGCGTTCGCGCAGCTTGAACGACAGCCGGGTGCCTTCGAAATCGCCGCCCACGAAGATGGCATACTCGCCCGGAACGCGGCCGACCAAGCCGATATCGCCGCTGTACGGCCGAACGCAGCCATTTGGACAGCCGGTCATGCGCAAGCTGATCCGCTCGCCGTCCATGCCATGCCGGGCGAGCGCCGCCTCGACGTCGGATACCACCGGGTCGCGCACCCGCTCGGCCTCGGTCAGTGCCAGGCCGCAGAACGGCAGGGCGGTGCAGGCCAGCGCCCAGCGGAAGAGTGGAGTCAGCTCTTCGGCGAAGGTGACGCCATGGCGGCGCAACAGAGCCTCGAGTTCGCCCCGGTCGGAGCTCGCCACGCCGGACAACAGCACGTCCTGCTGCGGTGTGAAGACCGGGTCGAGGTGGAAGCGCTCGATCGCCTCGCGCAGCGCCACCCGAAGCGCGCCGTCGATGCGGCCGGACGGGATCGGAACGCCGAGCCACCAGCACCCATCGCCCTGCTCGTGCCAGCCGAGCAGCTCCGGCACCTGCAGCGGCGGCAGCGCGCGGGGCGGCTCCATCGCCAGTCCGTAGGTGGTCCGAAGCTGGTCCTGCACCCAGCCGACGCCGCGGTCCTCCACCACGTATTTCAGCCGGGCGCGGCGGCGGTCGGTGCGATCGCCGAAGTCGCGCTGCAGGGCGATGACGGCCACCGCCGCCTGCCAGAGCTGGTGCGGGCCCACGAACCCGGCGGCCGTCGCGATGCGCGGGAAGGTGCGCGGCTTGTTGTGGGTCATGCCCTGGCCGCCGCCGACATAGAACTGGTAGCCCTGCAGCTCCTCGCCGTCGAACACGGCGACGAAGCCCAGGTCGTTGGTCAGCACGTCGATCGTGTTGTCGGCGCTGTGGATCAGGCCGATCTTGAACTTGCGGGGCAGATAGGTGGCGCCATAGACCGGCTCCTCGGGAGGCGGCGCGTCCGCGTCGGCGGGCTCGTCGAGGAAGATCTCGTAATAGGACCGGCTGGCCGGCATGAGGCGGGCGGACATCATCTGCGCGTCTTCCAGCAGACGGCGATGAATGGCGTCCCGTCGCGGCGCCGGGGTGGTCATCACGTTGCGCGACACGTCTCCGCAGGCGGCATAGGTCGTCATCATCGCGTGGTTGATGGCGGCGATTTCGGGCTTCAGGTCGCCAATGACGGTGCCGTGGAACTGGATGCCCTGGCGCGAGGTGATCTTGAGGGTGTGGTTGGCGTAGCGTTCGGCGATGGCGTCGAGCGAGAGGTATTGCGCGCCGGTCATGAAGCCGCCGGGCGCCTTCACCCGCACCATGAACTGCCACTCTTTGTCTTGCCCGGCCTGCTTGCGGGCCGTCGCCGTGTCGCGGTCGAACTGCTCGTAGCTGCCGTGGAACTTCAGCAGGCTGTAGGATGCCTCGCTGATCCCGCCGCGCGGGTTGCCCTCGATTTCCTGGGCGATGTCGCCGCGCAGGCCGTGGCTGGCCGCCTTCAACCGTTCGGCGCCCGTGAGCTTGGATGGTGCGTCCATTATGAGAGTGTCCTTGTCGCCTGGTCGGCCGCGGCGAGCGGGTCATCAGTGCGACATAACGCACGCCCTTGCCGCGTCAACGCCGCCGCGCCACCCACAAGCTTGCCACGATTGACCGGCATGCTAGACGGCGGGCGGTGTCCTCCGCCCCGGTCTCTCGACGGATTCCCAGATGAGTTGTGCGATAGCGATCATGGCCAAGGCGCCGCGGGCCGGGCATTCCAAGACGCGACTGTCTCCACCGCTGTTGCCCGATGAGGCGCGGCAGATGAGCGCTGCCTTCCTGCGGGACATTTCGGAGAACATTCTGTCTGCGGCACGAGAGCTGCAGGGCATCGTTCCCTACGTGGCCTATTCTCCCGCTGGCCTGGAGCACCTGTTCGACGGCGTGCTTGCCCGCGGCACGCAGCTCGTGCTGGCCAATGGCGAGACCGACGCGCCGGACGACGTGCATGGTTTTGGCCGCTCCCTGTGGCACGCCACGCAGGCACTGTTTGCGCAGGGTCACAACTCCGTGTGCGTGCTCAACTCCGATAGTCCGACCTTGCCCACCGCCTGCCTGGTCGGGGCGGCCCGCGCGTTGCAGGGCGGGGTCGACCGGGTGGTGCTCGGGCCCGCCGAGGATGGCGGCTACTACCTGCTCGGCATGACCCGGCCGCACGCCGCGCTCTATGCCGGCATCGACTGGAGCACGGAGCGCGTGGCAGCGCAGACCCGCGCGGCCGCCGCCCGCCTCGGCCTGCCCGTGGACGAACTACCGGCCTGGTACGATGTGGACGACCGCGTGGCACTGGACCGGCTGTTGCAGGAGTTCGAGGCGGGCAGCCCCGGCTATGCCGCTCCCGCGACGGCTGCGTGCGTGGAGCGGCTCGGTTTACGGAGCCGGCTCGCCGCGTGAACCCGCTTCGGACGGACCCGGCGCTACGCAACCGTGCCTTCGGTTTGGCTGGCCTGCTGCTGCTCCTCGCGGTTGCCGCCGAGTTGCTCTGCAACGTCCCGGGCTCGGTGGCGACCATCGGGTCGGACCAGCGGCTTTGGGTGTTCCTCGGGTTCGAGCTGGCCGCCTGTGTGGTGTATTTCGCTGCCGTGTGGCTGATCCGGTCCGGCCCGGCGCCGCGCCGCGCGCTGCTGATCGTGCTGCTCGTGTTCGGCGCGACCAGGATGATGGCCGTCGCCACGCCGCCGTTCCTGTCGTCGGACCTGTTCCGCTACGTCTGGGACGGGCGGGTTCAGATGCACGGGATCAACCCCTACCTCTACCTGCCGGCGGCGCCGCAATTGGAGTTCCTGCGCGACGACCAGATCTACACCAGCGTGAACCGCTCTGAGGAGGCGCCGACGATCTATCCGCCGATGGCGCAGGTGATCTTCGCCGCGATCGGGGCCACCTGGTCGTCGCTGACCATGGTCAAGCTGGTGATGCTGGGCTTCGAGGTGGTGGCGGTTGCCTGCGTGGCCTGGCTGCTGCGGCTGGCGGGGCGGCCGGCGGCGGAGGTGCTGGTCTATGCCTGGAACCCGCTGCCGGTCTGGGAGTACGCCGGCAACGGCCATATCGACGCGGCCAGCATCGGCTTCATCGCCCTCGCCTTGGTGGCCATCGCGCGCAACCGCCGCGGGCTGACCGGCTTGCTGCTGGGGCTGGCGATCCTGTGCAAGCTGCTGCCGGCGGCGCTGTTCCCGGCGTTTTGGCGGCGGTGGGATTGGCGGATGCTGGCGGCCACGCTTGGGATCGTCGCGGTGATGTATGGCGCCTACGCGGTCGGCGCCGGGTCGCACATCCTGGGTTTCCTGACCGGGTATGCCGCCGAGGAAGGCATCGACACCGGCACCGGCTTTGCTCTGCTGCGGATGTTGCGCTCGTTCGGTCCGCTGCCGTCCTGGGCGATCGTGGCGTATCTCGCTGCAGGCGCCTGCCTGCTGCTCGGCTTGGCGGCATGGTATGGGCTCGGCCGGCCGTTGCCCGCGGCGCCGGGAGCGCGCGCCATGGCGGTCGGGCGCGCCGGGGCGGTGCTGGCGACGGCGACGACGGTCGTAATTTCGCCGCATTACCCATGGTATGTTGGGTGGCTCGCCTTGTTGGCCTGCTTTGCGCCCTTCCGCAGCGTGATCTACCTGTCGGCGGCCAGCGTATTGCTCTACGAGGACCCCTATCACCGCATTACCATTTTCCCATGGCTGGTCTATGCCCCCTGCCTGGTGTTGGCTGGGCTGGACATGCTGCAATCGTTCCAGATGCGCCGCGCCACGATCCAGCCGCGCCGCACCACTTGAGAGGAGACGCCTGATGTCGGCCAGTGGCTTGTCCGCGACAGAACTGTCGGCAACGGCCTTGCAGGACCCCCGCCGTTACTTTGAGGCCGTGCAGAGCCGGGACCTGACCGCCGCGCCCCCGGTCTGCCTGTATCTAGAGACCACCAACCGCTGCAACCTGCTGTGCGAGACCTGTCCACGCACCTTCGAGACGCTCGAGCCGCCGGCCGATATGAGCTGGGAGCTGTTCACCTCCATCGTCGACCAATTCTCCAGCATCGCCCGCGTGGTGCTGCATGGCGTGGGCGAGCCGATGCTGGTGAAGGAGCTGCCGCGTATGATCCGCTACCTGAAGGATCGCGGCATCTACGTGCTGTTCAACACCAACGGCACCTTGCTGAACCCGAAGAAATTCCCCGAGCTGGTCGCCACCGGGCTCGACGAGCTGCGCGTGTCGGTGGACGCGGCGGACCGGGCGACCTACCTCGCGGTGCGGGGCAAGGACTTCTTCGACCGCATCGTGCGTGACGTCGGCAAGTTCACCGCCTTCCAGGCGCGCACCGGCGCCACCAACCCGAAGGTCTCGATTTGGCTCACTGGGCTGAAGGAGACGGTGCAGCAGCTTCCCGAGTTCGTGCGCATGGCGGCTGGCATGGGGGTGAAGGAAGTGCACCTGCAGCGCCTGGTGTTCGACGACGCCGGGTTCGGCATGGCGCGGGCGGAGAACAGCCTGTTCGAGCAGACCCAGGCCGAAGAGGAGCAGGCCATCGCCGCCGCGCAGGCCGTCGGCGCCGAAGTGGGCGTGATGCTGGACGCGTCCGGCGCCACCGAGCCCGGCACCAGCCTCAAGAACAACGACGGCGAGACGCCCTGGGCCACGTGCCGCCGCCCTTGGTCGCTGATGTATTTCACCGCGCATGGCCGCGCCCTGCCCTGCTGTATCGCGCCGTTCTCCGCCCGCGGCTACAGCAACTACACGCTCGGCGACGCCACCCAGCAGAGCCTGCGCGACATCTGGAACGGCCCGCTGTATCAGGATTTCCGCAAGAACCTGCTGAGCGACACCCCGCCCAAGCCGTGCGAGAACTGCGGCCTGAGGTGGTCGCTGTAGCTTCATGCCTGGGGTCTGCGTCGTCATCCCGACGCTGAACGAGCGTGACGCGATCGGGGCGGTGGTGCGGGAAATCCCCCGCGAGGTGGCGCGCGAGATCATCGTGGCCGACAGCGGCAGCACGGACGGCACCCAGGAGGCGGCCGCCTCGGCCGGCGCGCGGGTGTTGGCCCTGGGTCAGCGCGGCTACGGCCTGGCCTGCGCCCGGGCCGCCGCTGGTGCCGACCCAGAATGCGACATCATCGTGTTCCTCGATGGCGACGGCGCCGACCGGGCCGACCTGATGGGGCAGCTCACCGGCCCGATCCAGGCCGGCACGCATGATTTCGTCATCGCCTCCCGAACCCGGGGGCAACGCGACCCCGGGTCGATGAGTTGGCACCAGGTCGCGGCTGGGCGGGCGGCCGGGTTCGGCATGCGGGCGCTCTACGGCGTGCGCTACACCGATATGTGTGCGTTCCGGGCGATGCGCCGGGCCAGCCTGGATGCGTTACAGATGCGGGAAATGACATACGGCTGGAACATCGAGATGCAAATGAAGGCCGCTCGCGCTGGGCTGCGTATCCTGGAGGTTCCGGTGCCGTATCGCTGCCGCAGTGGCGGGGAGAGCAAGGTCGCCGGGTCGCTGCGGGGCACGATCCGGGCGGGTGGGCGCATTGTGTCGACCTTTGCCCGCGTCGCGATGTCGCCCAAACCGGTGGGATGATCCGCCCCGCAGGCCTCGGGTTGCTGCTCCTGCTGAGTACAATGCCGGCGGCCTTGGGGGCATGGAACCCCGACGCGGTGCCTGGCGAGTGGTGGACGCCGAACCACGATGGGGTGGTGGACATCAAGGCCTGCAGCGAGGGGCTGTGCGGAACGGTCATCGGCGTGACCCATCTGCGGCCGGACGGCACGGCCGAGTTGGACTTGCGCGGCCGGTCGCGCTGCCACCTGCAAATCATCCAAGGCGGCTCGGTCGACAAGGACGGCGTGTGGAACAGCCACATCACCAATCCCGACGACGACAAGCGCTACACGATACAATTGCGCGTCGATGAAGACGGGCGTTTGCGCATGCGGGGCTATATCGGCATTCCGCTGTTTGGCCAGACGGTTTATTGGCAGCCGTTCGAGGGCCATGTGACGCCGGAATGTCACATCGAGGATTAGCGCAGTATCAACCCGGCCGTAACCTGTTTCGACTTTGCTCGGGTTACATTCTGGCCGAAACGGGGCTAGTCCGAAAGCGATCCCATCCCTGCCGCGCAAGGACTTTCGTGCCGTTCGATCCCGTCCCCCAACTCAGCGTCCTCATCGGTGCGGAAAGCCTGGCGCTGACCCGCTCCGGCGTCGGGCGAATGACGCTCGAGATCGCGCGTGCGGCATGCGTATCACCCCAGATCGCCAGTCTCACCCTGTTGTTGCCGCAGGGAATGTCGCGGGTGGACAGCGTCGACATGCTCGAGGACGCCGTGCTCGGGCCGACGCCTATGCCGCGGGTGCCGATCCCCTGGAAGGTTGCAGTCGGCCGGGTGCCGGGCGTGCAGGCGCTGCGGCGGCTCAAGCATGGCGGGCTCAACCGCCGGCTGCGGCAGTTGTCGCGGGAGAGCGGCAAGCGGCTGGTGTATCACGAGCCCAACATGATTGCCCGGCCGATCGCACTGCCCACGGTCGTGACGATCAACGACTTGTCCTGGCACCACCAGCCGGGCTGGCACCCGGCGGAGCGGCTGCACTGGATCGACCGCAACCTGCCCAGCACCTTGCGGCGGGCGCGGCGCTTCGTGGCCATCAGTCAATTCACCAAGGACGACATGGTTCGCCATCTGGGCGTGGCGGCGGATCGGGTGGACGTGGTTCCACTTGCCCCGGCCGCCGAGTTCGTCCCGGTGGACGCCGCAGCGGCGGCGGCGGTGCTGCAGCGCTTCGAGCTGGTGGACCGCAGCTACGTGCTGTCGATCTCCACCCTCGAGCCGCGCAAGAATTTCGACCGGCTGCTCGCCGCCCACTTAGCCTTGCCGTCAGACGTACGGGCGCGGGCGCCGCTGGTGATTGCGGGCGGCAAGGGTTGGGGGGACGTGCTCTCCCGCCCCGAGGCCAGCGCGGCGATCCGGGACGGCAGCGTGCGGCTGCTCGGCCACGTGGCGGATGCCGACCTGGTGCCGCTCTGCGCGCGCGCCGGGGTCTTCGCCTATGTCAGCCTGTATGAGGGGTTTGGCCTGCCGGTAGTGGAAGCGATGGCCGCCGGCGTCCCCGTGCTCGCCTCCAGCACGACGGCGGTGGGCGAGGTGGCGGCCGACGCGGCCTTGCAGGTGGACCCGGAGGACGTCGCCGCGATTACCGCCGGGCTGGAACGGCTGCTGACCGACCCGGCGCTTTGTGAGTCGCTGCGCCAGGCGGGCTTGGCGCACGCCGCCGGGTTCACCTGGGAGCGCACGCTGGCCTGCCTGGTTGCAAGCTGGACCCGCGCGCTGGAGTGAGAAGATTTCATCGGCCGAGGCGATCGCATCTGACGTCTTCTCCCTCTCCCGCGGGCGGGAGAGGGCCGGGGTGAGGGTGCGAGAGCCGCCAGAACGGACGATACAGCACCAAAAGAAGCCCTCACCCCGCCCCTCTCCCCCCGTGAAGGACGGGAGAGGGAGATGCCAGATGATTGCCCTCCCCGGCGGGGCCCCGGCGGAACAGCGAGACGCCAGCGGCCGCTACTCCGCCAGCGTGAGCACCACCCGCGTGCCTGGGTGGGTTTGATCCATCTCTACCGTCGCTTTCGCGCTGCGGGCCATCGCGTTCACGATCATGGTGCCTAAGCCGCTGCCCTTTGGCGCCCCACCGCTGGTGGTGCCGACGCCATCGTCCTCCACCACAAGCTGAATGGCCTCGCCGCAACGGCCGAAACGCACCCGAATATCCCCGTTCCGGTCGGGATAGGCATATTTCAGCGCGTTGGTGACCAGCTCGTTCACGATCAGGCCGAGCGACACCGCCTTGTCCGTGTTCACCCGGATCGGTTCGGCACTCAGCGTGATGGCGATGTTGCGCTCGTCGTTCTGGGACAGCCGGCCCAGCTCGTCCACCAGGCCCGCCAGGTACTGGTCCATCGCCACGGCTTCGACATCGTTGCTGGTGTAGAGCCGCCGGTGCACCAGGGTCACAGCTTCCACCCGGTCCGCCGCATGCTTGAGCATATCGCGCGCCGCCGGGTCGGCCACGCGCCGCGCCTGCAGCTCGATCAGCGAGGAGATCAACTGCAGGCTGTTGGCGATGCGGTGGTTGACCTCGCGCAGCAGCAGCGCCTGCTGGTTGGCCAGCTTCTCCAGCCGGTTGCGGCTCTCCTGCAACTCCTGCAGCGCCGCCTCGCGCTCCCGCCGCAAGCGGAGTTGCTCCTGCGACTGCCGGATCGAACTGGCCAGGAACTCCATGAACGTGCCCTGCACGTCCTTCACCACGTAGTCGAACGCGCCTTCCTTCAGGGCAGCGACCGCAATGCGGGGCTCCTCGGCGGCGGTGACGAAGATCACCGGGGGCGCCGCGGGCAGGCTCAGCAGGTCCGCCAGTACGTCCAACCCATCCTGGCCGGGCATGTAGTGGTCCAGCGCGATGGCGTCGAACACTTCGTTGCGGGCCAGCGACAGCCCCGTTGCCGCGTTATGCGCGACCGTCACCGCAAAGCCCTCGCGCTCCAAATGGCGGCGGACCAGACGGCAAATGCCTTCGTCGTCATCGACATAGAGCACGCGGACGGTGGGGGCGAGATTCTGCACGGGGGAGATTTCAGAGGGGTTCCGGCACCTGCATCACGGCGAGGAACAGGCCGAGCTGCCGGATCGCGCTGGCGAAGCTCTCATATTCGACGGGCTTGGTGATGTAGACGTTGCAACCCATGTCATAGCACCGCTGGATCTCGAGCTTGTCGTCCGTGGTGGTGAGCACGATCACCGGGGCGCGGCGCAGCACCGGGTCGGCCTTGATGCGGACCAGGATGTCGAGCCCGCTCATGTCCGGCAGGTTGAGGTCGAGCAGCACCAGGATCGGCAGTTGCACCCGGCGTTTGCCCGCATCCTCGCCGAACAGGTGCTCGAGCGCCGAAGTGCCGTCGCTGAAGTGATTGATCGTGTTGTTCACGCCCGCGCGCCGGACGTTCTTCTCGATCAACCGGGCATGACCGGGATCGTCCTCGATCAGCATGATGGTGACTGGGTTGGCGTTCAAGCCGCGATCTCCCTTGCTTCGCTGGCCACTGCGGGCAGCCGGACGGTAAACGTTGTGCCTACGTCAAGAGCCGAGTTGCAATCAATCGTGCCGCCAAGCCGCCGGGTGAGTGCGCGCACATGGGCGAGGCCGATGCCCTCACCCGGGACGGTCTGGTCGCCAGCCCGGCGGAACAGCTCGAACACACGTTCGTGATCACGCGGCGCGATGCCACGGCCATTGTCCGCCACGTGGTAGAGCACGCTGTTGCCATTGCGCGAACCGCTGATGTTTATTTCCCCTGGGACACCTGGGCGCAAGTATTTCAACGCGTTGTCGACCAGGTTGCTGAACACCTGTTCCAGCGCCAGGCGGTCCGCGGTGATGTCTGGGACGTCTTCCACGGTGATCCTGGTGTTCCTGCTGTCGGCCTGGTGCTGCATGGTGTCGACGATGCCGGTGAACAGCCCCCGCATGTCCACCGGCTCTGGCGTCAGCACCCGGCGGCCCTCACGGGACAGCCTCAGGATGGCATTTATGAGGCGATCCATCTTGCTGGTCGAACTGCGAATGAAGCGCAGCGCCTCGGGAATGTCCTCGATGGCGGCTTGTGCCAGTTCGGCCGGCGCGCCCTCGGTCACGACGTAACGCGCCACCACGCTGCTCGCCTGCTCCATCTCGCTGGTGAAGCCCATGATGTTGACCAGGGGCGCGCGCAGGTCGTGCGACACGATGTAGGCGAAGCGCTGGATCTCGTCGTTGGCGGCGACGAGGTCGGCGGTGCGGACCCGCACCATCTCGTCCAGCCGCTCGTTGCTGCTCTCCAGCTCGGCATAGGCGTTGCTGGCCACGGCTTGGGCCTCGGCAAGCCGGTAGAGGTAGCCCCGCACGGCCCGGGCGGTCTGCCAGCCCAGCAGCACGATGGTGACCAGCCCAACCAAGTCGATGGCAATCACAAGCGTGTTGTCCTGGAACACCGTCCGAACATCGTGCAGCAGCCGCCGGTCGAACTCGGACTGGAAGGCGCCGACCAGCTTGCGCAGGGTGGTCATGTTGTCGTTGCCGACGTTGGTGCGGACCATGGCCATCGCGTCGGCCGCGTCGCCGGACTGCTGCAGCCCGACGGTGCGGCGCAGCTCAGCCATCTTGGCGGTGATGATTTGCTGCAATTCGATCATCCGAGGGTCATTTGCGCGGGTCTGCGCCAGGCGGCTCACCAGCCCTGGCGTCGTCTCGAGGGCATGCTGCAGCGGCGGAAGATAGCTGGCATCCGACGTGAGCAAGTAGCCGCGCTGGGCGGTCTCCGCGCCTTCGACCTCGATGAGGATGTCGGTCAGGGCGGAGCGCTGCTGCCGCAGCCTCTGCGCCATCTGCAGCACGGACACGCTCCGCTGCGCCGCCCAAATCGACCCGGCGCAGATCGCAATCAGCAGCAGGGCGCTGCCCACCACGGAGGCGATGCCGAGGCGGCCGAGTGGCTGACCTAATCCGGCTCGGCGGGGTGCAGCAGAATAGGGTGTCTCGAGCATGGTGCAGCGCATATCGGATGGTCTGCCGCCTTCGCCAAAGGGCAGAGGACGGCTTTGAGCCATGCTCGCAAAGTCGTGAGCGGCGGTGAGTTCCATGCGGCACGAAAACAAAAGCTTTACGAGCCAGAGGCAGCTTTTGAGGCTACGGTTCGTTGGTCCCGGCGTGCGCTTCCCGCGCGTAGGGCGTCGACACGATCCGGACCGGCAGCTTGCCGCGCCGGACGAGGCGCACAGGCCTACCCCGATGTCAGGCCTGACGAGATGCCAGGCCTGACTAGATGAAGGAATCGATCATGGACCAGCCGGTCAACGCCACCTCTGCCGCCGCCCCGCCCGGCGGCGATATCGACCTCCTGGCGATCAACACCATCCGGACCTTGGCGATGGACGCGGTGCAGAAGGCCAAGTCCGGCCATCCCGGCACGCCGATGTCGATGGCGCCGGTCGGCTACACGCTGTGGCAGCACGCGCTGCGCTACGACCCGGCGGACCCGCATTGGCCCAACCGCGACCGCTTCGTGCTCTCGGTCGGCCATGCCTCGATGCTGCTGTATGCCCTGCTGCACTTGGCGCGGGTGTCCTCCGGCCCCGACCACAACGACAAAGGGCCGTATGCCGTCTCGCTGGACGACATCAAGCAGTTCCGCCAGCTCTCGAGCGTGACGCCGGGTCATCCCGAATACGGCATGACGTCTGGGGTGGAGACCACCACCGGGCCGCTGGCGCAGGGCGTCGCCAACAGCGTCGGCATGGCGATGGCGCAGCGCTGGCTGGCGAACCGCTACAACCGCCCCGGCTTCGACCTGTTCGACTACCATATCTACGCGCTGGCCGGGGACGGCTGCATGATGGAGGGCGTGTCCAACGAGGCCGCCTCGCTCGCCGGGCACCTGAAGCTGGGCAACCTCACCTGGATCTACGACAGCAACCACATCACCATCGAGGGCGCGACCTCGCTGGCCTATGGCGACGACGTGGGCGCGCGGCTGTCGGCGATGGGCTGGCATGCGCTGCATGTGGCCGACGCCAACGACACTGCCGCGGTGGCCGCAGCGATCGACGCCGCGAAGGCCGAGACCAGCCGCCCGACCATCATCGTGGTGCATAGCGTAATCGGGTTCGGCGCACCGAAGAAGGCCGGCACCCGCGAGGCGCATGGCGAACCCCTCGGCGAGGAGGAAATCCGCGGCGCCAAGCGCAGCTACGGCTGGCCGGAAGACGCGCAGTTCCTGGTGCCGGCCGGCGTGCAGGAGCGCTTCTCCGAGGTGATGGGCGCCCGCGGCGCTGCCGCCCGCCAGGAGTGGATGGACCTGCTCACCCGCTACCGTGAGCAGTTCCCCGAACTCGCCCGCGAGATCGACATGATCGACCATCACGAACTGCCGGAGGGCTGGGACACCGAGATCCCCAGCTTCCCGGCCGACGCCAAGGGCATCGCCTCGCGGGATTCCTCGCAGAAGGTGCTGAACGCCATCGCCAAGCACGTGCCTTGGCTGATGGGCGGCGCCGCGGACCTGGCGCCGTCCACCAAGTCCAACCTCACCTTCGAGGGCGCCGGCAGCTTCGAGGCGGACAATTACGGCGGCCGCAACTTCCATTTCGGCATCCGCGAACACGCCATGGGCTCGGTGGTCAACGGCATCGCGCTCTCCGGCATCCGCGCCTATGGCAGCGGCTTCCTGATCTTTTCCGACTACATGAAGGCGCCGATCCGGCTCTCCGCAATCATGGAGCTGCCGGTGATCTACATCTTCACCCATGACAGCATCGGCGTGGGCGAGGACGGCCCGACCCACCAGCCGATCGAGCAGATCGTCGCCCTGCGCGCCATCCCCGGCATGATCGTGCTGCGCCCTTGCGACGCCAACGAGGTGGCCGAGGCATGGCGGTATGTCATGCACCTGCACGATCGCCCTGCCGCGCTGATCCTCAGCCGCCAGGCGCTGCCGACCATCGACCGCGAGAAGTATGCCTCCGCGTCCGGCGTCGCCAAAGGCGCCTACGTTCTGGCCGATTGCGACGGCACCCCCGACGTGATCCTGATAGGCACCGGCAGCGAAATCTCGCTCTGCATGGTGGCCTACCAGACGCTCACCGAAGAGGGCATCAAGGCGCGCGTGGTCTCCATGCCGTCGTGGGAAATCTTCGAGGCGCAGGACGAGGCCTACCGCGAGCAAGTGCTGCCCACCGGCGTGCACGGCCGGGTCGCGGTGGAGCAGGCCGCCACCATCGGCTGGGACCGCTATGTCGGCTGGGGCGGCGCGGTGATCGGGATGCACAGCTTCGGCGCCTCGGCCCCGCTGCCGGCGCTGCTCACCAAGTTCGGGTTCACCAAGGAGGCCGTGATCGACGCGGCCCGCACGCAAGCCAAGCGCACGAAATAAGGGGCTGTTACCATGGACATGCAAACCGAGGCGCAGGCCGGTAATCCGCTGAAGGCGCTGGAGCAATACGGCCAGTCGCCGTGGCTGGACTTCATCGAGCGCAAGTTCCTCGCCGACGGCACCTTGCAGAAGATGATCGCCGAGGACGGGCTGAAGGGCATGACCTCCAACCCGTCCATCTTCGAGAAGGCGATGGGCCACGGCGAGAACTACGACGCCGGGTTCAAGGAGCTGGCGGCCAAGGGCGACGTGGACGCGCAAACTATCTACGAGACGCTGGCGATCCAGGACATCCAGCACGCGGCCGACCTGTTGCGCCCGGTGTATGACGCGACGCACGGCATGGATGGCTACGTGTCGCTCGAAGTTTCGCCCTATCTCGCGCTGCGCACCGACGACACGGTCGCGGAAGCGCGGCGGCTCTGGAAGATGGTGGAGCGGCCCAATCTGATGGTGAAGGTGCCCGGCACCGACCAGGGCACCCCCGCCATCCGCACCCTCATCGGCGAGGGCATGAACATCAACGTCACGCTGCTGTTCAGCCAGCAGGCCTACAAGGACGTGGCGGAAGCGTTCATCGCCGGGCTCGAGCACTTCAAGTCGCAGGGCGGGGACGTCAGCCGAGTGGCGAGCGTCGCCAGCTTCTTCGTCAGCCGCATCGACGCGCAAATCGACAAGAAGATCGACGAGCGCGTGGCGGCCGGCGGCGCCGACATGGCCGACCTCAAGCGCATCCGCGGCAAGGTGGCGATCGCGAACGCCAAACTCGCTTACCAGCATTACCTCAGCCTGACCGGCAGCGAGCGCTGGAAGGCCCTGGCCGCCGCTGGCGCGATGCCGCAGCGCCTGCTGTGGGCTAGCACCGGCACCAAGGACAAGGCGTATAAAGACACGCTGTATGTCGAGGAGCTGATCGGACACGGCACCGTCAACACCATGCCGCCGGCGACGATGGACGCGTTCCGCGACCATGGCAAGCTGAAGGACGCGCTGGTGGAGGACGTGGACGGCGCCCGGGAAATCCTGCTGATGGCGCAGCATCACGGGCTCGACCTTGACGGCGTGACCCACGCGCTGGTGGAAGACGGCGTCAAGCAGTTCGCCAAGGCGGCCGATGACCTGCTGGGCGCGGTGGCGGCCAAGCGCACCAAAATGCTCGGCGACACGCTGGCGACGGTGACGTCCACCCTGCCGGAGCCGATGGCGGGCGCGGTGGAACAGGCGATCGACGAATGGCGCAGCGCCGGCAAGTTGCGCGATCTGTGGGCGCGCGACGCGTCGGTGTGGACGGGTGCGGACGAAGGCAAGTGGCTCGCCTGGCTCGACATCGTGGCCGACCGCACTGCCGATCTCCCCGCGCTGATCGCGTTCCAAAAGGATGTGCAGGCAGCCGGCTTCACCGACGTATTGCTGCTCGGCATGGGCGGCTCGAGCCTGGGCCCGGAAGTGTTCGCCGAGACGTTCGGGCATCGCGAGACCTGGCCCAAGCTCCACGTGCTGGACAGCACCGACCCGCAGCAAGTGGCGGCGTTCGAGCACAAGGTGACCTTGGCGACAACCCTGGTGATCGTGGCCAGCAAGTCCGGCGGCACGCTCGAGCCGAACATCCTGAAGGCGTATTTCTTCGAGGCGATGAAGAAGGCGTTGGGTGCGGACAAGGCGGGCAGCCACTTCGTGGCCATCACCGATCCGGGCTCGCACATGCAGCAGGTGGCCGAGCAGGACGGCTTCCGCCACATCTTCTACGGCGACAAGGCCATCGGCGGCCGCTACTCCGTGCTGTCCAACTTCGGCATGGTGCCAGCGGCGGCGGCGGGGCTCGACATCGAGGCGTTCCTGCACACCACCGCGCTGATGGTGCGCGCCTGCGCTGCCGGCACGCCGCCGCTGCAGAACCCAGGCGTGCAATTGGGCGCGGTGCTGGGCGTGGGCTGCGTCTCGGGCCGCGACAAGGTCACCATCGTGGCCTCGCCGGGCATCTATGACATGGGCGCCTGGCTCGAGCAATTGCTGGCCGAAAGCACCGGCAAACAGGGCCACGGCATCGTCCCGGTGGACCAGGAGCCCTTAGGGGACGCCTCAGTGTATGGCGCCGACCGGGTGTTCGCCTATCTGCGCCTACGCGACGCACCCGACCCGGCGCAAGACTCTGCCATGGCGGCGCTCGCCAAGGCGGGGCAGCCAGTGGTGAAGCTCGACCTCGCCAACAAGCTGCAAATAGGCCAGGCCTTCTTCGCGTGGGAGTTCGCCACCGCGGTGGCCGGCTCGATCATCGGCATCCATCCGTTCGACCAGCCGGACGTGGAGGCCAGCAAGGTCGAGACCAAGAAGCTCACCACCGCCTACAACGACAGCGGCTCGCTGCCGGACGAGGCGCCGTTCCTGACCGAGGGCAAGCTGCAGCTCTTCACCGACCCGAAGAACCAGGCGGCGTTGGCGGGCGCGGGAAAGACCGTGGCCGCCGTGTTGAAGGCGCATTGGGCCCGGCTCGGCACCGGAGACTATGCCGCTTTGCTCGCCTATATCGAGCGCACACCCGAGCACATCACCGTCCTGCAGGATTGCCGCAGCCATATCCGCGACGCCAGGCACGTGGCGACGGTGGCGGAGTTCGGGCCGCGCTTCCTGCACTCCACAGGGCAGACCTATAAGGGCGGGCCGAACAGCGGCGTGTTCCTGCAGATCACTGCGGAGGACGCGGCGGACCTGCCGGTGCCCGGCGAGCGCTACACCTTCGGCATCGTCAAGGCGGCGCAAGCGCGCGGCGACTTCGACGTTCTGGCCGAGCGCGGCCGGCGCGCCTTGCGGGTGCACATCACTGGTGATCTCAAGCAGGGCCTGGCCCAGCTTGCCGCGATCATCAAGGAAGCCGTTTAACACGCTATCTGATTTGGGAGTGCGGGCATGAAGCTTGGCGTGATCGGCCTTGGCCGGATGGGCGGCAATATCAGCGTGCGGCTAATGCGGCATGGCCACGAATGCGTCGTGTTCGACCAGAGCGAAAAGGCGGTGGCCGGGATCGCCGAGCAAGGCGCGGCCAAGTCCAGCGGGCTGGAAGACATGGTCAAGCAGCTTTCCTCGCCGCGCATCGTGTGGGTGATGCTGCCCGCCGGGCCCATCACCGAGCAGACTGTGCAAGCGCTGGGCGGAATGTTGGGGTCTGGCGACATCATCATCGACGGCGGCAACACGATGTATAAGGACGACATCCGCCGCGCCCGCGAATTGCGCGAGAAAGGCATCGTCTACGTCGATGTCGGAACCTCCGGCGGCGTGTGGGGGCTCGAGCGCGGCTACTGCATGATGATCGGCGGCGAGACCGAGGCGGTGAAGCATATCGATCCGATCCTCGCGGCGCTGGCGCCGGGCGAGGGCGACATCCCGAAGACACCGCATCGCGACGGGCGCAACCCGACCGCCGAGCAAGGCTATCTGCATTGCGGCCCGGCGGGCTCGGGCCACTTCGTCAAGATGGTGCATAACGGTATCGAATACGGGATGATGCAGGCCTATGCCGAGGGCTTCGACGTGCTGAAGAACAAGAACAGCCAGGAACTTGCGGAAGACCAGCGTTTCGAGCTGAACATGGGCGACATCGCCGAAGTATGGCGGCGTGGCTCCGTGGTGTCCTCCTGGCTGCTGGACCTGACGGCGCAGGCGCTGGCGACCGATGAGGCGCTGCATAAGTTCACCGGCGACGTGTCAGACAGCGGCGAGGGCCGTTGGACGATCGATGCGGCGGTTGAGGAGGCGGTGCCAGTGCCGGTGCTCGCGGCGTCGCTGTTCGCGCGCTTCCGTTCGCGGCAGGAGCATACCTTCGGCGAGAAGATGCTCTCGGCAATGCGGTTCGGCTTTGGCGGCCATGTCGAGCCGCACGCATGAGCGCCTCGGCTCCCACCGGTGACACGGCTGCGCTGGCAAAGACGGCCAAGCCTGCGCCCGCTTGCACGCTGGTCATCTTCGGCGCGAATGGCGACTTGACGAAGCGGCTGCTGATGCCGGCGCTGTACAATCTCTCCGGCGCGAAGTTGTTGGACGAGCATTTCTCAATCGTCGGCATCGACCGTGATGCGGGCACCGACGCTGATTTCCGCGGCCGCCAAAAGGCGATGATGGAGTCGTTCACCCCGGCAGCGGGTGGCGAGTTCGCCGAGAAGAGCCTCAACCAAGACTGGTGGGGATGGCTGGAGCAGCGGCTGCATTACATGCAAGGCGACTTCACCAAGTCCGAGACCTTCGACCGCATCCATGACCGGCTGGGCGATAGTTCCGCCGTGTTCTACCTCGCGGTGGCGGATCGGTTCTTCGGTGGCATCGTCGAGATGCTGGCGGCTGGCGAGCTCACCAAGGAAACCGAGCATGCGTTCCGCCGGGTGGTGATCGAGAAGCCGTTCGGGCACGATCTCGAGTCCGCACGGGCGCTGAACAAGCAGATCCTCGGCAAGCTAGAAGAGAACCAAATCTACCGGATCGACCATTTCCTGGGCAAGGAGACGGTGCAGAACATCATGGCGCTGCGCTTCGCCAACGGGTTCTTCGAGCCGTTGTGGAACCGCGACCATATCGACAGCGTGCAGATCACGGCAGCCGAAACCGTGGGCGTGGAAGCGCGCGGATCGTTCTACGAAGTCACTGGTGCATTGCGGGACATGGTGCCGAACCACATGTTCCAACTGCTCGCGATGACGACGATGGAGCCGCCGAATTCGTTCGACGCCGACGCTGTGCGCAGCGAAAAGGCCAAGGTGATCGACGCGTTGCACCCGTTGTCGGCCGACGATGTGAACAGATACGTCATCCGCGGCCAGTACACCGCCGGGCACATGAAGAGCGGCGACGTGCCCAGCTATACGGACGAGCCGAACGTAGCGCACGACTCGAAGGTTGAAACCTTCGTGGCGCTGCGGCTGATGATCGACAACTGGCGCTGGGCGGGCGTGCCGTTCTATCTGCGCACGGGCAAGCGCATGTCGGCCCGCAAGACGGAGATTGCCATTCACTTCAAACAGGCACCGTTTGCGATGTTTCGCGACACGCCGGTGGACAAGCTGACCCCCAACATCATGGTGCTGCATCTGCAGCCGCATGAGGGGATTTCGCTGCATTTCAGCGCCAAAGAGCCGGGCCAGGTGGTGAAGCTGGACGGCGTGCGGATGGACTTCCGCTACGAGGATTTCTTCAAGCTGCAGCCGTCGACCGGCTACGAGACGCTTATCTACGACGTGTTCATCGGCGACCCGACGCTGTTCAACCGCGCCGACAATATCGACGCCGGCTGGAAGGGCGTGCAGCCGATCCTGGACGCGGTGGCGAAAGGTGGCGACCAAGTGCATCACTACGCCGCCGGCACCGACGGCCCGGCGGCAGCGGATGCGCTGTTGTCGCTGGAGGGCCGCCGCTGGCGGACGCTCGACTGATGGCCATCAAGCTCGTCGTGTCCGATGTGGATGGAACGATGGTCACCACGGCCAAGGAACTCACGCCGGCGACGTTCCATGCTGCGGAGCGGCTGCGCGACGCTGGCATCCCGCTTGCTCTGGTCAGCAGCCGCCCGCCCCGCGGCATGGCGTTCATCCAGGAGCAACTGGGGCTCACCGGGCCGCTGGGCGGCTTCAATGGCGGCACGATCCTGGCGCCCGATGGAGCGGTGATCGAGGAGCGCTTCGTCCCGGCGCATGCCGCGCAGACTGCCCTCGACTTCTTTGCCGAGCGCGGGGTGAGCGGCTGGGTGTTTGCCGACGGCCAGTGGATCATCCTCGACCCGAACGGCGACTACGTGCCCAAAGAGCGGATGACGGTGCGGTTCGATCCCACCGTGGTCAGCAGCTTCGAGCCCTATCTTGATCGGTGCGGCAAGATCGTCGGCGCTTCCGCCAAGCACGACTTGCTGGCGCAATGCGAGGGTGAGTTGCAGGCGCTGCTGGGCACCACGGCGCATGCGCATCGCTCGCAGGTGTACTACCTCGACGTGACCAACCCGACCGCGGACAAGGGCACGGCCGCGCGGGCGCTGGCACGTTGGTATGGTCTGGACATCAGCGAGGTCTGCGCCATCGGCGACCAGGCCAATGACGTGCCGATGTTCCGTGTGGCCGGCACCAGCATTGCCATGGGCAACGCGCCGCCAGCCGTCGCCGCGCAGGCCAAGCTGCACACCCTCTCCAACGAAGAGGACGGGTGGTCCGCTGCGATCGAGCGCCACGTGCTACCAAACCTCAGTTAGGAGACGCCTTATGGCTCGCCCTGGCAAGCTCTCGCTGCTCCTCGCCGACGTCGATGGCACCCTGGTCACCAAGGACAAGGTTTTGACGGAACGGGCGCAGAAGGCCGTTCGCACCATGGCTGAGCATGGCGTCCAATTCGCGGTCACCAGCGGCCGGCCGCCCAAGGGCATGGCGATGCTGATCGAGCCGCTGCGGCTGAGCACGCCACTCGCCGGGTTCAATGGCGGGCTGTTCGTCAAGCCCGACATGACCATCATCGAAAGCCACACGCTCGACCCGGACGCCGCCCGCAAAGCGGCTGAACTGATCGAGCAGCAGGGCCTCGATGTCTGGCTCTATGCCGGCGATGACTGGCTGCTGCGCAAGCCCGACGCGCCGCATCGCGACCGCGAGGAGCATACCGTGAAGTTCCCGCCCAAGGTGGTCAGCAGCTTCACCGAGGAGCATTTCAAGGCCGCTGTGAAGGTGGTGGGCGTGAGCGACGACCTCGATCGCGTCGCCGAGTGCGAGAAGGCGGTGCAGCAGGCGCTGGGCGACACGGTCTCCGCCGCGCGGTCGCAGCCGTATTACCTGGACGTCACCAACCCGCACGCCAACAAGGGCGCGGTGGTTGAGTACCTGTCTCGCAGTTTGGGCGTTCCTAAGGGCGAGATCGCCACCATCGGCGACATGCCGAACGACGTGCTGATGTTCAGGCCGAGCGGGTTCTCCATCGCGATGGGCAACTCCAGCAAGGACGTGCAGGCGGAGGCGGATGCGGTGACCGACAGTTATGAAGACGAAGGATTCGCCAAAGCCGTGGAACGGTTCATCCTGGCATGAGCGGCGTGCTGACCGTCCAGGCGGATGGCGCCGCGGTGGCGCGCTATGCCGCCGAGTGGGTGCTGGAGCGCGCGCTGGGGACGCCGGGTCGGTTCGCCTGGTGCCTGTCGGGTGGGTCGACGCCGAAAGCCACCTACGAGCTGCTCGCGACGGACGAGTTCCGCGACCGCTTTCCGTGGGACCGGACGCACATCTTCTTGGGTGACGAACGCTTCGTCCCGCCCGATCATCCGGACAGCAACGATCGCATGGCGCGGCTGGCGATGATCGAGCATGTGCCGATCCCCCCCGCGCAAGTGCATGCCTGGCACACCACCGGCGAGGATCCGGAGCACGCCGCGTTGCACTACGCCGATACGCTGAAGCGGTTCTATGGCGCCGACACGCTCGACCCGGCGCGCCCGCTGTTCGACGTCATGTTCCTCGGCCTGGGCGAGGATGGGCACACCGCCTCGTTGTTCCCCGGCGTGGCGGCCCTCGGCGAGCGCACCGCTTGGACCGCCGCGGTGATCGGCGCCAAGCCCGAGCCGCGCCTGACGCTGACCTACCCCACGCTGGACAGCACGAAAGCCGCCGTTTTTCTGGTGGCCGGCGCGGGTAAGCGGGACATCCTCGCACGTGCTTTTGCCGGCGATGCCAATCTGCCTGCCGTCGGCGTTCACCCCGTGGGTGAGTTGCATTGGTTCGCCGACAAGGCTGCTGCCGGGCAATGACGGAGGATCCGCACGCCGCTGAAAAGCGCGAGGCGGCGGAAGCGGCGGCCGAGCTGGTGCAGGATGGCATGGTGGTGGGGCTCGGCACCGGGTCCACTGCGACCTTCGCCATCGCCCGGCTGAGCGAGCGGGTGCGCGGCGGCTTGCGCATCAAGGCCGTCCCCACCTCCGAGCGCAGCGCCGCCCAGGCGCGCGATGGCGGCATCGAACTGGTGGAACTGGACGAGGGCTTGCGGCTCGACCTCACCATCGACGGCGCCGACGCGGTGCAATACGGCGCATTGAACCTGGTGAAGGGCTTAGGCGGAGCCTTATTGCGGGAAAAGATCGTCGCCGCCGCGAGCACCCGCCTGCTGATCGTGGTGGATGGCAGCAAGATGGTGACGCAACTGGGCGAGAACGCCCCCGTGCCGGTGGAGGTCACGCGGTTCGCCTGGCGGGCCACGTCTGGCCGCATTGCAGCGCTCGGGGCGCGGCCGGTGCTGCGGCACGACGCCAGCGGTCAGCCGTTTAATACCGATGGCGGCAACCTTATCCTGGATTGCCACACCGGGCCGATCTCCGACCCGGCGGCGCTCGATGCGCGGTTGCAGGCGATCGTGGGCGTGGTGGAGACCGGGCTGTTCATCGGCCGCACCAGCGAGGTCTTTCTCGCCAGCGCAGAGGGGGTCAAACGTCTCTCCCCTCCCCGCGCATGAGCCGCGTCCTGATCGTCATGGGCGTGTCGGGCTCGGGCAAGACCACGGTGGCGGAACGGCTGGCGGCGCAACTTGGCTGGATGTTCCAAGAGGGCGACGCGCTGCACCCGCCGGCGAACGTGGCAAAGATGGCGTCCGGCCAGCCGCTGGACGACGCGGACCGGGCGCCGTGGCTGGAGATCATCGCGCAGTGGGTGCAGGCGCGGCTGGTGGCCGGGCAAAACGGCGTGGTCACGTGCTCGGCGCTGAAGCGCAGCTATCGCGAGCAGATTGGCAATGGGACGCCGGGCGTGCAGTTCGTGTATCTGCACGGCGACCGGGCGACGCTGGAGGCGCATGTGAAGGCGCGCCACCACGAATACATGCCGGCCACGCTGCTGGACAGCCAGTTGGCGACGCTCGAAGAGCCGGGCTTGGACGAGCACGTCATCACGGTCGATGTCGCCGCGACGATCGATGAAACCGTCGCGGCGGTGCTGGCGAGGTTGGCGGTTGAGTGAGCCTAGCGTAGCCTATGGATCGCGCCGAGCTTGTTGCCGTCTGGGTCACGAAGATAAGCCAAGTACACGCTCCCAGACGCAGACTCACGCAAACCAGGCGGATCCTCGATAGAGGTGCCGCCATTTGCCAAGCCTGCCTGGTGCCAGGCATCACCTTCTTCTACGCTGCTGACCGCGAAGCCGATCGTTCCGCCGTTCGCGGCAGTCGCAGCCTCGCCATTGATCGGCTTGGTGATCATCAGGCGGCCGCCGCGGTGGCTATAGATCAGGCGACCTTTGGCATCGACCTGAGCGGGCTCGCCGCCCATGGCACCCATGATCGCGTCGTAGAACGTTTTGGAGCGTTCGAGATCGTTGCTTCCCATCATGATGTTGCTAAACATTTGGCGCTCTCTCCAGTCTGGTTACAAGAAACTCAAGCCGGCACTTCGCGGCCATAGGCCTTCGCCTCGCGGCCGATGAGCAGCACCGCGCTCAAGCCGACCACGCCGGCAAAGGCCATCCAGGCGCCGGGCGCCGCCTTGTCGCCGATGGCGTGGATTAGCCAGGTGGCGATCGCCGGCGTCATGCCGCCCACCACGGTCGCCAAGCTGTAGGCGAGCGAGAAACCCGCGGTCCGCACCTCCTCGGGCATCACCTCCGTCAAATAGACCACCATGGCGCCGTTGTAGCAGGCATAGATGAAGCTCAGCCACAACTCGGTGATTAGCAGGTGGCCGAACGAGATGTCGCTCACCAGCCAGTGCACCACGGGATAGGCGGTTACGATGGCGAGCAAGGTGGTGCCGATCAGCAGCGGGCGGCGGCCGATCCGGTCGGACAGGGCGCCGCTGACAGGCAGCCAGAACAGGTTCGACACGCCGACGCACACCGTCACGAGCAGCACGTCCACCGCGCTGAGCTTCAGTTCGGTTCGGCCAAAGGTGGGCGTGTAGGCGGTGATCAGGTAGAACGACACCGTCGTCATGATCACCATCATCATGCCGAGGACCACGATGCGCCAGTTCAGCAGCATCGAGCTTAGGACTTCCCTTGCCGAGAGGTGGCGCTTGCGGGCGAGGAAGGCCTCGGTCTCCTGGAGCGAGCGGCGGATGAGGAACAGGAACGGGATAATGGCGCAGCCGACCAGCAGCGGGATGCGCCAGCCCCAGGCTTGCATCGTGTCGTTGCCCAGGGTCTGGTTCAGCACCAATCCCAGCAAGGACGCGAAGATCACCGCGACTTGCTGGCTGCCGGACTGCCACGCGACGTAGAACCCCTTGTGGCCCGGCGTTGCAATCTCCGACAGGTAGACCGAAACGCCGCCCAATTCCACGCCGGCGGAAAAGCCCTGGATCAGCCGGCTCACCACGACGAGAAACGGCGCCGCCACGCCGATGCTGGCGTAGCCGGGCACGATGGCGATGGCGAACGTGCCGACGGCCATCAGCGCCAAGGTCAGGATGAGCCCGGCGCGGCGGCCATGCGCGTCGATATAGGCGCCGAGTATAATTGCGCCGATCGGGCGCATCAGGAAGCCGGCGCCGAAGGTCATCAGCGAAGACATGAGCGAGATGAAGGCAGCGTTGCCGCCGGAGGAAGGAAAGTAGGTGCGGCCGATGGCGGCGGCAAAGTAGCCGAACACGAAGAAGTCGTATTGCTCGAGGAAATTGCCGCTGGTAACGCGGAGAACCCCCATCAGCTTGGATTGCCGGCCTACGACCATTGTTCGTGTCTCCCCCACTTGTCTCGGGATTGGAGCATAGCGCGTGGAGCAGGGTTGAATAGGGTGGACAAGTTGGGTGCGGCTGGCGGGCCACCCTCACCCCGACCCTCTCCCGCCAGCGGGAGAGGGAGAAGGGAAGAGAAGAGAGGGTTAGCGGGGGGAGAGGACCATGATCATCTGGCGGTTTTCCATGCGGGGCATCTGCTCCACCTTGGTCTTCTCGTCCATGTCGCCGCGGATTCGCTCGAGCACCTTGATGCCGATGTCCTGGTGGGCCATCTCACGGCCGCGGAACCGCAGCGTCACCTTCACCTTGTCACCCTCGTCGATGAAGCTGTGCATGGCCCGCAGCTTCACCTGGTAGTCGTTCTCGTCGATATTTGGGCGGACTTTAACTTCCTTGATCTCGACGACCTTCTGCTTCTTCTTGGCTTCGTTCTTCTTCTTCTGCAGCTCGTATTTATACTTGCCATAATCGAGGATCTTCACCACCGGCGGGTCGGCGTTCGGGCTGATCTCGAGCAGGTCGAGGCCCACGGCCATGGCCCGGAGCATTGCGTCCCGCGCGCTCATCACGCCCTGCATCTCGCCCTCGGCATCAATTAGGCGAACTTGCGGGCTGCGGATTTCTTCGTTCACGCGGGGGCCGTCGCGGCTGGGTGCGGCGGCGGGCATCGGGCCTCTGGCTATTGTGCGCTCCTGTGGTGGCTACAAGGGTACTCTAGTGTTGCCGAAACGGTGCCGCAAAATCAAGCACGCACACGGTCCGCGCTGCTAGACCGAGCAATATCGGGCGGAAGCGCCTCGCTGGCAAGAGCCTGCAACGCAGCGTCCAAAGAAAGCAGCTCCTGCGCCTGCCCGCCCAGCCGGCGCAGCGCCACCGAGCGCGTGTCCGCCTCCTTGCGCCCCACCACGGCGATGATCGGGATGTGCTGCAGGCTGTGCTCGCGGATCTTGGCGTTGATCTTCTCGTTGCGCGTGTCGGTGATCACGGACAGGCCACGGGAGGCCAGCAGGCCTGCCACTTCCTGCGCATAGGCCGCCGCGTCGGTCACGATGGAGGCGACCACCACCTGCACCGGCGCCAGCCAGAGCGGAAACCGGCCAGCGTAGTTCTCGATCAGGATGCCGAGGAAGCGCTCGAAACTGCCCAGGATGGCCCGGTGCAGCATGACGGGGCGCTGGCGCGAACTGTCATCGGCGATGTAGCTGGCGTCCAGCCGCTCGGGCAGCACGAAATCCACCTGCAGCGTGCCGCATTGCCAGTCGCGCCCGATGGCGTCGCGCAGCACGAACTCGAGCTTGGGGCCGTAGAACGCGCCCTCGCCGGGGTTCAGCTCGTAATCCACGCCAGAAATGGCGCAGGCCTCGCGCAGGGAGGCTTCCGCGCGGTCCCAGGTGGCGTCGTCGCCCGCGCGCGCGTCGGGGCGGTCGGCGAACTTCACCCGGAAAGCGTCGAACCCGAAGTCGCGGTAGACGGAGGCGAGCAGGTCCACGAAGGCGGCGGTTTCGGGGGCGATCTGCTCGGGGGTGCAGAAGATGTGCGCGTCGTCCTGGGTGAAGCCGCGCACGCGCATGATGCCGTGCAGCGCGCCGGAGGGCTCGTAGCGGTGGCAGGCGCCGAACTCGGCCATGCGCAGCGGCAGCTCGCGGTAGGAGCGCAGGCCGTGATTGAAAATCTGCACGTGGCAGGGGCAGTTCATCGGCTTCAGCGCAAGGGTGCGCTTCTCGTCCTCCACCTGGGCCACGAACATGTGCTCGCGATACTTGTCCCAGTGGCCGGAGCGCTCCCACAGCACCCGGTCGACCAATTGCGGCGTGCGCACCTCCTGGTAGCCTGCGGCGTCGAGGCGGCGGCGCATGTAGGTCTCGGCGGTGCGATACAGCTTCCAGCCGCGCGGGTGCCAGAAGATCGACCCGGCGGCCTCTTCCTGGATGTGGAACAGGTCCATCTCGCGGCCGAGACGGCGATGGTCGCGGCGCTCCGCCTCCTCGAGCTGGAGCAGGTAGGCCTCCAGCTCCTTCGCGTCACGCCAGGCGGTGCCATAGATGCGGGTGAGCATGGCGTTGCGGTGGTCGCCCCGCCAATAGGCGCCGGCGACTTTCTGCAGCTTGAACGCCGGGCCGATATCGCCGGTGGAGCGCATATGGGGGCCGCGGCACAGGTCGATCCACTCGCCCTGCTTGTAGAGGGTGATGGTCTCGGACTGGGGCAGGTCGCGGATCAGCTCCGCCTTGTAGCGCTCGCCGCGGGCTTCGAAGAAGGCGATGGCGTCGTCGCGGTCCCACACTTCGCGCTCGAACGGCGCGTTGCGGGCGACGATCTCGCGCATGCGGGCTTCGATGGCGGCGAAGTCGTCTGGGGTGAACGGGTCGTTGCGGGCGAAGTCGTAGTAGAACCCGTTCTCGATCGAGGGGCCGATGGTGACTTGGGTGCCGGGATAGAGCGACTGCACCGCCTCGGCCAGCACATGGGCGGTGTCGTGGCGGATCAGTTCGAGCGCGTCCGGGTCCTTGCGGGTGACGAACACGACGGCGGCGTCCTGCTCGATGGGGCGGGCGAGGTCGGTAAGCGCGCCGTCGAGCTTCATGGCGAGTGCCGCGCGGGCCAGGCCGGGGCCGATGGCGGTGGCGAGTTCGGTACCCGTGACGGGGGCATCGAACTGGCGCACGGAACCGTCGGGCAGGGTGATGGCGGGCATGAGCGTTCTACCAGGGCGTTGGTGGAGCGTGTGGAATGGACCGGGCTGCTGCGGTGCGCAAGATCACCGGTGGAAAACCAGCATCGTCGAGGTGGCGCTTGTGCACAGGCGGTCCTGACCGTCGGTGAGCCGCGCCTCGGCGAACGCGGCCCGGCGGCCGAGCGGCACCACGGTGCCGACCGCGCGCACGGTGCCGCTGTCCTTGGTGAGCGCACGGTGATAGGCGACCTTGAGTTCCAGCGTGGTGTAGCCTTGTCCGGCGGCGAGCTTCGACTGCACCGCGCAGCCCATGACTGAGTCGAGCATCGTGGCGGCGTATCCGCCATGCACGGAGCCGATCGGGTTGTAGACGCTTTCGTCCGGATCGCCCTCGAACACGACGCGGCCGGGTTCGACTTCGACCGGCCGGATGTTCAGCAGCTTGACGATGCCCTGGTAGGCTGTGGCGCCGGAGAAGAGGGCGCGGAGCTGGTCCAGGCCCGAGGGCGGGGGTTCAGGCACCATCAAAGATCCTTAGGCTTTGCCCATGTTGCGGTGGCGAGCTACATGTCTGTCGCTGTAGCATCAAGCTGTTGCAGGGGTATGACCGAACGCCATGAAGCCACGCTACATCTCTCTGAACGCGCTATTTAGTCCCGCCGTTCGCTTTATTGTTCCATTGTTCCAGCGGCCATACGTCTGGGATAAGAAAGATCAGTGGGAGCCGCTACTGGAAGATGTTTTCACGGTGGCAGGTCGTGTTCTGAACCACGTCCCTCCTGCGCCAATTCGCGGTCACTTCCTTGGCTCAGTCGTTTTGGAGCAAGAAAGCACTGGAACAGGCAGCATAGAGCGTCGTGCTGTTATTGACGGGCAGCAGAGACTCACGACGCTTCAAATATTATTAAAGGCGAGTACAGACGCTTTCAGAGAGGCTAGCGTTGTCGGAGAACCCGCCGATCGAGAGGCGCTGGGTAGAGCGGCAAACCAGCTCTCAAGCTTAACCTCTAACCCCAGCTACGCGGAGGGGGAAGAAATTTACAAAGTATGGCCGACTAATCAGGATAGAGTCGCTTTTCGATCGGTCATGGACGTCAACTCTCCCAAGGCTTTTCAGCGACCTAGCCTCATGTCGGGCGCCTACGCCTATTTCCGGGCGCAAATTACAAGCTGGCTTCAACAAAGCGCAGCGCCCGGCCGCCGAAGCTCGGCGCTAGCAAGTGCCCTAATGAACCACCTCAACGTCATTGTACTCGATCTTGAGGCAAGCGACGAGCCTCAAGCTATTTTTGAGACGCTTAACACAGGCGGTGCTCCGCTTTTGACTGTAGATCTCGTGAAAAATTGGTTGCTTTGGGAGGCGGTGCGATCCGGGCTTCGCGAAAGCGACTGCGCCGACTTACATGAAAAGTACTGGCTTCCGTTTGATGCTGACAGTGACTACTGGCGGCTAAAAGTGGGCGTGGGGCACGCGTCGCGGCCGAGAGTTGACACCTTCCTTGTCAATTGGTTGACAGAGCAAACGTGCGCTCTCGTGACGGTGACTCACGTTTATGAAGCTTTCGTTGACTACGTGGCTGCACCCGCTCGTCAGGCTGGAGGCGGTACCGCAAACGTTGTCACGCTCATGTTCAACATACACAAGGCGGCTGGGATTTATAGAAAGCTTGACATACCCGGAATCGAGACAGATCGTTTTACAATGTTTCTTCATCGACTTAAGCTGATACCCCTGGCCACTTTGCATCCATTACTGATGCATTTGGTCGCTCGTCCCGGCAGTAATCAGGTAGATCTGGACGCTTGTGCTAGAGTGCTTGAGGATTTTCTCATAAGACGTCTAGTGTGCAATCTCCTAACGCGTGGGATCAGCACGTTGGCAATCGATTTACTTGACGCTCTTATGAAGGCGGGACCTGATTGCCGTAAGCATCCGCCGAGCACCGCCGTGTTGATTGCAGCCAATTGGCGAGGTGCTTAGGCGGCCTGATGAACCGGAGGGGCGGCGGTTTTGGCCCAATTCCAGGGCAGCAGGTCATCGAGGCGCTTGGCTGGATGCCCGGCGATGCGAGCCAACACATCCGCCAGCCAGGCTTGCGGGTCGACATCGTTCATCTTGGCCGTGACGATCAGGCTGTACATCACTGCGGCGCGCTGCCCGCCACGATCCGACCCGCAGAACAGCCACGACTTGCGCCCGAGGGCTATCCCCCTCAGCGCGCGTTCGGCGGCGTTGTTGCTGATGCAGATCCGCCCATCGTCGAGGAACCGCGTGAAAGCAGGCCAGCGTTTCAGTAGGTAATCGATGGCGCGGGCGACGTCGTTGCCGCGCGCCAGCTTGCCTCGTTGCTCGCTGAGCCACCGATGCAGGTCGGCGACCAGTGGTGCCGATAGGGCCTGCCGGGTTGTTTGGCGCGCTTCAGCGGCGTGGCCGTTGATGTCACGCTCGATGTCGAACAAGGCGTCGATGCGCTGCACGGTCTCCAGGCAGATCGGCGACAGCACTGCCGGAGCCTTGCCCTGCGCCGCCCGGCGCGCGCTGCCTGCGATGTCGGCCAGCACGAAGAACTTTCGCCGGGCATGGGCCCAACATGCGGCTTCCAGGATCGGTCCGGGCTTGCGTCCGGGCTCGTAGAGCTTGCCGTAGCCGCCATAGGCGTCGGCCTGCAGCAGCCCGGCATATCCTGCCAGGTGGCTTTGCGGATGCTCGCCACCGCGGTCGCGCGAGTAGTAGAACACCGCCCCTGGCGGTGCCGGTCCGCCGAACGGCCGGTCATCGCGCACGTAGGTCCAGAGCCGGGCAATATCGGTCTTGCCACGCGCCAGCACGGGCACGGTGGTGTCGTCGCCGTGCAGCCGCTCGGCGGCCATGACATGGGCCTCCAAACGAAGAAACAACGGCATCAGCACCGTCGTGCAGGCGCCGACCTGGTCGGCCAACGTCGATAGGCTAAGCGGCACGCCCTCGCGAGCATAGCGCTCGGCCTGGCGGTTGAGAGGCTGATGCTGTCCGAACTTCTCGAACAGGATCATGGCCAGCAGGTTCGGGCCAGCCCAACCCCGCGGGATCACGTGGAACGGCGCCGGGGGCTGGCTGATGCGCTCGCAATCCCGGCAGGAGAACTTCTCGCGCACGTACTGGACGACCTTCCAGGTGCGGGGAATGGTCTCAAGGCTCTCGGTGACGTCCTCGCCCAACTTGGACAGGCGGGCGCTTCCGCAGCAGGCGCAGGCCACTGGACCGGGAACGACGACGCGCTCGCGCGGTAGGTGCTCGGGGAACGGGCGCCGGGCCGGACGCGCGCGGGTGAAGCCCGCCACGGTGGTGGTCTTGGCGGCAGCGGTTTCCGCGGCCAGTTCGTCCTCGATGGCTGCGGTCTCAAGCTCCTCGAGCTGCAGCTCCATCTGGTCCAACAGGCGGGCGGTACGCTCGGAGCGCGGGCCGAAGCGGTCCCGGTTAAGCTTCTCGATCTGCAGCTTGAGATGGGCGATCAGCGCCCGATTGCTGGACTGCTCCGCCAGGGCGATAGCGGTTTCGGCGCGGGCGGCCAGCAGGGCCGCCTTGAGCGCATCGACATCATCCGGCAGGGCGGCAAGCTCGGCGTCCATGCTGGTATTGAATCACGAACCAGGTCGCCGTGGTACTGTTTTCAGCAGCTCGTGGCGGCTATCCTGCCGATTGCGGACGCCAGGTCTGCTGCGGGTTGCGCCAGTCGATCCCCTCGAGCAGATAGCTCATCTGACCGGCTGTCAGCGCCACCACGCCATCCACTGTTTGTGGCCACACGAAGCGTCCGCGGTCCAGACGCTTGGCATAAAGCGACAGGCCGAGGCCATCGTGCCAAACCGCCTTCAACAGCGATCCGCTGCGACCCCGAAAGACGAAGACATCACCCGCGAACGGATCCCGGCCGAGCCCCTCCTGCACGAGCAGCGCGAGACCCGGCATACCGCGGCGCATGTCCGTGTGGCCCGTCGCCAGCCATATCCGCACGCTGCTGGCAATCGGGATCACTCGCGCAACGCCGCCAGCACGCGCCGCAGGGCGGCCAGGTTCACATCGCTGCCGACGCGGACCTGACGCCCGTTGCCAAGCTCAATCTCGATCAGACCAGGCGCACCCACGGACCGCGATGCCGATGCCGGGCGCGATCTCTCATCAAGCGGTGCGACCGCCGTGCTTGCCGACGTGAGAGCCTGCACCGGCACGAACACGGGGCTCTCCGCAGCCGGCCCCAGCAGGCCCTCACGCGCCTGGCGACGCCACGTGAACAACAGGCTCTCGCAGACGCCATGCCGGGCGGCTACGGCACGGATCATCGAACCCGGCTCGTTGGTCTCAGCAACGATCCGCACCTTGTCCTGCAGGCTCCAGCGCCGCCGACGCTCTCGCCCGGTGATGATCTCCACCACGCCATCCATCCGCATACCTCAACGGCCGCCTTAAGGAGCTCCTTACGGCGGCAGGAGGCTCAAACCCAGACGGCCCACGGCAGAGGGATACGGCGCAGCCTACGCGATGTCGGTGCAGCATCAGAACGGTGTGTCGAGCTGGCAGATGGCCATCAACTTCCAGACGAACCGAATCGAGTACCTTTCCATGAACGGCGGGTCACCGACGCCGCAGCCGCTTCCGGACCCGAATCCGGCTCCATCGCCCCCCCCGGGCACGTACCCGCGTCCCACTCCTACTGGTGGAACGGAACCGGCGTCCTCCCCCGCCTGTCAGAAATTTCCCAACCTTTGCCCGTGAGCCCGGCATAGTGACGCGCAGGGAAGGGGTGTTCGGCGGTGTGTTGTCCCTCGTTTGGGGCACCGGAGGGTGCGGGTGCCGGTCCGCCTGGGCGGTGAACCCGCGCCACAGCGACATCCTCGGTTGCACGCTGTCGGCCCCCGAAGCCGAGGTGATCTTCGCTTCCGCAAGCGAGACGCGGGTGTTCGTCACCGGGAACGAGCCGATGATACCGAGGTCCGGCGACAGAGATTTCGACTTGGCCCTGGCCCAGACTCTCGCCCTCATCTCCGACGCTTTCGACGTCGCGCCGGGGTTTGCCTATTACGACGACTACGATGGACGGAATGCCTACGCTTCGCCGCGCGCCCGGCTGAACGGCGCCGACGGAACGGTCCTGTTTGGCCAGGGCCTGCTTGCCCGGCTGCGTTCGGGCCAGGACAGCCCTGAGGTGAGCGTGGCTGCCGTGTGCGCGCACGAGTTTGGTCACATTCTGCAATACAAGCTCGGCCTGATCGGGCAGCTGAACGCGGGGCAGCCGACCGTGAAGCGGTCCGAGCTGCAAGCCGACTATTTCGCAGGCTACTTCGCCGGGTTACGCAAGCGGCGTCGTCCGGCTTTTCCCGCGGCCGTGTTCGCGCAGACGCAGTTCAACTTCGGCGACAACATGATCGATAACCCTGGCCACCATGGCACCCCCGACGAGCGGGCCGCTGCCATCGTCAAAGGGTTCGACATCGCCTACAACCAGCGCAAATCGCTCAGCGAGGCAATCGACGTCGGCATGACTTATGCAACGTCGCTCTAAAGCCGTAGCTGTAAGCGCTTGCAATCATCGGAGCTTGTGGTCGCAAACAGCGCTGGCTCCTGCTCGGATTAGCGAGGTCGCTGCGGCCAATTCATCACACAGGGCCATGCGCAAAGCCGTGTTGCTTACGCGATTTAGAGATTGTCGCGAGCAACAGGCTGATGAGCGGCTAGCTTCCCTGAAACACTATGGATAATAGTGTTTCACGCACGCGGTGCGGCGCCGGGGCGGCCGAGGCCCCCGCTCCGCCGCGGATGGCCCGGACGCCGAGCAAAGCCGCTAGTTTGAGCGTGGCCTAATTGCAACCCGCTACCGCCGGAGTGATGGCGCTGGACCGGCAGGGGCGGTTGTGAAACAAGAGTCGTGGGATTGCTCGATATACCCTGTCTGGAGGCTCCCCATGACCGTCAACACCACCCGCCTCACCATCAGCTCCGACGGCGCCATCTCAAGCGCCACACCGCTGCCCGCCGGCGAGTATATGGCCCAGATCGAGATCCCGGATCGGCCGGTACGGCAGCTGCCCACCCTGCCCTTCGACCTCGACGCCCTGCCCGTCCATGACCTGGGTCCCTGGCCCGAAGGGCTCAGCCTGCGCCGCGAGGATCTCTACGGCGACGACGGACGGTAAGTGCCCGCGCCATGATGTCGATCCACGATCAGCAGGGCGGCCGCAAGTACCTTACCGGTGCCGAGCACACTTGCTTCCTCGCCGCCGCCGACCAGGCGCCGCGCGACGTGCGCGCCTTCTGCCACACCCTGGCCTGGACCGGTTGCCGCATCAGCGAGGCGCTCGCCCTCACCGGCGCACAGGTTGACGTTGTGGCCCGAACTGTAACCTTTGAGACGCTGAAGAAGCGCCGGCGCGGGCTGTTCCGCACCGTGCCGATCCCGCCCGAGCTCGCTACCATGCTCGACCTGGTGTTCGGCGTGCGCGGCCTACGCGGCCCGGCCGCCAAGGCGCTGCTGTGGCCGTGGTCGCGGGCGACCGCCTGGCGCCGGGTCAAGGAGGTTCTGGCCGCCGCCGGCATTGAGGGCGCCCAGGCCAGCCCCAAAGGGCTGCGTCACGCGTTGGGGGTGGCCGCCGTGGGCCAGGGCATCCCACTCAACATGGTGCAGCGCTGGCTGGGTCACGCCCAGCTGACCACGACGGCAATCTACGCCGAGGCCGTGGGCGAGGAGGAGCGCGCCATCGCCGCGCGCATGTGGACGCGCTGAGATGCCGATCCGGCCGGAGCTGCGCTGGTTCTACCCAATCGATTGGCCCGAACTCAGCCGGGCGATCCGGTTCGGGCGGGCTGGCGGGCGCTGCGAGGGCTGCGGCCGGCCGCACGGCCAGACGGTGACCTGCCTGCCGGACGGACGCTGGCTGGACGACGCGGCCGGGCATTGGCGCAGCGGCCAGGGGCGGCGCTGTGCCCGCCCCTGGCCTGCCGATCTGCCTGCACAGCGGACGACCCGGGTCGTGCTGGCCGCCGCGCATTTGGACCATGACCCGGCGCACAATCACCCGCGCAACCTCAAGAGCCTGTGCCAGCGCTGCCACATGCTGCACGACCGGCCACACCATCTCGCCCAGCGCTGGATCACCTACCGGCTGCGGATGGCGCTCGGCGACTTGTTCACCGGACCGTATCGGTCTGGCTGATGTTCAGCACTACGAAACAGCGTCCTCCAGCACACGTCCCATGGCATAGGACGGGACGTAGCCGGCAAGTGTGTTGCCGGTCGGGCGTATGGACCGCATCAGCGACTCACGCGATTTCCCGGTAATCGCCCCCGATTTGCGGTAGCCGAACAAATAGGGCCGCGCGTCAGCCGGCAAGGCGTTGAGCGATAATCCCAGTTCCTTGTCGGACAGATGCGCCACGCTGGCCGCCACCTCCACCACCCTCGCTTCGATGGCGGTGATGCTCGCTGTCAGCAGCCGGACGATGTCGTCGAAGTCGTTCCAGAACTCCTCGGGCAGGTCGTGGCGGATTGCATCCATATCGTCGCCAGCCGCCAGCGCCTCCCACATGGCCAGCGGTGTGCAGCGTGAGATCAGCGCATGGATACGGCGGTACTCCGCGCCCTTGAGCTTTAAGCGCAGGCCGTTGCTGAACCGGATGACCAGGCCCTCATCGTCCCGGGGCAGCGTCGCCGCATGGCTTACCATGGCGGCGATGCTGGCGAACGCGTAACGCCGGGCGGCCCGCCACCCGAGTGTCCGACACGTTGCAAGCACCTCGTCATAGGTCAGCTCGCGCCCGGCCCTGTCGTAGGCCGCCAGCATGACCAAGGCCTGATCCGGGTAACGGACGACGATCCGGTTCTCGGGATAAACCGCCTCGAACAGGTAGGTCGTGCCGGGCACCAGGGCGGAGAGGTTTGCGGCATCGAACCTGGCCTGGGCCCAGACTGCCTGCTCGGAGCCGAACGCCCCCTTGGTGGCGGCCCGCCAGCGTCCGGCATGGTGAAAGCTGATGATAAGGCTGCCGTCGAGCTTCTCGTAAGCCTCGAACGGCAGATCAGGCGCCTCGCCCCGCCGCTCGCCGATGTTGAAAAATTTGGGGAACGGCGTGGCCACGACCTGGCCGGCCGCCTCATCTACAATCAGGCCGCGGGCCATGACGGTGAACTCGTCCCAGCCATCCTCATAGACGCAGCGCGGGGTGTAGATGAACAGCTGCAGCCCCGCGGTCGTGTCCACGCGGCGATACACGAAGCCAAGGCCTCGGGCGCGTTCCAGGCCGGCCATCAAGGCATCGAACGCCATTTGGCGGGCAGGATGGATCAGGTCGATCATGGGACGGAGTGATCTAGCCCACCTGGAAGGGGGCCGCCATTCATCCGGGTTGTCCCGCCATTTGGGACCGTCATAGGTCCGGTTCTCGCTCATTCGCTCAACCCTGAGTTCTCAGCCCCGTCGGTCCGGCTGAGGCTATCGTTCCGCAAAGTCGCGCGGTCTTCCGAACGATTTTGGTTGACCTTCCGCCTTGAAGCCGTCTAGGTCCGCGCCCCCGGCATGTCGCCGGTCTGCGCCTCAGGGCGCACACAGAAGTATTTGGACAGAAAGGGCGAGCATGCATTCGAACGTTACAGCTTTTGCACGCGCCGCCTGTCCCGCGTCTTGCGAGGACCTAAGGCGGCCATTCCGCCGATTAGGCCTTCAAGGACGCACAGGGACTCTCTGCCATGAGCACGCCGTATGCCGAATGGGAACTCGGCCGCTACCTTCGTAATGCGCTGCGCAGCGAGGCTGCGGCCCAGCTGCTGAAGCCGGTCGCCGATGCGGCGGCTGTCGTGCTCGGCACGGCGACGCCGGGCGGCACGTCCCAGGACCTCGAACGCGCCATCGACGCCTTCCCGTCGAGCGGCACCTATGCCGAGCCGTTCGAGCGCAATGCGCGGTATGCCGCGGCCGAGTTCGTTCTGGACGAGCCCGAACTCGATATCCTTTTGCTTGCCCTACGCGTGCGCCGCGGTCGCCAGCTCGCCCGGTTCGGCAGTGCCGTGCAGGCCATTCTGGGCGACCCATCCCGCGTGGTCGCGATCCTGCTCGGCCGTGATCTCGACGAGGTGCAGCAGCGCCTGGCACCGGGATCGCGCCTGTGCGGCTGCGGGCTGATCGTCTTCGACGATGACGACGTCTACGAGGATGGTTTCCCCGCCATTCTGGCCATCAGCCGGGCGGCGGCGACGGCCATGTTCGCCGTTCATGCCGGCCGTGACGAATGGCGGGCGGCGCTGATTGGCCGCCCATGCGAGCCCGGCCTGCCCTGGGACTGCTTCGACCACCTTGGTGCCCCCGGCGCCTTGGCCGCACGGGTGTTGTCTGCCGCCGCAGCGGGCGGCGAGGCCGGCATCCACATCCTGCTCGCCGGGCCACCTGGAACGGGCAAGACCGAGTTCGCCCGTGCCCTTGCGACACGCGCCGGCCTGGCCCTCTATGCGGCCGGCGAGGAAGCTGACGCGCAGGGCAGCGAACCCTCGCGCAGCGCCCGCGGCACCGCCTTGCGGCTCAGCCTGACCCTGCTGCGCCAGCGCCGTGATGCCGCAGTACTGCTCGACGAGGCGGAGGATTTGCTGGACTCCACCCGCTCCTTCGGGGCGCGACGCGACGCGTTCTCCAAGGTGTTCCTCAACCGCACGCTGGAGCAGGCGGCGGTGCCGGTGCTTTGGACCTGCAACGAGATCGGCTGGATGGACCCGGCGACGCTGCGGCGCATGACGCTGGTGGTGCAGATGCCCGTGCCGGACGCCGCCCGTCGTGCGGCGATATGGGACCGTGTGCTGGATCGCGAGGCGCTGGCGTTACCGGCCGGCACGGCGACCGCCCTCGCGGCACGCTGGCCGGTGTCGGCGGGCATCGCGGCCGGGTCGGCACGTGCCGTACGCCTGGTCGGCGGCGGCCTGGCGGAGCTGGAGGTGGCCCTCGCCGGGGTCGCCGAGGCCATGGGCGTGACCGCCACGGTCGAGGCCTCCTCTCTAACTGCGTTCGACCCGGCGCTAACGGTGTGCGGGGACGATCTTGGCACTCTGTGCGCCCGACTGGCTCGGCCTGGGGCGCCACGTGGCTGGTCGCTGTGCTTGTCCGGGCCGCCAGGCACAGGCAAGAGCGCATTCGCGCACTATCTGGCGGACCGGATCGGCCTGCCGTTGCTGCAGAAGCGCGCCTCGGACCTGCTGTCGATGTGGGTGGGCGGGAGCGAGAAGGCGATCGCCGCCGCCTTTGCGGAGGCGCGGGCCAAGGGCGCGTTGCTGCTGATCGACGAGGCGGAGGCGCTGCTGTTCGACCGCGGCGCCGCGTCGCGCGCGTTCGAGGTGAGCCAGGTGGATGAGATGCTCACCTGGATGGAGCGCCACCCCCTGCCCTTCGTGTGCACCACCAACATGGTCGAGCGCATGGACGCCGCGGTGCCGCGACGCTTCACGCTGAAGCTACGGTTCGACGCGCTCGACCCGGCCCGTGCGGACCTGGCGTTCCGCCGCATCCTCGGCGCCGTTTCACCGGGGGCGCTGCCGGACGGGCTGACACCGGGCGACTTCGCGCTGGTGCGGCGTAAGGCGGAGCTGCTGGGTGAGGTGCGCCCGACCATCCTGGCACAGTGGCTCGTCGAGGAGTGGGCCGCGAAGGTGGGGGTCCGCTCGCCGATCGGGTTCCGGATGCCGGCAAAGGCTTCAACTGCACCGGAGATCGCGTTGCGAGACGCAGCGTGAATGCATTCACATGACGGGTTAAACGCACCATATCGCACCTCTACATAGTAGTGCGATATGGCCTAATATGGTGCGTCTTTGAATGGGATCCTTGTGTTATCGTTCACACCCAGCCCAAAGCTCGAGAAGGCGCTGAAAACTGTCCAGGGCGAGGTGACCCGTCTCGCCGCGGAGTTGGCTTGCCTGCCTGATGCTGAGGCGACGTGGCTGCATCGGTGGGCCCTGATCAGCACCGTCGGTGCATCGACCCGTATCGAAAATGCCGTGCTAACCGATGTGGAAATCGACTGGGTGGACACCGCCCTTTCTCAGGACGGGCACGTCACCGCCTTCGAAGCCAACAAGGCGGCCATCATGGACAAGCTGTCCAAAGACCGCGAGCGGAGCGTCGAGGAGGTCGTCGGCTGCCGCGAGGTCTTGGGTATCGTCTATCTCCAGGCTGCTGAGCTGTTCCCACTGACAGAAAGCGCCATACGCGGCCTGCACCACACCCTACTCAGCTTCTATCCAGCCGCGCGGTTCTATGCCGGCGGCTACAAGATCAGCCCAAACCAGGTGATCTCCGTCAATCACGACACCGGCGATCGTCGGGTCGTACTTGACCCGACCCCGCCGGGCCCACAGACCGAGGCGGCAATGAGGGATTTGATACTCTGGTATAACCAGACGATCCGCGAGCATCCCTGGCCGCTGCTGGTCGCAACCGAATTCGTGTTCCGCTTCCTGGCGATCCATCCCTTCCAAGATGGCAATGGCCGGCTTGGCCGGGCGCTGTTCCTGCTGGCGTTGATGCAGGGCGATGACCTGGATTTTAGCCAGGTGATCCGATTCATCTCCATCGATCGCCAGATCGAGCGGCACCGACCGCTCTACTATGCCGTGCTGCACCAGGCCTCCGGCGGCCGATTCCACGAGGATGCCCGGCTTTACCAGCTCGACGGCCTCGCCTCGTTTTTCCTGAAAATGCTGGAGAACGCGCTGGCCGACATCGCCATCCTACGCCGCCGCTACGCCGCTTTGCGGCGCCTCTCGGAAAGCGCGATCGCTGTGCTCGCCTGCTTCAAATCTGCCCCAGAGCGTCGCCTCAAGGTCGCTGAACTGGTGACCGAGACAAGGCTTGTGCGCCGGACGGTGCAAAACGCCTTGGTTAGCCTCACCAAGGCCGGGCTTCTACAGCGCCTTGGTGCAGGACCCGGCACTCGGTATCAACTGCTATTCTGAAGCGTGTCGCGTGCTTGCGATCTTTCGTGCTTTCCGCTAAACAACTAAAAACGTTAGCACGAAAGACAGCATGCACGTTCTCGTTTTAGCAAGTCAAAAAGGTGTGGTTGGGAAGACAACTCTCGCGGCTCACTTAGCTGTGGCCGCTGAAGCCGCCGGTGACGGACCGGCGGTTCTGATTGACACGGACCCCCAGGGTTCCTTGTCGGCCTGGTGGAACGTAAGAGAAGTCGGCAGCCCGGCTCTTGCCCCCACAACGATTGCTGATCTTCCAGAAAAGCTCACCGCCCTAGCCGCTGCGGATATCGGCTTGCTGTCGTGGATACCCCTCCTGCCATCACAGAGGCGATCGGCGATGTCGTTCGATCTGCTGACTTGGTCCTCATTCCTACACGGCCGAGTCCGCACGATCTGCGCGCCGTTGGCAGCACCGTCGATTTAGTGCAGGCAGCCGGCAAGCCGTTCGTCTTTGCCGTAACCCAGGCGAAGCCCAATGCCCGGCTCACAATTCAGGCCACCACAGCCCTGTCGGAGCATGGAGCGGTGGCACCCGCCATCGTCCACGACAGAGTGGACTATGCCGGCTCAATGATTGATGGGCGAACTGTACAGGAAACAGACAGTCGTGGTCGGAGCTCCCTGGAAATGGCCGAGCTCTGGATTTTTGTAAAAGCCCGCTTGGCAAAAAGCACGAAAACACGAAATCGTTCTAAGGATTCTCATGAGCAAGAAACCCGCCGCGCTGTCGGCTAGTCTCGTCGCCGTAAAGGGGGCAGGGATGCCATCTCCAGACATGCACGGCCGCGGTGCAATGCTGCCCACTTCCAGTTCTTTCGATAGTTCGCCCGACGCGCAGGCTGAGGCAGGGGGCATAGCCGATCTGGGAGAAGCTTCCGGCGCGCCGCTCAATTTTCGTGTCTCTGAGAGCTTCCGTCGCGAGTTTAAGGTCTACGCGGCCCAGCGCGGTCTTAAACTCAATGAACTTCTCCGACGAAGTTTTGAAGCCTACCGACGCACGAATGACAATTAGCAAGATTGCACGCAAAGGTCTCGGTTGTAGATGGGTGAGAAGGCAAATTAGATTTGCGCATCACCGGGACCAATAAGCGACTCGGGCGGAGACGACATGAAAAGTTATCCACATCATCCATGGGGGTTAACCGATAGCGGACAATTAGGCCTACTCCGTTCACGCGCAGATTGAATTGTCCACGGGGGTTAACCGATGGAAAGTGGGGGTTAGGCGAGCGACTCGCGGTTATACACGGGGGTTAACCGATAGAGAACAACTAATAGACTCTACTGTTCTTCTACTAGCTCGCTCGGTTAACCCCCAATCGATTTTAGCTTGACGGGAGATGCCGTGGATAATCATCGTCAGTAGCGATCAAGGTGATGACAGAGAATGAAGGAAGAGGCTGACAAAAGCAGGGTGCATCAGTTAGTGCTCATCCACGGCTACGAACGTGCACGCGAGATGGTGTCAGAAAAGCAGCGTCCTCTGATCGATATCGCAGCTGGGGTGCTCCAGGACGAAAGTCAGAGCATTGGCATCAGCTACACGGGCTTCTGCTTAGGGTCCGTTCGCATTTCGCGACTTGAGTCGGTCACGGGAAGCCTGGTTTGGTTGGTCGTCTGAGCGGAGAGACGATGCAAGTCCTGACGGATGCCCAATGGACGAAGTTCGAAGCAGCTATCGCGGCGGCTGAAATTCGTGGAGCCCGTCCGCGGACCGAAGATCGCCGCACGATCGAGGCGATCATCTGGCGGCTCGACAACGGGGCAAAATGGCGTTCGATCCCAGCCGAGCTGGGCGACTGGCATCATGCCTACCTCCGCTTCCGCCGGTGGGCTGTGCGTGGCGTGTGGGACAAGATCATGGCTCACTTGGTGGCGCAGGGAGAGCCGAAGTTGGCGTTTGCCTGCATCGACGGCACGATCGCTCGCGCTCATCAGAAGGCCTCCGGTGCGCGACCCGGCAAAGCCTTGGGCAAAGACCGGGATTGAGTCTGCGACTCACTCGCGATCTAGCCGACAAAGGCGAGGCGCTGGGCCGATCGCGGGGTGGGCTTGGCACCAAGATCGTCGGTGTCTGCGATGCGGCCGGACGGCTGGTAGACTTCCTGCTGGCACCTGGCCAGGCCCATGAACTGGCACCGTCCCTGACACTCCTGCACCGGTTGCCGGAGGCGCCCTCGTGGGTGCTGGCCGACATGGCTTGCGACGCTCGGGCCTTCCGCTCGGATGTGCGTGCCATGGGCGCCATTCCTGTGGTGCCATCGCGCCGCGGGACCAAGCAACCGGAGCCGTGTCCCGACTACATCTATCGGCACCGCAACCTGATCGAACGCTGCTGGTCGCGGTTGAAGGAGCGGCGCGCCATCGCAACCCGATACGACAAGACCGCGACATCCTACGCCGCCGGCGTTGCAATTGCCGCATCACTGGACTGGATCAAGGGCCTGCTTCGGTAAGCACCGAAATGCGAACGGACCCTAGCGTTGTCGGAGAACCCGCCGATCGAGAGGCGCTGGGTAGAGCGGCAAACCAGCTCTCAAGCTTAACCTCTAACCCCAGCTACGCGGAGGGGGAAGAAATTTACAAAGTATGGCCGACTAATCAGGATAGAGTCGCTTTTCGATCGGTCATGGACGTCAACTCTCCCAAGGCTTTTCAGCGACCTAGCCTCATGTCGGGCGCCTACGCCTATTTCCGGGCGCAAATTACAAGCTGGCTTCAACAAAGCGGATTGCGTCCGTCAAGCTGGTGTAAAATCCGGTGTAGTTGAGGTGGCCATTGGTCAGGCGGCTATGGTGGCGATCTCATTGGGTATAGCGTCGATAGTCGGCGGTATGAGTTCGGCCATGGCCTCGGTCTGCATGTAGCGGTGCTGGAGTTGCCACTCGTCGTTGGCCTCCAGCAGCACCGCGCCAATCAGCCTGATGATAGCGCCCTCGTTTGGAAAGATGCCGACGACGTCGGCCCGGCGTTTGACCTCCTTGTTAAGCCGTTCGATCGGGTTGGTGCTGTGGATCTTCACCCGGTGCTGGGCGGGGAAGTTCATGTAGGCCAGCACGTCGGCCTCGCTCTCGTCGATGAACGCACCGAGCTTCGGCCATTTGTCGCGGAGTTGGTCGGCGACGTGACGCATGGTCTGGGTGGCGTTCTGATGGTCCAACGTAAGCATCCGCCGAGCACCGCCGTGTTGATTGCAGCCAATTGGCGAGGTGCTTAGGCGGCCTGATGAACCGGAGGGGCGGCGGTTTTGGCCCAATTCCAGGGCAGCAGGTCATCGAGGCGCTTGGCTGGATGCCCGGCGATGCGAGCCAACACATCCGCCAGCCAGGCTTGCGGGTCGACATCGTTCATCTTGGCCGTGACGATCAGGCTGTACATCACTGCGGCGCGCTGCCCGCCACGATCCGACCCGCAGAACAGCCACGACTTGCGCCCGAGGGCTATCCCCCTCAGCGCGCGTTCGGCGGCGTTGTTGCTGATGCAGATCCGCCCATCGTCGAGGAACCGCGTGAAAGCAGGCCAGCGTTTCAGTAGGTAATCGATGGCGCGGGCGACGTCGTTGCCGCGCGCCAGCTTGCCTCGTTGCTCGCTGAGCCACCGATGCAGGTCGGCGACCAGTGGTGCCGATAGGGCCTGCCGGGTTGTTTGGCGCGCTTCAGCGGCGTGGCCGTTGATGTCACGCTCGATGTCGAACAAGGCGTCGATGCGCTGCACGGTCTCCAGGCAGATCGGCGACAGCACTGCCGGAGCCTTGCCCTGCGCCGCCCGGCGCGCGCTGCCTGCGATGTCGGCCAGCACGAAGAACTTTCGCCGGGCATGGGCCCAACATGCGGCTTCCAGGATCGGTCCGGGCTTGCGTCCGGGCTCGTAGAGCTTGCCGTAGCCGCCATAGGCGTCGGCCTGCAGCAGCCCGGCATATCCTGCCAGGTGGCTTTGCGGATGCTCGCCACCGCGGTCGCGCGAGTAGTAGAACACCGCCCCTGGCGGTGCCGGTCCGCCGAACGGCCGGTCATCGCGCACGTAGGTCCAGAGCCGGGCAATATCGGTCTTGCCACGCGCCAGCACGGGCACGGTGGTGTCGTCGCCGTGCAGCCGCTCGGCGGCCATGACATGGGCCTCCAAACGAAGAAACAACGGCATCAGCACCGTCGTGCAGGCGCCGACCTGGTCGGCCAACGTCGATAGGCTAAGCGGCACGCCCTCGCGAGCATAGCGCTCGGCCTGGCGGTTGAGAGGCTGATGCTGTCCGAACTTCTCGAACAGGATCATGGCCAGCAGGTTCGGGCCAGCCCAACCCCGCGGGATCACGTGGAACGGCGCCGGGGGCTGGCTGATGCGCTCGCAATCCCGGCAGGAGAACTTCTCGCGCACGTACTGGACGACCTTCCAGGTGCGGGGAATGGTCTCAAGGCTCTCGGTGACGTCCTCGCCCAACTTGGACAGGCGGGCGCTTCCGCAGCAGGCGCAGGCCACTGGACCGGGAACGACGACGCGCTCGCGCGGTAGGTGCTCGGGGAACGGGCGCCGGGCCGGACGCGCGCGGGTGAAGCCCGCCACGGTGGTGGTCTTGGCGGCAGCGGTTTCCGCGGCCAGTTCGTCCTCGATGGCTGCGGTCTCAAGCTCCTCGAGCTGCAGCTCCATCTGGTCCAACAGGCGGGCGGTACGCTCGGAGCGCGGGCCGAAGCGGTCCCGGTTAAGCTTCTCGATCTGCAGCTTGAGATGGGCGATCAGCGCCCGATTGCTGGACTGCTCCGCCAGGGCGATAGCGGTTTCGGCGCGGGCGGCCAGCAGGGCCGCCTTGAGCGCATCGACATCATCCGGCAGGGCGGCAAGCTCGGCGTCCATGCTGGTATTGAATCACGAACCAGGTCGCCGTGGTACTGTTTTCAGCAGCTCGTGGCGGCTATCCTGCCGATTGCGGACGCCAGGTCTGCTGCGGGTTGCGCCAGTCGATCCCCTCGAGCAGATAGCTCATCTGACCGGCTGTCAGCGCCACCACGCCATCCACTGTTTGTGGCCACACGAAGCGTCCGCGGTCCAGACGCTTGGCATAAAGCGACAGGCCGAGGCCATCGTGCCAAACCGCCTTCAACAGCGATCCGCTGCGACCCCGAAAGACGAAGACATCACCCGCGAACGGATCCCGGCCGAGCCCCTCCTGCACGAGCAGCGCGAGACCCGGCATACCGCGGCGCATGTCCGTGTGGCCCGTCGCCAGCCATATCCGCACGCTGCTGGCAATCGGGATCACTCGCGCAACGCCGCCAGCACGCGCCGCAGGGCGGCCAGGTTCACATCGCTGCCGACGCGGACCTGACGCCCGTTGCCAAGCTCAATCTCGATCAGACCAGGCGCACCCACGGACCGCGATGCCGATGCCGGGCGCGATCTCTCATCAAGCGGTGCGACCGCCGTGCTTGCCGACGTGAGAGCCTGCACCGGCACGAACACGGGGCTCTCCGCAGCCGGCCCCAGCAGGCCCTCACGCGCCTGGCGACGCCACGTGAACAACAGGCTCTCGCAGACGCCATGCCGGGCGGCTACGGCACGGATCATCGAACCCGGCTCGTTGGTCTCAGCAACGATCCGCACCATGTCCTGCAGGCTCCAGCGCCGCCGACGCTCTCGCCCGGTGATGATCTCCACCACGCCATCCATCCGCATACCTCAACGGCCGCCTTAAGGAACTCCTTACGGCGGCAGGAGGCTCAAACCCAGACGGCCCACGGCAGAGGGATACTGATTGCCCCGCCGCTCCAGTAATCCAAAACGTGCTAGAAAGCGGCCGGGGAACAAACTTCGTTTGGCCTGATGACGCCGCGTTTAGTCGCGCGTGGCTTACGAGGAATTTCTACGAATTGCGGGGAACTCGACCGCTTATGATCCTGCGTGCTCTGGAGGAGCAGGAATGGCAACGCGATAAGATGGCGATGCCTGTTACCGCGTTCGATTGGAGCAAGGTTCAAGTCGAACATATCATGCCGCAGAGTTGGAAAGATCACTGGAAGCTACCGGAAGGAGGCGACGCCTTCGCACGTGACACCGCTCTCCACCAGATCGGGAACTTGACCCTAGTCTCAGGACCATTAAACGCGAGCATATCGAATGGGGACTGGCCAACAAAACGGGAGGCGCTTGGCGAACATGTTCACCTTCGTCTAACGACCAGGCTGGCTAAGATAGAAGATTGGAATGAATCCACTATCGCTGATCGGTCAGCAGCCCTGTTCCAACTGGCGCGCGAGATCTGGCCAGGGCCTTACTCGAGGAGCATTGGTTTTCGGGAAGGAGTTTGAGCCTTAGTTCGCGAAAGGCAGTTTTAGGACACTAGATCCCGTCACCTACGGTGTCTTCCCACTCCGCCATTTCAGCCGCAAGCCGTTCGTCGCGGCCAACATCCAGCGCTGCCAAACGTAGCGTGCTGTACTGCCCATACTCTCGAGTAAGTTGCTGATCTATCGACTCGCAGTGACCATCTCTCGACGACGGAAAGTCTGATCGCGCCTCTCCAGATCCGTTCATTATAATCATGCTCGCACTTGATCCGGGCATTCAGGCGGTCCCCATCGGCAACAGGACAGCCGTGGCAACTGCTGCATGGCTACCGCCCGCGGGCCTGGGCTAAAATCGGCCGGCGCCAGCTAAAGCCAGCCCAGCGCCACTTGGTCGGCTGCGCCATCAGCTCGCGATACACGTCCAGCGTGGCCTGCTGCATCTTGGCCGTGGTGTAGTTGGTGCACACGCTGTGGCGAGCCCGCGCGCCCAAGGCCGCACGCTCGGCGGGCGACAGGCGCAGCACCTCGGCGATCGCGCCGGCCAGGGCCGCCGAGTCGTTGGGGCGGACGCGCCAGCCGGTCACGCCGTGGTCCACCGTCTCGGCCGTGCCGCCGGCGTCGCTCACCACCACGGGGCGGCCCATCGCCTGCGCCTCGATCACGGTGCGGCCGAACGGCTCGGGCTCCACCGACGGGTTGGCCACGATGTCCGCCAACAGCAACGCGGCCGGCATGTCGTCGCAATGGCCCACGATGCGGACCTGCTCGGACAAGCGCAGCATCACCAAACGGTCGAGCAGCTCGCGCTTGAATTTCTTGCGCCCCTGGTCGGCGCCCACCAGCACGAGGCACACGTCCGGGCGCTGCAGCCGGGCCAACGCCTCGATCATCACCAAGTGGCCCTTCCAGCGCGTCAGCCGGGCGGGCAGCACGATGACGGTGGCGCCCTCGGGCAGGCGCCAGGCTTCGGCCAGCCGCTGCAGGCGCTCGGGCGAGACGGAGGCGGGGTCGAACACCGCCGGGTCGACCCCGCGCGGGATCACGCGCAGCAGATGCGGGTCCACATGGTGGCGGGCCTTGAGCTTGGCGGCGACGAACTGGCTGATCGCGATGATGCGCTCGCCGCGGGCCATGATGGCGTTGTAGCGGCGCTTGCCCGGCGCGTTCTCCTTGTAGACGCCGTGCCACGTGGTGACCAGCCGGGCGCCGGTGCGGCGGCAGGCCAGCCAGGCGGACCAGGCGGGGGCGCGCGAGCGGGCGTGCACGATATCCACATCGGCGGCGCGGATCAGGAACGCCAGCTTGGCCGCGTTCTGGTAGATGCGCATCGGGTTCTTGGAGGCGAGATTGAGCGTGATGTGGGTGCCGCCGGCGCGCTCCACCGCTGCGACCAGCCGGCCCCCCGCGCTGGCCACCAGGGCCGAGCCGCCGGCGCGCACGATGGCCTGCACCATCTCCACGGTGCCGCGCTCCACCCCGCCGGTTTCCAGCGCGGGAAGGACTTGCAACACGGTCAGCGCGGGCTCTTCGCTCATAATGGCTCTATACCATGGGGTCGCTGTCGGACGGGAGGGGTTGCGTTGCAGCAAGGTCGGCTAAATGTACGAACCGGCAACGAAATCGCATGGCAGCGGTTGCCGGGCGGCGAGCCCTGCGTTGTGGTCCTGCCCGGGCGCAGGATTACGTGTTGGCGTCGCCCGCCAGTTCCGCCCGGAGGATAGCGCGCAGCCCCTCCCGGTAGCTCGGATACAGCCAGCTTCGGCCCAGCGCCCGCTGGGTGATCTCGCTGCGCACCTTGCGGTCGTCGGCCCAGAACGAGCGCGCCATCGGGCTCATGCCGGGCTCCACCTCCGCGAACGGCAGCAGCGGCGGCGGCTCGCGACCGAGCAGGCGGGCGGCCTCGGCGATCACGTCGGCGCTGCTGGCCGGTTCGTCGTCGGAGCCGTTCAACACCCGGCGGCCCGGCGGACGGTTTTGATGGACGGCGGCCAGCAATGCGCCGGCAATGTCGTCGCGATGGATGCGGCCGAACATATGCCCGGGCTTGTCGACCCGGCGGGCGCGGCCGGAGCGCACCTCGTCCAGCGCCGAGCGCCCCGGCCCGTAGATGCCCGCGAGCCGGAATAGGTCGACCGCGAGATCCTCGCGCAGGCCGGCCCAAGCGCTCTCCGCTTCGACCCGGCGTTGCCCCCGCGCGTTGGCGGGCGCCGGCTCGGTCGTCTCGTCCACCCAGCCGCCGCCGCGGTCGCCATACACGCCGGTGGTGGAGAGGTAACCCACCCAGCGCAGCGCGGGCGCGGCCTGCAGCAACGCGGCGTGATGCAGCAGCACCGGGTCTCCCGAGTCGTCGGGCGCGGCGGTGGCCACCAAGTGCGTGGCGGTGGCAAGCGCGTCCGCCGGGTCGGAAAACCGCGCGAGTCGGCAACCGGCGGGGGCGGGCCGGCTGCCGTCGCGCGAGACGAGGGTGACGGGACAATGCGGCGCGGCCAGGGCCGCCAAGGCGCCACCGCTGTAGCCAAAGCCGAAAATCACCAGATGCGTCACGCGCGGGCTCCATCGCCATTTGCCCGCGGCGGCTGCGGGCGGGTAGGATAGGCGCTACCATGAAACTGCGCTTGCCGTTGATATTGGTCGCCGGGTTGCTGGCCCTGGGCGCGGCTGGCACCGTTTGGCAGCTCCGCGGCTCCGAGCCGACTGCCGCCGACGCGGATGCCGCCGACCTGCCGCTGCCCCCCGTGCCGCCGCGCGTGGCCGAGGGGCCGGACTACGAACGATGCATGGCCATGCTCACCAGTGATCCCGAGGGCGCCAACAACTTTGCCGACGCCTGGGTTGCCACCGGCGGCGGCGAGGGCGCGACGCACTGCCTGGCGCTGGCCAAGGTGGCGCTGGGCGACGTGGCGACCGGGGCCGACATGCTGGAGAAGCTGGCCGCCAGCAGCAAGGCGCCAGACGTGGCGCGCGCCGCCGTGTATGGCCAGGCCGAGCAAGCCTGGCTGATGGCGGGCGACCCCACCCGGGCGCTGGGCGCGGCCACCATGGCCGTCACCCTGTCCGACGAGGACCCGGACCTGCTGATCGGCCGCTCGGTCGCGTCGGCGACGCTCGGGCGGTATCAGGATGCCGTCGACGATCTGAGCCGCGCGCTCGAATTCGACGCCAAGCGGCCCGATGCGCTGGTGCTGCGCGCCGCGGCCTACCGCCACCTCGGCAATCTCGAGCTGGCGGAGGACGATGTGGACCGGGCGCTCTCGCAAGACCCGGACAACTCGGAGGCCTATCTCGAACGCGGCATCCTGCGCGAGCGCAAGGGCGACCGGCGCGGCGCGCACAGCGATTGGCTGGAGGCGAAGACGCTCTCCCCCGACACGCCGACCTCCGATTTGGCGGAGCAGAACCTGGCGCTGCTGGAAGCGGGACCCGATCAGCGCTAGCGCGACACTCGCAGCATGCTGACGACCTTGAGCGTGGTACTGCCGATCTTCGCGCTGATCTTCGCCGGCTGGCTGGCTCGGCGCATCGGCGTGCTGGGTCCCCACGCGACGGCGGAGTTGAACCGCTTCGTCGTCTACCTGGCCCTGCCCGCGTTGTTGTTCGACATCGTGGCGCATGCAAGCTGGGCGGAGTTGTGGCAGCCGGGGTTCATTGCCGCGTTCGGGCTCGGTGGCCTGCTGGTGTTCGCCGGCGTGGTGCTGCTGCGGCTGCGGGGTGCGCGCCCGTTGGCCGACGCCGCGCTGGACGGGCTGAACGCCGGCTATGCCAACACCGGCTTCATGGGCTTTCCGCTCGCTTTGGCGGCCCTGGGGCGGGGCGCGTTGGCCGCAACGCTGATTGCCACGCTGATCACGGTCTGCGTGCTGTTCGCCGTCGCCATCGTGCTGATCGAGCTGGGATTGCAGGAAGAACGGGGGCGTTCCCGCGTGGCGCTCAAGGTGGCGGGATCGCTGCTGCGCAATCCGCTGGTGCTGGCGCCGATCCTGGGGGCGTTTGTGCCGCTGGCCGGAGTGACGCTGCCCGCGCCGGCCGAGACGTTCCTGAAGCTGTTGGGCGGGGCGGCGTCACCCTGCGCGCTGGTGACGATCGGCCTGTTCCTGGCGGCCCCTCGCGGCGCGGCGGCTGTGGACGTGCGGTCGACTGGCCTGTTGGTCGGCTGCAAGCTGGCGGTGCAGCCCGGCATTGCCTGGTTCCTGTCCAGCGTGGTGTTTGGCCTGTCGCCATTGCTGACCCACACGGCGGTGCTGCTATCCGCATTGCCGACCGGCACCGGGCCGTTCATCCTGGCGGAGCTTTATGGGCGAGAGGCCGATGTCACGTCGGATGCGATCCTGGCGTCGACCGTGGTGTCGGTGCTGACGGTGTCGGGGTATTTGGCCTGGGGCGGGGTGAGCACCCTCTCCCGCTAGAGCCTGATCGCATCAGGTTGAAACAACCTGATGCGTGAATCAGCCTCTCAAACAAAGAGTTAGAGCATGATTGCTTCGCCTATCAGAAGCAATCATGCTCTAGTCTATCCGACCGCTTCCACGCCCACCCCGCTCTTGCCGCCGAGATAAGCGGCGCGGACGTCGCCATTGGCCCACAGCTCGGCCGGCGTGCCCGCAGTCAGCAGCCGCCCCGTCTCCAGCACATAGCCGCGGTCGGCCACCGACAGCGCCATGTGCGCGTTCTGCTCCACCAGCAGCACGGTCGTGCCGCGGGCGCGGATGTCGGCCACGATGCGGAACACCTGCTGCACGATCAGCGGCGCCAAGCCCAAAGACGGCTCGTCCAGCAGCAACAGCCGCGGTTGCGCCATCAAGCCCCGGGCAACCGCCACCATCTGCAATTGGCCGCCCGACAGGGTCCATCCGAGCGCGTGCTGCAGCCGCTCCAAGCCGGCGAAATAGCCGATCATGGTGTCGACTTCCGCCTCCAGCGCCCGCCTGCGCATGCCGCGGCGGTTGGAGGCGCCGAGCAGGATGTTCTCCCGCACCGTCAGCCCGGGAAACACCCGGCGCCCCTCCGGCACGTGCGCGATGCCGAGCCGCACGATCGCCTCCGCGCCCAAGCCGCGCAGCGCCCGGCCCGCCAGCACGATCTCCCCCGTCACCTGCGGCACCAGCCCGGAAATCGCCCGCAGGGTGGTGCTCTTGCCCGCGCCGTTGGAGCCGAGCAGCGCCACGATCTCGCCCTCCTCGACATCGAGCGTGAGCTGCTTCAGCACGGGATTGCCGCCATACCCAGCCTCGACGCCGCGGAGCTCAAGCAGCTTCATGCTGCCTCCCCTGCTCCGGCGGCGCGCCCAGATAGGCGGCGATCACGTCGGGCTCGCCCAGCACGGTCTGCGGCAGACCGTCGGCGATGCGGCGGCCGAAGTTCAGCACCGTGATGTGGTCGGCGACCGACTCCACCAGCGCCATGTCGTGGTCGACGATCAGGATGGTGAGCCCGTGGCCCTTCAGCCGGCGCAGCAGCGCGCCCAGCTCGCCCTTCTCCGTCATGTTCAGCCCGGCGGCCGGCTCGTCCAGCAGCAGCAAGTGCGGGCTGCCGGCCAGGGCGCGGGCGATCTCGACGTGGCGCTGGTGGCCGTAGGACAGCTCGCCGACCGGGCGCATCGCGTCGGTGCGGCGGCCCACGAAGTCCAGCGCAGCCAGGGCGCGCTGCACCACCAGGCTGGGATGGCCCGACACGTCATTGCCGGGCCGCTCGGCGCCGACCATCACGTTCTCCAGCACGGTCATGCCGCGGAACACGCGGATGTTCTGGAACGTGCGCGCCAGCCCGGCGCAGGTGCGGCGATAGGGCGGCGCGCCGGTGATGTCGGCCGCGGCGAACGTGATGTGGCCGGCGGTCGGACGGTAGAGCCCGGTCAGCACGTTGATGAAGGTGCTCTTGCCCGAGCCGTTCGGCCCGATCAGCGCATGCACGGTGCCGCGGCGGACCACCAGGTCCACCCCGTCCAGCGCCTTCAGCCCGCCGAAATGCTTGGCCAGGCCCGCCACGTTCAGCACCTCGCCCCCCGTCGCCGCCGCTTGGGACAGCAGCGGCAAGGGCGGCACGGCGCCGGCCGAGCCAACCGCCGTGCGCCGCCAGCGGCTGGTGACGAAGCCCCAAAGGCCCGTGGGCAGGAACACCATGATCAGGATCACCGCCGCGCCATACACGGTGAGGTAGACCTGGCGCAGGAAGCGCAGCCATTCCGGCAGCATCACCAGCAGCCCCGTGCCCAAGAGCGCGCCGAACGGCGACTGCACGCCGCCGAGCAAGGCCATGGTCAGCAGCACGATCGACTCGTTGAAGCCGAACTGGTCGGGGCTGATGTAGCTGAACGCGCCGGCGAACAGCGCGCCGCCCAGGCCGCCCAGCACGGCGCTGATGCCGAAGGCGAGCACCTTGGTGCGGAAGATGTCGATGCCGCAGGTGCTGGCGGCGATTTCGTTGTCCCGCACCGCCCGCATGGCGCGGCCGAGCTGGCTGGTCTTCAGCCGCCAGATCAGCAACGTCACCCCCACCAGCACGGCCACGCACAGGCCGAGGTAGCGGTTGCCCGCCTCGAGCCCGGTCGGCCGCGCGATGCCGCTGATCCCGTCCGGGCCGTGGGTGACCCCGATCCAGTTGGTCAGCACCAGGGTGAGGATTTCCTGGAACGAGATGGTGACCATGGCCAGGTAGTGGCCACCCAGGCGCAGGCTCGCCACCCCGAGGATGAGGCCAAGCGCGCCCGCGAGCAGCACGCCGGCGAGCAGGGCGGCGAAGAACGGCAGGTGGTAGTCGACCGCGCCGATCGCGGTGCCATAGGCGCCGAGGCCAAGGAAGCCGGCTTGGGTGAGCGAGATCTGCCCGCAATAGCCCAGCACCACGACCAGCCCGGCGACCGCGATGGCATAGGTCACGGCCTGCATCATCAGGTTCAGCGTGTAGCCGGAGCCCGGCACGAATTGCGCCGCCACGACCAAGGCGAGGGCAGCGGCACAGGCGGGCAGCACGCCCCGCCAAGGCCGCACCTGCGCGATCGCAGGGGCGGTCATGGTGCGCGCGCCGCCACGAGCACAAAAAGCCCTCTCCCTCTGGGAGAGGGTTGGGTGAGGGGCCAGCGGGCAACGATGGGGGGACGTCCAAAATCCCTCACCCTGACCCTCTCCCAGAGGGAGAGGGAAGAGAAAGAGAGCGTAGCCATCACGCCTTCTCCGCGATGCGCTCGCCGAACAGCCCCTGCGGCCGCACCAGCAGCACCAACAGCAGCAGCGCGAACGCGTAGGCATCCTTGTACGGCACCGAGATGTACGCCGCGCCCATCGTCTCGGCCACGCCCAGCGACAGCCCGCCGATGATGGCGCCTGGGATGCTGCCGAACCCGCCGATGATGTTGGCGGCAAACGCCTTCAGCGCCACCACCGCCCCCATCCCCACGCTCACGAACAGCACCGGCGCCACCAGCACGCCGGCAACCCCGCCCAACGCCGCGCTGTAGGCAAAGGTGAACAGCACCATCGCCGCCACCGGGATACCGAGCAGGCTGGCCATCTCCTTGTCTTGGCTGGTCGCCTGCAGCTTCTTGCCCAGCAGCGTCTTCTCGAACACCAGGTATTGCAGCAGCACCAGCAGCGCCGTCACCACCAGGATGGCGAGATACTGGCTGTCCATGAACACGCCGCCGACCTCGATCCCCGGATTGTCGAACAGACCCGGCAGCACCTGCGGGCTCGGCCCATACGCCGCCAGCACGCCGTTGCTGATCAGGATAGAGGCGCCGATGGTGCTGATGATCACCGGCAATTGGCCCCGCTGGCGCAACGGCCAGTATACCGCGCCCGCAAACAGCACCCCGAAGCCCGCCATCAGCACGATCACGATCGGGATCGCCAGGTAGTACGGCACGCCCAGCCCGTTGGCCAGGATCACCATGCAATACGCACCCAGCATGGAGAACTCGCCCTGCGCGAAGTTCACCACGTTGGCGGCGCGGATCAGCAGCACGAAGCCGAGGCTGACCAAGGCGTAGATGCTGCCGATCCCGAGCCCGGTGAACAGCAACTGAAGGAACAGGCTCATCGCCGCGCGCCTAAGCGCTGGGGAAGTCGATGTGCTTGTCGAAGACGATCTTGCCGCTCTCGTTGCGGACGATGTTGTAGCCGTGCAGGCCGTCCCCGTTCTGGTCGAAGTTGTAGTCGCCCTCGGCACCTTGATAGCCCTTGATGGCGAGGATGGCGCTGCGGATCTTCTGCGGGTCGGTGCTGCCCGCGGTGTCGATCGCCTGCCCGAGGATGCTCACCGCGTCATAGGCCCAGGACGACTGGTTGTCCGGCGCCGTCTTGCGCACCGCCTGGTATTTCTCGGCGAACGCCTTGGACGCGGGGCTCGCATCCACCGCGTAGTCGGCGACGCCATAGGTGCCATACAGCGCCGGCCCCGCGAGGTTCAGCGCCGAGGTGTCCACGATCGAGGGCGACCCGACCCAAGGCGTCCGTATGCCGAATTGGCGGAGCTGGCGGGCGAACAGGCCCAAGTCCGTCTCGTAGGTGAAGTAGCTGCACAGCACGTCCGCACCGGAGCTGCGCACCGCCAGCACCACGGGGGTGAAATCCGCCTGCTGGTTGGTGTAGCCCTGCACCAGCACCGGCTCCAGCCCGGCGCTTTTCAGATTGCCCACGAACGCGTCCTTGCCGCCGGTGCCGAACGCGTCGGTGGAGTGCACCAGCGCCCATTTCTTCTTGCCCAGGGTGTCGTTGCCGTACGCGAAGATGACCTTGGCCGAGTAGGTGTCGTTCGGCCGGCAGCGGAACAGCCACGGGTTGCCGGCATGGGTGAGCGCCGGGTCGGTGCCGCCGATCATCATCGGCTTGCCGATCTTGAGCACGTCGGGCGCCATGGCGTTGACCTGGGTGGAGCGGATCGAGCCGATGAAGCCCACCATCGCCGGGTCGCTCGACAGGCGGGAGAAGGCGAGCACGGCGCCGGGGTTGGTGGTCTGATCGTCGGCCACCACGGTCTCGATCTTGCGCCCGAGCACGCCCTTCTCGTTCAGCGCGTCGACGGCCAGTTGGATGCCGGTGCGCATGAACCCGCCTGATTCAGCGGCAGGGCCGGTGAGAGGCGAGACGACGCCGATCTTGAGGCTATCGGCAGCACGGGCGATAAAAGGCATGGCGAGCGTGCCCGCAGAGGCGAGCAGCAAGGTGCGGCGGTGAAGTGGCACGATGGTCCTCCCGAACCGGCCGGGTCTTTGCCCAGCGCGTTATGGGAGCATCAAGCCATACTGTCGCCGTTTCAGCCAGGGCTATCGCATATGCATCGTGATGGCCGGACTTGATTCTTCGCGATTCACCTATCGTCTCCATCCGCGCACGCGGTAGACAAACTTCTCTCCCTCTCCCGTGAGCAGTTCCGCCCGCGGGAGAGGGAGATAGCTTCAGGCTGGAAGATGTGTGCATTCGGTAGGAACAAGTCCGGCCATGACGATAACGGGCGGTTTTCAGGCCAATGCGATAGCCGTGCCGTTTCGGCAAGCAATTGATTTTACAGGACCAACCCCGCACACAAGGGCGCAAGCAAGACGACCACGCAAACCGCGTCCAGCACCTGGCGGCCCAGCGCGGCGCGGCCCGACAAAGCCCAGCGCACGAACCCGCCCGCCGCCACCGCCGCCACGAACCATCCCGCAGCCGGCCAGAACGACCAGTCGGGCGGCAGCCAATCGTCGGCCAGCGAGAAACTGAAGGTCAGCAGCACCGCCATCAGCGCGCCGCCGCCATACAGCGCCATGTGGAAGACGAAGCTGCGCCGCCAGCGCTCCCGGTGCTGGGCCCAGAACAGCCCGGTCGCCACCGCCAGGCAAACCCCGATCAGCAACACCTGCCCGGCCGGCTGCGGCCCGAAGGACACGTTGAGTTCGGCCAGCACCGGACGCTTGAAGCCGATATGGGTCGCCAACCCATACCACGCCGCCTCGACCGCGACCGTGGTCAGGCACGCCGCCATCGCCAGCCCGAGCATCGGCAACGGCGAACGGTCCGGCCCGGACGGCATCAGCCGCCAGCCCATCAGCAGCACGAACAGCCCCGTCATCAGCGCCGCCCCGGCAACGTCCGCCTTGGACTGCAGGAAGTAATGATACAGGCCGAGCGCCGCCATCGGGTAGACCAGCCGGTGCAGCCGCTTCCAGCGATGACCCAATTGCTTGAGCGCATGGTCGGTCGAGCTGACGCCCAGCACGCCCAACCCGACCAACGCCACCAGCCCGACTTCGAGGTAGAACCGCTTCAAGATTTCGCTGGCGACATGCAGCCACTTCCAGTTCTCGTCCCACGCATACAGCGAGATATGCGCCATCGCGTAGAACAAGGCCGCCAAGCCGAGCTGCCGCCGCACCAGCGTCACCCGATGCCAGTTGAAGATCGAGCGAACCGGGCTGACCAGCAGCGACAGCAGCAGGAAGCGGATCGCCAAGATGCCGGTCTGATGCACCGCCTCATGGATCGGCCTGGCCCCGAGCTGGTTCGCCGCCAGGGCGTAGGCGAGCCAGACGGCGGGGGTGAGCTCCAGTGCCAGCACGGCCAATTTCAGCAGCGAGAACCGGCCGGTGCGGTCGTGCCACGGCCAGGGCGTCTTGTGCAGGCGGTGCGTCGCCCGGCGCTCCCGCACGCGCGGCGCGGGAAGCACGCCCTCGCTCACGGGGCGGTATTCTGCAACGGCGTCGGCGTGGCCGGCCTGATGCGGCGGAAGCTCTCCGGCGCGCTGAACGCCGCCGGGTCCTGCGGGCCGTAGCTCACGCTGCTGGCCTCCACCAGAACCTGATCACCATGGCTGGCGCGCAGCATCACCCCGTCGCTGGTCAGGCAGAGCACGGTGGGCTGCCCGCTATTGTCCGACGTCTGCCAGTCGGTGCAGGCCAGGCCGTCCACCTCCGCGGTGCCGAGCTTGCGGAACGACGCATCGGCGTGCGGATCGAAGCTGCCAGGCCCCATGTCCAGCACCGACTGGTCCGCTGGCTTCACCACCTCCATCCGCCCGGTATGGAAGTCGCCGATCATATACAGACCCGGCGATGGCGGATCGATCCGCATGCGGCCCTGCTCCGTCGACCAGCGGATGCGCTGCTCGCGCGGCTGCGCGTCCGGCGTGCGCCCGGCGATGTTGTAGTGCACGTCCACATCGCGCTGCGGGATCATGGCGGGCTTGTCATCGGCGCGGACAGCCGGCGCCACCACGATGGCGGCCGCCGCCGCGAGCATCAGCATGCGGATCATTGGCCGCCTTTCAGGTTGACGCGGAAGAAGCCTTCTGGCGGGCGGAAGCGGTCCGCCGCAGGCGATCCATGCGCCACCGAGACGGCCGTCAGCGCACCCTCCTGCCCGTTCCACGTGCCGCGGGCGCGCAGGACGACGCCTTCGTCGCTGATGCAGGCGGTGGCATCCAGCTTGCGCGCGGTGACGGTCCAGTTGGTGCAGGCGATCCCGATCACACGGTCTGCGCCGCCGCGGGTGAAGTGCGCGTCGCCGCCCGCGATGGCGGTGTCGAGCAGCGATTGCGGGTCGCCGGCGCGCAGTGGCAGCTCGAGGTAGGTGTTCTGCGCGGCGAACACCACGTCCGCCACGTGGCGGCCCAGGTCGGCGATGGCATACACCGGGCCGCCGACCGGCTCGCTGCGCAGGCGCTCGCCCGCCGCGTCCCATTCCAGCCGCACGCCCTCGGCCGCACCCCCTGGAATGGCGGCCGCCGCCGGGCCTGACAGGTGATACAGCACCTGAACATTGGAGGCGGGCACCAGCCGCGGCTGCGCCACAGCGGCTGCGGGAGCGGCAAACAGCGCCAGTATCGCCAGTAAACGTGTCATCGCTGCGCCATCCCTCGAATTTCGCCCTCGATCGCGGCGCTATCTGCGTCCCAACGCGCGGTTTCGTCTACGGCGCTGGCGAGTAATTCTTTGTAACGGTCACGCGGGACTTCCTCGGTGCCGAACTGCGCCAGGTGGCTGGTGACGAACTGGGTGTCCAGCAGCCGGTAGCCGCCGGCGCGCAAGCGGGCCACCAGGTGCACCAGCGCCACCTTGGAAGCGTCGCGCGCCATGCTGAACATGCTTTCGCCGAAGAACGCCGCCCCCAGGCTCACGCCGTAGAGGCCGCCCACCAAGGCGCCCGCCTCGCGGCACTCCACGCTGTGGGCATAGCCGGCGTGATGCAGGTCGGCGAACAGGCGCTCGATGTCGGGGTTGATCCAGGTCTCCTCCCGGCCCGGCGCCGCCGCGGCGCATCCAGCCACGACGGCGGCGAAATCCTGGTCGGTAGACACGCGATACGGCCCGGACAGCACGGTGCGGATCAGGCGGCGCGGCGCATGGAAGCGGTCGAGCGGCAAGACCCCGCGATATTCAGGGTCTAGCCAGTAGAGCCGGCGACCCCGCCTAGTTTCCGCCATGGGGAACAGCCCCACGCGGTAGGCGCGCAGCAAGAGGTCCGGCGTAACTTCGACAGTGCGTCGGGACATTGCAGCCGAAGCTAGCACAGCCACGGGCCAGTGCCATCGCGCTCTACGGGTGAGACGCTGCGGTCACGATGGCGGTGGGGATGATGGGGTCGTCGATCTCCGGCCGCCCGGCGATATGGTCGTAGGTGCCGAACAGCAGCACGCCGCTCGGGATGTCCTTCCAGACCGTGCTCACCGAGCGGTAGTCGTTGCCGTCGAAGCCCTCGCGGTAATGGCTGATCTTGAGCGCGTGATAGGCGCGGTCGACCAGGAAGATGTCTTCCACGCCCTCGTTGCGGACCAGGTCGTGCCACTGCATGCCCGGCGCCATGTGGGTGTCGAAGCCGGCGATGGTGCCGCTCGGGCCGTTGATCACGGTGCGCAGCGCCACGCGCGCATCGGCCGCGCCGGGCCAATCGGTCTCCCAGATGTCGTACCAGGCGCGACTTTGCTGGCCTTCCACGGTCACGAGGCAGAGGTCCGGGTCGGACGGGTCGGCGCCGCCGAAGTTCATGGTCGGGCCGCCTTTCTGCTCCAGCCGCGAGCCCGCCGGCGCGCAGGACCGCGGCACGTCACGCCCGTCGGTGGGGTGGACGTTGGCGCCGAGGACCATGGGCGGATAGTTGGCGGCGGCGGCCTGGATCGCCGGGGGCAAGCCGCCCGTCGGCGGCAGCGCGGCACAGCCGCTGGCGACAAGCCCGATGAGGCAGGCGGCGCTACTTCTTGGTGTCATTGGCGACCACCGGGTCGATGACCGTGTTGATGGTTTCCCGCAGCGCCGTCACCCGCACGTTGGGGGAGAGTTCGATTTCCACCTCGTTGGACCCGTCCTTGACCCGCTGCACCACCCCCACCAGGCCGCCGCCGGTGACGACCTTGTCGCCCCGGCGCAACGATGCGAGTCGGGACTTGAGTTTCTTCTGGGCGGTTTGCTGCGGTCGGATCAGCAGGAAGTAGAACACGCCGAAGATCAGCACGATCGGCAGGAAGCTGCTGTATTGCGCCAGCGTGCTGCTGAAGTCCTGCGCGTGGGCGGGCGTGATGAACATGGGGTCTACCAGATACCGGGTGAATCGCGGCGGACCATAGATAGCCCCCCATCGCCGTCAAGCGCGCTGGGGGCTAGCTCCCACTCGTCGCCACGCTAAGTGCCCTCTCCCTACGGGAGAGGGTTAGGGTGAGGGGGGTCCACGCACGACCGACTGGGGCGAGGCCCCTCACCCAACCCTCTCCCAGAGGGAGAGGGCGTTCTGGATTGGGAGGGTGCAGTGCAGGCGCGATTACGCCGGCGACACCTCGTCCATCGACGGCTCGGGGCGGCGGCGGCGGTCGGCCATGAACTGGTCGAACTCCTGCTTGTCCCGCGCCTGGCGCAGCCGCTCCAGATACTCCACGAACTCCCGCTGCTCGTCCTCGAGCCGGCGCAGCGTCTCCGACCGGTAGTCGTCGAACGCGCGGTTGCCCGAGGCGGGCGTATACGAGAACCGACGGGCGCGACCACGCATGTCGGGAAACTCCCAGCGGCCCCGGCCAAAGCGGCGCTCCCGGCGGCTGAACGCCAGATAGCCGAGGATCACCAAGCCCACCGGCCACCAGAACCAGAACCCGAAGATGGTGAGCGCAATCCAGGCGGGGCGGCCGATCTCGTCAAGGCGGCTGGCAACGTAGGCCATGGAACCACTCCGAAGATGAATGTTAAGCACCTTCACATAGATGCCCTCACCCCCGGTCCACGTAAAGTCGCTCACGGAATTGTGATCTATCGGATCAGCCGAGGCCCAGCGAGCGCAAATACACCAGCAGCCCAGCCTCCAGCAGCTCGTCCGGCGTCATTGGCAGCGGGCGGCGACCCGGCGACGCTGGCCCGGTGAACAGCGACGCGATGCCATGGCAAAGCGACCAGACATGCAGCGCCACCATCAGGGAGGGCGGCCGGCTGCGGCCAGCGGCGCCGCTGCAAGCCGCGTCGGTGGCCTGCCGCACCACGGCGAAGGCAGCGTCGCCGGCCGCGCGCAGGGCGGAGCTGGCCTCGCCGGGGTTGCCGTCGAACATGGCCGCGTAGGCCGCCGGGTCGCGCCGGGCGAAGGCGAGATAGGCGCGCCCCACCCGCTCCACCGCCACCACCGGCTCGGGGCGGCCGTCGTTCCAGGCAGCGGCAAGGTCGTCGGCGAGATGGTCGAAGCCCCGCCGGGCCAATTCGGCAATGACGGCGTTGCGGTCGCGAAAGTGCCGATACGGCGCCGCCGGACTGACGCCCGCAGCCCGCGCCAGCTCGGCAAAGGCAAATCCCGCCAGCCCGCGCTCCACGATCAGCCGCCGCGCCGCCTCGACCAGCGCCTCGCGCAGGTTGCCGTGGTGGTAGCTGTCGCGCCCGAAGCTCATGTGAACACAACTTACATCCGCTGGGCAGCGCGGGCTAGGTCAGCCGCCCACGCGCTCCATCCCGCCCATATAGGGCCGCAGCACCTCGGGCACGACGATGGAACCATCGGGCTGCTGATAGGTCTCCATCACGGCGATCAGCGCGCGGCCGACCGCCACGCCGGAGCCGTTCAGGCTGTGCACGAACTCGACCTTGCCCTCTGCCGGGCGATAGCGCGCGTTCATGCGCCGGGCCTGGAAGGCGCGCGTGTTGGAGCAGGAGCTGATTTCCCGCCACGCCCCCTGCCCCGGCAGCCAGACTTCCAGGTCGAAGGTCTTGGCCGCGCCGAACCCGGTGTCGCCGGCGCACAGCAGCATGCGGCGATACGGCAGGCCCAGGCGCTCGAGCACGGTCTCGGCGCAGCGCGTCATGCGCTCGTGCTCGGCGTCGCTGTCCTGCGGGCGGGTGATGGAGACCAGCTCGCATTTGCGGAACTGGTGCTGCCGCAGCATCCCCCGCGTGTCCCGCCCGGCCGACCCGGCCTCGGAGCGGAAGCAGTCGGTGAGCGCGGTGAAGCGCATAGGCAGCTTGGCTTCGGGCACGATCTCGCCTGCCACCAGGTTGGTAAGCGGCACCTCGGCGGTCGGGATCAGCCAGCGCCCATCGGTGGTGCGGAACATGTCCTCCACGAACTTGGGGAGCTGGTTCGAGCCATAGGCGGTGGCGTCGTTGACCAGCAGCGGGACGGCGGTTTCCTCGTAGCCGTGCTCGGTGGTGTGCAGGTCGATCATCCACTGGCCGAGCGCCCGCTCCATCCGCGCAAGCGGCCCGCGCAGAACGGTGAACCGGGAGCCGGCGAGCTTGGCCGCGGCGGCGAAGTCCATCATCCCCAGCGCCTCGCCCAGCTCGAAGTGTTGCTTGGGGGCAGGGAGTGCGGCGGGGGTGCCGACCTGCTTTTGCTCCACGTTGGCGGTCTCGTCGGCGCCGTCCGGTACGTCGGGGTCGAGGATGTTGGGCAGGCCGGCGAGGCGGGCGTCGATATCGGCCTGCAGGGTGGCGGCGCGGGATTCCAGTGCCGCCATGTCGTCGCGCAACGCGGTGGCTTCGGCTTCGATGGCGGCCGTATCGGCGCCGGTGCGGCGAAGCTGACCGACCTGCTTGGCCAGCGCATTGCGGCGCGCCTGCCGCTCGCCAAGCTCGGTGACCGCGGAGCGGCGTTCAGCGTCGATGGCAACGATCATGCCGGCAAGTGGACTCAGGCTGCGCCGGACAAGGGCGGCGTCAAACGCACTTGGATCGTCGCGTATCATACGCAAATCGTGCATGGTGAACCTTGCTCGAGATCTATTGGCCTGCAGACATGCGTTCGTATGTAATGGTTCCCAGGCCGCCGCTGTCCACGCTTAATCTACCGGCGTGCCGCTCACCACAGACCAGGGAATTCTTGAACACGAAATGATGGTAGAGCTGATCGCGGTTCAAACTGAGCACTTCAAGACCCAAGTCCGCTGGGATCCGTGGAAAGCCATGGCCGTCGCTGCGGGCGCTGGAGCCGGCTTGATGGCGGCGGTGATCGGGCTGCTTACATTCCTGCTTCGCGCGCTCCGGCATTAGCTACGACAGCCCTCACGCCGCCACCCGCCGCTTCTCCACGAACCGCGCCGAGAAGATCGATATCTCGTACAGCGCAATCAGCGGGACCGCCAAGCCGCACTGCGTGATCACGTCGGGCGGCGCCAGCACCGCGGCCACCACGAACATGCCCACCCACGCATAGCGCCGCATCCGCCGCAGCCCCGCCGAACTCACGATCCCCACCTTGGCCAGCAAAGTCAGCAGCACCGGCAGTTGGAAGGCGATGCCGAAGGCGAAGATCACCTTCATCACCAAGTCCAGATACTCGCCCACCTTCGGCTGCAGCTCGATCGGCAAGCCGCCCGCGCCGGTGGGGGTCTGGAACGAAGCGAAGAACGACCAAGCTACGGGAAACACGAAGTAATACGCCAACGCCGCGCCCAGCACGAACAGCACCGGGGTCGCGATCAAGAACGGCAGAAACGCCCGCTTCTCGCTGCGATACAGGCCCGGCGCCACGAACAGATAAATCTGGCTCGCGATCACCGGGAACGACAGGAAGGCCGCGCCAAACACCGCCACCCGCAAATGGGTGAAAAACGCCTCGGTCAGCGCCGTGTAGATCAGGTGCGGGTCGCCGCCGCCGGACTGCGCCGCCAGGACGGTCGCCAACGGGCGCGCGAGGAACGAGTAGATCGCGCCGGCAAAATGATAGCAGACGAAGAACATCAGCATGAAGCCGCCGCCCGCCCACATCAGCCGCCGCCGCAGCTCCACCAAATGGGCGAGCAGCGGCATGGGGGTATCGTGGATCGGGTCTTCCGTCTCGTCGGCCACGTCGGCGGTTCCTGACAATCCGGATCAGACGCGAGCGGCACTGTGCGCGTGCGCGGCGCTCGGCGGGATGAAGGCGGGCGGCGGCTCGGGCGGCGTCGCGTCCTCCGGCGGGATGAACGCGGGCGCCTCGGGAGCGGCAATGCCGTGCTCGGCCCGGCTCTCCACCGGCACGGACTCGGCCGGCGTGGTCACCACGGGGGGCGGCGTGCGCGCCGGGTCGGCAAACGCCTTCCGGATCGAGCCGTCATTGTCCACCGCGCGCGCGATGGTGCCGCGGATGTCCATGCCGCGGATCTGGCGGATGCCGTCGCGGACTTCGTGCAGGTCGGCCTCCTTCACCATCTCGTCCACATGGGTCTGGAACTCGGCGGCCATGCGCCGGGCCTTCTTGACCATGCCGCTGACCGCCTTGATGGCGATCGGCAAGTCCTTCGGCCCGATCAAAACCAGCGCCACCACGCCAATCAGCGCAAATTCAGACCAAGCAAAGTCAAACATGTCAGCCCCACTCCTGCGCCCGATCTAGCATGTCACTCCGGGGCTGGGAAATCCGCGCCCGGCTCGGCTGCAGAGATGGGGATGACGGGGGCCGGCTCCACCAGCAAATCCTCCCGCTTGGGCAGGTCGCGCAAGTCTCGCAGGCCGAATTGGGCGAGAAAGGCGGGCGTGGTCTGCCACAGCGTGGGCCGCCCCGGCACCTCGCGCTGCCCGGCGGATGCAATCAGGCCGTGTTCCAACAAGGCGTCCATGGTCTGCTGCGACAGCGAGGCGCCGCGCATTTCCTCGATCTCGGGGCGGGTCACCGGCTGGTGGTAGGCGATGATGGCCAGCGTCTCCATCGCCGCCCGCGGCAGCCGGCGGGGCTGGGCCACGACCCGGCGCAACACCGGAGCCAGATCAGGCGCGGTGCGGAACTGCCAGCCGCCCGCCACCTCCACCAGCACCGCGCCTCGTCCGGCGCAATGGGCCTGCAGCGCGGACAGCACGGCCTCCGCCTCCATGCCGTCCGGCAGCAACTGCTGCAGCGCGCGCGCCGGCACCGGGTCGACGCTGGCGAACACCAACGCTTCGGCCAGCCGCAGGTGATCCTCATCCATCGGCGGCACCCGCGAGCAGGCCATCGGCAGCGCCCGCGAGCAGAATCGGGCCGAACGGCTGCTCCTGCCGGATGCGCAGCCGGCCGTCCCGCGCCAATTCGAGCCCGGCGAGCAAGGTGCTGGCCAAAGCCGCCCGGCGGGCCAGCGGGTCCGGCGCCAGCTCGGGCAGGAAACGCTCGAGCACCGACCAATCCGGCACATGCCCCACCATGGCGGCGAGCCGGCCCAGCGCGTCCGCCACGCTCCACAGCGGCAAGGCGCCGGGTCGATACGACCGCTTGCCGCCGCCGCGGCGGACGGCCGCGAGATAGGCGCGCATCAGGCTGGCTGCGTCGGCCGATAGACCGGAACGGTCCACCTCGGTCAGGTTTTCGGCCTCGCCGCGGGCCCAAACGTCCCGCCCCAGCGCCGGGCGGTCGGCCAGCCAGGCGGCGGCGGCGCGGATGCCCTGCAGCGCCAGCAGCCGGGCCGCCAGCACGTCGGCCGCCTCCAGCCCCTCTTCCGCCTCGGGCACGTCGTCCGGCAGCAGCAGGCGGGATTTCAGCCAGGTGAGCCAAGCCGCCATCACCAGCCAGTCCGCCGCCAGCTCCAGCCGCACCCGGCGCGCGCCCTCGACCGCGGCTAGGAACTGCTCCACCAGCCGCAGGATGGAGATTCGGGCAAGATCGACTTTCTGCGCCCGGGCAAGCTCGAGCAGCAGGTCCAGCGGCCCCTCGAAGCCGTCGAGCTGCAGGTCCAGCCGCACCGCTTGCGTGGCCTCAGGCGCCATGGCCCGCCAGGAGCAAGACCAGGTCGTAGGCGCGGGGGATGACGGTGTTGAGCGCCGAACCCACCGGGTCGAACGCGATGCCGAACTCGCGCAACGCCGCGGGCAGCAGGAACACGGCCAGCATCACCACGACAATCCCCGCCCGCTCCAGCCGCGCCCAGCGGATCGCCAGCTTGATCGGCAGCACCCCCACCACGATGCGGCCGCCATCGAGCGGCGGGATCGGCAGCAGGTTGAACAGCCCGAGCACCAGGTTGGTCACGATGAACGAGGTGAGGAAGCTGACCGCGAGATCGCCGGGCAGGCCGGCCCAGCGATCGGCCGGGAAGAGCGCCAAGGCCGCCAGCCACGCGAGCAAGAAGTTCATCGCCGGGCCGGCGGCGGCGACCAGCGCCATGTCCTGCCGCGGGTGGCGGAAGCGGCTGGCGTTGACCGGCACCGGCTTGGCCCAGCCGAACATGAAGGCGACATGCCGGATCAGGACGAGTTGGCTGATCAGCAGCAGGCCCGGCAGGATGATGGTGCCGAACCGGTCGATATGGCGCAGCGGGTTCAGCGATAGCCGCCCCATCGAGCGCGCCGTGTCGTCGCCCAGCCCCCAGGCAGCGAACCCATGCGCCGCCTCGTGCAGCGTGATGGCGCCAATGGCGGCCACGATGGTGAGCGCGATGTCGGCCCAAACCATGTTCACAGTCGTGGCGCTTCGGCGAGCAGCCCGTCGCGTTCGGCCAGCAGCGCCGAGGCGTCGAGCGCCTGGCGGGAGCGCTCGGCCAGGAAGGTCGCTGCACGCAGCCGCATCAGGGTCGGCTCGGGCGCGTCTGGGCAGGCCTCCAGCACGGCGGCGGTTTCATCGAGCATGCCCGAGCAGTTCAGCGCCAGGTCGCAACCCGCCTCCAGGGCGGCGCGGGCGCGTTCGGCGGGCGGGCCGGAGAGCGCGCCCATGCCGAGGTCGTCGCTGACCAGCACGCCGGCAAAGCCGATCCGTCCCCGGATCACCTCGCTGATCACCGTGGGCGAGAGCGTGGCGGGGCGCGCCGGGTCGTCGGCGGCGTAGACGATGTGGGCGGTCATCATCCAAGGCAGATGGGCACAGCGGATGAACGGCGCCAGGTCGTCGTCTTGGGTGACGTCCACCTGCGGCAGGGTGGCATGGCTGTCGACCGTGGCCCGGCCGTGACCCGGCGCGTGCTTGCCGACCGGCTGCACCCCCGCCGCCAGCACCCCCGCGGCAAAGCCGGCGGCGAGCTCGCCCACGACAGCCGGGTCGGCGGCGAAGGCGCGATTCCCGATGATGGCGTCCGCGCCCGGCACCGCGCGGTCGAGCACGGGGGCGGTGACGACGTCGATGCCCACCGCGGCCGCTTCCAGCCCGATCAGCGCGCCGGACAGCCAGGCGGCGCGGATGGCGGCGGGCGGGTTGGTGGCGAAGAGGGTTCCGTAGGCGGCCGCGGGCGGGTGCCGCAGCCAGTGCGGCGGCCGCAACCGGGCGACGCGTCCGCCCTCCTGGTCGATCATGATGCTGGCCAGCGGCGGCAGCAGCCGGGCGAGTTCGAGCGTGAGCGCGGCGAGTTGGCCCGGCGTGTCGATGTTGCGCGCAAACAGGATGACCCCCGCCGGGTGGTGTTCTCGCAGCAGGACGGCTTCGTCGGGAGCGACCTGGAGGCCGGCAACGCCGACGATGACGGGCTTCATCGTAGAGCGGCGCCACACCGCACAAGCATTCCCTCTCCCGCTGGCGGGAGAGGGTTAGGGTGAGGGTGGCGGTGCCCTCCGGGAACGGCCGGAAGCTTGGGCGACACACCCTCACCCCGACCCTCTCCCGCAAGCGGGAGAGGGAGACATCCACACGGCGCGGTCACGTCCAAGCGCTACGACCGCTCGACGGCACAGGCGCCACCCTTCTCGCGCACCCGGCTGCAGAACGCGGCGGCAGCTTGCGCATCGGCAAAGCCGCCCGTGCGCAGGCGGTAGAACGTCTTGCCGTCCTGCTCGGTCTGCACGATGGCGGGATGGCGGCCGCCCAGCAGCTCCGGCATCTTCTTGGCCAGCCGCGCCCACTCAGCCGTCGCCCCATCACGCGTCGTCATCGCGGCAAGCTGCACCTCGACCTTGCCAGCCGGCATCACCGACGCGCGCGGCGCGGGCACGGCCACCACGGGGGCGGGCGGCGCGGCAGGCGGTGCCGCTGCGGGCGGCGCGTCCATCGCGACCGGCGCCGGGCCAACCGGCGCGGGGGCTGCAGCCGGAGCCGCGGGGTGCGCCGCCTGGATTTCGGCCGCCAGCACTTGCGGCGCGGGCGCTTCCGGCGGCGGCGCCATCACATCGGCATGCGTGGTGTCGCTGCCGTCCATGATCTGCTGCTCCTCGCCGGAGATCTGCAAGCCGCCGGGATTGTCCGGCTTCACCCGGATCGGCCGGCTGTCGGCCTCGATCACCGGCACGCCGTGGCTATGCCCCCGCAGCAGCGCGTAGCCGCCGCCCGCCACGGCGCCGAAGCACGCGACCCCCGCCACGATCAGCGCCGCCCGCCGGATCAGCGGCCCGGCATCGCTCGGGTCCCGTTGCGGGCGCCAGCTTTCGCGGGCCGGGGCCAGCCGGTCCGCCAGAGTAGGGTTGGGCATGGTTCAGCGCATCTCCTCGACCGGTTCGACCCCCATCACCTGCAGCCCGGAGCGGATCACGATGGCCGTTGCGGCCACCAGCGCGACCCGGGCGCGGGTCTCGTCCGGATCGTCCGGCCTGAGGAACCGCATGGTCGCGTCCTCTCGTCCCTTTTGCCACAGGTTGTGAAAGTCAGCCACCAAGTCATACAGGAAGAACGCGATTCGGTGTGGCTCACGTGCCTCGGCTGCCGCCTCCACCACCCGCGGCCAGCCCGCCAGGCGGCGTACCAGGGCCAATTCCACGTCGTCGATCAAACAGTCCAGCGGCACCGCCGGGTCGACGACCCCCCCTGGTGCCATGCCCGGCATCTCGGCCGCGGCGCGCAGCACGGAGCGGCAGCGGGCGTGGGCGTATTGCACGTAGAACACCGGGTTTTCCCGCGTCTGCGCCACCGCGGCGTCGATGTCGAAGTCCATCTGCGCGTCGGACTTGCGGGTCAGCATGGTGAAGCGCACCGCGTCGCGCCCGACCTCCTCCAGCAGGTCAGCCAAGGTGATGAAGGTGCCGGCGCGCTTGCTCATCCGCACCAGCTCGCCGCCTTTCAGCACGCGCACGATCTGGCACAGGATCACCTCCAGGCGCACCCGCCCCGCCGTGATCGCCGTGGTCGCCGCCTTCATGCGGGAGACGTAGCCGCCATGGTCGGCGCCCAGCACGTCGATCAGCAGGTCGGAGCGGGCGGCCTTGTCGGCGTGGTAGGCGATGTCGTTGGCGAAGTAGGTGTTGCTGCCGTCGGACTTGCGCAGTGGGCGGTCCACGTCGTCGCCGAACGCGGTGGAGCGGAACAGCGTCTGCTCGCGCGGCTCCCAGTCGTCCGGCAGCTTGCCCTTCGGCGGCTCCAACGTGCCGACATAGAGCAAGCCGTCCGCCTGCAAGCGCGCGATCACCTGGTCCGGCGCGCCCGACGCCAGCAAGTCGCGCTCGGAGCTGAAGCGGTCGAACTGCACGCCGAGCGCCGCCAAATCCTCGCGGATCGAGGCCAGCATCGCGGCGATGGCGAAGTCCCGCACGGTGTCCAGCCAGAGCGCCGGGTCGGCGATGCCCTGCTTCGGCGCCGCCAGCCGGTCGCCGAATTCCGCCGCCAGCGCTTGCCCGACCGGCGCCAGGTAGTCGCCGCCATATTGCAGCCCGCCGGGGGCGGCGGCGGCGAAGGCCTCCTGCGTCACCGCCGTGCCGAGCGCCTGCAGGTAGCGCCAATAGGCGGCCCAGGCGAGCGCGGCCACTTGGTTGCCGGCGTCGTTGATGTAGAACTCCTTGGTGACGGCGTAGCCCGCCTTGGCCAGCAGGTTGGCCAGCGCGTCTCCCACCACGGCGCCGCGGCAGTGGCCGACATGCATCGGCCCAGTCGGGTTGGCCGAGACATACTCCACGTTCACCCGCCGCCCCTGCCCCACCGTGCTGGCGCCATAGGCCTCGCCCGCCTGCAGGATCGCCGGGATGACGGCCAGCAGTGCCGCGGGGCGCAGCCGCAGGTTGACGAAACCTGGCCCGGCGGCCTCCGCGGCGGCGATCTCGGGCGCCTCCAGCAGGGCGGCGGACAAGGCTGCGGCCAGCTTGGCGGGCGGCTGGCGGGCGGGCTTGGCGGCGATCAGCGCGGCGTTGGTGGCCATGTCGCCATGCGCCGGGTCACGCGCCGGCGTCACCTCCACGCGGGCCAGCAGCTCGGGCGGCAAACTGGGCACGGTGGTCTCGAGCGCGTGCAGCACGCGGTTGCGGATCGCAGTGAAGAGATTGTCGGTCATGGCCGGACGCTTCTAGGGTGCACAGCCGGATTAGACCAGGAACACCGCATGGCGACCACGCATCCCCTCGGCGCGCTCTCGACTCTACGCGTGATCGACCTCACCCGGGTGCGCGCCGGCCCCACCTGCGTGCGTCAGTTCGCCGATTTCGGCGCCCAAGTGATCAAGATCGACGCGCTCGAGGGCGATGGCGGGTTGGGCGGCCCCCGCAGCGGGTCGGACTTCCTCAACCTGCACCGCAACAAGCGGTCCTTGACTCTGAACCTGAAATCCCCCGAGGCGATCGACATTTTGCACCGCCTGGTGAAGCACGCCGACGTGCTGGTGGAGAACTTCCGCCCCGACGTAAAGGACCGGCTCGGCATCGGCTACGAGGCCATGCACGCGATCAACCCGCGGCTGGTCTACGCCTCCATCAGCGGCTTCGGCCAGGACGGCCCCTACCGCATGCGCCCCGGCTTCGACCAGATCGCGCAGGGCATGGGCGGGCTGATGAGCGTCACCGGGCTGCCCGGCCAAGGCCCGGTGCGCGCCGGCATCCCGGTGGCGGACCTTTCGGCGGGGCTGTTCGCCGCCCTCGGCATCATGACCGCGCTGCTCGAGCGGGAGAGCTCGGGCGAGGGCCAGTGGGTGCAGAGCAGCCTGCTGCACGCCATGATCAGCATGATGGACTTCCAGGCCGCCCGCTACCTGGTCGAGGGCGAGGTGGCGCAGCAGGCCGGCAACGACCACCCGACCAGCATCCCCACCGGCGTCTTCCCCACCGCGGACGGCCACATCAACATCGCCGCTCCGGGCGACCCGATCTACGCGCGGCTTTGCAAGGTGCTGGGGCTTGTCGAGCTGATCAGCCATCCGGACTACGCCACCGGCCAGTCCCGCTCGGACCACCGGGTGGCGCTGAACGAGCGGATCGCCGCCGTCACCCGCACCGCGTCGTCTGCCGACTGGATTGAGCGGCTCGAGGCGGCCGGCGTGCCATGCGGCCCGATCTACAGCATGGACGAGGTGTTCGCCGACCCGCAGGTGCAGCATCTGGGCGTGGCGCAGGCGGTGGAGCACGCCACCATGGGCCCGATCGAACTGGTCGGCCAGGCGGCCAAGCTGAGCCGCACCCCCGCGCGCATGGTGGCGCCGCCGCCGGGCCTGGGCGAGCACACGGAGGAAATCCTGGCCGAGCTGGGCTTCGACCCGGCGGCCATCGCGGGCTTGCGCGAGCGGGGCGTGGTCTAGGTGACGGGAATGGAGGGTTAGCCCATGCGCGCGATGGTGGTCGGGGATAACGGCCTGGAACTCCGCTACATCCAAGCTCCCGAGCCCGGCCGGAACGAGGTTCTGGTCCGGGTGCGTGCGGCCGGGCTGAACCGGGCGGAGCTGGCCATGGCGGCCGGCCACGCCCACGGCGCGCTCGGCGGCAAGGGCACTGCGATCGGGCTGGAATGGGCCGGCGAAGTGACCGGGCTGGGCGAGGGCGTCACAGGGTTGCGCAAGGGCGACCGGGTGATGTGCTCGGGCAATGGCGGCTATGCCGAATACGCCGTCACCGATGCCGGCCGGGTGAATGTGATCCCCGACAGCAACATGGGCTGGGAGCAGGCGGCGACCTTGCCGATCGCGCTGCAGACGATGCACGACGCGGTGGTGACGAACGGCCGATTGTCGCCGGGCGGGTCTGTGCTGATCCAGGGGGCCAGCTCCGGCGTGGGCCTGATGGGCTTGCAGATTGCGCGGTTCAAGGGCGCCGGGCTGGTGATCGGCAGCTCGACGCAGGAGGACCGCCGGGCCAAGCTGGCGAGTTTTGGCGCCGGGCTCGCCATCGACAGCAAGGACCCGGCCTGGCCCGACGCCGTGCTGGCCGCCACCGGCGGGCGCGGCGTGGACCTGATCGTGGACATGATCTCCGGCCCGGTGATGCAGGGCAATCTGCGCGCCACGCGGGTGCTGGGCCGCATCGTCAATGTCGGTCGGCTGGGCGGGCAGACTGGGACGTTCGATTACGACCTACATGCCGCCCGCCGCATCAGCTATGTCGGCGTCACGTTCCGCAGCCGCAGTCCCGCCGAGGTGGCCGAGATCAACCGGCTGATGCGCGAGGATTTGTGGCCGGCGGTAGAGGCGGGCGAGTTGAAGCTGCCGATCGCGCAGGTGTTTGCCCTGGAGCAGGCCAACGAGGCGCAGGCGCTGATGCGCAGCAATGCCCATTGGGGGAAGATCGTGCTGACGATGTAGGTCGGGTCGACCCGGTCTGCCCGCCAGATGCGCAAAGAGCCCTCTCCCTCTGGGAGAGGGTTGGGTGAGGGGCTCGCCGGCGAGATCGTCCGGGGGCTGGCGCCCTCACCCCGACCCTCTCCCAGAGGGAGAGGGAGAAGAAAGCGAGAGGGAGATGCTCTAAGCATCTCCCATCCCATCCCTCCGCCCCGCCTTGATGCGCCCCCGGGCGGCCTTGTCCGCCAGGCGGCGCTTCACCGAGCCGAAGGTCGGGCGCGTCGGGCGCCGCTTCGGCGGCGGCGGCACAGCCGCCTCACGCAGCAACGCCAGCAGCCGCTCCCATCCGTCGGCCCGGTTGCGCTCCTGGGTGCGGAAGCGCTGGGCGGTCAAGGTCAGCACGCCACCCGCGGTCAGCCGCCGTCCGGCGAGGCGCTTCAGCGCGGCGTAGGCATAGGGCGGCAGCCCACCCCATTGCCGCACGTCCAGCTTGAGCTGCACCGCGGTCTCGACCTTATGGATGTTCTGCCCGCCCGCGCCCGACGAGCGGATGAAGCTCTCCCCCACCAACCGCTCGTCCAGCCACAGCCCGTTGCCGACCTCGATCATGATTTGGCTTTCGTTCAGCCCAATTCGCAGCCGGCACGCGCTTGGACACGGTGATGGCGAAAACCTACCGCCGCACGTTCGGCTAGCTCAGCACGCCGCCGGGCAAGTCCAGCCGCGCTATGGTCCAGCCGTCGTTGCGCGACAGGCTCACCCGGCCGCCGCAGCTCGAGGCCAGCGTCTGCATGATCGGCAGGCCTTCGCCGCACGCGTGGTCGCTCGGGCCCCAGCCGTCGTCGCGCACCAGCAAGGTCGTGCGGCCGCGCGCGTCGGCGAACAGGCGCACCGCGATCTGCCCGGCGATGCGCATGTGCATGCCATGCTTGATGGCGTTCACCACCATCTCGTGCGCCACCTGCAGCACGGTCTCCTCGTAGGCCAGCGGACAGCGCCCGGCGGCAACCGATGTCACGGACAGCGACTGGTCCGGCTCGGCCAGCAGCGCCACCGTCGCCTCGGCCAGCGAGGCCAAGCGCTGGCATAGCGCGGGCGGGCTCTCCGTCAGGCCGAACAGCGCGTCCGAGATGCGGGCGCTCAGGCAAATCCGCCGCTCGATGTCGTCCGCCAAGGCGCTGCCGGCCGGCGTCGACCGCAGATCGGTGTTCGCCACCTGGGCGATGATCCGTTGCAACGCGTTCTTCGTCTGGTGCCGCAGTTGACGCATGGCAAGCTCTTCCGGCCGTGCCCGGGTCACCGCTGGCTCGACGCGGGTCAACTGGACAGTGCTGGCCTGATGCATGCGTACAACTCCCTGTGGCGACCGCATTAGACTTCGGGCTGCGGACCCCCGTCAAGGCGTTTGTGGGCTTTTTTCCCACGCGGGGTGTGGTAAGGGTCAGGCATCTGTCGACAGGGTCGCCTCGTCTCCTCCATGAGCGCTGAGTCACCACCGCCGCCGCCTCTGGCTGCCGCCATGCTCAAGCCGGTCGAGCGCCTGCTCTGCCCGCTCGTGCGGCTGTTGATCCGCTGCGGCGTCACCTTTCCCGTGCTGGCGGACCTGCTTCGCAGCCTCTATGTGACCATGGCGGCCGAGGAACTGACGCCCGGCCAACGCACCGACAGCCGCGTCAGCCTGCTCACCGGCGTGCACCGCAAGGAAATCCGGCGTTTGCGCAGCCTCTCGCCGACCGAGCCGGAACCGCCTTTGGTCACCCGCAACAGCCGCCTGATCGGCCTGTGGCTGGGCGCCCCGGCCTACACGGACGCGGCGGGAAAGCCCCTGCCACTGCCCCGCAGCGGCCCGGCGCCCAGCTTCGAGCGGCTGGTGCGCGCGGTCACCCGCGACGTGCGCGCCCGTGCCGTGCTGGACGACTGGCTGGCCCAAGGCCTCGTCACGCTGGACGAAGAGGGGCGGGTGCGGCTGGAGGTGGCGGCCTTGGTGCCGGCCCCGGGCCGGGACGAGCAGCTCTACTATCTCGGCCGCAACCTGCACGATCACGCCGCCGCCGCCGCCGCCAACGTCCTGGCGCAAGGGCCGGCGCCGTTCCTCGAGCGTGCCGTGCACTATGACGGGCTGACGGCGGCAGCGGCGGCCGAGCTGGAGCGGTTCGGCCGCGAGGTGGCGATGGCGGCCCTGCTCGAGGTCAACCGCAAGGCGCTGGCGCTGAGCGAGACGCTACCGCAACCTGGGCCGCAGCCTGGCGAGCCGACCCGCCGGGTCAATTTCGGCATCTACCAGTTCAGCGCGGACGACCAGTTCAGCTCGGACGACCAGTTCAGCTCGGACGACCCTGGGCCATGAGATGGCTGCTGCTCCTGCTGGTGCTGGCGGGCTGCACGCCGCAGCCGCCAGCCAGCCCGGCCGCAGCCGCGCCGCAGGCTTGCCGCGCCACCCCGCAAGGCGGCCCACCCCCGGCCACCATCACCGATCGCGGCATCGGCGGCACCGGCGCGCCGCCGGTGCAGAGCGCCGACCGGGGGATCGGCGGCACCGGGATCGTGGGCGTGATCACCGGGTTCGGCAGCGTGTGCATCGCCGGCGAGGAAGTGGCGGTGCCGCCGGGCCTGGTGCCGGCCATCGATGGCCAGTCCGCCAGCACGGCGGATTTGCGGGCGGGGCAATACGCCGCCGTGGCTGCCTCCGCTGCCGGCCAGGCGATCAGCATCAGCGTCAACCACCTGGTCATCGGGCCGGTTCAGCCCCAAGCCACGCCCGTCCCGGGCACGCTGCTGGTGGCGGGGCAGATCATCCACACCGCGCAAGCGACCGGCAGCGCCGTGGCCGCCGGCCCCGGGGAGTGGGTGGCGGTCAGCGGCCTGCACGCGCCCGACGGCACGGTCGCCGCCACCCGCATCGACCCGGCGCCCCCCGGCCGCGTGCTGCTGCATGGCGAGTGGCCGAGCGCTTATGGCGCGGCTCGGATCGGCGGGCTCGACATCCGGCTGCCATTGGGCGGGCTGCCGCCGCCCGCCGGCTTCCCGGTGATCGTCACGGGCACGCTGGCCGGGGATGCCTTGCTGGCCGACAGCATCACCGCCGACCCCGCGGCCGACGACCCGGCGCTGTATTTCCCGCCCCAAATCGATAGTTTCGTGGTGGAGGGCTACGTCGCGGTGATCTCAGGCGGGTTGCTGCTGGATCATGCCTTCATCACCGGCCGCGAGTTTGGCCGCGTTGGCGCGCTGGATCGTGGCATTGCGCGCTTCCGCCGCGGCGGCGATGGCCGGCTGATCGGCACCGGCTTGCGCGGCGTGGGTGGCGAGTTCGGCACCGGCGGGTTCGGCCCGGCTCCGGTTCCTGGCGGCGGCGCGTTCAACGGCGGGCGCGGCGGGTTCGGCGGCGGCGGGCTCAGTGGGTTCCGTCCCGGCCCGGGATTTGGGCCAGGACGCCACTAAGCAAGTCGCCCTTAAAAGCCCTCTCCCTCTGGGAGAGGGTTGGGTGAGGGGCGGTGCCCGCAACGCCCGCGATGGTGTGCGTGACGCCCTCACCCCGACGCTCTCCCAGAGGGAGAGGGAGAGGGAACGCGGTTTTCAACCCCTGGCGAGCCGGATCAGCTCCTGGTGCATCGCCTCCACGTCCGCCGCGGGGGCCGACCACGCAACGCGCCGCACCGCCTCATCGCGCTGCAAGTCGCAGCCGTCGACGTCCACCGCCACCATCCGCCAGCCGGGCTCGCCGGCGATCCGGTCCACCGCGCCCGGTCGGTCCCGGTTCATGTGCAGCAACACGTCCGCCTCCGCCTCGGTCAGCGCGGCCACCGCCGCCGGGTCGGGGGTGAGGTCTTCGGCGGACAGCCGGTGCGCGCTGGCGAAGCCGCCGATATACTGCCCGCCGGACGGGCGCAGCCGCACCAGGCGGAAATCGCCCAAATCGGCGTAGAACGCCGCATACGGATGCCGCGCCACCCAGCGCGCCTTGAGCGCCGGGTCGTCCTCGCGCGTGGCCAGGCCCAGCACGGTCAGGCGCGGCGCGGTCTGCGGGTTGGGCCCGGTGGGCGCCCCCGCCACCATCAGCGCACAGCGGCCGTCCACCTGAAGGTGGCGGGTGTGCGCGGACAGGCCCGAAAGCAGCATCAGCAGCGACAGGTCTGGCGCCGGCGCCGGCGTCACCAGGGCGGCATAGGGCTGGCCATCCTCGGCGGTGGCAAGCGTGCCGGCGCGGGCATTGCGCAGCAGGCAGCGCGCCTGCCACACGGTCTCTTCACGGCTTGGTTGGGCGGGCATCTCAGCCGTGTCTGCCACCATGTGTTCACCGTCCGATCCAGATTCAGCCATAATTGAGGCGCAAGGTTGGCGTCATCCAAGGGGTCGCAAACCATGAAGCAAACGATTGCCCTGGTCGATGACGACCGCAACATCCTCACCTCCGTCACCATGACCTTGGAGGCCGAAGGTTTCCAGGTGCGCACCTTCACCGACGGCGAGAGCGCGCTGCAAGGCCTCACCGCCCGCCCGGTGGACCTCGCGGTGCTGGACATCAAGATGCCGCGCATGGACGGGATGGAGCTGCTGCAGCGCCTGCGCCAGCGCTCCAGCATGCCGGTGATCTTTCTCACCTCCAAGGACGAGGAAGTCGACCAGCTCATGGGGCTTCGCCTCGGGGCGGACGACTACATCACCAAGCCGTTCTCCCAGCGCCTGCTGATCGAGCGCATCCGCGCCCTGCTCCGCCGCAACGAGAGCAGCCGGGCCGAGGGGTCCGGCGCCGCACCCGGCGGGATCATGGCGCGCGGCGACCTGGTGCTGGACGAGACCAAGCACCAATGCACCTGGCGCGGACACGACATCCAGCTCACCGTCACCGAGTTCCTGCTGGTGAAGGCGCTGGCCGCCCGGCCCGGCATGGTGAAGTCCCGCGACCAGTTGATCGACGCCGCCTACGGTGAGAACATCTACGTGGACGATCGTACTATCGACAGCCATATCAAGCGCGTACGTAAGAAGTTCCGCACCGGCGACGACAGCTTCGACCACATCGAGACGCTCTACGGTATCGGCTACCGCTACAAGGAGGGTTGAGTGCCCGACATCGGGCTTGCCCCGCCGCCGCTGACCCAGGCACACCGGGCGCTGGCCCGGCGCTGGGTCTCGCCGCTGCTCCGCCGCATCCTGCTGGTCAACGTGGTGCCCTTGGCGCTGCTGGTCGCCGCCCTGCTGTATCTCGACCAGTATCAGAACGGCCTGCTCGAGAGCGAAGTCACCGCCCTGCGCGAGCAAGCCCGCATCTATGCCGGCGCGCTCGGCGAAAGCGCCGTGCGCGAGACCGACCCGGACAACCCCGTGCTGGTGCCGGAGATCGCCCGCCCGCTGCTGCGCCGCCTGACCGACCCGACGCCCAACAGCGAGGCCAAGCTCTACAGCGCGGACGGCCAGGTGATCGCCGACAGCCGGGTGCGCGAGGGGCCCGGCGGCGCCGTCAACACCGAGCCGCTGCCGCCCGCGGTGGAGCGCAGCCATCTCGAGGGCACCATCGAGGCGGTGTATGACGACCTGCTCTCCATCGTGCCACGCAGCCAGCAGGCGCCGGTGGTGGAGACCGGGCCGGGCGCCGCCGGGCCGGATTGGCAGCCGGACGTGAAGGCCGAGCTGAAGCTTTCCAGCAACGATTCCGGGCGGGAAACCCCACCCTACATCCGCCGCACGTCGGACGACCGCCTGTTGGTGACGGTGGCCGAGCCGGTGATGCGCAACCGGCACACGGTCGGCATCATCCAACTCACCCGCGAGGCGCGCGAGGTGGATAGCAGCCTGGTCGGCATCCGCATGTCCATCCTGGGGCTATTCGTGATCGCCCTGGTGCTGACCCTGGTGCTGTCCTGGTACCTATCCCTCACCATCGCGCGGCCGATCCTGCGGCTGAGCCAGGCGGCGCAGGACATGCGCGAGGGCCATGGCCGCGCCGGCGCCGTGCCGCCCGCCCTGCTGCGGCGGCGCGACGAGGTGGGGACGTTGGCGCAGTCGCTGCGGGACAGCTCGGAGGCGCTGTGGTCCCGCATGGACGCGACCGAGCAGTTCGCGGCGGACGTGGCGCACGAGATCAAGAACCCGCTCAGCTCCATCCGCAGCGCGATCGAGACCCTGCGGCGCATCGAGGACCCCGCTTCCCAGCGCCGCCTGCTCGCCATCATTGCCGAGGACGTGGTGCGGCTGGACCGGCTGATCAGCGACATCAGCGACGCCAGCCGGGTGGACGCCGAACTCAGCCGCGCCGCGCCCGAGCCGGTCGATGTGGTCGCGATCCTGCGCTTGCTGGTCGAGATCGACGAGGCGACCCGGCATGACGGCGGCCCCCACCTGGAGGTGGACGCGCCCGAGGGGAAACTGGCGGTTCAGGCGGTCGAGGACCGGCTGGTGCAGGTCCTGCGCAACCTCATCGGCAATGCGCAGAGCTTCAGCCCCGACGGCGGAACGGTGACGCTGCGCGCCCGCGACACGGGTGCGATGGTGGAGATCATGGTGGATGACGAAGGGCCCGGCATGCCGGAGGCTCGGCTGGAGCACGTGTTCGACCGGTTCTACACCGAGCGGCCGCAGGGTGAGCGGTTCGGGCAGCACTCGGGCCTGGGATTGTCGATCAGCCGGCAGATTGTGGCAGCGTTGAAGGGGCAGATCGCGGCGGAAAACCGTCGTGACGAGTTGGGCCAGGTGTTGGGGGCGCGGTTTGTGGTTTGGCTGCCGAAGGGTGATGGGTAGCGCTACGCTCCCCCTCTACGGTGGCGTGTAGGGTGGGTAAGCGCAGCGTCACCCATCAGGCTATTGCTGGCCCTGCGGCCCCGCCGTCATCGCAGCGGAAATCGCCTGCTTGGCGCTGTCCACATCGCGGCGCGCCAGGTCGTCGCGCGCCTGCGCGACCAGCTTCACGTCAGGCGCCTGGTCCGGCGTGCTGGCCTGGTCGGCCGGAACCGACCGCTGCAGCATCGCCGTCTCCGCCCGCTCCAGCGCCTCTTGCGCCTGGCCGGTCTGCCCGGCGTTGAGCGAGTTCTGCGCGTCGGTCAGGAACTGGCTGATCGACGCGTTCTGCCCACCATTCGGCACCGGCAGCCGCGGCGCGATCACCGAGTTGGTGTCGCCGGGAACGATGTTGCTTGCCTTGTTCGACGCGGGGAAAGAATCGCCAACCCCGGGCACATGGCCGGGCCGGATGTCGGTGGAGGGTGCGGTCGTCGTCTGTGCGGTCGCGGTCGCCGCCAGGCCCAGCACGGCCGCGCATGTCAGCAGCATCTTGCGCATGGAAGGAAGCTCCTCTGTGAGTTCGAGCGGTCTCGGCCAATAAGCCGGTGCCCAACATTTCAAAGCAGCCCCAACCGAAAAAGTTGCGGCTGGGCTGGTTATCAGCCCGTAACCTTGGACATCAGCAGCTTGAGGTCAGCGCCCGGGCGGGCGCCGAGATGGCTGATGATCTCCGCCGCCGCGATACTGCCCATCTCGCCACAGGCGGCCAGCGCGCGCCCAGCGGTGAGCCCGGTGAGGAACCCGGCGGCGTAGGCGTCTCCGGCCCCGGTCGTGTCCACCACCTGCGTGGCGGCGGCGGGCACGATGACGCGCTGCTCGCCCTGCAGCACCAGGCTGCCCTGCTCGCTGCGGGTCAACGCGGCCAAGGCCACGTCCCGGCCGGCGGCGGAGGCGGCGTCGTCGAAGGCGTTGCACTCGTACAGGCTGCAAATCTCGGCTTCGTTGGCGAACAGGATGTCCACGTGGCCGGCCACCAGGTCCCGGAACGCGGCACGGTGGCGGTCGACGCAGAACGGGTCGGAGAGGGAGAGCGCCACCTGCCGGCCTGCGGCGTGGGCGGCGGCGGCGGCGCGGCGGAAGGCGGCTTGCGCGGCGGGCGGGTCGAACAGGTAGCCCTCGAGGTAGACCACGGCGGCTTGAGCGATGAACGCCGGGTCCACGTCGGCCTCGCTGAACGCGACGCTGGCGCCCAGGAACGTGTTCATCGTGCGCTGCCCGTCCGGCGTCACCAGGATGAGGCAGCGCGCGGTTGCCTGACCGTCCCGCAGCGGGGTGGTGGGGAAATGCACGCCCGCGGCGGCGATGTCGCGCCGGAACGTTTCGCCCAACGCATCGGCAGCCACCTTGCCGATGTAGGCCACCCGGGCGCCCGAGGCGGCCGCCACTGCGCAGGTGTTGGCCGCCGACCCGCCACTGCTCTCCTGGCCCGGCGGCATGGCGGCGTAGAGCGCGTCCGCAGTCGCCGGGTCGATCAGCGTCATGCTGCCCTTGCGCATGTCGTGCTTGGAGATGAACGCCTCCGTCACCGGAGCCACGACGTCGACGATGGCGTTGCCGATGCCGAGGATGTCGAACTTGGGAGCGTCCATGCTGTGTTGCCGGTCCGATTTTGCCGTGGGAGGTGACACGGCCTATCACCGTAACGGCACGGGTGGCAAACGGGGGGAAGGCGCGGGTCTTGAGGGCGTTGCTGCTGGCCATTGGGCAATTGGACGACCGGGCTTGGTTCGGCGTGCTGGGCCGCAGCGTGCTGCTGACCCTGCTGGCCTACGCGCTTCTGCTCGCCGGCAGCTACGAGGCGGTGCAGGCGCTGCTCGCGAGCCGGCATTGGGTGGCTTGGGTGGCGACGCTGCTCGCCACGGCGGGCGTGGCCGTGCTGGCGGTGTGGCTGTTCCTGCCGACCGTGCTGGTGATCTCCACCCTGTTCATCGAGCGCATCGCCGCCACGGTGGAGCGGCGGCACTATCCCTGGCTGCCGCCGCCCTCGCCTGCGGCGCTGCATGCCCAGCTTTGGGACGGCGCGGCGCTGGCGCTGCGGGTGCTGTTGCTGAATGGCGTGGCGCTGCTGCTCGCCTTGCTGATCCCAGGCGTGGGGCTGCTGCTGGCGCTGCTGATCAGCGGCTGGGCGATCGGGCGCGGCTTGTTCGTCGCGGTCGCGATGCGCCGGATGGGCCGGCTCGAGGCGCAGGCGGTGTATCGCGGCGAGCGCTGGGCGGTGCTGGTGCCCGGTTTGCTGCTGGCGGTGGCTGCAACAATTCCAGGGATCAACTTGCTGGTGCCAATCATTGGCACGGCCGCGATGGTGCATGTGCTGAACCGGAGCCACTACGCGCAGTCGTATGTCAATTGACGCCAGTCGATGCGGTGTCGGAATTCGGGTTGTGCGGCGAGCGGGGCCGATGATAGGCCAGCGCGACTTGCTGCCGAGCCTCTCGGCGGCGTGTTGGAAGGCAATGTCCATTGTTCAAACGTCGCAACCCCAACGGGTCAGATGCCGAGAACCCGGCTGCGCCCAATACACCGCTCCACGATACTGGGAACGCTGTCGGGAACGCCCAAGCCACGCTGGCGCGGGACGTGCCTCAAGCTCCCATGCCTGACGACCGGCCCGATAGCGGGCTTGGCGTGCCGCCCTATCGTCCTGCTCCCGTGAAGGAGGTGCCCCCAATGGGCCGAGTACCGTTCAACGCGACGCCGATCTCGCCGACGCCGGCGCCACCCCCGCCGGGCCCGCAGCCCGGTGCCGGCCCGCGCCCGGGCGCCATGCCCGCGCGTGCTCCCAGCCGTGACGCGCCGCCGGCCGAGCGCCGCACCCTGGTCGTCGGTCGCGGCATCAGCGTGCAGGGCACCGTGCAGGACGCCGAGCGCCTGGTGGTGGAAGGCACCGTGGAGGCCAGCATGATCCACGCCACCGAACTGTCGGTTTCGCCCGGCGGCGTGTTCAAGGGCGAGGTGGAGGTGGAAGACGCCGAGGTGGCTGGCACCATCGACGGCACGTTGACCGCTCGCGGCAGCCTGATCGTTCGCGCCACTGGCAAACTACTGGGCACGGCGCGGTGCCGTCGCCTACAGGTGGAGGATGGCGGGCAGATCTCCGGCCGCATCGAGATGATCACCGAAGCCGCCCGCCCCGCCCTGGCGGACGCGAGCTAGGGGGCCTGTTGCTCAAAAGCCCTCTCCCTCTGGGAGAGGGTTGGGTGAGGGTCGCAGGCACGGACTAGCTCCGGGAGCGACGGGCCCTCACCCCTACCCTCTCCCAGAGGGAGAGGGAGAAGAAAGAGACAGAGAGAACACTACTGGTCCGGGTAGCTGTGCGTCTCCGCGGCCCCGCCCGGGTGCGTCACCGCGCCCAGATGCGCCGGGCCCACCAGTTGCGCATACTTCCAGATCGCACCGCTGTTGTAGTCCGTCTGGCGCGGCTGCCACGCGGCCCGGCGCTGCGCCAGCTCCGCGTCCGACAGCTTCACGTCGATCGTGCCCGCCACCGCGTCCAGCACGATCGCGTCTCCCGTACGCAACAGCGCGATCGGGCCGCCGACTGCCGCTTCCGGCCCCACATGGCCGACGCAGAACCCGCGCGTGCCGCCGGAGAACCGGCCATCGGTGATCAGCGCCACCGACTCGCCCATGCCCTGGCCGTAGATCGCGCTGGTGGTGGACAGCATCTCGCGCATTCCCGGGCCGCCACGCGGTCCCTCGTAGCGGATCACGATGACGTCGCCTGCCTTGTAGGCGCGCGCTTGCACGGCGGCGAAGGCGTCCTCCTCGCAATCGAAGCACAGCGCCGTGCCCTCGAAGCGCTGCCGGGCCATGCCGGCCACCTTCACGATCGCTCCCTCGGGTGCAAGATTGCCGCGCAGCCCGACCACGCCGCCGGTGGGCGACAGCGCCCGGGACACGGGGTAGACCACGTCCTGGTCGGCCGGGAACACCACGTCCTTCAGGTTCTCCGCCAGGGTGCGCCCGGTGACGGTGATGCAGTCGCCATGCAGCAGCCCGCCATCCAGCAGCGCCTTCAGGATCACCGGGATGCCGCCGATCTTGTGCACGTCGAAGGCGACATACTTCCCGCCGGGCTTGAGGTCGGCGATGTAGGGGGTGCGGCGGAACACCTCGACCACGTCGTCCATGGTGAAGCGGATGCCCGCCTCATGCGCCATCGCAGGCAAGTGCAGCCCGGCATTGGTGCTGCCCCCCGTCGCCGCCACCACGACGGCGGCGTTCTCGAACGCCTCGCGGGTGCAGATGTCGCGCGGGCGCAGGTTCTGCTCGATCAGCGCCATCACCGCCCGGCCGCTCTCGGCCGCCCAACGATCGCGGTCCTCGTAGGGCGCCGGAGCGCCTGCCGAACCGGGCAACGCGAGGCCGATCGCCTCCGACACGGTGGCCATCGTGTTGGCGGTGAACTGCCCGCCGCAGGCCCCGGCCGAGGGGCAGGCTACGCATTCCAGCTCGTGCAGCTCCTCATCGCTCATCTTGCCGGCGGCGTGCTGGCCCACCGCTTCGAACACGTCCACCACCGTCACGTCCCGCCCCTGGAACGTGCCCGGCAGGATCGAGCCGCCATACATGAACACCGAGGGCACGTTCAGCCGCAGCATCGCCATCATCATGCCCGGCAGCGACTTGTCGCACCCGGCGAGACCGACCAGCGCGTCGTAGCAATGGCCGCGCACCGTCAGCTCCACCGAGTCGGCGATGCAGTCGCGCGACACCAGGGAGGACTTCATGCCCTGGTGGCCCATGGCGATGCCGTCGGTGACGGTGATGGTGGTGAACTCGCGCGGCGTGCCGCCCGACTCGATCACGCCCCGCTTCACCGACTGCGCCTGGCGGGACAGCGCGATGTTGCAGGGCGCGGCCTCGTTCCAGCAGGTCGCGACGCCGACGAACGGCTGGTTGATGGCGTCCTCGTTGAGCCCCATCGCATAGTAGTAGGAGCGATGCGGCGCGCGATCCGGCCCCACCGTGACGTGGCGGGATGGCAGGCGGGACTTGTCCCAGCGTTTGGTCAGCAACTCGGCTCTCCCTATTTGGCTACGGCTGCGCCCCACCCACGAGTGATTAAGCAGGCGTCAACCATTCAGGCTTACAACCGACCGAACGCGCTAGGAAGCGATATGCCCGACGGACCAACCATGCAGCCATTGCTCAACCGGCTGACGCAGCAGAGCGGCCTGCTGAGCCTGGGCGTGGCCGATGTGGCGGGCTTCGTGGACGATGTGTCGGGCCGGATCACCTCCCAGGTGGACGAGATCAAGCATCTGCGCACGGCGATGCAAGAGGTTGCCTGCGACAATGCCAGCGTCGCCGTGGCGTCGGAGCAAGCGCGGCAGCACGCGCAGGGTGCCCGGTCGGACATGGAGGATTGCCACGGCTCGCTGGAGCAGGCGGTTGGAGCGATCGTCTCCCTTGCGGACGTGCTCTCGGCCATGGGGCAGGACGGCGCGCTGCTGGAACAGGCGCTGGGATCGATCGACAAGGCGGCGCGGCAAATCGCCAAGGTTGCGGCCCAAACCAAGCTGCTGGCGCTGAACGCAGCCATCGAGGCGGCCCGGGCGGGCGAGGCCGGGCGCGGCTTCGCCGTGGTCGCGTCCGAGGTGAAACTGCTGGCCGCCGACACCGCCGCCGCGACCGAGGCCATCCGCCGCACCGTCGCCACGGTAGGGTCGAGCGCACGTGCGCTGATCAGCCGCGCGCAACGGAGCACGGACGAAGCCACAAAGCTGCGTGCACAAGGCGGCGGCGTCTTGCAAATGGTGGACGACAATCGCGTCCGCATGGCCGAAATCAACGGGATGGCAGACCATATTGCCCAGCGCACGCGCACGATCAGCCGCCAATGCGACAGCGTCGGCCAGTCGGTGGAGTCGATGTCAGGCGATATGCAGCGCTCCAACACCGACCTGCGGCGGGCGCGCGACACCATTCTCGACCTGCTGACCGCGTCGGAAGACATCGCCGCCGCAGGCGTCAATGCGGGCTTCGAGACCGACGACACGCCCTTCCTCGCTCAAGTCCGGCTGGAAGCTGTGCGCGTGGAAGCCGTGTTCGAGGCGGAGGTCGCGACGGGGCGGATCAGCCTGGTCGATCTATTCGACGAGGATTACGTCCAGATTGCGGGGACCAACCCGCCGCAACATCTGACCCGGTTTACCGAGATGACGGATAGGGTGGTGCGCGCCAGGCTCGAGAAGGTCCAGGCCACTCACAACAACACCATCTTCTGCATCATCATCGATCGTAACGGCTACGTCCCGACCCATTCGACCGCGCTTTCGCAACCGCAATCCGCTGACCCGGCGTGGAACCGGCTGTTCTGCCGTAACCGGCGGATCTACCGGGAACGGCCGATCGCTCGCGCCAGCCGCAACCGCAAGCCGTTCATGCTGCAAAGCTATAGCCGCCTTATGGAAGCGGGCGTCTACATGCCGATCAAGGTTGCCTCAGCGCCGATCCAATTCCAGGGCCGGCACTGGGGCGCGTTGGCCATGGCCTACAAGCCCGCGGACGGCGGCGATTAGCTAAGACGGGCCAGAGCCGCTTGCAGGCGCGCGATGTCGGCTTCAAACCCGGCGAGCCGGCTGCGGTTCTCTTCCACCACCTCGGGCTTGGCGCGCGCCACGAAGTCGGCGTTGCCGAGCTTGGCGGCCACCTTGGCGGCTTCGGCCTGCGCCCGCGCCAGGTCCTTCTCCAGCCGCGCCCTTTCGGCATCCAGGTCGATCAGGCCTGCCAGCGGCAGCACGATGGTCGCTTCGTCCAGCCCCATCTGCGCACTGTGCCGGGGCGGTTCGTCCACCAGCGCGGTCACTTCGCTCGCCCGCGCCATCCGGCCCAACACCTCGGACCAGCGCGCCGCCCACTCCAGCTTCTCGGGCGCCGCACCGCGCAGCAGCACGGGGGCGAGCACGGAGGGGGGCACGTTCATCTCGGAACGAACCGTCCGCACCTCGCTCACCAGCCGCACCAGCCAATCCAGCTCGCGCCGGACGGCGTCCGTGCGGCGGGGGGAAACGGGCAGCGGCTCCGGCCACGGCGCCTCGATCAGCTCGGCCGCCGCGCCGAAGCCGAACTCGCCCCAGAGCACGGAGGTCACGAACGGCATCACCGGGTGCAGCAGCCGCAGCATCAGGCCCAGCACATGGCCGGCGGTGGCGCGCAGCTCGGCATCCGCGGCAAAGCTGGGCTTGGCGAACTCGAGGAACCAGTCGCAGAAGGTGTGCCAGGTGAACTGGTAGCAAGCGGCGGCATAGTCGTCGAACCGGAACGCCTCGAGCGCCGCCGTGGCCGCCGCCAGCGCGGTGTTGGCGGCGTCCAGGATCCACAGCGCCAACACGCCCTGCACCGCCGCCGGGTCGAACGCCGGGTCGGGGCGGACGGCGTTCATCTCGCACAGCCGGGCCGCATTCCACAGCTTGGTGACGAAGCGCCGATATTCCTCCACCCGCGCCGGGCCCAACTTCACGTCCCTGCCCGGCCCGGTGAGCGCGCAGATGGTGAAGCGCAGCGCGTCCGCCCCGTACAGGTCCACCATCGCCAGCGGGTCGATCACGTTGCCCTTGGACTTGCTCATCTTTTGGCCGCGCTCGTCGCGCACCAGGCCGTGGATGTAGACGGTGCGGAACGGCACATCGTGCATGAAGTGCAGGCCCATCATCATCATCCGGGCGACCCAGAAGAAGATGATGTCGAAGCCGGTGACCAGCACGTCGCCCGGGTAGTAGCGCGCCAGTTCCGCCGTCTGCTCGGGCCAGCCGAGGGTGGAGAACGGCCACAGCGCGGAGGAAAACCAGGTGTCCAGCACGTCCTCGTCCTGCGCGAGCAGCTCGTCGCGGCCATAGTGCTCGCGGGCCAGGCCGCGCGCCTCGGCTTCGGTATGGGCCACGAACACGCTGCCGTCCGGACCATACCAGGCGGGGATGCGATGGCCCCACCAGAGCTGGCGGCTGATGCACCAGGGCTCGATCTCGCGCATCCAGGCGAAGAACGTGTTCTCCCATTGGCGCGGCACGAACACGGTGCGGCCCTGCTCCACCGCGGCGATCGCGGGAGCGGCCAACGTCTTGGCGTCGGCATACCACTGGGTGGTGAGCAGCGGCTCGATAGGCACGTCCGACCGGTCGCCATGGGGCACCTGGTGGGTGTGCGGCTCGACGCGGACCAGCAACTCGAGCCGCTCCAGCTCGGCCACGATCCGCTTGCGCGCGGCGAACCGGTCCTGCCCGGCGAGGGCTTGGGTCCACGCCGGGTCGGCAATGCCGGGCACGGCAGCGAGCTCGATCTCGGCCAAGGTGACCCGGCCTTCACGGTCCAGCACCGAGGGCATCGGCAAATCGTGGCGGCGGCCGACCGCGAAGTCGTTGAAATCATGCGCCGGAGTGATCTTCACCGCCCCCGTGCCCTTCTCCGGGTCGGAATACTCGTCGGCGATGATCGGCACCCGCCGCCCGGTCAGCGGCAGCACGGCGAGGCGGCCGACCAGCCCGCGGTAGCGCTCGTCCGTCGGGTGCACCGCCACCGCCGTGTCGCCCAGCATGGTCTCCGGCCGGGTGGTGGCGACCGTGATCCACTCGCCCGTGCCCTCCACCGGGTAGCGGATGTGCCACAAGTGGCCGCGCACCTCGCGGCTCTCCACCTCGAGGTCGGAAATCGCCGACTGGAACTTCGGATCCCAGTTCACCAGGCGGCGGTCACGGTAGATCAGCCCCTGGCGGTAGAGCGTGACGAACACCTCGCGCACGGCGTCCGACAGGCCCGCATCCATGGTGAAGCGCTCGCGCTCCCAATCGAGCGAGGAGCCCAGGCGCCGAAGCTGCTGGGTGATGGTGCCGCCCGACTCCGCCTTCCACGCCCAGACCCGTTCGGTGAACGCTTGGCGGCCGAGCGACTGCCGGGTTAGACCCTCAGCGGCCAACTGGCGCTCGACCACCATCTGGGTGGCGATGCCGGCGTGGTCGGTGCCGGGCTGCCACAGCGCGTCCCGCCCCTGCATGCGGCGCCAGCGGATCAGCACGTCCTGCACCGTGTTGGTGAGGGCGTGGCCGACATGCAGGCTGCCCGTCACGTTGGGCGGCGGAATCATGATGGTGTACGGCGCGGCGTTGCTACCGGGGTTTGCGGCGAAGCGGCCGCTTTGCTCCCACTCCGCGTAGAGCTGGGCTTCGGCCGCGGCAGGACTAAACGTTTTGTCGAGCATAGCGACTGCTTCTAGAGCCAGTCCGGCGGTTGGAGAAGCGTTGCCCTGTCAGTGCTCCTCCGCGCGACCCGCCCCCCGAACGTCGAGGGGCGGGTGGACAGCGAGGGCTAGCTCCCGTGCGAGTTGGCGTCGAGCATGGCCCAGGTGTGGGCCTGCTGCGGCGTCAACCGATGCGTGGGCGCCGCATTCACTTCGTCATAGGGCTGTGAGGAATGCTCCTCTTGCACCACGATGCGGCCCTGTCCGTTGTAGGAGGTGGTCACCCCGACGTTGGGAACCTGCAGGCCGGGGAACGACGGGCCGTTGCCCTCGGCGTTGGCCACCGCCAGCGGGGCGGCGCCCAGCAGAAGCAGGCCAGCCAAGATCATTGCCTTCATCATAACATCCTTTCGCGACACTCTAATTGTCGCAGGACGGAGATAGGGTCTGAAAGTGGCCTGCACATCGCGCATGGCTCTGCTAGGCGTTATGCGCCAAAGTATGAGGTCGCCGGGCCCGAGGGCTCGATTGGGACCGGTTTAGAGCCCGGCGCGGCCCGCCACCCGCTCGATTTCCTGGCGCACCAGCCGTTCGACCAGGGGCGGCAACTGCTCGTCCAGCCAAGCCTTCAGCATGGGGCGGATTTCCTCGCGCACCAGGTCCTCGATCGTCGGGCCGCCGCGGTAGACCTGTGCGCCGCGCTCGTGAGACAGCGTGCGGAACAGGGAGCTGACGGAAGACGCCGCCGCCGCCGCACTTTCCGGCGCCAGCAGGCCCTCGTCGTGCAGCATTCCTCCACCAACGGGGGCGGTCGCGTCGGTCGGGAGGCTTGGCTCCGGGGGGACGGCGAGCGCCTCGGCTGCCGGCGGTTCCGGCGCGAATGGCTCCGGCGCATTGACCAGCATGCCCTCGTCCAGCACCAGGACGTCCTCGTCCTCTCCAGCCGACCCGGCGCCCGTCACGGCTTCCGCTGACGGGGGCGCATTGCCTGCCCCCGCTGATGCAGCATTGGGCGCAGCAGAGGCTGGTGAGGGGCCCGCGTCAGGCGACGATCCCGGGGCGTCGTCCTCGTTCAGGATCCGGCGGATCGAGGCAAGGATGTCCTCCATCGACGGGTCCGCCCCCAGCGGCTCCTCCGGGGTCGGCTCGGCCGGGGTGGGAGCGCGGCTCATCCGGTCACCGCCCGGGCTGGCTCAGCGCATAGTCACCGGTGCCGAACAGGCGGTCGCGCACGGCGATGTAGTAGGCATTGTCGTCATACAGCGGCACGTTGAGATGCATGTCCTTGGCGGTCAGCCGCCCGATTGCCGACGCGACGCCGTAGGAGGACGTGATCAGCGTGGCGAGATTCTGCACCAGCGTGGAGCGGGACTGGAGCAGCGTCTGCTCGGCGTTCAGCACGTCCAGCGTGGTGCGGCTGCCGACGATGGCCTCGCGCTGGGTGCCTTCGAGTGCGATCTCGTTGGCGCGCACGGCGGCCCGGCTGCTGTCGATGGCAGCGCGCGCGGCGACCAGTTGCTCGAAAGAGGAAAGGGCGGCCTGGACCACCTGCCGCCGCGTGTCATCCACCGTCTTGCGGGCTTGCTGCTCGAGTTGACGGGCCTGGCGGACCGCCGCGTATTCCGCACCACCCTGATAGAGCGGGATGGTGACCTGCAAGATAGCCGAGCCGCTCTGGCTGCGGGTCCCGGTGAGCGCGGTGTTGTCGGTGAGCGTGGCGGAGCCGACGGCGCTCACGCTCGGCAACAGTGCGGCATAAGCCTGGTCCACCGCGTCCTTCGAGGCCGCCGCATCGAACATCGTGTAGATGACCTGCGGGTTGTTCGCCGCGGCGATCCGGGAGGCTTCGGCCGCATCCTTCAGCGGCACCGCGAGCGGCTGCGGCACCACGAGCTTGCCGGGCAGGAAGCCCACGTCGCGCTGATACGCCGCACGGGCGGTTTGCAGGTTGCCCTCGGCCGTCTCGCGGGTGGCGCGGGCGCTAGCCAGGGCAGCTTCCGCCTGGGCTACGTCCGTCCGGGTGATCTCGCCGACGCGGAAGCGGTCGTTGGTGGCCTGCAGTTGCTTGTTCAGCACGAGTTCGTTGTTCACGTCGAGCTGCAGCAGTTGCTCGGCTTGGATCACGTTGACGTAGTCGGTGACGACGTTGGTGAACACGAGCTGCTCGGTGGCGATCAGCCGCCCGCGCTGGCCATAGACCCGGTTCTCCGCCACATGGGTCGCGGCCTCGGTGCGGCCGCCACGATAGAGCGGCTGCGTGATGGTGGCCGCGGCGGAGTATTGCGGAAAGGCGTTCTTACCATACGTGTAGCCGCCGGGGGCACTTTCCCTTATTTCGCCGTTCTGCACCCCGTATGTCCCGGTGACAGAGACCGTCGGCCGCCATCCCGCCAGTGCGGCCGGCACGCCCTCGTCCACCGAACGGAGCTGCGCCCGGGCCGCCAACAGGGTCGGGTTGGTCGAGTAGGCGGCTGCCATGGCCTCCTGCAGCGTATGCGGCTCGGTTTGCGCCTTCGCGCCGACCGCGACGCACGCCGCAAGCACTCCCGCCACCGCCGCCAAACGCTTGGCCATGCAACACCCTCTCTCAGCCTTGCCGGGAATGTGACACAATCCCGACCCGAGCGCCATCACGCGCTCGGGAGGTGGGGCGGCTAGAACACGAAGCCGGACGCGGCGCGGAGTTCGGGCAACAGCTTCGGGCAGCAATCGAACACCTCGCGGCAGCGCAGCCGCGGCGTGCCCGCCATCATCACCGGCTCGGCCAGCACGGCCCGGCCATTGACGCCCGCCGCATCGGCCGTGACGGTGACGAGCCGGCCGGACGGTGCAAGCTGCGTGACATAGGCGGGCGGAATGGTGGCGACGGCGCCTTCGACCACGATTAAATCCCAGCCTGGTAAATCCCAGCCTGGATCGGCCGGCATGCCCGCAGCGAGCGGCCCATGCACGATGCGAACGCCCGGGGCGTGGCGCGGCAGCACCCTAAGGGCGATGGCGAGCAGCGCCTCGTTCTCTTCCAATGCCGTGACCTCCGCCCCGCAAGCAGCCACCACCGCCGCGCCATAGCCGGTGCCGGCGGCAACCACCAAGCAGCGCTCGCCGGGCCGGATGCGCGCCAGTTGCACCAGCCGCGCCAGCACCATCGGCTCCATCAGCACGCGGCCGCCGCCGAGCGGCACATGCCCATCCATGTAGGCGACTGCGGCTTGCTCAGGCAGCACGAACTGTTCGCGCGGCAAGCTGCGCATGGCATCGAGCACCCGCGGGTCGGTCACGCGGTTGGGGCGGATCTGGCCATCCACCATGTTGTTGCGGGCGGCGCTGAAGTCGATCTGTGGCTGAGCCATTGGCTTTCCGATTACAGGCGAGGCCTTATAGGGTCGTCGTCTTGACCCGGGCAACCGCTTGGGCCCAATTCGGCCGCCAGCGCGCCCAACGTGTCGCCTTGGTCGCTTTGCCGCCGCGCGACCAACCGCCCGCGCTGCGGCTGCCCCGCGCAGCAAACGTGGCGAGAGAGTGCTCTCATCAGTGGGCGCTCGACCGCGTACCGAACGCATTGACAGGCGCACTCCGCGGCAGCTTACTCGGAATGAAAGCGACAATAGTTATCCCGAATGCGAGGTAATGCGCAGTTGTTCATGCAACCGGACTTCGGCCGCAGGTGGGACGCAATCATCGTCGGGGCCGGCATTGCGGGGCTGGGCGCGGCATGGGCGCTGCGAAAGGCCGGCCTGCCGCGCGTGCTGGTGCTGGAGCGCAACGTCGTTGGCGGGGGCGCCAGCAGCCGCGGCACCGGGTCGGTGCACGTGCAGCGCTGGACGGAAACCGACGTACGGCTGATCCAGCGCAGCAAGGCTTTGATGGCGGACATCGCGCAGCAAGTGGGCGCCGCGTTCCGCTTCAACCAGGTCGGCAGGGTCACCTTGGTGCCGCCTGCGGACGTGGCGCGGATGGAACAGTTCGCCCGCATGTTCGAGCGCTGCGGCGTGGAGGTAGAGACGCTGTCGCACGCGCGCCTGTTGCAGGTCGTGCCCGGCATCCGCACCGACGATGTGGGGCTGGCGACCTACACCCGGCACGATGGCTGCGTCTATCCGGGTGGGCTCACCTGGTCGTTGGCCGGGCTCGTGCGTGCCATGGGCGCCCTCATCATGGAGGGGGTCGACGTGCAGCGGCTGCACCTGCAAGCCGGTGCCGTGCGCGGCGTGGAGGTGGGCCACCCCGAACCCATTTTGCTGGAAGCGCCCCTGGTGCTGGCCGCGTCGGGTGCGTGGTCCAGCCTGCTGCTGAACGGGTCCGGCTTGCGACTGCCGCTGCAGCAAATCCGCACCTCCACGGTGGTCGCGATGGTGGAGCATGCGGCCGGCTGCGACCCCGTGCCCTCGTTCCTGGACGCGGTGCAGGGCGGCTACTCCTATATCCCGCGCAACCCCGGCACGCTGGTGCTGGCCGGGGGCGCGACGGAGGACGCGGTGCCGGCGGGCGAGGAACAGATCGAAGCGACCCCGCCGCCGCGCGCCGAGCAGCAGCAACTCGCCGTGTATGGTGCGCTCAACCGGTGCGCGCTGCATCGCTTTCCGGGCTGGCGCTTCGGGCCGGTGCTGGGGGGCTGGAGCGGCCTGCTGGACAGCACGCCCGACGCTGACCCAATCGCGGGCGCCTATCCCGGCGTGTCCGGCCTGCATCTGGCCTGCGGACTGAGCGGCTACGGCGTGATGCGCGGCATGGCGCTGGGCGAGGCGGTGGCACTGGCCGCGGCTGGCCTGCCCGCGACCGTGGACATCAGCCGCTTCGCGCCCAGCCGCTTCGGCGACTTAGGCGCAGCCTTCCGGGTGTCCTGGGCCGGCTACAACCCGTTCAGCTCCCTTGCCGAGGCCGAATAGCCCTATCTCATCCGTCAGGAGGCCCCATGTCGCGACTGAAATCTCTTGCTGCCTCGCTTGGCCTGGTGCTCGCGGCGGCGCCGGCGATCACGCACGCCGCCGAGCTGTCGCAGATCGTGGTGGCCTATCAACCCGGCGACGCCAACAGCCAGGGCATCGTCAAGCAAGAGGGCTGGTTCGCGTCGGTGGGCAGCACGCCGGTCGTCTACAAGGACTTCAACTCGGGCGCCGACGTCTACCGGGCGATGGCATCGGGGGCGGTCGACATGGGGTTGATCGGCAATGCGCCGTTCACCATCGCCGTGACCCAAGGCGCGCCATACACCGCGGTGTGGTGGTATGATATCGGCACGACCGCCGAGGGCTTGGTCGTCCGCACCGCCTCCCCGATCAAGTCGGTCGCCGACCTGAAGGGCCAGCGCATCGCCACGCCGTTCGGCTCCACGTCGGACTTCATGCTGCACGGCACGCTGGACGCCGCCGGGCTCAAGCCGCAGGAGGCGCGGCTGATCAATCTGGCTCCCCCGGCCATCCTGGCGGCCTGGAGCCGCGGCGACATCGACGCCGCCTATATCTGGGACCCGGTGCTGGGCCAATTGGCCCATCAGGGCGGCAAGGTGATCGCGTTCGACAAGGACCTGTTGCCGCACGGCTACCTCGCCGGCGATGTGGGCTTCGTCAAGACCAGCCTGCTGACCGAGCACCCGGACGTGGTGCGCGCCTGGATGAAGGCCAACATCCGCGCGATCGACATGATCCACAGCGACCCGGCGCAGGCCGAGAGCGTTGCCGCCAAGGCCTACGGCGTGTCGGACGAGGACATCAAGTCCGCCTTCGACGGCGACCTGTTCCCCACCGCGCAGGAGCAACTCGGCCCGGAATACCTGGGCGGCCTGGGCGAGCAACTCGACCATGTGGCGACTTTGCTGGCGACTGAGCAGCTCATCTCCAAGGCGGCAGCGCCGGATGTGTACAAGGCCGCCGTTTCGGTCGCCCCGTTGCAGGCGGCGATGGCGCCCTGATCGGCCGCCGCAGCCATGCTGGCGAGCAAGGCCCTGCGCAGCGCCGTCATTGCCGTGGGCGACGACGAGCCCGGCACCGAGGCTCGCATGCTGCAGCACTATGGCGGGCGGCGGAACTGGCTGGTCAGCGCCGCCGCGGTCGCCGCCGGGCTCGTGCTGTGGCAGGCATTGGCGGCGTTCCACGTGTTGGCGCCCTCCCTGCTCCCATCCATTCCAGACGTGCTGCGGGCGGCCGCTTCGGTGGCGACGCAGGGTTTCCAGGGCGTGACCCTGCTGGAAGACATCGAAGTGAGCCTCCTGCGCGTGGGGCTGGGCTTCGCGGCGGCCGTGTGCGTCGGCGTGCCGCTGGGCCTGTTGGTCGGGATGAGCCGCTTCATCGAGAGCGCGGTCGATCCATACATCCAGTTCCTGCGTCCGCTGCCGCCGCTCGGCTACTACACGCTGCTGATCGTCTGGTTCGGCATCGGCGACGCGTCCAAGATCATCCTGCTGTTCCTCACCGGCCTGCCGATCATCGCCGTGAGCAGCGCCGCGGGCGTCCGCGCGGTCGATCGCGGCATGCTGCTGGCGATGTCCTCGCTCGGGCTCAAGGGATTTGCCTTGTTCCGCGTCGTGGTGCTGCCGGGCTGCCTGCCAGCGATCTTCACCGGCATGCGGCTGGCCCTGGGAGCGACCTTCGGTTCGCTGGTCGCGGCGGAGTTGATCGCCGCCGAGTCGGGCCTGGGATGGCTGATCCTGACCGCGAGCAACTACGTGCGCACCAGCATCGTGTTCGCCGGCATCATCGTGATCGGCCTGATCGCGCTGGCATTGGACCAAGCCGTGGTGCAGATCGAACGCAGGCTGGTGCCCTGGGCCGGCCGAGCGTGAGCGGGCGGGATGGGCCGTTCCTGCAGGTGCGGCAGGCGGGGGTCTGGTTCCGCTCGGGCGAGCACATCGTCAACGCGCTCAAGGGCATCGATCTTGTCATCGAGGAAGGCGAGTTCGTTTGCCTCGTGGGTCCGTCGGGCTGCGGCAAGACGACTCTGCTGCATCTGATCGCCGGCTTCCTGCAGCCCAGCCGCGGCGAGATCATGCTGGAGGGCCGCCGGCTGCGCGGCCCCGGCGCCGACCGCGCCGTGGTCATGCAGCACCCGACGCTGCTGCCGTGGCTGACCGTCTACGGCAATGTCGAGGTCGGCCCGCGCAACCGGGGCGTGCCTGCAGCCAAGCGGCGGGCGAGCGTCGAGCACTACTTGAACCTGGTCGGCCTGCAAGACTTCGCCCAGCGGCGCTCATACGAACTCTCGGGCGGCATGCAGCAGCGCGTGGCGGTGGCGCGCGCGCTGGCCAATGACTCGCGCATCCTGCTGATGGACGAGCCGTTCGGCGCCTTGGACGCGCTCACGCGGGAGACGATGCAGATGGAGTTGCTGCGCATCTGGTCGCTCACGGGAAAAACCATCATTTTCGTGACGCATGATGTGGAGGAGGCGGTCGCCTGCGGCACCCGGGTGATCGTGCTGACGCCGCGGCCGGGGCGGATCGTGCTGGATCGCCAGGTGGCGTTTTCACGCGCGACGCTGGCCGAACCGGGCGCCCTGGGGTCGTTGCGGGCCGTCAAGTCCAGCCCCGCCTTCGTGGCGGCGCGGGAGGAGCTGATGGGTGCCGTTCTGAGTTCCGGCCAGGCGCCGGCGTAACACCCAGCCGTTCGCGAGGAGCAATCAAGTGGCAGAGCAGGCATTCGTAACGCTCGACCGTCATGGACCGGCTGGCCTCGGGCTGACCCGGCGACCGCCCTACACGCGTGAGGGCCTGGAAACGGAACCGCCCGTGCACAGCAGCCACCTCTACGTCGACGACCCGGCCGCCGGCATCAAGATCGGTGTTTGGGAGTGCACGCCGCAGCGCAGCAAGATGCAGCCATTCGGGGTGACCGAGTTCATGGTGCTGCTGGAGGGCAGCGTGACCATGAACGAGCCAGGCGACGTTTCCACCACGGTGCGGGCCGGCGAGGCTTTCCTGGTGCCGCAGGGGTTGCTCTGCCAGTGGAGCCAGGCCCATCCGGTGCGCAAATTCTTCGCCATCCGCAGCGCGCCGCCTCGCGATACTCCGCCGGGCGGACCAGCGCGCATCGTGGTCGCGAACTCTGGCGCGGAGGCGCTCGCGCTGTCGCCGGCGCAGACCGAGCTGCCGCTCGACGCCGGGACTGTGCTCTACGCTGACCCGGCCACCGGCTATGAGCTTGCACGGTTGGAGGCAACGGCGCCGTCTCGGCAGAACGTCTCCTCGCGCGCTTATCATCTGCTCTGGGTCGAGGCGGGAGAGCTCACGCTTTTCGGGGAGGGTGGAGCGAGCCACAGCTTCGGCGCCGGCGCCGCGGTGCTGATCCTGCCCGGCAAGCCACTCGAGTGGCAGTCTTCCAGCGGATTGCGCCTGTTGGCATGCCGCATCCAGCCGTGAACCCGCGCTGATCATCCACCCACCGCGCCTTGCGTGTTCACGTAAACGGCGTAGAGCGAGTGGCTTGCGGCCATGAACAGGCGGTTCCGCTTGGCGCCCCCGAAACACACATTGGCGCAGCGTTCCGGCAAGTCGATATGGCCGATCGCCTCGCCATGCGGATTGAACACCCGCACGCCGTCCAGGTCCGGATCGCCCATCCCCCAGCCACACCAAAGGTTGCCGTCGACATCGCAGCGCAGCCCGTCGGGCGTGCCCGGCCCGGCGTCGACCAGGATGCGCCCGTTGGCCAAGGTCGTGCCATCCACCACGTCGAACACCCGGATCTTGCGGTTCGGCACGCCGCGGGATTCGACCACGTAGAGCTTGGACTCGTCGGGGGAGAAACACAGCCCGTTCGGCCCCAGCACGCTATCCTGCACGATCGCGGCTGTCCCGGACGCCGGGTCCAGGCGGTACACGTGGGCGGGTATTTCCTGCTCGGCGACGTTGCCCTCGTAATGGGTGTGGATGCCGAAGGGCGGGTCAGTGAACCAAATGCTGCCGTCGCTTTTCACCACGACGTCATTGGGCGAGTTCAGGCGCTTGCCGTCCCATGCGTCCATCAGCACCGTCACCGTGCCGTCGTATTCGGTGCGGGTGACGCGGCGGCCGCCATGCTCGCAGGTGATCAATCGGCCCTGCCGGTCCCGCGTGTTGCCGTTCGCGTAGCCGGATGGCTGGCGGAACACCCCCACCGCCCCGGTCTCCTCGTCCCAGCGCAGGATGCGGTTGCTGGGTATGTCGCTCCACAGCAGGTGGCGCGCGTCACCGAACCAGACTGGCCCCTCGCTCCAGCGGCATCCCGTGGCAAGCCGCTCGACCGTGGCGTTGAACGGACGATAGGGCAAAAAAGACGGATGCAGCACGCGCCACGCGGGGTCGGGGTAACGCTGGTTGGGTTGCCACATAGGACGCTCCTGCGGTTGGTCGATCGGCGGTCGCAGAAAGCCTTGTCGAGCGCAACGGGTAGCGCGTCCGCGTCATTTCGCGGCTTGCGCTCTAGAGCCTGATCGGATCAGGTTGAAACAACCTGATGCGTGAATCAGCCTCTCAAACAAAGAGTTAGAGCATGATTGCTTCGCCTATCAGAAGCAATCATGCTCTAAACAACCTGCTACGGCTTCACGTGCCGATCTGTTCCGCCGTGGGCAGGCTGCCTTGGCTGCCCGGGCGGGTGCAGCAGAGCGCGGCCGCGCGGTTGGCACGGGCGATCGCGGCGGACGGGGATAGGCCGCGGTCCAAGGACGCGGCAAACACCCCGACGAAACAATCACCCGCCGCCGTCGTATCCACCACCGCGACGGCGTGCGCGGGTTCGCTGAAGCAGCGGTTCCAAACCGCCCATTCCACACCGTCGCCGCCCAGGGTGCGGACCACGCCAATGCCCAGCGCCCGATGCAACGACAGCGCGTCGGCCGGTTGGTCCAGGCTGCCGCCGAGCCAGGCGGCCTCGGCTTCGTTCAGCACCAACCAATCGAGCGACGCCAGCGCTGCCGGGTCGAACGGCCCGGCGGGCGCCAGGTTGAGCACGGTGCGGGCGCCTCGGGCGCGGGCGCGCTGCACCAGGATCGCGCTCTCCACCGGGTCGATTTCGCGCTGCAGCACGGCCGTGGTGCCGGGTCCCAGGTCGGCGTCGCTCACCTGGGCGGCATGGGCCAGGGTGTTGGCGCCGGCCGCGACGGCGATCTGGTTCTCGCCCGCCGGGTCGACGCAGACGGCGGCGGTGCCGGTGGGCAAGTCGGTGTCGACCACGCGCGTGAGGTCCACCCCAGCGGCGCGCAGCAGGGCGGTGGCAGGGGCGGCGTTGGCGTCGCGGCCGACCGCGCCGGCCATGGCCACCGTGGCACCGTCCCGCGCTGCCGCAACCGCCTGGTTGGCGCCTTTGCCGCCGGGTTCGGTCGTGCCCGTGCCGAGCACGGTGCGGCCCGGCATCGGCAGCATGGGCAGGCGGTAGATCGTGTCGAGATTGATGCTGCCGAAGACAACGATCCCCACCGTCAAGCCGCCTTTGCCTGGCTCGACAGCCGGTTCAAGCTCCCCAGCACATCCCGCGCGGTCTTGATCCGCTCCGTCACCTGCATCTCGCGCGAGATGGCGAGCTTATGGTCCGGCCGCAGCCGCACGCCGCCCGTCTGCGCTCCCAGCCACGCCACCAACCCGCTCGGGTTGCGGAATGCGTTGCCGCGGAACTGCAGCACCATCCCCTTCGGCCCCGCCTCCAGCTTCTCCACTCCCGCCTCACGGCACGCCCGCTTGAGCGCCACCACTTGCAGCAGGTTGTCCACCTCCTCCGGCAACGGGCCGAAGCGGTCCACCAGCTCGGCCGCCATCGCCTCGCTTTCGGCGTCGGTCGCCAGCGCGCCGATCCGGCGGTACAACCCCAGCCGCACCGGCAAATCCCGCACGTAGCCCTCCGGGATCAGCACCGGCAGGCCCAGCGAGATGTTCGGCGTCCAGTCCCGGTCGTCGGACTTGCGCCGCCCCCGCTCGGCCCGCATTTCCGCCACCGCATCCTCCAGCATCTGCTGGTACAGCTCGATGCCGACCTCCCGGATATGCCCGCTCTGCTCGTCCCCCAGCAGGTTGCCCGCGCCCCGTATATCCAGGTCGTGTGAAGCAAGGGTAAACCCGGCGCCCAACTGGTCCAGCGTCTGCATCACCGCCAGCCGCTTCTCCGCCGCCGCCGACAGCTTGGTCTGCGACGGCCAGGTCAGATACGCGTAGCCGCGCTGCTTCCCCCGCCCGACCCGGCCGCGCAACTGATAGAGCTGCCCCAACCCGAACATATCCGCACGGTAGATCAGCAACGTGTTGACCGCAGGCATGTCCAGCCCGCTTTCCACGATGTTGGTGGACAGCAGGATGTCGTATTTGCCGTCGCCGAACTCAGTCATCACCCGCTCGAGCTCGGTCGGCGCCAACCGCCCATGCGCATGCACGATGCGCGCTTCCGGCACGATCTCGCGCAGCCGGGTCGCCATGCGGTCCATGTCCTCCAGCCGCGGCACCACGCAGAACACCTGCCCGCCGCGGAACCGCTCGCGCTGGATCGCCTCGCGCGCCACCACGCCATCAAACGGCATGATGAAGGTGCGCACCGCCAGCCGGTCGACCGGCGGAGTGGCGATCAGGCTCATCTCGCGCACCCCGGTCAGCGCCAGTTGCAAGGTGCGCGGGATGGGCGTGGCGGTCAGCGTCAGCACGTGCACGTCCGCCTTCAGCGCCTTCAGCTTCTCCTTGTGGGAGACGCCGAAATGCTGCTCCTCGTCCACGATCAGCAAGCCGAGGTCGCTGAACTCGATGCCCTTGGCCAGCAGCGCATGCGTGCCGACCACGATGTTGATGCTGCCATCGGCCAGGCCGCGCTTGGTTTCCACCGCCTCCTTGGCCGTCACCATGCGGCTGAGCTGCGCCACCTTCACCGGCAAGCCATCGAACCGCCGCGTGAAGGTGCGGTGGTGCTGCCGGGCCAGCAGGGTGGTCGGCACCACCACCGCCACCTGCGCCCCGCTCAGCGCCGCGACGAACGCCGCCCGCAGCGCCACCTCGGTCTTGCCGAACCCCACGTCGCCACAGATCAACCGGTCCATCGGCCGGCCGGATGCGAGGTCCTCCAGCACGTCGGCGATCGCGCGCGCCTGGTCCTCGGTCTCGGCGAACGGGAAGCGGGCGCAGAACTCGTCCCAGGCGCCTTCCTGCGGCATCAGGCTGGCGGCCTCGCGCACCCTCCGCTCCGCCGCGGTGCGGATCAGTTCGCCCGCCATGTCCTGGATGCGCTGCTTCATCCGCGCCTTGCGGTTCTGCCACGAGGCGCCGCCCAGCTTGTCCAGCCCCGCCCCGCCCTCGGCGCCGTAGCGGCTCAGCACCTCGATGTTCTCGACCGGGAGGAACAGCTTGTCGTCACCGTCGTACAGCAGGCGCAGGCAATCATGCGGCGCGCCCGTCACCTGCAACGTCACCAGCCCGTCGTAGCGCCCGATCCCGTGGTTCTGGTGCACCACCAGGTCGCCCTCGGCGATTTCGGTGGCCTCGGCGATGAACTGGTCCGCCCGCTTGCGGCGGCGCGGCGGCCGGCTGATGCGCTCGCCTAGCAGGTCCTGCTCGCTCACCACGCCCAGTTCGCCGGCGACGAAGCCGCGCTCCAGCCCCAGCGTGATCAGCACGACGTGGTCGCGCGGTGCCACCCGCACCTTCTGCCAGGTCTCCGCCGTGATCGCGCGCAGCCCGTTCTCCCGCAGCAGGTTGCCCACCCGCTCGCGCGACCCCCGCGTCCAGGCCGCCACCACGGTGCGCCGCCGCGCCTGCGCCCAGGTGGCCGCCTGGTCCTTCAGTTGCTGGAACACGTCCGACCCGGCATGCGCGCCCGCCTGGGTGAACAGCACGCCGGGCCGCCCGCCCGCGTCGATGCCCTCCACGTCGTCCGCCTTGCCGAACGGGCTGAACTGGAACCAGGGCCCCATGGACAGCATCTCGTCCCACCCAGCCCGATCCAGATACAACCGGCCCGGCGGCAGCGGGCGATACGGCACCTCGCCATCCCGCGGCAGCGATTTGCGCGCGTCGTAGTGGTCCGCGATCATCTCGAACCGCGACGTCAGCACGTCGTCCGACTGGGCGTCGAAGCTCACCGCCGCGTCCGGCAGGTAGTCGAGCAGGTTTTCCATGCCCTCGTGGAACAGCGGCGACCAATGCTCCATGCCGGGGTGCCGCCGCCCGGCCGAGATGCTGTCGTAGATCGGGTCCTTCGCCGCATCCGGCCCGAACAGCTCGCGCCATTCTTCCCGGAACCGCGAGATGCTCGCCGGGTCGAGCGCCACTTCCGACACCGGGCGCAGCTCGAGCCGCTGCAGCGTGTCGGTCGAACGCTGGGTGGTGGCGTCGAAGCTGCGGATGCTCTCGACCATGTCGCCGAACAGGTCGAGCCGCACCGGGTCGCTTTCGCCGGCCGGGAAGATGTCGATGATGCCGCCGCGCAGGGCGTATTCCCCCGGCTCCATCACCGTGTCCGCCCGCCCGTAGCCGTTGCCCTCGAGGAAGCGGGTGAGCTGCTCCGGCTGCAGCGTGCCGCCCGCCCGCACCGATAGGCTCGCCCCGCGGAACACCGCCCGCGGCGGCACCAACTGCACCAGCGCGTTGACGGTGGTGAGCACGATGCGCGGCCGCGTCGGCGGTTCCAGCAGCCGGGCGAGACAGGCGATCCGCTCCGACACGATGGCCGGATTGGGCGATACCCGGTCGTACGGCAGGCAGTCCCAGGCCGGGAACCGCAGCACTTCGACGTCGGGCGCGAAGAACGCCAGCGCCTCGAACAGCCGCGCCATGCGTTGGTCGTCGCGGGTGGCATGCAGCACCGAGCCGGCATGTTCCGCCCGCCGCCGCGCCAGCAGCAGCGCGTCGTAGCCTTCCGGCGCGCCATAGATGGTGACGGCGCTCACGCCCGGCTCGCCTCGCGCATGGAGTGAAGCAGTGCAGCGTGCGGGCCCGGCGGAATGGCGGTGCGCCCCATCAGCCAATCGGCCAGGTCGACGTCCGGCAAATCCATCACCGCCTCGACATCATCGAGCTCGGCCTCGGTAAAGCTGCTCAGGCGTTGAGAGACGTAACCGCCGATGAGACGGTCAGTTTCCTGGGTGCCGCGATGGGTCGCCCGGAACAGGATGCGCCGCCGGCGCGTGTCTGGCTGGTTCATTGCGGGCTGCATATAGCGGTGGTGCGGCAGTGTGTCAGCGGGTGGGTGGCCACAGCATGGCCCCGTGCACAACTCGCAGAATGTTCACCGTCGGCGGTTGCGTCAGCTGATGCCGAGGAAGTCGTCACTGGCCGGTTCGGTCCACCTCGGTTAAGTCACTGACGCCCGCCGACACTCCTTTCGAAGGCAGCCACAACGATCGCATGATCCACCGTCTTGCCGTCTCGAAGCGCCAGCTTGCCTTCGTCAACGGCGGCCAAGAACTGCTGCTCGCTCGCGACATACGACTGCAAAGCCTCGTTGATCAGCCACGATTTGCTTCGCCCCAGCGTCTTCGCCAGGCGGTCAAGTTCAGCATCGAGCTCAGACGTGACCTGGGCGGCAATAGTGACCGAGCCCGCCATTCTTCCATCTTTCAACGCGTTTTCAATGACCAGTGCCTCACACAATCCGCACCCGCACCGTGCCCACACCCGCGACCATCCCCTCGAGCACATCCCCCCGCTGACACGCCGCCACGCCCTCGGGCGTGCCGGTGAAGATCAGGTCGCCCGGCGCCAGCCGCACCAGCCGCGACAGATACGCGATCACCTCCGGCACGCTCCAGATGAGCTGGTCGAGATCGCTGCTCTGCCGCACTTCGCCATTCACCCGCAGCTCGATGCGGCCACGTCCCGGGTCCACCCCTACGGCCGGAACCAGGGTGCCGATCGGCGCCGAATGGTCGAAGCCCTTCCCCATGTCCCACGGCCGGCCCAGCTTCTTGGCCTCGGCCTGCAGGTCCCGCCGGGTCATATCCAGGCCGGCGGCATAGCCCCACACGTGAGCCAGCGCGTCCGCCTCCGCGATGTCCGCGCCGCCGGTCCCGATCGCCACCACCTGCTCCATCTCGTGGTGCAAGTCGCTGGTCTGCGGCGGATACGGCATGTCCGCGCCATCGGTCACCAGCGCGTCGGCCGGCTTGGTGAAGAAGAACGGCGGCTCCCGGTCCGGGTCGTGCCCCATCTCGCGGGCATGCGCGGCATAGTTCCGCCCCACGCAAAACACCCGCCGCACCGCGAACAAGCCGCCGCCCGCGACCGGAACGGTGACGACCGGCGGCGCTGGAATGACAAAATCGGGCACGATGCGGCTCCTTTAAGCTCTGCTAATCCGCCGCTGCCGCCGCGCCATGCAGGCGCGCACGCACCGCCGCGCCGAACGAGGCCAGGATCGCCCGCGACACCGGCTCGGTCATCCAGTCATACTCCGGATGCCACTGCACGCCCACCGCGAAACCCGGCGCATTCGCCACCCGCACCGCCTCGACCGTGCCGTCGGGCGCCGTCCCCTCCACCACCAGGCCCGCCGCCAAGCGGTCCATCCCCTGGTTGTGCAGCGAGTTGATCGAAATGGTGGTCGCCCCGGCTACCCGATGCAGCCAACTCCCCGGCACCACTGAAACCGAGTGCGCCTTGCCCGTCCGCACCCGGGCATTGCCCTGCAGCGGCGTCGAATGGTCGATCCGGCCAGGCAAGTCCTGCAACCGCTGATGCAGCGAACCGCCCAGCGCCACATTCAGCTCCTGCATCCCGCGGCAGATCGCCAGCAGCGGCGTGCCATGCGCGAGCGCCGCCCGGATCAGCGGCAAGGTGACGCCGTCCCGCGCCGGGTCTTCGGGCGTGCCTTCCTCGTGCGGCGGCCCGCCATAGAGGCTCGGCTGCACGTTGGAGCGGCTGCCGGTGAGGATAATGCCGTCCAGATGGGCCAGCAGCGTATCCACATCGTGCGCCACGTCGCCGGCAGGGATCAGCAGCGGAACCGCGTCCACCACCTCCGTCGCGGCGCGGATGTAGGTGTCGGACGCCGCATGATTTGGCATTGCGAAGCCGCCAAACAGCTTCGTGCAGCAGGAAATTCCGACCACGGGTTTCATGACCGTATCATGGGCGGCCGATGCGGCATTTTGAAGTCAATAATCACCGTCGCCAGCCTTCCTTCAGCGCAGGCTTCCCGGGTCGACATAGCTGAACAGCGACGAATCGAACGTGCCGCCGAACTCCACGTCGTACAACGTCACACGGGTCTGCCGGCGCTGCGCGTCGATCACCGTCCAGGAGCGCAGGATGAGCGGCGGCCCGTCGGCAAACACCAGGGTGAGGTTGCCCTCGCCTGGCGAGGCGGTGCGATACATCGTCACCTGCAACTGGCCGGGATAGCGGGCGACCTGCTGGATGGTGACCCCATCGCCCACCAACTTGACCGGGTCCTGCAGCAGCAGCCCCACCGGCGTGCGCCCGAGCGGGATGTTGCTGGTCTGGTTGAGCTGCGAGTCGTGGAACACCAGCAGCCCATAGCCGGCCACCAGGAGGAACGGCGACGGCGGATCGTATTGGAACCGCATCCGGCCCGGCCGCTGCAGCCAAACCGTGCCGCCGCTGGTCTGACCGTCGGGGGCGATCTGCTCGAAGCGGGCTTTCAGCGTGTGCAAGCCGTTGAGGTAGGCCTCCACCCGGGCGACGTCCGCCGCGTCCTGCGCGGAGAGCGGCGGCTGGTCCGCTGCGGCTGCAACCGGCAACAGCCATGCGGCCAGCAGTGTGCGGCGACCGATCATCGCCCTGTGATTCTCCCTCTCCCGCTGGCGGGAGAGGGTCGGGGTGAGGGTGGCCGCACCGACGGGGTCACAGCAGCGGGGCGTTGTCCGGGCTCAGCCCCGCGGCAGCGGCCACTTCCGCGGCGAAATCCCCGCCGGTCGGCTTGTCGATGCCCTCGCCCAGGCTGAACCGCACGAACCCGGTGATCGTCGCACCCGCCTTCTTGGCCACCGCCTTCACCCGGCTCTCGCCGTCATGCACCCAGACCTGCTCCAGCAACACCACTTCCTCGTAGTATTTCCGGATGCGGCCATCGACCATCTTCTGCATGATCTCGTCGGTCTTCGCCTTGCCCTCTTCGCGCGCCTTCTCGATCAGCACCGTGCGCTCCCGCTCCAACGCCGCCGGGTCGACCGCGTCGATGCTCAGCGCGGACGGCTGCGTCGCCGCCACGTGCATGCCCACCTGCCGGCCGAGCAGCTCGAGCGCGTCCAGCTCGGAGGCACCCTCCACGCCGACCAACACGCCGATCTTGCCCAAGCCGGGCTTCAGCGCCTGGTGCACGTAGCTCGCTACCACGCCCGAGCCGGCGCTCAGCACGCGGGCGCGCCGGATGGTCATGTTCTCGCCGATGGTGGCCACCAAGTGGGTCAGCTCGTCGGCCACCGTGCGGCCGCTGCCGGGGAACGCCGCCGCCTTCAGCGCCTCCACGTCCTCGCCCACCTCGAGCGCCAGCTTGGCCACGGTCGCCACGAAGTGCTGGAAGGTCTCGTTGCGCGCCACGAAGTCGGTCTCGGCGTTCACCTCCACCAGCGCGCCGCGGCCCGGCGCCGTCGCGGTACCCACCAGGCCCTCGGCCGCCACCCGGCCGCTCTTCTTGGCCGCGGCCGACAGCCCCTTCTTGCGCAGCCAGTCGACCGCCATCTCGAGGTCGCCCGCGCTCTCGATCAGCGCCTTCTTGCAGTCCATCATCGGCGCGTCTGTCTTGTCGCGCAGTTGCTTCACCAGGGCGGCAGTGATTTCGGCCATGTCTCGTCTCCCCAGAGGTTATGCCGCGGGCTGCTCGGCCAGCGCGTCCGGCATGGCGCCGATCGGCAGCTCCTCGTCGGCGCCCACGTCGCGGCCGGAGGCAGCCATCTCGGCGCTGATCCCGTCCAGCACCGCGCCCGCGATCAAGTCGCAATACAGCGTGATGGCGCGCAACGCGTCGTCATTGCCGGGGATCGGGTAGGTGACGCCGGTCGGGTCGGAGTTGCTGTCCAGCACCGCGATCACCGGGATGCCGAGCTTGTTGGCCTCCTCGACCGCGAGCTTTTCCTTATTGGTGTCGATGATGAACAGGATGTCCGGCAGCCCGCCCATCTCCTTGATGCCGCCCAGCGCGCGCTCGAGCTTGTCGCTGTCGCGGGTGATGTCGAGCACCTCCTTCTTGGTCAGGCCCTCGACGTTGCCGGCCAACAGCTCCTCGATCTGGCGCAGCCGCTTGATGCTGCCGGTGATGGTCTTCCAGTTGGTCAGCATGCCGCCCAGCCAGCGATGGTTCACGTAATACTGGCCGCAGCGCTTGGCCGACTCCGCCACGTGCTCCGCCGCCGCCCGCTTGGTGCCGACGAACAGCACGCGGCCGCCATTGGCGGTGATGTCGCGCACGGCCCGCAGCGCCCGGTCCAGCATCGGGACCGTCTGCTGCAGGTCGATGATGTGGACCTGGTTGCGGATGCCGAACAGGTAGGGCCCCATCCGCGGGTTCCAGCGGCGGGTGTGGTGGCCGAAATGCACGCCAGCTTCGAGCAATTGGCGCAAAGTGAAATCGGGCATAGCCATCGTGTGACTGCTTCCTTGTGGACCGGTTGTGCCTCCGCGGGGCCGAGCCTTGCGGCACCGGTGCTGGCTGTGCAGCCAGGAAGGCGCCCCGCGTGTGAATTATCGCAGCGCACCGCGCGCCAGCGACGCCGGGGATATGGTGGAAACCCGCCGCCATGGCAAGGCGGGAACGCGTGGCTGGGGGTCCCGTTAGGCATTGTCCCGCCCGTGGAGGCTGCCATGAACCGCTTCGCCGTTGCCGTCGCCGTGTTGGGCTTGCCGCTCGCCGCCTGCGCCGCGCAACCCGCCGCCGCACCGGGGCCAGCGCCGACCCCTGGCCCCACTTCGGCGCCGACCAGCCAGTCCCAGCCGGCCTCGCTCGGCGCCCCCGGGCAAACCAGCACGGCCCCGGCGCCGGCGTCTCCCGGACCGGCGGCCAACGGCAACGCGCCGGCCGAGGTGGTCGCGCCAAAATAAATGCGGGCTTGTTTACGTTGCGTTAACCTATCGGAGCTAGGTTTGCGGCCATGATCTCGCCCTCGAGCCTCTCGGCCTTTTCCGCCGCCAACGGCGTTTCGCCCGCCAGCCGGGTTGCCGCGCCGACCTCCCCTGCCCGCGCCCCCAGTCCGGACGCGGTGCAGAAGTCGCTGCAAACCGCCCCGTCCGGCTCCCCGCCGGCCCGCACCACCCCGCGAGGGTCCCTGCTGGACCTGTCGGTGTAGCGCATCATCCGACCGGACGCGATCAGCCGTCGGATCAAGATGCTCGCGAAAAAAGCGCGCTAGAGCTTTCTTCCGATCCACCTCGATCGGAAGTCTAGCCAGGCAACCGCCACCAACGCCAGACGCGCGACCGCCCCACCTGTAGCCCCGTTGCACATGCCTGCGATTTCTTCGCAGAGGGCTTGATCCAAACGCCCGCGCGCTTCACGATTTGATCATGCCCGCGTTCGAGCGCAAAATCCCGGACGGTGACGACAAGGAGCGCGACGTCTGCTCCCGCTGCGGATTCGTGGCCTATCAAAACCCCAAGGTCATCGTCGGCGCCGTCGTGGCCGAGGCCGGCCAGGTCCTGCTCTGCCGCCGCGCCATCGAACCCCGCACGGGCTTCTGGACCTTGCCCGCCGGCTATCTCGAACTCGGCGAAACCACCGCCGAGGGCGCCCGGCGCGAAGCCATGGAGGAAGCCGGGGCGGACATCGCCATCGACGGCATCCTGGCCCTGTTCGACGTCAGCCGCATCGGCCAGTTTCAGATCATCTATCGCGCCCGCTTCGCCAGCCACGGGATCGCGCCCGGCGTCGAGAGCCTCGAGGCGCGGATGTTCGCCTGGGACGACATCCCCTGGGGCGATATCGCCTTCCCCACCGTCCGCTGGGCGCTGAATGCCTGGCGGCAGGCCGGGTCCGGCGCGCTCGGCGCCCCGGTTGGCAACCCGGCGGAAGACCGCCGCGGCACCAACCGCATCGAAACGGTGGCGGCACTGTGATCCGGCGCCTCCTGCTCGTGTCCGCCGCCACCGTGCTGCTGGGCGCGGCCGGCCCGACCAACTCGTTCCTCACCGTCAGCCCGCTGCCCGATTTCGGCACCTCCGCCCGCGCCAAGAAGACGGCGCCCCCCGCCACCGGCGACTACACCGCCGCGCCAACCCCCAATCAGGACATCCTGCCGCCAACCCCAGGCAAGCAGTCGCAGGAAGCGTCGGTGGCGCCGGGCTTCTTCACCCGCCAGAACCACAATAGCGGCGACGGCTATCTGCCCTCATCCTCCTTGCAGGCGGAAACCGACAGCAAGGCCCGGCCCGGCGCGGGCATCAACCTCAGCATGCCGTTGCAATAGGGTTTGCTTCGCGCGCTCACGGTTTTGGTGCTCTGCCAATTCACCGGCGAGTTGATCGCTCGCGGCGCCGGCCTGCCGCTGCCCGGCGCGGTGGTGGGCTTGGCCCTGCTGCTCGTCATCCTGATCGTTCGCGATGGGCCCGACCCGGACTTGCGCGACACGTCCAACGGGCTGCTGCGCCACCTGTCGCTGCTGTTCGTCCCGGCGGGGGTCGGCATCGTCAACGAGCTGGATGCGATCGAGCGCAACTGGGTCCCGATCCTGGTGGCCATCGTCGTCTCCACCGCCGTCACCCTGGCCGTCACCGGCTGGATGATGCAGCGCCTGCTGCGGGACGCCGGCGAATAGCACACGTGGCGCAACTCTGGGTGTACCTACAGACCACGCCCTTGCTGGGCTTGGTCGCCACCCTGCTCGCCTGGGAGCTGGCGAGCCAGATCAGCCGGGTGTTCCGTGGCCACGTGCTGGCCAATCCCATGCTGATCAGCATCGTCTTGCTCGCAAGCCTGCTCGTCGCCACCGGCACGCCCTACCGGGTCTATTTCGAGGGCGGCCAGTATGTGCAGTTCCTGCTCGGACCGGCGACAGTGGCGCTGGCCGTGCCGATGCACGCCAACCTGCGCCGCATCCGCCGCTCGGCCGGCGCCATCGTGCCCTCGCTGATCGCCGGGTCCACCCTTGGCACCATCACGGCCGTGCTGATCGCGCATGTCATGGGCGCGTCCCGCACCGTGGTGCTGGCGCTCGCGCCCAAATCCGTCACCACGCCGATCGCCATGGGCATCGCCGAGCAGATCGGCGCGCCGCCCTCGCTCACGGCGACCTTCGTCCTGATCACCGGGCTCGTGGCGGTGATGATCGGGCCCACGGTCATGCGGCTGCTGAGCGTTATGGACCTGCGAGCGCAGGGCCTGGCCGGCGGCACGGCGGGCCACGGCTTGGCCACGGCGCGTTTGCTGATGGTGGGCGAGATGGCGGGGGCATTCGCCGGCTTGGCCATCGGGTTGAACGGCCTGTTCACCCCGGTGATGGTGCCGATCATCGCCAGCTTCCTGTAGCGCGCGGGTTCGTGCTCCCTACTTCCTGCTCCCTCTCCCTCTGGGAGAGGGCTTCGTTGGCCTCCCGACAATTCGCCCCCACCCCTAGCGACCATCCCCCAGCGGTGCTACCCACAGCGCCCAGATCGCCCCCGAGGCCTCCATGACTGCCCCCTTCCCGGCCGTCTCCCTCCTGCCCGAGCAAACCGGGCCGCTCGTCCTCGCCCTGCCGAAAGGCCGCATCCTTGCCGAATGCGGGCGCCTGCTCGCTCATGCCGGCGTGCACCCCGCCGCCGACTACCTCGACGAGGACTCCCGCCGCCTGCGTTTCCCCACCGAAGACCCGGGGCTCGACGTCGTGCGCGTCCGCCCCTTCGACGTCGCCACCTTCGTCGCATTCGGCGGCGCCCAGATCGGCATCTGCGGCGCCGACGTGCTGATGGAGTTCGACTACCCCGAACTCTACGCCCCGCTCGACCTCGACATCGGCCACTGCCGGGTCAGCGTCGCCGGCCCGGCCGACTGGATCGACACCGCCGAAACCCGCCTGTGGTCCCGCGTCCGCGTCGCCACCAAATACCCCAATATCGCCCGCCGCCACTTCGCCGCCCGTGGCATCCATGCCGACGTGGTGCATCTGAACGGCGCCATGGAACTGGCGCCGGGCCTGGGCCTGGCCAAGCTGATCGTGGACCTGGTGCAGACCGGCTCCACCCTCGCCGCCAACGGCCTGCGCGAAAGCGAGGTGATCGCCCATGTCACCAGCCGCCTGGTGGTGAACCGCACCGCACTGAAAACCCGCCCGGAGGCGATCGGCGCCTGGATCGAACGCTTTCGGTCCGCGCTGGCAGAATGAGGCGCTACGCCACCACCGACGCCGGGTTCGAGGCCGCCTTCACCCGCCTGGTGGATCAGGCCCGCGAGACCACGTCGAAAGTGGACGGCATCGTCGCCGCCATCATCGCCGCCGTCCGCGCCGAGGGGGATGCGGCCGTCTGCGCCCTCACCGCCCAGCACGACCACCACAGCATCGCGCCGGGCCAGTTGCGCATCACCGCGGACGAGATCGACGACGCGACCAACACGATCTCCGCCGAACTGCGCGCCGCCCTCGAGTTCGCCGCCAGCCGCATCGAGGCGTTCCACCGCCAGCAACTGCCCTCCAACTTCGAGTCGATCGACGCCGCGGGCGTGCGCATGGGCATGCGCTGGACCCCGCTCGATGCCGCCGGCCTCTATGTGCCCGGCGGCAAGGCGGCCTATCCGTCCTCCGTGCTGATGAACGCCATCCCGGCCCGGGTCGCCGGCGTCGGCCGGGTGGCGATGTGCGTGCCCACCCCAGGCGGCGCGCTCAACCCGCTGGTGCTGGCCGCCGCCCGGCTGGCAGGGGTCGACGAGGTCTACCGCATCGGCGGCGCCCAGGCGATTGCGGCCCTCGCCTATGGCACCGCGACGATCGCCCCGGTGGACCGCATCGTCGGCCCCGGCAACGCCTATGTCGCCGAGGCCAAGCGCCAGGTGTTCGGTCGGGTGGGTATCGACGGCATTGCCGGGCCGTCCGAGGTGCTGATCCTGGCCGACCGCACCGCCGACCCGCGCCGGGTCGCGATCGACCTGCTGGCCCAGGCCGAGCACGACGAGAGCGCCCAGGCGATCCTGATCACCGACGACCCGGCACTGGCCGACGCGACGGCGCTCGCGGTGGATGCCGAGCTGCGCAGCCTCGCCCGCTCCGAGGCCGCCGCCTCCTGGCGCGACAACGGCGCCATCATCCTGGTGCGCGACTGGGACGAGGGCGCCGCCCTGGCCAACCGCCTCGCCGCCGAGCACCTGCAGGTGATGGTGGCCGAGCCGCACGCCCTGTTCGCCCGCATCCGCCACGCCGGCGCTGCCTTCCTTGGGCATGACTGCCCCGAGGCGATCGGCGACTACGTGGCCGGCCCCAACCACGTGCTGCCCACCGGCCGCACCGCCCGTTTCTCGTCGGGGCTGTCGGTGTTCGACTTCCTCAAGCGCACCACATGGGTGGACTGCGACGCCGACGCCCTCGGCGCAATCGGCCCGGCTGCGGTTGCGCTCGCGGAGGCCGAGGGGCTGCAGGCCCATGCCCGCAGCATTGCCATGCGCCTGGGCCAACACGCCCGCGCTTGACCCGGCGCGGCTGCATCATCATGTTCCGCTCCGTCAAGAGAGAACGGAGTGATTACAGGACCATGAATGTCTAAAGAAGACATGATCGAATTCAGCGGAACGGTGCAGGAACTGCTGCCCAATGCCATGTTCCGCGTCAAGCTCGACAACGAGCACAGTGTTCTCGCGCACACATCCGGCAAGATGCGCAAGAACCGTATCCGCGTGTTGGCGGGCGACCGTGTCAACGTCGAGATGACGCCGTATGACTTGACCAAGGGCCGGATTACCTTCCGCTTCAAGTAGCTGGCGGCCACAACTCGCATGGGTCCGCTCGCGCTGGCCTCGGCAAGCCCGCGCCGTCTGGCGTTGCTGGCGCAGATCGGGGTGGTCCCCGCCCATATCCGCCCCGCCGACATCGACGAAACCCCGTTGCCGGCCGAACTGCCCCGCCTCTACGCCCAGCGCCTCGCCCGCGCCAAGGCGACAGCGGTGCATGTCGCGGGCGAACTCACTCTTGGCGCGGATACCGCGGTTGCGGTCGGCCGCCGTATCCTGCCCAAGGCCGAGGATGCCGAGACGGTGCGCGCCTGCCTCCGCCTGCTGTCTGGCCGCCGCCATCACGTGCTCACCGCAATTTGCCTGCTCGGCCCGGACGGCCGCGCCACCGAGCGGCTGGTGGACAGCGCCGTGGCGTTCGGGCGGCTCACGCCGGGCCAGATCGAGGCCTATGCGGCGTCCGGCGAGGGCGTCGGCAAGGCGGGCGGCTACGCCATCCAAGGCCTGGCGGCCAGCTTCGTGCGCTGGCTCGGCGGCAGCTATTCCGGTGTGGTAGGCTTGCCCCTGTTCGAGACCGCCCAGCTCCTCCGCGGTCAAGGCTGGCACATCCCAATCCTCACTTCTCCCATCCCTTCTCCCTCTCCCTCTGGGAGAGGGCCGGGGTGAGGGCCCCACGCACAAACTCCAACACCGTGCCGCCGGCCCCTCACCCAACCCCCTCCCAAAGCGAGAGAGCTGGCTCCTCCCTCTGGCTCTCCTGCAGCCCGGGCGAGGTCCGCATCGCCGCCCTCATCCGCGGCGACTTGGCCGACTACGCCATCTGGCGTCCCGGCCGGCCCGATGGCGTGGGCGACGTGCATGCCGGGCGCGTCACCGCCGCGGTCCCCGCCATGGCCGGCGCTTTCGTGGCGCTGGCGGGCGGGGAGGAAGGCTTCCTCCCCGATACCGCCGGCGGCGCCTCCCGCGGGGTTGGCGACCGCGTCGCCGTGCGCGTCATGCGGGCGGCGCAGGGCGGCAAAGGCCCCCGCCTGCAAGCCCTGCCCGACCCCGCGCCCGCGGGCCCACCCACTTTACTGCGCCCCGGCCCGAACCCGGTCGAGCGCCTGGCCGCCCTGCATCCCGGCTCGGTAATCGTGGACGACCCCGCCATTGCCGCCACCCTCCGCCCCGCCCTCGGTGACCGCATCGAGTTGGGCGCCGGCTGGACGGACACGCTGGCAGCCGCCGTCGAGGCCTTGTCCGCACCGGTCGCGGCGCTGCCGGGCGGGCTTCGCGCCACCATCGAGCCCACCGCCGCCCTGGTCGCAATCGATGTCGACGCCGGGTCCGCCACAGCCGGCCGCAAGCCCAAGGCCGCCGCGCAGGAGGCGGCCAATCGCGCCGCATTGCCCGCCCTCGCCCGCCAAATTCGCCTGCGCAACCTCGCCGGGCTGATCCTGGTGGACCTGGCGGGCATGCCGGCCGCCCGCCGCGCCATGCTCGCGGAGCCGTTGCGCGCCGCCCTCGCCCCCGACCCGGCGCGCCCGCGGCTGCTCGGCTTCACGTCGGGCGGCCTGGCCGAAATCCAGCGCCCGCGCGTCCACCCGCCGCTGCACGAGCTGCTCGCCGGGCCGCATGCCGCGGGGTTGGCTGCGCTGCGGCAGGTCGCCGCCGAACCTCGCCCGATGGCGTTGCGGGCCGCGCCGGACGTGGTGAGCGCCCTGCAGTCCGACCCGGCGGCGCTGCCGGCCCTTGCCAACCGCACTGGCCGCGCCCTTGTGCTGCGCTCCGACCCGGCCTTGCCGTCCGGCGCCTGGATGATGGAGGAGACCCGCCATGGCTGAGACCTGCCCCATTTGCACTGCCCCCGCCGACCCGCGCTTGCGCCCGTTCTGTTCCCGCCGCTGCGCCGACATAGACCTTGGCCGCTGGTTCACCGGTCAGTATGCGTTGCCGGTGCCTCCGGCCGAGGAAGATCAGGCCGAGGAGTAGCTCCGTCTGGGGCTCATAGGGAGAGGGCGTTCAAAGCTGGGTTGCGGCCCGGGGGCGGTTCGGCTACACCGCGCGCCTTGAGCAAGGCCGCCCAGGTAGCTCAGTTGGTAGAGCATGCGACTGAAAATCGCAGTGTCGGTGGTTCGACTCCGCCCCTGGGCACCACTCCCCCTTATCACCGCGGTTTGCGTGATAGTTCAGCAACTTGGCTGCTCTCCGGCCTCGAACCCGCCGGACCCGTGCTGCAACGGCAAGGCATTGTGTCAAGCGTTCGCTGAGCAGTTCCTGCAGCGTCGTTCACGAGAAATTCAGCTATTCCATGCTGAATGGCCGTGTGGCTCGGTGGAGACAACTGGTTTGCTCACGTCTCGTGACAAGGGTTCGGCATACACGCCGTCTGACCTGGCGCTGGCCGCTTGGTCGGCGCAACTGGAATCCGCTCGCTGCTTGATCGAGACGAAATTTCTTGCCGTGGGAGAGGTGCTGGCAGAGGCTGTCGAGGGTATTGGCTCGATGATCGACGCTCTGGATGCCATCACGGAGGCGGTCAATCCGGCCATTGTCGGGTCGACCCAGCGCAATCTCGACATCGCCGCCACGACGCTTCTGGCACTTCCCGCCAAACAGTTGCGCCGACGTGCTGTGGTAGCCGCGCTCGCAGAGCATCGGAGCGACCTCGCCGCCCACCTCATCGATATCCGTCTTTGCCTCGCCTACATGCGCGCCTTCACAGTCAACATAAAGATCACCGCGGGCGGCATTGCGTCGGCCGGCGCTGCGTTCGGTCTGTTCGCCGAAGAGATCGCCAGCCAGATCGACGCGGGCCGGGATGAGGTCGATGGCCTCGATAACGAAATAGCCGCGTTGCAACGGACCCTGTTTGCGGCTGCGGCGCAGGATGCGGGCCTGGCGTCGCATTGCGCTGACCTCATTCCCGCGGTCCCCCACGAATTGACGGCCAGCGCCCGCCTCATGGGCGATCAGCACCAACGTATCGCCGTTGCCGCTGCCAAGGCGAGTGCCCTCGCTCGCGAGGTGCGCAAGAAGGTTGCACGCACGCTCGCAGGACTTCAAATCGGCGACATTACCAGGCAGCGGATCGAGCATATCCAAGTCGGCCTGGACCTCCTGGCGGGGCTTGATGTCACGCTTCCGGTTGAGCAATGCGCCGAAATCGGCATTCGCATGCGGTTGCTGCTAGCGGCCCAGTTGACCGACACCTGTGCGGACTTCGGTCGTGAAGTCACCCAGATCGCCAACAGCATGGCTGGCCTCACGACGGACTCTGCCGCGCTGCTGCATCTGCGAGACGTGGCTTATGGCAACGGCTCTGGCCGGGCGGATGGTTTTCTGCTTGGGCTAGAGCGCCGGATTGAGCAAGCCGCCGGGTTGGTCGGAGAGATCGAGGCAGTCGACCGGGCAGCGCAGCAGATGGGCGATGCAGTTGGGCGGGCGGCCCAAATTCTCTCCGCGCGGCTTGCCGCGGTTCAAACCATGAAGGGTGATGTGCAGTGCATGGCGCTGAACGCGTCGCTCAAGTCGACCCGCATCGGTGAACCGGGCCGGCCGTTGAAAACCATTGCTGCAGAGCTTGAACTCCACGCGGGTAATCTGGAATCCACGGCCAACGAGTGCGTGCAAGCCTTGAGCCATTTGAGCGGAGCCGCCACCGCCCTGACCCAGGAAGATTCAGCCACGGCCAGCGCCGACGGCACTGCCTGCGACGCAAGTGTCGCACTCGACAACGCATCGCAGCGGATCCGCGAGGCGAGGAGCAAAACCGAGGCCGATTTCGGGGATCTGGCAGCCCAAGGGGAGGCTGTGGTCGCACTGCTGAAACGCTCGGCGGAACGGTTTGACATACAGGCTGAAATCGGCGGCGTGCTGGATGTGGTCGCCACTGAGATGGCGATCGGGTGCGCGCCGAATAGGTCCATGGCTGTCGGTGCGCCGCTTGCTTGCATGATCGAGACGCTTGCGACGCACTACACGATGTCCCGCGAGCGAGTCGTGCAGCAGGGCGTTGTCGAGGCGTGGACCGCGAGCGCAACCTCGGCACTCTGATTGGTCTCGTGGAGCGACCGGAGCGGGCGCCCTGCTCAGCCGCTGGATGTGCTCGCCACCAGTCGCGCGTGATCACTGCCGAGCGATGATGCCGGCCTTGTGCCTAGATGTCGCTGCCAAGGAGGTTGTCCCTGTTGAGCCTGGAGATGGGAGGTTTTCCGCCGAGGGCTGAGTGTGGTCGTGCGGTGTTGTAGTCGTGCAGCCATGGGTGCATGGCCTGCTGGCGTTCGGCTGAGGTGTTGAATGGGGTGGCATAGGCTCATTCGCGGATGCTGCTTTGGATGAAGCGCTCGGCTTTGGCGTGTAGGGCCGGGTGCGTTTGTGGGCCACGCCATGGTTGTCCAGCGCGGCGGCGAACAGCTTGCTTTTGTAGGCTGACCCGTTATCGGTCATCACGCGCTGGACGGTGATGCCGTGGTGTTGGAACCAAGCAAGACTGCTTTCCAGGAAGGCGATGGCGTCTTCCTTGCGTTCGCTGGGCAGCAACTGCGTGAAGGCCAGGCGCGATCGGTCATCGATGGCGACATGCAGGTATTCCCATCCGAGGCCGCGGCCAGCAGCGCGGCGGTTGCTTTGGCCGGTGCGGTCGCCGGTGATGCGGTGGCCGATGCCGTCGATGCGGCCGAGCTTCTTGATGTCGATGTGGATCAGCTCGCCGGGCTGTTCGCGTTCGTAGCGGATGATGGGCGGCCGGGGATCGAGCGTGGCCAGGCGGCCGAGGCCGGGGCGCCGCAGCACGTGGCCGATGGTGGAGATGGGGCGGCCGAGCCTACGGGCGATGGCCGGGCCGGACAGGCGCTGGCGTCGCAATGCCTCGATCGCGTCCTCGTCGGCCGCGTCCAGGCGGGCTGGGCTGCGATGCGGGCGGGAGGAGCGGTTGGCGAGGCCGGTGTGGCCCTCTGCGGCGTGGCGGTCGCGCCATTTGCGCACGGTTTTGGGTGTGACGCCCTGGGCATGGGCGACGGCTGCCACGGACCATCCGCTCGCGAGACGTTGCACGATCAGCATTCGACCATGGCAGGTGGTTCTGGCATTGTTATGGGTGTCCATCCGGGGCTCCGGGCTTGGGGTTGCAGGCCTCACACCCATAACCTCCTCCCTCAGCCCCGGAGGTACAACCTCCATAGCAACGACAGCTAGAGCATCACCGGATCAGGTGTGGTCACCTGACCGGTAAAGATGCTCGCCAAAACAACAACGAGACCATGACCGGCGACTCTATCTGAGCCGGCCATGATCTAGGTAGAGCATTTTCCCATCACATTGCACCGTAGCCTGCGGCGGCGAAGTAGTTCTGTATCCATCCGGCGAAGGCCGCGGTTGAGTGGCTTCGCCGGAGCACCGGGGTCAGGTGGTCTTCTTTGCGATCCTGGTGCGAGCTGCGTTGCGTCGATTAGCGATCCGGCCCAGAGCGATCCTGAGAGGGAGTTCGTCGATTTCCTTGGGGTCCCAGTCCTCCAGGTATTCGGCGACCTCGGCATGATCTGGGTGCTTGGGGTCGGCGAGGGCGTCCAGCATGTGGTAGTAGCCGGGGACGCCGCCGCAGTTCTCAGGCGGGCAATCCCATTCGCCGGCGATATAGTGCGGGTAGGAGACGCCGGGCAGGCCGGGGCGGACTTTGATGACGGTGATGCGGTGTTCCCAGTTGTCGCCGAAGTCGTACAAGTATTCGATGTTCGTCTTTCGCGGCTTCAGCACGTCGCGCAGGCGGACCTTTATCGCGTCGGTGCGGGGTGCGGTGCCCCAGTCTTCATCCATCGGCAACCCGTAGATCCGGCCGTCGATCTTGAACTCCCACAGGTGCTGATCGAGCCAGCCCATGGTGATCTGGACGATGTCATGCAGCACCTTGAGCGTGATCGAAGTCGGCACCTCCACCTCGCGCCAGATCAGCGGGTCGGTGTCCAGCAACTCGATCCGGACCGTGCAGATCTGGTTGAAGCTGTCGGCGGCTGACGTGTCGTTGGCGGCGGCCGTGCTGGGGCTCATGCCGGCAGTTTGGCAGCCTACTGCGTGCAGTTCCAGGGCAGATGCCGCGCCGGGTGCTCGCCGCCGCGGTCGCGTGAGTAGAAGAACAGCGCGGCGGGCGAGGCTGGTCCGCCGAACGGCCGCTCATCGTGCACATAGGTCCACAATCGGCCCGTCGTCGTACGCGTCTCGGCCAGCACAGGCACTGTGGGTGTCGTCGCCATGGATGCGCTCGGCCGCCAGCACATGACCCCGGATCAGCGCCACCAGGGGCGCCAGCGCCACGCTGCACGCACCGCGACCCAGTCGGCGAGCGTCGACACATCAAGCTCAATGCTCTCGTGGGCAAAGGTCTCGCTCTGCCGGTTCAGCGGCAGGTGCTGGCCGAACTTTGCCTCCAGGATCGTGGCCAGCAACTCGGGCCCGGCGCGTCCGCGCGCGATGACATGGAACGGTACGGGCGGCTGATGGATCGCCCCGCAGGCCCGGCAGGTGAAGCGCTCGCGCACGGTCTGGATCACCTTGAACTGCCGCGGTATCACCTCCAGCGTCTCGGTCACGTCCTCGCCTAGCTGTCCCTGCTTGCCTTGGCAAGCAGGGACAGGCAGCCGGGCCAGGCACGACCACCCGCTCACGCGGGGGGGGGGAAATGCGCTGGGAACGGCGCACGGACGGGCTTGCGCCTAGTGGGCGGCGGCTTGGTGCCCTCCGGCAGCGGATTGGCCTGGACGGCGGACTCGTCCTCGGTGGCGACGGCCTCCATCTCCTCCAGTTCCAACTCGAGCTGGTCCAGCAGCTTGCGGCCACGCTCGGACGAGGCGCCGAACCGCTCGTGCCGCATCTTGGCAATCATTGGCTTGAGCTGGGCAATGACTGCCTCGGCGCCGGATGCGCGCGGCTCGGCCGCGCGCCGGGCAGCCTGCTCGGCCAACAGGGCGGCTTACAGCGTCCTGATGTCGTTCGAAATCAGGCCGGGTGCGGTGGTCACAGCGAGATTCAAGCACAAGTGCCATCGCGCCGGGTAAGCGTTCTTCACCAGATCGCCGCGCTTGCCGCGGAACACATACAGGTCGCCCGCGTGCGGATCGCGCTGCAACGCCTGCTGCAGCTGGAGTGCGAGCCCGTTCATGCCGCGCCGCATGTCCGTGTGGCCAACCGCAAGCCAGGCCCGGACCGCGGAGGCAACCGGGATCAACGCCGCACGGCCGCGATGACCCGGCGTAGCGCCACCAGTCCAACGTCCGCACCGACGCGGATGGAGATGCCATCCGGTAACGCGATCTCAATCCGCTGGTCCTGACCAGATGCTCCGCCCGGCGCGCAAGACACCGGCACGGCTGACGATACAGGCTTCGGCAGCATCTGCACCGGCATGAGCACCGCGGCATGATGCTCCGCTACTAAACCACCGCGACGGACCTGCTGGCGCCAACTCGTCAGCAGACCACGGCTGACCTGGTGACGACGCGCCACATGCGCAACGACAGCCGCCTCCGCCTCCGCCTCCGCCTCCGCCTCCGCCACGATGCAAAGTTTGTCCTCCACCCGCCACCGGCGCCGACGCTCAACCCCGGTGATGATCTCCATCCAGCAACCCGCCGCCGATCTTAACAACGCACTTACGAGCGCCGCTAAGGTCGCCACACCACCCAGCCATTGCCAGGGGGCCGTCACCAAATGGATACGTTTCAGAGCGGGCGGAAGCAGAAAGGCCTGGTCTCGGCTGAACGGGATGTATGTCGCCATGCGTCGAGCCCAGCCGTTCGCCGGAAAACTGGGTACCCGCAATCCGACAGGCTGCTACAAGCGCGCCGACACTGTGGCAATCACGCCCCGAGCGCTTGCAATTGAGAGATCAGCCGGCGGCAACGCAGCAGTGGACCCTTGGTCACCTATTGCGCGGCAGCATACCGGATCGCGAGCGCAAGGTCGTGCAGTCCAACCACGCGGTCGACGCAGCCGCGGGCAATGGCCTCGCGCGGCATGCCGAAGACAATCGATGTCGCCTCGTCTTGGGCCAGCGTGAACGCGCCGGAAGCCTTCATTTCTTCGAGGCCACGCGCGCCATCGTCGCCCATGCCGGTCATGATCACGCCAACTGCATTGGCACCGGCCGAGCGCGCGGCGGAGCGGAACAAAACGTCCACCGACGGTCTATGCCGCGACACCAGCGGACCCGGCTTGACCGAGACGTGGTATCGCGATCCGCTCCGTTCCACCATGCTGTGCAAATTACCTGGGGCAATCAGCACGCGGCCACGCAGCACCGCATCGCCGTCCTCCGCCTCCTTGACGTCCATCTGGCAAAGTGCGTTCAGCCGGTTTGCAAAGGACGCCGTAAACTTCTCGGGCATGTGCTGCACGATCACGATGCCGGGTGCGTCGATTGGGAGCGCCTCGAGCACTGTTCGCAGCGACTCCGTCCCTCCGGTGGACGCGCCGATGCAGATGATCTTTTCCGTCGTGCGCGCCATGGCGCTTTGCCGTGGTGGCGGCAACATCACGTCCGCAGTGAGCTTCTTCAACGGATCTGCCGCTACAGTTGTCGCTGTCGTCGGCCGCCCCCGCCTTTGACCAGGGCGGGCCGCCGCGGCACCTTTGACGGCCTCGCAGATCTGGATTCGAGAGTCGTTCAGATGGTCCGCCACGCCGGTCATTGGTTTGAGTATGATATCCACAGCCCCGGCCTCGAGCGCCTGCATCAAGGTTTCGGAGCCCGCCTCCACGAGCGACGAGCACATCACGACCGGGATTGGATGCTGCGCCATCAACTTGCGCAGGAAGGTGATGCCATCCATCCGAGGCATCTCGACGTCCAGCGTAATGACATCGGGGGTTTCGCTCCGGATGCGGCTGGCTGCGACGAATGGGTCTGACGCCACACCAAGCACTTCGATATCGGGATCGCTCGCCAACACCGCGGCCAGGGTTTGGCGCACGCTTGCCGAATCATCGACGATCAGCACGCGCACTCGCTTCCTGACCACGGTCATGGCGTCAACACCGGCGGAAAATCGTGTTGACGACGTGATCGAGCGGCAATGCTTTGTCAACGGCGGCTTCGGAATGGCCCAGAATCAAATACCCGTCGCTCCGCAGGTGGCGGCAGAGCCGGGCAAGAACCTGCTCCTGCGTGCGCCTGTCGAAATAGATCAGGATGTTGCGGCAGAAGATGACGTCCATGTCTTGCTCGACCGGATAGCTCTCATCCATAAGGTTGAGGCGAGCAATCGAGAGTTTCGCCCGGAGATGTGGCGCCATGCGCATCTCGTTGGAGGTCTCATCGCGCGGACTCCAGACGTGTTGGCGTCGCAGCTCGGGTGGTATCGGCTCCATCATCGCGCGCGGGAAACGCCCGGCGAGTGCGACCGCGAGTACTTCGGTGCAGATATCGGTGGCCAGGATCGAGTAGTGGAACGCGTTCGTGCTGCGACGGTAGTCTTCCAGTACCATCGCTATCGTATAAGCCTCCGCTCCGATCGAGGCGGCGGCGCTCCAGAGTTTGACGTGGCGTCGACCGGCTGCCGCAAACTCGGGCAGGGCAGTATCCCGTAGGAAGTCGAAGTGGATAGGTTCGCGGAAGAACTCGGTCTTGTTGGTTGTTACCGCGTCGATCAGGTGAATGAGTTCATCGCCGGATCCCTCATCCTGGAACAGATAATCGCAATAGTCGTTGAGGGTCCCCAGACCGAGGCTTGCAGCCCTGCGGCGTAGCCGCCCCTCCAACATCGTCTGCTTGCCCGCCGGCATCTTGATGCCGCTGTAGCGATGGATTAGCTCAGCCAGCGTGGCGAAGTTGCGGGGCGTGAACTGGTCCGAACCCATGCTAAAGACGGAGCCAGCAGCCACCGAAGCGGTTTTGTGATCCGGCAAGTCCGCAAACTCCCCAGCCATGAGAGGTTTCAGGCGGCGCGCGCCAGAACTGCGCTCGTCAGCGCAGCTTCGGCGCTGGTGAGCAGCTTTGGCAGGTCGAACAGGATGACGAAGCCACACTCGCGCCGCACAACACCGGCGATATAGTCGGACCGCCAGGGAATGCCGATGTCGGGTGCGGCTTCTATATCGTTGCTCTCGAATGCCACGACTTCTATCACGCGGTCGGCCACCAGCCCTAGCGCGAGCGTTCGTCCATCGACTGGAACATCGAGCACCAGAATACGGGTGGCCGTGTCTGGCGCAACGCTGGCCAAACCCAGTTTGAGCCTGAGATCAATCGCGGGCGTCGCGCGGCCTCGCACATCGATCAGCCCGAGTAGATAGGGCGGCCCCTCCGGAACCTTCGACGGCGCGCGATAATCGAGGATTTCTCGCACCATCGTAACTGGGACCGCGAACACCTCCCGATGAAGGGCCAGTGTCACGTATTGGCACCGCTCGGCCTCGCTGCCCATTTTAGGCATGAGCCTTGAAATGGACGTCGTCCTCGTCGGGTCCGCCTTGTGCGAGATCGAGGGCGAAACCGTTGACACGCGCCGGATGTGGCGTAGCGCCATTGGTGCGGCCATTCACTCTTTTTGGCGCTGGCTTGCTCTTCGCTCTGATCACGACCGGCATAGGCCGCTTGGCTGCGGGCCGCGGGGCCGGTGGGGCCGCATGTGCAGGGGCGGGTAAGGCGGCGGCCGCTGGCGGGCGCACCTCTGATTGATTGTCCACACGGAAATACGCGATCGATGTCTGCAACTCTTCCGCCTGGTTGGACAGCTCGTCGGACGTGGCCGCCATTTCCTCGGACGCAGCGGCGTTCTGTTGCGTCACCTTGTCGAGCTGTTGGATCGCCTCGTTGATTTGCGATGCGCCAACATCCTGCTCACGGCAGGCCGCGCTAATCTCAGCAACCAACTCGGCGGTCCGGCGAATGTTCGGCACCAGAGTGTTCAGCATTTCGCCCGCGGACTGTGCCGCTTTCACCGTCTCGGACGACACGGCGCCGATCTCGGTTGCGGCGACCTGGCTACGTTCCGCCAGCTTGCGGACTTCCGACGCAACAACCGCGAACCCGCGGCCATGCTCACCCGCGCGAGCCGCCTCGACAGCCGCGTTGAGCGCCAGGAGATCTGTCTGCCGGGCAATCTCCTGCACGATGGTGATCTTCTCGGCAATGGTCTGCATCGCCGCGACGGCTTGGTTCACGGCCTCGCCGCTCAGCTCGGCGTCCTTCGCCGACTGGCGAGAGATCTTTTCGGTCTGCGCTGCGTTGTCGGCATTCTGCTTGATATTGGCAGCCATTTGCTCCATCGACGCGGATGCCTCCTCGGCGGCCGACGCCTGCTCGGTAGCGCCTTGGCTGACCTCCTCTGACGTCGCCGAAAGCTGCTGGCTGCCGGACGACACACCGTTGGCGGCCATCAGCGCATTGCCAACCACGCCGCGCAAGCGCTCCACCATGCGGGCCTGTGCAAGGCCTAGCACGTCCTTGTCCGACCGAGGCTTCGGTTGCACGCTGAGGTCGCCGTCAGCAATCTGATCCGCGACGGCGGCACTGCCACGGAGTCCTTCGACCATGCGTTCAAGTGACTGGCCAAGCCGGTCCTTGTCCGACAGCGGCTTGGGTTGGACGCTGAGGTCGCCGTCGCCGATCCGGTCTGCCATCTCTGCGGTCGCGCGCAGGTTTTCCGTCATGATATTGACGAGGCTCACGACGTCCTTGATCTCGTCATTGCTTCTAATCGTCAAGCTCTGATCAAGGTCGCCGATAGCGACGGCGCGCGCCATTTGGCCGATCTTGCCAAGTCCGCGACTAATGGTCAGCGACAGCCAGACCGCGGCCGCCGACATGAGCGCGACCGAGACCAGGATGATCGCGGCCAAGACGTTGCGCGTTGCCGTGTAGGTCTGTGCTGCCGCGGCCTGGTGCTCGTTCATCTGCGCACGGGCGAGTTCGACGATCTCGCCCGTCAGTCGGCTTGCGGATTGGTTATCCTCGCGCGCAGCACCCAGTGACACCGCAGTCGCTTCCTGAACTTTTCCGGCGAGCGCAAGATCGCGCAACGTCCGATCGTGCGCCTTGATACTGGACACGACGGCTTTCAGTTCTTCGTATCTTGCCTTGCCGGTTGGCAGCGAAAGGTCCTCGCCGTGCGCGATGGAGGCGTCGAGCGCAGCGAGTGTCTGGGTGATTTGTTTGTCATACCCGCCCGCCTCGGCCGGAGTGGTGCTAAGGACCAGGTTCTTTTCCCAACGGATCAATTCGAGGAAGTGCACCTCGATGTGGTCCGCCGTCACCATGCGGGCGACCGGCCCGTCGATCAGGTCCGTCATCCCATCGTTAAGCTGCCTTAAGCTGACGATCCCATAGCCCGACGCCCCTATCATGAGCGTGATCATCAGACCGAAGGCCAGGAGCAGTTTCATCCTAATCGTAAACCGCATGACGAATTCCTATCGAGGGCTTGGTTGAAGAATGACTCTAATCCGGCCGTGACACGAGTTGGACGGTGCCCGCGTTGACGTCGCCGCGGGCCGCGAAGATGTTCGCCAAATTTGGAAAGACAATCACGTCGTCGTTGCGTTTAACGAGGTACTCGATGAAATCTTGTCGCCAGCGTAAACCAATCCGTGGTGCGGCTTCCGTTGCGGCGTGATCGATCGTGGTGACCTCGTGCACCTTATCGGCTCGCAGCCCGATCAAGAGCGTGGTCCCTTCCAGTTGGTACTCGATCACGATGACACGGCTGTCCCTGGTCTCGCCCGAGTGCGCGAGGCCGAAGGCGAGCCGCAAATCTCCCAGCGGAATGATTTTCCCACGGAAGTTGATCACTGCGTCGACAAAGGACGGCGCACCCGGCACTGGCGTCTCTAGCGAGCGGTCGAGAACTTCTTGTACGATCGTGGCATCGAGCGCGAAGGTCTCGCCTTGCAGGTTGAAGGTCAGCACCTCGATTGTCCCGCTGTCGAAAACGCGGGCCTTGGGGATTTTGCGCTGGGTCATGGCCATGCCCTGCTAGCTTGCCGCACGCATTGGACTTGCGGCTTGGCTGGAGGCGGCCGTGGTCAGGAAGCTCACGTCCAGGATCAACGCGACGCTGCCATCGCCTAGGATCGTGGCGCCGGAGAACATCCCGATCTCGCTGTGAAATACCGACAGCGGCTTGATGACGGTCTGATAGTTTCCCAGGATCTGATCCACGACGAGACCCACGCGATCCCGCCCAGCCGACACCACGACGATTTTCTGGTAGCGGTCGGCGGCAGTGCGCGTGGCGAACATCTCGCGAAGCCGAATGAACGGCACCAACTGTCCCCGCATGGTCAAAAAACTGCGTCCGGTTGAGCGGAGATCGTGCTGGATCGGGAGTTCCTGGCATTCCTCCACCGCCGAGAGTGGGATGACGTAGCGGCCTGTGCCGACGCGAACCAGCAGGCCGTCAATGATGGCCAAAGTGAGCGGGATGCGGAGCGCAACAGAGGACCCCTTGCCCGGAGGGCTCGACAGCTCGAGCGTGCCGCGCAGGCTCTCGATCGTGCGCTTGACCACGTCCATCCCGACCCCGCGGCCGGAAAGATCGGTAATCTGGGCCGCGGTCGAGAAACCCGGCTGGAAGATCATCTGCAGCAACTCGGCGTCAGTGACGATGGCGTCAGGTGCCAGCAGACCGCTCTCCTCGGCCTTCGCCCGAACCCGGCTGCGATTGATGCCCCGGCCGTCATCCTCGACTGTGATCACCACCTCCGCCCCCGCCTGCCGCGCCGCGAGCTTCAAGCGCCCGGTGGACGGCTTGCCGGCCGCCAAACGCTCCTCTGGCAATTCCAGGCCGTGGTCGGCTGCGTTGCGGATCAGATGCACCAGCGGATCGGCCAACCGTTCGAGCACCGTCTTGTCGAGCTCTGTTGCTTCGCCCTCGGTGACCAACTCGATCTCTTTTCCCGTGTTACGCGCCAGATCATGGATCAAGCGACGAAAACGGGAGAACAACTGTGCCACTGGCACCATCCGCACCGACATCATGCTGTCGCGCAACCCGGCGGCGAGCTGCTCGATCTCCTCCGACACGGCGCGTAGGTTCATGTCGATGCTATGGCTGGCGATCTGCTTCAAACGCGATTGGGCGATCACCAACTCGCCCACCCGGTCCATCAGCTCGTCCAGCCGGCCCGCGGGGACGCGTGTGGTCGCATCGGTGCGGGTCGGTTCGGCATCGTCGTCCGCGGTCCTGGAAAGAGGTTTCGCCTCGGAAGACGACGCTGGCGCCGAGCCCTCGGCCGCTGGGCTCGCGGCGGCATTGCCGCCAGCCGCTTCGATGCAGAGCGTCATGTCCTCGATGACGAACATGAAGACATCTTCAATGGCGGAGCGCGGCTGGTCCGTGGTCAGCGTCATGTCCCAGCCGAGATAGCACTCCGTTGGCACAAGGGCTTCGAGCGGCGGAATCGCGTCGGTGATCGCACGGATCTGGCACTCGCCCATGGCACGCAATTCATCAAGCAGAGGGAGCGGGCGGGTGCCGTTGACGAGGACGTTTGCCGCGAGACTGAATCGGATGTGCCAGGTTTGTGACGCGGCGGACTGGCTCTGGTTGGCCGTAGCGGGCCCCGCCGCCAGCAACTCGTGGTGCAGACCCGCCAGCAGCGCCTCGCCAGCGCCGGGCGCGGTGGTGCGCTCCTCGGCGAGGGCTCGCATGTGGTCCAGCGCGCGGAGGACGGCGGCGACGAGCTGCGGCGTGGCTGCGACTTCGCCCTTGCGGACCTGGTCGAACGCGGATTCGCAGTGATGCGTGAAGCCCGCCAGGGCGTCGAAGCCAAACATCGCGCCAGAGCCCTTGAGGGTGTGCAGCGCACGGAACACGCGGGCGACCAATTCCTTGTCGGCAGGTGCACGCGCGAGGTCGAGTAAGTCCTGCTCGATTTGTTCAAGCAGATCTTGGGCTTCCGCGCGAAACGTCTCGACCGGTTCGGGCAAGTTCACTTGGCGAGCACCTTGGTGACGATCTTCACCAACTGATCCGGGTTGAACGGCTTGGTCAGCCAGCCCGTGGCTCCCGCAGCCTTAGCCTGGGCCTTCATCGCGGCATCGGATTCGGTGGTAAGAAAGATGATCGGTGTGCCCGCATGCGCAGGCTTCTTGCGCAACTCACGGATCATGGTGAGCCCGTCCATCACCGGCATGTTCAAATCCGTAATGATGAGGTCATAGGCGGCGGCCTCGGCCTTGCGCACACCCTCCGCGCCGTCGGCCGCTTCGGCCACCCGATGACCTTCACTGCTCAGCGCGATCTTAATCGTTTGGCGGATGCTTGCCGAGTCGTCGACGGTCAGGATCATGGGCATCGTCGGGTGTCCTACTGGGGGAGCCAGAATGCGGTGCGCTCGTCGGATGGCGTGGTGAGCAGGCAGCTCCGCTGCAGCGCCTCGACAACGGGTTCGGGCGCTGCGGCGGTCAGCTTGAACGTCTTGCCAGTTTGTACGGCGGTCACTCGCGCGGCTTCAATCAGTTGGATGAAGGTCAGGTCGACGCTGGTGACGCCAGTGATATCGAGGACGACAGCGTCTTGCGTTTGGAACGCTTCCAGCATGACGGCGTGGGCCCGGACAATGGTTTGTATGTCAAGCTCGCCATCGAGCGATACCGACGCGTATTCCAAAGCTGCCATTACGATCCCCTGTCGGTAGCCCGCAAGTTTGGGATCGTATTACCCGGCCTATGTTAAAGAACAGTTATCGAGCCGGGGCCGCTTTGCGCCGCAGACTTGCGGAATGCCGAAGCAGGGGAAGTTAGGGCGCGCCCCAGCTAATCATTATCTTGTCCTCCGCCGCCTCTGCCCCGCCAGGCAACGAAACCGCCCGCACCCGCACCTGCCGCTCCGGGATCCCGCGCGCCATCAGCCCGTGTTTGACCGCGACCGCCCGGCGCAGCCACAGCCGTTGCGCGCGCTCGTCGTCGCTGCCGCTCTCGTATGCGGTGGTATAAAGCGTCACCGGGTCGTCATCCCGGATCAATCTAGCGAGCATGTCGAGTTGGCGCCCGTCCTCGCTGGTCAGTGTGAAACGGCGAGGCGGAAACAGGATTTCGACCCGATTGGCTCGCACCTGCGCCGCCTGTTGCTGCAACGAGAGCGGGCCCGCAGCGATCGCCGCATCCGCCGCACCACCCGTGCCGCCGATCGAGGCACAGCCGGTCAGCAAAACAATTACGCCTGGGAAAGGAAGTAGTCGGGGTTTGCGTCTGGTCATGGATTGCCGGTCGCTGCAATGAAGATAGAACTCTGCGCAATACGGCCGCGGCCGGGTCGAGGCAAGCCGCCGCGATGTTCTCAAGCCTTGATTGGGCGTAGGTTTGCGCAATACCGGCATTGGGTTGGCAGATGACACAGGACTCGCGTTTCACGGTATGCAAGCTGGCCGCGGCGCTGTGTCGGGTGACGTTGGGCCTCGGCCTATTCGCCCAAACCGCCCGCGCCGCGCCCGCGCCGCAGGTGGACGCCGGGCTCGACGAGTTCCGGCACGCCCGCTTCGCCGAGGCGCAGGCCGCCTGGCGCCAAGCCGCTCGCGCCGGAGACCCGCGGGGCGCGCTCTATCTCGGCGTGATGTACGACAGCGGCGTGGGCCTGCCGCGGGACTTCCGGGAGGCGATGCAGTGGTACCGCCAGGCCGCGGCGGGCGGCAGCGCGGTGGCGGCGTTCAACATCGGCGTGTTCTACGATGGTGGCTTCGGCGTGGCGCCAGACCCGTCCGAGGCCGCTTCATGGTATGCGAAGGCCGCCGCCCTCGGGTTTGGCCGGGCGGAATACAACCTGGCGCTGCTCTACGAATCCGGCGTCGGCGTGCCGCGCGACCTCTCCCGTGCCGAGGCGCTCTACCGCAGCGCCGCCAGCCATGGCGTGTCCGCCGCCAACGAGCATCTGGCGTCCTTTCGCGAGCCTCCCGAACCGGCCCGTCGGGAGGCTGCCGCATCCAGCCGCCGGGAACGCGCCGAGGCCGCAAGCCCGCTACCGGACGATCGCGGTTCCGACGAGACGGCGTCGAGGGAGTTCCAGAGCGCCCAGCGCGCCGTGCTGACTCGCGGGGCGGTGAATGCTGCCCGCGCCGCCAGCCTGTTCCGCCGCGCCGCCGAGAAGCACAACGCGCTCGCGGAATACGATCTGGGCTACTGCTATGAGCACGGGCTTGGCGTCCCCGCCGACCCGGCAACGGCCGCCATCTGGTATCACCGCGCCGCCAGCGACTCGTCCGACGACTCGCTGCGCGCCGTGGCCCAAGCCAGCGCCGGCAGCCTGGAGGCCCAACCCGCCAGCCCACCGGCGAACTGAACGCCGCCTCGCTCCGGAGTTGACGCGGCCGCCGGCTCCGCCAAGCATGCGGAATGGCGCGCATCCTGGTGCTCAACCCCAACAGCTCCGCAGCCTGCACCGCGGCCATCGACGCCGCCATCGCGCCGTTCCGAAGCTGGACTGGCCCGGCCATCGACGTGCTGGGCGTGCCGGACGGGCCGCCCGCCATCCTGAGCTGGCAGGATTGGCACGCAGCCGTGGGCCCGATGTGCCGGGTCGCGGAGCGGGAATGGGCCGACCTCTACCTGGTCGCCTGCGCCTCCGACCCGGGGCTCGGGGCCGTCCGCGACGTCACCGCCCAGCCGGTGCTCGGCGTGTTCCGTTGTGCACTCGCCGCGGCGCTGGTGCGGGCGGAGCGCTTCGGCGTGATCGCCATCGTGGAGGCCAGCCGCGCCCGCCACCTGCTCGCGATCCGGGCGATGGGGGTGGAAAGCCGCTTCGCCGGTGAGCGGGCGCTCGACGTGTCGATGGAGGCGCTGCTAGACCCGGTGGCCGCCCGCGGGCTGCTGATCGACGCCGCGATGGACCTGGTGGAGGCGGGCGCAGGCGCGATCGTGCTGGGCTGCACCGGCATGGCGGCGCACCGGGCCGCGGTCGAGGCGGCGGCCGGCGTGCCGGTGATCGAGCCCTGCCAGGCCGGTGTCGCGATGGCGCGGCTGGCGCTGTCCTAGAGCATGATTGCTTCCGATAGGCGAAGCAATCACGCTCTAACTCTTTGTTTGAGAGGCTGATTCACGCATCAGGTTGTTTCAACCTGACGCGATCAGGCTCTAGAGCATCATAGGATCAGGTGTGGTCACCTGACCGGTAAAGATGCTCGCCAAAACAACAACGAGACCATGACCGGCGACTCGATCTGAGCCGGCCATGGTCTAGCCTTATTCACCCGCCCGCAACGCCTCGACGTCCCGCAAGTCCGCGCCCATTTGCGTCCCCCTCGGCTCCCGGCCAAGCCCCACCAGCACCGCGATGGTCACCGCGACCACGCCGATGACGATGGCCAACGCCAAGCCGTAATCACCGTTGAAATGCTCCGCAATCGCCACCTGGATGTTGGCGTTGGCCGAGGCCAGGAAGTTGCCCACCTGGTAAACCAGCCCCGGGAAGGTGCCGCGGATCGCCGCCGGGGACAGCTCGTTGAGGTAAACCGGCACCACGCCCCAGGCCCCCTGCACGCAAACCTGCATCAGGAACGCGCCCAGCCCGAGCATCACCGGGGTCGTGGAGAACGCCCACAGCCGCAGCACCGGCAAGGCCAGCACCGCCGCGATCACGATCGCCCATTTGCGGCCGATCCGCTGCGACAGCGAGCCGAAGAAGATCCCCCCGAGCATCGCCCCCACATTGCCGATCACCGTGATCAGCGAGATGGTGCCCGGCGCGAGATGGTGCTGGGCGCCGAGAAACAGCCGGGGATACAGGTCCTGCGAGCCATGGCTGAAGAAGTTGAACGCCATCATCACGACGGCGGCAAACACGACCAAGCCGGCATTCTGCTTCAGCACCGTTCCGATGCCGACCTTCCGCTCCTGCTCCGTGCGAGCCAGCCAATCCGGACTCTCCGGCACGTTGCGGCGGATGTAGAGCACCAGCAATGCCGGCACCACGCCCACCATGAACATGCCTCGCCACGTCAGCCAAGGCAGTGCCAGGTAGAGCAACGATGCGAGCAGGAAGCCGGTCGGGTAGCCCGCCTGCAACAGCCCGGACACCGGGCCGCGCCATCTCGCCGGCACGCTCTCCATCGTCAATGAGGCGCCCACGCCCCACTCGCCGCCCATGGCGACGCCGTAAAGCGCGCGCAGGATCAGGAACACGGTGAAGGTCGGCGCCAGCCCAGAGAAGAACTCCAGCAGCGAGTAGCACAGCACATTGACCATCAGCGTCGGGCGCCGCCCGTAACGATCCGCCAAGCGGCCGAACAACCAGGCGCCGAGCGCCCGGCAGGCGAGCGTCAAGGTGATCGCGAAGGCCACGCTGCCGGTCGGCACTCCGAACGTCGTGGCGACGTTGGAAAACACGAACACCATGATGAAGAAGTCGAAGGCGTCCAGGGTCCAGCCCAGGAAGGCAGCCGTGATGACGTGGATCTGGGTCTGCGACGGCCGGCCTGACACACCTGACATATTGTTTCCCTGGACGAACGCTGCAACGAGCTACTCGACGAAAAAGCCCTCTCCCTCTGGGAGAGGGTTGGGTGAGGGGTGGTGCAGACTATAACTCGCGTCCGAACGCCCCCTCACCCCGACCCTCTCCCATAGGGAGCGGGAGAAGAAAAGAGTGCGGCGACGAAAACTGCGCCTTTTAGAAATGAATAGCCCGGCCGTAGGCGTCCAGCACCGCCTCGTGCATCGTCTCGCTCACCGTCGGGTGCGGGAACACGGTGTGCATCAGGTCGGTCTCGGTGGTCTCCAGCGTCTTGGCGATGGCGTAGCCCTGGATCATCTCCGTCACCTCCGCCCCCACCATGTGCGCGCCCAGCAGCTCGCCCGACCCGGCGTCGAACACCACCTTCACCATCCCCTCCGGCTCGCCCATCGAAATCGCCTTGCCGTTGCCGATGAACGGGAAGCGCCCGACGCGAACCTCGTGCCCGGTCTCCTTCGCCCGCGCCTCCGTCAGCCCCACCGAGGCCACCTGCGGCCGGCAATAGGTGCAGCCGGGAATGTTGCTCCAGTCGATCGGGTGCACGTCGTTGAGCCCGGCGATCTTCTCCACGCACACCACCCCCTCGTGGCTCGCCTTGTGCGCCAGCCACGGCGCCCCCGCGATGTCGCCGATCGCATACACGCCGGGCTCGCCGGTGCGGCAGTATTCGTCGATCTGCACATGGGTGCGCTCCACCACCACCCCCGTGCCCTCGAGCCCGAGCCCCTCGACATTGCCCACGATCCCAGCCGCGGAAATGATGCGGTCGACCGTGATCTCCTGCGTGCGGCCGGCCGCATCGATCGTGGCGGTCACGCTGTCGGCGCCCTTCTTGGCCGCCGTCACCTTGGCGCCGGTGATGATCTTGATGCCCTGCTTCTCGAACGCCTTGCGGGCGAAGGCGCTGATCTCCTGGTCCTCCACTGGCAGCACCCGGTCGAGCACCTCCACCACCGTCACCGCGGCGCCCATGTTCTGGTAGAACGAGGCGAACTCGATGCCGATCGCGCCCGAGCCGATCACCAGCAGCGACTTGGGCATGAGCGGCGGCACCATCGCCTCGCGATAGGTCCAAATCAGCGTGCCGTCCGCCTCCAGCCCCGGCAATTGCCGCGCCCGAGCGCCGGTGGCGAGGATGATGTGCGGCGCGGTGAAGGTCTTGTCCCCCACCGCCACCGTGTTCTTGCCGGCGAGCTTGCCGCTGCCTTCGATCACCGAGACCTTGTTCTTCTTCAGCAGGTGCCCCACGCCCGAGGCAAGCTGCTTGGACACCGCCCGCGAGCGCTTGACCACCGCTGCCAGGTCGAAGCGGATGTTGTCGGCGGCGAAGCCGAACTCCGGCAGGTTGTGCAGCAGGTGGTTGATCTCGCTCGAGCGCAGCAGCGCCTTGGTCGGGATGCAGCCCCAATTGAGGCAGATGCCGCCCAGGTGCTCGCGCTCGACGACCGCGGTCTTCATGCCCAATTGGGCCGCGCGGATGGCCGCGACGTAGCCGCCGGGCCCCCCACCGATGACGATCAGGTCGAATGCGTCAGCCAAAGAACCTCTCCTATGCTTCTCCCTCTCCCTCTGGGAGAGGGGCGGGGTGAGGGGCAGCCGGCACGGACAGGCGTGTGTGCCGCCCCTCACCCAACCCTCTCCCAGAGGGAGAGGGCCTTTTGTTCCGAGTGCGCGTTACAGCATCAGGCTGAGCGGGTCCTGCACGATGGCCTTGAGCGCCGCCATCCACTCGGCCGCCACCGCCCCGTCGACCACCCGGTGGTCCACCGACAGCGTCGCGCTCATCACCGTGGCGATCGCCAGCGCGCCATCCCGCACCACCGGGCGCGGCTCCCCCGCGCCCACCGCGAGGATGCCGCCCTGCGGCGGGTTGATGATCGCCGAGAACGACTTCACCCCATACATGCCCAGGTTCGAGATCGAGAACCCGCCGCCCTGGAACTCCTCCGGCTTCAGCTTGCCGGCGCGGGCGCGGGCGATCAGGTCCTTCATCTCGTTGCTGATCGTGGCGACACCCTTCTGGTCCGCCCGCCGCACGATCGGCGTGATCAGCCCGCCATCCGTCGCTACCGCCACGCTGATGTCCACGTCGTGGTACAGCGCGATCCCGTCGTCGGTCCAACTCGCATTGGCCGCCGGAACCCGGCGCAGCGCCACCGCCGCGGCCTTGATCACCAGGTCGTTCACCGACAGCTTGAACGCGCCGGGTCCATCCTTGGCGGACTTGGCGTTCAGCTCCCCCCGCAGCTTGAGCAACGCGTCGAGCTCCATGTCCGCCGTGACGTAGAAATGCGGCACGAACTGCTTGGACTCGCTGAGCCGCCGCGCGATCGTCTTGCGCATGTTGGTGTGCGGCACGAGCGTATGCGGCCCGGCGATCACCACCTGCCGCGGCGCCGCAGCAGCCGGGGCCGACGCGGGGACGGCGACGGGGGCAGGAGCAGCGGGCGCAGGCGCCACAGCGGCCGCAGCCGCCGGCGCAGACTTGGCCGCCGCCGGAGCGCTGGTGCGCGCCGCCTCGATGTCGGCCTTCACGATCCGCCCGTTCGGCCCGGTGCCGCGGATGCCGTCGAGCGCCATCCCCGCCTGCTGCGCCATGCGCCGGGCCAACGGGGAGGCAAACACGCGCGACCCGGCGTCATGCCCATTGCTCATTGGAGTGGCTGCGGGTGCTGGCGGCTTCGGCGCACTGTCCGCCGTCTCGCTCGCGGCAGCCGCACTCGCCTGCGCGGTCGGCGCGGCGCCAGAGGGCACGCTCTCGCCCTCCTCCACCAGAATCGCGATCGGCGCGTTCACCGGCACGCCCGCCGTACCGTCCGCCACCAGGATCTTGCCCAGCACGCCCTCGTCGACCGCCTCCACCTCCATGGTGGCCTTGTCGGTCTCGATCTCGGCGATCACGTCCCCCGCGGTGACCGTGTCGCCCTCCTTCTTCAGCCAGCGCGCCAGCGTCCCCTCGGTCATGGTGGGGGACAGCGCCGGCATCAGGATGTTGGTCGGCATCAGACGATCTTCCTCACCGCATCCACCACCCATTGCGGCTGCGGCAAGGCCAGCTTCTCCAAGTTGGCGGCATAGGGCAGCGGCACGTCGAGCCCGCTCACCCGCACCGGCGGCGCGTCCAGCCAGTCGAAGCAATGCTCCACCACCTGCATGGCGATCTCGGCGCCGATGCCGGCGAACGCCCAGCCCTCCTCCACGCTCACCACGCGGTTGGTCTTCTTCACGCTTTCGATCACCGTGCCGATGTCCAGCGGCCGCAGCGAGCGCAGGTTGATCACCTCGGCGTCCACCCCCTGCTCGGCCAGCGCCTCGGCCGCCTTCATCGCGACCCCCACCATGATGGAGAACGCTACGATGGTGACATCCTTGCCCGCACGCTCGATCTTGGCCCGCCCGATCGGCAGCGTGAAATCGTCGTCGGTTGGGCACTCGAAGGTCTGGCCGTAGAGGATTTCGTTCTCGAGCACGATCACCGGGTTGGGGTCGCGGATGGCGCTGCGCAGCAACCCCTTGGCGTCGGCGCTGCTCCAGGGCGCCACCACCTTCAGGCCCGGCACATGCGCATACCAGCTCGCATAGCATTGGCTATGCTGCGCCCCAACCCGGCTCGCCGCACCATTCGGGCCGCGGAACACGATCGGGCAGCCCATCTGCCCGCCGGACATGTAGAGCGTCTTGGCGGCCGAGTTGATGATCTGGTCGATCGCCTGCATGGCGAAGTTGAACGTCATGAACTCGACGATCGGCCGCAGCCCGTTCATCGCCGCACCCACCGCCATGCCGGTGAAACCGTGCTCGGTGATCGGCGTGTCGATGACGCGGCGCGGGCCGAACTCGTCCAGCAGCCCCTGGCTCACCTTGTAGGCGCCTTGATACTGCGCGACTTCCTCGCCCATCAGGAACACGTTGCGGTCGCGCCGCAGCTCGAGCGCCATCGCGTCGCGCAGCGCGTCCCGCACCGTGCTCGGCGCGGTGGCGCCCCAATCCTGCTCGGGCGCGGCCGCAGCGGTGGCGGGAACCGCGGTGGCGGCGGCCTGCTCCGGCCGCTTCGGCTCCAGCTTCTGCGGCGCCTCGGCCGTGGGCGGGGCGGGTGGCGCCATCGCCTCGCCGGCCGCCTCGCCATTCCCGAGCACGGCAATCGGCGTGTTCACCGCGACGCCCTCGGTCCCCTCCTCGATCAGGATTTGCGACAGCGTGCCCTCGTCGACCGCCTCCACCTCCATGGTAGCCTTGTCGGTCTCGATCTCGGCGATCACATCGCCCGCGCGCACGTCCTCGCCGACCTTCTTGAGCCAGCGCGACAGCTTGCCCTCGGTCATGGTCGGGCTCAGCGCCGGCATCAGCACCTGGGTGGACACCGGGTCAGGCCTCCACCAGCACGTTGGTCCACAGCTCGCTCTCGTCCGGCTCGGGGCTCGACTGCGCGAACTCCGCCGCCTCGCCGATCTGCGCCTTCACCGACGCATCGATCTGCTTCAGCGCATCCTCGCTCTCGCCCATGCGCAGCAGCATCTGGCGGGCGTGGTCGATGCAGTCGTGCTCCTCGCGCATCTTCTGGATTTCGTCGCGGGTGCGGTACTTGCCCGGGTCGGACATCGAATGGCCGCGATAGCGATAGGTCTGCATCTCGAGCAGATACGGCCCCTTGCCGGCCCGGCAGTGCGCCACCGCCTCCAGCGCGGCTTCGCGCACCGTCACCACGTCCATCCCGTCCACCTGGGCGCTGGCCATGTTCCAGGGGGCGCCGTTCTTCGACAGGTCGCGCGAGGCCGTCGCCCGCTCGATGCTGGTGCCCATGCCGTATTTGTTGTTCTCGATCACGTAGATGCAGGGCAGCTTCATCAGCGCCGCCAGGTTGAAGCTCTCGAACACCTGCCCCTGGTTGGCCGCGCCGTCGCCGAAATAGGTGATGCACACGGCGTCGCTCTCGCGGTACCAGTTGGAGAATGCCAGCCCGGTGCCGAGGCTCACCTGCGCGCCGACGATGCCGTGGCCGCCGAAGAAGTTCTTCTCCTTGCTGAACATGTGCATCGAGCCGCCCTTCCCCTTGGAATAGCCGCCCGACCGCCCCGTCAGCTCCGCCATCACGCCCCGCGGCTCCATGCCGGTCGCCAACATGTGGCCGTGGTCGCGATAGGAGGTGATCACCTCGTCGCCCGGCTTGAGCGTGCTCTGCACCCCGACCACGACGGCTTCCTGGCCGATATAGAGGTGGCAGAAGCCGCCGATCAGCCCCATGCCGTAGAGCTGCCCCGCCCGCTCCTCGAAGCGCCGGATCAGCAGCATGTCGCCATAGGCCTTGAGCAGGACTTCGCGCGAAACGTTCGGGGTCGGAGCCCCGGTCGGAGCCCCCGCCGGAACCTCTGGGGGCAGGTCCGTCTTGCCGATCCGCTTGGTCTTTTCCGCCGCCTGCGCCATCGCCGTACCCCTTGCCCGCCTTCGTCATGCAGGTAGCCCCGCCACCCGCATGCGGCAAGGGCAGGCGCTGCTTTGCGGCCCCGACGGCAGGCATGCTACCGTGCCGCATGTCCGACGATCCGCCGCCCTCCCGGGTGCTCCCGCTGCTGGTGCTCGGCGGCCTGGTGGCCCTGGCGCTGCTGGTGTGGCAGCTCTTCCCCGTGGTGCAGGACATCATCGCGCACAACGATTGCGTCGCCACCGGCCGGACCAATTGTGGCTAGAGCCTGATCGCATCAGGTTGAAACAACCTGATGCGTGAATCAGCCTCTCAAACAAGGAGTTAGAGCATGATTGCTTCGCCTATCAGAAGCAATCATGCTCTAGCCCCACAAACATCGTAGGGTGCGGTGCGCTTTGGCACCGCACCGCGCGCGGCACGACGGGCGGATCGGTGCGGTTCCATGGAATCGCTGTACTAGACCATGACCGGCGACCCTATCTGAGCCGGTCATGGTCTAGCGCCATCGTCTTCACCGCTCCGTAATAAGTCGCGCGCAAAATGATGGCGTGATCGCAGCACGGCTGCAGCGGAAAGCGCATTCATGGACGGCAGTTTTACCATCGCATTCGACAATGCCCGGCTCGCGCCGAAGCTGCACCATCCCGCCACCTTCCTGGAACGCGGGGTGGCGCTGCCGTTGACGACGCCGCTGCTGGCGGGCTCGCGGGCGCGCCCGGCCGAGGGCTACCGCCTGGAACTGATCATCCTCAACCCGGCCGGCGGCCGCGGCGTCTACATCCTGCCCTGGTCCTCGATCGGCGTGTTCTGCCGCCCCACCATGCACGACGCCGTCTTTGCCGAGCGCATCGCCGCCCGCTCCAACGTCACCCCTGCCATCATCCGCCGCATCGCGCGGCAGATCGCCATCGAGGGCTTGGCCGGGGAAGACGCGCAGGAGGCGGCACGGGCCGCGAGCGAGGCCGACAAGGGAGACCTGATCCTCGCCAACTACCAGCTCCTGATGCTGCTGTTCGAGCAATTCGGCCAAGATCCGCAGGCGTTCGCGACCGACGTGCCATCCCTGGCAGAAGACCCGGCGGTGCGGCTGCGCATGACGGTGGACCTGGTCGCGACGCGGATCGCCCGCCCGCCCGAGTGGACCGCGGCGGCGCTCGAGCAGATGGCCGAAGTGCTGGCGGGGTTGGGCCTTGGAGAGAGCGGAACCAAGGCGCGCCTGGGTTTCCAGATGGATTGGCTGCGCCGGACCGTGAAGGACATCGAACGCTGGGCCACCGCCCGGCAGGATGAAACCGTGACCGAATACAACGCCCTGATCCGCTCGGTCGCGAGCCTCACGCTCACCATCGCGGACAAGACCATCGCTGCCGCGCGCGCCCTGACCACGAACATGGAGGAGCTGCTGCGGGGTTGGGCCGCAGATCCGGACCGCATCCGCGAGCTGGCGGGCCGCCCGGAGTGGCTGCTCGATGGCTGGGAGCGCATTTGCGTCATCTGGGACAGCGCGGACGACGTCCGCAGCCAGGAACACGCGCTCGCGGAGATCGTCGGCCTGATCCCGGTGATGCCCAAGGAAGTCTCCGACTGGGCCGGTGTCGAAAGCCACCTCATCGATCGTGAAATCTTGCGCCACCGCCGTATCGTGCCGTTCAACAAGGACTGGCTGACGGGCGAGTCGGTGTTCGACCTGATCGCGCGCAACGAGCGCATCCGGGCCGCAATATGCTAGCGAACCGCACATCCGGCGCTGCCGCGGCCCCGGCCCCGGCCCCGGCCCTGGCAAAGCCTCCCATCTGCGCCACGGCGCTGCGCCGCGAGATCGGCGATGCCGACGACGAGAAGATCAGCAAGATCATCGCCTATGTCGATCAGGTTGGCGACGCGGAGATCAACCGCACGCTGCTCGACACGCTGCGCAGCCGCGTTGCCTCGCTGCGCCCCAAGCGGCCATTGCGGCTCTCCCGCCTGCTGTTCATGCCGCTGGACCCGCTGATCGTAAGTCCAGCGTCCTGGCGGCCCGGCAGCCTGCGCGTGCCCCGCACCGCATTGGCGCCGTTTTTCGCCCTGGTTGCCGGCGGGTTCGGGCCGGATTTGGCTGCGATCACTACCATGGTCGAAGGCCAGACGAGCCATTCGGAGGCCGCCGCCAACTCCGGCACTGCCGTATGGCCCCGTGCGGCCGCGATCCTGAGGAAGGCGACACCGCCGCCTGAATGGCAGCAAACCGCCTTGCCGGAGACGGTGTTCTGGCCGCTCGCCCGCTCGATTGCCGCCGTGCTGCACCGCGGCTCGGCACTCCACCGCCTGACCCGAAATGCACTGAGCGGCCAAACCGAGGAGGATGCCGAGCTGGTCGGCAGCCTCTTCACCGAGCTTGCGACCGAGACGGCCGAAACCGCCGGCATGGTCCTGCAACTCGTGCTGTTCCACGCGCCGCAAGCCATCGTGCATGTGCGGCGGCTGGTGTCGGCCACGCCGGACAGTGCGGAACGCGTCCTCCTGCACCAGGCCTTCAGCCTCGGGCTGGAGGGCTGCCTGAGCTATGTGGAGCGCGATGCGAACTGCGTCCGCAAAGTGGGCGCCGCCTCGATCCGCGAGACCACCGCAGAGGTGAAGTTGGTGGCTCGGCTGCTGAACGCCATCGACAACGACTCCTCTGGGGTGTTGCACCGTCGGCGCATCCGCATGCTGCGGGACCAGATGGACCAGGCGAGCCAGGCCTGCTTCGCCAACGGGCTGAGGGAAGCATTGGTCCGGCCGTTGACCGGCCTCACGCAGATGGCCAGCGTTGCGGAGCAGAACCGCATGGAAGCCAGTGCGCGCGAACTCCGCGCCCTGGAGGGCGCCGCCCGCCAGTTCAGCAGCGCAGTCAGTTACGACCACCACCTGCTGCAAACCTCGCAGGTGGTCCGTGCTGCGTTTGCAGCGGGCACCATCGGGTTGGCGAGGGCTTGCCGCCTGCTCGAAATCATCTGCGGGCCGGAACAAGCGGTTGCGCTCTACCGCAGCCACATCGGCCTCGCCCAGCCGAACGCCGCCCCCGGTGACATAAGCGCGTGTTCATCTCCCTCTCCCGCGGGCGGGAGAGGGTCGGGGTGAGGGTGCGAGGGCCGAGAGCCATCGGGGCAATGCATTGATTGGCTGGAGTCTGCTGGCTCTAAGAGCCCTCACCCCGCTCAAACGCGCGTCACCAGCACCCAGACCACGCAGCCTGCCAGCGCCAGAACCAAAGCGGCCAGCAGCGGGGATGCCATGCGGGGCTGCGGAGTGGCGCCGGGCAGCCGCTTGCGGCCGGTGATCATGGGCCACAGCAAGGCGTGCTTCTTCACCACCGCATAGGCCAGGATCGCCAGCACATGCAGCGCGATGGCCGCCAGGATCAGGTCGAAGTTGACCCCGTGCACAGCACTGATCTGCTCGCTGGTCTGCTGACTGACCAGATGCGCGAACGGCCCCTCCGCCCCGTGAGGCGTCCGGCTGAACAGCCCGGTGCCCACCTGCACGCCGAGCACCCCCAGCAGCACCAGCACCATCCAGCCGCCGGCCGCATTGTGCCCCACCTCGTCGTCGGGCTCGCGGCGGCCGAATTGCGCCAGGTGGCGAAATCCCTCGATCGGGTTGCGCAGGAACTGGCTGAAGCGCGAGGTCTCGCTGCCGGCGAAACCCCACACCAACCGGAACAGCAGCAAGGTCAGCATGCTGTAGCCGGACAGCAGATGCAGTTCGATGCGGCCGGTCCGAATCGTGACATAGCTGGTGATGACCAGCAGCACGACGGCCCAGTGGAACAGCCGGGTCGGCGCGTCCCACACCCGGATGGACAGCCGGATCGCCGTCTGGCGTGAACGGCCCCGCCGCACGCCACCCTGTCTCGCTCCGCTCATTCGCTGCCTCGGCCCGGTGAACGCCCAGTCTGCCACAGCTCTCATCAACGCCATACCCAGCCTCGAGCCCTGAGCGGCCGTCGCCAGACCGTTTTCGGCTTGCTGCAGTTCCGCGGCGTCACCATACATTTCGCCGATGGTGCAGACCCACTCATGACCTTGGCGCAAACCTTGCGGGCGGCCTTCGCACCGCCGCATCGGGCTGGCTGGCCGTTCATCGCCGTCGGATTGCTGCTCACCGTGGCGGGCCTGATCCTGACGCGCTGGCTGTTCTGGCCGGCGGCGATCCTCACCCTGTTCTGCCTCTACTTCTTCCGCGACCCCGAGCGCACGCCGCCGGGCCGCGTCGGGGCGGTGCTGGCGCCGGCCGACGGGCGGGTGGTCTCGGTCGCCCTCGCGGTGCCGCCGCCGGAGCTGGAACTCGGCCCGGCGCCGCGCTGGCGGGTGGCGATCTTTCTCTCCGTGCTCAACGTGCATATCAACCGCGCGCCGGCGAGCGGCACCGTCACCCGCATCGCCTACCGGCCCGGCGCCTTCGTCAGCGCCAGCCTGGACAAGGCGAGCGATCAGAACGAGCGCAACGCCCTGGCGCTGGCCTTGCCCGGCGGACAGACCATGGCGGTGGTACAGATCGCCGGGCTGATCGCGCGCCGCATCCTCTGCTTCGTGAAGGAGGGCGACGTGGTGCAAGGCGGCGCCCGCTTCGGCCTGATCCGCTTCGGCAGCCGCACCGACCTCTATCTGCCGCCCGGCGTCCTGCCCCTGGTGGTGGAGGGGCAGACCATGATCGGGGGCGAGACCGTGATCGCAGAACTGGCGTGAGCCTGCCCGTCGAACGGGTGGGCGACTACCCGCGGCCGCCCCGGTTGCAGCCCGCCGGCGCGCGCATCCGCATCGTGCTGGGCGGCGAGACCATCGCCGACACCCAAGCCGCCCTGCGCGTGCTCGAGACCACGCACCCGCCGACCTACTATCTACCGCCCGCCGCGTTCCTACCCGGCGCGCTGGTGCCCGGCTCGGCGCGCGGCTCGCTCTGCGAGTGGAAAGGCCGCGCCCGCTATTGGACGGTGTGCGGCGGCGGCCGCATCCTGGTGGACGCCGCCTGGAGCTACCCCGACCCCACGGCCGCCTTCGCCGCCTTGCGCGACCACCTGGCGGTGTATTGCGCGCCGATGGACGCCTGCTTCGTGGACGACGAGCCCGCCCGCCCGCAGCCAGGCGGGTTCTATGGCGGCTGGGTCACGTCCAACCTGGTGGGGCCGTTCAAGGGCGCGCCGGGGACCGAGTTCTGGTAGGCGCATGCGGGTGGCGCGGCCGCAGGTCGACCTGGGGCGCGGGCAGCGTGTCGGCATAGGCTTGGCCGCTCCAAACCCAGCGGTCGGTTTTGTTCACCACCAGGTCGTGCATACCCCGGTGCTCGATGGGCGCCACCACGATCTGCCCGCTGACCGCGTCCATCACCTTGAGCCAGCCATGCCGGGTCGGCAGGTAGACCGAGGTGGAGCAGCCGGCCGAGCCGCAGGCGCGTTGCGACTGCACCTGGACGAACAGCGCCGGGCCGGTTTCGGCGCCCCCGAGCGGCTGGCTGCCGAGCAGCAGCAGGGCGCCGGCGCCGCCATCGGCCACATCGGCGGCCGCGACCTCGCGCGCGGTGGCATCGAGGCGCGAGCCGGGCTGGCTGGTGAGCGAGACGGGCCCGGTATGGATCGGCGCCGCCGCTGCCAGCCAGAGCGCCGCCCAAACAAGCACCAGCCGGGGCGCCAAGACGAAGCGAACGTTCAACGGGCGACTCCTTCCACCATGAGCATCGTTCTGTCGCCAACTCCGCTTCGGGCGCAAGCCGGGTGCGGTTGATTGCGGTCGGGCGGTTGCGCGGCGGCCCGGAAGCGGAGCTGTTTGCCCGCTACAACGCCCGTTTGCGCCCGGCTTTGGCCGTCACCGAGGTCGCGGAGGGCCGCGGCGCGCCCGCCGAGTGCAAGCGCCGCGAGGCGGAGTCGCTGCTGGCCGCCCTGCCCCAACCCGCCTTCGCCGTGGCGCTGGACAGCGGCGGGTTGGCGCCGGACAGCGCGGGGCTGGCTGGCTTGCTCGAGCGCTGGCTTGGCGGCGGCCGGCCGGTTTACTTCCTGGTCGGCGGCGCCGAGGGGCTGGACGCCGCCGTGCTGGCCCGGGCGGATGCGGCGCTGTCGCTGGGCCCCCTGACCTGGCCCCACTTGCTGGTGCGCCCGCTGCTGGCCGAGCAGTTGTTCCGCGCCCAATGCATCGCGTCAGGCCACCCCTACCACCGCGCCGGCCGGCCCGGCAGCTAGACCAAGCCCAAAGCCCTCCCCCTCTGGAGCCACACCAAGCCTAAAGCCCTCTCCCTCTGGGAGAGGGTTGGGTGAGGGCTAGGCAAGCCTCAAAGGCAGGGGTTCATCACCGGCGGCCGCGGCACCGAAAGCAGGTCGGCCACGCTCTTTTGCCAATCGGCCGCCGACTGCTGAGACATCGCCGTCACCATCTGGCCCGCGCCGTTGGGCTTGGCGCATGCTGCGGCAACGCGCTCGGGCCCGAGCTTGGCCGCCTGCGTCTTGGCCATCGTTTCGCGCGCCGCGATGCCGGCCTGCAGCGCCGGCATCGCAACGGGAGCCAAACTGTTCGCCACGACGAAGTTGAGGGTCTTGCCGATCGCTCCGTCCAACTCGCGGTGCAGATCCGCGTATTGGTCGGGGAAACACACGTCCAGCGTTGTCCTCGTCTCGATATAGATGCTCAGCAGACACAGCACGGCGCCGTGGCCGCTATTGTCCACGCCCGTGGTCTGGCTGCCGTCGCCCTGCCGCACCGAGGTGATGACCACGCCGCTGCGGTTCAGCGTGACGGCTTGCACCACGCCGTTCGCGTCGCGGGTGACCTCGGCGCCCGGCATCGTGGCCAACTGGGTGAGGTCAGGCGCGGGGTCGAGCGCTTGAGCGTGGGCGGCGGCGCACAACAGCGCGGAGGCAAGCAGCGGCAAGACGCGCACGAGACGCTCCCGGGACAGGGTTGCGAGCGCGTCCCTACCAGCGGCGATGGGCTGCGGGCAACCCACCTGTCCAAACACGGCCCGCTCTCCCGCATGAGCAACGGCTCATACCGGGCTACTGGAGTTCCGGCCTCGCCTCCGGCATGAAACGGGGCGCAGACAAGGAGCCCGCCATGCCCAGCCCCCCGACCATGCTCGTGATCCTGGATGGCTGGGGCTGGCGCGAGGACACCGCAGACAACGCCATCCGCCAAGCCCGCACCCCCACTTTCGACCGGCTCTGGGCCGCCGGGCCGCATGCCTTCCTGCGCACCTCCGGCGAGGATGTCGGCCTCCCCGAGGGGCAGATGGGCAATTCCGAGGTCGGCCACCTCAACATCGGCGCCGGCCGGGTGGTGATGCAGGAGCTGCCCCGCATCGGCCGCGCCATCCGGGACGGCACCCTCGCCGCCAATCCCGCTCTGCGCGGGCTCATCGAGGCATTGCGCCAGAGCGGCGGCGCCTGCCACCTGCTGGGCCTGATCTCTCCCGGCGGCGTGCATGCGCATCAGGACCACGCCGTCGCCCTCGCCCGCATTGTGGCGGCGGAAGGCATCCCGGTCCGCATCCACGCCTTCACCGACGGGCGGGACACGCCGCCCCGCTCCGCCGCCGAATACATGGCCAAGTTCACCGCCGACCTGCCCGCCGGCGCCGCCATCGCCACCGTCTGCGGCCGCTACTTCGCGCTCGACCGCGACAACCGCTGGGAGCGCGTCGCCCGCGCCTATGCCGTGCTGGCACGCGGCAAGGGCGACGCCTTCGCCACCCCAGCCGACGCCATCGCCGCCGCCTATGCCGCCGGCACCACGGACGAGTTCATCCCGCCCGCCGCCATCGCGGGCTACCCCGGCATGGCCGACGGCGACGCCATCCTCTCGTTCAACTTCCGCTCGGACCGTATCCGCGAGCTGCTGATGGCCCTGCTCGACCCGGCGTTCACCGGCTTCGAGCGCACCACCATCACGTTCGCCGCGGCCGTCGGCATGACGCGCTACAGCGACGAGTTGGCCCCGCTCATGCAGGCCATCTTCGCCCCCAATTCGATGAGCAACATCCTGGGCGAGGTCGCCAGCCAGGCCGGGCTGCGGCAGTTGCGGCTGGCGGAGACCGAGAAATACCCGCACGTCACCTACTTCCTGAACGGCGGCCGGGAGCAGCCTTTCCCCGGCGAACAGCGCGTCATGGTGCCATCGCCCAAGGTCGCGACCTACGACCTGCAGCCCGAGATGAGCGCCCCCGAACTGACCCGGCGCGCCGTGGACGCGATCGGCAGCGGCAAATACGACCTGCTGGTGCTGAACTTCGCCAACACCGACATGGTCGGCCACACCGGCAGCCTGCCCGCCGCGACCGCCGCGGCCGAAGCCGTCGACGCCGGGCTGGGCGCCATCGCCGACGCCATCGCGGCCCAGGGCGGCGCCCTGCTCGTCACCGCCGACCACGGCAATGCCGAGCTGATGCGCGACGCGGCGACTGGCGAGCCCCACACCGCCCACACCACCAATCCCGTGCCGGTGCTGCTGTCCGGCCGGCCAGGGACCAGCCTCGCCGATGGCCGCCTCGCCGACCTGGCGCCCACCCTGCTGGCCCTGCTCGAAGTGCCGCAGCCCGCAGAGATGACGGGACGGTCGTTGCTACGATAGGCTCGTCGGCATGAGCACCGAACCCGACGCGATGGCCCAACTGCTCGACGGCGTGATGCGCTTCGAACGGCAGGTGTTCCCCGAGCAGCAGGCCGATTTCGCCCGGCTGGCGCAGGGCCAGGCGCCGCACACCCTGTTCATCGCCTGCGCCGACAGCCGCGTGGTGCCGGAGCTGATCACCCAGACCCAACCCGGCGAGCTGTTCGTCTGCCGCAACATCGGCAACATCGTGCCGGCCTACGGCGAGATGCTCGGCGGCGTCTCGGCGGTGATCGAGTTTGCCGTGCTGGCGCTGGGCGTGTCCCACATCGTGATCTGCGGCCACACCGGTTGCGGCGCGATGAAGGCGTTGGCGAGCCCGGATGGCGACGCGCTCACCGCCATGCCCACCGTGGCCAGTTGGCTGCGCAACGCCGCCGCCGCCCGCAGCGTGGTGCGCATGCTGCATCCGCACCTGCAGGGCGAGGCGGAGGTGGAGGCGCTGGTGGAGCAAAACCTGCGCACCCAGTTGGGCCATTTGCGCACGCATCCCTCGGTGGCGGCGAAGCTGGCCGTGGGCGGGCTGCAGCTTCATGGCTGGCTGTATGACATCGCGGCGGGTCGGGTGGATGTCGTCGAGGAGGCGTCCGGCGAGCGGGTGCCGGTCAGCGAGGCAGCGGCGAGGCTGCAACGGCTGGGCTCGGTAGGGTGAGCAATAAGAACTCCCTCTCCCGCTGGCGGGAGAGGGTAGCGCCGCCCACGAGCGAGTTGCGGCATTCCTTGAAACTCCTCCCTCCCGTGTGGTCTCTGCCTGCCATGCCCCCGGCCACGCCCTCCAACCCCGACCGTCCCGCCGCCACCCGCGCCGAAACCCGGTCGCGCCACGCCGCCATGCTGGACCAGATGCTCGACTTCGGCCTCAACCTTCTGGGCCAACTCGAAGCACCGCCCGGGGCACAGTCCCCGACCTTCGCCGAGGCTGCCGCCGGCTACACCGCTATAACCAGGTCCATGCGCCTGAGCATGATGCTGGCCGACAAGCTCGCCGAGCCCGCCCTGATGGCGCACCCCCAAGCCGCGCCCATCGCCGCGCCCACCGCCGCACAAGAGCGCACCATCCGCGAGATCAAGGACAACATCACTCGCGTCCAGCACCGCGACCGGGCCGAATCCCCCGACCGCGAGCAGCGCGACCGCCTCGAGACCCTCCCCGACTTGGCCACCTGCTCCCCCGAAGCGATCATCATCGACATCTGCCGCGACCTAGGCCTGGTCCACCGCGCCGATGACGAGCGTCCCTCCGCGACACCGCCCTGCCCCGCGCCGCCCCCACTCGCCGACCCAGCCCCCCTTCCCCGCGACAAACCCTTCCGAAACACCGGCAAGCACGACCCCTGACCAAAAAGCCCCCCCCCGGACAAGCTATCGAATATGGCCTCGAAACCGCCCGCTATCGTCATGCCCGGACGTGATCCGGGCATCCACGCGGCGCCGCCCGTGACGTAGCGTCTGTTTGCACTCGGTTTCTGCCGCCGCGTTCGACCCCTTCGGCTGGGTCGCCGTGGACGACTCAAATACGATAGCCCTCTTCCCCTGGGAGAGGGTGAGGGTTCGCGCCGCCACTACCCTCGCCCCGTCAAAGCCCGCTCCAGCTCCGCCTTGTTCATGCGCGAACGGCCCTTGATGCCGTGCCGCGCCGCTTGCGCCAGCAGGTCGGCACGCGTGGAGCCGCCGCGGGCGGCAGCCGTCTTGCGCGCCACGTCCTCCGGCTGGGCGGAAAACTGCTTGCCCTCCGCGCTGTCGGCCCGCTTCTTGGCGCTGGTGCGGGCATACTCGCCGTCGCTCAGCGTCTCCCGCGCCTGCTTCGGCAGGTAACGCTCGCCAGTCTCGCCGCTTTGCCCGCCGGACTTGGTGTCCCACTCCTCCTTGGTCCATTGCGACAGGTGATTGTCGGCGGCCTTCTTGCCCTTGTAGCCGCCGCCTGCGGACTTGTATTCCCCCACCGCCATCTGGGCCTTGCGCGCGGACCACTGGCCCGGCTTGCCGCCCTTGTCCCCCGCGGTGACGTGTTGCTTCACCGTCTCCCACAGCTTGGGGTCGGTCTTTTCAGCAGCCTTGGCCATCATTATGCCCTCCTGCTGGGCCAAACGAAGCCGCCGCCAAACGGTTCGCGCGCCAATCATGCACGCATGCCCGGCGTGTGGAACGGAGGATCGTGCCGCTATGTCCATCGTCAAAGTCCGCGCCTACGACCCGCGCCTGCGGCCCCGCCGCACCCGCATCGCGCTGCCAGGCTGGGCGGGGCAGCCCGAGCCGCGCGCCGACGGCTCGCACGAGCAGCCCTGGCATTGCATTCCGTTCGCCGAAGCGGCGAAGCGCGGCATGGAACTGTGCTACCCGCATGGCAGCGAACTGCACGTCCGCAAGGATGGCGCCGAATGGCGGTTCGATGCAACCGGCGCGCCGGACCCGGCCGACGCACCGCCGTTCCGCAGCTTTGGCGAGCACTACTACACCTACCGCACCGCGCTCGACCTGAAGCTGGCGCCCGGCCTAGCCGTGAAGGTGGAGACGCACCCTCGTTTCTACACCGACAGCACCGGGTCGGTCCCGGTCGCGGTGCCGGCCGTGATCCAGCATTGGTGGCCGATGATCTATTTCGTCGTGTTCAAGGCGCCAGCAGCGGGACAAACGCACGTCTTCCGGCCCGGCGAGCCGTTCCTGCAGCTCTCCCTCATCCCAACCGACGATCCGGTCGAGATCGTCGACATGCCGGAGGCCGAGGCGGCGGAGCGGGAGCTGCAATCCCGCCGCATCCACGAGAGCCGGAGCACCCTGTCGGCCGATACGCAATGGACCTCATCGACCGACACCGTGTTCGACGGCACCTACCGCCGCATGTCGGCCGCCGCACGCGGACTCAGTTGGCCGCTGCATCAAGACCCCGAGCAACCCCCTGCCCACGCGGACCCAGACGACGCCGGCTAGTTGCCGCCTCAACCCTTCGTAGGGTGGGGTGCGCTTTGGCACCCCACCACCAGCGACACGATGGTGCGCCAGAGCGCAACCACCCTACGGTCCTAGGGTGTCGCCGAGCGAGCCCCAAAGCTGCGCAATCCCATAGTCTCCGAACACGGGCTACGTCTCCAATCGGACCCTAGCGGATGATCAGCGCTGGGCCGTGGTGATGGTGGTGGTGGTGGTGATGATGATAGCGGCGACGATAAAAACGGCGATGGTGATGATGGTGATGGTGATGATAGTATTGCACCGTCTGCACCAGGGCCGAACCCTCCGCCGTCTCGCCCGCACCCGCATCCACCGCGTGCAGGACGGCAACCGCGTTCGGGATCGGCTTGAACAGGTCGGCATACGAACTGGCTTGCAGGGCTGACCACCCAAGCGGAGCGGCGCCCGCCGCAGGCGCGACCGCCACCAATGCGCCGACCGCACCCAGCAGGCCAGCAAGAGTTTTGTCCATGTAAACCTCCATGCGACGGCTGGCCGAGCCGATGCCGACCAGAACCGCGTGCCATCGTGCCAAAACAATAAGGCAACATTATTGACAACCCGTGGCGAACCGGCCGGCCGCCTTTACCCCTGCGCCCCCTCGGCATAGGGGTTCTTGGTGCCGCGGAACTGCAGCCGGATCGGGGTGCCCACCAGGCCGAACGTGTCGCGCAGGCCGCCCACCAGGTAGCGGCGGTAGTCCTCCGGCGTCTGCTCCGCCCGGGTGCCGAACAGGATGAAGGTCGGCGGCCGCGCCTTCGGCTGGGTGATGTAGCGCAGCTTGAGCCGGCGGCCATCCACCAGCGGGGCGGTGTGCCGCTCGAGCGCCGCCTCGAACCAGCGGTTCAGCTCGCCGGTCGGCACCCGCGTGTTCCAAATCTCGTGCGCCTTGCGCACCGCCGGCAGCAGCTTGTCGACCCCCGCGCCGGTGGCGGCGGATAGCGTCACCACCGGGATGCCGCGGAGCTGGGCCAGGCTCGTCTCCAGCCGGTCCGAGGCGGCACGCCGGGCCACGTTGCGGTCGGCCACCGCGTCCCACTTGTTCAGCGCCAGCACGCAGCCGCGCCCCTCGCGCTCGATCAGGCGCGCGATCTGCAGGTCCTGCTCGTGCAGCCCCTCCACCGCGTCGACGCAGAGCACGACGATCTCGGCCATCTTCAGCGCCTCGATGGTCGCCGACGTGCTCATCTTCTCCAGCACGCCCTCCACCCGCGCCTTGCGCCGCAGCCCGGCAGTGTCGACCAGTTCCACCGGCCCCACCGCGTCGGCAAACCGCACCGCGACCGCGTCGCGCGTGAGCCCCGGCTCCGGCCCGGTGATCATGCGCTCCTCGCCCAGCAGCCGGTTCAGCAGGGTGGACTTGCCAGCATTGGGGCGCCCCACCACGGCCAGCCGCAGCGGCCGGTCCGCCTCGTCGTCCCCGACCGGCTCGGGCAGCCGGTCGGCGATCTCCCCCATCAGCCCCGCCAGGCCCTCGCCATGCTCGGCCGAGACCGGCAGCGGCTCGCCCAGGCCAAGGCGGAATGCGTCCAGCGCGGCATCGGCGCCGCCCCTGCCCTCGGCCTTGTTGGCCACCAGCAGCACGGGGCGGCCCTGGCGGCGCAGCCAGTTCGCGAAATGGCTGTCGGCGGGGGTGATGCCGGCGCGGGCGTCCACCACGAACACCACCAGGTCCGCCTCGCTCACCGCCGCCTCCGAGCTGGCGCGCATGCGGCCGAACAGCGAGTCCGGCGCGCTCTCCTCCAGCCCCGCGGTGTCGACCAGGCGCACCATGCGGCCACGCAGCTGGGCGGTGGCGTCCTTGCGGTCGCGGGTGACGCCGGGCGTGTCGGACACCAGGGCATGGCGGCGGCCAGCCAGGCGGTTGAACAGGGTGCTCTTGCCCACGTTCGGCCGCCCGGCGATGACCACCACGGGGAGCACTATCCGAACGCGGTCAGCATGCCGTCGTCCGTCACCACGAACAGCTTCCCGGCGGCGGCGATCATGGCCACGGAGGGATGGTCCGGCAGCTTCTGCTCCCCCGTGATGGCGCCCGTGCCGGGGTTGACCGCGATCAGCCGGTTGCTCGACCCGGCGAGATAGAGGTAGTCCCCGCCCAGCAACGGCCCGGTCCAGAAGATCGGCCCGCGGGACTTCTCCTCGTTGCGATAGCGCGGCATCTGGCTCAGCCAGCGCACCCGGCCGTCGACGGCGCTGAGGCAGGCCAGGGTCTGCTGATCGGTGAGCACGAACATCCAGTCGCCGGCCACGCAGGGGGTCTGCTGCCCGGCGGCGCTGTGCTCCCACACGCGGCGGCCGGAGCGCAGGTCCAGCGCCACCATCGAGCCGCCCAGGCCGATGGCGTAGACCGTGCCGTTGCTGATCACCGGCAGCGCGCGCACGGCCGAGATGTCGGACAGGCTGGCGCGGCCGCGCGTGGCGGCGAGGCTGTCGCCCCAGGCCAGCGTGCCGCTGTCGGCGCGCAACGCCAGCAGGTCGCCGGAGCCGAACCCCGCGACCACCAGGCCATCCGCCACCGCCGGGGCCGGCTCCCCCAGGAAGATGGTGGCGGAGGCGGTGGCCTGGTACGACCAGAGCTGCTTGCCGCCATCGGCCGACAGGCAGAGCAGCCGCTCGTCGATGGTGGAGAGGAACAGCTTGCCGTCGGCGATGGTGGGGGACGAGCGGGCCGGCGCGTCCAGCTCGCTGCGCCACAGGATCTTGCCGCTGTCCGGGTTGAGCGCCAGCGCCTCGGCCCGGCCCGTGGCGGCGTAGAGCACGCCCCCAGCGGCGCCGAGCCCCCCGCCCAGGTTGGTGCTGCGGTCCTTCTTGGCCTGGGTGTCCGTCGTCCAGGCGCGCTCGCCGTTGCCGATGGCGAACGCGCGGACCACGCCGTCCGAGTCCATGGTGAACACCCGGCCGCCGGCAGCCACCGGGCTGGCGGTGATCTTGCGGCGGTAGCCGCCGCCCTCGCCGATGGAGCGCACCCATTTGCTCGTCAGCGTGCCGAGCGCGTGATTGCCCATGACATGGGTCGGGCTGTCGCCGGATTGCGGCCAATCGGCGTTGAGCACCGGCTTGGGCAGCAGGATCGGGCGATGGTCCGCCGGGTCCGCCTGCAGGCCGGAGTAGCTCGGCAACACCTGCTCCCGCTTGCCGGGGATCGGCACCTTGTGGGTCTCGAACAGGTCGTCGAGCCAGGCGCAGCCAGGCAGGGCGGCGGCCGAGAGCAGGGCGGCGGCGTTCAGCATGGCGCGGCGACGGATCAAGCGGCTCATCCTTTTGGCTCTGGCGCACCGAGCAGGGTGAGCATGCCGCCCGCCCGCCCGCGCAGGCCCTGTGCGGCGGCCGGGTCCACGGCGATGCCGCTCAGCAGCTTGGTGGCTTTCGCCTTGTCGCCGAGCCGCAGCGCGACCAGCGCGTCCACCTCCTGCGCGAGCGGGCGCCACGGATTGCCGGGCTGCTCGAGCACGCTGGTGCGCGCGGCGATGGCCGCCGGGTCGCCCGCATCGACGGAGTGCTGCGCCCAGAGCAAGGCGCCCAGGTCGCGCAGGGCCGGCGGGACTTGGCCTTCCCGGCTGACCGAGTCCCACCGGGCGAACGCGGCTGGCTTGTCGCCGGCGTCCCAGCGCAGCGCGGCCTCGCGCAGTTCGGCCAGGGTGCGATAGCCCGGGGGCGCGGTCTTGGCGACGGCGGCAAACGCGTCCGCGGCCTTGGCGCGGCCGGCCGTGTCCCCCGGCGCCAGCGCGTCGGCGGTGCGCATGGCGGCCAGGAACGGCCCGGCGGCCGCGGCGGAATGGCGGGATTGCTGCCACTGCCAAGCCTCCCAGCCGCCCACGCCGGCCAGCACCAGCAGCAGCACGAAGCCGCCCAGCACCCCCCAGCGCCGGAGCAGCGCGCGGGTCCGCTCCGCCCGCATCTCCTCGTTCACTTCGTCAAAGATGTCAGCCAATGCCGCCTACTCTCATCCGAGCGCGGCAGCCAGGCAGGCCGCCGGTCCAAGGCGCGGGACCATAGCGGCGAGGCTGCCAGCGGGAAACCCTCTGTTCATCTTTGCATGGTGTAGTGCGGCATGACCTCTCTGCTGCGGCTCGCGATTGTGTTCCTCGTGCTCGGTGCGCTCGGCGGCTGCGTGGCCGCGCAGGCGCTGGTCGGCGTGGAGGCCTCCAGCGACATGGTGTTCGGCCGCGGCATTGGGGACATCGGGGTTTCCGCGGTGACCGGGCGGGATTGTTCGACCGTGCGGCTCGACAAGGGGCTGCCCTATTGCGCGCCCCGCCCCACGCTCCCCGGCCCCCCGCCGTTCTGCACCCAAACCATCGGCACCGTAACCTGCTGGACGGACCCGCAGGCGTTCCAGAGCCCGCCGCACCCATTGGCCGACACCCCGCCGCTGACGCCCGAGCAAGCCAAGCTGATCACCGCCCGCTGGCCGGCGTTCCTGAACCTGTGGTGACCACCTCGAAGAGCGTCTCCGGAGAGCCGCTCCAATGCCGCCTCACCATTTTCGTAGGGTGGGGTGCGCTTTGGCACCCCACCACCAGCGGCACCATGGTTTGAAGTGGTTCCATGGAATCGCTGCGCTAGCCGTGCGCGCAGTGGAGCCGCGCTTCTACGAACGGAACCGCACCAGCCGTCCAGCCGGCTCGCCCAGCACCTCGTCGTCGCGCATCACCGGGCGGCCGCGGATGATGGTGGCGACCGGCCAGCCGGTCACGCGCAGGCCGTCGAACGGAGTCCAGCCGCAGGGCGAGGCGATCCAGGCGTTCTCGATGGTGCGCTGGCGCTTGGTGTCCACCAGGGTGAAGTCCGCGTCGTAGCCCGCGGCCAGGCGGCCCTTGCCCACCGCGCCATAGATCCGGGCCGGCCCGGCGCTCATCAGGTCGGCCATCCGGGACAGGCTCAGCCGGCCCGCAGCCACATGGTTCAGCATCACCGGAACCAGCGTCTGCACGCCGGTGAGCCCCGCCGGCACCTCGGGCCAAGGCTTCAGTTTGGCGGCTTGCGGGTGCGGGGCGTGGTCGCTGCCGATCGTGTCCACCGTGCCATCCTGCACCGCGCGCCAGGCCGCGTCGTGATGCTCCTTGCCGCGGATCGGCGGGTTCATCACGCCGAAGCCGCCCAGCCGGTCATACACGTCGGGCGCCCACTGGGTGAGGTGGTTGACCAGGACCTCCACGCTGGCGACGTCGCGCGCGTCGCGCAGCAGCTCGAGCTCGGCGGCGGTGGAGACATGCAGGATGTGGGCGGGCCGGCCGGTCTTGCGCGCCAGCGCCAGCAGCCGGCGGGTGCCGAGGATGGCGCATTCCTCGTCGCGCCATTCCATGTGGCTGCGATAGGGCATGCCGGAATGGAACAGCGGCTTGCGCTCCTGCAGCCGGTATTCGTCCTCGCTGTGGAAGGCGATGGGGCGGCGGCCCGAGCGCATCACCGCCTCCAGGCTGGGGTCGTCCTCGATCAGCAGGTCGCCGGTGGAGCTGCCGGCGAACACCTTGATCGCGCACACGCCGGGCAGCGTCTCGAGTGCCGCGAGCTCGGGCGTGTTGGCGCGGGTGGCGCCGACATAGAGCCCGATGTCGCACCAGCTCGACTGCGCCGCGTAGCCCTGTTTCCACGCCACCCGCTCGGCGCTGGTGATGGGGGGCGCCGTGTTGGGCATGTCGAACACGGCGGTGAGCCCGCCCAGCACCGCCGCCCGGGTGCCAGTGGGGATGGTTTCGACCGCCGGGTCGCCCGGGTCGCGCAGATGGACGTGGGGGTCGATCAGGCCCGGCATCACGTGCAGCCCGGCGGCGTCGACCACCTCGTCGGCGGTGCCAATGGCGCCGATGGTGGCAATGCGGCCGTCACGCACGCCGATATCGGCCGCCCGCTCGCCCCAGGGCAGCACGGCGACGCCGCCTCGGATCAGCAAGTCGAAATGCGGCATGCCGGGTGGCTCCTACTTCAAGGCCATCGCAGCGTAGTGCCCGGCAGCCACCGCGGCCAGACACAACGCCACGGAGGCGGCCATGTTGGCGCAGGCCGGTCCGACGCGCCCATCGCGCAGCAGCTCGAGCGTCTGCAGGCTGAACGAGGAAAAGGTGGTGAAGCCGCCGCAAATCCCGGTCAGCACGAAGGCGCGCATCTCCGGAGGCTGGGCGAAGCGGCTGTCTTGCGTGGTGAGGGCGGCAAAGGCGCCGATGACGAACGACCCGGCGACGTTGATGACCACCGTGCCCCAGGGAAAGCCCGGCCCGGTCAGCCGGAGCAGGGCAAGGGTGAGATACCCCCGGCCGACGCTGCCGAGCGCGCCGCCAAGGGCGATGTAGACATAGGTGAGAAGGGTCATGAGGGGCAGCTTACCCGATCCGCCAATCCCTGACTCCCTCTCCCTCTGGGAGAGGGCCGGGGTGAGGGCCACGCACGCGCGTCGTGTGCCATCGGCCCCTCACCCAACCCTCTCCCGGCGGGAGAGGGCTTTTTCAGAGGTGAGTGGTCAGGCGGCGACGGCAACCGAGGCAGACATGCGCTGGGCGACGGCGGCGTCGTACAGCGCCTGCTCTTCCTGCTTGTGCTGGGCTGAAAAGCGGATGCTCGCCGCGCCGCACGCGCAGATGATGGCAACGATGCCCAACACCAGGAAACACAGTTGCGGCAGACCGGTGAACCGCAGCAGCAAGCCCGCCGCGACGCCGCCGAGATTGCCGCCCGCGCCGATGATGCCGCACACCCCGCCCAACACCTTGCGGTCCAGGAACGGCACCAGCGCATACAGCGAGCCACACGCCATGTGGGTGAACAGGCCGAACGCCAGCATCGCGGAAATCGCCATGACGACGGTGGTGGCTTGGGAGAACGCGATCAGGAAGATCCCCTCGCCGATCATCATCCCGAACAACAGCCAGGTCCGCGCATCCAAGCCGCCGACCTTGGCCACCCGGTCCGAAATCAAGCCGCCGACAGCGCGGGCGAACAGCGCCAGCAAGCCGAACGCACCCACCGCCAGGCCCGCATTCTCCACCGTCATCGAGTAGCGGTTGAAGTAGTAGGTGACCGCGTTCGCGTGAACGAACAACTCGACGCCGAACGACGCGCCATAGCAGGCGGCGAGCAGCCAGACGCGGTAGTTCTTGGCCGCGATCTTCATCACGTCCATGCCGCCCTTCTTGCCCACTTCGGTGGAAATACCCTTGCGGCGCATGTCCGAGAAGTTGCCCTCGGGCGTGTCCTGGGTGAGCCGCCAGTAGAACACGGCGGTGATCAGCATCGCCACCGCCGGCACGATCTGGGCGTAGCGCCAGGCCATGCCCTTGCTCAGGCCCCAGGCGGCGATGCCGGCCAAGATGTACGGCATCACGCTTTGGGTGACGCCGCCGCCAGCATTGCCCCAGCCGCCAACGGTCGCGTTGGCGGTGCCGACCACGTTGGGCGCGAACATCACCGAGGTGTGGAACTGGGTGATGACGAAGCTCGCGCCGATGATGCCGATCAGCAGCCGCATGATCAGGAACGAGTTGTAATCCCACGCGAACGAAATCCCGATCACCGGAATGGCGCCGAACGCCAGCAGCAACGTGTAGGTGAGCCGCGGGCCGTATTTGTCGCACAGCGGCCCGATCACGAAGCGGGCGAGCACGGTGACCAACACGCCGGCGATGCCGATGGAATACACCTCGTCGTTGCTGAGCTTCAGGTCACCCTTGATGACCGGCATCAGCGGTGCGGTCGCGAACCAGGCGAAGAAGCACACGAAAAACCCGATCCACGCCATGTGGAAGGCCCGCATCTGCGGAGTGCTGAAACTGAATAAGTCGATGCGGGTGGCTTTATCCGAGGCCATTTCAGCTTTCCTTTCGTACCTGTTTTCGCGACGGCTCCAGCGCGGCAGCCGTCGCCGCATCCCAGCCGACCGCGACCGATCGACCGAGCGCCCCCGGTTGCTCGCTTGGTCCGCAAATACACGGCAGCCAAACTGCATGCAAAGCATTCATGCACACAAAACGCCGGGATTGCAGGCTTTCGCTGGTGTTCTGCGCGTTTCGTGTGCTTGCGCCTATCGTTTGTGCAGCATGAGCGGTTTGGCCGTGCGCTCCCGTCTTGCCGCGCTGCTTGCGAAGGCGTCCGCCCCCGGTGCTCGACGATCCCGTCCCGTCGCCCACGCGGCTGCGCGATACACCGAGTCGCTCGGACACGATGCACAACAAGCGCCGACAATGCTTCCGCCGGACGGGCCAACACTGTGATTTTCCACGGCCTGGCGCCATAGAGCAGGCCAAATCGCGGGAATCGTGTCAGTATGCACCGGATCGCACTGGAGACTCGAGAACATGCTTAAAGCCGAAACCACACCAACCCGCGCCCCGCGCGGCACCAAGCCAGTCAGCCAGGCCTTCTTTACTGCGCTTGACGCTGTTCCCGAGGCATCGCGCGCCGCGGTGGCCAAAGCCGCGCAAGTGATGATCCGCGACGAACTCAAGGCCCGGCGCGACAAGATGAAGGCGGCCGCAAGCAAGGAAAAGGCCCGCGCCAAACCGGCCCCCGCCTCCGAACCGACGCCCAAAGCGCCCGCGCGCGGGCGGTCGAACGCGATGGCCAAGGCCAACGGTGCGGCCGAGCCGCCAAAGCGCCGCGCGCGCAAGGCCGCGCCGGCAGCCGAAACGGCGTAAGTTACGCTCACCCCAATCCCTCTCCCGCCAGCCCAGGGCAATGGCATGTCGCAATCGCATCTATTGTCGTCATGCCAAACCATATCTCCCTCTCCCGCTTGCGGGAGAGGGCCGGGGTGAGGGTGCGAGGCCCGCGATCCGTCGGCGCAGTGGACTCATACCAATGGCGATGACCCCGCCCCCGTCATCGCGAGCCGAAGGCGCGGCGATCCCGCGCCACGCACGCGGCATTTCGGCGACCCAGCGAAACAGCTCGAGCGCAGCGGTGGAAAGTCGAGTGCAAACAGGCGCCTACGTCACAGGCGCCATAAGCGCGGTCAGACGGACTGCTTCAGCTCCTTGGCTGCGCGGAACGCGATCTTGCGGCTCGCCTTGATGGGGATCGGCTCTCCCGTCGCCGGGTTGCGGCCCATGCGCGCCGGGCGGTCCTTCACCTCGATGATCCCGATGCCGGCAATGCGAACCCGGTCCCCCCCCTTGAGGTGATCGACCACCATGCCGAACACGTCGGCGAGCAGAGCGTCGGCCTGCTTCTTCGGCATGTCCTGCTTTTCCGCCAGGGCGGCCGCCATGTGCTTGGTCGTCACCGTCATCACGGTCTTGGCCACCGGCTTGGCCGACTTGGACTTCGCAGGCGCTTTGGCCGCGCTCGCCTTGGACGCTGCGGCTGGCTTGGCTACTGCCTTCGGGGCCGCCTTGGGCGCAGCCGCCTTCGCCGGCGCCTTCAATGGAGCCTTGGCAGCCGGAGCCTTCGCCGTGGGAGATGGGGTTGTTGTTTTTTTCGCCATGGTCCGAGTCTCCGCGAGTTGCCGTTGGCTGTCACGGAAAACACGCGAACGCCCGCGACACAAGCCTGCAACAAGCTTTTCAGTCCATTCTGCAGGCAAAACGCGCCCGGCAAACCCCGAACGCGCCGCCAAAAGCAAGCCGACGCAGCGTCGGTCCGCGCGGCTTGCGTCGGCCGTGGCCCGAAATCTTCAGAGTCGGGGTTTTTCCCTGGCGACCAAACTTGCGCTTCGACATGGCATTGCCGCAACATGAACGGACGTTCAGCCTTTCGTGAGTGTCCGGGCTCTTGTGGACTTCCAGCGCATGATTAAAACAGCGGCATGGCCAGCAGAAATGCGACCCTGCCACTGTAGAACACCGCTGTTGCCGTCGTGGTCATAAGTATTTGCTATATTGCTGCTTTATCGACGCGCTTGGAGAGGATGCTTTGGATCATGAGGCCCTGTTGTCGCTGAGCCGGATGGATGCTCTCGCCAAGCTGCGTGTTGCAGCCTGCTCCGCGATGCGTAAGCCTTAATGTCGACCACGCTTGCCAGCGCTGGCCGTGAGCAGCAGATCCGGCAGCTCTTTGCCCCCGGTGCGGACGCGGTCCTGCGCCTCGTCATTCTCACCGTCTTCGTCGCGCTGCTTGGCGGCGGCACCGGGCTCTACCTCTGGTCGCATGGCTATTTCGTCGGCAGCGTCGGCGTGGCGCCCGCGCAGCCGGTGCCGTTCAGCCACAAGCATCATTCCGGCGAATTGGGCATCGACTGCCGCAACTGCCACGAGCAAGTGGAGCAGCAGGCCACCGCCGGGCTGCCGCCGACGCACACCTGCATGACGTGCCATTCGCAGATTTGGACCGGAGCGCCCATGCTGGCGCCGGTGCGCGACAGCTACGCCAACAACGAGCCGATGCATTGGACGCGGGTGAACCGTCTACCGGACTATGTCTATTTCAATCACTCGATCCACATCGCCAAAGGCGTCGGTTGCTCGAGTTGTCACGGCGCGGTCGATACCATGCAGCTCACCTACCCGGCGCAGTCGTTCCGCATGGAGTTCTGCCTGAACTGCCATCGCGCACCCGCCAACTACCTGCGCACGCCAGACCAGGTCTGGAACATGGAATGGGTGGCGCCGGACGACCAGGCGGCAAAGGGTGCGGCGCTGGTGCTGCAAAATCACGTCGCCGGGCCGCAGCGCCTGTCCGACTGCTCGATTTGTCATCGATGAGCCGCGTGACGCCCGGCGCCAAGCTTCGGCCGCAGCAATGGCGCAGCCTCGAGCAACTGGCCGACACGCCGGAGTTCCGGCGCTTCCTGCACAAGGAATATGGCGCCGTGAGCCATCTCGCCGCCGGGCCGGAGCGGCGGCAGTTCCTGCGCCTGATGGCCGCCTCGTTCGCGCTGGCGGGGCTGGCAGGATGTGACCAGACGCCCGACTCGCGCTCGCAGGAAGTGCCCTGGGTGACGCAGCCGGAGCGCGTGCAGGCCAGCGAGGCCATCCATTATGCCTCCATCACGCTGCTGGACGGGTTCGCCAACGGCATCCTGGTGACGACGCGCAACGGCCGCCCGCTCAAGATCGAGGGTAACCCGCAGCATCCATGGTCACGCGGCGGCACCGACATATTCGGCCAAGCCTCCGTGCTGGACATGTACGACCCCGGGCGCTCGCAAAGCGTACGGCACCTGAACGAAGACAGCGATTGGCAAGCCTTCCGCGGCGCCACGCTGGGCCGCTTTGCCGCATTGCGCGCGGCGGGCGGCGAGGGCTTGCGGCTGCTGACCGGCCCTGTCAGCTCGCCATCGCTACGGGCACAGATCGCGGCCATGCAGCACGACTTCCCCAAGCTGCACTGGCACAGCCATGCCGCGGCCGATCGTTCGGGCCCCGTCTACGCGGCGGCCGAGGCGGCGTTCGGGCGCAAGCTGGAGACGCGGTGGCGGTTCGAGCGCGCGCGCGTTCTGGTGGCGTTCGAGGGCGATTTCCTCGACCCGGGGCCGCACCAGGTCGGCGTGTCGCGCGACTGGGTGCAGGCACGCGCGGCCTCGGCCAAGGCGGGGAGCTTGCTGCCGCTGTTCAACGCCGGGTCGGTTCCGACGCTGACCTCGGCCAAGGCGGACCACCCCCTCGTGGCCACACCGGCGGACCTGCATGCGTTGGTGATGGGGCTGCTGGCAGACGTTTCGGGCGGAGCGAGCCCGGCGCCGGCGTCCGGCTCCGCGCCCAGTTCGTCCAGTGCGGCGTGGCGCGCGCAGGTATTGGCGGCGTTGCAGGCCAATCGCGGCGCCGGGTTGGTGATTGCCGGCAGCTCGGCGCCGGTGGCGATCCAGGAAGCGGTACATCGCCTGAATGCCGCGCTCGGCAATGCCGGGCAAACCGTGTTCTACACCGCACCGGCGCTGGAAACCGGCGAGACGATCGCCGACCTGGTGGCGGCGATGCAGACGGGTGCGGTGTCCACCCTGGTGATGCTCGACAGCAACCCGGTGTATGACGCGCCAGGCTCGCTCGGCTTCACCGCCGCGCTATCCCGCGTGGCCATGAAGATCCATGCCGGCGCCTGGGTGGACGAGACGGCGCTGCACAGCGACTGGCATGTGCCGCTGAACCATCCGCTGGAATCCTGGGGCGATGCCCGCTCGATCGACGGCACGGTGGGGCTGATGCAGCCGACCATCGATCCGTTTTACCAGGGCAAGACGCCGGCCGAGGTGCTCTCCCTGCTCATCGACCCGGCGCCCAAGTCCGCGCTCGACCTGGTGCGCGGCTATTGGCAGGGCAGCGACACGCCGGACACGTTCGCGCCGAAATGGGACGCCATGCTGCTCGCGGGCTTCGTTGCCGACAGCGCCTTGCCGGAGCAGACCGCAACCTTGGTGCCGCCCCGCGCGACGCCGCCCGCCCCGCCCGCCACGCTCAGCATCGCGTTCCGGCCCGACCCGACGGTGTGGGACGGGCGCTCCGGCAACAATGGCTGGCTACAGGAGCTTCCTAAGCCGCTCACCAAGATCACCTGGGACAATGCGGTGTTCGTGGCGCCCGCCTTGGCCGCGCGCGAGCGCCTGCACACGGGTGACATCGTGACGGTGAAAGTGGCGGCGGCGGAGATCACCGGGCCAGTCTGGATCATGCCGGGCCAGGCGGACCAGGTGCTGGGGCTCACGCTCGGCTACGGCCGTGACGCGCCGGAAATGCTGTCGGCGGGCGCGGGCTACAACGCGTCCGTGCTGCGCGGCACCGACGACCCTTGGGCGGCCGGCGGCGCGAGCCTGCACAAGACCGGGCAGACGATGTCGTTCGCCACCACGCAAGACCACAACACGATGGAAGGCCACGACTTCGTTCGCGTGCAACACGAGGGCGAACCCCCCGTCGGCGAGACGCAGAGCTGGTCGCAGCCAACGCTGTACACGCCGCCGCGAAAGGACAATGGCACCGCCTGGGGCATGGTGATCGACCTGGACGCCTGCATCGGCTGCAACGCCTGCGTGGTGGCCTGCCAGTCGGAAAACAACATCGCCGTGGTCGGGCGCGAGCAGGTGGCGCTCGGGCGCGAGATGCATTGGCTGCGGGTCGACCGCTATTACGAAGGCCCGGCCGAAACCCCGGCGACGCATTTTCAGCCGGTTCCATGCATGCATTGCGAGCAGGCGCCGTGCGAGGTCGGCTGCCCGGTCGAGGCCACGCTGCACGACGGCGAGGGCCTGAACGTGATGGTGTACAACCGCTGCGTCGGCACGCGCGCCTGCTCCGGCAATTGCCCGTATAAGGTGCGGCGGTTCAACTATCTCGATTATTCGGGGGGAACGGCGCCCAGCATCTCGCTGCGCAACAACCCGGAGGTGACGGTGCGCAGCCGCGGCGTGATGGAGAAGTGCACCTACTGCATCCAGCGCATCGAAACCGCGCGCATCGACGCGGACAAGCGTGATGGCTCCATCGCGGACGGCGTGGTGCAGACGGCTTGCCAGGGCGCTTGCCCGACCCGCGCCATCACCTTCGGAGACCTGCACGACAACAGCAGCGCGGTGGCGGCCGCGCGCGCGGATGACCGGAACTACGCCCTGCTCGGCGAACTGAACGTGCGCCCGCGCACCACCTATCTGGCCGAGCGCGCTCCGCGGCCCGGCAAACAAGCAACGGCGGGCTAACGCGATGAGCATCACCCTTCCCCCGGGCGAGCGGCTGGCCCCCGGCGAACCCAGTTGGGCGACCGCCGGGCGCGACGTGACGGACGTGGCGTTCGGCCACGGAGGCGGCGTGCGCTGGTGGTATGCGTTCGCGTTTTCCCTGCTGCTGATCGCCGTCCTGGTCGTCTGCCTGGTGGACGTGCTTTACGAAGGCGTGGGCGTTTGGGGCAACAACATCCCCGTCACCTGGGCGCTGGACATCGTGGGCTACGACTGGTGGATCGGGGTTGCCTGTGGCGGGCTGATGGTCTCGGCGATGCTGCTGTTGCTGGGCGCGCGCTGGCGCGGGGCGGTGAACCGCATCACCGAGACGATGGCGCTGATCGCCGCCGCGGCCGCCGGGCTCTACCCGATCATCCACTTAGGACGGCCCTGGTTCTTCTTCTGGAACCTGCCCTACCCCAACACCATGCTGCTATGGCCGCAATTCCGCAGCCCGCTGGTCTGGGACGCGGTGGACATCATCAGCTTCCTCGGCGTGTCCCTGTCGTTCTGGTACGTCGGGCTGCTGCCGGATCTGGCCGCGATGCGGGACCGGGCGATTGATCGCGTGGAGTGGGAGTTCGGCCGGCCCGGCCATTGGACGCGGCTGCTGAAGGCCCACATGTACGGTGTTGCGGCGCTTGGCTGGCGCGGCTCCGTCGGGCAGTGGCAGCGCTGGTGGCACACCTACAAAACGCTCGCCGTCTGCGGCATCGTCGTCGTGATGGCGCTGCAGACCGGGGCCGCGGTGATGTTCGCCGGCACCATCGAGCCGGGTTGGCACGATACCATGCAGCCGGTGATCTTCGTGGTGGCGGCGCTGTTTGCCGGCGTGGGCATGGTGTCCGCCCTGCTGGTCACATTGCGCTACGTGTTCCCGCTGTCGCACCTCATCGTCGAGCGGCATATCGCGCTGCTCGCCACGCTCTTGCTCGGGCTTGGGCTGGCGATGCTGTATTGCTACGGCATGGAGTTCGGCATGACCGCGCTGACCGGGAGCAGCTTCGACCACGGCGTGATGGTGCGGCGGTTTTTCGGCGCCCATGCCTGGGCCGCCTGGGTCATCATCTCCTGCGGGCTGATCCCCGTGCAACTGTTCTGGATTCCAGCGCTGCGACGCTCGGCCGCGGCGCTGTTCGTGGTCGGCTTGCTGGTCGCCGTAGCGATGTGGGCAGACCATTTCACCGTCATCGTCGTCACCCTGCAGCACGACTTCCTGCCCTCGATGGCGCATCCTTATGAGATGGACCTAGTCGGCGTCGGCACGTTCGTCGGCACCATCGGCCTGTTCCTGTTCTTGCTGTTGCTCGCGGTGCGCTACCTGCCGGTGATGTCGCTGGTGGGGGTGCGGCGTTCGTTCCTGGTGGCGCCGCGTGGCTGAGGGGCACGACACGGGGGCGCAGCACGCATCCGGCGCGCCGCTCTGGGGCGTGGCCGCGGAGTTCGACACCGCGGAAGCCATGCTGGCGGCGTTGCAGGCGTTGCGCGACCGCGGCTTCGAGCGGCTGGAAGCGTTCTCTCCCACGCCCGTTTGGGGCGCCGCCGAAATCCTGCAATACCGTGCGCAACCGATCTATCCATTTGCGCTGCTCGGTGCGGCCGTTGGCGCAGCCGTGATGTTCGGCATGTGCAGCTATGCCACCATGCTGTCCTATCGCTTCAACATCGGCGGCCGGCCGTTCTTCAGTTGGCCGGCCTATGTCGTGCCGAGCGTGTCGTTCGCGGCATTGGTCGGGGCGTTGGCGGTGGTGGCGGCCATGCTGGCGTTCAGCCGGTTGCCGCGCTTGAACCACCCCGCATTCAACATCCCGAACTTCACTCGGGCGACGGAAGAGCGCTTCTTCCTGGCCGTGGAAAGCCGCACCAACGATTTCGACCCGGCGTTCGTGGAGCGCGCCATCGCCGATCTCGCCATGCAGCCGCGCAACGTACACCGGGTGCCACGATGAGTCGCCTGCTGCTAATTGCCGCGCTGCTGGCGGCGCTCGCCGGGTGCAAGCGGGAGGACATGTATACGCAGAATTCGTTGCGCAATTGGGACCGCACGACATTCTTCAAGGACGGCACCGCGATGCGCCATCCCGTTCCCGGCACGGTGGCGCGTGACGAGCCAAACGGCCCGGCGCCCGAACCCACCACGATCGACGCCGCCCTGCTGGACCGTGGCAAACAGCGCTACGACATCTTCTGCACGCCATGCCACGGCCGCGCCGGCAACGGCGAGGGCATGATCGTGCAGCGCGGCTTTCCGCAGCCGCCCTCGTTCGTCGATGGCACGCTGCGCACCGCCAAGGCGCAGGTGTTCTACGACGTGATCACCGATGGCTACGGCGCGATGTATAGCTATGCCGACCGGGTCCCGCCGGCGGATCGCTGGGCCATCATCGCCTATATCCGCGCGTTGCAGTTGAGCCAGGGCAGCCAGATCGCCAGCTTGCCCGCGGCGGACCAAGAGAAATTGGCGGCGGCGAAGTGAAAGCGGCGCTCGCGACCCTTCTGGTCGGCGTGCTGGCAGCGGCAGGATGGGTGCTGGCAGCACTCGGCGGCGCCGATGTGATGCCGTCCTATCTGGCGGGCTGGCTGCTGGTGTTTGGCATTCCGGCGGGCGCGTTGCTGCTGGTGTTGGCGCAGGAAGCGCTCGGCTATGTCGGCTGGTCGGTGTTGCCGGTGTTGCGCCGGGCCGTTTTGCTGCTGCCCGTGGTGAGCCTGTTCGCCCTTCCGCTCTTGCTGCAGCACGGGTTGTTTCGGCGGCCGGGGCTGGACGGATCGCCGCCCCCGGCTTGGGCGGGCGGTGGCGGCTTCGACGTTCGGATGATCGTGATTCTCGTCGTGTTGTCGCTGTTTGCCGTAATCTTCAGCCGCACGCCGGCGCAGCCGCGGCGGAGCCTGGCCGTGCTTGGCTGCATGCTGCAGGTCTGTCTGCTCAGCGTGGCGGCGGTGGACTGGGTGATGGCATTGCAACCGGGCCTGAACTCGTCGGCCATCGGGCTGTTGGTGATCAGCTCGGAGTTAGGTACAGCCTGCTGCCTGCTGGCCTTTGTGGTTGCCGTCCGCAGCTCCACCCGGTTCGCCGGCCAGGGAATGGCCCTGCTGCTCACCGCCGTGCTCGCGCTCTGGGGCTTCCTCCACTTCGTCCAATACCTTGTCATCTGGTCGGCGGATTTGCCGGGAGAGATCGTGTGGTATCAGGCGCGGCTCGGCGGCGGCGGCACGGCAACGGTGGCGTTCGCGGCGGTGGCGACGGTCTTGGCGCTGGCGATCTTGCCCTCCGCCCTGGCGCGCCTCCCCGCCGTACTGGCGAGCGTGGCGGCGATGCTGCTGCTGGCCCACTGGATGGAGACGCTTTGGCTGGTGACGCCGGCGTTTCGCGGCCACTTCAGCATCACCGCGCCGGACCTGCTTGCAACGGTCGGCTTTGGCGGATTGATGGTCGGGTTGATGCTGCTGCTGCTGCCGCGGGCGGAGCGAAGCCATGCCGGATAGGGCGGCACAGCGCCGGAGCACGGCGGCCGCGCTGGCCGGACTGGCGGCTCGCGCGGCGCTGGTGATCAGCGGCGTGGCCGTGGCCGTTCGCTTCGTCGTGCCCGCCGTCACCGCGCCGCAACCGGCCATAGGAACGGAGGAGCTGGAGCCCGAGGATGATGGGCGCGGGCGCCACCAAGCGCCGCCGAGCCGCCCTGCCCTCGCCGCCGGCCACGAAACGGCGGACATGAACCCCGGCTTGATGGCGCGCGTGCTGGTCAGCTTGGCCGGCATCGCGTTCCTGATGGTGTTCTTGATGATCGGCTTCGAGAGTTTGATCATACCGCAGCGTGAGCACCGCCAGGCCGCGCTCACGCCGCAGCAGACCACGCACGAGCCGCCGCCAGCGCCGAACTTGCAGGCCGACCCCGTGATGGACCTGTCGCACTTGCGCGCGGCCGAAGACCAACTGCTCAACAACTATGCGCGGATCGATGACCAGCATGGCCGTATCCCGATCGACCGGGCCATGGCGCTGATCATCGGCCATCCGCTGGACACTGCACCATGAACCCGAGCGACTACCCGCTTGCCATCTGGCCGGCCGCTGCCTCCGCCAGCGCAGGCGAAACGGACACGCTCATCTGGCTGTTCACCGCGCTGACACTGCTGCTGGTGGTGCCGATCTTCATCGGCATCACATTCTTCGCGATCCGCTACCGCGATGGCCGCAAGGTCAATCGGGCCTATCGCGAAGATCGCGACCGCACGCTCGAACTCGCATGGATGATCATCCCGTTCGTGCTCACGCTGATCTTCTTCGCGTGGGGCGCCACCATGTTCATGGTGCACAAGACGCCGCCGGCCAACGCCACCGAAATCGCCGCGATCGGCCGGCAATGGATGTGGAAATTCCAGCACCCTGGCGGGCAACAGGAAATCAACGACCTGCACGTCCCGACGGGCGAACCGATCATGATCAACATGATCAGCCAGGACGTGATCCACTCCTTGTACATCCCGGCGCTGCGCATCCAGATGGAGACGTTGCCGGGCCGCTACACGCAGATCTGGTTCAACGCCGACCGGCCCGGCACCTACCGGATCTTCTGCAGCGAGTTCTGCGGCACCGACCATTCGGCGATGGACGGCTTGCTCACCATCATGACGCCGGCGGATTATGCAAAATGGCTGCAAAGCTCTGGCAGCTTCATCAGCCTGGCCAATGCCGGCCATGCGCTGTTCGCCAATTACGGCTGCAGCGGCTGCCACGGCGATGGCAGCGCGGTGAAAGCGCCCTCGCTCGCCGGGCTCTGGGGCTCCGATGTCAAGCTCGCGAGCGGCGACGTCGTCAAGGCTGACGACACCTTCATCCGCGACAAGATCCTGAACCCCGACCACAACCTGATTGCCGGCTACAAGCAGGTGATGCCGGCGTTCAAGGGCGTGATCCCGGAGGATGAGCTCGTCCGGCTGCTCGCCTACATCAAGACCATCCAGCCCGGCACGCGACAGGTTCAAACGGCGGAGCGAACGCAATGAGCCCTCTCGACAGCAGCAGTTTGCGCGAGCCTTCCACGCCGCGCAGCACGATCGGCCGCCCGCCCGACTACCTGCACGATGCACATACGCTGCGCTCGTGGTTCTTCACCATCGACCACAAGCGAATCGCGCTGCTGTATCTGGCGGCCATCACCGCCTTCTTCATCATCGGCGCGATCGCCGCCGGGTTGGTGCGCCTGGCCCTCGTGGTGCCGAACGGGCAAATCTTCACCAGCGACACCTACAACAAGCTGTTCACCATCCATGGCGTGGTGATGGTTTGGTTCTTCCTCATTCCCTCCATCCCCGCGACCTTCGGCAACTTCCTGATCCCGATCATGATCGGCGCCAAGGACCTGGCTTTCCCCCGCCTCAACCTGCTGAGCTGGTACGTGTTCGTCGGCGGCAGCCTGTTCACCTTGGCGGACCTGATCATCGGCGGCGTCGATACCGGCTGGACCTTCTACGCGCCCTACAGCACCACCTTCAGCAACACCTACGTCATTCCCGCTTTGCTCGGCGTCATCGTCGTGGGGTTCTCCTCGATCCTGACCGGGCTGAATTTCATCGTCACCATCCATACCATGCGCGCGCCGGGCATGACCTGGTTCCGCATGCCGATCTTCGTCTGGACCCATTACGCTGTCAGCATGATCTTCCTGCTGGCGACGCCCGTCATCACCATCGCGCTGCTGCTGCTGGTGATGGAGCGGGCGTTCAACATCGGAATCTTCGACCCCAATCTCGGCGGCGACCCCGTTCTGTTCGAGCACCTGTTCTGGTTCTATTCGCATCCGGCGGTGTACATCATGGTGCTGCCCGGCATGGGCGTGATCAGCGAGATCGTGCCGGCCTTCTCGCAGAAGAAGCTCTTCGGCTACCGCTTCATCGCCTATGCCAGCATCGGCCTGGCGACGCTCACGTTCTTCGTCTGGGGCCACCATATGTTCGTCAACGGCGAGAGCCCGACGGCGGCGCTGGTGTTCTCGGTGCTGAGTTTCGCGGTCGCCGTGCCCTCGGCGGTGAAGGTCTACAACTGGACCGCGACGATCTACAAAGGCAGCATCCGGCTGAAGACGCCGATGATCTACGCCATGGGCTATATCGGGCTGTTCGTGGTGGGCGGGTTGACGGGGCTGTTCCTCGCCACGCTCTCGATCAACGAGCACACCCACGGCACCTACTTCGTGGTGGCCCACTTCCACTACATCATGGTCGGCGGCACCGTGCTCGCGTTCCTCGGCGGCCTGCATTACTGGTGGCCGAAGGTGACCGGCCGGCTCTATCCGGAAGGCTGGGGCATCGTCTCCGCGATCTTCATCTTCATCGGCTTCAATGTGACGTTCTTTCCGCAGTTCCTGCTGGGCTACCTCGGTATGCCCAGGCGCTACCATGATTACCCGCCGGAATTCCAGTTGCTGAACATCATGTCGTCCGCCGGCTCGACCATTCTCGCCGCGGGATACATCTTCCCGATGGTCTATCTCACCTGGTCGCTGTGGTATGGCAAGAAGGCGCCGAGCAATCCGTGGCAAGCCAAGGGCTTGGAGTGGACCACCTCCTCGCCGCCGCCGAAGCACAATTTCGACGTGCGCCCGATGGTGGATTTCGAACCCTACGACTATCCAGTCTACACGGCCACCGATGAGAGCTGAACTTATCGGGCTGCCCACGGGCGTCGAGGTCCACGAGCAGTTCGACAACGTCGAGCAGCAGCGCCATGCCGCCGAGTTGGGTATGTGGGGTTGGCTGGTCACGGAGTTGTTGCTGTTCGGCGGGCTGTTCGTCAGCGCCTTGGTGCTGCACTACATGCACCCGGAAGACGTGCGAGCCGCCGCCAGCCACTTGAAGCTATGGATCGGCGCCGTCAACAGCGCCGTGCTGATCTGCTCCAGCCTGACCATGTCGGGAGCCATCGTGCTGTCCCGGCTCGGCGGGCAACGCTGGATGGTGCGTTGCATGCTGGCGACCGCCGCGCTCGGCACGCTCTTCCTCGTGCTAAAGAGCTACGAATACTATCTCGACTACGACGAACACATGATGCCGTTCCTAGCCCGGCCGTTCGCGCTGGCGGACAAGCCGGCCGCGCATCTGTTCGTCGACCTCTACTACGTGACGACGTCGCTGCACGCGTTCCATCTGATCACTGGCATCAGCATCCTGCTGGTGCTGACGAGGCAAGCCAGCCGGCCTGGCTTCCTCGCGCGACATCAGAACCAGATCGAGATCTACGGCCTCTACTGGCACTTCATCGACCTGATCTGGATCTTGGTGTTCCCTATTCTATACGTGGTGGGACGATGAACCAGGAGCAGGAACGCCGCGAAATCTGGACGCATATGCGCGTGCCGACCTTTGCCGCCGCCTCGCTGATGGGCTTCCTGATCTGCATCGTGCTGCTCGGCACCATCGTTCCGGGCCGCACCGCCTCCTTCCTCGAGGCAGGACTGGCCATTTGCAGCGCGCTTACGGTGTTGCTGTTTTCGATGGAAGTACGCCTGCAGCCCGGGCTGTTGCGGCTTTATGCTGCGTTCGGTTTCGCCTGGCTCAGCGTGCTGGCCGGCATGACGATGCTAGACTACTGGACGCGCTAAAAAGCGGTGAGCCGGGTGCAGGGCGAAACCCTGCAAACCTAGAGCCTGATCGCATCAGGTTGGAACAACCTGATGCGTGAATCAGCCTCTCAAACAAAAAGTAGAGAATGATTGCTTCGCCTATCAGAAGCAATCATGCTCTAGAGCCTGATCGCATCAGGTTGAAACAACCTGATGCGTGAATCAGCCTCTCAAACAAAGAGTTAGAGCATGATTGCTTCGCCTACCAGAAGCAATCATGCTCTAGAGCCTGATCGCATCAGGTTGGAACAACCTGATGCGTGAATCAGCCTCTCAAACAAAAAGTTAGAGCATGATTGCTTCGCCTATCAGAAGCAATCATGCTCTAATGCTCATCGCTCGACCAGATCAACGACAGCACCTCCTCCCGCGCCGCCACGAAATCCGTCCGGCTCTTCACGCTGCGGATGCTCTCGCCAGCGGAATCCCGCGCGAACGGCATCGGCAAGCGCGCAACGATCCGCCCCGGCCGCGGCGACATCACCACCACTTCCGTGCCGAGATACACCGCCTCCTCGACGCTATGGGTAATGAACACAACCGTCATGCCGGTGCGGCGCCAAACGGCGTGGAGTTCCTCCTGCATCCGCTCGCGGGTCAGCGCGTCCAAGGCGCCGAACGGCTCGTCCATCAGCAGCACTTTCGGCTCGTTGCACAGCGCGCGGGCGATCGCGAGGCGCTGCTGCATGCCGCCTGAAAGCTCGTATGGGTAGCGGTCGCGGAACTCCCACAGTCCCGTCGTGCGCAGCCACTGCTCCACGCGCCGCTTGGCCTCGTCGCGCGGCGCCCCCGTCATCCGTGGGCCAAAACCCGCATTGGCGGCCACGGTCAACCAGGGAAACAGCGCCGGCTGCTGGAACACCACGCCACGCTCCGGGCCCGGCGCCGTCACGGCCGCGCCATCCACGCGCACCACGCCCGTCGTCGGCGCGAGGAAGCCCGCGAGCGTCTGCATCATGGTGGTTTTGCCGCAACCGGACGGCCCCACGATGCAGATGAAGTCGCCGCGTCCGAAGCTCAGGTCGGCCCGCTCGAGCGCGCGAACCGCGGCCGGCCCGGTGCCGTAATGCACCGAGACGTCCGCGAACTGCACGAAGGCCATCAAGCCAGCGCGTTCTTTAGGAACGTGGCATTGGTGGCCTTTTGGAACGCATCCACGCCGGGCGCGCGCTTGATGCTTCTCTGCTCGACCAGGAAGTCCGCCGTGCTCTTCAGCACGTGGGCGAACTTGCCCGGCTTGGCCACCGTGCCGCCGAGCCAATCGTCCGACGCCTGCTCGTTCAGCGGCACGAAATCGTATTCCTTCATGTCGGCCGCTGCGACATCGGGCGTGACGCCGGCTTGTTTCGCCACGAACTCCGCGGTTTCTTGCGGCTTGTCGCGATACATCGCCAGCGAGCGGCCATAGGCGCGCAGGAAGCCCGTCACCGAGTCCGGATATTGCTCCGCAAATCCGTCGCGGACCACGATTAAGTCCGCGATCACATAGCCCGCTTTGTCGAGCGCGATGTACGTCTGGTAGACCTTGCCGCCGTCCGCCAGCAGCTTGTTCTTCGCCGGCGACCAAACGTAAGCCGCGTCGATCTCGCCCCGGCTCCATGCCGCCACGATCGCCGGCGGCTTCATGTCCAGCACCGTGACCTCGCGCTCGGTCAGGCCGTTGGTCTTGAGGAAGCCCAGCAGCCGGAAATGGCTGGTCGAGCCGAACGGCGTTGCCACCTTCTTGCCCTTGAAGTCCGCCGGCTTGTTGATGTTGGCCGCCGCGCGCACCGTCATCTCTTCCGCCGGGCCGATATTGTCCACCATCCCGATGAGCTGATAGGGCAGGCCTTGCGCAATGCCCGCCGCGACGGGCGAGGAGCCGATGGACAGCCCGAAATCCGCGCTGCCGGCGGTGATCGCAGTGTTGATGTCGGCGCCGCTGCCCACTTCGATCCAGTTGATCTTGCCGCCGGTCCCTTTCTCGAACCACCCCTCGCCTTTGGCCAGCATGGTCGGCTTGGTTTCGGTGAAGAACCCGACATTGACCACCGAAGGAGTCGCCGCGCGGGAGCGCCCGGCAAACGCCAGTGCGCCAGCCGCAGCCAACGCAGTTCGTCTCGTCACATGGAAGCTCATCGCAACTCTACTCCTTGATAATGGGCCGTCAGCGGCCCGCCCAGTGCACGGCGCGGCGCTCCAGCAGCACCAGCAAACGGTCGATCGCAATCCCAGTCAGGCCGAGAATGAAAATCCCGACGAACACGTAGTCGGACCGCAGGAAGCGGCCCGCGTCGACGATCATCCAGCCGATCCCATCCGACCCGGCGATGATCTCGGCCGCGATCAATGTGCCGTAGACAATGCCAGCCGCCAGCCGCGCGCCCACCAGGATTTCCGGCAGCGCCGACGGCATGATGACGTGGCGGAATACCTGCCAGCGGTTCGCTCCCAGCGCCACCGCCACCCGGATGCGCTCGCCGGGCACATTGGCGACACCGTCCCGCGCCGCGATCGCGGACACCGGCAGCGCGGCGAGAAACAGCATGGTGATCTTGCTGGTCTCGCCGATGCCGAGCCAGATGATCAGCAGCACGAGATAAGCCAATTGCGGCAGCGGGCGGAGAAACTCGATGAACGGCGCGGCAATCGCGTTCAGCCGCGGCATATAGCCCATGCCTAAGCCCAGCAGCGTGCCGACTGCAGCGCCGGAGAGGAACCCGGTCAGCACGCGGAACAGGCTGATCCCGATATGCTCGAGCAATGGCCGGCCCTTGTAGCCGTCTTGGAGCAGCTCCATCAGGCCGTCCCACACGTCGACCGGGCCCGGCAGGAACAAGTCGCGCACCAGGCCGCCACTGGTCACGCCGATCCAAAGTGCGGCCACCACGATCATGGCAGCCAGCGTGATCGCCCAAGACGGCCAAGCTCGAGTCACTCCCGCCCTCGCCAATGAATGAATGTTCGGTCTGCTAGCCGCAGCAAGCTCGTCAAGGCAATCCCTAAGAAGCCAAGCAGGAGAATGCATAGGATGATGATGTCATTGCGTAGAAAATTGCTGGCTGAAATCACCATCCAGCCCAAGCCGTCGCTTGCCGCCAGCAGTTCTGCCGCAACCACGGTCGAGAATGCAGCGGCCAGCGCGATCTGCAGCCCGGTGAACACCATGGGTGCCGCCGAGGGCAAGATCACGTGGCGGAACACGGCAGCGCGGCTCGCGCCCAACGCCAACGCCGCTTGCACCCGCTGCCGCTTCACGCCGCGCACGCCGGCCGCAGCAGCGGAAACGATGATCGGAAACGCGGTGAGGAACAGCAGCGCCACCTTGGACAGGTCGCCGGTGCCGAGCCAAAGGATCAGCAAGATCATGTAGGATAGCGGCGGCAGCGGGCGCATGAATTGGATGATCCAATCGAGCGCCGCGTTCGCCACTCTGTTGGAGCCCATCCAGAGGCCAAGCGGAACGCCGGCGATCGCCGCACAGCCGAAGCCGCCCAGCAGGCGCCCGAGTGTCGCGGCGATGTTCTGCCACAGCGTCGTGCCGCGATAACCGTTCGTCACCACGTCCACCAGCGCCGCGAACACGGCCGCCGGCGACGGCAGCAAGTCCTCGCGCACCAATCCCGTCGCCGACGCCGTCCACCACGCCGCCACCATCACCGCGACCGAGAGCACGCTCAGCGCCTCGAGCGGCAACTTCAGGCTGCGCGCACGGCGCCCCGCCGCGAATGCGACTGCGTCGCGAGCTGGCGCCGCGGCTGTAGGCCTCGCTGTGGGCATCAACATTTTGCTTTCATCGACATGGCGCAGGGGTAGCATTGCTCGTGCCATAAGCAAGAGTTTGTTCGAGTGCTTGCGGCGTCATGGCGACGTAGAGCGGCATCTGCCTAAAGCCTAGGCGCACTGCTTCAATCCACAGCGGCAGCGACACGCTTCTTCGGCAGAAGCGGCCCGGCATCCGCTTTGCCGCCGCTTTCCTGGGTTGACGTACGGTCTGCCGCGAGCGCTCCATCCTTCAGGCACGCCGGGCCCGATACGCGCGCCATTTCGTTGCATCTCTCGAACCCGTTCTCGGAGGCCCAGCATGACAGACGAGTCCGCGCCTGCACTCTCGCGCCGCCGCCTGCTTGCCGCCGGGTCGGCGGCAACGGGCGCTGCCATCGGCTCGGGCGCCATACGCGGCTTCCCGACCATCTGGGCGCAAACCATCAAGGACATCGAAATCCGTCACGCCGGCCAGCCGGTCACCGCGATCCCCGCCATCGGCGAGCAAGCCAGCAAGGACCTTGGCTTCAAGGTGACGATGCAGGCGTCGGAAAGCGCCGACCTGCTGAACCGCTTCCTGTCGCAGAACAGCGCCATCGACGTGGGTGACATCAGCCTGCCCTACCATAAATACCTGATCGGCCGCGACATCCTGCAAACCATCCCCGTGGCCAAGTTCGGCCAGTGGGACAAGACGTTGCCGCTGTTCACCCGCAGCGAATACGCCGATGGGCGCAAAGCCTCGACCCAAGGTGTGGCGCCATACACGATCCTCTACGCCACGGACGCATCCGGCAAAGCCTTTGCTCCAGGGCCCACCGACTTCCTCAACAGCGTGCCCACCATCACCAATGCCGACACGCTCGGCATTCGGCCCGATCTCACCGGCCGGCCAGTGACGACCTGGGCCGACCTCATCAGCCCCGATTTCAAGGGCCGGGCCGCACTGCAGGACAATCCTACGGTCGGCGTGATCGACGTGGCCATGGCGGTCGAAGCCCGCGGCGACATCAAATACGCCAACAAAGGCAACATGACCCGCGACGAGATCGACAAGACGGTCCGGCTCATGACCGAGATCAAGCAATCCGGCCAGTTCCGCTCCTTCTGGTCTTCGTTCGACCAATCGGTGAACCTGATGGCGTCCGGCGAGGTGGTGATCCAGTCCATGTGGTCGCCCGCCGTCACCGCCGTGCGGACGCGCGGGATCGACTGCGTGTTCCAGCCGCTCAAGGAGGGCTATCGCGGTTGGGGCTTCAACTTCGGCATCATGAAGCATGTCAGCGGCATGAAGCTGGACGCGACCTACGAATATCTGAACTGGTATTGCTCGGGCTTCCCCGGCGCCTTTATCGCGCGCGAGGGCTACTACTCCGCGCAGCCCGAGAACGCGCGCAAATATCTCAGCCCCGCCGAGTGGGACTACTGGTATGGCGGCAAACCCGCCGCAACCGACATCCATGACCCGTTCGGCAAGCTGATGGAACATGCCGGCCGCTCGCGCGATGGCGGTTCGTTCGACCAGCGCATGGGCAATATCGCCGTCTGGAACTCGGTGATGGACGAGGACCGCTATCTGACCCGGCGTTGGAACGAGTTCATCACCTCCTGAAGGAGCAGCCTAACTCATGAAACTGGGTGTGTTCATCCCGATCGGCAACAACGGCTGGTTGATCTCCACCACGTCGCCGCAATACATGCCGAGCTTCGAGCTCAACCGGACCATCGTCCAGAAGGCCGAGGGCTTCGGGTTCGACTTCGCGCTATCGATGATCAAGCTGCATGGCTTTGGCGGCCCGTCGCAGTTCTGGGACCACAACCTCGAGAGCTTCACCCTCATGGCGGGGCTCGCGGCCGTCACCAGCCGCATCCAACTGTTCGCCACCTGCGCCGTGCTCACCATGCCGCCGCCGATTGCCGCCCGCATGGCCGTCACCATCGACAGCATTTCCGGCGGGCGCTTCGGCGTGAACATCATCTCCGGCTGGCAGCGCGCGGAATACGCACAGATGGGGCTATGGCCCGGCGCCGAGCACTACCGCCGCCGCTACGAATATTGCGCGGAATACGTCACCATCATGCGCGAGCTCTGGGCCACCGGGCGGTCCAACTTCAAGGGTGACTTCTTCACCATGGACGACTGCCGCTGCAGCCCATTGCCCTCGAAACCCATCCCGATCATCTGCGCGGCGCAGAGCGACGCCGGCACGCGCTATGCCGCCCAGCATGCCGACTACAACTTCTGCAACTCCTTCGGCGTGAACCAGCCCACCGCCATGGCCAGCAGTGTGGCCCGTCTGGTCGCCGCCACGGCAAAGAGCGGCCGACCCTGCAGCGCGCTGATCCTCACCATGATCATCGCCGACGAAACCGACGAAGCGGCCATGGCGAAGTGGGAGCACTACAAAGCCGGCATCGACCTAGAGGCGATCGCCTGGCGCGACGAGCAGGCGAGCGACGACCCAAACAAGGACCCGTTCTCGCAGCCGCAAAAACGCAAGCTGATGGGCGGCGAGGCGCTGCCGACCAACCAGGGCGTGCTAGTCGGCTCCTATGCGCATATCGCGGCCATGCTGGACGAAGTGGCGGCCGTGCCCGGCGTCGAAGGCGTGATGATGACGTTCGACGACTTCGTGCTCGGCATGGAGCATTTCGGCACCCGCATCCTGCCGCTGATGCGCAGCCGCGCTGGCTCCGGGCGCGCTCACGGGGGCGCTCAAGGGCGCGAACAGGCCGCCTGATGCCGAGCGAGACGGCGCTCGCCAGCAGCAGCGCCACATGGCGGCCGGCCCGCCGCCGGGTCCGCCTGTCGCCGGCCGCGATCTCCTGGCTGCAAGTCTCGCCGCTGGCTCTGATCCTGGTGGTGTTGTTCGCGCTGCCGACCCTGCTGTTCCTGGTGGTGAGCTTCTTCGACTACGACCGCGTCGGCATCTATCCCGCCTTCCTGCTCGACAACTACCGCGACCTGCTCACCACGCCGGCGACCCTGCGCGTGTATGTCAGTTCGCTGCGCTTCGCCCTGATCGTCTGGGCCATCACGCTCTTCATCGGCTTCAACGTCGCCTATTTCCTGGTGTTCCACATCCGCTCGCAGGCCACCCGCGCGATGTTGTTCCTGGCCTGCGCCATCCCGTTCTGGACCTCGGCGATCATCCGCACCATCGCCTGGATCCCCTTCCTGGGCCGCAACGGCGCGTTCAACACCATCCTGCTTAGGCTGCACCTCATCGATCAGCCACTGACCTTCCTGCTCTACTCGGACTTTGCCGTCTGCCTCACCTATGTGCATCTCTACACGCTGCTGATGATCGGCCCGATCGCCAACTCCATGAGCAAGATCGACCGCGCCCTGCTCGAGGCGGCGCGCGACGCCGGGGCGAGCCGCTGGCGCAGCATGACGGAGGTGGTGATCCCGCTGTCCCGCACCGGCATCGCGCTCGGCTCCATCCTGGTGTTCACCCAGGTGATGGGCGACTACTTCGTCGTGCGGCAGATGAGCGGCGGCCAGAGCGCCTCGATCGTCTCCGAGCTGTCCACCGAAATCCAGGCCATGCAATATCCGCCCGCCGCGGCCAGCGCGATGGTGCTGGTGGTGTTCGTGGCGTTGGTCGTGGCCGCCATGATGCGCGTGGTGGACGTGCGCCGCGAGCTGCTCGGCTGATGCCCCGCGCGCGCGAACGCCGGCCATACACCTTCTACCTGCTGGCGACGCTGATGGGCGCCTACCTGATCTTCCTCTATGGCCCGGTGGCGGTGATCTACCTGCTGTCGTTCCAAGGGCCGAACGGCGGCGTCACGTTCCCGATGGTGGGGTTCTCGACGCATTGGTTTGCCGAAATCCTGCAGCCGGGCCAAATGGCCGACATCCCGGTGGCGTTCCGCCGCTCCATCACGCTCGCGCTGCTGGTGAGCGCACTGACGGTGGTGATCTCGGTCGCCGCCGGGCTCGCGTTCCGCCGCCGCTTTCCCGGCTCCGGCGCGCTGTTCTACTTGGCCGTGGCCAGCCTCGTCATGCCGAGCCTGCTGGTCGGCTTCGGCATCGGTTTGGGCTTCCAGTTCCTCGGCTTGCCGATGGGCTTGTTCACCTCCGCACTGGGCGCGCAACTGACATGGACGTTGCCGTTCGGCCTGCTCACCATGTTCGCCGTGGTCGCGCGGTTCAATCGCTCCTATGAGGAGGCCGCGACCGATCTCGGCGCCTCCGCCTGGCAGCGCCTGCGCTACGTCACGCTGCCGCTGCTGCTGCCGGGCATCATCGGCGTGGCGATCGGGGCGTTCACCTTGTCCTACGACGAATACGCCCGCACCACCCTCACCATAGGCAGCCGCAACACGCTGCCGCTGCAAATCTACGCGCTGATTTCCTCCGCCACCTCGCCCACCCTGTTCGCGCTCGGCACCGTCACCACCACGGTGTCGTTCCTGTTGATCGGCGTCGGCTTGCTCGTCATGACCCGGCTGCAGCGACGCCGCGCGCCGGTTTGAAAGTAGGAGCACCCTAATGGACCCGCGCTTCGATGTGGAACTGATTGGCGTCACCAAACGCTATGCCGGGGCGGTGGCGGTCGACGCGGTCTCCCTGCGCATCCCGACTGCGAGCTATTGCTGCCTGCTCGGCCCCAGCGGCTGCGGCAAGACCAGCACGCTGCGCATGATCGCCGGGCACGAGGCGATCTCGGAGGGCGACATCCTGATCCGCGGCGAAAACGTCGGCGACAAGCCGCCGCTGGCTCGCGGCACGGCGATGATGTTCCAATCCTACGCGCTGTTCCCGCACCTGAACTGCCTCGACAACGTGGCCTTCAGCCTGAAGATGCGCGGCGTCGCCAAGGCCGAGCGACACAAGCGGGCGCACGAATACCTCGAGCTGGTGCACATGTCCGCCTTCGCCGCCCGCCTGCCCGCGCAGCTCTCCGGCGGCCAGCAACAGCGCGTGGCCTTGGCGCGGGCGCTGATCAATCGCCCCAAGGTGCTGCTGCTGGACGAGCCGCTGTCCGCGCTCGACCCGTTCCTGCGCATCAAGGTGCGTGAGGAGCTGAAGCGCCTGCAGCGCGACCTGGCGATCAGCTTCATCCACGTCACCCACAGCCAGGACGAAGCGATGGCGCTGGCCGACCTGATGGTGGTGATGCAGGACGGCCAAATCCGCCAGGCCGGCACGCCGCGCGACGTGTTCGAGCGGCCACAGAGTGCCTTCGTCGCCCGCTTCATCGGCGGCCACAACGTGCTCACCGGCGCGGCCGGCACCGTGGCGGTCCGCGCCGACCGCTGCCGCCTGGGCGCGCCGAGCGACGGCCTGCCCGCCCGGGTGACCGCGGTGGAATACCAAGGCACCGTGGTGCGGATTGCGCTCGCGCTGGCGGATGGCGGCGAAGCCGCGGTGCTGCTGCCGGATGACGCGTATTACGCCACGCCGGTGACTGCCGGTTCGGAGGCGGGCCTGCTCTGGTCGCACGGCGACGCCCACCAGCTCGCCGCGTAAACCACCCCGCTCCCGCCGGGCCTAAAAGCCCTCTCCCTCTGGGAGAGGGTTGGGTGAGGGGAAGCTGCCGCCAAACCGGCGACCTTAGGGGGTCGGCCCCTCACCCTAGCCCTCTCCCAAAGGGAGAGGGAACTCGACCGCGGCCAAGGCCGTCACCCCTCCTTCGGCACCGTCGCCAAATCCGCCAGCCACGCCGCGGCGCTGCTGTCCGACGGCGCCCGCCAGTCTCCCCGCGGCGACAGCGACCCGCCCGCCGAAACCTTCGGCCCGTTCGGCATCGCCGAGCGCTTGAACTGGCTGAACGCGAAGAACCGCCGCAGGAACACCTCCATCCAGCGCGTGATCTCGCCCAGCGTGTAGTGCCGGCGCCGCTCCTCCGGGAAGCCCGGCGGCCACGCGCCCCGCGCCACGTCCCCCCAGGCCTGCAGCGCCATGAAGGCGATCCGCGACGGCCGGAACCCGTAGCGCAGCGTGTAGAACAGCGTGAAATCCTGCAGCTCGTACGGCCCGATCACCTGCTCCGTGCTCTGCGGCGGCTGACCCGACTCGACGGGCACCAACTCGGGCGAAATCTCCGACGCCAGGATCGCGCTCAGCGTCTCGCCCACCGCCGGAGCGAACTGGCGGCTGCTCACCACCCAGCGGATCAGGTGCTGGATCAGCGTCTTCGGCACCCCGGCATTGACGTTGTAGTGCGACATCTGGTCGCCCACCCCATACGTGCACCAACCCAGCGCACTCTCCGACAAATCCCCCGTGCCCATCACCAGCGCCCCGTGCTGGTTCGCCAGCCGGAACAGGTAGTCGGTGCGCAACCCGGCCTGCACGTTCTCGAACGTCACGTCGTATTGCGGGGTGCCGTCCGCGAACGGGTGGTGCATGTCGGCCAGCATCTGCCGGGCCGCCGGGCGGATGTCCAGCTCTTGCGCCGTCGTGCCCAGGGCCCGCATCAGCGCCCAGGCATGGCCGCGCGTGGTCTCCCCGGTGGCGAAACCGGGCAGGGTAAAGGCCAGGATGTCCGATCGCGGGCGCTCCAACAGGTCGAACGCGCGCGCCGCCACAATCAGCGCCTGCGTCGAATCCAGCCCGCCCGACACGCCGATCACCACCCGGCCGATCCCGGTGGCGCGCAGCCGCTGCACCAGCGCCGAAACCTGGATGTTGTAGGCCTCGTAGCAATCCCGCTCGAGATGCGCCGGGTCGGCTGGCACGAACGGAAACCGTTCGACCCGGCGCCGCAGCCCGAGCGCCCCCCCAGGCGGGCCGAGCCGGAACGGGATCACGCGCCAGGCGGTCCTGTCCCCCGCATGCCGCCGGTTGTCGTCGAACGAGCCTTGCCGCGCCCGCTCCTGCCGCAGCAGGTCGAGGTCCACGTCCGCAGTGACCGTCTGTCCCTCCAGCGGGAAGCGCTCGCTCTCCGCCAGCGTCTCGCCGTTCTCGAAGATCGACACCTGGCCGTCCCAGGCGAGGTCGGTGGTGGACTCGCCCGCCCCCGCCGCCGCGTAGACATAGGCAGCCAGGCAGCGCGCCGACTGGCTGCGGCACAGCAGCCGCCGCGTCTCCGCCTTGCCGATGGTGATGTTGCTGGCCGACAGGTTCACCAGCACGCTGGCGCCTGCCAGCGCCGCCTGGCTGCTCGGCGGGATCGGCAGCCACAAATCCTCGCAAATCTCGGCATGGATCAGCAGCCCCGGCAGGTCGCTGGCGCCGAACAGCAGCCCGCTGCCGAACGGCACCGCCTCCCCCCCGAGCGTGATGCTGTCGCCCGGCGCCTCGCTGCCGGCTGCGAACTGGCGCCGCTCGTAGAACTCGCGGTAGTTCGGCAGGTGCACCTTCGGCACCACCCCCAGCACACGGCCGCGATGGATGGCGACTGCACTATTATAGAGTCGCCCGGCGTGGCGCAGCGGCGCGCCCACGAACAGCACCGGCAGCAACTCCGCACTCGCCGTGGCAATGGCGGCGATGGCGCGCTCCACCGCGTCCAGCACGGCGTCCTGCAGCAGCAGGTCGTCCAGCGCGTAGCCGGAGACGCAGAGTTCCGGGAACACCGCCACGGCCACGCCCTCGGCGGCGCAGGCGCGGGCAGCAGCGATCACCGCGCTGGCGTTCGCGGCCGGGTCGGCCAGGGTGGACCGGATGGTGCACGCCGCCACGCGAACAAAGCCATGATGGTAGAGCGATGCAAAACCCATGGCGCATCCTGGCGCAGATGGCAGGCTTGATCCAGCGCCCGCCACGCCCGACCTTTCCCGGCCCGAGATCGAGGCCCATAAAGCGCGCCGAAGCGCCCCCTTGTCACATGCCACTGTAATCGGCACACGACGTGGATGGCCGGAGGGGGAGCACAGGGTGATCGTTCTGCTGACCGGCGTCGCCGGCTTCATCGGCTTCCACGTGGCCGAGCGCCTGCTCGCGGCTGGGGCGCAGGTGATTGGGGTCGACAGCTTCAACGACTACTATGACCCGGCGCTGAAGGAGGCCCGCGTGGCGCGCTTGGCCGGCCCGGCGTTCACCCTGCATCGCACCGACGTGTCGGACCGGGTGGCGATGGAGGCGATCGCCGCCGGGTCGCCCGGGATCACCCACGTGGTGCATCTCGCGGCGCAGGCGGGTGTGCGTTACTCGATGGTCAACCCGTATGCCTATGTCCAGTCCAACGTGATGGGCCACCTGGTGGTGCTGGAGGCGGCGCGGCGCCTGCCGGAGCTGCGACACCTGGTGTATGCCAGCTCGTCTTCGGTGTACGGCCTCGGCGTCGAGTTCCCGCTGCGGGAAGACGGCTCATCCGCCGACCAGCCGACCTCCGTCTACGCCGCCACCAAGCGCGCCGACGAGCTGCTCAGCCACGCCTATGCGCATCTCTACCAGCTCCCGCAGACCGGGCTCCGGTTCTTCACGGTCTATGGCGCCTGGGGCCGGCCGGACATGGCCTATTACGGGTTCGCCCGCGCGATCATGGTGGGCGAGCCGATCACCCTCTACGAGGGCGGCGCGCTGAAGCGGGATTTCACCTATATCGACGACATCGTCAGCGGCGTGGTCGGCGTGCTAGGCCGGCCGCCTCCCGCTGCCGAGCCACGTATCCTGAACATCGGCAACAACCGCAGCGAACCCGTCACGCGGCTGGTGGGTTTGCTGGAGCAGTCGCTCGGCCGGCCCGCGCTCACCCGCGTGGTGCCCCGGCCAGCGGCGGACGTGATCGAGACCTGGGCCTGCGTGGACCAGCTCGCCGAGTTGACCGGCTATGCACCCACGACGCCGCTGGACGTGGGCATTCCTCGGTTTGTCGAGTGGTTCAAGCGGTATCACGGCGGGTAGACCGCTGCGCCTCGGAAAATCGCGCGTGGTGCGATGCCGACGGGCAGTTCGGCTAGGTCCGCCACACCGAGTCGCGTGGCTGACCAAGGGAGCGGAGATGTCTGCCAGAATCGAATGTGGTGCGTGTTTCTGCGGTGCAATCACTGCGGAGTTGCATGATGAGCCGTTCTGGATTTGCCACGACCACGACGACGACTGCCGTCGCGCGATTGGGGCGCCGCTGACGATTTGGGTAGGGTATCGTCCAAGCCAATTTGTCCTTCTGAGAGGGACACCCGCCTCATTTTCGAAGACGAGGGGGGTCACTCGCACCTTCTGCGCACACTGCGGGACCTCAATCGGCTACAAGGATGAGGGTGCGCCAGACGAACTGTATTTGACGATAGGCTTTTTTGATCATCCCGAACACTTTGCGCCAGTCGCGCATGCATACTGGAAGATGAAGCTGCCCTTCATGCAGTTCGCGGACAATCTGGCGAAAGTCGACACCTATTCTCGAAAGCGCGATGCCGGTTGGGGGAACCCCGCTGACCGGTGAAGGCAGCAAGCGTAGGGTGAAATGCGCTTTTGCATTGCACCACTCTCTCCGAGCCGGCTCCCAATTACGAGCCTGGGAGTATGCCGCTCCGGTGCTCGCGGCCTGTGCCGCGGTGGCAGCTTCACGCCGGTTGCGCCCGCCGGCCAGCAGCGCTAAGCGCCGGGCATGCCCGTGCCAGACCTCGTCCCCATCACCCGCGCCCTAGTGTCCGTCTCCGACAAGGAGGGCCTGGTGCCGCTCGGCCGCGCCCTGGTGGCGCAGGGCGTGGAAATCCTCTCCACCGGCGGGTCGGCAGCGTCCTTGCGCGCGGCGGGCGTGCCGGTGAAGGACGTCTCCGACCACACCGGCTTCCCCGAAATCCTCGACGGCCGGGTCAAAACGCTGGTGCCGCAGATCCATGGCGGCTTGCTCGGCCGCCGCGAGCTGCCCACCCACCGCGAGCAGATGGCGGCGCACGGCATCGCGCCGATCGACCTGCTGGTGTCCAACCTCTACCCGTTCGAGCGCACGGTCGCCGCCGGCGCCGCCGAGGCCGACTGCATCGAGAACATCGATGTCGGTGGCCCCGCCATGATCCGCGCCGCGGCCAAGAACCACGACCACGTCGCCGTCCTCACCGACCCGGCGCAATACCCCGCCCTGCTCGACGCGCTGGCCGCGGGCGGCACCCGCCTGGCCTTGCGCCGCCAATGGGCCGCGGCCGCCTTCGCCCGCACCGCCGCCTATGACGCCGCCATCGCCGCCTGGTTCGCCGCGCGCGAGGGCGAGACCTTCCCGCCCCGGCTCACCGTCTCCGGCACGCTGCGGCAGACGCTGCGCTACGGCGAAAACCCGCACCAGCGCGCCGCCTTCTACGCCACCGGAAACCGGCCCGGCGTCGCCACGGCGCGGCAGGTGCAGGGCAAGGAGCTGTCGTACAACAACCTCAACGACACCGACGCCGCGCTGGAATGCGTGGCCGAGTTCGCCCAACCCACCATCGCCATCATCAAGCACGCCAATCCCTGCGGCGTCGCCTCCGCGCCCTCCCTCTCGCAAGCCTGGGACCTGGCGTTGCGCTGCGACCCGGTCTCCGCATTCGGCGGCATCGTGGCGATGAACCGCCCGCTGGACGCCGCCACGGCGGAGCGGATCGCCGGGCTGTTCACCGAGGTGGTGGTCGCTCCCGCCGCCGACGACGCGGCGTTTCAGGCGCTTGCCCGCAAGAAGAACGTCCGCCTGCTGCTGACCGGGAGCCTGCCCGACCCGGCGGCACCCGGCCTGCAACTGCGCAGCGTCGCCGGCGGGCTGCTGGTGCAGACGCGCGACGACGGCCGGGTGACGGCCGACATGCTGCGCGTCGTCACCCAGCGGGCGCCGACCGAGGCGGAGCTGGCGGACCTGCTGTTTGCCTTCCGGGTCTGCAAGCACGTCAAGTCCAACGCCATCGTCTATGCGCGCGAGGCCGCGACGGTGGGCATCGGCGCCGGGCAGATGAGCCGGGTCGATTCGGCGCGCATCGCCGGCTGGAAGGCGGCGGAGGCGGCCCGCGCGGCGGGGCTGCCGGGTCGCCTCACGGAAGGCAGCGTCGCCGCCTCGGACGCATTCTTTCCCTTCGCCGACGGCCTGCAGGCGCTGGTCGAGGCGGGGGCGACCGCGGTGATCCAGCCCGGCGGTTCGTTGCGCGACGACGACGTGATCGCCGCGGCCGACAAGGCAGGCATTGCCATGGTCTTTACTGGCATGCGCCATTTCCGACACTGAGAAGCATTCTCAGTTCCGCCCGCGTGACTTGATCTATACAGAGTTCGGCGCCATGTCTCGCGCATGCGAGCATTCGAGTCACTGACGGAACGCGACATCCTTGCCCTCGCCATCAGCAACGAGGAGGAGGACGGCCGCGTCTACGCCGACTTCGCCGAGAACCTGCGGGAGGACTATCCCGACACCGCCAGGGTGTTCACCGACATGGCGCACGAGGAGAGCGAGCACCGCAAGCTGCTGATCGACACCTATGTCGAGCGGTTCGGCACCCATATCCCGCTGATCCGGCGGGAGGACATCAAGGGCATGGTCTCGCGCCGCCCGGTCTGGCAGGTGCGGCCGCTGGGGGTGGACACGGTGCGCCGCCATGCCCGGCAGATGGAGAGCGACGCCGCGCGCTTCTACGCCGAGGCCGCCGGCCGCACCACCGACACCGCCGTGCGCCGCCTGCTGGGCGATTTGGCGGCGGCCGAGGCGCAGCACGAGCACACCGCGGGTACTATCGTGGCCAAGCACCTGCCGGGCGACGTGCGCGAGCGGGAGGATGGCGACGCCCGCCGCCGCTTCGTGCTGCAGATCGTGCAGCCCGGCCTGGTCGGGCTGATGGACGGCTCGGTGTCCACCTTGGCGCCAGTGTTTGCCGCCGCCTTCGCCACCCACTCGACCTGGAACACCTTCCTGGTCGGCATGGCGGCGTCGATCGGCGCCGGCATTTCGATGGGCTTTGCCGAGGCCCTGGCCGACGACGGCAAGCTCTCCGGCCGCGGCACGCCTGTGTTGCGCGGGTTGGTATGCGGGCTGATGACGATGGCCGGCGGTTTGGGCCACACCCTGCCCTACCTGGTCCCGGCGTTCTGGACCGCCACCGGGCTGTCGATTGCGGTGGTGTTCGTGGAGCTGGCGACGATCGCCTGGATCCAGTGGCGCTACATGGAAACGGCGCCGGTGTCCGCGATGGCCAAGGTGATGCTGGGGGGCGCCATCGTGCTGGCGGTGGGAATTCTGATCGGCAACAGCTAAGCGGCATTGGCTGTCGCGACGACGTTAGGTTGCGCGACTGTCACGATATCTAGGATGCCGAGCTGAAGCATGTTGGAAAGCGCCCCCCATGAAGTTCTTCCTCGCACTCGTTCTGGCCAGAAGCAGACCGTCTGGTCTGGAGCGACAACCACCCATAGGGGGACATCAGCGGCTCGCACTGATCCCGGCCACGACGCATCCAGACCTTCCTTTGCATGCCAGGCACCGGGGTTTCTGTAGCGCCGGGCTTGCAAACCGGGCAGCCTACTATGAAGCCGCCAAGAGCCGCAGGGGAGACCGCGATGTCCACGACTCTGACCACGACGCCACGAATGCGCTCCGTGCAGCGCTCTGGGCTTGCATTGCTCGTGCTAAGCGGTGCCATCAACACCATTGACCGCGCGGCGCTTGCAATCGCCAACCCACTCGTCCGCCACGACCTGAACTTGTCGGTGTCCGACATGGGGCTGCTGCTGTCGGCGTTCCTGTGGGCTTACGCTTTCGCGCAGCTGCCAGTGGGGCCGCTGATCGACCGGCTGGGGCCGCGGCGGCTGTTAGCCGGAGGACTTGCAATCTGGTCCACGGCCCAGCTGCTGTGCGGGCTGGCCGGCAGCGTCGTGCAATTCGCGGCGGCGCGCGTGCTGCTGGGCATCGGCGAGGCCCCACAGTTCCCGACCGGCGGCCGCGTGGTGCGCGACTGGTTCAACGCGCGCGACCGCGGCCGCGCGTCCGGCATTTTCAACAGCGCCTCGACTCTCGGCACCGGCATTGCGGCGCCGCTGCTGACGACGCTAATGCTGCTGTATGGGTGGCGCTGGATGTTCGTCATCATGGGCGTGCTGGGCATCGGCGCGGCCGTTCTCTGGTACGCCCTCTACCGCGACCCGGCGCAGATGGCATTGACGCCCGAGGAGGACCACTACCGCACCGCCGGCGACGCGCCCGAGCCCGCTCGCACGGTGACCTTCGGTGAGTGGCGGCGGCTGTTCCGCTGCCGCACCACCTGGGGCATGGTGCTGGGCTACTTCGGCGTGATCTACGTCAACTGGCTGTTCAATGCCTGGCTGCCCAGCTATCTCGAGATGGGCCGCCACATGAGCCTACGCCACACCGGCTGGATCGCTGCCATCCCTTACGTGTTCGCGGTGTTCGGCGGCGTGTCGGGTGGGTTCCTGATCGACTGGCTGATGGCGCGGGGCCTGTCGCGCATCGACAGCCGGAAGTTCCCGCTCTGCATGGCAATGCTGGGCGAGGCCGCATTCGTGGTCGTAACGGCGCTGATCGCGAGCAACACGGTGGCCGTCGCCTGCCTTTGCGGGGCCATGTTCTGCGGCACAGTCGCCACCACCAGCGCGTGGGCGATGGTCAGCATTGCAGCCCCGGCCAACAGCACCGGCTCGCTCGGCTCGCTGCAGAACTTTGGCGGCTACCTGGGCGGCGCACTGGCCCCAATCGTGACCGGCTTCATCGTGCAGATCACCGGATCGTTCGTGCCAGCGTTAATCGTGGGCGCTGTCATGTGCGTGTTCGCGGCGGTGAGCTACTTCGTGATCCTACGCCGGCCGATCACGCCGGACGACCTGCTGCCGCCGTCGGACCTACGGCACGTGGAGGGCGGTGGCCGGTGGGCCGGGACAGGTCCGGCGCTCGGGTGAGCAACCAGGCAGACCCGGACACACGCTCGAGGCCCTGAAGCACGAGCATGCCGTCCTGCAGCGGACCGGCTTGCTGCCGCTCGGCCCGTTGCTGTAACGCTCGAGCTAGCCAACGATCACGTCAGCAGCGGCGCCAAATCCGGGTCCCCCTTCGCCATCGCCCGCCGATACGCCGGCCGCGCCCCAATCCGCTGCAAATACCCCAACACCCCCGGATACGCCGCCAAATCCACCGGCTGGAACAGCCGCATCGTGGTCAGCGAGAACACGCTCATGATGTCCGCCGCGGTGAACTCGCTCCCGGCCAGGTACTCCGCCTCGCCCAGCCGCGCCTCCACCAGCCCCATCACCCGGTCGAGCCGGCCCTGGATCGCGGCCAACATCGGGTGGCCCGGCGGCAAGCCCGCCCGGTTCACCATCATCGACCGCCCCATCACCGGCTGCAGGTTGCCGTTGGCGAAATGAAACCAATACAGAAACGACGCATACTCCGGATGATCCGGCCCCAGCCGCAACCGCCCGCCGCCATGCTTGACGATGATGTATTCGGTAATCGCCGCCGACTCCGCCAGCAGCAGCCCGTCATCCTCGATCACCGGCGCCGCGCCGAGCGGGTGCAGCGCCCGCAGCGCCGGCGGCGACAGGATCGTCACCGGGTCCCGCTCATAACGCTTCAGCTCGTAGGGTATGCCCAACTCCTCGCACAGCCAGACGATCCGCTCGGATTGCGAGTGCCCGAGGTGGTGAATGGTCAGCATCGCGCGTCCTCCATGTTCCCACCTTGCATCCGAAGCTAGAGCCTGATCGCATCAGGTTGAAACAACCTGATGCGTGAATCAGCCTCTCAAACAAAGAGTTAGAGCATGATTGCTTCGCCTATCAGAAGCAATCATGCTCTAAGCCGCCCGCCCCTCCGCCACCGCGTGGCACGCCACCGCCACGCCGCCGGCCTGCGTATAGCCCGGCCGTTCGACCCGGCAACGTTCATTGGCCAACGGGCAGCGCGGGTGGAACGTGCAGCCCGGCGGCGGCGCGATCGGGCTCGGCACGTCGCCCGCCGCGCGCAACGGGCGGACGCCGCGCTCGGCGGTCGCCTCCAGGCTCGGGATCGCGTCCAGCAGCATGCGCGTGTAGGGGTGCCGCGGCGTGGTGAAGATGGTCTCCGCCGGGCCCTGCTCCACGATGCGGCCCAGATACATCACGCCCAACTGGTCCGACATCTGCCGCACCACAGCCAGGTTGTGGCTGATGAACAGGTAGGTCAGCCCAAGGCGGCTCTGCAGCTCGCGCATCAGGTTCAGGATTTGCGCCTGCACCGAAACGTCGAGCGCGCTGGTCGGCTCGTCGCACACCAGGAAGTCCGGTTCGGAGGCCAAGGCGCGGGCGATGGAGATGCGCTGGCGCTGACCGCCGCTGAACTCGTGCGGGTATTTCGCCCCGTCCCCCGCCCCCAGCCCCACCTGGCGCAGCAACGCCTCCACCCGCTCCGCCACCGCCCGGCCCCGCGCCATGTGGAACGCCCGCAGCGGCTCGGCCACGATGGCGGCCACCCGCCAGCGCGGGTTCAACGAGGCATACGGGTCCTGGAAGATCATGTTCATGCGCCGCCGCAACGCCGGTTGGGCGCGGGCGACCGACAAATCCTGCCCCTCGAAGCGGACCCGTCCGGCGGACGGCCGATACAGCCCCACCGCCAGGCGCGCAACCGTGCTCTTGCCGCAGCCGCTCTCGCCCACCAGCGAGAAGGTGGTGGCTTTCGGCAGCGTGAAGCTCACCTCGTCCACCGCCAGCAGGCGCCGGCGGCCACTGCCCGACAAGGTGCGCTGCAGCCATGGCTTGGACACGTCGAACCACCGGCTCACCTGTTCCGCCTGCAGCACCGGCACCACGCCGCCGCCGTCAGCCATGCGCGCTCTCGGCGTAGAGCCAGCACGCGGCGAGGTTGTCGCGCGCCGGCATCAGGCCGGGTCGTTCGGTGCGGCAGCGCTCGAACACGCGGGGGCAACGCGGGTTGAACGGGCAACCGGGCGGGATGGCGCCCAGCCGCGGCATGGCGCCGTCGATCTGCGGCAGCCGGCCGAGCCGGGCGCCAAGCTTGGGGATGGAGGCCATCAGCCCCTCGGTATAGGGGTGCGCCGGGCGGTGCACCACGCTGTCCACGCTGCCCAGCTCCACGATGCGGCCGGCATACATCACCGCCACCCGGTCGCAGGTCTCCGCGATCACCCCCATGTCGTGCGTCACCAGCATGATGGCGGTGCCGTGCTCGCGGGCCAGGCGGCGCAGCAGGGCGATGATCTGCGCCTGCACCGAGACGTCCAGCGCCGTGGTGGGCTCGTCGGCGATCACCAGTTGCGGCTCGGCGCAGAGGGCGAGCGCGATCACCACGCGCTGCCGCATGCCGCCGCTGAACTGGTGCGGGTAGGCGTCGATGCGCTCCTCGGGGGCGGGGATGCCCACGTCGCGCAGCCACTGCAGGGCGCGGGCGCGGGCGTCGCGGTCGGACAGGCCGAGATGCACCTGGATAGTCTCGGCCAGTTGGCGGCCCACGGTGTAGAGCGGGTTGAGCGTGGTGAGCGGGTCCTGGAACACGGCGCCGATCTGCCGCCCGCGCACCCGCCGCATCGCTTCGGGCGCCAACTGGTCGATGCGACGGCCGCCGAGCCAGATTTCACCGCCCGAGATGCGGCCCGGCGGCTCGAGCAGGCCGATGATCGACGCGCCCATCAGCGACTTGCCCGCCCCGCTTTCGCCCACCACGCCGAGGATTTCGCCGGGCGCGATGCTCAGCGACACGCGGTCGAGCGCGGTGAGGGTGTGGCGCCGGGTCGGAAACTCGACGCAGACCGAGCGCAGTTCGAGAAGGGGCGTCATGGGCGTGGGGGGTAGGCGGCGAGGCGGGTCAGAAGAAGGCCTTGAGCACCAGAGAAGCAACGCCGGCGAGTAGAATAGCCATGATCGCGCGGACGATAAGTTGCTCGGTTCGCAGGTCAGAGAAGCGCAGGTTCATTTTGGCTTCGGAGTCGGAGAAGCGCTGGTTGATCTTGGCTTCAAGATTGGTAAAGCCCTGCTCAACCTCGACAAACCTTTGGTTCATCTCGACACGCAGCTCGCCGATCTGCTGGTTCATCTCGACACGCAGCTCGCCGATCTGCTGGTTCATCTCGACACGCAGCTCGCCGATCTGCTCACGCACGTCGCGGCCCAGGTCGTCCGTCTGCCGCTGGTGCTCCGACAGCGCTCCGGCGGCCTTGCGCGCGGTCTCGTCGTCGATGCCCACCGACTTGAACCCGTCATAGACCTTTAGAATCAAACTCGTCATCCGGGTCCTCTATCAGCCCCCGCCTACCGCAGGCGAGGGTTCAAAGCGTCGCGCAGCCAGTCGCCGAGCAGGTTGATCGCCAGCACCAGCGCCGCCAGCATTACCCCCGGGAAGATAGTGATCCACCACTCGCCGCTATAGAGGAAATCGTTGCCCACCCTGATCAGCGTGCCGAGCGAGGGCTGCGTCGGCGGCAGGCCCACGCCCAGGAACGACAGCGTGGCCTCGTCCAGGATCGACAGGCCGATGTTGATGGTGGCGATCACCACCACCGGCCCCAGCACATTGGGCAGGATGTGGCTGAGCATGATGCGCGGGCCCGACAGGCCGATCACCTGGGCGGCCAGCACGTAGTCCCGCCCGCGCTCGACCAGGGTGGAGCCGCGCACGGTGCGGGCGAATTGCGGCCAGCGGCTGATGCCGATGGCGAACACCAGCACCGCGATCTCCAGCCGCGCATGCAGGCCCGAGGGCAGCGCCACCGAGACCACGCCATCCACCAGCAGCGCGATCAGGATGGCGGGGAACGTGAGCTGCACGTCGGCCACCCGCATCAGGATGGCGTCCAGCACCCCGCCGGCATAGCCCGCCAGCAGGCCGAACGCGACCCCCACCACCATGGCGAACAGCACCGCCGACAACCCCACTTCGAGGCTCAGCCGGGCGCCGTAGATCATCGCGGAGAGCAGGTCCCGCCCCTGGTCGTCGGTGCCGAGCAGGTGCGCCATCGTGCCGCCGCCAGCGAACGCGGGGGGCAGGAAGCTGTCCATCAGGTTCAGGCTGGCCAGGTCGTAGGGGTTGCTGGGCGCGACCCAGGGCGCCAGCGCCGCCGCGCCCACGCAGATCACCACGATCGCGGTGGAGAGGATGGCCACCGGCGAACGGCGGAAGGCGTAGGCCAGGTCGCTGTCGAGCGCCCGCCCGAACGCGGTGCGGGGGCCCGCGGTGGTGCTCATCGCCCACGGCCGACGCGCAGGCGGGGGTCGACGGCGAAATACAGCAGGTCCACCACCAGGTTGATCACGACGAACAGGACGGACACCAGCAGCAGATAGGTGGACATCACCGGGATATCGCCGACCTGGATCGATTGCACCAGCAACAGCCCCATGCCGGGCCACTGGAACACCGTCTCGGTCACGATGGAGAACGCCACGATGCCGCCCAGTTGCAGCCCGGCGACGGTGATGACGGGCACCAGCGTGTTCTTCAGCGCATGGCCGAAGTGGATCAGCCGGTTCGGCAAGCCGCGGGCGCGGGCGAACTTGATGTAGTCCGACCGCAGCACCTCGAGCATCTCCGCCCGTACCAGGCGCATGATCAGGGTGAGCTGGAACAGGCCCAGGGTGATGGCCGGCAACACCAGCGCCTTGAGCCCCGAGAGGGTGAGCAGCCCCGTGGTCCAGCCGCCAATATCCACGGTGGCGCCGCGCCCATAGGACGGCAGCCAGCCCAGCTCCACGCTGAACACCAGGATGAGCAGGATGCCGATCAGGAAGGTCGGCAACGACACCCCGAGCAAGCTCAGCACCATGATCAGGCGCGAGCCCCAGGCGGTGCGGTAGATGCCGGTATACACCCCCGCCGGCACGCCGATCACCAGCGCCAGCAAGGCTGCGACCAGCGAAAGCTCCGCCGTGGCGGGCAGGCGCTCGGCAATCAGGTCCGAAACCGGCCGGGCCAAGCGGTAGCTGACCCCGAACTGGCCATGCAGGGCGGCCCACATGAAGCGGGCGTATTGCACCAGGAACGGCTGGTCGAGGCCGAGTTGGTGGGTGACCCGAATGCGGTCGGCTTGCGTGTAGGACGTGCCAAGCATGATGTTCACCGGATCGCCGACGAAGGCGAACAAGGCGAAGGCGATCAGGCCCACGACAAGCAACACCGGGATTGCTTGCAGCAGCCGCGCTGTGATGAAGGCTAGGATGCTGAGATGTCCTGCAAGGCCGCTAACTTTTGTTTAAGGATTAGATGGTAGATTATGCTGGAGTGCTGCGCCGACGGCAAATACATGGTTGTGATCCGATGTTTAGCTGGCCAATCGCATGCAGGCGCAGGGGTGAAGACGGTGGTAGGTTTGGCTTGCAAGCAGGATTGTCCTGCCCGGTTGTTAACGCGCGGTGCAATGCCGCCTCACCGCCTGAGACCGCATTGGCCGGGGTATCGCTTGTAACATTTTCCTTTTGGCTACACTGTGATTGATGCGCGGCAAGAAAACTGATCTAGTCTAATTGTGACTCGAAGTGCCTTCCACATAGGATGCCCAATCGCCTGGATTTCGTGTCTGTCCTGGCGCGAACATGGAGTTTCGTTCGGCTCGTGAGGAGTACTGCAGTATGCGTTTTACCGAGATAGGGCAGCAACTTCGGGCGTACCGGCTGGAATCCGGGCTGCGGGCCGAAGAAATTGCGGCCCGGCTCGGCGTGTCCCGCGCTGCGCTCTACCGCTATGAAAAAGGCGAGGTCATCAAGCTCGACACGGTCAAGCGGCTGGCCGAACTGCTCAAGATATCGCCGCTGTCGCTGCTCGGCATCGGGGTCGAGTATTACAACCGGCCCGTCGGCTATTTCGAGCGCATCCGGCAGACCGAAGAATCGGCGGACCAGATCCTGCAGGTGTTCGGGCCGCTCTGCTACCTCACCACGTCGGACGCGTTCGATGCGGTGCTGGCGGAAGCCTATGACGAATCCGTCGAGCAAACCGAGGCCGAGCGGAACAATCTGCGAGCGACGATCGAGCAGGTGCAGGGCATCATGGCTGCGCGCAAGCGGACGTATGCCATGCGTCGGCCTGGCATCATCGCCATCATCTCGACCGCCAGCATCCAGCGGTTGCTCGAAGGCGGGATCGCCGCGTCCGTCGACATGCCGGAGCCGCTTCGCCGCCGCTGCCGCCAGGTCGCTGCGACGGAGATCGCGAACATCGCGAACATGATGGAGGCTGAACCGATGGGCCTCCAATTCGGCGTCCTGCCCCATACCGAGCCGACCAGTTCGTTCAAGATCCTCCGCGCGCGGGACCGGGCGACCTTGGCGATCAACCCGTTCCGCGCCGACGGGCTGCCCAGCGTGCAGACCGGCGTGGCCATGATCACCGGGGCGGAAGAGGCCGTGGCGACCCATCAGCGCATCGCCGAGACGATGTGGCGGGAGTCGCTGAAGGGCTCTGCCGGCGCCGCGCAAATCCGCCGCATGCTACAGCCGGCGCGCGCGGCTTAACGCTGGGTCAGCAGGCGGGCGTCTTTGCTGTTCCAAGGACGGTGACATACGCGGCGTACAGGTTACACGCGCCGTAAAGCCGGGTAAGTCTGACCAATGCCAGCCACCGAGCCAGACCCGAGTGCACCGCCCGCCCTGGTGGTGGAAGCCCGCGAGACGGTCTGGAAACGCCGCACCCAGCTCGACGTCGTGCGGTTCCGCAACCGCCGCTTCGACAACACCATGTCGGGCGAACGCACCTGGGAAGTCTGGCTGCGCGGGCATGCCGTGGGCGTACTGCCGTACGACCCGGCGCTCGACCGTCTGGTCATGATCGAGCAGTTCCGCTTCCCGGCACTGCTGGCGGGCGTGGAGCCCATCATGCTCGAAGTGCCCGGCGGCTTCACCGACGACGACGAAACCGAAGAGCAGACCGCCGCGCGCGAGATGCAGGAGGAGATGGGCCTGGCGACCGACCGGCTGCACCGCATCGGCCGCTTCGTGCTGTCGGCCGGCGGGTCCGACGAAAACGTCACCATCTTCGCCGGCCGGGTGGTGGCGCCTGCGGCCGACGCGCAGGGCATCGCCGGCTTCGGCGGCCTCGCGAGCGAGAACGAAGACATCCGCATCCGCGTGCTGGACGCCCAGTCGACCATCCAGAACGCCTTGGCCGGGCAGTACAACAACTCGATCACGTCCATCGCCCTGCTGTGGTTCGCCTCCAAGCGGGAGTGGCTGCGGCAGGAGTGGGCGGCATGACGGTCCGGCTCTACCTGGAGGACGCCAACCTGCGCCGCGCCAGCGCCCGGGTCACCGCGATCGTGCCCGGCGGCGTGGTGCTGGACCAGTCACCGTTCTATCCGCGCGGCGGCGGCCAGCCGGGCGATACCGGGGAACTGGTCTGGGACGGCGGCCGGGCCGCAGTCGGCGAGGCGGTGAAAGGCGAGGGTGAGGCCATCATCCTCCCCCTGGACGGGCAAGCGCCCCCAATCGGCGGCAGCGTCGAGGCCTCCGTCGATTGGCCGCGCCGGCTCGCCCACATGAAGATGCACACCGCGCTACACCTGCTGTGCAGCGTGCTCCCCGGCGCCTCGGTCACCGGCGGGCAGATCGGGGCGGAGAAATCCCGGCTGGATTTCGACCTCGCCGCCCCGCCCGAGGCGCAGCAGATCGCAGCCCAGCTCCAGGCCCTGGTGGCGGCCGACCACGCCGTCAGCACGGAATGGGTGGATGAGAGCGTGCTGGACACCAATCCGGAGCTGGTCCGCACGCTCTCGGTGCAGCCGCCGCGCGGCTCGGGCCGGCTGCGCCTGGTGCGGATCGGCCCAGGGCCGGGCAACTTGGCGGCGCACCCGGTGGACCTGCAGCCCTGCGGCGGCACCCATGTCGGCTCCACCGGGCAGGTCGGCGGCGTGCGCGTGCTCAAGATAGAGAACAAGGGGCGGCAGAACCGCCGTATTTCCCTGGCCCTGGAGGGTTGACCATGGACGACTTGGTGACGGCGGAGTGGCTGGCGGCGGAGCTTGAGGCGCCGGACCTGGTGGTGCTGGAGGCGACCAAATACCTCCCGACCCAGGGCGGCGACGGCCGCGAGGCCTACCTCAAGGCTCACATCACCGGGGCGCGCTATTTCGATGTCGACGAGATTGCCGATGTGGACAGCGCCCTGCCCCACATGGTGCCGGCGCCGGGCCGCTTCGCCCGCCTGATCGGAGCGCTCGGCGTCGGCAATGCCACCCGCGTCGTGTGCTACGACCAGAACGGCACCATGTGGTCCACCCGCGCCTGGTGGATGCTGCGGCTGTTCGGCCATGACCGCGTCGCCGTGCTGGATGGCGGCTTGGCCGCCTGGCGCGCGGCGGGGCAGCCCACCCAAAGCGGCGAACCCGCGCCGGCGAACCCCCAGCCCTTCACCCCGCGGCTCCGGGCGGAGCGGCTGCGCGGCCTGGGCGACATGAAAGCCACCAGCGCCCTGATACTGGATGCACGGGCGCCGGCGCGCTTCGCCGGCTCCAGCCCCGAACCACGGCCGGGTGTCGCGCCGGGTCACATTCCCGGCGCGGTCAACCTGCCCTACTCCGACTTGCTCGGCTCGGACGGCCGCTTCCTGCCGCCCAGCGCGCTGCGGGAGCGGCTGGCCGCCGCCGGCGTGGATGGCGCCAGGCCGGTCGTCACCAGTTGCGGCAGCGGCGTGTCGGCCACCGTGATCACCATGGCGCTGCGCCGCGCCGGGCTGCCGGAAGGCGCCGTGTATGACGGCTCCTGGTCAGAATGGGGCGCCGACCCAACCACCGAAAAGGCCACTGGCGCATGACCGACCGCCCCCCCCGCTCGCCGACCACCCGCCTCTCCCACACCGGGCGCGCCGGAACCAAGGTCCACGGCTTCGTCAACCCGCCGGTGCATCGCGGCTCGACCATGCTCTACCCGACCTGCAAGGACCGCATCCACCAATCCGAGGACCGTCTCGGGCGCGGCCCGCTCTACGGCATAGCGGGCGGCCCGACCCATCACGCCCTGGAAGACGTGGTGGCCGAGATCGAGGGCGGCACGCATTGCCAGATCGTCTCCACCGGGCTGGCCGCCGTCACCGTGCCGTTGCTGACATACTTGTCGAGCGGCGAGCACTGCCTCATGCCCGACAACGTCTACGGCCCTTCGCGCCACTTCTGCGACGAGGTGCTGCGCCGCATGGGCGTGCAGGTCACCTACTACGACGCCGAAATCGACCCGGCGGCCTTGGACGCGCTGATCCGCCCCGAGACGCGCGTGCTCTACACCGAGAGCCCCGGCAGCCACACCTTCGAGGTGCAGGACGTGCCGGCGTTGGCACGGGTGGCGCATGCCAAGGGGCTCACGGTGATGCTGGACAACACCTGGGGCATCCGCTCCTTCCAGCCCTTCACGCATGGGGTGGACGTGTCGATCCAGGCGCTGACCAAGTATGTCGCCGGCCATTCGGACGTGATGCTGGGTGGGATCACCGTCAACACCGAGCAGGATTGGCAGCGGGTGCGGGAGACGGCGATGCTGCTGGGCCAGTATGCCAGCCCGGATGATTGCTGGCTGGCGCTGCGCGGGGCGCGGACCTTTGCGGTGCGGCTGGAGCGGCAGATGCAATCCGGCCTGGAAGTGGCGGAATGGCTGCAGGGCCGGCCCGAAGTCGCCCGCGTGCTGCACCCGGCCTTGCCCGGGGCGCCGGGGCATGCGCTGTGGCAGCGGGATTTCACCGGCGCCTGCAGCCTGTTCGGGATCGAGTTCCAGCCCCACGTCACCGAGGCGGAGATGCATGCCATGATCGACGGGCTGGCGCTGTTCGGCATCGGCGCGTCCTGGGGGGGGTTCGAGAGCCTGGCGATCCCCACCACCGGCCACATCACCCGCACGGCCGGCGGCAAGCCGTTCGCCGGGCCGGTGGCGCGCTTGCACATCGGCCTGGAAGACCCGTCGGACCTGATCGCGGATTTGGCCGCCGCGTTGGAGGGAATGCGTGCCAACGCCTGACCTGCCGATCCGCTACGACGCGAACGGCCTGGTTCCCGCCATAGCGCAGCAGCACGACACCGGCGAGGTGCTGATGCTGGCGTGGATGAACGCCGCATCGCTGGCCGAGACGCTGGCGACCGGCCGCGTCTGCTACTGGAGCCGCAGCCGCGCGGCGCTGTGGCGCAAGGGCGAGACCTCGGGCCAGGTGCAGACCCTGCGCGAACTGCGGCTCGATTGCGATGGGGACACGTTGCTGCTGCTGGTGGAGCAGGTGGGCGCCGCCTGCCACACCGGCCAGCGGAGCTGCTTCCACCGCGCAGTGCGGGATGGGACACTGCAGACGATCACAACTCCGCTGGTGGACCCTAAGGTGCTCTACGGTTCTCCCTCTCCCGCCGGCGGGAGAGGGTCGGGGTGAGGGTGGAAGCCGCCAGGTAAAACGCGCCGCCGCAAACGCACCGGTCCCCTCACCCCAGCCCTCTCCCGCAAGCGGGAGAGGGAGCCGCTTCCACCACCGCCCCTGCGAGCGGCAGCCGCCCATAGAGATGCGGAAACGGGTCCTGGTCGGGCTCGCTGCGCTCCCACTCGATGCGGCCGTCCACCGTCGCAGGGTCGAACCGTACCACCAGCAGCCCGCTCCGCCCGGCGAAATGCCGCCCCAGCACGAAGCTGAGCTGCGCCTCCGTGCAGCAATGCAGGAACGGCTCGCCGCCGAGCCAGCCAGCCGCAGCGTCCACCGCCTGCTGCGTCGTCACGTGACAAAAATGGTCCGCCGCCATGCGGTTGCGCCTCCGGTTGATGGCACCTATGGAGCCTCATGACACACGACCCGCAAATCCGCATCCAAACCTTCACCGGCGCGGCCATGCGCGAGGGCCTGGCGGCGTTCCAGCGGCTCCACGTCGCCGTGTTCTACGACTGGCCCTATCTCTACCAGGGCAACCCCGAACACGAGGCGTACATCTCGAGCTACCTGCCGCACCCGCGCGCCGCGCTGTTCCTGGCCACCGCGGACGGGCAGCCGGTCGGCGCCGCCACCTGCCTGCCGCTCGGCGACGAGTCGGACAACGTGCAGGCGCCGTTCCGCGAGCGCGGCTGGGACGTCGGGCGGTTCTTCTACTTCGGTGAAGGCGTCATCCTGAAGGCGTGGCGCGGCAAAGGCCTGGGCGTGCGCCTCTTCGAGCTGCGCGAGTCCCACGCCCGGGCGGTGTCGACGGCGGACTTCACCGTGTTCTGCTCCGTGCGCCGGCCGCCCGACCACCCGCTGCGCCCCGCCGACCACCAGGGCAACGACGCGTTCTGGCGCCGCCGCGGCTATGTGCCGATGCCCGGCGTCGCCTGCACCATGACCTGGCCCGACCGCGGCGAGCCGCAGTCCACCCCGCACACGCTCGATTTCTGGATCAAGTCGCTCTCCGGCGCCCCGCTGCCGTGAGGCTGGCGCTGCTGCAGTATCAGGTCGGCCGCTATCCGGATCGGGCGCGCTGGGCGGCGGTGCTCGATGCCCGGCTCGCCGAAGCCGCCGACGCGGGCGCCGAATTGGTGGCGCTGCCGGAATATGCCAGCCTGGACGCCATCGCCGCCCCCCTGCCCTCGCTCGCCGCGGAGTTGGCGGCCGGCTGCGACCAGCATGACGCGGTGCTCGACATCATGCGCGAGGCAGCGGCCCGGCATGGCGTGTGGCTGCTCGGCGGCTCCATGCCGGTCCGCATGGGCGATGGCAGGGTGGTCAATCACGCGCCGCTGATTTCGCCGGGTGGCGCGGTGGCGTTCCAGGACAAGCATCGCGTCACCCGGTTCGAGTCCGAGCTCTGGGGCGTCTCGCCCGGCGCCCCGCCTGCCGTGTTCGAGACCCCCTGGGGCCGCATCGGCGTCTGCGTGTGCTACGACATCGAGCACCCGCCGCTGGCCCGGGCGCAGGTGGAGGCGGGCGCCTGGCTGCTGCTGGTGCCCACCGACACCGATACGCTCGCCGGGTTCAACCGGGTGCGTCTGGCCGCCCGCGCCTGCGCCATGGCCAACCAGTGCTTCGTGGCGGTGGTGACGACGGTGGGCGACGCCCCCTGGATCGCCGCGCTGGACCGCAATCGGGGCTATGCCGCCGTGTTCGGCCCGGTCGACCGGGGCTTTGCCGATGACGGCGTGGTCTGCCGCCTCCCGCTCGACACCCCCGGCTGGCTGCACGCCGAACTCGACCCCGCGGCCCTGGCGCGGGTGCGCGAGGACGGGGCGGTGCGCAACCACCACGACTACCCGGCCGCGCCGCCGCCCTGCGTCGTGCTCCGCCCTGGGGCCGCGCCCTGACGCTGGTCTACCTCGTCGCCGGCGAGGCGAGCGGGGACGTGCTGGCCGGCCGCCTGATGGCCGCGCTGCGAGCGGCCGAGCCGGGGGTGCGCTTCGCCGGGGTTGGCGGCCCGAACATGATCGCCCAGGGCCTGGAAACCCTGTTCCCGATGCGGGACTTGGCGGTGATGGGGCTGGTGGAGATCCTGCCGCGCATCCGCCTGCTGCGGCGCCGCCTGCTCTCGGTGGTGGCCGACGTCGCGGCGCGCAAGCCGGACGTGGTGGTGACGGTGGATTCGCCCGGTTTCGGGCTGCACGTGCTGCGCCGGGTCGCCCCGCTCGGGGTCAAGCGGGTGCAATACGTGGCGCCGCAGGTGTGGGCTTGGCGGGAGCACCGGGTGAAGCGCTTCCCCGGGCTGTGGGACGCGCTGCTATGCCTGTTGCCGTTCGAGGAAGGCTATTTCGCTGGCCACGGCCTGCCTGCGCGTTTCGTCGGCCACCCCGTGGTGCAGTCGGGCGCGGGCGGTGGCGACGCCGCCCGGTTCCGCGCCCGCCACGGCCTGGCGACGGACGCGACGGTGCTGGTGCTGATGCCCGGCAGCCGCCGCAGCGAGGCACCGCGCCTGTTGCCGGTGTTTGGCGCCACGGTGGCGCTGCTGGCGGCCGAGCTGCCGCATCTGGTCCCGGTGGTTCCGGTCTCGCCGGCTGTCGCCGGGGTGGTGCAGGCGGCTGCCGCCGGCTGGGCGGTGCAGCCGCTGATCGTGACGGAGGACGCCGACAAGCACGACGCCTATGCGGCCGCGGCGGCGGCGCTGACCAAGTCGGGCACGTCCACGCTGGAGCTGGCGCTGGCCGGGGTGCCGATGGCGGTGACCTACCGGGTGAACCCGGTCTCTGCAGTGATGGCGCGGCGGATGATCCGGGTGCCGCATGTGGCGATGGTGAACTTGCTGGCGGGCCGGGAAGTGGTGCCGGAGCTATTGCAGGAGGACTGCACGCCGCAGCGCCTGGCGGCCACGGTGCTGTCGCTGCTGCGCGACCCGGCGCGCGCGGCGACGCAGCGCGCGGCATTCGCCGAGGTGATCGCCAGCCTGCGCCCCAGCGGCGGCGAGCTGCCCTCCGAGCTTGCCGCGGCCGCGGTGCTGGAGGTCCTACACTCTTCTCCCTCTCCCGCCGGCGGGAGAGGGTCGGGGTGAGGGTGGCGGCGCCAGTCGAAGCGCTGTCGTCCGCATCGCGCGATCCCCTCACCCCGGCCCTCTCCCGCAAGCGGGAGAGGGAGAGCCAACGAGGACAGACCTACTGCGTCGGGCGTCGATACCGCCGAACCGCGCGCCGGGCCACTGGCCGCGGCTTGGGCGGCGGCGGCGGGTTGCCGATCTGGTCGAACGTGCCGTCCAGACCCTGGGCGGCAAACGCCTCCGCCTCGGACGCCCGCTCCACCACCACGCCCATGCCGAAGAAATCGTGCGTCGTGCCGCCAAACTCGGTGCGATCGACGGTGTTGCCAGCGTCCCGCAGCTTGCCGGTCAGGAAGCGGCCGTCGGACTCCAGCGGGTCGATCTCGGCCGAAACGATCGTCGTGGGCGGCAGGTTGTGCAGGTCGTCATGGCCGATCAGGTCCAGCCGCGGGTCCGCCAGGTCGGCGGGGCTGCGGGTGAGGTTCGCAAACACCCAGCCCATGTCCGCCCGGCCGAGCGGCACCGCGTTTTCGTCGGCGATGTAGGACGGCGCGCGGAACTCGGTGCCCGCGATCGGGTCGATCAGCAACTCATGCACCGGGGGAGTGAAATGCTGGTCCCGCGCGGCGATGGAGACGTTGATCGCCATGTTGGCGCCCAGCATTTCGCCCGCCACGGCGATACGCCGCGGGTCCGCACCCAGGCTCGCGGCGTTGGCGAGCAACCAGCGATAGGCGGCGACCGCATCATCCTCCGCCGCCGGAAAGCGGTTTTCGGGGGCCAACCGATACGACACGGACAGGATCTTGGCATGGGCCTGCGCCGCCAACGCCCGCACCGCCAGGTCCGACCCGTCGAGATCGCCGGTGATTCCGCCGCCGCCATGGAAGAACAGCACGATCGGCTCGGCGTAGTGGGTGGGCGCCGGGTCGTACAGGCGGGCGGCCAGCGGCCCGGCGGCGCCATCGACCTGCAGGTCCCGCGTGGTCACCGCCCGCTCGTCGGCGGTTTCGGTCTTGTGCTGGGCGGCCATCACGGCGCGGGCGGCGTCCTGCATCGTGGGCTGCGCCCGCGCCTGCGCCACCGTCAGCCCATGCACCGGCTTGGCGCCAGATCCCTCATAGGCGTGCACCACCGTCTGCATGTCGGCTTCGGCGCGGCCGGTCGGGTCGCGATACACGGAATAGAGCTGGCACCCGGACAAGGCCAGCGCACCCACGGCCGCAAGCACGGGCCGGATGCCAAAGCGTCGTCCCGATCGAATGAGCGTGGGTCGTGTTGGCAGTCGTCGCATCGAGGGTCAGCTCCGTCGCGCGGGTCCGGGCATCGGGCGCGCTTGCGTTGTCTTCCGTGCCATCCTATCCGCCATGCAACAATCCCCCGCCGTTGGAGAACCGTGTCATGGCCGCCATCACCGACATCGTTGCCCGCGAAATTCTCGACAGCCGTGGCAATCCCGCCATCGAGGTGGACGTGGTGCTCGAGAGCGGCGCCATGGGCCGGGCCGCGGTGCCGTCGGGCGCCTCCACCGGGGCGCATGAGGCGATGGAGCTGCGCGACGGGGACAAGGGGCGGTTCGGCGGCAAGGGCGTGCGCCAAGCGGTGGCCAATGTCGAGGGCGAGCTGTTCGACCTGCTGAGCGGGCTCGAGGCCACCGACCAGATCAAGATCGACGAGATGATGATCGACCTGGACGGCACCGCCAACAAGAGCCGCTTGGGCGCCAACGCGATCCTGGGCGTCTCGCTCGCGGTGGCCAAGGCGGCGGCGGAGGACGTGGGCCTACCGCTCTACCGCTATGTCGGCGGCGTCTATGCCCGCACCCTGCCGGTGCCGATGATGAACATCATCAACGGCGGCCAGCATGCCGACAACCCGATCGACATCCAGGAATTCATGATCCAGCCAGTGGCGGCGGCCACGGTGGCGGACGCGATCCGCATGGGCTCGGAAGTGTTCCAGGCGCTGAAGAAGGCGCTAAGCGCCGCCGGGCACGCGACCAATGTGGGCGACGAGGGCGGGTTCGCGCCGAACCTGAAGTCCGCCGACGAGGCGCTCGGCTTCATCAGCAAGGCTTGCGAGGCGGCCGGCTACCGGCCCGGCGAGGACATCTTCTTCGCGCTCGACTGCGCCGCCACCGAGTTCTACCGCGACGGCAAATACGAGATGGAGGGCGAGGGGAAGTCGCTGGATGCGCAAGGCATGGTGTCGTACCTGTCCGACCTGGTGGCGCGCTTTCCGATCGCCTCCATCGAGGATGGTTGCGCCGAGGACGACTGGGACGGCTGGGCGCACCTCACCGCCGCCTTGGGCAGCAAGGTGCAGTTGGTGGGCGACGACCTGTTCGTGACCAACCCGAACCGGCTGCGCCAGGGCATCAAGCTCGGCACCGGGAATTCGGTGCTGGTGAAGGTGAACCAGATCGGCACGCTGACCGAGACGCTCGAGACGATGGAGATCGCCCATCGCGCCGGCATGACGACGGTGATGAGCCATCGCTCGGGCGAGACCGAGGACAGCACGATCGCCGACCTCGCGGTCGCGGCCAATTGCGGGCAGATCAAGACCGGCAGCCTGTCCCGCAGCGACCGGACGGCGAAATACAACCAGCTCATCCGCATCGAGGCGGAGTTGGGCACCCAGGCGCGCTACGCGGGGCGCAGCATCCTGCGGCGCTGAGGCAACACCCTGCGCGCATTACGCCGCTGCTGTGGCGCTTCTGCTTGCCCTGCTGGATTGAGACCGTAGGGTAAGTACAAGTTCCAAATGGATTCGCGATGTCGATCGGGCGAGAGATCAAGCGGCGGGCTAAGCTGTGCGTCCCGCCGGTGCTGTTGTTGGCGGTGGCGGCTTATTTCGGCTGGAGCGCCACGCAGGGCCCGCGCGGCCTGCAATCCTACGCCCGGCAGCAGGATCAGCTCCTTCTGGCGCGACAGGAACTCGCCGGTGCCAATGCCGACGTCGACAGTTGGGAGCGCCGGGTCACTGGGCTGCGCAACGCCCATCTGGATGGCGACACGCTGGACGAACGCGCCCGAGCGATGCTGAACCTCGCCGACCCGGGCGACATCGTGGTGATGTATCCCCGCGGCAAGCCGCTGTTCACCGACCCGGCGGGGTAAATCACTCCTGTTATCTCCCTCTCCCTCTGGGAGAGGGCCGGGGTGAGGGCCCCACAGACGAAAGCCTGGTGCCGTTTGCCCCTCACCCAACCCTCTCCCAGAGGGAGAGGGCTCGCCCAGGCGAGCATTGAGTCGCCCCCAGCAGCGAAACCGAATGACAGCAGCCCGCTTTCGCGGCAGAGCTAGGGCTCTGTTCGTGGGATTTGACCGCACATGCCAGCCTCCATCCGTGCCGTCGTCGTGTTCTGTGGCTCCCGCGTCGGGCATGACCCGGCATGGCGCGCGGCCGCCGAAGCGCTCGGGCGCGGGTTGGCCACCTCCGGCATCCGGCTGATCTATGGCGGCGGCCGCGTGGGCCTGATGGGCGCCGTCGCCGATGGCGCGCTGGCCGGCGGCGGCAGCGTCACGGGGATCATCCCGGATTTCCTGCGCGCCCGCGAGGTCGCCCATCCCGGCGTGCCCGACCTGGTCGTGACCGACAGCATGCATCGCCGCAAAGCCATGATGTTCGAGCAGGCGGACGCGTTCGTCACCCTGCCGGGCGGTCTCGGCACGCTGGACGAGACGGTCGAGATCGTCACCTGGCGCCAGTTGGGGCTGCATGACCGCCCGGTGCTGATCGGCAACATCAATGGCTGGGCGAGCGGGCTGCTGAACGTGCTGAACGGCTTCGTCACCGACGGCTTTGCCGACCCTTCTGCCCGGGCGCTGTATGAAGTGCTGCCGGACGTGCCGGCGATCCTGCGGCGGCTGCTGACCATCCCGGCGCGGGAGCCCACCTCGTCGGCCCGGACGTAGTGGTCGCGTAGGACCATGACGCCCGGGCACGAGCAAGCAACCGTCAATCCGCAATCGGAGAGCGACCGGCGATTTGAAGCCATGCTGAGCAAAATCGGGGAGCGCTTCGATGAGTCTTGGCTCAAGAGTGAAAAACATTTCGATAAGATCGACGCCGACTTACTCCAGCTGAAGTGGATGACCGGCGTGATGTTCGCAGGCGTCGCCTCCCTTGTCGTCAAGGCTTTCTTCTGAGCGCGTCAGCCCAGGGGCGCTTGCGAGAGCATGATCCGGGCGTTATACGGCGCGCTCGGTCGGAGCGTAGCTCAGCCTGGTAGAGCGCTTGCTTCGGGAGCCAGAGGCCGGAGGTTCGAATCCTCTCGCTCCGACCAATCTGAACGCTCCCACGCACTCATATGATGGACGGGGCTTATTGCCGCCGGCGAAATCGGGCCATAAGGTCAGGCTGTGTCGCCCGGGCTGCCGCCAAGTGCCCCTGCGCCGGGAGCGAACGATATGACAGCCATCCCAACATCCGCCGCCCCCCTCGCGCGCCACGCCATGGCCTACGTGCTGGCCGGCGGGCGCGGCTCCCGGCTGCACGAACTCACCGACACCCGCGCCAAACCCGCGGTCTACTTCGGCGGCAAATCCCGCATTATCGACTTCGCGCTGTCCAACGCGCTGAACTCGGGCATCCGGCGCATCGGGGTGGCCACGCAATACAAGGCGCACTCGCTCATCCGCCACCTGCAGCGCGGCTGGAACTTCCTGCGCATCGAGCGCAACGAAAGCTTCGACATCCTGCCCGCCAGCCAGCGCATCAGCGAAACCGCCTGGTATGCCGGCACCGCCGACGCGGTGTATCAGAACATCGACATCATCGAGAGCTACGCGCCGCAATACATCGTGCTGCTGGCCGGCGACCACGTCTACAAGATGGACTACGAGGTCATGCTGCAGCAGCACGTCACATCCGGCGCGGACGTCACGATCGGCTGCATCGAGGTGCCCCGCGCCGAGGCGACCGCGTTTGGCGTCATGCATGTGGACGCCGAGGACCGGCTGATCGCCTTCCTGGAGAAGCCAGCCGACCCCCCCGGCATGCCGGACAAACCGGACATGGCGCTCGCCTCCATGGGCATCTACGTGTTCGACACCGCCTTCCTGATCGAGCAGCTCCACCGCGATGCCGCCGACCCGGCGTCGCAACGCGATTTCGGCCGCGACATCATCCCCTACATCGTCCAGCACGGCACCGCCGTCGCCCACCGCTTCGAGCATTCCTGCGTCCGCTCCACCATGGATTCGGAGACCTATTGGCGCGACGTGGGCACCGTGGACGCATACTGGGCCGCCAATATCGACCTCACCGACGTGGTGCCGGGCCTCGACCTGTATGACAGCGACTGGCCGATCTGGACCTATGGCGAGATCACCCCGCCGGCCAAGTTCGTCCATAACGACGACGGCCGACGCGGCTATGCGGTCGATTCGATGGTGTCCGGCGGCTGCATCGTTTCGGGCAGCGCCATCATCCGCTCGCTGCTGTTCACCGGCGTGCATGTGCACAGCTTCGGGCGGGTGGAAAACGCCGTGATAATGCCGTATGTGGACGTCGCCCGCGGCGTCCGCCTGAAGGACGTGGTGGTGGATCGGGGGGTGCGCTTGCCGGCTGGATTGGTGATCGGGGAAGACCCGGTGCTCGACGCGCAGCGCTTCCGCCGCACCAGCAAAGGCGTCTGCCTGGTGACCCAGCCCATGATCGACCGCCTGACCAACTGAACATGCCGATCACCGTCGAAAGGTCTCCCTCTCCCTCTGGGAGAGGGCTGGGGTGAGGGGCGCGTTGCACGGGAGCGGCCAGTGCGAAACTCCCGATAGCCACCCTCACCCCGACCCTCTCCCGCCCGCGGGAGAGGGAGAAGATCGGTGCTGAAGGTCCTCGCCGCGGCGAGCGAGATCTATCCGCTCATCAAGACGGGGGGCCTTGCCGACGTCACCGGCGCGCTGCCGGGCGCGCTGGCGCATCGTGGCATCGAGGTGCGCACCCTGGTGCCGGGCTTCCCGGCCGTCCTGGCCGCCCTCTCCGCCGCCGAGCCGGTGCACGCCTACCCCAACCTGCACGGCGGCGCAGCCCGGGTGCTCGCCGGCCAGGCGGGCGAGCTGCGCCTGTTCGTGCTGGACGCACCGCACTTGTTCGACCGGCCCGGCAACCCCTACGTGGGCCCAGACGGGCGGGACTGGCCGGACAACCCGCAACGTTTCGCCGCCCTCGCCCGGGTGGCGGCCGATATCGGGCTGGGCGCGGTGCCTGGCTGGGTGCCGGCCTGCGTGCACTGCCACGATTGGCAAACCGGGCTGGCGCCGGCCTACCTCGCCTTCGCCGGCGGCGCCCGGCCCCGCACGGTGATGACCATCCACAACCTGTCGTTCACCGGGCAAGTGCCGCTGTCGCTGTGGCAGGAGCTGGGCCTGCCGCAATCGGCGCTGCAGCCCGAGGGCGTGGAGTTCTACCAGTCGATCGGCTTCATGAAGGCCGGGCTGTACTACGCCGATGCGATCACCGCCGTCAGCCCGCGCTATGCCGAGGAAATCCAGACCCCGGCGCTCGGCTGCGGCTTCGACGGGCTGCTGCGGGCGCGCCGGGCAGTGCTGCATGGCATCCTGAACGGCATCGACGAGACGGTGTGGAACCCCTGGGCCGACCCCCACCTGTCGGCCCGCTATCGCCGCGGCCATCTCCGCGGCAAGGCCAAGTGCAAGGCGGCGCTGCAGGGCAAGTTCGGCCTGGACGCCGAGCCCGGCGCGTTGCTGTTCGGCGTGGTCAGCCGGCTGACCGGCCAGAAGGGGCTCGACCTGCTGCTCGACCGGCTGGCCGAGTTGGTGGCAAGCGGCGCCCAGTTGGCCGTGCTCGGCTCGGGCGAGGCGGGGCTCGAGGCTGGCTTCACCAGTGCCGCCGCGCGTCACCCGGGCCGGGTCGCGGCGCTGATCGGCTATGACGAGGCCGCCTCGCACCAGGTGATCGCCGGGTCGGACGCGGTGCTGGTGCCGAGCCGGTTCGAGCCCTGCGGCCTCACCCAGATGATGGCGATGCGCTACGGCGCCGTGCCCGTGGTGAGCCGGGTGGGCGGCCTGGCCGACAGCGTGGTGGACGCCAACCCCGCGGCCGTGCGCTCCGGCGCCGCCACGGGCATCATCGGCGACCCCTCGCCCGAGGGCCTTGCCAGCGCGTTGCACCGGGCGGCGCAGCTCTGGGCTGACGCCGCAGCATGGGGGCAGATGGTAAAAGCCGGGATGGCAACCGATATGGGCTGGTCGTTGGCCGCCGGGCAGTATGAGGCCGTGCTGCGCGGCCACGCCGAGGTGGCGGCGGAGTAGACGCTTCCCAAGTCTGGCGATACAGAGCAGGTTTCGAGGAGTTTTCGCAATGCAGCAGGAGCCGCGGGCCGTGCTCGCCCCCGAAGCTATCCCGCCCACTGGCGCGCCCACCGCCGAGGCGCCCCCCACTGGAGCGCAAAAGCTGCCCGGCAACGTCACCGCGCAGACCGTGCTGGCGGTGCAGCACTGGACCGACCGGCTGTTCAGCCTGACGATGACGCGCGACCCCGGCTTCCGGTTCGAAAACGGCCAGTTCGCCATGATCGGGCTGATGCTGAACGGCCGGCCGCTGCTGCGCGCCTACAGCATGGCGAGCCCGAACCATGCCGAGACGCTCGAATTCCTCAGCATCAAGGTGCCCGAAGGGCCGCTGACGTCGCGGCTGCAGCATGTGCAGGTGGGCGACACCGTGCTGGTGGGGCGCAAGCCGACGGGTACCTTGCTGCTGGACAATCTGCGCCCGGGCCGCACGCTGTACATGTTCGCCACCGGCACCGGGCTGGCGCCGTTCCTGAGCCTGGTGGCGGACCCGGAGGTGTATGAGCGGTTCGAGCACGTGGTGGTGACCCATACCTGCCGCCGGGTCGGCGAGTTGGCCTATGCCGAGTATATGACCGAGCACCTGCCCAACCACGAGTTCCTGGGCGAGGACGTGCGCTCCAAGCTGATCTATTATCCCACGGCCACGCGCGAGCCGTTCAAGCACCAGGGCCGCATCACCGATCTGATCGCCAATGACCAGTTCTTCCGCGACACCGGGCTGCCGCCGCTCGACCCGGCGCATGACCGCGCGATGATTTGCGGCAGCCAACAGATGCTGGACGATCTGAACGCGATGCTGCTGGCGCGCGGCTTCACCGAGGGCAGCAGCAACGAGCCAGGCGAGTTCGTGATCGAGAAGGCCTTTGCCGAGCGGTAGGCGCCTCTTCTCCCTCTCCCGTCCTTCACGGGAGAGGGTCGGGGTGAGGGCTTCTTGGGCGCTGTGCGGTCCGACCCGGCGGCTTTCGCACCCTCACCCCGACCCTCTGCCGCCCGCGGGAGAGGGAGCAGGTGTGCTTTCGGTCATCCCGCTAACACTCCTCCTGCTCCTGACCGCCCACCACGGCTTCGCCGCCGAGAGCACGCCCGTCCAAACCGCCCACACCACCGCCAGCCTCATCACCAGCACCGACGCCAGCGCGCCCGGCACGACGCTCACCGCCGGGCTGCGGCTGCGGATGGCGCCGGGTTGGCACACGTACTGGCAAAACGCCGGGGATGCCGGCTTCCCGCCAAGCCTCGCCGTCCAGCTCCCAAACGGCGGCACGGCGGGAGACCTTACCTGGCCCGCGCCGCAGCGGCTGACGGAGGGCACCGTCACCGCATTCGGCTACACCGGCGACCTGGTGTTGCCCTTCACCATCACCGCTGGGAACGGCCCGCTGCGGCTGCAGGCGCATGCGAGTTGGCTGGTCTGCCGCGATATCTGCGTTCCGGAAGAGGCGGACCTCGCGCTGGACTTGCCACCGGGCACGCCCGCCGCCTCGCCGCAAGCGCCGCTGCTGGCCGCCGCCGCCGCCGCGGTGCCGCAACCGGCCGGGTTCGCAGCCACCCTCACGCCGGACGGCACCCTCAGCCTCGCCGGCCCCGGCCTGCCGGAGGGCGTGACCGCCGCCGAGTTCTTCCCGCTCGCAGACGGGCGGACCGAAACGCTCGGGCCGCAAACCCCGACCCGGCGTGATGGCGCGCTCACCCTGCGCACCAAGCTGAGCGCGGTGAAAGACGCGGCAGGACCCGTGTCTGGCGTGGTGGCGCTCACCACGGCGGCGGGGGTGCGCGCCTTCACCGTCGCCGCCACGCCGGCGCCCGCGTTGGTTCGAGCGTCCATCCCCTGGCTGCTGGTGCTGCCGGCGTTCGTGGGCGGGCTGCTGCTGAACCTGATGCCCTGCGTGTTCCCGGTGCTGGCGATGAAGGCGATGGCGCTGGCCCGCATGTCCGGCGCGACCCGGCGCAGCATCCGCCAGGAAGCGGCCAGCTACACGGCGGGGGCGGTGCTGTCGTTTGCCGCGGTCGGGCTCGGGCTGGCGGCGTTGCGGGGCGCCGGGCAGGCGGCGGGGTGGGGCTATCAGTTCCAGTCGCCGGTGTTCGTCACCGCCATCGGCTGGCTGCTGTTCGCCACCGGGCTCAATCTTTCGGGCGTGTTCGAGTTCGGCGCGGGCCTGACCGGCGTGGGGCAATCGGCGGCCGGGCGCGGCGGCCATGTCGGCAGCTTCTTCACTGGCGTGCTGGCCGTGGTGGTGGCGACGCCCTGCACGGCGCCGTTCATGGCCGCTGCGATCGCCGGGGCACTGGCGGCGCCGCCAGCGGGAACCGCGCTGGTGTTCGCCGCCATGGGTTTGGGCCTGGCGCTCCCGTATGCGCTGCTCGCCGCCCTGCCCCAGGCCGCGCGGCTGCTGCCCCGCCCCGGCGCCTGGATGGTGACGCTGCGGCAGGCTTTGGCCTTCCCGATGTATGCCGCCGCGGCCTGGTTGCTCTGGGTGGCGAGCCAGCAGGGCGGTCCCTCGGCCGTGCTGGTTGCGGCGGCCGGTTTCGTGGCCGTGGGCTTTGCCGCCTGGTTGCTCGGCGCGTCGCAGACCCGCTCGCGAGTGGCGCGCTGGCTCGGCCAAGCGGGCGCGTTCGCCGCGGTGGCCGCCGCTGCCGGGTTGCTGGCGGGCGGACTGAGCCCCGCGGCCGAAGGCAGCGAGCCGTTCACCCCCGCGCGCCTGGCCGAATTGCGCCAGGAGGGCCGCCCCGTGTTCGTCAACATGACGGCGGCCTGGTGCCTGTCCTGCCTGCTGAACGAGCGGCTGGCGCTGGCCCCGCAAGCCACCCGCGACGCCTTCGCCCACTCCCACGTGGCCTACCTCAAGGGCGACTGGACCCGGCAGGACCCGGCGATCTCCGCCTTCCTGCACGACCACGGCCGCGAGGGCGTGCCGCTCTACGTGTTCTACCCGCCGGGTCATGATCCGGAGGTGCTGCCGCAGGTGCTCACCGAGGGTAGGCTGCTGCAGGAGATTGGGCAGGCGGGAAGCTGACGCGGCTTTCCTTGCTTCTCCCTCTCCCTCTGGGAGAGGGCCGGGGTGAGGGAGCCGCAGGCTCAGCCCGTGCCGGTGGCCCCTCACCCAACCCTCTCCCAAAGGGAGAGGGCTTTTTAGCGAGTGGGCGGCGGTCAACGACCAGCCCTCGCCACGGGCGCTGCGCTGCGGTAGACGGCGGGCATGCTGCAAATCGAAAACCTCGTCCTCACCGCCTGGGGCCGCCGGCTGTTCACCGGCGCCACCGTCACCCTGCCCACCAGCGCCAAGGTGGGCCTGGTCGGGCGCAACGGCGCGGGCAAGAGCACGCTGTTCAAGCTCATCACCGGCCAGCTCAGCGCCAATGACGGCGACATCACCCTGCCCAAGGGCGCCCGCATCGGCTCGGTGGAGCAGGAGCACCCGGCCACCCCGGTCAGCCTGATCGACACCATCCTGGCCGCCGACGCCGAGCTGCAGGCGCTCACCGAGGAGCTCGAAACCGCCGAGCCCGAGCGCATGGCCGACATCTACGAGCGCCTGGCCGAGATCGACGCCGACTCCGCCCCCGCCCGCGCCGGAGACATCCTCTCCGGCTTGGGCTTCTCCACCGCGGACCTGCAGCGCCCGATGGCCGAGTTCTCCGGCGGCTGGCGCATGCGGGTGGCGTTGGCCGCCGCCCTGTTCGCCGCCCCCGACCTGCTGCTGCTGGACGAGCCGACCAACTATCTGGACCTGGAAGGCGCGCTCTGGCTCGAGGCCCGGCTCAAGCGCTACCCGCACGGCGCGCTGATCATCAGCCACGACCGCGAGCTGCTGAACAACTCGGTCGACCACATCCTGCATCTCAGCGAAGGCAAGCTGGAGCTGTATCCCGGCGGCTACGACAAGTTCGAGGAGCGCCGGGCCGAGAAGATCCGGCTGCAGGCTTCGGCCCGGGTGAAGCAGGAGGCGGAGCGGGCGCATCTGCAATCCTTCGTCGACCGGTTCCGAGCCAAGGCCAGCAAGGCGGCGCAGGCGCAGAGCCGGATCAAGCGCCTGGCCAAGCTCGCCCCCATCACCACGACCGTCGAGGAGCGGGTGGCGCCGTTCGTGCTGCCCTCCCCGCCCCGGCCGCTGGCGCCGCCCTTGATGCGGCTCGAGGGCGTCGCGGTGGGCTATGACGGCACCCCCATCCTCAGCAAGCTCAACCTGCGGCTCGACCTGGACGACCGGATCGGCCTGCTGGGGGTGAACGGCGCCGGCAAGTCCACCTTCGCCAAGCTGGCGGCGGGCGCGCTCGACCCGCTGTCAGGCGCGATCCAGCGCGAGAAGCGGATGGGCGTCGGCTGGTTCCACCAGCACCAGATCGAGGCGCTCGACCCGGCGGAGACACCGATGGACATCATCCGCCGCGCCCGCCCGGAGGACGCCGACACGGCCTTGCGCTCCCGCCTGGCCCTGTTCGGGCTGGGGTTCGAGAAGCAGGGCACCAAGGTCGAGTCGCTCTCCGGCGGCGAGCGGGCGCGCCTGCTGCTGAACCTGGTGGCGATGGCAGCTCCCCATCTGCTGATCCTGGATGAGCCGACCAACCACCTGGACATCGACAGCCGCCGGGCCCTGCTGGACGCGCTGAACGATTACGAGGGCGCCGTGATCCTGATCACCCACGATCGCTCGCTGATGGAGCTGGTGGCGGACCGGCTGTGGCTGGCCGCGGATGGCACGGTGGCGCCGTTCGATGGCGACATGGATGAGTATGCGCGCTTCGTGCTGGACCGGGCGAAGGGCGGTTCAGCGCCCTCGCAGCTTCGCCAGAAGCCGGCGAAATCCGCCCCGGCAAAGCCGGCCAAGCCGGACAAGAAGGCGAAGCAGCGGGCGTGAGCGCAACCGCGCGGCGCCTGGGCTCGTTGATGGAGATTACGGCGAAAGAGACCGACCTTGCGCGCACAGATGCCTGATCCGATTCTGCCTCCGGGCCCACCCATGCCGCCACCGCCGCTCGAAGACCCGGACAGCCCGCCGCCGCGGCCGCTCGACATTCCGCCGGGGCAAGAGCCGGACCCGGAGCCGCCGCTGCGGCTTTCGGTTGGGCCCCAGTCAAGCGAGCCGCGCTAAAAAGCCCTCTCCCGCAAGCGGGAGAGGGAGTGTATCAGCCGGGGGAAGCTACCCCCGCGGCGCGTAGTAGCTGCGCACCCGCTCATTCCCGCGGGCAGGATCGTGGGCGCCGACCCGGTCACGCTCTGGCGCCTTGGCCGCCATGGCCTCCCAACCCGCGGTACGCCACTGCTCCAAGCGAGCGTCGAAGTCGATCGGGTGGCTCGCCTCCAGCAGCTCGATCACCCGGTTGCGCGTCTCCAGCGCCGGGTGCAGCACCAACAGGGCATGGCCGCGGTTCACGCCCTCGGCCAAGCCGTGCACCTCGTTGTCGGGCGCGAACAGGCCCTTCAGCGCGCCCCATAACCCGGTGTTGCCGCCCTCGCTGTTCACGCCGGCATTGGCGCCGTCCGCCGTGCGATCGGTGATCGCCGCGTCTGCCGCCAAACCTTCGGCAGCCAAAGCGTCGAGCGCGGCGCGGGCATCGGCGGGGGTCTCGTACATCACCACGATCTGGTCGTCATGCACCGCCGGGTCATACAGCGCGGTCTCGTGCACGGCACGGGTGTTCAGGTCGTTGGATGGGTCGACATAGACGGGATCAGGCTGCATCGGATGGCTCCCTCGATGGTAGCAGCCTTCAATACGGCCGCCCCGGCGAGCGGTTCCTATCTCGCCAGCGGCAGCGCACCGTTGGTCCAGCCGACCTGGTAGGCAGCGGGGCCGCTGATCACCCGCACCATGGACTTCACCCCGCCGGTGCCGCCGATCACGGCCACGCGGGTCGGCTCGCGGACCAGGTCGCAGCCCGGCTGGGCGGAGCCGGTGCCGTGCGAGAACGCGTCGAACTGCGCCTCGCCGCTGCAGAACACATCGCCGGGCTGCAGGAAGGACGGCAGGTCCGCCGCCATTGCCGGCGTGGTCATCGCCAGCAGCGCCAGCAGCAGCCGCATCAGGCGGCACTGGCCCGGCGGCGGCGGGCGGCGGCGGCCAGCGCCTCGGCATGCTCCGCCGGCGTGTCCGGGCCGCCCAGCGCCTGCAGCAAGGCCGTCCGCAGCGGCGCCAGCTTGCGCTCGTTCTCCACCTTCAGCCCGAACACGTCCTTGACGTAGAACACGTCCACCGCGCGCACGCCGTAGGTGGTGACGTGGGCGGAGGCGATGGTCAGCCCCTGCGCGCTGATCGCGGCGGTCACGTCATGCAGCAGGCCGGGGCGGTCGCGGCCATTCACCTCGATCACGGTGTGGGTGTGGCTGGCGCGGTTGTCCACCACCACGCGCGGCGGCACGTGGATGGCGCGCATGCGGCGGCCCAGCAGCGCCTCGCCGACCCGGCGGATCTCCGCCTCGAGCGCAATGCGTCCCGACAAGGCCTGCTCCACCAGCACGGACATGCGGGCCAGGCGGTGCGGCGCGTCGAACACGCCGCCGGCCGCGTCCTGCACCCAGAACGTGTCCAGCGCCATGCCGTTGGTCAGGGTGTGGATGCGCGCGTCCACGATGGAGGCGCCCGCCACCGCCAAGGCCCCCGCGATCTGGCTGAACAGCCCGGCGTGGTCGGCGACATAGACGGTGATCTCGGTCACCGCACGGGCCGGCAGCGGGTCGGCCTGCACGGTGAGCTTGGTCTGCGACGCCTCCGCCTCGCGGATCAGCCGGGCATGCCGAAGATGGGTCTCGGGCTCGAACCCCAGCCAGTAGCTCGGATAGCCCAGGCCGAGGACATGGTCCCGCTCGGCGTCGCTCCAGCCCTGCATCAGCGCGGCGGCCGCCTGCTTGGCGCGGGTCACGCGGACGTCGCGCTCGGTGGTGGCCAGCCCGCCCGCCAGCACCTCGGCCACGCGGGAATACAGCTCTCGCAGCAGGGTCGCCTTCCAGCCGTTCCACACCCGCGGCGACACCGCCCGCATGTCCGCCACGGTCAGCACCAGCAGCAGCTTGAGCCGCTCGGGCGACTGGATGGTCTCCACCAGGTCCAGGATGGTCTTGGGGTCGTCGATGTCGCGCCGGAACGCGGTCTGGCTCAGCAGCAGGTGCTGCAGCACCAGCCAGGAGGTCATCTCGGTCTCTTCGGCGGACAGCCCCAGTTGCGGGCCGATGGTGAGCGCCAGGTCGGCGCCGGTTTCGGAGTGTTCGCCGCCGCGGCCCTTGGCGATGTCGTGCAGCACGGCGGCGACGTAGAGCGCCCGGCGCGATTGCAGGTCCTCCATCAACTGGGAAGCGACCGGCGCCACCTCGACCAACTCGCCCGCGCCCAAGCAATCCAGCACCCGCACCGCCTCGATGGTGTGCTCGTCGACGGTGAACACATGGTAGCTGTCGAACTGCATCTGGCCCACGATGCGCGCCCAGTCCGGGATGTAGCGCCCCAGGAAGCCGGTCAGGTTGAGCACGTGCAGCCACCGTGCGGCGTCGCGGCCGGAGGACAGCAGGTCGAGGAAGATGGCGCCGGCCGCCGGGTCGTCGCGCAGTTCGGAGGCGCGGCGTTCGTGGCGGATCAGGGCGCGGATGGCCAGCGGGTGCAGCGCCAGGCCGCGGTCGCGCGCCACCTGCAGCAGGCGCAGCATCTGCAGCGGCTCGGTGCGGAAGTCCCGGCCAGGCGCTGCCAGCAGCTTGCCGTCGGCCAGCACGAAGCCCTGCTCCAGCAAGGCGGCGTCGGTCTCCTCCTCCAGCGCCGGCGGCCCCAGCGCGGCGCGGACGATGGCGGGCTCGAGCACGGCGGTGACGCGCACCACCTCGCGCGCGGTGAGGAAGTAGTGGCGCATGAACCGCTCCACCCCGTCCTGCCGCCCATGCCGCGTGTAGCCCATGCGGGCGCCGACGACGGGCTGCATGTCGAAGGTGAGGCGCTCCTCGGCGCGGCCGGCGACGTAGTGCAGGTGGAAGCGCACCGTCCAGAGGAAGTCCCACGAGCGGCGGGCGTGCTTGGCTTCGCGCTCGATCAGGATGCCGCCGCCGGGGCTGTCCGGGCCCACCAGGTCCCCCATCACCCGGGCGTCGAACACGTAGCGGGTCATCCAGTACATGGTCTGCAGGTCGCGCAGCCCCCCGCGGCCCTCCTTGATGTTGGGCTCGACCAGGAACGGGCTTTCGCCGTAGCGATGGTGCCGCGCGTCGCGCTCGGCCTGCTTGGCGGTGATGAACTCGGGGGTGCGGGCGGCGCAGGCGACGGCGAAACGGGCGGTGAACGCCTCGAACAGGGCCGCCGAGCCGGACAGGCGGCGGGCGTCGATCATCGAGGTCCGCACCGTCACGTCGGCCTCGGATTCGGCGATGCACTGGTCCACCGAGCGGGTGGCGTGGCCCACCTTCAGCCCGAGGTCCCACAGCATGTAGAGGCTGAACTCGACCGCGGCGAGCGTTTCGGCGGGCGGCGTGTCCCCGGTGATGAACAGCAAGTCGATGTCGCTGAACGGCGCCAGCATGCCGCGGCCGTAGCCGCCGGTGGCGATCACGGCGGAGTGGTCCGCCTGGGCCCCGGTCATGTCGCTGGCATAGCAGTGCAGCGCCGCGATGATGCCGTCCATCAACGACGCAATCAGGCGGGCGCTCTGCAGGCCGGACAACTGGTAGTGCTCGAACGCCTCGCGCACGTGGTGCTGCACGCGCGTCAGATGGCGGCGGAACACGGCCACCGCCTCGTCCCGCGCCATGCTCCCGTCCGGCCGCGCGATGTCCGCCAGGGCAGCGGCCAGCGTGGTTGCGGCTTCGTCAGGCGTGGGGGGAAGCGGCAGGGTCGTTAGCATTCATCAGATGATAACCTTAGCGCCTTCAATTGGTAGAGCGCCTCGAGCGCTTCCTTCGGGGTGAGCTGGTCTGGCTCGATGCCATCCAACGCCGGGCCGAGCCGGTCGACCGCAGCGTTGGGGGCGGCGTTGGCGGCGGGCAAGGCGGCGAACAGCGGCAAATCCGGGCCGGTGGCGTGTCCCCGCTCCAGCGCCGCGAGCAAGCTGGCCGCCCGCCGCACCACCGGGCCAGGCACGCCGGCCAGCTTGGCGACATGAACGCCCCAGGAGCGTCCGGCAGCGCCCTCCCCCACTTCGTGCAGAAACACAATCTCGTTTTTCCACTCTCGCACCAACATGGCGTGCGGGCAAAGCTGCGGCAGCGACTGGCTGAGCCCGGCCAATTCGTGGAAATGCGTGGCGAACAGCGTGCGGCAGCGGATTTGCGAGTGCAGCGACTCCAGCACCGCCCAGGCGATCGCCAACCCGTCCAAGGTGGCGGTGCCGCGGCCGATCTCGTCCACCACAACCAGGCTGCGCGGCCCGGCGCCGTTCAGGATGGCGGCGGTCTCCGTCATCTCGGTCATGAAGGTGGAGCGGCCGCGCGCCAGGTCGTCGGCGGCGCCGACGCGGCTGAACAGCCGGTCCGCCACGCCGATGCGCGCCTGCGCCGCGGGGACGGGCAGCCCCGCCTGGGCCAGGATCACCAGCAGCGCGTTTTGCCGCAGGAAGGTGGACTTGCCCGCCATGTTCGGCCCGGTCAGCAGCAGCACGCGGCGGGCGGGCGACAGGTCGCAGTCATTGGGCTGGAACGCCATGCCGGTGGGCAGCGCCGCCTGCACCACCGGGTGCCGCGCCGCCGTGACTTGGAACGCGGTGTCCGCCGTGACGATGGGGCGGCACCAAGCGCCGGGCTCGGCCAAGTGGGCGCAGGATTGCAGCACGTCCAAGGTCGCCAGCGCCGAGGCGGCCGCGCGCAATGCCGCGGATTGCGCCAGCACCTCGGTGGTCAGCCGGGCCAGGATGGCGGCTTCACGGGCGGCGGCGCGCTCGGCGGCCTCGGCGATGCGGCGGTCCAGCTCGGCCAATTCGGCATTGCTGAAGCGCGCGGCATTGGCCATGGACTGGCGCAGGCTGAGCTCGGCATGGCTGCGCAACGCCTCGGTGGCCGCAGCCGGCACCTCCATCACGTAGCCCAATTGGGCATGGTGGCGGATCTTGAGCGACGCCACCCCGTAGCGCTGGGCAAACTCGAGCTGCAGCCCGGTGATGACCCGGCGGCTGTCGTCGCGCAGCCGGCGTTCGGCGTCCAACTCGCCGTCGAACCCCTCGGCGACGGCGCCGCCGTCCTCGCGACGGGCGGGCGGCTGCTCCGCCAGCGCGCTGCGCAGCCGCTCGCCGAGGGCGGCATCCAGATGCAGGGCGCTGCGGAGGTCGTCGAGCAAGGCGGTATGCGGCAGGCAGTCCGCGATCAGCCCGGCGGCAAACAGCGCGAGCTGCACTGCCTGCAGGTCGCGCGCCCCGCCCCGCCCGACCGAGAGCCGCCCCAGCGCCCGCGCCGCGTCCGGCACGCCGCGCAGCAGGGCGCGCAGGGCGGCGGCGGCGGCGGGCTCGGCCAGCAGCGCCATCCAGGCCTCCTGCCGCGCGGCGATGGCAGCGGGCTCGGTGAGCGGGGCGGAGAGCCACTCCGCCAGCCGCCGCGCACCCGGCGCCGTGAGGGTGCGGCGGACGGCGGCGAGCAGGGTGTGGTCGGCCGACCCGTCCCGCGCGCGGGTGATCTCGAGGCTGGCGCGGGTGGCGGCGTCCATCAGCAGGCTGCCGCCCGCCTCGTGGCGAGAGGGCGGCGACAGCGCGGGCAGCTTGCCGGCCTGGGTGCTGCGGACATAGGCCAGGGCGGCGGCGGCGGCCATCGCCTCGGCGTCGGTGAAGCTGCCGAAGCCGTCCAGCGTGCTGGCGCCGAACGCCTCGGCCACCCGTGCCCGGGCGGCGAGCGGCGGCGGCGGCAGAGTCTCCGGCGCGCGGCGCGGTTCGTGGTCGCCCAGCGGCAGGTCGGCGGGGGCCAGCACCTCCGCCGGGTCGAGCCGGCCGAGCAGGGCGGGTAGGTCGGTTACGGCCTCGGTCTCGAACAGGCCGGTGGAGATGTCGAGCCAGGCCGCGCCCAGTTGGCGGCCGATGCGGGCCAAGGCCAGCAGCAGGTTGGGGCGGCCGCCCTCGAGCAGGGTGTCCTCGGTGAGCGTGCCCGGCGTGATCAGCCGCACGATCTCGCGGCGCAGCGGCGCCTTGCCAGTGCGGGCGGAGGCGGCCTCCATCTGCTCGGCGACGGCCACGCGGAAGCCGCGCTTGATCAGGCGGGCGAGATAGCCTTCCGCCGCATGCATCGGCACGCCGCACATCGGGATCGGCTTGCCGTCGTGTTCACCGCGGGCGGTGAGCGCGATGCCGAGCGCGCTGGCGGCCAGGGCGGCGTCGTCGAAGAACAGCTCGTAGAAATCGCCCATCCGGAAGAACAGCAGCGCGTCCGGCTGCTGCTCCTTGGCGGCAAGCCACTGCGCGATCACGGGGGATGCGGCCATGCGGCAGTGGTCAGGTGTCAGCGAGGAGTCGTCAAGGCTGGTGCGAACGCACGACACGAAAAGCACTCACCCAGCTTGGAAGCCCTCTCCCAGAGGGAGAGGGAGAAAGATGATGCCGAGCCTAAGCCTGGCCGAGGATGCGACGGGCCAGCTTCAGGTGCGGCTGGTCGATCATGGCGCCGTCCAAGGTCAGCACTCCCGCCTCGGGCGCGGCGGCAAAGGCGGCGGCCACCCGGCGCGCCCAGTCCACCCGCTCTGGCGGCGGCGTGAACGCGGCCATCACCGCGGCGACCTGCGCCGGGTGGATGCAGAGCTTGCCGGCAAACCCGTCGCGCGCCGCCGCCTGCGTCTCGGCGAGCAACCCCGCCTCGTCCTTGGGGTCGGGCCACGGCGTGTCGATCGCCGCAACACCCGCCGCCGCCGCCGCCAGCAACACCGCGGTGCGCGCAGCCGCAACCGGCACCGTGTGCACCCCGCCCCACCGTGGCGCGATGCCGAGATCGGCCGACAGGTCCTCCGCGCCGAAACACAGCGCCCGCAAGCGCGCGGGGGACCCGGCGTAGTCCATCCGCGCCAACGACGCCGCCGTCTCCGTCACCAGCGCCAGCACGCCGACGCTGCCCACGGCGAGGCCGGACGCCGCCTCCAGCGCCTCGAGATGGTGGTGCAGCGCCAGCAGGTCGGCCGGGCCGGTGCATTTCGGCAGCAGGATCGCGTCCGGCCGCCGCCCCGCTATGGCGGCCAGGTCGGCCAGGTACCACGGGGTGCCAGGCGGGTTCACCCGCACCGCGACGGGCCTGGACGCCGGCAGCAGTGCCGCCACAAGCTCCCGCGCCGCCGGCTTGCTGCCGGGCGCCACCGAGTCCTCGAGGTCCATGATCACCAGGTCCGCCTCGGATTGCAGCGCGCGGGAGAGCTTGCGTTCGGAGTCGCCGGGGGCAAACAGCAGCGTGCGCAGCTTCATCCGGCTCTCCGCAGCATCGCGCGCAATCTTGCGCGGGCATCCCCGATATGCAAATCAACGAGCTAACAAAGCACATTCCCCAGATCAGCGGGTGCCCAAGGGAGCGGGAGCGCGAGTGGCCGAGTCAAGTCTGCCCACCCCAATCCTTGAGACGAGAGGAATGACGCGCGAGTTCCGCGGCTTCGTCGCCGTCAACGACGTCAACCTGCGCGTGATGCCCGGCACCATCCATGCCCTGATCGGCCCCAACGGCGCGGGCAAGACCACCACGTTCAACCTGCTGACCAAGTTCCTGCAGCCCACGCGCGGCACCATCCACTACGAGGGGCACGACATCACCCGACTGAGCCCGGCGCAGGTGGCGCGGCGCGGCCTGGTGCGCTCGTTCCAAATCTCGGCGGTGTTCCCGCACCTGACCGCGCTGGAGAACGTGCGGCTGGCATTGCAGCGCCAGCGCGGCGGGTCGTACGACTTCTGGCGCTCCGAAGGCCTGCTCAGCCGCTACAACGACCAGGCGCGGGCGCTGCTGGACGACGTGGGGCTGTCGGACTACGTGCAAACGCCGGCCACGCTGCTGCCCTATGGCCGCAAGCGGGCGCTCGAGATCGCCACCACCCTGGCGCTCGAACCGCGTATGCTGCTGCTGGACGAGCCGACCGCCGGCATGACCCACGAGGACGTGGACCGGGTGGTGGCGCTGGTGCGCCGCATCCGCACCGGACGCACCATCCTGATGGTCGAGCACAACCTCTCGGTGGTTGCAGGCCTGTGCGACACCATCACCGTGCTGACCCGCGGCCGCGTGCTGGCGGAGGGGGACTACGCCGCGGTGTCGGCCAACCCCGAGGTAATCGCCGCCTATCTCGGCACCGAAGCCGCGCCCGCCGATGCTTGACGCCACTTCACCCTCGGGCGCGATGTTCGTCGTGCGCGGGCTCAACGCCTGGTACGGCGAGAGCCATGTGCTGCACGGCGTCGATTTCGACGTCGCCGAGGGCGAGGTGGTGACCCTGCTCGGCCGCAACGGCGCCGGCAAGACCACCACGATGAAGTCGATCATGGGCCTGGTGGGCCGGCGCGCCGGGTCGATCATGTTTCGTGCGCGCGAGACCATCCGCATGCGCCCGGACGAGGTGGCCCGCTGCGGCATCGCGCTCTGCCCGGAGGAGCGCGGCATCTTCGCCAGCCTCAACGTGACGGAGAACCTGATGCTGCCGCCGCGCATCGCACCGGGCGGGCTCGACTTGCCGACGATCTACGCGCTGTTCCCCAACCTCAAGGAACGCGCCGCCTCGCAGGGCACCAAGCTCTCCGGCGGCGAGCAGCAGATGCTCGCGATCGGCCGCATCCTGCGCACCGGCGCCCGCTTCCTGCTGCTGGACGAGCCGACCGAGGGGCTGGCGCCGGTGATCGTGCAGCAGATCGGCCGCACCATCCGCGAGCTGCGCACCCGCGGCTTCACCGTGCTGCTGGTGGAGCAGAACTTCCGCTTCGCCGCGACCGTGGCCGACCGCCATTACGTGATGGAACATGGCCGCATCATCGATATGATCCCGAACGCCGAGATCGGCGCGCAAACGGGCAAGCTGCACGAGTATCTCGGGGTGTAGCCAGCCGGCTTCTCGGCCACGCCTTGCCGTGCTGCGACCGATCGGCGCCAAAAACACAAACGGAGGATGTTCATGCTCAAGCGCCGTTCCCTCATCGCCGCCACCGCCGCCGCCCCCCTCGCCGGCCTGCCCTGGCGCCATGCCCGGGCGCAATCCGCCGGGATCAAGATCGGCGTGCTGGGCGACCAATCAGGCGTCTACCGCGACCTCAGCGGCCCGGTGGCGATCGCCTGCGTGAAACAGGCAGTGGAGGAGATGCAGCCGCATCTGCAGGGCGTCACGGTGGAGGTGATTTCCGCCGACCACCAGAACAAGCCCGACATCGGCGCCTCCATCGTGCGGCAATGGGCCGACCGCGACGGCGTGGACATGGTGATCGACGCGCCGAACAGCGCGGTGGCGCTGGCGGTCGCCGGGGTCTGCCACGAGAAGGACAAGCCGTTCATCTGCAGCGCCGCGGCCACCGCGGACCTCACCGGGCCGCAATGCGCGCCCACCACGATCCATTGGACGATCGACACCTACGCGCTGTCCCGCTCCACCGGCGGCGCGCTGGTGAAGGCGGGCGGCACGAGCTGGTTCTTCCTCACCGCCGACTACGCGTTCGGCCAGGCGATCGAGCGCGACACCACGACCTTCGTCAAGCAGGCCGGCGGCACCGTGCTGGGCAGCGTCAAGACGCCGTTCCCCACCAGCGACTTCTCCTCCTTCCTGCTGCAGGCGCAGTCCTCCGGCGCCAAGGTGATCGGCCTGTGCAACGCCGGGTCGGACACGGTGAACTCGATCAAGCAGGCCGGCGAGTTCGGGCTCACCCAGTCCGGCATCAAGCTCGCGGGCATGCTGGTGTTCATCAGCGACGTGCATGCGCTGGGGCTGCAGACCGCGCAGGGGCTGAACCTGACCGAGAGCTTCTACTGGGACCTCAACGACCGCACCCGCGCCTTCACCAGCCGGGTGATCCAGAAGACCGGCGGCTACCACCCCGGCATGGGCCAGGCCGGCTGCTACAGCGGCACCATCGCCTACCTCAAGACCGTGGCTGCGATGGGCGCGGCGGACGCCAAGAAGAGCGGCGCGGCCACCGTGTCGCGCATGAAGTCCATGCCCACCGACGACGACGCCATGGGGCCCGGCAGCATCCGCGAGGACGGCCGCGCACTGCACCCGACCTACCTGTTCGAGGTGAAGAAACCGTCCGCCAGCAAGGGGCCGTGGGACTACTACAGCGTGGTCGCTACCACGCCGGCCGACGAGGCGTTCCGCCCGATGGCGCAGGACGCCTGCCCGATGGTGCACGCATGATCGCCCGGCGCACCCTGCTGGCGGCGGCTGCCACCGCGGCGGCCACTGGGGCGGCCACACCCCGCGTGCGAGCACAGACGCCTGGCATCAAGATCGGCGTGCTGAACGACATGGCGGGGCCATACCGCGACACCGGCGGCCCGCTCTCGGTGGCCTGCACGCGGCAGGCGGCGAAGGAATTCGCCAACCACGGCTTCGCCATCGAGGTGGTCAACGCCGACCACCAGAACAAGCCCGATCTCGGCGCCTCCATCGCGCGCCGCTGGTTCGACCAGGAGGGCGTTGACGTGATCGTCGACGTGCCGACCTCCTCGGTGGCGCTGGCGGTGAACTCGGTGTGCCGGGAGAAGAACAAGGCCTACCTCAATTCCGGCGCCGGCACGGTGGACCTCACCGGGTCGCAATGCTCGCCCAACACGGTGCAGTGGACCTACGACGTCTACATGCTGGGCAAGTCGACCGGCGGCGCGATGGTGAAGGCCGGCGGCGATAGCTGGTATTTCCTGACCGCCGACTACGTGTTCGGCCAGCAACTGGCGAGCATGGCCGGGCGGTTCGTGAAGGAGGCCGGCGGCAAGGTGCTGGGCGAGTCGCGCTATCCGTTCCCCAGCACCACCGATTTCTCCTCCTTCCTGCTGCAGGCGCAGTCCTCCGGCGCCAAGGTGCTGGGGCTGGCCAATGCCGGCGCCGACACCGTCAACTGCGTGAAGCAGGCGGCCGAGTTCGGGCTGTCGCCGCAGATGAAGCTGGCGGCGCTGCTGCTGTTCATCAGCGACGTGCACGGGCTCGGGCTGCAGGCGGCGCAGGGGCTGGTGTTGACCGAGACCTTCTACTGGGACCTCAACGACCGCACCCGCGCCTTCGCCCAGCGCCTGGCCGCCGACGTGCCGAACGTGAGGCCCGGCATGGACCAGGCCGGCTGCTACGCCGCGAGCTTGCACTACCTGAAGGCGGTGGCGGCGCTGGGTGTGGCGCAGGCCAAGGCCGACGGCCGCGCCACCATCGCGAAGATGAAGGCGATGCCGACCGACGACGACGCGTTCGGCCACGGCAGCATCCGCGAGGACGGGCGGGGAATGTTCCCGGCCTATCTGTTCCAGGTGAAGACTCCGGCCGAGAGCCACGGCCCGTGGGACTACTACAAGCTGCTGGCGACCACGCCCGCCGACCAGGCCTTCCGCCCGCTGTCCGAAGGCGGCTGCGCGATGGTGAAGTCGTGATGGCGATCCCGCCTTTCTTATCCCTCTCCCTCTGGGAGAGGGTCGGGGTGAGGGGTCCTGCGGCTTGCAGAAGTTGTGCCTCATTGGCAGCGCCACCCTCACCCCGCCCTCTCCCGCCAGCGGGAGAGGGAGAGAAAGAGCGCTAGGGCCATGCACGGCATCTTCGGCGTGCCGCTGCCGTTGCTGTTCGCGCAGGTCCTGCTCGGGCTGATCAACGGGGCGTTCTACGCGCTGCTGTCGCTCGGCCTGGCGATCATCTTCGGCATGCTGGGCCTCATCAACTTCGCCCATGGCGCGCTGTTCATGGTCGGCGCCTTCGTCGCCTGGATGCTGCAGAGCTATCTGGGGGTCAATTACTGGTGGGCGCTGCTGATCTCGCCGCTGGTGGTCGGCGGCTGCGGCATGCTGCTGGAGAAGACCATCATCAGCCAGCTCTACCGCATCGACCCGCTCTATGGCCTGCTGCTCACCTTCGGCCTGGCGCTGATCCTGCAGGGGATCTTCAGCTATGCCTACGGCACCTCCGGGCTGCCCTATAACATCCCGGCCTCGCTCTCGGGCGGGACCAATCTCGGCTTCATGTTCCTGCCCAACTATCGCGGCTGGGTGGTGGTGGTGGCGGTGGTGGTGTGCTTCCTGACCTGGTTCGGCATCGAGAAGACCTCATTCGGCGCCACGCTGCGCGCCGCCACCGAGAACCCCAAGCTGGTGCAAGCCTTCGGGGTCAACGTGCCGCGCATGATCACGCTGACTTATGCCGGCGGCGTGGCGTTGGCCGCCTTCGCCGGGGTGCTGGCGGCGCCGATCTATTCGGTGAACCCCAACATGGGCGTCAACCTCATCATCGTCGTGTTCGCCGTGGTGGTGATCGGCGGCATGGGCTCGATCCTGGGCTCGGTGCTGACCGGCTTCGGCCTGGGCGTGGCGGAAGGGCTGACCAAGGTGTTCTACCCGCAAGCCTCCGCCACGGTGGTGTTCCTGGTGATGGTGATCGTGCTGCTGGCGCGCCCGGCCGGCCTGTTCGGCAAGACAGCATGACCCGGGGCATCATGAGGGGGGCGGCCTGATGCTCGGCTTCTCGCGGCCGCAGGGCGTCGCCTTCCTGGTGCTGCTGGCCATCCTGGTCGCGGCACCGCTGCTTGGCGTGTATCCCGTGTTCCTGATGAACGTGCTGTGCTTCGCCCTGGTGGCGTCGGCGTTCAACCTCTTGATCGGCTATGTCGGGCTGATGAGCTTCGGCCACGCCGCGTTCTTCGGCATGAGCGCCTATGTGTCGGCCTACATCGCCAAGAGCTGGGGCTGGAGCGCCGAACTTTGCGTGCTGGCCGGCGGGGTGACCGGCGGGCTGCTCGGCGTCGTGTTCGGCTGGATCGCCATCCGGCGGCAGGGGATCTACTTCGCCATGATCACTCTGGCGCTGGCGCAGATGGTGTATTTCTTCTGTGTCGAAGCGCCGTTCACCCACGGCGAGGACGGCATCCAGCAAGTGCCCCGCCCGGCGCTGTTCGGCCTCGTCCCGCTCGACTCCGACCTGGCGATGTATGGCTTCGTGGCGGCCGTGTTCGTGGTGTTCTTCCTGCTGCTGCACCGGGTGGTGCATTCGCCGTTCGGCCAGGTGCTGAAGGCGATCCGCGAGAACGAGCCGCGCGCCACCTCGCTGGGCTACCGCACCGACGACTACAAGCTGATCGCGTTCGTGCTGTCCTGCTTCATCGCCGGGATCGCCGGCGGCACCAAGGCGCTGGTGTTCAGCATCGCGACCCTCACCGACGTGACCTTCAACACCTCGGGCGACATCGTGCTGATGACCCTGGTGGGCGGCATGGGCACCATCTTCGGCCCCGGCGTCGGCGCGCTGGTGCTCAAGGCGATGGAGAACTACCTGGCCGGAATCGGCTCCTGGGTGACGGTGGTGCAAGGGGTGATCTTCGTCGTCTGCGTGCTGGCGTTCCGCCGCGGCGTGATCGGCGAGCTGGGCGCGCGGCTGCGGCTGGCGTTGTAGTTGCTGCGTGACTACAGCTTGTAAATCGGTTATAGACGGCGAAGATTGTTGGTTGGAGACCGGTCATGCAGCTATCCATTCGCGACGCCAAGGCGCATTTCGCCGAAGCCGCCACCGCGGCTGCCCATGGTGAGCGCGTGATCGTGACCAAGCATGGCCGCCCCTTCATCGAGCTGGTGCCGGCGCAAGGCGCTGCCGGGATGGACTTCGCCGGCGCCGAAATCGTCCGCCGCGAACTCGGGCTGGACGGCGTCACCGTGGCCGTGCCGCCCGAGTTCGACGACCCGGCGTTCAGCCGCGAGGTGCTCGGCCTGCCGGATTGAGGGTGCTGCCCGCTTGAGGGTTCTACTCGACACCCACATCGCGGTCTGGGCCGCGCTCGACCCCGATGCGCTGACCGCGGCCGAGCGGGCTCAGATGGCGAGCACCGACTCCCAACTGGTGCTCTCGGCAGTGGCGGTGTGGGAGCTGCGCTTGAAGTGGCACAGCCTGCACATCTCCGGCGGCCGCAAGGGCCCGCTCGACCCGGCGGTGGTGGTGGCGTTCGCCCGCGCGGTGGACTGGGCCTTGCTGCCGCTCACCGCCGCCCACGCCGCCGCCACCCTGGCGCCGCCGCTGCCCCACAAGGACCCGTTCGACGCGCTGCTGCTGGTGCAGGCGCAGGAGGAGGGCATGCGCCTGCTGACCCGCGACGCCAAGCTGCTCGGCCACCCGTTCGTGCTGCCCAAGCCAGCCGAGCCGGTGTGAGACCAGCGCGCGTTTAGCTCTAGCTTTTGGTGGGCTGAAACCCACCCTACTGGACTCACGCCTTGTTAGCGCCGCGCGAACAGCGCCTCGAGTTCGGCCCGGCTCAGCTTGAGCACCGTGGGGCGGCCATGCGAGCAGGTGGCGGCGCGCGGCGTGGCCTCCAACTGGCGCAGCAGCGCGTTCATCTCGGCCGCGTTCAGGCGGCGGCCGGCGCGCACGCTGCCGTGGCAGGCCAGGCGGGCGATCGCCGCGTCCAGCTTCACGTCCAGCGCGGTGGCGGCGCCCTCGGCCAGCTCGTCGGCGAGGTCCCGCAGCAGCGGCGCCGGGTCGGGCGCGCCGCCGGTGCAGAGCAGCGCCGGCAGCGCCCGCACCAGCACCGCGCCGGCGCCGAAGCCCTCCAGCTCCAGCCCCAGGCCCGCAAGCAGGGCGGCCTGGGCGAGCAGGCGCGCCGCGTCGGGCGGCGGCAGGTCTACCACGGCGGGCAGCAGCAGCGCCTGGGCGCGCACCCCGCCTGCCTTGTGCTGCGCCGCCAGCGCCTCGTGGGTCAGCCGCTCATGCGCGGCGTGCTGGTCGACCAGAACCAGGCTGCCATCCGCCGCCACCGCCAGGATGTAGGTGTCGGCCACCTGGGCCAGCGCCGCCCCCAGCGGATGCGGGGCCGCCGGATCGGATGCCACGTCGCGCTGAGCCAGCACGCGCCCGCTGGGCTCGAAGCCGGCCATGGCCTCGGCAAACCCCGGCTGCACCAGCGCAGGCGCCGGAGCGGGCGACACCAGCCGCAAGCCCGGTCGGCCGGCCGGGTGCGAACGGGCACGGGCGGCGAACACCGCCGGCGCCGGGGCGCTGGCCCCGCCCGCCAAGGCGCGCCGCACGCCGCCGATCACCAGGCCGCGCACCGCGTCCGGGTCGCGGAAGCGCAGCTCGGTCTTGGCCGGGTGCACGTTCACGTCCACCGCCTCGGCCGGCACGGTGAGCGACAGCGCCACGGCGGCGTGGCGGCCCGGCGGGATCACGTCGCGATACGCCACCCGCACCGCGAGCCGCAGCAGCGGGTCGGTCACCGGGCGGCCGTTCACCACCAGCGACTGGCCGGCCGGCGTGGCGCGCGTCGCGGTGGCGGGGGCGGCATAGCCCGCCAGCATATAGCGCCCCAGACCAGGGCCCTCCCGCTGCGCGTCCAGCGGCAGCAACAGCTCGGCGGGCAGCCCCAGCAAGGCGGCGGCGCGGCTGGCTGCGTCCTGCGCCGGCAGGTCGAACACGACGCGGCCATCGCTCACCAGCCGCATCGCCACCGCCGGGGCGGCGAAGGCCAGGCGGCGGATGGCGGCCTCGGCGTGCTCGGCCTCGATGCGCGGCGACTTCAGGAAGTGCCGCCGGGCCGGGGTGGCGAAGAACACATCCGCCACCAGCACCTGGGTGCCGAGCGGCCCGGCGGCCGGCGCCACCGGCTCCACCACGCCGCCCTCGACCCGGATGCGCCAGGCATGCGGCGCGCCCGGCGGCCGGGTGGTGATCTGCAGCCGCGCCGCCGCCCCGATCGAGGGCAGCGCCTCGCCGCGGAAGCCCAGGGTCGCGATGCGGATGAGCTGGTCGTCGGCCAGCTTGGAGGTGCAGTGGCGCTGCACCGCCAGCGCCAGCCCGGGCGCGTCCATGCCGGCGCCGTCATCGGTGACCTCCAGCCGGTCGATCCCGCCGCGCTCCAGGGTCACGCCGATGCGGCGGGCGCCGGCATCGAGCGCGTTCTCCACCAGCTCCTTGGCCGCCGCCGCCGGCCGCTCGATCACCTCGCCCGCCGCGATCCGGTCGATGGTGGCATCTGACAGGCGGCGGATCGGGGCGGCGCCGGATGTCAGACGCGATACGTCAGAGAGGGGGGCGTCAGACATGCGAGCCGGCCCGGGCGGGCGGGCGGGCTTGAGAGACCTGGGCCTCGCACGGGCGGTCGCTGCGCACGGCCCAGACCGGGTTGGTGATCAGCGGCTGCGCGCCGCCCCAGAAGCCGCGGAAGCCGCTGCCATCGGGGGCGAAAGCGAGGTATTCATGCCCGGTGCCGAAGCGGTCGGTCCAGGTGAAGGTGCCGGCATGGCCGCCACCGGACGCGCCGCTCGCGTCGGGCACGAAGCCGGTCAGTTCGCCCTCGAACGGCGTATCGTCGTCGATCCAGTAATGCCCCACCAGTTGGCCGCCCTGCAGCGACAACACGGTGCGGTGGCACTGCATCCGCCCGGCATTAAGCACCCGGCCGGCATATTGCCCGACCACGGCGGCCGCCCAACCGGGCGCTGCAGAGGGTCCAGGTGCGGCATCCGGTGGCGCGCCGGCCGCGAGCAGCAGCACGCAGCCGAGCAGCCGGGTGAGCCGCAACACCAAGCGCGCGACAGGAAACCGATGCACGTCCATGCCGCCCAGATGCGCCATCATGGCCGAAGCTTCGGTTAAAACAGCGAGTCGAACCAACTCTTGCGGTTGGTCTGGATGATCGGCGTGTCGCCGGTGGTCACGGTCTGGCCCAGGGCGGCGTTCTGGCGCAGGCGTCTGGCCTCTTTTTGCGGGTCCACCGCGGTGCCGCTCGGCGGCGGCGCCTGCCAGAACATCAGCCGGTCGGTGAACGACTCGCCGGGCTGGTCCAGTTGCGCCTCGGCATCCACCTCGGCGCGGATGTCGCGCGGCGCCGCGGGGCCGGCGGCGCCGATCAGCGCCTGCTGGCCCGCCGACATGGTGGGCGCCGGCCCGCCCAGGTCGGTGGTCGGCGACAAGGTGGCTTCGGCCTGCGCCCGCTCCGACAGTTCCTGCGGCCGCGACGCCCCCGGCCGCGGCGGGCGCAGCGAGAAGTCCGGCGGCATCGACAACGGCGCGCGCGTGGTGACGGTGAACTCGTCCGGCGCATCGCGCGTCAGCCCGATGGTACGGGACAAGTCGTCGCCGCACGCCGCCAACGGCAGCAGGCTGGCGAGCAACAGCCAGCGCAGCGGACGCGTGTTGCAACTTTGGCGGAGAATCCCATCACTCATGGTTGCGCTCATAGCTCCGCCCGGCCTGGCCCTGCAAGCCGTTCCTCCTCGGTCTGTGACCCAAGCGGCCGCGGGCGCAGCCCGTCCAGCACCAGCGCCGCCACGCCGCATACGATGGCGGCGTCGGCCACGTTGAACACGTACCAGCTCCAGGTGCCGACGTGGAAGTGGATGAAATCCTCCACCCAGCCGAAGCGCAGCCGGTCCACCACGTTGCCCACCGCGCCGCCGGCGATGGCGCCGAGCGAGACCGCCACCAGCCAGGTTTCCGCCCGGCGCAGCCACAGCACCAAGCCGGCCACGATGGCGAAGGCCACCGCCGCCAGCAGCGCCGGGCCCCAGCCGCCGGCGGCCTGGAACATGCCGAAGGTGACGCCGGTGTTCTCCACCCAGGTGAGGCTCAGCACCGGCAGCAAGTCCACCCGGTGGCGCTGCGGCAAGTCGAGCTGGGTGAGGATCCACCACTTGCTGGCCTGGTCCGCCAGCAGCACGACCAGCCCCGCCAGCAGCCCGGCGCGGGTGCGCCAAGCTTGGCTGCGCCGGGTTTGCGGGCTGCTCACGCCGGCGCCAGCGCGGGCTGCCCCACCAGGCCGCTGGCCACCGCGTCGGCGCAGCGCCGGCACAGTTCGGGATGCGCGCCGCCCCCGCCCACCTCGGGCAGCACCCGCCAGCAGCGGGCACATTTCTCGCCCGGGGCGCGGCTCACCGCGAGCGGCCCGGCGGTGACGGCGCTGACGATGGCGAACTCGGCCCACAGCGCTGGGTCGAGCGCGTCCAGCATGGTCTCGGGCAGGCTGACGCTGGCCTGCAGCGAGGCGCCGATCACCCCCTCGCGCCGGGCCGTCTCCAGCGCGGTGGTGACCTCGCCGCGCGCCGCCCGCAGCCCGGCCATGCGCGCCGCCAGCTCGGGATCGTGCCACGCCGGGTCGAGGGCGGGGAACGCCTGCAAATGGACGCTACCCTCCTGCGGAAAGCGCGCCTGCCAGGCTTCCTCGGCGGTGAACACCAGCACCGGGGCGAGCCAGGTGGCGAGGCAGCGCTGCAGCATGTCCAGCACGGTGCGCACGGCCCGGCGGCGCGGCTGGTCGGGCCGGTCGCAATACAGCGTGTCCTTGCGGATATCGAAATAGAACGCCGAGAGGTCGGCCGAGCAGAAGCTGTGCAGCTCGGGATACACCCCCGTCCAGTCATGCCGCGCCACCGCCTCGCGCAGCCGTCCATCCAGCTCGGCCAGCCGGTGCAGCACCCAGCGCTCCAGCTCCGGCATGTCAGCCGGGTCGACCCGTTCCGCGTCGTCCCAGCCGGCCAGCGCGCCGAGCAGCCAGCGCAGCGTGTTGCGCAGCCGGCGGTACAGCTCGGCCTGCTGCTTCAGGATTTCCGGCCCGATCCGCAGGTCCTCGGTGGTGTCCGCCGTCATGGTCCATAGCCGCAGGATGTCGGCGCCGTACTGGTCCATCACGGTCTGCGGCGCGGTCACGTTGCCGAGTGACTTGCTCATCTTGCGCCCGGCCTCGTCCAGCACGAAGCCATGCGTCAGCACGGCGCGGAACGGCGCGGCGCCGCGGGTGCCGATCGCCTCCAGCAGCGAGGCTTGGAACCAGCCGCGATGCTGGTCCGAGCCCTCGAGGTAGAGGTCGGCGGGCCAGCCCATGCCGCGGTCCTGCAGGGCGAAGCCGTGGGTGGAGCCGCTCTCGAACCACACGTCGACGATGTCCATCACCTGCTCGTAGCCGGCCGGGTCGCGCCCCTCGCCCAGGAAGCGCTCCGGCGGCGAGGCATACCAGGCGTCGGCCCCTTCGGCGGCAAAGGCTTCGGTGATGCGCGCGATCACCGCCGGGTCGCGCAGCGGGGCGCCGGTGGCGCGGTCCACGAACACCGGGATCGGCACGCCCCAGGCGCGCTGGCGGCTGATGCACCAGTCGGGGCGGTTGGCCACCATGGAGCCGATGCGGTTGCGGCCCTGCGGCGGCACGAACTGGGTGGCGGCGATCGCCGCCAGCGCCCGCTCGCGGATGCGCTCCGGGCCGTCCAGGCGGATGAACCATTGCGGCGTGGCGCGATAGATCAGCGGCGCCTTGGAGCGCCAGGAATGCGGGAAGGAATGCACCAGCTTGCCGCGGCCGAGCAGCCCGCCCGCGGCCTCCAGCGCCGCACCCACCGGCGCCGCCGCCTTGTAGACGTGTATCCCAGCAAACAGCGGCACGTTGGGCAGATAACGCCCGTCCTCCGCCACGCTCTCCGGCACCGCGATCCCATGCGCCATGCACAGCGCGAAATCCTCCTCGCCATGCGCCGGCGCCTGATGCACCAGGCCGGAGCCCTGCTCCGTGGTGACGAAGTCCCCCAGCAGCACCGGCACGTCGAAGTCATAGCCCTGCTCTCGCAGCGGATGCGCACAGAGCGTGCCTTCCAGCTCGGCGCCGTGCACCACCCGCAGCACGTGATGGGTGGCGATCCCGGTCGCGGCGCACACCGCCGGCACCAGCTCGAGCGCGATCAGCAGGGTCTCGCCGGGCCGGCCGAGCGAGCCTTCCGCCACGCTGTCCACCCGCACCACGGCGTAGTCGATCCCCGCCCCGGCGGCGAGCGCGCGGTTGCCGGGGATGGTCCAGGGCGTGGTGGTCCAGATCAGCGCCGACGCGCCGGCGAGCGAGCCGCTCAGCACCGGGAAGCGCACCCAGATCGTGTCGCTGGTGTGGTCGTGATATTCCACTTCGGCCTCGGCCAGCGCGGTCTTTTCCACCACCGACCACAGCACCGGGCGCAGGCCGCGATACAGCGCGCCGTTGAGCAGGAACTTGCCGATCTCGCCGGCGATGGCGGCCTCGGCGCTGAAATCCATGGTGGCGTAGCGCCCCGCCCAATCGCCCATCACGCCCAGGCGCTGGAACTCCGCGGTCTGGATGTCGAGCCAGCGCTGCGAGTAGGCGCGGCACTCGGCGCGGAAGTCCAGCACCGGCACGGCATCCTTGTCGCGGCCGCTGCGGCGATACTCCTCCTCCACCTTCCACTCGATCGGCAGGCCGTGGCAGTCCCAGCCGGGGATGAACGGCGCGTCGAACCCGGCCATGCGGTGGGCGCGGATGATGACATCCTTGAAGATGCGGTTCAGCGCGTGGCCGATATGCAGGTTGCCGTTGGAGTAGATCGGGCCGTCATGCAGCACGAAGCGCGGCCGCCCGGCGCTCTGCGCCACCATGCGGTGCCACAGCCCGCTCGCCTCCCACTGCGCCAGGAGCTGCGGCTCGCGGCGGGGCAGGTCGCCGCGCATCGGGAAGCTGGTGGCGGGCAGGAAGACGGTGTCACGATAGTCGGTCATACGGCGGCGTCCGCGTGGCAGGGAGACGTGCTGTAGCGCGGCGGACGCGAGGAAGCCAGTTCAGTCGCGGCCGGCATAGATTGCGGCCACCCTGGCAGTCGAAAAGCACATGACTGCCGCGCTTGGCTCGGTTATCCCGTGCGCATTCGCATCGTCAGGGGGAAGCCATGTCGCGCAAGATCGCCGCCGCCATCATCGCAGCACTCGCCCTTGGCGGCGCCGCCCCTGCACCCGGTCAACCGGCTTGCAGGGACATGGTGTTCACGGGCGTGGCGGGCACCAGCCCAATGCTGATGGCCCAATATGCCAGCTTGGTGGCCCGCGGCGCCGACGAGAATGACATACTAGCCCGCAACCCGATCGGCTGCCGGTTTGGCACGGATCAGTTTGGGCTTACGGGCGCGAGTTGCCGCGGGCTGCACTTCTTCTCGGATCAGCCGGGCCGTTACACGCGGTCTGTCATGGGTTACTTTGGCGTTCAGACGACGCTCGACCTGAACAGCGGCCGCCATCCATTTACGGTCTGGGTCAGCCCACGCGACGCCACGTGCGAGAGCAACTAGCCGGCCGTCACTCGCGCCTGAGTTGCCCGAACAGCGCCGCCAGGGCCAGCAGCTCCAGTGCCGCCACCAGCCGGGACGCCAAGGTCCGTTCGAGGGGTGCCACGCTGCCTCATGGTGGAAGACTTACCCGAACAGCTTAGCATCGACTTCAGCAAAGTGAAACAAAGCGTTGACGGCACAGGCTGAAGCGGCCAATCGCCGCCCCGTCATCATCATGCCAGGCGCAAGGCCTGACATGACGAGACTGGGAGTCGGAAGACTGGGGGAGTTGGGGACAGGCGTGGTCTCAGGCGGACGGCTTCTTCATCGGCTTGGCGGCATGATGCATCGGCTTGGCCGCCGAGCTTGCCGATGGGGCGCCGAAGTCGACATACGGCACCGCCGCGGCGCCCGGCGCGTTGGCGAGCGCACGGGCGGCCGCCATGCCTTGCGGCGTCGCGCCGGCCCCGCTGGGCGCGGCACTGCTCGACGACGCTGACATCGCCTTGCCCTTGGCAGCAGCGGTCTTCTTGCTGCTGCCGAGCGAATTGCCCGCTGGATATTGCATGTTGCCGGTATTGGCCGAGCGCGGCGCCGCCGTGGTCGTGATACCGCCCGACGAGGCCGGGTATTGCATGTTGCCGGTATCCCGCGTGGTGCTGGACGGCACTTGGACCTGACCGGACTTGAGCGAATCCGGATACGCCATCTGGCCGCCGCCGCCGGTGGACGATGGCTGCGCCTGCGCGACCGCAGCCAGGCCCAAGGTCAGAACGGAAGCCAGCCCGAAGCCGGCCAGGGTGTGACGGTGCGCCATGTGTTTTCTCCTCGAGCGCCCTGCGACAGGGCAATGACCAAAACGTAACACGATCACCGGATCACGTCTGCGGGTGGCAGGGCGTGATTCCACACGCTTAAGTGACAAATGTGTGTTCGCAACGACAGCGTGCGAATTTACCACAGGTGCTCTCGCCGCGCGGCGAGCACGCCCTGTTCAGCCTGGCTGGCCGGCATGTCCAGCACCTGCATCGCCACGCCGGCCGGGAAGCCAGCCCGGGCCAAGCGCGCCAAATCGCGCCGGCGCTGCTCCGGATCGGGCGGCTGCTCCGGCGGTGGGCGGAACGGGCCCATGCGCCGCCGGCTGGCATAGAGCAAGGCGGCGGCAAGCTCCTGCTCGGGCGCGTCCGGCACGGCGGCCGCCAGTTCGGCGCCCACCCCGCGGGCCAGCAGATGCGCCGCAATGGCGCGGCGGGAGCGCCCGGCCCGATGCAGCCGGCGCGCCCGGCTGGCCGCGAACGCCGCGTCATCCACCGCGCCCGCCGCCGCCAGCCGCGCCACCACCGCCTCTGCCGCCTGCCTGGCCGCCACGACCTGTTCCGCTTCCGCCGCCGCCGCGCGCGCCCAGCGGTCGACCCGGCGCAGCAGCACCCGCAGCAGCCCGGCCCGCGTGGCGCCGTAGCGCTCGAGGTGACGCAAGGCCGCCTCGCGCAGGCTGGCTTCGGTGGGAGGTGCTGAATCCGGCATCGTCCGCGACCCTGCCATGGCGGACGCCGGGTCAAAAGGCCGCGCGGCCCGGGAGGGCCCCGGGAAGTCTCCGGGAGGTCATTGTTTTTGCCTACGTCCTGCGCGGTGTGCGCGTTTGACTTTGGCGCTGGCGGCGTTTCATGCTCCCTCCCTCTTCTCGCGACGCAAACCTGGCGAGGAGACCATGAAAGGATACCCGGCCATGATCGCCGCCTTGATGCCGACATACAACCGTGCCGATCTCGCTTTCGAGCGGGGCGAGGGCGCCTGGCTGTATACGGCCGACGGACGACGATTCCTCGATTTCGGCGCCGGCATCGCCACCTCCTCGCTCGGCCACAACCACGCTCATCTGGTGGCCGCCATCGCCGAGCAGGCCGCGCGGGTCATGCACGTCTCCAACCTCTACCGCGTGCCCGGCGCCGAGCGCCTCGCCGCCCGCCTGGTGGAGGCAACGTTCGCCGACAGCGTGTTCTTCTGCAATTCCGGCGCCGAAGCCAACGAGGGCATGGTCAAGATGATGCGCCGCGCCATGGCGCAGACCGGCCGCGACGAGCGGGTGCGGGTGATCTGCTTCGACGGCGCGTTCCACGGCCGCACCCTGGCGATGCTCTCGGCCACCGGCAACGCCAAATACCTGGCTGGCTTCGGCCCGGTGGTGGAAGGCTTCGACCACGTCCCGTTCGGCAACATGAACGCGGTGCGCGACGCCATCGGCCCGCACACCGCGGGCGTGCTGGTGGAGCCGATCCAGGGCGAAGGCGGCGTACGCCCGGCGTCGCTGCGCTTCCTGCAGGAGCTGCGCGCCGCCTGCGACGAATACGGCATCCTGCTCGGCCTGGACGAAGTCCAGTGCGGCATGGGGCGCACCGGCAAGCTGTTCGCGCATCAATGGGCCGGCATCGAGCCAGACGTGATGTCCAGCGCCAAGGGCATCGCCGGGGGGTTCCCGATGGGCGCCATCCTGGCCAAGGAAGCGGTCGCCAAGCACCTCACCGGCGGCAGCCACGGCACCACCTTCGGCGGCAACCCGCTCGCCTGCGCCGCCGCCAACGCGGTGCTGGACGTGATGCTGGCGCCGGGCTTCCTGGAGGATGTGGCGCGCAAGGGCCAGATGCTCTGGGACGCGCTGGGCCGACTGGTGCAGGACGAGCCCGAGGTGTTCAGCGAAGTGCGCGGCGCCGGGCTGATGCAGGGGCTGAAATGCGTTGTGCCGAATGGCGAGGTGCAGGCCGCCTTCACCGCCGAGGGCCTGCTCAGCGTCGCCGCCGGCGACAACGTGCTGCGCCTGGTGCCGCCGCTGGTGGTGACCGACGCCGACATCGCCGACGCCCTGGACATGATGCGCCGCGGTGCCCGCCGCGTCCGTCCGTCGCTTGCCAGGGTGGCGGCGAAGTGAGCGAAGCCAGGCGGCCGCTTCCCGGCGGCGGCTCGCTGCCCGAGGCCAGCGCGCCGCGCCACTTCCTCGACATCCGCCATTTCGAGCCCTCGGTGCTGCGCCAGATGTTGGACGTCGCCTGGGGCTTCAAGCAGGCCGGCGTGCCGTCCTCCCGACCCTTGGCGGGGCGCACCTTGGCGATGATCTTCGAGAAGCCCTCCACCCGCACCCGTGTCTCGTTCGAGCTGGCCATGCGCCAGTTGGGCGGCGACGTGGTGGTGCTGAGCGCCGCCGAGATGCAGACCGGGCGCGGCGAGACCGTGGCGGACACCGCGCGCACCCTCTCGCGCTACGTGGACGCCATCATGCTGCGCACCGACAGCGCCGCCAAGCTGGCGGAGCTGGCCGCCAACGCCACCGTGCCGGTGATCAACGGGCTGACCAACAAGTCCCACCCCTGCCAGTTGATGGCCGACGTGATGACGTTCGAGGAGCATCGCGGCCCGATCGCCGGCCGGGTGGTGGCCTGGGTCGGCGACGGCAACAACGTCGCCTGCTCCTGGATCGAGGCGGCGGCGCGGTTCGGCTTCGCGCTGCGCATCGCCTGCCCGGAGGCGCTGCAGCCCCCGGCCGAGCTGGTGGCCTGGGCCCGCGCGCAAGGGGCGGACATCACCGTGGGGCACGACCCGGCGGCGGCCGTGGCGGGGGCCGCGGCGGTGGTGACCGACGTATGGGTGAGCCTGGCCGACGACCCGGCGAGCAAACGCCACAACCTGCTGCAGCCCTACCAGGTGGACCGCCGCCTGATGGCGCAGGCGGCTGATGACGCGCTGTTCATGCACTGCCTGCCCGCCCATCGCGGCGAGGAGGTCACCGCCGAGGTGATCGACGGCCCGCAATCGGTGGTGTTCGACGAGGCGGAGAACCGCTTGCACGCGCAAAAGGGCGTGCTGGCCTGGGTGCTCGGCGCGGCGCGATGACGCGCTCGTCGCTGACCCCCGCGCGATGACGCGCTCCTCGCTCACTGAGGAGACGCCCGCCACGCCCGGCTGGGTGGACCGCCGCATCGCCGAGATCTTCGACCCGCTCGGCCCGGAGACGATGCCAGCGCGCAACGCTTATGCCGAGTGCCTGGCCGGCGCACGCGGCTCGGTGGACGTGGACCTGTCCCACGACCGCTGCCGCCGCACGCTGCTGGCCGCGGTCGATGGCAAGGTGGCGGATTTGGCCGCGCTCGACCGTGTGCTGCAGGAGATGGAAGCCGAAATCAGCAGCGGGACGTAGCTCCTGGCCGCGCCCTCCGCCTGCTCGAGGTTCCGCGGGCGCAAGCCCGTGGAATAGCCGTGGCGGGGGGGTGAGGGTGCGAGGACTGCGATGCGTCGGCGCAGTGGACTGACTTGCTGGCTGTGGTCGCCCGAAGAGCCCTCACCCCGACCCTCTCCCGTGTAGGACGGGAGAGGGAGACGGCGTCGGACGTGATGCTCCGGACCACCGGGTGTGATTTTGCACGAGACTCGTTACGAATCCGACGCTAGGGTCGGCCCGGCTTCGTAAAGACGCTTCGTAAAGGCAAGACAATGGGTCATCCTGGCGCCCTCCCTGAACCGCTGCCGGATGGCGCGGTCTTCGACCGGTACTACACGCGCATAAGTCCGCTCGCCACTGCGCAGGGCTCAGCCACGGACCTCATCACGCCAGACGAAACGAGTGTCACCGTCACCGGGGTGACCGACGCCGGGCCCAATAGCGGCGCACAAATCGAGGCGGTGCTCTACCAATACCAAGTCAGCGGAACCGGACTGCCGGAGGAAACGCCGTTCGCTGCGATCTCGGAACTCGAGACGGCGACCGACCTGAACACAAAGGACAGCCTAGGCAACGAACTCTACCGCTTCTCGGTCACGCTGCCGACCGCGGGCCTGGCACCCGGCATCTACGCACTGCAGACCTTTGTCTACACCCCGGCGATCTTCCAGGATCAAGGCGTGAACACGGAGATCTTCGTGAGCCAGTCCGATAGCGGCACGGTCACGGACCAGCAGGCCGCGGCTTACACCTACGTCGTGCACGAAGACACGGAGGTCGTCTCGGTCGGCGCGGCGCAGACCGACACGACGGTCTCGCTGCTGAACGCCAACTCCTCCGTGCAGCTCTCCGTCGATGGGCTCGACGTGGTCTGGACGTCAGGCGCTGACCAGTACGAGCAGGATCTGCAAACCGGCGCGATCGTCGACCTGACCAAGACGGGGCGGCCGGTACCGCTGCTGCAGACCACCCAAGCCCCGATCAATCATGGCACCGTCGGCTCGCCAGACCCGTACGGCCCTACCGACAACGGCGGCTACGCGGCGATCAGCTATCCCACGGTGACCGCAGGCGGCGTCAGCTTCAGCGCCATTCCCGATTTCGACTTCAACGGCAACGATGGCGGACAGAACCCGCTGCCCACCGTCACCGATGCGAACGGCGACACCGCCGTGCTGCAGCCGTTCGGGACCAGCCCAACCATGGTGGGATACGCCGCCGCGGCCTCGAACGACGGCGACGCCGTGCTGGTGGTCGATCCGTACAACGTCACCTACATCCCGTATGGCAGCAGCAGCGCGACCTCCGCCTCGCCGCAATTCTACGTGGTCTACCGCGACCCGGCGCCCACGCTGACGGTCGCCCGGGTGACGGGCAACAGCAGCTTCAACGTCATACAGGGTGCGAACGGCAGCGATACGCTCACCGGCACGTCCAACGCGATCGGCCAGGCGGTCGAGGTCGACCTCGGCGCAGCGGGAGACGAGGCCGCAACGGCGAATGTGCGCGCAGATGGAACGTGGCAGGCGGTGTTCACGCTCTCCGGCTACACCGGCCCGGCGACGCTCATCGCCAGCGTCAGCAGCGCCCAGGGCACGCCCACCAGCCTCGCCGGCAGCTACCAGGTGACGGCGCCGCCGGCCGCACCCGTCGTGACCTTCTATCTCCCGACCACGCCGAGCAACGACGACGACGCCTTCATCGAGGGCAACGCCGCGCCCAGCTCCACCGTCACCCTCTACGACAGCAATGGCGCCGCGCTCGGCACCACCACCACCCGCTCGACCGGGGTGTTCATCTTCAATAGCGCCATCCTGACCGAGGGCACCCACGTGCTCACGCTGACGGACAGCCTGAACGGGCTCACCAGCCTGCCATCGGCGCCGGTCGACATCACCATCGATCTCACGCCGCCGGCCGCCGTCGTGACCAGCCTCGTAGTCGAGGGCGACAACGACATCACGCTGGCGGAACAGAGCCAGCCGGACATAACGGTCACAGGCACCATCTCCGCCCGGCTGGCGGCCGGCGAGTCGGTGGCAGTGTCCGGGCCGGACGGGCTGGTGCATACCGCAACGCTCGGCGCCGACGGCGTGAGCTTCACCGCAAGCCTGCCGACGCCAGGCGGTGCCGGCACTGTCTCCGCCGATACGCGGGACCAGGCCGGCAACGATACCGCATCGCTGCAGCAGGCGTACAGCTTCGACACCCTGCGCAAGGTCGCTCCGCTCGGCCAGGCGATCATCGGCACGGGCGCGAGCGGGTTGCGCAGCTCCAACCCAAGCCTCTCGGACGATGGCACGATCGTGGCCTACACGGTCGGGCCCGGCGGCGAGGAGAACGATCTTGTGGTCTCCGCACCCGCCGACGCAGCGCCGGCCACAGCGCAGGTCTACGTCACCAATTCCGTCACCGGCACCACGGTCGAGGCATCCGCCGGGTTATACACGGCGGACGACGCCAGCCTCTCGGGCGATGGCACGCGGCTGGTGGTGGAAGCGGGTTCGCAGCACGGTGCAGGCCAGGTCGAGCTGATCGATCTTGCGGCCGGCACGACGACCCTGCTTTCCCACGCCTCGGGCGCTCCCGCCACGCCTGCCACGGCTGGCGCCGAAGACGGCGTGATCTCTCAGGGCGGCAGCTTCGTCGTGTTCGACAGCCGCTCCCCCGATCTGAGCGGCGCCAATGGCAGCTACCAGGTCTACGAGGTGAATGTGGCGACCGGCTCGACCCGGCTGGTCTCGGACGCGGCAGGGGCGGCGGGCAATAGCGACTCGTACGCCTGGAACGTGTCCGCCGACGGCCGGGTGGTGGCCTTCGAAAGCAGCGCCGGCAATCTCGTCCCCGTTGCCGGGCAGACGCACCAGGAGATCTACGCAGCCACGTTCGACGCCGCCGGGAACGAGACGATCACCCTCGTGTCGGCCAACGCGCAAGGTGTCGCGGGCGACGACGACTCGACGGACGCGGCCGTCTCGGCGAACGGGCGCTTTGTGCTGTTCGACAGCTATGCCGACAACCTCGTCGCCGGTGCCACGAGCGGCGGCCTGGCAGAAGTGTACCGCAAGGACCTGCAGACCGGCGCCATCGTCCTGGTCTCGGCGACCGCCGACGGCGTGCCGGCCGAGGACAGCCAGGCAGGCGGGCTGTCCGACGACGGCACCCTCGCCGTGTTCTCGAGCTACGCGGCCAACCTCACGGGAAGCACGGACGGCGACAAGCAGGTGTTCGTCAAAAATCTGCTGACCGGCGCCGTGACCTTGCTGTCCGGCGACGGGTTGGTCGGGGCCAACGGCGACAGCGACACGCCGGTCATCTCCGGCGACGGCAGCACGGTTGCGTTCGGCAGCGCCGCCGACGATCTCGCGCCGGGATTTTCGGGCCAGCAGGCCTATGTGACCCCGACCAGCGCGCAGCCCGCCTGCTACTGCGCTGGCACCCGCATCCTGACGGTGCGAGGAGACGTCGCCGTCGAGGCGCTGGCGATTGGCGATACCGTGGTGAGCGCCTCCGGCCAGCAGCGCCCGATCAAGTGGATCGGACGCCGCAGCTATCGCGGCCGCTTCCTCGCGGCCAATCCAGAGGTGCAGCCGATACGGTTTCGCGCCGGGTCCCTCGATGGCGAGCTGCCTCGCCGCGACTTGCTCGTGTCGCCCGAGCACTCGATGTTCTTGGATGGGCTGCTGATCCCGGCCCGGCACCTCACCAATGGCGCGAGCATCACCCAGCAGCGCGGGATGGAGCAGGTGGACTACTTCCATATCGAGCTGGACAGCCACGATGTGCTCCTGGCGGAGGGTGCGGCTTCGGAGAGCTTCCTGGACGACAACAGCCGGGGGATGTTCCACAACGCGGCCGAGTTCACCGCGCTGTATCCGCTGGCCGGAGCTGCCTGGGCGGCCTATGCGCCGCGCGTGGAGCACGGGCCGGAGCTGGAGGCGATCCGAAGCCGGATTGCGCGGGCCGCAGGCGAGAAGCTGGCAGCTTAGGCGACGGCAGGTCTGACCACTGCAAAAAGCCCTCTCCCTCTGGGAGAGGGTTGGGTGAGGGGTGGCCCCCAAGAACGAGCGTGCGTGGCCCCTAACCCCGATCCTCTCCCGGAGGGAGAGGGAGAGAAAGAGCTACACCCGCTCGCTCACCGCGATCGCCACCTTGCACCCCAGCTTGATCACCGCGCTCATCGCCCGATACGCCGGCGCCAGTTCCGCCTCGTTGGCCAGCCCGATGTCGCGGTGCTCCAGCTCCTCCGCCCGGAACGTCTCGATCGTCGTGCGCAGCCCGGACTCATCCTCCTCGAGGCTCGACGCCTGTTGCGCGTAGTGCTCGTCGATCGCCTCCTCCACCGCCACCGTGCAGGCCATCGCGCCGCGCTCGCCGATCAGCGCCGTCACCGCGCCCAGGGCATAGCCCGCCACATGCCACAGCGGCAGCAGCGCGGTCGGGCGCACCCGGCGGTCGGCCACGATGCCGGCGAAGGTCTCGCGGTGGTGCTCCTCCTGCTCCAGCATGTGGCGCAGCGTGTCGCCATGCCGGCCACGGCCCAGCACGGCCAATTGGCCCTGGTAGATCCGCGCCGCGCCATATTCGCCGGCATGGTCCACCCGGATCATGCGGGCGAGGCGGTCGGACTGGGGAAGGTCACCGGGAAGGCTGCTCATCGGGGGCTCCGGGCTGCGGGCTTGCGTGCCAGCGACATGGCAAGGAATGCGCCGAACACCAGGGCCAGCAGCCCGTTCATCGCCGCCATCGACAGCTTCACGCCGGGCACCAGGTAGGTCGGGTCGTCGCAGGGCTTGGCCGGGCGGGCCGGCATGTGCGCCAGCCGCTCGGCGATGCTGCCAGTGCCGAGCGTGGGGGCGGCGCATTCCGGCAGCGGGCTCGGCCACCAGCCCTGCTCCACGCCCACATGCACCCCCGCCGCCGCCACGGAAAACGCCATGCACAGCACCACGCCCCACAGCACCGGCCGCAGCGACGGGCGCCGTAGCGGCACCAGGGCCACCACCGCAAACACCAGCGCCACCCGATACGGCCAGCGTTCCACCAGGCACAGCGCACAGGGCACCAGGCCCAGCACGCGCTCTGCCCCGATCGCCGTCAACAACGCAGCCCCCGCGACAAGCACGGACAATGCGGCAAGCGCGCGGGTCTTGGTCATGGCCGCCGTTCTCCCCCGCTTCCGCGCCAGGTGCAAACCCCCTACCCTCGCCGCTGCAAGCGAAAGGTCGAACCATGCGCAAGCTCTGGGGCCGGGCGAATTCGTCCAACGTCATGAAGGTGGTCTGGCTGCTCGAGGAGCTGGGCCTGCCTTACCAGCGGATCGACGCCGGGGGGCCGTTCGGCCGCACCAAGGACGCGGACTACCTCGCCATGAACCCGAACAGCCTGGTTCCCACCCTGGACGAGGACGGCTTCATCCTGTGGGAGAGCCACGCCATCCTGCGCTACCTCGCCGCCGGGCACGCCGACGGCACGGCACTCTGGCCCGCCGACCTGCGCGCCCGGGCCAATATCGACCGCTGGATGGACTGGCTGCAAACCACGCTCGGCCCGGCCATGACGCCGGTGTTCCAGGGCCTGATCCGCACCGCGCCGGAGCAGCGCAACACCGCCGCCATCGAGGCCGGCCTGGCCGCCTCCGGGCAGGCCTGGGCCTTGCTGGACGCCCAGTTGCAGCGCCACGACCACGTCGCCGGGCCGGAGTTCACCCTGGCCGACATCCCGGCCGGTGTGCACGTGCATCGTTGGTTCGCCTTCGACGCGGCCAAGCCGGAGCTGCCCGCCTTGCGTGCCTGGTACGACCGCCTGCTCGCCCGCCCGGCCTACCGCGCGCACTGCTCCGCCCCGCTCACCTGAGGCAGCGCCAATGCTGGTCGCCGTCACCCGGGTGCTGAACGAGGACGACATCATCGAGGCCTTCGTGCGCCACACGCTGGCCTTCGTCGACCGCATGATCCTGCTGGACAACGGCAGCAGCGACCGCACGCCCGCCATCCTGGCCCAATTGCGGGCGGAGGGCGCGCCGCTGGTGCTGCTGCAGGCCCGCTCCCCCGTGTTCAGCGAGGGCCAGCACAGCACCATGCTCTACCACACCGCGGACCAGGCCTTCACCCCGGATTGGGTGCTGTGCCTAGACGCGGACGAGTTCCTCGACAGCCGCGGCATCGACCTGCGGGCCGGGCTGGCCGCGCTGCCGGCCGAGGCGGAGGCCGTGCACGTCGGGCTGCGCAACTACTTCGCCGACGGGCTCGACGCGGCCGATCTGCTGGTCCCCCGCCGCATGGTGATGCGTGACGCGACCGAGCGGGGTGTGCCGAAATGCTTCATCCGCGGCGGGTTGGGGCCGGGCCTGGTGCTCGGCGCGGGCAACCACGCGGCCTGGCGGGGCTCGCAGCCGCTCAAAGTGGCCGAGCTGCCCGGCCTGGCGCTGGCGCATTATCCCGTGCGCCACCCCGTGCAGGGCATGGCCAAGGCCGTGCTGGGGCGCCTGAAAGTGCTCGCGTCGGGCGGCGGCCCGGAGCGGATGGCGCAGACCGCCAACCACTACACGCCGTTCCTGGACACGCTGTGCCGCGACCCCGCCGCCCTGCTGCAGGCGCCGCACTATATGGCCAACCCCCTGCCCTCATTCCCCCTGGTGGAAGACCCGATCCGCTATGCCGGCGCCCCGCTGCGCTACACCCTGCCGAGCGACCCGGTGATGAAGGCGCTGCAGGCCGCCGCCCATGCCGCCCAACTCCTCGCGCAATCCCATGGCGAGCTGCTCGACTCCGACCCGGCGCTGCGCCGCAAGGTGGAAGCCCAGGCCTTGCGCACCGAGTTCCTCACCGGCTAGCCCTGCGCCCCCACCATCGCACTCCCGCCAAGGTTCCCCTGCCCAAGGTTCCCCCTGCCAAGGTCCCCTGCATGGATGCCGCCGCCCCCGTGGCCAAGGCCGGTCGTCTGCCGGTCGTGGCCGCCATGTTCGTCTCGACCTTCATGGCCGCCACCGAGGTCACCATCATCAGCACCGCCATGCCGACCATCGTGGCGCGGGTCGGCGGGTTCGGCCTGTTCAGTTGGGCGTTCGGCATCTACCTGCTGGCCCAGGCCGTCACCACGCCGCTCTATGGCCGCCTGGCGGACCTGTTCGGCCGGCGGCGGACGTTCCTGGCCTGTGCCGTGATCTTCCTAGCCGGGTCCCTGCTCTGCGGCCTGGCCTGGAGCATGCCGTCGCTGATCGTGTTCCGCGCCCTCCAGGGCCTGGGCGGCGGCGGGCTGATCCCGCTCAGCACCATCATCATCAGCGACGTGACCACCGATGCGGAGCGGCCGCGCATGCTGAGCTATGTCAGCCTGGTCTGGGGCTTTGCCGGCGTGATCGGCCCGCTGCTGGGCTCGCTGTGCGTGAGCACGCTGGGCTGGCGGTTCGTGTTCTGGATCAACCTGCCGCTCGGGCTGCTCAGCATGGCGTTGGTGGTCCGCTTCCTGCCCGACCCGGCGGGGGGCCGCGGCGTGGGCCGGCTAAACGGGCTCAACGCAGCGCTGCTAGCGGGCGGCGTCGGTTTCGGCATGGAGGCGCTGATCCAGGGGCAGACCCTCGCTTCCGGCACCCTCGCCGTCCTGATCGGGGCCTGCCTCGCCTGCCTGGCGTGCTTCGCCTGGGCCGAGCGGCAGGTTTCGCAGCCGATCGTGCCGGCGCACCTGCTGCGGCAGCGGCTCTACCTGGCGGCCAACGGGAACTCGCTGCTGATCGGCGCCCTGCTGATCGCCACCACCGCCTTCGTGCCGACCTGGGTGCAAGGCGTGGCCGGACGCAGCGCGCTCACCGCCGGGGTGGTGCTCGGGGCGGAGTTGGCCGGCTGGGTGGTGACGGCGATCGGTCTCGGCCGCGTGCTCCACCGGCTCGACGCCCGCCGGGTCGCGCTGTGGAGCACGGTGGCCATCGTTGCCGGCTGCGCCGGGCTGCTGCGGCTGGGCACGGGGGACCTGGCATTGCTGCTGGTCAGCAGTGCCGTGGTCGGCGTGGGGTTTGGCAGCAGCAGCCTGGTGTTCACCGTGGCGGTGCAGTCCGGGTCTGGCTACGCGGAGCGAGGGCGCGCGACGTCGCTGTTCTATTTTTGCCGGCTGCTCGGCCAGGCCGTGGGTTCGGCGGTGTTTGGCGGCGTGCTGAACGATGGTTTGCAACGGGGCGGCGGCTCCGGCGCTTTGGCGGCCCTGCTCGACCCGGCGAGCCGCGCATCCCTGCCCGCGGCCACGCTCGCGCCGTTGGTGGGAACGTTGCGCGTGGCGCTGCACGGGGTGTTCACGGTCGCCTTGGCCGTGGCGCTGGGCACCGCGCTGGTGGCGCTGATCGTTCCCCGCCGCATGGCTGCCTGACGTCCAGCGATTTCGTTCTGAGATCATATCAGGCGTCGAAACCGTCGGGGCCGACGGCGTAACGTCATCATATCGTCAGGGTTGTGCGACGGAACCCTGGCTCACCCCCACGTTCTGACGAGCAGGGACATAAATAATGGTTGACTGTGGCGTAGCATGAGACATATCACGCGGCATTCACGTATAGCCAGGCCGTTTCGATAGAGTTTCGATTACGAAGACGCGCAAGAACGCATAAGTATGTTGCTTTCGCCCTGAAGAAGAAACGATGGATACAAACACGATAATGGCAAAGCCCCTCGTGCAACGACCTGATGTGCCGCGAAGCGATCGCGATAGCACTGCCGTGGTAACCGCACGAACGGTGAACCGTGCCAGCGGCCCCCTTCCTGGAGTAGATCCGCTCACACCCACCATCTTCCATACTGGCTGGTGGCTCGAAGCGGCGAGCGGCGGCGCGTACCAGGAGGTCGAGGTCCGCTCCGGCGGGCGCGTCATCGGCCGGCTGCCGTTCGCGATCGGCGAGCACATCTTTGGGTTGCGTAGCTGCGGCGCCCCCGAACTGTGCCATGGGCTCGGCCCGGCGCTGGACGTCGGGCCCGGCAGCCTGACCACGCGCAACAACAACCACTTCGAGATTACCCAGTCCCTGATCCGGCAACTGCCGCCGTGCAGCGCCTATGCCATGCCGCTCCACGCTGGCGCACTCGACACCTTCGCGTTCTCGGACGCGGGCTGGACGACGCGGGTCCAGTTCACCTTCGTGGTGCATCCCTCCGGCGAGACCGCCCTGTGGCAAACCCTGCGCGACAAGACCCGCAACGTGATCCGCCGTGCCGGGGAACGCTACACCGTCACCACGCTCACCGATCCGGACGAGTTCGCCCGGGTTTACGACAGCAACCTTGCCGGTCGGCACATGCACAACCGCTACCGCCGGATCAACGCGGTCTGCGCCGCCGCGATGGAGCGTGGCTACGGGCGCATCCTGGCGGTGCGGGGCGAGAACGGCGAGGTGCTGGCCGCCATCTTCGTCGCCTGGGACCAGCGGGCGATGTACTACCTGCTCACCACGCGCTCCCCGGCCGCCGACAACGGCTGCGTCAGCCTGCTGCTCTGGGACGCCATCAGGCTCGCCAACGACAAGTCCCTGGTGTTCGATTTCGACAGCGTGGGCACCACCGGCAGCCGCTTGTTCTTCGCCGGCTTCGGCGGCCAGATCGAGCCCCGCTACATCGTCAGCAAGCAGACGGTCGCGCATTCCTACGGCCGCTGGGGCCGCAGCACCTTCGCGGCCGCGCGCCGGCAGCTCCGGCTCTAGCTCCTTGGCACCATCGCAGGCTCGCGCCAGTCGAGCTGCTCGCTGTTGGCCAAGGTCGCGTAGTCACGCTGGTGCCAGGTGGGATAGCTCGGCGGCTGCTCGCTCGCCGCGTCCAGCCGGGAGACCTGCCCTGGCGTGAGCGACCAGCCGACCGCGCCGATATTCTGCACCAACTGCTCCTCGTTGCGCGCGCCGATGATCACGCTGCACACGGTCGGCCGCTGCAGCAGCCAGTTCAGCGCCACCTGCGGCACGGACTTGTCCACCTCCTGCGCCACCGCGTCCAGCGCGTCGACGATGCGGAACAGCCGCTCCTCCTCGAAATGCGGCCCGGTGCCGGCGATGTCGTGCGCGCGGGTGCCGGGTCGCGCCGGTTGGCCGCGGCGGATCTTGCCGGTGAGCTTGCCCCAGCCCAGCGGGCTCCAGACCAGCGCCCCCACTCCCTGGTCGCGGCCCAGCGCCATCAGCTCCCACTCGTAGTCGCGGTTGAGCAGCGAGTAGTACACCTGGTGCGCGACATGGCGCGGCCAGCCATAGCGGTCCGCGCAGGCCAGCGACTTCATCATGTGCCAGCCGGCGAAGTTCGACCCGCCGATGTAGCGGACCTTGCCCTGGCGCACGAGTTGGTCGAGCGTGGACAGCGTCTCCTCCACCGGGGTGTTGGCGTCCTGCGCATGCAGTTGCAGCAGGTCGATGGTGTCGACGCCGAGCCGGCGCAGCGCGTGCTCCACCTGCTCGACCAGGTGGTAGCGGGACGAGCCGACCTCGTTGGCGCCACCGCCGGTGGCGAACGTCGTCTTGGTGGAGATCAGCACGCGGTTGCGCTTGCCGCGGATCGCCTCGCCCAGGATTTCCTCGGCCATGCCGTCCGAGTAGATGTCGGCGGAATCGAACATGCTGACGCCGTGATCCAGGCAGACGTCGATCAGCCGGGACGCGCCTGATGCGTCGGTCGACCCCCAGGCGCGAAAGAAGTCGTTGCTGCCGCCGAAGGTCGCCGTGCCGAACGACAGAGCAGGCACCCGAAAGCCGGATTGGCCGAGCCGGTAGTAGTCCATGAACGATGCTCCGCGTGATGTTCAGGTCCTAACGCGGCGTGGCGAGGGTGGATCACTTCTCCCTCTCCCGTGCTTCACGGGAGAGGGTCGGGGTGAGGGCTCTTGGACAGCGACGGGCCGATTTGGCGGCTTTCGCACCCTAACCCCAGCCCTCTCCCGCCCGCGGGAGAGGGAGAAGACGCCCGACAATCACGGGCCACCGGCCTTTGTCGCGAGCACCGCGTCCGACGCCTCCCAGCCGCCGCCGAGCGCGCGGTAGAGCGTGACCAAATCGCCGGCGATCGCCACGTCCACCGTCGCCAGGTCGTTCTGCGCCTGCAGGAGCTGCGCCTGGGACGAGTTGACGTTGAGGAAATCCGCCGCCCCGGCGAGATAGCGCTGCCGGGCGGCGGTGAGGGCCAGCTCGTTCTGCCGCACCGCCTCCACCACGTCCGCGCGGCGGCGCTGCGCCTCGGCATAGGCGGTCAGCGCGTTGTCCACCTCCTGCCAGGCCTGCAGCACGGTCTGCTGGAACCGGTCCGCTGCCTCCCGCTGCTGGGACTTGCGCAGCCGCAGCTCCCCCGTCAGCCGCCCGCCCTGGAAGATCGGGATCGAGACCGAGGGGCCGAGGTCATACTGCCGCGCATGCAGGTCGAACGCGTTGCCGAAATGCAGGCCGTTGAGCTCGGCGGTGCCGGTGAGCTGGACGTCCGGATAGAAGTTGGCCACGGCCACGCCGGTTTGCGCCACCGCCGTGTGCAGCCGCGCCTCGGCTTCCTGCACGTCCGGGCGGCGGCGCACCAGCGTGCCGGGCAGCCCCACCGGCACCACGGGGGGCACCGCGGGGACGGCGCCGCGGGGCTGGAGCTCGGCCGCGAGCGCGCGCGGCGGATGGGCCAGCAGCAGCCCGATGGCGTTGATCAGGGCGGCTTCCTGCGTGCGCAAGCTGGGCAGGGTGGCCGAGATGGTGGCCTGCTGCGCCTGCGCCTGCGCCATGTCGAGGGTGGTGGCGACCCCGTTGCTGAAGCGGTCGCGCACCAATTGGGCGTCCTGCGCGGCCACCTGGAGGTTGCGCTCGGCAATGCTGCGCTGCGCCTGCACGCCGCGGAGCTGCAGGTAGTCCTGCGCCAGCTCCGCGAGCAGGCTGAGCGCCAGGCCGCGGCGGTTCTCCAGCGTCGCCAGCGTGTCCGCCCGCGCTGCCTCCGTACTGCGGCGCACCCGGCCGAACAGGTCCAGCTCCCAGGACACCATGGCGCCATTGTTGAACAGGTCGTATTCGGTGGGCGCTCCCGGGGCTGGTGTCACGAGCGAGATGAACCCCTTGGGGCTCTGCCCGTCGCGCTTGTACGACTCCTGCCCCTCGAGCTGCGGCAAGCCCTGCGACCGCACCACCTGCACCTGCGCCCGCCCCTGCAGTACCCGTTCGGCGGCGGCCTTCAGGTCCAGGTTCTGCGTCACCAGCCGGTTCACCAGCGAGGTCAGCAACGGGTCGTTGAAGCTGGTCCACCACGCCGGGTCGATGTCGCTGGTCACGGTGCGGCTGGCGACGTCGCTGGGCTCGGGCCCCCACACCGAGGGCGCGTTGACCACGGGCGGGTGGAAGTCCGGCCCGACGGTGCAGGCGGCCAGGCCGGCACAGAGCAGCGCCGCGAGCGCGCGCCCCCGCATCAGGGCGAGGTGACGCGAGCCGGCGAGCTGGCCTGCTCGCCCGCCACGTTCTCGAGCCCGGTGTGGATCGTCGTCTCCACCGAGAAGCCCACCCGCAGCAGCTTGGCCAGGTTCTGGCCCGGCGCCACGTCGATCTTCACCGGCAGGCGCTGCACGATCTTGGTGAAGTTCCCGGTCGCGTTGTTGGGCGGAATGGTCGCGAAGGCGGCGCCGGAGGCCGGGGGCACGCTGTTCACGAGGCCGGCGAGATCGATGTCGTAGGCGTCGACATGGATGCGCACGGACTGGCCCGGGCGGACGTGGCGCAGGTCCTGCTCGCGGTAGTTCGCCTCGATATAGACCTGGTCCAGCGGCACGACCGTCATCAGCGTGGCGCCAGGGGCGACGTTGTTGCCGACCTGCACGGTCTTCTCCCCCACCATGCCGTCGAGCGGCGCCAGGATGCGCGTGTAGGAGAGGTTGAGCTGCGCCTGGCCGAGTTGCGCCTGGTCCGCCGCCACCGTGCCCTGGGTGGCGGATTGCTGCGCCTTCAGCACGTCGAGCTGGCGTTGCGAGGCCTCGAGCGCAGCCTGCGCGCTCTGCACCGCGTCCTGTTGCTGCCGCAAGGTGGTGTCCGCCTCCTGGCGCTCCTGCGTGGTGCCGGCGCCGGTGGCGGCCAGGTTGCCGTAGCGCCGCTGGTTGGCCACCGCCAGGCCGAGCCGCGCCTGCGCGGACGCCAGTTCCGCCTGTTGCTGGGTGATCAGCGCCGGCTGCCGCGCGACGTTGGCCGCCGCATTGCCCACCTGGGCGGTGTCCCGCTCGAGCGCCGCCTGCGCCATCGCGAGCGACTCCTGGTCGTCGCGCGGGTCGAGCGTCACCAGCACCTGGCCGGCGTGGACGATCTGGTTGTCGGTCACGTCCACCGTCGCGACCTGGCCGGAGATGCGCGGCGAGATGGTCGCGTAATGCACCATCACGTAGGCGTCGTCGGTCCAGACGTCGGGCTTGGGTGCGAACACCTGGTAGAGCACGACGGCGACGAAGCCCAGCACCACCAGGCCGGCGAGGACGAACGGCAAGCGCGGCGTGGGCTTGGCTGGCGCTGGGGGTTTATCGGGCTTGTTCTCGTCGTCGCCCTTGAAGTGGGCGTTCCGCTCGCTCTGCTGGTCGCCCGCTTGGTGCTTGGGTTGGCTTTCAGCCTGATCCATGGCGGCCTCAGTGCTTCGCCAGCTCGAGCCGCGGCGGCAGCGAGCGCACCGGGAGCACCAGCACCACCACGGCCAGGGCCAAGGTCAGCGCCGCGATGATTAGGTAGGTGTCGCTGAAGGTGAGCACCATGGCTTGCGCTTGCACCGCTGGCGCCAGGCTTCCGGGCAGCGGCATGGGCACGGCGGATTGCCAGCGCTCCTGGCCGAGCTGGTCGACGAGCCGGTTGTAGTGCAGCCCGCCGCGCCAGCGCTGGATCAGGTCGATCAGCCAGACGCCCACCACCTCCGCGACGCCCCGCGGCGTGTTGACCAGGGCGGAGGCGAACGGGCCTTCCTCGGGACCCTTCACCGCGTTGGTGGCCAGCAGCAGCAGCGGCATCACCACCATGGGCTGCCCGATCGCCTGCAGGCCCTGCCAGATCAGGAACTCGCCCGTGTCCCAATCCAGCGTCAGGAACGAAGCGCCGACGCAGGAGCCGATCATCAGCATGAACCCGGCCAGGCTGACCGCGCGCGCGTCGATGCGGGGATTGTCCAGCACCAAGGCCAGCAGCGGCAGCATGACAAGCTGGCTGGCTGCGACGCCGACCGTGGCGATTTGCGCCTGGATCGGCCGGAAGCCTTGCACTTGGCTCAGAAAACTCAGCGGGATGGTCGAGCTCGATTGCCCGATGATGATGAAGACGAACAGTGCCACGCCGCCATAGGCGATGTTGCGCCGCCCCAGCAGTTGGATCTTGAGCAACGGCAGAGGGTGGAACCACTCGTTGAGCACCAGCAGCGGGATGCCGACGGCCGAGACCAGCGCCAAAACGCAGATGACCTGGGAGTTGAACCAGTCCAGCCGGTTGCCCTGGTAGAGCATGGTGCTGAACGCGCCGAGCCCCACCAGGACCAGCAGCGCGCCGCGCCAGTCGAACTGGCGGAACCGCTGGTATTTTGGCGATTCGGGCGGCATTCCATACCACACCAGCAGCAAGGCGATGGCGCAGAGCGGGATCGCTTGCAGGAAGACGAACTGCCAGCCGACCACGTCGGTCCAAAGTGCCGCCAGCGACGCGGAGGTGGGCGCGCTGAAGGTCGCGGTGAGCGCATACGCGGCCAGGCCGTAGAGCCGGATGTCCGGGGTCAGCACCCGCAGCGCGGTGGTCATCAGCAGCGGAATGGTCATCCCGCCGGCGAGTCCCTGCAGCACGCGCAGCGCATCCAACACGACGACGTCCGGGCTGGCTGGGATCAGTGCGCTCGAGAAGCAGGACAGCGCGATCACAAACAGGGTGAAGCGCCGCAAGGTGAACGTGACCAGCAGCCAGGGCGAGATGGCGAGGCCGAAGATCTGCGCCGAGTAGTAGAGGCTTTCGACCCAGGTCGCCGGGTCGTGGCTAATGCCAAAGCCGCCGCTGACATCGGCAAGCGAGATGGCGGAAACCTGGTCGTTGAACTCGGCCGCCATCGACGCGACAAGCACGCCGCCGAGACCGAGCAGAGGCTTGAGGTCCATCCCCACCCTTAGCGAATGATAATGCGTCCGGATCGATCCCGCCCGCGTGACGTTGCAACGTGACAAAAGCGTCAGGTTGCGTGGGCGGGCGTTCTTTGTGGGTTGTTTCTCCGTCTCCCGCGAGTGAGCAGGGCTATCGCATAGGGCCACCCAAACCGCCCCGTATCGTCATGCCCGGACTTGATCCGGGCATCCACGCAGCGCCGCCCGTGACGTAAGCGCGGATCAAGTCATACCGATGCACGCAGCTTCCAACTGAAGACTATCTCCCTCTCCGGTGAAGGACGGGAGAGGGAGACGCCATACTCAGTATGGCTTCAGCAGCCGGTTGATATACTCCAGCTCGCTCTCCGGCCGGGTCCGCTGGCCCTCGCGGCGGCGCAGCTCGGCTTGCAGGTCCCGCGTCCGCGCCGCTTCCATCTGGTCCGGCACATGCACATCGCCGCCATCGGCGCGGCCCGACGTGCCGTCCTGCGTCGGCCGCCCGAGCGGGTCGCGCTGCGCGTCCTGCGCGTCGTCCGGCCGCCCGTCCTGCCCATTGTCGGCATCCCGGCCCCGCGACTGGCCGTTGTCGTCGCCCTGGCCGTCATCCTCGGTCATCTGGTCGCCGGGTCCGCCGCCCTGGCCCTCGCCCTCTCCGGGCTGCACCGAAATGCCCAGCGAACTCGCCATCTGCTGGCTCATCTGCTGCTCGCCCTGCTTCAGCGCATCGATGGCGCGCTGGTCGGCACCCCCGGCCTCGGCGTCGCGGCCGGCAGACAGCGCCTGGTTGGCCTGGTCCATCGCGATATCGGCTTGGCTGAGCTGATCCGGGATCTTGCCCGTCAGGTCGCCGAAGTTCTGCATCATCTGGCCGAGCGCCCGGCGCAACGCCCGCTGCTGCCGGCCATCCTGCTCACGGCTGGCCTCCGCGTCCGGCGGCTGGGCGCCCGGCGGCGGCGCGGCGCTGGCCGGCGGCTGCGCGCGCTGCCCGGCGCGCTCCTTCATGGCGCCTTCGCGGGCGATCATGTCCTCCGCCGCGCCCATCTGCTGCTGGCCGCGCTGGCGCTGCTGACGGGCCTGCTTGCGGTCGCCGCTCGGGTTGGCCTCCGCCTGCTTGAGCTGGTCCAGCATGCGCTGCAACTGCTGCAGCTTGTCCTGCGCCTCGTCCATGCGGCCGGCGCGGGCCGCGTCCTGCATCTCCTGGGTGAGCTTGTCGAAGTCCTGCTGCCCCAGCGTGCGCGTCGACGGGTCGAACGGCATCAGCGTGCCGTCGCGCTTGGCCTGCTCGGCAAGTGCCTGCAGATGACGCTGGATCTCGCGCCGCAACGCCTCGGCCTTCTTCTCGATGTCGGTCTTGTCACCCTTCTGCACGCTCTGCTGCAGCGCGTCGCGCGCCGCCTGCACCGCCTGGGCGGTGCGCGCCACTGCGTTGTCCTCGAGCTGCAGCGCCAGTGACCACAGCCGGCTTTGCGCGTCCGCCACGTCGGCCGGCTCGCCGCTGCGGTCGAGCAGCTTGGCGGTGCTGCTCAGGGTGAGGAAGATGCCGGTGTTGTTGTCGAACGCATCCGGCTCGTCGGCGAGCGCGGCGAGGTCGGAGCCGGCCTGGGCGTGCTGCTCGGGCTGCAAGCTGAGCCGCTTGCGGATGTCGATCAACGCGCGGGCCAGCGCGTTCTTGAACGTGCGCTCCGGCAGGATGAACCCCGCGGCGGCGCTGGTGGCGCGCTGCCCCGGCGCGTCCTTCGCCACCAGGGTCGCCACCACCGGCAGCCCGGCCCACGGATGGGCGATCAGCTCCTGCGTGGCCACGCCATGCGCCGACTTCGCCGAGCCGCCGGGCACGGGGATGTTGATCACGATCGGCTCGGCGGAAGGGCGGTCGCGCAGCCGCAACTCGGCCTGCAGCGACACCACGCCGTAGTCGTCCGTGGCGGTCCAGGGCAGCCGCGTCTGCAGCCGGCGTTGGTCCCGCCCGGGCCCCGGCGGATCGGCCCAGGCGACGGTGGGCGGCGCATCCGGGATCGCCGTCACTTCCCACGTGCCCTGCGGCCGGCCGTGGCGGACCACCGACAGCGTGCCGCTCTGCGCCACGTCGCGCTCGGCCTGCCAACTTTGCGCATCGAGCGCCGCGAACGCCGTGGTCTGCCCGGCGAAGCTCAGGCTCGGCGCCCCACTGCCGCCGGTGAGGCTCACCGTCAGATGCGACCCGGCGGGCACCGCCACCGCCGGCGTGTCGGCATGCAGGAATACCGGCGGCTGGCCGGTGTAGGACGGCGGAGTGAGCCAGGCCTGCAGCTCCGGCGCCGGCGTCACCGGGCCTTGCGGCAAGCCGGGCCACAGCGAGCGCCAAATCCGCGGCAGCGTGTCCGGACCGGCGATCACCACGCCGGCCACCAGCAGCAGCGCGATCGCCGCCCGCGTCGCCCGCACGTCGCGCTGCGGAAGGCCCGGGTGCGGCCAGCCCACGCGCAGGCGCGCCACGTCCGCCCGCGCCCGCGCCACATGGGCTTGCCACAACGACGCGCTGGCTGAATCTGTCGCGGCCGGCTTGTCGGCGATGGCCACCAGCGGGCGATGGCGCAGCCCGGTGGCGCGCTCCAGCCGCCGGTCCACCTCCGCGTCGGTGGGCCGGGCCAAAGGGTGCAAACCCCGCCACAGCAGCACCAACACCCCCGCCAGCACGAGCGCTTCCACGCCCAGATGCCACGCCGTCGGCAGCAGCGCCGGCAGGTCGAACAGCGCCGCCACCAGCCAGGCGCCGGCCAGGGTCAGCGCCGGCCACAGCGAGGGCCACACCCGCTCCAGCCACAGCACCTGCCGCGAGCGCGCCCGGCTGCGCGCCAGCCGCGCCTGCAGGTGCTCCATCGCGTCGCTCATGCGAGCCACTCCGGAATGGTCTCGCCAGCCCACAGGGCCTCGACCGGTTGGCGGGCACGGATGACGGCCCAGCGTCCGCCATCCACCAGGACCTGGGACGCCAGCGGCCGGGCATTGTAGGTGGAACTCATGACTGAACCATACGCACCCGTATCCAGGATCGCTACACGCGCGTGCGGGCGCAGCGGCGGCAGGGCGCGTCGTCGCGCGAAGGTGTCCCCGGTTTCACAAACCGGCCCCACTACGTCGGCCAGGCTGTGCGGTGCCACGGCGTCGGCGGCCGCCAGCGGGACGATGCCGTGCCAGGCGTCATACATGGCCGGGCGCAACAGGTCGTTCATCGCCGCGTCCAGCACCAGGAAGCGGCGATCCCCGGTGCTTTTCTCCAGCACCACGCTGGCCAGCAGCAGCCCGGCCGGCCCAGCCAGCCAGCGTCCCGGCTCGACCATCAACTGCAGGTCCAGCCCGCCGAACGCCTGCGCCATCGCGCCGGCCAGCACGCGCGGGTCGCCCTCCGCTTCGTCCCGGTAGCTGATCCCCAAGCCGCCGCCGCAATCCACCGCCCGGACGACGTGCCCGGCGGCGCGCAGCGCCCTCACCTGCTCGGCCAGGCGGGCGAAGGCGGCGCGGAACGGCGCGGCCACCCCGATCTGGCTGCCGATATGCACCGCCAAGCCCACCGGCTCGACCCCGGGCAGGCTCGCCGCGCGGGCATACAGCGGCACCACGTCCGACAGCGCGATGCCGAACTTGTTGTCCGCCCGCCCCGTGGTGATCTTGGCGTGGGTGCCGGCATCCACGTCCGGGTTCACCCGCAGCGCCACCCGCACCGAGCGTCCCGTCGGGCCGGCCTGGGCGGCGGCGGCAACCATGTCCAGCTCGGCCGCGCTCTCCACGTTCACCTGGGCGATCCCGGTCGCGGCGGCCAGGGCGAGTTCGTCCAGGCTCTTGCCCACGCCCGAGAACACGATCCGGCCCGGCGCCATGCCGGCCAGCAGCGCCCGCCGCAGCTCGCCGCCGCTCACCACGTCCGCGCCGGCGCCGCCCTGCGCCATCAGCCGCAGCACCGCCAGGTGGTCGTTCGCCTTGACCGCATAGTGGACATGCACGCCCGCCGGGTCGAACGCGCGGCGCAAGCTGGCCAGGCGGGCGCGCAACGTGCCGGCAGAGATCACCCAAGCCGGCGTGCCCACCGCGTCCGCGATCGCCGCTAGCGGCACCTCCTCCAGCAACAGCCCGTCCATGGCATCCAGGCGCAAGGCCGGGCGGCGGGCGAGTAGCTCGGCACAGGCCGGATCGGGGTCGAGCAAGTCGGCAATGGCGGTGCGCATCGGTCGACCATAGAGCCGCCCGCCGGGCAGGCGCTAGCCTGTGCTGAGTAGCAAAAAGTGTCGCGTTTTGGCCACGCTCGCCTTGTGTCATTCCCACGCTCGCCTGGTGTCATTCCGCTGTCATCGCTCTGCGACATCAGCGCAAGCACGTGGCGGCTATAGCCCCGTGACGGAGTGAGCGGGGGCAGCATGATGCGCAGCGGCAAGGGTTTACGGGTCGTTTTGGCCAGCGGTGCAGCCCTACTGGCGCTCCAGGCGGCGCCGGCCCTCGCGCAATCCGCCAGCCAGCTCGAATCCATCCAGGCGCAAATCCGCGCCCTGAACGACCAGCTCGCCCGCGTCAAGCGCGAGATGGCGGCCAAGGACGCCCAGATCAAAGCCGCGCAGGCCTCTGCCGACCGGGCCCGCATCACCGCCGAACAGACCCAGGCGACCGTCGCCAGCCTGCCCCCGCCCAGCGGCTTCAAGCCCGGCACCGGCCAGGGCGGCGGCAACGATCTCGGCCTCGGCGGCGGACCGGCCAATCCGGAGATCACGAAGATGCAGCCCAAGACGGATTGGGCGTCGACCATGACCAACGGGCGCAACGCCACCGGCAGCGCGCAGAACGCCGGCAGTTCCGGGCCGCTCGGCACCTTCCATGTGGGCGACGTCACCGTCCAGTTGGGCGGCTTCACGGCGCTGGAAGGCCTCTACCGCTCGCGCAACGAGGTCACCAGCATCGGCTCGAACTACAACGCCATCCCACTGCGCCAATCGCAGGCCGGGCAATCGGGCGAATTCCGCCTCACCTCGCAGCAGAGCCGCTTCTCGGTGCTGACGCAGGGTGACATCGACCAGAGCCAGCACCTCGCCGGCTACATCGAGGCGGACTTGCTCGGCGCCGCCGGCACCGCCAACACCAACGAGAGCAACAGCTACACGCCGCGGCTGCGCCAGTTCTACGCCACCTATGACAACGACGTGCTCGGCTTCCATGCCCTCGCCGGCCAGTCCTGGAGCTTGGCGACGCTGTTCAAGTCGGGCCTGACCCCGCATGCCGAGAACGTGCCCTACACCATCGACGCACAATACGTGCCGGGCTTCACCTGGGCGCGGCAGCCGCAGTTGCGCTTCGCCGAGGGCTTCGCCGACAACAAGTATTGGCTCGGCCTATCGTTCGAGAGCCCGCAGACCACCTACTCGGTCGGCTCCAACGGCACCGGCGTGCCGGCCGGGGAGACCGCCAACGACAACAACCCCGGCATCGCGCAGCTCGATCCCGGCCAGTCCTACAGCAACGACATCGCGCCCGACGTCATCCTGAAGGCGGCGGCGGACCCGGGCTACGGCCACTACGAGGTTTACGGCCTCGCCACCTTCGCCTCCGACCGGGTGAGCGCGGTGGGCAACGGCCACACCAATGCGCGCGTCGGCGGCGGCGTGGGCGGGGGCTTCATCCTGCCGATCATCGGCAACAACCTGCAGTTCCAGCTCTCGGGCCTCGCCGGCTATGGCATTGGCCGGTATGGCTCCGGCCAGTTGCCCGACGCCACGATCGGGCCGTCCGGCGCCCCCGTGCTGCTGCCCGAGGTGCAGGTGCTGGGCGGCCTCACCGCGCACCCGATCCCGAGCATCGACCTCTACGGTTATGTCGGCACGGAACAGATCGGCGCCAAATACTTCGACCAAGGCGGCAAGGCATACGGCTACGGTAACCCGCTCTACTCCAACGCCGGATGCGACGTGGAGCTGAGCACGGCCACCTGCACCGCAAACACGTCGGGCATCACGCAGGGCACGATCGGCACCTGGTGGCGCTTCGCCCGCGGCAACTACGGCACGGCCGAGGTGGGCGCGCAGTATTCCTACACGCGCCGGGCGATCTTCAGCGGCGTCACCGCGGCGGGGGGCGGCGGCAACGAGCCCGCCAACGAACAAATCGGCATGTTCAGCGTCCGTTACCTGCCGTTCCAGTAACACCTGCCGAGAGCGAATCCCGCTCCTGCCCCCCGCTAAAACCCTCTCCCTCTGGAAGAGGGTTGGGTGAGGGGGCAGGGTCCGATCCACGCCGTAATCGTTGCGTGGCCCCTCACCCCGACCCTCTCCCAGAGGGAGAAGGAGAGGACGCCTACCGCGCCTGCTGGATCGCCGAGAGCAGCCACCGGCCGCCCGGGCTGCGCATGAACGTCCACAGCTCGGTCACCAATTGGCGCTCGGTCGGGCTGCCATCCACCACGCGGCCCTCGCCGTCGCGCGTCACGTCCACCATGGAGAACTGCATCGCCACGGTCGCGTATTCCCGCCGCCCTTCCGACCAGGCCTGCGCCAAGTCCCCCTTCATGAGCTGCACGTCCGAAACCGTGTTGCGCCAGCCGCGGCTGCGCAGCTCGGCCAGTTGCTCGCCGAAATAGCTGGTCATCTCCGGCGTGGCGACCGACCGCAAGGCATTAAGGTCCTGCGCGCTCCAAGCCGCCTGCATCCCCTTCAGCAGCGCCTCGAATGCGTCGTAGTCGGCGGGCTGGATCGCGATCGGCGGCGGCCCGGCGCGACCCTGCCGGCCGCCAAACACGGCGCCCCCGGGCAAGCCGCCCGAGCCCGCCCCACCCCCGCGCACGCCGCCGGCGAACATCGCCTGGCCGCTGAAGAACGTGCGGTAGAGCCAGCGGCCGACGAAATACAGCAGCGCCAATTGCAGCAGCAGACCGAGGAAGCTGCCGCCGCCATGCATGCCGCCGAACAGGCCATGCCCGAACAGCAACCCGCCGATGCCCGCGCCCAGCAGCCCGCCCAGCAGGCCCGAGCTGAACGCGCTGCGGCCGCCATAACCGCCGCCAAACCCCGACACACCCGGCGACGGCGCGCCGTAACTCGGGCTCGAATACGGCGTCATGCTCCGCTGCATCGGCGCGGCCGAGAACGGCGCCGCGTTGGTGGCGGGCGGTGCGGAATAGGTCATGCCGCCCCGGCTGCCGAACGACGACCCGCCGCCCAGCCGCGCCCAGCTCGCGGCCGGCGCCAGGGCAAGGATGGCCGCCACAACGACGGCAAGGCAAAGGCGATGGCAACGCATGGACTTATGCTCCTCGACCGGTCGCATATAGTGCGGCAGGACACCGCAAGGGAGTGGCAGTTTGCGCGACGGCACCGTGCTAGAATGCCGTAGACGATAGCAGGCCGCAACGAAAGCCGACGTGCCGTGATGGCGGCGTTATTGATCGCGATTGCGTGATCCGAGCCTAACTGCGCTGCTACTTTTATGCCATAACGAGGCTCGCATGGCCGGAGAGCAGCACATGGACCATCCCGTCGGGCCTCAGCCCGAGGCGATCACCGCCAACAGCCCCGAGGCGCTGCACGCCGCGGTCGTCGCCAAGCTGCGCTACTCGATCGGCAAGACCCCCAACCGCGCCAGCCCGCGCGACTGGTTCGTCGCCACCGCGCTCGCCGTGCGGGACCACGTGGTCGACACCTGGACCACCAGCGCCCGGCTCGCCCGCACCAACAAGGCCAAGCGGGTGCACTACCTGTCGCTCGAGTTCCTGATCGGCCGCCTGTTGTTCGACGCGGCCGGCAATCTCGGCCTGATCGAGCCGCTCCGCACCGCGCTGCAGATCGAAGGCATCGACCTCGACCAGGTGCGCTCGATGGAGCCGGATGCAGCCCTGGGCAATGGCGGGCTGGGCCGCCTGGCCGCTTGCTTCATGGAGAGCATGGCCACCCTCGGCATCCCCGCTTTCGGCTACGGCATCCGCTACGACCACGGGCTGTTCCGCCAGGTGGTGGTGGACGGCTGGCAGAAGGAGCACCCGGAGGACTGGCTCACCTCGGGCAACCCGTGGGAGTTCCAGCGGCCCGAACTCTCCTACCGCATCGGCTTCGGCGGCAGCGTGCAGGCCAGCAACGACGCCGGGCGCATCGCCTACCAATGGCAGCCGGGCGAAACCCTCTCCGCCGTCGCGTTCGATACGCCCATCGTCGGCTACGGCGGCAAGCACGCCAACACGCTGCGCCTCTGGTCCGCCCGCGCCGCCGACCCGCTGGCGCTGGACGCGTTCAACCGCGGCGACCACGTCGGCGCGCTGACCGACCGGGTGCGCGCGGAGGCGATCAGCCGCGTGCTCTACCCCGGCGACGACAGCCAGGCCGGCCAGGAACTACGGCTGCGGCAGGAGTATTTCTTCGCCTCCGCCAGCCTGCAGGACATGCTCCGCCGCCACCTGGTGGAGCACGGCACCCTCGCCAACCTGGCCGACATGGTCGCCATCCAGCTCAACGACACCCACCCGGCCATCGGCATCGCCGAGCTGATGCGGCTGCTGCTCGACAACTACGGCTTCGACTGGGACGAGGCCTGGGCCATCACCCAAGCCTGCTTCAGCTACACCAACCACACGCTGCTGCCCGAAGCGCTCGAAATGTGGCCGGTGCTGCTGCTCGAGCGCATGCTGCCCCGCCACATGCAGATCATCTACCTGCTGAACGCCCGCCACCTCGACAGCCAGCGCGCCGCCGGCGCCGACGACCGCTCGCTCGCCGCCCTCAGCCTGGTCGACGAGAGCAACGGCCGCCGGGTCCGCATGGGCCATCTCGCCTTCCTCGGCAGCCACTCCGTCAACGGCGTGTCGGCGCTCCACACCGACCTGATGCGCCGCACCACCTTCCGCGACCTGGACGCCGCGGTCGGCGGCCGCATCGTCAACCGCACCAACGGCATCACCTTCCGCCGCTGGCTGCACCAGACCAACCCGGGCCTCACCCGCCTGCTGGTCGAGACGGTGGGCGAGCGCGTACTCTCCGACCCGGCGGCGCTGGCCGACCTCGCCCCCTACGCCGAGGACGCCGCCTTCCGCGAGGCCTTCCGCGCCCAGCGCCGCCCGCGCAAGGAGGCCATGATCCGGCTGACCGCCGCGCAAACCGGCATCGAGGTCAACCCGGAGGCGCTGTTCGACGTGCAGATCAAGCGCATCCACGAATACAAGCGCCAGCTCATGAACATCCTGCACGCGATCTCGCAATACAACGCCATCCGGGCGCAGCCGACCCGGGATTGGCGCCCGCGGGTGAAGTTCTTCGCCGGCAAGGCCGCGCCCTCCTACGTCGTGGCCAAGCAGATCATCCGCCTGGTGCATGACGTGGCCAAGGTGGTGAACGAAGACCCCACGGTGCGCGGCCTGCTGCAAGTCGTGTTCATGCCGAACTACAACGTGAGCCTGGCCGAGATGCTGATCCCGGCCGCGGACCTCTCCGAGCAGATCAGCACCGCGGGCATGGAGGCCAGCGGCACCGGCAACATGAAGCTGGCGCTGAACGGCGCACTCACCATCGGCACCCTGGACGGCGCCAACGTCGAGATTCGCGAACGCGTCGGCGCCCAGAACATGTTCATCTTCGGCATGACCGCCGAGGAGGTGGAGGCGCGCCGCCAGACCGCCGGGCTCGACGCGGCCGCCGCGGTGGACGCCTGCCCCGCCCTGCGCGCCGTGCTCGACGCGTTGCGCAGCGGCGTGTTCAGCCCGGAGGAGCCCACCCGCTACACCGCCTTGGCCGACCGGCTGGAGTTTGCCGACGCCTTCTTCACCTGCGCCGATTTCGCCGCCTATGACCGTGCCCAGGAGGAAGTGGACGCCAAGTGGCTCGACCCGGAGGCCTGGTGGCGCTCGGCCGTGCTGAACACCGCCAACATGGCCTGGTTCTCGTCGGACCGCACCATCCACGAATACGCCGAGGGCACCTGGCAGGTGAAGTGCACCGCCTAACTTCGTCCTTAACTACTCCCTCTCCCTCCGGGAGAGGGCCGGGGTGAGGGTGCGACGCCACGCCGCTTGGCAGCCCGCCGCCCCGCGTCTAGCCCCTCCCACCCGTTTGGTGGTTAACTCCCCGCAGAGGAGCCACCACGATGCCCAACTGGTCACCCGCGTCTTGGCGCAACCAGCCGATCCAGCAGAGCCCGGCCTATCCCGACCCGGCGGCCCTGACCGCGGTCGAACAGCGCCTGGCCAGCTACCCTCCCCTGGTTTTCGCCGGTGAGGCGCGCCGCCTGAAAGCAGCGCTGGCGCTCGCGGCCGACGGCCACGCTTTTGTCCTGCAAGGCGGCGCCTGCGCGGAAAGCTTCAGCGAGTTCAACGCCAACAGCATCCGCGACACCTTCCGCGTGCTGCTGCAAATGGCCGTGGTGCTGACCTTCGGCGGCAGCGTGCCCGTGGTGAAGCTGGGGCGCATCGCCGGGCAATACGCCAAGCCACGCTCGTCGGACATGGAAACCCTCGGCGACACCACCCTGCCCTCCTACCGCGGCGACACCATCAACGGCCCGGCCTTCACCGCCGCCGACCGCACGCCCGACCCGGCCCGGATGGAAACCGGCTACTTCCAATCCGCCAGCACGCTGAACCTGCTGCGCGCCTTCGCCACCGGCGGCTATGCCGACCTGCACGAGGTGCATCGCTGGAACCTGTCCTTCGCCGCCCGCTCCCCCCTCGCCAGCCGCTACCAGGACCTGGCCAACCGCATCGAGGAAACGCTCGGCTTCATGGGCGCTTGCGGCATGACGGGCAGCACCACCCCGCAAGTCCGCGAAACCGAGTTCTTCACCAGCCACGAGGCGCTGCTGCTCCCCTATGAGCAGGCGCTCACCCGCATCGATTCCATCACCGGCGACTGGTACGGCTGTTCGGCGCACTTCCTCTGGATCGGCGACCGCACCCGCCAGCCCGACGGCGCCCACGCGGAGTTCCTGCGCGGCGTGCGCAACCCGATCGGCATCAAGGTGGGGCCAACCACACCCATCCCGGACCTGCTGAGATTGATCGAGCTGCTCAACCCGTCCGACGAACCCGGCCGCATCACCTTGATCAGCCGCATGGGCGCACAGCACGTGGCGCAGAAGCTGCCGCCGCTGGTCCGCGCCGTGCGCGCCGAGGGCCGCCGCGTGCTCTGGCTGTGCGACCCGATGCATGGCAACACTGTCACCACGGCGAACAAGGTCAAGACGCGCTCGTTCGACGCCATTCTCTCGGAGGTGCGCAGCTTCTTCGACGTGCATGCCAGCGAGGACAGCCGGGCCGGCGGCGTGCATGTCGAGATGACCGGCAGCAACGTCACCGAATGCGTCGGCGGCGCGCGCGCCCTCACCGAGGCGGACCTCGGCAACCGCTACGAGACGTTCTGCGACCCCAGGCTGAACGCGGAGCAGTCGCTCGAGCTCGCCTTCCGGCTGGCGGAGGAGCTCAAGGCCCGCCGCCTGCCCCGCGCCGCGCCCTCGGTGGCTGCCGAATAGCAAACGGAGCGGCCGCCATGCGCCTGACCGACGACATCGCCAACCGCACCGACGCCTACTTCAACCGCACCCGCGACATCATCGCCCGGTTTGGCGACAAGCGCGTCACCTACGCCGTGTTCCTGCGCCGCCCCGTGGTCTCCGCCCCGCGCGTCATGGTCGATTGGCTGCGCGCCGTGGCCGCTGAGCAAGGCTTCGCCGTCGAGTTGGACGTGACCCATCCCGAGGGCAGTTGGGTTGGAGCGGGCGAGCCGCTGGTCTACGTCACCGGCTCGTTCCAGCACTTGTCCAACTGCGAAACGCTGATGCTGCAGAAACTCGGCCCCGCCTGCGTCGCCGCGCACAATGCCTACCAGATGTGCAATGCGCTGCCGCAGGTTGGGTTCCTCGCCATGGAGGCACGGCATTGCGCGGGCGCCGAAATGCAGGACCTGATGGGCTATGCCGCCTCGGTCGGCAGCGCCGCGGCCCAGCGCGAGGGCGCGCGCGGTTTCATCGGCACGGCCACCGAACTCACCGCGCACTGGTTCGGCCAGCCGCACGGCGCGGGAACCATGCCGCACGCGCTGATCGGCTACGCCGGGTCGACCGTGCGGGCGGCGGAAATGTTCGTGGAGACGTTTCCCGACCAGCCGCTGACGGTGCTCACCGACTATTTCGGGCGCGAGATCACCGACGCTTTGGCCGTCTGCCGCCGCTTCCCCGAGTTGGCCGCCGCGGGTCGTCTATCCGTGCGGCTCGACACCCATGGCGGCCGCTTTCTCGAAGGGCTCGACCCGGCAGAGAGCTACGCCGCACTCGAGCGCCATGCCCCCGGCGCCATCCGCCGCTACCGCAGCGACATCGAGTTGCGTTACCTGGTCGGCACCGGCGTGTCGGCCTCGGCGATCTGGCGCGTCCGCGAGGCGCTCGAGGAAGCGGGTTTCCCGGCCGTGCGCATCGTCGCCTCCTCGGGCTTCAACGTGGACAAATGCCGCGTGATGGCCGACGCCAATGCCCCCATCGACGTGATCGGCACCGGCAGCTTCCTGCCCGACGCCTGGTCCGAGACCTACGCGACGGCGGACATCGTCGACTATGACGGGGAGGCCCGCGTGAAGGTCGGCCGCGAGTTCCTGCTCCGCCGCAATGGCGCCCGCCACCGTGCCGCCGCTGTGAAGGCCCCGGTATGAGAGGGCGCGCGGTCTGGCCCGGCTGAACGACGATGAGCGACCTTTTCGCCCCACCCGGCGGCTGGCGGGTCCGGATTCTGGACTTGTCCGGCGCCTCAGATGACAAACTGCTCGAGGAGGTTGCGGGTTTCCCCACCTTGATGCAGGCCAACGCGTTCGCCCGTGCCTATGTCCGCGATAGTGTCGAGCGTTGCCGCGCCACTGGCTTGACCGGCCGTGAGGTGTTGAACGCGTGGTTTACCTTTGGCGAGGATGCCGAGATCGTCGATCAACCCGACGGCGCCTGGCGCAGTGCCAACGAACTGGCCGACTTCGCCGACCGCCCGGCGAGCGCCGCGGATCGCGACTGGCGCGCGCTCGATCCTCGCCGGGACGCGGAGGACGAGGGTTAACGCCGCGGATCTGGGTTCGATGGACGCCCGCGTGGGCCGGTGGCAAAGCAGGCTGCTCGAATGCGGAACCGCGATGCCCGCCATCTATGGTCTCACGCTGATTGCGGCCTGCATGCTGAACCCCGGCTTCGATCTGATCCATCGAGAGCCAAGCGAGTTGGGACGCGCAACGGCATCATACCCGATGGTGTACAACGTCGGAATGGTGGCGACGGCGATTGCCGGGCTGCTTGGAGCGGCCGGCATAATGACCTGCCGGACCGCAAGCGGCGTGTCGCTCTGGCGCGTTTGCTTGAGCGTCACCCTCGTCCTCGGCTCAGCAGGCCTTGCCATGGCAGGCATTTTCCCGCTTCCGAGCCCGCTGCATTATGGCTTCGGCTTGACCGCAGCCGCGGCCCTGACACCGCTGTTCGGCGCAGCCGCGATGTGGCGTCTGGCTCATCGTCTCGCCGCTGTTCTGATGATCGCGGGTTTCGCCCTGATCATCGGGCTTATTCTCGCCGGCGTTTCTCCGCTGCTCCCTGGTGCCATCATGTTCGCGTCCGTCTCGTACCTGTGCTGGAGGTTCCGCCAGCGGCTCGACCATCAGCTAAATCGTACCCATGCGGCTTGACGGGACATACCAAGCGCCGCTCCGATCACTGCTCAACTCGCGGTGGATGGCAGGATAAAGCCCTTACGCGTTGACCAATCGTCTTCTATGCAAATGCTGGTAGATGAGTCTTGCTCTCCTCCCACGCGGGGAGAGCCAGTGGCTGTATGGATCGCGGTTCTCGCACCCTCACCCCGGCCCTCTCCCGCCCGCGGAGAGGGAGAAACGAGCCGGGCCGTCGTTCGAAGCGCCAGCCTACACGGCGACCAAGCGCAGCCCGGAGCGCTTGAACTCCAGCATGGCCGGCGGGATCTCCGCCGCACACCGCGGGTCCATCGCCAGCGGCGTGCCATCGGCAACCCGACGCACCCGCAGGCTGTGCAGCAACTCGGGCCGCAGCCGCACCGGCGAGGTGAACGTGAACGCGCAGCGCCCGCGGCCAAACCCAGCCGCCGCCAAGTCCCCCCGCTCCTCACACGCCGCCACAGTGCCGATCACCCGCCCGTCCAGCTCCACCTCCAGCAGCACCGGCAAGCCGGGGTGCGCCGGGTCATGCGCCCAACCATGCACCCGCCAGGCGCCGTCCACCCGATCGATCGAGCCCACCAGCGGCCCCGGCGTCACCGCAACGCGGGCCAGCACCGGGCGCAGCGCCGCCTCCAGCTTGGCCCCACGCTCCGGGCGGGGAGCGCACAGCACGAACTCGTCCGGCGCCGGGCCGTCCTCTGGGTAGAGCGCCTCGTAGTCGGCCGCATTGGCAAAGCGGGCACGCGACACCTGCGCGTCGGCAAAGGTCTCGGCCCAGGCACCCTCGGCGATCACGCAATCATGCGCCGCCAGTTCGACGTGGAAGTAGTCGATCCGCGGCGGGCACCAGTCCTGGGTGATGGTGACGCCGTTGACCAGCAGGCGGGCGAGCAGCAGCGAACCGTCCACCAACACCGAGTGACCCGGCGACACATACAGGTCCCGCGCCGGCAGCCGCTCGCCCAGCGCGCTGGCCTGGATGCAGACGGGGGTGTTGGCGCCGTTCTCGGGCGCCGGGCTGTGCCGGCCAATCCACTTTACCGGCTGAATGCCGCTGAACCGGGTGACCACCAAGTCGCCAATCTGCAAGTCCTCGACGCGGGTCTCGCCCGTGGGAGTCAGGATGCGCGTGCCGCGCAGGAAGCACAGCGGGGACGGGTCGGCCGTGATGACGACGGAGCCAGCCCCGCCGTTCTCCCCCGACACTAGAGTCGGCTGCGTACCACCATCGAACGAGCCGCCGCCGCCGCCGCCATGGCTCGCGTAGTTAGACCCGCCACCGGCCCCGCCTACGCCGCCGCCGTAACCGCCGCCGCCACCACCACCGCCAAACAAGCCGCCGCCGCCGCCGCCGCCATAGCCGCCATAGCCGGCACCGGAAGGTGTACCCGTCCCGACATAGCCTGACCCGCCCCGATAATATCCGGAACTGCCGCTCCCGTTGTTGCCAGCCTTGCCGACTTCCTTCGTGGTAAACTTCTCGCCGCCACCAGCGCCGCCGTTGTAGCCGCCGCCGCCGCCGCCGCCATAGCCTTTGTATGTGGATCCCGCGCCGCCGTGATCGTTCCCGCCAGACCCAGAACTGCCGGGCGCGCCCGCGCTGTAACCCGCCGTCCCGAAGCCGCCACCACCACCGCCACCCGCGATCAGCAGGCGGGTGTGCACAGCGGAGCTACCGTCATACGTCTCGATAACGAACGTGCCGCCACCACCACCACCGCCATCGGACCCGTAACCAGGCAGTCCCACCCCGCCCGTCACGATGGTGAGGGTTTCCCCAGCCACCAACTGGAACACGCCAGAGACCTCGGCGCCTTCTCCGCCAGACTCCATCGTCCGCGGGTTGGTCGCATAGCCGCCCTGGCCGCCATAGGCGGTTATCCGGTACGTACCCCCCGTCGTGGCCGTGAAGGTCTGTGTGCCGTAAGCGTATCCAAAGGTGGCCATTCGCCCGCTCCAAAAACCTCAAGCGACGGAAGGGATGCTTCGGCACGCCACCCCGTCATAACGCGCAGTCTATGGAAGCAAGGCAAACAACCCGTTAACGCAGGTGGCCCGACCGATGCAGAAGCAGCTTTTGCGTCATTCCACACGCAGACGCATGTCGTGCGCCGCATAGCATGGTGACCAACGCTGCGCTGCAGCAGCCGGCGCAAGGCTGTGTTTAAAGCGCGTGAAAGCGCCGCCCGAGCCTGGCAAGCCGGCTTCACTTCCGCTCCGCCGCGCGCCATGGGATACACCGCACACCCCAACGCCCGAGGCCTCCCACACGTGCGAATGCCCAAGCTGCAGGAACTGGCGGCCGTCGCCAGCCTGGTCGTGCGCGCCATGCGGATGGGCGCACCGCCGCCCACCTCCACGCCCGAGCGCCTCGCCAACATCCCAACCACCGGCTGGCCCGTCCGCATGCCCGTCACCATCCACTGGGACGCGCACCAAATCCCCAGCATCGAAGCCGCCAACGAGGATGACCTCGCGGTTGGCCTCGGCGCCGTGCACGCGCATCTACGCCTGGCCCAAATGGAGGCGATGCGCCGCCTCGCGCACGGCCGCGTCTCCGAAGTGGCCGGCCCCGCCGGGCTCGAGATCGACCGCGCGCTCCGCTTGATGCGCTTCGGCGCCGCCGTCCCCGCCATGCAGGCCGCCCTGCCCGACCCGACCCGGCGCTGGCTGCAAGGCTTCATCGCCGGCGTGAACCACCACATCCTGCACGCCCCGGCGCTGCCGCACGAGTTCGCCCTGCTCGGCTTCCGCCCCGAACCCTGGACGCTGGCCGAACTGCTGACGGTCAGCCGCCTCGCCTCCACCGACGTGAGTTGGCTGGTGTTCGCCCGCCTGCTCAAGAGCCAGGCCACGCTCCCCGCCGAGGAATGGGCCGCACTGTGGCCGGAGATGCAGGCTGGTGACGCGCTGCCCTGGCCCACCCGCCCCGAGGAAGCCACGCTGGGCCTGTTCCGCGGCAGCAACTCCGCCGCCGTGCCCGCCGCGCGCAGCCAGACCGGAGCGGCCCTCATCGCCTCCGACCCGCACCTCTCCATCGCGCTGCCCCCGCTCTGGCTGATCGCCGGGCTGCACGCCCCCGGAACCGAGGCCGTCGGCTTGATGATCCCCGGCATCCCGTTCCTGGGCCTCGGGCGCAACCCCTGGCTCGCCTGGGGCGGCACCAGCCTGCACGCCGCCTCCAGCGACCTGGTGGACGTGTCGTGCGAGCCCATCACCACACGGCGCGAGCAGGTCCACATCAAGGGCCAGCCACCCGCCAGCATCGTCCTGCGCGAGACCCGGTTCGGCCCCGTGGTCAGCGACGGCATGCTGATGCGCTCCGCCCGCCCCGTCGCCCTGCAATGGGTCGGCCACCACCCCAGCGACGAAATGACGGCGCTGCTCGGCGCGATGCGGGCGAAGACCTGGGACGAGTTCCGCGCCGCGCTGCGCGGCTTCGCCGTGCCGGGGCAAACCATGGTGGCGGTGGAGGCGGGCCCGGCCGGGCGCGCCGGGCGGATGATCGCGGCGCACCTGCCGCGGCGGGAAAACGCCCCCATGCCGGGCCTGGTCCACGCCCCCGGCACGATGTGGGCGCTGGACGACCTGGTCCCCGGCGCCGATTTCTTCACCGTGGGGGACGACCCGATCGCCTCGGCCAATGACCGTCCGCCCGAGACCACCGTGCCGGTCGGCTTCTTCTTCGCGCCGCCGGAACGGGTAGAGCGGCTGCGAACGCTGCTGAAGCAAGACCCCATGCGGCCCGCGGACATGCGCGCCCTGCCGCTCGACGTGCTGCATCCGCGCGCCCTAGCGACCCGCGACGTGCTGCTCGCCCGCATGCCGGCCGGGGACAGCGAAATCCGCCGCGTATTGGCTGAATGGGACGGCCGCTACGATGCCGGGTCCGAGGGCGCGCTGGTGTTCGAGGTGCTCGTGGCGGCCTTGGCCAAGCGGCTGATCCGTCGGCGCACGCGCCGAGCGCTGTCGACGATCTGGACCGGGCGGCTGCTCGTCGCCGAGCGCCTGGTCCACGCTCGGCCAAGCGCGATGCGGGCAGCGGTGGCGGCAGCGATGCGCGCACGGCGGCGCTACCGCACTTGGGGCGGCGCGCACCGGATCGGCCTACGGCACCCGCTTGCCGCCTTGCCCGGCGTAGGACGCGCCTACGTGCTGCCCAGCTACCCGGCCGATGGCGGCAACGACACGCTGAACAAGACCGGGCACGGCCCGGTGACGGGGCGGCACAACGTGACCTTCGGCGCCTGCGCCCGCCATTTCTCCGACCTGTCGGACCCAGACGCCAACGAGTTCGTGCTGCTCGGCGGGCAGGATGGCTGGCTCGGCTCGGCCAACGCGGCCGACCAGGTGGAGCTGTGGCGCGCGGGCCAGGCGATCCGCGTCCCGCTCAGCCTCGAGGGCGTGCGCGGCTGGCCGTATCGCACCGTCTTGCTGCCGGCGTGATCGACGCCACCCCTGCGCTTCGCCTGCTCGCCGGGCGTCGGCTCGCGCAACTCGACGGAATGGACCCGGTTGCGGAACAGCGTGCGACACTTAGGGCGCTCCTTCGCCGCGCCGCCCGCACCCGGTTCGGCCTGGAGCACGGCTTCGGCGAAATCCGCACGGTGAGCGAGTATCAGGCGCGCGTGCCGTTGCGAACCTACGAGGACTTTTGGGGCCAATACTGGCAGCCGGCCTTCCCCGTGCTGCGGGATGTCACCTGGCCCGGCCGCATCCCCTTCTTCGCGCAAAGCAGCGGCACCACGGGCGGCACCACCAAGCGCATCCCGGTCAGCTATGCCGGGATGCGCGCCAACACCGGCGCCGGGTTCGACACCATGGCGTTCCACCTGGCCGCGCGCCCGCACTCGCGCGTGTTCGGCGGCCGCAACCTGCTGCTCGGCGGCTCGACCGGGCTCGAGCGGCTGGCACCAGGCGTGCGCGCGGGGGACTTGAGCGGCATCGCCGCGGTGCAGATGCCGCGCTGGGCGCAGGCGCGCGCCTTTCCGCCGCCCGCGCTCTCGGTGATCGGCGACTGGGAAGCGAAAATGGCGGCGATGGCGCCCGCCTCGCTACAAGCCGACGTGCGCAGCATCTCCGGCACGCCGAGCTGGATGCTGCTGTTCTTCGAGCAGGTGGCTGCACTCGCTGGCAAGTCTCGGCTGGCTGAGGTGTTTCCTAATCTCGATCTCGTCGTCCATGGCGGCGTCGGCTTCGCGCCCTATCGCGACCGCTTCGCCGCCTGGCTCGAAGGCAGCCACGCGGAGCTGCGCGAAGTGTATCCCGCCAGCGAAGGTTTCATCGCGATGGCAGACCGCGGCAGCGGCGAGGGCCTGCGCCTGGTGGTCGACCGCGGCCTGTTCGTCGAGTTCGTCCCGCCAGACCAACTCGACCACGCGCAACCCGACCGCCGCTGGCTCGCGACCGCCGAGCTGGACACCGATTACGCCATCGTGCTGACCACCCATTCGGGACTGTGGTCGTTCGTGGTCGGCGACACGGTGCGCCTCATCGAACGCAATCCGCCTCGGCTGATGATCACCGGGCGCACGGCGTTCACCCTGAACATCTTTGGCGAACACGTGATTGCGGAGGAACTCGACCGCGCCATGGCCGAAGCGGCGGCGGCGACGGGCGTGCATGTCGGCGATTACGCCGCCGGGGGATCGCTGCCGCATGACGGCGCACGCGGCGGGCACGTGTTCGTGGTGGAAGCGTCGCCGCCCGACGTGGCGAGCGCGGCCGATTTCGCCCGCGTGCTGGACGCATCCCTCGCCCGGCAGAACGCCGACTATGCGGACCATCGCCGCGGCGGCTTCGGTATGGAGGCTCCTAAGGTGCTGCTGGTGCCGCCGGGTCACTTCGCCGGCTGGATGCGCGGCCGCGGCAAGCTCGGCGGCCAGAACAAGGTGCCGCGCGTCATCAACGACCCGGCGTTGCTGCAGGACCTGCTTCGTTCCAGCGAGCCGCACCGACCCTAGGCCTAGCCTCTATGCCGCTTGCTGCCATGCGGCGGTCGCGGCAGGCCGAGGCTGCCGCGCAGCGTGCCGTCGCCGCCATACTCGGCCTGCGCCAGGCCGCGGCGCTGCAGCTCCGGCACCAGCCACTCGAACACCTCGACCGCGGGCGCGGGCATGAACGGCGGCATGATGTTGAAGCCGTCGCAGGCGCTGGCGGTGAACCAGTCCTCCATCGTGTCGGCGATGTCCGCCGGGGTGCCGACCGCCACGTTGTGCCCCGATGCGCCGGCCATGATCTGGTACAGCCGGCGGATGGTCATGCCCGGCTGCTGACCGAGCTGCGCCAGCTTCGCCTGCCCGCTCTTCACCGCATTGTGGCTGCCCAGCGCCGGCGGCAACGGCCCATCCAGGTCATGCCCGGAGAGGTCGCCGAACGTGTCGCTCAGCATCGGCAGGCCCAATTCGGGATGCACCAGCGATTGGAGCTGCTCGAACCGGTCCTGCGCCTCCTGCCGGCTGCGGCCCATGATGGGCAGGATGCCGGGCATGACCAGCATCGCGCCCGCATCCCGCCCCGCCGCCTCGGCATGCGACTTCACGCTGCGGTAGAACGCCGCCGCCTCGCTCCGCGTCTTCTGCGCCGTGTAGATCAGGTCCGCGATGCGCGCCCCCAGCGCCTGTCCGGGGCCCGACGAGCCGGCCTGCGCAATCACTGGGTAGCCCTGCAGCGGCCGGGCGAGGTTGAGCGGGCCCTTCACCGCGAAGGTCTCGCCGCGATGGTTCAGCGTGTGCAGCTTCGCCGGGTCGAAGTAGCGCCCGCTGGCCTGGTCGCGGACGAACGCGTCGTCCTCCCAACTATCCCACAGGCCGAACACCACGCGGGCGAACTCCTCGGCCCGGCGATAGCGCAAACCGTGCTCCATATGCGCCTCGCGGCCGAAATTATGGGCTTCCTGCTCGCTCCAGGAAGTGACCACGTTCCAGCCCACCCGCCCCCGGCTGATAAAGTCGAGCGAGGCGAACTTGCGCGCCACGTGATAGGGCTCGTTGTAGGTGGTGGACGCGCTGGCCACGAAGCCCAGCCGCTCGGTGACGGCGGACAGCGCGCCGATCAAGGTCAGCGGCTCGAACACGTCGATGCGGGCGTTGTAGCTGAGCGCGTCGTCGTCGGGCGCGGAATGGCGCACGGCGATGCCGTCGGCCCAGAACATGAAATGAAACCGGGCCTGCTCGGCCGCCTGGGCCATGCGTTTCCACAACGCAATGTCGGTCGCGGCGTCCAACTGGGCGCCCGGCATGCGCCATCCGGCGGCATGGGCGCCATTGGCCACGATATTCAGGCCAAGTCTCATCTGCCGCTGCATCATCGTGCCTCGCTGCGTTGCAGCGGATGATCCTGCGAGTGTGGCTGGATGGCGTCAAACCGAGCACGCGGGAACCGACTCGAAGCCGCACCGACATCCGTGGCCCTATCTTTGCTTATCGTTGCGCGGGCATGTTGATGCGGATACAGAACGCTTCTGCTGACCCAGGGAGACTGATGCATGGCAAACCAAACCAACGAGTCGCCGCGGTCGGGCCTCGCCCGGCGTGATCTTGGCAGGCTGGCGCTCGGCCTGGCCGGCACCGCCGCCGCGGCGGCCGCAACCGGCGGCCTCACCCGCGCCGCCCGCGCCCAAGCGCCCACCATCAAGATCGGCGTGCTGCATTCGCTCTCCGGCACCATGGCCATCAGCGAGACCACGCTGAAGGACGTCATGCTCATGCTGGTGGACCTGCAGAACCAGAAGGGTGGCGTGATGGGCCACAAGATCGAGGCGGTCGTGGTCGACCCGGCGTCCAACTGGCCGCTCTTCGCCGAAAAGGCCCGCGAGCTGATCACCGTGGACAAGGTGAGCGCCGTGTTCGGCTGCTGGACCAGCGTGTCCCGCAAGTCGGTGCTGCCGGTGTTCGAAGAAACCGGCAACCTGCTGTTCTACCCCGTGCAGTACGAGGGCGAGGAAAGCAGCAAGAACGTGATCTACACCGGCGCCGCGCCCAACCAGCAGGCGATCCCGGCGGTCGATTACTTGATGGCCGAAAACAAGATCACCCGCTGGGTACTGGCCGGGACGGATTATGTCTACCCCCGCACCACCAACAAGATCCTCGAGGCGTATCTGAAGCTCAAGGGCGTGGCGCCGGCCGACATCATGATCAACTACACGCCGTTCGGCCAGTCCGACTGGCAGACCATCGTTGCCGACATCAAGAAGTTCGGCTCCTCGGGCAAGAAGACGGCGGTGGTTTCCACCATCAATGGCGACGCCAACGTGCCGTTCTACAAGGAACTGTCGAACCAGGGCGTCAAGGCGACCGACATCCCGGTGGTGGCGTTCAGCGTCGGCGAGGAAGAACTGGCCGGCATCGACACCAAGCCGCTGCTGGGACACCTCGCCGCCTGGAACTATTTCATGAGCGTCGACACGCCCGAGAACAAGGCGTTCATCGACCAATGGCATGCCTTCACCAAGAACCCCAAGCGCGTCACCAACGACCCGATGGAGGCGGCCTATATCGGCTTCAACGCCTGGGTGAAGGCGGTGGAAAAGGCGCAGAGCTACGCGCCCGCCGACGTGATCGACAACATCATCGGCGTGTCGGTGCCGAACCTTTCGGGCGGCTACGCGACGGTGATGCCGAACCACCACATCACCAAGCCCGTGCTGATCGGCGAGATCCAGGACGACGGCCAGTTCAACATCGTGAGCCAGACGCCGGGCCTGATCGTGGCGCAGGCCTGGTCGCCGTATCTGGAGGGCTCGAAGGACCTGATCAGCGACTGGCTGCCGCCCATGTCCTGCGGCAACTACAACGTGGTCGCGGGCAAGTGCGGCGGGGGGAAGTCGTAGCGCGCCGCGCTCCCGGGACGTAGCGCGCCGCGCTCCCGGGACGTAGCGCGCAGCGCTCCCGGGACGTAGCGCGGCGCGTTCCCGGGACGTAGCGCGGCGCGTTCCGCTGGGAATGGGCGGGTTCTCCCTGGCCTAGACCCGTGGTCTTGGCCAGCAGTCGCATCAACCCAAGACGGTGAGGCTGAGACTGCTCTAAGCCGCTCGTATCTCGGTCAAGAAATCTGCCACGTGCGCGCGTAGGCCGAGTTCGCGTTCGCCCACCGCGCCCGCCGCGAACAGCACGCGGGCCGCGACGCTGCCAGTCACCTCGGCGTCGCGTTGCACCTCGACGGCAGTGCCGCTTACTTCCGATGCGTTCTGGGCAGCGCCGACAACGTTGCGGCTGATCTCTTCGGTGGCGGCCGCCTGCTGCCGCATCACGGCAGACACGTCCGTCGCCACGCCGCTGATCTGGTTGATCGTGGCGTCGATCCCCTGCAGCGCACCGACGGCTTCAGCCGTGCAGGCCTGAATGGCGCCGATCTGCTCCGTGATCGTTTCAGTCGCCACGGCGGCCTGGAGGGCGAGCATCTTGACCTCCTCCGCGACCACGGAGAAGCCGAGACCGGCCGGCCCTGCGCGGGCAGCTTCGATCATGGCATTCAGCGCCAAAAGTTTCGTGCGCCCGGCGATGTCGCGGATAATCGTCACCACCGCACCAATGCGAGACGCCGCATCGCTCAGCCGGGCGATCGTCGTCGTCGTCTGCTCCGCCCGTTCGACGGCTCGGCTGGCCATCTCGATCGAGCCCGCGACCACGTGGCTCACCTTCGCAGCACTCTCGGCCAGGTCTCGAACCGCGGTGGCTGTCGCCGCGACCTGGCTCGACGCCATCTGTGCACCAGCCGCCATCGAGGCGGCGCGCTCGGCCGTGATGCCCGACGCCTGGGTAAGCTGCTCCGCCAGCGTCCGCATCTCGCCTGACACCTGCGCCACGTCATCCAGCGCGGCACTGGCGACGGTGCTGAAGCTGCGTGTATTGGTCTCCAGAACTTCGCTGGCCCGTCGCCGCGCCTCGAAGTCCATCGCTTGAAGCTCGGCCATCCGGGCGGTCTCGTCCCGGCGCAGCCGCTCGCGCACATTCAATAGGTAGGCGCGCCGGAGATCCCGATCGACTCTGTAGTTGCTCAGCAGCGTCATCACGGCAGCAAGCACGATCGCACTCGCGATCTGCGCCTTCGCGTGCGGGATGCTTTCATGCAAGAAGTTCAAGTCGACAAACGTGATCGCGAGGACAATCACCGTCGTCCAGACAGCGAAGCTAAACCGCACTGACACAACGACGTTGACATACAACAAGGTCAGCAAGGGAGCAAAGTGATACATCAGGGCGACCGGCATTGTGCTTCGACGGTTCACAACTAGGCCGGCGACAAGGCTCAGCACTGCGATAAAGACCGGTATGAACTCGCGCGCGAAGCTCGAGCGCGCCATCATATTGTAGGCGGTCGAGATCAGCGTGAGCGGCGTGACGACCGCCAACTGCACGAACACCGTCAGCCAGGCCACGTCCGGAAGGTCCCGGAAGTAAGCAAACACCATCATATCGTATGCAATCAGGCTGATGATATTGCAGCGGCTGACCATTCGCCGTCGGTCGGGCCCTATGTCCCGGTGGAACATCGCCTCCAAGACCGGCGGGAACTTCAGCCGCAGACTGTTCGTGATCAGGCTGGTTTCGATCATCTCGACAGTCGGGCGTTCCTCCTGTGTGGTCTCCGGCTCGTGTGTTGCCATGCTTCCCATCCGGCTTGCCATTCAGGTCAGTCGTCCAACCGCAAGCTGTGAGCATCTAGCACACAAACAGTTGACGAACGGTTTAGAATGGCCGCGCAAGCCCGTAGCGGCGGTGCGCAGCGTCGGCTCAGGGCTCCAAATGCCCGTTTGCCCGCCGCCGGACTCGAACCGGCACGCCCTTGAGGACCACAGATTTTAAGTCTGCCGCGTCTACCATTTCGCCAGGCGGGCACGCGAGCGCCTATCTAGCGGAATTCAGCCAGCGCGGGAATTGGCCGGCGAGGCCGCATGCAACTCTAGAAGCCACTCACAGCCCCTTGGCAATATCCAGCGCCCGCCGCAGCAGCGTGTCGCTCGCCTCGGGGGTGCGGAACGCGCTGTGCGCCGACAGCGTCACCCGGTCCAGCGTGGTGAACGGGTGGCCCGGCGGCAGCGGCTCGATGTCGAACACGTCCAACCCGGCATGCGCGATCCGCCCCGCCCGCAAGGTCTCCACCAGCGCCGCCTCGTCCACCAGCGCACCCCGCGCCGTGTTGATCAAGATCGCACTCGGCCGCAACCGCGCCAGCCGCTCCACCCCCAGGAACCCCCGCGTCTCGTCCGTCAGCAGCAGATGCAGCGACAGCACGTCGCTCGCCTCGAGCAACTGGTCCAGCGAGACGAACTCCACGCCGGGCGCGTGCTTGGGCGTCCGATTCCAGGCGATCACCCGCATGCCCGCCCCCGCCATGATGCGCGCCACCTCACCGGCGATCCCGCCAAAGCCGAGCAGCCCCAGCGTCTTGCCGCCGAGCTGCACGCCCTCGGTGCGCAGCCATTGCCCGGCGCGCATGCCACGGTCCATCCCGGCCAAGCCCCGCGCGGCCGCCCAGATCAGCGCCACCGTGTGCTCCGCCACCGCCACGTCGCCATAGCCCTTGATGATGTGCACGGTGATGCCGAGCTCGCCCAGCTCCTCCGGGTTCATGTAGGAGCGCGCACCCGTGCCGAGGAAGATCACGTGCTTCAGCCCAGGGCACTGCCGCAGCGCCTCGGTCGGCAAGAAACTATGGTCGTCGAGGATGAAGTCGTAGCCGTCCAGCAGGCTGGGCAGCGCCTCGGCGGTGATGCGGTCGTGCTGGTTGACGACGATGTCGGGGTCGTCCGCCTGCACGTTGCGGTCGAACACGTCCGCCAAGGCGTCGGTCGCGTCCAAGAACAGGCCCTTCATCCACCATCTCCAACTGCCGGGCCCGATCCTGCGGTGTGCACGCGGACCGGGCAAGTCACGGCGGCCGCACGGTTCCGGCGCTCTTGCCAGCGGCGGGGGCTGCCATGCCCAGCCAGCCATACAGGCGCCCGCTCGGCGGCCAGGCGTGCATCACCGGGCCACGCCAGACCACGCCCGCCGCCAACAACGCAACCAGCAGGCAGGCGCTGGCGGCCCAAGCCAGCGTCAGCGCCGAGGGCAGCCGTGCGCGGCCCCGCGACGGGCGCCCCGCCAACGGCTCGGGCGGCGGCGCTGGGTCCGGCGGCGCTTCAGGCTCAGGCGCAGGCGCAGGCTCAGTCTCAGTCTCAGGCTCCGGCTCGGTCTCAGGCTCAGGCTCCGGCAGCGCGGCCGGAACCGGCGCCCATTTGCTCTGGCACTTGGCGCACTTCACCACGCGGCCCGGCGGCAGCTCACCGGGCACGTTATACTCGGTCTGGCACGAAGGGCAGGTAATCAGCACGCAACCATCCTGGTGAAACGCCGGCCGCCTCGGCGATCAAACGGGGTTTTTGTTCCAAGCGCCATCATGCGGTGTCAATCATACTACGGCGTTAACGAGGCGGTCCGATTCGGAGGCAGCAGTGATCCGGCTGGAGGGCGTGGTGCTTCGCTACGGCAAGACCGACCCGGTGCTGCGTGACATCAGTTTCGCCGTGCCAGAGGGCGGCTTCCGCTGGCTGCTCGGCCCGTCCGGCGCCGGCAAGTCCAGCCTGTTGCGCCTGCTCTACCTGGCCAGCCGCGCCACGTCGGGCCTGGTCGAGGTGCTGGGGCACGACATCGCCGCCACCGCCCGCGAGCGCCTGCCCGCCCTGCGCCGCCAGATCGGCGTGGTGTTCCAGGATTACCGCCTGATGCCGCACCTCTCCGCCGCCGACAACGTGGGCCTGCCGCTGCGCCTCGCCGGCAAGCCCGAGGCGCAAATCCGCGCCGATGTGGCCGAAATGCTGCACTGGGTGGGCCTGGCCCGCCGCGCCGGCGCCCGCCCCGGCGAGCTATCCGGCGGCGAGCAGCAGCGCGTCGCCATCGCCCGCGCCGTGGTCGCCCGCCCCCACCTCTTGCTGGCCGACGAGCCCACCGGCAACCTCGACGACCTGCAGGCCAAGCGCCTGATGCAGTTGTTCATGGAGATGAACCGCCTCGGCGCCACCGTGATCGTCGCCACCCACAACGACGGCCTGGTCCAGCGCCACCCCGCCCGCTCCCTGCGCCTGCACGAAGGGCGCCTGATCACCGATGTCTAAGCGCACGCTCGACCCGGCCTCCCGCCGCACCCGCTTCGACGACCTCGGCTTGCGCCGGGCGCTTTCCGACCGCCTGCTCCCCCTGCTGGTCGCCGCCATGACCTTCCTGGCCGCGCTGACCATGGCCGGCGTGCTGGCCGCCGCCGGCATCGCGCGCCACTGGCAGAGCGGTGCCGCCGCCGTGTTCACCGTGCAGGTGCCCCAGCCTGAAAACCCGGCGCCCCGCGACCCGGCCACCGACGGCACCCGCCTCGACCGCGTGACCGCCCTGCTGCGCGGCTCCCCCGGCATCACTGACGTTCACGTGCTGAGCACGGCCGAGTTGGCGGACCTGCTCGGCCCCTGGCTCGGCACCGCGGCGGAGGCCAGCGCCCTGCCCTTGCCCGCCGTGCTCGAGGTGCACCTGGCGCCGGGCGAGGCGGGGCCCGATCCGGACCTGCCGGCCCGCCTGTCCGCCGCGGCGCCGGGCACGTTCATGGAGGGCCACGGCGCCTGGCTCGACCGGTTGGCCCTGCTCGCCCGCAGCCTGCAGGCCTGCGCCGCCGCCGCTCTGGTGCTGGTGGGTTGCGTGGGCGCCGCGGTGGTGGCGATGGCCACCCGGGCCGGCCTGGCCGCGCGGCGGGACGCCATCGAGATCGTGCACGGCCTGGGCGCCACCGACGGCTTCGTCGCCAACCGCTTCGCCCGCCGCGCCACCTTGCTCGCGACGATCGGGGCGTGCGCCGGCGTGCTGCTGGCCATCCCCGTGCTGCTCGGCCTGGCCGACCTGGCCGCCCCCTTCATGGCCACCACCCCGCCGGACTGGCCCGACCGCCTCCCCGTCGCGTTGTGGGCCGCCCTGCCCACCCTGCCCCCGCTGATGGCCGCCATCGGCTGGCTCACCGCGCAGACCACCGTCCGCCGCTGGCTCCGCGCCTTACCGTAGAGTGGGCGCAGCGCGGGCTTAGCCCACCACCCTCACTCCACTGCCAAAACCCCCAGCCACGGCGAGATCTTCGGGCAGCTCACGCTCACTGCGATCAAGCTGTCGTCACAACATGCCAATAAAGGGATTTTTTCCTGGCGACGAATACAGTTATGGTTGCGCTGTGACGCTACCGGTATCAACGTTGAGCAACGCGAGCAAGATGAAGAAGACGTTTGACGAAGGCTACGGCACACCCTTCGAGCCGTTTGTAGGGGGCTAGCCAAATGCCAGACGGGCCCAATACCTGGCGGGACGAGCTAGAGATCCGCCGCCTGATCGATCAATGGGTCGTCTGGCGGGACGGCGGGCATTGGGAGCGGTTCCAGACACTGTGGCATCCAAATGGCCGCATGGTTGCCACCTGGTTCCAGGGACCGGCGGCGGAGTTCATGGTCCGCAGCCGCGCCGCCTTCTCGGCAGGGGTCAACGTCAGCCACTTCCTTGGCGGCACCCTGGTCGACATCGCGGGCAGCCGGGCGGTGACGGACACGAAAATGACCATCACCCAGAGGCTGGTCCTGCAGGACCAGTTGGTGGATGTTGTCTGCAGCGGGCGTTTCTACGACTTCCTGCAGGTGCATGAAGGGTCCTGGCGATTTCACACTCGCCAAGGCATCTATGAGAACGACCGCATCATCCCGGTCATTCCCGGCTCCCCCCTCGTGCTCGAAGCGGATCGCCTCAACCGCTTTCCAGAGGGGTATCGCCACTTAGCCTACGTGCAGGAATTGGCCGGCCTGACGGTTCATCCCGGCCTGCCTGGCCGCAGCGGCCCCGAGCTGCAAGCCCTCTATGACCGTAGCCGCGCCTGGCTGACGGGGGCGGAGCCAGAGCCCGGGCGCCTCGCGGCCCTGCGCGGTGGACTAGACGATGATACCAACGCAGCTCGGCTGGGATCGAACCCGGCGAGCGGAGGAACTGGCTGATGGCTTCTGAGACTCCCGCCGCGTCCGCAATCCAAGCCCAGGCGATCGATACGAGCTGGATCACCGTCGCTGCCTCCACCGTCGGGTTGACGCTTTCGCTCGGAACCCTCGTCGTCTACTCGTTCGGCGTCTTCGTCCGGCCGCTTCATGCGGAATTCGGCTGGAGCCCGACCCAGATCGCGGGCGCACTGGCGATCTCTCAGCTCAGCCTGGCATTGTCCTCGCCGATCTGGGGATATCTGATCGACCGCCTCGGGCCGCGCGTGGTGATCCTGACCTCGATCGTCTGCCTGTCTGCTCTATTCGCCTCGCTGGCCCTGCTGACGCCAAGCATCTGGCACTTCTATCTGGTCTTCGGCGCAATCTCGTTCACGGCCGGAGGTGCGACGCCGCTAGGCTACTGCGCCGTGCTCGTCCGCAAGTTCGACCGCCACTTGGGCCTGGCGCTCGGACTGTGCCTGATGGGTGTCGGCGTTGGTGCGGCTGCCCTTCCGCCGTTGTCGCAAGCGCTGACGGCCACCTTCGGCTGGCGCGGCGCATACGCCGTCTTGGGGGGATTGACCCTGCTGCTTACCCTGCCGGCATGCCTGGTCGCCACGCACAACCAGCCCGGCGTGATGGCCTACCGAGACGGCAAGGTCCGCATCCCCCTCATACCGCTCATCGTCACGCGGACGTTCCTGCTGATGTGCGGCGCGTTCTTTCTGCTGGGATTGGTTTCGATCGGTGCGCTGGCCAATCTCGTTCCGATCATGATCAGCCGCGGCTTCTCACCCCAAGCGGCAGCGCAGGTCGCCAGTCTCACCGGGCTCATGACGATTGCCGGGCGAGGCTGCATCGGCTGGGTGCTGGACCGGTCTCATCCGCCTTACGTGCTCGCGAGCGTTGGAGGCATCGCCCTTGCGGTGTTTGCCCTGCTCGGCTTCGGCAGTGGAAGCCCAGCGGCTTACCTAACGGCTGCCCTGCTCGGGCTGGTCGTGGGCGCTGAAGTCGACTTCACGGCTTACTTCGTCCGCCGATATTTCGGCGACGTCGTGTTCGGCCGGCTCTACGGCGTGGCGTTCGCCGTCTTCATCGTGGGCAACGGTGCGGGCCCGCTGCTTTGGAGCGTCTTGCACGAGCGCTCCGGCAGCAACCAGCTCGGAGCGATGCTGTTTGGCGCCGCTTGCTTGGCCGTCGCCTTGCTGGCACTGGCCTTGCCCTCGCGCAAAGCCGATCTCGAAGTGGCGACGGCCTAGCCATCTGGCCACCCTCATTCCACTGTCAAAACGCCCGGCGGCCCAGGCAACACCGGCATCTCCGCGACCCGGCGCCCCCGGTCGATGCGGAAATGCCGCTCCAGCGCGCGTACGCCAAGGCTCGCCGGGTAACTCACCACCAGATAGATCACGAAGATAATGCTGTAGATTTGCAGATACTTGAAGTTCTCCGCCGCAAGCAACTGCCCGCGAAACATCAGCTCCCCAATGGAAATCGTCGACACCAGCGCGGTGTCCTTGAAGCAAGAGATGAAGTAGTTGCCGAGCGGCGGGATCACCACCCGGATCGCCTGCGGCAGGATCACCCGCGGCATGTACACGCTCGCCCGCATGCCCAGCGCCCGCGCCGCCTCCCACTGCCCGTGGTCGACCGCCTCCACGCCCGCGCGGAACACCTCGCTGAGATAGGCGCCGTAATTGATCCCAAGCCCGAGAATGCCGGCTTCCAACGCGGACATGCGCAGGCCGAAAAACGGCGCCACGTAGTAGATGTAGAACAACTGCAGCAGCAGCGGCGAACCGCGGATCACCTCCACGAACACCGCCGCCGGCAAGCTCAGCCAGCGCCGGCGCGTGTCGAGCCGGGCCAGCGCCACCGCCAGGCCCACCACCAGCGCCAGCGCCATGCCGGCAAACGTGAGCAACACGGTGAGCTGCAGCCCGGCCCACAGGTTGGGCCACCAGTCCCACGCGTCGGCCACGAACGCGCCCATCGCGGGCGGCTCAGAGCTTGAGGAAGAAGTCGACCGGCGTGAGCCCCGACGCCTGGAACAGCTTGGCCGCGGTCCCGTCCGCCACCATCGCCGCATACTCCTTGTTGATGGCGGCAAGGAACTCCGGGCTGGCTCCCTTCAGCAAGGCGAAGGCACAAGCCGTCTCCGCCTTGTCCTCCGGCACGTAGTCGGCCACCAGCTCGAAGTTCAGCCCCTTGTTCTGGTCCAGCGCATAGGCCGACAGCGACGCATCCACCACCGCGGCATCGATCCGCCCGGTCGACAGGTCGGCAAACACGTTCTGGATGGTGGGGTAGAGATGCACGTCCAGCGGCTTGCTCGCCGGGCACGTTGCCGCCTGCTTCTTCAGCATGTCGACATAGACAGTGCCTTCGTAGGTACCGGCGGCATGTCCGCACAGGTCGGCAATCTTGTGCAGATGGTCCGGGTTGCCGCGGGCGACGTCGAACGACTCCGGATTGAAGAAGATGGTGTCGGAGAAATCCATCACCTTCTGCCGCGCCGGGCGGATGTACATCGCGTCGCCCATCAGCTCGATGCGCCCGCTCTGCACCGCCGGGATCAGGCTGGCGAACGGCATCGCCACCACCTCCAGCTTGGCGTCGATCCCCTCGCGCTTGAGGATTTCGCGCAACACATCGGGCAGCACGCCAGCCGCCTGCCCCGTCTTGCTGTCGATGTAGGACACCGGCGCGTCGTTGGAGGTGCCGATGACCAGCACGTGCTTGGCGCGCACCGTGTCCAGCAGGTCCTCGGCATGGGCGGCGGCGGCCCCCAGCGCGGGCAAGACAAATCCGATGGCGGCGGCGAGGACATGGCGCAGGCGGATCATGCGTGGCTCCCGGGAGTTTTCGGCCATCTCCGTGCAACTCTTATGCCCACCCTCCAGCCCCGCCAACAAAACCCCTTGCAACGACCGTCTCGACTGTGTTCATGATCCGTTCATGCTGAAGCTGCCGCCCTACACGCACCGTCAGGACCACGCCGCAAATCGCGGCTCGCCCGCAGCTTGCGCTCCGCTCCCCGAGCCGGCCCAGATGCTCGAGCGTTGCCAAGGCTTCCTGCTCACCTTGGCCGAGCTCGGCACCGACCTCGCCCGCCAAATCCATCGCACCGCCACCGTCGCGGCCGACCAGCCCGGCGCCGATGCCGGCCCCGCGCTCGACCGCGCCAGCGAAGCCTTCGACCGCACCGCCACCGGCGTTCGCCGCACCGTGCTGCTGATCGAAAAGCTCGCCCGCCCCGCCCCAAGCGTCGCACCAGGCGCCAGCTCCAGCGCCGAACCAGGCGCCGCGTCCGCACCGGCCACCATCCGCCAGGTGCAAGACGCCCTCCGCACCCATGGCGACCGCGCCGAGTCGCTGCGCTCCGAGTTGCCCGAGCGCCTCGAGACCGTCGAGCGCGCCGAGGACCTCGGCACCCGCCCGGCCGACCAGATCCTCGCCGCCATCCTGCACGACTTAGGCGTGTCCGAACCCGATCAGCCGCCGGATGAGCCCCTTGCGCAAACCCAAGCGCGCGAGCTTGCTTTCGCCCCGCTCCGACGCGAGCCGCTTCGCAACCCGCCGCACCTCCCCCTCACCCGCACCCCCGCCATCCCCGACGGATGAAAACTCCCTCTCTCTTGGGAGAGAGTCGGGGCAGAACGGGCATATATTCCGCCATCGATAGCTCGTGGAAGGGGTGTGGAGAGGAGGTGTGCCACCACCGCCATCATAGCTCGACGCCACGCAACTCAACTCACCCACGATCGTCATGCCGCTACCTTCCTCTGCTTCTCCACGCGACCGCGGGCCGAACTACCCTTCCCTGTCCCGGGATGCGCGGCATGCAGGCCCTGAAGCGCAAGATACCTTGCCGGAACAGGGAGGAGCGTCTCCGGCAACGGAACATCCATCCGGCGTGGTGGGAGCAGTAGGAGCGGACCCTTTATCGGGCAATCAAGCAACTGGCGCCGAATTTCACGTGCCAACACCTCTGCGATCAGTGACGGCACGGCATTGCCGAGCATCCGCTGCATCTCGGTTCGTCCCGCGTCGATCGAAAGGCCATCTGGAAAGGTCTGGATCCGGCCTAGCTCCACGAAACTCAGCCTGCGATTCTTCCAGTGGAACGGCCCGATGGCACTCCCGGGTTGGGCCTGAACGGTCCAGGAGGGAAGGAGCTTTGAGAGCTTTAGGAGAAATGACCAATACCGGGTCCGCCAGCCGAACAATGGCAGGCCGCCCTTCCGGTCGGTATGCCACAGATAGTTCTCTCCTTCTGGGATCGAGGGCAGAAGGTCGCGCCACGCGCCCCCCATCTCCAACTTGCGGCGTGCTTCACCCTCGGGTTCAGGGAGATCGCCTAATGCATCCCACGCAGTGCGAAACGGCTGTCGCCGATGATCCGCAAAAAGTTCAGCAGCGTCAGCTTCAAGTCGCGGAACATGAGTTGGGTCAGGGAAGCGGAAGTCTCGGCCATCGCGCGACCCAATCAGGAATGTGCGTTCGCGAAGCTGTGGCACGCCGTAATCAGCGGTATTAATGACCTTCCACGACACCCGATAATTGGAATCAGTCTCGGCATTGATGCGACGTACACCATCTAGGATGAACCGCAGTCCCTCGTTCTTTTCGGCATAGGCAAGCCCTCCGACATTCTCAAGAAGGAAGGTTCTTGGAAGTGTGTTCTGCAGAACGTCCAGGTAGCCTCGCAGCGTGCCTGCACGGGGATCGTTCAACCTGAGTGTTTCGCCGCGCACCCAATAGCCCGACTTTGAGAAGGGTTGGCATGGAGGGCCGCCGATTAGAATGTCTGCCTCTCCCCCGGCAAGACCGCCTTGGACGAGAATGTCTGTGCCAGCAACGGCGTTCACGTCGTCTTCGATCACCCTCCAACCGGGTCGGTTGGCCCGGATCGCTCGGCAGCAATGCCGATCCATCTCCAGCGCCACTCTGGTCACGAATCCCGAGGCCTCGAACCCGAAATCCAGCCCGCCGATACCCGAAAACAGGCTAATGGCCTTCATAGCGACTCCCAGGTCTGTGCTAGTATCGCAGCGATAGCTCAACGAACAGACTGCCTGAATGAATTTGTATTGTCAATACAAGAACCCTCAATGATCAGGGTTCGCCTTCGAGAAGTAATGCGAGCTTGCTCGGAACGCACAGGTAAGCGCATGACTTATGATGCCTTGTCCGCGGATACCGGCATATCCGTGTCCACGCTGCAATCCATTGGTTCCCGGCCCGGTTACAACGCAACACTCTCCATGGTCGAGAAGATCTGCCTCGCCTGCGGATGCAATCCGGCGGATCTGCTCGAACTCGATAGTGGCATGCCGAACTTAACCAAAAGCCAATGAAGCTTGACCCTCTACGCGCAGCCGCCGTTGTTCGCAAAGAGGCCTCCAGTGCAAAGATCGGCAGGATCGATCCGAACTGGCAGCTAAAGATCGAGGAGCTTTCCCAAATGTGCGAGGCGCGCGGATCGTCCCGGACACACATCGCTTTCCTGGGAACTAGCATTCTTGCGCGCGCGCTGGACTGAAGCGCTGACCTCCGGATCGTGAAGCCGAGTCACGCGCGCGATAACGCTAATGCTTACTCAGCCCGGAGCCTTTGCCACGGCACCCTAGTTCCCCTCTCAGCCGAGCTTGGTTTCAGCCTCGGCGTCAACGGCAGGGAACCACTAAACAACCAACCGTATTTTCGGATGGTCTTTCTCGGAGATTCAACGCCAGTGCGAGGGAAAGCGCGGTTAGCATTCGATTACATGGTCGGGCTGGTGGACGAGCTACAAAAATCTTCGCCTGAGAATGCCAGGCGTGCACTTCGCGCCTTCATATTCATTCGTCGCCGTTACCAAAGAAGCTACGGTGACAGCCTGACGAGGTCATCGATCTCGCCAGAGAAACTGGTCCGTGCCATCGAACGCTTGGTGTCGAACAACTCAGAAGGCGGACGAAGGGCCCAGGCAGTAGTTGCTGGTTTGCTTGATGTCGTCGAAGGAACAGGCCGCATTGAGAGCGGCCGCGTTAACGATCCTTCGCGCCACTACCCCGGAGACGTAGCGGTCCTATCGATTAAATCACAGGAAAACGACATCATGACCTACGAGAAGGCCTTCGAAGTGCGCGATAAGCCTGTTCGGTTCTCGGATGTTACACTGTTTGGTCGCACCTGTATGGAGAGAGGTGTGCGGGAAGCTGCCATGGTCCTCATTGCCGAACGCCAAGCATCGCTCAACATGCACGAGGTTCACGAATGGTCTGCGACCATCGGCGTCAGCATGACGTTATTTATGTCGTGGAAAGAATTCGCAGAGCAGTGCCTCTTCTGGGCGCCATCGGCAAAGCCCGATGCTGCGCTTCTCGCAGTCGACAGGATCCGCGGGCGCCTTATTGAGGTAGAGGCGTCACCCACAGCGGTTGAGATGTGGGAAGCTTTAGCCAGTTGATTGTGACCCTTCGGCGAGGTGTTCAAGTTTCATCCCTCACCCACCCAGCACCCCCGCCGCCACCCGGCAAACCCGCTCCGCATCCTCCTCCCGCAAGTCCGGATGGATCGGCAGCGCCATGATCCGCGTCGCCAAGTCCTCCGACACCGGCAGCGCAACCCCGTCATGGCTGCCCGCATACGCCGGCTGATGATGCAGCGCCCGCGGGTAATACACCGCGGTCGGCACGCCCTCCGCCCGCAACCCCGCCTGCACCCGGTCCCGCGTGGCGCCATCTGGCAGCAACACGGCATAGATCGACCAGGCGCTGCTCGACTCCGCCACCCGCGCCGGCACGGTCAGAACCTCCCCCAGCCCCCGGTCGTAAATCGCCGCCACCCGCTCCCGCGCCGCCAGTTCCGCGTCGAACACGTCGAGCTTGGCCAGCAGCACCGCCGCCTGCAGCGTATCCAGCCGCCCGTTCATCCCCGTCCGCAGCACCTCGTACCGCGTGGTGCCCTCGCCATGGCTGCGCAACGAACGATACAGCGCCGCCCGCTCGGCCGAGTCGGTCAGCAGCGCCCCGCCATCGCCATAACCCCCCAGCGGCTTGGACGGGAAGAAGCTCACCGCCGTCACATCCGCCTCGCGCCCCAGCTTGCGGCCGTGCAGGCTGGCGCCGAAGCTCTGCGCGCAGTCATCGAGCACGAACAAACCCTCCGCCGCCGCCACCTCCCGCAGCGCAGGCCAGGGCGCCGGCTGGCCAAACAGGTCAACCCCCACCAGCGCCCGCGGCCGCAGCCGCCCGGCCGACCGCACGCCGCGCACCCGCTCGGCCAAATGCGCCGGGTCGATCTGGAACGTGGCCGGGTCGACGTCGACGAACACCGGCGTCGCCCCCAGCACCAGCGGCACCTCGGCGGTCGCCGTGTAGGTGAACGCCGGTAGGAACACCGCATCGCCGGGCCCGATCCCCTCGGCCATCATGGCGATCTGCAGCGCGTCCGTGCCGGAACTCACCGCCACACAGTGCCCGGCGCCGCAATACGCCGCCAGCCGCGCCTCCAACTCGCCCACCTCCGGCCCCAAAATGAACTGGCAGTGCTCCAGCACCGCCTCCAGCCGCCGCCGTAGTTCGGGGCCGATGCGGGCCTGTTGGGCTTTCAAGTCGAGAAACGGAATCAAACCGGGCTCCTTGCGGCCAGGGCGGGCTCTCCGCCGGGAATTGGGTCGAACTCAGGCACCATCCGCCGCAGCAATGCCCGGGCCACCGCGGCGTCGCCACCGCGACACGCCTCGGCGATCCCGGCAATCGTATGCCGGACGGCGGCCAGTTCGGCAGCGCGCGGCGTCGCCATCAGCAGGCCAGGATGCCCGGTCGGCACCGGCGGCTCCTCGCCATGGAAAATCTCCTCGAACAGCTTCTCGCCGGGTCGCAATCCGGTGAACTCCACCCGCACGTCCACATCCGGCCGCAACCCCGCCAGCCGGATCATCTGCCGCGCCAGATCCACGATCTTGACCGGCTTGCCCATGTCCAACACGAAGATGCCGCCGTCCGACATGGCGTTCTCCTCCACCCCGACGACCGTCGCCTGCAGCACCAGCGCCACCGCCTCGCGCACGGTCATGAAATAGCGCTGCATGTCGGGGTGCGTCACGGTGAGCGGGCCGCCGCGGGCCAGTTGGCGGTGGAACAGCGGCACCACGCTGCCCGTGGAACCCAGCACGTTGCCGAACCGCACCGTGACACAGCGCATCCCGCCCGTATCGCGCGTGTGGTCGTCCAGCGCCTGGCAATACATCTCGGCCAGGCGCTTGCTGGCGCCCATCAGGCTGCTCGGGTTCACCGCCTTGTCGGTCGAGATCAGCACCGTCGCCGCCGCCCCCGCCGCCGCCGCCGCATCCACCACCACCCGCGTGCCGACCGCGTTGGTCAGCAACCCCTCGAGCGGGTTCGCCTCCACCATCGGCACGTGTTTCAAGGCCGCCGCATGGAACACCAGCTCCGGCCGGGCGGCGGCGAACGCGGCGCGGATCCGCTCCCCGTCCCGCACGTCGGCAATCACCGGCGCGCGCGGCACGTCCGGCGACAGCTCGCCCAGCTCGAGGTCGATCTGCCACAGCGCATATTCGCCATTGTCCAGCAGCGTGAGTTCGGCCGGCCCGAGCGCTGCGATCTGCCGCGCCAGCTCGGACCCGATCGTGCCTCCCGCGCCCGTCACCAGCACCCGGCGGCCGTGCACCAGCCGCGCCATCGCGCCGCGATCGAGTCGCACTTGCGGCCGGTTCAACAGGTCCTCCAGCGCCACCGGCTTGAGCTCGATCGACCCGGCCTCGCGTAATTCGGTCGGGCGCGGCGCCTGGCGCACCGGAATCCCCTGCCGCTGCGCCTCCTCGAGCAGATAGGCCAGGCGTGACCCGGCGAGTCCCGGCTCCGTCACCACCAGCGCGTCCGGCAGACCGCCGCGCTCGGACAGCCGCGCCAGCACCCGCCGCAAGTCCGACACCCCGCCCAGGATCGGCTGCCCCTGCATCCGCCGCCCCGTCTGGTGCTGCCCGAGCGACAGCAGCCCCACCACGCGCAACCGCTGGTCGCGCGACAGGGCGCGCAGGAAGCTGTCCGCCCCCTCCCCCGCGCCGACCAGCAGCACGGTCTGGATCGCCGGGCCAGAATTGTTGCGCGGGCGCGCCTTGGACAGGCGGTAGACCACCCGCGGCGCTCCCAGGAAGGCGAACAAGGTCAGCGCATGCACCACGGGAAAGGTGGGAGTGGGCAGCGGATAGCCAGTCACCGTCCACAACAGCGCGAACAGGGCGGCGCACAGCACGCTGCCGCCCGCGACCCCCACCAGGTCCTCGATCCCGGAAAACCGCCAATATTGCTGCGACAGCCGGAACGGCAGCCCGCCCAGCAGCAGGGTGATCACCCCCCCGGCAATGAACCAGAGCGGATGCAAGAAGCCGCCATGCGGGTCCGCCACCCAGCGCGCCACCACGGAAGCGACGGCAGCCAAGGCCCCGTCGAGCGCCACGTTCATCAGGATGCGGTTCACGGAGCGTTGCGAGGCCATGCCGCCCCCCCTATAGCGCACGCGGCCCAGCGGGTCAGTCCCCCCACGCCAGAGCTTCCGCGTTCGCTGCTTGCCCTCGACTTCATGCGGAGTTCTCCCTCTCCCTCTGGGAGAGGGTCGGGGTGAGGGTGCAAAAGCTGCGGTCAATTGCCGCAATGGATCAAGTCCGGCCATGACGGTGTAAATGCCCTAGCGCCGTCCCCCCACGCCGGAGATCCCGTTTGACCGCCTATGCCGTCGCCACTCACCTCGCGTTCTGCGCCTGCCTGGCCCTGCTTTCTGCCGCCACGGTGTGGGGCATGACCCGCGTGGGCACCATCGACATGCCCAGCGACCGCAGCAGCCACAGCCGGCCCACCCCCAAGGGCGGCGGAGTCGGCATCGTGCTGGCCTTCCTCGTGGGCGTGCTCGTGCTCTATCGCTACGCCGAGTTCAGCCGCATCGCCGACCCGTATTTCCGCGCCGTGATCTTCGCCGCGGTCGGCATCGCCGCCGTCGCCTTCCTGGACGACCTGTTCTACTGGCCGGCCTCGATCAAGCTGGTGGCGCAGATCGCCGCTGCCCTCGTCGCCGTCGGCGGCGGTCTCAGCCTCCCCTTCATCCGCCTGCCGGGCTTCGGCACCGTGCCGCTCGGCTGGTTCGGCCCGGCGATCACCGTGATCTGGATCGTCGCCGCCACCAACGCCATGAACTTCATGGACGGCCTGAACGGCCTCGCCTCGGGCGTAACCGCCATAGCATGCCTCGCGTTGGCGGCGATCGGCGCTTGGCTCGGCGCCTCCTTCGTCTACTTCGCCTCCCTCATCCTGCTGGCAGGCATTCTGGGCTTCCTGCCTTTCAACTTCCCTAACGCGCGCATCTTCATGGGCGATGTCGGCAGCCAATTCTGCGGCTTCCTGCTCGCCGTCCTGGCGATCACCGCCGGGCGGTTCGAGGCGGTGGATATGTCCATCGCTTTGGTGCCGATGCTGCTGGCGGGGATCCTGTTCGACGTGGCCCTGACCCTGGTGCGCCGGGCGCTGGCGGGCGAGCGCTTGGCCCAGGCGCATCGCGGCCACCTCTACCAACTCGCGCATCGCAGCGGCATGCCGGCCGTGACCGTCACCCTGGTCCACTGGGCATTCACCGCCTGGGGCGGGCTTTGCTGCCTCGCCTTCCTGATCGCGGCGCCGGTGTGGAAGCCGATCTGGGTGCTCGCGGTGCTGCCGCCGCAATTCGGCTGGTGGGCCTATGTCGACCGCCGCACCCAGCGCGCCGGCATCGCACGCCCGTTGTTGAAACTGCACCAGCCGCACGGCTAATCAGGTTCTTTTCGCCCGCGCCGCCTGCTGGGCGGCAATTTCGTCCATCGCCGCCTGGTCGCGCCGGGCAGCTTCCAGCGCCAGTTCGGCCTCGCGCCGTTCCTGCAGGCTCTCCGCGGCCTCGGCGGCGGCCCGGGCAGCGCTCAGCCCCGCCCGCGCCCGCGCCACCTCGAGCAGGGTTTGCTCATGCGCCGCCCGCGTCCGCGCCGCGTTGGCCCGGCCCGTCGGCAGCCATGCAGCGAACGCTTCGACCGCACGGTCCCCAGCATCGAGATCGGCCGCGATCTCGCCCTCGATGCCGATCTGCGCCTCCGCCGCGTCCGCCACGCGGCGGGCTTGGTCCTCCACGGTCAGAGCCTCGGCCAGACCGCGCTTGGCCTCGTCCACCGCGAGCTTGCGGATCCGCATGACCGTCTTCAGGGCGTCAGACATTGGCGGGCATCTCCATGGCCTGGGCGAGCGCTGCGAAGCTGCCGGACAGGCTGTTGGACTCGCTGCGCCCCTGGTTGATCGCACGCTCGATGCGCGGCGCAAGCACCACCGCCTCGTCGATCGCCGCGTCCGCGCCCCGCTTGTAGGCGCCAAGCCGCACCAGATCGGCCATCTCGGCATAGGTCGCCAGCAGGGCGCGCGCCTTGCGCACCAAATCGCGCTCCGACGGCTGCAGGCAGCCCGGCACCGTTCGCGACAGGCTGCGCAGCACGTCGATCGCCGGATACCGTCCCGCCTCCCCGATCCGCCGGTCCATCACGACATGCCCGTCCAGAATGCCACGGACCGCATCGGCCACCGGCTCGTTATGGTCGTCACCTTCCACCAGGACGGTAAAGAAAGCGGTAATGTGGCCGGCGCCGCCCTCCCGGTCCAAGCCAGGACCGGCGCGCTCGAGCAAACGCGGCAGCTCGGCGAACACGCTTGGCGGGTAACCCCGCGTGGCCGGCGGCTCGCCAGCGGAGAGCCCGATCTCGCGCAGCGCCAGGCAGAACCGGGTGACGCTGTCCATCAGCAGCAGCACGGACTTGCCCTGGTCGCGAAAGTGCTCCGCCACCGTCATCGCGGCATAGGCGGCTTCCCGCCGCATCAATGGTGGCGTGTCGGAGGTGGCCGTCACCACCACCGATCGCGCCAGGCCCTCGGGCCCAAGGTCGTCCTCCAGGAACTCGCGCACCTCGCGCCCGCGCTCGCCGACCAGCGCCAGCACCGCGACGTCGCACGCCGTGTAGCGCGCCAGCATGGAGAGCAGCGTGGACTTGCCGACTCCCGACCCGGCGAACAGCCCCAGCCGCTGCCCAGCGCGGCAGGTGGTGAACGCATTGAGCGCGGTGACCCCAAGATCGAGCCGTTCGCCCAGCCGGGCCCGGCGCGCCGCATCCGGCGGCCCGATGCGAACGGAACGCGCGAGGTCGCCCCGCGGCAAGGCGCCAAGCCCGTCCAGCGGGGTGCCCACCGGGTCGATCACGCGGCCGAGCCAGGCGTCGCAGGGCGATAACGTCGCTCGATTGCCAAGCCGGCGATCGCCGATGCGCAGCGGCATGCGGGCGGGGCTGCCGGGGCCAATCCCTTCCAAGGCGGCAAACGCCATGGCGCGGGCGGATTGACCGGCAAAGCCAATCACCTCGGCCGGCACGCTGACGCCCTGCCGTGTGGCAATGGCCATGCGGTCTCCGACGCTCAACAGCGGCGCCAAACCACTGACATCGACCGACAAGCCGGAGATATTGGCAACCCGGCCAACCACCTCCGCGGCATTAACCTGGGCCAAAGCGGCTTCCGCCTGCGCCAGCCGGCCGCACGGGTCAGAGTGACGCAATTTATGGATTAATTATATAAAAAGGCATAAGATACATCCCGCGCTCGCCTTCCTCACCTAGGTTCACCCCATCCACCCAAAAATTACACGCTAAAGATGAATTTTCTGTAGCCATACACACGTGTGGGTGGTATCAATGAATACGTTGGTAACCAGGAGTGCAACCGATGCGTGTTCTTCTCGTCGAGGATGATCTGATCGCCGCGCGTGGCATCGCCCTCATGCTGAAATCCGGTGGGCTGATCGTCGACACAACCGATACGGGCGAAGAAGCCCTCGAATTGGTCCGTCACTACGACTACGATGTCGTGATCCTCGACCTGATGCTGCCCGACATGGAGGGCTACGAGGTGGTCCGCCGGATGCGCGCCGCCCGGCTCGAGACCCCGGTGCTGATCCTCTCCGGGCTGTCCCGCCCCGCCGCCAAGGTGAAGGGCTTCGGCATGGGCGCCGACGACTTCATCTCCAAGCCGTTCGACAAGGCCGAACTGCTCGCCCGCATGCAGGCCGTGGTGCGTCGCAGCAAGGGTTATAGCCAACCCACCCTGCGGGTCGGCAATCTGCAACTCAGCCTCGATAGCCGCGAAGTCCTGGTCTCAGGCGCGCCGGTGCATCTGACGGGCAAGGAATACTCCATTCTCGAGCTCCTGGTCCTGCGCAAGGGCATGGTCCTGACCAAGGAAGCTTTCCTGAACCACCTCTACGGTGGAATGGATGAACCAGAGATGAAGATCATCGACGTTTTCATCTGCAAGTTGCGCAAGAAGCTAGCGCTCGCCGGCGCCGGCAACCTCATCGGCACCGTGTGGGGCCGCGGCTACATGATGCGGGACCCATCTGCCGAGACGCCGTTCGCCGGGTCGACCGTGCCCCTGCTCGACGCGCCGGAGACCCGGCAGCACGCCCTCACCGCCGCCTAACTCTTGTGAACACCGTCCGGTGGGATCAGCACTCTCCCAACCCCACCGGACGGCGCTTCCCCGATCAGCCTTGGTCAGACGTGGCCGAGCTGGGAGACACCGCCACGAACGCCGCCGTGCCGTCGCGAACGATCCGCAGCGCGGCCGCCTTGCCCCCCTCGGTCGCAGACCGGATTGCCGAGACCGCCTCCGACGGCGAGGTCACTGGCTTCTCGCCGACGCCGACGATAACGTCTCCCTGCTGCAGCCCCGCCTGATCGGCCGGCGAGCCAGGCCGCACCTGCGCGATCACCGCGCCGCGAGTCTGGTCCGGCACGTTGAGCTGAGACCGCACGTCCGGCGTCAGCGGCGCCAAAGCCAGCCCGATGCCCTTCTGCTGGCTCGAGGCCGAGGCCGTTTGCGTCGCCGACGGCATCGTTGCAACGGTCGCCTGCAGCTCCTTGGTGTCGCCGTCGCGGAACACGCTCAGCTTGGCCGTGTCGCCAGGTTGCACGCCCGCAACGTCCACCGCCAACTCACGCGGGTCGGCGATCTTCTGGCCGTTGACCTGCTCGATCACGTCACCCGGCTGCAGACCAGCCTTGGAAGCCGGGCTGTCCGGCTCCACGTTCGCGACCAGCGCACCGCCCTTGTCCGTCAGATGCAGCGCCGCGCGCATCGGCGCACCCATCGCCTGCGCCTGCACGCCGAGATAGCCCCGGGTCACATGGCCGTCCTTCTCGAGCTCGGCCACGATCGTGCGCACCGTGTTGGACGGGATGGCGAAGCCGATGCCCACGCTGCCGCCGCTGGGCGAGAGGATGGCGGTGTTCACGCCGACCACCTTGCCGTCCTGGGTGAACAGCGGGCCGCCGGAATTGCCCTGGTTGATCGGCGCATCGACCTGGATGAACGAATCATACGGGCCAGACCCGATGTCGCGCCCATCGGCCGAAACGATGCCGGCCGTCACGCTGCCGCCGAGGCCGAACGGATTGCCCATGGCGACCACCCACTGGCCGGGCTTCACGTCGTTGGAATCGCCCAGTTGGATGAACGGCAGCTTGTGCCCGGCGTCCACCCGCAGCACAGCCAGGTCGGTTCCTGGATCGGTGCCGATGACCTTGGCCGGCAATACAGTGCCGTCGTCCAGGGTCACGCTGAGCGAACGGGCATCCTTCACGACATGGTTGTTGGTCACGATCGTGCCATTGCCGTCGATGATGAAGCCCGAGCCGCGCGCCTCCACGGCCTCGCCCCGCTCATGGCCGGGATGCTGCAATCCCGGGAACATCGGCTGGTCGTCGCTGGTCTGTTGCTGCGGCTTCAGCATGTTGGTGATCGAAACCACCGCCGGGCGGACCTGCGTGACCAGGTGCGAGAAATCGGGGATGAGGTTGGGCGTGGCCGTCGGCTGGATGGCGCCGGAGGGCTGCTGGGTGGCCGAGGTGGTGGCCGGGGCGGATTGCGCGTGGCCGATATCGCCAGCCGCGTAGCCGCCGAGCGCGGTTCCCGCCAGCAGCAAGACGGCAAGTCCGCGCCGGGCCCGGCGGCGGAGCAATGTTTGTTCAGGCTGCATGATCATATCCTTTTCCAACCTGGGCGAGGATGCCCTTGTCGGAGCCATACCTGGTGATGTCGCCGAACGTTGCCCTTTCGCACGGATGAAAACGTGGACAGATGGCTGAAACGCAATTTTGCCGCTCGGCCCAGCCGAACGTTTGCGGACGGCGCAGGGGGCCGTTAGAACGGCGCCGGGCCGGCTTAGCACAGTGGTAGTGCAGCGGTTTTGTAAACCGAAGGTCGGGGGTTCAAATCCCTCAGCCGGCAGGCGCCAGGCGGCTGGTATGGCGCTTGCCTAGCACCGGGCAGCCCCCTGTTGGGCACCTGCTCAGGAGCCAACCGCATGCCAAACCCGTTTCATCTCGGCTGGTTCTACCAAGGCTCCAGCGCCCAAGCCTGGGGCGAGCCCTGGACGGGCGCCATCGGGCGGGACTGGAGGAAGCCCGACCTGGTGGCGGACCTGGCGCGGGCCCTGGAGCGCGCCTGCTTCGACTACATCCTGATCGAGGACTCGTCCTATATCGGCGAAAGCTACGGCCAGTCGCGCGACATCTACCTGCGCAACGCCCTCGCCGTGCCCCGGCAGGACCCATCGGTCGTGGCCAGCATCCTCACCCAGGTCACGCAGCGGATCGGCATCGTCCCAACCTTCGCCACCTTCGCCTACCCGCCCTACCTGCTGGCGCGCCTGGTCGCCTCGCTCGACCAAGTGTCGGACGGGCGGATCGGCTGGAACATGGTCACCGGCTCGTCGGACTTCGCGGCCCGCAACTTCGGCCTGGACGGGCTGCCGGAGCACGATCTGCGCTACGACATGGCCGACGAATACATGGCGGTGGTGTCCCAGCTCTGGGGCTCCTGGGAGCCTGGCGCCATCGTGAACGACCCGGCGGCCGGCGTGTTCGCCGACCCGGCCAAGGTGCACAGCATCGATTTCGACGGCAGCCACTACCGGTCGCGCGGGCCGCTGAACTCGGGTCCCTGCGTGCAGGGGCGGCCGGTGATCGCGCAGGCGGGCGGCTCGCCCCGCGGCCGCCGCTTCGCCGCCCTCCATGCCGACACGGTGGTGGCCTCCGTGGGTGGCCCCGACGCCATGCGCGCCTACCGGCAGGACGTGCGGCGGCTGGCGGCCGAGCAAGGCCGCAATCCGGATGACTGCAAGCTGCTGTTCATGGTGTCGCCCCTGCTCGGCGAGACCGCGGCGGACGCGCAGGCCGCCCGCGAGCGCCGCGCGGCCTGGGCGGTGCGGCGGCTGGACACGCGGCTGGCGTTCTTCTCCAAGATCACCAACATCGACTTTGCCGCCCTCGACCTGGACACGCCGCTCGGCGAGTTGACCACCAACGGCCACCAGCAAAGCCTGGACGAGTTCAAGCGCCGCGCCGGCAACCGCACCCTGCGCGAGACGATGACCGACTTCGAGAGCACGGTGCAGTCGGTGGAGCTGGTGGGCACGCCGGACGCGGTCGCCGGGCAAATGGCCGAGGTGATGGCCCATGTCGGCGGCGACGGCTTCCTGTTCTCGCTGCCCAATCTCAGCCGCCGCACGGTGGCGGAGGTCACCGACGGTCTGGTGCCGGCGCTGCAGGCCCGCGGGCTGATGCGCACCGGGTATGAGCACGCGCAGTTCCGGGACAATCTGCTGGCGTTTTGAGGGAGAAGCCGGTCCGCATCGAAGGCTCTCTCTCCCGCTGGCGGGAGAGAGTCGGGGTGAGGGTGGCTGTCAGCCGACGAAAAATGGTCTTTGCACATCGATACCCGGCGATCGCCTAAGATCGAGCGTGAACCCCTCACCCTAGCCTTCTTCCAGAGAGACAGCGGGCTTTTGAGCTTTGCCAGGTGACGCCTCCGTTTTCCAACTGGCGGCGCCACCCTCACCCCGACCCTCTCCCGCTGGCGGGAGAGGGGGTTTAGCGGTGTCAGCCCCGCGGCCAACGCGGCACTCCATCCGCGGCTGGACGTGCGCCCCAAACGCCTCGATGCCGAGCAGGAAGTCGTCGAACGTCAGCATGATGCCCTTCACGCCCGGCATGCCCGCCGCCTCGTCCAGCATCGCGGCAACCCGCTCGTACGAGCCAACCAACGTGCCCATGTTGAAGTTGATCGGCGAGGCCGAGCGCAACACCGCCGCCGCCATCGAAGTGGCCGACGGCGCCGGGTCCTCCGCGGCCTTGCCAAGCAAATGCGCCAGCGCCTCGCGGTCGGCGCCCTCGTTGTAGCGGTCCCACTTGGCCATCGCGGCGGCGTCGGTCTCGTCGGCGATGATCATGAACAGCACGTAGCTGCCGACGTCGCGCCCCGTGCGCGCCCCGTGCTCCAGCATCCGCGCGGGCAGCCCGGCGGCCAGCGTCGGCTGGTTCACGCCCTCGCCCAGCGCGAAGTTCACGTCGCAATACTGCGCGGCGAACTGCATCCCGCGGTCGCTTTGCCCAGCGGACACCAGCCGAACCGGCGCCGACGGGCGCGGGCTCAGCTTGCAGCCGTCCATCTGGAAGTATTCGCCGCGGAAGTCCGAATGGCCGGTCTGCCACAAGTCACGCAGCACCTGCACGTATTCCGTGCTGTAGTCGTAGCGGCGCCCAAAATGCGCGTCGCCGGGCCACAAACCCATCTGGCTGTATTCGATCTTGTGCCACCCCGACACGATGTTCACGCCAAACCGGCCGCCCGAGATGTCCGAGATCGTGCTGGTCATGCGCGCCACGATCGCCGGCGGGATCGTCAGCACCGCCACGGACGCATAGAGCTGGATGCGCGACGTCACGGCAGCAAGGCCGGCCATCAGGGTGAAACTCTCGAGCCCGTGGTCCCAAAACTCGGAGGGGCCGCCGAAACCGTGCAGCTTGATCATCGAGAGCGCGAAATCCACCCCGATCGCCTCTGCATGCTGCACGATGCGGCGGTTCAGCTCGAAGCTCGGCAGGTATTGCGGCGAGGTGGTGGAGATCAGCCAGCCATTGTTGTTGATGGGAATGAAGATGCCGATGTCCATCGCCGGGCTCCGAGGTCTGGCGACGGGCGCGCAAAGAGCGTGCCAGGGGTCATTACGAGCGTCAGCTCATCGCCCCACGCGCCGCCACCGGCCACACGCATTCCACCCGCTCGCCGCGCAGGCCGACATACCAGTCGTAGCGGTCCACCGTCGGGTCGCAATGGCCCGGCACCAGCAGCAGCTTTTCGCCCAGCAGCGGCTTGGCCCCCGCCTCGCAGCGCAGCTTACCGTGCTCGTCGGAGGCGCCGACATAGTCCACGCCGGGCCGCCGCCACACCAGCGGCATGCCGCTGTCCACGGCGAGCGCCTTCAGCCCGGCGTCCACCACCGCCACCCCCGGCTGCGCCACGCTCATCACCGTCGCCAGCACGAACAACGCCTGGGTGAAGCCCGGGGCGTCGGCGTTGCGGCTGTAGTCCGCGTCCATGAAGCAATACGAGCCGCATTGCAGCTCGCTATAGACGCCACTCGCCAGCTCCAACTGGAACGTGCCGGTGCCAGCGCCGCCCACCACGGCGCAGTCGAGCCCGCGCTGGCGCAACTGCTCGACGGTGCGCCGGGTCGCATCGGCGGCGTCGGTGATGGCGGCGTGGCGGGCCTGCGGGCTGCGCATGTGCTGGGCCGCGCCGTGATAGGCCTGCAGCCCGCCGAACCGCAGGTGGCGAGAGGCGGCGACCTGCCCGGCCAGCGCCACCGCGTCCGGCCCGGCCGCCACGCCGCAACGGCCCATGCCGACGTCGATCTCCACCAGCACGCCCAACCGCACGCCCGCCTGCTCCGCCGCGCGCTCCAGCTCCGCCACCTGGCGCGCATCGTCGGCGCACACGGCGATGCGGCAGAGCCCAGTCAGCGCGGCCAAGCGCGCGAGCTTGGCCGCACCCACCACCTGGTTGGTGACGATAATGTCCGGCACCCCGCCCCAAGCCAGCACTTCCGCCTCGCCCACCTTCTGCACGCACTGGCCCACGGCGCCTCGCGCGATCTGCCAATGCGCGATCACCGGGGATTTGTGCGTCTTGGCGTGGGCGCGCAGGCGGGTGGTGCTGCCTGCCAGCAGCTCCGCCATGCGGTCCAGATTGGCCTCGAGCGCGTCGAGGTCCACCACCAAAGCCGGCGTGTCCACCTGGTCGCGCGTCATGCCGGGCAGCGCGGGCGGGGGCTGCAGCATCCGGTTAGCGCCCCATCAGCAGGGTGAGCGGGATTTGGTAGGAGATCGTGGCCGCCTCCGTGCCGGGATTGTGCCGGGTGATGCCGGCATTCGACGTATGGCTGAAATTCGCCACCAAACGGGTGCCGTTGTCGAACACATAGCCGGCCTCGAACGCCGAGCGGAACTCCACCACCGACCCCAACTCCTTGCCATTGCCCTGCCCATAGGCGCCGACGCCCACGTTGGGCGACAACGCCCAATGCTGGCCGAGCGGGATATCGAGCCAGATGCCGCCGCCGCCCCAGATCGACTGGCGGGACGTGGTCTCGATCCCGCCCCAGGGCTTGACCTTCAGGATGTCCTCGAGAAATGGCAGCAGCGATATGCCGGAGCGGTATTCCAGCCGGAAGTCGGCCGCGGCGCGCGTTTGGTGGTTCAGCACGTCCGTGCCGCCAGCGCCGAGGCTGAGCAAGTCCGGGTCCGCCAACGCCTGACCCGCCCCGAAGCAAAGTAACGCGAGGACGCAGGCAGAACCAACTTTAAGCAAGCAGACGATCCCTTCCGTGCCCCGCACTCTTGCGCAACGTTCGAGTTACATCAAGCTCACACGCTCTGTTTGATTTTCTTGTGCTCGTCGGCGGCGCGCCAGAGATACCACGCCGCCACCGAGCGATGCGGCGACCACGCCGCGCCGATCTCTGCGAGTGCTTTCGGCCGCGGCTGCAGGTCGAGCTGCTGCAGCCGGCGCCAGCCCTCGCGGACGCCGAAATCGTCCACCGGCAGCACGTCGGGCCGCCCGAGCGTGAAGATCAGCAGCATCTCCACCGTCCAGCGCCCCACGCCGCGGATGGGGGTCAGCCGCTCGATCAGCGCCGCATCGTCCAGCCCGGCGGCCGCCGCGGCGGTGGGCACGGTGCCGTCCAGCGCATGCGCGGCGATGTCGCGGATGGCGGCGACCTTGCTGCCGGAGAGGCCGCAGGCGCGCAGGCTGGCCGGGTCGGCGGCCAGCACCTGGCCGGGCGGGGCGAAGGCGCCGGGGAACAGCGCGGTGAACCGCCCCAGGATGAGTTCGGCGGCGCGGCCGTGGAGCTGCTGGTGGCAAATCGCGCGCACCAGCGCCTCGTACGGCTCGCGCGGCAGCACGGTGAGGCCGCATGGCCCGATGCGCTTGATCAGCGGAGCAAACTCAGGGGTTTGCGCGCAGAGGTGCCGCGTGGCCATGGTCGGCGTCGGTCGCGTGCGCGCTGTCTCTCCCATCCTTGAACTTCGTTAACCGCTCCATGCTTGACCATGACAATACGGAAAGCCGAGAATGAAGGCCAACAAATGAAGGGCGGCGCATACCCGGCCAGGGTGCTCGCCGGAAGCAAGAATGAGACGGGTTGAGCACTGGGTCTCGGCCGAGGACGAACAGACCGGGGCGGACCGGCAGACAGCCAGCCTCGCCGCTCTTGCGGTGCTCCTCCTGCTGGTCATCGTGAGCTTGGTTTTGGTGCGAACCCTGCGATCGGACGCGGCGATGCAGGATTGCGTGATGTCCGGCCGCACCAACTGCGTTCCGGCGATCACGCTGCCGCCGCCGCCCGCCTGACCGGCTGCCACAAAGCTTTCACGCTCCGGCGGAGGCTGCATGATAAAGCGGCGCATCCATACCAAGGAGCGCGCCATGCCGAATCCACCGCTGCAGATAAGCGTCGGTTTGACCCGGCGTGAAGCGATCGGCGTGGCGACCGGGTTGGCGGTCGCAGCCAGCGGCCGGGCCCAGGCTGCAGCGCCGGCGGGCACACCCCCCACCGACGCGCCGAGCAGTGCCGTGACCGCCAACGGCACCGTGTTCGAAAACACCGACGGCAGCTTCCGCCCCACCGCCGCCAGCCGCGGCGTGCCGGACGTGCTGGTCTCCAACGGCCGCGACGTGGTGAAAACCGACGCCGACGGCAAATGGAGCCTCTCCGTGCGCCCCGGCGACGCGGTGTTCGTGATCAAGCCAACCGGCTGGACCACCGAGCTCGACCCGGCGACCCAACTGCCGCGCTTCTCCGTGCTCTACCTGCCGGACGGCACGCCCGCGGCGTTGAACTTCCGTTTCGAGGGCATCCCGCCCACCGGCAAGCTGCCCGACAGCATCGACTTCGGGCTGCGTCGCCAGGCCGAGCCGCCGACGTTCAAAGCCATCCTGTTCACCGACACCCAGCCGGAAAGCCTGGCCGAACTCGGCTACGTGCGCGACGACGTGGTGGCGCAGACCGCCGGCATCGACGCCGCGTTCGGCATCAACCATGGCGACCTGATGTTCGACGACCTGGCGCATTACCCGCGCTACAACCGCATCGTCGGCACGGTCGGGCTGCCCTGGTACAATTGCCCCGGCAACCACGACATGAACCTCGAGGCGCCCGACAACGCCCACTCGCGCGACACCTTCAAGCGGGTGTTCGGCGCCCGCTACAGCGCGTTCCAATATGGCGGCGTCACGTTCTTCATGCTCGACAACGTGGAGTATCTCGGCACCGACCCCAGCAAGCCGAACGGCTTCGGCAAGTATCAGGGACGGTTCGGGCCAGACCAGTTGGGCTTCATCCGCAACGTCCTGGCGCAAGTGCCGCAGGACAGTCTGGTGGTGTATTCGCTGCACATCCCCCTGCGCACCCTGCAGGGCAGCGAACCGGACACCGCCAACACCGACACGCGGGACTTCCTGCAGGCGATTTCCAGCCACCCGAACTGCGTCAGCTTCAGCGGCCATACCCACACCAACGAGCACTGGTATTTCGGCCAGGCAGAGGGCTTCTCCGCCGGCACCCACCACCACCACGTGCTGGCCGCGGTGTCGGGGAGCTGGTGGAGCGGCCCGTATGACGAGCGCGGCATTCCCGTCGCGGTCGAGACCGACGGCAGCCCCAACGGCTTCCACATCCTCTCGGTGGACGGCACCACCTACGTCACCACGCTGGTCCCCGCGCGCGACCCGGCGCAGGCCCAATTACGCATCATGCTCGACAGCCAGATCCACGAGGCGTCGCCCGAAATCCTGCGCGACTACCACGACGGCGCGCTGCTGACCGGCCCGATTTCGCAGGAGGCGTGCCGGTCGACGCGGGTGGTGGTGAACCTGTTCGACGGCGGGCCGCGTTCGAACGTGTCGCTGCGGGTGGGCCGGGGCAGCGAGCCGCTCACCATGCAGCGGGTGGAGCGGCGAGACCCGTTCGTGGACGAACTCTACGCGCGCAACCAGGCGACCAAGAAGCCTTGGGTGAACTCGACCAAGTCGACGCACATCTGGCAGGCAAACTTGCCCGCGGACTTGCCGGTCGGTGCCCACCGCCTGACGGTGAACGCCACCGACGAGCACGGCCGCCCGCACACGGCATGGATGGTGCTGGAGGTGACGAGCTAGCCGGCTGGCCTTGCTTCTCCCTCTCCCGTTCTTCACGGGAGAGGGAGAATGAGCGGCAAAGCCCGACGCTCCTGCTACAACCCGCCCCACACCACCCCGGAGACCCCCTTGCGCACCCTGACCCTTGCCGCCGCCTGCCTCGCCCTCGCCGGGCCCGCCGCGGCGCAAACCCAAATCGACTCGATCAACACCAACTTCCGCTGGCTCGGGCCGGACGACCGCATCGTGGTGGACCGCTACGACGACCCCAAGGTGCCCAACGTCTCCTGCTACCTCTCGCGCGCCGAAACCGGCGGCATCAAGGGCGGCGTCGGGCTGGCCGAGGACCCGAGCCGCTTCTCCATCGCCTGCCGGGCGGTCGGGCCGGTCAGCATCCCGCCCAACCTGCCCAAATCCGAGGTGATCGCGTTCGCCTCGGCATCGTTCTTCTTCAAGACGTTCCAGGTGCATCGCGCGGTGGATGCGGAGAAGCAGGTGCTGATCTACACCGTGGTCAGCACCAAGCTGATCAACGGCTCGCCCTACAACAGCATCAGCGCCGTGGCCACCAAGCTGCAGTGAACCGGCGGTACGAGGGCGACAAGCGTGATCGCAGACGGCAACGAAGCCATGCTGGCCGCCTTCCACAAGCAGATCGGCTGGTGCGAGCGGCTGAACTCGCCGTTCACCGCGCAGGTGCTCCGCGTGTTGGCGGAGGATTTCGCGCAAGGCGGCCCGGTCGCGTCCCTGCTGGGCGGCTGGCCCGGCGACCCGGTGGCCGATGCGGTGCCGCTGCGGCTGGCAGGGGCGATGCACGCGCTGGTGCTGAACGGGTCGGCACCTGGTCTGGCGGAGTATTTCCCGCCGCACGCCCACGGCGCTCCGGACCATCTGGCCGCGGCGCTGCGCGAGACGGTCGGCGGCCACCTGGCGCCAATCCGGCAATTCCTACGCTCCCCGCCGCAGACCAACGAGGTCGGCCGCTCGGGCGTGCTGCTGGGCGGGTTCCTCGAGGTTGCGGCGGCGACCGGGCTGCCGCTCCGGCTGCTGGAGATCGGCGCCAGCGCCGGGCTCAATCTGCTATGGGACCGCTACTCCTACCGCTTCGGCGCCGCCCGGTGGGGCGATCCAGGCTCGACGGTGCAACTCGCGCCGAATTGGACCGGACCCTTACCCCCGACCGAGGCGGCGCTCACCGTCGCCGAGCGCGCGGGCTGTGACGTGGCGCCCATCGATCTCGGCGACCCGCAACAGCGTCTGCGCCTCCGCGGCTACATCTGGCCCGACCAGGTGGAACGGCTGGCGCGGCTGGACGCGGCCATCGCCCTCGCGCAGGCGGCAGGCGGGGCCGTGACCAAGGCGGACGCGGGCGAGTGGGTCGCTCGGCAGCTCGCCACGGCAGCGCCGGGCCGGGCCACGGTGCTGTATCACTCGATCATGTGGCAGTACATGCCGGAGGCGACGCAGCGCGCCATCCGCAGCAGCCTCGCGCAGGCGGGTGCGGCGGCAACCGCCGCGGCGCCGCTGGCCTGGCTGCGGTTCGAGCCGCCGGACGCGGAGGCCAGGTCCGAGCTGCGGCTCAGCCTGTGGCCCGGCGCGGCCGACCGGCTGCTGGCGACCGCGCATCCGCATGGAACGGCGGTGAATTGGCTGGGGTGACCTGGCCACAGGGCTGTTTCCACCACCGCGGCAACCGATCTAGCATGCCGTGCCACGGCGAGGATGTGCAGCAGTGACGGATGTGGTGGCCCCGCTCGAGCGGGTGCGCAGCGAGGACACGCTCTGGGCGGTGGTGGCGTGGCTCGGCACCCAGCGCCGCATCGCCGAGGTGTTCCCCTCCCGCGCCCGCGCCTTGGCCGACCGGGACTGGCGCGAGCAGGAGGTGAAGGCCTACGTGCACCTGCTGCGCGGCACCGACCAGCCGGTGCCGCGCTACGGCGTGTCGCCAATCCGGCGCTCGGACTTGCCCCGGCGCTGGCGCCCGCTGCCGGCCCTGGGCTTCCTGCGGGGGCAGTTTTTCTGACCAATGGAGAGCCCCGTCACGCGACGGTGGCTTGACCGGGCCGCTGCCTCGCGCGAACCAGCCGCATGGTCCATTGGTTCGAAAGCATACTCAAACCGACCGCGCCACCGCCCCCTGGCGAGCCGCCGGCCGGCCTCGGCGCATTCTATTGGCACTTCATCCGCCAATCCCGCGGCCTGGTGGCAGCCCTGTTCGCCGTCGGCATGCTCACGGCGCTGATCGACAGCTCCATCCCCGTCTTCCTCGGCCGCGTCGTCTCCCTGGTGACGCACTACGCGCCGGGCCAGATCTGGGCGGCAGCCAAGTGGCGCCTGCTCGGCATGGCCGCCGTGCTGCTGTTCCTGCGGCCGTTCGGCATGCTGCTGCTGAACCTGGTCACCAACCAGGCCATCGCGCCGGGCCTGACCAACCTCATCCGCTGGCAAAGCCACTGGCACGTCGTGCGCCAGAGCTGGACCTTCTTCCAGAACGACTTCGCCGGGCGCATCGCCAACCGCGTCATGCAGGTAGGCCCGGCGCTGCGCGAGAGCGTCGTCTCCGCCACCAATGCCGTGTGGTACATCATCGTCTACGGCGGCAGCGCCATGCTGTTCATGGGCCGCGCCGACCCGCTGCTCGCCATCCCGCTCGGCGCCTGGTTCGTGGCCTACGCCGTCCTGCTGCGCGTATTCGTCCCCCGCGCGCGGGACCGCTCCCGCCGCATGAGCGAGGTCCGCTCCGGGCTCACCGGGCGCGTGGTGGACAGCTACACCAACATCCTCACCGTCAAGCTGTTCGCCCGCGCCCGCGACGAGGACAACTTCGTCGCCGAAGCCATCGACGAGCACACCACGACCTTCCAGCACCAAGTCCGCCTGATCACCGCCTTCAACGTGACCTTGCATTGCGTGAACGCGCTGATGGTGGTGGGCACGGGCAGCCTGGCGGTGTGGCTCTGGGCGCAGGGCCGGGTCAGCGTTGGCACCGTCGCGATGGCGCTGCCGCTGGCCTGGCAGGTCAGCAACATCGCGGGCTGGGTGTCGCAAAACGTCACCGCCATCTTCGAGAACGTCGGCATCGTGCAGGACGCCCAGCGCTCCATCTCGGTGCCGCGCCAGATGCCCGACGCGCCGAACGCCCGCCCGCTGGTGGTGAGCGAGGGCGCCATCGCCTTCGAGGGTCTGCGCTTCGGCTACGGCACCACCCGCGGCGTGCTGCACGCGGTGGAGCTGCACATCGCGCCCGGCGAGCGCATCGGCCTGATCGGCCAATCCGGCGCCGGCAAGTCCACCCTGGTGAACCTGCTGCTCGGCTTCTACGCCCCCGAGGCCGGCCGCATCGTCATCGACGGGCAGGACATCGCCAGCGTCACCCAGGAGAGCCTGCGCGCGCAGATCGGCATGGTGACGCAGGACACCTCGCTGCTGCACCGCTCGATCCGCGACAACATCCGCTACGGCCGCCCCCATGCCAGCGAGGCCGAGGTGCAGGACGCCGCCCGCCGCGCCCATGCCGACGGGTTCATCCACACCTTGGAGGACTGGAACGGCCGCCGCGGCTACGAGGCGCATGTCGGCGAGCGCGGCGTCAAGCTCTCCGGCGGCCAGCGCCAACGCATCGCCATCGCCCGCGTGATCCTGAAGGATGCCCCGATCCTGGTGCTGGACGAGGCCACCAGCGCGCTCGATTCCGAGGTGGAGAACGCCATCCAGGAGCAATTGGACGGGCTGATGGAGGGCCGCACCGTGATCGCCATCGCCCACCGCCTGTCCACCATCGCGCGCATGGACCGCCTGGTGGTGCTGGACGCCGGGCAGATCGTGGAGCAGGGCACCCATGCGGCGCTGCTGGCGCGCGGCGGCGCGTATGCCCGGCTGTGGCAGCGCCAATCCGGCGGGTTCCGCGCCGAGGCGGTGACCACTGCAACCTAAGCGCGACTTTGTGAAGCAATGAGCGACTTCAATGCCGCAAATTGGCCACAGGTCGTAGGTATATTTCTTTGCATGGGCGATTGGAACCAGCCGCCCCGGACAAACAGGAGTTCAGTCATGAGCCCAAAGCTCGGCCTACTTGTCGCCATTCCCGTCGCTGTGGGCCTGTTCGCCGCTGCAACGCCGGCCAACGCCTACTACTACCACCGCGGCTATGGCGGTTACCACCGCGGCTTCGGCGGCGTTGGCGCCGGGATTGCCGGTGCCGTCATCGGCCTTGGCGTGGGTGCTGCCATCGCGGGTGCGGTCGCCCCGCCCGTGTATGCGCCGCCCCCGGTCTACTACGCGCCGCCGCCGGTGGTCTACGCCCCGCCGCCAGCCTACTACGTGGCGCCAGGCTACTACCGCTAGAGCCTGATCGCATCAGGTTGAAACAACCTGATGCGTGAATCAGCCTCTCAAACAAAGACTTAGAGCATGATTGCTTCGCCTATCAGAAGCAATCATGCTCTAACTCCTATCCAGCCGCGCGCGAGCCTTCACCGCGCGCGGCTGCCGCCGAACAGGTTGGCGGCCGAACGAACCACGAGCGCCTGATACGCCTGGTTCAGCGGGGGCGTGTGCGAGTGGTAGTCGCCCACTGCCGGCATCAGTTCGCCATGCGTTTCGTTGAGGTAGGTCCGCAGGATTAGTCCCGCCGCCGCGATATTGTAGCACGGACGGCTCAGCAAGGATGCCCGCACGAAATCCGGCGTCTGGCCGGTGTAGCGCGACAGCGTCCCGATCCAGCGCGTGTTGACCTGCATCAGGCCGAGATCCTGCGAGCCGTCCGTGTTCACATGGACGGTCGCCACCTGCCCGCCTTCCACCGCATGGATTGATGGCAATACGCGCGGCGGCAGCTTGTAGATCGACGCCACTAGCGCCATGCAGGCCAGAAACGGGACAGCCATCAGTCCCGCCGCCCGTCACAGCGCAGGACACCCCAGCCACCATGACCAAGCCTGAACCAACCCGGCGAGACGCCGGCTTCACCCTGCTCGAAATCCTGGTGGTGATCGCCATCCTCGGCCTGCTGATCGGCCTGGTCGCCCCTGCCGTGCTGCGCCAGTTGGGCGGCGCCCGGGTGAACATCGCCAAGCAGTCGATCGAGCGGATCGGCTCCATCCTCGACCTCTACAAGCTCGACGTCGGCTCCTATCCCTCGACCGAGCAGGGCCTGACCGCCCTCACCACCCAGCCGACCGGCGTGACCAATTGGAACGGCCCTTACCTGAAGGGCGACAATGCCCCGGTGGACGCCTGGAACCATCCCTACCAATACCGCATGCCGTCGCAGCGCAGCGGCCATGACTACGACCTCTGCTCCATGGGGCCCAACGGCACCGGCGGCAACGACGAGATCTGTAACCCGTAGCTGTTTCCGCCGATCCCGACTTCAAGCCCTCTCCCTCCGGGAGAGGGTTGGGTGAGGGCGGACACCTTCCGACGACTCGGGAGCAAAACGCCCCTCACCCCTGCCCTCTCCCAGAGGGAGAGGGAGAAGCAGAGGGAGCCGTCTTGCTCGCCAACCCTCATGGAGGCGCGCCCAGCGCGTGACGCAAGCCCGAATTCGGGTCCGCCGAGCCCGACGCCGGCAAGCTGATCAGTTGCTGCGGCACCAGGGCACTGGCGCCAAGCTCGTCTCGCAAGTCCGCGGTCAGCGAGCGCGCGTCCCGCTGGTCCTGCACCACATGCGGCGTGATCAGCACCAGCAGCTCGGTGCGGGAGCGCGTGTTGGTCTGCTGGCTCGCCAGCACGCCGAGCAGCGGGATGTCCTTCAGCCACGGAATGCCCGAGTTCTGGCGCGAGTCGGAGTCTTGGATCAGCCCCGCCAGGCCCACCGTCTGCCCATCCTGGATCACCACCCGCGAGGTGACGTTGCGCTCGTTGAAGGTGGGCGAGTTCACGCCAGTCGTGGTCACGCCGGGCACCACGCTGCTCACCTCCTGTGAAATGTCCAAGGTCACCAGCCCACCGCTGTTCACCCGCGGCGTCACCTGGAGGATCACGCCGGTCTGCTGGTAGTTGATCGAGTTCACCACCGGCGCGCCCGAAGTGATCGTGCTGGTCGCGGTCTGGCTCAGATACGGCACCAGCGCACCCACCTCGAGCTGCGCCGCCTCGTTGTCCAGCACCAGCAATTGCGGCGAGGACAGCACGCGCACCTTCGTCACCGCCTGCAATGCGTTGAGCGCCGCCGACGTGCCGCCTGGCCCGCTCAGCACGAAGCCCGGGAAATTGCTGGCGAAATTCTGCGCGGTCGCCCCCAGCGAGAGCGCGCCCTGCAACCCGCCGCTGAAGAAGAACTGGGTGCCGTATTGCAAGTTGTCGGTCAGGTCGACCTCGGCGATCGTCGCATCGATGCGCACTTGCAGCGGCAGGATGTCGAGCTTGCGCAGCATCGCCTCGACCGTGTCGTTCTCCTGCGGAGTGCCGTAGATCAGCAGCGCGTTGTTCTGGTTGTTCGGGATGATGCGCATGCTGTCGGCATTGGCCTGGCCGCCCTGGGCGCCCTCGAGCCCGCCCAGCAACGGGTTGCCGGACGCCGGGGTGCTGGCTGGGGTCGCGGCCGCGCTGGTCTGGCCGCCATTGCTCGGCGTCAGCCCGCCGCCGCCCAAGCCGCCGCCGCCGCCGAGCCCGCCCGCCGTCACGCCGCCGCCCGCGCTGCCGCTGCTCAGGCCGCCCCCAGCCCCGCCGCCGATCCCGCCCAAACCGCCGCCCGAGCCGCCCAGGCTGCCGATGCCGCTGCCGATGCCGCCGCCGCTGCCGCCGCTCGCGCTCTGCGGCGTGATGCCGCTGCGGGTCGACCCGGCGGGCGGCGTCGGCTGCGCCGTCACGTTGTCCGGCGTGAACGCCTGCTGCAGCACGTAGGCGATGTCGTTGCTGCGGCTGTTCTGCAGGTAGTACACGTGCCAGGAGCGGATCGTCTGCCGCCGCTTGCGCTCGATCAGCGTGTAGATGCGCCGCACCTGGTCGATATTCTGCGGCTGCGACGACACCACCAGCACCGCGTTCACGCGCGCCATCGGGATCACCCGCACCGGCCCGGTTCCGCCGCCCGCGCTGCGCACCGCGTCCTGCAGCGCAGAGGCGAAGTCCTTGGCGTCACCCGACGTCACCGGCAGCAGCGCGTAGGATTGGCCAGACAACTCGTTCACGTCGAACGCATCGACCAGCGCGATCAGGGTCTCCCGGGTCGCCGGGTCGCCGCTGACGATCAGCGCATTGTGCCCGGTGTCGGCCGCGATGTGGCCGCCGTTCTGCACGAAGGGGGTGAGCGTCTTCACCAGGTCGTCCGCGCTGGCGTAGCGCAGCGGCAGCAGCGTGGCCCCGCCAGAGCCCACGCCGCCGGCAGCCCCGCCCGCCAGCCCGCCCGCCGTGGCCGCCGCCGCATTGGGCAGCACGCGATAGATGCCGTCGCTCTGCACCAGGGTGGCGCCATTCTGCGCCAGCAGCGTCTGCAGCACCGGGATGAGCTGCCGGCGCGACAGCGGCTGCGCGGTGTGCAGCGTCGCCGTGCCGCGGACCGCCGGGTCGATCGTGTAGGTCTGCCCCAGCATGGTGCCGAGGATCTGCGCCACCACGTCGCGGATGTCGGTGTCGGCGAAGTTGAGCTGCACGTCGCCGCCGCCGCCGCCGGGCCCCGCGCCCTGCCGCACCGAGATGTTGGTCGCGGGCGCCACCGCGTATTCCGGCGGCGGCTGCGCGGTTGGCGACCCCGCCGAGCCGTTGATGCGGGGCGTGGCCACCCCCGCATTGGCCCCAGCCGGGGGCAGCGGCGCCAGCAGCGGCGGCTTGGCCTCGCAGGCCGCCAGCGCCAACAGTCCCGCCAGCCCAGGCCGGGTCAACCAGCGTAGTGTCACGGCCGGTTCTGCCCGATGCCGGCCGCTTGCGCCCGCAGCGCGGCCAATCCTGCGTTCTGCGGATTGAACGGCGCGAAGCCCGGCATCCCGGGAATCGGCGGCGCTGCCGCCATGGCGGTCGCGGGAGGCGGCTCGTTCGAATAGGTCGGCTTCACTGTGCGCTCTCCCTGAGGTCCGCTGACATCCACCGCGTCGGCGCGGATCGCCACCACCCGCCAGGGCCCGACCACCGCCCCCTCCGCGACCACCATCGAGTGATCCCCGGCAAAGATCGCCGACCGCCCCGTGGGCGACACCACGATCCCGGCCAGACGTGGCAGGGCTTGCGGGCCCGTGCTGGCCGTCGCATTGGCCGCCGGCGCGACCGGGCGGCGGTCGGCGGCGAACAGCGGACGGGCCAGCACGGTGGCAACCCACTGCGTCAGCGGCTCGGCCGCCGCGGCCGCCGCTTGCGGTGACCCGGCGGGCGCCACAGGCAGCGCGACCGGCCGGCGCTTGCCGCCTGGCATTGCCTCGGCCGCCAGCCCGGCCGCGAGCAGTGCCGCCAACAGCCAGAGCGCGCGCGAGCTGGAAAGCCTCATCGGCCCGATCTCACTAGGATCGATCTCACTGGGGCTGGGCCGCAGCGGCGGGCGACGCCGCATGCAGCGCGTAGACGGTGAAGGCCGCTTCCATCGGGCGCTGCTCCCGGCCGGCCGTGATGTCGGTCTGGCGGATGGTCAGGTCGTCGACCAGCATGCGCGGCGTGGCCTGGATCGTCGCCTGCAGCAAGGCCACCAATTGCGGCCAGGGGGCGGAAACGGTCATCCGCACGCCGATGCGCTGGTAGCCCCCTACCGGCTGCACCGGCAGCACTTCCGCGCTCAGCACCACCGCCGCCGTCCGCCCGGCAATATCCTGCACTGCCTGCTGCAGCGCGGCGCCGGCAATGGCGTCCGTGGCGCCCTCGAACACCGAACGGGGCGGCGGCGCCGCGTCCGCCTGCGCCAACTCGCGCTGCAGCGAGGGCGCAGTCGCCGCCACCGAGGTCATCCGCGCGGCGAATTGGCGCTGCTGCTGCAGGAACTCCGCGCGCCCGGCATACCACTGCAGAACCGGCGAGACCGCGCCGAACCACACCACCGCCAGCACGATCACCGTCAGCCCCAGCGCAAGAGCCTGGCCGCGCTGGCCGGTGGGGAGCGTGCCCGCCGCCATCAGGGCGCCAGCCGGACGCGGATGGAGAACAGATCCGCCTTGTCGCCAATGCGGGTGATCGGCGCGTCGAACGCCGGCTCCTGCAGGTCCGGGTCGGCGGACAGCGTGTTGATCAGCCGCGTGGCCGCCGCCGACCGGCCCGACAGCGTCATCGCCCGCTCCCGCAAGGAGAACGAGAGCAGGTAGGTATCGTCCGGCAGCGCGGCCGTGACCGCCGCCAGCGCCCGCAGGGGGTTGCCCACCCGCGCGGACTCCGAGGCAAACAGGTCCGCCCCGCTCACATTGGCGGCCAGGCGGCGGCGCAGCGCTGCCACCGTCGCCACCGCGGGCCGCTCGCGCGCCACCACCCGCTCCACCGAGCGGAGCGCCAGCTCCTGCCGCACGATCGGCAGCAGGCAGACCGCCAGCGCCAGCACGGCGCACAGCACGGCGGCCAGTTGGGTGCCCCGCCCCGAGCCGCCGCGGCTGGAGGGCGAGGCCAGCGGCAAGTGCTCCAAGCCGCGCGCCGTCGCTACTTCGAGCGCTTCCGGCCGCAACCCGGCCGCTTCCGCCGCCGCCAGCAGGCTCGCCACCGCCGTCTTCGGCACCATCAGCAGGCGCAGGAACAGCCGCCCCGCCGCCCGGTCGCGCCGCTCCACCCGCCAGTCCCAGAACAGGTCTTCGGCGCGGAACGGGGTCAGCCGGTCCATCTCGTTGCGCAGCACGGCGGCCAATTCGGTCTCCGCCGCCAGCGGCAGCGACGCCGTCTGCTCGAGCATCGTGCCCGGCGCCGGCCGCAACACCGCGGGGCCGCGCCGGGCCGCTGGCAGGCGGCGTAGCGCGGAGCTGCCCGGCGCCACCGGGCCGAGCGACGTCTCCTCCCGCCCGCGCCGCACCGCGGCCGTCAGCCCCTCCGGCGTGCCCTGCAGGACGAGCGCGTTAGCATAGCGGGTGCGAGCGGCAAATCGCTCCGGCACCAGGCTGCGCATCTGCTCGGCCCACCAGATCAGATAGTCGTGCAACATTTCAGCAACATTGATGCATACAGGTCGATGACCCGGCCGTTTCCTCGCATGACACGCGGCTTATTAGACGGAGGCGGCACCAGACACCAAGCCATACTTGCTGTTTTCACCCGCCGGTGGGCAACCGTTCCGTCGTCGCGATGATGTCGGGCCAGCTCCTATGGCTATCGGCGGGAAAGCGCAGGCGGATGCGCACCAAGGGTGGGATGCCCGAGTCGGCCCAGGTGGTCTGCCAGCTTCCGCCGCCGCCTTGGCCGTGCGCCCAATAGGCGAAATCCACCCCGTCGAGCCCGGTCAGCAGCACCGCCATGCCCGGCGCGGGCCCCGGCCGCAGCCGAACCGCATGCACCACCGGCTCCCATCGCAACACCAGCCGATGCTGGCCATCCACCCCGAGCGCCACCAGCGCGCTGCCGCCCTCGCCCAACCCGGCCGCCGCGCGACCGAGGTCGGTGACGAAGTCCAGCGCGTGCGGCCCGCCGGTGATGTCCGGCGGCTCGGAGCCGCTGCCCGGCTCCATTTCCGCGACCAGGTTGCGCAACAGCCGGTCAGTGCCGCCGAGGTCGGCCTGTGCGCTGATGGTACGCGCCTGGGTATCCTGCGCGCGCAGGCCGAACTGCAGGCCGCCCACGAGCCCGGCGAGCACGAACCCGAACACGACGAGAGCGACGAGGAGTTCGAGGAGTGTGAAGCCCGATTCGGCGACCGCTCCATTTGTCTCCCTCTCCCTCTGGGAGAGGGCCGGGGTGAGGGGCCGGTCGCACCCAATCCGCCCGCCGTGTGCCATCGGGCCCCTGACCCAACCCTCTCCCAGAGGGAGAGGGCTTTTAAGGTGTGGGGGAGACGCCTGCCTCAGGCAGACTTCGCCATGATCTCGTCGGCGATGTTGCGCGGCACCGGGTCGTAGTGGTGGAACTGCATGGTGAACGACGCCCGCCCCTTGGTCATCGACCGCAAATCCGAAATGTAGCCGAACATCTCCTTCAGCGGCACGCCCGCGCGCACCGTCACCGTCGAGCCGGCCGACTCCTGGTTCTGGATCATGCCGCGCCGGCGGTTGAGGTCGCCCACCACGTCGCCGACATGGTCCTGCGGGGTCGTCACCTCCACGTCCATGATCGGCTCGAGGATGATCGGGCCGGCCTTCTTCATGCCGTCGCGGAAACAGGCCTTGGCCGCGATCTCGAACGCCAGCGCGCTCGAGTCCACGTCGTGGTACTTGCCGTCGATCAGGGTGTACTTGAAGTCCACCGTCGGGAAGCCCGCCAGCACGCCGGTGTCGGCCTGCACCCGGATGCCCTTTTCCACCGCCGGCACATACTCCCGCGGCACCGAGCCGCCCACCGTCTTGTTCTCGAACACGACGCCGCCGTTCCGCTCCATCGGCTCGAACACCACCTTCACCTCGGCGAACTGGCCCGAACCGCCGGTCTGCTTCTTGTGGGTGTAGGTCTCGGTGTGCGGCTTGCTGATGGTCTCGCGATACGCCACCTGCGGCGCGCCGATATTGGCCTCGACGCCGTATTCGCGGCGCAGACGATCGATGATGATCTCAAGATGCAGCTCGCCCATCCCGGACAGAATGGTCTGCCCGGTCTCCTGATCGGTCTTCAGCCGCAGCGACGGATCCTCGCCCGCCAGCTTCTGCAAGCCGATCGTCATCTTCTCCACGCTGTCCTTGGTCTTCGGCTCGACCGAGATGTCGATCACCGGCACCGGGAACGCCATGCGCTCGAGCACCACCGGGTCGTCGGCCGAGGCCAGCGTGTCGCCGGTGCCGGTGTCCTTCAGGCCCACGAAGGCCGCGATGTCGCCGGCGTGCACTTCCTTGATCTCGGCGCGCTTGTCCGCATGCATCTGGAACATGCGGCCGATGCGCTCCTTGCTCTCCTTGGTGGTGTTCATCACCGTGTCGCCGCTCTTCAGCGTGCCTGCGTAGACCCGCACGAAGGTGAGCGTGCCATACTTGTCGTTGATGATCTTGAACGCGAGCCCGGCGAACGGGGCGGCAGGGTCGGCCTTGATGCGGCGACGATCGCTGTGCTCGCCATCCTCCTCGCCCTCCTCGGCCGCCACCGAAATGCCCGGCACGTCCACCGGGGACGGCAGGTAGTCCAGCACCGCGTCCAGCAATGGCTGCACGCCCTTGTTCTTGAACGCCGTGCCGCACAGCACGGGGCGGAACGCGCCCGAGATGGCGCCCTTCTTGATCGCGCGCTTCAGGGTCGCAGGGGCCACGTCGCCGTGCTCGAAATACTCCTCCATGCCCTCGTCGTCGACCGAGAGCGCGGTGTCGAGCAGGGTCTGGCGATACTCCTTCGCCTTCTCCATCAGGTCGGCCGGGATTTCCTCGTCGTGGAACTTGGCGCCCAATTCGCCGCCTTCCCAGACGATCGCCTTCATCTCCACCAGGTCAACCACGCCGACGAACTGGTCCTCGACGCCGATCGGCAACTGCAGCGGCAGCGCGATGATGTCGAGCTTCTCCTTCAGCGTGTCGAACGCGCGGTAGAAGTCGGCGCCGGTGCGGTCCAGCTTGTTGATGAAGATGATGCGCGGCACGTTGTAGCGGTCGGCCAGGCGCCAGTTGGTCTCGGACTGCGGCTGCACGCCGGCCACGCCCTCGATGATGAACACCGCGCCGTCCAGCACGCGCAGCGAGCGGTTCACCTCGATGTTGAAGTCGATATGGCCCGGCGTGTCGATGATGTTGATGCGGTGGTCCTTCCACTCGCACGTGACCGCCGCAGAGGTGATCGTGATGCCGCGCTCACGCTCCTGCTCCATGTAATCGGTGGTGGTGTTGCCGTCATGCACTTCGCCGATGCGGTGCGACATGCCGGTATAATAGAGGATGCGCTCGGTCGTGGTGGTCTTGCCCGCGTCGATATGCGCGGTGATGCCGATGTTGCGAATCCGATCGAGCGAGTTGGCCGCCACGGGGTGATCCTCCATGCCGTGACGGGCGACGACGAGCCCCTTGCCCGCGCACCCTGCCACGCTCCGGCACTCGCCGGGTCAATATCCGCCTGCAAATGCGCCAGCCGGCCCGCTTTTGCAAGCCGCGGGCCCATGGCGACAGTCTCCCTCTCCCACTGGCGGGAGAGGGTCGGGGCGGAACAGCCAAAGGTTCTGCGAACGATAGCTCGTGGAATGGCTGTGGAGGGGAGGGTGGCTGCCGCAATCTTACCATCCGTTACCTCGGCGTTACCGTTTCCCCACTATAACCCTCACCCATGGACATCAACGCCGCACAAGCCCTGATCCGCTTCGGCCTGGGCCGCCGAGGCAGCGAACTGCTCCCGGCCGATCCGGCGGCCTGGCTGCACAACCAATTGGCTGGCGCCGACCCAGGCCCGCCCGGCCCCACAGTCGCCGACGGGTTCGCCGCCCTGCGCCAAGACCGCGACGCCCGCAAGGCCGACAAAGCCACCGCCCAAGCCATGCAGGCAGCGCCCCCGGCCATTCCCGCCTCCACCCCGGCGGCGCCACCGCCCGAGCGCCCGCACGCCACGCGGGACCTGTTCAAGGGCGAGATCGACGCGCTGGTCACCCAGGCGCTCACCACCGCCACCCCGTTCCGCGAGCGCCTGGTCTGGTTCTGGGCCAACCATTTCACCGTGAGCCTGCGCGCCGGCCGCACCGCCGCCGTCATCGGGGACTTCGTGCGCACCGCCATCCGCCCCAACGTCACGGGGTCGTTCCACACCATGCTGGTCGCGGTGATGCATCACCCGGCGATGCTGATGTATCTGGACAACGGCGGCTCGTTCGGCCCCAACAGCCCCGCCGGCCTGCGCCAGAACAAGGGCCTGAACGAGAACCTCGCCCGCGAGTCGCTCGAGCTGCACACCGTCAGCCCCGCCGCTGGCTACACCCAGGCCGACGTCACCAACTACGCCAAGCTCCTCACCGGCTGGTCGCTCGCGTTCGGCGAGCCGCAGCCGGCCGGCTTCATGTTCCGCCCGCAGATGCACGAGCCGGGCGAGCAGGTCGTGATGGGCCAGACCTTCCCGCCCGACGAGGCCGGCGGCGTCGCGGCGCTGGACTTCCTCGCCCACCACCCCGCCACCTACCGCCATCTCGCCACCAAGCTGGTGCGCCATTTCGTGGCCGACACCCCGCCGGAACACGCTGTCGCTGCCATCGCCGCCGTGCTGCATGACACAAATGGCGATCTCGGCGCCGCCTCCGCCGCCCTCATCCGGCTGCCCGGGGCCTGGCAGCCGCTGACCAAGCTGCGCACCCCGCAGGACTTCGTGCTCGCCGCCCTGCGCGCGGCCGACCTGCCGGAGGACAGACGGCCCGATGGCGCGGCCATCCTGCGCTCGCTCGGCCAGCCGATGTTCGACGCGCCGTTCCCGATCGGCTGGCCCGACACCGCGGCGGATTGGGCGGGGCCGGAAGCCATGGTGCGCCGGGTCGACTGGGCGTACGGGTTCGCCGGCCGCGCCGACGCGCTCGACCCGGCGGCCATCGCCGAGATCAGCCTCGGCGCATTGCTCACCGACGACACCGGGACCGCCATCCGCCGCGCCGGCTCGCGTCGCGACGGCATGACCCTGCTGTTCACTTCCCCCGAGTTCCAGAGGCGCTGATGCACGCATCCTTCCTCACCCCCCAATCCTTGCTGACCAGGCGCTCCGCCCTGCTGGGGCTGGGCGCCGCCTTCTCGCTCGGCCGCGTCTCCTTGGCTCTGGCCGCGGCGCCCACCAACTCGCGCTTCGTCGTCGTGCTGATGCGCGGCGCGCTGGATGGCATGGCCGCCGTCGTGCCCTATGGTGACGCGGACCTTGCGGGCCTGCGCGCGCCGCTCATCCCCGGCGCGGTCGGCGCCGAGGGCGGCATGGCCGATCTTGGCGGCTTCTTCGGCCTGCACCCCGCCATGCCGCAAATGGCCGCGATGTATGCCGCCGGCGACCTGCTCCCGGTCCACGCCGTGGCCGGGCATTACCGCAGCCGCAGCCACTTCGAGGCGCAGGACTACATGGAGAGCGGCGCCGACCAGCGCCTCAACAGCGGCTGGCTAAACCGCGCCGTGCTCGCCATGCCCAAGCCGCCCGGGCCGGAAGCGGCGCTGTCGGTCGGCACCAACACGCCGTTGCTGATGCGCGGCCCGGCCAGCGTCGCCGCCTGGGCGCCCCCCGGCTTCGGCACGCCGGACGCCGACCTCTACGCCCGCATCGCCGCGCTCAACGCGCACGACCCGGTGGTCGGCCCTGCCATCGCCGAGGGCCTGCGGGACCGCGGCTTCTCCCACGCCACCTTGGCCGACACGCAGAAGCCCCAAAACGCCTATGCGTTTGCCTCCCTGGCCGGGATGGCGGGCAAGCTGCTCGCCGCCCCCACCGGCCCGCGCGTGGCCGCGCTCGAGATCGGCGGCTGGGACACCCATGCCGACCAGATGCGCCGCCTGACCCAGCCGCTCGGCCAGTTGGACGCCGGTTTGGCCGCGCTCAAGGTCTCGCTGGGCGACACGTGGTCCAAGACGGCCGTGCTGGTGATCACCGAGTTCGGCCGCACCGCGCACATCAACGGCACCAACGGCACCGACCATGGCACCGGCACGGTGGCCTTCATCGCCGGCGGCAACGTCGCCGGCGGCCGCGTGCTCGCCGACTGGCCCGGCCTCTCGCCCTCCCGCCTGTTCGAGGCGCGGGACCTGCAGCCCACCCGCGACGTGCGTTCGCTGGCGATGGGGTTGCTGGTGTCCCATCTCGGCCTGCCGCCCAGCGCCATGCCCGCCATCTTCCCCGGCAGCGCCGACGTCACCCCCGCGAGCGGGCTGACCCGGGCCTGACGCTCGCCCCAAGCGCCATCACCCAGGTTGTAGGGCGTCCGGTCCGCCTGTAATCCAGAACGGTTGCAGCAAATATGCCCCGTTCCTGCCGGGGCGAGCGGAGGTAATGATGGCGAACGGAACTGGCCCCTTGCACGGCCTCGTGGTGTTCGACCTCACGCGGGTGCTCGCCGGGCCCACTTGCGTGCAGATGCTGGCCGACCTGGGCGCCGACGTGATCAAGATCGAGAAGCCCGGCAGCGGCGACGACACCCGCGGCTTCGCCCCGCCCTACATGCCTGGCACGCAGGAGAGCGCCTATTTCGTCGGCGTGAACCGCAACAAGCGCTCGGTGACGCTGGACATCAGCAAGCCCGAGGGCCAGGCGCTGGCGCTGCGGCTGGTCGAGCAGAGCGACATCCTGGTGGAGAACTTCAAGGTCGGCGCGCTGGCCAAATACGGCCTTGGCTACGAGCAACTGCACGCTCGCTTCCCCGGCCTGGTGTATTGCTCCATCACCGGCTTCGGCCAGACCGGCCCCTACGCGCCGCGACCAGGCTATGACAGCCTGATCCAGGCCATGGGCGGCATCATGAGCCTCACCGGGGAGCCCGCGGGCGAGCCGATGAAGGTGGGCGTTCCGGTGGCGGACGTGTTTGCCGGGCTCTACGGCTGTATCGGCATCCTCGCCGCCCTGCGCCACCGCGCAGCGACCGGCCAGGGCCAGCAGGTGGATATCGGCATGCTGGACACGCACCTGGCCTGGCTATCCAACCAGGGCAGCAGCTACCTGGCCACCGGGAAGGACCCGGCGCGCCTCGGCAACTCGCATCCGAGCATCGTGCCATACGGGGTGTTCCCGACCGAGGATGGCCACGTGGTGATCACCGTGGGCAACGACCCGACGTTCCGCCGCTTTTGCGAGGCGTTCGGCTTGGCGGGCGTGGCGGACGACCCCCGCTTCGCCACCAACGCGGCCCGGGTGATGAACCGCGACGCCGTGACGGAGCTGATCACGCCCGTCATGCAGCAGCACCCGACGACCTGGTGGGTGGAGCGGCTGGAGGCGCTGAAGATCGGCTGCGGCCCGATCAACACGCTGTCCCAGGCTTTCGCCGACCCGCAGGTGGCGGCGCGCGGCATGGTGGTGGAGATGGCGCACCCGGCCACGCCGGAGGGGGTGAAGGTGACCGCAAACCCGGTGCGGCTGAGCGAGACGCCGCCCAGCTACCGCCTGCCGCCGCCGCTGCTGGGCGAGCACACGGGCGACGTGCTGATGGAGCGGCTCGGGCTGAGCGAGGCGGACGTGGCCGGGCTGCGGGAGCGCGGCGTGGTGTGAGCCAGCTCTTGCCCGAGCCGAACCGGCGCTATTCCCGCGAGGAGTTCCGGCGCTGGTGCGAGGCGCAGCCACGCGGCCGCTACGAACGGGTGGATGGCCGCATCGTGGCCATGGCCCCGGAGCGCGGCGCGCATCTGCGGGTGAAGGGCGCCGTCTACAAGGCGCTGGACCGTGCGGTCGGCGCGGCCGGCGTCGCGTGCCAGGCCCTCCCCGATGGCGCCACGGTGGAGACCGGGGACAGCGACTACGAGCCGGACGCGCTGGTCAACTGCGGCGAGCCGATGGCCGACGATGCGGTCGCCGCGCCGAACCCGATTGTCGTGGTGGAGGTGCTGTCGCCAAATACGGCCGCGACCGACACGGGCGGCAAGCTCGCCGACTACTTCCGCGTCGCCTCGATCATGCATTACCTGATTGTTCACCCGACCCGGCGCATGGTGACGCATCATCGCCGGGCAGGTGCTGCGATCAGCACGGTGGTGGTGGTGAACGGCCCGATCGCGCTCGATCCGCCGGGAATCGCGATCACGGTCGAAGAAATCTACGGCGCTCAAACGTAGAGCGCAGCCATGCGTCGCCAGGCGCCGGCGCGGTGGGCGCGGCCGTCCCATTCATATAGTCGGTGATGCACGCCCTTTTCGCCCAGCAAGCGGCTGAAATGGCGGTTGTTGTCGAGGAACGGATCCTCCCGGCCGACCGCCAAAACGATGTCGAGCTGGCGCAGCTTCTCCAGCCTCCAGGGGCAGGCGAGGCTGGGCAGGAAATGCGTCGGCGTGTGGAAGTAGACGTCGTCGACATAGTAGCCGTGGAACAAGTCGTCGAAGCAGTCGACCTGCAGCGTCAGGTCGAAGCGGCCGGAGAAGGCGGCGAGCTTGCGGAACAAATGCGGATGACGCAGCACGAGGCTGGCGGCCTGGAACGCCCCCAGGCTGCAGCCCATCGCCATCGTGCAATCGTGGGAATTGGCGCCGGCCATGAGCGGCAGCACCTCGTGGAGGATGTAGTCCTCATAGGCGGCATGGCGGCGGATGCGGTCGGCGGGGTGGCGGCGGACGTCGTAGAACGTCTCCTGCGCCAGGCCCTCGATGCAGTAGAGCTGCAACTGCCCGGCGTTCACCTTGCCCTCGAGGCTGGCCACGACGTCGAGCTGCTCGTATTCCCAGAAGCGTCCCTCCCGCGTGGGGAACATCAGCACCTTGGCTCCGGCGTGGCCAAAGATCAGCAGCTCCATGTCCCGATGCAGCCGCGGACTGTACCAGCGCCGGTAATCTCGCCTCATGTCACCCTGAAGAACTGCCTGACCTGCTCGGCGAACCGTGCGTGTTGCTGCGCTGCACCGGGATAGTCGAAGTGGCCGGCGTCCAGGACGAAGGTTTCATGATGGCTCGAGGGAGGCCGGGCGTTTGCGACGGCGAACTGGCAGGGCGGTGCGACCGCCGGGTCGAAGCGGGCCACGGCGACCAGCAGGGGGATTCGGGTGCGCATCGCCGCGCATGCTGCATCGAACAGGCGGAGGGTTTCGAGCACGTTCTCATGCGTCTTGGCGTAGCTCTGCACGGCATTGCCGCTGCCGACCGTCGGCAGGTTGAGCCAAAGCGGCATGTTGCCGAACGTCGGCACGACCAGGTGCGCGCGGTCAATGCGCCGCTCGAATGCGACGGCGAGCGCGCCGATGCCGCCGCCGAAGCTGGTGCCGCTGTAGCCGATGCGCCCGGCGAGTTCGGGATAGAGCGTGGTAAGAACCGAGACGCCCAGCCAGACATCCTCGACGCAGCCGCCCAGGATGTATTGGTGCGGCTTGTCGATGTCGTGCAGCACGTGCCACGCCGGGTCGCTGGAGATGGGCGGGCGGCGGCTGCGCGAGAGGCCGCGGAAACACGGAAACAGCACGGCGGTGTCGGCGACCGAGATGTCGAAGTCCGGCTGCTCCCGCCCGCCATAGCCGTGGCCGACCACCAGGCCGCGCCGGACCACGCCGGTTCGCGGCAGCAGCAGCCAGCCGCCGATCGGGAACTTGCCGGTCGAGGTGTAGGTGATGTCGTGGACGAGCCAGTCGGGATGGCTGGACGCGCTTGCGCTGAGCTGCGGCTGCGGGTGGATGGCGAGGGCGCTGGTGTAGCGGGCGCGCCAGAACGCGTCGAACTCGGGCGGCGCCTGGGGCGGCCGGACCGCGCGCAGCTCGTCGAGGCCGAGGCCGTAGGTGGGGTCGAAGGCGAAGGGGTGGGTGGTGGGAATGGTCATGGGGTGAGGTTAGGCTCCCTCTCCCGCTTGCGCAGGGCTATCGCATATGGCTGGAGACCGCCCATTATCGTCATGCCCGGACTTGATCCGGGCGGAGCGGCCTAAAGGTTCCGCGTGCGGAGCAGGTGGAATGGCCGCGGAGGGATCCACGCCGTCCCTTCCGTAGCGTAACAGCCTGTTTGCACTTTATTTTTCCACACTGCGTAGATGGCCAGATCAAGTCCTTCCGCATTCACACACATCGTCTCTATACGCGCATGCGGTAGACGCTCCTTCTTCTCCCTCTCCCGTCCTCAACGGGAGAGGGTCGGGGTGAGGGCTCTTAGGGGCTGCACAATCCAGCGAAATCAACACATTGCGCCGATGCATCGCAGCCCTCGCACCCTCACCCCGGCCCTCTCCCGCCCGCGGGAGAGGGAGATATCTCCGGTCAGGAGATGTGTGAACCCCGAAGAATCAAAGTCCGGCCATGACGAGGCATATGCGATAGCCCTGCCCGCCAGCGGGAGAGTGAGAACGGCATCGCCCTAGCCGCGCCCGCGCATCTCCGCCACCATCCGGCCATGCGCTACACCGGCCCGATCATCGACGCCCACCACCACCTCTGGGACCTGTCGAGCGGTCGCTACCCTTGGCTCACCGCCCCAGACGCCAGCATCGTGCCGCTCGGCAACATCGACTACTTTCGCCACAGCTACCTCCCCGCCGACTACGCCGCCGACATCACGGGCCAAGGCATCGCCGGGTCGGTGCACATCGAAGCGCTGTGGGACCCGGCGCGCAGCCCGGTCGAAGAAACCCAGTGGCTCGACGCCCTGCCCGGCCCGCCCGGCATCGCCGTCCGCTATGTGGCCGCCGCGCCCCTCACCGCGCCGAACCTCCCCGAGTTGCTCGCCGGACACGCCGCCTCGCCGCGCGTCGCCGGGCTGCGCGAGACCATCCGCTGGCACCCAGCGCGCGATGTTCCACGATAACGCCGCCCGGCTACACCGCTTCTGACGGAGACCCCGCATGCGCCTGTTGCTCGCCGCCGCCCTGCTCTGCTGCAGCCTCACCACCGCCCGCGCTCAGGGCACGCTCCGCTTCGCGCTGGACTTCGACCCCGACACGCTCGACCCCGCCGTGAGCTTCTCCTACATCGAGCGCGCGGTCGCGACCTCGATGTGCGACTCCCTGATCGGGCTCGACGCCTCGCTCAACCTGGTGCCGGAGTTGGCCACGAGCTGGGAATGGTCGCCCGACCACCTGGCGCTGACGCTGCATCTTCGCTCGGGCGTGCAGTTCCAGGACGGCGCGCCTCTCGATGCGCAGGCGGTGCGGGACAACCTGGAGCGCTACCGCAACGCGCCCTACAGCATCCGCAAGAGCGAATTGGCCGCGGTCACCGGCGAGGAGGTGGTCGACCCGATGACGATCCGCCTGCATTTGCGGGCGCCGTCCGCACCCCTGCTGGCCCTGCTGGCCAACCGGCCCGGCGAGATGCTGTCGCCGCGCATCCTCGGCCTGTCGGAAAACGCCATTGCAGCGCACCCGGTCTGCGCCGGGCCGTTCGCGTTCGTGGAGCGCGTGGCGGAGGACCACATCACGCTCAAGCGCTTCCCCGGCTACTGGAACGCCGCCGCGGTGAAGCTGGACGGCATCGAGTTCCGCATCATGACCGATTCCAGCGTGCGGCTGGTGAACCTGCAATCGGGCGCCATCGACATCGCCAACCGCCTGGCGCCCACCGACGTGCCGACGGTGCAGGGCAACCGGGCGTTGCGCGTGGTGAGCTCGCCCTCCATCGGCTTCCAGTTGATCAGCTTCAACCTGGCGCATGGCCCGGCCTCCGACACGCCGTTCGGGCGCGACGTGCGGGTGCGGCAGGCGTTCGCCAAGGCGATCGACCGCGACGGCATCAACCAGGCGGTGTTCGACGGCCGCTTCATCCCGAGCAACCAGACGCAGGCGCCGGGCAGCTTCTGGTACGACCCGGCGTTCCCCGTGCCGAAGCGGGACCTGGCCGGCGCCAAGGCGCTGCTGGCCGAGGCCGGCGTGCCGCACCCCAAGCTCACCTTGCTCACCACGGACGCGCCGGTCGAGGTGCAGGTGGGCGAGGTGATCCAGTCCATGGTGGCGGAGGCCGGGTTCGACCTGACCTTGCAAAAGGGCGAGGCCGTGGCGCAAACCGCCGCGACCGCCTCGGGCAATTACCAGGCCTCGATGGTGCTGTGGAGCGGGCGGCCCGACCCAGACGGAAACATCGCCAACTGGATGCGCTGCGACGGCGCGCTGAACTGGACCGGCTGGTGCAGCAAGGCGATGGACGCCGCCCTGGACCGCGGCGCCCAAGCGTTCGACGATACCGCGCGCAAGGCCGCCTATCACGACGCCAACGCGATCTGGATGGCGGACCTACCTTATCTGCCGCTGTATCACTTCACCTGGTTCTGGGGGCTGAGCGCCAAGGTGCAGGGCTTCACCCCGCGGGCGGACGGGCTGATCCGGCCGATCGGGCTCTCGCTCGCGCCCTGACGGCGTGATTTGCCCCGGCCCGCGGCGATGCGCTAGGCAGGGCGCTTTCCCAGGAGGGAGCGCCGCATGCCCGTGATGGCCGACCGCTGGATCCGCCGCATGGCGCAGGAGCAGCGCATGATCGAGCCGTTCACCGAGGCGCAGAAGCGCGAGGGCGTGATCAGCTACGGGCTGTCCTCCTACGGCTACGATGCGCGGGTGGGCGACGAGTTCAAGATATTCACCAATGTCGACAGCGCCGTGGTGGACCCGAAGAACTTCAACCCGGACAGCTTCGTCGACCGCCAAGGCCCGGTGGCGATCATCCCGCCCAACAGCTTCGCGCTCGCGCACACGATGGAATATTTCCGCATACCCAGGGACATCCTGGTGGTGTGCCTCGGCAAGTCCACCTACGCGCGCTGCGGCATCATCGTGAACGTCACCCCGCTGGAGCCGGAATGGGAGGGGCAGGTGACGATCGAGATCAGCAACACCACGCCGCTGCCCGCGCGCATCTACGCCGGCGAGGGCATCTGCCAGTTCCTGTTCCTGCAGGGCTCCGAACCCTGCGAGGTGAGCTACGCCGACCGCGCCGGCAAATACATGCGCCAGCGCGGCACCGCCCTGCCGAGGATGTGACGAAAGATGGACAAGATACGCATTCGCGGCGGCCGCCCGCTCTCGGGCGAGATCGCCATCGGCGGCGCCAAGAACGCCGCCCTGCCGCTGATGGCCGCCGCCCTGCTCACCGACCAGCGCCTGGTGCTCACCAACGTGCCGCGCCTGGCCGACATCGACACCATGAGCAGCCTGCTGAGCCAGCACGGCATCGCGGTGGAGCACCACGGCAATGACGGGCGGACGCTCTCGCTGGGCGGCCTGATCCGCTCTACCGAGGCGCCGTATGAAATCGTGCGCAAGATGCGCGCCTCGTTCCTGGTGCTCGGCCCGCTGCTGGCCCGCTGCCAGGAGGCCCGCGTGTCGCTGCCCGGCGGCTGCGACATCGGCACCCGCCCGGTGGACCTGCACCTCAAGGGCCTCGAGCAGATGGGCGCGCGCATCGATCTGCACTCCGGCTACATCAACGCCACCGCGCCGGGGGGGCTGCAGGGGGCGATGATCGCGCTGCCGTTCGCTTCGGTGGGCGCCACCGAGAACCTGCTGATGGCCGCCAGCCTGGCGAACGGCCAGACCACCATCGCCAACGCCGCCCGCGAGCCCGAAATCGGCGACCTCGCGCGCTGCCTGGTGGCGATGGGCGCGCGCATCGAGGGCATCGGCACGGGGACGCTGCGGGTCGAGGGCGTGCCGTCGCTGCACGGCGCCACCCACCCGATCATCCCCGACCGCATCGAGGCCGGCACCTATGCCTGCGCCGCCGCCATCACCGGGGGCAGCGTGCTGCTGCGCGGCGCCGCGCTGGAGCATCTGGCCGCGCTGCGCACCGTGCTGGACACCGCGGGCGTGGAGCTGGACGCCGAGGCCGACGGCGTGCGGGTGACCCGGCGCAACGGCCTGCACGGCACCGACGCGATGACTGGCCCCTATCCCGGCTTCCCCACCGACATGCAGGCCCAGTTCATGGTGCTGATGAGCGTCGCCGAGGGTGCGGCGATGCTGACCGAGACGATTTTCGAGAACCGCTTCATGCATGTCAGCGAGCTGACCCGGATGGGGGCGCATATCAACGTGCACGGCGCTTCGGCGATCGTGCGCGGGGTGCCGCAGCTTTCCGGCGCCCCGGTGATGGCGACCGACCTGCGGGCCAGCGCCTCCCTGGTGATCGCCGGGCTAGCCGCGGCCGGGGAGACGGTGGTGAACCGGGTCTACCACCTCGACCGCGGCTATGAGGCATTGGAGCAGAAGCTGGCGGCGTGCGGCGCGGACGTGGAGCGGGTGGCCTAGCCCCCTCTCCCTCCTACTTCTCCCTCTCCCTCTGGGAGAGGGTCGGGGTGAGGGACCGACGCCCACGCAGATCTCAGACGGGTGCCGCTACCCTCTCCCGCCAGCGGGAGAGGGAGAAGACTGTCGCAATTCCTCCACCTGCTCCGGCGTGAGATAGCGCGTCCGATGCCCTTGCAGCATCAGGAACAGCCGCGCGGTTTCCTCCAGCTCCTCCATCGCGCCGGACGCGGCCGCCAGGGAGGTGCCCGCCACCACCGGGCCGTGATTGGCCAGCAGCACGGCATGGTGCTTGCCCACCAGGGGGCGCACCGCCTCGGCCAGGCGGCGGTCGCCGGGCGGGAAATACGGCACCAGCGGCAGCCGGCCGATGCGCATGATGTAGTACGCGGTGATCGGCGGCAGCACGTCCGCCGGGTCGATGTCGGCCAGGCAGGAGACCGCGACCGAGTGCGTGGAATGCAGGTGCACCACGGCCTGCGCGTCGGGGCGGCCTTCGTACATCACCCGGTGCAGGAACGCTTCTTTGGTCGGCGCATCGCCCGAGATCACGGCGCCCTGGTCGTCGAGCCGGGTGAGCCGCGCCGGGTCCAGCTCGCCGAGGGAGGCGTTGGTGGGCGTCATCAGCCAACCGTCCGGCAGGCGCACGCTGATGTTGCCGGAGGAGCCGAAGGTGAGCCCGCGGGCGAAGATGCTGGCGCCGAGCCGGCAGATGGCCTCGCGGGTGGCCGATTCGGTCATGTGAGTTCTCTCCCTCCCGTTCAATCTCCCTCTCCCTCTGGGAGAGGGCCGGGGTGAGGGGCGGCCGCGCACCGGGATTTGTATGCCGGGCCCCTCACCCAACCCTCTCCCAAAGGGAGAGGGCTTTTTAGTCCGAGCTCAATAGCAGCGGCGTCTCATCCTTCAGCGCCACGCCGGACTGGCCTGCCGCCCGCATGGCCGCGAGCAACCACGCAATCCGCCCTGCCGCCTCGTCCGGCGCCAAGCCGCCCTCGCGGATGTTGGACACGCAGTTGCGCTCCGCATCGGCCGTCTCCGCCCGCGGCTGCCAGGTCAGATACGCGCCCAAACTATCCGGCGCGGACAGCCCCGGGCGCTCGCCGATCAGCACCGCGACCGCCCCCGCACCCACCGCCAGCGCCACTGCGTCGCCCACCGCCACGCGCCCCTGCCGCACCACCACCAGCGGCGCCACGCGCCACCCACTCAGCCGCGCCCGCAACGCAGCCAGCAGCGGGGGAGCGTGGCGCTGCACCGCGGTCGCGGACAGCCCGTCCGCCAGCACCAGCACCAGGTCATGCTCCCCACGCGGCAGGCTCGTGCCCGGCGCCAGGCGCCGCCCCAGGTCCGGGCGCAGCAGGAACTCGGCCCGGTCCCGCGCAGCGCTGCTCGCCACCAGCGCCGGGCCACATGCGGCCAGCAACGCCGGCTCGTCCAGCGCGGCATGCACCGCGTCCTTCGCCCGCGCATGCGCCAGCCGCAACGCCAGCAACGGCGCGGTCGCCAGCGAGCCCCCGCTGCGGGACAACCCGATCCGCGCGGCAGTCAGCGGCCGAATCCGCTCCCATGGGTCAGAAGCAGGGGGCTCAGTCATGACGGCAGCAACGCCCGCATCGGCCCCGGCAGGCCCGAGGGACGCACCCGCCCTGCCCCATCCAGCAATCCCTGCCGCGTCAGCCAGGCCTCGAACTCCGGCGCCGGCCGGCGGCCGAACAGCTCGCGCATCGCCATCGCGTCGTGGAACGAGGTGCTCTGGTAGCCGAGCATGATGTCGTCCGCGCCGGGCACGCCCATGACGAAATTCACCCCTGCCGCCACCAGCATGGCGAGCAGCGCGTCCATGTCGTCGGCGTCCGCCTCGGCATGGTTGGTGTAGCAAACGTCGCAACCCATCGGCACGCCCAGCAGCTTGCCGCAGAAATGGTCCTCCAGCCCGGCGCGGACGATCTGCTTGCCGTCCGCCAGGTATTCCGGCCCGATGAACCCTACCACCGTGTTCACCAGCAGCGGCCGGAACTGCCGCGCCACCGCATAGGCCCGCGCCTCCAGCGTCTGCTGGTCCACCCCGCAATGGGCGCCGGCGGAGAGCGCGCTGCCTTGCCCGGTCTCGAAATACATCACGTTGTCGCCCACCGTGCCCCGCCCCAGCGCCAGCGCCGCCTCCCGCGCCTCCGCCAGCAAGGCCAGGCTGATGCCGAAGCCGCGGTTGGTCCCCTCCGTGCCGCCGATCGACTGGAACACCAGGTCCACCGGCGAGCGGCGGCGGATCAGCTCGAGCGTGGTCGTCACATGCGCCAGCACGCAGCTTTGCGTGGGGATGGCGAGCTTGGTGCGCGCCTCCTCCAGCAGGCAGAGCAAAGTGTGGGTGCGCTCCGGGCTGTCGCTGGCGGGGTTGATGCCGATCACCGCGTCCCCCGCCCCGAGCAGCAACCCGTCCAGGATGGCGGCGGCAATGCCCGCCGGGTCGTCGGTCGGGTGGTTCGGCTGCAACCGCACCGAGAGGCGCCCCGGCAGCCCCACCGTGGTGCGGAAGCGGGCCACGACGCTGCAGCGGGCGGCGATCAGCATCAGGTCCTGCAAGCGGCACAGCTTGCTCACCGCCGCGGCCATCTCCGGCGTGAGGCCCGGCGCCAGCGCCGCCAACGCCGCCGTGGTGGCCGCGTCCGACAGCAGCCAGTCGCGCAACCCGCCCACCGTCAGGTGCGACACCGGGGCAAACGCGGCCGCGTCATGCGTGTCGCAGATCAACCGCGTGACGTCGTCGGTTTCGTAGGGGATCACCGGGTCGTCCAGCAGGCGGCGCAGCGGCAGGTCGGCCAGCGCCATCTGGGCCGCCACCCGTTCCTCCGCCGAGCCGGCCGCCAGCCCCGCCAGCGCGTCCCCGCTGCGCGCCGGGGTGGCGCGGGCGAGCAGGGTGCGCAGGTCGGCGAAGCTGTGGCGGGTGGCGCCGAGCGTGGTCGCGAACATGCCGGCCACCTTAGGGCTTGTTTGACATCAATCAAATCGATCGGCGGCGTCGAACAAGCCCTAAGCCTTTGTTTTGAGCGGCCGCTTTGTCGGCGTGCCGACGCACTTATTTGCCGGCGCTGCCTTGGCGCCTTCTAGCGCCGCTGCACGCAGCGCCAGTAGGGTGCGGGCGTGAGAATCCTGATCACCATCCCGCACGCCTTCCTGAACCTGCCCACCGCCCGCTACGGCTCCGAAACCGGCGACCAAGCCGGCCGGGCGGCGGCGCTGCGGCGCTGCGTCAACGCGCTGCATCGATGCTTCGGCACCGGACACCGCCTGCTCGGCGACGCCGATCTCATCTGCAACACCGCGCATGCCGAGCTTGCCATCGTGGTCTGCACCGCCGGCGACCAGCACCTGATGGGCACGCTGCCGCCCGGGCTGGCGCACCACTCGCGCACCGAACTGCATCCGCGGCTGCTGGGGTTCGCCTGCCAGTCGCTGCTGAAGGCCAATCTCGGGCGCTTCGACTGGTTCGGCTACCTCGAGGACGACTGCGAAGTGGCGGACCCGCTCTGGTTCGACAAGCTCGCCTGGTTCAACCGCAGCTTCGGCAGCCTCGGCGCCTTCCTGCAGCCCAACCGCTTCGAGGTGTCGGAAGGCCCGGTGCCGAAGCTCTACGTCGATGGCAGCCTGAGCGACCCGGCGGCTGTATCCGCGCTGCAGGACATCACGGTGCGGCCGCGCTTGGTCGCCACCGCGTTCGGCCGCGCCTACACCTTCCGCCGGGTCGAAAACCCGCATTCCGGCTGCTTCTTCGCCGACCCGGCGCAGATGGCGACCTTGGCCGCACATCCCGAGTTCGGCCGCTTCACCGACGCGTTCACCGGGCCGCTCGAATCCGCCGCGACCCTGCCGCTGCTGCGCTCGTTCGCCGTCTACAAGCCCGCCCGGCAGAACGCGGACTTCCTCGAACTGCAACATCTGAGCGGCCGCGTGCTGGACCACACCGTTCGATACACAAATGTGGCGGGCGGTTTGCAGCGGACGGTGATATGATCACCCAATGAGTCTGACTCGAACCGGTCCGAGTTGGGCCGCCCAACTAGACGCGCGCGACCTACTTAGGGCGGTCCTTATTGAAGCGAACCGCCCGGAACCGTGCCGCAGGTCTCAGGCGTGCTCGTGCTGCTGGCTACTCCACATCAGGAGAACACGCTCGCCTTGTTCCGCGCCGTGCTCCGCCAACCATTGATGCAGTTGGTATTCCGTGAAGGTGATTTCCCGAGTGATGGTGTCACCCGGCGGGCCGTCGATGGCGGACTCGAAGCGCCCAACCTGCAGCTCGAGCACAGCGGGCTCGCGGACTGCGGAGGACGGTTTCAAGGCGGCGAGATCGTCTGCCTCCCGCAAATCGACGGGGGCGTTTGCGAGGTCGAACATCTTTATCGTTCGAAAGGTTGCCATGGGGACCTCTGCACGAGCCAGTGTATAAGAACTGGCTATTTGTGCCGGGTTTGCCTAGCCGTTCGCTAGATGGCGAAGTGGTATTTCCGCGCTAAAGATGCGTTGGCAAACTGCAAAGCGATTGCGGCGCGGCGTTCGTCCTGAGCTATGCATACGATCTGTTAACTGGAGTATCGCCGCATGCGCCGACTGGCCCACTTCTTCGTTCGCCTGGCCCTCCCGGCGGTGGTCGCGCTGGCCCCCACACTCACCCAGGCGCAGCCTATCCATCTAGCCGCCCATCGCGCCACATACAATCTTATGCTGGACGACGCTCGCGGTGGTGACGTGACCGGCGTCAGCGGCACCATGGCCTATGAGGTGACAGACGCATGCGACGGCTGGGCCGTGCGGCAGCGCCTGGACATGACCCTGTCGAACCGCGACGGCCAGGACGTCAAGATGGTGTCGGACTACCTGACCTGGGAAAGCAAGGACGGCACGCAACTCCGCTTCCACATGAAGCAGACCACCAATGCTTCGACCACCGAGCAAGTGGAGGGCGAGGCGTCGCTGGCCGCTCCCGGCGGCGCGGGCGAAATCCATTACAGCATGCCCGCCGACAAGACGCTGCCGCTGCCGACGGGCACGCTGTTTCCGATGGCGCACACCGCGGCGATCCTGACCGCAGCCCAGGACGGCAAGAAGTTCCTGACCTTGCCGCTGTTCGACGGCACCGGCGATGACGGCGCGCAGAATACGTCCGTCTTCATCAGCAGTTGGACGGGTCCGTCGGCGGCGCCTTATCCCGAACTGGCGCTGTTGCCGTCCGGCCGGGTGCGGGTGGCGTTCTTCCCGCGCAAGGACACCGCCACGTCGCCGGACTACGAAGTCGGCATGCGCTACTGGAGCAACGGCGTGGCTGACGACCTCAACATGGACTTCATCGACTTCGTGGTGGCCGGCAAGCTGACGACGTTCTCGATGCCGCCGACGCATTGCTGAGTGGCATTTGACGGCTGTCTTCTCCCTCTCCCGTTCTTCACGGGAGAGGGTCGGGGTGAGGGCATCTGGCCCCCTCCCGCATCTAAGTCGCATCACAGACTCGCACCCTCACCCCCGCCCTCTCCCGCCCGCGGGAGAGGGAGAGCCAGCAGGGCAAAGTAGCTCTTGACACAGTTTCGATATATCTTAGATAGGCTCCATCGAAACTGAAGCGAGACCTTGTCCATGCATTTCCACCACCCTTTCCGCCGCCACGTCCGGCCCAGCCGCGGGCCCGATGAGACGATGTTCGGCGGCCGGCCTGGCCGCGGCGACCACCACCATGGCCCCGGCGAGCATCGCCACGGCCGCGGCGAGCGCAGCCGCGTGTTCGACCACGGCGAGCTTCGCCTGGTCATCCTGGCCCTGATCGCCGAGCGCCCGCGCCACGGCTACGAGCTCATCAAGGCCATCGAAGAGCGCCTAGGCGGCAGCTACAGCCCCAGCCCCGGCGTGGTCTATCCGACGCTCACCATGCTCGAAGAACTCGGCCACACCACCGTCACCGAAAGCGCGAGCAAGAAACTCTATGCCATCACCGACGAGGGCCGCGCCTACCTGGCGGCCAACGCAGCCGCCGTGGCCGCCGCCATGGGCCGCATGGCCGAGCGCGGCGCCCGGCCCGATGCACCGGCGCCCCAACTCATCCGCGCCTGGGAAAACCTGCGCCTCGCGCTGCGCCTACGCCAAGCCAACGGCCCCCTGCCCGAGGCGGCGCTGCATGCCATCGTGACTGCGCTGGACGCGGCGGCGATCGCAGTCGAGCGGAGCTGACATGAAGTTCGCGGCCATCATCGAATACGGCGGCGACAAAGCGACGTAGCCCGTATCGCACTTGGCGATGCGGGGACCGTTTGACCGCCCACCTGCGTCGCTCCCCGCATCGCCCATGCGCGATACGGGCTACATTCTAGGCCGTAAACCCCGCCACGAAGTCCGCCAGCCCGCTCTGCCGCCGGGTCGCCAGCCGGGCGGCGTGCAGCACGGAACGCACCGACTCGATGGCATGCGGCAGCGCGTCGTTCACCACCGTGTGGTCGAACTCCGGCCAATGCGCGATCTCGCTCTGCGCCGCCCGCATGCGCCGGGCGATCTCGGCCGCATCGTCGCCCGCCCGCACCGTGAGCCGCTGCTCGAGCGCGTGCAGCGAGGGCGGCAGGATGAACACGCTCACCACGTCGCCGGGCAGCGCCTCCCGCAGCAGGCGGTGGCCCTGCCAGTCGATGTCGAACACCACGTCCCGCCCGGCGGCCAGCGCCTGCTCCACGGGGGCGCGCGGCGTGCCGTAGCGGCGGCCGAACACCTCGGCCCATTCCAGCAGCTCGCCCCGCGCCACCATGGCGGCGAACGCCTCCTGCGTGCGGAAAAAGTAGTGCTCGCCCTCGCGCTCGCCTGGCCGGGGCTGGCGCGTGGTGGCGCTCACCGACAAGCTCAGCGCGTCGTCGCTGGCCAGCAAGGAGCGGGTGATGGTGCTCTTGCCCGCGCCGGACGGGGCGGACAGCACGAGGCACAGTCCCCGCCGCGCCACCATCATCCGGCGCCGTCCCGCGGCCGGCCGTCCCGCGCGATGGCGGCGTCGATCACCGCGCGGTCCAATGTGCCGTAGCGGTTGGCGGCGCCGGGCAGGAAGCGGCGGAACACGGCGTAGCGCTCCAGGCTGACCCGGTGCAGGCGGCGCAACTCGGCCAGCGGGTCCGGGTGGTCGTCGGCGCGGATGTCCAGGTCGGGGTAGCTGTCGGCGGTGCAGACCTTCAGCGCGGCGGCTTGGCGGCCCCGCTTGTCGCCGCCTGCCGCCTCGCCGGCCTCCATCGCGGTCAGCAGCCGCTCCGCCATGCTCCCCGTGCTGGCGAGATAGGCCTCGAGCGTGCGCCGCACCACCTCTGGCCCGGCGAGCATGTTGCCCGCGACCGACACGTCCGCCGCCGCCACATGCCCCGCCCATGGCACGCAATCCGGCCCGGTGTGCTGGCTCGCCCGGCCCTGCGCATCCAGGATGTGGAGCTGGCGTTGCGGCGCGCCTGGATCGGGGCCGAGCAAGTCCCCCGCGACCAAGCCCGGGTCGGCACCCACCCGCAGCCGCGGGAACGCACCCTCCGGATGCAGCGGGTTCACCAGCGCCTGGGTGGCCAGCGCCGCCACCCCGCCCTCGACATGGATGCAGAGCGCGCCCACCGCGAAGAAGCGCGAGGCCACCGCGGCGCCGAGCGCGCCCGTCGCCGGGTCGCGTGCCAGGATGGACCAGGTCACGGCTGAGCCCGCCCCTCAAGTCCTGGCCCCGCTACGCCGCCGGACGCGCGGGCATGCACCAGGCCGCGCCAATGCGCCACGTTGCGCTCGTGGTCGTCCACGGAATGGGCAAAGGCGTGCCCACCGCTGCCGTCCGCCACGAAATACAGCGCGTCCGACGCGGCCGGCTGCGTCGCGGCGCGCAGGCTGGCCAGCCCCGGCATGCAGATCGGGCCCGGCGGCAGCCCGGGGATGCGATAGGTGTTGTAGGGGTCGTCATGGTCCAGCTCGGCGCGGCTGATCGGGTGATCGAGCACGCCCAGTCCGCCGCTCGCGGCATAGATCACGGTCGGGTCGGATTGCAGCCGCATGCCGAGGCGCAGCCGGTTGAGGAACACCGCCGCCACCAGGGGGCGCTCCTCCGGCTTGGCGGTTTCCCGCTCGATCATGCTCGCCAGCACCAGCGCCTCCTGCTTGTTGGCCAGCGGCAGGCCGGGGGCACGCTCGGCCCAGGCCTTGTCCAGCGCGCGGTCCATGGCCAGCCGGGCGCGGTCCATCAGCCTCTCCCGAGTCGTGCCCAATCCGTAGTCGTAGGTCTCGGGCAGGATACCACCTTCCGGCGGCACCGGCGCGTCCCCGGTGAGGGCGGGTGCCGCGTCCACCAGCTCGGCCACTTGCGCCGCGGTCAGGCCTTCCGGGATGGTGAGGTGGTGCTCGACCGGGCGGGCGGTGCGCAGCACGGCGAGCACGTCCCGCAGGCTGGCCGCGGCGGGGAACGCCAGCTCGCCGGCATGCAGCGGCCCACGCTCGGTGGTGGCCAGGGCGACGGCGCGGAACAGCAGCTTGCTGCGGATGGCGCCATGCTGCGCCAGCGCGGCGGCCACGTCGCCCAAGCCGCCCCGCGGCACCACGATCGCCTCCGCCGCCGGCAGCGGGCCGGGCGCGGTCCACTGCTGCCGCAACCACACGCCGCCTACTCCCACGGCAAGCGCCAAAACAGCCAAAACGAGCAGAAGGCGGCGCATTCGGCCGCCGCCGCTAAGCAGCCCGGCGAAACAGGATGCTGGCGTTGGTGCCGCCAAAGCCGAAGCTGTTGGACAGCGCCACCTCGATCCGCCGCTCCTGCGCCTCCCGCGCCACCCGGTCGATGCGGCTGACTCGGCTGGGATTGTCCAGGTTCAGGGTCGGCGGCGCCACGCCGTCGCGGATGGCCATGATGGAGAAGATCGCCTCGATCGCGCCCGCGGCGCCCAGCAGGTGCCCGGTCGCCGACTTGGTGGAGGACATCGCCACACCCTGCGCCGAGTCGCCGAACAGCCGCTCGGCCGCCTCCAGCTCGAGGTCGTCGCCCATCGGCGTCGAGGTGCCGTGCGCGTTCACGTATTGGATGTCCGACGGCGCAAAGCCGCCATTCTTGAGCGCCGCCTTCATCGCCCGGAACGCGCCCTCATGCCCTTCCGCCGGGGCGGTGATGTGGTGCGCGTCGCCCGACATGCCGTAGCCGGCCACCTCGGCATAGATCGTGGCGCCACGGGCCATGGCGTGCTCGCGCTCCTCGAGCACCACCACCCCCGCGCCTTCGCCCATCACGAAGCCGTCGCGGTCCCGGTCCCAAGGGCGGCTGGCGAGCTGCGGCCGGTCGTTGAACGCGGTGGACAGCGCGCGGGAGGCGCAGAACCCGGCGATGCCGAGCGGGTTGACGGCGCTTTCCGCCCCGCCCGCCACCATCACCTCGGCATCCCCCATCATGATCAGCCGGGCCGCATCGCCGATCGCGTGCACGCCGGTGGCGCAGGCCGTCACCACCGAGTGGTTCGGCCCCTTGAAGCCGTATTTGATCGAGACATGGCCCGAGGCGAGGTTGATCAGCGCCGACGGGATGAAAAACGGCGAGAGCCGCCGCGCCTTGCCCTGGCTCACCAGCACCGACGCTTCATAGATCGAGTGCAGCCCGCCGATGCCGGAGCCGATCATCACCCCGGTGGCGCATTGGTCGTCCTCGCCTTGCGGCGCCCAGCCGGAATTCTCCACCGCCTCGCTCGCCGCCACGAGGGCGAGCTGGATGAAGCGGTCCATCTTCTTCTGGTCCTTCACCGGGACCCACTCGCCGACGTCCAGCCCGCCCTCGGCGCGGGTGCCGGGGGGCACTTGGCCGGCGATCTTGGCGGACAGCTCCGCCGTATCGAAGGATTGGATGGCGGAGATGCCCGAATCGCCCGCGAGCAGCCGCCGCCAGACGTGGGAGACGCCAATGCCAAGCGGACAGGCAATGCCCATCCCCGTCACCACGACGCGCCTCATACCCGGTCCCCCAGCCTTATCGATCAGCCTTATCGATCCTGTGCCCAAATGGGTGGGCTCAGGCGGCCTTTTGCTTTTCGATGTAGTCGATGGCGTCTTTCACGGTGCCGATCTTCTCGGCGGCATCCTCCGGGATTTCGACTCCGAACGCCTCTTCGAAGGCCATGACCAGTTCCACCGTGTCCAAGCTGTCCGCACCGAGGTCGTCGATGAACGAAGCCTCCGGTGTCACTTTGGTCTCTTCGACACCAAGGTGTTCGACGACGATCTTTTTAACCTTGTCGGCGATCTCGCTCATCTTTCTTCCAATCATGTCGGCCAGATGCCGTAACCAGGCGTGCAGCAGCCCCATTCGAGGCAAGCCGGGCGCTTAGCATGGTTTGCCGCCGTGCGCCAAGGCGGCTGCAGACCGCTCTATTACCGCATGATGGCAGGACAGACACACTCTTTCGCCCGCAATAAAACGACAGAACCAGGCGGGTTGGCGTGGAGCACTGGAGCGGGCGACGAGGTTCGAACTCGTGACATTCAGATTGGAAATCTGACGCTCTACCAACTGAGCTACGCCCGCGACCGGCTGGCTTCAGGTAGCCGAGCGTCTGGCGGCCAGCAAGAGGCGTCTTGACATAAGCGCCGGGTCGCTCTTGATACCGCCCCTGCGCGCTCGGGCCGTGCAGGGGTGTAGCTCAATTGGCTAGAGCGCCGGTCTCCAAAACCGGAGGTTGCGGGTTCGAGACCCTCCGCCCCTGCCATCCCGGGCCGCCTGGATTCGGGAGAGCACTGCTGTGGCGTTCACGCCGGTTCAATTCGTCCGCGAGGTTCGTGCCGAGGTCGCCAAGGTCACCTGGCCGGGCCGCAAGGAGACGCTGGTGACGACGGGACTGGTGTTTGCGATGGCGGCGGCGGCGGCGGTGTTCTTCTTCATCGTCGACCAGGTCGGCGGCTTGGGCGTGCGGGCGCTGTTCGGCAGCTCGTTGTAGAGTATTTGGTACGCTGGGGCCCGGGTCGGGCTCGGCGCGTGGGGTTGGCAAGTCGTGGCGAAGCGTTGGTATGTCGTGCATGTCTATTCGGGCTTCGAAAAGAAGATCGCCGAGCAGGTGAAGGAGCAGGCTGCCCGCAAGGGCTTGGCTGACCTGGTGGACGACGTGCTGGTTCCCGCCGAAGAGGTGGTGGAACTCAAGCGCGGCCAGAAGGTGCAGGCGGAGCGCAAGTTCTTCCCCGGCTACGTGCTGGTGAAGATGGAGATGACCGACGACACCTGGCACCTGATCAAGGACACGCCGAAGGTCACCGGCTTCCTCGGCAGCAAGACCAAGCCGCAAGCCATCAGCGAGGCCGAGGCCGACCGCATCATCAAGCAATCCGCCGAGGGCGTGGAGCGTCCCCGCCCCGCGGTGCTGTTCGAGGTGGGCGAGCAGGTGCGGGTGGCCGACGGGCCGTTCACCTCGTTCAACGGCACGGTGGAAGAGGTGGACGAGGAGAAGGGCCGGGTGAAGGTCAGCGTCTCCATCTTCGGCCGCTCGACCCCGGTGGACCTGGAATACGGCCAGGTGGAAAAGGTCTAGCGCCCGCCCGCCACTCTCCTCATCGAAAAGCCCTTCCCCTCTGGGAGCGGGTTGGGTGAGGGTGCCACCCGCAATCACCGACCCCGCCCGCCCCCTCACCCCGGACCTCTCTCAGAGGGAGAGGGAGAATAAGCTGCAAGAACAGAGGCTTCCGCCATGGACCTCGACTTCACAGACGACCAGATCACCCGCTACTCGCGCAACATCCTGCTGGCCGAGGTCGGCGGCACCGGGCAGGCCAAGCTGCTCGCCGCCCGCGTGCTGGTGGTCGGCGCCGGAGGGCTGGGCTGCCCGCTGGTGCTCTATCTCGCCGCCGCCGGCGTCGGCACCATCGGCATCGTCGACGACGACACGGTCGAACTCTCCAACCTGCAACGCCAGATCGGCCACACCACGGAGCGGGTCGGCGCCGGCAAGGTCGCCTCGCTCGCCGCTGCCGTGGCCGCGCTGAACCCCGCCACTCGCACCCTACCCCACCCCACCCGCCTGACCGCCGCCAATGCCCGCGCCCTGGTGGACGCCTACGACCTGGTCTGCGACGGCAGCGACAACTTCGACACCCGATTCCTGCTCAACGACGCCTGCGTGCTGGCCGGCAAGACGCTGGTATCCGCGGCGGTGCTCCGCTTCGATGGCCAATTGGCGACCTTCAAGCCCGGCGGCCCGTGCTATCGCTGCCTGCATCCGACCCCGCCGCCGCCCGGCTCCGTGCCCACCTGCGGCGAGGCCGGGGTGCTGGGCGCCGTCACGGGGGTGATGGGCAGCCTGCAGGCCACCGAGGTGCTGAAGGAACTCCTCGGCATCGGCGACAGCCTGGCCGGCCGCCTGCTGATCTGGGACGCGCTGGGCGCCCGTTTCCGCACCATCACCCTGCCGCGCGACCCGGCCTGCCCGGTCTGCGGCGATCACCCCAGCATCCACGACCTGTCGGCGCATGGCTGAGCGGCCCCATGCCTGAGCGCTTGGGTGTCCTGCTGCTTTCCGGCACCCATGAGCGGGCGCACTACGCCTTCGTGCTGGCGACCGGAGCGGCGGCGCTCGGCCGCGAGGTGACGCTGTTCGCCACCAATGGCGGCTGCCGCGCCTTGCTTGCCGACTGGCGCGGTTTGGACGGCGCCGAGCGTGACGCGCGGATCGTGGCCCGTGGCGTGGCCGGGCTGGCGACGTTGCGGGAGGCGGCGGTCGAACTCGGCGTCAGCCTGATCGCCTGCGAGGCCGGGCTGCGCGCCGAGGCGATCGACCCGGCGGGCTTGCTCCCCCAGGTGACGGTGGCGGGGGTCGCCACCTTCCTCTCCGCGGTGGGCGAGGCGGCCATCGTCACCTGTTGAGGCTTGACCGGATTCGCCCAGTCTTGGCAGGGAGGGGTATGATCGTACGCTTGGCCGCCGCCGCCGCAATCGCCCTAGCCTGGACCGTCACCGCCCACGCCGCGCCCACCGCCAGCCAGCATCACACCCCAGCCAAACCCGCCACCCACAAGACCCCGATCCACCCCGCCTCCGTCCCCGCGCCAGTCCCCGCCGCCCCCACGCCAGCACCCGAGCCGCCCAAGCCCGCCGAACCCGCCAAGGGCAGCGTCACCGGCCTGCCGCTGCCCCGCTTCGCCTCGCTCAAGACCGACGACGTGAACCTGCGCTCCGGCCCCGGCGTGCGCTACCCGATCGACTGGGTCTACAAACGGCGCGACCTGCCGGTGGAAATCGAGCGCGAGTTCGAAGTCTGGCGCCTCGTGTCGGACCCGGAGGGCGTCAAGGGCTGGGTGCACCAGGCGACCCTCACCGGACGCCGCACCTTCGTCGTCACGGGGGGCGAGCAGGTCGTCCGCGCCGACCCGCGCGACACCGCCAGCCCCGTCGCCCGCGTCAAGCCCGGCGTGATCGGCCGCTTGCGCAGTTGCGAGCCCGCCGCCACCTGGTGTCAGGTGCAGGTGGCCGACTATCATGGCTGGCTGAAGCGCACTGCGTTCTGGGGCATCCTGCCCGGCGAGGGAATACAATGAACGAGCCCGCCGACGCCCCGGCCCGCGCCCATCACGACCTGGGCGGCGTCCCCCGGTTCCTCTGCGAGCCGATCGACACGTCGGCTCACCCGCTCACCCAGTTCGATCGCGAGGTAGACGCACTCTGCGGCGTGCTGCGCGCCCAGGGCTTGATGGGCACGGACGAGCTCCGGCGCGGCATCGAGGCCATTCCGGAAGCGGATTACCACCGCCTGAGCTATTATCAGCGCTGGATTCGCTCCATCGCCGACAATCTGCTCGCCCGCGGGGTGATCAGCGCCGAGGAACTCCGGGCGGCGCTGGCGTGATCGCGCCGGGCACCGCCGTTCGCGTCAAGGCCGAGTGGCCGGAGCGGCCGGGGCCGGCGCATGTCCGCACGCCGCATTATCTGCGCGGCCAATCCGGCGTGGTGGTGCGCCATCTGGGCGACTTCCCGAACCCGGAAGACCTCGCGTTCCGCCGCCCTGCCGCCCGCCTGCCGCTGTATCACGTGGCGTTCACCCCGGCCGAGATCTGGCCCGGCGCGCCCGCCGCCCAATTGCTGGTGGAGGTATTCGAGCCATGGCTACAGCCGGCCTAGACCTGCTCGCGGCCGATCCGGATCGCCTGCTCGCCGCCCTACGCGGTCTGTTGGCGGCCAAAAACCTAGTGGGCGACGCCGACCTCGCCGAGCGGATGCGCAGTTCCGACAGCGCCAGCCCCGCCCAGGGCGCCCGCATGGTGGCCCGCGCCTGGACCGACCCGGCGTATCGCGCCCTGATGCTGCAGGACGGTGCCGCCGCCGCCGACCAGCTCGGCATCGCCATGCAGGGCGCGCCTCCGCTCGGCGTGCTGGCCAACGAACCCGGCCTGCACCACCTGGTCGTCTGCACCTTGTGCTCCTGCTATCCGCGCGCCGTGCTCGGCTATCCGCCGTTCTGGTTCAAGTCCGCCGCCTACCGCGCCCGCGCCGTGCGCGACCCGGCGGGCGTGCTGCGCGAGTGGCACACCGAATTGCCGCCGGGCACCACCATCCGCGTCGTCGACAGCACGGCCGACTACCGCTGGATGGTGCTGCCGCTGCGCCCGGCCGGCACCGAGGGCTGGACCGAAACACAGCTCGCGGCGATTGTGACGGAAGGCGACATGATCGGCGTCACGGTGCCGCAACCGTAACGGCTCCGCGGCGTTGCGACTGCATGCCTTGCTTTTGTTAGGAGAAAGCCATGAAGTCGCTCGCACTGATCTGCGCCACTGCCCTGCCGATGCTCGCCTGGACGCTGACACCGGTGTCCGCCTTGGCCGCAAACGCCAAGCACCCCTACACCAACGTCAACAAGGCCAACGACAAGGGCAACGACAAGGGCGACGCCGAGGTTGCCAAGCTGAACCAGCAGCAGCTCGACCAAATCAAGTCTGGCAAGTAAGTCCCGGCGATGGCTCCGCCACGCCTCACCGAGGCGGAGATTGCGTCGCTTGCCACCGCCCTGCCCGCCTGGCGCGCTCAGCCAGACGGGTTGGTGCGGGAGTTTCGTTTCGAGGGTTTCAGCGCCGCCTGGGGCTTCATGTCCCGGGTGGCGCTGCTGGCCGAGAAGCTCGACCATCACCCGACCTGGTCGAATGTCTACAACCGCGTTCAGATCACCCTCACCACGCATGATGCGGGTGGCCTGACGCAGTTGGACGTAAGTCTAGCCCAGGCGATCGACGCGCTCACCTGACTGTCTAGACCTAGAGCATGATTGCTTCTGATAGGCGAAGCAATCATGTAACTCTTTGTTTGAGAGGCTGATTCACGCATCAGGTTTATTCAACCTGATGCGATCAGGCTCTAAATCTTGGTGATCACCACCTCGTGGCCGTTGAACTTGCGCAGGTGGAAGCTGATCCTCTCGTTGTAGGTGTCGGCGAATTGCTGCAGCAGTTCGAGCCCGACGGCTTCGCCGAGCTTGATCGACCACGTGTGGTCGGACCGCCAGTGTACGCCGGCGAAGTTGCGGCCAAGGCTCACATTGCTTGCCAACTTGTCGATCTCGCCGCCGAGCGTCATGCGCTTGCTCAGGTCGTCGTAGCTGTAGCCGGCGAAATCCCCCATCTGCAGGTTGTGCAGCGTGGTGCCGTCATCACTCGGGATGTAGATCGGCGCCTTCAGGTCGGCGAACGTGAGGCTGCCTTCATAGAAGCCCTTCAAGATCGTGGCACAGGCGGCTGCCACCGTCGCGTGGCCGGCGCCATACGAAGGATGCAGCGGCGAGCCTTCCGGGAAGGCCATCGGAAGAAACACGCCCTCCCCTTTCTTCGAGGTGTTGAACGCCTCCACCGCGTCCAGCGTCGGCGTCAGCTTGGCGAACTCCGCCGGGTCGAACGGATAGTGGCGAGCGCCGCTACGCTGGAAATGGACCCGGCCGGCGAACACCTCGGGCCGCAGCCGGCGATGCACCGACCATTTCTCATACCAGACGGCCTTCAGCGCCCGCGTCGCGACCTCTGCCACCACGCTCTTGATGTTGGGCTCGCCCAAGGTGCCGAAACCGACTTGGGTGGACACGCGCACCATTGGCGGGTTTGTGCCCGGAACGTAGCCATCATAGGGATTGCCGCGATTGTGCAGCGCTCCCAGCCCGCCTCGCGCCGGGGGCGCCCCCATCAGCAGCGCAGCATTGAGATAGGCTTGAAACAGCTCGTCGATATGGACGAAGCTGGTGAGGTCACGGCCGCGATAGATGTATTTCGGGGTGGGATTGAGCGTCGGGTTGTCGCCTGGGTCCATGCCGCGCTGCCGGTCGAGCCAATCCTTTGCCGTGATCATGAACACCGGGTCGTTCGGAAAGCTGAACACAACCTTCTGCGGGAGTTGGTAGGCGCCGAACGGTATTGCCAAGACCAGGAACTGTGAAACATAGGGACCGACCAAGTTGCCCGGCCCGGTGTCGCGGAACAGCGTCTGCGGGCTTACCGCATCCTTTGCCTCGGGGCCGCGGAACTCCGCGAACTGCTGGAGCGCGGCGATGGCCTGCGCCGGGGCGCCCGGGGCGGCACCATATCGGTTGAACGGAACGTCCCGCGCCAAAGCCATCCAGTAGCTCTCGGCGATTTCACCGATGATCTCCTTGCTGCGGAAGCTCGGCGGCGCCGGAATGGCGAAGCCGTGGCTGTCGCCCCCCTCCAGATCGAAGGCGAGGGCAGCCTGCGGATCGACCAGGCGCATCTGCTGCGAGTCGGCGCTGAGCAAGGCGCGCTCGGCATGGGCGCGATAGAACCGCGTCCCCGTGGTGCGCGATTGCGCCATCTCCGGCAGGTGCCCGGCGGCGGTTTCTCCGGCACTCAAGGCGCCGAGCGGGATGATCTCGAAGGCTTCCGGCTTGCCGCTGGCCAGGGCATCGAGCATGACGCGATAGGCTGCCGGGTCGACTTCGCCATACTCGTTGTGGGGCAAGCCCTTCGAGTAGTTGGCAATGTAGGTCGGCGCGCCGTTGACCGTGATCTCGTCCTCGTCGCCATTGGTGGGGTGATCGGGAAATGCCTTGCCGAGCGCCTGCTGGGTGGCGTCGTCGCGGATTTTGATCGCGCGGGTGCGGCGTTCCGTCGCCGTCAGGCCGCCATCTTCCAGGGCGCTGGCTTGGCTCGCTTCGGGCAGCGAAGCCGCGGCAAGCCCGGCGAGCGGCGTGAGCAGGACGAGGCGGCGCGGGAGAGTGGGAGTGTCGGCCATGTGGGTGTCTCCATCAAGCTCGTTGCGCTTACGTTATTACATAAACGAAACGTTACTGTGACGGAAAAGGTTGCGAGTGCGTGTTACGCCAGTCACACCGTCGCGTGTCCTTTGCCGCGGTAGCCGAGCCAGCCAGCGGCCCGCAACGCGCATGCTGGGCAGGTGCCGCAGCCATAGCCCCATTCGTGCCATTGGCTGCGATCGCCCAAATAGCAGCTATGGGTGCTCTCCACGAGCAAGTCGACCAACTCGCGCCCGCCCAACCGCTCGGCCAATTGCCAGGTATGCGCCTTGTCCAGCCACATCAGCGGCGTGTGCAGGACCAGGCGCCGGTCCAGCCCCAGGCTGAGCGCCACCTGCAGCGCCTTGATCGTGTCGTCGCGGCAATCCGGATAGCCGGAGTAGTCCGTCTCGCACATGCCGCCGACCAGGTGGCGCAACCCGCGCCGGTAGGCCAGCGCCGCCGCGTAGGTGAAGAACAGCAGGTTGCGGCCCGGCACGAAGGTGGTCGGCAGGCCGCTGGCGGCAAAGCTGATTTCCTGGTCACGGGTGAGCGCCGTGTCGGACAGCGCCCCCAGGCTCGCCAGGTCGAGCACATGGTCCGGCCCCAGCCGCGCCGCCCAGTCCGGCGAGAGCCGCGCCAGCCCGTCCCGCACCGGCCCGCGCATGTCGAGTTCGACCCGGTGGCGCTGCCCGTAGGCAAACCCGATCGTCTCGACATGGCCAAACCGCTCCAGCGCCCAGGCGAGGCAGGTGGCGCTGTCCTGCCCGCCGCTGAACAGGACCAAGGCGTGTTCGTCGGAATGCGGCATGCAATTCTGATCCAAGGCCGGTGCTGGTGCGAACGTGCGCTAAGCGTCTAAGCTTAAAGCCTGATCGCATCAGGTTGAAACAACCTGATGCGTTAATCAGCCTCTCAAACAAAGAGTTAGAGCATGATTGCTTCGCCTATCAGAAGCAATCATGCTCCAGGCGCGCTTTGTCGATCACGCGCCTATATGGCAAGCCTAGCCCATGCCGCTGACCCAGGACCAGGAAGAGCGCGAGTATGAGTTGAGGATCCAACAGATGCAGACGAATATCGAGAAAATGAGGGCGGACCTGCAGGCGACCCAAAAGCAATTGGATTGGGAGACCCGCAAGTTCGTCGTCCAGCTTGTCGTTGGCGTCGCGGCATCCGTCGGCGCCGGCGTCGCCCTCGCCAACTACGTCAACAGCCGCCCACCGGCGCCGCCTCCGCCAGCCCCGCCGCCGCAAATCATCTACATCCAACCCATCGCGCCGGCACCCGCGCACCCCTAACCACGGCCCATCAGTCGACGAACACCACCCGCGCCGTCTCCGGCCCCGGCAGCTTCAAGTCGCCCACCGACTGAACCACTCCCAGCTCCTTGGCCTGCTCCGCCGTGTAGATCACCTCGCGGCGTTGGAACTGTTCGACCTGATCCTGCGTGAACTTGGTCCGCTCGCGATAGATCTGCCCGATCCTGTCGTCCACCGCACGGAGCTGCGTGGCTTGCTCCTGCATCTGCTGCTCGTTCATCAACCCGCCCAGCGGAACTTGGGTCGGGTGGAACAAGAACAGCGTTTTGGTGTCCGCCGTCCGGTCGTCCCCGGCCAGGAACAAGATCGTCGCGGCGGAGGCGATCACCGCCTGCGCGTGGGTCGAGAGTTGCACCGGCAGCGACCGCAGGAAGCTGTAGGTGAACAGCGTATCGATCACCGCGCCGCCCGCCGAGTTGATCACCAGCACGATGCGCGACACCTCCGCCTCGACCAGCGCCGTCATCTGGCGGCGCAACGCACGCATCGAGTTCAGGTCGATCGAGAGGTCGAAATAGACATAGTAGGCCTTGGTCTTGTCGATCGCGGACGCAGGCATCACGACGGGCCGCGCCGGTGCTGCTGGAGCGGGCGCGGCGACGACGGGGGGCTGCGCGGGGGTCACGGTGGAGGGCGGCAGCGGCGTCACTTGCGCCCGCGCCCCCAGCGGCGCGGCCGTGCTCGCCAGCCCCAGCAACGCCGCGCGCCGGCCCAGCGGGAGAGTCACCTTCGCCATGCCTGTCTCCAGCTTGGTCTCAGACCGCCTCGCCGAACTGCGCCGCGTGCAGCCGCTGATACACTCCGCCTGCCGCCAGCAGTTCGCCGTGCGCGCCCTGCTCCGCCACGCCCGCCGCGTCCACCACCACGATGCGGTCGGCGTTGCGGATCGTGGCCAAGCGGTGCGCGATCACCAGCGTGGTGCGCCCCGCCGCCAGCGCCGCCAACGCCTGCTGCACCGCCCGCTCGGTCTCGGTGTCGAGCGCCGAGGTCGCTTCGTCCAGGATCAGGATCGGCGGGTTCTTCAGGAACATGCGCGCGATCGCCAGCCGCTGCTTCTGCCCCCCCGACAGCTTCACGCCGCGTTCGCCCACCACCGTGTCCAGCCCGTCCGGCAACACCTCGATCACGGCAGCGAGCTGCGCACGCCGGGCCGCATCGATGATGTCGGCCTCGCTGGCGTCCAGCCGGCCATAGGCGATGTTCTCCCGCATGGTGCCGCCGAACAGGAACACGTCCTGCTGCACGATGCCGATCTGCCGCCGCAGCGAGCTCAAGGTCATCGCCCGGATGTCGATCCCGTCGATGGTGATCCGCCCGCCGGTCACGTCGTAGAACCGGGGCAGCAGCGAGCAGAGCGTGGTCTTGCCCGCGCCGGACGGGCCGACGAAGGCCACCGTCTCGCCCGGCGCGATGGCGAGGTCCACGTGGCGCAGCACCACACGGCCATCGCCGTAGCCGAACCGCACGCCCTCGAACCGGATGTCCCCCCGCAGCCGCGGTGCAGGCTGCGCACCGGGCGCGTCGACGATGTCCGGCTCGGTGTCGATCAGCTCGCAGTAGCGGCGGAAGCCGGCGATCCCCTTCGGGTAGGTCTCGAGCACGCCGTTGATCTTGTCCACCGGGCGCAGGAACACGCCCACCAGCAGCAGGAACGAGATGAACCCGCCCTCCGAGAGCTGCCCGTGCAGCACGAACCAGGTGCCGGCCACCATCACCACCATCTGGGTCAGCCGCATGCCGAGATAGGTGATGGACGTGGACGCGGCCATTAGCCGGTAGGCCTGCAGCTTGGTGCGGCGATATTGCGCGTTGTCGGCGGCGAACAGGCGGCGCTCGTGCTCCTCGTTGGCGAACGCCTGCACCACGCGCATGCCGCCGACGTTCTCCTCCACCCGGGCGTTGAACGCGCCCACCTGGCGGAACAGCGCGCGGAAGTTCTGCGTCATGCGGTTGCCATAGCGGGTGGAGATGATCGTCACGACGGGGGTGATCACCGTGGTCAGCAAAGCCAGCTTCACGTTGATGAAGAACATCAGCGCGAACGCCCCGGCGAACGTCATCAGCGCGATGAACAAATCCTCCGGGCCATGATGCGCCACTTCACCGACGTCCTCCAAGTCCTTGGTGACATGGGTGATCAGGTTGCCGGTTTTGCTGTTGTCGAAGAACGAGAACGACAGCTTCTGCAGGTGGTCGAACGCCCGCCGGCGCATCTCCGTCTCGATGTTGATGCCGAGGTGATGGCCCCAATAGGTCACCACCGCCATCAGCCCGGTGTTGAGCAGGTAGACCGCCAGCAGCACCGCCGAGGCCACCAGGATGATGCCCCAGTCGCGGCCCGGCAAAAGCTGGTCGATGAAGCCGCGCATCGCCATCGGGAAGCCCAGCTCGAGCAGCCCGGCGAGCACTGCGCAGCCGAAGTCGAGCGCGAACAGGCGCCGGTACGGCCGGTAATAGGCAAAGAAGCGCTGGAGCATGGCTGACACATAGCCCCGCACGGAGGCTCCTGTCGATTTGCGACCATGCACAATTCGCAGGCGAGCCAAGCGTCTGCAGCGCCGGAACAGCTTTGACCTGGTTCGCCGCTCGCTTAACTGTCTGTTCACCAAACAAACGTTTGGTAGGAGAATGCTGGTGCCCCTCGATAACGTTCGATGCGATCGCCGCGTCGCCCGCGGCCTGTTCGCCATCGTCCGCGCCAGCCAACCCGCAGTTCGAACCGAGAGACAGCCCTTATGCTCTACCAGATGTACCAGTGGCAGCGCATGGCGATGCAGCCGATGCGCGCCATGGTGTCCGGCGCGTTGCGGGTCATGGAACTGCCGCAGAACCCGCTCCGCGAGACGCCGTTCGGCCGCCTGACCACCGCGGCACTCGACACCTTCGAGCACACCACCCGCAAATTCCTCAAGCCACGCTTCGGCCACGCCGCCACCGTGATCGACGGCGAGCCCATCGCCGTGGTCGAGGAGGTCGCGCTGCACCTGCCCTGGTGCGACCTGCTGCATTTCCGCCGCGCCGTCGCCCGGCCGGACGACCCAGTGCTGCTCATCGTGGCGCCCATGTCGGGCCATTTCGCCACCCTGCTGCGCGGCACGGTGGCGGCGTTCCTGCCCGACCACGAGGTCTACATCACCGACTGGCAGGACGCGAAGGAGATGCCGCTGACCGCGCCCGGCTTCGACCTCGACGACTATATCGACTACGTGGAGCGGTTCTGCCACCATCTTGGCCCGCAAGCCCACTTGCTCGCCGTGTGCCAGCCCGCCGTGCCCGTCCTGGCCAGCACGGCGCTGATGAACGCGGACGCCAACGCCCCCGCGCCACGCTCCATCACGCTGATCGGCGGCCCGATCGACACGCGGGAGGCGCCGACCGAGGTCAACAACTTCGCCAAGAAGCACGACCTGGCCTGGTTCCGCGCCAACACCATCCACACCGTGCCGTTCGGCGAGCCGGGCTTCATGCGCCGGGTCTATCCGGGCTTCCTGCAGCTTGCCGGCTTCATGGCGATGAACATCGGCCGCCATATGCAGGCGCATGTGGAGATGTTCACCCACCTGGTGGACGGGGACGGCGAGCCGCTGGCGTCCAAGCGCGCCTTCTACGACGAATACCGCTCGGTGATGGACCTGTCGGCCGAGTTCTACCTGCAAACCATCGAGGCCGTGTTCCAGGAGCATCTGCTGCCGCGCGGCCTGCTGGTCTCGCGGGACCGCCTGGTCGACCCGGCGTGCATCACCCGCACCGCCATCATGACGGTGGAGGGTGAGCGGGACGACATTTCGGGCCTAGGCCAAACCCGCGTCACCCACCGGCTGACGCCGAACCTGGTGGCGGACAAGCACGAGCACTGGGAGCAGGCAGGGGTGGGGCATTACGGCCTGTTCAACGGCGCGCGCTTCCGCACCGAGATCGCCCCGCGCATCAAGGCGTTCATCGCCCGGCATGCCTGAACCAGAGTTTCCGACGAGAGGCTTGCAATATCGCCACGGATGCGAGAAGGCATCGGCCGGGCACGGTGAGGGTGTGCAAGGAGCGTTTCGATGCGGCGAGTCGTCATTGCAGCGGCCGTTCTGGTGCTTGGGCTGGCGGCATCTCCGGAGCGCACGCTGGCGCTTGGCTGCAATCCGAGCACCCAGACACCGGGCCACACCACGGGCAACCTGGGCATCACCGACGTTCCCACTGCCCCGTGCCCGGTCGGGCACTATGCGAACCTGCAGAAGACACGGAACGGTTCGGTGTTGTTCGCGAAGCCTAAGGACCTTACCCAGCCGCAACCCGGCACCCAGCAATAACGGAGTTCATGGAATGAAGTCGTTTCTCGCCGTCGCCGCCGTTCTGACGATTGGATTTGCCGCCCCGCAGGCGCACGCCATTGGCTGCGTCTCGGGCGCGGCGGTGGGTGGCGTTGCCGGCCACGTGGCGGGCCATCACGGCGTGTTGGGCGCCGCCGCCGGCTGCGCCGTGGGCCACCACGAGGCCGTCAAGAAGAAGCGCGCCGCCGCCGCCCAGCAAAGCCAGCAGTAACCCTCACCCCCTCACCCGCCTCTAGAGAAGCCCTCTCCCTCTGGGAGAGGGTTGGGTGAGGGTGGTGGTCACAAACCGCCGCGCTGCCTGAACGTCACTCCGCCGACAGTCGCGGCCGCTCCACCAGCGCGTTGCGAATCTCCTCCAGCAACACCTCGCTGCGCGTCGGCTCCGGCGGCACCGTCGCGGCGACCGCCTCCTTGCGCTGGAACGCGCTCAGCAGCTTCACCACCGCAAAGATCGCCAACGCCACGATCAGGAATTGGATCACCGCGTTCAGGAACAGCCCGAAATTCAGCGTCACGGCGCCGGCTTTCTGCGCGGCATCCAGCGTCGGCTGCGCCGGGCCCTTGAGGGTGATGAACAGGTTGGTGAAATCCACCCCGCCCAGCAACAAACCGAGCACCGGCGTGAAGATATCCTTGACCAGGCTTGCAACGATGCTGGTGAAGGCGGCGCCGATGATGATGCCGACCGCCAGGTCCACCACGTTGCCGCGCATGATGAAGGCTTTGAACTCGGTGACCCAGCCCGGCGTGTGAACCCGTATTGGTGATTGCATGTCGTGACCTTTGCCCCCAGGGCTCCGTTCTATGGCCATTCCCATCCCGGTGCTACCCTGGCACCGGATGGCCAGAAAGAGCGCACAGACCTTTCTGTCTGCCTAAGAACCGTGCTGCTGCGGCGGGCGCCTGCGCTGCCAGCCTTGGCGGCGGGCCTGGCATATCCCTTGCTCCAACCAGGGCCTCAGCATGGAGCGCACAGCATGAACGAAGCCAAGACCGCGCTGGGCCACAAGATCGTCGCCGCCAAGAAGGCCAAGGGCTGGACCTGGCCGCAAGTGGCGGAAAAGCTCGGCCATTCCCCGGTTTGGGTCTGCGCCGCATGCCTCGGGCAAATGTCCATGACGTCCGAGACCGCGGAAAAGGCCGGCGTGATGTTCGATCTCACCCCCGCCGAGATCGATCTGCTGACCCAGGCGCCCTATCGCGGCTCGCTGCCCACCGAGGTCCCGACCGACCCGCTGATCTACCGCTTCTACGAGCTGGTGAGCGTGTATGGGACGACGTGGAAGGAGCTGATCCACGAGGAGTTCGGCGACGGCATCATGTCCGCGATCGATTTCGACATGACCATGGAGCGCCAGCCCGACCAGAAGGGCGACCGGGTCAAGATCGGCCTATCCGGCAAGTTCCTGCCCTATAAGAGGTACTAGAACGACCTCTTCTCCCTCTCCCGCGGGCGGGAGAGGGTCGGGGTGAGGGTGCGAAAGCCGCCAGCAGGCCCTGCGGTAGCCTAAGAGCCCTCACCCCGGCCCTCTCCCGCAAAGAACGGGAGAGGGAGAGGAAAGCAGCGGCAGTAGTCGCAGCAGCGAACACCCGCTATATCCGCGGCGTCATAACCACCGCTGGACGTTCGCATGCTGAAATCCCTCCTCGCCGCCAGCCTGGCGCTCGCTCCGGCCATGGCTCACGCCGCCGATCTGGACGTGCTCTATGCCGGCTCGCTCACCAACCTGATGGAACACGGGGTCGGCCCCGCCTTCGACCACGCCAGCGGCGACACCTTCCGCGGTTTCGCGGCCGGGTCCAACGCGCTGGCAAACCAGATCAAGGGCAAGCTGCGCCAGGCCGACGTCTTCATCAGCGCCAGCCCCAAGGTAAACGACTCGCTGATGGGCACCGCCAACGACGACTGGGTGAGCTGGTATGTCACCTTCGCCCAGTCCCCCCTGCTGATCGGCTACAACCCGAACAGCCGCTTCGCCGCCGACCTGAAGACCAAGCCCTGGTACGAGGTGTTGCGCGAGCCCGGCATCCATATCGGCCGCAGCGACCCGAAGCTGGACCCGAAAGGCGCCCTCACCGTCGAACTGCTCGACCATGCCGAGCAGCTCTACCACCAGCCCGGCCTGGCCGCCGACGTGCTGGGCGGCGAGGAGAACCCCGCCCAGGTGCTCCCGGAGGAGAACCTGATCGGCCGCCTGCAATCGGGCGAGCTGGACGTGGGCTTCTTCTACTCCACCGAGACCGCCGACCTGCACATCGCCGCCATCCCCCTCCCGCCCGAGGTCGCGCTCAGCGCCCACTACACCATCACCATCCCGCGCGACGCGCCCCACCCTGAAGCGGCAGCCCAGTTCGTCGACTTCCTGCTCGGCCCGGCGGGCAAGGCGCTGATGGCGCAGCACGGCCTGGACACGGTCCGCCCCACCGTCACGGGTGATGCCAAGCAGATGCCGGCCGCCGTCCACCTGCCCTGAGCCAGCCCGGCGCCCGCACGCTGCCGGCGGTCCTGCCGCTGCTGGGCGGGCTGCTGGCGCTCTACCTGGTCGCGCCATTCCTGGCCGGTGCCGGGCAGTTGGGCCTGGCGGACTGGCGCCATGCCGACCTCCCGGCGCTCACATCGGCCGTGGTCGTCTCGCTCGCCAGCGCCACCCTGGCGACGCTGCTGGTGGCCTTGGGCGGCATCCCGCTCGGCTACCTACTGGCTCGCGGGCCCGGCCGGGCAATGGGCGCGGTCAGCTTCCTGGTGCACTTGCCGCTCGCCATGCCGCCGCTCGCCAGCGGCACCCTGCTGCTGTTTCTGTTCGGCTACGCCAGCCCGCTCGGCCGGCTCACCGGGGGCGCGCTCACCGACTCCTTCGCCGGCGTGGTGCTGGCGGAGGCGTTCGTCGCCGCCCCATTCCTCGTCATCGCCGCCCGTTCCGCCTTCCGCGCCATCGACCCGGCGCTCGAGGACGTCGCCGCCACGCTCGGCCACCCGCCCGGCGCGGTGTTCCGCCGGGTCAGTTTGGCGCTGGCAGCGCGCGGGATCTGGGCGGGGCTGCTGCTCACCTGGCTGCGCGCGTTCGGCGAGTTCGGCGCGACCGTGATGGTGGCCTACCACCCCTACTCCCTGCCGGTTTACAGCTACGTCGCGTTCGGCGGCGAGGGCCTGCCCGCGATGCTGCCCATCCTGCTGCCCACGGTCGGGGTGGCCGTGCTGGTGATGGCGGCCAGCCTGCGCGCCGAACGCCCCACCCGCCGCGCGCCTGCCCCGACCGCACCCACCATGGTGCCGGCGCCACGGCCCGCAACCGCCGTGCCGCACCCGCCCCGCGCGCTCCAGCTCGCCTTCCAGTGGCGCCGGGCGGAGTTCAACCTCGACGTGGCTTGGCGCACCGAGGCGCGGCGGCTTTGCATCCTGGGCGCCTCCGGCTCCGGCAAGACGGCCACCCTGCGGCTGATCGCGGGCGTCGACCGGGCGTCGCAGCAGGTCCTCACCCTGGCGGGGCAGGACTTGGCGGCACTGCCGCCGCATCTCCGCTCGGTCGGCTACCTGCCGCAGAGCTACGCGCTGCTGCCCCACCTGCCCGTCCGCCGACAAATCCGCTTCGGCGCCGGCGCCGACGACCGGCTCGCCGCGCATTGGACGCAGCGTCTGGGCTTGGCCGGGCTCGAGCACCGCACGCCGGCGGAGCTGTCGCTGGGGCAGCAGCAGCGCGTCGGCCTGGCGCGCGCGCTGTCCCGCCCGTGCGGCCTGCTGCTGCTGGACGAGCCGTTCTCCGCCCTCGACGCCCCGCTCCGCGCCGCCCTGCGCGAGGAACTGCGTGCGTTGCAGGACGAGATCCCCGCCACCACCATCCTGGTCACGCACGACCCGGCGGAGGCGATGTTGCTGGCTGACGAGGTGCTGGTGCTCGAGGCCGGGCGGGTGCTGCAGGCCGGGCCGGTCTCGGCGGTGTTCCAGCGCCCGGCCAGCCAAACCGTCGCCGGGCTGCTCGGCGCCGAGAACCTGGCCACCGGGCACGCCGTGGCGGCCGGCTGGATTGATCTCGGCGGCGTGCGCATCGCCGTCGCCGGCCCCCCGCTGCCGCCCGGCCCGGTGGGTTGGGCGGTGCAGCCAACCAGCATCCGCGTGGCCCCCGATGGGGACTATGCGGCGGCCATCCTCTCCATCGGCGAGGCGCGGGCCGGGCAGCGGCGGCTGACGCTGCAGCTCGGCAGCGCGGTGCTGCAAGCCATGGCCAACCCCGGCCCCCCGCCCGCGCTCGGCCCCTGCCGCATCAGCATCGACCCGGCGGCCATCCAAGTCTGGCCCACCGCGGCAGACCGCGCCTGCCACCATGGCCGCGTCCTGGCTGCCGGACACGCGACTGCTGCTAGATAATCCTCCCTTCTCCCTCTCCCGTCCTACACGGGAGAGGGTCGGGGTGAGGGCCCCTTGGGCATGCACAATCCAGCGTAAACAATCCACTGCTCCGAGGCATCGTGGCCGTCGCACCCTCACACCGACCCTCCCGCCCGCGGGAGAGGGAGATATTCTCCGGTCAGACGATGTGTGAATCCGGAAGGACTTGATCCGGGCGGAGCACGTGGAAGGACCGCATCCGCAGCGTCTTCGTCATGCGCATCGCCTCATTCCGGCGGCAGCGGGCTGCACGCGACCGAGGTGGCGCGCGCCAGCAGCACGATGCGCCGGGCCGCAACGCCCGCCCCCGCCATCTCGCCCAGCGCATGCACCAGCAGCGGGTTGCTCAGTACAGCATGCGCCGCCACGTTGATCGCGGCCTCCGACCCGGCGACCAGCCCCGCCGACAGCATCGTCCGCCGCAGCAGCCCCAGCGTGCCGAACAGCCCCGGCCGCATGCCGTAGAGCGTCGCCACCTGCCGCACCAACCGCACGCCGCGCCAGGCGATCAGCAGCGCCGCCAGCGAGGGCGTGGGGGTCGCGGCGATCGCGGCCGCCATCTGGAACGCGGCGGTGCGGCCCAGCGCGTCTGCCCGGGAGCGCAACGCCGCCTCCGGCCCCGCCCGCAGCAAGGCGACGATGGCGTCCGGGTCGTTGGCCGCGTCGATCGCCGGGCGCAGCGTCTCGGCTTCGGGCAAGGTCGCCACCCAGCTGCGCGCGGCGGCATGGATGCGGCCGCCATCCCGGCTGGCGAAGGCCGCGCGCAGCCGGTCCACCCGGCCGAGCGCGAACAGCCCCCGCAGCTCCCGCCACACGCCCGCGAGCAGCAGCCCGAAGCCGCCGACCGCCACGGCCACCGTCAGCCAGCCCAGCCAGGCGGCGCGCTGGAACTGCGCGGCGGCGAAATTGCCGGTCTGCAGCGCCGCCAGCCCGATCATAAGCACCGCGACCCCGGCCAGGACAGAGGCGCCACCCCCCGCCCGGGGCGTGCTGTCCGCCAGCGGCTCCACCGCCAGCTCGGGCGGCGCGAGCTTCGGCGCTTGCGGGTCCTCGATCACCACGCGCGGGCCGGCCTTCACAGCACGTCGTCCAGCAAGAAGGCGAGCAGCGCGTCCAGCTCGATCTGCGGCACCCCGGCACGGCCGCCGCCAAGTAGCGTGGTGGGCTCGAACTCGGGCAGGTCGAAGAACTCGCCGGCCCAGAACGCGTCGTCCGGCGGGCTGTCCGGCACCTCGCCGGGATAGGACAGGCCCACGCCGCGCCCCGCGATCCGCCCGCGCACCGCCGACACGCTGCGCCCGTCCAGCCGCATGGTGGCGTCCTCGGTGCAGCGGATCGAAGCGATGGCGAAGTGGCGGGCCGCGATGTCCCCGCCCCCCGCCGTGAGCGCCGCCATCAGCGCCCGCAGGTTGCCGCGCTGCCGGCTGGCGACATGGTCCGCCTTGGTGGCGGCGTAAGCGACCCGGCGGATGCGCGGCGGCGGCAGGCGGAGTTGCAGCAGGCTGCTCAACGCGTCCGTCCAGGAAAACGACCAGCGCAACGCTCCCGCAGCGGCGGCCAGGCTCGCCTGGGCGTCGGCAAAGCTGTCCCGTCCGGCCGCGAGCGCGCTCAACACGTCCGCCAGCACGACCAAGCGGTCCAAATGGCCAAACAGGGGAGACACCAGGTCCTGCCGCACGGCATTGCGGTAGGCGTCATAGCGCTCGCCGAGCAAGCCCGCGAGTCCGCCGCGGCCGCGCAGGGGGAAGAACGCCATCCAGGGCGGCTCGGCGCCCGGCGCCGGCATGAGGAAGCGGCCGGGCTGCAGCATGGAGAGCCCGGCCTCGTCGCGCAGGCGGTGCAACGCCTCCCGGTAGAGGCGATGCCCGACGGCCGCGAGCGACTCGTCCCGCCCGGCGCTGCCCGGCAGCCCGGCGCTGAACTGGAGGAAGCCGCGCGCGGCGGGATAGTCGTCGAGCCGCGCCAGGGTGCGCTCCGACCAGGTGGCGAAATCGACGTCCAGCAGGGGCAGGTCGAGCAGCCACTCGCCGGGATAGTCCAGCAGTTCGAGCCGCAGCGTGCGGGCCGGCAAGGCGGCGGCCAGCCCGGCGCGCGGCACGGTCAGTTCGAGCGCCAGCAGCGAGACCGCGCCGGTGCGGCCGGGCCAGGCCGCCGGGTCGGCCGCGAGCGCCTGCAGGTGGGCGCGTTCGTCGAAGCGCGGCACGCTGTGGGCGCCGGCCGGGGCCAGCCGCACGCCGAGCTTGCGGCCCCCCAGCCGCGCGGCCAGCGCCGGCAAGGTGGGCAGTCCCGCGCCCATCGCCAGCAGGTTGGCAGCGACCGAGGTGAGAAAGGCGGTCTTGCCCGCCCGCGCCAGGCCGGTGACGCCAATGCGCACCGTGCCGCCGACCAGGTCGGTGAGGGTGGGGACGTTCAGATTTGCTAGGAAAGCCATTCTTCTCCCTCTCCCTCTGGGAGAGGGTCGGGGTGAGGGGTCCACGCACGATCGTCCATCCCGCTGCCCCTCACCCAACCCTCTCCCAGAAGGAGAGGGTTATTAGTTAGATGCGGCGGTTGTGGGCTCAATGACTGCGCTGGATCAGCTCGATCTTGTAGCCGTCCGGGTCCTCCACGAAGGCGATGATCGTCGTGCCGTGCTTCACCGGGCCGGCCGGCCGGGTCACTTTGCCGCCGCCAGCGGTGACCTCCTCGCAGGCGGCCGCCACGTCCGGCACGCCAACGGCGAAGTGGCCGAAGCCGCTGCCGACGTCATACGGCGTCTCCTGGTCCCAGTTGTGGGTCAGCTCGATCTCGGCCTGCTCGGGGTTGCTCTCGAACCCCACGAAAGCCAGCGTATAGCGGCCGCCGGGCACCTCGTTGCGGCGCAGCTCCTTCATGCCCATCAGGCGGGTGTAGAAGTCGACACTCTTATCCAGATCCTTCACGCGGATCATGGTGTGCAGGTAACGGCTCATGGCGTCGCTCCGGTTGGTGGATCAAGGCCGAGCAGGAACAGCCCGGCGGCATCGGCGCGGGCCACGCAAGCAGCCCGGTCGGTAAACAGGGTACCGCCTGCCTCGAACGCAACACCACGCAGCCCGGCTCCCGCCGCCGCATCAATCGTGCGCGGGCCCAAGGTCGGCAGGTCGGCGCGGCGATCCTGCCCGGGTTTCACCAGCTTGACCAGCACACCGCCGGGCCCGGGGCGGCACAGCTCGGCGGCGCGGGCGAGCATGGCGTCGGTGCCCTCGATGGCTTCCACCGCGAGCACGATGCCCTGCTGCACCACGCAGCCCTGCCCGACATCCACCATGCCCAAGGCGCGCGCCACTGCGACGCCGCGGGCGATGTCCGCCTCGGCCGCCGCGTCCGGCGCGGCCTGGCTCAGCAGCCCGGCGGGGGCGAGCGCCTCGGTCAGGATTTCGTGGGCGCCCAGCACGTGGAAGCCCTCTTCGCCCAGCACGCGCACGATGGCCGCGAGGAAGCCGTCATCGCCGGTGAACGCGGCGCGGCCAATGCGCGCCAGCAGCCGCGCGCCCTCGGCGTCGGGCCGCAGGTGCAGCAGGGAGGGCCGGCGCACCGGGCCGACCAGCACGATATCCCGGCATTCGTGGGCGCGCAGTGTCTGCAGGATGTGGCCGACGGCGCCCAGCCGGGCGGGTGTGTGTGGATACGGCGCCAGGAGGGCCGTGTCGGCGTAGCCTTCGAGCGCCACGAGGTGAACCGGGCGCCCGGCGGACTGCGCGGCCGCCGCCACACCCGCGGGCAACGGGCCGCCGCCGGCGATGATCCCGAGCGGGCTAGTGGGGGAGAGCGAGAGCAATACCCACTGCCAGTCTCCCTCTCCCGCTGGCGGGAGAGGGCGGGGTGAGGGTGGCTGCCGCCAGCGAAGAAACAGCCGCCTTGTGCCAAGGGCCCCTCACCCCAGCCCTCTCCCGCAAGCGGGAGAGGGAGCTTTCCAGTAAGTGGCCGCGCCTCACTCCTCTTCCGCCGTCAGCGCCGCCCGGATCAGCCCGCGCTTGCTCGGCCCGGTCGCGAAATCGAGCATCTCCGCCACCAGCGGCTCCCAGCCCCACTCCGCCCGCACCGTCTCCAGCCGGGTCGCGAACACACCCTCGCCGCCGAACAGGGTGCGGAACGCCAGCCGGATGGTGTGCAGCCGCGCCTTGTCCACGCCGCGACGGCGCAGGCCGATCACGTTCAGCCCAGCGAGCCGCGCCCGGTTGCCCAGCACGCTGCCGAATGGCACCACGTCCGCCTCCACGCCGGAAACGCCGCCAATCATCGCCGCGCGGCCAATGCGCACGAACTGGTGCAACGCCGCCGCCCCGCCGATCACCGCCCCCGCACCGATCTCCACATGCCCGCCCATCACCACGTTGTTGGCGATGATCACGCCGTCGCCCAGCACGCAGTCATGCGCGACGTGCACCACCGCCATCAGCAGGCAATCCGCCCCCACTCGGGTCTCGCCAATGCCGGTCATGGTGCCGCGATGGATGGTGCAGTGCTCGCGGACCTGGGTGCGCGCGCCGATGCTGCAGCGCGTCGGCTCGCCGCGGTATTTCAGGTCCTGCGGCGCCATCCCCACGGTGCAGAACGGATACAGCACCGCCCCCTCCCCCACCGAGCTATGCCCATCCACCACCACGTGGCTGATCAGCCGCACGCCCGCGCCCAATTCCACGTCCGGCCCCACGGTGCACCACGGGCCGATCTCCACCCCCTCGTGCAGCCGGGCGCCCGGGGCGACGATCGCGGTCGGGTGGATGGTCGCGGTCGGGTGGATGGTCGCGGCGGGCGCCCGCGCTGGGATGGAAGCCGTGGACGGCATGGACTTACCCGCCTTTCTGCTGGTGCGGAGGCTGCGCGCACCTCGCGCACCCGATTGCGGCCGTTTTAAGTCCCACGAGCGGCTACGGCTGCGGCAACTGCCGGTCCATGATCATCGCCGAGAACGTCGCCTCCGCCACGGACGCGCCATCCACGGTGCCGACGCCATGGAAGCGCCATACGTTGCCGCGGCTGCGCTCCTTGACCACGTTCAGCCGGAGTTGGTCGCCGGGCACCACGGGGCGGCGGAACTTGGCGCTCTCGATGGTCATGAAATACACCAGCTTGCCCGCCGCGTCCGGGCCCAGGGTTTCCACCACCAGCACCGCCGCGGTCTGCGCCATGCTCTCGATGATGAGCACGCCGGGCATCACCGGATGGCTAGGAAAGTGGCCCTGGAAGAAGCTCTCGTTGGCAGAAAGATTCTTGATGCCAACCGCCGAGCGGTCGGCAAACAGCTCCACCACACGGTCGATCATCAGCATGGGATAGCGATGCGGAATGGCGTGCATGATGCGCGCGATGTCCAGCACCTCGGGGCTCACGCTCGCCGGCAGGTTGGTATCCATGCTCAGCCCTGCTCTCGCCCCCCCTTATCCCGCCCGGCCAGCTTGCGCAGCACGGCCACGTTGCGGAAGAACTCACGCACCGGCATCGCAGGGGCTCCCAGCACGTCCGAACCGGCCGCCACATCCCGCATCACGCCGGCTTTGGCGCCGATCCGGGCCTTCGCACCGATATGCAGATGCCCGCTGAGGCCCGCCTGTCCCGCAACCACCACAAAATCCTCTAAGACGGTGGACCCCGAGATGCCTGCCTGCGCCGCGACAACGCAGCAACGCCCGAGGCGGACGTTGTGCCCGATCTGCACCAGGTTGTCGAGGCGAGACCCGGCGCCGATCACCGTGTCCTGCGCCGAGCCGCGGTCGACCGTGCTGTTGGCGCCCACTTCCACGTCGTCCTCGATCAGCACGCGGCCGAGTTGCGGCACGCTGACGAAGCCCTGCGGACCCTGGGCGAAGCCGAACCCCTCCTGCCCGATTCGCGCCCCCGGGTAGACGTAGACCCGCGCCCCCAAGATCGCATGCGACAGCGAGGCCGAGGCGCCGATCCGGCAATCCGGGCCCAGCACCACGCCAGCCCCGATCACCGCACTCGCCGCGACCCGGCAGCGCGGCCCGATGATGGCGCCCGCCCCGACCACCACCAGCGGCCCGATCTCCGCCGTCGGGTCCACCTGCGCCGCCGGGTCGATCACCGCGGCGGGATGGATGCCCGGCTGCAACGGCGGCGGCGGGTGGAACAGCGCCGCCACCCGGGCCCAGCCGAGATAGGGCTCGGCCGTGACGATTGCGACCGCATCCGGCGGCACCCGGCTCGCCAGGTCCGGATGGACGATCACGGCGCCGGCGCGGGTCTGCGCCAGCAGGGGGGCATAGAGCCGGTTGTCGAGGAAGCTGACCTGGTCCGGCTCGGCGCTCTGCAGCGGCGCCACCCCGCTCAGCAGGCGCGGCGCCGCCACTTCCGTCAGCAGGCGCGGCGGCGCCACTTCGGTCAGCAGGCCCGGCGGCGCCACTTCGGTCAGCAGGCGCGGCGGCGCCACGACGGTGCCGCCCGCCGTCTGAGCCACCGCGTCCAGCGGGTGCGGGCCGGTGCGGGCGAAGAACCGCGCATCCCCCGTCGCCGCGGCGGCAACCATCAGGGCACCCGCGTGGCTAATGGCGCGCCGGCGGCGGGCTCGACGGCGGCGCGGAGGCCGGCGTCGGGGTGGGTGCCGCCGATCCTGCAGCCGGCGGCGTGTTCTGCGCCAGCGGCGACACCCCGTCCGGCGCGATGGTGATGGACGGCATCACCTTGTTCATCTGCTGCGTCACCTGGTCGGTGATGTCGAGTTCGTTGACGTTCAGCGCCACCTGCGCCCGGTGCAGCACCAGGTTCATGCCGCGGCTCTCCGCCACCTGCCGGATCACGGCGATCAGGGTGCGCTCGATCTGGTTGAGCGAATATTGCGCCGTCTCCTGGATGATGCGGTTGCGGTCACGCCAGTTCTTCTGGTCGGCGGTGATGCGCTCCTGCAGCTCACGTTCCTTGCCGCGGATCTGCTCGGGATTCATCGTGGCGCGGTCGGCCGAAAGCTGCTGCTGCATGTCGTGCCAAACCGCCTGGCCCTTCTGCGCATCCTCCTGCAGCTTCTGGCGCCGCTCGGTGATGACCTTCTCCACCTCTTGCGAGGCGGTGGCCGCGCGCATGATCTCCGGCACCCCCAGCACACCGATGATCGGCGCCGGCGGCGTGGTGCCCTTGGGCAGCGGCGGCAACTCCGGCACAGGCAGGTTGGGCATCTGCGCCGCCGCCGTCTGGTCCGGCTGGTCGGCATCGCTGCTCGGCACGCCGGGCAGCCCGCTCGGGATCTCCACCGGCGGCGGCGGCGGCAACGACTGCTGCACCGGTGCGGGCGGCCGCGGCGCCGGGCGGGCCACCGGGGCGCCGCCCGGGGCAGCCCGCTGCGCGTTCTGCGGCGGGATGAAGTAGCCCTGCGCCGCGGCCACGCCGGGCTGCAGCAGCATCGCAGCGGCCACGGCCCCATACCGCAACGTCACGGAGAATTTGGCGGGGCGGAAAGACATCATTTTGCTCACCTTAGAACCGGGTGCCGAAGCCGAACCGGAAGATCTGCGTCTGGTCGTATTTCTGCTTCACGATGGGGTCGGCCAAGTCGATATTGATCAGCCCGAACGGAGTCTTCCAAGACACGCCGACCCCGGCACCGACCCGGGGCGACAGGTTGTTCGGGTGGTAGAGCTTCTGGATCACCCCGCCGGCAACCGGCTGGTCATAGATGTTGTAGGCGAACAGCGCGCCCTGCTGCTTGACCTGCGCCAAGCCGCCGGCATCCACGAAAGCGCGGCCGGATACCCCTAGGTCCGCCGAGACCGGCAGCGGGAAGTGCAGCTCGGTCGATTGCGTGTAGATCAGCCGGCCGCCCACGCTGTCGCTGCCATAAACGATGCTGCCTTGTCCCAGCGTCTTGGGGTCCTGACTGTCCAAGTCCGTCCGCGGAACCGTATGCGGCCCGGCCCCGCCCGACTGGAAGCCGCGCAAGTTGTCGCCGCCCAGGAAGAAGCGGTCGATCAGGTTCTCCTGCGAGGAGCCGAGATCGGTCAGGTAGCCGCCGCTGGCCGAAATCGCCAAGCCCCAGTCGCTGTTGCCGGTGAAGCGGTCGAACGGGATGAAGTAGGTGCCATCCACCTTGTTGCGCACGTAATGCGCCGTGCCGCCCAGCCCCGCCACGTCCAGCCCGTAGCGAAGAACGAAGCCGCTATGCGGGTCCACCCGGCTGTCCCGGTAGTCCAAGGTCAGCGTCTGCCCCACCTGGGACAGGAACGAACCGCCGGCCGAGTTCAGGATGTAGAGGCTGGCGCCCTCGTTGACGTTGTCGACGTTCCGCTCGACGGCTGAATACGTGACGGCCTGGGTGAGGTGCGGGTTGATCTGGTAGCCGGTGCGCAGCGACAGGCCGGTGCGCGACTCGTTGTAGCCGGAGATGTTCTGGTTGTTGTTGCTGACGTGGAAGATGTCGAACCCGCCGACCAGGTTGCGGTCCAGGAAATACGGGTCGGTGGCCGACAGGTCGATCTCCGAGCGCCGCTGCGCCAAGGTTCCGTTCAGCGAGGAGTCGATGCCGGTGCCGATCAGGTTCTTCTCGCGCAACCCGGCGCTCAGCAGCGCGCCCGCGTCCGTCGAGAAGCCGCCGCCGAAGCTGAGTTCGCCGGTCGCCTTCTCGTCCACCGCTACGTCCACGATGGCCTTGTCGGCCGTGCTGCCCGGCGTCTGCGTGATGTTGACCGAATTGAAGTAGCCCAGCTCGGTCAGCCGCTGGCGGGAGCGGCGGATCGCCACCGGGTTGTACGCGTCGCCCTCCGCGACCTGCATCTCGCGGCGGATCACCTTGTCCTTGGTGCGGGTGTTGCCGGTGATGTCGATGCGCTCGACATACACCCGCGGCCCTTCCGTCACGTCGAACACCAGGTCCACCGTGTGCTTGTCGCGGTTGCGCGCGATGCGCGGGCGCACCAGCACGAAATTCACCCCGCGCGCCTGCGCCGCGTCCTGCATCGCGTTCACGCTGCGCTCGATGGCGTCGCCGTCGTAGATCTCGCCCTTTTGCTGCTCCACCAGCGGCATCAGCATCGCGCTGGTCAGCGCGGGCAGGCTCGAGTTCACGGTGATGGACGAGACGCGGTACTGCGCGCCCTCGTTGAGCGTGAAGGTGACGAAGAACGAAGACCGGTCAGGCGCCAGTTCGGCCGTGGCGTCCCTCACCTCGAAGTCGGCATAGCCGTTCTTGAGGTAGAAGCGGCGCAGCAACTCCTTGTCGTATTCGATGCGCGCCGGGTCGTAGACGTCGCTGTTGGACAGGAAGCGATACCAGGCCGACTCGCGGGACTCGATGATCTCGCGCAGCCGCTGCTCACCGAAAGCATGGTTGTTGACGAAGGTGATGCGACTCACCAGCGTTGCCACGCCGTCGTTGATCTCGAACACCACGTCGACGCGGTTCTGCGGCAAGCGGATGATCTTCGGCTCGACGGTCGCGCCGTAGCGGCCCTTCTTGGCATAGGCGTCGAGGATCTTCTGCCGGTCGGAGCGGGCGACCTCCGGCGTGAACACCGAGCGGGGGCGCAGTTCCACCAGCGCGCGCAACGCGTCGTCGCCGATGGCATGGTTGCCGTCGAACGCCACGCGGTTCACCAGCGGGTTCTCCACCACCTTGACCACCAGCGCCGAGCCGTCCCGCGTGATGGTGACGTCGCTGAACAGCCCGGTGGCGAACAGCGTCTTGAGGCTGCGATCGATCAGGTCCGGGTTGGCTGGGTCGCCGGGCCCGACCAGCATGTAGGACAGGATGGTGCCCGACTCGATGCGCTCGTTGCCGACGATGCGGATGGCGCTGATCGTCTCCCCGCTGGCGGCGGCTGGCTCGGCGGCCAGGCTCCGGCGCCGGGACGCTGGCCGGCCGGGCCGGGCCGGTTGGCTCGCGTCGGGTGCTGCGCTGGGAGAGGCGGCCGCAGCTGGCGGCTGCGGTGCGGGCGATTGTGCGCCGACCGTGAGGTCACCGCTGATCACTGTCAGGCAAACGGTCGTCAATAGGACTAGGCGGATGCGCGACAACGACGGTAACCCCCCGGGGACCGGCGCTTGTAGGCAGACTCCCGCCCCGCCGCCAAGAGCCACGCGTCATTGATTCACGTTTGATACAGAGGCTTTTTAGCGCTACTCGACAGTGCCTCCCTCTCCCGCGGGCGGGAGAGGGTCGGGGTGAGGGTGCGGAGCGGGGGCTACGTGAGGGTGCGGAGCGGGGGCTACCCGATCAGCCCGGCCACCCAGCGGAACAGGCCGAAACTGGTCAGGTCGTTCCACGTCACGAACAGGAAGATGCACGCAATCAGCGCCAGCCCGGCGCGGAAGCCATACTCCTGCGCGCGCGCCGGCAGCGGCCGCCCGCGGATCGCCTCGAAGGCGTAGAACACCAGGTGACCGCCGTCCAAAATCGGGATCGGGAACAGGTTGATCAGCCCGAGATTGACCGACAGCAGCGCAATGAACGACACCAGGCTGCCAATCCCGTGCTCCGCCACCTGGCCGGACAGCTGCGCGATCTTCAGCGGCCCGCCCAACCCCGCCGTGCCGCGCTGCCCGGTGATGATCTCGCCCACCCCCGCCAAGGTCTGCACCGCGACGCTCCAGGTGTGCACCGCACCATCGCGCACCGCCCGCAACGGACCCACCGGACGCAGCGCGCCCGTGATGCCCAACTGGCCGATCTTGCCGCCACCGCCATCGTCGATCGAGGCCGGCGTCACCGGAAGGGTCTGCAACGCCCCGTTCCGCAGCACCGTCACCGTCAGCGGCTTGCCCGGGCTGGCGGAAACGATCTGAACAATGTCCTCGAACCCGGTGATTCTACGAGTATTTATCTCCGTAACCCGATCCCCGGGCTGCAACCCGGCGGCAGCGGCGGCGGAGTTCTGCACCACCGATTGCACCACCGGCTCACCAGGCTCGCCCTGGATGCTGAAGATGATGCTGAACAGCACCGCCGCGAGCACGAAGTTCGCAATCGGCCCGGCGGCCACCACGATGGCGCGCGAACCTACGCCCTTTTCGTGGAACGTCCGCCCCGGCAACCACGTGGCGCGCACCTCCTCCGGCACGTCCTGCGGCCGCTCCTGGCCATGCAGCTTCACGTAGCCGCCCAGTGGCAGCCAGCACAGCCGCCACTCGGTGCCGACGCGGTCGGTCCAGCGCGCGATCGGCCGGCCGAAGCCGATCGAGAACGCCTCGACATGAATGCCGCGCCAGCGGGCCGCCAGGTAGTGCCCCATCTCGTGGATGAACACCAACACTCCGAGCACCACCACGAACGACACAATGGTGCGCACCGCGTCGGGCAAAAACGTCATCACGCCACATCCTTACGCCGCGGCGTGGACCGTCCCGCCGCAATCACATCCGCCGCAACCTGCCGCCCGAGCGCATCGAGCGCCAAGACGCTGTCCAGCGAGGCCGCTTCCGGGGCGCCCAGCCGATCCAGCACCGCCTCCACCACGAACGCGATCTCCAGGAAGCCGATCTCCCGCGCCAGGAACGCCGCAACCGCCACCTCGTTGGCAGCATTGAGGATGGTGGGGGCGCCCCCACCCGCGCGCAAGGCATCGCGCGCCAGGCGCAAGGCCGGGAACCGCTCCAGATCCGGAGCAGCGAACTCCAGCCGCGCCACCGCCGCCAAGTCCAGCCGCGGCGAGTTGGTCGGCAGCCGCGCCGGCCAGGCCAAGGCATGCGCGATCGGGATGCGCATGTCCGGGCTGCCCAACTGCGCCAGCACGCTGCCGTCGCTATAGGCGACCAGCCCGTGCACCACCGACTGCGGGTGCACCAGCACGTCCACCTGGCTCTCCGGCAGGTCGAACAGCCGGGCCGCCTCGATCAGCTCGAGCCCCTTGTTGAACATGGTGGCCGAATCGATGCTGATCTTGGCGCCCATCGACCAGACCGGATGCTTCAGCGCCCGCTCCGGCGTGGCCGCGGCCATCTCGGCCAGGCTCGCGGTGCGGAACGGGCCGCCCGAGGCGGTGAGCGTGATCCGCTCCACGAAGCGGCCATTGCCCTCCGCCATCGCCTGGAAGATCGCGTTGTGCTCCGAATCGACCGGCAGCAAGGTGGCCCCGGCGTCGCGCACCGCCTGCAGCATCACCTCGCCGGCACACACCAGCGCCTCCTTGTTGGCAAACGCGATGGCGCCACCGCGCCGGATCGCCGCCAAGGTGGCCGGCAGCCCGGCCGCCCCCGCGATCGCCGCCATAGTCCAGTCCGCCGGCACCGACGCCGCCTCGATCACCGCCGCCTCCCCTGCCGCCACGGCAATGCCGGAGCCGGCCAGCGCCTCTTGCAGGGCCGAATAACACGACAGATCGGCGATAACGGCCCGGTCGGCATGCAGCGCGATCGCCTGCTGCGCCAGCGCCGCCACGTTGCGCCCGCCGGTGAGGCAGCGCACCTTGAACTGGCCGGAATGGGCAGTCAGCAAATCCACCGTGCTGCAGCCGACGCTGCCCGTGCTGCCCAGGACGGTGACGGTTCTCACCACTGGCCCAACGGCGCTTGCGCCATCTCGATGGACACCAGCAGGAACGCCCCCGCCACGATGGCCGCCGCCAGCAGCCCGTCCACCCGGTCCAGCAGCCCGCCGTGGCCCGGCAGCAGCGTGCCCGAATCCTTCACCCGGTAGTGCCGCTTGGCCGCGCTCTCGCCCAGGTCGCCCAACTGCGACGCGACGCCCAGCACGACAGCGGCGATGACTTCCTTAGCGCTCCAGCTTCCAGCCACCAAGCCCCCTCCCACCACGGCGGCGACCAGGCCGCCGGCCGCACCGCTCCATGTCTTACCTGGGGAGATTGCCGGCGCCAAACGCGGGCCGCCGACCGCCCGGCCGATGGCGTAGGCGCCGACGTCGCTGCACCACACCACGGCGAACAGGAAGAAGATCGCCCACGGCCCGGCCGCCAGCCGCCAGAGCCACAGCGAGAACATGGCGCAGGCCGCGTAGCCGACGCCGAACAGCAGCGGCCGCGCCTGCCAGCGGCACATCTGGCCCCACTCCCACACCACGCCGAACAGGCAGGCCAGCACGAGCGCGAACAGCAATCGCCCACCGAACCAGACGCAAGCCAGCGCCACCGGTCCGGCGACCAGGGCGGAGAGCACGCGCAACCGAAGGTCCGCCCAGCGGGTTGCCGTGAGGTGAGTTCCCTCTCCCTCTGGGAGAGGGTCAGGGTGAGGGGCCCCAGGCACCAGAGTGGAAGTTGGCCGAGCCCTCACCCAACCCTCTCCCGCCGGCGGGAGAGGGTTTTTGTCCTGACCGGAGAATGGCTCCCTCTCCCGCGGGCGGGAGAGGGTCGGGGTGAGGGTGCGGGGCCGCGATGCTTCGGCGCGATGGCTTGATTTCGCTGGATTGTGCATGCCCCAAGAGCCCTCACCCCGACCCTCTCCCGTGTAGGACGGGAGAGGGAGAAGTAGGAGCGTGGCGGTAGTACGTCAGCCAGGGCGGGCCCCGAAGCGGCGCTCGCGGCGGCGGAACTCGGCCAGCGCCGCGTCGAACTCCGCGGCGCCGAAATCCGGCCAGAGCACCTCGGTGAACACCAGCTCGGCATAGGCGCATTGCCACAGCAGGAAGTTGCTCAGCCGGTGCTCCCCGCTGGTGCGGACCACCAGGTCCGGGTCGGGCATGCCCGCGGTGGCCAACAACCCGGCGAACGCCGTCTCGTCCAGGGTCGCCGGGTCGAGCGTGCCGTCCCGCGCGGCTTCGGCAGCACGGCGGGCGGCCGCGGCAATCTCCCCCCGCGCGCCATAGGACAGCGCAATGTTGAGGTTCAGCCGCGTGTTGCCGATCGTCTCCAGCTCCGCCCGGGTCAGTTCGGTGCACAGCTCCGGGCCGAACCGATCCCGCTCGCCGATCACCCGCAGGCGCACGCCCTCCCGCTTCAACTCGGCCAGCTCCTGGCGCAGGTAGTGCCGCAGCAGCCCCGTCAGGTCGAGGATCTCGGACGGCGGACGGCTCCAATTCTCGCTGCTGAAGGCATACAGCGTCAGCCAGCGCACCCCGCGGTTGATCGACGCCTCGATCGTGCGCCGCACCGCCTGCGTGCCGGCGCGATGCCCCGCCACGCGCGGCAGCCCACGCGCCGCCGCCCAACGCCCATTGCCGTCCATGATCACCGCGACATGGGCGGGCACCGAGGGGTCGGCCGTCTCCGGCACGATGCGGCTGGTCTGAACGTTCACTGGGGTATCACCGCGCCCTGCTCGCTGTGTCGGGTCTCAGAACCATCCCCTAAGCGTCTAGACTTGCTTGATCTCACGCTCTTTGTCGGTCAGGCTCTCGTCGATGCGCTTGATATACTGGTCGGTGAGCTTCTGCACCTCGTCGGACCAGGTTTTCGCCTCGTCCTCGCTCACGTCGTGCTTCTTCTCGGCCGCACGAACCTGCTCCATCCCGTCCCGCCGCACGCCGCGCACCGCCACCCGCGCGCCTTCGCCATAGCGCCCGGCCGCCTTCGCCAATTCGACCCGGCGTTCGGCCGTGAGCTGCGGGATCGGCACCCGCACGGTCTGCCCGTCCGACGCCGGGTTCAGCCCCAGCCCGGAGTCGCGGACCGCCCGCTCCACCGCGCCCACCAGCGTCTTGTCCCACACCTGCACGGTGAGCATGCGCGATTCCGGCACGCCGATGGTGCCGACCTGCGTGATCGGCACTTCGGAGCCATAGGCCTCCACCTTGACTGGCTCTAGCAGCGCCGGGCTGGCGCGCCCGGTGCGCAGCCCGCCGAAGTCGCGGCGCAGCGTCTCCATGGCGCCATCCATGCGGCGGGTGAGGTCGGCTTTGAGGCTGGCAAGATCGGCGGGCACGGCGTCACCTCATGGAACGGTGAGTGGGGAAGGCAGGCAGCCGCGGCGCACGGCCGGCCGCATCACCCCGTATACCGCAAACTACGGCTTTTCGAGGATGGTCGTGAAGCGCCCCTCGCCACGCATCACCTGCGCGAACGCGCCGGCGGCATGGATGTTGAAAACCACGATCGGCAGCCCGTTCTCCCGCGCCACGCTGATCGCGGCGGCGTCCATCACCGCGAGGTCGCCCGCCAGCACGTCGTGATACGTGAGCTGCTCGTAGCGCTCGGCGTCCGGGTTCTTGCGCGGGTCGGCGGCATACACGCCGTCCACCTGGGTGCCTTTCAGCAGCATGCTGCAGTCCATCTCGGCCGCGCGCAGGGCCGCAGCGGTGTCGGTGGTGAAGAACGGGTTGCCGGTCCCGGCGGCGAAGATCACCACCCGCCCCTTCTCCATGTGCCGCACCGCCCGGCGCCGGATGTAGGGCTCGCACACGCTGGCCATCGGGATCGCCGATTGCACCCGCGTCGGCACGCCGCGTTTCTCCAGCGCATTCTGCATGCCGAGCGCGTTCATGACCGTGGCGATCATGCCCATGTAATCCGCCTGGGCCCGGTCCATGCCGCGCGCGGCGGCCGAGATGCCGCGGAAGATATTGCCGCCGCCGATGACGAGGCAGACCTGCACGCCGGTATTGACCACATCGCCCACGTCGGCCGCGATGCGCAGCAGGGTGTCGCTATCGAGGCCGTAGTCGCGCGACCCCATCAGGGCTTCGCCGGAGACTTTCAGCAACACCCGCTTGGGGGCCGGCTCTGCGCTCATGGTGTCCTCGGCTGCGCCTGGGGGAGGGGTCGGGCGGGCGCACCCTAGTGTCAGCGTTGTCCTGTCACAAGATCACAGTTCGGCGGGAGAACAGAATGCGGGCGTATGTGATGCGGAAGGATCTCCCAAGCCGACCCACGTCTCCCTCTCCCTCTAGCTTCTCCCTCTCCTTCTGGGAGAGGGCTTTTTGGGGGCGGCGGATCGGAGCGGGGCGGGCCAATCAGTGCGCGGCAGCGCCCTCCGCGCCGAGACCGGTCTGGGCGCGGACATACTGCGCCTCGAACCGCTCCGACTCCGCCAACCCTTGCGGGCTGTGGTCCATCACCGAAACCACGTAGCACGCGATGAAAGCCAGCGGCATCGAGAAGATCGTCGGCGAGTTGTAGGGGAAAATCCCCGCCGGGAAGCCCAGCACGTCGTGCCAGATCGACGGGCTCAGCACCGTCAACCCCGTCGCCACGATCAGTCCGAGCCAGCCGCCCACCGCAGCGCCGCGCGTGGTCAGCCCCCGCCAATACATCGACAGCAACAGCACCGGGAAGTTGGCCGAGGCGGCGATGGCGAACGCCAGCCCCACCATGAACGCCACGTTCACCTTCTCGAACGCCACCCCGAGCAGGATCGCCACCACCCCCAGCACGACCGTGGCCACGCGCGACACCCGCACCTCCGAGCCATCGCTGACCCGGCCCCGCCGCACCACGCTGGCATACAAGTCGTGGCTCACCGCGCTGGCGCCCGACAGCGTCAGCCCCGACACCACGGCCAGGATGGTGGCGAACGCCACCGCCGAGATGAAGCCGAACAGCGCATCCCCGCCCACCGCCTGCGCCAGATGGATCGCCGGCATGTTGCCGCCGCCGCGCAAGGCCGCCGCCATGGTGAAGCCGCCCGCCGCCGGGTTGGCCGCAAACTGCGGGTTGGTCCCCACCAGCACGATCGCGCCGAAGCCGATGATGAAGGTCAGGATGTAGAAATACCCGATCAGCCCGGTCGCGTAGAACACGCTGGTGCGCGCGGTCCTGGCGTCCTTCACGGTGAAGAACCGCATCAGGATATGCGGCAGCCCCGCCGTGCCGAACATCAGCCCCAGGCCCAGCGAGATCGTGCCCACCTGGCTCGAGACGAACGCCCCCGGCGCCATGATCGCGGCGTGCCTGGGATGCACCTGCACCGCGGCGGCGAACAGCGCCGTCGGGCTCCAGCCGAAACGCGCCAGCACCAGCGCCGCCATCAAGGTGGCCCCGCCCAGCAGCATGATCGCCTTGATGATCTGCACCCAGGTGGTCGCCAGCATGCCGCCGAACGTCACGTAGCACACCATCAGCACGCCCACGAGCACCACCGCGTAGAGATAATCCAGCCCGAACAGCAGCTTGATGAGCTGCCCGGCGCCAACCATCTGCGCGATCAGGTAGAACGCCACCACCACCAAGGTGCCGCTCGCCGACAGGATGCGCATCGGCGTCTGCTGCAGGCGGTAGCTCACCACGTCGGCGAAGGTGTATTTGCCCAGGTTGCGCAGCCGCTCGGCCATCAGGAACATCACGATCGGCCAGCCCACCAGGAAGCCGATCGAGTAGATCAGCCCGTCATAGCCGCTGCCGTAGACCAGCCCCGCAATGCCCAGGAACGACGCGGCGGACATGTAGTCGCCGGCGATCGCCGTGCCGTTCTGCCAGCCCTTGATGCCGCCGCCGGCCGCGTAGAAGTCGGCGGCGGACTTGGTGCGCCGGGCCGCCCAAAACGTGATGAACAGGGTGAGCGCCACGAAGCCCAGGAACAGCACGATCGCGGTGACGTTCAGCGGCTGCTTCTGCGTCTGCCCCAAGTCCGGCCCGGCGGCGTGCGCGGCGCCCGCCAGCGCCAGCAGCGCGGCAGGAACCAGCCGCAACCCCCGCCTCATCGAACGCTGGCCGCCAGGGGGGTGACGAACAGCGGCTTGGGCGGCTCGGCTTGGCCCACGATCTCGCGCGTCAGCCGGTCGAACTCGCTGTTGGCGCGCAGCACGTAGAGCCCCGTGAGCGCCACCGCCGCCACGATCACGCCCAGGCCGAGCGGGAACGCCAAGGTCAGCGGCCCCTGCCCGATCGGCTGCGCCACCAAGTCGTGGTCAAACGCCACCAGGAAGATGAAGCCCATGTAGATCACCAGCATGGCGGCCGACAGCGTCCACGCGAAGCCGCTGCGCTTGCGCTCCAGCTCACGGAATTTTGGACTGGTGCGGATGCGACTCAGCTCGCTGGCGTCCATGGTCTGATGCTCCCTAGCCGGGCCCCTACTGACGAAGGGCTCCGGACGACACTTCTTTAGGCATTAGGTTACATTTTATCCACGCCCACTGACAAGTGCGCCGAACCAGCGCCGTCAGACGTATTTCAGCATGACGAACCCAGCCACCGCCGCCACCGCCGCCGCCGCCAGCAGCGCCGGCAATTGACGGTCGATGAACGTCCGCGCCCGCTCGCCGAACACCTTCAGCAGCGCCGCCCACAGCAGGAACCGCGCCCCGCGGGTCACCACGCTGGCGGCGACGAAGGTCGCGAAGTCGAACTTCGCCACGCCGCAGGCGATCGTCACGATCTTATACGGGATCGGCAGCAACCCCTTGATCAGGATAATCTCGAGCCCGTATTCGTTGAACCGCGCCTGGAACGCCGCGAACGCGTCCTGGTAGTGGTAGAAGCGCAGCAGCGGCTCGGCCACTTGGCTGAACAGATAGTAGCCGATCAGATAACCCAGCATGCCGCCCAGCACGCTGCCCGCCGTCGCCACCAGCGCGTAGAACAACGCCCGCGACGGCCGGGCCAGCGCCATAGGGATCAGCAGCGCGTCCGGCGGCAGCGGGAAGAAGCTCGCTTCCGCAAACGCAATGCCGAACAGCCAGGCCGGCGCCCGTGGGCTGGCAGCAAGCCGCAGAACGCGCTGGTACAGGGATCGGAGCATGCAGCAGGCCATGCCACGCCGCGGCGTGGAACTCAACGGCTGGATGCGGCGGCGCCGGGCCGCTAGCTTGGTGCTCCGTTTCCCCGAGGTCCTTCATGCGCCGCCACGCCGCCGCCGTCCTGCTCGCCCTCGCCGCCTTGCCCGCCACCGCCGCACCCAGGCCGGCCCCACGCTCCGCCAGCCCGGCCGGGCCGCCCCATGCCTGGCTGTTCGGCACCTGGACCGGGGGATTGTTCCCCGTGCTCGACGGCATGACCGCGCAGGACTGCCGCACCCAGCCCACCGTCGTGTTCGCGCAGGACGCGGTCGCCCATGCCGCGCTCACCACCGCGGGCATGGCGCAGCGCGTGATCGAGACGGTGCGCGCCACCCCCACGGGCGCCGAGTTCCGCTTCACGCCGAGCGCTGACGACCCGGCGGGTTTCGGCTGCGACAACCCCGACGACCTGCATATCGCCCGCCAAACCGAGAACACGGTGACGTTCCCGCACTGCGCCGGCTTCCCCTACCCGCTGGAGCGCTGCCCGCGCGGGTAGGCCGCGCCTTCTCCCGCCGGCGGGAAGAGCCATCCTGTGGCCTCCAAGCCGCTCACGGTGTCATGCCCGGACTCGATCCCGTGGCAGCGAACTAAAGTCGCCCAGCAGGACATAGCAGGCCAGCCAGCGCGAGCCCGCACGCCCCGCCATCGCTACTTGCGCAGCTCCATCTGGATCGGCCCCTCGCGCCGCCCATGGGTGAACTGGTCCACCACCGCGCTGCCGCTGTGCAGCAGGTCCGCCGCCGCGCCTTCCCACACGATCCGCCCGCGATACAGCATCGCCGCCCGGTCGCCGATCCGCGCCGCACTCGCCATGTCATGCGTGATCGCCACCGCCGTGGACCCCAGCCGCTTCACGCAATCCACGATCAGCCCGTCGATCACCGCGCCCATGATCGGGTCCAGCCCCGTGGTCGGCTCGTCGAAGAACAGCATCTCCGGTTGCGCCGCGATCGCCCGCGCCAGCCCCACCCGCTTCTGCATCCCGCCCGACAGCTCCGCCGGCGACAAATCCCCCACGCTGGCCGCCAGGCCCACCTGGCCCAGCACCTCGCCCGCCCGCTGCCGCGCCGCCGCCCGCGTCATCGCCCGGTGCGCCAGCAGGCCGAACGCCACGTTCTCCCAAACCGGCAGGCTGTCGAACAACGCGCCGGCCTGGAACAGCATCCCGATATGCTGGTTCACCGCTTCCCGATGCCGCCGGCTCATCCGCAGCACGTCCCGCCCGTCGATCTCGATGCTGCCCGCGTCCGGCTGCACCAGCCCCAGGATGGACTTCAGCAGCACCGACTTGCCGGTGCCGGATCCGCCCACCACCACCATCGAGGTGCCCGGCATCACGTCCAGGTCCACCCCGTCCAGCACGACCTTGTCGCCGAACGCCTTCGTGAGCCCGCGGATGCGGATCTTCGGCTGCAGCTCAGCGGGCAAAGAACAGCTCCGTCAGCACGTAGTCGCTGGACAGGATCAGGATCGACGCCGCCACCACCGCCGACGTCGTCGCCGCCCCCACGCCCTGCGCCCCGCCCCGGCTGTTATAGCCCTGGTAGCAGCCCATCAGCGCCACCAGGAAGCCGAACACCGCCGCCTTCGCCAGCCCGGTCACCACGTCCGCCGTGGTGACGAAGCTGAACGTGTTGTTGAGGTAGAGGCTCGCATTCAGCCCCAGGCTCAGCACCGCGATGATGAAGCCGCCCATCACCCCCAGGATGTCGGCCACCACCACCAGCAGCGGCAGCGCCAAGATCCCCGCCAGCAGGCGCGGCGCCACCAGGTATTTCATCGGGTTGGTCGAGAGCGTGGTCAGCGCGTCGATCTGGTCGGTCACCCGCATGGTGCCGAGTTCGGCCGCCATCGCCGCCCCCACCCGCCCGGCCACCATCAGCCCCGCCAGCACCGGCCCCAGCTCCCGCACCACCGACAGCACCACGATGGAGGCGACCGCACTCTCGGCATTGAACCGCGAAAACCCGGTGAACGATTGCAGCGCGATCACCATGCCGGAAAACAGCGCCGTCAGCGCCACCACCGGCAGGCTGAAGAAGCTGAACTCGATGAACGCGCGGCCGAACATGCGCCCATACAGCGGCGGCCGCAGCAGGTGCGACAGCCCCGTCGCCCCGAACACCGCCACCCGCCCCGCGCCCGCGCACACAGCCAAGATCGCGCGGCCCAGCAGCCCCAGCAGATCGAGCAGGATCACCGGTAGATGCGCTGGTAGCGGCGGCCGAGCGAGGTGAGGATTTCGTAGCCGTTGGTGCCAGCCTGCTCGGCCAGCGCGTCCACCCCGCCGGGGCCCACCAGATCGATCCAGTCGCCGGGCTGCAGCGCGGGGGCGTCGGTTGCGTCGAAAACGGAAAGGTCCATGGACACGCGACCTACCAGCGGGAGCGGCTGCTCGTCAAAGTAGGCCACCCCCCGGTTGGACAGCGACCGCGGATAGCCGTCGGCATAGCCGAGGCAGACGGTGGCGACCCGGCTCGGCCGCGCCGCCGTCCAGATCCCGTTATAGCCGACGGCCTCGCCGGGCTCGAGCTCGCGCATCTGCAGCACCCGGCTGCGCAGCCGCAGCACCGGCCGCATCGGGTTGGCGCGGCCCGGCGTCGGGTTGAGCCCGTACAGCGCGGCACCCGGCCGCCCCAGGTCGGATTGGAAGCCCGGCCCCAGGAACAGGCCCGACGAGTTGGCGATCGAGCGCGGCGCGGCCGGCAATTGCGCGCAGGCGGCCGCGAAACGCAGGCGCTGGCGCTCGTTGGCCGGGTCGTCCGGCTGCTCGGCCGAGGCCAGATGGGTCATGATGTAGCGCAGCAGGATCCCGTCCAGCCGCTCCGGCTCCCCCGCCAGCACCGCCACGTCCCGCGTGGCCAGCCCCAGCCGGTTGATCCCGCTATCGACATGCAGCAGCGCCGGCAAGGTGCGCCCCAGCCGCCGCGCCTGCCCGCTCCAGCGCACGACCTCCGCCAGCGAGCCGAGCACCGGGACCAGGTCATGCGCCGCGAGCACGTCCTCGTAGCCCGGCCAGAGCCCGTTCAGCACCGCCAGCATCGCGCCCGGCAGCAGCGGGCGCAGCGCGATCGCCTCTTGCGGATGCGCCACGAAGAAGTGCCGGCACCCCGCCTGCTGCAGCGCCGGCGCGACCCGCACTGCGCCGAGCCCGAACGCATCCGCCTTCACCACCGCGGCGGTCGGCCCGTTGCGGGCCAATTGCCGCCAATTCGCCTGGATCGCCGCCAGCGAGACTTCGAGCTGGGTCGGATGCTCCAGCCCCTCGCCATCCAACCGCTCGCTCGCTTCGTCCGTCATACCGCACTTCCGGGTCAGGCTTGGCCCCACAAACCACGTAGGGTGTGGTGCGCTTTAGCACCGCACCGCCCGCGGCACGACGGCTCGGCGCGCCGTGCGATCGCCTCACCCGCGGGTCAGACCTTGCGCACCCCCCAGAAACACGTGCCGCCGGCATGCACCACGTCCTGCACCTTGTTCGACATCGCCGAGATCCAGCGGTAGCAGCCCAGCGGCACATACGGCACTTCCTCGAACGCCAGCGCCTGCATCTGGTCGCAAACCGCCTTCTGCGCCGCCTCGTCCGCCGCCACGAACCACTGGTCGCGCAGCGCCTCCATCTTCGGGCTCACCGGCCAGCCGAAATAGCCGCCCTTGCCATTGCCCCGCAGCGGCAGATGGCTGCCCGGATTGGACAGGTTGATCCCGTTCCACGACGTGCAGAATGCGTTCCACCCGCCCTCCGACGACGGCTTGTCCAGCGCGCGGCGCGCCACCAAGGTCGCCCAATCCATGCTCTGGAAGTCCACGTTCAGGCCCAACTCGCTCAACAGCCCCTGCGCCACCTCGCACAGCGGCACCAGCGGCGGCTGGTCGGACGGCGACATCAGCACGATCTTCTCGCCCTTGTAGCCGCTTTCGGCGACCAGCTTCTTGGACAACGCCAAGTTCCGCTTGCTGGTGAACACCTGCATGTCGGCGTTGCTCGCCATCGGCGTGCTGGGGGTGAAGATGCCGCCCGGGATCAGCATCAGGTCGGTCTGGTCGCCCACCAGCGCCGTCATGAAGTCGCTCTGGCTCACCGCGGGCAGCAGCGCCTGGCGCAGCTTCTGGTTGTCGAACGGCGGCTGGGTGTGGTTCATCACGAAAATCGCCGGCGCCGGCAGCGGGTCCACCCCGAACAGCACGATGTCCTTCTTGGCGCGCAGCATCGGCAGCAGGTCGATCAGCGGGCTCTCCACCCAATCCACCTCGCCGCGCTCCAACGCGTCGGCCGCTGTCGCCGGGTCGGGCAGCACGTGCCATTCCACCCGGTCGACATGCGCCACCTTGCCGCCCGACCAGTACGACGGCGGCTCCGAGCGCGGCACATAGCCGTCGAACTTGGCATAGGCCGCAAACGAACCCGGCACCCGCTCGTTGGGCAGGAACTTGAACGGCCCGCTGCCGGTCGAATCCGTAATCTGCTTGAACGCATCGGTCTCCGCCGTGCGCTGCGGCATGACGAAGCAGATGTCCGGACCGCCGAACGCGAACGTCATCTGCGGAAACGGCGACTTCAGCCGGATTTGGAACCGCTTGTCGTCCAGCGGCTTCATCTCGTCGGTCAGCGACAGCAGCTTCTGGCCGAACCCCTTGCGCTTGCCCCAGCGATTGATCGAGGTCACGCAATCGATCGCGCGCACCGGCTCGTTGTCGTGGAACTTGAGCCCGTCGCGCAGGGTGAACACCCACGTCAACTGGTCGGCGCTGAGTTCATGCCCGGCGACCATCTGCGGCTGCGGCGTGAGCGACGCATCGACGCCATAGAGCGTGTCGAACACCAGCATCGCGTGCGTGACCGCCACGGTCGCCGGGCTCCACACCGGGTCGATGGTGGAGAGGTCGGCCTGCGCCACGAAGCGGATGGTCTTGCTCAGGTCTGCCGCCGCCCGCGCGCGTGACGCCGCTCCGATGCCCGCCAGAGCCGCACTGCCGCCCAAGAACTCTCTACGCCACATGATCTCGTCCTCGCATACCTGCCTGGGGCACTCTGCATGGCCGTTGCCGCCGGGTCTACACCGCGGCGGGCATCGCCGCGCCGCGCCGCAGCAACCGCAGCATCACCAGCATCGCCGGCACCGCGGCAAAGATCGCCACGCCGTAGAAATCCAGCCAGCCGAGCCGTTCCGCCAGCAAGCCGGACAGCCCGCCCACCGTGCGCAACGGCACCACCGCCAGCGAGGACAACAGCGCGTATTGCGTGGCCGAAAAGCCCGGCGCGCACAGGCTCGACAGGAAGGTCAGGAACGCCGCGTCCGCCATCGCCTCGGCAAACCCCTCGAGCACCACCTTGGCCACCAGGATCGCCGGGTTGCCGCCCGAATACGCCAGCGCGAAATACAGCCCCATCGAGGCCATCTGCACGAAGCCGGTCAGGATCAGCGCCCGCTTGGCCCCGAGCCAGGCCACCAGCGCCCCGCCCACCGCCGCCCCCGCCAGGCTCGCCGCCAGCGCAGGCACGCCGATGGCGAGCGCCACTTGCGCCCGGTCGAACCCGAGCGAGCGATAGAACGGCGGCGCCATCGTCCCCGCCATCGCCTCGCCCAGCTTGAACAGCATGACGAAGGCCAGCGTCGCGACCGCGCCCGGGCGCTTCAGGAACTCCACGATCGGCGCCGCCACCGCGCGGCGCAACGACAGCCGCCCGCCCATCGCCGCCGTGTGCGGAACCGGCGCCAGCCAAGTCAGCACCGGCCCGAGCGCCACCAGCGCCGCCACCGCCAGCAGCGCGCCATGCCAGCCCAGCCGCCCCGCCAGCCCAATCGCCGCCGACCCGGCGACCAGCAGCGCCGCGCGATAGCCCCACACATAAGCCGCCAGCGCGCTGCCCTGCAGCCGTTCCGGGAACATCTCGATTCGCCAGGCATCGATCCCGATGTCCTGCGTCGCAGACAGCAGCGCCACAGCGGCCGCAAACCCGATCAGCGCCCGAGGCTGCGCCGGGCTGCCCAGCGCCAAGCCCACGCACGCAACCACCAGCAGCGGCTGCACCAGCATCAGCCACCCCCTGCGCTGCCCGAGCCGGGCCAACACGCCAGGCGGCGGCAGCCGGTCCAGCGCCGGCGCCCAGAGGAATTTGAGGCTGTAGGGGAGGCCGACGCTCGCCGTCAGCCCGATCAGCACCAGCGGTGTGCCGCCTTCACTCAACCACTGCCGCAGGGTGAAGCCGGACAGCGGGAACGGCAGCCCGGCGACGAAACCATACCCCGCCATCACGGCGAAGGCCCGCCGCGAGGTTGGTTTGTCCAAGACGGGCTTATCCAAGCACGAGAAAGGCCTGGAGCCGATCGCTCCAGGCCTCCCAGTCAGCCAGCCGCCATCGAGCTACTTGCCAGCCGGCGCCGGAGCGGTCCCAGTGGCGGTGTTGCGCGAGCTGCTGGTGAAACGCTTGTATTTCTTGGCCATGGGGTGGGTTGACCCGCTGGTTGCAACCTTGCCCGCGGACGTGCCTGCAGCCGGCGCGCCTTCCCCTGCGCTCGGCGCCGTGGCCGTGCCGGCAGCGGTCGAGTTCGTCACGGCTTGCGCCATCACCGGGCCGGCGGCAGTAACGGCGAGCAACCCAGTGGCCGCCAGCATCGAAAGCATCTTCATACACTTCTCCATTGCAAGCCAAGCCGTGGGCGATCCACGGCGGCCCATTTCACAATCAACGAACGAATCGCCAGCAACATGGTTGCGTGACAGCATCATGCTGCCGCGGAATCCGCCTGCCGCCCAGCCCGCTTGCGCTCGTGCGGATCGAGATGGCGCTTGCGCAACCGGATCGCCGCCGGCGTCACCTCCACCAATTCGTCGTCCTCGATATACGAAATCGCCTGCTCCAGCGACATCTTGCGCGGCGGGATCAGCAGCATCGCGTCGTCCTTGCCGGAAGCGCGCACGTTGGTGAGCTTCTTCTCCTTGATCGGATTCACGTCGAGATCGCTCTCGCGCGAGTGCTCCCCCAGGATCAATCCCTCATAGACCTTGTCGCCCGGGCTCACGAACAGCGTGCCGCGCTCCTGCAGGTACCACAGCGCGTAGTGGATCGCCTCCCCGCCCTCGGTCGAGATCAGCGAGCCGTTGCGCCGCCCCTCGATCGCCCCGGCCCATGGCACATAGCCCGCGAACAGCCGGTTCATCACCCCGCTGCCGCGCGTGTCGGTCAGGAACTCGCCGTGGTAGCCGATCAGCCCGCGTGACGGGATGCTGAAGGTCAGCCGCACCTTGCCGCCGCCCGAGGGCCGCATGTCCTGCATGACGCCCTTGCGCCGGCTCATCTTCTCCACCACCACGCCCGAGAACGGCTCGTCGACGTCGATCAACACCTCTTCGCTCGGCTCCTCGCGCTCCCCCGTCGCCTCGTTCTTGCGGGTCAGCACGCGGGGGCGGCCGATGGTGAGCTCGAAGCCTTCGCGCCGCATGGTCTCGATCAGCACGCCAAGCTGCAACTCGCCCCGCCCGGCCACCTCGAACGCCTCGCTCTCGTTGCTCTCGGTGATCTTGATGGCGACGTTGCCCTCCGATTCCCGCAGCAGCCGGTCGCGGATCTGCCGCGAGGTGACCTTCTTGCCCTCGCGCCCGCCCAACGGCCCGTCATTGACCCGGAACGTCATCGCCAGCGTCGGCGGGTCGATCGGCGTGGCGTGCAGCGGCTCGGCCAGGTCAGGCGACCCCACCGTGTCCGGCACCGTGGCATCGGTCAGCCCGGCGACGGCGATGATGTCGCCCGCCACCACCTCGTCCACCGCCACCCGCTCGAGCCCGCGGAAGCTCATCAGCTTGGTCAGCCGGCCGGTTTCGACCACGCTGCCGTCCGAGCGCAGCACCTTGAGCGGCATGTTGAGCCGCGCCGTGCCCTGCTCCACCCGCCCAGTCAGCACCCGGCCGAGGAAGTTGTCGTAGTCCAGGATGGAGGCGACCATCGCGAACGGCGCCGCCGGGTCGAGCGCCGGGGCCGGAACGTGGCGCAGCACCAGGTCGAACATCGGGCTCAGGTCGCGGCGGGCGCCCTCCAGCTCCAGGTCCGCCCAGCCCTGCCGCCCGGAGGCGAACAGCATCGGGAAGTCGAGCTGCTCGTCGGTGGCGCCGAGCGCGGCGAACAGGTCGAACACCTCGGTGTGGACCTCGTCCGGCCGCCCATCCTGGCGGTCCACCTTGTTCACCACCACGATCGGCTTCAGCCCTTGCGCCAGCGCCTTCCCGACCACGAACTTGGTCTGCGGCAGCACGCCCTCGGCCGCGTCCACCAGCACGATGGCGCCATCCACCATGTTGAGGATGCGCTCCACCTCGCCGCCGAAGTCGGCGTGGCCCGGCGTGTCCACGATGTTGATGCGCGTGCCCTTCCACTCCACGCTGGCCACCTTGGCCAGGATGGTGATGCCGCGCTCCTTCTCCAGGTCGTTGCGGTCCAGCGCCCGCTCCGCCACCTGCTGGTGCTCGCGGAACGCGCCGGATTGGCGCAGCAGTTGGTCGACCAGCGTAGTCTTGCCGTGGTCGACATGGGCGATGATGGCGATGTTGCGGATGTCCATGCGTCTACTACCGGGCCAGCCTTGGCGGGCCGCCACGCCTACTTATGTTGCAAGCGCACACATAAGCGGAGAGCGCCCAAAATACGAGCCGAAAACGGGGGCGGCAAACCCTTGGGCAATTTGGCCAGCACGGCTATCATCACCGGCATGAACCAGGACCAGCCTGACCTGACGCGCGACCCACCCACTGGCTGGCTCGCCGCCCTGGCCGAGAGTGAGGCCGAACTTGCCGCCGGCAAGACCGTGCCCTCGCAAAGCGTCCACCGCGACCTGCAGGACGCATTGACGCGGATCGGCACGAGACGAGATGGCCGCACCGCGACCAGGTGATCGCCTACACGCCGAAGGCAGCCGAGATGGTCCGGGCACTTCGGCAACACTACGAACGACGCGGCCGGGTCGAGGCTATCATCCGGCTTGATCGCGCTCTGCAACAGGCAGAACGCGTCATTTCACAGGATCCCGCAGCCGGACTCTCGGCGCCTCGGCCCTATCCGGGCCTGGCCCAGCCGGGCCGGCGATGGACCAAGACGGGCAGCTACTGGATCGCCTACAGCACCACCCTGCCGCCGGTGATTGTCGGCGTCTTTCACGATCGGTCAGATATCCCCACTCGAGTCTGAGCCGGATCGCCGCCAGCAGCCAAGCCATCAGGAGTCCCCCATGCCCACCGCCTTCGACTTCACCCCCCAGGCTCCCGACGGCACCCCCCACCCACTCGCCGCCTATGCCGGGCGCGTCCTGCTCATCGTCAACACCGCCTCCAAATGCGGCTTCACCCCGCAATATGCCGGCCTCGAGTCGCTCTGGCGCCAATACCAGGACGCCGGACTCACCGTGCTCGGCTTCCCCTGCAACCAGTTCGGACACCAGGAACCCGGCACCGCCAGCGACATCGCCAGCTTCTGCACCGCCAAATACGACGTCACCTTTCCCGTCCTCGCCAAAACCCTCGTGAACGGACCCGGCGCCGACCCGCTCTATCGCTGGCTCAAGCAGGAAAAGACCGGCCTGCTCGGCCTCGGCGCCATCAAGTGGAACTTCACCAAGTTCCTCGTCGGCCGCGACGGACAGGTGCAGGACCGCTTCCCGCCCACCGCCAGCCCCGAAAGCCTGCAAGCCCCCATCGCCGCCGCCCTTGCCGCCAATTCCCCATGACGCGCAACCTTGAGCCGAGCTAGAACGCTCAATTCGCACGCCCCGCGAGGAAAACCACAGTCATGGACGTCGTCGAACACCCACCCGCGCTCGAGCGCGACCCGCCGCCGCCCAACGTCACCCGCAAGGCCGGCAGCAAGGCGCTCGGCACCCTCGCCGTGCTCGCGGTCGCATACACGCTCTACTTCGCCGCCGCCTTCCTGCTGCCCTTCACCCTCGCCATCGTGCTCTACCTGCTGCTGTCCCCGGCCATGCGCTTCCTCAACAAGCGCCTGCACATCCCGCGCGCGCTGGCCGCCCTGCTGCTGATCATCGTGCTGTTCGTCGTCGTCGGCGGCGTCACCGCCGCCATCTCGGTTCCCGCCACCGAATGGGTCGGCCGCATCCCGCAGAGCCTGCCCACCATCCAGCAGAAGTTCGGCTTCCTGCAGGGCCCGGTCGCCTACCTGCAGCACGGCTACGACAAGCTCTCCGGCATGCTCGGCGGCGGCGGCGGCGGGTCGCAAGGCGGCGGCATCCCCGGCCTCTCCAGCATCGGCTCGCTCGGCGGCTCCATCCTGTCCGGCGTCAAGAACATGCTGGCGGACGCCTTCACCATCCTCCTGCTGCTGTATTTCTTCCTCTACGCCGGCGACACCCTGCTGCGCCGCCTGGTCGAGGTGCTGCCCACCTGGGAAGACAAGCGCCGGGCCGTCCAGATCGCCAGCGAGATAGAGGAGAACGTCGCCAGCTACCTCGCCACCATCACGGTCATGAACACCTTGGTCGGCACGCTGAACGGCGTCTCCGTCTGGCTGCTCGGCCTGCCCAACCCGCTGCTGTTCGGCACCATCGCCTTCCTGCTCAACTACATCCCCATCCTCGGCCCGATGACCGGCATCGGGATCTTCTTCGTCGTCGGCCTGTTCACCTTCTCGCAGCCGCTGTTCGCGCTCGTGCCGGCTGGGGTCTACCTCGCCATCCACATCATGGAGGGCGAAACCATCACCCCCATGCTGCTGGCCCGGCGCCTCACGCTCAACCCGGTGCTGGTGATCGTTTCGCTGTTCTTCTGGGACTGGATGTGGGGCATTCCCGGCGCCCTGCTCTCGGTGCCGCTGCTCGCCGTCACCAAGATCGTGTGCGACCACCTTCCCGGCCTCACCGGGCTCGGCCACATGCTCGGCGCCGACCGCCCCCACGCCGACGTCGGATGACGTCCCCACGCCGACGTCGGATGACGTCTACACACCGACGTCGGATGACCGGGCGGCTTGTCGTCCTTCTGCTGGTGGCAACCCTGGGCCAGGCGCGGGCGCAAATCCCGCTCTACGCCCAGCGGCTGCCGGACAGCACCGTCTACCTCCGCTTCGCCAACGCGCTGCCTGGGCCGGCGCAAGTCCAGACCGCCTTTGCCGGCCCCGTCGCCCTCGGCACCGACGATGCCGGCCGCATCTCGCCCTATTTCGTCGACACCTCGGTGCAGGCCGGCGCCGTCACACTGCGCCTGGCGAGCGCCGGCCATCGCGCCACGGTGGGCCTCAGCGTCCAGCCGGGCAGCTTCACCACCGTGCTGCTGCAGCCCGGCGGCGCCAGCATCACCGCCGTGCCGGTGCTGGACCACCCGGACTACAACCAGCTCCGCGCCCGCCTCGCCTTCTACAACGCCACGCCCGACTGCCCCGGCGGCACGCTCACCGAGGCGTCCGGCCGCGCCATCTTCACCGCCGTGCCGTCCGCGGGCGTGCAGGCCCGCTCCGTCGCCCCCGCCGCCGCTACGCTCACCGCGGGTTGCGGCGCCGGGTCCGCCCCGCCGCTCAGCCTCGGCACGCTCGAGGCGGGCAGCCTCACCAGCGTCTGGCTGATGCGGCCCGCCGGGTCGCTGCTCGCGTTCGCCGCCCATGACACCATTGCGCCGCCCCAATAGCCTCGCGCTTCTGAGTAGCCTGGCGCTCCTGCTGGCCGCAGCGCCTGCCCACGCCCAGGGCGACTGCCCCGCCTTGCCCCGCCGCACCCCAATGCCCGCCGAAGCCATCCCCACCGCCACCACCTTCGTGCCCGGCTGGCAAACACAGGTGGACGCGCTCGACGCCGCGCTCCCCAGCCTCGCCCTCCCGACCCGGCAGCTCGTCTTCCTCGGCGACTCGCTCACCGCCTCCTGGGACCCCGGGGTATTCAGCCTGTTCTACGGCGCCCGATCCCCCTTGCTGCTCGGCATCGCCGGCGACACCACGCAGGGCCTGCTGTCCCGCCTGCCGCGCGAGTGGGGCCCGTTGCGCCCACGCGTCGCCGTGCTCCTCATCGGCACCAACAACACGAAATACGGCGCCAGCCGCCCCGCCGACGTGGCCTTGGGCATCGCCGAGATCGTCCGCCTGATCCACGCCCGCAGCCCGCAGACCCGGGTGGTGTTGCTCGGCCTGCTCCCCACCGGCCGCGAGCCCACCGACCCCTTGCGCGCGCTCGACGCCCAGGTGAACGCCCAAATCGCCGCCTGCGCCGACGGCCGCACCACGTTCTACGCCAACCCCGGCGCCTACCTGCTGAACGCCGCCGGCCAGCTCCCCGAGCAGGTCTCGTTCGACGCCCTGCACCTGACCCCGGTCGGCTACGCGATCCTCGCCACCGCCCTCGCCCCCACCCTCACCAGCGTGCTCCCCCCCTAATCTCCCTCGTCTCCCTCGTCTCCCTCTCCCGCTGGCGGGAGAGGGCTGGGGTGAGGGTGGTGGCCGCCCGTCGAGACATCGCCGTCGCGACACCCCTACCCCTGCGCCCCAATCGCCTCACATCCCCCGCATGACCACCACCGACCTACCCGAACTCCCACCCCGCGCCTTCGACAAGGCGGACCCGTCGCCCGACCGCCTGTTCTACGCCCAGCCCCGCCTGGTCGCGCATATCGACCCGGCCGCCATCGCCACCGTCACCGCGCTATACCGCCGCCATCTCCCCGCCGGCGGCGCCATCCTGGACCTGATGAGCAGTTGGATCAGCCACCTGCCCCCCGAGGCCGGCTACGCCAGCGTCACCGGCCACGGCATGAACGCGCAGGAACTCGCCGCCAACCAGCGGCTCAGCGCCCGCTTCGTGCAGGACCTCAACGCCGACCCGGCGCTGCCCGTCCCATCCGCCGCCTTCGACGGCGCCTGCCTGTGCGTCTCCGTGCAGTATCTGCAGCAGCCGGTGGCGGTGTTCCGCGAGGTGCGCCGTGTGCTCCGCCCCGGCGCCCCGTTCATCATCACCTTCTCCAACCGGTGCTTCCCGACCAAGGCGGTGGCGATCTGGCAGGCGCTGGACGGCTTCGGCCAACAGGAGCTGGTCGCGCTGTATCTGACGCGGTCCGGCTTCACCGAGATCGCGCGCAGCCAGTCCCTGCCGCCAGGCCAAGACCCGCTCTGGGCCGTCATCGCCCACGCCCCGTCCTGAGCGGGGCGGCAGGCAGCCATGCCAGCGTTGCAGCGCGCGCCTCTTGCCCTCCACCGGCCGATGTGGGTTGTTTGCGGTTTGGCGGCCAGCAAAGAGGTGAATGGGCCATGCACAACTTCCCCGTGACGCGGACCGCACAGCCGAAGCCGCACGTGGCCGACGACACGCTGCGCTTCGGCGAGGTCTTCACCGACCACATGTTCCTGATGGAATACGACGAGGCCCGTGGCTGGCACGGCGGCCGCATCGTCCCCTACGCCCCCTTCACCATGGATCCAGCCTGCTGCGTGCTGCACTACGCGCAGGCCGTGTTCGACGGCCTCAAGGCCTACCGCGGCCCAGACGGCCACGTCCGCATCTTCCGCGGCGCCGACCATGCCGCGCGGCTGACCCGCTCCTGCGCCGCCCTCTGCATGCCCCCGATCGACCCGGCGCTCATCGAAGACTCGTTCAAGGCGCTGGTGGCGGTCGACGCGGACTGGACCCCGTCCAAGCGCGGCACCGCGCTCTACATCCGCCCCACGGTGATCGCGACCGACACGTTCCTCGGCGTGCACCCGTCGCACACCTACCTGTATTACGTGATCCTCTCCCCGGTCGGCGCCTACTACAAGGAGGGGCTGAACCCGGTGCGCATCCTGGTGGCGGACCAGCATGTCCGCGCCGTGCCGGGCGGCTTGGGCGCGGCCAAGGCGGCCGCCAACTACGCCGCCAGCCTCGCCGCCGGGCACGAGGCAACGCAGCGCGGCTACAGCCAGGTGCTCTGGCTGGACGGCAAGCAGCGCGAGTTCCTCGACGAAGTGGGCTCGATGAACATCATGCTGCGCATCGGCGACACGGTGGTCACGCCGCCGCTCTCCAGCGGCACCATCCTGGACGGCATCACCCGCCGCTCGGTGCTGCAGCTCCTGCGCGACTGGGGCATCCCGGTCGAGGAACGCCCCGTCTCCATCCACGAGGTGATCGCAGCACACGCGGCGGGCACCCTAGGCGAGATGTGGGGCACCGGCACCGCGGTGGTGATCTCCCCGGTGGGCGAGCTGGGCTACCGCGACGCCAGCCTGGTGATCAACGGCGGCCAGACCGGCGAACTGACCCGGCGGCTCTACGACGCCATCACCGCCATCCACTACGGCGCCACCAACGACCGCCACGGCTGGATGACGCGCGTGGAGACGGACGAGCGCGCCGCGGCCTAACGCCATTCCCCTCCCCGCCGTCATTGCGAGCGAAGCGAAGCAATCCAGAGCCACGCGGACAATCTGTGCGTTTGGCCTGGATCGCCGCGCCTTCGGCTCGCGATGACCGCGTTTCTAGAGCCTGATCGCATCAGGTTGAAACAACCTGATGCGTGAATCAGCCTCTCAAACAAAGAGTTAGAGCATGATTGCTTCACCTATCAGAAGCAATCATGCTCTAGCGGCTACAACAGGCTCTCGAACCGGCAGTTGACCAGCAGCTCCGCCACCGAGGCCGTGTTGGGCAGCCGCAGCACGGTGCCGACCAGGGTGGCGAGGTCCTTCGCGTCGGTCATCGCCTCGCGCGGGAACGGCGCCGCCGCCGTCATGTCCGTGGCGACGTAGCCGGGGCACAGCGACGTGGCGCGGATCCCGTGCTCCCAGCCCTCGCGGCGGACCGCATGGGTGAGCGCGGTGAGGGCGAACTTGCTCATCGCGTAGCCGATGTTGTCGTTGGCGACGCGCTTGCCCGACAGTGACGACACGTTCACCACCCGCCCCTCGCCGCACGCCTTCAGCGCTGGCAGCGCGGCCCGGATCATGCGCAACGGCCCTTTCACGTTCACCGCCCAAAGCTCGTCCAGCCCGGTTTCGTCCGGATCGGTGAGGGTGGCTTTCGCGTTGATCCCGGCCGCGTTCACCAGGGCGTGGATCGCCCCGAAGCGCGCCTGCGTGGCGGCGACCCAGGCCTCGGCGCTGCCGGGCTGCTCGGCGTCGTAGCGGTGGGTCAGCAGCCGCTCGCTGTCCGTCAGGCCGCGCGCGGTGCGGATGCCGGCGCAGACGCGCCATCCGTCCGCCAGCAGTTGCTCCACAATCGCCCGCCCAATCCCCCGTCCCGCGCCGGACACCATCGCGATTCTACCTTCGGCTGCAAGCATCATTCATTGCTCCTCGATGAAAGCTCCCTCTCCCGCCGGCGGGAGAGGGCTGGGGTGAGGGTGGGCCGGCGCACTCAAAGCAACGTCTCGAACCCGATGAACCGCACCGCGTCGCCGGGCGCCACCTGCACCAGCGCGTCAGGCAGCTCCACCAGCCCGTCGCATTCCGTCAGCGAGGTCAGGATCCCCGCCCCCTCCACCGGATGCTTGTGCGCGACACCGGTGCCATCCAGCCGGACGCGGAGAAATTCCCGGCGGCCCGGCTTCTTGCGGTGGCCAAACCCGGCGCCGACGGCAAAGCCACGCACCCGCGGCGGCGCCGCGCCGGCCAGTGCCGCCAGCACCGGCCGGGCGACGCACAGGAACGTCACGAACGCCGCCACCGGGTTGCCCGGCAGCCCCAGCATCACCGCACCGCCCACCCGGCCCAACGCCACCGACGGCCCCGGCTTCACGGCAATGCGCCAGAACACCAGCCGCCCCGCCGCCTCCACCGCCGCGCGCACATGGTCCTCCTCCCCAATCGAAACCCCGCCCGAGCTGAGCAGCAGGTCGTGCCCCTCCGCCGCCGCGGCCAGAGCGGTGGCGATGGCGCCGCGCTGGTCGGGCAGGATGCCGAGGTCGCTCACCGCAGCACCCGCGCGACGGCACAGCGCGGCCAGCAGCACGCGGTTGCTGTCCCATCGCTGCGCCGGGCCCGGCCGCTGCGGCGGGTCCACCAGCTCGTCGCCGGTAGAAAACAGCGCCACCCGCAGCCGCCGCCGCACCGGCAGGCTGGCAAGGCCGAGCGCCGCCGCCAGCGCCACGTCCTGCGGCCGCAGCACGCGCCCGGCGGCAAGCGCCCGCTGCCCGGCGGCGATGTCCTCCCCGGCCGGCCGGATATTGGCGCCACGCTGCAAACCGGCTGGCAAACTGACGCGGCCGTCCCGTACGGCGGCGTCCTCCTGCATGAACACCGTGTCGGCGCCCGGCGGCAGCGGCGCGCCGGTGAAGATCCGCATGGCCGCGCCGGGCGGCAGCGCGGCGGCTTCCGACCCGGCGGCCACCCGGCCCGCCACCGGCAGCGTGCCCACGTCGGCCAGGCGCACCGCGTAGCCATCGACCGCGGCGTTGGCAAACGGCGGCAGGTCGACCGCGGCGATCACGTCCTCCGCCAGCACCCGCCCGTCCGCCTCGGCCAGCAGGACGGGCTCGGCCCCGGCCACGCAGGCAATGCCGGCGGCAATCCGGGCCGCGGCGGCGTCCACGCTCTGCACCGCGCCGGCGGAGGCGAAGCAGTCGTCCGAGAGCCGCGCCATCAGGGCGCCTGCCACGGCTGCGCATGCTCGAGCACCAGCGCCGCCACCGCCAGGATGTCGTTCAGCCAGACGGCGGGAATGCCGGCCTGCAACACCGGGTCGGCGGCGAGCGCGACGATGCTGCGGTCGTCGGGGTGCAGCATCGGCTTGCCCAGCGCTTGCCGGAACACCTCGATCTTGCAATGCGGCCCCCGCTTGAAGCCCTCCACCAGCACCAGGTCCACCGGGCTCATCCGGTCCAGCAGCTCGGCCAGGCTCGGCTCCTCCGCCCCGCGCAGTTCGTGCATCAGCGCCCAGCGCCTGCCGGACCCGACCAGCACCTCGGTGGCGCCGGCCGCGCGATGGCGGAAGCTGTCCTTACCGGGCTGGTCGATGTCGAAATCGTGGTGCGCGTGCTTCACCGTGGACACGCGCAGCCCGCGCCGGGTCAGCGCCGGAATGAGCTGCACCAGCAGCGTGGTCTTGCCGGCGCCGCTCCAGCCGGCCAATCCGATGACGCGCATATCCCTCCTGGTCGGGTTGGCCTGATCCCGGATTGGCGCACTATCACTGCTGCGATCGTGTTCGGCTAGCACAAGCCGCGCTAGAGCCTGATCGCATCAGGTTGAAACAACCTGATGCGTGAATCAGCCTCTCAAACAAAGAGTTAGAGCATGATTGCTTCGCCTATCAGAAGCAATCATGCTCTAATCCCGCTTGCCCCCAACCAAGCCTTGACCTTCCCATGGTGGGAAGCCCCATCTGTCGAGCCTCGGAGTGGAGTGGGCGCGATGGACCAGGGAATTTTACAGCGCAAGCAGCCGGCCTCGGCCAGCAAGCTCGAGCTGGGCGTGACCGGGATGAGCTGCGCCGGCTGCGTGCGCCGGGTCGAACGCGCCATCGCCGCGGTGCCAGGGGTGGAGGCGGTGAGCGTCAACCTGGCAACCGAACGCGCGTCCGTGACGGCCGGCGCCGGGTTCGACCTGGCCAAGCTGGTGACGGCGCTGGACGCGGCGGGCTACCCGGCGGCGCCCGACAGCCTGGAGCACCCCGGCGCGCGGGACCGGGCGGCCCGGCTCGACGCGGTGATGGCGGGGCTGGCCCTCATCCTGGCGGCGCCGCTGTTCCTGCCGATGCTGCTGATGCCGTTCGGCGTCGACCTGGCGCTGCCAGGCTGGGCCCAACTGGCGCTGGCAACCGTCGTGCAAGCAGTGTTCGGCGCCCGGTTCTATCGCGGCGCATGGAAGGCCTTGCGGGAGGGCGCGGGCACGATGGACACCCTGGTCGCGCTCGGCACCAGCGCGGCGTTCGGCCTGAGCCTGTGGCAATGGGCGGCCGGCGGCCCACTCTACTTCGAGGCGTCCGCCACCGTGATTGCGCTGGTGCGGCTGGGCAAGTGGCTCGAGGCGCGCGCTCGGCGCCAGGCCGGCGCCGCCATCCGCGCGCTCGAGCGGCTGCAGCCCGAGCGCGCCCGGGTGCGGCGGGACGGCGCGGAGCAGGAGGTTCCCGCCGCCTCCCTGCGCCTCGGCGACATGCTGGTGCTGCGCCCCGGCGAGCGCATCGCCGCCGACAGCATCGTGCGCGAGGGCACGGGCAGCGCGGACGAGAGCCTGCTCACCGGCGAAAGCCTGCCCGTGCCGAAGCGGCCCGGCGACCCCTTGATGGGCGGCGCGCTCAACGGCGAGGCGCTGCTGCTGGCCGAGGTGACCGCGGTGGGCGCCGAAAGCCGGCTGTCGCGCATGGTGCGGCTGGTGGAGGCGGCCCAGGCGGGCAAGCCCCCGGTGCAGCGCCTGGTGGACCGGGTGAGCGCCATCTTCGTGCCCGTGGTGATCGGCCTCGCCGTGCTGACCGGGCTCGGCTGGGCGCTGGCCGGCGCCGGGTTCGCCGCGGCGGCGGTGAATGCGGTCGCGGTGCTGGTGATCGCCTGCCCCTGCGCCCTGGGCCTGGCCACGCCGGCGGCCATCGCGGTGGGCACGGGGGTGGCGGCGCGCCACGGCATCCTGATCCGCGACGCGGCCGCGCTGGAGCAGGCCGGCGCGATCCGCACCGTGGTGTTCGACAAGACGGGAACCCTGACGGCGGGGCGGCCCGAGCTGGTGGCGCTCGAGCCGGCGCCGGGTGAGACCGCGGAAGCCGTGCTGCGGCTGGCGGCGGCGCTGCAGGGCGGCAGCGAGCACCTGCTGGCGCGCGCCGTGCTGGCCGCCTCCGGCCCCGTGCCGCCGGCGCAGGACGTGCGCAGCCTGCCGGGCCGCGGCTTGCAGGGCGTGGTGGACGCGCGCGCGCTGCGTCTGGGCAGTGCCGGGCTGATGCGGGAGTCGGGCGTGGCATTGGGCGCGCTGACACAATCGGCGGCGGCGCTCGAGCGCGCGGGCCGGACCGTGTCGTTATTGTCCGAGGGCGACCGCGTGCTCGGCTTGCTCGCCTTTGGCGACGCGGTGAAACCGGGTGCGTCAGCCGCGGTGGCGGCTTTGCAGGCGCGCGGGCTGCACGTCGTGCTGCTGACCGGCGACAACCAGGGCGCGGCGGACGCAGCCGCCCAAGCGCTGGGCATCGCGGACGTGCGCGCCGGCGCCCTGCCCGCCGACAAGGCGGCCGCCATCGTGGGCCTGCGCGCACGCGGCCCCGTGGCGATGGTCGGCGACGGGGTGAACGACGCCGCCGCCCTCGCCGCCGCCGATCTGGGCTTGGCCATGGCGACCGGCACGGACGTGGCCGCCGCCTCGGCCGGGATCACCCTGATGCGCGGCGACCCGGCGCTGGTGCCCGCCGCGCTGGACATCGCCGCCCGCACCCAGCGGCGCATCAAGCAGGGTCTGTTCTGGGCCTTCGCCTACAACCTGGTCGGGATACCCCTCGCGGCGGCGGGCTTGCTGAGCCCGGTGGTGGCGGGGGCGGCGATGGCGTTCTCCAGCGTGAGCGTGGTCGGCAGCGCCCTGCTGCTGCGGCGCTGGCGGCCGGGGGTCCGTGGATGAACATCGGCGAGGCCGCCGCGGCGTCCGGCGTGTCCGCCAAGATGATCCGCTACTACGAGGGCATCGGCCTAATCGACCCGGCGCAGCGCACCGCGTCAGGCTACCGGCGCTACACCGCGGCAGGCGTGCAAACGCTGCAGTTCCTGCGCCGCGCCCGCCATCTCGGCTTTTCCGTGAGCCAAATGCGCGAGCTGCTGGCGCTGTGGCGCGACGAGCGCCGGGCCAGCGCGGACGTGAAGCGCTTGGCCCTGGCCCACGCCGAGGCCCTGGAAGCCAAGGCGCGCGAGATCGCCGAAATGAGCCAGGCATTGCGGCACCTTGCGGAGTGCTGCAACGGCGACGAGCGCCCAGACTGCCCAATCATCCGCGAGCTGGCCCACGTGACAGCCGGCGCCCCTCCCTTCGCTTCTCCCTCTCCCTCTGGGAGAGGGTCGGGGTGAGGGCGCCACCCCCGCGATCACCCCCGCACCGCACTCCCGCACAAACCCCTTGCAACTCCCGCCACCCGCATGTTCATGATCCGTTCATGCCCACGGCGCACCCTTACGAGCAACTCCAAAACCGCGCCACCCACGCGCCGGCCAACCCGCCCGACAACATCGTCGAGCGCTGCCAGGCCATGTTGTTCACCTTGGCCGAGCTCGGCGCCGATTTCGCCCGCCAGATCCACGCCGCCGCCACCACCGCCGCCGAGTGGCCCGGCGTCGATCACGGCCCCATGCTCGACCGCGCCAGCCAGGCCTTCGACCGCACCACGGCCGGCGTCCGCCGCACCGTCCTGCTGATCGACAAGCTCGCCCATCCGGCCCCCATCACCCCACCCGCCACCCGGCCCGCCACCGGGCCCGCCACCGAGCCCGAGCGCAACGCCAGCATCCAAGCGGCCGCAACGGCTCCCACCCGCCCCGACCGGCTCGACATCCTGCGCCCCGAGCGTCTCGAACGCGTCGAGCGCCCCGAGTCCCTCGGCGACCGCCCGCTCGAACAAGTCGTCACCGCCATCCTCGCAGACCTCGGTTTCGCCAACGTGACCCCAGCGCACCCTACCGACCCCGCCGCCAGCACCACCGAGCCTCCCGAACCCGCCCCGCCCCGCAGCGACCCACCGCCGCACCCTCCGCAACGCACGCTCCTGCGCCCCACCGCCATCCCCGACGGATAAGCTTACCTCGAATCAGGCAACTGTATGACCGCCTGCGAGTTACAGCGATGTAATCCGGAGGTCATCGATGTCTCACATCAGCAAGGCTCTCGTCGCCATCGCGGTTCTGGCCGTCTCGGCCTGTGCCGACACCGCGCCCCAACCCAGCCCATTCTCCAGCGCGGTCCATAGCGACAGCGGCATCAGCGCGACCGGGTCGTCCAGCCCGGCCGGTGGGCCGGCGGCGCCGCCCATGGGTACGGGCTCGCTGTCGACGCGCCCAGCGCCCTAGCCAGTAGCCAGCCAGTAGGGTGCGGTGCGCTTTGGCACCGCACCGCGCCCGGCACGCCGGCGGATAGCTGCCGTTCCAAGGCAGCGCTGCACGAGTCAAGCAACCGGCCGCCCCAGCTCGGCCATCAGCCAGGCGGTGAAGTTGCGCAAGCTGCGGCTCTGCAGCCGGCTGGGGAAAGCCAGCCAGTGCCCGTTATACACCACCGCCTCCGCCCGGCCGCGGAGCGGCTCCACCAGGCTGCCCCGCTCGAGTTCACGCTCGGCCAGCAGTAGCGATTCCAAAGCCACGCCCAGGCCGTCCACGGCGGCGCCGATCGCCAGGAAGCTACGGTCGAACCGCGGGCCATAGCGGGCCGGCGGCGCCAGGCCGTTGGCGGCGAACCAGTCCGGCCAGCGGATGCGCTTGTTGTCGCTCTCGATCAGCGTATGACGCAGCAGGTCCGCCGGCGTGCCGATCTGCGCCGCCAGCGCCGGCGCGCAGAGCGGCGTCACCACCTCGGGGCCGAGCGACAGCGCGGCGGCATCCGCAGCCGGCTCGCCGTAGACGATGTCGGCGTCGAACACGTCGAACCGGCGGTAGTCCGTGCCGCTAGCGAGCCGCACCTCCAAGCCAGGATACGCCGCCAGGAACCGCGGCAGACGCGGCGCCAGCCATTGCGCGGCAAAGCTCGGCGCCGCATGCAGCCGCAACAGCCCCGGCCCCGTCGCCGACACCGCCTCCATGCCGCGCCACAACTCGTCCAGCCCACGGTCGACATGGGCTAGCAGCACGGTCCCCTCATGCGTGAGCGTGATCGCCCGCCCGCTGCGCACGAACAGCGTGGTGCCCAACTCGCGCTCCAGCTTGCGGATCGCGTGGCTGACCGCGCTGGGCGTCAGCAGCAGGTCGGCCGCAGCCACCCGGAACGATCGCGCACGCGCCGCCGCATGGAAGATGCGCAGCGCCGGCAGCAGCAGGTGCAAGGCCATGCCAGAGTTGAATGAGATTCACCCATCGGCGCAAGCTTTGCGTTTGTCAGCGGCCGCCCATCGTCCGACACTCCCCTCAAAGAAGGGGAAACGACATGCTGCTCACCGGTAAAACCGCGGTGATTTCGGGCGCAGCCAGCGCGCGCGGAATCGGCCTCTGCACCGCCCGCATGTTCGCCGAGCACGGCGCCAAGGTGGCCATCCTGGACCTGTCCAAGGGCGCCTCGCAGGACGCCGCGGCCAGCTTGCCCGGCGAGGGCCATATCGGCCTAGCCTGCGACGTGACCGACAAGGCCGCCTGCCTCACTGCGGCGCATGGCGTGCTGGACGCATTCGGCCGGGTGGACATCCTGGTCAACAATGCCGGGATCACCCAGCCGGTGAAATTCCTCGACATCGCGCCCGAGCAGTACGACGCGGTGCTCGACGTGAGCCTCCGCGGCATGCTGTATCTCAGCCAGGCGTTCATCCCCTCGATGCGGCAGCACGGCGGCGGCTCGATCATCTGCATGTCCTCGGTCTCGGCGCAGCGCGGCGGCGGGATCTTCGGCGGCCCGCACTACTCGGCGGCCAAGGCCGGCATGCTGGGCCTGGCCAAGGCGATGGCGCGCGAGTTCGGCCCCGACGGCATCCGCGTCAACTGCATCACGCCGGGCCTGATCCAGACCGACATCACCGGCGGCAAGCTCACCGACGCCATGCGGGTGGACATCCTGAAGGGCATCCCGCTCAACCGCCTCGGCGAGGCGGCCGATGTGGCAGGCGCCTGCCTGTTCCTAGCCTCGGACCTGTCGTCCTACCTCACCGGCACGACGACCGACGTCAACGGCGGCATGCTGATCCACGGGTGATGCCATGAGCGAGCTGCTCAGCAATACCAGCCTGGCCGAGCGCGCCTACCGCATCCGCCGCAATGCGCTGCGCATGGGCGAGGTGCAGGGCCAGGGCTATGTCGGCCAAGCGCTTGGCATCGCCGACGTGCTGGCGGTGGCCTATTTCCACGCCCTCCGCCTACGTCCCAAGGACCCGCATTGGGAGGGCCGCGACCGCTTCCTGCTCTCGATCGGCCACTACGCCATCGCGCTCTATGCCGTGCTGATCGAGGCCGGAATCATCCCCGAGGATGAGCTCGAGAGCTACGGCGCCGACGCGAGCCGCCTACCCATGTCGGGCATGGCCTCCTACACCCCCGGCATGGAGATCACCGGCGGCTCGCTCGGCCAGGGCCTGGGCATCGCCGTCGGCATGTGCCTGGGGCTGAAGCGCAAGCAGTCGGACAGCGTCGTCTACAACCTGCTGTCCGACGGCGAGCTGAACGAAGGCGCCACCTGGGAAGCGGCGATGAGCGCGTCGCACTGGAAGCTCGACAACCTGATCGCCCTGGTGGACGTGAACAACCAGCAGGCCGATGGCGCCTCCTCCGGCGTGCTGGGGTTCGAGCCGCTGCTGGACCGCTGGCACGCGTTCGGCTGGCATGCCGAGCGGGTCGACGGCAACGACCTCGACGCCGTGAAGAACGCGTTCGACCGGCTGCGCCAGTTGCGCGCGCCCAAGCCGCGGGTGCTGATCTGCGACACCCTGATGGGCCGCGGCGTCCCGTTCCTCGAGCAGCGCGAGAAGACCCACTTCATCCGCGTGGATGCCGGCGAATGGGGCCAGGCACTCGCCGTGTTGGACGCCGGGAGGCCGGCATGAGCGCGCCCGCCAAGCGGCTGACCACCTCGGCCATGATCGCCTCGCTGGCCGCCGAGGGCCAGCCGACCCGCCCGGCCCCGTTCGGCCACGCCCTGGTAGCGCTCGCCAAGACCCGGCCCGACATCGTGGGGCTGACCGCCGACCTCGCCAAATACACCGACCTGCACATCTTCGCCCAGGCCTACCCCGACCGGTTCTACCAGATGGGCATGGCCGAGCAGCTCCTGATGAGCGCCGCGGCGGGGATGGCGCGGGAGGGCTTCCTGCCCTTCGCCACCACCTACGCGGTGTTCGCCTCGCGCCGCGCCTACGACTTCATCTGCATGGCCATCGCCGAAGACAACCTGCCGGTGAAGATCGTCTGCGGCCTGCCGGGCCTGACCACCGGCTACGGCCCCAGCCACCAGGCGACCGAGGACGTGGCGATCTTCCGCGGCTTGCCGAACATGACCATCGTCGACCCGTGCGACGCGCTCGATATCGAGCAGGCGGTCCCCGCCATCGCCGCGCACCCTGGCCCGGTCTACATGCGGCTGCTGCGCGGCAACGTGCCGGTGGTGCTGGACGGCTACGACTACCAGTTCCAGCTCGGCCGCGCGGCGCTGCTGCGCGACGGGGCGGACGTGCTGGTGATCTCCGCCGGCTTCATGACCATGCGCGCGCTCGAGGCCGCACGGGCGCTCGAGGCCGACGGGATCGGCGTGGCAGTGCTGCACAGCCCCACCATCAAGCCGCTCGACGAGGCCGCCATCCTGCGCGAGGCCTCCCGCTCCGGGCGGCTGGTGGTGGTGGCGGAAAACCACTCGGTGGTGGGCGGCTTGGGCGAGGCGGTGGCGAGTTGCCTGGTCCGCGCCCGCGTGTCCCCCGTGTTCAAGCAGGTGGCCTTGCCAGACGCATTCCTGGCCGCCGGCGCGTTGCCCACCCTGCACGACCGCTACGGCATCTCCGCCGCGGCGATGCAGGCCTCCATCAAGCGCTGGCTGGCTGAATGAGCGGCACCAACCAACCCGGCGTGCTGGGCTTCGTCGGTCTGGGCGCGATGGGCCTGCCCATGGCGCGCAACCTGCTCGAGGCCGGCTACCGCGTGCAGGGCTACGACCTGAGCCCCGAGGCGCGCGAGCGGCTGGAAGCAGCGGGCGGCCTGCCCGTGCAGACGCCTGCCCACGCTGCCGAGGGTGCCCAGGCGCTGCTGCTGATGGTGGTGAACGCCGCCCAAGCCCGCGCCGTGCTGTTCGACGCCGGCGCCCTGGCGGCCCTGCCCGAGGGCGGTACGGTGCTGCTGATGGCGACCTGCCCGCCCGGCGCCGTCGAAGCGATGGCAGCCGAGGTGGCATCGACGGGCCGGCGCCTCGTGGATGCGCCGGTGTCGGGCGGGGTGGTTGGCGCGAACGCCGGGTCGCTCACCATCATGGCCGCCGGACCAGCCGAGCATGTCGGCGCGGTGCGGCCGATCCTGGACGTGCTGGGCGGCAAGGTGGTGCATGTCGGCGAGCGCCCGGGGCAAGGCGCGGTGGTGAAGTCGGTCAACCAGCTTCTATGCGGCGTGCACATCGCCGCGGCCGCCGAGGCGTTGGCGCTGGCCGGCAAGGTTGGCATCGACCCGGCGGTCATGCTCGACATCGTTTCCGGCTCGGCCGCGTCGAGCTGGATGCTGAACGACCGCGGCCCCCGCATGCTGCAGGACGACCCGGCGGTCACCAGCGCCGTGGACATCTTCGTGAAAGACCTCGGCATCGTGCTCGAGGCCGGGCGCGACGCAAAGGCGGCGTTGCCGCTGGCCGCGCTAGCCCTGCAGGTGTTCCTCGCCGCCTCCGGCCAGGGCCGCGGCAAGCAGGACGACAGCCAGGTAATCCGCACCTATCAGACCTTGAACGGAGCCTGACGCAAGCAAATCGCCGGCCGACCAAGAAACCAAACAATAACGGAGGAAAATAATGCAACGGGACACTAAGAATGAGGGCGACTCGCCCGGGTCGTCATGGCCGCGCGAGGATGATCCGTCGCCCATCGTCATGGATACAGAATCTCTCCCTCTCCCGCGGGCGGAGCGGCTCAAGGTTCCGCGGGCGCAAGCCCGTGGAATAGCCGTGGAGGGGGGAGAGGGTCGGGGTGAGGGTGCGAGGGCCGCAAGTGGTCGGCGCGCGGGATCGATTGGCCCGACTGTGCTTGCGCCAAGCGCCCTCACCCCACCCCTCTCCCGTGAAGGACGGGAGAGGGAGAAAAGCAAGGGCGGCATCACCCGCCGCGCCATGCTGGCCGCCGCCGCCCTGCCCTTGGTCGCGGTGCATCCGCGCCGGGCCCGCGCGGCGGAGTTCACCTACAAGTTCGCCACCGGCCAGGACCCGACCCACCCGGTGAACGTCCGCGCCCAGGAAGCCATCGACCGCATCCAGAAGGCGAGCGACGGCCGGCTCGAAATGCGCCTGTTCCCCGCCAACCAGCTCGGCTCGGACACCGACCTGCTGTCCCAGGTGCGCACCGGCGGGGTCGATTTCTTCAATCTGGCGACCTCGATCCTGAACACCCTGGTGCCGGCCGCGGGGCTGGTGAACATCGGCTTCGCGTTCAAGGACTACGACGCCGTGTGGTCGGCGGCCGACGGCGACCTGGGCAAGTATATCGCCGCGCAGATCACCAAGGTGGGACTGATTTCCGTCACCCCGCTATGGGACAACGGCTTCCGCCAGATCACCTCCTCCACCCGCGACATCCTGGCCCCGGCGGACCTCAAGGGCTTCAAGATCCGGGTCCCGCCGGCGCCGATCCTGACCTCGCTGTTCCAGTCGCTCGGCGCCTCGCCCACCCCGATCAACTTCAACGAGCTGTATTCGGCGCTGCAGACCAAGGTGGTGGAAGGCCAGGAGAACCCGCTGGCGATCATCGCCACCACCAAGCTCTACGAGGTGCAGAAGTCGCTCAGCATGACCGGGCATGTCTGGGACGGCTACCAGATCCTGGGCAACCGGCGCTCCTGGGAGCGGCTGCCGCAGGACCTGCGCGACATCGTGCAGCGCGAACTGGCGCAATCCGGCAAGGACGAGCGCGCCGACATCGCCAAGCTCAGCATCAGCCTGCGGCAGAACCTGGCGACCAAGGGCATGGTGGTGCACGACGTGGACCGGGCGGCGTTCCGCGCGGCGCTGAACGGCACCAGCTACTACAAGGACTGGAAGGCCAAGTTCGGCGACCAGGCCTGGGAGGTGCTGGAGGCCACGTCCGGCAAGCTGACGTGAGCCAGGCGGCGCCAGCGGCCGCCACGCTGCGGCCGCGCGTGCTGCTAGAGCCTGATCGCATCAGGTTGGAACAACCTGATGCGTGAATCAGCCTCTCAAACAGAGAGTCAGAGCATGATTGCTTCGCCTATCAGAAGCAAACATGCTCTGGGCCTGGCCGAGCTGGTGCTGGGCTGGGTGACCGAAATCCCCGCCGCGATCCTGGTCGTGGCGGAGATCATCATCCTGCTGATGGGTGTCGTCGCGCGCTTCGTGTTCGACCGCCCGCTGGTGTGGAGCGACGAGATCGCCTCGCTGCTGTTCCTGTGGCTGGCCATGCTGGGAGCGGCGATCGCGCTGCGCCGCGGCGTGCATATGCGGCTGACCACCGTGGTCTCGCGCATGTCGCCGCGCTGGCGTGGCCGGGCGGACGCGCTGGCCGTGTGCATCCCGCTGATCTTCCTGGCGCTGCTGATCGGCCCGTCGCTGGACTATGTCGACGACCAATCGTTCATCCAAACGCCGGCGCTGAGCTGGCCCGGCAGCATCCGCGCCTCCGCGATGGTGGCCGGGTTGGTGCTGATGTTCGCGGTGGCGCTGCTGCGGCTGTTTCGCTTGGGCTGGCGCGAGACGCTGCTGGTGGGCGCCGTGCTGGCGGCGGTGGCGCTGGGCCTATGGCTGGGCAGCCCGCTGCTCGAGGCGATGGGCAACTGGAACCTGGTGTTCTTCTTCGTGGCTCTGCTCGGCGCCGCCGTGCTGCTCGGGGTGCCGATCGCCTTCGCCTTCGGCCTGGCCACCGTCGCCTACCTGCTGACCACCACCAGCACGCCCATCTCGGTGGTGATCGGGCGGCTGGACGAGGGCATGAGCTCGCTGATCCTGCTGGCGGTGCCGCTGTTCGTCATGCTGGGCCAGTTGGTCGAGATGACGGGGATGGCGCGGGCGATGGTGGCGTTCCTCGCCGCGCTGATCGGGCACGTGCGCGGCGGACTGTCCTACGTGCTGCTGGGCGCGATGCTGCTGGTGTCCGGCATCTCGGGCGCCAAGGCGGCGGACATGGCGGCGGTGGCCCCCGTGCTGTTCCCGGAGATGAAGCAGCGCGGGCTGAACGAGGGCGAGATGGTCTCGCTGCTGGCCGCGTCCGGCGCGATGGCGGAGACCATCCCGCCCTCGCTGGTGCTGATCGCGATCGCGTCCGTCACCGGCGTGTCGGTCTCGGCGCTGTTCACCGGCGGGTTGCTGCCCGGCGTGGTGCTGGCGATCGCCTTGGCCATCATCGCCCGCCAGCGCACCAGCGTGGACGACGTGGCCCCGGTGCCGCGCGCCCCGGTGCGCGTGATGGCGCGCACGTTCGTGATCGGGCTGCCGGCGCTGCTGCTGCCGCTGCTGATCCGCTTTGCCGTGGTGAAAGGCGTGGCGACGGCGACCGAAGTGTCCACCATCGGCATCGTCTACGCGCTGCTCGTGGGGCTGCTGGTGTACCGCCAGTTCGATTGGCGCCGGGTCGTCCCGATGCTGGTGGAAACCGCGACCTTGTCGGGCGCGATCCTGTTCATCATCGGCGCGGCCACCGGCATGGCGTGGGCGCTGACGCAATCCGGCTTTTCCCAGGGCCTGGCGCATGCCATGGCGGCGATGCCGGGGGGCCATCTCGGCTTCCTGTTCATCTCCATCCTGGCTTTCATCGTGCTCGGCAGCGTGCTGGAGGGAATCCCGGCGATGGTGCTGTTCGGCCCACTGCTGTTCCCGATCGCTCGCCAACTCGGGGTGAACGAGGTGCACTACGCGGTGGTCATCATCCTCGCCATGGGCATCGGCCTGTTCGCACCGCCATTCGGGCTCGGCTACTACACCGCCTGCACCATCGGCAAGGTTCATCCGGACGCGGCGTTGCGGCGGATTTGGCCCTATCTCGGCGTGCTGACGGTAAGCCTGATGCTGATCGCGGCGGTGCCGTGGTTCTCCACCGGGTTCCTGCCGTGACCTGGCTAGCTCTCGCGCTCGATGGCGGCGATGGCGTCCACCTTGGCCTGCGAGCCGCCGCCCTGGAACTCGGAGTCGAGCCAGGCGGCGATGATGGACTTGGCCAATTCCGGCCCCACCACGCGGGCGCCCAGCGTGATGATCTGCGCGTCGTTGCTCTTGCGCGCGCGTTCGGCGGAATAGGTGTCGTGCGCTTGGGCGGCGCGGATGCCGTCCACCTTGTTGGCGCTGATCGCCATGCCGATGCCGGTGCCGCACAGCAGGATGCCGCGCTCGTGCTTGCCGCTCTGGATGGCGCGGGCGACCGTGGCGGCGATGTCGGGGTACAGCACCGGGCTCTTGTCCGGGCAGCCATAGTCCACGACCTCGACGCCGCGGCTGGCGAGATAGTCCTTCAAGATCAGCTTGAGGTCGAAAGCGGCTTCGTCGCAGCCGATGGCGATGGTCATGGTCATGGCCGGCACTCCTTGACGTCGTCATCGCGAGGAGCGCTTGCGACGCGGCGATCCAGGCGGCGCGCTCGGTGCGGTGCGCCTGGATTGCTTCGGCGCCGCGCCTCGCAATGACGGTGGGGGTTGAAGATCATGGACCGCATCATCGGTTGTATTGGACGTAATTGCAACTAAAGCTGGAGTATTCTGGCATGAACAGAATCATCGACGAGCCCGACAACGTCGCCGAGGACTTCATCCGCGGCGTGCTGGCCGCCCGCCCCGACTTGCTGGCGGCCACCGACCACCCCCGCGTGCTGCGCCGGGCGGGCGACGCGGGGCCGGCGCGGGTGGGCGTGGTGACCGGCGGCGGCTCCGGCCACGAGCCGGCCTTTCTCGGCTATGTCGGCCCCGGCCTGGTGGACGCGGTCGCCATCGGCGAGATCTTCGCCTCCCCCACCGCCAAGGCCTTCCACGCCGCCTTCCGCGCCGCCGACCAGGGCCACGGCGTCGCCTGCCTGTATGGCAACTATGCCGGCGACAACATGAACGTGAAGATGGCCATCAAGCTCGCGGCCAAGGACGGCGTCGACGTGGGCACCGTGGTCGCCAATGACGACGTCGCCTCCGCCGGGCCAGACGAGCGGGAGAACCGCCGCGGCGTGGCCGGCGAAATCCTGATGTGGAAGGCAGGCGGCGCCAAGGCGGCCGAGGGCGGCTCGCTCGCGGAGGTGCTCGCCGCCGCCCAGCACGCGCTCGACAACACCCGCAGCATCGGCATCGGGCTGTCCGCCTGCACCATCCCGGCCAACGGCAAGCCCAATTTCACCATCGAGGACGGCGAGATGGAGGTGGGCATCGGCCATCACGGCGAGCCCGGCATCCAGGTGCTGCCCACCGCGCCGGCGCGCGAGATGGCCGCGATGATGGTGGAGCGCGTGCTGGCCGACCTGCCCTTCGCCCGTGGGGACGACGTGCTGGTGCTGGTCTCCGGCCTCGGCGCCACCCCGCTGATGGAGCTGTACCTGCTCTACGGCCATGTCGACGCCCTGCTGCGCGAGCGGGGCATCACGCCGCGGCGCCGGCTGGTGGGCAACTACTTCACCTCGCTCGAGATGAACGGCGTCTCGCTCACCCTGATGCGGCTGGACGCTGAGTTGGAGCGGCTGATGGCCAGCCCGGCGCACGCGATCGGGCTCACCTTGCCGGAGGGCTGGTGATGGCGGACTCCGTCACCCTGACGGACGCCGGGCCGATCGTGCTGGCGATGGTGGCGGCGGTCGTGCGCGAGCAGGCCTGGCTAAGCGAGATCGACGGCGCCACCGGGGACGGCGACCACGGCGTCAACATGGGCAAGGGCTTCCGCCTCGCCGGCGCCAAGCTCGCGGCGCTGGGCCGGCCGTTCACCCTGGCCGAAGCGATGGACACGCTGGGCGACACGCTGCTGGGCGACATCGGCGGCTCGATGGGGCCGCTCTACGGCACCTTCTTCACCGACATGGCAGCCGCGCTGGCCGGCAGCGACCGGCTGGACCGCGACCGCTGCGCCGCCATGCTGCATGCCGGGCTCGAGGCCATCCAGGCCCTGGGCGGCGCGAAACCCGGCGACAAGACGCTGGTCGACGTGCTGGCCCCCGCCGTGGACGCGTTCGAGGCGGCGGCGAGTGCGGGCCAGGGCTTTGCCGACTGCCTGCGGGCGATGAAGCAAGCGGCGGCGGACGGGCTGGAAGCGACCCGGCGGCTCGTCGCCAAGCTCGGCCGGGCCGCGCGGCTCGGCGAGCGCTCCCGCGGCACGCTGGATGCCGGCGCGGCCTCCTGCAACCTGCTGCTGAGCACGCTGGCGGATGGCTTGCTGCCGCTTCTGGACGCGCAGGCGTGAGGCCCGTTGGGGTCTCGGCGGCGCCGTACGACGGCTATGCCTTCCCCGAGGTGCTGGACAGCATGGCAAGCTGCGGCGTGCGCTTCGTCGAGCCCGCGTTCATCGTCGGCTACACCGAGCCGTTCGACGAGAGCGTGTTCAGCGATGCGAATGCCCGGCAATACCGCGCCTGGCTGCAGGCGAGCGGCCTCGGCTGCTTCGCGTTCTCCTCGCATATCGACTTGGGGCGGGACGACGCGGTGAGCGTGTTCACCGGCCGCATGGAGTTCGCCGCAGCCCTTGGCGTGCGCGTGATCAACACCAACGCGGCGGTGCGCAACCGGGAGCGGCAGTTCCTCGCCAACATCGCGACCTTGGCGGCGCGGGCCGCGTCGCTGGGGATGGTGATCGGCCTGGAGAACCCGGGCAACGGCGAGGACAACCTGATGAACGACGCCGCCGAGGGCTTGGCGCTGGTCGCGCGGCTGGGTCTGCCTGCGGTGCGGCTGAACTATGATCCGGGCAACACCGTCTCGCACCGCCCGGGCCAGATCGACCCGGCGGCGGACGCGATCCTTGCCCTCCCCGGCTGCGCCCACTTCCACCTGAAGGACGTGCGGGCGGACGCGACCGGCTGGGTGTTCACCGTCCCCGGCGCGGGCGACCTCGACTGCGCGGCGATCATGGCCGCGTTGGCCGAGCACGGTGATTTGCCGTTCGCGGTGGAGCTGCCACTGCGAATGCGCCGTCGCCCCGACGCCCAGCCGGTGCGTGCGGCCGAAAAGCTCCCGCTGGCGCAGATCGAGGCGGCGGTGCGCGGGTGCTTGGCGTATGTGCGGCGGTGGGTGCCGGAGGCAGCGACTGATCCCGCCGCAAAGTAAAGCCCTCTCCCGCCGGCGGGAGAGGGAGAAGGAGATACAGATCCAACACAGAAACTTCACGCGTCTGCAACGTTCGCCCGGCCGAGTTGTGGCTACAAGCACGGCCTCGACTCACGTTGGAATAACGCAATGCAACGCTCGCGCCCGTGCCGACACAGAGCTTTGCCGCGCCCTGCGACGAGGTTGGCGCTCCTCGCCGCCCTGGCCATTGCGACACCGCAGGCCCGCGCCGCGGAGGTGACGCTGGCGGAGACCGGGTCCACCCTGATGCTGCCGCTGCTGCAGAGTTGGGCGGCAGCCTACGCCAAGGTCGCGCCGGACGTGCATATCACGACGGTGGGAACCGATTCCGGCGCCGGCATCGCGGCCGCGGAAGCCGGGTCGGCCCAGCTCGGCGCGTCGGACGCCTACATGTCGGATGTCGAGGTGATGAACCATCCGGGCGTGCTCAACATCCCGCTCGCGATTTCGGCCCAGTTGATCAGCTACAACGTCAGCGGCCTGACCGCGCCGCTGAAATTGAGCGGGCCGGTGCTGGCGGGCATCTACGCCGGGTCCATCCACGCCTGGAACGATCCGCAGATCGCAGCGCTGAACCCGGGCGTCACGCTGCCCAGCAATGCCATCGTGCCGGTCCGCCGCTCCGACAGCGCCGGCGATACCTTCATCTTCACCCAATTCCTCAGCTTCTCGACGCCATCCTGGGAAACCGGGCCGGGGTTTGGCACCACCGTCGCCTGGCCGAATGGGCCCGGCAGCGCCACCGCGTCCGGCAACGAAGGCATGGTGCAAGCCCTCGAGAAGACGCCGTTCTCCATCGCCTATGTCGGCGGCAGCTATGGCGACGAGATCGCGGCCGCCAAGCTCGGTGTGGCCATGCTGCTCAACGATGACGGCAAATACGTGCTGCCGACCCCTGGCGCGGTCACCGCCGCCGCCGCCGCGCTGACGCCGCGCACCCCGCCGGACGAGCGGCTCACGCTCGCCTTCGCGCCGGGCGCCGACAGCTATCCGCTGATCAACTACGAATACGCCGTGGTGCGCACCAAGCAGGCCAGCCCGGAGCAGGCGGCGGCGTTGCGCAATTTCCTGGCCTGGACGCTCACGCCGGGTCAGGGCAACAGCGCAGCCTATCTCGACCCGGTGCACTTCATCGCGCTGCCGACCTCCATCCGCGCGCTGAGCGAACTGCAAGTCGCCAAACTGCAATAGGCTCGCCGAGGAGACTGCCATGTCCGTGACCAACGAGACCGCTCCGCCTGCCAACACCCGCTCGGTGCAGGACTATATCGACGAGCGCCCGCGCTGGCCGGATGGCACGGCGCTGCCCAGCGTCCCGATGACGTCCATGCAGTGGCGGATCTGGATCCTGGCCGCGGCGGGCAAGTTCTTCGAGGGCTTCGTCGTGTTCATGACCGGCGTCGCCCTGCCGCTGCTGACGCGCGAGTTCGGCATTTCGGCGGCGGAGAACGGCGTGGTCGGCGCCGCCAGCCTGTTCGGCATCCTGATCGGCGCGCTGTTCCTGGGCGGGCTGTCGGACCGGTTCGGCCGCAAGTCGATGTTCATCGCCGAGATGATCATCTTCACCGCCTTCCTCGCTTTGCTGGTGCTGTGCACGAACTTCATCTCGCTGGTGGTCTGCCTGTTCGGCCTGGGCATGGCGCTCGGCTGCGACTACCCGACGGCGCACATGATCATCTCGGAAAACATCCCCAGCACCAGCCGGGGCAAGCTGGTGCTGGGGGCGTTCGCGTTCCAGGCGGTGGGCGCGCTCGGCGGCACGGCGGTGAGCTATGCCGTGCTGGTCAGCGTGCCGGACCTGTCGGCCTGGCGCTGGATGTATGCCACGGCGATCCTGCCGGCGCTGCTCGTCACGGTCGGGCGGTTCTACGTGGTGGAGAGTGCGAACTGGCTGTTCGCGCGCGGCCAGATGGAACGGGCGCAGGTGGCGGCGCAGCGCCTGCTGGCCCGGCGCCCGCAATATCCGCAGATCGTGGAGCTGGTGCCGCGGCTGCGCCCGGACGGCGGCGTGGGCGCGCATGGCCGCGGCTCGTTCATGGACCTGTTCAATCGCAAGAACATCCGCGCCACCACCCTAGCCTCGGTGCCGTGGTTCCTGCAGGACCTGAGCACCTACGGCATCGGCATCTTCACGCCGACGATCCTGGCGGCCGCGGTCGGCACCAGCGCCGCCCATGTGCGCAGCCTGAGCGACGTGATCGCCAACGACGTCGTGGCGGCCAAGGGGGCGGCGATGATCACCGCGCTGCTGATCGTGGGCATCATCTTCGCCGTGCTGCTGGCGGACCGGCTGGGCCGGATTTCGCTGCAGGTGGTGGGCTTCTTCGGCTGCGCGGTCGGGCTGTTCTTGGCCTCGCTGTCGGTGGATTTCACCGGCGGGACGAAGATTGCCGTGATCTTCGCCGGCTTCATGCTGTTCAACTTCATGACCAACCTGGGCCCGAACGCGCAGACCTACCTCCTGGCCGGCGAGGTATTCCCAACCGCGATCCGCGGCCAGGGCGCCGGGTTTGCCGCCGCCTTCGCCAAGATCGGCGCGGTGGCGACGGCGTTCCTGTTCCCGATCCTGCTGGTTTCGATCGGCACGCGGGCGCTGCTGTATATCCTGATCGTGACGTCCGTGCTCGGCGCCGCGGTGACGTGGCTGACCCGGATCGAAACGACGGGGGTGAACCTGGACGAGATGGGCAAGTAGGGGCTTTTGGTGGGCTGAAGCCCACCCTACCGCCTGCGGCGATGACCCTTCACCCGTCATCGCGAGCCGAAGGCGTGGCGATCCAGGGCATGGACGCGGTATCGCCCGTTTGGCCCTGGGTTGCTTCGTCGCGAGGGCTCCTCGAAATGACAGCTTGGGAAGAGTCAGCGCAAAGTGCCGGTGGTCTTAGGCTAATCCTTGTCCGCCACCGTCGCGTTCCAGAACAGCACCATCGGCGCATCGAGCGCCCCGCTCACCCAATCGCCGACGGCGCTCGTCGTGCGCACCTCGCCGCCGGGGATATAGGCGACGGAGGCGTAGACCTCGCGCTGGATCGCGGTCGCGAGCTCGATGCGGCGCGCCGGGTCGCTTTCGCGGCCGAATGCGGCACGCAACCGCTCGATCTCCGGGTCGTCGGGCCAGCCCCACATCGCCGTCCGGCCAGACGCAATCACCGGCTGCGCCACCAGCGGGTTGGCCAGCTCGGTGACGCCGATGGTCGTGTTGCCGATGTTCCAACCGCCGTCCGCGACGGGCCCCATCTTCAGCCGGCGCTGCGCGAAGGTGGCGAAATCGACGGCTTGCTGGTCGAGCTTGAAGCCCAATGCCGTCAGCGTCTGGCCAATCACCTGGCCCGCCGGCGTCACCGTCGCGTCGTTGGAGACGAAGAGTTGGGCGACGGGTTTGCCGAGGTCCACGCCGCTCTGCGCGAGCATCTGGCGCGCCGCCGCGAGGTCGGGCTTGGCCGGCGCCCCGGCGTCGGTGGCAAACGGGCCGCCGCAGCCGAAGATCGCAGGACAAGGGTTGCCGAGCTCCGGGCTGCTGCCGACGGTCGCGTCCACAATGTCCTGCTGGCTCAGCGCGAGCAGCAGCGCCCGGCGCGCTTGGAGGTTGTCGAACGGCGGCTGCAGGTGGTTGAGGCGGATGACGATCTGCACCGCGACCTCATGGATCTTGCGCAGCCGCCGGCCGGCGCCCGACGCGAGCAGCGGCATCAGGTCGGCCTGCACCCGCTCGATGTAGTCGACCTCGCCCGCCAGCAGCGCGTTCAGTTGCACCGCCGGGTCGGGAATGGCGATCATCTCGAGCCGGTCGATCTTGACCACCTTGCCGCCGGAGGCCCAGACCGGCGGCTCCTTGCGCGGCACGTAGTCGGCGTTGCGGGCGAACACCAGCTTCTGGTCGGCCATGGACTCGGCCGGAACGAAGCGGAACGGCCCCGATCCGATCAGCTCCTGGATCGGCTGCGTCGGCGGCACCAGTGCCAACCGCTTCGGCATCATCGCGGGGACATTCGAGCCGAGCTTGGCCAGCGCGTCGAGCACGAAGGCGAATGGCTGCTTCAGCACGATCTCGAAGCTCATGTCGTCGAGGGCCGCCATGCTGCCGGTGGCGGCGCGCAGCAGGCCGCCCATCGCGTCGCGCGCCGACCAGCGCTGGATCGAGAGCACGCAATCCTCGGCGGTGACGGGCGGGCCGTCGTGCCAGCGCAGGCCGGGGCGCAACGTAAAGCGGTAGCTCATGGCGTCGTCGCTGACCGTCCAGCGATCCACCATCTGCGGCGTCGGCCGGTAGTGGTCGTCGACCGCGAACAGCGTGTCGAACACCGCGTAGGTAATGTCGCGGACCTGGAACCCGGCGCTGATATGCGGGTCGATCACGGCCGGCATCGTGGTGATGGCGTAGCGCAGCACGCCGGGCCGTGGCTGCGCGGCGGCAGCGGGCCGGATGCCGGCGGCGGCGAGCCCGGCAAGGGCGAGCGTGTCGCGGCGGCTGAGCCGGGGCAGCGTGGGCCGGCTCATGCCGCGGCGGCCAGCGGCAGGGCCGGGTCGCGAACCTCGCCGGTGCCGCCGTCGGTGATGCCGAGGTCGGTCGGGTGCGGCCCCGGGTTGCAGGCGAGCGACTGGCCGACGAGGGCGCGGAACATGCGATGCGGCGGCAGCCAGTCGATGATGGCGTCGGCGGCGCGGCGCAGGGCGGCGAAGTCGGCGGCCGTCACCGCGGGCGGCGTCTCGGCGAGCAGCCCGGCAATGGGCAGCGCCAGCACCGCCTGCACGACGCCGCCCGCCGCGACCGCCATGCCGCCGCCGCAGGCGATCAGCGCATTGGCCGCCGCCGCCATGTCCGCCGGGTCGCGCCCGAGCACCAGCAGGTTGTGGCTGTCGTGCAGGATCGTGGTGGCGACCGCGCCGCGCGGCTCGCCCCAGCCATTGGCGAGGCACACCATGGGCGTTGCCTCCCGCCGTCCGTGCCGGTGCAGCACGGCGACCAGGCAGTGGCCCGGCGGCACTCGCGCAATCCCCTCGTGCACCACCACCTCCTGCTCCGCCCATTGCACGACGCGCACGCCGCCCACCACCGGCAGCCGCGCCGCGCCCTCCGCCACGCCCTTGACCCGCAGCCGGAACGCGTCCGCTTGCAGCGGGGCGAGCTTCACGGTGTCGCGCGGCGCGCCCGCGAAGCCGCGGGGCAACGCGGCCAGCATCCGCCCGTCCAGAGCGGCCAGCCGGCCCTGGACGTAGACGCGCGCGACGCGGATCGTCTCGAGGTCGGACAGCACGGCGATCTCGGCGCGCCGGCCCGGCGCGACCAGGCCGATGTCGTCGCGCTTGAGGCGCAGCGCCGCGTTCAGGGTGGCCATGCGGATCGCATCGACCGGGCTCAGGCCGCGGCCGACCAGGCGCGCGAGCACGTCGCGCAGCCCCCCGCGCTCGACCAACTCGTCGGGCATGATGTCGTCGGTGCAGGCGACCAGCGTTGCGGGGAAGCGGGGCAGGCGCAGGATCGCGGCGACCGCGCCGGGCAGGACGGCGTCGTGGCTGCCGCGCAGCTCCACCGTCAGCCCGGCGCGCAGCTTGGCCAGCAGGTCGTCGCCGGTCATGATCTCGTGGTCGGAGCCGACACCCGCGGCGGCATAGGCCTGCAGGCCGGCGCCCGCGAGGTCGCGCGCATGGCCGTTGACGTTCTTCCCGGAGGCCAGGCCGGCGGCGACGATCCCCTCCATCCGCGCCGCGCCGGACAGCACGCCGGCCATGTCCATCACCTCCGAGACGCCATGCACCTCGGGCCAGGCGAGCATCTCCGCCAGTTCGTCCGGGCCGAAGCTGGCGCCGCCGACCTCCAGGCCGGGCGCGGAGGGAACGCAGGACGGGGCCGTCACCAGCACGCGCAACGGCAGGCCGCGCGACGCCTCGACCGCCCAGCGGACCGCGGGCAGCCCAGCGACGTTGGCCAACTCGTGCGGGTCCCACACCGCCGTGGTGGTTCCGTGCGCGACGACGACGGCGGCGTAGTCGGCCGGCCCCATGTGGGACGATTCGAAATGGACATGGCCGTCGACGAAGCCTGGTGCCACGAACAGGCCGGTGAGGTCATGCGTCTCGGCCGCGTCCGCGCGGCTGCCCGGCGGATGCACCGAGGCGATCAGCCCGCCGACGAGGCCGACATCGGCGGCGCGCAGCTCCCCGGTCGCGACGTCCACCACGGTGCCGCCGGCCAGCAGGAGGTCGAACGCCGCTCTGCCCTGCGCCGCCTGCACGGCGCGGCGACGGGTCTCGGGGGGAACGGGGGCTTCTGGTTCGAATGTCATGCGGACTATCCTAGGGCTATCGCAGAGGCATCGTCATGCCTGCACGTGAGCCGGCCATCCATGGCGTGAACACGCTCCTACGTCACGGGCGGGACGGCGTGGATGCCCGGATCAAGTTCGGGCATGACACTAATGGGCGGTGGCACGCCTGACCAGCAAGCAGGGTGCACGCGCCGCCAGGACGAGACTTAATTTTGTTAGTGACATCGTCTGCGCGCCGCACCAGATGCACGAGATCGTTCCGCCGCGCTGGCGTTCTGGAGCACGATCGCATGAAATTCCGCCCTCTGCATGACCGGGTCGTCGTCCGGCGTATCACCCCGCTCGAGAAGTCCGCCGGGGGCATCATCATCCCCGACACCGTCAAGGAAAAGCCGATGGAGGGCGAAGTGATCGCCGTCGGACCCGGCGCCCGCAACGAGCAAGGCACCATCGTGGCGCCCGAGGTGGCGGCGGGGGACCGGGTGCTGTTCGGCAAATGGTCGGGCACCGAGGTCAAGCTGGACGGCGAGGAACTCCTGATCATGAAGGAGAGCGACCTCATGGGCGTCATCGAGGGACCGCACGTCCTCGCCAAAGTCGCCTGAACAATACAAGGACAAGTACCATGGCAGCCAAAGACGTTCGCTTCGGCGAAGATGCACGCAGCCGGATGCTGCGCGGCGTCGATATACTCGCCGACGCCGTGAAGGTCACCCTGGGCCCGAAAGGCCGCAACGTGGTGATCGACAAGAGCTACGGCGCACCGCGGATCACCAAGGACGGCGTGACCGTCGCCAAGGAGATCGAGCTGGCCGAGAAGTTCGAGAACATGGGCGCCCAAATGGTGCGCGAAGTCGCCAGCAAGACCAACGACGTCGCCGGCGACGGCACGACGTCGGCGATCGTGCTGGCGCAGGCGATCGTGCGTGAAGGCGGCAAGGCGGTCGCGGCCGGCATGGCGCCGATGGATCTCAAGCGCGGCGTGGACAAGGCGGTGGCAGCGTTGGTCGCCGAGCTGGCGACCCGCAGCAAGAAGATCACCACCCAGGAAGAGACCGCCCAGGTTGGCACGATCAGCGCCAATGGCGAGAGCGAGATCGGCCGCATGATCGCCGAGGCCATGCAGAAGGTCGGCAACGAGGGTGTCATCACCGTCGAGGAAGCCAAGGGCATGGAGACAGAACTTGAGGTGGTCGAAGGCATGCAGTTCGATCGCGGCTATCTCAGCCCGTATTTCATCACCAATGCCGAGAAAATGACGGTCGATCTCGAGAGCCCGTATGTCTTGATCCACGAGAAGAAGCTCTCGGGCCTGCAGACGCTGCTGCCGCTGCTCGAAGCGGTCGTGCAGTCGGCGCGGCCGTTGCTGATCATCGCCGAGGACATCGAAGGCGAGGCGCTCGCCACCCTGGTGGTGAACAAGCTGCGCGGCGGCCTCAAGGTCGCGGCCGTCAAGGCGCCGGGCTTTGGCGACCGGCGCAAGGCGATGCTCGAAGACATCGCGGTGCTGACCGGGGGGCAAGTGATCTCCGAGGACCTCGGCATCAAGCTGGAGAACGTGACCCTGGACATGCTGGGCCAGGCCAAGCGCGTGCTGATCGAGAAGGAGAACACGACGATCATCGAGGGCGCCGGCGCGCACGAGGACATCAAGGGCCGGGTCGAACAAATCCGCGCCCAGACCCTCGACACCACGTCCGACTACGACCGCGAAAAGCTGCAGGAGCGCCTGGCCAAGCTTGCCGGCGGCGTTGCCGTCATTCGCGTCGGCGGCAGCACCGAGGTGGAGGTGAAAGAGCGCAAGGATCGCGTCGATGACGCCCTGCACGCAACCCGCGCGGCGGTCGAGGAGGGCATCGTGCCCGGCGGCGGCGTCGCGCTGGCCCGCGCAAGCCTGATCCTGGCGACACTCAACTCGGACAATCGCGACCAGAAGTTCGGCATCGAGATGGTGCGCAAGGCGGTGCAGACGCCGCTGCGGCAGATTGCCGAGAATGCCGGCGAAGACGGTGCCGTGATCGGCGGCAAGGTGCTGGAGAACAGCAATTACGGCTTCGGCTACGACGCGCAGACTGGCGAGTTCAAGGACCTGGTCGCGGCCGGGATCATCGACCCGACGAAGGTCGTGCGCGTGGCGTTGCAGAACGCGGCCTCCGTGGCGGGATTGCTGATCACCACGGAAGCGATGGTGGCGGAGCGTCCTGAGAAGCGCGCCCAGTCGCTGCCCCAGGGCGGCGGAATGGGCGGGATGGGCGACATGGACTACTAGAGCACGGCCGGCGAACCTCTTCGTCTCCCTCTCCCGTTCTACACGGGAGAGGGTCGGGGTGAGGCTCTTGGGTCCCGCACAACCCAAGCAACTTAATCCACTGCTCCGACGAATCGCGGCCCTCGCACCCTCGCCCCGACCCTCTCCCGTGAAGGGAAAGGGAGTTGTCGACTGGCGCGTGGCTTGACGCCCCCTGCCTGCTGGCTGGATGGTGCGGCGCATCAGGCTGGAGGCGCCCAAGGTGATCACGCCGATCCTCGACCACGTGGTGCTCGATGTTCATCAGGACATGGACGCAGCGGCGGAGCTGTATCGCCGGCTCGGCTTTACGCTGACGCCTCGCGGGCAGCACACGCTGGGCTCGATCAATCACCTGGCGATGTTCGGAACCGACTACCTCGAGCTGCTGGGCTGGCCGCCCGGTGACGCGTCCGCACGGCCGGAGCTACAGGCCTATGCGCGCGGGCTGAACGGGCTGGTGTTCAAGACCGACGACGCCGACGCCACCTACGCGCACCTGAACGCCGCTGGCCTGGCTGCCGCGCCGCCGCGCGCCTTCTCACGCCCGGTGCAGCTCGATGGCAAGAGCGTCGACGCCAAGTTCCGCACCGTCCACGTGGCGGCCGAGAAGAGCTCGATCGGCCGCATCTATTTCTGTGAGCATGCCACCCCCGACCTGGTATGGCGGCCCGAATGGCAAGCGCACGCCAACGGGGCGTTCGCTGTTCACTCGCTGGTGATCGCGGCCAGCGCGCCGGACGCCGTGGCCAGCTTGTTCCGCGCCATGTTCGGCACCGAGGGAAGCTTCTCGGCCGGGCGTCCCCGCATCGAGATCGAGGCCGCTCCCGCCGGTGAGCGGGACCACATCACGACGCTTCGGCTCGCGACGAACGGGGCGGCGGAGACGATCGAGGCGGCGCAGGCCGGAGGCGTGCGGCTGGAATTCGTGCCGGCATGAGCTCCCCGGAGCTCGTCTACACCAACCTCGGCAACGCCGTCCGCCAGGACCAGCCGGATGCGCCGGCACTGATCGACCTCCAGGACGGCCACGAGCGCACGCTGACCTACCGCGCGCTGGATGCCGCCGCCGCCGCCGCCGCGCGCGGCCTGCTCGCACGCGGTCTTCGCCGGGGTGACAGCGTCGCCATCCTCGCCGCGAACCGGGCAGAGTTCCTGACCGCGTTTCTCGGCATCATGCGCGCCGGGCTGGTTGCGGTCCCGATCAACCACAAGCTGCCCGCGGCCACCGTCGGCACCATCGTGCAGGATTGTGGCGCCAAGCTCGTCCTGTGCGACGAGGCGCGCCTGCCGCTCTGCCCGGCCGGCGTTCCCGCCCTGCGGTTCGGCGCCGGCTACGACGCGATGCTGGATGCCGGGCCGTTCCAGGCGGTCGCGCCCGGCGAGGCGGAGCCGGCGATGATCCTCTACACGTCGGGCTCGACCGGCCGGCCGAAGGGCGTCGTGCTGTCCCACCAAAGCCATCTCTGGGTGCTGCAGCAGCGGCTGCGCCCGCGCGGGCTGGCGCAGCGCCCGCTGGTGGCCGCGCCGCTCTACCACATGAACGCGCTCGCCGTGTCGCAAGCGGCGTTCGCGAACGGGGACGCGGTGATCCTGCTGCCCGCGTTCACCGCCAGCCGCTATATCGAGGCGGCGAGCCGGCATCGGGCGACGGCGCTCACCTCCGTGCCCACCATGATGGCGATGATGATGGGCGAGCCGGACGCGCTGGCCGCCGCCGACCTCTCCTCCGTGCAGGCGATCCGCATGGGCTCGGCGCCAGTTTCGCCGGGCCTCATGCGCGCGATCCGGGCGACGTTTCCGCGCGCCGAGATCACCAACGGCTACGGCACCACGGAGGCCGGCCCGGTGTGCTTCGCGCCGCACCCGGCCGGGCTGCCGACGCCGGACCTCGCGGTGGGCGTGCAGCACCCGGCGGTGCAGATGCGGCTGGTGGACGAAGCCGGGCGCGAGGCGGACGAGGGCGTGCTGCACCAGAAATGCCCGGCGCTGATGAACGGCTACCACAACCTGCCCGAAGCGACCGCGCGCGTGCTGACGCCGGACCGGTTCTACGTCACCGGAGACGTGTTCCGCCGCGATGCCGACGGGTTTTTCTACTTCATCGGCCGGGCGGACGACATGTTCGTCTGCGGCGGCGAGAACGTCTATCCGGGCGAGGTCGAAGCGATGCTGGGCCACCACCCCGGGATCATGCAGGCCGTCGTCGTCCCCGTGCCGGACGACATCAAGGGGCATAAGCCGGTGGCCTACGTCGTGCGGCGCGACCCGGCGCTGACCGAGGCGGCGGTGAAGCAATACGCGCTGGCCAACGCGGCCCCGTATTTGCACCCGCGCCGGGTCTGGTTCCTGCCGGAGCTGCCGCTGGCGGGCACCAACAAGATCGACCGGCGGCGCCTGATGGACGCGGCGCTGGCGGCGGTGCGCCAGGAGGATATGCGGGCATGAAGGCTCTGGTGCTGCGCGAACACGGCGGCAACGACGCGCTGCGGATCGAGACGGACTTCCCCGACCCCGCGCCGGGCGAGGGGGACGTGGTGCTGCGCGTGCACGCCTGCTCGCTCAACTACCACGACATCTTCACCCGCCGCGGCATGCCCGGCATCAAGATCGCCATGCCCGCCATCATGGGCCTCGACGTGGCCGGCGAGATCGTGGCCATCGGCCCCGGCGTGGACGGCTGGCGGGTGGGTGACCGCGTGGTGGTGGACCCGATCAACCGCGTCGAGGGCGGGCTGATGGGCGAGACGGAGCATGGCGGCCTGGCCGAGTTGTGCCGCGCGCGGGCGCACCAGCTCGTGCGCATCCCGGACGGTGTGGACTACGCTGCGGCGGCCGCCCTGCCCTGCGCCTACGGCACCGCCCGGCGCATGATGATCGCGCGCGGCCAGGTCAAGGCGGGCGAAAAGGTGCTCATCCTCGGCGCCAGCGGCGGCGTCGGCGTGTGCTGCGTGCAGCTCGCCCGCCTGGCTGGCTGCGAGGTCATCGCCGCCGCCGGCACGCCGGAGAAGATGGCGCGGCTCGAGGCGATCGGCGCGCACCAGACGCTCAACTACCGCGAGACCGACTTCATGAAGTGGGTCTACGAGAGATACGGCAAGCCCGCCCGGCGCGGCCCCGGTATCGACCGCGGGCTGGACGTGGTGGTGAACTACACCGGCGGCGACACCTGGGTGAAGTCGCTGCGCGTGCTCAAGGTGGGCGGCCGGCTGCTCACCTGCGGCGCCACTGCCGGGTTCGACCCGGCGGAGGACATCCGCTTCATCTGGACCTTCGAGCTGAACGTGCTCGGCTCCAACGGCTGGATGCGCGAGGACCTGGAGGCGCTGCTGGGCATGGTGCAGCGCGGCGAGCTTACCGCGGTGATCGACGAGCAGGTGGGGCTGGAGCGCGCGGCCGAGGTGCTGGGGCGCATCGAGGACCGCAACGTGTTCGGCAAGATGGTGATCACGCCATGAGCGACGCGCTCCCGCTCGACACGGCCGCGCTGCAGCGCCGGCTGACCACGTCGCCCGCCATCCGCTTCCTGCAACTCGAAGTGCTCTTCGCCGACCCGGCGGTCGAGACGATCGTGATGAAGGCCCCGATGCGGCCCGAGTTCGAACGCCAGGAGGGCAGCGGCCAATGGCATGGCGGGCCGATTGCCACCATCATCGACACGGTCGGCGACTACGCGCTGGTCATGCTGCTGGGCAAGCCGCTGCCCACGGTCAACTTCCGCGTGGACTATCTGCGCCCCGCGATCCAGACCGCGCTGATCGTCACCGCCCGGGTCCGGCGCGCTGGCAAGACGGTGGGCGTGGTCGACATCGATGTTGCCAATGAGGCGGGGGCGTTGGTCGCGATCGGCCGGGCGACCTACGCCACGGCGTGAGCGCCGCGCCGCTCCTGCTGGTCGAGAGCGTGAGCCGCCGCTATGGGGGGGTGCTGGCGGTGGACGACGTGAGCTTCGCCGTGGAGCAGGGCGAGCTGCTGGGCGTCATCGGGCCAAACGGCGCGGGCAAGACGACGCTGTTCAACCTGATCAGCGGGTTCGCGCCACCGTCCTCGGGGCGAATCCACTTCGCCGGCCAGCGCGTGGATGGCCTGCCTGCGCATCGGATTGCGCGGCTCGGGATGGCGCGCACGTTCCAGAACCTGCGCGTGTTCCCCACGCTGTCCGTGTTCGACAACGCCGCCGCCGGGGCCATCGGCGCGGTGGGCTTCCCCGCCTGGCGCGCGCTGGTGCCTCGCGCCGGCCGCGGCCGGGCCAGTGCCATCGCCGAGCGGAGCTGGGACGCGCTGCACCGGACGGCGCTTACCGAACGGGCGGCGGACCCGGCGGCCAGTCTCTCCTATGGCCAGCGCAAATACCTCGAGATCGCCCGCGCGCTCGCCACGCGGCCGCGCCTGCTGATCCTGGACGAGCCAGCCGCCGGGCTGAACGAAACCGAGACGGAGCAACTCGCAGGCTTCATCGCCGGGCTGAACGCCGAGGGCATCACGGTGCTGCTGGTCGAGCACGACATGGGGCTGGTGATGGGCATCTGCCGCCGGGTCATCGTGCTGGCGGCCGGCGCCAAGATCGCGGACGCGGCGCCGGCCGGCGTTCGGGCAGACCAAGGCGTGCAGGCGGCCTACCTGGGTGCCGCGGCGTGAGCGGGCTCGAGATCGAGGATCTGCGGATCACGCTCGGCAGCCAGGCGGTGCTGCGCGGCGTGTCGCTCGCTGTGCCGGAGGGCGGCATCGTCTGCGTGCTGGGCAGCAACGGCGTCGGCAAGACCACGCTGATGCGCACGATCAGCGGCATCTATCACGGCGCAACCGGCGCGATACGCTGGCGCGGGCAGTCCTTATTGGGGCTGAAGCCGCACGTCATCGTCCAGCGCGGCGTGGCGCAGGCGCCGGAGGGGCGGCATGTCTTCGCGACCATGACGGTGGGCGAGAACCTCCGCGTGGCCGCCGCAGGTGGCGATCTGGAGCATGTGCTGACGCTGTTCCCAATCCTGCGGGAGCGCTGGCGGCAGCGCGCCGGCGCGCTCTCGGGCGGGGAGCAGCAGATGCTGTGCATCGGACGCGCGCTGATGGCCGCGCCGCGGCTATTGTTGCTGGACGAGCCTTCCCTGGGCCTGGCGCCCCGCCTGGTCACCGCGATCTTCGAACTGATCGCGCGCATAAGGACGCAGGGGATCGCCGTGCTGCTGGTGGAACAGAACGCCCGCGCCGCGCTGGCTATCGCCGACCACGCCTATGTGCTCGAGGGCGGGCGCGTGGTGCTGGGGGGGCCGGCGGCGGAGATCGCGCAGGAACGCCGGGTGATGGACGCGTATCTCGGAACCGACAAAGGGAAAGCCGCATGATCAGACGCAGCCTGCTGGGCCTCGCCGCCCTCGTTGCCGCCAGCGCCGCGCAGCCGGTCGCTGCCGCGGACCGGGACTTCACGCTCGGCTGCTCGCTGCCGCTCTCTGGCCCCATGGTGGGGTTCGGCCAGCCAATCCAGCAAGGCGCGCAGCTTGCCGTGGACGTGTTCAACAGCTCCGGCCAGTTGCCCGGCGCGCACTTCACGCTCGACTGCGAGGATAGCCAGGGCGACGCGAAGGAGACGGTGAATATCGCCGGCAAGTTCGTCGACAACCCGGCGGTGATCGCCTCGATCAGCGACTTCACCTCCACCGCGACGATGGCGGCAGCCGATACCTACGCGCGCGGCAAGCTGCTGCAACTCACGCCCTCCGCCTCGCATCCGGACCTGGTGAAAATGAACGCGTGGATGTTCCGCTCGAGCGAGACCATCCCGACCTACGTGGATCCGCTGGCCGACCTCATGGTGCAGAAGCTGGGCAAGAAGCGCATTGCCGTGGTGCAGGTGCAGACCGACTGGGGCCAGAGCGTAGGAGAAACCTTCGTCGCGCGTGCCAAGCAGGATGGCGCGGACATCGTGGACGATGACGTCTACAACCAGGGAACCTCGGACTTCCGCTCGATCCTCACGCGCATGCGGCGGGACAAGCCGGACGCGATCTTCCTCGCCATGCTCGAGGAGGAGGCCGCGGTGTTCATGAAGCAGCGCAAGCAACTCGGGCTGACCGGTGTGACGGTGGTGGATTCCGGCGTGGGGCTGACGCAGCGTTCGCTCGGCCTGGCTGGGGACGCGTTCGACGGCATGATCACCCAACGTCTGTTCAACCCCAACAGCCCCGACCCGGCGGTGCAGTCCTTCATCAAGGCGTTCACCGCCAAATACGGCGAAGCGCCGGATATCTGGTCCGCCTATGGCTGGGACGCGGCGACCTTGCTGATGGACGCCGCCAAGCGCGCCTGGCCGGACGTCACGCGGCAGACCGTGCGGGACCAGCTTGCCGCGACGCGCAGCTTCGACGGGGCCAATGGCAAGCTGTCCCTCGACCCGAAAACCCGCGACGTCGAGCGCTCCGAGCTGAACACGGTGCAGGTGCAGGACGGCAAGATCAACTACGCGCCGCAACTCTGAATGCTCGACGCGCTGCTGCAGGACCTGGTGAACGGGTTCAGCGCCGGGCTGTGCTACGCGCTGGTGGCCATCGGTTTCACGCTGATCTTCGGCGTGCTGAACGCGGTCAATTTCGCCCATAGCGAGGTGTACATGCTCGGCGCGTTCGCCGGGCTGTTCATCGCGCTGGCGCTGTCGCCGCCGTTCGTGGCGCTGCTGCTGATGGTGGCGGCGGTCGGCGCCGCGCTGGGCCTGGGGCTGGAGCGCCTGGCGTTCCGGCCGCTGCGCCGGGGACGCGACGAGGCATCGCTCAAATCCCGCGCGCTGCGGGAGTCGACCTTGCTCTCCTCGCTCGCGGTGGGCATCGTCGTGCGCGAGCTGACCGAGATCGCTTTCGGCGGGGACATGCAGCCGATCCCGGACCGGCTGATGATCAACGACCCGGTGCCCTGGGGCCCGGTGGTGTTCGCGCGGGGAGATTTCATCATCTTCGGCGTGGCCGTCGTGCTGCTGGCGGGGCTGCAGGTCCTGCTCCGGCGCACGCGGGTCGGCCTAGGCATCCGCGCCGTGTCGGACGACCTGCTCGGGGCACTGTACGCGGGGGTCGACGCGGACCGCGTGATCATGTGGACCTTTGCGATCGGCTCGGCCATTGGCGCCGTAGCCGGCGTGCTGGTCGGGCTCTATTACGGCACGATCATGCCCTACATGGGCTTCACGCCCACGCTCAAGGCGTTCGTTGCGATGCTGATGGGCGGCATGACGAGCATCCCCGGCGCGGTCGCGTGCGCGGTGCTGATCGGGCTGTGCGAGAGCTTCACGACGGAGTTCGTCTCGTCGCGCTGGGTCGACATGGTGCCGTATACGCTCCTGCTGCTGACGCTGCTGGTGTTCCCACGGGGGCTGTTCGGGCGCAGCGTGGACCGGGCCTGACATGCGTGGCCGTGTGCTGGCGCTCGCGGTGGGCGCCGTCGTGCTGGCGCTGCTGCCGGCGGGGTTGACGTGGTTAGGCCAGTCCTACCTGTTCCGGTTGGCGGAGCTGAGCCTGATCTTCGTGGTGCTGGCCTGCAGCCTCAATCTCGCGACCGGCACGGCCGGGCTGGTCTCGCTGGGGCACGGCGCATTCTACGCCGTAGGCGCCTACACGGCGGCGCTCAGCGCGCAGCGGACCGGGGCGGGGCTCGAGCTGACCCTGCCCGCCTCGGCCGTCGTGACCGGGCTGATCGGCGCCGCGGTGGCGATACCCTCCACGCGGCTGGTGCGGATCTTCTTCACCGTGGCGTCGCTCAGCGTCGGCGCGATCATCGGCATCGTCATCTTGAACTGGGATGCGCTGACCCGGGGGCCGATGGGGCTGCGCGGCGTGCCGGCGCTGGCGCTGTTCGGCATCGATCTCTCCTCCCGCCTCGCCACTTACTACGTCATCGCCATCGTCTCGCTCGCTTGCGTCTGGGCCATCCAGCGCCTCACCATGTCCTATTGGGGCGGCGCGCTACGGGCGATGCGCGAGGACGAGCCGAGCGCCGCCGCCCTTGGCATCGACGTGCGGCGCGCGAAAGTGGCGGCGTTTGCGCTGAGCACCGCCTTGGCGGGCGTGGCGGGCGCGCTGCTGGCGCACAGCACCGGCTACATCAGCCCGGACATGTTCGGCCTCGACCAATCGATCCTGATCCTGACGATGGTGGTCGTGGGCGGCCTGGGCAGCGTGCCAGGTGCTGCGCTGGGTGCGGTTTTGCTGATCCTCTTGCCGGAGCTGGCGCGCGGCGCCGGGCACTTCCGCATGGTGCTGGTGGGGGTGGTGCTGTTCGGCACCATCCTGCTGCGCCCCTCCGGCGCCCTCGCGGAGGCGGCGACCCTGCGCTTCTTCCGGCGCTAGAAATTGGAAGGGCGTGCCGCGCCCGGAGCGAACTGCCCTGGACGGCTGCTATGCGCGGCTGGAGCCGCTTGCCTCCGCGCAGCAGCCCGGCGGGGACGACCGGTTCCGCTACCTGTTCGGGGAGCCGCCGCTGGACGCTGCGGCGTTCCAGCCGTGGCTGGACCAAGCTGCCGCTTCGGCCGATCCACTGTTCTTCGCCATGATCGACCGTGCCACGGAACGGGCCGAGGGTCGCCAGTCCTTGATGCGGTTGACCCGGCCTATGGCGTTCATAAGTCCGGCACAGTTGCCCGAACAAACCGGTAAGCAGACGCCGTGGTAAGGTTCGAGCTGAACCTGACCACGAGACCCGATCAGATCGACGCCGAAGGAATGCTATCATGCTTGAACACAGGTCAGTGGCCGACATCGCCGGCGTCCAGGCCGGTTGGCTGAACGCCAAGCACCATTTTGCGCTCGGCTCCTACGGCAACCCGGCTCATCGGCCAGTCGGCGAACTGTATGTTTGGAACGACGACTCGATCGCGCCGCACGCACCGTCTTCAGAGCCTTTTCCAGCTTCGCGGGCTTCCCAGGCGAGGGTTTGGCGATCCGGAGCGAGCCCACTGTGACGATCCAAGCCGCGCCCGACTCCGAACTGGTGTTCGTGGTCACGCGCACGTCCGCAGTGTAGGGGCGCGGGACGATGATCGAGATTGGCATCGACAGCTTCGCGGCCCTGTTCCCGGACACCGCGACGGGACGGACGCTCACCGGGGCCGACCGGGTGGCCAACCTCTTAGAGGAGGTCGAGGCGGCCGACCACGCCGGGTTGGACGTGTTCGGGATCGGCGAGCACCATAGGGCCGAGTTCCTGGACGCGGCACCAGCCATCCTGCTCGCCGCCGCGGCCGCGCGGACGAAATCCATCCGCCTCACGAGCGCTGTTACGGTACTCAGCGCCGCCGACCCGGTGCGCGTCTTCCAGGAGTTCGCGACCCTGGACCTGGTCGCTGCCGGGCGGGCGGAGATCGTCGTCGGCCGGGGATCGTTCGGGGAGGCTTACCCGCTATTCGGGCTGGAACGGGACGACTACGACGCGCTGTTCGCCGAGAAGCTCGAGCTGCTGCTTAAAATCCGCGATGACACCCATGTCACATGGACCGGGCGCTATCGTCCGCCGCTGACCGGCCAGGGGGTGTATCCCCGGCCTCAGCAGGCTCGGCTGCCGATCTGGGTGGGCGTTGGCGGCACGCCCGCGTCCTTCGCCCGAGCCGGCACGCTTGGCCTGCCGTTGATGGTGGCCATCATCGGCGGCGAGTTCCGCCGGTTCCGTCCGCTCGTCGAGCTGTACCGCCAAGCGGGGCAGCGCGCCGGCCATTCGCCGAACGCCCTGCGCGTGGGCGTCCACGCTTTCGGTTTCGTCGGCCAGACATCGGCGCAGGCCCGCGACACATTCTTCCCAGGCTGGGCGCACATGTTCACGACGATTGGGCGCGAGCGGGGTTGGGCGCCCACCACGCGACAGCAGTTCGATGCGATGTGCGGCCCCTCTGGCGCCTACCTGATCGGCGATCCTGAAACGGTCGCCGAGAAGGTCCTTGCCGCGAGCGAGGCGTTGGGCGGCATCTCGCGCCTGACGTTCCAAATGAGTTCGGCGTCGCTGGAACACGGCGCCATGCTGAGCTCGATCGAGTTGCTCGGCAGGAAGGTGGCGCCGGTCATCCGCGCGGCATCGAGACGGTGACCGCCAGTGGTCGGCTCGAGAGGCCGCCGTCGGTGTCATCAGCCCTAGGCGCCGTTGCGCGCCCGCGTGGCCAGCACGTCCACTCGCTCGTTCATTACGTCGCCGGCGTGGCCGCGGACCCACTTCCACTCCACCTCATGCGGCTTGGCCGCCTCCAGCAGGCGCTTCCACAGGTCCATGTTCGCCACCGGGTCGCCCGCCGCATTGCGCCAGTTCTTGCGCACCCAGCCGGTGTGCCAGCGGGTGATCCCGTTGCGCACATACTCGCTGTCCGTGTGCAGAACGACCTGGCACGGCCGGGTCAATGCCTCCAGCGCGGCGGCGGCGGCGGTCAGCTCCATGCGGTTGTTGGTGGTCGCCGGGTCGGAACCGCAGAGCTCGCGCTCGGTGCCGCGGCAACACAGCAGCGCCGCCCAGCCGCCAGGGCCGGGGTTGGGCTTGCAGCCGCCATCGGTCCAGATCTCCACCAGGCCCTCAGATGCCATAGGCGTGCTCGTCGCGGGCGGCGAGATGGAAGCGCAGGCGGCCCAGATACTCCAGCGGGTTCTTGCGCGTCACCAGCGCGCCCGCCGGCGTGTTCACCCAATCGAACAGGCGGGTGAGCAGGAAGCGGATCGCCGCCCCCTGGCACAGCACCGGCAAGGCGGCGCGCTCGGCCGCCGACAGCGCCCGGCGCTCGCTGTAGCCGCGCAGCAGCGCCCGTGCCTTGGTCACATTGAAGCCCATGTCCGGCTCGAAGCACCAGGCGTTGAGGCAGACGGCGACGTCGTACGCCAGCAGGTCGGTGGCGGCGAAGTAGAAGTCGATCAGCCCGGAGAGCTTGCCGTCCAAGAAGAAGACGTTGTCCGGGAACAGGTCGGCGTGGATGTGGCCGCGCGGCAGGATGGCGGGCCAGGCGGCCAGGATGCGCTCGAGCGCCGCGGTGAGCTGCGCGGCGAGGCCGGGCTGCACCTCGTCGGCGCGCGGCAGGCAGCGGGCGAGCAGAGCGGACCAGCCGGGGGGGCCGAGGGCGTTGGGCCGCTCCGGCGCATACGTGGCGCCGGCCAGGTGGAGCGCGGCCAGCGCGTCCCCCAACGGGCCGCAATGGGAGGGCTGCACCCGGCGCGGCCACACGCCGGGCAGGAAGGTGGTGATGCAGGCGGGACGGCCGGCCAGATGGCGCAGCGCCTCGCCGTCCCGGGCGCGGACCGGCTGTGGGCAGGTGATGCCGCGGGCCGCCAGATGCTCCATCAGCCCCAGGAACCAGGGCAGCTCCGCCGGGTCGACCCGGCGTTCATACAGCGTGAGGATGAAGTCGCCGGCGGTGGTGCGAAGCTGGAAGTTGCTGTTCTCCACCCCCTCGGCGATGCCGCGGAACGCCACCAAGGTGCCGAGCTCGTAATCGGCAAGAAACGCGGTGACGGCGTCGTCGGTGACTTCGGTGTAGACAGCCATCGATTTGGCGCGGCGCGGATGGCGAGTTCAGGACAACGGCGCTGGCAGCTTGAAGATCACGTCTTCCTCGGTCACCCGGCGCTCCTCGATGGTGAGCGTGTAGCGGTCTGCCAAGTGGGCGACCATCTCCTGCACCAATGCCTCGGGGGCGGAGGCGCCGGCGGTGATGCCCAAGGTGTTCACGCCGTTCAGCACCGACCAGTCCAAGTCCCGCGCCCGCGGCACCAACACGGCCCGCTTGGCGCCGGCACGCTCCGCCACCTCGCGCAGGCGCTGCGAATTGGACGAATTGGCGCTGCCGATCACGACGACCAGGTCGCAATCCGGCGCCACCGCCTTCACCGCCGCCTGCCGATTGGTGGTGGCGTAGCAGATGTCCTCCCGCTTGGGGCCCTCGATGTCGGGGAAGCGGGTGCGCAGGATGTCCACGATCTCGGCCGTGTCGTCCACCGACAGGGTCGTCTGGGTGATGAACGCCAGCGGCCCCGGCGCCGGCTGCACCGCCAGCGCCTCCTCGGCGTCCTGCACCAAGGTCATGGCGCCAGGCGGGAGCTGGCCCATGGTGCCCACCACCTCGGGATGCCCGGCATGGCCGATCATCAGGATGTGCCGCTGCTCCGGGCCGCCCTCGGCAAAGTGCCGCTCGGCCTCGCGATGCACCTTGCTGACCAGGGGGCAGGTGGCGTCGTAATAATGCAGGTTGCGGCGCTCGGCCTCGACTGGGACCGTCTTGGGCACCCCATGGGCGGAAAACACCACGTGGGCGTCGGCCGGAACCTCGTCCAGCTCCTCCACGAACACGGCGCCCTGCTGCTCGAGCGCCTCCACCACCGTGCGGTTGTGGACGATCTCGTGGCGCACGTACACGGGCGCGCCAAAGCGCCGGATGGCTTCCTCGACGACGCGGATGGCACGGTCTACACCGGCGCAAAAGCCACGGGGGCCCGAGAGAAGAATACGGAGATGCGTCTTTTCGGCCATGTTGTCCGTAGCTGCTGCGGCGCGCAGTATGCCCTCCCACCCCTCTTGCCACAACCCAGCCCGACCAAGCCCCGCCCCCCCGCCGCGAAGGGGCGCCCGACCGGAGTTGTCCATGCCGTTGCCCATGACCATGCGTGCCTCGATGCCATCCGGCCTTGCCCGCGCCGCACTCGGCCTCGGCCTCGCGCTCGCTGCCAGCTCATGTGGGCCCGATCTGCCACAGTTCGCCCCCGCCTGCCCTGTCACAGGCGTGTTGAGTGACGCGGCGGACCTGACTCGCTTCAACGGACGCGGCATCGACCTCACGGACATGGTGATCGACGGGCGGATCGCGCCGCCGACGGGCAAGTGCAAGCTCGATGACCTCACCCACCTGCACACCACCATCTCGGTCACGCTGGATCTGACGCGCGGCCCGGCGGCCAAGGGGCGCACCATCGACGTGACCTACTTCGTCTCCGCCTCGCGCGGGCAGACCATCCTGGACAAGCGCGACTACAAGCTCGCCGTCACCTTCCCGCCCAATTCGGACCACGTGCGCATCACCGGCGAGCCGGTGGATCTGGTGCTGCCGATCGACGACAAGACCTCGGGCGTGGTCTACCGCGTGCTGGACGGCTTCCAATTGTCGCCCGACGAACTGGCGTTCAATCGCCGCCGCGGCGTACGATAGTGAGAAGCCTGGTAGCGCTGGCGGAGAAATGATGGTCTAGGATGGCGGCGCATCCCGCTGCTTTTGGACATGAAAGGCTCAGCCCTTGACCCTCTCCGGCCGTCTCCGCCCCCTGCTGCTTGCCGGCGCCGCGTTGGCGCTGGTCGCCGCCCTGAGCCCCGCCGGGGCCAAGACGCTGGTGTATTGCTCGGAGGGGTCGCCCGAGAACTTCAACCCGATGATCAACACCACGGGGACCACGTTCGACGCCAACCAGCCGATCTACAACCGGCTAATCCAGTTCAAGCATGGCTCCACGGACCTGGAACCCGCCCTGGCCGAAAGCTGGGAGCAATCGCCGGACGGCAAGGAGTTCACCTTCCACCTGCGCCACGGCGTGAAGTGGCACAGCAACGCTTTGTTCAAGCCGACGCGCGACTTCAACGCCGACGACGTGATGTTCTCGTTCAACCGCCAGGGCCAGGAGAGCAGCCCGTATCACAAGATTTCCGGCGGCGGCTATGAATACTGGGGCGACATGGGCTTCGACAAGCTCATCAAATCCATCGACAAGGTCGACGATTACACGGTGAAGTTCAACCTGTCGGCGCCAGAAACTCCCTTCCTGGCCGACATGGCGATGGACTTCGCCAGCATCCAATCCGCCGAATATGCCGACGTGCTGATGAAGGCCGGCAAGCCCGAGCAGATCGACCAGCAGCCGATCGGCACCGGGCCGTTCGAACTTGTCGTCTACCAGCAGGACGCGACCATCCGCTACCGCAAGTTCGCCGACTTCTGGGGCCCGAAGGCCAAGCTGGACGCGCTGGTGTTCTCCATCACCAAGGACCCGGCGGTGCGCCTGGCCAAGCTGCGCGCCAACGAGTGCCAGGTGATGGCCTATCCGTCGCCCGCCGACCTGCCGAGCATCAAGGCCGACCCGAACCTCGTGCTGCTGCAGCAGCCGGGGCTGAACATCGGCTATCTCGCCTTCAACACCCAGAAAGCGCCCTTCACCGACAAGCGCGTGCGGCAGGCGTTGAGCATGGCGATCGACAAGGCCGCGATCCTGACCGCGGTGTATCAAGGCGCGGGCCAGCCGGCGAAGAACCTCATCCCGCCGACCATGTGGTCCTACAACAACGACGTGAAGGACTATCCTTATGACCCGGCGGCCGCCAAGAAGCTGCTGACCGAGGCCGGCTTCCCGAATGGCTTCAGCACCGACCTCTGGGCCATGCCGGTGCAGCGCCCCTACAACCCAGACGCGCGCCGCGTCGGCGAACTGATGCAGGCCGACCTGCAGAAGATCGGCGTGAAGACCAACATCGTCAGCTACGAATGGGGCGAATACCGCAAGCGCATCGCCGCCGGCGAGCACCAGATGGCGGAATATGGCTGGACCGGCGACAACGGCGACCCGGACAACTTCTTCACCCCGCTCGCCTCCTGCGACGCGGCCCGCGTGGGCGGCGGCAGCGCGTCCAAATGGTGCAACAAGGACTTCGACGCGCTGATCCAGAAGGCAGCCACCCTCCCGGTGCAAGCGGACCGCGCCAAGCTCTACGAACAGGCCCAGGTCATCATGCATGACGACGCGCCGTTCTTCCTGATTGCGCATTCCATAACCTTCCAGCCGTTGCGCAAGAACGTGGTGGGCTACACGCAGAGCCCGCTCGGCGGCCACCTGTTCGACCAGGTCGACCTGCAATAATCCGGCTGCTGCTGCGCCGCCTGGCGCTGACCATCCCCGTGCTGGTCGGCGTCTCGCTGGCGGGATTTCTGCTGGTGCATGCCGTGCCGGGCGACCCGATCGAGGTGCGCACCGGGGAGCATGGCATCTCGCCGGAGCGGCTGGCCTATTTCCGCCATGAACTGGGGCTGGACCAGCCGTTGTGGAAGCAGTTCGCCGACTATGAATGGCAGTTGCTGCATGGCGATCTCGGCCACTCGCTGATTACTCAGCAAAGCGTGTGGACCGAGTTCGCCACCTTTTTCCCCGCGACCGTGGAGCTGAGCGCCTGCGCAATGGCGTTTGCGCTGCTGCTCGGCCTGCCCTTCGGCGTGCTCGCTGCGGTGTATCGCGGCACCCCGATCGACTACGGGCTGGTTGGCATCTCCGTCACCGGCGCCTCCATGCCGATCTTCTGGTGGGGGCTGATGGCGATCCTGGTGTTCTCGGTGGCGCTGGGATGGACGCCGGTGTCCGGCCGGATCGACGACCTCTACTATGTGGTGCCGCACACCGGCTTCATGCTGATCGACAGCCTGTTCTACTCCGACGACCCGGGCGCGTTCGGTTCCGCCGTGCGCCACCTGATCCTGCCCACCATCGTGCTGGGCACCATCCCGCTGGCGACGATTGCGCGCATGACCCGCTCGGCGATGCTGGAGGTCTTAGGCGAAGACTACGTACGCACGGCCCGCGCGAAAGGGTTGAGCGCCTGGCGCGTCGTGGTGGTGCATGCGCTGCGCAATGCGCTGATCCCGGTGGTCACCATCCTCGGCCTGCAGGTCGGCTCGCTGCTGGGCGGCGCCATCCTGACCGAGACGGTGTTCTCCTGGCCCGGCGTCGGCCACTGGCTGGTGGATAGCGTGCAGCGCCGCGACTACAACGTGCTGCAAGGTGGCACGCTGCTGATCGCGGTCCTCGTCATGCTGGTGAACCTGAGCGTGGACGCGCTCTACGGCATGCTGAACCCAAGGCTGCGACGGTGAGCGCCACCCTCGCCCAGCCGCGCTTCCCCCTGCTGCGCAGCCTGCTCAGCAGCCCGGGTGCGGCGCTCGGGCTGTTCATCATGCTCGCCCTCGTCGTCATCGCCGCCGCAGCCCCTGCCCTCGCCCCGCACGGGCCGGCCGAGCAGTTCCGGCAGAACTTCCTCGCACCCCCGTTCCAACTCCGAAATTTCCCGCTCGGCACTGACAGCCTCGGGCGGGATATGCTGTCCCGCCTGATCTACGGCGCCCGGCTCTCGCTCATCATCGGCGCCGCCGTCGTGGCCCTCTCGCTCACCATCGGCACCTGCCTTGGCCTGCTCGCCGCGTTCCTGGGCGGCGTGGTGGACATCGTCATCATGCGCGTGATGGACGTGCTGCTGGTGTTCCCCTCGCTGCTGCTGGCCATCGTCGTGGTGGCGATCCTCGGCCCCGGGCTGACCAACGCCATGCTCGCGGTGGCCGTCGTGCTGCTGCCCGCCTACGTGCGCCTGTCCCGCGCCTCCGCCCTGGTGGAGCTGTCCCGCGAATACGTCATCGCCACCAAGGCGGCGGGCGCGCGCATGCTGCGGCTGATGCTGCTGGTCGTGCTGCCGAACTGCCTGGCACCGCTGATCGTGCAGGCGACCTTAGGCTTCTCCTCAGCCATCCTCGATGCGGCGGCGCTCGGCTTCCTCGGCCTGGGCGCGCAACCGCCGACGCCGGAATGGGGCACCATGCTCGCCGACGCGCTGCAGTTCTATCAGCGCGCCTGGTGGCTGCTCACCTTTCCGGGCCTGGCCATCCTGGTCACGGTGATGGCGTTCAACCTACTGGGAGACGGGCTGCGCGACGCGCTGGACCCGAAGTTGCGCAGATGAGTGACGTCTTGCTCGAAGTGCGGGACCTGTCGGTGGCGTTCCAAACGGCCGCCGGGTCGTTCAACGCGGTGGAGGACATGGACCTCACGGTCGCGGCCGGCGAGGTGCTGGGCGTGGTCGGGGAGTCGGGCTCGGGCAAGAGCGTGTCGATGCTGGCGGTGCTGGGCCTGCTGCCGGGCAACAGCCGGGTCGCGGCGACGCAGATCGCCTTCCGCGATATCGACCTGCGCAAGGCCAGCCGGGCGACCCGGCGGGACCTGATCGGCCGCGCCATCACCATGGTGTTCCAGGAGCCCACCTCGTCGCTCAACCCCTGCTACACGATCGGCTGGCAGATTGGCGAGTCGCTGCGGGTGCATGGCGGCGTGGCCCGTCGCGACGTGCGCAAGCGTGTCGTCGAGTTGCTGGACCAGGTCGGCATTCCCGCGCCGGACCAGCGGCGCCGGGCCTTTCCGCACCAGCTCTCCGGCGGGCTCAATCAACGCGCGATGATCGCCATGGCCATCGCCTGCAACCCGGCGCTGCTGATCGCCGACGAACCAACCACCGCACTCGACGTCACGGTGCAGAAGGGCGTGCTCGACCTGCTGGTGCGGCTGCAGCGCGAGAGCGGGCTCGGCCTCGTGCTGATCACGCATGACATGGGCGTGGTGGCGCAAACGGCGCAGCGCGTGCAGGTGATGTATGCCGGCCAGGTGATGGAGGAGCAGCCGGCCGCCGGGTTGTTCGCGCATCCCCGCCACCCCTACACCGCGGCCTTGCTGGACGCGCTGCCCGAGCGCGCCGAGGGCAAGCCGCGCTTGCCGACCATTCCCGGCGTGGTGCCCGGCATCGAAGACCGCCCGAAAGGCTGCCTGTTCGCTCCGCGCTGCCAATTCCGCGCCCTGCGCTGCACCTTCGAGCGGCCGGCGCTGCGGCAGGCGCTCAGCGCCAAGGTGCGCTGCCACTATCCGCTGGACAACACGGGCCGGCCGACGGGATGGCCGGAATGACGGTGCTGGCGGCGGCATCCGTGCGTCGATACTACACCGTCAGTGGCAGGCGGACCTTGAAGGCGGTCGACGGCGTGTCGTTCCAACTGTCCGCCGGCCACACGCTGGCCGTGGTAGGCGAGTCGGGCTGCGGCAAATCCACCCTGGCGCGGGTCTGCGCGATGCTGGAGCCGCCGACGGAGGGCACGATCCACATCGTGGGCGCGGCCAGCACGTCGGACCCAAACCTGCAGCTTCAGAACCAAATGGTGTTCCAGAACCCGTATGGCTCGCTCAACCCGCGGCGCACGGTGGGGCAAACGCTGATCGAGCCGCTCACTATCAATCGTCGCGGCACGAAGCGGGAGCGCATCGCCGAAGCACGTGACATGCTGGCCCGGGTCGGATTGCGCCCGGACGCGTTCGACCGCTACCCGCATATGTTCAGCGGAGGGCAGCGCCAGCGCGTGGCCATCGCGCGCGCGCTCATGCTGCGCCCCGCCGTGGTGACCGCCGACGAACCGGTGAGCGCACTGGACATCTCCGTGCAGGCGCAGGTGCTGAACCTGCTGCGCGACCTGCAGGACGAGTTAGGCACCGCCTATCTCTTCATCAGCCACGACATATCCGTGGTGCGGCACATGGCGCGGGACGTGCTGGTCATGTATTGCGGCCGCCCCGCGGAACAGGGCACCCGGGCCGCCGTGCTGGACCGGCCGTTGCATCCCTATACGCGCATGCTGCTCGCCTCGACCCCGCTCGTGGACCCAGCCCGGCGCGTGGTGTCGGTCCCGGTCCGCGGCGAACTGCCCTCGCCGGTGGACCCGCCGTTAGGCTGCGCCTTCGCCTCGCGCTGCCCCCACGCCGCCGAGCGCTGCACGGCCGAACGCCCCGAGCTGCGCCTGGTGGAAGATCGGCTGGTCGCCTGCCACTTCGCGGAAACCGTGGCGGAGATCCCGCTGGCGACCGCAGCGCCGGCCTTGTCATCCTAATCCGCCTTGTCTTCGTGACCCGCAGCGCGCAGCCTGCCGCCCTGCTTCCAGGAGCCCCGCCATGAGCGATACGCCCGCATACACGCCGCCAGACGTTTGGACCTGGGTGCCGGGCAATGGCGGGCGGTTCGCCTCGATCAACCGGCCAATCGCGGGCGCCACCCATGAAAAGGAGCTCCCCGTCGGCCGCCATCCGCTGCAGCTCTACTCGCAAGGCACGCCGAACGGGGTCAAGGTGACGGTCATGCTCGAGGAGCTGCTGGCGCTGGGCCATTCCGGCGCGGAATACGACGCCTGGCTGATCCGCATCGGCGAGGGCGATCAATTCGGCAGCGGCTTCGTCGCGGTGAACCCGAACTCCAAAATCCCTGCCCTGCTCGACCGCAGCACGGAGCCCGCAACCCGCGTGTTCGAGTCGGGCTCGATCCTGGTCTACCTGGCCGAGAAGTTCGGCGCGTTCTTGCCTGAGCAGCGGGCGGATCGGGCGGAATGCCTATCCTGGCTGTTCTGGCAGATGGGCAGCGCGCCCTATCTCGGCGGCGGCTTCGGCCATTTCTACGCCTATGCGCCGGCCAAGATGGAATACGCGATCGATCGCTTTGCCATGGAAGTGAAGCGGCAATTGGACGTGCTCGACCGCCGCCTAGCCGAGAGCGCGTATCTCGCCGGGCCGGACTACACCATCGCGGACATGGCGGTTTGGCCCTGGTATGGCGCGCTGGTGAAGGGCTACCTTTACGGCGACTCTGCCCGTTTCCTGCAGGCGGAGAGCTACACCAACGTGCAGCGCTGGACCGACCAGATTGCCCAGCGCCCCGCCGTGCAGCGCGGCCGCATGGTGAACCGCACGTCCGGCGAGCCGGCGAGCCAATTGCTCGAGCGGCATGACGCGAGCGACTTCGACACCAAGACGCAGGACAAGGTCGCCGCCACTTAGGCACCGGCTAAGCCCTGGCCCACCAGCTTGCTGGCATCGACCAGGTCGTCGAACTGCTGCTCGGTGACGTCGCCTGACTGGATCGCCGCCTGCTTCAACGTCAGGTCCTGCTCCATTGCCGTGTGCGCGATGTGGGACGCCTTGTCGTAGCCGATCAACGGGCTTAGCGCCGTGACCAGCATGACGGATTGCGCGACATACTGCCCGATCCGCTTCTCGTTCAGGCGCGTGCCTGCCACCGAGTGGCGACGGAACATCTCGCAGCCATCGGTCAGGATGCGGATGCAGTGCAGCACGTTGTTGATGATGATGGGGCGCATCGCGTTCAGCTCGAAATTGCCCTGGCTGCCGGCGAAGGCCACCGCCGTGTCATCGCCGATCACCTGGATGCAGATCATCACCAGCGCCTCGCACTGGGTCGGGTTGACCTTGCCGGGCATGATCGAACTGCCGGGCTCGTTCTCCGGCAGCAGCAGCTCGCCGAAGCCGCAGCGCGGGCCAGAGGCGAGCCAGCGCATATCATTGGCGATCTTCATCAGCGCCACCGCCGTGCCACGCAAGGCAGCGCTCGCCCGCACCATCATGTCGAGCGAGGCTTGGGCGGCAAACTTGTTAGGCGCGGTCACGAAGCTCTGGCCGGTCAGCTCGGCAATCTTTTCGGCGACCTTTCGGCTGAAGCCCGGCGGCGCATTCAGCCCCGTGCCGACCGCGGTGCCGCCCACGGCAAGCTGCAGCAGCCCTTCCCGCGCCCGGCGCAGGTCTGCCATCGCGTCCCGCACCTGGTGCGCGTAGCCGGACCATTCCTGGCCGACAGTCAGGGGAACCGCGTCCTGCAGATGGGTGCGGCCGATCTTGACGACGTGATCCCACTCGGCCGCCTTGCGCTCGATCAGCGTGGCCAGCGCGTCCAGCTCCGGCAGCAGACGGGTATCCAGCGCCTGCAGCGCGGCAATGTGCATGGCCGCCGGAAAGGTGTCGTTGCTCGACTGCCCCATGTTCACGTCATCGTTAGGATGCACCGGCGCCTTGCTGCCCAACTCGCCGCCCAGCAACTGGATCGCGCGGTTGGACAGCACCTCGTTGACATTCATGTTGGATTGGGTGCCCGAGCCGGTTTGCCAGACAAACAGCGGGAAATGCGGGTCAAGCTGCCCCGCGATCGCCTCGTCGGCAGCACGAACGATGGCGTCCGCCTTCCAGTCTTCCAGCCGGCCGTCCGCCTGGTTCACCAACGCGGCCGCCTTCTTCACCACGCCGTAAGCGTGACAAACCTCCTTCGGCATGCGGTCCTCGCCGATGGAGAAATGCTCCAGGCTGCGCTGGGTCTGTGCGCCCCAATAGCGGTCGGCCGGCACATCGATCCGGCCCATCGAATCGCTCTCGCTGCGCATGCCCGCGGCCTGGATGCCGATCGGGATCAGATGGAGGCGATGCTGGCTGCTCGCGGACATGCTAGGCCTCCCCTGGCATGGTGGAGCGCTGCAGCGCGGGTTGGATCGGGCGCGTTGTGGCCCCTTGCCGGTCAGTCATCGTGATCTGCCCTCCTTGGCGGGTGCAGGCTTGAAGCAGCCTGGCAGATAAGTCAGGGGAGCGGGGATGTTTGCCTCAGGCTGCGGAACATTGGCGCGCGAGGGCCGTTCAGATCACTCTCATGGGGAGATTACGCAATGTCAGCACCTGAAAGCCTCAAGGAACTCTATGCCGACGAGATGAAGGACCTGTGGTCGGCCAACGACCAGATGGCCCGCGCTCTGACGACGCTTGCGGGCAAGACGCACGATCCAGAGCTGAAGAAGAACCTCGAGGCGTCGATCAGCGGCATTTCGAAGCACTCCGAGACGCTGAAAAGCCTGATCAAAGAGGCAGGCAGTGAGGTTGAGCCGGAGCATTGCAAGGGGATGGAAGGGCTGGTTAAAGAGGCGCTCAAGCATGGCGTCAAAGAGGCGCCGGCAGACGGCGACCTTCGCGACATCGAGATCATCGCGCAATATCAGCGCATGTCGCACTATGGGATTGCCGGGTTCGGCTCCGCTGCAGCCTACGCTGACGCGTTGGGGATGAAGGATCACGTCTCCAAGCTGAAGTCGATCGTCTCCGACATCTACAAGGCAGACGAATACGCCAGCAAACTCAGCCACAGAGCAGTGAAAGCCGCTCCCAAAGAAGGCTGACGCGCCTCGCGTCGTCCCTACGAGGGGTGCTTGGGCCCGGTTTGGTCATGGCGTCCAACCGGGCTCTGGTGTGCTGGAGTTCGGGTGCCCGTCGCCATCGCGCTCGTCACCGCAGCGATCTGGATTGAGCACGCTGCCGGGCAGGTCGCGCTGGGAGGGGTAAGCTCGCCGTTACAACCACGACGGCAGCCACGCTCGTTCAGCGTCGGCAAAACTAGAACTCCTCCCACTCTGTGCCAGATGTCGGCTCTTTCAAAGCCAAGTTGCCAGCAATACGTGCAGGCGAGCGCCGGGCTGCTTTGGGCAAGGCTGGCGTCTTTGCCCGCTGGCGCGGCGCCGCCCGGACGGGCGTGGCGCGTCCGCTGGGCCGCGCTGGAGCGGGGCTTTTCACCGCCGCGACATCCGCAGCCAGGCGGAACCCATCGACAACGGTCGAGAGCCGGTCGGCCTCCCGAGCCAGCGCGTGGCTTGCCGCGGTGGTCTGTTCCACCATCGCCGCATTCTGCTGGGTAATCTGATCCATTTGGTTGACGGCCGTGTTCACCTCGGCAAGCCCGGTCGCCTGCTCCACCGTCGAGGCAGCGATGTCGGCCACGACGCCGTTGAGTTCAGTCACCTGAGTGACAATCCGGCCCAGTGAGACGCCAGTTTCGCCGACCAGCTTGACACCAGAAAGCACGTGTTGGTCGGAGGCCCTTATCAGAGACTTGATCTCCTTCGCCGCTTCGGCAGAACGCTGAGCCAAGGCTCGGACTTCCGAGGCCACCACCGCAAAGCCACGGCCCGCATCCCCCGCCCTGGCGGCCTCGACACCGGCGTTGAGGGCGAGCAGGTTGGTCTGGAACGCGATTTCGTCGATTGCGCCGATAATCTGACCGATCTGGCCAGACGATTGTTCGATCGCGCCCATCGCCTTCAACGCATCTTGCATGACGGCGCCGGAAATCTCCGCGTCAGCCTTGGCGGCCGAGACAACCTCGCGGGCGTGGGTGGCCCCTTCAGCAGTCTTGCGCACGGTCGAGGTGATTTCGTCGAGTGCCGCGGCGGTTTGCTCCAGCGAGGCCGCCTGCTGCTCGGTGCGGCCAGACAAATCGTCGGAGGCTTTGCTGATCTCGCCAGCCCCTGCTCGGATGGTCTTGGTATTTCCCGCGATCGTATGCAGCGTTTGCTCGAGCTTCGCCATGGCGTTGTTGAAGTCGCGACGCAGCTTTTCGTAGCTCGAGGCAAATGCGTTGACCAGACGGAAGGTCAGGTCACCTTCGGAGAGCTTATCCAGTCCGTCGGCCAGTGCCTCCATGACGGCGGTTTGTTCGCTTGCCATGGCGGTTCGCTCCTGGTCGCGCGCTGTCCGCTCTTGATCAGCCCGGCGGCTCGCCTCGCCGGCTTCGATCTCGAGCCGGCTTTTGTCGATCGCGGCCTGGCGGAAGGTGACGAGCGCCTGCGCCATCTGCCCAAGGTCGTCGCGGCGGTCGTGGCCAACGATCTCGGTGGCGGTGTCGCCACGCGCCAGCCGCCGCATGCCGCCCGACAGCGAGCCCAGCAATTTTGCAAGCGAGCGCCGCATCATGAAGACGACAGCCAAGTAGCAAAGGAACAACGGCACGAAGATCACCGACAGGCGGATGATACCATCGATTAGCATCGTATCGATGTCGTCGGCGAAGTCACCGGTCGTGACATCCAGCTGCCATTCCGGGACACCAATATTGTAGGACATCTTTAGCTTGGGCCTGGTTTCACCGATTTTTTTCCAGTAGAATTCGGCAAAGCCGGGCTTGCCGGATTTGGCGACCGCGATTTGCGCCGCCGCAACCGGGTTCGCGAACGCATCCTTCAGATCCATGATGTTCTTGCCAACGATGTCTTTGTTCGCGTTGACAAGGGAGACGCCGTCAAACCCGAGCAGGGCGACGTAGTTGGTACCTTCGAAACGGATCGCGCCGACGGCCTGCTTGGCCCGGCTTTGCGCTTCCTCGCGCGTCATCGCGCCGCTTTGCTCTTGCTGCACGAAATAGCGGACGATCGAGGCGCCTTCTTCTGCTTCGTTCCGGATCTCGGTGCGCTTGGCCTCGTAGGCGAGATCGTGACTTCGCTTCAGCGTCAGCCCCAAGCCCGTGACCGTCAGCACCACGCCGAAGAGCCCCAGGAGCAAGAATTGCTGCGCGATCGACATCCGAGAAATCATTCTTAAACTTTCTTGCGATACCCTCCCTCAGTTTCCCACTCCGGCGTTAAGAATCAGTAAAGGCCGATCTCGTGACGCGACCCGTTCCGCCGGCTGCGCTGCCTCGATATGCCGCGGGATCAGTGTGCGGCCCCACCTCCCTTGGCTTTCACGTTGGAGAACAGCAACGTAAACGGCACCACGCAGAACGCGCCGATGGCGCAGAACGCGAACACGTCCGAATAGGCCAGCACCGAGGCTTGGGTGCGCAGCATCTGATAGATCAGCCCGGTCGCGGTCGTCATCGTCGTAGCGGCCGCATGGCCGGTCGAAAGCAGGGTTTGCTGGTAGTTTTGCAGCGTCAGGTTATAGCCCTGGTCGAACGGATTGAGGTGACTGACCAAATAGGCCGTGCGGATTTGCGTCCGCTGGGTGATCTCGGCAGTGGAAAGGCTGATGCCGATCGAGCCGGAGACGTTGCGGAACATGGTATACAGCGCGGCCGCATCACCATTCATCTCCTTCGGCAGCGTAATATACGAGATCGTGCTGATCGGAACGAACAGCAGAGCAATGCCGGCGGACTGGGCAATGCGCATTTTCGTCAACGTATCGTAGTCGATGCTTGGGAACAGCCGTGTCGAATACACCAGGCCGCTGCCAACAACCATGAAGCCCACGGCAATGATGACCTTGGTTGGGACGATCTTCATGATCTGCTGAACCATGGGGATGATGAAGATCACGGCCACGGCCCCGGGGGCGAGTACCAGTCCTGCCAACGTCGCATTGTAGTTCAGCACCTCCTGCGACAATTGCGGCAGCAACACGGCGGACGCATAAACGATAAAGAACAGCGCGAACGTGCAGAAACACCCCAGTGCGAAGTTGCGGTCACCCATGACCCGCAAGCTCACGATCGGCCGCTTGTTGGTCAGCAGCCAGCCGATCGCTCCGAGCAGGCCGACCCCTGCCGCAATCGACATGCCGATGATGAAGTTGGAGCCGAACCAGTCGTCGTCCTCACCCCGGTCCATCACCACCTGGAGGCAGCCCAGGCCCAGCGCGATCAGTCCCAGCCCGATCGCGTCGATCTGCCGTTTGGGCTGGTTGGCGACCCAAGGCGGGTCCTCCACCAAGGCCGCCACCGAAAAGAACGTCAGCGCCGCGACCGGGATGTTGATGAAGAATATCCACCGCCAGGAGTAGTGGTCGGTGATCCAGCCGCCCAGCACCGGCCCCAGCACCGGCGCCACGATGGTGGCGACGGCGGTGATCGAGAAGGCCGCGCCGCGTTTGTCGGCGGGAAAGGTGTCCAGGATGATGGCCTGCTGGTTCGGCTGCAGCCCGCCGCCGAAAAAGCCCTGCGCCAGGCGGAATAGGATCAACTGCGGCAAGCTGCTGGCGATCCCGCATAGGAACGAGAACACCCCGAACATGGCGATGCAGATCAGGAAATACCGCTTGCGCCCCAGCCGGTTGCCGAAGAAGCCCGAGATCGGCAGCACGATGCCATTCGCCACCAGGTAGGAGGTGAGCGTCCACGTCGCCTCGTCGTTGGAGGAGGATAGCGCGCCCGCGATATGCGGCAGCGCCACGTTGACGATGGTGGTGTCGAGGATCTCCATGAACGCCGCCAGCGTCACCACCAGGGCAATCAGCCAGGGGTTCGCCTTGGGCTTCCAGCCGCTGCTGTCGCTCATGTCAGGACTTTGTCGACCATCGAGGGGCCTCTACTATGCTGCGCTGCGTAGACCTATGGCCTTCTGCCAAACGATTGAACATAAACTTTCGCGACTGCCAAACTCACTGCGCCCTGCCATCTTGGGGCCTAAACAAATGCTGGGACATCAATCATGGCGATCAAAGGCAAGGTCATTATCACCTGCGCGGTGACCGGCGCGATCCATACGCCCTCGATGTCGCCCCACTTGCCGATCACGCCGGAGCAGATCACCGCCGATGCGGTGGGCGCGGCGGAGGCGGGGGCTGCGATCATCCACCTGCACGCGCGCGACCCGCAGACGGGCAAGCCGGACCAAACGCCGGAGGCGTTCGCCCGCTTCCTGCCGCGGATCAAGCAGCAGACCAACGCCGTGATCAACATCACCACTGGCGGCAGCCCGTTCATGAGCGTGGCAGACCGGCTCCGGCCCGCTGCGACGTTCAAGCCGGAAGTGGCCAGCCTGAACATGGGCTCGATGAACTTCGGCCTCTATCACCTGCTCGACCGCTACAAGGAGTTCAAGCACGACTGGGAACGCCCGGCGCTCGAGGCAACCAAGGACTTGGTGTTCCGCAACAGCTTCGCCGATATCGAGAACATCCTCGCCGCCTGCCGGGAAAACGGCACCCGCTTCGAGTTCGAGTGCTACGACATCGGGCACCTCTACAATCTCAAGCACTTCCTGGACCGCGGCTTGGTGCAGCCGCCGCTGTTTATTCAGTCCGTGTTCGGCATCCTGGGCGGCATCGGCACGCACCCGGAAGACATCGCCCACATGCGCCGCACGGCCGACCGCCTGTTCGGTGACCAATACCGCTGGTCCGTGCTTGGAGCGGGCGCGGCGCAAATGCGCGTGGCGGCGGTGGCGGCGGCCATGGGCGGCAACGTCCGGGTGGGGCTGGAGGACAGTCTCTGGGCCGGGCCAGGCCAACTCGCGACGTCCTCTGCGGTCCAGGTCAAGCTGGTGCGGCAGATCATCGAGGGGCTGGGGCTGCAGGCCGCCTCCCCCGACGAGGCACGGGAGATCCTGGCGCTCAAGGGCGGCGACAAGGTGGCGATCTGACCGACCCGGCGGCTCGTTCTAGGCCGGCAGCCCGGCCGACATTACCGCTGCCGACGGCAACTCGGCGCGGGGCATGGTCTTGCCCAACAGCAGGTCGCTGCCCTTCTCGGCAATCATGATGGTCGCGGCGTTGGTGTTGCCGGTCACGATCATCGGAATGACGCTGGCGTCGGCGACCCGCAGGCTGTCGACGCCATGGACGCAGAGCCGGTCGTCGACCACCGCCATCCTGTCATGGCCCATCTTTGCCGTCCCGGACAGGTGGTAGCCGCTCAGCCCGGTGGCCCTGATGCAGTCTTCCAGCTCGGCGTCGGTCTGCACCGCGGGGCTGGGCACCAGTTCCTCGCCGCGATACGGGTCGAAGGCTTGCTGCGCGAAAATGCGCCGCAGCTCGCGCACCGCCCGCTGCGTGACCGCCAGATCCTTGCCCGTCGACAAGTAGTTCGGGTCGATCCTGGCGGGTGCGCGAAACTCGGCCGAGCCGAGCCGCACCGTGCCGCGGCTATCGGGGCGGTTGCGCCAGGTGACTCCGGCAAACGAGTGCGGCTTGTGCTCCCACGGCCAGAGCAGGCGCGGCGTTCCGGCGGACGGGCTGGACCCGAGGATGGGATAGAACGCAATCTGCACGTCCGGCGCCAGCAGCCCGGGCTCGGTGCGGACGAAACCGCCGGCATGGATGGGGCTCATCGCCACCGGCCCGCGGCCTTGCAGGGCGCAGCGCGCCGCCGCGATGAAGAACTTCTCGATCCGCAACGTGTCCACCAGCGAGACCGGCTGCAGGCAGGCGTGGCCCACCGTCATCACCAGGTGGTCCTGCAGGTTGCTGCCGACACCGGGCAGGTCGTGGATGGGTGCGATGCCGTGGTCGACCAGGTGGTCCGCCGGGCCGATGCCCGACAGCATCAGCAATTGCGGCGTGTTGACGGCGCCCGAGGCGAGCACGATCTCGCGCCGGGCGCGGGCCAGGGCGGGCTGGCCGCCGACCGTCAGCTCGACGGCGCTGGCACGCCCATCCTCCACCACGATCCGGCTGGCATGCGCGTGGGAGACGACCTGCAGCGCGCGGCGGTCGGCGCCCGCTAGGAAGGTGGCGGCCGTCGTGCGCCGCTTGCCGCGGAAGATGTTGTGGTCGTGGCGGCCGAAACCATCCTGGGAGGCGCCGTTGAAGTCGGCGTTCTCCGTGTGGCCCGCCTGCACCGCGGCGCGCACGAAGACATCGGCCAGCGGGTTCAGCTCGCCCGCGTGGCTGACGGGCAGCAACCCGTCGCCGCCATGGAACACGCCCTCGCCATCGTCGTAGCGCTCCGAGCGCCGGAAATACGGCAGCACGTCGGCATACGACCAGCCGGAATTGCCCAACTGCCGCCAGGTGTCGTAGTCGGTGGGGTTGCCGCGGACATAGACGGCGCCGTTGAACATGAACGAGCCGCCGACCATCTTGCCGCGGGGCAGAAACACGCTGCGGCCGTTCAGATGCCGTTGCGGCTCGGTCTGGTAGGACCAGTTGTTGGTCCGCAACCGGTTCAGCCGCCCGGCCAGCATCGGCATGCCATAGAGCGGGTTGCGGCCCGGCCCGCCCGCTTCCAGCAACAGCACCGTGGTGCCCGGCGCGTCGCTGAGCCGGCGCGCCAGCACGCATCCGGCCGACCCGGCGCCCACGACGATGAAGTCGAACGTGCCGAGATCCTGCCGCTGCGCCGGGTCGCTAGGCGACAAAGATGCCACCCTGGTGGGTGAACAGCCGCGCTGCCCCGTCCGGCGCCGGGTCGTCGGCCAGGATCGACTCCCTGTGGTGGTCGGCGGAGTCCTTCGGCCGATAGCCCAGCGGTGCGGCGAGGCGGTTGTCCCAGAAACTCTCGGCATTGTCCGACATGCCGTAGATGATGGTGTGGCCCACCCGCGGCACCGTCAGCGACCGCTCCACCAGTTGCATCAGGTCGTCGAACGACAGCCAGGTCCTCAGGTGCCGCCGGTTGCTGGGCACTGGCTCGCAGGAGCCGATCCGGACCGACACCGTCTCGAGGCCGTGCTTCTCCCAGTAGAGCTGGGCGAGCGCTTCGCCGAACACCTTGCCGAGGCCGTAGAACGAGTCCGGGCGGGTTGGGGCACGGGTGTCGATCACCTCGGTCTGCGGGTAGTAGCCGACCGCGTGCACCGAGCTGGCGAACACCACCCGCCGCACCCGGGCCAAGCGCGCCGCTTCGTACAGCGCCTGCAACCCGTTGATGTTGACGCGCGCGATCGAGGCGAAATCTCGCTCCTTGGAAATGCCGCCGAAATGGACGATGGCGTCCATGCCTGCCACCAGGCCGGTGGCGGCGCCCGGCTCGCCGAGATCGGCCTGGACGAGTTCTTCGTTCGGTGCCGGGTCGGCCATGGGCGCGATGTCGGTGGAGCGCAGCAACCCGGCCTTGCTGGCCAATCGCGGCCGCAGCGCCGCGCCGAGCAGGCCCGCTGCCCCGGTCAACAGCAAGTTGCGGTAGATCATGCCCCTGCCCCGGTTGGCGCAAAGCGAGCCAGGCTGAACGGCGCCAGGTCGATCCGGCTGGCCCCCTCGGCCACGCGCTGCGCCACCGCCTCGCCAACCCCAAGAGAGTGCTTGAAGCCGTGACCCGAGCAGGCGGACACGACGAGCACGCCGGGCATATCGGGGTGCTCGTCGATGATGAAGCCTTTGTCCGGCGTGTTGGTGTAGAGGCAGGTCGCCGCCGCCATCACCCGCGGCGCGACGCCCGCGAGATTGGGCGCGACATGGCGGTCATAGAACGCCCGGCACTCTTCGGGCGCGACCCGGCGGTCCATGGTCTCGTGATCGAGGTCGGGCGTGTCGCGGCTTGCCACCATCTTGATGCCTTCGGCTGGGTCGGAAATCGGGAAGCCGGTGAAGTAGTCCTCCAGCCGATGGGTCACGAACCAGATGAAGGTCGGGAACCGGCCCGGCGCGAACGGGGCTGGATCAAGCGTCTCGTACCATTGCAGCACCTGGCGGGTCACCGTCAGCAAGCGGTCGAACGGCGGCCCGAGCAGGCGGCGCGTCCAGGCCCCCGCCGCCACGATCACCCGCTGCGCTTCGATGGCGCCATCCGCCGTCTCCACCCGGACGGCGCCGGCGCGCTGGGTGATGGCCGTCACCACCGTGCCCGTGAGCATGCGCGCGCCCAGCGCCCGTGCGGCCCGCAACTGGGCAGCGATGGCCGCTTCGGGGCGGATGTAGCCGGACTGGGGCTCGAGATAGCCGCGGTCGGTGTCGCGGAAGGTCAGGAACTGCGGGTAGCGGCGCCGCAACTCGCCGGCGTCCAACATCTCGTGCGCAATGTCGAAGCGTTGTGCCATCTCGATGCTGGTGGCGAGGAAGTCACGGGCGCCGTGCAGCGGCGTCGTGGCGTCGGTGGAGCCCACGATCAAGGTGCCGGACTTGACCAGGAGCGTCTCGCCGCATTCGGCTTCCAACTCGCGCAGGATGGCGTGGCTTCGCAGCACCAGCGGCACGTAGCTCGCGCCCTCGCCCACGGCTTCGCGCGTCAGGCGGGACCCGCCATGGCTCGAGCCCTCGGCATGGGGCGGCGCAAACCGGTCGACGCCGAGGACCTGCACGCCGCGCTTGGCCAGTTGGAACAGGGCCGCCGCGCCCATCGCACCCAGGCCGACCACCACGACGTCCGCCGTATGACCATCAGAGATAGGATCACTGCCTGACATCAGATCTCTGCATCGACTTGGAGTTCGGCATCCACTGCGGGGTCTACTGCGGGGTCCAGCCCGCGGAAGCGTTGCTGGCTCACCGCCAGATGCGCCTGCATCGCAGCGCGCGCCGCCGCCACGTCGCCGGCGGCGATGGCGTCATAGATGCCGAAGTGCTCGGACTGGCAGCGCGTGAGGTAGCGCTGCGTGACCCGCGACGATTCCACCCGGCTCGCGAGCGCGTTGCTGGGGATGGCATGCCGCCCCAACTGCTCGAAGAACGCGACGAAGGCCGGGTTGTTGGCGGCCTCCGCGATCGAGCGGTGGAACGCCAGGTCGAGATGCTCGGTCGGCTCGCCGGCTTCGGCCGCTTGGCGCATCCGGTCCGCGCAATGCCAGATACGCTCCTCTTGCGACCATGAGTGGCGAACCGCCGCCAGCCCGGCGGCATGGACCTCCACCGCGATGCGCAGTTCCAGCACGTCCAGCACGCTGGCCCGGTCGAGACGATCGCCGCCCGCCGACCAAAACGCCGTCTCACGGTCCTTGGCGGCGACGAACACGCCCACACCGTGGCGGACCTCCAGGATACCGTCCGCCCGCAACGCCGCGACGGCCTCGCGCACGACGGTGCGGCTGACGCCGAACTCCACCGCCAGTGCCTTTTCGGTTGGCAGCCGCTCGCCAGAACGCCACGGCCCTTCCGCAACCCGCAGCCGCAGCGCGTCCGCCATGCGCTGCGTCAACGACCCGGCCTTGTGTTCCTGCACCATGGCTCCCTCCGATCGGCGCACCAATGACATAACATCGCAGTTGACACGAGATCGTATAACAACAAGGCTGTCATACGGTTTCTCGTCAAGGAGAGACCGTCCACGGCCAGCGGAGCGATGTTTGGTCGACACGGGTGCAGCGGGGGCGAGTATCGGCGGCCGCGGCATGACGCGCCGAACCGCACGATCGGGCAGCACCGGCGCCAAGATCGTCTGGTTCGTTCCGGTCTTGGCCCTGCTGACGATCGTGATCCTCTACCCGGCCGGCGACTTGATTTGGATCAGCCTGAACCAGACGCGCTACTTCAACGCCGTCCACTTCGTCGGGCTGAAGAACTACGCCAGCCTGTTCGCCTCGGACCACTTCGCCGCAACCAGCCAGGCCTCGCTCGAGTTCCTGTTCGGCAGCTTGGCGCTGGCGCTTGGCGGCGGGCTGGTGGCGGCGCTGGCGTTGCAGTCGATGCCGCGGCGCCTCGCCAACCCCATCCGCACCGTCCTGCTGCTGCCATGGACGCTGTCGATGACGGTAGTCGGCTGCCTTTGGCTCTGGCTGTTCAACCCGTCCTACGGCTTGGTTCGCTACGCCCTCGGCATCATCCACATCCAAGCGGGACTGATGCTGGGCGACCCGGACCTGGCGCTCTGGCTCGTGGTCCTGACCGCCGGCTGGTGGTCGTTCCCGTACGCGATGGTGCTGATCACCGCGGCGCTGCAGAGCGTGCCGGCAGAGCTGTATGAAGCCATCGAAATGGATGGCGGCGGCTGGCGGCACAAGTTCCTGCACGTCACTTGGCGGCACATCCTGCCCACCATCTCCAATGCCGCCCTGGCGCTGTCGATTGCGTATCTCACCCTGGTCAGCCTGCTGGTGGTGATGACGGGCGGCGGCCCGCTCAATGCCACCACGACCTGGAGCTTCGACATCTACCAACAGACGTTGTCGTCGGTGGACATTTCCTCTGCGGCCGTGCTTTCGACCGTGATCCTCGCCGTCAATATCTGCCTTGGCGCGGCCTCGACCTGGCTGACGCGGCGATCCCATGCCGCAAGCTGAGGCCACCCTCACGCCGATGGGCTCGCGGCGGGCCGGCGTTGCGCCGCGTGTTGCCGGCCCGTCGCCAAAGCTGGTGCTCGCCGCGGCAACCGTGCTCGCCATCGCGTTCGTAGTCCTGCCGCTGCTGTGGGCAATCTCGACGTCGCTCAAGACCGAAGTGGCGGCCGTCGCGTTCCCACCCTCCTTGCTGCCGCGGCCGCTCTCGCTGGCGGCGTATTGGCGGGTCCTGACCGAGCAGGATTTCTTGGCCGAACTGTCGAACTCCACGCTCTACTCGGTCGGCGCCGTCGTCTTGGCTTTGCTGGTCGCAGCCCCGGCGGGATACGCCGCCGCACGCTTCGCGCTGCCCGGCAAGACCCTCATCATGATGACGATCCTCGCCACCTCGATGATCCCGACCGTAGCGCTGCTGATCCCGCTCTATGGCTTGCTCGCGCGTGTCGGCCTGCTGAACAGCGCCGTGGCATTGATCGTGATCGAGGGCGCCCGCACCGCGCCGCAGACCGTCTGGTTCGTGCAGAATTTCTGCTACACCGTTCCGAAGGAGATCGAGGAGGCCGCCGAGATCGACGGCGCGTCCCGCATGCAGGTCTTCCTCTACGTCGTCCTGCCGCTGATCCGGCCCGGCATCGCCGCCGTCGCGATCCTGGGGCTGATCAATGTGTGGAACGACTATCTCACGGTCGCAGTGTTCGCGCCGGATGCCGCCAGACGCACCTTGCAGGTCGCCATCGTCAACCAGGTGTTGGATTCGAACGGGATTTCCTGGTCGTACATGATGGCCTTCGTGCTGGTCGCGTCCACACCGGTGGTTCTGATGTTTCTCGTAGCCCAAAAATGGTTCGTGGCCGGCCTGACGTCGGGCGGCGTCAAGGGTTGAGCCGCGGCCGATCCGTCCAGCGAAAGGAAATGCCTATGCGCGCCACACTGAGTCTGCTGACCCATGTCGCAATCTTTGCCGCGTTCGCAGCCGCCGCACCGAGCCACGCGGCGGCGCCGGTGGAGGTCGGCTACGCCACCTTTCTCGACCCCAACAACACCACCGATCCACGGGTCGGCGCCCAGGCCAGGATGATCGCCGCCTTCGAGCAGAAGAACCCGGACATCAAGGTCAAGGTCGTGCTCGATCCCGCCGGGTCGAACATCCTGCGCGCGGCGAAGACCGGCACCGACACGCCCGACGTCGCCCGCGTGACCAGCTACGGCCTGCCCGAGCTGGTGGCGACCGGGGGCGTCCTGCCGCTCGATCCGTTCATCGCCGCCGACAAAGTGGATGCAAACGACTGGCTCATCCCGCTCGATGCCTCCAAGCTCGGCGGGCATTACTGGGGCATGCCGCAAGACTTCCGCATCCCGATCCTGATGTATCGCAAGTCGCTGCTGGATGCGGTCGGCGCCACCGCGCCCACGACGTTCGACCAGGTGTGCAGCACGGGCGGCAAGCTCACCACCGGGACAGTGATCGGCTATGCCGTGCCGCTGGGTTCCAGCGGCGGCACGGGCGGCGCGCAGGCGCTGGGAGAGTTCATGATGAGCACGATGCTGGCGCCGGACGGCAAGTATTTCGCCCCGGACGGCCATGCCATCGCCTTCAGCAAGGACAGCTTCGTCCGCATGGCGCAGACCATCAAGGACCTCTACGGCCGCTGCAAGGCGACGCCGCTGACGAGCGCCCAATTTGGCTACAACGAGGTGCATGACGGCCTGCGCGCCGGCACGGTGGCCATGGCCAGCTTCGGGCTCGCCCGGTTCGGCGCGATCCGGCGGCAGGGCGCGGGCGATGATCTGCAATGGGCGGCGGCGCCGGGCTATACGGCCTCCGGCAAGCAGACGGTGTTCGGCTTCGTGCTGGTGATCAACGCCAAATCCGCCCATCCCAACGAGGCGTGGAAGTTCGTCTCGTTCATGACCAGCCCGGAAGGCGAGGCGATCCAGGCACAGGGCGGCGAAGTCGTCGCGCGTGCGTCCGCCTACAAAGATCCCTATTTCAACAGCCCCGAGGCGAGCAACCAGAAAGGCTGGGCGGAGCTGGTGAAAACGCGCGGCCAGCTCGTCTCCTACTCGGTGATCCTGACGACGTTCCACCAGATCGTCGGCGAGGCGCTGCAGCGCATGGTGCTGCGCAACGGCCAGCCCGAGGCGGCCTATGACGAGGTGGTCAAGCGTTACGGCGAGGCGATCGCCCAGTCGCAATAACGCCGGCACCGCAGCCGCTATGTATAGGACGTTCGCGAACTCGCTGTTCGACGGCGGCATCGAGGCGATGCGGCCCTGCATCATGGGCACGCAGCACATGGTTTCGGCGGCGAACCATGCCGCGGCGCACGTGGCGTTCAGCGTGCTCGAGCGCGGCGGCAACGCGGTGGACGCGGGGGTGGCCGGCGGCATCGCGCTCTGCGTGGTGCAAAGCGATATCGTGAACTTCGCCGGCGTCGCCCCGGCGATGATCTATTCGGCGGCAACCAACGAGGTCGTCACCGTCAGTGGATTGGGCTGCTGGCCGCAGGCGGTGACGCCGGAGTTCTTCGCGCGTCACCATGGCGGCCGCATTCCCGAAGGCGTGCTGCGCTGCGTCGTGCCCGCCGCGCCGGATGCGTGGCTCACCTGCCTGGAGCGGTTCGGCACGCTGTCGTTTGCAGAAGCGGCCGCGCCCGCCATCGCGCTTGCGCGGGACGGGTTTCCAGCCACGCAATTCTTCGTCGATCAGGTCACGCAGTTCCAAGACAAATACCGCGCCTATCCCGCCAGCGCGGCGATCTACCTGCCCGGCGGCGAGCCTCCGCGCGTGGCGCATCGCTTCATCCAGGCCGACTTGGCTGCCACGCTGCAATACCTGGCCGACCAGGAGGCGGCGCAAACGGCACGGGGCCGGGCCGCTGGCCTGCAAGCCGCGCGGGACGCGTTCTACCGCGGCGACATCATGCGCGCCATCGTGGGCTACCACGCCGAGAACGGCGGGTTGCTGACGGAAGCCGACATGGCGAACTTCAAGGTCGAACTGGAGCGGGCGCTCTGCGTCCGAGGCCGCGGCTTGGAGCTGTATGCCTGCCCGCCGTGGTGCCAAGGGCCGGTGCTGCTCCAGGCCTTCAACATCCTAGAGGGTGACCCACTCGGCGAGCTTGGCCACAACTCGGCGGACTACGTCCATCTGGTGGCCGAGGCGCTCAACCTCGCCTTTGCCGACCGAGACGCGCTCTACACCGACCCACGCTTCGGCGAGGTGCCGATGGATACGCTGCTGTCCAAGCACTACGCCGCAACGCGTCGTGCCCTGATCCGGCCGGACCGCGCGTTCGGCGCCGCGCCGCCGCCGGGTCTCGCCCCGGCGATGCACCCGGCCGCCACCGCCGACACATCCGGGCTCGGCCAGCGCGACACGTCGTACATCGCAGTGGTGGACCGCCACGGCAACGCCTTCTCCGCCACGCCGAGCGACAACTCGTTCGACTCGCCCGTCGTGCCCGGCACCGGACTGTGCCCGTCCTCGCGCGGCTCGCAGAGTTGGGCGAACCCGGCCCATCCTGGTTCGGTCGCGCCCGGCAAGCGCCCACGGCTGACCCCGAGCCCCGCCATGGTGCGGCTGCCGGACGGCGGCATCATGCCCATCGGCAGCCCCGGCGGCGACGTGCAGCCGCAAGCGATGCTCCAGGTGCTGCTGAACGCCACGGTGTTCGGCATGACGCTGCAGGAAGCGGTCGAGGCGCCGCGCTTCGCCTCCGCCAACCTGCAGGGCTCCTTCGAGCCGCACGCCTACACGCCGGGTGCCTTGCTGGTGGAAGATCGGATGGTGGCCGCCGTGTGCGACGACCTGCGCTCGCGCGGGCACGCGCTCACGTCGTGGCCGTCGTTCACGTGGAAGGCGGGCGCCGTTTGTGCCGTTCGGCAGAACAAGGCAACCGGCGTGCTGTCGGCCGGGGCCGACCCGCGGCGGCCGTCCTACGCTCTCGGCAGGTGAGACACCGGCGAGGTGGACGGGGCGACCGCCCGCGTCAGCGCTCGCGCGTCGGCGTAGGGCAGCGGCACGTAGCGCGCGGCCAGGGCCTCCGCCACCTGTCGGGCTTGCGGCTGCGGCCGCGGCGCGATGTCCACCAGCACCGCGCTGCAGCCGGTCACCCGGAAGGCGCGCGCGGCGTCCAGCGCGTCGGCGGCGGCGCGGGCGCGGCCCGGCGTGCCATCCCGCGCGATGTTGGCCGAGCCGTCGGTCAGCAGCACCAGAACGGGCGTCTCGCCGCGCCGGCGCAGGCGTTGTGCCAGGGCGCAGGCGGCGTCCAGCCCGCTCGCCAGCGGCGTGCCGCCGCCCCCCGGCAACCCCGCCAGGCTGCGCTTGGCCCGGACTAGCGAATTGGTCGGCGGCAGCAGCAGCTCCGCCTGGGTGCCGCGGAACGCAATCACCGCCACTTGGTCGCGCCGGACGTAGCTCTCCGCCAGCAGCAGCTCGACCGCGCCTTTGGCCTCCGCCAGTCGGTTGCGCGCGGAGGAGCCCGAGGCATCGACGGCAAACAGCGTCGTGGTCCGCGAACGGCTGCGATAGCGGACCACGCGGATGTCGCTGGCCTGCACGGCAATGCGGCCCGGCGCTGCTGCACGCAGCCGCTGCCATGGTGCGGCCGCGCGGATCGTGTCCACCAAGGCAAGCCGCGCCCCCGCGCCCAAGGCACCCGGCGTGGCGCCGAGCGGCCGGCCGCGCAGACGCGACTTTGCCGCAGGCCCCGCCCGGCCGCTGGCGGCTTGGCGCTGACTCGCCGGGCCGCCCTGCAACTTGGCTAATAGCCCGGGCGGCAAAGCAGCCAGCGCGGCAGCCAGCACCACGTCGTCGGCCGCGGACGGCTCGGGTGCCGGCGGATCTTGTGCCCTGTCTGGCTGCGGCTCCTGCTGCGGCTCCGGGTCGGCCGGCTCTGGCTGCGGCAAGGTCGTGGCCCGGGGGGCGAGAACCAGCCGGGCCGCCACCATCGCATCCTCCTCCAGCACCGTGTCGCGCCCCGCCAGCGCCGCCGCGGCCCGCGCCACCCGCAGCGCCAGCAGCGGCGCACGGGCGGAGCCAACCCCCAGTGCCGCGGCAGCAGAGCACAGCGTCTCGAGCACGGCGTCGCTCCCCGTCAGTTGCGCCAGGCGGTCCCGGGCGGCGGCCACCGCTGCCGGGCCCAGGCTCGGGGCCGCAAGCGCGCGCATGGACAGCCTGTCCAGGTCGAGCCGCAAGGCCAGGCGGTCCAGCAGGGCGGCGGGCGGTTGCTCCTCCGCGTCCGCCGCCTCGTCCAGCGCCAGCAATCCGGCGCGGAATGGCCACCGCGCGGCAAACCCCTCCCTCTCCACCACCAGCTCGCCGCAATCCTGCGCCGCCAGCACCCGGCCGGCGGTGGCAGCGCTCAGCCGCTCGGCCATCGGGAGCACGAGGACGTGCCCATCCGCCTCCGCCAGCAAGCCGCGGCCGAGCACGGGGCGGCCGGTCGCGAGCGTGGCGGCGAGGTCCAGCCCGCCCAGCAGCCGGTCATCGGCAATGCCGAGCGGGACCCGGCGGAGCTGCGTCTCCGGCGGCAGCAGGTCGCGCAGCAGAGCCAGCCAGCGGTCCCGCACCGGGCCAGGCCGGGCGCGCAGGCTCGCCCCGGTGCCCGCCGGGTCGGTTGCGAGGATGGCGGCGGCGTGGCAGGCGTCGGCCCAGCGCGTGGCCGCATCGGTCAAGTGCCGAACACCTCCGCCAACGCGCGCTCCACCCGCACCGTGGACATCGACTCGTCGAGCGGGTTGCGGCGCAGGCGGTGGCGCAAGGCGGACGGTGCGACCCGGCGCAGATGCTCGCCACCCACCTCGGCCGCCCCCTCGAACGCCGCCAGCGCCCGGGCCGCGCGCATCAGCGTCAGCTCGCCCCGCAAGCCGTCGGTGCCGAGCGCCAGACACAGTCGCGCCGCCCGCTCCAGGATCGCGTCCGGCACTTCCGTTTCGGGCAGCGCCGCGCGGCCCCGCGCCACTGCCCGGCCCAACGCCGCCCCTTCGTCCGCCCAGCGCGCCAGCACGGCCTCGGGCGAGCGGTCGAACGCGTCGCGGCGGCGCACCACCTCCACGCGGGTGGCCAGATCGGTCGGCGTCGTCACCTCGACAGACAGGCCGAAGCGGTCGAGCAACTGGGGCCGCAGCTCGCCCTCCTCCGGGTTGCCGCTGCCGATCAGCACGAAACGCGCGGGATGGCGCACGCTCAAGCCCTCCCGCTCCACCACGTTCTCGCCCGAGGCGGCGACATCCAGCAGCAGGTCCACCAGGTGGTCCTCGAGCAGATTCACCTCGTCGATATAGAGGAAGCCGCGATGGGCGCGCGCGAGCAGGCCCGGCTCGAACGCCTTCAGCCCCTCGCTCAACGCCTTCTGCAGGTCGAGCGCGCCGACCAGACGGTCCTCCGTGGCGCCAAGCGGCAAGTCCACCACCGGCGCCGGCGCCATGCTGACCGGGAGCGCACCCTGGTCCAAGCGGGCGCGGCACTCGGCGCACAGGGCTGCGCCAGCCGCCGGGTCACAGCCGTAGCGGCAGCCCGTCACGACCGGCAGTGCGGGAAGCAGGGCGGCCAGGGCACGCACGGCGGTCGATTTGCCGGTTCCCCGGTCCCCGAACACCAGCACGCCGCCCACCGCCGGGTCCACGGCAGCGATCAGCAGAGCGAGCTTCATCTCGTCCTGCCCGACAATGGCCGCGAAGGGGAAAACCGGGCGCATCAGGCCCGGCGCCGCAGCAGCGCGGCCGGGTGGACTAGCTCGACTTGGGAGCGAACGCCACGCACCAGCCGTTCGGATTGATCTGGCCGTCGACGATGGCGCAGGCATTCGGCGGCTGGAAGTTCACGCAGCCGCTGCACTGGGCACCGTCCTTCGGCATCTCTTGATATTGCACCACATTCTGCGCCAGCTTGGCGGATTGTGCCCGGGCGAGTGGCGCCATGGCTGCAACGGCGGCGGTGCCACAGACCAGTGAGACGGCGGATTTCAGCACAGCACGGCGGGCGGGCGTCTTGTCGGACATATGTTTCTGCTCCTTGGTCGGGTTCCCCGCTAAAAGGTTTAGCGACGGTCCGAGTTTTGGCAATATTGGGGTCGAGCATGAAAATCGTCATCGCAACGTGGTTCGCCGGCGCCCGCCTGGCCGACGTGGTGCTGGCGGCGACCGCGCTCGAGTTGGTCGGCCTGACCGTCTGGCATGCCCGCACCCACACCGGCCTGTCCTGGCAAGCGGCCATCCGGATGTTGCTGCCCGGCGTGTTCCTCACCCTGGCGTTGCGCGTGGCGCTGGTGGGAGGCGCACTCAGCTCCGTGGCACTTTGCCTGCTTCTGGCCGGGGTCGCGCATGGGGTCGACCTCGCCAGCCGCTGCAAACGAGCCTCAGCACCAATCGAGGGGGGATAACCGCCTACGCCGCACGGGCGAGGCTGAGCTCAGCCCAGATGGTGCCGAGCGCGCCAGTCAGCTTGTCGATGTCCGCATCGCTGTGCAGCGGCGAGGGCGTGATGCGCAGCCGTTCGGTGCCGCGCGGCACTGTCGGGTAGTTGATCGGCTGCACGTAGATGCCGAAGCGGTTCATCAGCGTGTCGCTGATCTGCTTGCACAGCACCGGATCCCCCACCATCACGGGCACGATGTGGCTCGGGTTCGGCATATGCGGCACGCCCACTTCGTCCAGCCGGCGGCGCAACTCGGCCACGCGGTTCTGGTGCCGCGCGCGCTCGGCGTCGCTGTTGCGCAGATAGCGGATGCTGGCGAGCGCGCCCGCGGCCACGGCGGGCGGCATCGCCGTGCTGAAAATGAACCCAGGCGCGTAGGACCGCACGAAGTCGCAGAGCGCTGCAGAAGCCGCGATATAGCCGCCGATCACGCCGAACGCCTTGGCCAGCGTGCCCTCGATCACGGTCAGCCGGTGCGCCGCACCATCGCGCGCCGCCACCCCGGCGCCCTGCGGGCCATACAGCCCCACGCCGTGCACCTCGTCCAGATAGGTCATCGCGCCGTATTTCTCGGCCACGTCGCAGATGGCGGACACCGGCGCGATGTCGCCATCCATCGAGTAGACGCTCTCGAACACGATCAGCTTCGGCCGCGCCGGGTCGAGTTCGGACAGGATGCGGTCGAGGTCCGCCGGGTCGTTGTGGCCGAAAATCCGGTAGTCGGCCCGGCTGCGGCGGATGCCCTCGATGATGGAGGCATGGTTCAGCGCGTCCGACAGCACGATGCAGCCCGGCATGCGCCCGGCCACCACCGACAAGGTCGCGTCGTTGGACATATAGCCCGAGGTGAACAACAGCGCCGACTGCATGCCGTGCAGCGAGGCCAATTCCCGCTCCAGCATGACGTGGTAATGGTTGGTGCCGGCGATGTTGCGCGTGCCGCCGGCGCCGGCGCCGCAGCGGTCCAGCGCCTCGTGCATCGCGGCGATCACGTCCGGGTGCTGGCCCATGCCGAGATAGTCGTTGGAGCACCACACCGTCACCGGCGCCGTGCCGCCGCGGCCGTCGTGATGCATCGCGGTCGGGAACGCGCCCGCCTGCCGCTCGAGGTCGGCGAACACGCGGTAGCGGCCCTCGCGATGCAGGCCGTCGAGCTGACTGCGGAAAAACGCCTCGTGGTCCATGTTCGCTCCTAAACCTCTGCTCACGCCGCCGCGCGTTCGGCGCAGGCGGAGAAGGCGGCCGCCAAGCCCGGCCCGTCCACCTGGCGCCCCGTCGCCGTCACTTGCCCCTGCTCGCCGCCCAGCGGCGAAAAACTCGCCACCCCGGCATGGCCTTCGGCCACGAAGAACCGCACCCAGCCCGACGGCGCGCGTGCCACGCCCGTCACCTGCTCCACCTGGCCGTAGCCGCCGCTCGCCACGTCGTTCAACACCGACTGCAGGCTATGCACGTCGCAACACCCCGCCAGATGGGTGCTCCAGGACGATGTGCCCAGCTTCGCCGGGGACGATGTGCCCAGCTTCGCCGGGGACGATGTGCCCAGCTTCGCCGGATGCGCGTGATGCGCCTCACGGGACTGCGCCGGACGGTTGCGCAGGCTCCAGGCCCAGAGCCGGTCCATCGGCAGCGGAACCACGAGGAACCAGTGTTCCGCGATGGCCAGCACCATCATGGTGGCGGCGAAGATCAACGCGGTCGCCTCGGCGGGGCGCACCCCGGGGGCAAGGGCACGCTGCACCAAGAACACCGCGCCAACGGTAGACGCCGTGACGGAGACCGGAAACAGGAAGTTCATCGGCCGCCGCCGCAGGAACGACCGCAGGAAATCCAGATGGTCCGGGAGGAGATGCTCGGCGATGTTCGGCACACCCAGGAACACGTTCAACCGTGCACTCTGATGCATCCACGACAGCACCAGGAACAGCCAGGCGCCGGCCTGGTTCGGCGTTCCCGCCGTGAGCCAGAACACTGCACCGCCCACCGCGAGCACGGCCAGTTCGTGCCACAGGCTTGCCATCAGCGCGTGGCCAAAATGCCGCCAGCCGCGGCAGCCCGCATGGCAGCGCACCTTGCGCGGCCCGGTGATGAAGCCGGTGTAGAAGGTGAGTTCCAGCCAGGCCCACGCCAGCAGACCATAGGTGAACCCGGCATAAGCGCCCTGAACGCTGGTGTTCATCCGCGTCGCCCACAAGCCCCACAGCGAGGCGCCCAGCAGCACCGTCGATCCGGCCACGCTCCAGCGGAACGTGCGCTGCGGCAGGTTGTCGAGCAGGATGATGATGCCCGTGCTGAGCCACCAGGCCAACAGCGCGTAGAGCGCGGGGGCCGCGAAATGCATCGGGCTCAAAACGCGGGCGAGAGCCGCACGCGCGCCGGCAACGCATTGGCCTGCGCCGGCAGGAAGAACAGCCTTGCGAACGTGACGCCAGCCGCCGCCGTCAGCCCCAGCTTGCGCAGCTTGCCGCGCAGGCCGCCCTGCGCCTTCGCCGCCGCCATGCCCGCCGTGATCCGCCGCAGCCGCTCCAGCCCGGGCAGGAACGCCGGATGGTCCAAATCGAGCAGCACCGGGAACACCTGCCGGCTGATCTCCTGCGTGATGCGGAACACGCGGAAGTCGTAGTCGGTCGGGTCCATCCCCAACGCCTCGTGGAAGGCCGGGCGGGCGTGGTCGCGCACATACATGGTGGCGAACACCGCCAGCAGGAAAAACCGCACCCAGTACTTGTTGATCCCGCTCAGCAGCTTCGGGTTCGCCCGCATCAGCAGCGCAAACGCTTCGCCATGGCGGAACTCGTCGTCGCACCACTTCTCGAACCAGCGGAAGATCGGGTGAAACATCCGGTCCGGATGGCGCTCCATCTGGCGGAAGATGGTGATGTAGCGGGCATAGCCGATCTTCTCCGACAGGTAGGTCGCGTAGAAGATGAATTTCGGCTGAAAGTAGGCGTATTTCTTGGCCTTGGTGAGGAAGCCCAAGTCCACGCCCACGCCGAAATCCTTCAGCGCGTCATTGATGAACCCGGCGTGGCGCGCCTCGTCCCGGCTCATGAAGCCGAACAGCTCGTGCACGTCCTTGTTCGTCACCCGCTTGCGGATTTCCGAGTAGAGCACGCAGCCGGAGAACTCCGCCGTGACTGAACTCACCAGGAACTCGAGGAACTCCTTGCGCAACGGCGGGTCCATGGCTTCCATCGCCGCCGCGAACGTGCCCTCGCGCAGGAAGTGGCCCTTGTTCGGGTCCGACCGCATCTCGGCGATCAGGCTGTCCCATTCCGGCCGCACGCTGCTCACGTCGAGCCGGTCCATGGCTGCAAAGTCTGTTGTGTAGAACCGCGGCGTCAGCACCGTGTCCTGCTGCGCCTGCCGGGTCGACTCCACCGAGGCGCCCGCCTTCAGGCTTGGCGCCCGCGCCGCCACCGCGTCTGCTTCATGCATGGCCTGGCTCATGGTCTGTCCCCCGGATGCGCACCAACCGCCTCGAAGCCTACTTCATACAGCTCGGTGAGCGCGAACCAACCCTCGAGCCGCGTCCAGGCCCGGCGCAACGGCCCGGCCCGCAGCACGGTGGCGCGGCATTGCAGCACCAGCCGGTCGCCAAACGCGATGTCGCCCGGCGCGCCATGCACCACCACCTCGTCGCCGGGCCGGATCTCGATCCGCTCCGGCACGGCATAGGCGTGGAAGCTTTCCGCGGTCTGCTCGATCTCCACCGTCACCGGCACCTCGACCGTGTCCCGGGCGAACCAGCTCATGGCCGCTGCACCCCCGCCGGCTGATCCGCGGCGCTCACCTTCATCGGCTGACCCGGCAACAGCGCAGCAAACGCGGCTTCGTTGGTGATGCCGAACGCTTCCAGCTCCACGTCCCGCTTCGTCACCGGGTCCTCCAGCGACAGCCGGCCGTCCGCCCAGCCGATCAGCTCGAACGGCACATCCGGCTGTTCCGACCCGCTGACGCGCGTGCGGTCCCCGACCAGCCCGCGCAGGGTGGCGCGCAGGAAGCCGTTGGTGTCCGGCGCGTAGCGGGCCAGTTCGCGCCCGGTCGCGGCGTCCCTGGCGACCACGCTCTTGTCCGCCTCGTCGCTGAACCGCACCATGACCGTCGCGACCGCCGTGGAATGCGGGATCACGCTCGGCACGCCGAACAGCCGCGCCGCACCGGCCGCCATGATCGAGACCGCAATCAGCGTGCCCGCCGCGACCAGCGCCCAGCGCGGGACGATGATGGTTTCGGCATGGGTGGCGCTCATGCTGCGTGCGCCGGTTGCAGCAGCGCGCGGCTGCGTGGCGCTGCGGCGGGCAAAGCGGCCCGGCACAGCGCCGCGGACAACGCCGCCACGTTCGGCACTGCGCGCAGCATCGGCTCCGCCCGGCTCAATCGCCACGGCCGAGCATGCGGCCACAACAGCAAATACGCCACTTTCGCCTCCGAACTGAGCCGCAGCGCCACATCGCCGCTGCCATCCTTGTTGGCACGCTGGTCCGCCGCCTCGATTTGCGCCAGCGGCAGGTTGAGCGTCATCGACAGCGCCACCCCGAAGCGGATCGCGACCCGGCGGTTCGTCACCGTGTAGACCGTGGTGCGGCCGACCAGGTAGGCGAACAGCGCCACCAGGCCGAGCACGGCCGCGGCCAGCCCGCTGAACTTCGCCAGCAGCAGCGCGGTCGGCATGTCGAACCGCCCGGCGTGGGCCAGCGCGAACCAGCTCAGCAGGGCCGCGAAATACAGCGCCAGCTCGCGCAAGTGCAGCCCATGCCGGGCCAGCACCCGCCAATCCGGCGCGCCTTGCCAAAGCACCACCTCGCCCGGCGGCGGCGTGCCCGGCAAGCCAAGCACCGTCTCGAAATCATGCTCGTTCACAGCAGTGGCCCCATGCGGCTGGCGGTTGCGAACAAATGGCCGCTGGCGAAATAGGCCATGATCCGGTCCTCCTCGCGCAACGAGATCTGGTCCAGGCTCGCCGGCACCGGGGCTTCGGCAAACTGCCGCGCCAGCACCGAGCGCACCTTCACGATGCGGCGCTTGCGGTCCAGCCCGACCAGGTTCATCGGCGTGAGAACCTCGCGCCCGTTCAGCGCGCAGGTGACTTGCAGGTAGCGCACCAGCGTCTCGGACCGGTCGATCCAGACCTCGCTCACCGTGCCGATCGGCTCGCCCTCCAGGTCCACCACCAGCATGCCCTTGGGATGCATGTCCTCCGCCGCCAGGTAGTAGCCCTCCGCCACCCGCAGCGGCACGATGCGCGCCAGCCCGGTCTCGAACATCTTGTCCGGATGCTCGTCGCGCAACACGTAGGAGGCGGCGCCGACACCCTGCTGCATCGGGTCACCCACCGGGTAGAACGGCATGCCGGGAACGGGCATCGGCGGCAGCGGCGGCTGCTCGGCTTCCACCAGGCGCGGCGCAAAGCACTCGCCGCCATGCGGCAGGATGAAGCGCTTGGGCTTCGGGATTGGCGGGAACGTGCCCAGCGCGCGGCCGCCATCCGGGTCGAGCGGGTAGCCCTCGCGCTTGTCCTCCATTCGCAGATACATGATGAGCCCGAAGAAGAACAGCCAGAACGCATAAAGCGTGAGCTGGGCAACATCGATATAGCCGGTTATCGCTCCAGTTTGCATTTTCTTGCTTTCCTCTATTCTTACTCTGCCGCCGACAACGGATACTTGGCAAGCGGGAATACGCTGGTCCGCACCGGCCGCACCAACGGTCCGATGGCGACGAGGGCGGCAAACAGCAGCCCGATTTCGAGCACGTAGACCGCGCTGTAACCGGTGGCGCCATCCACCAGCGCCGGGCCGAACGCCCCGCGCGCCGCCCATGCACTCACGATGTCGCGCAACGAGCCGCTGGCCGCGATCGCCACGCCCGCCGCAAGGGCCTGCACCGCGCCCCAAGCGCCCAACGCCAGCCCGCTCGCGCCATCCTGCACCAGCCCCATCGAGACGGTGAGCGTGCCGACCACGAACTGGCCGGCGCCAAACCCGATCGCCGCCACGCCGCAGCCGAACAGCGCCGGGCTTTCCATCGGCGCCGCGCAGATCACCGCCGCGAAGGCAAACAACCCGGCGAGCACGCCCGTCGCCGCCACGCGATACGGGTCCCGCTGCCGGGCCAACCCCCGCGCGGCGAGCAGCATGCCGGCGAGCCCGCCCACCGCCAGCAGCGCGGTGAGCGACGTGGTGGAACCGACCGAAAGATGCAGCACCTGGCCGCCATACGGCTCGAGCAGGATGTCCTGCATGCTGAACCCCGCCGTGCCGAGCGCCACCGCCACCAGCCGCCGCCGCGCCCGCGGTTCGGCGACATAGGCCCGCAGCGAGTCGTTGAACGAAGGCCGCGGCGCGGCGGTGCGCGACGGGTCCCGCGCTTCCTGCTTCCACAGCGCCACCACGTTCACCACCATGGTGAGCAGCCCAGCCCCCTGCACCACCTGGATCAGCCGGATTTCGCTGAAATGGCTCAGCACGAGGCCAAACAGCAGCGCGCTGCCCAGCATGCCGGCGAGCAGCATCGTCCACAGCAGCGCGGTGACTTTCGGGCGCGCATGGGCCGGCGCCAGGTCATTGGCCAGCGCCATCCCCACCGTTTGCACCGTATGCAGCCCAGCGCCCACCAGCAGGAAGGCGAACGCCGCCGCGAATTGGCCCACCCACATCGGCGCGTTGCTGTCGCCCGAGAGCAGGATCAGCGCGAACGGCATGATCGCCAGCCCGCCGAATTGGACGAGCGTGCCGAACCAGATGTAGGGCACCCGGCGCCAGCCGAGCACCGAGCGATGCGTGTCGGAGCGGAACCCGATCAGGGTGCGCAGCGGCGCGAAGAAGAACGGCAGCGACACCATGATGGCCACCAGCCAAGCCGGCACCGCGAGTTCGACGATCATGACCCGGTTGAGCGTGCCGATCAGCAGCACGAGCGCCATGCCAACCGTGACCTGGAATAGGGACAGCCTAAGCAGCCTGCCCAGCGGCAGTTCCGCGGTGGCAATCTCGGCGAAGGGCAGGAATTGCGTGCTGACGCGCGCCCACTGCCGCGCCAGCCGCTGAGACGACAAAAGACCCTCCTTGCTAGAGCCCTGTCCCTCTGGGAGAGGGTTGGGTGAGGGGAAGTGCCCCCGCTGCGACACCGCCCGCCCATTCACCGCGCCAACTCCAACGCCTGCGACGTATAAAACCCCCCGCTCACTCGCTCCGTCCGCGCCGCCTGCCACGGCGCTAGTTGGGCGAGGAGCACGCCCAACCGCAGCGGCGCAACCGGTTCAATCGCCGGTGCGCGGTCGCTGCGCGGGAACAGCCGCCCCACTGCATGCATGGCGGCCAAAGCCGGCGTGCGCGGGGCAAACGTGAACACCACCGACCGCTCCGCGCGCGATGTCAGACCGCTCAGCACGCGAATGATGTCCGGCGCGCGGTAATGGATCAGCGAGTCCATCGCAACCACATGGTCGAACCGCCCAAGCGACGGGTCGAGCATGTCGCCAACGCGGAACTCAATGCGCCCGGCACCATGATGCCCCGTGCTGCGCTCGCTCGCCAAATTCACCAACGTGGCCGCCACGTCCACCGCCACCACGTCCGCGCCGCGCCGCGCCAACTCGATTGAAGCCGCCCCCGTGCCGCAGCCAGCATCCAGCACGCGGCAACCATGCAAATCCTCCGGCAGCCAGGCAAGCAACGTGGCCCGCATCCGCTCCCGCCCGGCCCGCACCGTGGCGCGAATGCCGCTGACCGGCGCGTCCGACGTGAGCCGCGCCCAAGCCGCCGCCGCGGTGCGGTCGAAATAGGTCTCCAGCTCGCCGCGGCGTTGCGCGTATCCACTCATCAATCGAACCCCAGCAGATCGAAGATGTCGCGGTCGATCAGCGGCGCCGCCTCGAGCGGCTCCACCCCGGCCCACAGCGTCGCCGCCAGCCGCAGATATTCCGCCTGCACCGCCTCGAGCTCCGGCGACGGCTCCATCTCGAACAAGGTGGACTTCTTCAGGCGCGAACGGCGGATCACGTCGAGATCGGCGAACCGCGCCAGCAGACCAAGCCCGGTGGCGTTGTTGAAGCGGTCGATCTGGTCCGTCGCCGCCGAGCGGTTGGCGATCACGCCGCCCAGCCGGACGTTGTAGTTCTTCGCCTTGGCGTTGATCGCCGCCACGATGCGGTTCATCGCGAAGATGCTGTCGAAGTCGTTGGCGGTGACGATCAGCGCCCGGTCCGCATGCTGCAGCGGCGCGGCGAACCCGCCACACACCACGTCACCCAACACGTCGAAGATCACCACGTCGGTGTCTTCCAGCAGATGGTGCTCCTTCAGCAGCTTCACCGTCTGCCCAACCACATAGCCGCCGCAACCCGTCCCCGCCGGCGGGCCGCCCGCCTCGACGCACATGACGCCGTTGTAGCCGGGGAACACGAAATCTTCCGCGCGCAGCTCCTCGGGATGGAAGTCGACGCCCGCCAGCACATCGATCACGGTCGGGATCAGCCGCTTGGTGAGCGTGAAGGTGCTGTCGTGCTTCGGGTCGCAGCCGATTTGCAGCACGCGCTTGCCGAGCTTGCTGAACGCCACCGAGAGGTTGGAAGACGTGGTGCTCTTGCCGATGCCGCCCTTGCCATAGACGGCGAAGACTTTGGCGTTTCCTATCTTGAGCGCCGGGTCGAGCTTGACCTGCACGCTGCCTTCGCCGTCCGCGCAGGAGGTCATCGTACGCGGGGGAAGGACAGGCCTCGTTTGGACGGTCATGCTGCCACTCCTATGCCTTCGAGCCGGTCTTCCAGCTCGTCTTGCGCCTGCCCGAGTGCAGCCAGGGTTTCGTCGCTCGGTTGCCAGTAGCTGCGCTCATGCGCCTCCACCAGGCGGTTTGCGATGCGTGCGGACGCGACCGGGTTCAGCGCCGCCAGCCGATCGCGCATCGCCTCGTCCAACACGTAGGTGTCGGCGAATTCCTTGTAGACCCACTCGTCCACCTGCCCCGTGGTGGCGGACCAGCCGAGCGTATTGCTGAGCGACGCCTCGATCTGCCGCACGCCCTCGGCGCCATGGGCCAGCAGCGGCTCATACCAGCGCGGGTTGAGCGCCCGGGTGCGGGTTTCGAGACTCACCTGCTCGCACAGCGACCGCACGGTGCCTTCGCCGCGGGTCTGGTCGCCGATATACACCGCCGCCTCCACCCCGCCGCGCGCCTTGCGCACCGCACGCGAAATGCCGCCCAGCGTGTCGAAGTAGTTGTCGACCGTGGTCACGCCGATCTCGACGCTGTCGAGGTTCTGATAGGTGAGCTCCACTGTGGCGAGCACGCTCTGCAGCACCGCATCCTGCCGCACCGGGCGGCCAGAGACGCCATAGGCAAAGCCTTTCCGCCGCGTGTAGCTGTCCGCCAGCTCGTCCTCGTCGGACCAGGCGCCCGCCTCCAGCATCTGGTTGACGTTGGCGCCATACGCTCCATCGTCATTGCCGAACACGCGCAGCGCCGCCGCTTCCAGGGTCACGCCCTCGCTCGCCATCAGCGCCAGCGCGTGCTTGCGGATGAAGTTCTGGCTGGTCGGCTCGTCCGCTTGCGCCGCCAGCAACGCCGCCTCCGCCAGCAGCTTGGTCTGCAGCGGCAGCAGGTCGCGAAAGATGCCGGAGAGGGTGATCACGGTATCGATCCGCGGCCGCGCAAGCCGCTCCAGCGGCACCAATTGCGCGCCAGACACGCGCCCGTAGCTATCATGCCGCGGCTCCGCCCCCATCAGCCACAGCGCCTGCGCAATAGGGCCGCCCTCAGTCTTCAGGTTGTCCGTTCCCCATAGCACCATCGCCACGGTTTCGGGCAGCGCGCCGCAATCGGCCCGGTGCCGCGCCAGCAGCCGCTCGGCCTGCCGGCCGCCATCCGCCACCGCGAAGGCCGACGGCAGGCGGAACGGGTCGAAGCCGTGGATGTTGCGCCCAGCCGGCAAAACCTCCGTCGTGCGCAGCAAGTCGCCGCCCGGCGCCGGCCGGATGTAGCCGCCATCCAGCGCGTGGATCAGCGCGGGGAGTTCATGGTCCACCGCCATCAGCGCGTCCAGCTCGGCGCGACGCACCGGCTCGGTAATTCCCGCCGCGTCCAAGGTGGTGGTGCGCGCCTCGGCGGACGGCACCTTGCCCACGATGTGCAGCCCGTCGGGGATCAGCGTGTATTCCAGCTCGAGCAGCGCCGCCTGCACCCGCGCCGCCTCGCTTGCCGGGTCATCCCACACCGGCTCGTTGGTCGCGAGGTTCACCGCCGCCGCCTGCGCCTGCAACAAGCCCGCCAGCGCCGCGCGCTTCACCGCGTCCGTATCCGGCTCCATCGCGCGCCAGCTATCGAGCGTCGCCTTCAGCTCCAGCAAGCCGCGATACAGCCCGGCATGCGCCACCGGCGGCGTCAGATAGCTCACCAGCGTGGCCGCGGTGCGGCGCTTGGCCAGCATCCCCTCGGATGGATTGTTCGACGCATACAGATAGAAGTTCGGCACGTCGCCAATCAGCCGGTCGGGCCAGCACGCCGCCGACAGCCCGGCCTGCTTGCCCGGCATGAACTCCAGCGCGCCATGGGTGCCGAAATGCAGCAGGGCATGGGCACCAAAGTCCTGCCGCATCCAGCGATAGAACGCGGCAAAGGCGTGCGTCGGCGCGAAGCTGCCTTCGAACATCAGCCGCATCGGATCGCCCTCGATGCCGAACGCCGGCTGGATGGCGACGAACACGTTGCCGAACCGCGCGCCCAGCACGAAAATCCCGCGCCCGTCGCTGTTCTGCTTGCCCGGCGCCGGGCCCCACACTGCCTCGATCTCGCGGATATGCGGCTCGCCGCGGACATGCGCGTCGGCGGAGATGGTCGCCGCCACGTTCGCGTCGGTGCCGTACAGCTCGGCGTTGCCACGCAGCACGATCTCCCGCAGCGCCGCCACGTCCTCCGGCACGTCCACGCTGTAGCCCGCGGCGCGCATCGCACCCAGCGTGTTGTGCAACGACTCGAACACCGAGAGGTAAGCCGCCGTCCCTGTGGCGCCGGCATTCGGCGGGAAGTTGAACAGCACGATTGCGACCCGGCGTTCCGCTCGCGCCGTCTGCCGCAGCGCCACCAGCCGCGCCACCCGCGCCGCCAGCATGTCGGCGCGCTCGCCGACCACTGCCATGTCCCCGCGCCGCTCACCAACGGTTTCGTTGCGGCCGCCATAGGTCATCGGGCAGATCGCGCCATCCAGTTCCGGAATGGCGACCATCATCGTCGCCTCGATCGGCATCAGCCCGCGCGGGTCACCCTTCCAATGCTCGATGGTCTGGAACTCGAGCGGATGCGCAGCCATGTAAGGCACGTCCAGCGCCGCCAGCGTGTCGGCGGCAGCGCGCGAGTCGTTGTAGGCCGGGCCGCCGACGAGAGAAAAACCGGTGAGCGAGACGACCGCATCGACGGTCGTCTGGCCATTGGCAGTAAAGAACGCGCTGATCGCCGGGCGCTGGTCGAGGCCGGACGCGAAGGCCGGAACCACGTTCAGTCCACGCGCCTCGAGCGCATCGATCACGCCATCATAATGCGCCGCATTCCCGGCCAACACGTAGGAGCGCAGGATCAGCAGACCGACCGTGCCGCGATCGCCAGGCTTAGGCAAATCCAATGCCCGGTTGCTGATGCGGTTGGGCATGCGCGGGTGATACACGCCCACCTCGCCATACTCCCGCGGCGCCGCGGCCTGGAGCGACCCGGCGGCGCGCGGACCCGTCGCATAGCGCCCCACCAGCAGGCGCACCATGTTGCCAAGGTTCTCTTCCGACCCGGCGAGCCAATATTGCAGCGCGAGAAAATACGCCCGCACGTCCTGGGCCGGCCCCGGAATGTATTTCAGCAGCTTGGGCAGCTTGCGCAGCATCGCCATCTGGCCCCGCGCGCTCGACCCGCTGCCGCTCTTGCCGCGCAGGCGCTTGAGCAAGGCCGGAATGCCCTTCGCCTCGCCGGCCATGTCGAACCGGCCCACGCGCGTGAGCTTCACCACTTCGGAGGCGGACAGGCAGCACAGCATGGCGTCGCACGCATCGCGCCGGGTCTTGAGCGCCGGCAGCACCGGCCGGATATGGTCCTCGAGGAACAGCATGGTAGCGACGACGATGTCCGCCCCGGCAATCGCGGCGTTGCAGCGTGCCAGCGCCACCGGGTCTTCGGCCCACTCGTCCGCCGGATGCAGCTCCAGGCGCAGGCCAGGAAGTTCGCACCGAAGCGCTTCGCCTGCCCGGTCGAACGCGCTGGATAGGTGGCTGTCCATGGTCACGAAAACCACCGAAATAGGCGCTGCCTTAGCGTGCATAATGGGCCTTGGCGTCATAGAGGGTTTCCAGCGTGATGAGACCGCCGCCGTGTTCGGCCGCGAATCGCTCGGTGTTGCGCCGGGCCTTGCCGCGCACGAAGAACGGGATCTTGCCCAGCTCTTTCTCCGCCTCGGCCGACCAATCCACGGCTGCGGGTGGTGGTGGGGCGGCGTGGCCGAGATGAGAGGGCGCCGCGTCGCCGCCGAACTCCCAATCCTCCCGGAACATGGTGAGCAGGTGCTCTTCCAGCCCCATCATCAGCGGATGCACCCAGGTGTCGAACAGCACGTTCGCGCCTTCCCAGCCCATTTGCGGGGAGGTGCGCGCCGGAAAGTCCTGCACATGCACGGGCGCCGAGATGACGGCGCACGGTATGCCGAGTCGCTTGGCGATGTGCCGCTCCATCTGGGTGCCGAGCACCAGATCTGGCGTGGCGGCGGCGATCGCGGCCTCCACTTCCAGGTAGTCGTCGGTGATCAGCGGGTCGACGCCATAGCCGGCTGCCGCGGCGCGAACCTCGCGGGCAAACTCGCGAGAGTAGCTGCCGAGTCCCACGATGGTGAAACCTAATTCCTCCGCCGCCACCCGGGCGGCAGCGACGGCGTGGGTCGCGTCGGCGAAAATGAACGCGCGCTTGCCGGTGAGATAGGTCGCGTCCACCGAACGGGAATACCACGGCAGGCGCGAGGGTGCGCCGGCGAGCACGGGCGCCGGGTCGATCCCCGCTAGCGCCGCCACTTCGGCGATGAACTCGCGTGTGGCAGCAATCCCGATCGGCACGGTGGTCGTGTGCGGCTGGTTGAAGGTGCGCTTCAACCAGGAAGCGGCGGTGCCGGCGATTTCGGGGTAGAGCACGACGTTGAACGTGGCGTCCGGCAGCCGCGCGAGATCGGCCGGGGTGGCGCCTTGCGGGGCGCAGACGTTGACGGTGATCCCCATCTGGGTGAGCAGCGCGGTGATCTCGCGCAGGTCGTCGCGATGACGGAAGCCGAGGGCGACGGGGCCGAGGATATTGCAGGTGGGTGCGGCTCCCTCACCCAACCCTCTCCCAGAGGGAGAGGGCTTTTTGTCTCCCTCTGGGAGAGGGGCGCGCGCAAACGCCCGCACGAGCTGGTAGAACGTCTCCGCCGCGCCCCAATTTTCCTTGCGCTGATAGCTCGGCAGCTCCAGCGCCACCACCGGGCACGGCAGGCCCAGCGTGCCTGCCAAGCCACCCGGGTCGTCCTGGATCAGCTCGGCGGTGCAGGACGCGCCCACCAGCATCGCCTCGGGCTGGAACCGCTCATAAGCGTCGCGCGCCGCGGTCTTGAACAGCTCGGCGGTGTCGCCACCCAGGTCGCGGGCCTGGAACGTGGTGTAGGTCACCGGCGGGCGCGTGTCCCGCCGCTCGATCATGGTGAACAGCAGGTCGGCATAGGTGTCGCCCTGCGGCGCGTGCAGTACATAGTGTACGCCCTGCATCGCCGCTGCCACGCGCATGGCCCCCACGTGCGGCGGCCCCTCGTAGGTCCACAATGACAGCTTCATAGGCGTAACCTCATGCGGCGCACGAACGGGCGGGCGAACAGCTCGGCCAAGTCCGCCGCCTGCTCGTAGCCCTGGATCGGCGTGAACAGCAGTTCGATCGACCATTTCGTCGCCAAGCCCTCCGCCTCGAGCGGATTGGCCAGGCCTAAGCCGCACACCGTCAGGTCCGGCTGCGCCGCCCGGCAGCGGTCGAGCTGGCGGTCCACGTCCTGGCCCTCGGAAAGCTGCACGTCCGGCGGCAACAGCGCCAGCTCCTCCGCCAGGTGTTCCCGGTGCAGATAGGGTGTTCCTACTTCTTCCAGCGCCATGCCCAATTCGCGATGAAGAAACCGCGCCAGTGGAATTTCAAGCTGCGAGTCGGGGAAGAAGAACACGCGCTTTCCCGCCAAACGCTCCCGCGCCCCTGCCAGGGCGGCCTCGGCGCGAGCACGAGCGGGCCCGGTCACCGCGGCGAAGCGACCCGGCGCCACGCCCCACGCCGCGGCCGCCGCGCCCAGCCAGGCGGTGGTGCCTTCCACGCCCAAGGGAAACGGCGCCGGCAAGCGCGAGGCGCCGCGCTCGGCCAGCGCCCGCGCCGTGTCGGCCAGGAACGGTTGCGCCAGCAAATACAGCGTGCCGGGCCCGACCGGCGGCAACGCGGTCGACGCACGCGGCGGCAGGAACGCCACCGGGCCGATGCCCAACGCATCGAACAGGCGGCTCATCTGCCCCTGCACCACCTCGGCCATCGCGCCCACCACCAGCAGCGAGCGCTCGCCGGGCCGCGCGTCGGGCAACTCCGGCACCAGCGACGCGAGGCAGGCGTCCTCGCCCTGGGTGAACGTGGTCTCGATCCCGCTGCCAGAGTAGTTCAGCACCCGCACCGCCGGCGCATGCGCCCGGGACAGCCGCGACGCCGCCCGCGACAGGTCGAGCTTGATGACTTCGGACGGGCACGAGCCGACCAGGAACAACATCCGGATCTCGGGCCGCCGCGCCAGCAACTGATCCACCACCCGGTCCAGTTCGTCATTGGCGTCCGCCAAGCCCGCCAGGTCCCGGTCGTCGATGATGGCGGTGGCAAACCGCGGCTCGGCAAAAATCATCACCCCGGCGGCCGACTGCAGCAGATGCGCGCAGGTGCGGGAGCCCACCACCAGGAAGAACGCGTCGGTGATGGCGCGGTGCAGCCAGACGATGGCGGTCAGCCCGCAGAACACCTCCCGCTGGCCCCGCTCGCGCAGAACCGGCCGGGCAAGAGGGGGCTGGGCGAACGCCGCGCCACTGTCCAGGCTGGCTGGAAGTGTGGCGAGCCCGTCCATCAGCCCATGCCCATCACGGCCGCGTGGCGTGGCATCGGGCGGCTGTCCCGCCGGGCGGCGCGCAGCTTCATCACGTATTGTGCCGCGTTGATCAGGTAGGAGGCGTAGGCGGCCAGCGCCAGCATCATGAGCTGGTGGCTGTCCACCGACCCGATGCAGAGCTCGGCGACGTAGGCGGTGTGCAGCAGCATCACCAGCATGCTCATCACGTCTTCCCAGAAGAACGCGCGGGCAAACAGGTAGCGGCCGAACACCGCCCGCTCCCAGAACGCCCCGGTGATCATGATGGCGTAGAGCACCACCGTCTTGACCACGATGGAGCCGGTCGCCGCCGCAAGCCCCGACCCGGTGAACAGGAAGTGCAGCACCAGGCTCAGGCTGGTCAGGAACACCAGGAACTGCACCGGCGCCAACACGCCCTGCACCATCGTCCAGCGCGTCGTGTCGCGGCGTCGGCGCTGCTCCGCCGTGTAGAGCGCGGGCGGGCTGGCGGCGCGGGCTTGCGGGCGGCCAGCCATGGCGCCCCAGGGGCAACAATCGAAGCTGTCGATGAGCCGAGTTAGTGTGCTTTGCACCATGGAAATCCCTCGTTCTTGACCGGCGGCCACAGGCGGTAGGTTTCAGGCGTTTTTTCAGTCGCCACCCGGCCTTCTGCATGCCAGGCTCCTCACAGGAAGAAACGCTAAGCCCCGTCACGGGGCACTGTCAATCTAGGTTTACGTAAACCTGTGTTGACAGCGACCGGAAGACGGACTGAAGATCAGAGGGCCAACGAGATGGACGAGATGATCCAGCACCTAGTCACCAGCGACGCGCGGCCGGAGGGTATGCCACCCTTCGGCATCTCGTTGCCGCAGCGATGGCCCGACTGGGCGAGCGAACGACGCTCGCTTAGCCGTGCGATCGAGCACACGGTGATCGACCAGGTCATTCCTCGCCTGGTGCTCGCAGGACGCGCTGCCTTGGCACCGGCCGCGGCGCCGTTGGTGGCCGTGTCTGACGTGGCGAGCTTGGCCGATGCCGCCGTGAGCCCTGAAGAGGGCGCCGCTCTCGCCGTTGTGGCGGGGTTGCGCTCCCGCGGCGTGCCGATGGAGTCGGTCTATCTCGACCTGCTGGCCCCCGCGGCGCGCCATCTGGGCAGTTTGTGGGACAATGACGCCACCGACTTCAGCACCGTCACCCTCGGCCTGTGGCGGTTGCACGGCGTGTTGCGCGAAATCGGCCCGGCGTTTTGGCAGGCGCCGCCGCGCCGGCCGCAGACCAGCCGCGCCCTGCTCTGCCCCGTCCCTGGCGCGCAGCATAATTTCGGCGTGATGATGGTGGCCGACTTCTTTCGCCGCGCCGGTTGGAGCGTCTGGTGCGAGCCCGCCACCACGACGGCCGGGCTGATTGAGCTGGTCCGCGCCGAATGGTTCGCCGTCATCGGCTTCTCCATCGGCACCGAGCTGCATATCGACGAGCTCGCCTCCTGCATCCGCGCCGTCCGCCGCGCCTCGCGCAACCGCGGATTGGGTGTGATGGTGGGCGGCCCGCTGGTGAACGAGCGCCCGGAATTGGTGCAACTGGTGGGAGCGGACGCAACGGCGCGCGACGGCTGGCAGGCCGTGCTACAAGCGCAGGGGTTGTTGAACCTGATGGCTGAGTCCGCCTGAGCCGATGGACCAGACCGCTCCCGTCCCGGCCTGGTCCGAAAGGCTTTTCGTGCTGAACGTCCGTCTTCCCGCCGCCCACCTAGCGTGTGTCCCGTGTCGTACGTAGCAGCGTTCGGCTCGCCGAAGCACAGCCTGAGCAATCTCGACGCGCAGACGGCCGCCAGCGTCATCGCCGCTGCGTCCGACGTGTCACTGGTGCTCAGCGCCGAGGGCCAGATCCTGGACGCCGCCTTTCACAGCAAGGAACTGGCCGACGCCCTGCAGAGCCAGGGCCCATGGCCCGGCCGCCGCTGGAGCGACACCGTCACGGTCGAAAGCCGCGGCAAGATCCAGGGGCTGCTGAGCGAGGCGGCCGCCACGGCGTCGCGCTGGCGCCAGGTGAACCATTCGCTACCCGGGGCGCCCGACGTGCCGGTGCTGTATTCTGCCGTGCGGATCGGCGACGACGGCCGCATCGTCGTGTTCGGCCGCGACCTGCGCCCGATTGCCGCCCTGCAGCAGCGCCTGGTGGAGGCGCAGCAGGCGATGGAGCGGGATTATGCCCGCTTGCGCCATGTCGAAACCCGCTACCGCATGCTGTTCCATCTCTCCTCCGAGCCCGTTTTGGTGGTGGATGCGGCGGTCGATATCGTGGTGGAGGCCAATCCCGCCGCCGGGCAAGCACTCGGCATGAATGCCGCGCGCCTGGTCGGGCACTCCTTTCTGTCCCTGTTCGCGCCGCAAAGTGCCGAGCCCATCTCCGTCCTGCTCGGCGGGGTGCGCGCCGCCGGGCGGGGCGACGACATCGTGGCGCAGCTGCATCCCGGTGCCGGCGCCGACACCGCGCTGCGGGTGTCCGCCGCGCTGTTCCGCCAGGACAATGCCGCCTTTTTCCTCGTCCGCCTGCTGCGGGACGCACCGCCGGCGCCGCGCGGCGCCTCCGAAATCGAGCACCTGGTCGAAGCCGGGCCGGACGGGTTCGTCGTCACCTCGCCAGACGGCACCATCACCTCGGCCAATCCGGCGTTTCTCGAGATGGCCCAGCTCACCGCCGAGGAACAGGCGCGCGGCGAGTCGCTGGACCGTTGGCTCGGCCGCCCCGCCACCGATCTACCGGTGTTGCTGGCCAATCTGCGCGGCCACGGCAATGTCCGCCTGTTCGCCACCGAAGTCCGCGGCGAGTATGGCGCGGTCGCCCCGGTGGAGATCGCCGCCGGGTCGGCGGTGATGGCGGGGCGGATCTGCTTCGGCTTCGTCATCCGCGTCACCGGGCGGCGCCCCGTCGCCACCACCCGCGCTGGCAGGGAGCTGCCGCGCTCGATCGAGCAACTCACCGAGCTGATCGGCCGCGTGGCGCTGAAGGACATGGTGCGGGAGACCACGGACGTGATCGAGCGGCTCTGCATCGAGGCGGCGCTCGAGCTGACCGGCGACAACCGCGCCTCAGCCGCCGAGTTGCTCGGGCTCAGCCGGCAAAGCCTCTACGTCAAGCTCCGCCGCTACGGCATGGGAGACTTGGCCGACAAGCCAGACCCGGCATGACCGGGCGCGTGATCATGCCCGGCGCGCTCGCTGCCGGCTCGGCGCCGCATCCGCGCGTGGTGCTGGAACTGCTCAAGCCGCTCACCTGGTTCGCGCCGATGTGGGCGTTCGGCTGCGGCGTCGTCTCGTCCGGGGCACCGGTCGCGGCGCATTGGCCGGAAATCGCCGGCGGTGTCCTGCTGGCGGGCCCGATGGTATGCGCCACCAGCCAGGCGGCCAACGACTGGTTCGACCGCCACGTGGACGCGATCAACGAGCCCGGCCGCCCCATCCCGTCCGGCCGCATGCCGGGCCGCTGGGGGTTTTATATCGCGTGTCTGTGGACGGGCCTGTCGCTGCTGCTGGCCGCCGTGCTGGGCCGCTTCGTGTTCGGCGCGGCGTGTTTCGGCCTCGCCTTGGCCTGGGCCTACAGCGCGCCGCCGCTGCGATTGAAGCTCAATGGCTGGTGGGGCAACAGCGCGGTGGCGCTCTGCTACGAGGGCCTGCCCTGGTTCACCGGCGCCGCCGTCATGACGGGAGCGCTGCCGCACCCGCATATTCTGCTGCTGGCAGCGCTCTACAGTGTCGGCGCCCACGGCATCATGACGCTGAACGACTTCAAGTCTGTCGAGGGCGACCTGCGCATGGGCGTCGGTTCGCTGCCGGCAAAGCTCGGCGTGGATCGGGCGGTGCGCGCCGCCTGCATCGCCATGGCTGTGCCGCAAATCGTCGTCGTCGAGGTGATGCTGAGTTGGGGCCATCCGGTGGTTGCGGGCATCGTGGGCGTTCTTCTCGCCGTGCAGTTCGCGTTGATGACCCGGCTGCTGCGCCGCCCGCGCGACCTGGCGCCTTGGTATAATGCCACCGGAACGACGCTGTACGTCTGGGGCATGCTGGCTTGCGCAATCGCCGTCCGATGAAGGAGAGCGCCGTGGTGGACCAAACCTATGATGTCGTCGTGGTTGGTGGCGGCCCGGCGGGGGCCACCGCGGCAGACACCCTGGCGCGCGCCGGCCGCAGCGTGCTGCTGCTGGACCGGGCGGGACGCATCAAGCCCTGCGGCGGCGCCATCCCGCCGCGTGCGATCCAAGAATTCGACATCCCCGACCACCTGCTGGTCGCCAAGATCACCGGCGCGCGCATGGTGAGCCCCAAGTCGCGCGAGGTCGACATGCCGATCGATGGCGGCTTCGTCGGCATGGTGGACCGCGAGCCGTTCGACGAGTGGCTGCGCTGCCGGGCCGCTGAGCATGGCGCCGAACGCCGGGTCGGCGCGTTCGAGCGGATCGAGCGGGACGCGGATGGCACCGCCGTCGTCGAGTATAAGGATGGCGCGGCCAGCGGCCGGGTGCGGGCGCGGCTGGTGATCGGGGCGGATGGCGCCAACTCGGCCGTGGCGCGCCAGACCATCCCCAAGGCGGAGCGAGTGCCGTTCGTGTTCGCCTATCACGAGATCGTCCGCGTGCCGCCGAGCTTCGCCGCCGACCGCTGCGACGTCTACTACCAAGGCTCGCTGTCGCCCGATTTCTACGCCTGGATCTTCCCGCACGGCGACACCGCCAGCATCGGCACCGGGTCGATGCACAAGGGCTTCTCCCTGCGCGGCGCGGTGGGCCGGCTGCGGCTCAGCACGGGGATGGAGGGTATGGAGACAATCCGCCGCGAGGGTGCGCCGATCCCGCTGCGGCCGCTGAAGCGGTGGGACAACGGGCGGGACGTGATCCTGGCCGGGGACGCCGCGGGCGTGGTGGCGCCGGCTTCGGGGGAGGGCATCTACTACGCCATGCATTGCGGCCGCGTGGTGGCCGAGGTGGCAGAGCGGTTCTGCGCCACCGGCGATGCCCGTGTTCTGCGCACCGCCCGCAAGCGCTTCATGCGCACCCATGGCGGCGTGTTCTGGATCCTCGGCATCATGCAGAAATACTGGTACACCAACGACGGCCGGCGCGAGCGCTTCGTGGCGATTTGCCGCGACAAGGACGTGCAGGAGCTGACCTGGGACGCCTACATGAACAAGGAGCTGGTGAAGGCCAAGCCGCTTGCCCACGCGCGCATCTTCTTCAAGAACTTGGCCCACCTGACTGGCCTGGCGGCCGCGTGATGCCGTGACCCCGCCGGCCGATTGGGCGACCGAGGGGCGCGACTGGCCGCTTCGCAGCCACAGCCGCTTCCTCGAGGCGGACCGGCTGCGCTGGCATGTGCAGGTATTGGGCGCGGGCCCGGTGATGCTGCTGGTGCATGGCACCGGCGCCTCCACGCATTCCTACCGCGCCCTGGCCCCGATCCTGGCCCAGCGTTTCACCGTGGTGATGCCGGATTTGCCGGGTCACGGCTTCACCGAGCTGCCCGCCAGCCATCGCCTCACCCTGCCCGGCATGGCGCGCAACCTCACCGCGCTGCTGCACAGCCAAGGCTGGCATCCGGAGGTGGCGGTGGGCCATTCCGCCGGCGCCGCCATCCTGGCGCGCATGTGCCTGGACGGGCGGATCGCGCCCGCGGCGCTGGTCGGCCTGAACGCCGCGGTGCTGCCGATCGGCGGCGCGGCCGCCCCGTTCTTCTCGCCCTTGGCCAAGCTGCTGGTGCTCAATCCCCTGGTGCCGCGCGTGTTCTCCTTGAGCGCCCGCAGCCCCCGCGTGGTGGAGCGCTTGCTCGACAGCACCGGGTCCAAGCTGGACGCGGAAGGCAAGTCGCTCTACGGCCGCCTGATGCGCCGCCCCAGCCACACCGCAGGCGCATTGGGCATGATGGCCAACTGGGACTTGAAGCCCTTGGCGCGCGACCTGCCCAAGCTCGCGACCCGGCTGGTGGTGGTGTGCGGCGACGTCGACGGTACCATCCCGCCTGCCGACCAGGTCCGCTTGGCCGCAATGGTGCCCGGCGCCACGCTGATCCGCCTGCCCGGCCTGGGCCACTTGGCGCACGAGGAGCAGCCCGAGCGCGTCGCCGCGATCATCGAGGACGCCGCCCCCGCGCAGCGGATGGCCTCGTGAGCGCCACCCCACTCCAGACACACCTATCCTTGAAAAGCCCTCTCCCTCTGGGAGAGGGTTGGGTGAGGGGCGGAGTGACACGACCTCCCGCCGCCGGAACGCGCCACCCCCTCACCCCGACCCTCTCCCAGAGGGAGAGGGAGAAGCACGAGGGGCTGCGGTTATGAGGCTGCCCCTCGACCATCCGCAGCGCATGGAACTCAACGACGAGGTTCACGCGCGCCCCTCCGGCCTGCTCAGCCCGCCGGCCCGGCTGTCCTACATCGTGCTGCTCACCCCGCCCAGCGAACGCGAGGTGCAATTGCATGCAGTGAAGCAACTCGCCACCCGCTTCGGCGCGGACCCGCCCGACCCCGGCGCCAACCATTTCACCGGCGCGTTCGACACCTTCCGCATGCGCTGGGAGCGCCACACCGAGTTCGTCCGCTACACCTTCACCGTCGACTCCGCCGAGCAGGACCCGTTCGCCGGCCAGGCTATCGACGCGGTGCCCGCCGAATGGGTGGCCGCCCTGCCAGGCCAGCTCATCGTCGCCACCCACGCCGCCCTGGTCCATAGCGAAGCGCCGCCAGATCCGGACGCGCTTTCCAAGCGGCTGTTCGCCGGCCATCTGCTGGTGGGCGCCAGCCTGGCGGGCGGCAAGGCCACCGCCGTCACCGACCTACGCATCCACAACGACGGCTTCGGCCGGCTGCTGATCCACGACCACGGCCTGGCGCCGCAGGAAGCTGGGCTGATGGTGCAGCGCCTGCTCGAGATCGAGACCTACCGGGTGATGGCGCTGCTCACCCTTCCTGTGGCGCGCGAACTGGCGCCGCTGCTGACCGAGGCTGAGGCCGACCTGGCGGAGATCGCCACCGCGCTGGTGGAGACCAACGACGCCGCCGAACCCGCCCTGCTGCACCGGCTCACCCGGCTGTCGGCCGCCATCGAGAGCCGCGAGGCGCGCACCCAGTTCCGCTTCTCCGCCGCCAGCGCCTACCACGCGCTGGTGCAACGGCGGATCAGCGAGCTGCGCGAAACCCGCGTGCCGGGGCTGCAGACCTTCCAGGAGTTCAACGACCGGCGTCTGGCCCCCGCCATGAGCACCTGCACCGCCGCTTCGGCCCGGCAGGAGTCACTGGCCGTGCGCGTGGCCCGCGCCGCCCAATTGCTCTCCACCCGCGTCGACCTGACGCGCGAGCAACAGAACGCCGCCGTGCTCGACTCGATGAACAAACGCGCCAAGCTGCAGCTCCGCTTGCAATCCACCGTGGAGGGTCTCTCGGTGGCGGCGATCACCTATTACGTGGTGGCTTTGATCGGCTACGTCACCAAGGGATTGACCGCAGCCGGCGTGGTTCACGTCGACGCTGACCTGGTGATGGGCATCAGCATCCCCGTGCTGGTCCTGGTCACCGGGTTCTCGCTGCACCACGTCCGCAAACGGGTCACCGGGCCCGAACTGGCTGCCGTGGAGCAAGACGTATGACCGTCCTCACCCGAGTGACACCCCCCGGCCGCCCCCATGCCGTGGTGATCGGCAGCGGCTTCGGCGGCCTGGCCGCGGCGGTGCGGCTGGGCGCGCGCGGCTGGCGCGTGACGGTGCTGGAGCGCGGCGGCCAGCCCGGCGGCCGCGCCCAGGTGCACCGCCAGGACGGCTTCACCTTCGACGCCGGGCCGACCGTGATCACCGCCCCCTTCCTGTTCGAGGAGCTGTGGCAGCTCTGCGGCCGCTCGCTGGCGGACGACGTGACCTTGGTGCCGGTCTCGCCGTTCTACCGCATCCGCTTCGCCGACGGCGCCCAGTTCGACTACACCGGCGACCCCGCCGCCATGCGCGCCGAGATCGCCCGCTTCGCCCCCGCCGACGTGCCCGGCTACGACAACTTCATGGCCCAGTCCGAGGCGATCTACCGCGTCGGCTTCGAGCAGTTGGGTGACGTGCCGTTCGACCGCCTCACCGACATGGTGCGCGTGCTGCCGGCGCTGCTCCGGCTCGGCGGGCATCGCAGCGTGCATGCCGCCGTGCGCCGCCACATCAAGGATGACCGGCTGCGCACCGTGCTCTCGTTCCACCCGCTGCTGGTGGGAGGCAACCCGTTCAGCGCCAGCGCCATCTACGCGCTGATCGCCTTTCTGGAGCGCCGCTGGGGCGTGCACTACGCGCTGGGCGGCACCGGGGCGCTGGTCCGCGGCCTGGCCGGGCTGGTTGCGCACACGGGGGGCACCATCCGCACCGGCGCCACGGTGGAGCGAATCACCGTGGCCGCCGGGCGCGCCGCCGGGGTGGTACTGGAGGGCGGCGAGACCGTCACCGCGGACATCGTGGTCTCCAACGCCGACAGCGCCTGGACCTATTCCCGACTGGTCGCCCCGCAGCACCGCCGCCGCTGGACCGATCGCAAGCTGGCCCGCTCGCGCTACTCGATGGGCCTGTTCGTTTGGTATTTCGGCACCAGCCGCCGCTACCAGGACGTGGCGCACCACACCATCCTGCTCGGCCCGCGCTACCGCGCCCTGCTGGCGGACATCTTCCGCCACAAGACGCTGTCAGCCGATTTCAGCCTCTACCTGCACCGCCCCACCGCAACCGACCCGGCGATGGCGCCCGCCGGCTGCGACGCATTCTACGTGCTCTCCCCCGTGCCCCACCTGGCGAGCGGCACGGATTGGTCGGTGCAGGCCGAACCCTACCGCCGGGCCATCGCCCGCGCCCTGAGCGAGACCGTGCTCCCCGGCCTGGAAAGCGCGATCGTGACCTCGCGCGTCACCACCCCGCAGGACTTTCACGATAGACTGCTGGCGGTGAACGGCGCCGCCTTCGGGCTCGAGCCGATCCTCACCCAATCCGCCTGGTTCCGCCCGCACAACCGCAGCGAGGAGGTGCCGGGGCTCTATCTGGTCGGGGCCGGCACCCATCCCGGTGCGGGGCTGCCCGGCGTGCTCTCCTCCGCCCGCATTCTCGACAAGGTCGTGCCCCATGCGTCCGTCTTCGCCTGACCGGCTCCACGCCGCCGCTGCCGACCTGGCCGCCTGCCGGGTCGCGATCCGCACCGGGTCGCGCTCGTTCCATGCCGCATCGCGCTTGCTGCCGGATCGGGTGGCAGGGCCGGCGATCGCGCTCTACGCCTTCTGCCGCACCGCCGACGATGCGGTGGACGGGCCTGGCGGGGGTGCCGCGGTGCTGGAGCGGCTGACCGAGCGGCTGGACCGGGTCTATGCCGGCCGCCCCGCCGACTTCGCCGCAGACCGCGCCTTTGCCGACATGGTGGCGCTGCACGACCTGCCCCGCGCCCTGCCGGAGGCGCTGCTGGAGGGCTTCGCCTGGGACGTGGCCGGCGGCCGCTACGCCGATCTGCCCGCCTTGCTGGCCTACGCCACGCGAGTCGCCGGGTCGGTCGGCGCGATGATGGCGGTGGTGATGGGCGTGCGCAGCCCGGCCGTGCTGGCGCGCGCCTGCGAGCTGGGTGTGGCGATGCAGCTCTCCAATATCGCCCGCGACGTGGGCGCCGACGCTGCCGCGGGCCGGCTCTATTTGCCGCTGGAGTGGCTGGCGGAAGCCGGGCTGGCGCCGGACGCTCTGCTGCGCCAGCCCATGCAAAGTCCCGCACTCACCAGCGTGGTGACACGTCTGCTGGCGGAGGCGGACACGCTCTATGCGCGGGCGGATGCCGGGATCGCGGCGCTCCCGCTGGTCTGCCGCCCCGGCATTGCCGCGGCCCGGCTGCTCTATGCTGCGATTGGCGACGCCGTGCGGCGCGGCGGGGCGGACCCGGCGCGACGGGCGCGGGTGCCGGGTTATCGCAAGCTCGGCTTGCTCGCGCAGGTGCCCGCTCACCTGTCGGCGCGGCAACCCGCCATCGCCCCGGCGCCGCTCCCCGCCGTCGCCTTCCTGGTGGATGCCGCCTGCCATGCCCACGCCCTCTCGCAGGCAGCGCCCTGGCGGATCGGCGACCGGTTCGTCTGGCTGCTCGACCTGTTCGAACGCCTCGAGCGAATCTCGTTGGCGCAGCGGGGCGGCTGATGGCGCGCTACGAATGGGCGCTGATCGAGCTGATCGTCCTGGCCTTGTTGGTGTGGGAGTTGTTCAACGTCCGCCGCGCCGCACGCAAAGCTGGCGACAAGAAGAAGCCCGATGCTTAGCGCCGACGTGCTCGGCCAAGGCGCCGCCCTGCTGGAGCTGTTCCGCTCCCGCAACCTGCGCCTCGCCACCGCCGAAAGCTGCACCGGCGGGCTCATCGCCGCATGCCTGACGCACATCCCCGGCTCGTCGGACGTGGTGGACCGCGGTTTCGTCACCTATTCCAACGCCGCCAAGACCGACCTGCTGGGCGTTCCCACCACCCTGATCGAGCAGCATGGCGCCGTCAGCGAGCCCGTGGTGGCGGCGATGGCGGCGGGGGCGCTTTCCCGCTCCCTGGCCGATGTCATCGTGGCCGTCACCGGGGTTGCCGGGCCCGGCGGCGGCAGTGCGGAGAAGCCGGTCGGGCTGGTCTGGTTCGGCCTGGCGCGCCGCAACGCGGATGTTGCCACCGAGAGCCACGTCTTCCCCGGCGACCGCGGCGCGGTGCGGGAGGCAACGGTGGCCGTTGCGCTCGGCTTGCTCCGGCGTGCCGCAGAGAGCCGCTAGCACTTTCTCCTTGCGCCTCCTCGGCTATCCTGCGAATATCCATGCGATGGAGGCTCAGATGCAAGTGATGGTTGGCAAGTGGGGCAACAACCTGGCGGTGCGCCTCCCGGGCGACATCGTGCAGGCGGCGAAGCTGCACGACGGCGAGCGGGTGGACATCGATACCGAGGACGGCGCCATCGTGATCCGCCGGGTCGAACCGCGGATTGCCTTGGCGACGCTGTTCGAGGGCAAGACGGCGGAGGAGTGGCGCGTCGCCTATGCCGATGCCTATGACTGGGGCGCGGACGCCGGCCAGGAAGCCATCCCGGATTGAGCGCGCCGGGCTACGTCCCGGACGCTGGCGACCTGATCTGGACCGATTTCGACCCAACGGTCGGGCGGGAGCAGGCTGGCCGCCGCCCTGCGTTGGTCATTTCGGCGGCGCTGTTCACCGCCAACACCGGGCTGGCGGTGGTCTGTCCGATCACGTCGCGGGTGCGGCCGTTCCCCACCAGCGTCGTGTTGCCCGGCGGCCTGCCCGTGGCGGGCGAAATCCTGGTCAGCCACGTCCGCAGTATCGACACGCTGGCGCGGGCAATCGGCTACGCGGGTGCCAGCATTCCTTCGCACGTCCGCAACGCGGTGCGGGCGCGGCTGGAGAGTTTCGTCACCCTTTAGGCGGTGGCGGCGGCCTTCTTCGCGGCCGCGCGCACCAGGCGGCGCTTCACCGTCTGCGCCTCGGGCGGCAGGTTGCGGTTCGGCGTGGTGGTCAGGAATGCGTCCAGCCCGCCATTGTGCTCGATGGTGCGCAGCGCATGCGTGGTCAGCCGCATCCGCACGCTCCCCAGCACGTCGGACAGCAGCGTCTGCTCCTGCAGGTTGGGCAGGAAGCGGCGGCGGTTCTTGTTGTTGGCATGGCTGACGGTGTTGCCACTCAGCACGGCCTTGCCGGAAATCTCGCAGCGGCGCGACATGGTTGAATGCTCTTCGGGTTCGTAGAAAGCGCGCGTTATGGCGGCGTGCGCCCACCGCGTCAACCCGGCGTGGGCTGGTCCGCCATGCTGCGCATCTCGCCGGCACGCACGCTGCCGATCGCATTGTTCAGGATCTGCACCACCGCCTCGTCCGACAGGCTGCGCGTCAGCAGGCCGAGCGAGCCGCCCAACAAGGCCGACGCGATGGCGATCGAACTGATGTTCTGCCCGATCATGTATTCGATCGCCTTGTCCACCACCGCGCCGGCGTGGCTGAGGTCAGGCGGCGCGCCGTCGTCCATGGCCAGGGTCATCGGCACTCTCCTTCATCGCCAAACATAGCCTCGGACTCGGCCGATTGAACCCTCACGCCGCATCTGCCATGCCGGCCTCGGCCTGTTCGGCCTGCAGCAGCCACATCCGCGCATACACGCCGCCCTGCGCCAGCAGCCCGGCATGCGTGCCCCGCTCGGCGACCCGGCCATCCGCCAGCACCAGGATTTCGTCCGCGTCCACCACCGTGGACAACCGGTGCGCGATCACCACCGTGGTGCGGTTGGCCGAGGCATTGCGCAGCGCCGTGCCGATTTCCTGCTCGGTATGGCTGTCCAGCGCGCTGGTGGCCTCGTCCAGGATCAGGATGCGTGGGTCCTTCAGGATGGTCCGCGCGATCGCCACCCGCTGCTTCTCGCCGCCCGAGAGCTTCAGCCCGCGCTCCCCCACCAGCGTGTCATACCCGTCCGGCAGCTTGAGCACGAAATCGTGCACCTGCGCCTGCCGCGCCGCCGCCTCGATCTCCGCCTGGCTGGCGCCGATCCGGCCGTAGCCGATGTTATAGCGGATGGTGTCGTTGAACAGCACCGTGTCCTGCGGCACCACGCCGATCGCCGCCCGCAGGCTCTGCTGCGTCACGTCGCGGATGTCGCAGCCGTCGATCACCACGCGGCCGGCGTCCACGTCGTAGAACCGGAACAGCAGGCGGGCGATCGTGCTCTTGCCCGCGCCAGTCTGGCCGACGACGGCGAGCTTGCCCCCCGGCGGCACGGCGAAGCTCACCCCGTGCAGGATTTCCCGTTCCGGCCGGTAGCCGAACCGCACGTCCTCGAACACCAGCGCGCCCGACCCGGCATGCCGCGGCGCACTGGATGTATCTTGCCGTGGCGGCAAGGGCTGGGCGCCAGGCCGGTCCGCCACCTCCTGGTTCACCGCGAGCAGGCGGAACATCTGCTCCATATCCACCACGCCCTGCTTGATCGAGGCATAGACGAAGCCCAGGAAGTTCAGCGGCTGGTAGAGCTGCATCAGGTAGGTGTTCACCAACACGAACTTGCCCACCGTCATCTGCCCGCTGACCACCCCGTCCGACGCCATCAACATGATCAGCGCCAGCCCGCCGGCGATGATCACCGCCTGGCCGATGTTGAGCATGTTCAAAGTCACCTGGGTGCGCACCGCGGCGGTCTCGTAGCGCGCCAACGCCTCGTCGAACCGGCGGGCCTCGTGCGCCTCGTTGCCGAAATACTTCACCGTCTCGTAGTTCAGCAGGCTGTCGATCGCCTTGGTGTTCGCCTCGCTGTCCACCTCGTTCATCTGCCGCCGGTACTGCACCCGCCAGGAGGTGAACGCGACGGTGAAGCCGATGTACAGCGACACCGCCGTGAACGTCACCAGGGCATAGCGCCAGTCGAAGATGCGCCAGATGATGCTGGTGACCAGCAGCACCTCGAACAGGGTCGGCAGCAGGTTGAACACCGCCAGCCGCAACACCTGCTGCGTGCCCGCCACCCCCCGCTCGATGGCCCGGGACACGCCGCCGGTCTGCCGGTCGAGATGGAACCGCAGCGAGAGCGCGTGCATGTGGCGGAACGTGTCCAATCCGACCCGGCGCGTCGTGCGCTGCTGCACGGCGGCGAACACCGCGTCCCGCAGCTCGCCAAACGCGGCGGAGGCGACGCGCAGCAGCCCGTAGCCCAGGATCAGCGCGATCGGCACAGTCGCCGGATGGTGGGCGGGGGACAGCGCGTCCACCGCCCGGCTATAGAGCAGCGGGATGTAGACGGTCGCCACCTTGGCCAGCACCAGGCACAGCGCCGATATCACCAGGCGGACATGCGAACTGCGATCACCGTGAGGCCAAAGATACGGCAGCAGGGAGCGGATGGTCTGCCAGGTGGATCGATAGGGGACTGGCAGGTCCAGCGCGCGGCTGGATTTGACGGAACGGCGGGACATGGGCGCTATGTGGCGGCACAGGGCCCGGCTGGGAAGCCATAAGCGCCGAGTTCCTGCAGATTGCTCGCGCCTGCATCCATTGGACCCGAAACAATCGCCTGCTCACGGGTGACGCAGCGCGCAGTCTCCTTTATGAACAGGCGTATGGGAGGCATGTCCGACGGGTTCTTGCGGCACATCGCGGCCTGCAATAACGCAATTTTGCCAGGTAGCCGGCTGCCATTCTCGGTGGAATCACAAGCCGTCGGGTTTGTCATGCCACAGGTGGCGGAGTGGCTCGGCCGCACCGCAGTGGCCGCGGCCGAACTCCCCGCCATCGGCTGGCGCATGGCCCAGGCCGGCTTGTGCCATTGGCGGGCCGAGGCGTTCGACGTGCGTGCCCACCCGGCCGGCCCGGCGCTGGCCACTATCGATCGTGGCGCCCTGCCGCTGCTCGGCATCGAGGCGGCGGGTGTTCACCTCAACGGACTGGTGCGGCGGGCGGACGGGCTGCACCTGTGGGTCGGGCGCCGGGCCGCCAACAAGAAGCTCGACCCCGGCAAGCTCGACCACATTGTGGCGGGGGGCGTTCCCGCCGGGCTGGGCGCGGCCGAGACACTGCTGAAGGAGGCCGAGGAGGAAGCCGGCCTTCCCGCCAGCCTGGTTGCCGAGGCGGTGCATCGCGCGACCATCCAATACGCCATGGAGCGCCCCGAGGGCCTGCGCCGCGACCGGCTGCACTGCTACGATCTCACCCTGCCGGAGAGCTTCACCCCGACCCCGATGGACGGCGAGGTCGCCAGCTTCGAACTCTGGCCGATCGACACCGTGCTCGCGGCGGTGCGCGACACCGATCAGTTCAAATTCAACGTCAACCTGGTCCTGATCGACCTGTTCGTCCGGCTTGGCCTCATCGAGCCATTCAGTCAGCCCATGGGGTCCGGCTAAGCCCTGATCAGCTCTCGGGGGAGCCGTCCGCAATCGGGATTTCGCGGCCGCGGGGCTGTTCGGCATGCAGTTCGCGCGCCAGGTCGGGCTGCTCGTCGCCGTCGTCTTCCGGCTCGTCCTGCCGCGGACCGTTGTGCGGCGCCATCTGCGGGGCCGACCCATTGGCATGCGCACCATTGCCGCCCTGGCCGTGCTGCTGGCTTTGTTGCTGCGCCTGGTTCATCGCGTTGATGATGCGGAAATAATGCTCGGCGTGCTGGAAGTAGGCTTCCGCCATCACCCGGTCCCCGCTGCTGGTCGCATCGCGGCCAAGCTGGAGGTATTTCTCGAACAACTGTTGCGCCGTCCCGCGAATACGCAAATCGGGGCCGTTGCTGTCGAAAACATGGTTGCGATTGAGCGGGACATTACCGCTCTGATGTCTTGGTGGGCCGCCACCGCCACCGCCACTTCCGCGATTATTACGGCCGCGCATGCGCTTTATGTTCATTACTGTGACTGACTTCTTCCAGTTTATTTCGGGTCGGCCCCCGCCATCACGGCACGGTGGAGCCTGGATGCTGCCGAACGATGCCCTGGGGAGCTGGCCCAGTCATCGCAGCGTTGGTCTGCCTCGCCGGGCAACCCGTCGCGCTTCGGCGTTCGGGTGGCAAACTAACGGCGGTCTGCCCTGTCGCCAAACGATTTTTTAGCCGCCCGCCAAAGCGGCAGCGCCCGCTTGATTCCGGACAGGTCGAGCTGGGGTTCGCCGGGCCGCATCCCCGCCGCGGCGGCGAGGGCAGCGACTGCCTCCGCCTGCCCCGCTCCAAGCTCCAAAATGGCGACCCCACCGCGCGCCAACAAGCCCGGCAGCGCGGCCAGAACAGCGCGATACGCCGCCAGCCCATCCGCCCCGCCATCCAATGCCGAGGCGGGCTCGTAATCCGCCACCTCCGGCATCAACCCGGCCAGATCGCCCGTTTGAACATAGGGCGGATTGCACAGCACCAGGTCGAACGTGCCGGCGAGCGGGGCCGCCCAGTCGGCGCAGAGCAGGGCGGCCCGGTCCCGCAGGCCAAGCGCGGCCGCATTGTACCGGGCCAGCCACGCCGCGGCCGGGGAGCGATCCACTCCCACGCCCCAGGCGTCCGGAAACTCCAGCAGCGCCGCGAACAGCAAGCAGCCCGTGCCGGTGCCGAGATCCAGCACCCGCCGCACCGAGCGCGCCGGGCACAGCCGCTTGGCCAGCTCGATCAGCGTTTCCGAATCCGCCCGCGGGATCAGCGTGTCGGGCGACACGGCGACGCTGAAGCTCCAGAACGGCTGCGACCCGGTGATGAAGGCGAGCGGCTCGCGGGCGGCGCGCCGGGCCGCCATCGCCTCGAAGCCCGGCGCCGGCAACTCCGCCGCCATGTCGCGCAGCAGCCCCGCCGCACTCAGCCCCGCGGCATGGCACAGCAGCAGGCGCGCCTCCCGCCGCGGCTCGGCGATGCCGGACGCGGCCAGCGCCGCCGCCGCCAGCGACAGGCGCTCGCCCAGCGTCATCGCCGCCGCGTCATCGGAACGACGTCAATCGTCGGCGGCGAGGCGGGCGGCCTGGTCCTCGGCGGTCAGCGCGTCGACGATCTCGTCCAGCTCGCCCTGCATGATGCGGTCGATCTTGTGCAGGGTGAGGTTGATCCGGTGGTCGGACACGCGGCCCTGCGGGAAGTTGTAGGTGCGGATCCGCTCGGAGCGGTCGCCGGTGCCCACCTGCGCCTTGCGGTCCGCCCCGCGCGCGGCGTCCAGGCTCGAGCGCTGCGCCTCGTACAGCTTGGCCCGCAAGATCTTCATCGCCTTGGCCCGGTTCTTGTGCTGCGACCGCTCCTCCTGCATTGCCACCACCACGCCGCTCGGCAGATGGGTGATCCGCACGGCGCTGTCGGTCTTGTTGATGTGCTGCCCACCGGCGCCGGACGCGCGATAGGTGTCGATGCGCAAATCCGACTCGTTGACCTGCACGTCCACCTCCTCCGCCTCGGGCAGCACCGCCACGGTGACGGTGGAAGTGTGGATGCGCCCCTGGCTCTCGGTCGCCGGCACGCGCTGCACCCGGTGCACGCCCGACTCGTATTTCAGCCGGGCGAACACGTTGCGCCCGGTGATCTCGGCCACGCCCTCCTTGAGCCCACCCAATTCCGTGTCGCCGAACTCCAGCACCTCGAACCGCCAGCCATGCTGCCCGGCATAACGCTGGTACATCTCGAACAGCTCGGCGGCGAACAGCCCCGCCTCGTCGCCCCCCGCCGCCGGGCGGACTTCCAGGATCGCGCTGCGGGCGTCCGCCTCATCGCGCGGCAGCAAAGCGAGCTGGATCTCGCGGCGCAACGACGGCAGGCTGCCCAGCAGTTCAGTGAGCTCGGCCTCGGCCAGTTCCTTCATCTCGGGGTCGGCCAGCAGCGCCTCCGCCTCGCGCGTCGCCCGCTCGGCCTCGCGCAAGTCGCCGATGCGCGCCACCACCGGCTCCAGCTCGGACAGCTCGCGGGAGGCGCGGGCGAAGGCGTCGCCCGAGAGCCCGGCGGTGAGTTGCGAGCGCAGCTCCTCGGCCCGGTCCACCACCCGGTCGAGCTTGGTGTCGAGCGGGGTCACGTCAGGCGGGCGGCGAGGTCTGCCAGCGCCACCTCCTCTTGCGCCCCCGTGTCCAGGTGCTTGAGCTGCGCCACGCCGCGCGCCGCCTCGTCCTCGCCCAGGATCACCGCCGCGCGGGCGCCGATTCGGTTGGCCCGCTCCATGCGGCGCTTGAGGTTGCCGCGATAGGCCATTTCCGCCCGCACGCCCGCCGCCCGCAGCGACTGCAGCACGCCGACTGCCGCCGCTTCCGCCGCCTCGCCGACCGGGATCACCGCGACTGGCACGGGGGCGGCTCCGGGCTCGGCTAGGAGCATGGCCAACCGGTCGATCCCCGCCGCCCAGCCGACTGCCGGCGTGGGCGGCCCACCCATCTGCTCCACCAGCCCATCGTAGCGCCCGCCTCCCATCACCGTGCCTTGCGCGCCGAGCCGGTCGGTGACGAACTCGAACGCGGTGTGATTGTAGTAGTCCAGCCCCCGCACGATGCGCGGGTTCTCGCGGAACGGCACGCCGAAGCGGGCGAGATGGCTCAGCAGGTCGGCATAGAAGCGCGCGGCCTCGGCCGTCAGCGAGGTGGCGATGGTGGGCGCATCGGCCACGACGGTGCGGTCCGCCGGGTCCTTGCTGTCGAGGATGCGGAGCGGGTTGCGCTCGAGCCGGTCGCGGCTTTCGTCCGAGAGCGCATCACGGTGCGCGGTGAAATACGTCACCAGCGCCGCGCGATAGGCTTCCCGGCTCGCGCGGTCGCCAAGCGTGTTCACCTCGAGCGCCGTCTCGCCGGCGACGCCCAGCCGGGTCAGGATGTCCCAGCCGAGGGCGATCACCTCGGCGTCCGCCAGCGGTTCCGCCGGGCCGATCAGCTCGGCGCCGATCTGGTGGAACTGGCGGGTGCGCCCCTTCTGCGGCCGTTCGTAGCGGAACATCGGCCCGGCGTAGAACACCTTTTGCGGCAGGGTTTGGGTCAGCCCGTTGGTCACCAGCGCGCGGCATATCCCCGCCGTGCCCTCCGGCCGCAGCGTGATGCTGTCGCCGCCCCGGTCGTCAAAGGTGTACATCTCCTTGGTGACGACGTCCGACGTGTCGCCCAAGGTTCGGGCGAACACGCGGGTGTCCTCGAAGATCGGGGTGGCCCATTCGTCGAAGCCGTACAGCGCCGCCTCCGCGCGCGCGGTGTCGACCACGCGGGCATGGCGGCGGTGTTCCTCGGCGATCAGGTCGTGGGTGCCACGGGGGGGTTGTAGGGCGGCCATGGTGGTCCGGAGGTGGGGTGTGAGCGACAGCGTGTCATCGCCGGTCAGGCGACGCGGCGCAAGCGAGGGTGATACGACTCGACATTCCGCTCCGACCTAGCTAGATAGATAGCCAGATTGGAGGTTGCTATGCAGACCCTGGGCGTATTCGAAGCCAAGAACCACCTGACCGCGCTGCTGGACGATGTGGAGGACGGTGATCAGGTGCTGATCACCCGCCGCGGCAAGCCTGTGGCGCGCCTGGTTCCCGTCGAGGCAGGGTTCGACCATGCCAAGGCGCGCCAGGCGGCGGCGGGCCTGCGCGCCGCCAGCAAGGGGCAGACGCTGGGAGGCCTGTCGCTGAAAGACCTCGTTGCGGAAGGCCGCCGCTGAGCTTCGTCCTCGACAACTCGATCGCGCTGGCCTGGTGCTTCGAGGACGAACAGACCGACCCCATCATGGCCCTGCTCGACCGGGTGGCCGAGGAGGGTGCGGTCGCCCCGCAGCTTTGGCCGGTGGAGGCGCTGAATGGGCTGCTCAGCGCCGAGCGCCGCAAACGCATCACCGCCGCCACCCGGCATAAGCTCGCTGGCTTCCTCCGCGCGCTGCCGATCCGCATCGATGACGAGACGGCCTCCCGCGCCTGGATCGAGGTCGCCCAACTCGCGGAGAGCTATCGCCTCACCTCGTATGACGCGTGCTACCTGGAACTGGCCCAGCGGCTGACCTTGCCGCTGGCGACCACCGACTCCGCCTTGATCGCCGCCGCCGAGGAAGCGGGCATCCCGCGTCTGCCTGCAGGCCGATAGCAAACCCGCCCAGCTCGGAAACGCCCTTTATAGAGACTATCTCCCTCTCCCGCGGGCGGGAGAGGGAGAAGAAGGATTTCTGGCGCGGAGGGCTCTACTCAATCGTCCCGGTGCACCCGCTCCATGCGCTCGTGCCGCTCCTGCGCCTCGATCGACAGCGTCGCGATCGGCCGCGCCTCCAGCCGCCTCAGCCCGATCGGCTCGCCGCTTTCCTCGCAGAATCCGTAGGTGCCGGCCTCGATCCGCTGCAGCGCCTGGTCGATCTTGCTGATCAGCTTGCGCGCACGATCCCTGGTCCGCAGTTCCAACGCCCGGTCCGTCTCCACGCTGGCACGGTCGGTGATATCGGCCTCGTGGATGCCGCCCTCCGACAGGCTGGCCAGCGTGCCGTCCGCCTCCCGGATTAGCTCATTGCGCCACCGGAGCAGCTTTTGCCGGAAATATTCCACCTGGCGAGGATGCATGAAGTCCTCATCCTCGGCGGGGCGGTAGTCGGGCGGCAGTGTCAGCATCGGCGATGCATCCTTTGCGCTCCAAGCGTCGACGGGGTGCAGTTGCGCGGGTGTATAGCGATGCCGGATCATGTCGCCAAGGGCACAGATGGCGTTATCCGGGCGCTAACGTGGCGTTTCTGCAGCAAGTGTCACACAGCCGCTTCACCGGCCACGCCGCGCCAGCTCGACCCGAGCCCGCAACATGATCCCGCCGACCAGCCCCGCCAACGCCGGGTCGGACGCTTCGGGACAGGTTTCGACCAGGGCTGACAAGCGGCCCAGCGCGTCTTCGAGCGGCCCGTCCCCCAACAGCAGGCGCTGCAACTCGCTCAGGGCCTGCAGCAGTGCTTGGCCGTGCCGCTTGGCCTGGCGGTCCCGCGTGGCGGCGTCCTCGAACTGCTGGAGCTGGAGCAACCCCTCCAGCCCGGCGGCGGGAGCGGCGGCGGCGGGGCCTGCCACTGCCCCGCCCTGCCCCGACACCGCGAACCCGACGCCCCCCGCCGCCGACCGGCGTGGCGACCCCAACGCAGGGTGTGCCTGCCTGATTTCGGAAATGTTCACCATTGGCACTGCATTATCAGCCGGTCCCTTTTGCCCACCCGGCAGGTTCTGCCGGGCTCCGTGCCAGCTTTGCCGCAACAATCTGCGGCCCAGGGCCTGGCACGGTGCTTGCCCCTACGCGTCCAAAGCTACCGCCGAGATTACCGCCGAAAGCTGAACGAGACGGAAAGACCGACCATTGTTGATCCAACGCATCCTTCGTCCTGCCCTCTGTTGTTTGCTACTCTTGCTGCTCGCCGGGCCCGCCTGGGCTGACGTGCGGATCAAGGACGTGGCGGACGTGGAGGGAATTCGGGAAAACCAGCTCGTCGGCTACGGCCTGGTCGTGGGGCTGAACGGAACCGGCGACAAGCTCGACAGCAACGTCTTCACCAAGCAGTCCCTGATCGGCATGCTCGAGCGCCTCGGCGTCAACACGCGGGACCAGGCAACTCAGCTTTCCACCAAGAACGTCGCCGCCGTGATGGTCACCGCCATGCTGCCCGCCTTCGGCCGCGGCGGCAGCCGGTTCGACGTTGCGGTGTCCGCCCTCGGGGACGCCAAGGACCTGACGGGCGGCACCCTGCTGGTCACCCCGCTGCTCGGCGCCGATGGCGAGGTCTACGGCGTGGCTCAAGGCGCACTGGCAACGGGCGCGATCTCCGCTCGCGGCGCCGCCGCCTCCGTCACCCGCAACGTGCCCACGTCCGCGCGCATCTCGAACGGCGCCACGGTGGAAAAGGAAATGCCTTATCAGCTCGGCGCCCACCCGATTCTGCGGCTGGCGCTGCGCAACCCCGATCTCACCACGGCGCGGCGCATGGCGGCGGTGATCGACGCTGCGTTCGGCCCGGGCATTGCCAGCGCGGAAGACCCGCGCACCGTGCTGCTCAACCTCGGCTCGCGGGACGTGATCGACGCGCTCGGCCGCATCGAGGACCTGCGGGTCGAGCCGGACAACGCCGCCGTGGTCGTCATCGACGAGGCAAGCGGCACCATCGTGATGGGAGACAACGTGCGCATCAGCACGGTGGCCATCGCACAAGGCAACCTGACCATCCGCGTGACGGAGACGCCGCAAGTGTCCCAACCTGGCCCGCTTTCCAACGGCACCACCAAGACCGTCCCGCGCAGCAATGTGCAGGTGGACGACTCGTCGGACAAGCGCCTGGGCATCATCCGCGGCAGCGTGACCTTGCGGGACTTGGTGGCGAGCCTGAACTCTCTGGGCGTCGGCCCACGCGACATGATCAGCATCCTGCAGGCGATCAAAGCCGCCGGCGCGCTGCAAGCCGACTTGCAGGTGCGCTGATGCAGGCCCCTCCGATCGACACCAAGCTGCCGCCGGAAACGGTGCAGAAGGTCTGGAAGAGCGCGCAGGATTTCGAGGCGGTCGCGCTCAACGAGTTCCTCAAGCCGATGTTCGACACCGTCGATCTTTCGGGCACGCCGCTTGGCGGCGGTGAGGCGGAGCAGAGCTGGAAGCCGATGCTGGTGGATGCCGTCGCCAAGCAGATCGCCCATGCCGGCGGCCTTGGTATTGCCCAACCGGTGTTCCGCCAGATGATCCAGATGCAGGAAGCCAAATCGGGATTGGGGACATGACGCAAGACCTGCTTGCCGCCACCGTGCGGCTGGCCGAAACGCTGGCAGCGGAAAACGCCGCGCTCGATGCGATGAACTTGCCGCGGGCTGCCGCCATGCTGGCCGAGAAGGAGGCTGCGCTGGCCGCCTTCAAGGCGGCGCAATCGTCCGGCCGCACCACGCCCGCCCTTCGCCAAGCCGCCGACCAGTTGCGCGCCGCGGCGGACGAAAACCGGCGCTTGCTGGAGCGTGCGATCTCGGTGCAGACGCGGGTGCTCGGGATGGTGGCGCAGGCGGCTCGCGCCGTGAGCCCACCGCCTGCGCGCTACGGCCGCAACGGGTGCTACGCCGCCCGTCCGCCGGCGGCCGTCGCTTTGTCGGCACGGGTCTGAGCACACGCGAACGCGCCGCGCCGCTATCATGCCCGCTGCCCGGCGTGCTACATGCCGCGGCCATGGATTTCATCGTGTTGCAGGCGCCGGATGGTGAGAACAACGCAGGCGGCGGAGCCTACATTCGCGCGCTGGTGAGCGGATTGCGCGAGGCGGGGCACACCTGCCGCGTCGACACGGCGCTCACCTGGCCGCAGGAGGCCGTCGCCATTATCGACGGCCTCGGCATCGCCCGTTTCGCGCCTGAGCAGGCGGGTGGCGCGGTGGCGCTCATCCATCACCCGGCAGCCTTGGCCAGCGGCAGTGACAAAAGCGCGATACGCCAGGCGGAGCAGCGCTTGCTGCCGCGCATGCGCCGGGTGGTTGCCACCAGCCGCATCGTGGCCGACCGTCTTGAGCACGACTATGGCGTGGCAGCCGACCGCATCGCCGTGGTGCCCCCCGGCGTGCCCGACGTGCCGCGCTGCGCCGGGTCGGGCAGCGCCACCTGCCGCCTGCTTGCAATCGGCGCCTGCGTGCCGCGCAAGGGCCACGCGGTGCTGATCACGGCACTCTCCCGCTTGTTCGACCTCGATTGGCATCTGACCATCGTGGGCGACACGGCGCGCAACCCGGACCATGCCGCAAGCCTGCGGGACTTGGCCGAGCAGAGCGCGCCAGGCCGCGTGCAATTTACCGGCGCGTTGCCGCAGGAGGCGCTCGAGGTGGAATGGCGCCGCGCCGATGTGTTCGCATTGGCAACGGAGTGGGAGGGCCATTCAGCGCCCGTCACCGAAGCCATCCGCCGCGGCTTGCCCGTCGCGGTCACCTCCGGCGGGGCCGCCGCCGCCAACGTCACGCCCGAGTTCAGCGTGGTCTGCCCGCCCGGCGACGTCGTCGGCCTGTCCAAGGCCATCCGCCGGCTCATCTTCGACACCGCGCTGCGGGCCGACATGGCACAGGCCGCCTGGCAAGCGGGACAGGCCTTGCCCGATTGGCCCACCCAAGTGCGCCGCTTCGTGGCGGCAGTGTCGTGATGCTGCTCGGCTGCATCGCCGATGATTTCACCGGCGCAACCGACCTTGCCGCCACTCTCGTGCGCGGCGGCATGCGCACGGTGCAAGTCATCGGCGTGCCCTCCGGGGCCGCGCCGCAGGCCGATGCCGTGGTGGTGGCGCTCAAATCCCGCACCGCGCCGGTGCATGAGGCGGTGGCGCAAAGCCTGGCCGCGCTGCAATGGCTGCAGCAAGCCGGCTGCCGGCAATTCGTGCAGAAATATTGCTCCACCTTCGACAGCACCGACGAGGGCAATATCGGCCCGGTGGCCGACGCGCTGGTGCACGCGCTGGGCTGCGGCTTCGCGCTCGCCTGCCCCGCCTTTCCCGCCAACGGCCGCAGCGTGTTCCAGGGCCATCTGTTCGTCGGCGCCGCGCTGCTCAACGAAAGCGGCATGGAACACCACCCGCTCACGCCGATGCGCGACGCCAACCTCGTGCGCGTGCTGTCGCGCCAAACCGACGGCACGGTCGGGCTGGTCCCGTTCGCCACCGTGGCACAAGGCGCGGATGCGACCCGGCGTGCCATGGCCGCGTTGAAGGAGGCCGGCCGGCGCTATGCCATCGTCGATGCGGTGAGCGAAGCCGACCTGTTGGCCATTGGCCAAGCGGCCGCCAACCATGCCTTGATCACCGGCGGTTCGGGCGTGGCGATGGGGCTGCCCGCCAACTTCCGCGCGGCCGGCTTGCTACCCTCCGACGCGAACGCAGCCGCCCTGCCCGCCGCCAGCGGCCATGCGGCCGTGCTCGCCGGCTCCTGCTCCCGCGCCACGCTGATGCAATTAGGCGTCGCGCGGGACCGCGTGCCGACGCTGGAACTCGACCCGCTCGCAATGCCGGACGCTGCCGCGCTGGCGCAGCACGCTTTGGCCTGGGTGGATGGCAAGTTGGGCGCCACGCCCGTCGTGATCGCCGCCTCGGCGCCGCCGGACCGTGTGGCAGCGACACAATCCGCCTTGGGCCAAGCGGCCGCGGGCGCGCTGGTGGAAGTGGCGCTGGCGGCGATTGCAGAAGGCCTGGTGGCGCGCGGCGTGCGCCGGCTGGTGGTCGCGGGGGGCGAGACGTCCGGCGCCGTGGTGTCCCGCCTTGGTGTGACTCGGCTGCAGATCGGCCCCGAGATCGACCCGGGCGTGCCGTGGACCTACGCTGACACCACGGGCGCCGATGCGAGTGGCCCGGCGCTGCACCTGGCGTTGAAATCGGGCAATTTCGGCGGGCGCGACTTCTTCACCGCCGCGTTTGAAGCCCTCGACTGAAGATCAAACCGCAACGGTGTTGATCCCGCGTCGGGCGGCCGGATTGCGTCCTTCGGGATCCACACATCTCCTGACCGGAGAATATCTCCCTCTCCCACGGGCGGGATAGGGCCGGGGTGAGGGTGCGAGTGCCACGATTTGTCGGCGTAATGTCCTGACGTCGCTGGATTGTGCTGGCCCTAAGAGCCCTCACCCCGACCCTCTCCCGTGTAGGACGGGAGAGGGAGAAGAAGGAGCGTCTACGGCAGGCGCGTATCAAGACGATGTGTTAACGCGGAAGGATTACGTCCGGCCGCCCGTACAAACGTACAGCGAGAGGATGGGCATCAGCCCACCAGAGGGGCGAGATCAACGCGCGCTGGTATTAGTTGATCGTCTCGCCGCTGGCGGCGGGGCTCGCTTCGGTCGTCGACGTGTCGGACGTCTTGCGGCGGCGCGTGGTCTTGGAGGTGGAGCTCAGCTCCTTGGCGGCGGCGGAACGCTTGGCGGGAGACTTGGCGGTCTTCATCGTTTTCGCCGCTGCGCTCTTCGCGGGCTTGGCGGCGGCGCTCTTGGCCGGCTTGGCGGCGGCAGGCTTGGCGGCCTTCGTTGCCTTCGCCGGCTTGGCGGCGGCCGCCTTGGTGGTCTTGGTCGCCGCCTTGGCGGGTGCGGCTTTCGCCGTTGCAGTCTTGGTCGCGGTCTTCGGCGCAGCCCTTTTCGCCGGCGCAGCCTTCACCGCACTGCTCTTGCTCGCGGGCTTGGCCGCAGCCTTGGTCGTCTTCGCGGCCGGCTTCGGCGCTGACTTCGCGGCCGCAACCTTGGCCGGCGCCGCTTTCGCCGCGAGCTTGGCGGGCGCCGCTTTCGCCGCAGCAGTCTTGCCGGCCGGCTTGGGCGCAGCCTTCGGAGCGGCCTTTTTCGGTGCCGCTTTGGTCGCAGCGCGCACCGCCATCGCCTGAGTGCGGCCAGAGGCCTTCAGACTCTCGTCATGGGTCATGTCTCAAAGTTCCTTCAGGGCCGTGTTGATTGATATGGGGATCGAACGGCCGCACTTGCAGCCAGTTCCGTTGCGGCATGGCAGACGACGGCAGCGCGCCACGCTGAAGTCTCGTGGTTCAGGTCGGCATCGTTGCATCGACACGTCTCCTTGCCCTTGCCAGCGCAAGCGACCCAGTGCGAATCGCGCGCGCGCAAGTCTCTCCGCTATCTCGCGTGCGGCATCAGCATGTCAAACAAAAACGCAAGCCTTTACTTGCCGGGGACGCCACAAACTGCATTTCGCAGGCTGGCGCGATCAGGGCCGTTACAAGAGGAGAGCGATGGCAGGCGCCATGGCCCCCCTGCAAGGCGCGTGCGCACAGCCCCGATTTACCGGCGCAAAACCATCATTTGCATCCATTGCCACCGCGCTCGAAGCGGCACCCGGGCCGCTTGAACCGCGCGACGCAGGCTGGGGCGTCGCGTCGTCAATACTGTCGCAACTTGGGGCCGGTAGACTAGGCCGCTGTTGGACCCGGCGCCCTCAACGGCAGCGCCGCTTGCGGAACAGCGCCCGGCTCTCCGCGTTCTTCGCAATCAGGCGCAAACTGACCTATGCTGCGCTCCCAGGCCGCCCAACGAGGTTCAGCATGCCGGATACCAACCAACCGATTCGGTGGCAGCCCGATCGCTCCCCGTCACCCTCGCCATGGGCCGCATGCTCAACGCCCGTTGCCATGCTGCGCGGCGCGCGCGGCCGCTGCCCCGGTTGCGGCATGACGCGGGCGTTCAGCGGCTACTTGCGCGTGGTGCCGCAATGCGCCGCGTGTGGCGCACCGCTCGGTGCGTTGCGCGCCGACGATGCGCCGCCCTACTTCACCATCTTCATTGTGGCCCATGTGGTGGTCGGCCTGATGCTGCTCAGCGACCGCATGTATGACCCGCCATCCTGGGTGCAGACTGTAATCTGGTTGCCGTTCACCGCCGTCCTGTCGCTGGTGCTGCTGCGCCCCGTCAAAGGCGCCACGCTCGGGCTGATGCTCAAACTGGGCTTCATGAAAAGCGACGAGGCGTGAGCGAAGCCTTCGCCGCCAACCGGATTGCGCGCGTCGTGCTGGACGGCGAAGCGCTGACACGGCTGTCCCCGCTGCAAGAGGCCGACCGCGCCCAAGCCACCACCGATTTGGCGGCGGAAAACCAATTCGTGTTGCAGAAGCATCCCGGCCCCTACGTGCTGCATCTCTCGATCCAGGAGGGCCGCCTGGTGTTCGACGTGCGCAGCGTGGATGATCGGCCGCTGCAGGCGGTGGCACTCGCGCTGGGCCCGTTCCGCGGCCTCATCAAGGACTACCAGATGCTGGTGGACAGCTACGCCTTGGCGCTCGAGGAGGGCCGCGCCGAGCGCATCCAAGCCATCGACATGGGGCGGCGCGGATTGCACAACGAAGGCGCCGCGTTGATGGTGGAGCGGCTGGACGGCAAGGCCGCCATCGACTTCGCCACCGCGCGGCGGCTATTCACCCTCGTCTGCGTGCTGCACCAGAGGATCTGATAACGGTGAAGATCGACGGCACTCCCTATCGCTGCGTTTGGCTCGAACCGTCCGACGGCTGGTCGGTGCGCATCATCGACCAGACCAAGCTGCCGTGGTCGCTCGAGTTCCTGCGGCTAACCACGGTGGCCGACGCGGCGCATGCCATCCGCAGCATGCAGGTGCGCGGCGCGCCGCTGATCGGCGCTGTGGCGGCATACGGCATCGCGCTGGCGGTGCGGGCCGACGCGAGCAGCGATGCGATGGAACGCGCCGCCAGCTTGCTCAACGGCACGCGCCCCACCGCCGTCAATCTGCGCTGGGCCACCAGGCGCATGCTGACGCGGCTGCGCAACACCGCCTCCGCCGAACGCGTCGCGGTGGCCTATGACGAAGCGGGCCTGATTGCCGAAGAGGACGTGGCGCAGAACCAAGCCATCGGCGAGCACGGCGCCGGGTTGATCGCGGAGATGCACGCGCGCACCAACCGCCCCGCCCGCGTGCTGACGCACTGCAACGCTGGCTGGCTCGCGACCGTGGATTGGGGCACCGCCTTGGCCCCGGTCTATGCCGCGCACGAGAGTGGTGTGCCCGTGGAAGTGTGGGTCGACGAGACGCGGCCGCGCAACCAGGGCGCCTTCCTCACCGCCTGGGAGTTGGGCCGCCACGGCGTGCCGCACACCGTGATCGCCGACAATGCCGGCGGCCACCTGATGCAGCGTGGCGAGGTGGACCTGGTGATCGTCGGCACCGACCGGGTGACCCGCACCGGCGACGTCGCGAACAAGATCGGCACCTACCTCAAGGCGCTCGCCGCGCAGGACAACGGCGTGCCGTTCTGGGTGGCGTGTCCGTCTTCCACCATCGACTGGGCGGTGTCGGACGGGCTGGCTGAAATCGAGATCGAGCATCGCGACGCCAGCGAGGTGACGACGGTGACAGGGCGCGGGCTCGACGGAAAAGTGACGACGGTGCGCACCGCCGCCTCTGGCAGCCGGGCGCTGAACCCGGCATTTGACGTGACGCCAGCGCGTCTGGTGAGTGGCATCATCACCGAGCGGGGGCGAAGCGCGGCAAGTGCGGATGGTTTGGCGGCGCTGTTCCCCGAACGCGCGTGAGTTAGGCGTCCCCTCCCACCGACATAGCTCCCTCTCCCGCTTGCGGGAGAGGGCTTGGGTGAGAGGTGTTGCGGACCGAGCAACCGCATCTGTTCAGGTGGCAGCCACCCTCACCCTGCCCTCTCCCGCCAGCGGGAGAGGGGAACTTACGAGGGCAAGATGGCGAAGGTGGCTGCTCGCACTCGCGCTCCCCATCACCCTCGCCGCCTGCTCGCGCGCCACGCCGCCCGTGATCACCGCCAGCACGCCCATCGTCCCCTCCGCCGGCTTCGGGCAGGACCCTCCGTTCAGCCGCCTCAACTACGCGCCATTCTCCCGCGCCGACGCCATCGCCATCGCGCTGCGCGAGTGGCGGCTGTGGGGCCAGCCAGTGGACGACGACCCGGAGGGCACGCGCCCGCCGCGCGGCCCCGGCGAAAAGCCCGAACGCTATCCCGGACTATGGGAGCGCGTCGGCGAATACTGGTGGGAAGGCGAGGACAGCAGCTCCATCACCGCCTATTGGACGGGCAAGCACAACGCCAACGGCCAAGTGTTCCCGCCAAGCCAGGACGCCAGCTACGCGTGGTCGGCCGCGTTCATTTGCTACATCATGCGCATTGCCGGCGCGGGCGACCGCTTCCCCTATTCCGCCACCCATTCCGACTACATCAACGCCGCCAAGACCCAAGCGGACCAAGGCAGCGGCCCCTGGGTTGTCACGGCGCAACGGCCAGACCGCTACGCCCCGCAGCCTGGCGACCTGATCTGCCTCGGCCGCAGTTCCAAGCAGTCGCTGACCTATGACGACCTGCCCACCGGCAGCACCTTTCCCGGCCACTGTGATTTCGTGGTGGCCGCCGACCCGGGCCAGCTCACCGTCATCGGCGGCAACGTGGATGACAGCGTCACCGAAAAGCACGTCCCCACCACGTCCGCCGGCACCCTCGCCGACCCGGCGACCGGCGTGGTGGACACGCGCTATCCCTGGTTCGTGGTCCTGCGCGTGCAGTACGACACCGACTTGCCGGGCTGATGCGTTCCGCTGGCTGAAGGTAGCCCATATTGCGCGCGGGCGATGCGGGTGCCGCCGAGCGAGCGGCATCGCCTCCCGCATCGCTCAAGTGCGATACGGGCTACGTTGCTAGAAACTGTCCGCCAACACCCGGGCGGCGTCGCCGTCGATGATCAGCCCGCGCACCACGCCCGTGCGCAGCGCCGCGGCGACCGCGCGCGCCTTCGCCACCCCGGCGCCGAGCAGCACCACCTCGCGGCCCAGCAGCGCCTCGAACGGCACCGCCAGGCAACGCCGGGCCAGTTTGTGCGCGACCGGCCGGCCCGCCGCGTCGAAGAACCGCCCGAGCGTGTCGCACACCGCCCCCGCCGCCAGCAGCTCGGCGAGATCCTTGGCCGAGATCATGTTCTGCTGGCGTAAGATCGCCGTCTCGCTCAGCTCGCCCAGGCTGATCAGGTAGAGGTCGGCCGCGCGCGCCAGGTCGAGCGCCGCCGCCACGCTGCGCTGGGACAGCAGCACGTCGCGATCCCGTTCGCTATCCGCAATGAACGGGACCGGCAGGAAATGCCCCTCGCCGCCGGTCCGCGCCGCCAGCGCCTGCACCACCTCGAACGGGTTGGAGGCCGAGTTCTGCGTCAGCGAGCCCATCAAGGAGACGAACCGCGCCGCCGGGTTGCGCGCGCCCGCCAGATGCAGCGCCACCTGCTCCAGCGTGCGGCCCCAGCTCACGCCCACGGTCAGCGGCCCTTGCGCCAGCCGGCCGCGCAGCAAGCTCGCGGCCGCCGACCCCACGGCCCGGCGCGCCAGCGTGGCTTGTGCCGCGGCCACCGCGGCGTGGTCCGTCGCCCCGAGCCCGACCGGCGGCGTGGCCAAGCAGAAATCCAGGCCGAACTCGGTGGCAATCGCCTGCTCGATCTCGAGGTCGCGCACCGCATCGTGATGGATGCTGACGCTGACCAGCCCGCGTTCGCGCGCCTCGGCCAGCAGGCGCACCACCCGGCTGCGATGCACGCCGAGCTGCGCCGCGACCTCCTCCTGCGTCTTGCCGACCAGGTGATACAGCCAGGCGGCCCGCACCATCAGCGTCTCGTCGGGCTCTGCGCCGAGGTGCAGCGAGAGCGGGCGGGCGTCGATTTGGCTCATGAGCCGGTGCTTGACAAATGTCGGGGGTCTCGACAAGTCTGGTCGCAAGAACATTTGTCGTAGGAAGATACAACTGTTCGCGGCGCTGCAGCATGAGCGCAGTGCAGGACAAGAGGACAGGAGCGGCTCCAGGAGGATGCGAGCGGTGGCCTATCTGGTCGGCGTCGACGGCGGAACCGAAAGCTTGCGCGCCCGGGTGTTCGACCTGTGGGGCCACTGCATCGGCAACACGACATCCCCCTACCCGACCGAGTTCGCCCCGGGCGCCCGCGCCGAGCAGAATCCCGAGGACTGGTGGCAAGCCGCCGGCCGCGCCGTGCGGTCCGCCATCGCCGAGGCCGGCGTCATGGCCAGCGAGGTGCAGGCGATCTGCCTTGCCACCACCTGCTGCACCGTCGTGGCGCTCGACGCGGCCGGCCGCGCGCTGCGCCCCGCCATCCTGTGGATGGACATGCGGGCGGGCCGCGAAGCTGCCGACGTGCTGGCCACCGAGGACGCAGCGCTGGCCCTCAACGGGGGCGGCCGCGGCCCGGTCTCGGCCGAATGGATGATCCCCAAGTCGCTCTGGCTGCACCGCCATGAGCCGGCCGTGTTCGAGCAGGCGGCGACGATTTGCGAATACCAGGACTTCCTCAATTTCCGCCTCACCGGCCGCCGCACCGCGAGCCTGAACAACGCCGCCATCCGCTGGCACTACCGCACCGACGCAGGTGGCTGGCCGGCGAGCCTGTTGCGCGCGCTGGGCATCGAGGCGCTGCTGGACAAATGGCCCGCGGAGGTGCTCGCCCCCGGGGCGGTGATCGGCCCGCTCACCACGGCCGCCGCCGAGCATCTGGGGCTGACCACAAGCACGGTCGTGGTGCAGGGCGGGGCCGATGCGCTGATCGGCATGATTGGCCTGGGGGTGTCGCGGCCGGGGCAATTGGCTCTGATCACCGGCTCGTCGCACCTGCAATTCGGGATCAGCCAAACGCCCAGCCACGTGCCCGGCCTGTGGGGCACCTACAAGGACGCGGTCTATCCCGGCCGCTACATCCTCGAGGGCGGGCAGACCTCGACCGGCTCCATCATCGCCTGGCTGCGTCGCCTGGCGGGCGGCGAGCTGGATTTCCAGGCCTTGAACGAGGCCGCCGCCGACCTGCCTCCGGGCGCGGAAGGTCTGCTGATGCTGGACCACTTCCAGGGCAACCGCACGCCGCACACCGACCCGTTCGCCCGCGGCGCCATCGTCGGCCTCACCCTGCATCACGGCCTGCCACATCTATTCCGCGCCACCATGGAAGCCATCGGCCTGGGCACCCGCGCCATCATCGACCGCATGCGCGAGGCCGGGTTCGGCGCCTCCGAAATCATCCTTGGCGGCGGCGCGGCCAATTCGCCGCTCTGGCTGCAAATCCATGCCGACACCGCCGGGCTGCCGGTCTGCGTGCCGAATGTCAGCGAAGCCCCGTCCCTGGGCGCCGCGATCCTGGCGGCCGTGGGTGCCGGCCATTTCGGCAGCATCGACGACGGCATCAGCGCCTTCGTGCGCCCGGGCCGCCGCGTCATTCCTAATCCCGCCAACCAGGCGCGCTATGCCGAGCTGTACGGCCGCTACACCGCGCTCTACGACGCGATCAAACCGCTGCGCGCCCCAGCCGAGGAGGCCAAGCCGTGACGACACTGACCAACCTGCCGCTCAACGATCTCTACCGCACCATGCGGCGCATCCGCTCGTTCGAGGAGCGGGTGGCCGAGCTCTATGTCCGCGGGCTGTCCGCCGGGTCGATGCTGCATCTCTCCATCGGCGAGGAAGCCGCCGCCGCTGGCGTGTGCGCGGCCATGCGCCCCTCGGACAGCTTCACCACGCATCACCGCGGCCACGGCATCTTCCTCGCCCGCGGCGCCGACCCGGCGCGCATGATGGCCGAGATCGCCGGCAAGCAGACCGGCTATTGCGGCGGCAAGGGCGGCTCGATGCACATCGCGGACATGGCGCTCGGCCATCTAGGCGCCAACGCGATCGTCGGCGGCGGCATTCCCCACGTGGTGGGCGCCGGGTTGAGCTATCGCCGGCTAGGCATCGATGCCGTCTCGGTCGCCTTCTTCGGCGACGGCGCGATGGGCCAGGGCATCCTCTACGAGAGCATGAACATGGCGGCGCTGTGGGACCTGCCGGTGCTGTTCGTCTGCGTGAACAACCAATACGGCATGGGCACGCGCGTGGACCAGGCCACCCGCATGGTGGAGTTCGGCCACCGCGCCGAAGCGCTCGGGCTCGCCGCCGGGCTGGCCGATGGCGAGGACGTGGGCGCGGTGTTCGCCGCCGCCGACCCGCTGATCGAAGGCGCGCGCGCTGGCCGCCCCGGCTTCCTCGCCGTGTCGTGCTTCCGCTTCTACGGCCACGGCCGCATGGACAAGAGCCCCTATCGCACCGCCGAAGAGGAAGAGCTCGGCCGCAAGCGCGACCCGGTGCTCTCCGCCCGCCGCGCGCTGCTCGCCGCCGGGTCCACCGAGGCCGAGCTCGACCAGGCCGACGCCGCCATCGCGCGCGAAATGGACGACGCCATCAGCTTCGCCGAGAAAGCCCCCGCCCCACCCTTGGACGCGCTGTTCCGCGACGTGTTCGCCCCCGGCGAGCCGGAGCCGGAGCCGCTGCAAACCCGCATCGACCGCATCCTGGCGAGGGCCTGAGCATGGACGCCCAGACCGAGCTCAGCGACATCACCTATCGCGACGCGCTGCGCCAGGCGCTGCTCGAGGCGATGCACGAGGACGAGCGCATCGTCGTCATCGGCGAGGAGGTCGGCCGCTACGGCGGCGCCTATGGCGTCACCAAGGACCTGATCGGCCAGTTCGGCCCCGGCCGCCTGATCGACACCCCCATCAGCGAAGCCGCCATCGTGGGCGTCGCGGTCGGCGCCGCAATGACGGGCCTGCGCCCGGTGGCCGAGCTGATGTACGTGGACTTCCTGGGCCTGGTGATGGACCAGCTCGCCAACCAGGCGGCGAAAATCCGCACCATGTTCGGCGGCCAGATCGGCGTGCCCATGGTGTTGCGCACCCAGGGCGGCACCGGGCGCTCCGCCGGCGCGCAGCACTCGCAAAGCCTCGAGGCCTGGGTGATGCACATCCCCGGCTTGCGCCTGGCCATGCCCGCCACCGCCGCCGACGCCTACCACCTGCTGCGCCACGCGCTGACCCTGCCCGACCCGGTGGTGTTCATCGAGCACAAGGCGCTCTACGCCCGCAAGGAACGCGCCGACCTGCTCGCCCCCGTGCTGCCCTGGGGCCGCGCCGCCGTCCGCCGCCAGGGCAGCGACGTCGTGCTCGTCACCTATTCCCGCATGGTGCACACCGCGATGGACGCCGCCGCCCGCCTGGCCGAGCGCGGCATCGAGGCCGAGGTGATCGACCTGCGTACGCTCAACCCGCTCGACATGGAAACCGTCGCGGAGTCGGTCGAGCGCATCGGCCGCGCCGTGGTGATCAGCGAGGCGCACCTCACCGCGGGCGTCGCCGCCGAACTGGCCGCCCGCATCAGCGAGGAATGCTTCGACTACCTGGAAGACCCGGTGATCCGCATCGCCGGCGAGGACGTGCCGATCCCGGTTTCCCCCGCGCTCGAATCCGCCGCCGTGCCGCAAGTGGACGTGATCGTCGGCATCGTCACCAAGCTGCTCGGCAAATGATCGCCACCCTCAACCTGCCACGGCTCGGCGAGACCATGGAGACCGGCCGCATCGCCGGCTGGCTCAAGCGGCCCGGCGATGCCTTCCGCCGCGGCGAGACCATCGTGGAAATCGAGAGCGACAAGACGGTGGTGGAGCTGCCCGCCCTGGCTGATGGCACCCTCGTCGAAGTGCTGGCGGCGGAAGGCACAGACGTGGACGTCGGGGCGCCGCTCTGCCGCTACGAAGCCGCTGGAAACGCCGCTGCCGAGCCGATCCCCGAGCCGGTGGCGCAAGCCGTGCCCGCGTCGGCGCCGATGGCTGAGGCTGGGCCTACGTCCCGCCCCATCCCCGCAGCCCACCCATCGGCCGAACGGCCGCGCGCCACCCCGGTCGCCCGGCGCCTGGCGCGCGAGGCGGGGTTGGAACTCCGCAGCCTGCGCGGCACCGGGCGCCGCGGCCGGATCGAAGGCGGCGACGTGCGGCCGAGCCAAACCGCCGCTTCCGGGCCACTCGCCGTCACCCGCTGGCCCGCGCAAGGGCGGCAGACTGGCCGCGCCGTTCTGCTGCACGGCTTCGGTGGGGACGCGCAAACCTGGGCCGCACTCGCGCCGCAGCTTGCCCGCCGCGGTCTCGCCGTCGCCGCGCCCGACCTGCCGGGCCACGGCGCCACCGCGCTGGAAGCCAGCGACATCGCCGACCTCGCCGGGCCGTTGGCGCCGTTGTTGGCCGAAGGCGGCAAGGTGGAACTCATCGGCCACTCGCTCGGCGCCGCCGTGGCCGTCGCCTTGGCCCGGCTGCATCCGCAGCACGTCGCGCGGCTCACCTTGCTGGCCCCCGCCGGCGTGGGGAGCGCCATCGCCGGGGACTTCGTGCACGGCATGGCGGCGGTGCGGACGCCGGGCGCGCTGGCGCATCTGCTGCGTCAACTCTCGCCGCGGCCGCCCGCTTTGTCCAAGAGCCAATTGGCCGAACTCGCGCAATCCCTCGCCGCCGGCCGCCTTGCCGAACTCGCCGCCGCGATCGTCGCCGGCAACCAACAGCAGGTCGACATCGTTGCTGATCTGGAGGCTCTGCCCATGCCGGTGCGCGTGGTCTGGGGCTTGGCGGACGAGATCATCCCGTGGACGCAGGTGACGCGGCTGCCGACCCGCGTGGCCATCCATCTCGTTCCAGGCGTCGGCCATATGCCGCAATGGGACGCGCCGCAGCACATCGCCGCCCTGTTCGAGGACGGCGCTTCGTAGACCACCAACCACAACGAGGAGGGGATTTAAGAATGGACAAAGAAACCATCGCTCTCGAGGATGCCTCGCGCCGCAACTTGTTGCGCGGGCTCGGCCTTGGCGCCGCCGCGCTGACCACGCCGGGTCTGTCGCAATTCCTGCTCGGCAGCACGCCGGCGCGCGCGGCGGAAGGCAAGCCGATCAAGCTCGCCGTGGTCGCGCAACAAATGTCGGCGCAATCCGACCAGCGCGCCTGGGCCGGGATGCAGCAATGGCTCAAGACCACGGGGCTCGACAAGAGCTGGCAGGTGAACCTCACCGACGCCAAGGGCGACCCCGGCGCGCTGGTCAGCCAGATCGAGGACGCGATCACCGCCAAGTCCGACGCGATCATGGTGCTCTACGGCACGTTGACCGCTGCCCACAGCGCGTTGCAGGACCTGCAAACCAGCAAAATCCCGTTCTTCAGCCTCGATAGCGGCTGGCAGTCGCCCGCGATCGCCGACATTACCAGCAACAACTATGTCATGGGCGGCGCATTCGGCCAGTATATGGTGGAAAACCTGCTGGCCAAGGGCAAGACCAAGGCCAATATCTGCGCCATCATCGCCAACTTCCATCACGGCACCCGCAAGCGCGGCAAGGTGATGCGCGACATCCTGAGCGAGAACGACTGGATCACGCTCAAGGCCGACCGCGTCATCCAGTATTCCGGATTCTTCGAGACCACCCAGAACGCCGTCAACGACTGGCTCACCCGGTATGGCGACGACCTGGACGCGATCTGGTGCCCGTGGGACGAGCCCGCCATGGCGGCCGCCGAAGTCATCATGTCGCACAAGCTGCAGGACAAGATCTTCGTGGTTGGCTGCGACGGCGACCCGACCGCGCTCGACCGCATGCGCAACCCGGACTACCCGATGATGGCGACCTGCGCGCAGGCGTTCGAATTGTGGGGCGCGTATGGCGGCTGGATGGTGAACGAGATCGTCAGCAAGGGCCGCAGCGCCAAGGAAGTGGCGCCCGTGCCCACGGTGGATTTCCCAGCCCCGCTGCTGGTCAAGGGCGTGAACATCCCGCCAGCGGGCACGCCGAGCTACGACGCGACCGACCTCTACTACATCTACCGCGATCGCGCGACCGCAGGGATGAAGGCGTAGGACGATCCTATGCTTTTGCTGTGGCAGTCCTATCCCATCGCAACCGTCATCCCGGACTTGCCTATCTCCCTCTCCCGCGGGCGGGAGAGGGTTGGGGTGAGGGTACGAAGGCCGCGATCGATCGGGCGCAATGGAGTGAGCCTGCTAGCTTCGGCCAACCCAAGCGCCCTCACCCCGCCCCTCTCCCGTGTCGGACGGGAGAGGGGCGGGAAGGGGACGGGAACGAAGGTGCGCAATCGTGGCTGATCTCGGGAGCGGCACTGCGTGGATGCCCGGATCAAGTCCGGGCATGACGACTTCGGCGGACCTTCCCCCGCGTGCGCCACGCCTCGCCGTGCGCGGCATCTGCAAGAGCTTCGCCGCCACCCGCGCGGTCGACGAGGTGGACCTGGTGCTCCACGACGGTGAAATGCTGGCGCTGGTGGGGGCCAACGGCGCCGGCAAATCGACGCTGATCAAGATCATCTGCGGCGCCATCCAGGCCGACGCCGGCGAGATCGAAATCCTCGGCAAAACCGTGACGTTACGCAACGTGGCGGACGCGCAAGCCGCCGGCGTCGCGGTGGCGCATCAGCAAGTGGCCATCATCCCCTGCCTCGACGGCGCCGAGAACATCATGCTCGGCCGCGAGCCACGCCGCCGCGGCCTGATCGACAGCCGTGCCCTGCGGCGGGAGGCCCAGGCGCTCGCCCGGCAGTTCGGCGTCTCGATCGATCTGTCGCGCGAATGCAGCGAGCTTTCCCTGGGCGAGAACAAGATCCTCGACATCCTGAAGGCCATCGCCAAAGACCCGGCGGTGCTCATCCTAGACGAGCCGACCGCCTCGCTTTCCCTGGCCGAGAGCCGCCAACTGTTCAGCTTTCTGACCGACCTGCGGCGCCGCGGCCTCGCCATCCTGTTCATCTCGCATCACATGAACGAGGTGTTCCAGCATTGCGACCGCGTGGCCGTGATGAAGGACGGCCGCAAGGTGTTCGACGGCCCCGTCGCCAGCGCGTCCCCCGGCGAGGTTGTGCGGCTGATGGTGGGCCGCACCATCGAGGCCACCGACTGGTCCAACCATGGCGCACCCGGCGAGCCCGTGCTGACGCTGCGCGACGCACAGGTGGGGCCGCTCGGCATCCCGTCGCTGCAGCTCCGCCGCGGCGAGGTGGTCGGCATCGCGGGCGTGCTGGGCGCCGGGCAGAACGCGCTGCTGGAACGCCTCGCCGGCGTGCAACACCCGTCCCGCGCCGCCGAAGTGGTGCTGCCGGGTCTCTCGCGCCTGCCGCGCAGCGTCAGCGAGGCGATCGCCGCGGGCATCTGCCTGGTTGCGGACAACCGGGTGGAGAACTCGCTGTTCCCCGGCCTGGACGTGCGCGAGAACCTCTCCAGCGCCGCGCTGCCGCTGTTCAGCCGCGGCAGCTTCGTCCGCACGCGCGCCGAAACCAGTGCCGCGGCCGGCATCATCGCCCAACTGCGGGTGAAATGCGCCGGGCCGGAGCAGGACATCAGCCAGCTCTCCGGCGGCAACCAGCAGAAGGTCGCGTTCGGCCGCTGGCTGCTGCGCACCGTGCAATCCGGCGAGACCGCACCGCCCTTGCTGCTGCTGGACAACCCCACTGAGGGCGTGGACGTCGGCGCCAAGGCGGACATCTACGCGCTCATCCGCGACTTCGCCCATGCCGGTGCCGCGGTGCTGATCGCCAGCAGTGAATTCGCCGAACTCATCGCCCTCTGCAATCGCGTCCACTGCATCGCGCACGGCCAATTGGGCCCGGCCGTGCAGCGCGACGCGCTCACCGAAGATCGGCTCCTGTTGGAGGTGGCCTGACCATGAGCACGACCGAACTCGAATCCGCCGCCATGCCCGCCGCCGCCCCGCGCCGCAAGCAGCGCCACGAATTGCTCACCCGATACGGCACGGTGATGGCCGCCGTGGTGATCTTCATCCTGTTCGCCGCCACCAGCCAGCGCTTCGTCTCCACCGCCAACATCCGCAACATCCTGGTGCAGATTTCGGTGCTGACGGTGATCTCCTCCGGCCTCACCGTGGCCGTGGCCAGCGGCGAGTTCGACCTCTCGGTCGGCGAGGTGGCCGGGCTGTCCGGCGTGCTCTCGGCCGGGCTGATGGTGTGGTCCGGGCTGCCTGTCGTGCTCGCCATCGTCATCCCGGTGCTGGCTGGCACCTGCATCGGCGTCGTCAGCGGCCTGCTGGTGACCAAGCTGCGCATCCCATCACTGATCGCCACCCTGGCAATGGGCCCGATCGCCTTAGGCGCGAACTACGCCTACGATGGCGGCGACTCGATCTACGCCAGCTTCCCCGATTCCTACTACGCGATCGCCACCGGCCGCGTGTTCGGCGTCATCCCCGTGCCCATCATCATCGCGCTGGTGATGGTCGGCCTGTTCTACGTGCTGCTGAACCGCACCCGCTTCGGCCGCGCCATCACCGCGACGGGCGCCAACATCCAGGCCGCGCGGCTGTCCGGCATCTCGGTCAACCAGTGCCGCCTGCTGGCGCTGGCGCTCTCCGCGTTTGGCGCAGCACTCGGCGGCATCATGCTGACCGCGCGGCTCGGCACCGGGCAGCCCGGCGCCGGCGAGCCCTACCTGATGGACAGCCTCACCGCCGTGTTCCTCGGCATGACCGCGTTCAAGCCCGGCCGCGCCACCGTCCAGGGCACGCTCGTCGGTGTCGTGATCATCGGCATGCTCGACAATGGATTGAACCTGCTGGGCGCGCCCTTCTATATGCAGAACGAGGTGCGCGGCGTTGTGATGATCGCCGCCGTGAGCCTGGCCGTGCTACGCGGCGAAATCCGGTTCTTCTGAGGAGGCGCGCCCATGTCCGACCCCATCCCACGCGTCGCACTCGTCACCGGCGCCAGCCGCGGCATCGGCCGAGCCATTGCGATGGGGCTGGCGCAGGCCGGGTTCGACCTCGTGCTGAACGATATCGAACGCCAGAGCGCCACCCTCGAGGAGACGCGCGGCGAACTGGCCGCACTGGGCCGCACGGTGCACGCCTTTACCGCCGACGTGTCGAGCAAGCAGGAGGTGGCTGCGATGATCGACGCCGCCTTGGGCGCCGCCGGGCATATCGACGCGGTGGTGAACAATGCCGGCATCCTGATCACCAGCCGGGTCGAGACGCTGGACGAGCACGTGTGGGACGCGGTGATGGACGTCAACGCCAAGGGCACCTTCCTGGTCACCCAGGCGTTGCTGCCGCACATGCGCGAGCGCCGCTATGGCCGCATCGTCAACGTTGCCTCGATCGGCGGCAAGCACGGCGCGCCGGAGCAGGCGCACTATTCGGCGTCGAAGGCGGCGGTGATGGGGTTCACCCGGGTATTGGCGCAGGAGGTGGGGCCGTTCGGCATCACCGCCAACTGCCTCTGCCCCGGCATCATCGTGACCGACATGGGCCGCACCAATCTCGAGGTGCCCGAAATCCGCGACGCCTGGATCAGCAAGACCGCGCTCGCCCGCTTGGGCCAGCCGGAGGATGTCGCCGGCCCGGCGGTGTTCCTCGCCTCGGACGCGTCCGCCTTCGTGACGGGGCAGACGCTGAATGTGTGCGGCGGGATCGTGCTGAGCTAACGACGCAGCCCACAAGCTCTCTCCCAGAGGGAGAGGGAGTAGTTGCATCGTGCAGGCGGGCCAAACGGGCTAACGGTGGCTGCTCACTTCTAGCCCCGCGTCCAAGGCAGCCGGTCGGCCTGCCACCCCGCCACCGTGCCGCGCAGCCCGCCAGGCCCAGGCGGCCCCTCGAACCCGTCGGCGATGTTATACGCGCGGGCAAACCCGGCCGCCTGCGCCAGTTCCGCCGCAGCCTTCGAGCGCACCCCGCTTCGGCACAGGAAGTAGATCTCGTGCTCGGGCGTGATCCCGGCCGCCGCCATCTCGTCGAGGAACTTGGGGTTGACCTGCATCGTCGGCGCCACCTGCCACGACAGCAGCACCGGCTGCTTGCCCGCCGCGCTCAGGTCCGGCACCCCGATCTGGGCCCACTCCACGTCGGTGCGCACGTCCACCAAGCACGCGTTCGGATCGCTGCTGAGCGCCTCCCACACCTGTTTGGGCGCCACGTCTTCCACCATGTTCTAGCCCTCCTGATCCGCGACAAAGGGTGCCTCAGCATGGCGCAAAGCACAAACCAGCCCGACGGCCTGTTGGGCGCGATCGGCCACACGCCGCTGATCCGCCTGCGCCGCGCCTCCGAGGCCACCGGCTGCACCATCCTCGCTAAGGCCGAGTTCATGAACCCCGGCGGCTCGGTGAAGGATCGCGCCGCCGCCGCCATTATCCTCGACGCCGAGGCGCGCGGCCTGCTCCAGCCCGGCGGCACCGTGGTGGAGGGCACCGCCGGCAACACCGGGATCGGCCTCACCCTGGTGGCGCACGCGCGCGGCTACCGCAGCATCGTGGTCGTGCCCGAGACGCAGAGCGCGGAGAAGATCGACGTCCTGCGTATGATCGGCGCCGTGCTGCGCCTGGTCCCGGCCAAGCCCTACCGCGACCCGGGCAACTACCAGCACGTGGCGCGCCGCCTGGCGGAGGAGACCGGCGGCTTCTGGGCCAACCAGTTCGACAACCTGGCAAATCGCGCAGGCCACCATGAGACCGGCACCGAAATCTGGGCGCAGACCGAGGGCCGCGTCGACGCGTTCACCTGCGCCTGCGGCACCGGCGGCACCCTGGGCGGCGTCTCGCTCGCGCTGAAGGCGAAGAACCCGGCCATCCGCATCGTGCTCGCCGACCCGGACGGCAGCGGCCTCTACGGCTGGATCAAGACCGGTGACCTCTCCGTCTCAGGCAGCTCTATCACCGAGGGCATCGGCCAATCCCGCGTGACCGGCAACCTGGAGGGCGTCCAGATCGACGACGCCGTGCGCATTGCGGACGCCGACGCGCTCGGCCAGGTGTTCGACCTGCTGGCGCATGAGGGCTTGTCGGTGGGCGGGTCGGCCGGGCTCAACGTGGCGGCTGCCGTCCGGGTGGCGCGGGAGATGGGTCCGGGCCACACGATCGTGACCATCCTGTGCGACGGCGGCGCCCGCTACGCCAGCAAGCTGTTCAACCCGGCCTTCCTGCGCGACCGCGGCCTGCCCGCGCCCGCCTGGCTCTAAACTCCAACCCTTCGCCGCGCCTCGGCCACCACCGCCTCGAACATCGCCTCCGTCAGCCGCCCCGTGTTCGTGTTATAGCGGGACACATGGTAGCTGTCGGCCAGCACCCGGCCGTCCGGTAGCGCGTGGAATGCGCCGTGACGGAACACGCAGGCGGAGAGTTTTAGGCCCAACGCCCGCAGCACGGCGGCATGGGCCAAGGTGCCGAGCGCCAGAACCACGCGGGCGCCCGGCATGGCAGCAAGCTCCGCGGCCAAAAAGCCGTTGCAGGCCCGCACCTCGGCCGGCGTCGGCAAATTCGCCGGCGGCACGCAGCGCACCGCGTTGATCACCCGGCAATCGCGCAGCACCAATCCGTCCGCCGGGTCGGCCCGGTAGTCTCCGGTGGCAAAGCCCAGCCGCAACAAGGTCGTGTAGAGCAGGATGCCGGCATGGTCGCCGGTGAACGGCCGCCCGGTGCGGTTGGCGCCGCGCACCCCAGGCGCCATGCCCACCACCAGCAGCCGCGCGTCCAACCCGCCCCAGCTCGGCACCGGCGCGTTGAACCACTCGGGATTGGCGGTCCGATTGGCCGCGCGGTAGGCCACCAGCCGGGGGCAGAGGGGGCAATCCGGCGGCGGCCCAGCCAGCACCGGGCCAAGGTCCAACGCCGGGCCCGCCAACACCGCAGACATCAGGTCTCCTCGGGCTCGGCGTAGGGGTCGGCCGCAGCCGGGCGGGCCGACGTGCGGCGCGGCTCCATCTGCCGCCGGGTGAAGCCGCTGCCAATCTCCGCCAGCTCGAGGAACTGGTCCGCCTGACGCCGCAGTTCGTCGGCGATCATCGGCGGGTTGCTGCGCACCGTCGACACCACCGACACCCGCACGCCCTGCCGCTGCACCGCCTCCACCAGGCGGCGGAAGTCGCTATCGCCGCTGAACAGCACCGCATGGTCCAGCCGCGGCGCCAACTCCAGCATGTCGATGGCCAACTCCACGTCCATATTGCCCTTCACCCGGCGGCGCCCGGCCGCATCGGTGAACTCGCGGGCGGGCTTGGTCACCAGCGTGTAGCCGTTGTAGGCCAGCCAGTCGGTGAGCGGCTTGAGCGGGGAATACTCCTCCGTGTCGAGCACGGCCGAATAGTAATACGCACGCAGAACGTTCGTCTTGGAGCGAAAAAACTCGAGCAGATTGCGATAATCGACGTCGAAGCCAAGATTTCGCGACGCGGAGAACAGGTTCGCCCCGTCAATGAACAGCGCAGTGCGCTCCGTAGGCAAGAACAGCACGAACCTTAATCCTTTTTTCAGCCCGAAAATCGCCGTATTTCACCGGCCTTGGAGGATCGACCATAGAGGGGCAATCGCATTGCAGAAAGGTGCAAATCACCGATGGTGCTGATCGCTCTGGGCGCGAACCTCCCCGCCGCGGATGGCGCCTCGCCGCTGCAAACCTGCCTTCGGGCCGCCGCCGCCCTGCAGAGCCTGCCCGGCCTGCGCGTCGCCGCACTCTCCCCCTGGTATGAGACCGCGCCCATGCCCCCGTCCGGTCAGCCTTCCTACGTGAACGGCGTGGCGCGGCTCGAGGGCGCGGCCGACCCGGCGGCGCTGCTGGCCGCGCTGCAGGCGATCGAGCACGCCCATGGCCGGGTCCGGTCCGGCGCCAACGCCGCCCGCACCCTCGACCTGGACATCGTGGCCATGGGCGACCTCATCCGCGCCGCGCCCGACCCGGTGATCCCGCATCCACGCATGCACCAGCGCGAGTTCGTCCTCCGCCCCCTGCTGGACGTGGCGCCCGATTGGTGGCATCCCGTACTACAGAAATCGGCGCGAACCCTGCTGGATGCCCTCCCGCAGCAGGGCTGTCGGCGTTTGTGAGGCAAACTCTTGCGGCCCAGCCTGTCGGTGCCTATTTAACCGCGCTGACCCGTCATTTCTGGAGACACCATCCGCATGGCACGCGTGACCGTCGAGGATTGCGTCCAGCGCGTCCCCAACCGCTTCGAGCTGGTCCTGTTCGCCGCCCAGCGCGCGCGCAACCTCAGCCGCGGCGAGGAACTCACCGTCGATCGTGACGACGACAAGAACCCGGTGGTCGCGTTGCGCGAGATCGCCGAGGAGACGGTGCCGCTCGCCAAGCTCGAGCAGGACCTGATCAAGTCGCTCTCCCGTGCCCCGGAGCCCGAGCCGGCCGACGAGGAGGTCCTGGATCTGATCCCGACCGACCAGAACATCTTTGGCCTGCAGGATATCTCGGCCGAGGAAGAGACCGCCAACATGCCGGTGGAAGAGATGTCCCCCGAGGACCTCGAGGCCGCCATCGAGGCCGAACTCGGCGGCCGCCGCCGCTGATCGCGACCCTCGAAGCTCCGAGGCTCGCTCTCCCGTCCTTCACGGGAGAGCGTCGGGGTGAGGGCTGCTTGGGCACCGCACAGCACCAGTCGATAACGTTCGCACCCTCACCCCTGCCCTCTCCCGCCCGCGGGAGAGGGAGAAAGAGCGTCCGCCGCGATGCCTGGCCGCTCAGCCCCGGGTGCCGAACTCGCCAGCGGGTAACCTGTCCGTGCTCAGGCTGCCGCCGCCGGTGAGGATCGCCGGGCCGCCCGGTAGCCGCCGAGTCACGCCCGTGGTGTTGAGCAACGGGAACAGCAGCTCGGCGGTGCGGTAGCACTCCTCGAGATGCGGGTAGCCGCTGCCGATCACCGTATCGATGCCCAGGTCCTGATACTCGCGGATGCGCGCGGCGACCGTCTCCGGGTCCCCCACCAGCGCCGTCCCCGCGCCGCCACGGACCAAGCCCACGCCCGCCCACAGGTTCGGCGCCACCTCGAGCCGCTCGCGGGAGCCGCCATGCAGCGACAGCATGCGCCGCTGGCCCTCGCTGTCCGTCCCGCCCGCCAGCTTGGCTTGCGCGCTGGCGATGGTCTCGTCCGACAGATGCTGGATCAGCTTGCGTGCTGCGTCCCACGCCTCGCCCTCGGTCTCCCGCACGATGAAATGCAGCCGGATGCCGAAGCGCAGCGTGCGCCCGACCGCCGCAGCCCGGCGCCGCACGTCGTCGAGCTTCTCGGCCACCATCGCCGGCGGCTCGCCCCAGGTGAGATAGACGTCGCATTGCTCGGCCGCCAATTGCCGCGCCGGCTCGGAGGAACCGCCGAAATACAGCGGCGGATACGGCGATTGCACCGGCGGGAACACCAGGCTGCCGCGCGTGCTCGACAGGTGCTTGCCGCTGAAGTTCACCGTATCGCCGCGCATGAAGCCGCGAAAGATGTGCAGGAACTCGGCCGCTTGCTCGTAGCGCTCGTCATGCCCGAGCGTGATGCCGTCCGCCGCCAAATCGCCCGGGGAGCCGCCGGCGACCACGTTCAGCATCAGCCGCCCATCGGTCGCGCGGTCGAACGTGGCGGCGGCGCGGGCGGCCTCGCCAGGCACCACGGCGCCGGGCCGCAACGCCACCAGGTAGCGCAGCCGGTCGGTGAACGGGGCGATAGTGGCCGCGGTGATCCAGGCATCCTCGCAGCCGCGCCCGGTCGGCAGCAATACGCCGTGATAGCCCAGTTGGTCCGCCGCCTGGGCAATCTGGCGCAGGTAGCGGTTGTCGTTCTGCCGCGTGCCCTGCTCCGAGCCCAGGTAGCGCCCGTCCCCGCCAGTGGGCAGGAACCAGAGGAAATCGAGCTGGTCGCTGCTGCGCTCGTCACGCTCCGGTAGAATGCGTCCGTTTTGGGCGTTCATCAGCTTTTCCCCACGGTTGGCGACGTGCCCGGCGGCGGCGTCCAGACGATGGCGCGCACGTCGATCTTGCTTGGAATGATGTGCGAGGCGGCAAACAGGTCGGCCAGGTGCTGCTGCCGGGCGATCACCCCGTCGTCCATCCGCTGCACGGAGTATACGCCCCGCGGCGCTGCCAGGCGCTCGGCCGCCAGCGGCACCCCCGTCACCGTCGCCATCACCTGCGACAAGTCGTCCGGGTGCGCCCGTGCCCAATCCGCCGCGGCGTTGATCGCCGCCAGCACGGCCAGCACGGTCTGCGGCTGCCGCTCGGCAAAGCGGCGGCCGGCGAGGAAGAACGCGTTGGAGGCGGCGGCGGTCTCGTCCGTGATCAGCACGCGGGTGGTGGGGTCGAGCTGGGCCACGGCAAAGAACGGGTCCCAAATGGCCCAGGCATCCACCGCGCCTGAGCGGAAGGCGGCCGCGGCGTCCGGCGGCTGCAGCAGCACCGGCTGGATGTCGCTGATCCGCAGCCCGACGGCCTCGAGGTTGAGCAGCACGGCAGCCTGCGCGCTGGACCCGCGGGTGAACGCCACGCGCTTGCCGCGCAGCTCGGCCACCGTCCGGATGGGCGAACCCGCCGGCACCAAGATCGCTTCGCTCGCCCCGGACGTGGGTTGCGCGCCGACATAGACCAAGTCCGACCCGGCGGCCTGGGCAAAGATTGGCGGCGTGTCGCCCGTGGCGCCGAAATCCACCGCGCCGGCGGCCAGCGCCTCGAGCAAGGGTGGTCCCGAGGCAAACTCCACCCACTCCGCCTTGATCCCCGTCGCGCCAAGCAAGCCTTGCTGCTTGACCACCACCAAGGACCCATTCTTCTGATAGCCGACGCGGACCGAAGCGCCGCCCGCGCGGGCCAAGGCTGGAATCGTGGCTGCTCCAAACGCCAGTCCGAAGGCCCGTCGCGTCAAGCTGGGGATCACGCTAAGCTCCACACATCGCCACACGCAAACATGCGAAGTCGCCGCTTGCCGAGCAACAGGATGGTTCCGCAAACTTGGGCTCACGAAGAGAACCTCCTGCCAAGCAGAGCCGTTTCGGCAGCATTCGCATCTTTGGGGAACCCGTTTTGGCTTCCGAGTGAGATTTTCATGTCTGACGACCTTTCCACCCGCCACGACCTGCTGCCGCTGCCCGGCTTCCCGCCAGACGCCGTCCCGTTCGCCATCCGCACGGCGGCGGCGCTGCTGCTGGGCTACTTCGTCGCCTTCGCGCTCCAGCTCGACACCGCGTCCAGCGCTGGCGTCTGCGTGGCCATCGTGGCGCAGCCCTCGCCCGGCATGGCGCTGAGCAAGGCGTTCTGGCGCACCGCGGGCACTCTGGTGGGCGGCGCGGTCGGGCTGGCGATGGCCGCCGCCTTCCCGCAAGAGCGCACCATGCTGCTGCTGGCCTTCACCCTCTGGCTCGGCGCGTGCACCTTCGTCGCCTCCCTGCTGCGCGATTTCCGCTCCTACGGCGCCGTGCTGTCCGGCTACACCGTGGGCATCATCGCGCTCTCCGGCATCGACACGCCCGGCAGCGCCTGGAGCGCCACGCTCGACCGGGTGGCCGCGATCCTGATCGGCATCGCCGCCGTGGCCGTGGTGAACCTGCTGCTCGCCCGCCCCGCGGCCTACGAGGCGTTGGTCGCGGCCCTGGAGGGCCACTTCACGACCGTCACCCGCCTGGCCGTAGCGACGCTCGAGCGCCGGGCCGCCCCGGGAGAGTGGGCCAGCGTGAGCATGGGCGCCCCCATCCTGGCGCTGGAAACGCAAGCCATCTACGCCGCCGCCGAGCTGCCAGGCGGCAGGGCGCGGCGGGATGGAGCGATGGCAGCCATCGCCGGGCTGCTCGGGATGCTCTCCGCCTCGCGCGCCCTCGCCGGCGAACCGCCCGACCCGGCGTCGTCTCCCTGGCTGGACGCGGCGGCCGCGCGGCTGAGTTCACAGGCCCATCCCGCCCTGCTCGCGCCGCCCACCACGCCCGCCACCGCCTTCGCCGCCGAACGGACGCAGGATTTGATCGCCCAACACGCCATCGTCACGCACGGATTGCGGGTGCTGAAAGACGGCGGCCAGGTTCCCGAGCGCGTGCGGATCAGCCGTCACCACGACGTCGTCGGCGCCTTGCTGAGCGCCATCCGCACCATCATCGCCGTGGGCGGCGGCTGCGTATTCTGCATCGTGGCGGGCTGGCCGGGCGCCACCCTGTTGCTGGTGCAGCAGGCGGCCTTCACCGCCCTGCTCGGCATGACGCCCAACCCCTCCGCCGCGGGCGAGGCAATGGGCCTCGCTCTGGTGCCCGCCGCCATCGCGGCCGGCGTGGTGGGCTTCATGATCCTGCCGCTGACCTCCGGCTTCGTGCCCTTCGCGCTGGTGGTGGGGCCAGCAGCCTTCGCCCTGGTGCTTGCCGGCCGCTACCCCGCGCTGCAGCGTTTCAGCGGCGGGTTCCTGCTCTACTTCACCCTGCTGCTGGCCCCATCCAACCTGGAGAGCTTCGACCTGAGCGATTTCGTCAACACCGTCTTGGTGCAGGTGCTCGCGGTCGCTTTCATGATGGTGTCGTTCCGCCTGCTGTTGCCCGTTTCGCGCAAACGGCGGCTGTTCCGCATCGCCGACGCCGTGCTGAGCGACTTGCGCGCCACGGTCCGCCGCGGCCGCCCGTTCGAGACGGCGCGCACCAACCTGCGCGAATACGACCGGATGGCGCAGGCGGAACTCTGGAGTGGCCGCCCCACCCCGGCGCGCCGGGCCGTGCTGCAGCGGCTGGGCGCGATGATCGATCTGGACCTCGAGCTGCGGCGCGCCTGGTCTGGCTTGCGCCCGGATGTGGGCTCTGGCCTGCCGGGGCCGGCGCGGCAGGTGGCGCGCACCGCCTTGCTGTCGGCTGACCCGGCGCGACTGGAAGCAGCCGCCGAGGCGCTGTGCACCGAGCCAGGCGGCTTGCAGACTGCGTCCGGGCTGCATGCCGCGTCCCGCCTGCTGGCCGCCGAGCGTCGCGCCCTGCACCACTACGCCGCCGAGCCGCGCTGACCCGATGTGGCGCGAGACCGACATTGCCGGCGTGTATATGGCGCCCTTGCTGGTCTACCTGTTCGTGGCCGGCGTGATCTGGCTGCCGGTGAGCTGGCTGCTGGACCGGCTGCGGCTCGATCACTGGGTTTGGAACCCGCCGCTGATGGAGGCCGCGCTCTATGTCTGCATCCTTGGCGCCCTGGTGGCGCTGTTCTAGAGCCATGTCATCGAGCCGGAGGCGCCCTGTGAATGTTCGGTAGAGCCCGCCGCGCCGCCCGCATCCTGGTCACCGTGCTGCTGCTCGCCGTGGCGGTCGTCGCCATCGTGCTGATCTGGCGGACCTATGCCACGGGGCCCTGGACGCGGGACGGCCAGATCATCGCCGACGTGGTGGACGTGGCGCCGCAGGTCTCTGGCCAAATCACCCACCTCTATGTCAACGACAACCAGTCCATCCACAAAGGCGACGTGCTCTACGAGATCGACCCGGTGGACTACCAGGTCGCGGTCGCCACGGCGGAGGCGAACGTCAACAGCAAGCTGGCCGACCTCAAGGCCAAGCGGGCGGAGGCGGCCCGGCGGCTGCAACTCACCACGCTCTCGACCTCCGAAGAGGAGCGCCAGATCTACGACGCCAGCGCCGAGGTGGCCGCCGCGGCCTATGCCGGCGCGCTGGCCCAGCTCAGCCAGGCCCATATCAATCTCGACCGCACCAAGGTCACCTCGCCGGTCAACGGCTACGTCACCAACCTGCTGCTGCGCGAGGGCGATTACGCCACGCCGGGGGTGCGCAACATCTCGCTGCTGGACAGCGACAGCTTCTGGGTGGCGGGCTATTTCGAGGAGACCAAGCTCGCCGGGATCCATATCGGCGACCCGGCGCTCGCGGTGCTGATGGGCTACGGCAACGACCCGGTGCGCGGCCATGTCGACAGCATCGCGCGCGGCATCACCACGCCGAACACCGACCCTGGCTCGCTCGGCCTTGCCTCGGTCAACCCCGTGTTCACCTGGGTGCGGCTGGCGCAACGCATCCCGGTGCGCATCCACATCGACTCGGTGCCGCCCACCATCCATCTCGCGGCCGGACTGACGGCAACAATCACGATCGGGCCAGGCGCGTCACCCCAGTCTCCACACGGCCTGCTGTCGCGGGTGCTGACTCAGAACTAGCGAGGGTGAGCTTCAGCCCACCGTCTCGTGTCAGCAAGCGGAAGATCGCGTGGCCAGGGATAGCTACGCCGAGCGCGCCTGCGCCAACCGCCAAGTCGGGTCGTTGCGCACCGACAGGTCCCGCAAGAAGCTCCAGACGTCGCGCAGCTCGGTGACCGCATCCGCCCCCGCGACCACCTTGCCCTCGCGGTCGAGCGTCTGACTGATCTGGTCCGACACGAAACGCACCGTGATCTCGGCCATCGTGCCATTCAGCACCGCCTCCTCGATCACCGCCTCGTGCACGCCGCGAATCTCGCTGGTCTGCGTCTCCCCAGCCGCCTCGCGAGCGGCGATCACGCCCTCGAACACCGTGAAGGTCTGCTGCGTCAGCAACGAGCGCAGCGCGTCGCGATTGCCCGCGGCGAACTCGGTCACGATCATCCGGAATGCAGCCTCAGCGCCGGCCAGGAAGCGCTCCGGATCAAACGCCGGGTCAACCCGCACGATGCTGGCGAGCGCCTGGCCCACCGCACTCGCCTGGTCCGGCACGGGACGGCCCGGTGACGTCGGCGCCTCCGCCTTGCCTTCGATGATCGGCCCGGCAGGACGGCCCGCCGGGCGCGCAGGCCCTTGGCTCGGCTCGAACCCGTCGCGCCGGCCCAAGATGCTGCGCAGCCGCAGCACCAAGAAGGCGGCGATCATGCCGAACAGCACCAGGTCGATCGGGAAACCAGCACCCATGGTAGACACTCCTGTCCCACCGCAAATGGGATTGCGGACACGCTATCACAACACAAATGAAGAACCGCTGAACGGCCGCCTCGCATTTGCCGGCAGTCCCCCGCTCGGCTACGGGAGGCGCATGATCCTCCTGCGCCACGGCCAAAGCGAATTCAACCTCCACTTCACCGCGACCCGCAAGGACCCGGGGCTGATCGACCCGGCGCTCACCGAGTTGGGCCGGGAGCAAGCCGAGCGCGCCGCCGCAGAGTTGGCCGAGGCGGGCATCAGCCGCATCGTCGCCTCGCCCTACACCCGCGCCCTGCAAACCGCAGCGCCCCTCGCGCGCCGGCTCGGCCTGCCGGTGCTGGTGAACGTCGCCGTGCGCGAGCGCTACGCCTTCAAGTGCGACGTCGGCAGCACGGTGGCAGACCTGCAGCAGAGCTGGCCCAAGCACGATTTCTCGGCGCTCGACCACGTCTGGTGGCCGACGCAGAACGAGCCGGCGGAACACGTGATCGCCCGCGCCAACCAGTTCCGCGCCGAAATGGCCGCGCATCCCGACTGGGAGCATACGCTGGTGGTCAGCCACTGGGGCTTCATCCTCGCTTTGACCGGCAAGAGCATGGAGAACGGCACCTGGCTGCGCTACGACCCGCGCGCGCCGGCCCCGGCGGAGATCGTCTGGCGCCACTCGCCCCCGTCTACCTAGACTGCGCAGAGCCACGATGATATAATGTCATGTCTTCAGAAGTGAGCCGAGCGGGATCTGCGTCGAGGTCGCCTCCGAGGCGCATTGCCTGACGTTCAACCACGCGTTCGAATAAGGTTCGGACGTCGCGACCGTTGCCGAACGTCGCGGTGCGCCCATCGAACATTGCCTGAAGATTCTCGCGTGCAGCTATTCGGGCATCCTCGTCAAGTTCAAAGCCGTTTTGTCGGCACAGCGCGGCAAAAATGAGGGTAAGCTCGTCGGGTTCATAATCCGGGAACTCGATCATTCGGGTAAAGCGAGACGGAAGACCGGGGTTGGACGCGAGAAAGTTTTTCATCTCGGTCGTGTAGCCGGCGGCGATGACGGCGAAGGCGTCGCGCCGGTCCTCCATTTCCTTGAGAAGCGTCTCGATGGCCTCGCGGCCAAAATCGTGCTGCCCTCCGTCGCGACTTGCCAGCGTGTAGGCTTCATCTATGAACAGGATGCTCCCGAGCGCCTCCTTCACCTTCTGCTGGACGCGGGGCCCGGTCTGCCCGACGTAGCCCGCCACAAGGTCCGCCCGCTGCACTTCGATGACCTCGCCGCGCTCCAGCAAGCCCAATGCGGCGAGGATGCGGCCAAGGATGCGCGCAACAGTCGTCTTGCCGGTGCCGGGCGATCCGGAAAAGACCATGTGCAACGACATCGGAGCAACCGGCATGCCGCTCGCCTTGCGTCGCTGCCGTGCGTTGACCAATTCGACAAGCTGTCCGATTTCGGCCTTGACCGTTTGCAGCCCGATCAGCCGGTCCAGGTCCGCCAGTGCCGCGGGCAGATCGTCGGTAACGCTTCGACGCGGCGTCGACACATCTTCCGGGGTCAGCAGCGCGACGTCGGCGGCGGGATCAGCGGCAAGACGACCTGCCTGCCGCTCGATGGCCTGTTCGAACAGGTTCCGGATCACGCGTGCATTGCCGAAATCCGAGCTGCGGCGATCGTAAATGCGCTGGACTTCCTCCCTAATCCGAGTTTCAGTCGCCGCACTCAGGATAAAACCGTTCGAGCTACAAAGCTGCAGGAAGATTTTAGCCAAATCGGTCGCTAGGTAATCAGCGAAGTGGATATATCGTGTAAATCGCGACTTCAGTCCGGGATTGGCGTCGATGAAGCGGTGCATGCGCGAGGTATAACCAGCGACGATCACCGCAAAGCGGTCTCGGCGAGACTCCATCTCCGTCAGGAGCGTGTCGATTGCTTCCGGGCCGAAATCGTTTGACGGTGCGTCACCCGGCGCCAGTGTATAGGCCTCATCGATGAACAGGATGCCGCCGTCGGCTGCGTCGATCTTCTCTTTCGTCTTGATGGCGGTGTGGCCGATATGACCAGCGACCAAGTCACGCCGCTCGGCTAGAACAACGTGGCCTTTTGCCAGCAATCCGAGTGATGCAAGCGCCTCGCCCATCAGATTCGCGACCGTCGTCTTGCCGGTCCCGGGATTGCCGGTGAAGACCATGTGCAGCGAGACAGGCTGGATCGGTAGTCCCCGCTCGCGGCGGCGGGACTGGACGGCAACGAGGTTGACAAGCTTCGTCACCTCCGCCTTGACCTCTTCGAGGCCGATCATGGCGTTGAGGCGCTCCATGGCTGAGAGCGCGGGCGCTGGTTGCGTTTTTGACACGGCCGGCGGAGGGGGGTTGAGCGGTGGTGGCTTCGGCGGCTGGGTCGACGCTTGCCGGGCGGTCGTCGGGCCAAACTTCATGGCGGCGCCTTTAACTCCGCTGCGGTCAATGCGTGTGACCGCTCCTTGCGCGTCGCGGACTGAGAGGTTGACAATGTCGAATATGGCCTCGGCATCGCCGTCGACCACTGGGTCCGCACAGGCCCACACTTCGCCGTTTTCCACGCGAGCAACGGCATTCTTAAACTTAAATGCTGGGCCAGAACAGTTATGCACCCGACAGTGACGTGCTGTCAGGTCAGCTCCATTGTCGACGTAAATACCGCCAGAACAGTAAAAGTCAGCAGCGCACTCGCACTCACCAATGTCGAGTTCTGACAAGACGCCCTTGGCGGAATCGCGCAAAAGCAAGCCAACTGCTTTTACTTCGGCAATCCTAACACCGGTCACATTAAGGGACGACTCGGCATGGAGACAGCCTATAGCAGTGTCCTTGATACGACGAAACTCACCGCCCTTGATCACCGCTTGGCCACGCTCGATAACACTGACACCAGAGCCAGCATCACTTACACAAAGCTCCATTGCTTCAAGTGTCGCACCGCGTGCGACGACGACGCCCGAATGCGTCGGACCGCAGCCGGAAATCCGAACCTCGGAAACCTCTAGCCGCCCGCCGTCTACCCACAACCCATTTGTCGACATCCGGTTGACGGCCAATCGCACAAGCCGGCCTCGCGCGCTGTCAACCAGCACGGCCGCAGCAGCGTCGGATATCTCGGAGTCAGTGATTGACAGCACTGCATCTTTAACCGCTTGGCAAGCTGCCTTTGCGAAGCCGGTTATCACACAACGTGTCAGGTTAGCGGTAGCGTGGTCGGTTACAAAGACAGCGCTGTCCCCGTGCCGAAGTGCGGTGTCCTCAAGGCTTACCGACGAACCGGCTCCGGTCGCGGCAACGCAAGGAAAGACGCCACCCAATAGCTCGCCCCCGGCGACCGTCGCGCTCGCACCGTTCTCCACGAGTATTAAGTTGCTGGTGCAGTCCCGCAGGACGCTATCCTGCAGGCGCAGGCTAGTTCCAGCGGAGAAAACATAGATAGCGGGCTTCGTACTGTTGGTGAAGGTTGTAGCTTCCACTTGCACCGACGCGCCCTTACCTGCGCTGATGCCTGTGCCCTTAACATCACTAAACTCAGAGTCGACAATCGTTGCAACTGCATTGTCGAGAACAGCGATGCCGTCGCCCTCGCACCGATAGACTCGTGCTCTCAATACCATGCATTTCGACCCATACTCGCCGACGAAAATTGCAGGACCGACGCAACCGAAAGCCTCCAGACGCTCAAGGTTGATCTTCCCACCGCTAGCGACGTAAACGGCGTTGCTCGGCGTGTCGTGAAGGCGGCAGTCACGGGCGGTTACACTGGCACCCTCACGGACGGAAACGGCCGCATATTGGGTGTTGAATACCTCTACGCCGAACAGTTCGGCCGTTGCGCCGCTGGAAGCATTGATCCCGTTCAAGCCAATTTCGTGTACAAGGACCTTGGACATCGTCGCACTCGTGTCGCGGCCGACGACCGAAATCCCGTGTTTAGCACTGCCGCGGACGTTCAGATTGCTGATCCGGCATCGGCCTCCGCTGACGACAACCGACCCTTTGATTGAGACCTCTTCCCGCCCCGCGCCGGTCAGCGTCACCGACTTCGTGATCGTGAGGTCTTCCTGGTAACACCCTGGCTCTACCCTGATCGTGTCGCCGTTCTTAGCCAGGAACAGGGCTTGCGCGATGGTCGAAATCGCCTCGGCAAAGAACGACTTGCGCGTGGGAACGACGTAAGTGGACAAGGCGTCCTCGCAGATGATGCATGCGAGGATGTCATTCTGCTCCAACGGAGCTTTTCGTCATTCTCGCCTTGTTCACAAGCGCACTTTCAGGCGGTTTGTCAATGACGGGCACGGCGCCCGACTCACGCCGAAAAGACGGGCCGTGGCACTGTCCACCCGTGCTGCTGTCTTCGAGTCGTAACTTGTTAAACAAGAAGAAGGGCGCGGACACGGCCTCCCGAGCATATAACCCTTGGAGCTTTGCTGCTCTCGCAGGATAAAGGTCCGCAAGGCTAACATACATGATGTTATGCTAGCTAGCGGGCGGGGTTCGGCCGTGCTACCGCCCGCAAACTGAGAAATAGTGACCAGGAGCACGCGCTATGTCTGAGACGACCTCAATGGCCGAAGCGGCCACCACCGACAGTCCGAACATCCCACCGGAAGCCCCGGCGCTGATCGTGAACATTCAATTCATTAAGGACCTGTCTTTTGAGGCGCCGGGCGCACCGAAGATCTTTACAACGTTGCGTGCGCAGCCTGCTGTGCAACTTAGTCTGAGCGTGGAGCGACGGCGGCTCGAGGAAGCAAGGAATATCTTTGAGGTGGTGCTGATAATGAAAGCCAAAGGGACTGAGCCAAACGAAGCGGCGAACGTCGCATTCATCGCCGAGCTGTCCTATGCGGGCGTGTTCACCCTCAATGGCATTCCGGAGAACTCCATCGATCCGGTGCTGCTGACCGAATGCCCGAAGCTGTTGTTCCCTTTTGCCCGCAACATCCTGGCCGACATCACCCGCGACGGCGGCTTCCCCCCCGTGCTGCTGCAGCCGATCGACTTCGTGGCGCTCTGGCAGTCCCGCAAGCAGGGCCGGACGAGCGCGATCACGTAGGGGTTGCCGACAGCCCGCCTCCCTGCCCGCCTGAAAATGAAAGCCCTCTCCCCCTGGGAGAGGGTTGGGTGAGGGGCCACGCGCACACGCCCTCACACCTGGGCTCCTCACCCCGACCCTCTCCCAGAGGGAGAAGGAGATGACAAGTGGGGAGGGCGGTCGCTCCCCTAATGTATTTCCCCCGACCGCAGCACCGCGGCGCGCAGCATCGCCGGGGTGAACGCCGGGTCGGCGCACACGTCCAGGATCACCTTCTCGCGCCGCGCCACCAGCTCGATCGCCGCCGGCAACTGCTTCACCGCCGCCGCCGGGATCACCACCGCGCCATGCGCGTCCGCATGCACCACGTCGTCATGCGCGCAGTTCATCCCGAAGATGTTCACGGGCTGGCCGAACGACACCATGTGCACATGCGCATGGCTCGGCCCCACCTTGCCCGCCACGATCTGGAAACCCGGCGCCAGCATCGCCGTGTCCCGGAACGAGCCGTTGGTCACGCAGCCGAGCGCGCCCAAGGCCTTGTGCACCGTGGAATGCACCTCGCCCCACCAGGCGCCATAGCCGGGCTCGTCGTCCAGGTCCTGCAGCACGACCACGGTCGGCATCTCGGCCGCGCCGACATAGTCATACCAGTCCAGCCGGTCGGCGGCCGGGGCGCGCGGCGCCTCCTTGGCGCGGATGAAACCCACGCGCGCCAGGCCCACGATCGGCTTGCCCTCGGGCACCGCCGCCACCATCGCCCCGGTGGTGAACCCGATCGCCCGCCGCTCCGGCACGATCAGCTCGAGCCCGTTGCAGATGGTCGGCGTGTCCCAGACCGCCAGCGCCTCCAGGTCCTCGCCTGTGAATGGATAGGCCATGCTTCCCCCTCCGCTTGCTTTGCCGCAGCATCCACCGGGCCAAGCAGGGAGGCAAGGATGGCGGTCGCGCGGGGCGGGCAGGCGGTTTACGGCGCGGTGCTGGGGATCTTGATGCTGGAGGCCCGCTTCGCCCGCGTGCCCGGCGACATGGGCAACGCCACCACCTGGCCGTTCCCGGTGCACTACCGGGTGGTGCGCGGCGCCAGCCCGGAGCGCGTGGTGTTGGGCGGCGCGGCGGGTTTGTTGCGCCCGTTCCTCGACGCCGCCGACGAGCTGGTGGCCATGGGCGCCACCGTGCTCACCACCAATTGCGGTTTCCTGGCCCCGTTCGGCCGCGAGATCGCCGCCCACACCGGCCGCCCGGTTGCTGCCAGCGCGCTGATGCAGGTGCCGTGGGTGCAAGCGACCCTGCCGCCGGGCCGCAGGGTGGGTGTGATCACCATTTCCGCGGCCACCCTCACGCCGGCGCACCTCGCCGCTGCCGGCGTCCCCCCCGACACCCCCATCGAGGGCTGCGACGACGGGCGCGAGCTGTTCCCCGTGCTGATCCAGGGTGCGCGCGAGGACCTGGACACCGAGGCCGCCGCTGATGATGTGCTGGCGGCCGCCGACCGGCTGGTCTCGGCGCATCCGGACGTTGGCGCCATCGTGCTAGAATGCACCAACATGCCGCCCTACGCCGCCGCCGTGGCGGAGGCGACCGGGCTGCCGGTGTTCGACGTCGTCACCCTGGTGCATTGGCTGCATGGCGCCGCCCAGCCGCGGCATTGGGGAGACCACGCGGGCGCGAGACGGCTTGGCTTCTGCCAGGCTGCGGACGCATAGTCTGCCCATGCCCCTCGACACGCCCGGTTCGCGCGACGTCCGCTCCTCGGTCTGTCCGCATGATTGCCCCTCCGCCTGCGCGCTGGACGTGGAGGTGCTGGACGGCAGCCGCATCGGCGCCGTGCGGGGCGCGGACAACAGCTACACCTCGGGCGTGGTCTGCGCGAAAGTGGCGCGCTACGCCGAACGCGCCCACCACCCGGACCGCCTGACCCACCCGCTGTTGCGCACCGGCCCGAAAGGCTCCGGCCAGTTCACCCGCATCTCTTGGGACGACGCGCTCGACCGCATCGCCACCGCGTTCCGCCAGGCCGAAGCCGAGCACGGCAAGCTCGCCGTCTGGCCGTATCACTCCGCCGGCACGATGGGGCTGGTGCAGCGCGACGGCATCGAGCGGCTGCGCAACGTGATGGGCTACTCGCGGCAGAAGATGACGATCTGCACCGCCATCGCCGCCGCCGGGTGGCAGGCTGGGGTGGGCGACATCTGGGGGCCCGATACGCGTGAGATCGCCGGGTCCGACCTGATCGTGGTGTGGGGCGGCAATCCCGTGTCCACCCAGGTCAACCTGATGAGCCACATCACCCGCGCCCGGAAGGAACGGGGCGCCCAATTGGTGGTGATCGACCCCTACCGCACCCCCAGCGCCGCCACCGCCGACATGCACCTCGCGCTCCGGCCCGGCACCGACGCAGCGCTGGCCTGCGCCGCCATGCACGTGGCCTTCCGCGACGGATACGCCGACCGCGGCTTCATGCAGCGCCACGCCGACCGCCCCGCCGAGCTCGAGGCGCACCTGGCCAGCCGCGGGCCGGATTGGGCCGCCGGCATCACCGGGCTCAGCGTGGCCGAGATCGAAACCTTCGCCCGGCTGTATGGCACCACGCAGCGCGCGTTCATCCGCGTCGGCTACGGCTTCACCCGCAGCCGCAACGGCGCCGCCAACATGCACGCCGTCACCTGCCTGCCCACCGTGTGCGGCAAGTGGCAGCACGAGGGCGGCGGCGCCACCTGGAGCCAGCGCGGCATCTACGGCTGGGACAAGACGCTGATCGAGGGCCTCGAGCACCGCGACAAGTCCATCCGCGAGCTGGACATGAGCCGCATCGCCAGCGTTCTCACCAACGACCCGGCGGCCCTGTGCGGCGGCCCGCCGGTCCACGCCATCCTGATCCAGAGCAGCAACCCGGCCAGCATCGCGCCGGACAGCCACCGGGTGCGCGCGGGAATGTTGCGCGAGGACCTGTTCGTCGCCGTGCACGACCAGTTCATGACCGACACCGCCCAGCTCGCCGACGTGGTGCTGCCCGCCACCATGTTCTTCGAGCACGACGACATCTACCAGGCCGGCGGCCACAGCCACATCCAGCTCGGCCCCCAATTGACCCCACCACCCGGCGAGGCGCGCTCCAACCACGAGGTGGTTTGTGCGCTGGCCGCCCGCCTCGGCGCCGAGCACCGCGGCTTCGGCATGACGGCGCTGGAGATGGCCGACGAAACCCTGCGCGTGTCCGGCTGGCCGGACGTGGAGGCGCTGCGGCAGCGCCGCTGGGTCGACGCGCAGCCCGATTTCGCCCGCAGCCACCACCTCACCGGCTTCGGCCACCCGGACGGCAAGTTCCGTTTCGCGCCGGACTGGGCGGCGCTCGGCCCGCATATCGAGGGGCTGCCCGCCCTTCCCGACCATGCCGAACTGAATGACGACGCCGGGCCGTTCCGACTGGTGGCGCCGCCGCCGCGCCAGTTTCTGAACTCGACGTTTACCGAGACCGCCGGGTCCCGCAAGCGCGAGGGGCGCCCCACCGTGCGGCTGTGCCCGGCGGACGCGGCCCTGCTCGGCATCACCGAGGGCAGCCGGGTGCGGCTGGGCAATGCCCGAGGGGCGGTGGAGCTGCACGCGTCCATCACGGAGGGGCAGCAGAGCGGCGTGGTGATCGCGGAAGGCGTGTGGCCGAACGCGGATTGGAACGGCGGCATCGGCATCAACGCGCTCACCTCCGACGCCCCGGCCGGCCCGGCAGGCGGCGCGGTGTTCCACGACACCTCGGTGTGGGTGGAGGCGGCGTAACCGCGCCCCACATACGGCAGGCCGTTCGCATGAAGGACCTCTGCCGATGACCCACCCCGCCCTCACGCCGGGCCGCACCGCCGTCATCACCGGGGCGGCCAGCGGCATCGGCCTGGCCGCCGCCCAGCGCTTGGCCGCCATGGGGCTGTCCGTGTGCATGGCCGACATCGACGAAGCCAGCCTCGAGCGGGAAGCCGCCGCCCTGGCCGCGAGCGGCGCCCGCGTGCTCGCCGTGCTGACCGACGTGAGCCAAACCGCCTCCGTGATCGCCCTGCGCGAAGAGGCGCTCGAGCACTTCGGCGACCTCGCCGTGGTGATGAACAACGCCGGGCGCGAGGGCGGCGGCAGCATCGCCGCCGGGCCGGAACGTTGGCGCGCGATCCTGGAGACCAATCTCTGGGGCGTCATCAACGGCGTGCAGGCGTTCACCCCGACTCTGGTGGCGGCGGGGCGGCCGGCGCTGATCATCAACACCGGATCGAAACAGGGCATCACCACGCCGCCCGGCGACACCGCCTACAACGTCAGCAAGGCCGGCATCAAGGCGCTCACCGAAGGGCTGGCGCACGACCTGCTCGGCACGCCGGTCAGCGCCCACCTGCTGATCCCCGGCTTCACCTTCACCGGCTTCACCCGCGTGCGCACCAGCACCAAGCCGGACGGCGCCTGGACGGCTGAGCAGGTGATTGACTTCATGCTACAACGACTGGATGCCGGCGATTTCTACATCCTCTGCCCCGACAACGATACCACCCGCGCGATGGACGAGAAGCGCATGCGCTGGGCCGCAGAGGACATCATCCGCAACCGCCCGGCGCTGTCCCGCTGGCATCCGGACTACGCCGAGGCGTTCCGCCGCACTATGGCCGAGTAAGTGAACAAATCGGGCGCGCTGCGGCTGCTGCTGCCGTTCCTGCTGCGCTACCGGCTGCAGACGGCCGGCGCCATCACCGCCCTGCTCGCCGCCGCCGGGCTGCTGCTGGCGCTGGGGCAGGGCCTGCGCCACCTGATCGACGGCGGGTTCGCCAGCCACAGCCCCGCGCGGCTGAACGCCACCGCTCTGGCCGTCGCCGCCGTGGTGGCGCTGCTCGCGGTGGCCACCAGCGCGCGCTTCAGCCTCATCACCTGGCTCGGCGAGCGCGTTGGCGCGGACCTGCGGCAGGCCGTGTTCAGCCGCGTGATCGCGCTCTCCCCCGCCTGGTTCGAGACCGCCCGCACCGGCGACGTGCTGTCCCGGCTGCAGGCGGACACGGCGGTGCTGCAGGCGCTGACCGGCTCGGCGCTGTCGCAATGGCTGCGCTCGAGCCTGCTGCTGGTGGGCGCGTTCGCCATGCTGGTGATCACCTCGCCGCTGCTCTCCGCCTTGGTGGCCGCCGTGGTGCCGCTGGTGGTGGTGCCGCTGGTGGTGTTCTCCCGCCGCGAGCGCCGCCTCTCCCGCGTGTCGCAGGAGCGCATCGCCGACCTGGGCGCGCTGGCCGAGGAAACGCTGAACGCGCTGCGCACCGTGCAGGCGTTCACCGGGGAGCCGTTCGCCCGCGCCCGCTACGCTGCTGCGACCGAGGCGTCGGTGGCCGCCGCCCGCGCCCGCATCGCCTCCCGTGCGGCAGTGATCTTCATCGTGATCCTGCTCGGCTGCGGCGCCATCACGCTGGCCTTGTGGGTGGGCGGGCAGCAGGTTCTGGCCGGGCGGCTGAGCGGCGGCGCGCTCTCCGCGTTCGTGTTCTACGCCGTGATCGTCGCCACCTCCGGCGCCGGGCTGAGCGAGCTGTGGGGCGAGTTGCAGCGCGCCGCCGGCGCCGCCGACCGCATCGCCGAGCTGCTGGCCGAGCAGCCCGCCATCGCCCCCCCGCCCCACCCGGTGGCGTTGCCGCTGCCGCCCGTGGGCCGGGTCGTGTTCGAGGACGTGGTATTCCACTACCCGGCCCGCCCCGACACCGCGGCGCTGCACGGCTTCTCGCTGACGGTCGAGCCCGGCGAGACGGTGGCGCTGGTCGGCCCCTCCGGCGCGGGCAAGACGACGGTGCTGCAGCTCCTGCTGCGGTTCTACGACCCGGCGTCTGGCGCCATCCGGCTCGACGGCGTGGATTTGCGCGCGGCCGACCCGGCGGATGTTCGGTCGCGTTTGGGTTTGGTGCCGCAGGACCCGGTGGTGTTTGGCGCCGACGCCTGGACCAATATCCGCTTCGGCCGCCCCGACGCCCCCGACGCCGCCGTCCGCGCCGCCGCCCGCGCCGCCCATTGCGACTTCCTGGACGCGTTGCCCCAGGGCTGGGACACGTTCCTGGGCGAAAAGGGAGTGCGCTTGTCCGGCGGCCAGCGCCAGCGCATCGCGATCGCCCGCGCCATCCTGCGCGACCCGGCGGTGCTGCTGCTGGACGAGGCCACCAGCGCGCTGGACGCGGAGAGCGAGCACGCCGTGCAACGCGCCTTGGCGGCGCTGTCGGCGGGGCGGACGACGCTGGTGATCGCGCACCGCCTGGCGACGGTGCGCCGGGCCGACCGGATCGTGGTGATGGACGGCGGCCGCGTGGTGGCGAGCGGGACGCATGAGGCGCTGGTGCGGGGCGGGGGGCTGTACGCGCGGCTGGCGGCGCTGCAGTTTGTGGAGGCAGCTTAGACTAACGTGCCTAGGGTGGCGGGCTAGCACCCACCACCCATCCAAATCACTAAGACACTCTGAACAAACGGTCCGCTTTCAACTTAAGCCAACACCACAATCCTTTGATAAGGTTAGCACGACAATTTTAAGTCCGGCTTCCGCTTTGTGCGTACGCCGTGAACCAAGATAGCCATTCATGTTTAATGAAATGTGAACCGAGTTGCAAGGTCCCCTGCCAGATCTCTGAGCAACGTTCACGCTGCGGTCATGGCACATTTTGTCGTCCGTTTCCAGGGCAAATCACAAACAGGAGTTTCAAAAAGGATGAAGCACCGGAATCAAACGCCCGCCACATCGCTCTCGTCAGATTGGCGCGACCAACCGAGCTCTATCCGCTTCTCGAGTTTATGCACTGTTAGAACCTTAACGTAGATCGACCCTCCAGGGACGTATGTTTGAACCTGCGGAATAGTGGAAGGTATTCTCGACACATGAAGCAGACCTGACACACCTTTTTCTAGCTCAACGAAAATCCCGAACTCTTTTCTATTTGTCATCTTTCCTTTGTAAACCCGACCGACCCGATATTTGCTATCAACTTCCATCCAAGCGGGTGGAACCAGTTGGCGCTCCAAAACGCGAAGACCATCAACGGCGCTCGTTAGATTAGCCAAGGCACCAAATTTACTTTCGTCTAAGATGGCTTCGCTAGCTAGGCGCTCTCGTTCGTAAGCGATCTTTAGCATTTCTAGAACAGCCCGAGCATTCTTGTAGATTGTCTTAATTTCGTGTTGACCTTGGATGTTCGATATTCTGGTTGCAATTTCCTCGGCTAAACTCACATCGTCTGTCCACGTATCTTCAGCAACCGCCGCCCAAAAATGGGGATTTGCCATGATCTCCATGTGCGCAGCTCCGGCGGACCCTAAACAGATTAGATCATTTTCTTGAAGGCCCTGGACCCTGAAGTCCTCGCTGGTTAGGCAATAAGCTTCCGCTAGGTACTCAATCTCTCTCCTAACTGCGGTTTGTTCTACGCCATACGCGCTAAGTTCAGCCTCCATCGTCCCGATCGGGAAATAACCGGTGAGCCCTTTGGTCCCGACGGTTTTAACTCGTGCCGCAAGCCAGCCAAGAACAAGAAGCCTGCTGAAGTAGTTTGGCCGTTGGTCGTCAGGCTCAATAGCGCACATGTTCTTAAGGTAAGCATGATCGCTATCGTAAAACCGCCTTCCTCGACGTAGAAGCACAGCCAACGAAACCTCAAGCGGCAAAACATACCGCCCATGAGCTTGACGCATTTGGAAAATATGATCCTCTGTCAAATAACCGCTTGTGCAAAACTCCATGAAGATTTCGAGTGCTAAACGCAAATTACGGCCAGCCAAACCAACGATCAAATCTCTGATTTGATGGCTATGCTCGAAAACCGATCTTAGGATTGACTCTAGATAGGAAGCCTGCTCTGCAGCATCCAACTCGACACGGATGCCGTTGGGTGTGGTGTAGGCCACTTGACGCAACGGCGTTGCCAATATCTCTAATTTCGCAATCTGTATGCGAGCGCTAAGCACGTCCTGAAACGACGCAGGTTCAATTCTGAAAACCATGTCCTTAAGCGCCGTGTCCAAAGGTGGTTGGTTTCGATGATTATCAAATGTCTCCTCTCTCAACGGCAGTATAACGAGAACCCGGAAGGTCTTCTGAAGCCACTGGGCAACCTGGAACATTAGTAGTTGTTCATCGCGTAACCTCTTATCGCAATTATCCATAACAACAACGATAAGTCTTCCACGCTCGTTGCCACAAAAACGACACATACTCTTCATTCGAGTATCTAGATTAGCGTCGGCTTCAGAAAGGATTGCTGCCAGCCGCTCATCATACAATGATGGGTTAGCAAAGAGTTTACCTACGCCCTTCGCAAACTTATTCACCTCGACACTGTAGATTTTCTTGAGAACGTCAAGTTCATCAAAATCAAGCTGCGGATAAGACTTCTGAAGCGAACTTACGGTTTCATTTCGTATCCAATCGAAAATGCCATTTTGAGAAATATCGGCAACGTTCATATCTAAGTGCACCCATACGGTCGCGTCCTTGACATTCCCCGGTAAAGCAACTTCTTGAACGAAATCAATAAAAGTCGATTTTCCTGATCCAACACTACCAATTATGAGTAGAACCTGATGTTCAAGCTGTCTCTTACTTAAGAAAGGAGCAATTATTTCATGGGGCTTGCTAGTGTTCTCGATTGTGCGAGAAACTGACTCTGAGATACTGGCAGAAGCCCTAATTACACGGTCAATAGAGCCCACATACCTCTGCTTTCTGGCCGAATTTACGTAGCCGTCCCGCGCTATCTTCACGCGGTCCTGTCTTGATGTTGGGTTGAAAACATGAGCGAAATCCGCGGATATAGTTGAACCAAACGAATTCAACGACACTTCTTCAAGCTGGGTTGCCATTCCACCGACGCGAAGCCGTGCTTTGGTCCACTTCGATGGCTTAAATAGCGAGTAGAGAATCTTAGCTGCTTTCTCCAGCTCAACAGAGCCGAACAGATGATGCAATTCAGACATCTGCGGCGAATAGGTCGATATCTGGTCGTAATGGGCGATGATTGTAGGCTCAGCCTGATCCGCATAGCCGGCAAAAAGCCAAAGACCATCCGTGCTGAACAAACGAGTAAGAGGATTTAGACCCGCAGGAAACGTTGCATTTAGCTCTGCGGCGTAAAGTCGACCTTCTCGAAAGGCTTCGCGAAGGTCACTACCTGGTGTTTTCGCCTCACCTATGACAATCGGGAACCCACCTTTAACTATCAGGTAGTCCGGGAAGTATATTTTTGCCTCGCTACCCTTTCCTATGCGTAGCTTACGGATATTTTGCTTTGTGTGTATGACCGACTTATCAATCCCAAATCCGTAAGGAGCAGGACTTATAAGAAGAGGATAGATGAACTTTTGCTCAACGTCGCTTTCGTTTAACATGTCGGAAAGAGCGGGCTTTTCAAACACGGCTGGACTTTCCTGTTACAAGGTACCCAACAAACAACGCGTCTATACGATCAGTTTTCTGCCCGTCCTACGTCGAAGGAGTAAATAGCACCCAGCGGGCCAATTTGCGTCACGTGGACTGCTCAACTTGATAAATCATCCTACCCCAACCCCCAAACCGCCTCCTTCAACCTCCCCACAAACGCCGCATGCGCCGCCAACTCCGCCGCACTCACCACCACCACCCGCGGCACCCGCGCGCCGCTCGCCTGATACGTCACCACCGGCAGCACCGACTCCGCCCGCTCCGCCACCAGCGACAACCCGCGCTGCCGACCCCCCGTCAGCTCGATATACACCTCGGCCAGCAGCCGGCAGTCCAGCAGCGCGTTGTGGTTCGTGCGCTCCGACAGGTCGATCGCGAAGCGGCGGCACAGCGCGTCCAGACTGTTCGGCAGCCCAGGAAACCGCACCCGCGCCAGCTCGAGCGTGTCCACCTTGCGCGACACGCACACGCTCGGCCGCCCCAGCCGCGCCAACTCCGCGTTCAAGAAGCCGAAATCGAACCCGGCGTTGTGCGCCACCAGCGGGTCCTCGCCGATGAAGGCCAGGAAATCGTCCACGATCTCGCCAAACCGGGGCTTGCCCGCCAGGTCCAGCCGGGTCAGGCCATGCACGCGGGTGGCGTCGGGGTCGATGTCGCGCTCGGGGTCGATCAGGCGGTGGAACGTCACCCCCGTCGGCAAATCCCGCACCAGCTCCAGCGCCGCAATCTCGATGATGCGGTCGCCGGTCAGCGGGTCGAGCCCGGTGGTCTCGGTGTCGAACAGCACCGAACGGCTCACCCGCGCAAACTCCGAATCAACCGCCGCAACGGGCGCAGCGCGTGGAAGCGGGAGAGCCCCGTGCGAACCACAAGGTCGGCGCGGCGGCGTTTCTGCGAATCGGGCATCTGTCGCGCGATGATAGCGGCGATCTGCGCGTCCGAAAGGCCCCGCCGCCGCACCCGCGCCACCTGCACCGCACGCGGCGCCGACACCACCACCACAGTGTCCACCCGCGACTGGCCGCCCGTCTCGAACAGCAGCGGAATGTCCAGCACCACGGCGGGGGCGCCGGCGCTGCGGGCGCGGGCGAGGAAGGCGCGCTCCAGCCGGCGCACCGCCGGGTGCATGATCGCCTCCAGCCGCGCCATCGCCGCCTCGTCCCCCACCACGGCCCGGCGCAGCGCCGCACGGTCCAGCCGCCCCTCCGTCACCACGCCCGGGAAGGCGGCGGCGAGCGCGGGCAACACGGGGCCGCCGGGGGCCTGCAGCCAATGCACCGCGGCGTCGGCGTCGAACACCGGGATGCGCGCGCGGCGGAACGCGGCGGCGGCGGTGGACTTGCCCATCCCGATCCCGCCCGTGAGCCCGATCACCTTCACACCCGCACGCCCGCCACCGTCATGCGCCCCGAACTAACCGCCCAGCCCCGCGCCGGGCAAGCGTCATCATACTGCCATTTTGCACCGCGAACGCACTGAACTAGACCCACTCCACCATGACGCAAATGACACCCTTGGGCGGCGCCGAGCTGCGGCTGGACGGGCTGGTGAAGCGCTGGCCCGGTGGCGCCGCGCTGGACGGCGTGAGCGTCACCGTCGGCGCGGGCCAGTTCGCCGTGCTGCTCGGCCCCTCCGGCTGCGGCAAGAGCACCTGCCTGCGCATCGCCGCCGGGCTGGAGCAGCCGACCGAGGGCCGCGTCTGGATCGGCGGGCGGGACGTGACCGAGCTGGCCCCGGCGCAGCGCGGCATCGGCATGGTGTTCCAGTCCTACGCGCTGTTCCCGCATCTCACGGTGGCGGAGAACATCGTGTTCGGCCTGCGCGCCCGCCACGTTCCGGCCGCCGAGCGCGCCCGCCGGCTGGAGGCCGCCGCCGCCATGCTGGGGCTGGACGCGCTGCTGGGCCGCCGCCCCGGCCAGCTCTCCGGCGGGCAGCAGCAGCGCGTGGCGCTCGGCCGCGCGGTGGTGGCGCAGGCGCGGATCTGCCTGATGGACGAGCCGCTCTCCAACCTGGACGCCCAGTTGCGCGCCGACATGCGCCGCGAGATCCTGGCGCTGCAGCGCCGCCTGGGCATGACCATGCTCTACGTGACGCACGACCAGACCGAGGCGATGGCGATGGCCGACCAGGTCGTGCTGCTGCGCGGCGGCCGGGTGGAGCAGGACGCGGCCCCTGCCCTGCTCTACGCTCGCCCCGCCACGCGCTTTGCCGCCGCCTTCATCGGCACGCCGCCGATGAACCTGCTGCCCGCCGGGTCGTTCGGCCCGGCGCCTGAAGGGGCGCACACGGTGGGCATCCGGCCCGAGGCCATGCGGCTCGAGCGCGGCGGGTTCGCCGCCCGGCTGGAGCATGCGGAGTATCTCGGCGCGGACACCAACCTGCAGCTCATGCTCGGCGCCGCCCCGCTGGTGGCGCGGGTGCCGGGCCAGGTCATGCCGCCCCCCGGCAGCGACGTGGCGCTCGGCTTCGACCCGGCGGACCTGCACTATTTCGACGCCGCCGGCCTGCGCCTGCAACCAGAGGACGCCCTCGCATGACACTCTCCCGCCGCACGCTGGTCGCCGCCGGCCTGGCCGCTCCGCTGGTGGCGCGCGCGCAAGCCAAGGTGACGCTGGACTTCATGTTCCCCGTCGCCGTGGGCGGCCCGATCACCAAGATCATGGACGGCTACGCGCAGGATTTCATGCGCGCCAACCCGGACGTCACGCTCAACCCGATCTACGCCGGCAGCTACACCGACACGCTGACCAAGGTGCAGACCGCCGCGACATCCGGCACCGCGCCCGCTCTGGCGGTGCTGCTGTCCACCGACGTCTACACGCTGATCGACGCCGAACTGGTCGTCCCGTTCGACACGCTGGACGGCACCAAGGACTGGCTGGCCGGCTTCTACCCGGCGTTCCTGCGCAACACGCAGATCGGCGGGCATGAGTGGGGCGTGCCGTTCCAGCGCTCCACCATCGTGATGTATTTCAACGAGACCGCCTTCCGCGAGGCCGGGCTCGACCCGGCGCAGCCCCCCGCCACCTGGGCCGCGCATGCCGAGGCCGCCGCCAAGCTGTCAAAAAAGGACGCGCGCTGGGGCGTCGAAATCCCGGCCTCGGGCGCGTTCGCCTATTGGCTGTATCAGGCGCTGGTGGCCGAAGCGGGCGGCACATTGGCGAACGCAGACGGCACCGCCGTGAGCTTCGACACGCCCGCCACCCGCAGCGCGCTGGACTACTGGATCGCGCTCGGCAAAACCGGCGCCTCCCCGCCCGGGCTGGTGGAATGGGGCACCACCCCGCGCGACTTCCTCGAGCAGCGCGCCGCCATCGTCTGGACCACCACCGGCAACCTCTCCAACATTCGCAAGAACGCGAGCTTCCCGTTCGGCGTCGCCATGCTGCCGGCGGACCAGCGGCGCGGCAGCCCGACCGGCGGCGGCAACTTCTACCTGCTGAAGGCCGCCCCGCCCGCGCAGCGCGCCGCCGCCCTGCGCTTCGTGCAATGGATCACCAGCCCCGAGCGCGCCGCCGCCTGGGGCATGGACACCGGCTATGTCGCCACCCGCCCCGACGCTTGGGAGACCCCCGCCATGAAGGCCTACGTGTCCGACTTCCCGGCCGCCGCCGTCGCGCGCGACCAGTTGCAATACGCCGTGGCCGAGCTGTCCACCCACGAGAACGAGCGCGTGACGCAGTCGCTGAACGTGGCGCTGCAGGCGGCGCTGACCGGCAGCAAGCAGCCCGGCGACGCCTTGGCGGAGGCGCAGGCCAGCGCCACCCGCGTGCTGCGGAGCTATCAATGATCCGCCGCCGCACCGTGCTGGCGGGCGCGCTCGCCGCCCCCGCCATCCTGCGCGCGCAGACCGTGCAGCAGCTCACATTCTACTACCCGATCGCAGTGGGCGGCCCGATCCCCGCCGTGATCGACGGCTACTGCGCCGACTACAAGGCCACGACGGGCATCACCGTCACGCCCGTCTATGCCGGCAACTATGGGGAGACGCTGACCAAGGCGCTCACCGCCATCCATGCCGGCCAGGGCCCGCAATTTGCCGTGTTGCTGGCGGCGGAAATCCACAGCCTGCAGGATGCCGACGTGCTGGTGAGCCTGGACGAGATCGGGCTCGATGCGAACGGCAAGCAGTGGCTCGCCGGGTTCTATCCCGCGTTCCTGGCCAACAGCCACGTGGACGGCAAGACCTGGTCGGTGCCGTTCCAGCGCTCGACCATGATCGCGTATTACAACAAGCAGGCCTTCACCGAGGTGGGGCTCGACCCGGACAAGTTCCCCACCACCTGGCAGGGCCTGGCCGACATCGCGCAGAAACTCACCAAGCGCGACGGCGACCGGGTGACGCGCTGGGGCATGAAGATCGCCGGGGACTTAGGCAATGCCCAATGGACCTTCGGCGCGCTGACCAACGGCGTGATGCAGCCGTTGATGAACGACGCCGGCAACGTCACCTATTTCGACGCCCCCAAGGCGGTGGAGGCGCTCACTTTCTGGCGCAGCCTGCAGCCCGCCGAGACGCCTCCCGGCATCACCGCCTGGCCCACGCTGTCGCCGGATTTTCTCGAGGGCAACAGCGCCATCATCTGGCACACGACGGGCAATCTCAGCAACGTGAGGGACAAGGCGAAATTCCCGTTCGGCGTGGCCGGCATTCCGGGCAAGGAGAGCCCGCGCACGGTGGTGGGCGGCGGCAACATCTACCTGTTCAAGCACGCCAGCGCCGCCGAACGCGAGGCGAGCCTGCGCTTCGTGCAATGGCTGACCACGCCGGAACGCGCCGCGGACTGGTCGATCCACACCGGCTACATCGCGACCTCGCCGGCCGCGTATGAGACGCCAGCGCTCAAGCAGTACATGAACGGCTTCCCGGCCGCCGCGGTGGCGCGGGACTTCCTGCCGGTCGCCACCGGCGAGCTGTCCACGTTCGAGAACCAGCGCATCCAGTCGACGCTGACCGATCAGATCCAGGCGGTGCTAAACGGCACCAAGCAGCCCGCCGCCGCGCTGGCCGAGGCGCAAGCCGGCGCCACGCGTGTGCTTAGGCCGTACCTATAAGTCCCGCCCCCTGCTAAAAGCCCTCTCCCTCTGGGAGAGGGTTGGGTGAGGGGGCCGCTCGCAGGATGGCGGTGTGTGGCCCCCTCACCCCGGCCCTCTCCCAGAGGGAGAGGGAGAAGAAAGCAAGTTCACATGCGCCGCGAAACCATCTATGCCTGGCTCCTCCTGCTGCCCGCGCTGGCGTTCCTCGTCGCGTTCACCCATTGGCCCGCCGTCGCCACCCTCATCGACAGCCTCTACTCCACGCCGCGCGGCTCGCACCCGGCGCACTGGGTCGGCGCCGGCAATTACGACGCCATGCTGCACGACCCGGTGTTCTTCCAAGCCTTGCGCAACAACGTCGTCTACGCGCTCGTCACCATTCCCGCCTCGGTGGTGCTCGCCCTCACCATGGCGCTGGCGGTCAATCGTGCCGTTCCCGGCCGCGCCGCCCTGCGCATGGCGTTCTTCCTGCCCACCATGCTGCCGCTGATCGCCATCGCCAACATCTGGTTGTTCTTCTACACGCCCGATTATGGCCTGCTCGACCAGGTGCTCGGCGCACTCGGCTTCGGCCGCCACAACTGGCTGGGAGACCCGGCGCTCGCGCTCCCCTCCCTCATGGCGGTGACGATCTGGAAGGAGGCCGGGTTCTTCATGATCTTCTATCTCGCCGCGCTGCAAACCCTGCCGCCCGTGCTGCAGGAAGCCGGGCGGCTCGAGGGCGCCAGCAGCTCATACTACTTCCGCCGGGTCACCCTGCCGTTACTGATGCCCACCACGCTGTTCGTACTCGTCAATGCCGTGGTAAACGCCTTCCGTCTGGTCGACCACGTGGTGGTCATGACACAGGGCGGCCCCGACAATGCAACCAACCTCCTCCTCTACTACATCTATGAAACCGGCTTCCGCTTCCAGGACACGTCGATGGCGGCCGCGTTGACGGTCGTCCTGTTGCTGATCCTGGGCTCGGTGGCGGCGCTGCAATTCGGCGTGTTCGGCCGCCGCGTGCACTACCGATGAGGGCGGCGGACGGCTTCACCAGTCTCGCCTCCTGGCTGCTCGGCTTCGTCTGGCTGCTGCCGCTGCTGTATGCGGTCTGGGCGGCGATCCACCCGGCCGCCTATGCCACGCATTTCGCGCCGCTCGCGCCGCTGACCTGGCACAACTTCGCCGTCGCCTGGGCCGCAGCGCCGTTCCCGCGCTACCTGCTCAACACCTTCCTGCTGGTGACGATGGTGCTCGTGGCGCAGTTCGTGCTCTGCACCCCGGCGGCCTACGCTTTCGCCCGCATGCGTTTTCCCGGCCGTGACTGGGTGTTCGGCGTCGTGCTGCTGCAGCTCATGGTGATGCCGGACGTGCTGCTCGTCGCCAACTACACCACCCTGGCGCATATCGGCCTGGTGGACAGCATCAGCGGCATCGCCCTGCCCTACTTAGGCTCGGCCTTCGGCATCTTCCTGCTGCGGCAGACCTTCCGCCAAGTGCCGCAGGAGCTGGACGACGCGGCGCGGCTGGAAGGCTCGGGGCTGCTCGCCACCATCTGGCGGGTTTATGTTCCGTTGGCCCGCCCCACCTATATCGCCTATGCGCTGGTGCTGGTCAGCTACCATTGGAACAACTTCCTCTGGCCGCTGGTGATCACCAACTCCGTCACCACGCGGCCGCTCACCGTGGGCTTGTCGGTGTTTGCCTCTACCGAGCAGGGCGTGGATTGGTCGGTGATCTGCGCCGCCACGCTGATGACGGCCGCCCCCCTGCTGATCGCCTTCCTGCTGTTCCAGCGGCAGTTCGTCCAAAGCTTCATGCGCGCAGGAATCCGATGACCGATCTCGAGAGCCGCTTCAACCTGGCGCAGACCGCATGTACCGAGGCCGCGGCGCTGGCCATCTCCATGCAGCCGCCGCCGGGCTCCGACAGCGCCACGCTGAAGAGCGCCCAGGACTGGCTGACCGAGGCGGATGGCGCCGTCGAAGCCTATCTCTCCAACGCCTTGATGGAGGCGTTCCCGGAAGACGGCTTCCAGGGCGAAGAGGGCGGCGCCACGCGCGACGGCGTGCTGCGCTGGGTGGTGGACCCGATCGACGGCACCAGCAATTTCGCCCATGGCGGCTCGCGCTGGGCGGTTTCGCTCGGCCTGGTGCAGGACCGCACGCCGCTGCTGGGCGTGTTGGTGGCGCCGCGCTTAGGCGATACCTATGCCGGCTGGATCGGCCATGGCGCCACGCTCAACGGTTACCCGATCCGGCCAGCCGCCACCGCCACGCTGTCCCGCGCCATCGTGGAGTGCGGCTGGTCGCCCCGCAAGCCAACCAAGGACTACATGGCGTTGTGCGCGCGGGTGATGGGCGCCGGGTCGATGCTGCGCGCGGGCGGCTCGGGCGCGTTGGGCCTGGCCGAGGTCGCGGCCGGGCTGCTGGACGGCTATGTCGAGATGCACATCAACCTGTGGGACGTAGCGGCGGCGCTGGCCATTCTGGCGGAATCGGGGGCGGTGGTGAGTGGCTTCATGTACCGCGACGGGCCGAAATCGGGCGCCCCGATCCTCGCCGCCGCCCCAGGCGTGGCCGACGCGCTCCGCACGGTCGCCGCGCTGCCAGACGTATAGCACTCCCCGCACACGTTCTCCCTCTCCCGCCGGCGGGAGAGGGTCGGGGTGAGGGTGGCTCTCACACAGCCAGAGTGGTCGCTCTCGGCAAAGCCCCCTCACCCCACCCCTCTCCCGCAAGCGGGAGAGGGAGCTTTCATGGTGCCAGCCAACCGACGAAAGATCGTCACCACCCGGAACCGGTGGTTGGTGCTCTTCACCATCCCGATCACCCCCTCGATCAGCCATTGGTCCTTGCGATACATCGGCAGCACCTGGTCCAGCCACACCACGCGGGCGCCTTCCGCCATTCCCGCCGCCAGCGACCGCATGACGACGTTGCGCTGCACCATCGTCGTCTGGTAGCGCTCGGCGTCCTCGATGCTGTACGGCGGGTCCGCCAGCACCAGGTCATACTCCGCCAGCGGCACGGCGGAGAGGTCATGCGCGTCGGCGAGCCAATCCGGCTGCATCGCGGGGTTGCAGTCCACCGTGTCCCCCGGCATGGCGCTGAGGTCGACCTTGCCGCTGAACACGTGCAACACGCGCCGGCGATCCGGGAACAAGGCTGCGACCCGGCGCAGATAGCCCGCCGGATAGCCGCCGTAGTAACCCGAGCGGACGCGGTAGTCGTTGCCCATGATCCAGGTGCCCACCACCCGGCCATCCTCGCTGAGGAACAGGCTGCGCGGGAACTTGGTCAATCGGCAGTAGCTCTCAATACGGTCTTGCCAATCCATCGCCATCTCCGGCAGCGTTACCGCTGCGTCATACCAAGGCGCGTCCGCGTGTACAAGCCCACGGGCGACGCATCACGCCTGTAAAGAAAGAACGTTTTGTTTGAAGACGTTACTGTTGACGGCCCGCGGCGAGTCTGGCAGTTTTAACGGGCTTGGAGCGCCGCTGTCATGACGAAATCGGAACTTATTGCCGAATTGGCGGCGGCCAATCCCCATCTTCTCGGTCGGGATGTGGACATCATCGTCAGCACGATTTTCGACGAAATCACCGCCGCCCTGGCGCGGGGCGAACGGGTAGAGCTGCGCGGCTTCGGCGCCTTCACCGTCAAGCGGCGCGACGCACGGACCGGGCGCAACCCGCGCACCGGCGAGGCCGTGCCAGTGGATGAAAAAGCCGTGCCGTTCTTCAAGGCCGGCAAGGAACTGCGCGAACGAGTCAATCGCGGCGGCCGGCCCGTACGTGCCTCGTCGCGCGAACGGGTGATCGCCTGATGTTGGGATTTATCTTCGTCGCCCCGTTCATTCTGGTGCTGGTGGTGTTCGCACTCTCCAACCAGCAGCCGGTCTCGCTCGGGTTTTGGCCCACCGATCTCACCTGGCAACTCCCTATCTCGCTGGCGGTGCTGGGCGCGAGTGCCGTGTTCTTCGTGCTCGGCGCGTTGGTGGTTGGCATGAACTCGGTGGCGCAACGCCGCCGGGCGCGCCGGGCCGAACGCCGCGTCCGCGCCCTGGAGGAGCAGCTCGAGACGATGCGGCCGCGCCCAGTGGCCGGTCATGGTCCCGGCACCGCGGTGCAAGTGGTCGAGCACTGACGCCACGGCCACCCAGGTCAAAATCTGCGGGCTGACCACGCCGGAGGCCTACGAAGCGGCTCAAGACGCGGACTATGTCGGCTTCGTGTTCTTCCCGCCGTCGCCGCGCTTCATCGCCCCCGCCGCCGCCCGCGCCATCGCCATCCATGCGTCGCCGATCACCGTCGGCCTGTTCGTCGACCCGACCGACGCAGCGGTGGCCGACGTGCTTGCGGTCTGTGCGCTGGACGTGCTGCAGGTGGTGGCCAGCGCCGCCCGCGCCGCCGCCCTGCGCGCCCGCTTCGGCCGGCCGGTGTGGCGGCCGGTCGGCATCGAGTCCGCAGCCGACCTGCCGACCGCGCTGGACGGCGCCGATGCCCTGCTGCTGGATGCCAAGCCCCCCGCTGGCGCCACCCGGCCGGGCGGAAACGCGGCTCCGTTCGACTGGTCGGTGCTGCACGGCTGGGCGGCCCCGGGCCCCTGGCTGCTGGCGGGCGGGCTCACACCCGGCAACGTCGCCGCCGCCATCGCCGCCACCGGCGCCCACGCGGTGGACGTGAGTTCCGGCGTCGAGCGCGCCCCCGGGCTGAAAGACCCGGCGCTGGTCACTGCCTTCATCCAGGCCGTCCGCGGGCGGTGAAGTCCGTCCGCGCCGACCAGCTCCTGCTCGACCGCGGCCTGGTCGAGAGCCGGGCGCGCGGCCAGGCGCTGATCCTGGCGGGAAAGGTGTTCGCGGGCGAACGCCGGGTCGAAAAGGCCGGCCAAAGCCTGCCGCCGGACAGCCCGCTCGAGGTCAAGGGGCAGGACCATCCCTGGGTCTCGCGCGGCGGCCTGAAGCTCGCGCATGGGCTGGCGCACTTCGCCCTCTCGCCCGCCGGGCGGGTCTGCCTGGACATCGGCGCCTCCACCGGCGGCTTCACCGACGTGCTGCTCGCCGGCGGTGCGGCGCGGGTGATCGCGGTCGATGTCGGCCACGGCCAACTGGCCTGGAAACTGCGCAACGACCCGCGAGTGACGGTGCGCGAACGCACCAATGCCCGCCATCTCGTGCTCGACGAGAGCGTGGCCGCGCTGGTTTGCGACGCGAGCTTCATCGGGCTGCGCACGCTGCTGCCCGCGCCGCTCGCCTGCTGCGCCGCGGGCGCCTGGGCGGTGGCGCTGATCAAGCCGCAGTTCGAGGCCGGGCCGGAGCATGTCGGCAAAGGCGGAGTCGTGCGCGACCCGGCGGTGCACGAGACCGTGTGCGAGACGATTGCGCGCTGGTGGGCTGCCCTGCCCGGCTGGGCCGTCCTGGGGGTGGAACCGAGCCCGATCACCGGGCCAGAGGGCAATCGAGAGTTTCTGATCGGGGCGAGATACCGCGACGAGCCGGGCCATTTGGCCGCACCAAAACCTTGTGACCCCGACCATGAATGAGGCCGGGAACGAAAGCGCAGCCCGGTGCGTCTAGATAAGGAGATGAGACAGAGTTCTATTATATGAATGAATTGGGCGCTCACGCGCAGCCCGGGACTAGCCAAGCGGACATCGACAGAGATGAGGCGTGGATCGGCGCGGTGTTGAAAGGCCTTCGCGGCGGCACCGACCCGTTCGTTTCGGCGGTGCGCGCCACGTGGATGCCGATGATCATCACCAACCCGCGGATCCCCGACAATCCCGTGGTGTTTGCCAACGACGCGTTCTGCCGGCTGACCGGCTATGCACGGGAGGAGATCGTCGGCCGCAACTGCCGCTTCCTGCAGGGCGCGGAGACCGACTGGGAAACGGTCCGTCGCATCCGCGATGCGGTGAAGCGCGCCCAGGCGATCGAGATCGACGTGCGCAACCACCGCAAGACTGGCGAGCCGTTCTGGAACCGCCTGTTGTTGGCGCCGGTACGAGATGGAGGCGGCAACTTGGCCTATTTCTTCGCTAGCCAGGTGGATGTGACCCTCGAGCGCGAGCGGCTGGCGGGGCTGGAGAACCACAACGCTGCCTTGCTCGCCGAGCTGAGCGACCGCTTGCGCGGGCAGGAAGAGAGCGAGGCGCGGCTGCGCTTCGCCACCCAAGCTGGCCGGCTCGGCATCTGGGAGCTGGACCTGCGCACCGGCGAACTCATGACGTCGGCCATCTGCCGGGAGATCTTCGGCCGCGATCCCGGCCACGACTTCACCTACGCCAACCTCGTGGACGCGATGCATCTGCAGGACCGCGAGGCGATGGAAGCGGCCGTGGGCCATAGCGTGACCACCGGCAGCGACTTCCAGTTCGAGATGCGGGTGATCCGGCCCGACGGCGGCGCCGGCTGGGTGGATGCCCGTGCGCAGGTGATGCACGCGAGCACCGGCACGGCCCTGCGCCTTGCCGGCACCGCGCTGGACATCACCGAGCGCAAGAAGGCCGAGGCCAGCAGCCGCGCCTTGCTGGAACTCGACAGCCGCTTCCGCACCCTCGAAACGCCGGCCGAACTGGTAGCCGCCGCCGCGGAAATCCTCGGCCGCACGCTCGAGGTCAGCCGCGTCGGCTACTGCACGGTGGACCCGCTGCGGCAAACGGTGTCGGTCGAGCAGGGTTGGCACGCCCCGGGCCTGGCGCCGATCCAGGGGCAATTCCCGCTGCAGGCGTTCGCGCTGCACACGGAGGCGCTGAGTGGCGGCCAACCGGTCGTGGTGCGCGACGTGCGCAAGGACCGCCGCACCGCCGCCCATGCCGCAAGCCTCGCCGCGTTGCACGTCCAGGCCTTCATCAGCGTACCAGTCACGGAACAGACGGGCCTGGTGGCGATGCTCTACCTGGCCAGCGATTCACCGCGGGACTGGTCCAGCGACAAGCTCGGCTTCATCACCGAGGTCGCGCTGCGCACCCGCATGGTGGTCGAACGCCGCCGCGCCGAGCAAGACCTGCGCCGCCTGGCCACATCGCTGGAGGTGCAGGTGGCCAATCGCACGGAGGCGCTGATGGCGACCGAAGCGGCGCTGCGGCAATCGCAGAAGATGGAAGCGGTGGGGCAGCTCACGGGCGGATTGGCGCACGACTTCAACAATCTGCTCACGGGCATCACCGGCAGCCTGGAGCTATTGCGGACGCGGGTGGCACAGGGCCGGCTGACGGACGTGAACCGCTATGTGACCGCCGCCCAGGGCGCCGCCAACCGGGCGGCCGCGCTGACCCACCGGCTGCTGGCGTTCTCCCGCCGCCAGACGCTCGAACCCAAGGCCACCGACGTCAACCACCTGATCGATGGCCTCGAGGAGCTGATCCGCCGCACCATGGGGCCCTCGGTGACGGTCCTGGTCGAAGGCGCGCACGGGCTTTGGAACACCATGGTGGACCAGAGCCAGTTGGAGAACGCGCTGCTCAACCTGTGCATCAACGCGCGAGACGCCATGCCGGACGGCGGCAAGCTTACCATCCGCACCGGCAACCAGGAGTTCGGCGCCCAGGACGCGGCGGCGCGGGAGCTGGCGCCCGGCGCCTATGTGGCGCTCAGCGTGAGCGATACTGGGACGGGGATGCCCCCCGAGGTGATCGCCAAGGCGTTCGACCCGTTCTTCACCACCAAGCCGATCGGGCAAGGCACCGGGCTCGGCCTGTCGATGATCTATGGCTTTGCCCGGCAGTCCGGCGGCCAGGTCCGCATCGAGTCCGAAGTCGGCGCCGGCAGCACGCTGTGGCTCTACCTGCCCCGCTTCGTTGGGGCGGTGCAGCTAGCCGATGTGGTGGGCGAGGTCAGCCGCACGCCCCGTATCGGCCACGGCGAGACCGTGCTGGTGGTGGACGACGAGTTGACCGTGCGCATGCTGGTGACCGACGTCATGGACGACCTCGGCTATCGCACGATCGAGGCGGCTGACGGGCGCAGCGGGCTCGAGGTGCTGCGCTCCGACCACCACATCGACCTGCTGGTGACCGATGTCGGCCTGCCCGGCGGCATGAACGGGTGGCAGGTGGCAGAGGCCGGCCGCGCGCTGCGCCCGGAGCTGAAGGTGCTGTTCATCACTGGCTATGCGGAGAATGCGGAGTTCGGCCGCGGCCCGCTGCAGCAGGGCATGCACATCCTGACCAAGCCTTTCGCCGTCGAAGCCCTCGCCAGCCGTATCCGGGAGCTGATCGCCAGCTAGAGCCTGATCGCATCAGGTTGAAACAACCTGATGCGTGAATCAGCCTCTCAAACAAAGAGTTAGAGCATGATTGCTTCGCCTATCAGAAGCAATCATGCTCTAACGCCGTTCTCTTCCGTCGCTCGCCGTGGACGCTGGATCACACACATAGTCTCCATCCGCGCACGCGGTAGAGAAGCATTCTCTCCCTCTCCCGTCCTTCACGGGAGAGGGTCGGGGTGAGGGCCTCTTTGGGCATGTATAATCCAGCGAAATCGATCCATTGCTTCCAGGGATCGCGGCCCTCGCACCCTCACCCCGACCCTCTCCCGCGCGCGAGAAGGAGATATTTTCAGGCTGGACGACGACGAAACTGCTGGCTGCGCAAGTCGGTTGGATGCATCGGTTCTCTATCCAACACCCAGACGGAGGCTCTCCATGCCGATCGGACCCGGCTTCCGTCCCTCGACAGCCCACGCGGCGCTCGGGGACGCCTTCTACGACGTGGTGGCGCCCGCCGCCTTCCCACAGGCCATCCTGCGCCATCGCGACCAGCGCTGGGCCGGCCGCATCGGGCTGCAGGGCCTGAGCGAGGCCGAGTGGCTGGACTGCATGGCCCGCTTTCAGCCGCTGCCGGGCAGCCACCCCGCCCCGCTCGCGCTGCGCTACCACGGGCACCAATTCCGCAACTACAACCCCGAACTGGGCGACGGGCGCGGCTTCCTCTACGCCCAGATGCACGACCTGGTGGACGGCCGGCTGCTGGACCTCGGCACCAAAGGCAGCGGCACCACGCCCTGGTCGCGCTCCGGCGACGGGCGGCTGACGCTGAAGGGCGGCGTGCGCGAGGTGCTGGCGACGGAAATGCTCGAGGCGCAGGGCGTCTACACCTCCAAGTCGCTCAGCCTGGTGGAAACCGGCGAGGAGTTGGTGCGCTACGACGAGCCGGCGCCGACCCGCAGCGCCGTGCTGGTGCGCCTCAGCCACGGCCATATCCGCATCGGCTCGTTCCAGCGCCAGGCGGTGCTCGGCGACCAGGCGGCGCTGGAGCGGCTGCTGGATTACGCCGTGCGGACCTACCTGCCCGAGGCCTGGCGGGACGACCTGGCCGAGCGGGCGGCGGCGTTCTTGGCCGAGGTCTGCCGCCGGGTCGCGCGGCTCGGCGGCCAGTGGATGGCGGCGGGCTTCGTGCATGGCGTGCTGAACACGGACAACATCAACATCACGGGCGAAAGCTTCGACTATGGCCCGTGGCGCTGGCTGCCGACCTACGACCCGGCATTCACCGCCGCCTATTTCGACGAGACCGGGCTCTACGCCTATGGCCGGCAGCCCGAGACCCTGCAGTGGAACCTCACCCGACTCGCCGAATGCCTGCTGCCGTTCGCCGGCAAGGACGCGCTGATTGCCGTCTTGGAGGAGTTCGGTCCCGCCTTCCGCGCGGAATACGACCAGGCGACCATCCGCCGTCTCGGGCTGACGCCAGCGGGGACGGAGGCGGACGCGGCGCTGGCGCAAAGCTGGTGGGCGGGGTTGGCGGAGAGCCAGATGCCGTTCGAGCAGGCTTTCTTCGATGCGTGCGGGGGTGACTGGGGGGCCCAATTTGGCGAGGCCTTCGCACCAGCCCGCACGGCGCTCGCCGACTACACGTGCCCAGGGCGGCCGTCCCACGCTTACTTCCAGCGGGAGACGCCTTGCACATTGCTGATCGAGGAGGTGGAAGCGATCTGGGCGCCGATCGCCGAGCGGGACGACTGGTCGGCGTTCGCGGCGAAGATCGAGGCGATCCGCGAGATGGGCCAAGCGCTTGGGCTTGGCATGGCACCGTAGTCGGCTGGTCACGTCGGCACTCCGTGGATGCCAGGCTCAAGGCTTGGCATGACGAGAGTGTAGCAGGCAGTGGCCCGGAAGCAGCGCGCTCCCGGGCCGTTGCAATTACCGAGGCGTGGTGCGGTTGGCGGGCGGGATGGCGGTCGTGTCGGTCGTGGTGGTCTCGGTGCCGGGCACCTGCTCGACCTCGACCTCCTGGCGGCGCACCGTGTCGCGGACAGTCTCGGTCCGGTCGCTCGCCTCCTTGCGCAGGGAAACCTCCTCGACCACCCGACTCGTCTTGCCGACCACCGCCTCTTCAGCGGTCGCCGTCATCTCGATCGTCTTGTCGGTGAAATCGGCAGTCGATGCCGTCGCGTCGGTCACGGGCCGGCGCTCAACCTGGATGCTCTCGGTGCGCAACGTGACGTCCGCTTCTGCGGCGTGCTCCACCACATAGCGGCGGATGCGCGTGCCACCGCGATTGACCAGGCGCTTGCCCACGGCGAGGCTTTCCTCGGAGAGCCGCAACACGCCGCCTTCTGCCTCCGTGCCTGCCGTCGTCCCCACGCGGTCCGTGGCCGAGGTGCCGGCGGCATAGGAGCTGGTGGCCGTGGTTGCGGTCGCCGCCATCCCGGCGGAGGTGCCGGCCGCCTGCGTGCTGTAGCCATAGCTGCCGGCCCGCTCGTCGAGATCGATCGGGCTATGCCGCTCGAGGATCGTCGCAACGGAGTCCGCCTGCTCGGTCGGCGTCTTGACGACAACGACGGAACCACCCGTCGTCACGCTGTGGTCATAGACTTGTTCGTCGGTCGTGGTGCCGCCAAACAGCGAGGACCAAAAGCCCTCGTCCCGCGCAGACCCCGGGGTCGTGCCGACGGTCGCCCCTGTTGCGCCCGACGCCTCGCTGGCGTGGCGGGTGATGGCGCTCTCGGGCACGCGGGCCGTCTTTAGATCCGCCACGGCGGCGTCGGCATGGGCGACGGTGTCGAACACGGCAACAATGGTTTCTTCACTCACTGGCATTCTCCTGGAAGCGTTGATAGCGAACGGCGTTTGCGAAACAGGCCCCGGTTCACGAAACGGGACAGAGTCCGCGGCCACATCCAGTGGCGCGCGGGCGATAACGGCCTGCTGCTCGCGCAGCGTTACCGTTTCGACATGGTGGCGCGAGGTCCTGACCCGGCGCAGCCAGACCTCCTCGCGCAGCAAAAGACGGCGGACGACGACAGCGACTTCCTCCACCACCGGAAGGATGGTGCAGTCGCCCTCCTCACGTACGGCCGGCACCGCGTCGACGTAACGACCGATCGGCACACGCTCGACCACAACCGTCTCATCGGTCAGGAGTTCATCGACGGTCGCCTCACGGGTCCGGGTTTCGCGCCGCACCGACACGCGTTCGCCGGTCACCCGCTTGCTGACCGTCAGCACCTCGGCCGAGAGCGGCAGGACGAGTTCGTCTGGGTCGTCGCCATCGTGTCGTTGCTCATCGTGTCGTTGCATGGACGTCCCCTGGAGCCGGTGCTCTCTGGACCGATGGAGCGGGCCAATGTGAATGATTGATACATTCACGCGAACCGGCGCTGGCAGTTGCCATGGCGGCGTTCAAGCGCCCGCGAGCAGGGCTGCCTGCCTGCCCGCGCGCGCGGGGCTATCGCACCGGGCGAGCCAAACCGCCCGCTCTTGTCATGCCCAGACTTGCGCGCGCCGAAGCCTAGCTCCCTCTCCCGCGAAGGACGGGAGAGGGAGCTACGACTACCGGGCCTCGACCAAAGCGGGCTCGGCCATGGTGTCCTCGCGGCCCGGCTCGGCCGGCGCCAAGGCGGCGCGCTGCGGTGCGGTCGTCCGCAAATGCGCGGACGCGCGGTGCTCGATGAGCAGCCACACCCGCCGGATCGCCTCCACTACGGCCAAATAGATGACGGCCGCATAGAGATAGATCGAAAAATCGAAGGTGCGGGCGAACACGAAGCGGGTCTGCCCCATCAAGTCCAGCAAGGTGACGATGGCGGCCAGCGCGCTTGCCTTGATCATGCTGACCAATTCGTTGCCGAGCGGGCGCAGCGCCACCACAAACGCCTGCGGAAAGATCACCCGGCGGCCGATCTGCCACCGGGAGAGCCCGAGCGCCGCGGCGGCCTCGCGCTGTCCCTTCGGCACCGAGGCGATGGCGCCGCGCAGGATTTCCGACTGATACGCTCCCGTGTTCAGGCTGAAGGCGAAGATGCAGCAGAAGAACGCGTCCCGGAAGAACGTCCACAGCCCCACCGAAGCCAGCGCCGGGCGCAGCTCGCCCCCGCCGTAGTAAACCAGGTAGAGCTGGCACAGCAGCGGCGTACCGCGGAACACGGTGACGTAGCCGATCACCGCCCAGGACAGCAGCTTGAAGCGGGAGCCCCGTGCCCAGCACAGCGGCCATGCCAGCACGAAGCCGATCGAACACGACAGCGCCACCACCTCGGCCGTCACCTGCACGCCGGCGATCAGGCGCCAGCTGTATTCGTCCAGCAGTTCCGGGTTGATCAGGAAGCTCAGCAACCCGTGCATCAGGCATACCCGCGGGCGAAGCGGCGCTCGAGCAGGGCCTGGCCGCCGGTGGAGACGATGCTGATCACGAGATAGGCCGCCGCCGCCGCGCCGTAGAACAGCAGCGGGTCATGCGTGTTCTTGGCCGCTTCCGACGCGGCGCGCAGCAGGTCCATCACCGCCAGGGTGGAGACCAGCGACGTGTCCTTCAGCAGGATGGTCCAGACGTTGCCCAGGCCCGGCAGCGCCACGCGGGCCAGTTGCGGCAGCACGACGAGGGTGAAGGTGTGCCGCCGGGTCAAACCGAGCGAGCGCGCCGCCTCGGACTGGGTGCGCGGCACGGCGGTGAAGGCGGCGAGCCAGACCTCGCTGGAAAAGGCGGCCGCGACGGCGCTGAGCGCGATGACGCCGGAGAGGAAGGCGCTGACCTCGATATGGCTGTGCAGCGCCAGGGCTCGGCTGAGCCGGTCGATCAGGGCTTGCAGGCCGAAATAGACGATGAAAAGGGCGAGCAGGTCGGGGATGCCGCGGAAGAATGTGGTGTAGGCCTCGCCGCTGGCCCGCAGTGCGCGCCAGGGCGATTGCCGCGCCAGGGCCAGTATCAGCCCGACGCCGAAGGCCAGCGGCACGGTGCTGAGCGCGAGCAGCGCAGTGATGGTGGCGCCCTGCAGCAGCAGCGGCGCCCAGCCATTTGCACCGAACAGCAGGGACAACGAAGTCATGCGATGCAGCCTCCGGTCGGTGGGCCCCTCCCTCGAGAAGGTCCTCCTCATCTCCCTCTCCCTCTGGGAGAGGGTCGGGGTGAGGGCCAGCAAGCGGCGTGCCAATGGGTCAGAACTCCCGCAACACCTCGCGCAGCGTGCTGCCCTCATAGCGCGTCCGCACCAGCCCGCGCCGCTGCAGCGCCGGCACCAGCCCCTCGGTGATCTCCACCACCCGCAACCGGCTGGAGCGTTGAAACGGCGTGCTCACCAGAAAGCCGTCGCCGCCGATCGCCGCCATCGCCTCGCCCATCTTGTCCGCCACCTCGTCCGGCGTGCCGATCAACTGCAAGCCGCTCTCGAACCGCTCGGCCGTGAGCTGGCGCAACGTCTTGCCGCTGCCCCATTGCGCGAACTTGTCGAGCGAACCCTGCTCGCCGTTGGTGGTGAGCGGCGGCAGCTCCTGGTCGAGGTCGAACTGGGAGAAATCGATGTCGGTCACGGTGCCGATCGCCGCCAGGGCGGACTCGATGAAGGCCGGGCTGTCCACCATGCGGCGGTGCTTGGCCCAGGCCTCCGCGTTGGTCTCGGCGATCACCGGATAGACCAGGAACAGCACCTTGATATCGTCTGGGTTGCGCCCGGCGGCGGCGGCCCGCGCGCGCACGTCGTCGCGATAGGCCTTCATGCCGGCATAGCCATTGGCGGTGGCGATGATGCTGTCGGCGGTCCGGGCGGCGAACTCCCGCCCGCGCGGCGAGCCCCCCGCCTGCACGAAGGTCGGGCGGCCTTGCGGTGACGGTACCGTATTGAGCGGCCCGCGGCACTTGAAGAAGCGGCCCTCGAAATGGATCGGCTTGACCCTGGTGTGGTCGGCGAAGGTGCCGCTGGGGCGATCCATCACCACGGCGCCGGGCTCCCAGGAGTCGAACAGGCGGCACACCAGTTCGACGTATTCGTCGGCCATGTCGTAGCGCTGCCCGCGGGGGGGCAGCTCGTCCATGCCGAAGTTCTGCGCCGCCGCGTCCTCCCCCGAGGTCACGATGTTCCAGCCGAACCGCCCGCCGGCGATGTGGTCGAGCGTGGCGGAGAGGCGGGCCAGCAGGAACGGCGGGTAGGCCATGGTGCTCATGGTCGCCACCACGCCCATGCGGCTGGTGGCGGCGGCGATCATGGCGGCGAGCGGCATCGGGTCGTGCTTGGGGGCTTGCAGCGCGTGTTTCAGGGTGGCCTCGGCGGTGCCGCGATAGGCTTCGGAGACCATCAGCGTGTCTTCGAGCATGATGTAGTCGAAGCAGGCCCGCTCCATTGCCTGGGCCATTTCGACGTAGAACTTGCCGTCCCACGGCGGGGTGGCGGGGGCGTAGGGGTGGTTCCACTCCCCGGCGCTGAAGTTGCAGAACCAGGCGAGATGGAAGCGCTTGGGCATGGGGGTGCATCCGGTTTGGTGCGGCGGACGAGGCAAGATTGGTGCCGCCAAGCCGTGGGATCGGCGTTTGCCAGCGCGGGGCGAGGTTGTTAAAGCTCCGCCGCACGGAGGGGTGCCGGAGTGGCCGATCGGGGCAGTCTCGAAAACTGTTGTACGTGCAAGCGTACCGTGGGTTCGAATCCCACCCCCTCCGCCAGATATCTCGGGTTCAGCCCGGACAAGCCCTTAGTCCTTGAACGGGTCGAACTCCGCTTCCCCAGCCATCGCGACCGCGAACGGGCGCAGCGTATGCAGCACGCGGATGGTGCCGGCGTGTTCGGCCAACACGTCGGGCAGGCGGCGGTAGGCCATCGGGCTTTCGTCGAGGTCGCCGCCGGACAGCAGCACGCCGCGCTCCGTCAGCCAGGCGTCCATCTGCGCCCGGGTGAAGGTCCGCTTGGCCGCCATGCGCCCGAACAGCCGCCCGGCGCCGTGCACCGTGGAGTACAGCGCCGCGGCCGAAGCCGGGCTTTCCACCCCCTCGACGATCACGGCATCGTCGCCCATGGAGCCGCCGACGAAGCCGCGCTGACCGGGCCAGGCCGGCGTGGCGCCCTTGCGCACCACCCACAGGTCCCGCCCGGCATGCGTCTCGCGCCACGCGTAGTTGTGGTGGTTGTGCACCATGTCGGTCACCACGCCGCCGATGATCTGGCGCACGCGCTCCACCACCCACTCCCGCCCGGCGTATGAGTAACGCCCGGCGAGTTCCATGGCGGCGATGTAGCGGCGCCCCACTTCGCTGGCCTCGTCCACCACGGCGGGCGGCACGTGCATGCCGTCCTTGCCGCCCGCCGCCCTCAGGTAGTGGGTGGCGCTGGTGTGCCCCAGTCCGCGGCTGCCGAAATGCACGCCGATCCAGACCAAGCCGGCCTCGTCCACCATCAGGTCCACGTAGTGGTTGCCTGACCCGACCGTGCCGAGCTGCGCCGCCGCCTTCTGGCGGTAGCTGCCCATGTCGGAGGCGGCCCACGCCTCGTCGTCGTCCAGCAGGGCGTGCTGCACCCGCTCGGCGTTGGCGCGGCCGACCCCGAACGAGATGACCCGGCGCACGTCGCCCAGGATGGCGGGCACGCGACCCGCGATGGCGGCGAACGGCGTGTCTAGCCGGACGGCCATGTTTCCGCAGCCGATGTCGAAACCGACGCCGGAGATGCTGATCTGCCGCTCATAGGCGATCACGCCGCCCACCGGCTGCGCGTAGCCCAAGTGCCCGTCGGCGCAGACCACGCCGGCGACCACATTGCCCACGGCCATGCAGTTGCGCATCTGGCCGAGCGTCGCCTCCTCGTGCGGGCCGAACACGGTGAGCGGCGCGCGGGCGTAGGCGGCGGACTGCGGCGGCAGCTCGACGGCAGCGATGCGCTCGGCGCTCCGTTCGGCGCGCGCGGCCTCGCGGAAGCTGCACCAGGCCGGCCAGCCGCGGCCGCCGTCCGCCTCGCCGGGCCGGGCGACGCGGGCGTCGGGGTCGAGCCCGGCGGCAACCGCCAGCTCACGGGCACGCTCTTCGAAGGCACTTGGGCGGCGCATGATCAGACTCCAGGTGTCGGACGTCAGGCGTCAGTTAGGCGCGGATGAAGTCGGGGGCTGGGCGCAGTCGGTCCGCTCGAGCGGCAGGCCGGACACGGCACGCATGCGTCGTCGAGCCGCAGATGCTCGAGGAGGACGAGGTCGGCGTCAGGTTCCCCGCAGCGCCGGTAGCACTCCCCCGACCCGTTCGGCAAGCGGGCATGGCTCTTGCTATATCGGGCATGGCTCTTGCTAGATGCGGGCAATCAGAGTTTGGACCGGTCCCATGCTACGCCGACGTACTGCGTTTGCCGCACCCGTGCTTGCGGCCGGGCTGGTGGGCCTGGCCAGCGCCCCCGCACGCGCCGCCACGCTCGACGAAGTGCTCAAGGCCGGCGAGCTGCGGGTCGGCGTCAACCCCACCCTGCCGCCGCGCGCGATGTATGACGACACCAACGCCATCACCGGTTTCGAGCCCGAATTGGCCGCGCTGATCGCCAGCAAGTTGGGCACCAAGCTCACCCTCGTCGCCGTCGGCTCGCCAGACCGCGTGCCCTTCGTCGCCACCAACCGGATCGACCTCGTCATGGGCGCGATGAGCCGCACGTCCGACCGTGCCAAAGTGATCGACTTCAGCATGCCGATCCATTCGGAGAACTACGGCATCATCACCCGCGCCGACACCGGCATCACCAGCATGGCCGACCTCGACCGCGACGGCGTCACCCTGGTGCAGGTCCGCGGCACCGTGATGATCCCCGTGCTGCAGAAGCGAGCCAGCAAGGCGCACCTGTTGCTGCTCGACAACTACGAGGACCGCGACCGCGCCATCGCACAAGGCCGGGCGATGGCCTCGGTGGACGGCATCGACACGGCGTCGTTCCGGCTGAACAAGCAATATGGCGCCACCAAGTGGGTGCTGATCGCGGTGCCCGAACTCGGCGTCACCTGGTCCTGCTTCGGCTTGGCCAAAGGCAATGCCACGCTGCGCGACTACACCGCCATCGCGCTCTACGAACTCCATATCGACGGCACCATCGAGGCGCTGTGGCAGAAATGGTTCGGCCGCCCGATGGACACCAAGGTGCCCGTGAGCCCCTGGTTCTGATCCCGGTCGAGCGAGGACGCGTCAATGGCCTACACGCTGCAATGGGGCCAGGTCCTGCCTTACTCGGGCTACCTGCTGGGCGGCGCACTGGTCTCGCTGGAGTTGGCGTTCCTCGCCTTTCTCGGCGGCTTCCTGATCGGCCTGTGCAACGCCTCGCTGATGCATTTCCTGCCCCGCAGCGCCGGGCGGATTGCGCGGCTCTACGTCATCCTGTTCCTCAACACCCCCGTGCTGGTGCAGATCTTCTTCATCTTCTTCGGCCTTCCGGAAGCTGGCATCCTGCTCGGCCCGTTCACCGCGGTGCTGATCGGCCTGGCGCTGAACGAGGGCGCCTATCTCACCGAGACCTTGCGCGGCGGCTTCAACGCCGTGCGGCGCGAGGAGCTGGACGCGGCGGAAACACTGGGCATGAGCCGGCTGCAAACCCTGCGCTTCGTTGTGCTGCCCCAGCTCTGCCGCGCGGTCTACCCGGCGCTGTCCAACCAATACATCCTGGTGACCATGACCACGTCGATTGCCGCCATCTTCGGCATCGAGGAACTCACCGGCCGCGCCTACAACGTCAACGCGCAGACGTTCCGCTCGTTCGAGATCTTCTCCCTCGCGGCGGTCGACTATGTCGGGCTGACGATCGTGGCCAGCGTGCTGCTGGCGCTGGCCGGGCGCCGATTGTTCCGCCTGCGCATGCGGCTGGTTTGATGCTGGCCGAATTGCTGCGCGAGGCGCCCCGCTTCTACTCGCATTACAACCTGCTGCTGTTCGGCCAGGCGCTGCTGCAGACCGTGGGTTTGTCGCTCGGCGGCGGTGCGATCGGGCTTGCCGCGGGCGCTGGCTTGGCGGTGCTGCGCCTGCCCCGGCTGGTCCGCCTGCTGCCGGCGCGCGTGCTGGCCACGTTGTACGTCGAGCTGTTCCGCCGCATCCCGTTCCTGGTCAAGCTGCTCTGCGTGTTCTTCGGCTTCCAGTTGCTGGGCTGGCAGGCGCCGCTGTTCATCGTGGCGCTCACTGCCGTTTCGCTGTCGGCGACCGCCTTCTCCGCCGAGCTGGTGCGGACGGGGCTCGAGTCGGTCCACGCCAACCAGATCGACGCGGCCGAAGCGATGAACTTCTCTCGGCCGCAGATCCTGTTGCGGGTGATGCTGCCGCAAGCTTGGCCCGTCATGATCCCGCCCATGATCGGCTACCTGATCGGCTTCATCAAATCGACTTCGATCGCCTCCCAACTCGGCGTGCTCGAGCTGACCTACGCGGCCAAGATCATGAACACCAAGGGGTTCTCGGCGATCCTGTGCTTCGGCACCATCCTCGTGCTCTACTTTCTGCTCTGCTACCCGCTCAGCCTGCTGGGGGCTTGGGCGGAACGCCGCGCCGGCCGGCCCGCGTCGCGCGACAGCTTGCTCATCGCCAGTGAAGGAGTCGTCTCATGATGCCCGGCAGCCAGTATCTCACCGGCGCGATCGACTGCCACATCCATGCCTGCCCGCATCTGAACGGCCGCTCGGTCAACGTGTTCGAAGCCGTGCGCCAGGCGGCCGCCGCGGGGATGGCCGCCATCGGGCTGATGGACAACTTCTGCAACAGCGCCGGCTACGCAGCCCTGGCGATGAGCGAGCTGGGCCATTTGGGGGTCGAGGTGTTCGGCGGGCTCATCATGCAGCCGGTCTGCGGCGGCGTCAGCGCGGCGGCGGCGCGGGCAGCGCTCGGCTACGGCTACGGCCCGCCGTTCGGACCCGGCACCGGCGCACGCTTCATTTCCCTGCCGACCCACCACACCCGCTACATTTCCGAGCGCGAGGGGCGCAGCCCGGCCTACCTCGAGACGACGTTCTTCGTACCCGAAAACGGCCGGGTGCCAGACCCGGTGCCCGAGATCATGGAGCTGTGCGCCCGCGCCGACGCGGTGTTCGACTGCGGCCACGTCTCCGGCCGCGAGGCGGTGGCGCTCGCGGAGGAGGCCCAGCGCCGCGGGCTGCGCCGGGTCAGAACGCATTGCTCCCGCTACACGCCGGACGAAATCCGCGCCATCGCCGCCACGGGGGCATACGCCGAATTTTCGTTCTACATTCTCACCCACGCCACCACGGTCGGGCTCACCCATGTGGACGAGGAAAAACACAAGGTGGCCGGCGGCAACATGACCATCGCCGACATGGCCGTGCGCATCCGCGCCGCCGGGCCGGAACGCACCATCCTGTCGAGCGATTGCGGCATCTTCCTGCTGCCGCCCCCGGTGGAAGGCATGCGCGAGTTCATGCTGCTGGTCGAGAGCGAGGGCTTTTCTGCGGACGAAATCCGGCGGATGAACACGGTCAATCCCGGTGCGCTGTTCCGCGCCGGCCTGGCTGAAACATCGTCCGAAACGAGGAACCCATGATGACCCAACCTTGGCTCCGGCGCGCCGCCGTCCTGTGCATCGGGCTGTTGCTCGCCCTCCCCGCCGCCGCTCAGGTCCATACGCTGGACCAGGTCCTCAGCGCCAAGAAGCTGGTGGTCGGCGTCAACCCGACCCTGCCGCCGCTCGCCGAGTTCGACGACAAGAACCAGATCGTCGGCTACGACGTGGATGTCGCGACCCGGCTGGCCAAGCTGCTCGGTGTCGACGTGCAGTTCGTGCAGGTGGGATCGCCGGACCGCGTGCCGTTCGTGGCGAGCGGGCGGGTGGATATCGTCATGGGCGCGCTCACCCGCACGCCGGACCGCGCCAAGGTGGTCGATTTCACCGTGCCGATCCAGACCGAGGCGCTCAGCGTGCTCACCACCCAGGCCAAGCCGTACACCTCCTGGAAGGACTTGGCCGGCCCGGACATCCACCTGGTGCAGGTGCGCGGCACCACGCCGGTGGACTTCATCAAGGCCAACCTGCCGCAAGCCCAATTGCTGCTGCTCGACAACTACCCCGACGCGGTGCGGGCGCTGGCGCAGGGCCGCGGCGACGCGATGATCGACGTGGTCGATTACCTCGGCAACTTCATGAAGAACTACCAGGTGGCGTGGAAGGTGCTGAAGGAGCCGGTGGGCGGCGACGTCGATTACGACTGCATCGGCGTGGCCAAGGGCAATGCCACCCTCAAGGACTGGCTGAACGTGGCGCTCTACTCGATGGGCGCCTCCGGCTTCATGACCGACACCTACACCAAGTGGTTCGGCATCGCGCCCGTCGTCCCGGTGAAGCCGGACCCGTATTTCTGACGGCTACGATCGGCCCTTTCCTATTGCGCCTCATGGAGCTTCCGATCGCGACCGGATCGAGGTGTAAGGCCAAGGGCGGTTGTTCCGGGCCGTCTCTGCGCGTGACCCTTTTGAGCGCGATCTCGTTCGCAACGTTGATTGGGGGCGCTAACGCGAAAAGCCATCCTCGAGAGGCTGAACGTCGCGATCTGGACAACGGGAAAGCCTTCATGAGGCAAGTGCTGAGATTGATCGACTTTGCGGACCTTCGCGACGTTGATGTGACCAAGGAGATTATTGGACTGAAGGGCCAAACGCCTAGGCTAGAGCACTATGACCCAAACTGGTCAAGGCAGGACTGGACGGGGCTCAATCTCAACATACCTCACGCAAGCCAATATGAGATTGTGATGTACCAAACGTTCGTCAGCGATGTTCACGGCAAAGCCAGCATAGGGACGATAAGTATCAACTTCTTCTTGCCCGCGCGAGTTTGCCTGACGTGGCCGTCACAAACACCATGGGGATCTAAACTAGAAGGAAGTGAACCACTACCTCTGCCTGGGACATCCCGGTTTTTTCCCACTGGACCGGACATTCTTCCACCTGATCTTAATTGGACCTGGACAGATAAAAAGTCCGTCGCGTTTGGGTTTAGCGTCGGCCCGCGGGTGGGACTAGAATGCGTTGAGAGCCTCGTGCTGAGTGAAGAGTTCAAGTAAGCGACTCGCGAATGGCAAAGCTCGAACTTGCCGGCATCACCGCCCGCTACGGCGCCACCGAGGTCCTGCGCGGGCTGGACCTCACGGTCGGCAAGGGTGAGATCGTCAGCCTGATCGGGCCGTCGGGCTCCGGCAAGTCGAGCGTGTTGCGGGTAGTGGCCGGGCTGCTGGTGCCGGCCAGCGGCACGATCTCGCTCGACGGCCAGGTGGTGGACAGCAGCAATCGGGCCGCCCTGCGCGCGCTGCGCAGCCGCCTGGCCATCGTGTTCCAGCAATACAACCTGTTCCAGAACATGAACGTGCTGCAGAACGTCTGCTTCGCGCCGGTGCAGGTGCAGCGCCGCGGCCGGCGCGAGGTGGAGGCGGAAGCGCGCGCCATTCTGGGCAAGGTGGGGCTGGCGGCCAAGCTGCACGCCTACCCCGACGAGCTCTCCGGCGGGCAGCAGCAACGCGTGGCCATCGCTCGCGCCTTGGCGCTGCACCCGGAAATCCTGCTGCTGGACGAGGTCACCTCGGCGCTGGATCCGGAGCTGGTCGCCGAAGTGCTGGAGACGATCGCGGTGCTGGCCAGCGAGGGCATGACGATGCTGCTGGTGTCGCACGAGATGGGGTTCGTGCGCGACATCTCGACCACGGTGGCGTTCATGGACCAGGGCCGCGTGGTGGAGGCGGGGCCGCCGGCAAGCATCTTCGGCCAGGCGCAGCAGGCACGCGCGCGCGAGTTCATCGGCAAGATCCGCCGGGGTTTTTAGACCTTTGTGGTCATTGCGAGGAGCGCTTGCGACGAAGCAATCCAGGGCCAAGCGGGCAATGGTGCGCGCGTGGGCCTGGATCGCCACGCCTACGGCTCGCGATGACGGATGAATGTTACATGCCAACTGTGTCCAGCGCCGCGCGCAGCAGCATCGCCTCGCCCGACGTGACCGGGCTCACCGGCGGGCGCACCGCCGCGCACGGGATGCGGCCGAGTTCGGCCATGCACCACTTGATCCGCGCCGTCGCCCGGCCCGGCGGCGGCGCGCCGTAGATCGCGTCGGCCAACGGCTCGATCCGCTCATGCAGCGCCCGCGCCGCGGCAAGGTCGGAGCGGCGCATGGCAGCGTCCAGGGCCACGATCTCCTGCGGCACGATGTCGGCCAGCGACACCAGGCTGCCATCCGAGCCATGCGCAAAGCAGGCCAGCAGGTGCTCGTCGCCGCTCGCCATCACGGCCACACCGGGCCAGCGCGCTTTGACCCGGCGGCGCAGCGCGTCGTAGCCGTTCACCTCCCAGCCACCCTCCTTGATGCCAACCACGCCCGGGATGTCCAGCAGGCGGTCCAGCACCGCGGGAGGGTAAGCCATCCGGCCTGCCGCCACGCTGGCCTGGAACAGGAACAGCGGCAGTCCGGGCACCGCCTCGGCGATGCTGCGGTGGTGGCGCTCGGCCATCTCGGCGTCCTGCGCCAGCGCGAAGCTGTTCGGGGCGAACACCATCACGGCGTCGGCCCCGGCCGCCTGCGCCTCGCGCGCCTCCTCGGCCGCCTCTAGGCTGCTCTCCTGGTTCACGCCGGCGACCACGATGCGGCTGGCGCCCACCGTCGCCACGGTGGCGGCCACGGCCTGCCGCTTTTCCGGCCGGGTCAGCACGAAGTTCTCGCCGGCATGGCCGTTGCAGAGCACGCCCACGATGCCGGGCTGCAGCACGCAGTCCGCGGTGTGGCGGGCATACGCCTCCCAGTCCGGCGCGAACGCCGGGTCCATCGGCAGGATGGTGCTGGGATAGATGCCGTAAAACCGGTTCTCGGCTGCCAGAGGGATCAAGCGGCCTCCTGCAGCGTCAGCCGCTCGAGCGGGAACAGCGGCAGCTCGGGCGGCTGCCCCAGCATCGCCTGCGCCAGCAGCTTGCCCATATACGGTGCCGACGTGTAGCCCGAATGCACCGACCCGATCACCCAAGCATCCGGCACACCAGGCATAGGGCCGATTGCCGGCATCGCATCCGCGGTCTCCGCCTCGAGCCCCAGCCAGCTTCGCAGTACCTGCGCCTCCCGCAGGGCCGGGATGGTGTAGGCGGCCAGGCGCACATTGCCGACCAGGTTCTCGGGCACCACCGCCATCGGCCCGGCGTCGCGGTCCCCCAGCCCCTGCCAGCCGCCGCCGATCAGCACCGAGCCATTGTCGAACTGCTTCAGCGACAACAGGCCCGAAGCCACGCCGAGCACGCTGCGCATCACCGGCGGCAGCCTCTCCGTCACCACCAGTTGGTTGACCAGCGTCTTGATGCGCAGCGTGACGCCAAGCCAGGCCGCCATCGGCTCCAACCAAACGCCGCCGGCGAGCACCACCCGGGCGCAGCGCAGCGGCCCGGCGGCGGTGCGCAGGCAGAAGCCCCCGGTCGCCGGGTCGATCCCGCTCACGCTGCAACGCTCGTGCAGGGCCACGCCCGCGTTGAGCAGGGCGGGGCGGAAGGCGCGGCCGGTCAGCGAGGCGCTGGCGAAGCCATCCATGGCGCAGTAGCCGGCCAGCAGCAGCGCCGGGTTCAAGGCAGGCTCGATCTCCAGCGCCCGCGCCGGGCCGACCAGTTCGATCGGCGCTCCCGCCTGGCGACGGAACCGCGCGCGCTCCTCCACCATGGCGGCCTCGGCCTCGGTGAAGGCGACCGAGAGCCCGGGGCGAACGCGGGCCAGCACGTCGCCGCCGTCCAGCCATTGCGGCGTGGTCATCCACATGCGCCAAGCCTGCAGCGCATACGGCACCAGGGCGGCGCGCGTCATCTGCAGCGTCAGCGTGCCGGCGTTGACGCCCGAGGCCTGGGCGCAGAGCGCGCCGCGATCCAGCAGCGCCACCCGCATGCCGCCGCGGGCGAGGAACAACGCCGTGCTGCAGCCCATAACGCCGCCGCCGATCACCGCACAATCGAACGGCTGGGTCATATCGGTGCCGGCTTGGGGACGGGGATGTCGGCGTAGTCGAACTCCCCGAGCATGGCGGCGAGCGGGATCGGGCGCAGCGGGATGCGCGCGGTGAAGCGGCCCGCCGGGTCGCCGCTGCGCAGCCCGACCAGGCCAGCCGCAGCGGCGGCACAGCGGCGGCCTTGGCACGGGCCCATGCCGCAGCGGGTGTGTTGCTTGAGCTGGCTCAGGTCCCGCACCCCCGCGTCCAATGCCTGCTCGATCTGCGCCCGGCTGACGCCCTCGCAAGGGCAGACGATGCAGTCAGACGGGATCGCCGCGAACAGAACTCGGTCGATCGGCGCAGACCCGGCGGCTGGGAGCGCCGCCAATTCTGCCGCAAGGGCCGCGATCTCCCGCTCAGCCGCCGCCGCGTCGAGCATCCCCAGGTCCAGCAGCGCCGCCACCGCGGCCCGGCGGCCGCTGACCCGTGCGGCCGCCATGCCCGCGATCCCACCCGCGTCGCCGGCCACGGTGAGACCCGGCACCGTGGTACGCCCGGCGCCATCCAATGCGGGCGCCCAGCCGCCGCGCTGTGGCGCATGCACCAGGCCGGCCCGCAGCACCTCGGCCGCCGCAATCGCCGGCCGCAAGCCATGGCCAACGCAAAGCCAGTCGCAGGCGATCCGCGTGGCGGCGCCGCCATCGCGAGCCGCAACCATCACGTGGCTCAGCGCCGTCTCGCCGACGCCCGCCACGACGTGACAGCCCGGCAGCCACTGCGCATCGGGCCACGGATTGCCCCCGGCGGCGAAATCGACCACTGCCACGACCTCGCCTCCCGCTGCCTGCACGCCCCGCGCGACCTCGGTCAGCAAGGGGCCGCTGCCGGCGACAACCGTTCGCCCGGCCGGCCAGCCCTGCCCGGCGCGCATCCGCGGCCCAGCCGCCGCCAGGCTGCACACGCCAGGACCGGTCCATCCGGCAAACGGCACCACTTGCTCCTCGGCGCCGGTGGCCAGGACAAGGGCGCGAGCCCTGACGCGCAGGCTGCAGGTTGCGGCCAGAACGTCGAGCTGGAACGGCGCCTCTGCAGCAGCTTGCCGTCCAACGCCCCACACCGTGCCGCCGGCATAGAGTGCCGCCCCCGGCAACGGCGCGATCTCGCCCGCGTCCAGCAGGGCGACGTGGGCGCCGGCCTGGACCGCCCGCTCGCCCGCCGCACGGCCCGCCGGGCCTGCCCCGAGCACAGCCACATCGAATAGGTCCATGGAATGGCCGCCCACTACGAAAGCTGCCGGCGGTTCGGCACGCCGAAATCCAGGGCGAGGTCGATCAGCGTCTGCAGCAATCCTTCAAGCCGATTTGCGGTTTCACGCGTTGTCTCTTAGAGCACATCCATCCTGGCTCGAATCAGTCCGGCTTGTGAAGATGCTCGGACATCTAGGTGGCGATGAACGAGGGAGAACCAGCATGGACAACCTCAAGTCCGAGGCGGCCGAACATCACGGGCAAGCGGCAAACCAGCTTGAGATCGCAGCCAAAATGCATCGCGATGCGGCGAAGCAGTGCCTCTCAGGCAATTATCAGAAGGCGCACAGCCTGGCGATTTCGGCAGCGGAGGCCGACACTGCCGCGAACCGTCACGCGATGGATGCAGTCGACCTCTACCGGCATCACGCCGAAGAGGTGGCTGACCACAAGGCGGAAGTCGCGAGCGAGGAGGCCGCCCGGGCAGCAAAGCATGAGGCAAAAAGCCGCTGAGGGCTGACCGGACCCTGTCGATCTGCGGTGTCGCGCGGTGGTCTTAACCACCTGTCAATGTTTGCAGGTGATAGTTCAGCCGGTTCCACATCGCCGGGTTGTTCATGCCTGCACATACTGACCCTACAGGACGCGTGCTTGGCGCGCGGCTTCACCCCGAGACACACCAGGTGCTGCATCGGGACAAGCGGGCGCACGTGTACGCCGAGGAAGGCTGCGAAGTCGTCGCCGACATTCCGGGATGGTATCCGGAGAGCGACGGCAAGGCGGTCCATACGCCTGATGACGACAAGGCCAAGGTGCTCGCCGCCGCGGCCCTGAAGGCCCTGGAACGCGGGTTCGAGCCGGCGACCCATACCACGGCGCCGGAGGAGAGTGCCCCAAAACCGGGATGACTGGCGGCCGCTCGCGGTTGACAACGGGCTTAAGCGCGCACCGCGCGCGGCACGAGGGTGGATCGGTGCGGTTCCCTGGAAACGCTGTACTAATTCTGGTCCTGCGCCAGCTTCACCGAACTGATGAGCCCGGCGATCTTGTCGGCGATCTGCATGCGCCCGGCGTCGTCGAAATGGGTGCAGCCGCACCAGCGATCGATGAACTCCGAATTGGGCAGCAGGTCCGACAGGTCCTGCACGCGCACGCCACCCGCACGCAACTCGGCCAGGAACGTGTCCCGATTGCGCTTGATCACGTCCGGCCAGGATGGGTCGAGCCGGGCCATATACTCGAGATTGACCGGAAGCAGCACGAAGATCGCGGACTTCTGCTCGGTCTGCAGGTGGTGGTTCAGCGAGATGATCAGCCGCGCCAATGACGGGTTTGGGCTATACTCGATCATGCGATGGAAATACGTCGCCGCGATGCCATTCTGGTCGACGCCGTCATTCTCCGGGCAGGTGCGGGCTTTCACCTCTTCCTCGAACAGCCCCGGCACGTAGTTCGGATAGCGAACGCCCTTATAGGTGAAGTCCTGGTCGATGTGCTGGTAGACGGCAAACAACGAGTTCAAGCCGTGATAGTAGGACAGCGGGCTGTCGAAGGACAGTTCTGGATTGAGTTGGCGGAATGCGATGTAGTCGTGCATCGACAGCGCATCCATCTCGACGATGTCGAGCCATCCCGCGGCAAGCACCACTTGCTTCAAGTCGCCACGATACTTCGCCACCAAGGCCGCCACGTTGACCGCCGTCTCCATCGTCATGCCGTTATGCGAGGCGTCGATCACCGGTTCGCCGAGCCGGGCGGACAGCAGGGTGGGGATCGACCGCCGGTCGGTGTCGCAGCGGGAGACTTCGTCCACGCCGGAGGAGCCGAGCACCATGACGGGCGCGCTGGTCTGCACGGCCTGGCGGATCAGCACCTTGGCTTCGTCGGTTGGGAACGGGAACAACACCGTGACCAGCAACGCCACCAGCAAGACGATCGTGTAGCGGGCAAAGCGGCGAGCGGGCATTGAGGCAACCTTCGTGCTGACAAGACCGGGGCAGAAACCGAAGCCAGGGTGGCCGCTATCCGGAAAACACGGTCACACCAAGCAGCTTCCGCCGCATGTTCTTGGCGCCCTTAGAACTGGAAATAGAGGAACTCGGAGGAACTGCCAAGCTCCATGAGAGACAGCCCCGCCACCACCGCCCCCAGCACAGCCCAACTGTAGCTGGGCTGCCACACGAGCTTGCGGTAGGGGTTGGGGATCGGCCGGCCCAAGGCGGGTTCGTAGCGCGTCATGATCTGCTGCGTATTGGGCGCGAACCATACCACGGCGAACATCAGCACCATGCGCAGGATGTCGAACGCGGTGGCCGAGGACGGGATCAGGCTCCGCTCCAGGCCGTGCAGCCCCGCCATGCCGGCGACCAGGTCCAGCGCCGCGCCGGTCGAGGCGGCGCGGAAGAACGCGAACGCCACCAAGGCCGCGGCGTACACCGCCAGCGTCTTCCACACCCGCTCGAACACGGCGCGGCCGGGGCTTGGCGCCGGCTGGTGCTTGGGCTTGGGGAAGAACGTCCGGGCGGCGTGGTTGATCGTGATGTAGACGCCGTGCAGCAGGCCGAAGATGAGGTATTGCGACCCGGCGCCATGCCAAATCCCCGCCAGCGCCATGGTGATCAGCGTGGGCCCGGCCACCAGCGAGGTGAACCCGCCCCAGGTCGCGGACGCCTTGCGCGAGTTGTCGTAGCCATGCGCCGAGCGATACCGGGTGACCGCGAGCGCCAGCGGGCTGAAAATATACATCGTGATGAAACGGGTCAGCGTCATGTGGAAACGCTGCCAGTAGTCGATCACCGTGGTCGCTTTGTAAGGCGAGTTGAAGTTGAGCGGGAAGCGGATGTTGAACATGCGCGCCAGGCCGATCGCCATGTCGGAATAGCCGGAGAAGTCGAAGTAGAGCTGCAGCGAATAGGCGATCACCGCATACCAGGCGCCGAAGAAGCCGGCATGGGCGGCATTGCCGAACGCCACGGCCACGCCGTTGGACAGCGGATCCGCCAGCAGCACCTTCTTGGCCAACCCGATACAGAAGATGCTCAGGCCGACCGCGATGTTGCCGATGTCGAAGCGGTAGGTCTCCGCATTGGCGAATTGCGGCATCATCTCGCGGTTGTGCAGGATCGGGCCGGCGATCAGATGGGGGAAGAACGTCACGAACATGACGTAGCTCAGCAGGTCGCGCGTCTTGGCCACGCCCTGCTTCACGTCCACCAGGTAGCCGATCTGGGTGAAGGTGAAGAACGAGATGCCGAGCGGCAGGATGATGTCGCGGAACGGGGTGCCGGCCACGGTGTGGAAGCCGAGGCTGGCCGCAATCGCCACCGAATACTTGAAGTAGACCAGCGCCAGCAGGTCCGCCGCGATGCCGAACAGCAGCAACAGCGACTGCGCGCGCGGGCGATCCTCGGTGCGCGAGAGCAGCCAGCCGATGCTGAAGTTGAACGCGATGGAGATCAGCAGCAGGGGCAGGAAGTCCAGCCGCCAATAGCCGTAGAAGACCAGCGACGCCAACACCAGCCAGAACGCCGCCGCCCGCTTGCCGAACCAGGTGGCGATGTGGAATCCGAGCAAGGCAAGCGGCAGGTAGACGAAGATGAAGGGGTAGGAGCTGAAGACCACGTCCCGCTAGTCCTTATGCGAACGCTGTCGAGCTCAGGCCTTCGCCGCGAGCCGATCTTCCAGCAAACTCACCAATTCGCCGACGTTTTTCAGCTCTTCCATTTCCGCCGCGTGGAACTTCACCTTGAAGCGCTTCTCGAGCTCCACCACGATGAAGATGTGGTTCATCGAATCCCAACCATCGACGTCCTCCGCCGTGGTCTCGGGCGTGAGCTTGATGGTGTCGTCTTCCAGGACCTCGCGAAACACCTGGTTGAGCACGTCGTAGATCTCGGCTTCGGTCATGGTGTTCTCGCCTCGTGAGTGTGCGTGTAGCGGTGCTCGTGGCCCGGCGCCTCGATCATTTCGATCAGCAGGCGGGAGCGGGAGACGAAGAACTGGATCGGCTTGTTGCCATAGGCGATGGCCGGTTTGGCCGGCGCCACGGCGGCAAATCCCATTGCGACCAAATACTGAGCCCGGGCCGCGAGGTCGTCCACCAAATAGGCGACGTGGTTCAGCACGTTGATCTTCTTGGACAGTACATGGTTAATCGGGCTGCGCTCGGAGCGGGGCGCCAGCAGCTCGTAGCACGTGCCGGACGCATCGAGCCCGAATTGCACCCAGATGTCGTTCACCGGGTCGTCGAACGCCTCCGTCCAGCGCGTCACCCCCAGCGCATCGCCCAGCAGGGCGCGGCCGGATTCGAGCCCCGTGGTGGTGATGCCGATGTGGTCGAACTTCATGCCGGCTGGAGTTCCCCCGCCATCTGCACGCTCTCGATGAAGGTCAGGCGCGGCGCCCAGCCCTCGAGCGCCAGCTCCCACTCGGTGCGGCCGTCCGCCTCGCCGACCTGGGTGAAGCCGAGCTTGGCGTAGTGCTCGCGCACCATGCCGTTCTTGGCGGACGGGACATACACGCCCACCAGCCGCCGCGCGCCGAGCCGCAGCGCCTCGGCGGCCACCAGGTTCAGCGTCTCTTCCTCGAGCCCGCGGCCGAGCACGCGGCAGCTCATCAGCCAGAGGTCCAGCCGCACCGCGTCCCCATCCAACTGCCCGGCGACGATGGCCACGATGCCGTTGTCGCCGAACTGGTCGAGCAGGCGCACGTGCAAGCTGAGCGCCAGCGGGTCGTGCATGATCGCGGTCACGTCTTCGGCCGAGACCCGGCGCGTGGTGAGATTGAACTGGTTGGTCTTGTTGACGAGCTGATGCACCCGAGAGTGGCTCACCGCGTCGAACCGGTTCCAGATGGCGCGCATCTGCAGGCTGCGCAGGTAGCTCGGCAGGTCGGTGGAGCTGGCCGCCAAGGTCTCGCGCTTGATGTTGTCCTGATACTGGTCGGCGCGGGTTAGGTCCTCGGCGGTGACCCGCAATGCCTCGAAGTAGCCGCCGTCGGCGATGCAGGCGCCGTATAGCGTCGGGTCTTCCGGCAGCTCCGGGACGGCGACCATCGGCAGCTCGCGGCGCACGATGGCGCGCTCGGCCGGGTTGTCGTCGGCGAACACCAGGCTGTCGATGCCGATGTTCAGCCGGTGCGAGATCGAGCGCAGGTTGTTGGCCTTGTCGGTCCAGTTGGCGATGAAGCAGGCGATGTTGTCGCGCTTCAGCACCATCTCCGGATGCTTGGCGAACGGCTCGAGCGCGTTGGCCTCGTCGTTCTTGGAGCAAACCGCCAGGATGATGCCGCGGCGGCCCAAGTCCCGGGCGTAGTGCTGGAAGGCGACATGCGCCTCGCCGGCGGCGCTGCCCTGGCCGAGCTTGATGCCCGCCAGCCCGTCATCGCCGATCACGCCGCCCCAGAGCGTGTTGTCCAGGTCGAGCACCAGGCACTTGAACGAGCGGCCCTGGGCGGCGGCGAGCAGGCGGCCCACCAAATCGCCGTAGAGCGGACCGGCGTTGGGGTGGATTTCCTGCTTGGCGCGGTGCCAGAGCGCCGGGTCGTACCAAGCCTCGATGCCGTCGCGGGTGGCCCAGTCGTCCAGCGACAGGATGTCCACGCCGTCGGCATCGGCGCGGTCGCGCAGCCGCGCGGTCAGGTGGCGCAGGGCCGCGCTGCGGGACCACGGCAGACGGTGCTCGTTCTCGCCGAGCAGCGACAGGAAGATCGGCAGCGGCGCGTGCTGGATCACCTGGCAGCCGAACGCCTGCTTGGCGGTGGCCCATTGGCTGGCGAGGCGATCCACCACCTGCGCCGCCCAAGCCGCGACGTCGCCGCCCTCGGGGATGCCTTGGACGAGGTGGTGCGAGTCCATCGCGAACAGCACCGTGGTGGGGCGGAACTGGTGCAGGCCGGAACTCGGGTCCATCAGGTCTTGCGCGTATTGGCCGTAATGCGGCGTGTAGATGTCGACCCACAGGCCGCGCCGCATGCCGCCCACGCGCAGCGCTGGCAGCAGGTGGTCCACCGTGGAGGAGGCCAGCACCGCCAGCCGCACCGGCTTGGTGGAAAGCTTGGCCGGCGCCTGCGGCATCAGCTTGGCCCGGCGCCGGTCCAGCCGCATGGTGGCGAGCGCGTCCAGCCTGGTGTTGGCGACGCCGCACAGCGCCGGCCAGAGTTCAGCCGGGTTTGCGCCCGCGTCCTCGGTTTGCGGCAGCTCGAACAGCGAGGTCTTCGGCAGCCAGTACAGGCCGATGCGATGCATAGAACCATCCATTTTTGCCGGGCGGCGGACCGATAGCCGGAAAGCGTTGCGCTGACAACTATTCCGCCCCGCTGCTGGTATCACGATGGCTTGGGTGCAGTGCAGCATAAAACGGGCGCCGTTGCAAAAGCGCTTAACAGCTGGTCACGATTGCGAGTACAATTGCGTTCATGGATGCATACCATGGCGGATGACTGGGCCATCGAGTTCACGCCGGCCGAGGCGCCGGCGCGGCCGTTTCAAAGCACGGGGCCGCACGGCCATCGCGGCCGCATGCGCACGCGGTTGCTGGGCGCCGGGCCGGATGGGCTGGCGGACTACGAACTGGTCGAGATGCTGCTGTTCCTCGGCATTCCCCGGCGCGACACCAAGCCGTTCGCCAAGGCGCTGATCAACCGCTTCGGCGACCTGCTGCGCACCCTCACCGCCAAGCCGGACGCGCTGGCCGCCGCCGGGCTGAACGACGCCAGCCAGCGGGTTTGGGCCATGGTGCAGGAGGCGGGGCAGCGTCTGGTTCGCGCCGAGACGCTGTCCCGCCCGCTGCTGAACGCGCCGGAGAAGCTGCTGGCCTATCTCGACCCGCCCAAGCGGCTGGCGCGGGAGCCGCACTTGGCCGTGCTGTTCCTGAACAACCGCAACCAGTTGCTGGCCGAGCAAAGCTGGCCGGACGACGTCCTGCCGGACGCGCTGTGCGGCGACATCGCGCGACTGGTGGTGCAGGTGCATGCTACCGCGCTGATCCTAGTGCGCAGCCGCCCGGGGGCGCGGCCGAAGCCCGCCAAGGCGGACCGGGCGATCACCGAGCACTGCCAGCGGTTGGCCGAGATCCTGTCGCTGGCGCTGCACGACCACTTGATCATCGGGCAGGGCGAGCCGTTCAGCTTCCGCGGCATGCGTCTGCTGTAGATGCGCCTGGTCCCTCCCTGGCTGCGCCGCCGCCCGCCGCTGCCGCCCGAGCCGGCGGATGGTTGGGGCACGCCCCCTGCCCGCCTATCCAGCGCCACCGGCTTCGCCGACGGGCAGGATTTCTTGGCGCCGCTCTCCCCCGGCACGGTGGCGGAGGTCGTGCTGCCCGGCGCGGCCCCGGTCAGTACGAGTAACTTGGGCAGCCTGGACGATGCGGCCTTGCTCACCGAGCTGCTGTCCCTGGTGCTGCCGGAAGACCCGTCCGAGCTGGCGGGGCAAGTGGTGGCCAAGTTCGGCAGCTTTGCCGCGGTGCTGGCCACGCCGCCGGACGACCTGCGCGGCGTGCGCGGGCTCGGCACCCACAGCATCGCCGCCATCAAGCTGATCCACGCCACTGCGCTGCGCCTCGCCCGCGCCGGGGTGATGGACCAGCCGGTGCTGGACGACTGGGACCGGCTGATCGCCTACCTCACCGCGGTGCTGGCGCGGGAGCGGATCGAGCAGTTCCGCATCCTGTTCCTGGACGCAGGGGGCCGGCTGCGGGCCGACGAGGCGCAGGCACGCGGCACGGTGAACCACACGCCGGTGTATCCGCGCGAGGTGGTGCGGCGCGCGCTGGAGCTGAAGGCGGCGGAGGTGATCCTGGTGCACAACCACCCGAGCGGCGACCCCACCGCCTCGCGCGAGGACCTGGAAATGACCCGGCGCATCATGGACGCCGGGTCGGTAGTGGGGCTCGCGATCCGTGACCACGTGATCATCGGCAATGGGCGCTGGCTGAGCTTCCGCGCAGAGGGGCTGCTGGAGGCGGAGTAGCCGCTCACCCGCTTTATCTCTCCCTCTCCCGTGAAGGACGGGAGAGGGAGAAGAGGTCTGCCCTACCGCAGCAGCATTGCCCGCAGCGCCAGGCGCATCTTGCGGCGGTAGGGCGGCGCCAGGAACTCCAGCGGGCTGAAGCCGCGCGCCTGGTAGACCCCGCGCGCGTGGGAGAAGCGGCGGAAGCCGTCGCGGCCGTGATACGCCCCCATTCCCGAAGCGCCCACGCCGCCGAACGGCAGGTCCTCCTGGATGCAGTGCACGATGACGGTGTTGATCGCCACGCCGCCCGAGATGGTGCGCTCCATCACCCGGGCGAGGGTCGCGCGGTCGTGGGTGAAGGGGTAGAGCGCCAGCGGGCGCGGGCGGGCGGAGACGAAGGCGATGGCCTCGTCCAGAGTGCGGTAGCCGATCACGGGCAGGATCGGGCCGAAGATTTCCTCCGTCATCAGCGCGCTGTCCAACGGAGCATCCAGCACCACGGCGGGCGCCATGCGGCGGGGGCCGCCGGGCGCGGGGGAGCGGAGCACGCGCGCGCCCGCAGCGGCCGCGTCGGACAGCATGCACTCGAGCCGGGCGAAATGGCGGTCGCTGACAATGGCGGTGTAGTCGGGGTTTGGCCCGGCGGGATACAGCGTGCTTGCGGCCTCGATGGCGGCGGCGGCGAACGCCTCCACGTGCTCCTGCGGCACCAGCGCGTAGTCGGGCGCGATGCAGGTCTGGCCGGCGCTGAACAGCTTGCCCTGCGCGATGGTGCGGGCGGCGCGCGCCGGGTCGAAGTCCGGGCCGACGATGGCGGGAGACTTGCCGCCCAGCTCCAGCGTCACCGGGGTGAGCGTCTCGGCCGCGGCGCGCGCCACCAGGCGGCCGACGGCGGTGGAGCCGGTGAACAGCAGGTGGTCGAGCGGGAGGGCGCAGACGGCCTGGCCCACGCCCGGGCCGCCGGTGAGCACGCCGACATGCGCTGGGTCGAACGCGTCCGCCACCAGGCGCGCCAGCAGGGTGGAGAAGCGCGGCACCAGCTCGGAGGGCTTGACGATCACCCGGTTGCCCGCGGCGAGCGCGTCCACCAAGGGGCTGATGGTGAGCAGCAGCGGGTAGTTCCAGGGCGAGACGATGGCGACGCAGCCGAGCGGCTGCCATTGCACGAAGGCGCGGCCGGGGCGGAAGCCGATGTCCACCGCGCGGGGCTCGGGGCGCATCCAGGCGCGCAGGTGCTTGCGTGTATGGCGGATGGCGGCGAGCGAGGGCACGACCTCGGCCAGGATGGTTTCCTCGTGCGCGCGGTGGCCGAAATCGGCGGCGATGGCGGCGGCGAAGGCGCCCTGGTGGCTGCGGATCATGCGGTCGAGCGCGGCCAGCGCGGCCAGGCGCGAGGCGGCGGGCATGGGGCCGTCCCGCTCGGCCGCATGGCGTTGTTGCGCCAGCAGGCGGGCCGGGGCTGCCGTGTCGTCCTGAATCGGGTTCAGGAGGGTCGTGTTCATCGCGGGGGCGCCTTCCAGCACGGGGTGCGACGGCGAGGCCGGCTCGCGCTATAGCTGGCATCCAAGACACAGGGAGCCAAGGCCATGATCGAGTTGCACAGCTTCAACACGCCGAACGGGCGCAAGATCAGCGTGGCGCTGGAGGAAATGGGGCTGCCCTACCGCGTGCACGTGGTCGACATCACCAAGGACGAGCAGTTCCAGCCCGACTTCCTGCGCATCAGCCCGAACAACAAGATCCCGGCCATCTTGGACCCCGAGGGACCCGGCGGTGCGGCGATCAGCGTGTTCGAGAGCGGCGCGATCCTGCTGTATCTGGGCGAAAAGACCGGTCAGTTCCTGCCCACGGGGCTGCGCGAGCGCATTCCGGTGCTGGAGTGGCTGATGTGGCAGATGGGCGGGTTCGGACCGATGCCGGGGCAGTTCCACCATTTCCTGACCGTGAAGGACCCGGCGGCGCAGGCCTATGGGCTCGAGCGCTACGGGGCGGAGACGCGGCGGCTGTATGGGGTGCTGGATCGGCGCTTGGCTGACGTGGAGTATGTCGCCGGGCCGCTTTCGGTGGCGGATTTCGCGATCTTGGGATGGGCGTGGCGGCACGAGCGGCACAAGGTGGACCTGGCGGAGTTCCCGCAGGTGAAGCGCTGGTTCGAGGCGCTGATGGGCCGACCGGGGGTGAAACGCGGGTTGGAGGTGCCGCTCAGCCGGGGGTAAGGCTCGATGAGAAAAGCTCCCTCTCCCGCGGGCGGGAGAGGGCTGGGGTGAGGGTGCGAACGCTGCTGGATGGGCGCGGCGGTGCCCCAAGAGCCCTCACCCCGACCCTCTCCCAGAAGGAGAGGGAGAAGAGACCGTTCAAGTGACCACCGCACGCGTATCCGTGGCGAGGCGGTGCACGAACGCGCGCAGCAGCACGATGAACGGCGGCTCGAGCGCGGAGCTGTCGGCCGCGGTGGTGCCGGACAAGCGCTCCTGCTGGGCCAGGCGCAGCGCCTGCGCCATCTCGGCATTGGCCAGGCCGGACAGCTCGCCCAGCTCCACCGCTTGGCTCGCCAGCTTGATGCGCAGGCTGGGGAGCTGGGCGATGAAGCGGCGGAACTCCGCCGGGTCCTCGATGCGCCAGGGGCGACCGGTGTCCAGGCTGGCGAGCAGCGCGGTGGCGGGCTCGGCCGCCTGGCCGTCGCGCACCGCCTCGCCCAGCAGCGGCTCGGTGGGGACGCCGCCCTGCAGCGCGCGGTCGTCGCCGACCAGGCCGAACGCGACCTCCTGCTTGGGCGCCTCGGAGAACACCAGCCGGGCGCGCGGCATGGCGCCCCCGGTGGCGGCGGTGAACACGGCGAGCGCCATGGCGGCCTCCTCCGGCGCGCCCAGCAGGGTGCGGTAGAGCAGCGAGGCGCGGCCGCCCAGGCACACCGAGACGGCGGTGGTCGCGCGGGCCTGGAGCCGCCCGGTCTCGGCCAGGTGGCGCACGGTGCGGCCCATGTAGTCGAACAGCCCGGCGAGCCCGGTAAGCGCCACCGCGCGCAGCCGCTCGGCCTCCGCCATGCCGCCGAGGGTGGGCAGCACGGCCTCGAAGGCGGCGGCAAATTCGGGGCTGTTCACGAGCAGCTCGGTGCTGAGGGTGCGCTTCTCCGGGGTGGCGCGGCCGGAGGGGACCAGCGCCGTCACCAGGGCGGCCAATTCGGGCCGGCCGCGCGCGAGCTGCTCCAGGATCGCCGGGCTCTGGCTCAGATGGGCGATCAGCAGGTGGCGCCCGGCGAGCTGGAACGAGCCGCGCCAGGCCAGCCGTTCCGCCTCCAGCGACTGGCTCTGCACGATGGCGACGTCGGTGGTCTGGCCGCCGATGTCGAAGGTGACGAGGCCCTCGGTGGCGGGCGTCTTCAGGCGGTGGATGAAGTATTGCGCGGTGGCCACCGACTCGGTCTGGAAGCTGGGCGCAGGCGGGCGGCGGGCGGAGGGCTTGGCGACCAGGCGGAACCCGTCGGACACCGCGTTGCGGGCGGCGCCCTGGAAGCTCAGCAGGTGTTGCGCGCGGAACGCCTCGGGGAAGGAGAAGCTGAACGCCACTCGCTCCGGCTCGATGCCGCGCGCCGCCACCTCGGCCAGCGCCATGATCACCACCTGGGTGAGGAAGAGCTGCACCCGCTCGCGGGCGGGCTGGTCGTCGCCCCATTTCAGGTTGGCGAACAGGTCGTCCACCCCCGTGACGCGCTCCAAGGCGGCCCGGCGGCGCTGGGCGAAGTAGATCAGCGTGTCGCGGAACGGGCGGCGCTCGCCGTCGGGCTCGGCGCGCTTGCGGTCGCGCAGGATGGTCTGGAACGGCACGTCGATGACGTTCACGGGCAGCAGCTCGGCGTCCAACTCGTCGCGGCTCTGCTCGGCCACGCGGTAGGCCAGGATGTGGCGCGGCTGCATCTGCATCGGCTCGGGCGGCTGGCTGCCGACCTGGAGATACACGGCGGTGTTGGTGGTGCCGAAGTCGATGCCGATCTTGGCCGTGTCCCCCCCGGTGCCCGGGGCGGCGACGGGCGGGCTGGGCAGCAGCAGCAGGCCCGCCACGCGCGGCGCTCCGGCCCGGCGGTCCTGCAGCACGGCGGCTTCGGCGGCGCCGGGCAGCACGAACAGGGCGCGCGCGGCCTGGCGGTCCTGCCGGAACCAGGTGGTGTCGGCCAGCAGGGCGACGTCGCCCGCCAGCAGCGCGCGGGCGGCCGCGACGGCGCTGAACCCGTCGGCGCCAGCGGTGAGGCAGCGCTGCAGCCCCTGCAAGGAGGCGAACCCGGCGGTCACGAACTGGACGCCGGGGCTGGCGCCGGAATAGCCCAAATGCAGCCGCCACCACTCGGCCTGGAAGTTCGGCCACACCGAAAGCGCGAACGGCGGCTCGCTGCCGTCCTCCGCCGGGTAGTGCTGCGCCAGCGTGATGTCGGCCCCCGCGAGCATGGGCAGGCGCAAGTGCACCGTGGTGCCGCCCGCGCCGGCCGGCGCGATGCGGCAGGCGCGGGCCAGTTCGGCGCGGTCCAGCAGCGCGGTGACCAGGGGGGACAGGGGCAGCAGGTGGTCGCGCGCGCCCTGCGGGTGCTGGTCGAAGCCCTGCTCGCCCTCCACCCCGTCGGTGCGGTAGAGGCGCGGCAGGAACAGCTCGGCGGCGTCGACCACCAGGATGCCCTCGCCCTGCGCCTCGGTGCGGATTTGCGCGGCCAGTTCCGGGCGGTCGTGCAGGCTGCGCAGGGAGTAGCGGCCCCACACGCGCAGTTCGCCGGCGGGGCGGCCGAGCTTTTCGTGCAGCGCCATGTCCAGCAGCAGGACGCCGCGCAGCTTGGTGCCGGCCAGTCCCGGGCGCAGCCGCAGCAGGCAGTCGGACTGCACGGCTTGGCTGGCGCCCGGAGCCGCGCTGGCCGGCAGCGCCACGCTCTCGCGGCTGCGCAGGGCGCGGAACACCGGCAGGGCGGGCAGGCCGAGCGAGGCGGGCTCGGTTTGGAATTGCGACGGCGAGACGGCGGCCGCCCCCTCGCGGGCCTGCGCCAGGTAGTCACGGGCGTGGCCGAGCAGGGCGCCCACGTCGCGCGAGCGGTCGCGTTCGGCCTCGAGGTCGGCGCACAGCTTGGCCAGGACGTGGGCCAGCACGGCGCGCTCCTCCGGCGACAGCCCGGCGGTGAGCAGCGGGTCCTGAAAGTGCCCGGCGGCCATCCAGGCGACGGGGGGCCGCTCCCCCGTGGTGTCGGCGAGCGAGCGGCTGGGCGCCACCAGGGTGAGCGGTTGCGCCAGGCCGACGAGGTGGCGGCCGACGCGGATGAGCGCGACTTCGGTCATGCGTTGGCCGTCGAGCAGGGCGCATTGCGGGGTGAGGCGGGCGACCAGGTCGGCCCAGCGGGTGCCGCCGGGTCGTCCGGTGATGGGGATGACTTCGGCGGTGAGTTCGCCGGTGCGGTAGGCGCCGAGGGCGAAGGCGGCAAGCAGCCCGCGCCACTCCGCCACGGCGCGCTGGTGCAGCGGGTGGCGGTCGGTTTCGAGGGCGTTGTGAAAGGTGGTGAGCTGCGCCCAGACGTCCGGCACGGAGATAATGTCGCTGGCGGGGTCGCTGAGCGAGGGGCCGGTGTTGAGGCCGCGCGCGATGACCTGCAACGGGTCGGCCGAGCCGAGCGGGTGCCAGGTGCCGGACTTGGGCAGGGGTGGGACGCGGTGCGCGTCGGACAAGGGAGGCAGCAGGGGGTGGATGGGGGTTGGCATGGGGGGGAGTTTAGCGGGGTTGGGGGTGGGCGTCATCGTGAGGCGAAGGCGTGGCCGTTGGTGCGGGTGGAGGGCAGCGATCCAGGCCGACCGGCATACCCTTGCCGTGTCGCTCTGGATTGCTCGCTGCGTTCGCAATGACGAAGGTGGGCATAACAGCGTTAGATCCGGTCATGCTTTAGGGGCCGAACTCAATCACGAGTATGGTCCAGTTTCGGTTGGATTGTGTTGAAAAAGGCGGGAATAGCCGAATTGCCGCTTTCTTTGATCGATCCTGCAACGATTCTGCAAGCTATATCAACGCACTATTCATTCCGTTATCATACTTGTTGCGGCTCGATGCGCGTTGACGGCCTTTTTCAACACAATCGGTTGGAAAGCGGACATAGCTGTTGGATGTCTTAACAGCCGCTTTGCGCCAATTCTGTCAATCGCGATCGAGTTCGCGATGTCTGAAACCCGCCGTTCGTTCATCCGATGGATCTAGGCGTAGCCGACATTTGGGACATTATCTGCCGAACCGCATTTGGCTACGATCGGGCAGGATCCGACGCTTACAACGCAGCCCGGGGGCGCCCCCGTTGGCCCTCGGCAGTGAAGGACGTTTGGCGCAGCGACGATGTTTAATCGGTTCTCCACCGTGGCCGATGTAACTCCGGCAAGGCGCCCTGATCCTCGTGCTCCCTACCGCTAGACAGGCAAATCCATTACCTGCAAACAGACGCGAGCCTGAGGGCTGCAACCCTCGCTATCTGCAATGCGCAAGAAAAGGGCCGGAATGGTCAAGGTTGAAAAAGATCATTTCTTTCGAGCCGCGCTTGAGATTGGCCATAGCGGCGACAACGACACATTGCCTTATGACCTGGAAGCGAGCTTCATCAAGGACAAGGCGGCCGATCTTGCGGGACTGTGCCTAGCCTTGTTTCAGGGCGTCGAGACCGGCGCCGTCAGGAGCCCGGCCACCTTCATGACCGGGCTTGCGATCGTGGCGGAACGACTGCTAGCTCCGTCCGGGCCGCATGGCTTCCGGATCACCACCAAGATCCATCCCTTCTGGAATCTCTATCTGAATGGCTTGGGCATAGCGATCGCAGAGGCAAACGAAGGGCAGCGGAGCGCCCGCGCGCACTCCTACCGGCTCGCCCTACAGGGACCGGGCTTTTTCGACCGAACCAGATCGTGGCGCGCGTATAAGCTTGCGACGTTGGACGAGCCCGATCTGCGCGAGGAGCGCGCTGTCGTTATCCAGACCGATGTCGCGAGCTTCTACGAACACATCTACCACCATCGCCTTGAAAATGTCGTGAAAGATCTCGCGCCGGGATCAACTCTAGCCATGCAGATCGATCGCATCCTGAGCAAGCTCGCGGCCGGCCGTTCCTTCGGTCTCCCGGTCGGCGGTCAATGTGCGCGCGTTCTGGCCGAAGTGATGATGACGCCGATCGACCGGTCGCTGACCGATGCCGGGCTCATCTGGCACCGCTATGTCGACGACTACACGTTGATCTGCCGTTCTCAGCAGGACGCCTACAAGGCGCTCTCGGAATTGTCGCATGCGCTGGCCGACTACGGCCTGTCGCTCAATCGCAGCAAGACCACCTTCCTACGCGCCAAGCATTATAGAGACTTCATTGCAGCACAGTTGGGAGAGGGCGAGGATTCAAGCCTCGCATTGCGGGAACTCGACCTGCATTTCGATCCATACTCGGACAATGCGAGCGCCGAATATGAAAAGCTCAAACAATCTTTTGAAAAAATCGCCATCTCCTTTCTGCTCGATCTCGAGCGGGAGAAATCGCAGCCTGACACATTCGTGCTTGCGCAGATCGGCCGTGCGCTCAAGTTCCAGGAGCCGACAGTCGCGGTCCAGCTGTGCGCCACGCTCCTCGACCCGAACAATCTGGATTCGTTCCGTGCCTCCTGGTCGAAAATCATGCGCGGCGTATATGCCGTCCGGTCGAACGACCAGTTCGCATCGATCTTCGCCGCAATCGACGTTTTGCTAGATCGGATCCCGGCCGCCTGCGGGCATCTGCTCGTTCCCAAAGCCAATATGCTCCATTTCCTACGGGCGATCCGGTTCGTCAGGACCGATCTTCGCGGTGCTTTCGTCCGTCAGACCTACGATGCGACAGCATCCGCCTCCGTCCGGCGCGCCTGCATCGACTGCTGGAGGCATTGGCCCGACCGCTCGAACTTCACGCGCTTGCGCAACCAATGGCAGAACCTCGGCGCCGGAGAGCAACGGATGCTGTGGCTAGCGGCTGGCGCCTTCGGCGACGAAGGCCTGAAGACAAGGAACCAACTGCGTGGTTCGCTTGCTCAAGCGTGGCACCTGGGAATCGAAACCGACGCAACTGGTAGCTTTGCGGCCTGCTATGAAGATTGGGTCAAGCATGCCGTCTAACCGAATGCCGGCTCGCGACCCGAGGACCGTTGCGCGCGACATTCCAGGCGTTCTCGACGTTCTCTTCCCGCGACTGACAGGCGGCCTCGTAAACGCCCTGAACGCGACCATGTTCTCCTTCCCCAGCATCAGTTCGATACCGAGCGAAATAATCGATAAAAGTCGGCTCCAAAAGGCGATGATGTTCGAACTGTCGATGGCGCGCGCCGAAAGCGAGCTGCGCGGCGGAGCGGTGGCGTCGTGGGACGAATGCCTGGCGGTGGCATCGAAGCGCCAGCGTCGCCATTTCGATGCGCGTATTCCGGAAAAGCTCGAGCAGGAAGATATCCTGGTCGCCGACCATGCAGCTCGTAATCTGGTAGCGATGCTGAACAGCGTCCAGGCTCAGCGGCCATCTGCGATTTTGGAACAGGCGCCCCTCATTCCAGGCCTCGGTTGGGTGGCATCCGGCCACGGGGATTTCGCGATTGGCTCGACGCTCATCGAAGTCAAGCACACCGAGCGCAACTTCGGCGCGGACGATTTCCGCCAGGTTCTGATGTACTGGCTCCTGCGCTATGCGCGAACCGTCGAGAGTGACAGCGGGATGTGGTCGGACGTCCTACTGCTGAACCCGCGGCGCAACGGAGCACTGTTGGTCAATTATGATCATCTGCTCCGGTCGGCGTCCGCATCGTCGAACCGCGTCGAACTGGTCGAGTTGCTGCGGTCTGCGGTCGGGCAGGATTTCGATCGGCGCTGAAAAGCAGGGTCTGCACCGGAGCCAAACTTTTCGAGGCTCCACAGATCTGAACGCCAACTCATCGAGACCGTCACGATTGGTAGAAGATGGCTGGCGGTTCGAATGTCTGCTTCGGCGTGCTTCGAGGCCAGAAGCCGCCAGACTGTTAACGGCCGATTGTGTTGAAAAAGGCCGTCAACGCGCATCGAGCCGCAACAAGTATGATAACGGAATGAATAGTGCGTTGAGATAGGTTGCAGAACCGTTGCACACTCGATACAAGAAAGCGGCAATTCGGCTATTCCGGCCTTTTTCAACACAATCGGCCAGGATCAGACACGCACTTGCAAGCCTAAGTCCGGTTTGGGTCCGGCAGCGGACCTGATTGAGTTTCAGCTCAACTCCGTCCCACCGTCATCGCAAGCGGCTCGCAACGCGCTGAGCAACATCCCCACCCCCGCCCCATCCACCGGCACCGCCCCATACGTCAGCCGCGCAAACACCTCCCGCAAGCTCGGCCCCCCGCGCGGCAGCACCGCGCTCGCAAACCCCGCATTGCTCAGCGCCGGCGTGAGCGCCAAATCGTCCATCGAGGGCGAGGGCCAGTCGCGCGCCAGCAGCCCGTCCTGCAACAATCCCAGACTGCCGCGGCCGTTGCCGCCGCGGTTCAGCGCCACGAACCAGCGCAGCAAGTCGTCGAACAGGCGGGTGGCCAGGGTGATGGCGCGCTGGGTGGGCTCGCTGGCGACGGGGGCGCTGCCCTCCGCCATGAGCAGGCGGCGGAACCAGGCCTCGCGGCGGCAGGCGCGCCAGGCCTCGCCAGCCAGCGCAGGGGCGTAGGCCTGGCGCCAGGCCAGCGCGGTGCGCAAGGTCGCGGCCAGTTCGGCGCGCAGGAAGGCGGGGCCGCCGGGTCCGTCGTAGGGGAGGTCGTCCCAGGTGACCGGGCCTGGGCCGGTGCCGGCGGCGAGGGTTTGCGGCGCCGTGTCGAAGCCCTGGGGGTCGGCGTCGCGGCGGAGGAAGTCCACGCAGGCGAGGCCGGCCACCAATTCGGGCAGCAGCGGCGGGTTGGCCTGGCCGGAGCCGCCGTCGGCGTAGGTGCGCAGCGGGATCAGCGGGTCGTTGCCGACCAGATACAGCCGGTCGAACACCCGCTCGGCGCGGAACAATTGGGCGTAGTATTCCAGCGCCCCGCGCGCCTGCAGCATGAAGGCGGAGGAGTCGGGCCGGATGGCGGGGCCGGCGCCGGGCGGGGGCGGCGGAAAGGCGAAATACGGCAGCAGCAGCGCGCCGCCGAGCTTCACCTGGCCCTCCAGGTTGCGGCGGCGGATCTCGGTGCGCAGCAGGCGGGCGACGGTGGGCAGGCCGGCCGCCCCCGTGCCGCCGAAAATCGAGGCCACCAGGAACACGCGCACCTCGCCGCCATGCCCGGCCGATTGCAGCGCCGCCAGCAAGTCCCGCCACACCGGCGACTCGGGGGTGACGCCCTGCAGGGTGAGTGCGGCGCCGAGGGCCGGGCGCTGACGGAAGCCCTCGTCCAGCTCGAGCCGGCGCTCCTCGTCGGTGAACAGCGCCTGCACCAGCGCCTGGTCGGCGGGGGGGAGCGCGGGGTAGCCGATGGCGCTGGAGAGCGAGGCGGCCGAGCGCTCCTCCGGCGCCCAGGCCCAGCCGGTCTCGGGTTGCTGCAGGCGCATGCCGAGCAGGGGGGAGCCGCCCAGGTCGGCCTCGCCGGGGGAGCGCAGGGCGGCGCGGAGCTGCGTGTAGTCGGACAGCACCCGCATGGCGCGGGCGGAGTTGCCGTTGGAGCGGTCCTGGTCGAGCAGGCCGACCCAGGCGGCGTCCGGGCCGAGGCCGCAGGTGGCGAGGCGGACGAAGGCCTCCACGCTCTTGGCCCCGGTGCCGCCGATGCCGAGCACGAAATTTGTGGTCAATGCCGGGCCGTCAGGTAGGGGGCGAGGGGGACGGCGGGGCGCATCATCCGCTCGGTGCCGAGCATGCTGAGCAGCCAGAACAGCAGGCAAGCGGCGACGGCCACGGCGGCGGCGAGGCGGTTGGCGGTCACCGGCGCCACCGGTTCCAGCGGGCCGAGGATGCGGTATTCGATGGCGAGATAGCTGACGGCGGCGGTAAGGATGGCGAGCAGCAGCCAGAGCGGGAAGCGCCAGCCGCGGCCGACCTGGCGCGGGCCGGTGGGACGGGCAAGGCGGGTGGCGGCGACCCAGATGATGAACGCCGCCAAGGCAGCCCCTGCCCCGGTGGCGAGCGTGGACTGCAGCGCGTCGCGCAGGCCCGGGATGTAGGCGGAGACCAGCTCGGGCAGCTTGTAGTCGGGCTTCAGCATGGCGTTGGCGAGGCTGCCGCCGTCCAGCAGGCCGGGGACGAGCCAGGCTAGCGCCAGCACGGCGCAGCCCGCCAGCAGGCCGATCGCCGCTTGCCCCCAGCCATGCCTCATCGCGACGCACCGGGGGGCGAGACCTCGAACGCCAGCACGGCCTGTGCCACCGTCCGCGGGGTCAGCGCGTCGCGCACGATGCCCTCCAGCATGCTCACGATCTCGCGCAGGTTGAGGGTGCGGAACATGCGGGGACGGGTCGCCACGTAATCCTCGGCCTCGCGCGCCTCCAGGCTCCAGGCGCGCACCCAAGCGGTCTGCGCCGGGGTGGCGGACAGGCCGGCCGTCGCCACCTCCGCCCGCAGCAGGAACAACAGACCCGGCGTTACGCGCGCCAGGTCCGGCCCGCCGACGCGGAGCAGCGGGCCGCCGTTCGCGGCTTGGGCGAGCTGCGCCAGCGGCGGCAGGCTGTGGATGGCGACCCAGGGCGCGCAGCCGGCGGTTCCCGGGGGTTGTGCTTGAAGCGTCGTGGTGACGCTGAATTGGTCGGGCAGCAGCGCCGGGCCGTTCGCGAGCGGAGCCAGCGAGAGCGCCGCCTCTGCGCTGCCGGCCGCGCCGGGAAAGCGGACGCCGGACGCGTCGGGGGAGACCTGGTCGGCCAGCTTGGGTGCGGGCTCGGCCTTGCCCGCCGGGTGCATGGCCAGGGGAAGCACGCCGGGTCGGAGCGGGTCGTGGGTGAATAGCACGGTGTGGGCGCGGGGCTCGCCGTCGGCCGGGGGTGGCAAGGGATCGAGCAGCTCGGTCTGCAGCCGTTGCAGCAAGGTGGCGAGGATGGGCGCCGGGCCGCAGCCGAGCAGGTAGAACGGGCGCTCGGTGGCGTCGCGGTACGGCTTCACGCCGGGGATGTCGTACACGGTGCCGGCGAACCCGGAGCGGATGCCGGCCAGCGCCACGCTGCGGCCGCTGTCCAGCATGTGGGCGAGCGGCTGGCGGAGGGCGGCGGCGTCGCCGAACACCTCCTCGCCGCTGAGGAACAGGTCGGTGAGCAGCAGGCTGACCTGGTCGGGCGGCAGCGCGTCCATGCGGGCGAGCGCGGTTTGGATGCGGCTGTCCTGGTCGACGTAGAAGTGCGGGTCGGTGGCGCGGGGCAGCTCGGCCAGGGGCAGCGGGCGGATGGTGGTGCCGAACGCGAAGAGCTGCACCTGGTCGGCCACGGCGGCGCCGAGTTCGGGCAGGCTGAGCACGACGTCGCGGAAGGCGCGCGGCTCGCCCACGCCCCGCGCGCCGGGTGCGTGCGGGCGGGGGCGGTCGACGAAGCCGGCCATGCTGCCCGACACGTCGATGAACACGCTGATGACGGGCGCGCGGACGGTGTCGGGTGTTGGAAGGTGGGGTTGTTCGGTGATGGTGAAGCCGGGCGGGCAGGCCGCAAGCACCCGCCCGCTGCCCGCCAAGAGCGCCGCCAGAGCCAATCCGCCCAGGCGCCGGCGCGGCAAGCGTGTCGTCGGGGATGGTGCGTGATACACGGCGGGAGCGTTAACATTGAACACCATGCGCTCCAAGACGGAGCGTTGCCGGGACGGGCTGATGTACGAGTTCCTCGACGCGCACGGCGAGCGGGTGACGATCCGCAGCGTGCGCACCCTGGTCGGGCTGCTGCAGCGGGGCGCGATCACCGCCGCGACGCCGTTTCGCCGCGCCGAGGACGCCGCATTTGGCCCGGCGGGGAAGCATCCGGAGCTGCGGGCGATTGCGGCGGAGTTCGGAGTGGCGCTGGATGGCACGGCCGGCGCGGCGCCGCGGCAGGCTCCAGCGCCGCCGGCCGCGACACCTCTCGCGCGGCCGCCAGCCGCGACACCGCCCGCGCGGCCGCCAGCCGCGACACCGCCCGCGCGGCCGCCAGCCGCGACACCGCCCGCGCGGCCGCCAGCCAGGACACCACGTGCGAGCGTGCCGGCGATGCCGCCGAGGGTCGTCTCGCCCAGGGTCGTCTCGCCCACTCCAGCGGTCGCCGTGCGCACGGCGCCAATTTTGGCCGCCAGAGGCAGCCCTTGGAGCCGGTTCGCCCCGCCGGCCCGGCCGAGGCGGCGGCCGGCCAACAGCCTCGTTGGCTCGACGGGCATCGTCCTGCTCAACCTGGCGAGCGCGGCGGTGCTGGGCACGGTGGCGCGGTTCGTGGTGGCGGACGCGTCACACAGCCGGATTGGCGCCATGCTGAGCATGGTGGCGGTGACCGCGCTCGCTGGCCATTATGCCGGGCGCGTGCTGGCGGGGCGGGTGCCGCGGCCGACGGGGTGGGCTGTGAGCCTGGCCGCAGCGATCTTCGCCTTGGGCTGCTACGAGGTGGCCCAGACGGCGGGCCTGGTCGTGGCTGCGGCCACCGCCGTGCCGCTATGGCAGCGCCTAAGCCAGCCTCGCCAATCGCCGTAGGGTCTATGCCAGCCCGCCCTCGACGTGCGGTCAGGGTGTGGGCCGGGAGGATACCTGTGGAGCTTGGCCCCATTTGGTAGTTGCCGGGGCACAGCAGCGACAGCCGGCGGTGTGACCGGCAGTCGCCGCGCCGGGCCGGTCGTCCACCAACTCGGCTCGGCGCCGTCCGGTCTCGAGGCCGGCGAACCGCGGCGTCGAGAGTGCGCGGGGCGAGGACTTGCCGCAAGCCGGGCACGCGGCCGGGGCGGCAAACTCAGCCAAAGAGCGATTGCTCACAAAGTCCCCGCACGTGACGCAGCGATACGCGTAGGTCGGCATACAGGCCCGCCCGTCCCAGTTTGACATGCGCTGAGCGTGTCAGCGGCAAGTATCTGGGGGCGCTCGAAAGCCGGTTGTCAACAGCCAGGCGGGTTACAGACGACCGAACTCGTCGCGTTCCGGATGGCGCTCCTTGGTGGTCTCGACCGGCTTGGTCGACGGTATCTCGCCATCGAGACTCGCGACACGGTCGACGTCGGTGCCGGTCTCGATCGACCCGGCGTGGTCATCGCCCGAGGCCGGCTCCACGTTCTCGGCACCAACCCGGTGGCCGCCCAGCTTGTCGGCACCGCCTGGGAGCGCGTGGTCGCTGCGGTGATTGCCCGTGTTCTGCTGGTCCGAACTGTGGCTCAGCTCACCCTCGGTATGCGGCTGCTTCATCATGCGTCTCCTGGCTTTCGCCAACAACGCGACGAGGCGGGATCGGGTTCGATCCGTCACCCGGCCAGCACGAGGCTCAGTGCATCGGCGCGAACCCTTGCACCAGGCTGCCGGAGACCAGGCGCCAGCCATCGACGAGCACGAAGAAGATCAGCTTGAACGGAAGGCTGATCGTGGCGGGGGGCAGCATCATCATGCCGAGGCTCATCAGCACGCTGCCGACGACCATGTCGATCACGATGAAGGGCAGGTAGAGCAGGAAGCCCATCTCGAACGCGCGGCGCAACTCGCCGATCAGGAAGGCCGGCACCAGCGCGCGCCAGGGCGTGACTTCGGGCGACGCGGGCACCGGCATATGGCCGATGTCGAGGAAGAGCTGCAGGTCCGGGCCGTGCATGTTGGCGGCCATGAACCGGCGGAAGGGTTCGGCGGCCAGGCGCAAACCCTCGAGCTCCCCCACTCGCCCGTCCGACATCGGCAGCAGCCCCGTGGCATAGGCCTGGTCGAGCACCGGTTGCATGACGAAGAAGGTCAGGAACAGGGCGAGGCCGATCAGGACCGTGTTGGGAGGCGTGCCCTGCGCACCGATGGCCGACCTCAGCAAGGACAGGACGATGACGATGCGGGTGAACGCGGTCACCATCACCAGGAGGCTGGGGGCGACCGAAAGCAGGGTGATGAGCGCTGTCAGTTGCACCAGGCGCCCGGTGGCACCGGCCTGGCCGGCGGCGCCAAGGTCGATGTTCAACGACTGCGCTGCGGCAATTCCCGGCACAGCGAGCAGCAGCAGCGACACCGCCAGCAACAGCCGTCTCATGGCGTCGACCCCGGGAGCCAGCCGACGACGTGATCCTGCGTGCCGGTCAGCAGCAGGACGGAACGCCCATCGCATTCCAGCAGCACCAGCCGCCGCTTGGGGTCGATCGCCAAGGTTTCCAGCAAGCGGAGCCGGCGGTTCCCACTCGGGCCGATCCGGGTGGACCGCATGGCTTGCGCCGCGCGGCCGATGAGGAAGATGAGCAGGAGAACGGCAGCCAAGCTGGCAACCGCGGAATAGATCGGGATGGATGTCATCGTGTGGTCCGGCCTTTTGCCTTGAGGACGACGGTGTGGAGCAGCCTGGTTTAGGTTTCGCTTTGTGCCTGGAGCGCCTCCGTCAGTTGATCGACCGCGGCCAGCAGGGCGATGAGCTGGGGCCGGAGGTTGCGCCCCGTGTCGAGCGGCAGGTCCAGCGCTTTGGCGCAAAGCAGCCCCACGCCACGATCGAGCCCCGCCATGTCGACGGTGCGGCGATTTTCGACCAGCACGCGGGCGATGCAGATCGTGCGGGCCAAGCCTTCGCTCATCCCGACAGCCGTCCGCAACGCCGCGGCGTCGAACTCAGAGTGGTCGAACTCGAACAGCCCGGTGCCTTCCATGGCAGGCATCAGACCACAGGGTGGTTACCAAACCGTTTCCGGGCGCGCTTAACTTTCTGGTAGGGTTTTGGCGCCAGTATGCCGTCATGAACGAGACAGGCATGGGTTTGTTCGACCTTGCGGAGAAGCGGCTCGCATGGATCGACCGGCGGCAGGCGTTGCTGGCGCAGAACATCGCCAACGCCAACACGCCTGGCTATCAGGCCAAGGATCTCTCGCCATTCGCGCAGAGCCTGGCGCAGGCGGCGCCCGAGCTTGCCGTGACCAACCCGATGCATATCGCCTCCGCACCAGGCGCCGGGCCCGGTGCGACGAAGGAACGCCCGACGGAGCGCGCGCCCGATGGCAATGCGGTGTCACTGGAGGAACAGCTCGTGAAGGTGGCCGATACCGAGAGCGCTCAGGCGCTGGTGACCAACCTCTACAAAAAATATGTCGGCCTGTATCAAATCGCTTTGGGTAAATAGGGCGCTCCGATGGACCTGACGAAGGCGTTGACGATTTCGGCTCGCGGGATGGACGCGCAAACCACGCGCTTGCGGGTGATCGCTGAGAACCTGGCCAACCAGGACACCACGGGCGATACGCCGGGGGCCGACCCGTATCGCCGCAAAACCATCACCTTCCAAGACAAGATGGACGCGGCACTCGGCGACGAGACGGTGCAAGTGAAGGAAATCGGCACCGACAAGTCGGATTTCCCTAAGCGCTACGATCCTTCGCACCCGGCGGCGGACGCGCAAGGCTATGTCCATATGCCGAACGTCAACAGCTTCGTCGAGGTGATGGACATGCGGGAGGCGCAGCGCTCGTTCAGCGCGAACCTGAACGTCATGCAAGTCACCCGGTCGATGCTGACGCGCACGATCGACATGCTGAAATGACGGTTCCTGCGGTCTCGGCAGCCACCGCTGCGCAGGCCTATGGCCGCACCAATGCGGGGCAGCCGGCGAGCCTGGAGGGTTTTGGCGACGCGCTGACCAGCGCGCTGCAGGGCGTGGTGGATGCGGGCCACACGGCGGACCAGTCGTCGGCGCAAGCCATCGCGGGCACCGGCAACCTCACGGAGGTCGTGGCCGCGATCAACCGGGCGGAGCTGGCGCTGCAGACCACCACCGCGGTGCGGGACCGCATGGTGCAGGCCTATCAAGAAATCATGCGGATGGCGATCTGATGCCGTCGTGCAGCCGTCAGCCTTAGCGCGGTGTCATGAACGAGGGTGACGTCGGAACGGCGCTGCACGCGACGATGCTGGTGGTGCTGAAACTGGGCGGCCCGGCGCTGATCGCGGCGTTGGCGGTTGGCATCGTGATGTCGCTGGTGCAGGCCGTCACTCAGATCAACGAAGCGACGCTGACCTTCATTCCGAAGGTTGTGGTGATCGTCGGTGTACTGGTGCTGACCGGGCCGTTCATGCTTGCCACGCTGCAGGACTATACCAGGCTGCTGTTCGACCAGATGATCACCGTCGGCGGGCAGTGATGACGGCGGCCGACCTCGCTGCCCTGCCGGATTGGGCGTTCGCCTTTGCCCTGGTGCTGTGCCGTTGCAGCGCGGCCGTGATGCTGCTGCCGGCGCTTGGGGAGGTGGAGATTCCGGCGCCGGTCAAGGTCGGACTTGCGGTGGCGCTGGTGGCGCTGATCCTGCCTTCGGTCGGGCTGGTGGCGGCGCCCGGCGGCTGGCGGGCGGCGGGCATGATCGCGGCCGAGTTGTTGTGCGGCGGCGTGCTTGGCTGGCTGGCGCGGTGCGTGACGTTGGCGTTGCCGATGGCGGGGCAGATCATCTCGTTCATGCTCGGCCTCTCGAGCATCATCTCGCCGGACCCTGCGCTCGGCCAGTCGAGCACGATGATGCGGCTGTTCTCGCTGGCCTCTCCGGTGCTGGTGCTGGGAACCGGGCTGTGGGCGATGCCGGTGGAAGCGCTGGCCGGCAGCTATGCGCTGGTTCCGCCGGGCACGCTGCTCTCGATCCCGGATAGCGTGCAGGCGGTTGTTGCCGCCATCGGGACGGGCTTCGAGCTGGCGCTGCGGCTTGCGGCGCCGTTCGTGCTGGCCAACGTCATCTGGCAATCCGCCTTGGGCGTGATCGCGCGGCTGATTCCACAGTTGCAGGTGTATTTTGTGGCGATGCCGGGTCAGATCCTGGCCGGGCTGGCGCTGCTGTCGATCTTGGCCGGGGGCATGCTGCAGACCTGGCTGGAAACCGCGCATGACAGCTTTGCCGCACTTCCGGGGCTCTGACGTGGCGGTCCTGCCTGATGCCGGCGGCGGGTAGCGGTGGCGGACGCGGAAGACCGCACGGAGGCCGCCAGTTCGCGGCGGATGGAGCGGGCCCGGTCGGAGGGCCATGTTCCGGTTTCGCGCGAAGTGGCGAGCCTTGCCGGGTTGGGCGTGGCGACGCTGATGCTGTCGATGATGGGCCCGATGATCGGGCGAACGGCGTTGGCGCGGCTGACGCCGATGCTGGACGTGTCGAGCGCCGACCCGCGTGCGGCCTTGCAGCAGGCGATGATGAGCGTGGCGCTGCTCGCCGGCCCGCTGATCCTGGGCGTTGCCGCCGCCTTGGTGATCGCGGCGTTGCTGCAGACAGGGATGGTGTTCAACCCGGCCGCCATCATGCCGGACCTGGCGCGGCTCAGCCCGATGCGCGGGCTCAAGCGGATTTTCGGCGTGCGCGGCCTGATCGAAGCGGGCAAGTCGCTGGTCAAGCTCTGCGTGTTCGGGTTCGCCGCCTACCATGTGCTGGCGAGCCACGTGGTGGAGCTGACCAGCGCGCTGATGTGGACGTCGGGGCACATGGCCGAGCGCATCCTGGGGATGCTGCTCGAGTTGCTGTTTCCGCTGCTGGGGTTGCAGGTGGTGGTTGCGGGGGCGGACACCGCCTGGGCGCGGTTCAAGCATGGCCGCGACCTGCGGATGAGCAAGCAAGAGCTGCGCGACGAATCCAAGGAGACCGATGGCAACCCGGTGATCAAGGCGCGGCTGCGGCAAATCCGCATGATGCGGGCCAAGAAGCGCATGTTGGCGGCGGTGCCGAAAGCCACCGTGGTGGTTACCAACCCGACCCATTACGCTATTGCACTTGCATACGATCGTGGTATTGGCGGCGCACCCCGCGTGGTGGCGAAAGGGGTCGACGAGGTGGCAGCACGGATTCGAGAGGTGGCAAGCGAGCATCGCATACCGTTGGTGCCCAACCCGCCGCTTGCCCGGGCGCTGTATCAAGTCGAGCTCGACGCGGAAATTCCGGCCGAACACTTCAAGGCGGTGGCCGAAATCATCGCCTATGTGTGGCGGCTGAGGTCGCGGGCGATCGCGCCGCGGCGGCGATGAGCAGCGATGCCGCCCCAGCGGCAATGAGCGAAGCGGCCGAGCGGCGGCAACCGTCGACAGAACCGCTGCGGCCGGGTTCCCTGCTCGGCCCGCTGAGCCAGCCAAGCGACGCGGTGGCGAAACTGCTGTTCGACGCCTCGGCCGTCGGCACGGCGGTGATCGACGCGAACGGCGACCTGGTTCGGGTCAATCACGAGTTGCGCCGCCTGCTGAGCCGGGAGTGCGATGTGTCGCCGGGTCGCTCGGCGAGGCATATCTTTTGCGACCAACGCAGCCCCGGCGTCTGGGAGGAACTCGGGCCGGTGTTGAACGGCCGTGCGGTGTTGCGTGGCTATGCCTCGGTCGTGCGCGGACGGCCGGACGGGGCGGTGAAGGCGGTCGAGCTGACGGCGGTGCCGATGCGCGAGCAGGATGGGACGGTCAGCGGCGCCATCCTGCAGCTTATCGATGTCTCGACGCAAAAGGCGCTCGAGGTGCAGCTCAACCAGAGCCAGAAGCTGCAGGCGGTTGGCCAGTTGGCGGGGGGCATCGCGCATGATTTCAACAATCTGCTGACCGCGGTGCTGGGGTCGGCGGATGACGCGCTGGACCGGGCGCAGGCGGATGCCGAAACGATGGAGGATCTGCGGCAGATCCGCGCCAGCGCGATCCGGGGCGCCGACCTGGTGCGGCAATTGCTGGCGTTCGGGCGGCAGCAGGCGTTGCAGCCGCGCGCCTTGGGCTTGAACGCGGCGGTCGGCAATATCTTGACGTTGCTGCGGCGTTTGCTCGGCAGCGGCGTGGCGGTCGAGCTGGAGTTGGAGCAACCGGGGCGGACGGTGCGGGTGGATCCCACGCAGCTCGACCAGGTGCTGGTCAATCTCGCGGTCAACGCGCGGGATGCGATGCCGCAGGGCGGGCGGCTGACGTTGCGCACCGGGCATATGGACCTGTTCCGGCCGCTTGTGCGGGACACGGAGACGATTGCGCCGGGCAACTACGTGATGGTGGAGGTGCAGGACACGGGGGTGGGCATCCCGCGGGAGGTGTTGCCGCGGATTTTCGAGCCGTTTTTCACCACAAGGCGTGACCAGGGCGGCAATGGCCTGGGCTTGGCCACGGTGCAGGGCATTATTCGGCAGTCAGACGGTTTCCTCGCCGTGGACAGCGCCGTGGGCAAGGGAACGCGGGTGCGGGTCTACCTGCCGCGGGTGGACGAGGCGGCGGCGGCCATTCCGGTGCCGAACCCGGCCAAGCCGCCGGCGCGGCACGATGCGGTGGGGACGATCCTGCTGGTGGATGACGAGGACGGGGTGCGCCGGCTGGCCGAGCGGGCGCTGTCGCGGCGGGGGTGGCGCGTGTTGCCTGCGGCGTGTGCCGAGGCGGCGTTGGCGCTGCTGTCGGACCCGGCGGTGGCGGCGGAGGTGTGTGCCGTGGTGTCGGACCTCACGATGCCTGGGCTGGACGGCGCCGGGCTGGTGGCGGCGGTGCGGATGATCCGTCCTGGGCTGCCGGCGATCCTGGTGTCGGGCTATGCCGACGAGGCGTTGCGCAAGCGGCTGGCGCAGGCGCACATCCAGTTCATGGCAAAACCCTACGTCATGAAGGAGCTGATTGGCGCGCTTGAGACTCGGTTGGAAGCTGTTAGGGAGGACGCTGGCAAACCATAAGTGACTAACCTGAGCGACTAACCTGAGCGACTAACCTGAGCCCTGGTGACTAACTTGAGTGACTAACTCGAGTGCTTTTGGGCGAGCAAACCTCGTTCCGTTCTCGTTCTTGTGAACAAAACGAGAGTGCTTTATTAACGAGGCAGGCGGCTCGTTGAGAACTGAAGGCGAACTCCGGCGAGGCCGCGGCGGCGTGTGGTTGCGGCTGTCTCGATGGCTGTGACACAATAGCAAGACGCCCGTATGCATGGGCAAAGGACTGGACATGGACAGAACCAAGGCGCTCGACGCTGCCCTGACGCAGATTGAGCGGGCGTTCGGCAAGGGCTCGATCATGCGCATGGGGTCGCGCGCCGACGAGCAGGTGGACGTGATTTCGTCCGGCTCGCTGGGACTGGACCTGGCGCTCGGGATCGGCGGGTTGCCGCGCGGGCGGATCGTGGAGATCTACGGGCCGGAGAGTTCGGGCAAGACGACCTTGGCGCTGCATGCCATCGCCGAGGCGCAGCGGCGGGGCGGCACCTGTGCGTTCATCGACGCCGAGCACGCGCTGGACCCGCTGTATGCCCGCAAGCTGGGGGTGGACGTGGACAACCTGCTGCTGTCGCAGCCGGATGGGGGCGAGCAGGCGCTGGAGATCTGCGACACGCTGGTGCGGTCCGGGGCGATCGACATCGTGGTGATCGACAGCGTGGCGGCGCTAGTGCCGCGGGCGGAGCTCGAGGGCGAGATGGGCGACACGCATGTGGGGCTGCATGCGCGGCTGATGAGCCAGGCGTTGCGCAAGCTCACGGGCAGCGTGTCGAAATCCAAGACCATGCTGATATTTCTTAACCAAATCCGGCTAAAGATCGGCGTCATGTTCGGCAATCCGGAGACGACGACTGGGGGCAATGCGCTGAAGTTCTATGCCTCGATCCGGATGGAGATCCGGCGGATCGGGCAGATCAAGGACCGGGATGTGGTGGTGGGCAACCAGACCCGGGTGAAGGTGGTGAAGAACAAGATGGCGCCGCCGTTCCGGCAGGTGGAGTTCGACATCATGTATGGCGAGGGGATCAGCAAGCGGGGCGAGTTGATCGACCTGGGGGTGAAGGCGGGCGTGGTGGAGAAGTCGGGGGCCTGGTTCTCCTACGACAGCCAGCGGATTGGGCAGGGGCGGGAGAACGCCAAGTCGTTCCTGAAGGACCATCCGGAGGTGGCGGATAGCATCGAGAAGCGGGTGCGGGACCAGGCGGTGGTGGTCGAGCGGGCGATGATCACCGGGCCGGAAGACGGTGAGGACGCCGAAGCCGCCGAGTGATGCTGGACGCCGCGGATGAAGACCTGGTGGAGGCGGCGCGCGCCGTCCTGCTGAAGCACTATCGGCCGCATTGGCACACGGTGGGCGCGGCGTTGCGGTCGCGCGACGGGCGGATTTGGACGGGCGTGCATCTGGGGGCGACGGTCGGGCGGTTGTCGGTGTGTGCGGAGGCGGTGGCGCTGGGGCGGGCGATCCTGGAAGGGGACGGGACGGTCGCGTGTGCCGTGGCGGTGCGGCACCCGAAGGCGGACGAGGCGGTGCAGGAGCTGGCGGTGGTGCCGCCGTGTGGGGCGTGCCGGGAGATGCTGACGGATTTCGACCCGGCGGCCGACGTGATCGTGCCGAATGGGAGCGGGGTGGCGCGGATGGCGGTGCGGCTGCTGCTGCCGCTGCCGTATCAGCGCTTGTAGGCTGGTGGAAGCTGGCATGCGGCGGCGGTGTTTCGAGGAGGGCGCTTGATCTATGGGGTCGCGTCAGGCGGCCTGGACACGTCCTGGCGCCACCCTCACCCCGACCCTCTCCTAGAAGGAGAGGGGGAAGGAAGGTTGCTGCGGACGACGACTTCGCGAACTGCGAGCGTGTTGTGGCCTGGTGTTCCAAGCAGCTCGAAGCCGTCTCGTTGCGATTCCGAGCGATCCTGCCGTTGACCTGGCCATCCAGCAACTTGACGGACCGGGTCGCCTCGGTGAGCTGCGACGTCTCGGCCTGGGCCCCCGCGCTCTTGAGCGTGCGATACACCTGCTTATCGTCCAGCACGCCTGATACCAGCCAAGCACCGCCCGGGCGTGGGCCAAGTCCGGCACGGCATGCGTGGTCAGCAGGCACCAATGCACCGCCTGTTTGGGGTCCGCTGGATCGATTTCGGCCACGTCGACCACGCGCAGGCTCACTGTGGCGGGCAAGTCTGCGCTGGCGGTCTTGGGCCGCTGCAGCGTGACCGCGCCGAACCGCATCGCAACCGTGGCCGAGCGCGCTGGCGGCCGCCACGGGCGGGCAGCTCGATGACCGCATGATCCCGCTCGGGCCAGGCGGCGCAGTGGGCGAACAGCCGCGAGCCCCGCCAAGGCTCGGTCCTGCGCGGCCCGGCACAGCAGGTGTCTCTGCGCAGGACGGCGGGCGAGCAGGTCATACACGTCGCTTTCGCGATCACCCACCATGGTGATCATTGCGGCGTGCTCGAGCACCGAAGCGGCCGTCTCGGCCGATGCCAGCCACCGGCGCAATTCCTTGTCGTCGGCACCACGCGCGCGGCGGGCGTCGACAAGCCCGCTGGTGGTTGATCCGCTGCGCACCAACCAAGCCGATCACACCGCCATTGGCCGCATCGACCGCAACCGTTGGATGCAAGAACAGGCCGATGTCGCGGCCGTTCCCGGCACGGCCGAACCCACGCTTGCTGGCAGCATGACCCTCAAAGTGCAGTCCGCTGGTGTCTTGGATCGCCAGCACATGCCGCCCGGCCACACGCTGAGCGGTGATTTGCCCGGCATGCACCAGCATCTCGTCGGCGCTGACCGCGCCATTGGCCAAGAACGCTCGAACTGCTTGGCTTCGTTGCGGGTCTGCGCCAGCGCGTGCAGAGACATGCTCGGCGCGTCCTGCATCGCCTCCAACAGCCGCGCCCCCAACCCGACGCAGCCGCACATCGCCGAAGCCGCCCAGTTCACCCTTGCCCAGAGGGAGAGGGCTTTTAGGATGGCGAGCGGTCGCGCTTGCGGTGGCAGCGGCCACCCTCACCCCTGCCCTCTCCCTGTACACTCCCAGAGGGAGAGGGAGAGGCAAGGCAGGGAACCTACCGCCCGAGCACCCTCGCCGCGTCGGGCGCGAAATACGTCAGCACGCCCGCCGCCCCGGCGCGCTTGAACCCGGCCAGGCTCTCCATCATCGCCCGCTCGCCATCGATCCAGCCGCGCTGCGCCGCCCCGGTGATCATCGCGTACTCACCCGAAACTTGGTACACGAACGTCGGCACGGCAAACGCCTCATGCACCCGGCGCACGATGTCCAAATACGGCATGCCGGGCTTCACCATCACCATGTCCGCGCCCTCGGCCAGGTCGAGCGCCACCTCGCGCAGCGCCTCGTCGGAATTGGCCGGGTCCATCTGGTAGGTCTTCTTGTCGCCCTGCAGCGCCACCCCCGTGCCGACCGCGTCGCGGTACGGGCCGTAGAACGCGCTGGCATACTTGGCCGCGTAGCTCATGATCCGGGTGTCCAGCAGCCCCGCCTCGTCCAGCGTGGCGCGGATGGCGGCAATGCGGCCGTCCATCATGTCGGAGGGGCCGACGATATCGATCCCCGCCTCGGCCTGGCGCAGCGCCTGGATGCGCAGGGCGGCGATGCTGTCGTCGTTGTGGATGCGCCCGTCGCGCAGCACCCCGTCATGGCCATGGTTGGTGTAGCAGTCGAGCGCCACGTCCCCCATCAGGCCGATGTCCGGATATTCCCGCTTGAGCAGCCGCGCGGCCCGGCACACGACGTTCTCCGGATTGCCCGCCTCCGTCCCCTCCGCATCCTTTTTCGCCGTGTCGACATGGGCGAACAGCGCGATGGCCGGGATGCGCAGCTCGGCCGCGGGGCGGACATGCTCGGCCAGCCGATCCACCGTCACACGCACCTGGCCCGGCATCGACTCGACCGGAGTGACCCGATCGCTCCCGTCCGCCACGAACACCGGCCAGATCAGGTCGTCCACCGAAAGCCGCGTCTCGGCGACCAGGCGCCGGGTCCAGGCGTCGGTTCGGTTGCGGCGCAGGCGCGTGGTTGGATATTGGCCATAGGTCATGGGCAAAACCTAGCGCCGCCGCCCGATCGAGACTAGAGCGGAAGCCGGAACCATGGACCATGCCATGCGCCTGCTCTTCCTGCTGGTGATGTTGATGCCCGCCCCGCTTTGCTTGGTGACAGCTTGCCGCGCCGAGACCGTCCAACTTCCCGGGCCGGACGGCGTCACCCTCAAGGCGGCGCTGTTCCCGGCGCAAGGGCAGCCCGCCGGCCCCGCCATCGTGGCCCTGCATGGCTGCAGCGGGCCGTTCCCGCATCGCGACTACGACTGGGCGCGCCGCCTCGCCGCGCAGGGCCACACCGTCCTGCTGCCCGACAGTTTCGGCTCCCGCGGCCTGACCTCGCAATGCGGGCTGCCGATGCGCGACCGGGCCGTCACCGCGACCGGCGTGCGACGGCAGGACGCCATTGCCGCCCTACAATGGCTCGCCGCCCAACCCGGCACGCCCCCGGGCGGGCTGGTGCTGATGGGCTGGTCGGACGGCGCGTCCACGGTGCTGACCACCGGCGGCGGCGCCGACCTGCCGTCCGGACTGGTTCGCGGCATGGTGGCGTTCTATCCAGCCTGCCGCCCCGCGCTGGCCATGCCCGCCTGGCAGCCTGCCGCCCCCTTGCTGATCATGATCGGCGAGGCGGACGACTGGACCGCCGCCGCCCCCTGCCACACGCTGGCCGAACACCACACGGAGATCACCTTGGTGAGCTATGCCGGCGCCTATCACGACTTCGACGTGGCGGACCGCCCGGTGAAGCTGCGCGCGGGCACCGCCAACACCGCGTCCGGCGACGCGCACACCGGCAGCGACCCGGCCGCCCGCGCGGACGTGCTGCAGCGCGTGCCCGCGTTCATCGCGGCTCTCCCACCGCTGACTTCGCCGCCCGCCACCCCCATGATACAAGCGCCAACCCCGCACGAGGCCGCCCCATGAACGAGCAAACCCCCACCACGCTCACCAGCCGCTTCTTCTCCGCCCCGCTCGGCGAAACCGACCCGGCGCTGGCCGCCGCGCTGCGTGGCGAACTGGCCCGCCAGCAGGACGGCATCGAGCTGATCGCCTCGGAAAACATCGTTTCCGCCGCCGTGCTGGAGGCGCAGGGCTCGGTGCTGACCAACAAATACGCCGAGGGCTACCCGGGCCGCCGCTACTACGGCGGCTGCCACGAGGTGGACATTGCCGAGACCTTGGCGATCGACCGGGCGAAGGAGCTGTTCGGCGCCGGCTTCGTCAACGTGCAGCCGCATTCCGGCGCGCAGGCCAACCAGGCGGTGTTCCTGGCCACGCTCAAGCCCGGCGACACCATCCTGGGCATGAGCCTGGCCTCCGGCGGGCACCTGACGCATGGCGCCGCGCCCAATCTCTCCGGCAAGTGGTTCCGTGCCGTGCAATACGGTGTGCGGCGCGAGGACGGCCTGCTCGACTATGAGGAGCTGGAGCGGCTGGCGCATGCCGAGAAGCCGCGCATGATCATCGCCGGCGGCTCGGCCTACCCGCGCGCGATCGACTTCGCCCGCATCCGTGCCGTGGCCGACGCGGTGGGCGCGTTGTTCCTGGTGGACATGGCGCATTGCGCCGGGCTGGTGGCCGCCGGGCTGTATCCATCGCCCCTGCCCCACGCCCATGTGGTGACCACCACCACCCACAAGACGCTGCGTGGCCCGCGCGGCGGCATGATCCTCACCAATGACGAGGCGCTGGCCAAGGCGATCAACTCCGCCGTGTTCCCCGGCCTGCAGGGCGGCCCGCTGATGCACGTGATCGCCGCCAAAGCGGCCGCGTTCGGCGAAGCGCTGCGCCCCGAGTTCCGCGCCTACCAGCGCGCCGTGCTGGAGAACGCCCGCGTGTTGGGCGAGACGCTGCGTGGCCTGGGCTGCGACATCGTGACGGGCGGCACCGATTGCCACCTGGTGCTGGTGGACCTGCGCCCCAAGAACACCACGGGCAAGGCCGCCGAGGCGAGCCTGGAGCGCGCGCTGATCACCACCAACAAGAACGCCATCCCGTTCGACCCGGCGAAGCCCGCCATCACCAGCGGCATCCGCCTCGGCAGCCCCGCCGCCACCACGCGCGGCTTCGGCGCGGAGGAGTTCCGCGCGGTGGGAGAGATGATCAACGCGGTACTGGAGGGTCTGTCGCGCTCGAACGACGGTTCCAACGATACGGTGGAGCAGGCGGTGGCGGACCGGGTGCGGGCGCTGTGCGCGCGGTTTCCGATCTATTGAGGGTGGCAGTCAGTGCAACGAGTGGCCGATCTGGGTCAACTGGCCGCTGATGTCGCGAAGCTTGGCCCAAAGCGCGATCACGTTGCCAAGCACCAGCAGCGTTAGCCCAATGACCGCGCCCGCCATCCACGTCAGAACCGCCAGCCTCGTCTCCATGCCGGCCAGCCGCGTGTTATAGGTGGCAACTTCCTCCGAAGCCCGGTCTGCCGTCGCGTGGCTCGCCCCTGCCTCGATCAAGGCATCGCGCAAGGCGCCGAGTTGCAGTGCCATCGTAAGCTCCTTCGCCGCCAAGCTTATCGATCCGGCCACAAAAGATGAAGTGACTGACCAGGCCGCCTCCACTTCGACCAGCCTACCCCCATGAGGTGCCCGTTCTGCGGCCATGACGACACCCAGGTGAAAGACAGCCGCCCCACCGAGGACTCCGCCGCCATCCGCCGCCGGCGCTCCTGCATCGCCTGCGGGCAGCGCTTCACCACCATCGAACGGGTGCAACTGCGCGAACTCACCGTGGTGAAGTCCGACAGCCGCCGGGTCGCGTTCGACCGCGATAAGCTCGCCCGCTCCGTGCGCATCGCCCTGCGCAAGCGCCCGGTCAGCGAGGAGCGCATGGAGCGGATCGTCAACGGCATCGTCCGCCAGCTCGAAGCCTCGGGCGAAACCGAAATCCCCTCCAAGCAGATCGGCGAGATGGTGATGGAGACGCTGAAGGAGGTCGACGCTGTCGCCTACGTCCGCTTCGCCAGCGTCTATCGCGATTTCCGCGAGGCCAAGGACTTCGAGGTCTTCCTCGGCTCGCTCGAGGAACCCACATCGACGGAATGATCGACCCGTCGCACATGCGCGCCGCCCTGGCCCTGGCCCGGCGCGGCCTGGGGACCACCTGGCCCAACCCCTCGGTCGGTTGCGTGGTGGTGCAGCGCGGCCGCGTGGTGGGCCGAGGCCGCACCGCGCCCGGCGGCCGCCCCCACGCCGAGACCGAGGCGCTCGCCATGGCCGGCGCCGCAGCAAAAGGCGCGGACGCCTATGTCACGCTCGAGCCCTGCAACCACACCGGCCACACCCCGCCCTGCACCGAGGCGTTGATCGAAGCCGGCGTCGCCCGGGTGATCGTGGCCGGCAGCGACCCCGACCCGCGGGTGGACGGCAGCGGGATCGAGCATCTGCAGGCGGCTGGGATCGAGGTGGTCACCGGCGTGCTCACCGACGAAGCCGATGCGATGCAGGCGGGCTTCCTGCTCAGCATCCGCGTCGGCCGCCCGCTGGTCACGCTCAAGCTCGCCAGCACGCTGGACGGCCGCATCGCCACCCGCTCCGGCGAGAGCCAGTGGATCACCGGCCCGGCCGCGCGGGAGGCGGCGCATGGGCTGCGGGGACAGCACGACCTGGTGCTGGTCGGCGTCGGCACCGCGGTGGCGGACAACCCCGCGCTCACCTGCCGCATCGCCGGCTATCGCACCCGCCCCGTGGTGCGCGCCGTGGTGGACAGCCACCTGCGCACCCCGCTCACCGCCCGCCTGGTCGCCACCGCCGCCACCGACCCCACCTGGATCATCCACCGCAGCGGGGCCGACCCGGCGCGCGCCGAAGCCTTCGCCACCGCCGGCGTGCGCCTGTTCGACGTGGCCGGCGGCGAGCGCGGGGTGGACCTGCTGGCCGGGCTGCGCGCCCTGGCGGAGGCCGGCGTCACCCGCGTGCTGGTGGAGGGCGGCGCCAAACTTGCCGCCGGGTTGTTGCGCGACGGGCTGGTCGATCGTATCGCCTGGTTCCACGCCCCCAGCGTGATGGGCGGCGACGGACTGCCCGCCGCCCAAGCCTTCGGCGTGACCCAGTTGGCCACCATGCCGCGCTTCACCCGGATCGCCCAGCGCGCGATAGGAGACGATATGCTGACGGAATACCAACGGGACGCCGCCTGATGTTCACCGGGATCATCACCGCCGTCGGTCGCGTCCGCAGCGTCGAGCCAATCGCCACCGGGCGGGACATGCGGCTGGTGCTGGAGCAAGCCTGGCCGCAGCCGCCCGCCATCGGCGCCAGCATCGCCTGCTCCGGCTGCTGCCTGACCGCGGTCGAAGTCGGCCCGGACTGGTTCGCGGTGGACGCCTCGGCCGAGACCCTGTCCAAGACCACGCTCGGCACATGGCAGCCCGGCACGCGAGTGAACCTGGAGCGGGCGCTGCGGGCGGGCGACGAACTGGGCGGCCACATCGTCGCCGGGCACGTCGATGGCGTGGGCGAAGTGGCCGAGCGAACGCCGGAAAACGGCTCGACCCGGTTCACCATCCGCGTTCCGAGGGCGCTGGCCCGCTTCATGGCGCCCAAGGGCAGCGTGGCGTTGAACGGCATCTCGCTGACCGTCAACGAGGCCGGGGCAGACACGTTCGGCGTGAACATCATCCCGCACACGCTCGAGAACACCGATCTGGCGCAGCTCGAACCCGGTTCGCCGGTGAACGTCGAGATCGACACCCTGGCCCGCTACGTCGCGCGCCTGGTGGATTATCGCGGGGAGACGAGCATGGGGGGAGATGGGGCATGAGCGAGTTGAAGCAGGCCAGCCTGCACGACTACATCACCAGCGCCGCCGAGATCATCGAGGAGGCGCGCGCTGGCCGCATGTTCATCCTGGTCGATGACGAGGACCGCGAGAACGAGGGCGACCTCGTCATCCCCGCGCAGTTCGCCACCCCGGACGCCATCAACTTCATGGCCCGCCACGCCCGCGGCTTGATCTGTCTCGCCCTGACCCGGCACCGCGTCGAGGCGCTCGGCCTGCCGCTGATGGCGCAAGCCAACGGCGCCCGGCACCAGACCGCCTTCACCGTCTCCATCGAAGCGCGCGAGGGGGTCACCACCGGGATCTCCGCCTACGACCGGGCCCACACCGTGGCGGTCGCCATCAACCCGGAAATGGGGCCGGCGCAGATCACCACGCCGGGCCACGTGTTCCCCCTGGTGGCGCGCGAGGGCGGCGCGCTGATCCGCGCCGGGCACACCGAGGCCGCGGTCGACATCGCGCGGCTGGCCGGTTTGAACCCGGCGGGCGTGATCTGCGAGGTGATGAACGACGACGGCTCCATGGCGCGCCTGCCGGACCTGATCGCCTTCGCCCAGCACCACAACCTCAAGCTCGGCACCATCGCCGACCTGATCGCCCATCGCCGCCGCACCGAGCGCCTGGTCCGCCGCGTGCAGGAGGGCGAGCTGCACCGCATCGAGGGCGGCGACTGGCGCATGTTCGTCTACGCCAACACGGTGGAATACGCCGAGCACCTGGTGCTGGTGAAGGGCGACCTCTCCTCCGGGCTGCCCCCAATGGTGCGGATGCACGCAGTGGACCTGCTGGGCGACATGCTGGGCGGCTCCCACCCGGCGGCGCTGCACGGCGCCATGCGCATGATCGCGCAGTCGGGCCACGGCGTGGTGGTGTTGATCCGCGAGGCCAACCCCACGTCGCTGTCCGAACGGGTGCGCTTGATGGCCGGCAGCCCCCGCCCGGTGCAGCCGTTGCGGGACTACGGCGTGGGCGCACAGATCCTGACCGATCTCGGCGTCAAGGACATGATCCTGCTCTCCAACACGCAGCGCGCGGTGGTCGGGTTGGAAGCGTACGGGCTCAACATCGTCGAGCAACTCTCCATCGAGGGTGCGGCCGATTGAGCACGCTGGACGCACCGCTGCCGACCGCCCCCGCCGTGATGGGGCCGCCGCCACGCGTCCTGCTGGTGCGCGCGCCCTACTATCGCGAGGTGGTGGACGGCATGACCGACGGCGCCAAGCGCATCCTGTCCGAGGCCGGCGCCCGGTTCGACATCCTGGACGTCGCCGGCGCGTTCGAACTGCCGCAGGCCATCCGCATCGCCTTGCGGGGCACCGAGACCTATGATGCCTTCGTGGCGCTGGGCTGCGTCGTGCGAGGAGAGACCGACCATTACGAATTCATCTGCGCCGCCAGCATGCACGGCTTGATGGAAGTGGCGCTGCAGCACGGCCTTGCGCTTGGCACGGGGTTGCTGACCGTGGACACGCTGTCTCAGGCGGTCGCCCGCTCCGGGCCGGACGGGCATAACAAGGGTGCGGAGGCCGCGGTGGCCGCGCTGCGCCAAGTGGATGCGGCGCGCCGGCTCGGAGCGGTCTAATGCCAGCCAAAGGTCGGCCGCGCACCGCCAGCCGGGTGGCGGCGGTGCAGGCCCTGTTTCAATCGGAGCAGACGGGCGAGGCGGTCGAGACGGTGCTGGACCAATTCGTGCGCCACCGCCTGGGGGAGCTGCCCGGCACTGGCGGGTTCGAGGAGGGGCGCGCGCCGGACGCCGACGTGGCGCTGTTCAGCCGCATCGTACGCACCGCAGTGCAGCAGCAGGATCGGTTGGACGCGCTGGTCGCCGAAGCGCTTCCGCCGGAATGGCCCTTTGCCCGGCTCGACCCGGTGTTGCGCGCCCTGCTCCGCGCCGCTGGGGCCGAACTCACCATGGCGGACGGCCCGCCAGCCCGCGTGGTGATCAACGAATATCTCGACGTGGCGCACGGTTTCTTCACCGGCGACGAGCCGCGGATGGCCAATGGCCTGCTCGACCGCCTGGCGCGCGCCCTCCGCGCGGGTGATTTCGACTAGCCTGGTAGGCACGTTCACTTTTATCATGGCCCAGTGAACAAGAGTGTGATCCAGCACATACAGCAGCCATTGCGGTATCGGATCAAGTCTCCATGCGTTCCGCATCGGGAACGAGAACACATGGAGCCAAAAATGGCCGATCTCTCGACCTTGTCCACCGCCGTCAAGCTGCCCGCCGGGTTCAAGATCGACGCCGTCGACACGATCCAGTTGGGTGGTGAGGCCGTCGTATCTGCAGCGCCGCCAACCCTCGGCCCATTGGCCGCATTCACCGGAACCTTCGTCGGCAACGGTTTCAACACGATCTTCCGGCCGGATAACCCGGAAAGCCCCACCGTCTTTCCAAAGCCGGTGACCTCGGACAATGTGCTCGAGCTGAACCTCACCTCCGAGACGCTATCGTTCTCGCCAAGCCTCGGCTCCGTGCCAAACCGCGGCACGCTGCAAGCCGACACCTTCCTGAACGGCGTCCCATACCTGCAATCCATCAGCGACGTGACCATTCCCGGCAAGAGCGTCGGCATCCATCTGGAGCCCGGCCTGTGGATGGCGGTCGCGCCGACGCAGGACCCGGCCGAGGGCCAGACCTTCGTGCGCATGGCGTCCATCCCGCACGGCACCACGATCAATGCCCAGGGCACGTCGCTGCACGTGGCCGGCGGGCCTCAGATTGCAGCGGTCGACATCACCCCGTTCGTCGCCGCGACCAGCGCCAAGGTGCCGTTCCCCAGCCAGACCGCTACCAACGAGAACACCGCCCGCCTGCCGCAAGACCTGACCAGCTTCATCGCCGCCGGCACCATCACCCAGGCCATGATCACCGACCCAACCGTGGTCCTGCGCAACCGGATCGCCGGTCAGAAAATCACCGCCACCGACGTAATCATCATCTCGACCAGCCCCGCCAAGCCATTGTTCGGGGGCGGCACCGACAACATCGCCTTCCTGCTCGGCGACGCCGCCGCCGCCAACCCCAATGCCCAGGCCACCCAGATGACCGCAATCTTCTGGATCGAGACGGTGGAGCACACCATCACTGTGCCGGTGTTCAAGGTCGGCAGCCCGGCCCTCACCATCGACGCCGAAAAGCCGAAAGCGCCGGGCGAGCCGGTGACGAAGTTCCTGGTCCAGCCGCCGAAGGACATCACGGCGCCGAAGCAGATCACGGTCTCGTCGACCCAGATCCAGTATGTTCAGACGGTGTTGCTCAACTTCAAAGGCTTGATCTGGCCGCATGTCTCGGTCGCCACGCTGGTGCCTTCCGAACTGCAGTCCGTCCCTCCATCGGTCTGGAACTAGTTGGCACGCTTCTCCCTCTCTCCCGTCCTACACGGGAGAGAGGATCGGGGTGAGGGCTCTTAGAGCATGATTGCTTCTGATAGGCGAAGCAATCATGCTCTAACTCTTTGTTTGAGAGGCTGATTCACGCATCAGGTTGTTTCAACCTGATGCGATCAGGCTCTAGGGGCGCGCGAAGCCGCTCCGGTCAGCGGCCCCGATCATAGGCCGAGCCATCCGCTGCGCGCGCCGGGTTCAGCACGTAGCGGCCATTATCCGGCACGGCCACCCGCTCGAAGTCGGCGGCGAGCACGTCCAATCCGGTGCGCAGGCCCACGCCATGCAGCGCCCGGCCATGGCCGCACACCGCAAGTTCCGGCTGCAGCCGCGCCAAAGCCCGCGCCGACTGCGCCGCGGCCTCCCAATCCGCCGTGAAATACATCGGCGGCCCGTGCAGCTCCGGCTCCTGCGTGGCCGCGGCATACACCGACTCCTGCGCCGTGGTGATGAACGCATCCCCCACAATCAGCGAGCGGTCCGACTCGCGCCAGAACGACACGTGGCCCACCGAGTGACCCGGCGTATGCAACCAGCGCCAGCCCGGCATCAGCGGGGCCGTTCCATCGCTCGGCAGCTCGCGCAGCCAGCGGCTGACGTCGATCGGCTGCCGTGGAAACAGGCCGGCGAACCGAGCCATCAGGCCGCCGCCCACATGCGTGTCCGGTGGCGGGTAGGCCGCCGTGCCATTCAGGTAGGGAAACTCGTCGGGATGGGCATACACGGGCACGTCCCACCCCTGCAGCAGCGCCTCGAGCCCGCCGACATGGTCGATATGGCCGTGGGTGAGCAGGATGGCGGCAGGCTTGCTGCCCCGGCCGAACCGGCTGGCCCAGGCGCTGCGAATGAGCGGCGCGGTCCCCGGCAGGCCGGCATCGACCAGCACGGGTGACCCAGCCGGGCTGCCGGCAAAGATCACGTTCACGATACCGAGACGGCGATACGCGAGATCCGGCAGCAACCCGATAACCCCGCCATCCTCCTGGGCGCCGAAAATCGCCGCCGGGTCGATTGGAACCTGCTGTGCCATTGTCCGTCTCCTCCTCGGGTCGAGGCCCGCTTGCCGTCACCCTGCAACGGACTGCACTGCAGCAAGTTCGGCACGCAAACAGATGGCGTACGACATCCCTCTCCTAAAACGCTCTCTCCCTATGGACGAGGGTTGGGTGAGGGCGCGCTGCCCGAACCCGCAGTCCGCCCCTCACCCCGGCCCGCTCCCAGAGGGAGAGGGAGAAGGAAGCGAGGCCGTCACGATTGCGCGCCAAACCCGCTCCGGCGTCAGCGGCATGTCCAGGTGAACCACCCCAAGCGGGCGTAGCGCGTCCAGCACCGCAGCCATCACGGCGGGCGGTGATGCAATCGCCCCGGCCTGTCCCGCCCCCTTCACGCCAAGCGGATTGGCCGCCGTCGGCTCGCCCACGAACTGCAAGTCGAACGGCGGCAGGTCGGCGGCGCGGGGCAGCGCGTAGTCCATGAACGAACCGCTCAGCAATTGACCGGCCGCGGGGTCATAGACCGTGCGCTCGGTGAGCGCCTGCCCGATTCCCTGCGCCAAACCGCCTTGCACCTGGCCTTCCAGCAGCAGCGGGTTCACGACCGCGCCGAAATCGTCCACCGCGGTGTAGCGCAGCAGGCGCACGACGCCGGTCTCCGGGTCCACCTCCACCTCGGCGACGTGGCAGCCATTGGGGAAGGTGATGCGGTCCTCGTCGCTCCAGACGTAGCTATCGAGCGCGCCGGGCTCCTCGCGCGCCACCTCCAACAGGCCCACGCTGCGCTCCCCGGCGACGAAACGGCCGCCCTGCCACATCACCTCGCCGGCCTGCAGCAACCTGGCGGCGATCGGGCGCGCCTTGGCCAGCGCCGCCTCCATCGCCCGCACCAGCGCGGTGCCGCCCATGTGCAGCGAGCGCGCGCCGCCATGGCCCTGCCCGTCCCGCACGGTGCGGGTGTCGGCCTGCAGGTAGTCCACCGCCTCGATCGCCACGCCGAGCCAGTCGGCGGCGATCTGGGGGAAGCTGGTCTCGTGTCCTTGCCCGTTGGACTGCGTGCCGAGATGGATGCTCACCCGCCCGCCGGGCAGGAACCGCACCTCCGCCCCTTCGCCCGCCGGGCCGCGCGCGGTCTCGAGAAAGCACGTGACGCCCAGCCCTCGCGGCAGGGTGCCCGCGGCCCGACGTTCTGCGAACCCCGCTGCGTCCGCGGACTCCAGCGCCGCGTCGATATTGGCGGCGAACCGGCCGTCCGCGATCAAGGTGTCGGCAGCGGTGCGATACGGCAGCGTGGCCACCAGGTTGCGCCGCCGCAGCGCTACCCGGTCGAACCCGGCGATCTGCGCCGCCTCGTCGACCAGCCGCTCCACCAGGTAGTTCATCTCCGGCTTGCCGGCGCCGCGATAGGCGTCGATCGGCACCGTGTTGGTGAAGGCGCCCTGCACGGTCATGGCGATGGCGGGAATGGCGTATCCCGCGCCGGCCGCGCGCCAGGGCGAGTTGGTGGAGCTGCCGGGGCCGCCGGTCGCCATGGCGAACCCCATGTTGGCCACCGTATCGATGTCGAGCGCCAGGAACTGCCCCGCCGCGTCCAGCGCCAGCCGGGCCACGGTGAGGTTGTCGCGGGCATGCGCGGTGGAGACGAAATCTTCGCCGTGCCCGGACGCCCAGCGCACCGGCCGGCCCAGCGCCCGGGCGGCCCAGAGCGCCAGGATATACTCCGGATACAGCCCGTTCTTCACTCCGAACCCGCCGCCGACATCGGGGCTGGCGACCTGCACCCGGTCCAGCGGCACGCGGAACACCGCCTCCGCCAGGTCCCGCCGGATACCGTGCACGCCCTGGCCGGAGAGCAGGAGCAGGAAACTCTGCGTCGCCGGGTCGTATTCCGCGAGGCAGCCGCGATGCTCCAGCGGCGCCACGATGACCCGGTTGTTCACCAGCCTGAGCGAGACGACATGCGCCGCGCCGGCGATTGCCGCGGCGACGGCAGCGGGGTCGCCCTTGCGGAAGGTGAAGGCGCGGTTGCCCGGCACGCTCTCCCACAGCAGCGGAGCGCCGGGAGCGAGCGCGTCGGCGGCCTCGGTCACGCAGGGGAGCGGCTGGTAGTCGACGAACACCTGCTCCAGCGCGTCCTGCCCCTGATGGCTGGTCAGTGCCACGACGCAGGCCAGCGGCTGGCCGACATAGCGCACCCGGTCGCTGGCCAGCGCGTCATGCGGCGGCACATGCATCGGGCCGTCGGTCGCCACGGCGGTGGTGCAGGGAATCGGGCCCAGCCCGGCCAGGTCCGCCGCGGTGAACACGCCCAGCACGCCGGGCATGGCGCGGGCCGCCGCCGTGTCGATCGCGCGCACCCGGGCATGGGCGTGGGTCGAGCGCAGCACCGAGAGCACGACTTCGCCCGGGCGCCGCAGATCGGCCATGTAGCGACCCTGGCCGGTGAGGAAACGCTGATCCTCGAGTCGACGCAGGCTCTGGCCGATGAGGGCCGTGACACGCAGCCTTAATGGGAGAGTGGCGGGCATGCGTCGCTCCGGACCGGATGGGGCAGGTTAGCCCAAGAGGAAACTCCCCGGCCAGCCCGGCGCTTTGACAGCATGGAGGACGCCATGACCCCAGATGATGCGATTGCCGACGACAGCGAAGACGCGCCGATCAGCCCGCCCAACTCCGCCGAACGCAACCCGGCGGCCAACAAACAGCGCGACGACGAAACGGCCGCGATCACCCGTACGATCCAGCCGAAGAGCGACCCGCACAGCCGAAGCGGCATCATGGGTGGCGGCAGCGGCGCGGACACGCAGAAGCTGTAGTCGACCGTGGTGGGCTTCAGCCCACCATACCCTCCGCCTGGCTAGGCCACCCGCTGCGCCGCAAACCGTCGTTGCCGCCGCCGCAGTATCCGCCAGAAAATGGCTGACATCGTGCTCGACAGCCGCCCGCGCGGCGGCAGGCCCACCGCCTTCAGGATCATCCCCATGCTGCGCTCCACATGGGGATAGCGGTAGAAGCTCATCGCCCGGCCCATATACGCCGCCATGCAGCGGTTATGCGCATACGGCATGCCGATCGGCTCATTGCCGCAATGGTACGCATAGGCAAGCTCGTCGTCTTCCGTCTCGGTGATGCGCCCGGCGGCGATCTTCAGCCGGCGTAGCATGCCGATCCGCTCGCGGGTGAGGTAACGGCGCATGTGGTCGTAGAACAGCTTGAAATGGCGATACTCATCAGCCGCGATCAGCCGGCAAACTTGCTGCAGCACCGGCTCGTCCGAGGCGTCCGCCAACGCGGTGTAGTACGACGAGGTCCCCGTCTCCACCATGCAGCGCGCGATCAGCTCCCCCGTACGAGACCCACGCACCGACGTGTCGGTGTCCAAGGGCAGCTTGTATTCCGTGCGATAGCGGTCGAACGCCTCCCGGAACCGCCACGCCGGGTCGGCAAGCTCGGCCCAGCGTCCCAACGCGTCGCCATGCTGGACTTCCTCGACCGCCCAATTGGTGCTTGCAGCGCAAAACGGCGGATCCTCGCGGAAGACGCGGCACAGATAAGCCGCATATTCCACCCCGTTTCGCTCCACCAACGCGGCCGATTTCACCAGTCGGACGATTTCAGGATCGACCTTCGAGGGATCGAATTGATCCCAGGCCACATCCTCAATCCGCCAATGCTTCATAGCTCGCTGGGAATCCTCCTGATAACGCCCGAATCACGCGGCGCCAGAACTCAAACGACGCAAGTCATGGCATTGCGGCTACGGTGAGGAAAGCCAACGTGGCGTGAGGGCGACACCGCGCGGCATGACCGTGGCGCGCTTGCCACACCCATGACAACCCGCACCCTCTAGCCCGCGGCCGCCTCGATCATCGCGCGGGCGGACTGCATCTGGTCCATCGCGGCGTCCAGCGCCGGCACGTCCATTTTATCAGCCGCGTTGTAGGCCGCCTGCGCCTCCGCCAGCCGGCGCTCGCCCTCGCTGCGGGACAGCTCGCTGGTCGGCACCGCCTCGTCCGCCAGCACGGTGCAGCGCTCCGGGGTCACTTCGGCGAACCCGCCACTGACGAACAGCGTGTCCGTCACCCGCCCGCCCTCGTAGAGGCGCACCGTGCCGCCGCGCAGCAGCACGATCACCGGCGAGTGGTTCGGCAACACGCCCATGTCCCCCTCGGAGGCGGGGATCACCACCATCTCCACCTCGCGCGACAGCAGCAGGCGCTCGGGGCTGACGATCTCGAGCGCGACCGGCATCACGCCTTCTCCTTCATCCCCTCGGCCTTCTTCACCGCGTCCTCGATGGTGCCGACCATGTAGAACGCCGACTCCGGCAGATGGTCATACTCGCCTGCCACGATGGCCTTGAAGCTGCGGATGGTGTCGGCCAGCGAGATGAACAGGCCCGGCGTCCCCGTGAACACCTCGGCGACGTGGAACGGCTGGCTCAGGAAGCGCTGGATCTTGCGGGCGCGGGAGACGACCAGCTTGTCCTCTTCGGAGAGCTCGTCCATCCCCAGGATCGCGATGATGTCCTGCAGCGACTTGTAGGTCTGCAGGATGCGCTGCACCTCGCGCGCGGTGTCGTAGTGTTCGTCGCCGATGATGCGCGCGTCGAGCGAGCGGCTGGTGGAGTCGAGCGGGTCGACCGCCGGGTAGATGCCGAGTTCGGCGATCGAGCGGGACAGCACGGTGGTCGCGTCCAGGTGGGCGAAGGAGGTGGCAGGCGCCGGGTCGGTAAGGTCGTCGGCGGGCACGTAGATCGCCTGCACCGAGGTGATCGAGCCCTTCTTGGTGGAGGTGATGCGCTCCTGCAGCGCGCCCATGTCCGTGGCCAAGGTCGGCTGGTAGCCCACGGCGGACGGGATGCGGCCCAGCAGCGCGGACACTTCGGCGCCGGCCTGGGTGAAGCGGAAGATGTTGTCCACGAAGAACAGCACGTCCTGGCCTTCCTCGTCGCGGAAATACTCCGCCAGCGACAGGCCAGACAGCGCCACCCGCGCCCGCGCGCCCGGCGGCTCGTTCATCTGGCCATAGACCAGCGCCACCTTGGAGCCCTCGGTGGTGTTGTCGCCCAGCTTGATCACGCCGGCATCGATCATCTCGTGGTAGAGGTCGTTACCCTCGCGGGTGCGCTCGCCGACGCCGGCGAACACCGACACGCCGCCATGCGCCTTGGCGATGTTGTTGATCAGCTCCTGGATCAGCACCGTCTTGCCCACGCCAGCGCCACCGAACAGGCCGACCTTGCCGCCCTTGAGGTAGGGCGCCAGCAGGTCCACCACCTTGATCCCGGTGACGAGGACTTCTGCCGATGTCGCCTGCTCCTCGAACGAGGGCGCGGCGCGATGGATCGGGTAGCTCATCTTGGCGTTCACCGGGCCGCGCTCGTCGATCGGCTCGCCGATCACGTTCAGGATGCGGCCCAGCGTCTCGGGGCCGACCGGGACCGTGATCGGCGCCCCGGTGTCGGAGACCTCAGAGCCGCGGACCAGACCGTCCGTGCTGTCCATCGCGATGCAGCGGACAGTGCGCTCGCCGAGCTCCTGCGCCACCTCCATCACGAGCGTGTCGCCGTTGGAGCGCTTGGTGGTGAGCGCGCTCTGGATGAACGGCAGGTCGCCCTCGAACTGGACGTCCAGGACGGCGCCTAGGATCTGGGTGATGCGGCCTACGCTGTTGGTTGCCATTGTAAGTTCTCCTTTCCAGGGCTCTGCCCTGGACCCGGAAAGGGACAGTCGTCCCTTTCATCCCTCTATGTTAGAGCGCCTCGGCGCCGGAAATGATCTCGATCAGCTCGCGCGTGATGTTGGCCTGGCGCGAGCGGTTGTAGTTCAACGTCAGTTTGTTGATCGCCTCGCCGGCGTTGCGGGTGGCGTTGTCCATCGCGGTCATCCGTGCGCCATGCTCGCCAGCGCCGCTTTCGAGCTGGGCACGGTAGAGCTGGATGGACAGGTTCTTCGGCAGCAGCTTGGCGAGGATGGTCTCCTCGTCCGGCTCGAACTCGTAGATCGCCTGCGCCGTGGTCTGTTCCGCCGGGCCGGTCTCGGTCATCAGCGGCGGGATGATCTGCAACTCGGTCGGGACCTGGTTGATCACCGAGACGAAGCGGTTGTACACCACCGTGGCGATGTCGAACTCGTCGCGCCCCAGCATCTCCGCCGCCTGCAGCCCGATAGCCTCGACGTCGGCGTAGTCCACCTTCTTCTTACCTGCGAAGGAGATGTCGCCCACGATGTTGCTGGCCATCTCGCGGCGCAGATAGTCGCGGCCTTTGCGGCCGACGGTGATGATCTTGACCGTCTTGCCCTCGGACATCAGCCGCCGGGCCAGGTTGCGCGCGGCACGGCCCACGTTGGTGTTGAAGGCGCCGGCCAGGCCGCGATCGGCGGTGATGACGATGAGCAGGTGCACTTTGTCGTTGCCGGTTCCCGCCAGCATGCGCGGCGCGGTCGGGCTGCCCTGCACGCTGGTGGCCAGGGCGGCGAGCATTCGCTCCATCCGCTCGGCGTAGGGCCGCGCCGCCTCGGCCTGCTGCTGGGCCCGGCGCAGCTTGCTGGCCGCCACCATCTTCATGGCCGAGGTGATCTTGCGGGTGGACTTCACGCTGTTGATGCGGGCGCGAAGGGCTTTGAGGGAGGCCATCTACTTAGACTCCCTCTCCCGCTGGCGGGAGAGGGCCGGGGTGAGGGTGGCGCTCATCATCACGCGTTGAACGACTTGGCGAAGCCCTCGAGGAAGCTCTTCAGCTTGGCCTCCGTCTCCGGCTTGATGTCCAAATCCGCGCGGATGGTGTCCATCACCGACGGCTCGCGCGACCGCAGCTCACTGATCATGCTGCGCTCGAACTGCCCGACCTTGCCCACGTCCACGTTGTCCAGATAGCCGCGCACGCCGGCATACAGCACCACCGCCTGCACCTCGACCGGCAGCGGATGGAACTGCGGCTGCTTCAGCAGCTCGGTCAGCCGGGCCCCACGCGCCAGGAGCTTCTGCGTCGAGGCGTCCAAGTCCGACGAGAACTGCGCGAACGCCGCCATTTCGCGATACTGCGCCAGTTCGAGCTTGATCGACCCGGCGACCTTCTTCATCGCCCGCGTCTGCGCCGCCGACCCCACCCGCGACACCGACAGCCCAACGTTCACCGCCGGCCGGATGCCGCGGAAGAACAGCTCCGACTCGAGGAAGATCTGCCCGTCCGTGATCGAGATCACGTTGGTCGGGATATACGCCGAAACGTCGCCCGCCTGGGTCTCGATCACCGGCAGCGCCGTCAACGACCCGGCGCCATTGGCGTCGCTCATCTTGGCGGCGCGCTCCAGCAGGCGGCTGTGCAGGTAGAACACGTCCCCCGGATACGCCTCGCGGCCCGGCGGGCGGCGCAGCAGCAGCGACATCTGGCGATACGCCACCGCCTGCTTGGAGAGGTCGTCATACGCGATCATGGCGTGCATGCCGTTGTCGCGGAAGAACTCGCCCATGGTGGCGCCGGTGTAGGGCGCCAGGAACTGCAGCGGCGCCGGGTCGGACGCGGTGGCGGCGACCACGATGGAATACTCCATCGCCCCCTGCTCCTCGAGCGTGCGCACGATCTGCGCCACGGTGGAGCGCTTCTGGCCAATCGCGACATAGATGCAATAGAGCTTCTTGCTCTCGTCCGTGCCGGCGTTGACCTGCTTCTGGTTGATGATGGTGTCGATGATCACCGCGGTCTTGCCGATCTGGCGGTCGCCGATGATCAGCTCACGCTGGCCGCGGCCAACCGGGATCAGCGCGTCGATCGCCTTCAGCCCGGTCTGCATCGGCTCGTGCACCGACTTGCGCGGGATGATGCCCGGCGCCTTCTGCTCGACCAGCATCTCCTTGACGTCGGTGAGCGGGCCCTTGCCGTCGATCGGCAGGCCCAGCCCGTCCACCACCCGGCCCAGCAGCCCTTTGCCGACGGGCACGGACACGATGCGCGAGGTGCGGCTGACGGTGTCGCCCTCGCGGATCGCCTTGTCGTCGCCGAACACCACCACGCCGACATTGTCGGTCTCGAGGTTCAGCGCCATGCCGCGCAGCCCGGCGGAGGGGAACTCGACCAACTCGCCCGCCATCACGTTCTGCAGGCCGAACACGCGCGCGATGCCGTCGCCCACCGACAGCACCTGGCCGGTTTCGGCCACGTCCTGCTCGCGGTCGAACGAGGCGATCTGTTGCTTGAGGATTTCGCTGATCTCAGCGGGGCGGATGTCCATGGTGGTTACGCAGCTCCCTTCATGGCGTACTGCAGGCGCTGCAGCCGGGATTTCAGACTGGTGTCATACAGCCGTGCGCCCACGCGCACGACCAGGCCGCCGAGCAGGCTGGCGTCCACTGTCTCTTGGATGTTCACGTTGCCGAACCCCGCTTCGATCATGCGGGCGCGCAACTGCTCGCGCTGCACGTCGCTGAGCGGATGCGCGGATGCCACTGCCGCGGTGACGACGCCGCGCTTGTCGGCCACCAGTGTCGCGAACGCGGTGACGATGGCGCGCAGCACGGGGAGCCGGCGGTTGTTGGCGATCACGCCCACGAAGTCGCTGACGGTCTTGCCGAAGCCTTGCTCGGCCAGAACGGCAGCGGCGGCGGTCCGCGCTTGCGTCACGTCGATCAGCGGCGAGGCCAGCAGCCGGCGGAACGGGGCGCTTTCGTCGATCAGGCGCCCGAGGCCTGTCATTTGATCGACGACGGTATCAAGCTCGCGGTGCTCCGACGCGAGATCGTACAGCGCTGCCGCGTAACGGCCCGGCAGTCCGCCGCTTTGGGAGATCGTGCCTTCAGCGGCCACGTATGTTCATCCAGAAACGAGTGGGTGGGGGAGTCTAGAGGGACAGGAACCGGTCCGGTCGGACGGCGGCTGGCCTTAGCATGCAGGTTTGGGTGGTGCAACAAGGCGGGCGCCGGGCCGATCGCGTTTTCGTTAACCGCGAATTTGGGCCGCGTTGACGCCGCATGCTAAGGGCGGCCACTCGTGAACTTGAACAGGACGGCCGCAGATGCGCCATGCCATCGCCACCCTTATAGGAGCTTCGTTGATCGCCATGACCGCATCCGCTGCGCCCAGCGACTACACCACCCTGCCCTCGGGCCTGGCCTATCACGACGACGTCGTCGGCACCGGCCCGGTCGCCCACGCCGGCCAGACGGTCCACGTGCAATACACCGGCTGGCTGGACCAGGGCGGCCAAAAGGGCCGCAAGTTCGACAGCTCGCGGGATCGCAACCAGCCGTTCAGTTTCACTCTGGGGGCGCAGCAGGTGATCGCCGGCTGGGACCAGGGCGTGGCTGGCATGCATGTCGGCGGCCACCGCACCCTGATCATCCCGCCCGACCTGGGCTATGGCGCGCGCGGCGCAGGCGGCGTCATCCCGCCGAACGCGACCTTGATCTTCGATGTGGAGCTGCTGAGCGTCAACTAACGTCACCCTGCCCTGCCGCACCCTCTTGCCGCGCGCAGGGCACGAATAGCCGGCTTCTCTCTCCCGCGAGCCCCGCTGGCGGGAGAGAGTGGCGACTAGCGGCGGGAGCAATACCGGCGGTGATGCCGATAGCGGCAGTGATAGGCGACTTGCATCACCTCTGCCGTCTGATGACCCGGCGTGTCGAAACGCAGCAGAGTCTGCGCTGACGCAGGGGTGGCAGGGAGGGTTTGCGCGCTCGCTGGGGCGGCGGCAAGCAAGGGAACAACGAGCAGGGACAACAGGGCGGTGGTGCGGATCACGGGCGACTCCTCTGGCGTAACCGTGCCTCCACTGCCCCTCATTGTCTGTCATTACTAGAGCAAAATCGCCCCGAATGGATTCAGTCACGCAGTGAAGATGTGCGGCAACACAAACAGCCACAGCGGCGTGACCGTACGGGCTCGCAGCGACGCCGCCCTTCCTTGACATGGCGCAGCCGCCCCGGCTCTATCCGCGCGCATATTACGGGCAACCACCGCACTCCATGGCCAAAGCTCAGACCAAAGCCCAACCCAGCGGCTGGCTCGATAACGTCAAGACCATCATCTATGCCGGCCTGATCGCCGTCGCCATCCGCACCGTGGCGTTCGAGCCGTTCAATATCCCCTCCGGCTCCATGATCCCGACCTTGCTGGTGGGCGACTACCTGTTCGTGTCCAAGTTCGCCTACGGGTTCTCGCGCTACTCGATGCCGTTCTCGCCCGACCTGTTCTCCGGCCGCATCTTCGGCAGCCTGCCCAAGCGTGGCGACGTGGCCGTGTTCAAGAACGAGCACGACGACTATCAGGACTACATCAAGCGCATCGTGGGCCTGCCCGGCGACCACATCCAGGTTCGCGACGGCATGCTCTACATCAACGGCCAGCCCTGCCCGCGCAAGCCGATGGGCGCCATCATCGCCACCGACGAGAACGGCGCCTCCATCGCCGAGCAGGAATACACCGAGACGCTGCCAAACGGCGTGAACCACCTGATCGCCAAGATGGGCGACGAGGGCTTCCAGAACAACACGCCTGACTACGTCGTGCCTCCTGGCAACCTGTTCGCCATGGGCGACAACCGCGACAACAGCCTCGACAGCCGCTTCATGGACGGCCGCGGCGTCGGCTTCCTGCCGGTGGAGAACCTGGTCGGCCGGGCCGAATTCATCTTCTTCTCCATCGACGCCCGCTATCCTTGGTGGGAGGTCTGGGAATGGCCGTTCGAAATCCGCTGGGGCCGTATCCTGACCGGGATCAATTGAGCCAAGCCGGGACCGGGCCCGAGTTCGGACACGCCTTCCGCGACCCGGCGCTGCTGCGCGAGGCGCTGACCCACCGCTCCGCCGTGCCGCGCTCCCACGGCCGCCGCCCCACCATCCGCTCCAACGAGCGGCTCGAATTCGTGGGGGACCGCGTGCTCGGGCTGCTGATGGCCGAGTGCCTCGCCGAGCGCTTCCCCGACGAGACCGAGGGCATGCTCGCCCGCCGCCATGCCGAATTGGTGGCCGAGGCCCAGTTGGCCGTCGTTGCCGGGTCGCTGGGCTTGGAGCGCCGGCTGATCATCGCCCCCAACGAGGCGCGCGCCGGCGTCGGCCGTGGCGTGGCGGTGCTGGCCGATGCGCTGGAGGCGATCCTGGGCGCGCTGTTCCTCGATGGCGGGCTGGAACCGGCCCGGCGCCTGGTGCGCGAGGCCTGGGCGCCGCTGATCGACGCCCAGCCCGGCCCGCCGCATCACCCGAAATCCGAGCTGAAGGAGTGGCTGGAAGCGCGCGGCGCCACCCTGCCGCCCTTCGTCGAGCTGGAGCGCAGCGGCCCGCCGCATGCCTTCGTCTTCACCGTCACCGTCTCCGCCATGGGCCGCACCGGAGCGGGCACCGCCCCCACCAAGCAGGCCGCCGAGCGCGCCGCCGCCGCCGACCTGCTGCGCCAGTTGCAGGCATGAGCGGCACACGCTGCGGTTTCGCCGCCATCGTGGGCGCGCCGAACGCCGGCAAGTCCACCCTGCTCAACCGGCTCACCGGCGCCAAGCTCTCCATCGTCAGCCCCAAGGCGCAGACCACTCGCTTCCGCGTGCTCGGCATCCTGATGCGCGGGGAGACGCAAATCCTGCTGGTGGACACGCCGGGCATCTTCGCGCCCCGCCGCAAGCTCGACCGCGCCATGGTCAACGCCGCCTGGACCGGGGCCGAGGAGGCCGACCTCACCTTGCTGCTGGTGGACGCAAAAGCCGGCGCGCGCGCGGCGGTCACGACCATTGCCACCAGCCTGGCCCGGCGCGGCGGCCGCCAATGGCTGGTGCTGAACAAGGTGGACCTGGTCTCCCCGCCCGCCTTGCTGCCGCTCACTGCCGCGCTGAACGAGCTGGGCGCCTTCGAGCAGACCTTCATGGTGAGCGCCAACACCGGCGACGGCCTGGACGCGCTGCTGGACGCGCTGGCCGCCGCGATGCCGTCCGGGCCGTATCTCTACCCGCCCGACGACCTCACCGACCTGCCCGACCGCCTGCTCGCCGCCGAGATCGTGCGCGAACAGATCTTCCTGCAGACCCAGGAGGAGGTGCCTTACGCCGCCACGGTGGAGACGGAGAGCTTCACCGAGCGCCCGGATGGTTCGGTTCGCATCGAGGCCACCATTTATGTCGCGCGCCCCGGCCACAAGGCGATCCTGATCGGCAGCGGCGGCGCCCGCGTGCGCGAGATCGGCGCCAAGGCCCGCCACCAACTGACCGGGTTGCTGGAGCGCCCGGTGCATCTGTTCCTGAACGTGAAGGAGCGCGCCAACTGGGACGAGGAGGGCGCCCGCCTGCGCGCGATCGGCCTAGAAGACCCCGGGTGATCGACCGCTGCCACCCGCCTGGAAATATCTCCCTCTCCCGCTTGCGGGAGAGGGTCGGGGTGAGGGTGTTTGGTGCCAAGCGCTCCGCTCAACCCCCGCTCGCAACAGCCACCCTCACCCTACCCTCTCCCGCCAGCGGGAGAGGGAGAACGACGCGGTAGGTTCCCGTTCCCGTTGGACTGGAAAGCCCCCGCCATCGTGCTCGCCGCCCGCCCTTTCGGCGAGGGGGACGCCTTGGCCACCGTGCTCACCGCCGAGCACGGCGCCCATCGCGGCCTCGCCCGCGGCGGCGCCTCGCGCAGCAAGTCGGCCACCTGGCAGCCCGGCAACCTGCTGCAGCTCCGCTGGGTCGCCCGCCTGGCCGACCAGCTCGGCAGCTTCACCGGCGAGTTGGTGCATCCCGGCGCCGCCCTGGCCATGGACGACCCCTTGGCGCTCGCCATCCTCGCCAGCGCCTGCGCGGTGGCCGAGGGCGCACTCATCGAGCGGCAACCGCATCCGGGCGTGTTCGCCGGCCTGCTGCACCTCATCACCCGCCTGTCCACCGGGCCATCCGCCCTGACCGACCTGGTGCAATGGGAACTCCTCCTGCTCGCTGAACTGGGTTACGGGCTGGACCTTGCGAGCTGTGCCTTAACCGGCGCCACGGAGGGCCTGGTTTGGGCGTCACCCCGAACTGGCCGGGCAGTATGCGAGGCAGCGGCAGGGCCATGGCAGGGGCGGCTGCTGGCCATCCCACCGTTCCTGCGTGGCGGCATGGCGGACCCGGCGGGCTGGCTGGACGGGCTTACCCTCACGGCGCACTTCCTGGCGCGAGACGCTTTCGGTAGCCAGCATCGCCCGCTGCCCGCTGCGCGCGAACGATTGCTTGCGCGGGTGCAGGCCATGGTGCCGGCCGAGGCTTAGCAGAGTGCCGCGTCACGGCCGCCGAGATCCCGTCCAGCAGAATATGCGGCAGGGTTAGTGCCGCCAAAAGCTCGATCGTCAGGCTCAGCATTCGCTCAGGCGGGGCGCCAGGAAACCAGCGCCATAGCAGCGCGCCGATCAGGATCGTCACCGCCGTCAGCGGCCAGGACAGCACCACGGCGTCTGCGAGGCTACGAATGCGAGGGGCCCGGGCATCGGCCACCAGCCCGGCCATGTGCCGCGGTGCGTGAACGGCCACAAAGTATATTCCGAACGCCGTGAGCGGGGGAAGCACAGCAAACAGCGCCACCAGGCCGAGCGGCTCCAGCAACGCGCGCCATTGCCGCCGCCAAACCTGCCGGCCAACCCAGAGCAGCGCCGCACCCGCCCACAGCCATGTCCCCGCCGTCAGCCAAACTGGCGAGCCAGGTAGCCGCACCATCGCAACCGTCGCAAACACGTGGAGGGTGGCGCTCGGGTGCAGCAGGAGCGGCGCCGCTATCGGCAGCGCACCGCAAACGACCGCCGCAAGAGGCTTCGGCCCGGCATCCTCCAAGCCGAAATGTGCCACTGACACAGCGAGGAACGCTGCTAGTGTGCCCAGCGGAGCAACCCGCCAGGCGATCAGCACGCAGGCAACCAACGCAAGGTAGGGCAAGGCAAACACAACAAACCATGCCCTGCCCAAGCGAGGCTTCAGCAACGGCCGCGCGATCTCGCCGTCCAATGCACCATGCGGCACGCCTAGCAGCACGATTGCTGCTAGGATCGCAAGCCACTGTGCCGCGTGGGGCAGAAGGGCGGTAAGGGCCAGTAACCCGGCCACGATATTCATGAAGGTCAGGCGGCTGCACGCAGCCCGGATGTGGTCGTGCCAGTTGCCAAGTCCTCCGTCACCAGCGTCTTGGTGCCGGCGACTGCCAGCAGCCCGTATGCCACCTTGGAAACCAGGTCGATGATGGCGATCAGCGCTACACCGAGAACCGGGCTGATCAGCCCCGTGCCGTCGCTGTCGAAGAACAGGATCACGGGATAGAGGATCCAAAGCACAGACAGGATGGCAGCATTGCGCCGGTAATCCGCCTGTACGGACGGGCGCTCTGTTGCGTTTTCCCGCAGCATCGGCACCCACATGACGTAAAACACGGCCAGGAACGCCGCGCAGGAGACGATGAACCAGGTCCACTTCAGCGGCACGTTATCAGTGACCCCGAACAGGAACGCGGTCACGATCATCATCAGGTCCGACAAGAGCAGCCCGGCCACCAGCCCGCCGCGGCGCAAGTTGGAATGCATCGCGCTGTAGGCCAGCGCCAGCAGCAGCAACGGCGTGGTGAACGCCCAATCGATATAGCGGGCGAAGTAGAACAACCGTCCCCCGCCGACGACGACACCGGCCACTGGCGCACTGGCATGGAGCAGAATGACGCTGCCCTGACCGACCGCCATAGCGAGGTAAGCGCAGGCGGCAATGATGGGAACGATCCCGTGATATATTGTATGCGACTGCTCATGTCCGTTGCGCTGCTTGCCGATGAACAGAATAGCCAGTCCGCCGACGAGCATGGCGATGGTGTCAAGCCAAAGCCAAAACTGCGAATCCATTGAGTTACCCCTTTGCTCCGGGCGTCTACCGCTCGGGATGAGGCTTAGTTGAGGCAGTCGGCGAGTTTTGTTAGCGATCCAACGATTTTGTCAGCATGAGAACACAAATAGAACTCGCCTCCTGGTTCATGCTAGTCTGCCGGCATGAGCGACTCCGCCGGCCTGATCCAAGACGCCCCCCTCGCCGAAGCCCTCAGCGAGCGCTACCTGGCCTACGCAATGTCCACCATCATGTCCCGCTCGCTGCCGGACGTGCGGGACGGGCTGAAGCCGGTGCACCGCCGGCTGATCTACGCCATGCACCAGCTCCGGCTGGACCCATCGGCCGGCTTCAAGAAATGCGCCCGCGTGATCGGCGACGTGATCGGCAAATACCACCCCCATGGCGACGCCTCGGTCTACGAGGCGCTGGTCCGCCTGGCGCAGGACTTCGCCGCCCGCTACCCGCTGATCGAGGGCCAGGGCAACTTCGGCAACATCGACGGCGATAACCCGGCGGCCATGCGCTACACCGAAGCCCGCCTGACCCAAGTGGCGCGCACGATGCTGGAGGGCATCGACGACGACGCGGTGGATTTCCGCCCCACCTATGACGGGGAGGAAAGCGAGCCCGTCGTGCTGCCCGCCGGCTTCCCCAACCTGCTGGCCAACGGCGCGGCGGGCATTGCGGTCGGCATGGCCACCTCCATCCCGCCGCACAATGCCGGCGAAGTCTGCGCCGCCGCCCTGGCCCTGATCGCCAACCCGGCCGCCACCACGCAAGAGCTGCTCGCCCACATGCCGGGCCCGGACTTCCCCACCGGCGGCGTGCTGGTGGAAGACCCGGCGGCGATGCTGACCGCCTACGAAACCGGCCGCGGCGGCTTCCGCCTGCGCGCCAAATGGGTCCGCGAGGAGCTGAAGCACGGCACCTGGCAGATCGTCGTCACCGAGATGCCCTACCAGGTGCCGAAGTCCCGCCTGGTCGAGCAGTTGGCCGAGTTGCTGGAGGCCAAGAAGCTGCCCTTGCTCGGCGACATCCGCGACGAGAGCACCGAGCAGGTCCGCCTCGTGCTCGAGCCGAAAAGCCGCACCGTCGACCCGGCGGCGCTGATGGAGACGCTGTTCCGCGCCACCCAGCTCGAGACCCGTTTCCCGCTCAACATGAACGTGCTGGGGGCCGACCGCACCCCCGGCGTTCTCGGCCTGCGCGGCGTGCTGCGCGCCTGGCTCGACCATCGCGGCGAGGTGCTGATCCGCCGCTCCCGCAACCGCTTGGCCGCGGTCGAGCGCCGGGTCGAGCTGTTGGACGGTTTCCTCGCCGTGTTCCTCAACATCGACGAGGTGATCCGCATCATCCGCGAGGAGGACGACGCCAAGGCCGGCCTGATCCGGGTGTTCGCCATCAACGACGTGCAGGCCGAGGCCATCCTCAACATGCGGCTGCGCTCGCTGCGCCGGCTGGAGGAGATCGAACTCCGCAAGGAACACGCCGCGTTGGAGAAGGAGCGCCGCGGCCTGAACGCGCTGCTCGGCAGCGAGGCGCTGCGATGGAAGCGCGTCGGCGAGGAAGTGGCCGCCGTGCGCGACAAGTTCGGCGCCGGGCCACTTGGCCTGCGCCGCACCAGGCTGGCGGGCGTGCCCGACGCGGTGGACGTCTCGTTCGAGACCGCGGTGGAGCGCGAGCCGCTCACCGTGATCCTGTCGCAAAAGGGTTGGATCCGGGCGGTGCGCGGCCATCTCGCCGACGGCGGCGAGCTGAAATTCAAGGAGGGCGACGCGCTCCGCCTGCTGGTCCCCTGCCAGTCGACCGACCGGCTCTGCCTGTTCAGCACCAACGGCCGCGCCTACACGCTGCGCGCCGCCGAGCTGCCCCGCGGCCGCGGCGACGGCCAGCCGATCCGCCTCCTCGCCGAGATGACCAATGCCGACGAGGTGGTGACGCTGTTCCTGTGGCAGGAGGGCGTGCGCTACCTGCTGGCCTCCGCCGAGGGCCGCGGCTTCGTGACTGACGCGGCCGACCTGCTCGCCGAACGCCGCGCCGGCAAGCAGGTGCTGAACCTTCGCCCCGGCGAGGAGGCCGCGCTGTGCGTGCTGGCCGATGGCGACCACGTGGCCACGGTGGGCGACAACCGCCGCCTGCTGATCTTCCCGCTCGACCAGGTCCCCGTCCTGGCGCGCGGCACGGGCGTGATCCTGCAGCGGTTCAAGGACGGCGGCTTGCGCGACGCCCGCGTGTTCCGCCTCGCCGACGGGCTGACTTGGCCGTCCGGCGACAGGACCCGCCGGGAGACCGCCTTGCGCGATTGGCTCGGCGAGCGCGCCCAGTCCGGCCGTCTCCCACCGAACGGCTTCCCAAAAAGCGGCAAGTTCGGCGGTTAACCCGCGGTGGCCACCTGAGCACCCTAATAAGACCTCTCCCAGAGGGAAAGGGAGAAGCGAGGCTAAACCCCCCGCAGCAGCAACCCGACCGTCGCGCGGCACCAGGCGTCGCGGTCCGCCGCCGCCATCACGCTCCCCGCCAACGCCGCCCGGCGTTGCGGCGCGCCAACCACCATGGTCTGGAACTGCTCCGCCGCAAACCGCGCCTGATCCGCACCAAGGTCCGGCCGGTGCGTCCGCAGCACGGCCGCCACGCGCACGATGCCGACGTCCATGCCCGCCTGCTGCACGATCTCGGCCAATTCCGGCACTCGGCCCGCCTCGGCGCTCAGCAACGCATGCATCGCCAGCGCTGCGGGCGTGAGCGCCACATCCAGCATCCGCCGTCCGCTCGCCAGCAAGCTCGCCTCCAGCCCCTCCGTGGCATCGAGCAGCTCATCGAACCCATCCAGCCAGCCACGCAGCAACATGCGTATGACGGCCTGGAACGCGGCACTCTTGCCGGAGAACCGGGCATAGAACGTGCGCTTCGAAATACCCGCCGCAACGGCGATCGCCTCCACGCTGGTGGCAGCGTAGCCGTTGCGCAGGAACAGGGCAGACGCCGCGGCCACGATGCGGTCGCCAATCAAAGCCGCATCGGCCGCGGTCGGTCGTCCGCCCTGCCCTCTGCCGGCGCGCTCGACCGCCTCCACGCTGCGCCCCGCCTCAGTAGTAATAGGAGCCGCGATACGGGTGGTAGTAGTGCGGCCCATACAACGGCTCGATCACGCAGCCAGACAGGGCCACGCTCAAGCCAATCGCCGCCAACACCCGCGCCGTCGTCCGAGCCCATTTGGTCGATGTCATCACTTGTCTCCTTTCCGGTATCCCCGACATGGTACCGCCAACTAAAAACGGAACGCTACCGTTGCGTTGCGAATTGTAAGTTCTCTGGAGCAAGATGATGGCGCCGCGGGGGCAAGAGCGTGGCGCGAAACCAAATTCGCCCGGCGCCGTAGTCTCCCGACACACTGAGGGGTCGCCAGACCATGTCCCGTATCCACGCGTTCGCGGCCAGCGTTGTGACGTTGCTACTCGCCGGGCCCGCCGCGGCTCAGACCGCCGGAACCCGACCGCCGGATGCGTCCGGGCCGCAAACCGTGGTTCCACCCCCCGCGCCGGGCAAGGCCGACGTGCCCGGCGGCAGCGCCAGAAATGGCGTGATCAAGCCGCCAACGACGGTGCGCTCGATGCCCGTGATCCGCCCGCCGGCTATGGGCGCCACCCCCGTGCTCCGCCCGCCTGGCACGAGCGGCAACGCCGCCCCCGGGCAGCCCCAAGTGCAGCCGAAATAGGCGTGACCCTGCCTCAGTCCGCCCCGGCCGGGTCCGGCACGGCGCCCATCTTCTCCGCCAACTTGGGCATCCGCGAACGGCGGGCGGGCGCCAACCAGCGCTGCAACCGGTCGAGATAGAGGTAGATCACCGGCGTGGTGTAGAGCGTCAGCACCTGGCTCAGCAGCAACCCGCCCACCATCGACACGCCGAGCGGCTTGCGCAGTTCCGACCCGGCGCCGCTCTCCAGCATCAGCGGCAACCCGCTCAGCAACGCCGCCATCGTCGTCATCAGGATCGGCCGGAACCGCAGCAGGCACGCCCCCCGGATCGCCTCGAGCGGGCTGAGCCCGTCGCGCCGCTCCGCCGCGATGGCGAAGTCCACCATCATGATGCCGTTCTTCTTGACGATGCCGATCAGCAGGATGATCCCGATCAGCGCGATCACCGTCAGTTGGTAGCCGAACAGCATCAGCATCAGCAGCGAGCCCACGCCCGCCGAGGGCAGGGTCGACAGGATGGTCAGCGGCAGCACGTAGCTCTCGTACAGCACGCCCAGGATGATGTAGACCGCCACCAGCGCCGCCGCGATCAGATACGGCTCCGTGCTGAGCGAGGACTGGAACGCTTGCGCCGTGCCCTGGAAACTGCCCTGCACCGTCGCCGGCACATTCATCGACGCTTCCAGTTGCTGCACCTGGCTCACCGCTTCGCCAAGCGAGGCTTTGCCCCTCAAGTTGAACGAGATCGTCACCGCCGGGAACTGGCTTTGGTGGTTGATTGCCAGCGGCTGCGTCGGCACGGTGGTCTGGTGCAGCAAGGTCGACAGCGGCACCATCGCGCCCGACGTCGACTTCACATACATCTTCTGCAAGGTCGACAGCTTGCCATACTCGCTCGGCAATGCCTCGAGGATGATGTAGTATGCCTTGTTGCCGGTGAAATACTGCGCCACCTCGCGCTGGCCGAACGCGTCATACAGGATGTTGTCGATGGTCGCCGGCAGCACCCCGAAGCGGGACGCCTGGTCCCGGTCGTAGGTTAGCGTCTCGGTCGTGCCCAGGTTTTCCTGGTCGGACGTGACGTCGGCCAGCAGGTTGACCTTGCGCATGCGGTCCAGAATCTTGGGCGCCCACTCGTTCAACTCGTCCTGCTTCTCGTCCTGGAGCGTGTACTGGTAGAGCGTCCGGCTCAGCCGCGCGCCCACCCGGATGTCCTGCGCCGGCTGCATGAACAGCCGGATGCCCGAAATCGACTGCGCCGCCCCCGATAGTCGCGAAATCACCTGCATCACGTCCACACTGCGCTCGTTCCAGGGCTTGAGCGTGATGTACATCCGGCCGTTATTGGCAGTTTGCCCGCCCGAGCCCGCGCCGATGAACGAGACCACGGACTCGACCGCCGGGTCGTGCAGCACCGCCTTGTCCACCTCGCTCTGCAGCGTGTTGATGCCGTAGTAGGAGATGTCCTGCGCTGCATCGGTGATGCCGATGATCACACCGGTGTCTTGCGTCGGAAAGAAGCCTTTTGGGATCATGATGAACAGCACCACCGTGGTGGCCACCGTGGCGAAGAACACCATGAGCGTGACGAAGCGGAACCGCAGCGCCACGTCCAGCGTGCGCTCGTAGAACCCGATCATGCCCTCGAACATCCGCTCCACCAGGTTGTAGAGCCGGCCATGGTTATGGCTCGCCTTCAGGAAGCGCGAGCACATCATCGGCGTCAGCGTGAGCGAGACCAGCGCCGACACGATGATGGTGATCGACACGACGATGGCAAACTCGCGGAACAGCCGCCCGACGATCCCCCCCATCAGCAGCAACGGAATGAACACGGCGATCAGGGAGGCGCTGATCGAGACGATGGTGAAGCCGATCTCTCCCGCCCCGCGCAACGCTGCGTCCATCGGCCGCATGCCGTCTTCCATGTGACGGAAGATGTTCTCCAGCATCACGATAGCGTCGTCGACCACGAAGCCCACTGCAATCGTCAGGCCCATCAGCGAGAGGTTATCCAGGCTGAACCCGCACACGTACATCGCCGCCAGCGTGCCGACCAGCGCCACTGGGATGGTCACGCTCGGGATCACCGTCGCCCATACGTTGCGCAGGAACAGGAAGATCACCATCACCACCAGGCAGATGGACAGCAGCAGGGTGAACTCCACGTCGTCCACCGACGCACGGATGGTGAGCGTCCGGTCGGACACCACGTTGAGGTGGATGTCGGGCGGGAAGTCCGCCTCCAGCGACGGCAGCTTCGCCTTCACCGCATCGGCCGTCGCAATCACGTTGGCGTCCGGCTGCTTGAAGATCAGCAGCAGCACGGTGCGCTTGCCGTTGGTGGCCGCACCCATCTCGCGGTTCTGCGGCCCGGCGATGGCCCGCCCGACGTCGCGGATGCGGATCGGCGCGCCGTCGCGGTAGCCGATGATGGCGTCGTTATAGGGCTGCGCCGTGGTGAGCTGGTCGTTGGCATACACCGTATAGGACCGGTCCGCCCCGTCGATGCTGCCCTTGGGATTGTCCACGGTGACGTTGGTCAGCACCGTGCGCACGTCTTCCATGGTCATGCCCATCGACGCCAGCCGAGCCGGGTCGACTTGCACGCGGATCGCCGGGGTCTGCTGCCCGCCTACCAGGACCTGGCCCACGCCGGGGAGCTGCGAGATTTGCTGCTCGACCACGTTCTCCGCGTAGTTGTCCACGTCGGTGATCGGCGCCTGCTCCGAACCCATCGCCAGGATCATGATCGGGCTGTCGGCCGGGTTGATCGCCCGGAAGGTCGGCGGGCTCGGGATGTCCTTCGGCAACGAGCCCTGCGCCGCGTTGATCGCTTCCAGCACCAGCGTCTCGGCATTGGCCAGCGAGGAGCTGAGGCCGAACTGCAGGGTGATCTGTGATGTGCCGAGCACGCTGGTCGACGTCATCTGCGACAGGCCCGGCAGCATCTGGCCGAACTCGGTCTCGAGCGGGGTCGCAACCGTGGAGGCCATCGTCTGCGGGCTGGCGCCGGGATACTGCGCCGTCACGGTCAGCGTCGGGAACTGCACGTTCGGCAGGGGTGCGACCGGCAGCAGCGGATAGGCAACCAGGCCCACCAGGAAAATAGCGGCCGTCAGCAAGGACGTCCCGATCGGGCGCTTGATGAAGGGGGTCGAAATGCTCATTGCGCTCGAAATCCTGTCAGTCGTGCACTCACGCCAGCCGGCACCGTCGTCATCGTGCTGGGCTCAATCCGCCTCGGGGGCATCGGCCTGCGCCTGCGCGGCTTGCGCCTCCACCGCGCGCACCTTCACGCCGGGCGCCAGCCGGGACTGCCCCGAGACCACCACCGTCTCGCCCCCAGACAGCCCCTTCGTCACGACGGCGCGCGTGTCGCTCTGGTAGCCGATGCCGACATTCACCGCCGCCACCGACTGGTCGGGCTTGACCGTGTAGACGAACAACCCGGTGGGTCCGTGCTCGATCGCCTGAGTCGACACCACCACCGCCTTGGACAGGGTCTTCACCTGCACCCGCGCGTTGACGAACTGGCCCGGCCACAGATGGTCGTCGCCGTTGGTGAACTCCGCCTTGAGCGAGATCGTGCCCGTCGTGGTGTCGATCGTGTTGTTCGGGGTCAGCAGCTTGCCGGTGGCCAACTGCTGTCCGGTGCTGCCGTCCTCCACCAGCACCGGCACGTCGCCCTTGGCCCGCGCATCCTGCACCTGCACCAGCTCGGACTCCGGCAGGGTGAACACCACCGCGATCGGCTTGTCCTGCGTGATCGAGATGATGCCGGTCTGGCTCGCCGTCTGGATCAGGTTGCCGACATCGACCTGGTAGAGGCTCACCCGCCCGGCAAACGGCGCCCGGATGGTGCAGTAGTCCAGGTTGATCCTGGCCGTCTCGATCGCCGCGTCGTCGGCGGCGATGGTTGCTACCAGCTTGTTCACCGTGGCCTGCTGGTCGTCCACCTGCTGGACGGCGGCGAAGTCCTTTTGCGCCAGCACGGCGTAGCGATGCAGGTCGAGTTGGGCGGCTTTCAGCGTGGCCACGTCCTCGGCACGCTGCGCCGTCGCCTGGTCGAGCGCCGCCTGATACGGCCGCGGGTCGATCTCGGCCACGATGTCGCCCTGCTTGACCTCCGTGCCCTCCTTCACCGGCAGGCTGGTCAGGATGCCGTTCACCTGGGCCTTGATCTCGACCACGTTGAAGGCCTGCACCGTGCCCAGCCCCTCGAGCCGGACCGGGACGTCGGTGATGTCGGCCTTGGCGGTGCCGACCGGCACGCTCGTGTCCGGCGCGCTCGCCGCTGGCTTGCTTTGGCCCCAGGACGGCGCTGCACCCAGGCCGGCCCAGATGGCTGCCGCCATCGCCACTCGGCCGCACACAGGCCGTAACCCGAACAGGCGCCCCGCCATTGTCGTCAAGCTCCACTTGGGCTGCAGCACGCCGGCTGCAGCAGGTTTGTGCACTGCATCACCCATGTATCCCCAAAGCAGGGCTGCATGTTGCTCCCCTCCCGCGGTTTTGACGGCTGTTGCTTTCCGTCACAGAACGGCAGCACGACTGCCGGTCTCCCCGCACCCCGCTTGCACCATGAGCGCTCCGCGCGGCACAATGCGGGCCTCAGAGGGGGATCACTATGGCCTCGGCCGCCGAACAAATGGCCGCCAGCATGAACTTCGGCGTCTTCAGCAAGGCCACCGAGCTGAAGAAGCGTATCTGGTTCACGCTTGGCGCCCTGATCGTCTACCGCCTGGGCAGCTACATCCCGGTGCCCGGCGTCGATGCCGCGGTGATGGGCCAGGCCATGGCCGAGCATGGCGGCGGCGTGCTGGGCATGTTCGACATGTTCAGCGGCGGCAATCTCAGCCGCATGACCGTGTTCGCGCTCACCATCATGCCCTACATCAGCGCGTCGATCATCATCCAGCTCATGTCGGCCGCCATCCCGTCGCTCGAGACGCTCAAGAAGGAGGGCGAGAGCGGGCGCAAGAAGCTCAACCAATACACCCGCTACCTCACCGTGCTGATCGCCGTGTTCCAGTCCTACGGCATCGCCGCCGGGCTCGAGGCGTTCCACAACGCGGCCGGCGCCAGCGCCGTGATCGACCCTGGCTGGTTCTTCCGCCTTTCCGCCGTCGTCACCCTCACCGGCGGCACCATGTTCCTGATGTGGCTTGGCGAGCAGATCACCGCCCGCGGCGTGGGCAACGGCACCAGCCTCATCATCTTCGCCGGCATCGTCGCCAACCTGCCCAACGCGCTGGGCACCCTGCTCGACCTCGGCCGCACCGGCGGCATGTCTCCGGTGTTCATCGTCGGCTTCTTCGTGGCCGCCGTCGCGGTGATCGCGTTCATCGTGTTCATGGAGCGGGCGCAGCGGCGGGTGTTCGTGCAATATCCCAAGCGCCAGGTCGGCAGCCGCATGTTCGGCGGCGAGGCCACCCACATGCCGCTCAAGGTGAACACCGCCGGCGTCATCCCGCCGATCTTCGCCTCCTCCATCCTGCTCATCCCCGCCACCATCGCGGGCTTCGGCAGCACCAACCCGAACTCCATCCTCGGCTGGCTTGCCGGCCAGCTCGCCCACGGCCAGCCGCTCTACCTCGCGCTCTACGCCGGGATGATCATCTTCTTCTCCTATTTCTACACCGCCGTCGTGTTCAACCCGCAGGAGACCGCGGACAACCTCAAGAAATACGGCGGCTTCATCCCCGGCATCCGGCCCGGCGCCAACACCGCCGACTACTTCGACCGCGTACTCACCCGCCTCACCACCATCGGCGCGTTCTATCTTTGCGTCGTCTGCCTGCTGCCGGAGCTGCTGATAGCGAACTACAACGTCCCGTTCTACTTCGGCGGCACCAGCCTGATGATTATCGTGTCGGTCACTATGGACACTGTCACGCAAGTGCAGTCTCATCTCCTCGCGCACCAATATGAAGGCTTAATGCGGAAAACGCGCGTGAGGGGACGGCAACGGTGAGATTGATCCTGCTAGGACCGCCCGGAGCGGGCAAAGGCACCCAAGCCAAGCGGCTGCAGGAGACATGGGGGATCGCCCAGATCTCCACCGGCGACATGCTGCGCAGCGAAGTCGCCGCCGGCTCCGAAGTGGGCCGTCGCGCCCAGGCGGTGATGGCCTCCGGCGCCCTGGTGTCCGACGACATCATCATCGACATGCTGGCCAGCCGCGTCCGCCAGCCCGACTGCGCCCGCGGCTTCATCCTCGACGGCTTCCCCCGCACCGTGGCGCAGGCCGAGGCGCTCGACGTCATGCTCGAGCACCTGAACCTCAAGCTCGACGCCGTGATCGAGCTGAAGGTGGACGAGCCCGCCCTGGTGGAGCGCATCGCCGGCCGCTTCTCCTGCGCCCATTGCGGCACCAGCTACCACGACAGCTTCAAGCCGACGGCGGCCGCCGGCGTGTGCGACGTGTGCGGCAGCCACGACTTCATCCGCCGCCCGGACGACAACCGCGAGACGGTGATCGAGCGCCTGGCCGTCTACAACCGCCAGACCCGCCCCATCCTGCCGCACTACCAGAAGCTCGGCCGCCTCCACACGCTGGACGGCATGGCGCCGATCGATGCCGTGACCGAGGCGATCGAGGCGGTGCTGCAAACATTGCCGAGCGAGCATGTTCACCTAGATGTGACCGAGGTGCGTTGACTCGCGCCAAAACGCTCCTATAAGCAGGCGCTCCGGCGGGAATGGTGACGTTCCCGCCCGCATAGCATTTAGCGGTGGCCCAGCGCTGAGGCGAGCAGGCTGCCATGGGTTTGTAGGCCCGGCCGCGCGCAGCCCGCGCAGGGCCGCTGGCTGCCGAGCAGGAGATGGGCGTGGCACGTATCGCCGGTGTGAACATCCCGACCAACAAGCGGGTGAAGATCAGCCTTCGTTATATCTATGGCATCGGCCCGACCAAGGCCGCGCAGATCTGCACCAAGCTGAGCATCCCCGATGACCGCCGGGTCAATCAACTGTCGGACGAGGAAGTGCTGCGCATCCGCGAGCTGATCGACCGCGAGTTCCGCGTCGAGGGCGACCTGCGGCGCGAGGTGGCGATGAACATCAAGCGGCTGATGGACCTGGGCTGCTATCGCGGACTGCGCCATCGCCGCGGCCTGCCGGTGCGCGGCCAGCGGACGCACACCAACGCCCGCACCCGCAAGGGCAAGGCTGTGGCGATCGCCGGCAAGAAGAAAGTCACCAAGTAACTCTCCCGGCCCCCGCCGCACCCGTACTCGAAAGCAGGATCACCTCATGGCGAAAGCCCCCGCGCGTCCCCGCAGGAAGGAGCGCAAGAACATCATTTCCGGCGTGGCGCATGTGAACGCGACGTTCAACAACACCATGATCACCATCACGGACGCGCAGGGCAACACGATCGCCTGGTCCTCCGCCGGAATGCAGGGCTTCAAGGGCAGCCGCAAGTCCACCCCCTACGCCGCCCAGGTGGCCGCCGAGGATGCCGGCAAGAAGGCGCGGGAGCACGGCATGGAGACGCTCGAGATCGAGGTCAACGGCCCCGGCTCCGGCCGCGAAAGCGCCCTGCGCGCCTTGCAGACGGTCGGCTTCTCGATCACCCAGATCCGCGACCTCACCCCCATCCCGCACAATGGCTGCCGCCCCCGCAAGCGGCGCCGCGTCTGACGGCTGCTGGCTTGGGCTTACCCAGTACTAGATGAAAGGCGGGCGCCGCCGCGACTGAGCCGGCGCCCGAGTTGGCATGAGAAACGACACGATGGTGATGCAGCGTAACTGGCAATCACTGATCAAGCCGGAAAAGCTCGAATTCGAGCCCGGCTCCGACCCGTCGCGCACCGCCCTGGTGGTGGCCGAGCCGCTCGAGCGCGGGTTCGGCATGACCCTGGGCAACGCCATCCGCCGCGTGCTGCTGTCCTCGCTGCAGGGGGCCGCGGTCACGGCGGTGCAGATCGACGGCGTGTTGCACGAGTTCAGCAGCATCCCCGGCGTCCGCGAGGACGTGACGGACATCGTGCTGAACGTGAAGCAGCTTGCCCTGCGCATGCATGGCGACGGCCCCAAGCGCATGGTGCTGACCGCCACCGGGCCCGGCGAGGTCAAGGCCGGCCAGATCCAGGCCGGGCACGACATCGACATCATGAACCCCGACCTGGTGCTCTGCACGCTGGACGAAGGCGTCAAGCTCGGCATGGAGTTCACGGTCAACCTCGGCAAGGGCTACGAGCCCGCCAGCTCCAACCGCCCGGAGGACGCGCCGATCGGCCTCATCCCGGTCGACAGCATCTATTCCCCGGTGCGCCGCGTGTCCTACCGCGTGGAGCCCACCCGCGTCGGCAACCTCACCAACTACGACAAGCTGCTGCTGAGCGTGGAGACCAACGGCGCGGTGAGCCCGGAGGACGCGGTGGCGCTGGCCGCGCGCATCCTGCAGGATCAGTTGCAGCTGTTCATCAACTTCGACGAGCCGCAGCAATTCCGCGCCGAAGAGCACCACGACGACCTGCCGTTCAACCGCAACCTGCTGCGCAAGGTGGACGAGCTCGAACTCTCGGTGCGTTCGGCCAACTGCCTCAAGAACGACAACATCGTCTATATCGGCGACCTGGTGCAGAAGTCCGAGCAGGAGATGCTGCGCACGCCGAACTTCGGCCGCAAGTCGCTGAACGAGATCAAGGAGGTCCTGACCAACATGGGCCTCACCCTCGGCATGACGGTGGCCGGCTGGCCGCCCGAGAACATCGAAGACCTGGCCAAGCGGCTAGACGAGCCTTTTTAGGGAACTGAGCAGATGCGTCACGGAGTAGCGGGCCGCAAGCTCGGCATCACGGCAAGCCATCGTTTCGCGATGTTCCGCAACATGGCGGTGGCGTTGCTGAAGCACGAGCAGATCACCACCACCTTGCCCAAGGCCAAGGAACTGCGCCCGGTGGCCGAAAAGCTGATCACGCTGGGCAAGCGCGGCGGCCTCCATGCCCGCCGCCAGGCGCTGTCGCAGCTCCAGGACGAGAAGATCGTCGCCAAGCTGTTCGACACCCTGGCCACCCGCTACAAGACCCGCGCCGGCGGCTACACCCGCGTGCTGAAGGCCGGCATGCGCTACGGCGACGCCGCCGACATGGCCGTGATCGAGCTGGTCGAGCGCGACCCGGCGGCCAAGGGCCAAGACAGCGGCCCCCGCCCCGAAGAGGCCGAACCCGAAGCCGCATAGCCCCCGATGGCCTGGCTCTTTTCCCTCTCCCGCTGGCGGGAGAGGGCCGGGGTGAGGGTGGCAGCTGCAATCATCCTGGCAGCCGCCAGCACCCCCACTCTCGCTCAAGACCTGCACCGCACCACCGTGACCGTCAGCGACCACCTCTCCGAGGGGCAGCAGGAAGAGACCATCGCCGTCTACTTCGCCGGCGTGCTGGCCGGCACCCTGCACGTCACCCCCAGCAAGCCCGATGATAGCTTCACCGCGACCATCCCCGACCGCGACCATCTCTCCTACACCATGTGCGGCAAGCTAATGAGGCGCGAGACGGACGGCGCGCTGTCCTCCCACCCGATCGACAACGGCGGGGTGCTGAAGGGCTATGCCAGCCAGACCCTGATGGCCACCACGCTCGGCGACGTCCTGTTCTCGCTCCAAAGTGCCGACCCGGCGGTGATCAGCACCGTCCAGCCCGGCCCCGCCTGCACCGCCGCGGTGTCGTGACGACGGACGACCTGTTCGCTGCCGATCCTTCGCCCGCGCCTCCCCCCGGCAACGGCCCGCTCGCCGACCGCCTCCGCCCCCGCACCCTCGCCGACGTCGTGGGCCAGGATCCGCTGCTCGGCCCCGAAGGCGCCCTCACCCGCATGCTCGAGCGCGGCTCGCTCGCCTCGCTGATCTTCTGGGGCCCGCCCGGCGTCGGCAAGACCACCATCGCCCGCCTGCTCGCCGCCGCCGCCGGGCTGCATTTCGTGCAGCTCTCGGCCGTGTTCTCCGGCGTGGCCGACCTGAAGCGCGCCTTCGACGAGGCAAGGCGACGCCGCGCCGCCGGCCGCGCCACCCTGCTGTTCGTTGACGAAATCCACCGCTTCAACCGCGCCCAGCAGGACGGCTTCCTCCCCGTGGTGGAGGACGGCACGGTCGTCCTGGTCGGCGCCACCACCGAGAACCCCTCCTTCGCCTTGAATGGCGCCTTGCTGTCCCGCTGCCAGGTGCTGGTGTTGCGCCGCTTGGACGACGACGCGCTCGAGCATCTGCTGCACCGCGCCGAGGCCGACGCGCCGCTGCCGCTCACACCCGACGCCCGCGGCACCTTGCGCGCCATGGCCGACGGCGACGGCCGTTACCTGCTGAACATGGCCGAGCAATTGCAGGCCTTGCCGCCGGGCACATCCCCGCTCGACCCGGCGGCGCTGTCCGCCCTGCTCGCCAAGCGCGCCGCGCTCTACGACAAGGATCGCGAGGAGCACTACAACCTCATTTCCGCCCTGCATAAATCCCTGCGCGGGTCAGACCCGGACGCGGCGCTGTATTGGTTCGCCCGCATGCTCACCGGCGGCGAGGACCCGCGCTACATCGCCCGCCGCCTGCTCCGTTTCGCCGCCGAGGACGTCGGCATGGCCGACCCGCAAGCGCTCGTCCAAGCCACGACCGCCTGGGAGAGCTATGAACGCTTGGGCAGCCCGGAGGGCGAGTTGGCCCTGGCGCAACTGGTGGTCTATCTCGGCACCGCGCCGAAATCGAACGCCGTCTACGCCGCCTTCAAGGCTGCGATGCGGGCCGCCAAGGAGACCGGCAGCCTCGCCCCGCCCGCGCACATCCTGAACGCCCCCACCCGCCTGATGCAGGACCTCGGCTACGGCGCCGGCTACGCCTACGACCACAATGCGGAGGACGCGTTCTCCGGCCAGGACTACTTCCCGCCGGGCCTGCCGCGGATGGCGCTGTACCAGCCGACGGAGCGCGGCTTCGAGGCCGAGGTGGCCGAGCGGATGGCGCATTGGGCGGAGCTGCGGGCAGAGCGTGCGGCGCGGCCCCTCACCCCGGCCCTCTCCCAGAGGGAGAGGGAGAAGAACGGCCCATCCGCTACCTAAAAGCCCTCTCCCTCTGGGAGAGGGTTGGGTGAGGGGTCCGCCGGCCCGGCAACCGCGACATCACGCCCCCTACCACCAGCGTCACGATCACCCCCAGCGGCACGTACCACGTGAACGCCAGCGTGTAGCTCCGCACCACCACCGTCATCACCACCACCGTCGCCAAGAACGCCACGATCGCGTCCCGCTCCCGCGCCCGCCGCACCACCAGGCCCAGCAGGAACGCGCCCAGCAGCGCGCCATAGGTATACCCCGCGATACCCAGCCCCAGCAGCACCACCTGCCCCTTGGTGTTGGTGAACAGGCAGGCGAACCCGGCCATCACCACCGCCCACACCAGCGTCAGCAGACGCGACAGCCGCAACGTGCCGGCATCGTCGCGCCCGATCGCCCGCCACAGATCCGCCACCGTCGAATTGGCCATCGAGTTCAGCGCCGACGACAGCGAGCCCATCGTCGCCGACAGGATGCCCGCGATCAGCAACCCCGACAGGCCCGGCGGCAACTCGTCCAGGATGAACCGCGGGAACAGGTCGTCCGACGAGCGCAACCCCAGCGCCGCCGGGCTCTTGCCGCCGAGATGCACCCAAAGCAGCGCCCCCACCAGCGAGAACAGCGCAAACTGCACCATCACCACCACCGCGCTGCCGATCATCGCTCGCCGCCCGTCCCCAAGCGTGCGGCACGCGAGCACGCGCTGCACCAGGAGCTGGTCCGTCCCGTGCGAGGCCATGGCGAAGATCGCCCCGCCGACGATCGCGGCCACCGCGTTGAACGGGCTGGTCAGCATCGGCGCCGACAGGTTGATCACCTGGAACTTGCCCGCGGCGTAGGCCTGCTGCACCCCCGCAGTGCCCACATCGCCCAGCAGCACCGCGATGCAAACGCACGCGCCGCCCACATACAGCAGCATCTGGATCGCGTCGGTCCAGATCACGGCGCGGATGCCGCCCACATAGGTATAGAGCAAGGTCACCAGCGAGAGCCCGGCGATGATGGCGACGTAACCGGTGGGCAGGCCGATCGCGTCCAGCATCAGCTTGATGGGAATGGCGGAGGCGAACAGGCGCACCCCCTCCGCCAGCAGGCGGGTGACCAGGAACGTGACCGCGGCGACCGCCTGCAGCCGCGCCCCGAAGCGCTGGCGCAGGAACTGGTAGGCGCTGACGAACCCGCCGCGCATGTAGAGCGGCAGCAGGATGAAGGCGACCAGCACGCGGCCAACCAGGTAGCCGATCGCCAGCTCGACGAAGCCGAACGCGCCGAGATAGGCCACGCCGGGCACGGAGATGACGGTGAGCGTGCTGGTCTCGGTCGCCACGATCGAGAAGCAGACCGCCCACCACGGCAAGTCCCGCTCGCCCACGAAATAGGCCGCGGCACTGCCCTGCCGCCCGGACAGGCGCAGGCCCACCAGCGCAATGGCCACCATGTAGACCACGATTACCGCCAGATCGAGCAGGCGCATGCCGAACCTCCAGGATCACACGTCACCCAAACTTCTCCTGCCGCCCATTGCATTCGCCAGCCCAAGCAAGCCTTGCTTGCCGGTCGACTGCAAGGACCCGCCATGAAGCCCGCCAGCATCCCCGCCACCGGCCCCCGCTATTGGGCCGCGCTGTGCCTCGCCAGCGTGTTCGGCGCCAATCTGGGCGACACCGTCTCCCACGAGCTGCATCTGGGGCATTGGCGCGGACTCATCCCGCTCGCCATCGCCCTTGCCGCGACCTTGCTGATGGAACGCCGGGCCAAATCGGGGCACGAGGCGTTCTACTGGCTGGCCATCATCATCGTCCGCACCGCCGCCACCAACCTGGCCGACCTCGGCACGCATGATTTCCGCCTCGGCTACGGCCGGCTCGGCCTGGCGCTGGCGATCCTGCTGGCCGCCTTGGTCGCCGCCACCCGCAAGCCTGCGGCCAGCGGCACCATGCCGGCCGCGAACGGCTGGTATTGGGCCGGCATGCTCATCGCCGGCACGCTCGGCACCGCCCTGGGCGACGGCACGGCGGAGGGCCTCGGCCTCGGCGTGGCCGTCGGCTCGCTGGTGCTCTGCCTCGTCCTGGCCGCCGTGCTCACCCTGCGCGCGCGGGACGCGTTTGCCGGGGTCGCGTTCTACTGGGTGGCCGTGGTCGCCGTCCGCACCACCGGCACCACCGTGGGGGACCTCTCGGCCAGCACGTTCGGGCTGCTCGCCAGCACGGCGCTGAGCGGCGCGCTCATGCTGGGCCTGCTGGCGCTCTGGTCCAAAACCGAGCGGCGCGCGCATCAGCCGGCGTAACCCGCTCCCGGCGAGGCCGCTTATCAAACAGTGGTGCTTTTGCCCCAAGCACCGCCCGCGCGTGACATAACCGTGTGATAGCTGCAGGGTCGATCCATGGGCATCCCGTGCGCCGGGCAACCCGCGCGCGACACCCGCTTTTTAGCCCCGGGCCTGCCGGCATCTGGAACCCTGTCATGAACGGACGCGAGCGCTTTCCCATCGCCGGCATTGGCGCCTCGGCCGGCGGCGTGGAGGCGCTCGAGGGCTTCTTCCGCGGCCTGCCAGACCAGCCCCGCCTTGCCTTGGTCGTCGTCACCCATCTCAGCCCCGAGCGCGAGAGCAGGCTGCACGAGATCATCGCCCGCTACACCAGCCTGCCCGTGCATGTCGCCGCCGACGGCGCCCGGGTCGAGCCGGACCATGTCTACGTGCTGCCCGCCGACGCCATCCTCAGCATCGACCAGGGCATGCTGCGGATCGACAAGCCGCCAGCGACCCGGCGCGAGCGCAAGCCGATCGACATCTTCTTCACCTCTCTCGCCATCGACCAGGGCGAGTTGGCGGCTGGCATCGTGCTCTCGGGCGGCGACGGCGACGGCACGCTCGGCGTCAAGGCGATCAAGGAGCATGGCGGCCTCACCATGGCGCAAGTGAGCGACGGCTTCGGCCCTGGCTACCCGAGCATGCCGGACAGCGCCATTTCCACCGGGCTGGTCGACTTCTCCATCCCGGCCGGCGAGATGGGCGCACGGCTGGTGGAGTTCGCCCGCAGCATCGATCAGGTCGATGTGTTCGTACAGGAAGCCAGCCAGCCCGACACGTCGGCAGGCCAGGTCTGGCCCGAAATCTACACCATCCTGCGCAACCAGATCGGGCATGATTTCAGCGGCTACAAGACCAAGACCTTCATGCGCCGGGTGCATCGCCGCATGCAGGTCCGGCAATTGATCGCCGTGCAGGCCTATGTCGAGCGGCTGCGGCAGGACCCGCAGGAGGTCGGCGCGCTGTTCCGCGACCTGCTGATCAACGTCACCAACTTCTTCCGCGACCCCGACGCATTCGAGGGGCTGGCCAAGCTGGTGATCCCCAAGCTGTTCGAACACCGCGGCGCGGACGAGATGGTTCGCGTCTGGATTCCAGGCTGCTCCACCGGGGAGGAGGTGTTCTCGATCGCCATCCTGCTGCGCGAGCACATGGACACGCTCACCGCCGTGCCGCGGGTGCAGATCTTCGCCACCGACATCGACGAGCGGGCGCTCGGCGTGGCCCGCGCCGCGCGCTACCCCGGTCCGCTGCTCGACGACGTCTCGCCCGAGCGCCGCCGCCGCTTCTTCACGCCCGATGGCGGCAGCTACGTCCTGGTCAAGGAGGTGCGCGACCTCTGCGTGTTCTCCCCCCACAGCGTCATCCGAGACCCGCCGTTCTCGCGCATCGACCTCGTGTCTTGCCGCAACCTGTTGATCTATTTCGGCGTCGACATCCAGAACCAGGTGATCCCCACCTTCCATTACGCGCTGCGGCCGGATGGCTACCTGTTCCTCGGCTCGGCCGAAAACGTCAGCCAGTTCGACGAGCTGTTCTCGCCGCTGGAAAAGAAGCACCGCATTTTCCGCCGTCGCTCCGACGTGACCGCGTCGGTGCGCCTGCCCATGCTGGTGGGCGCCATGCGGCCCGGCGCCCCGCCAGAGGTCGCCGTGCACCGGCCCCAATTGGGCGCGCTGGGCCTGCGCGAGGCGGCCGAAAGCCATGTGCTCGAGCGCTTCGCTCCGCCCCACGTGCTGGTGAACCAGGATGGCGACGTGGTGTATTTCTCCGCCCGCACCGGCAAGTACATCGAGGCGCCGATCGGCGTTCCGACCCGGCAAATCCTCACCCTGGCACGGCGCGGCTTGCGGCTCGACCTGCGCACCCTGTTCCGCGAGGCAGTCGAACGCGGCCGCACCGTCACGCGCGAAGGCGTCGCGGTGGAGGCCGAGGATGGCCGGGTTCAGATCGTCACCGTCACGATCGAGCCGCTTGGCGACATGAATGGCAGCGAGCCGCTCTACCTGATCCTGTTCGCCGACCACGGGCCGGTGCTGAGCCGCGAGGAGGCGATCCAGCGCTCGCAGAGCAGCCAGGACGGCGCCGCCGCCAATATGGAGCGCGAGCTGCGCGAGACCCGAGACCGGCTGCAGTCTATCATCGAGGAGTATGAGACCGCGCTCGAGGAGCTGAAATCCTCCAACGAGGAACTGGTCTCGGTCAATGAGGAGATGCAATCCACCAACGAGGAAATGGAGGCCTCCAAGGAGGAGCTGCAATCGGTCAACGAGGAGCTGCACACCGTCAATGCCGAGCTGAACGGCAAGGTGGAGGCGCTCGACCAAGCCAACAGCGACCTGCAGAACCTGTTCGAGAGCACCGAGGTCGCCACCGTCTTCCTCGACCGCAGCCTGGTGATCCGCAGCTTCACCCCTGCCGTCGCGCGCATCTTCAACATCCTGCCGGGCGACCGCGGCCGCCCGATCACCGACCTGTCGAGCCGGTTCAGCCTGCCGAGCCTGGCCGAGGACATCCATGAGGTGTTCGCCAGGCAGGAGCCGATCGAGCGCCGGGTCAGCGACGACCAGCAGGGCGCCTACTACCTGCTCCGCCTGGCCCCCTATCGCGACGGCGAGCTCATGGTCAGCGGCGTGGTGGTGACCTTCCTCGATGTATCCGAACTGATCCGCGCCGACTCGCGCCAGCAACTGCTGATCGCCGAGCTGCAGCACCGCACCCGCAACCTGCTGGCGATCGTGCAGTCGATCGCGCGGCAAACCATCGGCGAGGGCCCGGCGGTGGAGGCGTTCCAGACCCGTCTGGCCGCGTTGAGCCGAGTGCAGAGCCTGCTCGGCCGCTCCGGCAACGACGAGGTCGACGTCGGCGACATCGTGCGCCTGGAGCTCGATGCGCTCGGCGCCGCCGCCAGCGGCAAGATCACCGTGCGCGGCGACACCGTGACCCTCGGGTTGGAGCATGTGCAAACCTTCGGGCTGGTGCTGCACGAGCTGGCCACCAACGCGCTGAAATACGGCGCCCTGAGCGAGGCGCCGGGCCAGCTCGAGATCGCCTGGTGGCTGAACAGCTCCGATCCGGCCAAGGCGATGCTGGTGCTGGAGTGGCGCGAAACCGGTCTGTCCGAGCCGCCTGACACATCGCGCCGGGGCTTTGGCCGCCGCCTGATCGAGCAGTCGCTGGCCTACACGTTGCGCGCGGAGACCGAGTTCGCCTTCCGCCAGGATGGCCTGCTGTGCCGCATCGCCATCCCGCTCGCCCGGCGCGCCAGCGTGTTGCCGGCGGCGGCCGGTTAGCCTTCTGCGGGTCCTAGCGAGCCCTCTCCCTCTGGGAGAGGGTTGGGTGAGGGGCGGCTGGATGCACGAGCGTGCCTGGGCCCCTCACCCGGAGGGAGAAGGAGAGGGGCCGGGAGCGCCTTACGTCCGCCCGTAGACATCCTCCAGCCGCTCGATATCGTCTTCCGACAGCAAGGGGCCGTGCTGCACCTCGATGAACACCACGTCCTCCGCGCCAAGGTTCTCCGACCGGTGCACCGCACCCCGCGGCACGCTCACCGAATGGCCGGTCGGCACGTCGAACTGGGCGCCATCCACCGTCACCCGCGCGGTGCCGGCCACCACCGTCCATTGCTCGGCACGGCCCTGGTGGCGCTGCAGCGAAAGCCGCCCGCCCGGCGCCACCCGGATGCGCTTGACCACGAAGCCCGGCCCGCAATCCAGCACCGTCCAATCACCCCAAGGCCGGCTGTCGCTCTGCCCCGTTGCATACGTGCCGTATTCTGCCATCGCTGTGCTCCTGTCGTTCGGGCACTATCATTGCGAAGAAGGGTTGTGCAAACCTTAACGCACTCAGCCGCACACCATCGCAACCCGCCTTCGCCCCCCCAAAAGGACCCGGCATGGACCTGCAAGCCGCACAGCCCGACGCCTTCTACATCCCCGCCACCGTCTCGCTGCAGGAGCGCCAGACCCGCACCCTGAAAAGCGGCGACACGTTCGGCGTGTTCGACGCCAGCGGCAACATCCTCGGCGGCCCTGGCAGCAGCGACGGCGTGTATTTCCGCGACACCCGCCACCTGTGCAAATTGGGCCTGCTGATCAACGGCGAGCGCATGATGCTGCTCAGCTCCACCCTGCGCGACGACAATGCCGAACTCACCTGCGACCTCGCCAACCCCGACCTCTACGACGCCGGCAAGCTGATCCTGGAGCATGACCTGCTGCACGTCCGCCGCTCGCGCTTCCTGTGGGAGGGCGCCTGCTACGAGCGGCTCTCCGTGCGCAGCTACGATGCGGCGCCCAAGCATATCCACCTCGAACTGCTGTTCGAAGCCGACTTCACCGACCTGTTCGAGTCCCGCGGCATGCACCGCGCCCGCCACGGCGAGCAACGCCCGCCCGAGATCGCGCCCGAAGGTGTCACGCTCAGCTATATCGGGCTGGACCAGCAGCGCCGCAGCACACGCCTGCGCTTCGACCCCAAGCCCACCCGGGTCGATGGCGGCCGCGCCGTGTTCGAACTCGACGTGCCGGCAGGCGGGCGCCGGCTGATCTTCCTCGAAATCGCCTGCGACCCGGCGGAAGGCGGCGGCCACTCGCCCCGCCGCGCCTTCCTGCGCTCGCTGTATGACGCCCGCCGCCGCCTGCGCACCGAGAGCAGCCAGGCAGCCGCGGTCGCCACCTCCAACGAGGTGTTCAACGAGGCGATCCGGCGCTCCATCTGTGACCTCTACATGCTGGTCACCGACAAGGACACCGGCCCCTACCCCTATGCCGGCGTGCCGTGGTTCAGCGCCGCCTTCGGCCGCGACGCGCTGATTACCGCCATCCAGACCCTCTGGCTCGACCCGCGCATCGCCGCCGGCGTGCTGAACTACCTGGCCGTGAACCAGGCCACCGAAGTGGACAAGGCCGCCGACGCCGAGCCCGGCAAGATCCTGCACGAGGTGCGCCACGGCGAGATGGCCATGCTGGGGGAGGTGCCGTTCCGCCGCTACTACGGCAGCGTGGACAGCACGCCGCTGTTCGTCATGCTGGCCGGCGCCTATCTCGAGCGCACCGGCGACCTGGCCACCACCACCCGCCTCTGGCCCAACATCCAGGCGGCGCTGCGCTGGATCGAGCACTATGGCGACCCGGATGGCGACGGCTTCGTCGAATACAGCCGCCAGACCGGCGAAGGCCTGGCCAACCAGGGCTGGAAGGACAGCTACGACTCGATCTCCAACGCCGACGGGTCGCTCGCCACCGGGCCGATCGCGCTGGTCGAGGTGCAGGGCTATGCCTACGCCGCCCGCCGCGCCGGCGCCGCCATCGCCCGCGCCCTGGGCCATGCCGACCAAGCGGCCACGCTCGACGCCACCGCCGACCGCCTGCAAACCGCGTTCGAGGCTGCGTTCTGGTGCGAAGAGCTCGGTACCTACGCGCTGGCGCTGGATGGGGCAAAGCGCCAATGCAAGGTGCGCGCCTCCAACGCCGGGCACTTGTTGTGGGCCGGCATACTCAGCCCGGAGCGCGGCCAGCAGGTCGCGACCCAGCTCATGTCCAGCCGCATGTATACCGGCTGGGGCATCCGCACCCTGGGGCTCGGCGAGGCGCGCTACAACCCGATTAGCTACCACAACGGCTCGGTCTGGCCGCACGACAACTCGTTGATCGCGCTCGGCATGTCCCGCTACGGCTGCAAGGCCGAGGCGGCTCGGCTGTTCGGCGGCATGTTCGACGCCTGCAAGACGATCGATCTGCGCCGGCTGCCTGAGCTGTTCTGCGGCTTCCCGCGCCGCCGGGCCGAGGCGCCGACCAACTACCCGGTGGCGTGTTCCCCGCAGGCCTGGGCCGCCACGGCGCTGCCGGCGATGCTGCAGGCCTGTCTCGGCCTCACGTTCGACCCGGCGCAGCGCCTGGTCCGCTTCGACCGCCCCGTCCTGCCGCCGAGCCTGACGGAAGTGACGGTGATGAACCTCGAGCTGAACGACGCCCGCATCAGCGTCCGCTTCCACCGCATGGGCGACGAGGTGGCGATGAACGTGCTCGACCGCACGGGGACGATCCATGCCTCGCTGACGAGCTAGCGCTCTCTCCCCAAGTTCCCTCTCCCTCTGGGAGAGGGTCAGGGTGAGGGTTGCCGCCGCCCGAACCGCTGCGGCCGATCTCGGCATCGTGGCCCCTCACCCAACCCTCTCCCAGAGGGAGAGGGCTTGATGCCACCCGCCGACCCCAGTTGACGCCGCCTGCCCCATCCACGACTCTCCCGCGCATGACCATGCGCCGGACCCTCGCCTTGCTCGCCGCCTGCGCCCTGCTCGCCACCGCCGCCTGTGGCGGCATCGATCTGGGCGACAATCCAGGCCCTGCCGTGCCGAAACAAGCCGGCCCGCTCACCGCGCTTCCCGCGCACCTCAAGGACGGCAGCTCCGAGTAGGCCCGCAGGCGTGCAATGCAACAGACCAGTGTCTGCCATCGTGACTCACGACCTATACTCCGGGCGCAAGCCGCTACCCCGGCCGAAGCTTCTGCTCTACACGCTGATGTTCGCGGTCGTCGCCGGCTTGTTCATCCGGCACCAGTTCCCGCCCCTGTCGCTCAACACGATCGCCGCCACAGCGCTGCTCACCGCGCTTTTCTACGTCGTCGCCAAGATCAGGCTGGGCAAACTCTACTACGCCGACGTGATGCAGGATGGCCGCGACGCGCTGTTGCGCCGTCTCGGCGGCCGCCCGCAGCAGCTTGATCTAGACGCCGTGCCGTCGCTGACCCGCCGCGGCCCGGTCGTGACGGGCGCCGCCTATGACGGAAGCTGGCTCTACATCATCGAGGATGGCGTCTGCGCCCAAATCCCCTTTGCGCTGGTGCGAAGCTGGCAATGGCGCATCGAGGCCTACAAGGACCCGGAGATCCATGTGAATGTGACCGTCAACGGCGCCCATGCCGGTCCCGCGCTGCCCGATTTCGCACGCTCGACGGCTGTGGCGCGTGGGATCGCCTTGGCCAAGCTCGCCAGCGGCCTCACCATCCAGGTCGCTGACGTCGGCAAGCCCACCTGGCGTTTCACCACCGACAATCGCGCGGCGCTGGAACGCTGGCACGAAATCCTGACCCAAATGCGCGAGGGCAAGTTGGCGGTTCAGTGAGCAAGTGAGCGGCCTGCTCTCCATCCGCGGGCTCACGCGCAGCTTCTACGGCGTGCACGCGCTGAACGGCGTCGACTTCGACGTCCAGCCCGGCACCATCACCGCCCTGATCGGCCCCAACGGCGCCGGCAAGACCACCGCCTTCCAGTGCATCTCCGGCGTCCTGCGCCCCAATGCCGGCCGCATCCTGTTCGACGGGCAGGACATCACCGGTTGGCGCCCCGACCGCATCACGCGCGCCGGGCTCACCCGCACGTTCCAGATCGCCCGCGGCATTCCCCGCCTCTCGGTGCTGGAGAACCTGCTGCTCTATGCCCAGCACCTGCCCGGCGAGCGGCTCTGGCCCGCCCTTCTCGGCCGCGGCCGCGCCGCCCAAGCCCACGCGCTCGATCAGGCCTGGGAGGTGTGCCGCCGGCTCAACCTGCTGGCGGTGGCCAACAACCCGGCCGCCGCGCTGTCCGGCGGGCAGAAGAAGCTGCTCGAGATCGGCCGCGCCCTGATGGCCCGTCCGCGCCTCATCCTGCTGGACGAGCCGATCGCCGGCGTGAACCCGAGCCTGGCCGAGGAGATCGCCGCCCGCCTGCGCAGCCTGCGCGACGAGGGCGTCACCTTCCTGGTGATCGAGCACCACATGGACCTGATCGCCCGGCTGTGCGACCCGGTGATCGTCATGGCCGAGGGCCGCCGCCTCACCGAGGGCCGCTTCGCCGCCGTGCAGGACGACCCCGCGGTGCAGGAAGCCTACATGGGCCGCCGCCGATGGTGAGCCTGCTCGATGGGGAGGGCCTGACCTGCGGCTATGGCGCCGCCGACGAGATCCTCAAGGGCGCGCGCATCGAGGTGGCGCCGGGCCAGTTGGTCGCCATCGTGGGGCCGAACGGGGCTGGCAAGTCCACCCTGCTGAAGGCCATCGCCGGGCTGCTGCCGCTGAAGTTCGGCACCCTCAGGCTCGACGGCGAGACGCTGGACGGCGTCCCCGCGCGCGAACGGGCCCGGCGCGGCATCGCCCTCGTGCCGCAGGAGGCCAACATCTTCGCCAGCATGACGGTGCGCGAGAACCTGGAGATGGGCGGCTACCTGCGCGGCCGCGCCGCCCATGCCCAGGTGGAGGCACTGCTCGACCGCTTCCCGATGCTCGCCGCCAAGCGCCGCCAGGCCGCCCGCACCCTCTCCGGCGGCCAGCGCCAAGTGCTGGCGATGGCGATGGCGCTGATGGTGCAGCCTCGCCTGCTGCTGCTGGACGAGCCCAGCGCCGGCCTCTCCCCCAAGGCCGCCGAGGCGCTGTTCGCCGACATCGCCGCCATCCACGCCGAGGGCACCGCCATCGCCATGGTGGAGCAGAACGCGCACGAGGCGTTGGCCATCGCCGACACCGCCGTGGTGCTGGTGGACGGCCGCACCGCCCGCACCGGCCCGGCGGCCGCAATGGCTGCGGACCCGGAGGTGCGACGGCTATTCCTCGGCGGCTGAGTGCATTAATCAGGCGTGATTAAAGCAGGAGCAAGGCATGGCAGCGACCCGGCGTGCAGTGTTGGCGGGGGTGATGGCGGCGCCGCTGCTGGCGAGGGCTCAACCCGGCCCGATCCCGGTCGGCTCGATCACGCCGCAGACCGGCGCCGGCGGCTCCTATGGCCCGCCGATGCTCAAGGCGATGGCAGCGGTGGTGGCCGACGTCAACGCGGCTGGCGGCGTGCTCGGCCGCCCGTTGGCGCTGATCAGCGAGGACGACGAGACCAACCCCGACGCCGGGGTGCGCGCCGCCCGCAAGCTGATCGACGTGGACCGGGTGGTGGCGGTGGTCGGCACCTGGGCCAGCGCCGTCACCACCGCCGTGGCGCCGCTGTGCTGGCAGAGCAAGACGATGCTGTTCACCGTCTCCGGCGCGGACTCCATCACCAAGCTGCCCGCCGAGGGCTACATCATCCGCACCCAGCCCAATACGGCGCTGCAGTCGGTGCGGGCGGGCCAGTTCCTGCTGCAGCAGGGCGCCAAGCGCGTGTTCGCGCTCTCGGCCCAGACGCCCTTCGCCGCCGACATGTACGCGTCACTGGGCGCCGAACTGGCGAAGGGTGGCGGGCAGACGGTGGGGGACGTGGTGTATGACGCCTCCAAGTCCTCGTTCCGCTCCGAGGTGGAGACGGCCTTGCGCGCCACGCCTGACGCGCTGTTCCTCAACAGCTACACGCCGGACCTGATCGTGCTGCTGCGCGAGCTGTATCGTCAGGGCTACGAGGGCAAGAAGCTCACCCCGGCCTACGCCGCGAACGCCAAGCTGCTGGCCGCCCTGCCGCCCGACGTAACGGAGGGGCTGACGAGCTACGCCCCCTCGCCCGACCCGGACAGCCCGGCCTATGCCCGCGTGAAGCAGGTTCTGGGCGCCGAGCCCGACCCGTATTCGTGCCAGGCGTATGACCATGTTTCGCTGGTGGCGTTGTCGATCGCCAAGGCGGGTGTTGCGTCCGGCGCCGCCATTCACGACGCTGTCCGCGAGGTGAGCCAGGGCGGCGGCGAGCGCGTGACGAGCGCGGTGGATGGCTTGAAGCTGCTCGCGGCGGGCAAGGCGGTGAACTACGACGGCGCGTCTGGGCCGTGCGACTTCCTCCCGTCCGGCGACATCGCGACCTGCAAGTTCCGCTTCGAGGTGGCCGAGAAGGGGGGGTTCCGGCTGTTGTCGGTGTCGTAGGTGCCACTCGTCCGTCCCTCCTCAGCATTAAAAGCCCTCTCCCTCTGGGAGAGGGTTGGGTGAGGGCCCCGTTGCCGCCAACTCGTGCGCGCCCCCCCTCACCCCTACCCTCTCCCAGAGGGAGAGGGCTTCCAATCGCAGGGCGGTGGCAACCTTGACCCTCCTGCTCCAACTTCTGCTCAACGGCCTCATGTCCGGCGCCGTCCTCGCCACCCCGGCGATCGGGCTCTCCGCCATCTATGCCGTGCTGCGCTTCCCCAACTTCGCGGTTGCCGGGATGGCCACCATCGGCGCCTTTGCCGGCTACCTCGCCAACACCGCGCTGCACTGGCCGGTGGCACCCTCCCTGCTCGTGGCCTTCCTCGCCGCGGGATTAGCCGGGGTGGCCGCCGATGAGGCCGTGCTGCGCCAGCTCCGCCCCACCGGCGCGCTGGCGGCGGCCATCGCCTCAATCGCGCTCAACATCATCATCGAGAACGCCGTCCGCTTCGGCTTTGGCAACGACCTGCGCGGCTATGATCTGCCCGTGTTTCGCGATTGGCGCGCCATGGGCGTCAGCCTCGGGCCGCAGCAAGCCTTCAACGCCGCCTGCGCCGTGGTCGCCATGCTGGCGTTGTTCCTGTTCCTCGGCTTCACCCGCACCGGCAAGACCATGCGCGCGGTGGCCGACAACCCGGCGCTCGCCGCCCTGAAAGGTATCGACACCCGCCTGGTGGCGCGCCTGGCGAGCTTCCTCGGCATGGGGCTGGCCGGGTTCGGCGGCATGCTGATCGGGCTCGACACCTCGATCGACCCGCTCACCGGCTCGGGCGTGATGCTGTCGGTGTTCGCCGCCGCGGTGGTGGGCGGCTTGGGCAGCATCGTGGGCGCGGTGGCGGGCGCCTTCGTGGTGGGCGTGGGCGAAGAACTGTCCACCGCCGTGTTCCCCGACTCGTACCGCTCGGCGGTGGGGTTTGGCGCCATCCTGCTGGTGCTGCTGCTGCGGCCGCGCGGGCTGCTGGGCGAGCGGGCGGCCTGAGATGGAGAACTATCTCCTCGCTCTGCTGGTGTTCGCCGGGCTCTACGCACTGATGGCGCTGGGGCTGAACCTGATCTGGGGCCTGGCGGGCATGATCAATCTGGGCCTGGCCGGCTTCTACCTGGTAGGCGCCTATGCCGCCGCCCTGCTCACCGTGCGGCTGCACGCGCCGCTCTGGTCCGCCTGGATCGCCGCCACCCTTGCGGCGGCCGTGCTCGGCGCGGCGGTGGCCGGCATCACGGCCCGGCTGCGCGGCGACTACCTCGCCATCGTGACCCTCGGGTTCGCCGAGGTGCTGCGGCTGGCGGCGTCCAACGAGACCTGGCTCACCAATGGCAGCGACGGCATCAGCGCGGTGCCGGGGCTTGGGCGGGGCGGCCTGTCGCCCTTGGGGTTCAACCTGCTGGCGGCGGCGGTCGTCTGGCTGGCGGTGGCGCTGGCGGCGGGGCTGGTGGCGCGCCTGTCCGCCGCTCCGTTCGGCCGCGTGCTGCGGGCGATGCGCGAGGACGAGACCGTGGCCCAAGTCGCCGGCAAGCGCACCCTGCTGTTCAAGCTGCAGGCGTTCGCGATCGGCTCGGGCATGATCGGGCTGGCGGGCGCGCTGTATGCCCAGTTCAACGCCTATGTGGCGCCCGACGCGTTCGGCTCTTTGGTCACGATCTACGTGGTGCTGGCGCTCACCCTGGGCGGCACCGGCAGCACGGCCGGGGCGCTGCTCGGCGCCGTGGTCGTGGTGGGGCTGATGGAAGGCACCCGCTTCCTCGCCGCCGCCCTGCCTGGCCTCTCGCCGGTGCAGGTCGCATCCGTGCGGGAGGGCGCGATCGGGCTGGCGCTGATCCTGATCCTGCGCTTGCGGCCCCAGGGCCTGCTGCCCGAACGGCCCCGCATCCATCCCGTCAGGAGGACATCATGACCGACGCACTCATCGCCGCCCATGCCGAGTTGGACCAGCCCGGCGCCACCTTTCGCGCGCTGGACGCCGCCTTGGCGCGGTCGCCGGGCTACATTTTATTTACCATTCTGATCCATCATGCGGCGGAGCGGCAGTCCGAGCGCTGCTACACCAACATGCCGGCGGAGTATCCGGTGGGCGGGCGCAAGCCGGTGACCGACTCGGCCTGGATGCAGCGCGTGATTGGCGCCGGGCTGCCGTATATCGGCCGCACGCGGGAGGACATCCGTGAGGTGTTCTACGACTACGAGCTGATCTGGTCGCTGGGCTGCGAGAGCGTGCTGAACTACCCGGTGCGCTGGCGCGGGCAGACCGTGGGCACGCTGAACCTGCTGCACCGGGCAGGGTTTTATGACGAGGGGCATGTGCCGGAGGTGGCCGTGCTGGCGCATTTGGCGTTGCCGGCGATGGTGATGGTCTCGGGGCGGGGGTGATGGGTGGCGCGGTGATGGGTGGCGCTGGGCTGACCCATCCTACGCTAACTGTCGCGGCCGCGAGGGTGGGTAGGGAGATCGCCCGCCAGTTTGTCCCAGGGGAGCGCGTCGGCAACCCAGAGATGAACGGTCGGCGGTACGGCATTCGGGTGGTGGAGGCTCACCGTCATCACGTCCAGCTTCTCAGGCTCGTCCCGCTGTTGATCGGCTCACCCTCGGCCGCATACCGCACCGCGCCGCACAAGCAACCACCGTCCATCGCTCAACCCCCTCCTCCGCGACTACGCCTCTCGCACCCGCACCGCCTTGGGACGATAGCCGCTGACATTCACCCCGTCCTCGGGGCGGAGCTGCAAGAAGCCCGGCGCAGAGACTAGCGTGATCAGCGCCACCACCAGGAACGCCGTGTGAAAATCAGCCACGTTGGGCAGGCGGCCCGGCCCGGCGATCAGGCCCAACACCGCGGCTGCGATCGACACCCCGAAGGAGATGGTGAGCTGCTGGATGACGCCGCCGAGGCTGGTGCTGCGGCTGAGTTTGGTGGCTGGCACGTCCGCGTAGGTCAGCGTGTTGGTGGTTACGAACTGGGTGCTGCGCGCCACGCCGAACACCAGGATCAGGATCAGCACCTGCCAATGCGGCGTGCTGGGCTGCACCAGCGCGAAGGCGGCGATCACCACGGCGCAGAACACGCCGTTCCAGGTCAGCAGCATGCGGTAGCCGAATTGGCGCATCAGCCAGGCCGTGATGGCGCGCACCGACAGCGAGCCGATGCTCACCACGAAGGTCAGCGAACCGGAGGCCAGCGGGCTCAGCCCGAAGCCGATCTGGAACATCAGCGGCAGCATGAACGGCACCGCGTTCACCCCGGTGCGGCTCAGCCCGCCCGCCAGGGTGCTCACCCGCAGGCTGCGGATCTTGAACAGGCTGAGGTCCAGCACCGGGTCTGCCCGGCGGCGCGCATGCGGCACATAGGCGCCCAGCAACGCCAGCCCGGCCAGCGCCGATGCCGCCACTAGGGTCCGCGGCAGCAGCGAGCGGGAGATGTTCTCCAGCCCGAACTGCAGCAAGCCGAAGCCAAAGCCGCAGAGCAGGAAACCCACCATGTCGAACTTCGGCGGCGCCTCGAGCCGGCTGTCCTCCACGAAGCGCAGCGCCAGCAGCACGCCGAGCGCGCCGATCGGCACGTTCACGTAGAACACCCAGCGCCAGCTCGCATAGGTGGTGAGGAACCCGCCCAGGATGGGGCCGATCGCCGGGCCGATCACGGCGGGGACCGTCATGTAGGTCATCGCCGTCACGAGCTGGTTGCGCGGGAACGCCCGCAGCAGCACCAGCCGCCCGACCGGCGTCATCATCGCGCCGCCGAAGCCCTGCAGCGCCCGCATCGCCACCAGGGTAGGCAAGCTGCGCGACAGGCCGCACAGCATGGACGCGACGGTGAAGATCACCAGCGCCGCCGCGAACACCCGCCGCGGGCCGAACCGGTCGGCGAACCAGCTACTCACCGGCATGAACACGGCCAGGCTCAGGATGTAGGCCGTGATCGCCAGGTTCAGCTCGAGCGGCGGCACCTGCAGGCTGCGCGCCATGTCCGGGATGGCGGTGGTCACGATGGTCGCGTCGAGCTGCTCCATCAGGAACGCGAACGCCACCACCAGCGGGATCAGCAGCCGCAGCTTTGGGTTGCGCAGCGCGGCGTAGGTGACTTCGGGCGGCGGCGGCGTTGGCTCGTCCGTCAAATGCCGGCTCTTGTGACGCGGGGATGCGCCGATGGCACCCGCATCGCGATGCGGGCTACAACGACATGCAGACGGGAGGGTGAATTTGCCATGGTGGCCGACAAGCTAGTCCCGCTTTGGCCCGAGCGCCAAGCCACCGAAGCCGCGCTGCGGGCGGTGGAGGAAACCCTCGCCGGCGCGCCCGGCACGCCCGCCGAGCTGTTCTACCGCGCCTGCCTGCTCGACCGGCTGGGGCGCACCCCGGACGCCCGCCAGGCCTATTTCGACGTGCTGGCGCAGGACATGGGCCACGCCGGCGCGCTCGCCAACCTCGGCGCCCTGCTGCTCGCCAACGGCTACAAGCGCGCCGCCCTCACCACCTACGCGCAGGCCGCCGCCGCCCACCCAAGCGACCCGGCGGCTCGCGTCAACCTCGGCAACCTGCTGCGCGAAGCCCAGCGCCCGGCCGAGGCCGCCGCGCACTACGAGGCCGCACTGACCATCGACCCGGCCTATCCCGAGGCACACCAAGGCCTGTCCTACCTGCTCGAGGGGGTCGACGACGCGGCCGCCGCCCGCCATCGCGACGCCGGATTCTCCGCCCGCCCCATCGCCACGGCCGCCTATCGCGGGGAAGGCCCGCCCATCACCGTGCTGCAGCTCGTCTCCGCCCGCGGCAACAACATCCCGACCCGCGCCATCCTCGACGACCGCACCTTCCTCACCCACACCGCCTTCGCCGAATACGCCACCACCCTGCCCCCGCACGACCTGGTGCTGAACGCCATCGGCGACGCGGATTTCGGCCCGGCGGCGCTCGAGGCCGCCGCCCGCCTGGTCGCCGGCGGCGCCGCCCCCGTCATCAACCCGCCCGAGCGGGTCATCCCCACCGACCGCCTGTCCAACCTGCGCCGCCTGGGCGCCCTGCCCGGCGTGGTGGCGCCGCACACCGCCTTGGTGACGAAAGCGTCGCTGGCCGCCGGGCCGCCCGAGGGGTTCGCCTTCCCGTTCCTGCTCCGCAGCCCCGGCTTCCACACCGGGCAGCATTTCGCCCGCGTCGCCGGCCCGGCCGAACTCGCCACCGCCGCCGCCGCACTTCCCGGCGAACCGCTGCTCGCGCTGCAATACCTGGACGCCGCCGGGCCCGATGGCGCCTCCCGCAAGTATCGCGTCATGCTGATCGGCGGCGTGCCGTACCCGCTGCACCTGGCGATCTCGTCGGACTGGAAGGTGCACTACTTCACCGCGGACATGACGGCGCGCGAATGGCACCGCGACGAGGAAGCGCGCTTCCTGGCCGACATGCCCCGCACTTTGGGCAGCACCGCCATGGGTGCCATCCACGCCATCGCCGCGGCGCTGGGCCTGGACTATGCCGGCATCGACTTCGCCCTCGCTCCGGACGGACGGCTGCTGCTGTTCGAGGCCAACGCGACCATGGCGCTGGTGCCGCCCTCCGCCAACCCGGTCTACGCCTATCGCAAGCCCGCCTTCGACCGCGCCCTCGGCGCCACCCGCAGCCTGCTGCTCGATGCAGCCAAATCGTCTTCCGCTTCCGCCGGCGGAACCGGGTCGGGGTGAGGGTGGCGAGCCCGCGACCGGCGCGCGGCCCGCTGTAATGGCCGCGTAAAAGCCCTATTTATAGCGGCAATCAAGCCGAAACTGTCGAGGACGCCGCCTTGTCACGCATCGCGCTCACCATTGCCTCGCTCGGGCTGCTGCTGAGCGGCAGCGTTCATGCCCAGCCCGCGCCGTATCCGCCCCCCGGGCAACCTGGCTACCCGCCGCCCGGCTATCCACCGCCCCCTCCAGGCACCGTCTACGCCACACCCGGAGTGGTGCCCGCCGTCCCGCCCGGTACTCCCTATATCGGTCCGGACGGGCTCACCTACGTGAACGGGTCTCCGGTGTATTTCGTGGGGGGCGTCTATCAGCCGCTGGTGTTCGTCGCTGGCTATGGCTGGGGTTATTACGGCTTCGGCAATCGGTTTTTCCTCGCTCCCGGCCCAGTGGGTGCCCGGCTGGAACGCTTCTATCCCGGCGGGCGCGGCTTTCCCGGCCGTTTCGACCGCGGCCCAGGCTTTCACGACCGCGACTTTCACGACCGCGACGTCCACGATCATGACTTCCACGATCGCGGCTTTCGTGACGATCGGCGTTAGCCGTGAGCCCGATCACCTGCATCGAGGATCTCCGCCGCCTGGCTGAACGCCGGGTGCCGCGGATGTTCTACGACTACGCCGATTCCGGCTCCTGGACCGAGAGCACCTACCGCGCCAACAGCGCCGACTTCCAAGCGATGAAGCTGCGCCAACGGGTTGCCGTGGACATGACGAACCGCAGCCTGGCCAGCACGATGATCGGCCAGCCGGTCGCTATGCCGGTGGCGCTGGCCCCCACCGGGCTGACCGGGATGCAGCACGCGGACGGCGAAATCCTGGCCGCCCGCGCCGCCGCCCGCGCCGGGGTGCCATTCACGCTCTCGACCATGAGCATCTGCTCGATCGAGGACGTGGCGGAGCATACCGACCAGCCGTTCTGGTTCCAGCTCTACGTCATGCGCGACCGCGCCTTCATCGACCGGCTGATCGACCGCGCCAAGGCCGCCGGCTGCTCCGCCCTGGTGCTGACCCTGGACCTGCAGATCCTCGGCCAGCGCCACAAGGACATCCGCAACGGGCTCAGCACGCCGCCGAAGCCCACCTTGGCCAACCTGATCAATCTCGCCACCAAGCCGCGCTGGTGCTGGGACATGCTGCACACCAAGCGGCGCTCGTTCGGCAACATCCACGGCCATGTCGACGGCGTGGCCGACATGAGTTCGCTGTCCTCCTGGACCGCCACCCAGTTCGACCCCAAGCTCAGCTGGGACGACGTGAAGCGCTTCCAGGACCGTTGGGGTGGCAAGCTGATCCTGAAGGGCATCCTCGACCCGGAGGACGCCGAGCAGGCCGCGCGCACCGGCGCCGACGCGCTGGTCGTCTCCAACCATGGCGGCCGCCAGCTCGATGGCGCGATGTCCTCGATCCGGGCGCTGCCCGCCATCGTGGAGGCGGTCGGCTCGCGCATCGAGGTGCTGATGGATGGCGGCATCCGCTCCGGGCAGGACGTGATCAAGGCCCTGGCGCTGGGGGCCAAGGGTGTGCTCATCGGCCGCGCCTTCCTCTACGGCCTGGGCGCGATGGGCGAGCGCGGGGTGGACATCGCCATCGACATCATCCGCCGCGAGCTGGACACCACCATGGCGCTGTGCGGCCTGCGCGACGTGAAGGACGTGGACCGCCGCATCCTCGCGGTCCCCGACCCCTATTCGAACGCCCCGCCCCACTTGCCGTAGGCTAGGCGTAGGCTGGGCTTCAGCCCACCAACCACCACCCACCAACGGTCGCCCGCATGCCGAACTACCGCCGCAACCGCGTCGATGGCGGCTGTTACTTCTTCACGGTCAACCTCCAAGATCGCCAGTCGCGTTTTCTGGTCACCGAAATCGACTCACTCCGCAGCGCCGTCAGAGCCACACGCGCCCGCTATCCATTTCACATCGACGCCTGGGCGGTGCTGCCGGATCACATGCATTGCCTTTGGACATTGCCTCCCGGCGATGCAGATTTCCGACCCGATGGCAGATGATCAAGGCGACGTTCTCAGCCTCCGTTCCGCGGGCAGGCGACCGGCGTGCCTCCCTGGTGCGCAAGCGCGAAAGCGGCGTCTGGCAACGGCGCTATTGGGAGCACACGATCCGCGATGACCAGGATTACGCGGCTCACATGGACTACATCCACTTCAACCCGGTAAAGCACGGGCTTGTCACGGATGCCGCGGATTGGCCGTTCTCGAGCTTCCTGCCGTGTGTGAGGGCCGGGCTGTATCCGCTTGATCGGGCGGTGCGGGACGTGGAATTGGACGACGCTGGCGAAAGACGGTGATGGTACTCGGTGGGCTGAAGCCCACCCTACGACGACGTGCGTTGTGTAGGGTGGGCTTCAGCCCACCAGCTCGACCCGCCACCCACGGCAAGCCGCCGCGACCGCCGCCGCATACCCCTCCGCCACCAGCACATCCACGATCTGCCACGCTGGCTCGCCGCGCAGCACGCCCGGATGGTCGAGCGAGACCTCGATGCTGCTCATCTGCGCCAGGCTGCCCCCGCGCGCCTTCAACACCGCCTCCTTGCGGGTCCAGCCGCGATAGAACACCGCCTCCGCCCAGCCCGACTCGGCCCACGCCGCGCGTTCCGCCGCGGTGAACACCAGGTCCGCCACGCCCGGCTCCAGCGGCCGGCAGCGCTCCACGTCCACCCCGACCGGGAACGCCGCCACGGCAAACAACGCGACCGCCCCAGTGTGGCTCAGGTTGAACTCCGGCCCGCCGGGCAGGAACGGCTTGCCCCTGTCGCCCTCCTGGATCGCCAGTGCGCCGGGGACCATCCCCAGCACCTCGGCCAACACCCGGCGCATCCGCGCCCGCCCGGCGGTGAACCGGCGCGTGCCGTGCGCCACGACGAAGCGGTCCGCCCGCGCCCGCTCGCTGTCCGACAGGATGGCGCGGTCGGCCTCGCCCCCCGCGCCCGGGGTGTCCAAGTCCCACCGCCAAAGCCGCACCACGTCCGGCCGCGGCCATCCGTGCTCCACCTGGCGGAGTTCAGCGGCCGTGGAAGCGCACCGGCCGGTGCTGCTGCATGGCCGCGATCGCGTCGGCATAGTCCTGGCTGCGGCGGCACTGCTCCACCAGGCCGGCCAGCGCCGGATCGTTGGTCTTCGCCACCATCCGCTTGGCCGCCGCCACGGCCAACGGCGCATTCTCGGCGATCGATTGCGCCAGCTCCGCCACCGTCGTCGACAGGTCGGTGTCCGCCGTCACCAGCGTCGCCAGGCCGATCCGCAGCGCCTCGGCCGCCTCCAGCCGGCCACCGGCATAGAGCATGCGCAGCGCGTGTTGCGGCCCCACCAGGCCGCGCAGCCGCGCCACCGCCGCGGGCGGATAGGCCGCGCCCCACCGCGCGCCGGGTAAGGCAAACGCGCTGTCTTCCGCGGCGACCACGATGTCGCAATACAGCGCCAGCAGCAGGCCGGCGCCGATGCAATCCCCGCGCACCCGGGCGATGCTGGGCTTGGCGAACGCGCCCAGGGCTTCCAGCGCCTGGCGGGCGGCTTGGTCGTAAACCGCCTGCGCCTCCATCTCGGCGGCGTCCGGATCGGTCACGAACGCCATGTGCCCGGCGCCGGTGATCACCACCACCCGCACCGCCGGGTCACCCTCGAAGCGGCCCAACGTGTCGACCAAGGCGGACCAGGTTTCCGCAGTGGCGGCGTTGGTCCGCGGCACGTTGATGGTGATCAGGCCCACGCCCTCCATCACTTCTGCCGTCAGCGTGCGCTTGTCCGCCACAATCCCATTCTCCCCCACTGCCGCCTCAGCCCGCTCCCGGCTGCACCACCGCGCGCATCGACGCATCCAGCCGCGCCTGCGACCACTGGGCTGCAATCAGCGACAATCCCGCCGACGCGCATCGGGCGTTGAATTCGGCATCATCATGCAGCCGGAGAATGACGTCGACCAGGGTCTGCGGCGAGTCGGCGATGGTGGCGTGCAGCGTCTCCGGCAGGTCCAATCCCTCGGCCGCCACGTGGGTGCAGGCGCAGGGCAATCCGGCCGCCAGGCTGTCCAGCAGCTTGCCCTTTGCCCCGGCGCCGAACGTGAGCGGCGCCACCGTCAGCCGCACCTGCCCGAGCAGGCTGCCAAGATCGGCCACATGGCCCAGCATGCGCACGCCGGGCCGCTCGGCAGCGCGCAAGCTGTCCGGCATCTCGCTGCCCGCCATCAGGCATTCCAGTCCGGGGGCGCGGAGCCGAAGCAGCGGCAGGATGTCCTGCAGCAGCCACCAGGCCGCATCCAGGTTCGGCGCGTGGCCAAAGCTGCCGACGAAGGCGAAGCCTCGCCGCTCGGCAAACGGCGCCTGCACCGGGTTTGCCGCCACCGCCCAGGGCACCAGATGCACGCGCGCCTTGGGCGCCTCCCGCCGCAGCAGCGCGGCCTCGTAGCTGGAATGGGTGATCACCGCGTCCACCAGGGTGGCGGCGGAGAGTTCGGCGGTGCGCAGTTGCTGGCTGTAATGGGTCAGCTCGGGGCGCTGCTCCACCTCCGCCTGGCGAGCGAAACGCACATGGTGCAGGTCGGCCACGCAATACACCAGCCGAGCGCGCGGCTGGTAATGGCGGATCAGCGGCAGGTAGCGCGTGTTGCTGACCCGGTGCAGATACACCAGCGAGAACCCGCCCGCCTCCCGCCGCAGCACCTCCTCCACCGAGCCACTCCAGGGCGCGCTATACGGCGCGATCCCGTCCGCCGTGAGCGCCTGCGCCCCGGCGCCGCCCTTGGTATCGGCCGGCGCGAAGCTAACCTCGAAGCCAAGCCGCTGCAGCGAGCGCATGTGCGACAACAGCGCGTTCGACCCGGCGTCCCGTCCGGGATCAGGCATCCGGTCGTCGATCACCAACGCGCGGGGCGCCACAGGCTGCTCCGCCGCCTCCCGCCCCGACCAGCGCGCGCGGAATTGGTGCAGCGCCGGCGCCACCCGCCGCTCGGCCCGGAGCTGGAGCAACCGGTCGGCCTGGTGGGCGAGAAAGCTCGCCCGGGCGGCCAATTCCTCGTCGCTGTCCGCGTCGGCCAACATCGCGGCGAGGTAATCCTGCACCTCGCCGTCGAATTGGGGGCGGGCCGGGATGGTGACGGGGGAGCCGGGGATCGGCTCGCCATCCTCCTCCCGCCGCACCTGCACCACGTGGGCCTGGAACGGGGACAACCCGTCGAACGCCGCGGTGAACCCGTGCCGTCCGATGCCGAGGCCGGCCCGCTCGAGGTCTAGCCGGTAGGCATTGGCCAGCACGCGCAGGGTGAACTGGCCCTCGACGCTCACCAGCAGGCTGACCGGCTTGTCCGGCGCCGCCGCGTCACGCACCCAGCCCCGCAGACCCTCCCGGCTCACCTGCTCGACATTGCCCTCCAACGCCATACCCGTGCCCTGCCCCCTGCACGCAGCATGTAACGGCAGAGTGTCAAGGACACAAAAACGCTGCCCGCGCTTCCCTCGCTCGGGTGGAAGGTCTCAAATGGGGACGCACCACGGCAGGGACGCCACACGTGAAAGTCACCATCGAAATCGACTGCACGCCGGAAGAAGCGCGCAGCTTCATGGGCCTGCCGGACGTGAGGCCGATGCAGGCGGCGGTGATGGCGAGCCTGGAGCAACAGGCAATCCGCGCCACGGACGGGTTTTCGCCCGAGTCGGTGCTGAAGCTGTGGTTCACCACCTTGCCGCAGATGTCGGTTCAGATGCAGGACATCTTCACGCGCATCATGTCGGGCGGGTCGAAGTAGCCGGCCTCGCACCCTCACCCCAACCCTCTCCCAGAGGGAGAGGGAGATAACCCACCGGATGGGTACGCGCAGCGCCACCCATCACCCGCCGCACGCTCGATCAGCCCTTGTCGTCCGAGTTCACCCCGAGCTGCTTCAGCTTGCGGTGCAGCGCGCTGCGTTCCATGCCCACGAACCCGGCGGTCCGGCTGATATTGCCGCCGAAGCGAACCAATTGGGCCTGTAGATACTGCGTCTCGAACAGGTCGCGCGCCTCGCGCAGCGGCAGCGCCATGATATCCGCCGTGGGGTCGAAGTTCAGCAGCGCCGGCGCGCCCTGGCCGATCTCGGGCGGCAGCATGTCGGCGCGAATGGCGTCGCCCGCGCCGCCCGGCGCCATGATCAGCAGCCAATCCATCAGGTTGCGGAGCTGGCGCACATTGCCGGGCCAGTCATAGGCCTGCAGCGCCGCCAACGCGTCGGCCGATAGCTCGCGCGTCGGGATGCCGCTGTTCTCGGCCGCCCGGGTCATGAAGTGCCGCGCCAGGTCGGGGATGTCCTCCCGCCGCTCGCGCAGGCTCGGCATGCGCAGCGGCACCACCGCCAGCCGGTAATACAGGTCCTCGCGGAACCGCCCGGACCCGATCTCCGCCTGCAGGTCGCGGTTGGTGATCGCCAGCACCCGCACGTCCACCTTGACCCGGCTCGACCCGCCGACCCGCTCGAAGGTCTGGTCTTGCAGCGCGCGCACGATCTTGCCCTGGGTCTCGAGCGGCATGTCGGACACTTCGTCCAGCAGCAACGTGCCGCCATGGGCGCGCTCGAGCACCCCGGCGCGCCGCGGCACCGCCATCGGGTCGGAGCCCGCTTCGACCCCGAACAGCTCCTCCTCGAACCGGCCCGGCGCCAAGGTCGCGCAGTTCAGCACGATAAACGGCCCGTCGGCCCGGCGGGAGCGGGCATGCACCATCCGCGCCGCCACTTCCTTGCCCGCCCCGGCGGGACCATGGATCAACACGCGCGAGCCCGTCGGCGCCACCCGGTCCACCCCGGCGCGCAGGGTGCCGATGGCGCTGCTGTCGCCGGTCAGCGTCGTCTCCGCCCCGATGCGCAGCCGCAGCTCGGCGTTCTCCCGCGCCAGCCGCGCCGCCTCGAGCGCCCGGCGCGTCTGCAGCAGCAGGCGGTCGGACTGGAACGGCTTCTCCAGGAAGTCGTAGGCGCCCTGCTGGATCGCGGTCACCGCCATCTCGATCGTGCCGTGGCCCGAGATCATCACGACCGGGATCTGCGGCTCCTCGGTATGGATCGCATGCAGGATGCCGAGGCCGTCGAGGCGGGAGTTCTGCAGCCACACGTCCAGGATCACCAGGCCGGGCCGCCGCGCCCGGAACGCCGCCAGGGCGGATTCGGAATCCCCCGCCTGCCTGGTGTCGTAGCCTTCGTCCCGGAGGATGCCATCAATCAGCAGCCGGATATCCGGCTCGTCGTCCACGATCAGAATCTCTTGGGCCATACAAGGGTCTTTATGCGGTTTATGCCACGCCAGCCGGCGCTGGGAGGATCAGCCTGGCCACCGCGCCGGGCGCCGCCACCCGGTCGTCCAGCGCAAGCCGGCCGCCGTGATCTTCCATGATCTTCTTGACGATGGCGAGGCCGAGACCGGTGCCTTTGGGCTTGTGAGTGACGTATGGCTCGGTCAATCGATCGCGATCTTCCGCCGGCAGCCCCACGCCATCGTCTGAAACGGCAAGTATTACAATTTGGTCAGCTATTTCGATCGACACCTCGATCGCCCCGGCCGGCTCGCCCTCGCCCCGCGTGCGCATCGCCGTGGCATCGGCCGCGTTCATCAGCAGGTTGGTCAACGCCTGGCTCACCAGCCGCCGGTCGCACGGCGCCACCGGGCCGCGCTCGGGCAAATGCGTGGTCCAGGCGATCTCGGGATGCGCCTGCCGCTGCAGCACCAGCGCCTCGCGCGCGATGCGGCCCACATCCTCCGGCTTGATCACCGGCTGCGGCATGCGGGCGAAGGCGCTGAACTCGTCCACCATGCGCCCGATGTCGCCGACATGGCGCACGATGGTGTCGGCGCACTGGGCGAAGGTGGTGGGGTCGGAGGTGATCTCCTTGGTGAACCGCCGCTTCAGCCGCTCGGCGGCGAGTTGGATCGGGGTGAGCGGGTTCTTGATCTCGTGGGCGATGCGCCGGGCCACGTCCGACCAGGCGGCCTTGCGCTGGGCGGCGACCAACTCGGTCACGTCGTCGAAGGTGACCACGAAGCCGCGCGCCGCCTCGCCCATCATCTCGCTGACGATGCGCACCAGCAGGGTGCGGCGGTTGGACGGCGGCCCGATCTGCACTTCGGCGGTGCGCGGGCGCTCCGGCGCGTCGCGTGCCTCGGCCAGCAGCGGTGCGAACTCGCCCACCACCTCCTCGAGCGGCAGGCCCACCGACGTCAACAGGTCATGGCCCATCAGCTCGGAGGCGGCGCGGTTCGGCAGGTCCACCCGCCCCTGGCGGTCGAGCCCGATCACCCCGGCGGAGACGCCCGCCAGCACCGTCTCGGTGAAGCGGCGGCGCTCGTCGATCTGGCCGTACGCCTCCATCAGCTCGGTGCGTTGGGCGGCCAACTGCCCCGTCATGCGGTTGAACGCGCGCGACAGGCCGGCGACCTCGTCCTCGCTGGCGATCTCCGGCACCCGCACGCCCAGGTCGCCCGCGCGCACCCGCTCCGCCGCCTGGATCAGCCGGCCGATCGGGCGGGCGATCTGGTTGGCCAGCACCAGCCCGGTGAGGATGGCCGCGAACAGCACCAGCAGCGCCACCAGCGCGAAGATCACCACGAAGGTGACCTGCAGCTTGGAGCGGTTGGCGTCGAGCTGGTGGTACTCGCTCACCAACCGCTCGGTACGGTTCACCGCGGCGATGATCTGCGTGTCCACCGGACGGTCGATCATCAGCATCAGCTCGGGGGTGGAGCCGAGTTTCACCACCGCGCGGACATGGTTGTCGTTGCCGCCGCCGATCACCGCCACGTCGCCACGCCGCGCCGGCTCGATCTCGGCATCGGTCGGCAGCTCGACGAAATTGCCGCTCAACACGCCCGAAGAGAGAATGATCTCATGCGTGTAGGGGTCGTAGATCACCGCCTGGATGAGGTCGTGGAAGATGGTCTCCTGGTCCAGCACCTGCTGCATCAGGTTCGGCTGGCTGGTCAGGAACGCCCCCGCCCGGTTGAGCGCGATCGCCACGCCCAGGGCGTCGGCCTTGATATTGTTGCGGTGTTCCTCGAGCGAGGTCTGCGCCGAGGCCAGGCTCGCATCCAGCGCGCTGCGGATGCGGTCGTTGAACCAGGACTGGATACCGAGATTGAAGAACGCCGCGGCGAACACGGCGGTCACGATCGCCGGCGTCACCGCCACCACGCCGAACAGCAGCACCAGGCGCACATGCATGCGCGACCCGGCGGACCCGCGCCGCCGCTCCACCCACACGCGCGTGAGCCTGCCCGCCAGCACCGCGAACAGCAGCAGCAGCACCGCCGTGCTGGCCAGGATGGCGACGAAGGACAGGTTCGGCCGCAGCGTGATCGGCGCGCCGCCCGACAGCAGCACGAAGGTGGCGATGGCCAAAGTCAGCGCGACGGCTGCGAGCAGCAAGGTCACGCCCTTGCCAAGCAGGATGTCCATGGCGCGGCCCAGCCAGCCGCGCCGGACCGGGGGCGGCGGCGCCGGGTCCTGCACCACGTCCGGGATGGCCTCGGCCAGGCGATGCGGGGCGCCGTCCATGGTTCAGCCGATGCCGCGAACGACGGGTATTTCCAGGTCGCGGATTTTCTTGCGTAGCGTGTTGCGGTTGAGCCCCAGCATGGCCGCGGCCTTGATCTGGTTGCCCCTTGTGGCCGACAGCGTCATCTGGATCAGCGGCCGCTCCACCTCGGCGATCACCCGGTCGTAGATATCGCGCATCGGCATGCCGTCGCTGGTGGCGGCGAGGAACTGGCGGATGTGGCGCTCCACCGCGGCGGCCAGTGGCTCGGCCATGCCGTTGCTGGCCGGGCTCGGCGCCGGGTCGAAGCCGGTTTCGTAGAGCTCGGCCGCGACCACCTCCTCGGTGATGGTCTCCTGCGGGTACAGCGCCGCCAGCCGCCGCATCAGGTTCTCCAGCTCGCGCACGTTGCCGGGCCAGCGATGGCCGCGCAGCCGCTCGATGGCGCCCGCATCCAGCGTCTTGCCGGGCAGCCCCATCTCGCGGGCGCGGTCGAGGAAGTGGCGCGCCAGCACCGCGATATCCTCGGCGCGCTCACGCAGCGGCGGCAACCGGATCGGCACCACGTTCAGCCGGTAGAACAGGTCCTCGCGGAACTGGCCGTTGCGGATCGCCAGCCGCAGGTCCCGGTGCGTGGCGGCGACGATGCGCACGTTGGCCTTGATCGGCTGCCGCCCGCCGACGGTGGTGAACTCGCCCTCCTGCAGCACGCGGAGCAGCCGGGTTTGCGCCTCGTGCGGCATGTCGCCGATCTCGTCGAGGAACAGGGTGCCGCCATTGGCCTGCTCGAAGCGCCCCTGGTTGCGGTTGTGCGCCCCGGTGAAGGCGCCGCGCTCATGGCCGAACAGCTCGCTCTCGATCAGCTCGCGCGGGATGGCGGCCATGTTGATGGCCACGAAGGGTGCCGCGCGGCGGCGCCCATAGTCGTGCAGGGCGCGGGCCACCAGTTCCTTGCCGGTGCCGGACTCGCCCGTGACCATCACCGTTAGGTCCGCCGTGGTGAGGCGCGCGATGGTGCGGTAGATTTCCTGCATCGCCACCGAGCGCCCGATCAGCGGCAGCTTCTCTTCCTTGTCCACCGGCTCGGCCGGGCCCGGCAGCGGCGGGGGGGCGGCCAGGGCGCGTCCCACCACCGCGAGCAATTCCTTCAAATCGAACGGCTTGGGCAAGTATTCGAACGCACCGCGCTGCGCCGCCTTCACCGCCGTCATCAGCGTGGATTGCGCGCTCATCACCACCACCCGCAGCTCGGGGCGGACCCGCCGGATGCGGGGGATCAGGTCGAGCCCGTTCTCGTCCGGCATGACCACGTCGGTGATCACCAGGTCGCCCTCGCCGTCCTCCACCCAGCGCCACAGCGTGGCCGCGTTCGAGCAGGAGCGCACCTGATACCCGGACCGCCCCAGCGCCTGGGTGAGCACGGTCCGGATGGAGCGGTCGTCATCGGCCACAAGAACGGTCGGGATGGTCATGCAAACTCCAAACAGAAACCGCTATCTCCCTCTCCCGCGGGCGGGAGATGGCCGGGGTGAGGGTGCGAAAGTCGCCAAACCGGGTAGTGCGGCGCCCAAGACGCCCTCACCCCTACCCTCTCCCGTGAAGAACGGGAGAGGGAGAATGAGAGTCGGGAGAGGCAGTCCTCACCCCTCCTCCTGCTCCTCGGTGATCACCGGCAGGTGCAGCTTGAACTCGGTCCGCCCCGGCCGGCTGTCCACCTCGATCAGCCCGCCATGATCGGCCACGATCTTGGCCACCAAGGCCAGCCCAAGCCCCGTCCCCGCCGGCTTGGTGGTCACGAACGGCTTGAACAAATGCGGCCGGATGTCCTCGCCGATGCCGGGCCCGTTGTCCCGCACCGTCACCACCAGCGGCAGATGCACGCGCTGCGTCGAGCCCGGCACCAGCAGGCGAACCCCGTGGCGATAGGCGGTGCTGAGGGTGATCTCGCCCGCCATGTCGGCCACCGTGATCGCCTCCGCCGCGTTCTTCACCAGGTTCAGCAGCACCTGCACCAACTGGTCGCGATTGCCATAGACCGGCGGCAAGGACGGGTCGTACGACTCGCCAAAGCGCAGATGCGCCGCAAACCCGCTCTGCGCCAGCCGCCGCACATGCTCCAGCACGCGATGGATGTTCACTGCCCGGCGCTCGATCGGCCGGTCGTCGAACACCTCCATGCGCTCGACTAGATCGCGGATGCGGTCCGCCTCGTCACGGATCAGCACGGCCAATTCGCGGTCGCTCTCGCCCACGCTGCTCTCGAGCAACTGGGCGGCGCCGCGGATGCCCGACAGCGGGTTCTTCACCTCATGCGCCAGCATCGCGGCCATCCCGCTCACCGAGCGCGCCGCCGAGCGGAACACCGTCTGCCGGTCCAGCGCGCGGGCGGCGGAGGCGTCCAGCATCGAGACCAGCACGCTGCCGGGTTCCTCGCTCAGCGGCGTCGCCTGGATCGCCACCGCCTGCTTGTGCAGCCGTGGGCTTTCCAGCGCCAGGTCGTGGTCGGCAATGGTGGCCCCGGTCTGCCGCACCTGCGCCACGATGGCGAATAGCGGGTTGTCGCTCGGCAGCAGATCGGACAAGCGCATGTGGCTGAGTTGCTGCACCGACAGGCCTAGGAACTGCTCCGCCGCATGATTGACGAAGCGGAACCGGTCCTCGGCATCCAGCAGGATCACCGGGACCGGGAGCGCGCCGAGCATAGCGGAGGCATCGACTGCTCGCGCACGGGGGCGCAGCTTCTCCGCCAGCTTCAGCGCGCCGGCAGCGGCAAGGCTCATGCCGCGATCGCTTGGTTGCCGGCCATCTCAGCCGCGTCGATCAGCGGGTCGTAGAAGCCGTCGATCAGCCGCAGCACGCCGGGCACGTCGTCCAGCCGCATGATGGCAGCACGGAACTCCGCCGAACCGGGCAGGCCGCGGGAATACCAGGCGACGTGCTTGCGCCCGAGCCGCAGGCCCGGCTGCGTGCCGAAATGGCTGAGCATCGCCGCGTAATGCTCGAGCATGATTGCCTTTTGCGTGCGCAGCGGCAGCTCCACCGGCATGCCCCCGCGCAAGTGCGTTGCCACCTGCGCCGGGAACCACGGCCGCCCGTAGCAGCCGCGCCCCACCATCACCCCGTCCGCGCCCGATCGCTGCAAGGCCTCGGTGGCGTGCTCGGGCGTCGTGATGTCGCCGTTGGCGATCACCGGGATGGTCACCGCCGCCTTCACCTGGGCGATGAAATCCCAGTCCGCTTCGCCGGTGTAGAACTGCTGCCGGGTGCGGCCATGCACCGTCACCATCGCGATTCCCGCCGCCTCGGCGATTTGCGCCAGCCGCGGCGCGTTCAGGTGGGCGTGGTCCCAACCCATGCGCATCTTCAGCGTGACCGGGACCGGCACGGCGCGCACCGTGGCCTCCAGGATGCGGGCGGCGCCCAGCTCGTCGCGCATCAGGGCCGACCCGGCGCTCTGGCCCACCGCCACCTTCTTCACCGGGCAGCCGAAGTTGATGTCGACCAGGTCCGCCCCGCGCCCCTCGGCGATGCGCGCCGCCTCCGCCATGGCGGCCGGCTCGCAGCCGGCCAATTGGATCGCGTTCGGCCCGACGCCCGCCACGCTGGCCATCCGCAGGGTCGCCTGGTTTTCGCGCAGCATTGCCCAGGAGGCGATCATTTCCGAAACGACCATCCCCGCGCCCAACCGCTTCGCCAGGCGGCGGAACGGCAGGTCGGTGACGCCCGACATTGGCGCCACAATTACTGGCGTGGCGAGGGTCACCGCACGGGGTCCGGACCCCAGGGTGATCGGCGGAAGGGCGTTGCCTATCATTTGGGCAAACTAGCTGCCGCCGAATAACATGGCAATCACGCAGCACGCGCAATCCGCGCCGGCCGGGTGCTGCTGTTGACGAGCCGCGAGCCCGGGGCGCAATGCTGCTCCATGCGTGTTGCCGCAATTTTGCTCGCCGCGGAGCCCGGCCGCTGGCCTGGGAGCGACCTGCCTTCCGCCTTCGCCGCCGTGCTCGGCAAACCGGTGCTGCGCTACGCCGCCGAGGCGCTGCTGCCGCATGTGACGGCGCTGCTGCCCGTAGGGGACGCCGAGCCGATCGCCGAAGCGCTCGCCGGGCTGGATGTGCTGCCCGCGGTGCCCGGCGGCCCGAGCCGGCAGCAGAGTGTCGCCGCCGGGCTGCAAGGGCTGGTCTCGCAGGCGCCGGACCTGGTGCTGGTGCACGACGGCGCGCGGCCCTACGTGGCGCCCGGCACGGTCGCGGCCCTGCTGGCCGCCTTGCGCAGCCATGACGGCGCCATCCCCGCGCTCCCCGTGTCCGACACGCTGAAGCGCGTGCAATCCGGGCGCTTGGTGGCCACCGTGGCCAATGACGGGCTGTATCGCGCGCAGACCCCGCAGGCGTTCCGTTACCACCTGCTGCGCGCCCTGCATGCCACCGGGGGCGAAGCCGCCAGCGACGACGCTGCCCTGCTGGAACAGGCCGGCCACTCCGTCGCCATCGTGCCCGGCGACGACCACAACGTGAAGCTCACCACCCCAGAGGATCTCGTGCGGCTCGAAAACGTCCTCGCCCCCGCCCTGCTGCCACGCGTGGGCACCGGCTTCGACGTCCACGCCATCGAATATGGCCGCTCCTTGGTGCTGTGCGGCGTCGCGGTGCCGCACGATTGGGGCCTGGCCGGCCATTCCGATGCCGATGTCGGCATCCACGCCTTGTGCGACGCGATCTATGGCGCGCTGGCGGAGGGCGATATCGGCCGCCATTTCCCCCCCAGCGAGGCTGCGTGGAAGGACGCCGACAGCGCCCGCTTCCTGCGCCACGCCGCGGGCCGCATCGAGGCCCGCGGCGGCCGGCTCAGCAATGCGGACGTGACCCTGATCTGCGAGCGCCCCAAGATCACTCCGCACGCCCCGGCGATGGTCGCGCGCCTGGCCGATTTGCTGGGCGTGGCGCCGTCGCGGGTGTCGGTGAAGGCCACCACAACCGAGCGGCTCGGCTTCACCGGGCGCGGCGAGGGCATCGCCGCCCAAGCCGCCGTGACGCTGCTCCTCCCGGGGTAGCAGTCCCTGGCCTGAAATAAGCACTCAGCCTTCTTCTCCCTCTCCCGTCCTTCACGGGAGAGGGTCGGGGTGAGGGCCTCCTGGGACATGCACAATCCAGCGAAATCAATCCACTGCTCCGAGGGGATCGCGGCCTTGCACCCTCACCCCGACCCTCTCCCGCGCGCGGGAGAGGGAGAGATTGTCCGGTTGGAGGATGTGTGAACCAGGCCCGATCAGGGTGAGCCCCACGGCCTCCAACCAAACGTGAAGCAACGCTCCACCCCGCCTTCCGTTGGCGTCCACCGACACGTCGAAGGAGGCACTCCCGTGAGCGACGCCACCAACAACACCATGACCACCCAGTTCGGCAATCCGATCTCGGACAACCAGCATTCGCTGACCGCCGGGCCGCAGGGCCCGATGCTGATGCAGGATTTCGCGCTGGTCGAAAAGATGGCGCACTTCAACCGCGAACGCGTCCCCGAGCGGGTGGTGCACGCCAAGGGATACGGCGCCCATGGCACGTTCACCGTCACGCATGACATCAGCCGCTACACCCGGGCCAAGCTGTTCGCCAAGGTGGGCAACCGCTGCGACACCTTCGCACGCTTCTCGACGGTCGGCGGCGAGAGCGGATCGGCCGATGTGGCCCGCGACCCCCGCGGCTTCTCGCTCAAGTTCTACACCGAGGAGGGCAACTGGGACATGGTCGGCAACAATACGCCGATCTTCTTCGTCCGCGACCCGCTCAAGTTCAGCGACTTCATCCGCACCCAAAAGCGCGACCCGGGCAGCCACCTCAAGCCGCACTGGCGGCGGTGGGATTTCTGGGGCCTGTCACCCGAGGCAGTGCACCAGGTGATGATCCTCTACTCAGACCGCGGCACGCCGGTCTCCGCCCGGTTCATGCACGGCTATGGCAGCCACACGTTTAGCCTCTGGAACAAGGCGGGCGAGCGCTACTGGGTGAAGTTCCACTTCATCTCGCAGCAGGGCACCAAGAACCTGACCGACGCCGAAGCCACCACGGTGATGGGCGCAAACCCGGACAGTTCGTCCGAGGATCTCTACCGGGCCATCGAGCGGGGCGAGTTCCCGCGTTGGACCATGAAGATCCAGGTTATGCCGGAAGCCGAAGCGGCCACCTACAAGTGGAACCCGTTCGACCTGACCAAGGTGTGGCCGCACAGCGACTACCCCCTGATCGACGTCGGCGTGTTCGAACTCAACCGCAACCCGCAGAACTACTTCGCCGAGGTGGAGCAGGCGGCGTTCGAGCCCAGCAACGTCGTGCCCGGCATCGGCTTCAGCCCGGACAAGATGCTGCAAAACCGTATCCTGTCCTACCCGGACGCGCACCGCTACCGTATTGGCTCGAACTACCACCAGATCCCGATCAATCAGGCGAAGGCCGCGGTTCGCACCTATAATCGCGACGGCGCCATGCGGGTGGACGGTAACGGCGGCGGCAGCGTGGACTACGAGCCGAACAGCTTCGGCGGCCCGGTGGAGGACCCATCGGTGAAGGAGCCGCCGCTGCACATCGATGGCAGTGGCGGTCGTTACGTGACCTATCCTTGCGACGACAACGACTACTACGGGCAGCCGCGCATGCTGTGGGAGAAGGTGCTGGACGATAGCGGGCGTGCCTCGTTGGTGGACAACATCGTCGCGAGCATGAGCAATCCGATGATGGCCATCGACGCTCCGCGTCCGATCCAGGAGCGCATGTTGAAGCACTGGTTCAAGGTGCACCCCGACTTCGGCCGCCGTGTCGCCGAAGGCCTGGGCTTGAAAGAACTCGCCGTCGCTGCCGAGTAGGCTGCAGACATTACCAAGGATCGCGTCCCTCGCACCCTCACCCCAGCCCTCTCCCGCTCGCGGGAGAGGGAGGTTGTCTCCTACCGAGGCGACCGAGACGGTGTCGCTGGCCCCTCAGTCGCCAACCGCCGCGTGCATGACTTCCTCGGGGCAGTCGACTGGCTGCTCCAGGCGCCGGAGGGCTTCTCGCGCCAGCGTGTGGCCGCCGTTGGCGGCGCGGCTGTACCACTCTGCCGCCACCGACACTGAGAGCGCCACACCGCGGCCTCGTTCATACAGCGACGCCAGGTTGAACTGTGCGGTCACGTTCCCGTCCTCTGCCGCGAGGCGATAACAGGCCACAGCCTGCTCGTACGACTGCCCGACCGCCCGGCCCGCCTCGTAGAACTGGCCCAAATTGTTGCGCGCCGGGTTGTAACCAGCCGCCGCCGCCAGCCGATAATAGCGCAGGGCCTCCGCATCGGATCGCAGCACGCCCTGGCCGCACGCATAGCAAACGCCCAGGTTGAACTGTGCGACGGCGCTGCCCTTGTCAGCCGCCAAGCGAAACCATCGCACCGCCTCCTCGTCCGACTGCGGCACGCCACGGCCGGCCGAATACAGCTTGCCGAGATCGAGCTGCGCACTGGTATGCCCTTGGGTTGCGGCAAGCCGATACCAATAAGCCGCCGCTCCATACGACTGTGGAACGCCGAGGCCATCTGCGTAGTATCGGGCGAGCCAGAACTCGGCATCCGGGCTGCGCTGGCTAGCGGCCTGGCGCAACAGCTCGGCCGCGGCCTCGTAGTCCCGGCCGACGCCCCGGCCGGAGTCATACAGCAAAGCCAGCTCGAATTGTGCCCCGGCAAGCCCCTGCGCCGCCGCCGCGCCGAATAGCCGAGCCGCTTCAGCGTAGTTCCGCTCGACCCCGCGGCCCTTCTCCAACAGCCGCGCCAGCCGTAGCTGCGCCCAGGCATGCCCGGATTCGGCTGCCTGGCGATACAATTCCACCGCCCGCCGCGTCGAGGCCCGCACGCCGCGGCCAAGTTCATAAAACAACCCGGCGCTGTGCAAGGCTTCGACATGGCCATGCTTGCAGGCCTCGAGATACCAATGCAGCGCCTGCTCGTCAGACTGGGCCACGGCGTCACCCTGCTCATAGTGGCGCCCCAGATCGTTGAAGAGGCCGCCCTGATCGAACTCCGCCATCCAACTCTGTCCATCACATTTCCAGGAGCAAATCTAGCGGCCAAATGTTAGCGTGTTACTACCAATTTCGTTAGAAACTCTAAATTACAGCTTATTGGGGCAACGGTCACTCTTGGCTCGAGCGGATTGACGCTAATGCCGCCGCCGGCCAGGCCTGGCCCCAGATTTCGGCAGTTGGAGCCAGCGTTCCCGGCTCGCTGGGCCAGCGCTTGCCTGCCACGACAGGTGCACGCAGCGGCACAGGGCCAATCCCGAGTCGCTCAAGCAGGGCCGCCCCCACTCCCAGGCCGCGTTGCCCGCCAGCAGCACGCCACGCAGGTGTGGCAGAACCAGCGACATCGTCAGTCATGCATGGCGAGGTCAGTTGCGATCGGCCCGTCACGCTTGCCGATTGTGCGCCGGCTTGGACACTTGCGGGACAGTGACGTGGGTGAACCTGGGCACCTAGAACCCTGGGCAGCTAGATTAACTCTGGCAACTTCGTTATAGGCTTGCCAGGGGCTGCAAGCGGCGGATTGCTGCGACTTTCGGCTTCTAAGCGAGAACCACGGTCCGGTGGCAGAGTGGTGATGCAGCGGACTGCAAATCCGCGTATGCCGGTTCGATTCCGGCCCGGACCTCCAGGCGCCCATGCCGCGACGCGAGATGCGTCGGCTCCGGTGGAAGCTGCGTCACTCCGCCAACGCGGCTTGCCGGCCAACCACCATCTCGATGCGGCCAAGCAACTCGGCGCTGCGGAACGGCTTGCGCACGATCTGGTCGCTCTCGAGCCCGTCGCCGGACAAAGATTGATGGTCCGCATACCCCGTCGCCAGCAGCATCGGCAGGTCCGGGCGGCGGCGGCGGATTGCGGTCAACAGCTCCAATCCGGTCATGCCGGGCATCGCATAGTCAGCGATCACCAGGCCGATCTTGCGGCCCTCACGCTCCAGCACGCCCAAGGCGACGGCGCCATCGGGGGCCGTCGCGACCGTGTAGCCGACATCCTCCAGGATGCCAGCCGTCACCTCGCGAACCTCATCATCGTCGTCCACCAGCAGCACGATCGAGTCGCGGCTAAGGGCCGGGCGACTGCCCTCCGGCTCGTCGCTCAGATACACCTTCGGCATCACGGGACTGCGCGGCAGCATGATCGACACACGGGTGCCCGAGCCAAGCCGACTGTCGATCGTCACGGCTCCGCCCAGTTGCGTGACCATGCCATGCACCTGCGACAAGCCCAGCCCGGCGTTCTGCCCGGCGCCCTTGGTGGTGAAAAACGGCTCGAACGCGCGGGCGGCAATCTCGGGGGTCATGCCATGCCCCGTGTCGGACACGTCCACCCGGACGTAGTCGCCCGGCGGCAGGTTTTGCCACGGATCATCCACCCCCACGGTGGTGTTGGCGGCGCTGATCAGCAGGTTGCCGCCATCGGGCATCGCTTCCCGCGCGTTCAGCGCCAGGTTCAGCACCGCGACATCGAACTGGTTGGCGTCGATCATCGCGGCCCAAAGGCCCCCCTGCATCTGCACGGCAATGGACGTGCTGGCGCCGAGGGTGCTGCGCAGCAGGGCTTCCACCCCGCCGATCGCCTCACCCATGTCCACCGGTGCTGCCACCATGGGCTGTTTGCGGGAGAAGGCCAGGAGCTGGGAGGTCAGCCACGAGCCGCGGGACACGGCCGCCTTGGCAATCTCCAGCAGCCGCATCTGCGACCGGTCCGACCCGGTCAGCCGCTTTTGCAGCAACTCGATGCTGCCGAGCATGGCGCCGAGCAAATTGTTGAAATTGTGGGCGATGCCGGCCGCCAATTGGCCGACTGCCTGCAGCTTCTGCACCTGGCGCAGATGGGATTCGCTCAGCTCGCGCTCAGCGATTTCCACCTGGAGGCGGTTGTTGCTGGTCAGCAGGGCGCTGGTGCGCTCGGCCACCCGCAGTTCCAGGGCGTCGTTCATGCGCTGCAGCTCGCCACGCTGGTGCTGCAGCATCTCGGCCATGCGGTTGAAGGCGGTGCCGAGCTCGTCGAACTCGGCGGGACAGGCGCGTGGCAGGGCCGCCCGCACGTCGAGCGCGCCGGCAGCCCAGGCATTGGCCGCGCGAAGCAGCGCGAGGGTCGGGTTGCGGACGTAGCGGTGCGCACCCACCAGCGCGAGCGCGACCGAGAGCGCTGCCCCTGCCGCGAGCAGGCCATAGCCGCTGAGACCTGCGTTCTTGAGACCAAGGCTGAGGTCGTTCACGCTGAACGCGGCGGCCACGAACAAGCCATAGCTCTCGAGCGCCGGGGGCAAGAAGCCGACCACCCGGTCCTCGCCCACCGGGTGGCCGCCGGGTCCGTCGGCGGGAGCGGCGACGGACTGCCGGCCGAGCCGCTCGTCGATGGTGGTGCCGGCGGTGCTTGCCGCAAACAGCCGCTGGTAGGCGGGTGGCAGGCTGCCGCCGATACCGGGCGCGGCCGCGGCCAGGTTCGCCAGCACCGTTCCACCCCGATCGGCGATCAGCAATCCGGCGTCCGGCCGATGCAGCGGCTGCTGGATGCGGTGGCTCAGCCATGCCAGGCTGATCCCGGCGACCAGGGCGCCGCCGGGCTTGTCTGCCGTGGCGGGCCAAGCCAGGGCTACCAGCAGGATCGGCTCTCCGGAACTGAGCCGGGCATAGCGGCCGACGGTGAAGCCGGGCGGCTTGCCGGTCAGTTCGCCCGCCTGATCGAACACCGCCGGCGGGAGCGGCGCGTCGGCGCTGCTGCATGCCACGGTGCCGTCCGGGTGCAGGGCGATGAACGCCTGGTAGATCGGGACCGCTGCGCGAACGGCATCCAGGGCGGGGCCGCAGGCCGGGCTGAGCGCGGCCACCACGCTCACGCGCGACGTGGACGAGAGCATGCCTTGGAAGCCGATCATCACGTCGTCCAAGGATTGGTCGAGCAGGGCGACTTGCTGGCTGGCGATGTCGCGCGCTTGGGCAAGCCGTTCGGCGCTGATTTCGCGCTGGAGGCCAAGCAGCACGGCGAAGGCCGGCAGCGTCGCGACCAGGACGAGCACGAGCAGACGGGTGACCAGATTGCTGCGACTGAGAACGTTGAAGATGCTAGCCTACCACCATGACGGACCCCGCCACCAAGGCGGAGCTACACTACTATGGTATGTCTACAGCAAAATAGCCCGTGTGAAAATAACGCGCGTCGCAGGTCGGTTGATTTGCATCTGGGTGTGGCTGGAGCGAAGTGGCTGGTGGTGGGGCGGGCTGGCGCTTCGGGCGGGCTGGTGCGAGAGGGGGGATTCGAACCCCCACGCCTTGCGGCGCACGATTTTGAGTCGCGTGCGTCTACCGTTCCGCCACTCTCGCCCAGTGCGGCCCTTGGGCCGCGCGGCACCATAGCCATTTGCGTCCGTCTGGCAACGCGGCTATACGACGCGCCCACGGCGATCCCGAATAGCTCAGTTGGTAGAGCAAGCGACTGTTAATCGCTCGGTCGTAGGTTCGAGTCCTACTTCGGGAGCCAGTTGAGTTTAGGGCTGTTCGCCAAGGTGGGATTGGTCGGTTTCCGCCTCGTCCGTCCAGCCGTGCTCCGGCGTCCATTTTGGCACGGGCTTGCCCGGATTGGCCTGTCGCCACTGGCGCTCCCACTCTGCAACGATGAGCCGGTCGCGTTCGGCCTGCGCCGCCGCCAAGCGCTCGAACGCGCCCGGCTTGTTGGCGAGCAGGTCTGCCGCGTATTGGCGTAGCATGTCGGCAGACCTGGTGAACCAGGCTTGCATCTCGGCTTCCGTGCTGACCTTTTCCGCGGGTTGCTCCAGTGAACTGAAGGGTTGACCAGCCATGAAGAGGACGTCTTCATGCCAGTAGGTCTGTTGTGTGCCCTCCAAATGGGTCAGCACAAAACGATCGCGACCGCCCGGAAAGCGCAGCTGGACGAGCAAGTGGGGCGACACATAATTGAATGGCTCATCCTCGCTGGTATGCATGCCGTAGTCCGAGATCAAGAAAGCAAACGCTTCCCGGACAGTTCGTTTGCTGCCCAAGTAACCGTCTGGATGGTACTCGCGCTTGCTGCATTCGGCGATCAGCTTCGCGCCAAGATCCAAGATCTTGCCATAGTCCGGGTCGGCCAGCAGGGCGTCACCCCAGTAGCTCTGCAGACCTGCATGAGACTCACGTTCGCTCTCCATGATCCCGCTCAAGTCCTCTGACGCATGAGCTTCCAGCATGTACTCACCGAGAATGCGCCAGTCATCGGCGGCTTCACGCATGTCGCGGACTATACCAGACTTGCTCTCGCGCAGCCGGAGCTTCGCTGACATTGAGGTCAGTTCGGCTATCCAAGCTACTGCTAGTTCTCGTTCCATCAGGCCTGCAAATGCGATTCCAAATAGCATGATGCCAGCGCAGTGGGGCGTCACCGGCTGGATGGTTGTTCGATGTCTTGCGGCGGAAGCCAGCCGTGCTCGGACGTCCACTTCGGCACGACTTCGTCCGGGTGCTCAAGAATCCAGAGACGCTCGGTTTCGGCGATGAGGTGGCTTTCACGTTCGGCTTGCGCTGCCGCCAAGCGTAGGAATGCGCCTGGTTTGTTGCCGAGCTGGTCGGCCGCGTAGTTCCGCAGGACGTCGGCGAGCTTGGTGAACCAGGCTTGGATTGCCGCTTCGGTGTTGAGTGGCTCAAGGGGCGGTTCAAGCACAGACTCGGGCTGACCGGCCATCCACAATATCTCTTCAGGCCAAAACCTGTCCTTTGGATTACCCAAGTAGTTCAGCCAGCAACCGACATCTTTGGACGGGATTGAAGGGTCATTACGCGGAAACCCAAGCTCGATATGCAGGTGCGGGGACCAATAATTAAAGAGTCCCTGATGGCCCTCGCCGGGCTGAAAACCATAGTCGGTGGTTAGGAAAGCGAATGCCTCACGTAAAATGCGAAGGCTGCCCTTGTAGCCATCGGGATGATATTTTCGCTTGCGAGCTTCCGCGATGAGTTGGGCACCAAGCGCCATGATGCGCCCGTAATCCGGATTGCTTAGCAGCGCGTCAGCCCAGTGGCTTTGCAGCTTGCCATAAAACTCTATTTCCTGATCCATCCGACCTGTTAGGTTATATTCTGGGTCAGCGTGCAACAGACTTTCGCCGAAGCCGTGCCAATCGTCGGCTGCCTCGAACATGTCGTCGATTATGGCCGAAGTTCGTATGAGCCGGAGTTTGTCTGCGAGCACCCTGAGTTCAGCGACGCAGTTGGCAATCACCTCTACTTCCACGGTTGCACAATCACGGTTCCCTTTTGATCACGAATGGTATTTCTCTCAGTCGCCAGGATCGCTTTTTGTTGCTCAGTCAGCTTGTCGCCGGGAATTACGTCGTTGATATGAGGTTTGCTGTGGCTGCTCACCGTTCCAGGATGGTGTCCCTCCTCCACACGATAATTTTTCACGCCGATCTTTTCCAGCATCTTGCCGCTTCAGCCGAAGAGAGCCCGCCGCCGCGCAGGATACTCGAGAGAGGCAGGTGTTGTGATCACTCGAGGTTCGGCTCGTCCACCCAACCGGGCTTGGCGTCCGCGTTCGGTCTGCGCCGCCGCCAAACGCTCGAACACGCCGGGAAGCCAGTGCAATGGGCTGTCACCGGCTGGATGGTTACTCGCTGTCTTGCGGCGGGATCCAGCCGTGCTCGGGCGTCCACTTCGGCACGACTTCGCCCGGGTGGTCCAGTTGCCAGAGGCGCTCGGCTTCGGCGATGATGTTGCTTTCACGTTCGGCCTGCGCCGCCGCCAAGCGCCCGAACGCGCCCGGCTTGTTGGCGAGCAGGTCTGCCGCGTATTGGCGTAGCATGTCGGCAGACCTGGTGAACCAGGCTTGCATCTCGGCTTCCGTGCTGACCTTTTCCGCGGGTTGCTCCAGTGAACTGAAGGGTTGACCAGCCATGAAGAGGACGTCTTCATGCCAGTAGGTCTGTTGTGTGCCCTCCAAATGGGTCAGCACAAAACGATCGCGACCGCCCGGAAAGCGCAGCTGGACGAGCAAGTGGGGCGACACATAATTGAATGGCTCATCCTCGCTGGTATGCATGCCGTAGTCCGAGATCAAGAAAGCAAACGCTTCCCGGACAGTTCGTTTGCTGCCCAAGTAACCGTCTGGATGGTACTCGCGCTTGCTGCATTCGGCGATCAGCTTCGCGCCAAGATCCAAGATCTTGCCATAGTCCGGGTCGGCCAGCAGGGCGTCACCCCAGTAGCTCTGCAGACCTGCATGAGACTCACGTTCGCTCTCCATGATCCCGCTCAAGTCCTCTGACGGATGAGCTTCCAGCATGTACTCACCGAGAATGCGCCAATCGTCGGCGGCCTCAAACATGTCACGGCCTATGCCAGCCCCGTTCTCGTGTGGCCGGAGCTTGGCTATAATGGTCGTCAGTTCAGCCAACCAGGTTTCAATCATTTTGGCTTGATCAGCTTCTGTATGTAAACTGTAGCCTTCTCACGCTTTTCCCTCTGGTTCGGTTCAGTTCGATAGTTGATGTGGGGCTTATCATGGCTACTCTTGGACGGAGGAGGATGCCCGTCCTCGATACGATCTACGATACCATCAATTTCAGCAATCATGTCTTCCGCCTCTTGCTGCGTTGGAACGCGACCGTTCAGCGTCTCGTGTGTCCCAGGTTGTCTCAACTCTTCCAAAGCTTGTCTATAAGCTCGGGTCCCTTTATGGCCCCATGGCGTCGAAGGCGGTTTTGCGACGCCCGGAAAGAACGGCATGACCGGCTGGCGCTTGTCGCGGTCCAGCGCCAGCAGGTCGTCGTCAGACATCGCGTCCACGTCGACCGGCTCGCCTTCTGCCGACAGCAGCCCGCCGCTCGCCTTGATGAAGCGGCGCAAATCGTCGGCCTGCTCGTGCCGGGTCTCGGCCAGGCCGTGGCGATGCAGCCAGGTCCACACCGAGCCGTGCTCCGGTTCCGCGGCGATTGCTGACGTGGGCGATGCTGGCGTGGGCTCGGCCGCCGGGTCAGTTAAAGCGGGCTGGTCGGCTTCTGGGAGTTTGGCGGTGGGCTCCGGGGCGTCGGCCTGCGAGGCTGCCGGCTGGTGGATGCCAGGGTCAGACGGCTCCGGGTCCGCCACCTGCTGGATCGCACCCGTGGCGCGGCGCGCCCGGGCAGCCTCGGCAAACATGGCACGGTCCATCGCCGCGAACTGCTCCGGCACGCGGCGGCCATCGCCGTTTTGGTAGATGTGGCTGGTTCCTGGGGCAAATCCCACCGGAAGCAGGTCGATCGGGAACTCGGGCTCGCCGCGATTGTTGCTCGGCCACTCGCGGCCCTTGATGTCGATCGGCCAGAAATCGCCATTGGGCGTCAGCCTGCCGGACCATGGCAGCGTCACGGTGATCGGGATGCGGATTTCGTCGGAATACCGGGGTTCGTCCGCCATGTGCGGCTCCTGCGGGCAGTGCGTTCGGTGACTAGACCATGACCGGCTCAGATAGAATCGCCGATCGTGGTCTAGCTTTTGTTTTGGCGAGCATCTTTACCGGTCAGGTGACCACACCTGATCCGGTGATGCTCTAACGCAGTGCCGGGCATGGTCGCAAGCTTAGGATCGGCCTTAGGGTGATACAGTGTGCGTGGCGCCCTCACCCCGGCCCTCTCCCAGAGGGAGAGGGAGCGTTGTTAGGAGGCCCCTAACCGCGGCCTCAGTGCGCAGCGGCCCAGCTTGCGCCCTTGCCCGTTTCCACCACCAGCGGGACCGACAGCGTCGCCGCCGCCTGCATCACCTCGCGGGCAACCGCGGCCAGCGCGTCCGCCTCGTCCTCCGGCGCCTCGAACAGCAACTCGTCATGCACCTGCAGCAGCATGCGGCCGCGCAGCCCGGCCGACGCCAACGCGCCGGGCAAGCGGATCATGGCGTGCTTGATGATGTCCGCCGCACCGCCCTGCAACGGCGCGTTGCTCGCCTGCCGCTCGGCATAGCCGCGCTTGGCCGGGTTGCGGTCGGCGATGCCGGGCACCCAGCAGCGCCGGCCGAACGGCGTCAACACGAAGCCGCGGATGCGCGCCTCCTCTCGCGTGCTCTCCATATAGGCGCGGATGCCGGGGTAGCGGGCGAAGTAGGCGTCGATATAGGCGCGCGCCTCGCCGGGCTCGATGCCGAGCTGGCGCGCCAGGCCGAACGCGCTGATGCCGTAGATGATGCCGAAGTTGATCGCCTTGGCCCGGCGCCGCACCACGCCCGTCATCTCCGCCATCGGCACGCCGAACACCTCGGACGCGGTGCGGCTGTGGATGTCCTGCCCAGTGGCGAACGCCTCCGACAGCGCCGGCACGTCCGCCACGTGGGCCAGCAGCCGCAGCTCGATCTGCGAGTAGTCAGCGCTCACCAGCAAGTGGCCCGGCGCCGCCACGAAGGCCCGCCGGATGCGCCCGCCCTCCTCGGTGCGGATCGGGATGTTCTGCAGGTTCGGGTCGTTGGAGGAGAGCCGCCCCGTCGTGGTGGCCGCCATCGCGTAGGTGGTGTGCACCCGGCCGGTGCGCGGGCTGATCTCGTTCACCAGCGCGTCGGCATAGGTGCTTTTCAGCTTGGCGAGCTGGCGCCACTCCAGGATGCGCGCCGGCAGCTCGGCCCCGCCCTCGGCGAGCTGCTGCAGCATCACGGCGTCGGTGCCCCAGGTGCCGCTGCTGGTGCGGCGGCCGCCGGGCAGCTTCATCTCGTCGAACAGGATTTCGCCCAGCACCTTCGGGCTGCCCAAGTTGAACGGGCGGCCGGCGAGACGGTGGATGTCGATCTCGGCCGCGGCCATCCGCTCGCCGAAGTCGGCGGAGAGCCGGCGCAGCTCCTCCGCGTCCACCCGGATGCCGGCCCGCTCCATGTCGGCCAGTATGGGGATGAGCCGGCGCTCCACCTGGTGGTAAAGCTGCGTGCTGCGCGCCGCCACCAGCCGCGGGCGCAGCGCGTGCCACAGCCGCAGGGTGCAATCCGCGGCCTCCGCCATCACGGCGGCGGCGCGCTCCGGCGGCACGTGCGAGAGCGGCAGGCGGGCGCGGCCGGTGCCGGTGATGGTGTCCAGCTCGGTCGTGCCGTGGCCGAGATGCAGGCGCGCCAGGTCCGCCAACTCGTGCGCATGGGCGCCCGCGTCCTGTGCGTAGGAGAGCAGCATGGTGTCGTCCAGGCTGGCCGGCGCGGCAAACCGGGCCAGCGCCCGCAGCCCCGCCTTTGCGTCATGCATCACGATCAGCACGGCGCGGTCGGACAGCACCGGGTCGAGCGCAGCGGTCACCTCCGCCAGGGATAGCTGCGGCGCTGGCTGCTCGAGCGTGGCCTGGTGCGCCAGCGGCAGATACCCCGCTTGACCCGGCGCCACCGCCAAACCCAGCCCGACCAGGGTGTCTCGGTCCCGCAGCGGCGTGATCGCGAGCACGCCCGCCCCGGCCGCCGCCGCCAGCACGATGGCCAAACCCTCCGCCGTGGCGACGACGGGATAGGGGCCGAACGCCTTCACCGCCTCGGCCGGCGGCGGCGGCGGCGCGTCCTCTCCCACCGGCCCGTCCAGCCCGAGCCGCGTGGCGGTGGAGCGGAACCCCATCGCATGCAGCCAGGCGCTGAGCGCGGCCCGGTCCGGCTCCTTCACCCCCAGCGTGTCGAGCGGGGCCGGTAAGGGCACGTCCTCGCGCAGGATCACCAGTTCGCGGGACAGCCGGGCCTGCTCGGCGTGGGTGATCAGCAGCTCGCGCCGCTTGGACGGCTTCATGGCGGGGGCGGCGGCCAGCACGCCCTCGAGGTCGCCGAACTCGCTCAGCAACTGGCAGGCGGTCTTGGGGCCGATGCCGGGCACGCCGGGCACATTGTCCACGCTGTCGCCCATCAGCGCCAGCAGGTCGATCATGTGCTCGGGGCCGCAGCCGAACTTCTCGCGCACCTCGTCCGCCCCGATCGGCTTCTGCTTGATCGGGTCCTGCAGCATGACGCCGGGCCGGATGAGCTGCATCAGGTCCTTGTCGGAGGACACGATGGTGACCCGCCCGCCGATGTCGGTCACGGCACGGGCGTAGGCGGCGATCAGGTCGTCGGCCTCCCAGTCCGCCAGCTCGAGCGCGGGCACGTTGAAGGCGGCGGTCGCGTCCCGCACCAGGGCGAATTGCGGCAGCAACTCGCTCGGCGGTTCCGGGCGCTGGGCCTTGTATTGGTCGTAGATGCGGTTGCGGAAGGTGGTGCGCCCGGCGTCGAAGATCACCGCCAAGTGGGTGCCGACATGGTCCTTCAGCAGCCGCGCCAGCATGTTGGTGAAGCCGAACACGGCGTTGACCGGGGTGCCGTCCGGCCGGGTCATCGGCGGCAGGGCGTGGAAGGCGCGGAAGATGAAGCCCGAGCCGTCCACCAGCACCAGGTGCAGCGGCTCGGGCGCCGGCTCGGCTGCGGCGAGAGCGATGGCGTCAGCCGCGCTCAATGCTCGTCGCCGCCCGCCCCCGGGTTCAGCACGAACACGCGCGAACAATAGGGGCAAAAGGTCTGCTCATGCACGATGCGCAGCCACACCCGGGGGTGGCCGCCGCCCGCGGTGCCGCCGTCGCAGGCGACCACGCGCTCGTCCACATAGATCGTCTCGTGCTCGCCAGCGGGAACGCCGAGCGGTGTCACGGGCGTGCTTGCACCGAACGGCATGTCAACCTCTTCACTGGTGGGGAGTGCGCAGGGATGATAGCTTGCCTGGCCATGAGTTCAACCACCCGCGCCCTGCTCGCCGTCGTCGCCTTGGCCATAAGCGCCTGCTTGGGCGGCTGCACCGCATCGCGGCTGCCGCCCTACGGCGTCACCGGCGAGCCGTTGGCCACCCATCCGGCGGCCGACAGCTCCTTCACCATGCCGGACGGCACCGTGCTTCCCGCGCGGATGTGGCTCCCCGCCGGGCCGCCCAACGCCGTGATCCTGGCGCTGCACGGCTTCGACGACAGCCGCGACCAGTGGGCGCTGGACGCACCGAGCTTCAACGCCGCCGGCATTGCGATCTACGCGCCCGACCAGCGCGGCTTTGGCGACACGGCGTCGCGCGGCTCGTGGCCCGGCGTCACCGCGCTGGTCGACGACGCCAGCACCATGGCGCAGACCCTGATCGCCCGCTATCCCGGCACCCCGGTCTACGTGATGGGGGAGAGCATGGGCGGCGCCGTCGCGATGGACTTGGCCGCCCGGCCCGACCACCCCGCCATTGCCGGCACCATCATGCTGGCTCCCGCCGTGTGGGGCCGCGCCGAGCAGGGCCCGGTGCTGGCGGGCGCGCTCTGGGTGGCGGACGGCGTGGCGCCGGGCTACCACATCACCGGTGGCGACGTGCCGGTGCGGGTGACGGCCAGCGATAACCGCAGCGCCCTGATCGCCCTCGCCAAGGACCCGCTGACCCTGCGCCGCACCAAGGTGTCCAGCCTGGCCGGCCTGGTGAACCTGATGGACAGCGCCCAGGCGGCGGCCCCGCACGTCACCGGCCGCTCGTTCCTGGCCTATGGCGGCCATGACGACTTGGTGCCGCCCGGCGCGATGGCGGTCGCCTGGGCCCATCTGCCGCCGACGACCCGGCGCGCCCTTTACCCGAACGGCTACCACCTGCTGATGCGCGACCTGGACCGCCAGGACGTGATCAACGACGTGATCAGTTGGATGCGCCACCCCGACGCTTTGTTGCCGTCGGGCGCGGACATTGCGGCGGCTGCCTGGGCCACCCGGTACAATCCTGGGGGTGGCTTCGAGTTCTAGTCTGGGCTATGACGCTGGTGCGGGACCCGTAGCTCAGCTGGATAGAGCGTCGCCCTCCGAAGGCGAAGGTCGCACGTTCGAATCGTGTCGGGTCCGCCAGCCATTATGCTTGAACGGGTCAGGATCCGGTGCAACAGGCGCGTAAGCTCGGTTTACGGTTGAGCTGCCTCCCGCCTTGAACGCCGGCCGCTATCACGTCACCAGTAAGCCGACTGCACCACCACGTCTGCTGTGAGCGACAGTCCACCCGCCTCCTCGGTAAACCTTTCGTCATGGCATCGTGGCTCGCAGTCATTATCTTGCGGACGCTGCATGCACCGGCATACTTTCCTACTTAGGACTATTGACCTAAGTATGAGAGGTAAGCCGTGCGGAAGTGCATCGGTCTAAACGAATTCTCCCTTCTCCTGCTTGCGGCGCAATTCGTGCCAACGCCAGGAATGGAACTGAGCGCCTTAGCGCAAACGTCGGCTCCGACAGCCGGAACCAGCCAGTTTTTCTCGGCTCTCCCCGTAGCGCCTCCCGGAGGCCTGGTGCCGCGGACCTTAGGGAACCGGGCCGCCGACGTTTTCAATTGGAAGGATTTCGGCGCGAGCGGAAACGGCACTCTCACGCCCGTAGGGACAACCTACGGCACGACGCCTTCAGCATGGTCAGCATATGTTGCACCGGACGGGTCAACGCCGCTGTCGTGGGCGACGAATGCGGCATACGGGCTGCAATTTAGCATGCCGGTTTCCCTGACGGGGAGTGCAGGGAATGGCCTGCTGTTCTTTTCGACCCGGCACACCTGCGACACCGGCGGCGCATGCTGGAACGGACTGATGTCGCTTTGGAGCGACCCATCAAACCGGAACTATCTCGTTGCACCAGGAATGCAGGTCACCAGCAGCGCGAACTGTCTTGCCGCCAACACAGTTGTCGCTCCGAATCCGGCGATGACCGTAACGGGCAGCCTGCTTAATCCTCTGACCTGGGGCGTTGCGGCAATCCCAGTAAGGCAGCAGGAGCTCTTGCCTGCCAATGGCAGCGTTCCGGCCGAGACGGACTATATGGCCGGCGCGACGTATGCGATGGGCGCGCGGGTTGCAGCCAACGGCGGCCATTGGATGGCAACGAGCATCACAAATGGCAAGACCGCGACCGCCACGGCGGCGCAGACGCTTGCTGGCTTTCCGGCAAGCGTGCTGAACAAAGGAGCGCTCAATGTCACGGTGAGCGGGACGACCATGGTGGTGGCATCTGCCTCTCCGGCGTTTACCGGCGATAACGCAAGCGTGTTCTCCAACCAACCGCTCCCGCTCAGTGTCCAATTCTGGGTGCCTGGTTCGACGGGTCTGGTCGCAGGTGGCCCCTACACGATCACCTCGTATAACGGAAACGCTAGCTTCACACTATCCAGCAGTCCTGGTGCTTTGCCGGCCGGCACGCTGGCGATTGTCCCCGGCAGTTCTGTCGCTGTAAGCGGCCCGACCTACCCAGGCTCATTTGGTTTGCCCTGGAGCAGCAGCTACGTCGGTACGCAGTTCACCGATGGGGGTGTAACCTGGACACTTGAGGGACGCGAGGACGTCAAGATGTTGCCAACCGGGCTTATCAATCTATCACCGCAGCCAGCCAGCGCCTGCGCGGCCGGCGCCAGCTTCCAATTCACCGAGAGCCCCAGCCAACTAGAAGCGCTGAGCACCGACTACGTTGCAGCCCAGACGGCAACGGCGCTCGCAACCAGCCACGTCCAAGGCGGCGAGAGCTTTGCACCGGCTGGGCAGTACGAACTGAATCACACCCTCATTATCCCGGCGCTGGTCACCAACACCAACACCAACACGCCGACCACGGTGGTCCGTGGCGCCGGCGCAAACCTTACCAGCATTCACACCACGCTCGATCTCGGCTGGGACAAGTTTGCCATCGTGGAATCGTATCAAGGGACGGATCAGCCGTTGGCAGAGGCGCTTTACGAACAGTTTTCCTTGGTCAACGAGCAGCCTGGGATCAGTGCTTCCGTGCAAGGAACTCGATCCATCAACATGCGCGGCCTCGGCATGGGCAAGTTCGACCGAGCCAACCACCTGACCATTCAGGGCTATGCTTCAGGACTGGTGGAGCAAAAAGATCATCAGCTCGTCGACAACATGAACATCACCAACAATGCCTGTGACGTGGATATGGGAGAATACAACGACACGATTGGCAACCAGGTCTGGAGTGCCAGCGGCATTGGAGGCGGGCAGACGGCAAGCGTTTGCATCAGCGGCAGCGCTGCCATCGACAGCGCTGGATTTTATGAGGTGCACTCAGGCGGCGCGCCGCGGAGCATCTATACTCTGCCAGATTGGCCTAACGTGACTGTCGATTTTCCTGAAGTCGTGGGCGGCAGCGACCTGGTCAATATGTGGATGGAAAACATCGGCCAGGAATTCGAATACAGCAACAATCGCCCGTTCGGCAACAACCGTATCATCGGCGGCGGGGTTCCGGGCATTGGTAGCCCTGGCACAGCCATCCTGAACGTTGGCGTCAGCGGTAGCCCTGCGATATCGCCGAAAGCAGTGTTCTACAACGGCGCTGCCTCCGGAACTAACTTGAATGGAACGTTCGGCAGCAACACGCTCATCGGAACGACAATGGGGGCTGCGTTCAATCCGATCCCTGGTTCGAACCAGGTTACCGACGGCATCTTTGAGAGCAGCGGCGGTGGCGGCAATATGATTGTCAACGACCCAGGCTTGATAACCGGTGGAACGCTCCAGCTACCCGCCTTTGCCGGACCGATCTCGCAGCAGTATCCATCCAACACGTGGCAGACTCCCCTCGGTCAAGGCTATTTCGGCGTCTACTCCGGCTTTGGACAAAATCTTTCCAGCGGTGAGCCGGTCAAGTATGTCGATAGCGGCCTCTTTGTCGCTGGGTATACCGACGGCGCGGCAGTGGCGGGCCTGACAGTGGCACCATGTGCCGGTAACAGCTATGAACAATGCGCCATCCAAGTATCTGGCGTCGTGCAAAACGTGCTCAATGTAAGCAACACGCCGATCAGCGCGAGCAGCACGGTCGCCGCAACGAACAATGGCGGTGCGTCATCGCCGGGCATAATCCCGGTTATCACTGGCCAGGGTTCAATCGGGTTTGCTATTTCGGGCGCTAGTGGAGGCGCTACCGCAACAATCATGCTGACGCCCACGGCGCAAGGCGGAGCCCCCGGTTCAGCAACCGGCTTGACCGCGACAACCCCGACGACAGCGGGCGGATGCGCGGGCGGTTACCAGATCGCGTCTCAACTCAGTTCATTCAGCACCGTGCCGGCAAATGGTGTCGCTATCCTTGCTCTCATCCCGAACGGGGCAAGCGAGACGATCCACAACGGCGGCGCGAACATGATTGCCATCTGCGCTCCAGGCGCCAACACCCCACTCTCCCCATCGCTCGGAACCGGGACGACGGCGACGTTCCACAATTATAGCGGCACCTACCAGTGATCCGAGACCGAGCAATCGGGTCTGCGGTGCCTCAGACCAGACAAAGCGCGTAAGGGGCTGAGGGAAGACGGCTGACAAGATTATCGTTAGCTGTCTTCCGGCCGGCCCGCGTGCGTTTGGGCCGGTCTGCGGCCCGATCCCACTTGCATCGAAGGCCGCGCCACCCGACGTGCCTGGCATGACAAAGATCTCCGTGCTCGATTTGGCTCCCATTCCCGAAGGCCGCACCGCGCGCGATGCGCTGCATCGGGCGCGTGCCCTGGCACAAACGGCCGAGCGGGCCGGCTACCAGCGCTATTGGATGGCCGAGCACCACAACATGACCGGGATCGCAAGCGCTGCAACGGCCGTGGCGCTCGGCTTCGTCGCCGAGGGCACGAGCAGCATCCGCGTCGGCGCCGGCGGCGTGATGCTGCCAAACCATTCACCCCTGGTCATCGCAGAGCAGTTCGGCACGCTGGCTGAGCTCTATCCAAACCGGATCGACCTGGGCCTCGGCCGCGCGCCTGGCACCGATCAGCGCACCTGGCAGGCCTTGCGCAGGGACCCGGCGGCGTCCGAACGCTTTCCGCAAGACGTCATCGAGCTGCACGCCCTGCTCGACGATCCCAGCCCCGACCAGTCCATCCGCGCGGTTCCCGGTGCAGGCACCAAGGTGCCATTGTGGATCCTTGGCTCGAGCACGTTTGGCGCGCAACTCGCCGCCCATTTCGGGCTGCCCTACGCGTTCGCGTCGCACTTTGCGCCCGACGCGCTCCCCGATGCGCTGCAGGCCTATCGGCAGGGCTTCCAGCCGGGCGAGATCCCGCACCCCCATGCGATGATCGGCGTCAACGTGATCGCGGCCGACACCGACGCCGAAGCGCGCCGGCTGTTCACCAGCATGCAGATGAGCTTCACCAACATCTTCCGCAACGCCCGCGGCAAGCTCCCCGCCCCGATCGACGACATCGAAACCTACTGGACCCCGATGGAAAAGATGCAGGCCTCCCGCATGCTGGCCTGCTCCGTCGTCGGCAGCGCCGAGACCGTCCGGAACGGCCTCGCCCGCCTGATCGGTGAGCATCAGCCGGACGAGCTGATGATCGCCGCCGCCATCCATGACGACCAGGCACGCCTGCGGTCCTACGAGATCGTCGCCAGCGTCCACGCGTCCCTTTCCGAGCAGCGCCGGGCCGCCTGATCGCCCCGCCCGAACCAGCCCCGTCTCAGGACCGCACAGTGGCCAAACTCCCCGACGCCCACGAGCGCATCGCCAAGGCTGCCGATCTCGCGCGGGACGTGGCGCCCGATCTCGGCGTGATCCTGCTGACCCACTACCCCGACGCCGACACGCTCGACACCCTCCATCCGGGCGAGACCGACCTCGCGACCGCCGTGGCGGTGAACCGGGCCGTCGCCTCGGCCATGCTGGAGGCCGGTGTCGAGATCCTGGTGCAACGCGCGGACCGGGCAGCCTTCCGCCGTTGGATGTCCAGCCGGGACGACACGCCCGCGAACCGCCGCGCCTGGATCGACCGTGCCAACCTGCTGCGCGGCCCGGCAGCGTTGCAGTTGCTGGGGATCAAGGCGCCCGCAGCCCCGCCGCAGCGTTTCGGCAAAGCGCCCGGGCCGGTCGCCGACCACCTGCTCGACGCGTTCGCCGACGAGGACAGCGAGGAGTTCGACGGGCTGGTGCAGGCGCTCATGGCAGCCGGGCGCACCGACGTGCTGGACCTGGCTGTGCGCAAAAGCGGCGAGCGCGAGGGCGAGGAGGAGGCTGACGCGCTGAACTGGGTGCTGCTGGTTGCGGCGGAAGGTGCCGCGCTCGGTCCTTCAGGCTGGGCCGAATTGGTGGTGCTGCCCGTGGCCCTCCCCTCGGGCGAGGCGCCGGACGGGGAAGCCCTCGGCCAGGGCTTGATCGCGTCCGGCGCCCTGGCGGAGAGCGAGGAGTTGCGCCTGCTCCCCGGCTGGCGCTCCCCCACCGCGCTGACCGAACTCTCCTACGGCGGCGTGCGCCGGGTGCTGCTCGACCTGCTGGACGAAAAGGCGCCGCGCGACCTGCCGCCGGGCGACACGGACGAGTTGGCCCGGCGTGGCTTCGGCGCATTGCTCGGCCTGCGCATCGATTGGGCGATCCCTATCTGGGAGGAGATCGAAGCGGAGGGCGGCCTGCCCGGCGAGGACGAATACGACGGTGAGAACGACGCCGAGGACGCGGCGCCAACGCCCGAGGAGACGCGCCGGATCGCGCTGTTCGATGCCTGGCGCAGCCGCGTGTTCCAGGAAGGCGCGGGCTGCGTGCCGCTGAACCTGGTGCCGTTGTCCGAGGCGAGCCAGGAGATCGTCGACTTCCTTGCAGAAGCCGGCGAGCAGACGGAAGGACTCGAGGCCATCCGCGAGTTCGTCGCCACCGCCCGGCGCGAAGCCGGCGGCGAAGACGTGGTGTGCCAGCCAGACATCGTCGGCGAGGCACTCGAGCTGTCGCTCTACACCGAGTCCGGCCGATTGCTGGACCGCCTGACCGTGCCGCCCAACCGCCTTCCCGCCCCCGCTCGCGAGATGGCGCCGCTGCTCAGCGCCTTCGTGCGCTTGGTGCCGTCCCCAGGCTCGTGAGGCCGGGCTCGTAAGGCCGGGTTCAGCCCAGCGCCGCCCGCACCCACTCTGCCGCGGCGAGCACCAGCGCATCGGCGCCGACCGGGCCCACGATCTGCACGCCTAGCGGTAACCCGGCAGGCCCGGTCGCGACTGGCACGGTGACGCAGGGGACGTGCAGCGCCGTCCAGATCGCGTTGAACGCCGGGCCGCCCGTCCAGGATAGACCAACCGGCGCCTCCCCGGGCGCCGACGGCGTGAGCAGCACATCCACCGTCGCCATTGCGCCCGCAAACGCCGCCCGCGCCCGGGCCAGGGTGGCAACGGCCGCATCCAGCGCGTCGGGCGTGCGCGACAGGCCCCATTCGAGACGCTCCCGCAAGCCTTCGCTCAATTGATCGCGGTGGTTGGCCAGCTCCCAGCCCATGGCGCGCGCGCTCTCACCGCTCATCACCACCTGGTGCGCGTCCAGCACGCCGTCGAACAGCGCCGGCAGCTCCCAATCCAGCACCTCCGCCCCGGCGCGTGACAGCCGGCCGGCGGACTCGACCAGCAGGCTCTGCGTCGCCGCATCGGCCCCGGGCCAAGCCGGCGAGCGGCACAGCCCGACACGCAAACGCCCCGGCGCTTGGTCCGGATCGCCCAGGTCGCGCCGGCTCACCGCCCCGGCCAGCAGCGCGCAATCGGCCACCGTGCGCGCCATCACGCCCACCGTGTCGAGGCTGAACGACATCAGCTTCATGCCATGCCGCTCGATCAGGTTGAACGTGGGCTTGTAGCCGACCACCCCGCAATACGCCGCCGGCCGGATCACGCTGCCCGCGGTCTGGGTGCCGAACGCGAAGGGAAAGTAGCCCGCCGCCACACCGGCCGCCGACCCGCTGCTGGAGCCGCCTGGCGTGTGCGCCGGGTTGTGCGGGTTGGTGGTGGGCCCTGGCTGCCGGGTGGCGAATTCGGTGGTGACCGTCTTACCGAGCACGACGGCCCCGGCCTCCCGCGCCCAAGCGACGGCGGCCGCGTCGGCGTGGGGCTGCCAGTCGCGCCAGATCGGCGAGTTGTACGCGGTCGGCATGTCCGCCGTGTCCAGCACGTCCTTCACCCCGAGCGGCAGCCCGGCCAAGGCGCCTGGCCGTGCCGCCGCCGCGGCGTTGCGAGCGTGCGCCGGGTCGAAATACGCCAGCGCGCGCAGCACGGGTTCCCGCGCAGCGATCCGCTCGAGGCAGGCCTCCATCAGCGCCGCCGGCGTGACCTGCCCGGCCTGGATGCGGGCGCGCGCCTCGGTGGCGGATAGGTCGGCAAGGTCCATGTCACGAGCTCCGCATCGGTCTGCCGCAGCATCGTCCGGACCGGCGCCCGATCCAAGCCCCAGGGCCAAACCCAGGGCCAAACCCGGGGCGAGACCCGGTCTATGCCCTTGCCATTCCGCCCGCGCGGTGGTCAGAGAACGCCGCACCCATCCGGATCATGGTTCATGAGCGATACCGCACCCATCGGCCTGCCTGACGCCGCCCGCCAGCTCGGCGTTCCGCTGCATACCCTGCGGCGAGCCATCCGCAGCGGCCGCATCCCAGCCCCGCCGCATCTGACGGCAACCGCCACCTTGCCGGCCGGCTGGCTCGAGAGCGCCCAGGCAGCGGTCGAGGCCGACCCGCATGCGCTCCGGCGCACCGTCCAGCAGAAAGTCCCGCCGTTCGCCCGCTACAAAGGCACGTCGGCGTGGCGCAAATACGCCAATCGGGTGCGGGAATACGCTCACTATCAGGCCTCCGCGTCGCCCATGGAGGCGCCCAGCGCCTAAGACAGGACCGGGCCATGGCAGCGACACTCACCACCGCCCCGTTCGGCACCACCAAGGACGGGAAGGCCGTCTCGCTGACCACCATGACCAGCGACCGTGGGCTCACCGTCAAGTTCATGAGCTATGGCGGCATCATCACCGAAATCATGGCGCCTGACCGGTCCGGCAAGCTCGCCGACGTCGTGCTCGGCTTCCCGACCCTCGAGGACTACGAGACCAAGAGCGCAGCAGGCGGACTGTATTTCGGCGCGCTGATCGGCCGCTACGCCAACCGCATCGCCAACGGCCGTTTCACCCTCGATGGGCAGCAGTACACCCTGCCGATCAACAACCCGCCGAACTCGCTTCACGGCGGCACGACCGGCTTCGACAAGAAGGTCTGGGACGTGCAGCCCCAATCCAGTTCCGGCAGCAGCGTCAGCGCCGTGCTGCGCATCACCAGCCCGGATGGCGAAGACGGATACCCTGGCACGCTCGAGGTCACGGTCACCTACGCGCTGAGCGACGACAACTCGCTCACGATCAGCTATGCGGCGACCACCGACAAAACCACCGTGGTGAACTTCACCAACCACTCGTATTTCAACCTGGCCGGGGCTGGCGCGCCGGGCGGTGTGTTCTCGCAAGTGCTGATGATCAACGCCGAAAGCTACACGCCGACCGACAGCACGGCGATCCCGCTCGGCCACAACGATCCTGTGGCGAACACCCCGTTCGACTTCCGCACGCCGACGCCAATTGGCGCGCGTATCCGCAACAACGACCAGCAACTGCTATGGGCCCGTGGCTACGACCACAACTGGGTGCTGACCAAGCAAGGCGACCCGGCGCAGCCGCAACTCGCCGCCCGCGCGTTCGACCCGGCGACTGGCCGCAGCCTCGAATGCCTCACGACTGAACCCGGCGTTCAGGTCTATACCAGCAATTTCTTAACCGGAGTTTACGGTGGCAACGGCGGCATCTATCGCCAAACCGATGGTTTTGCGCTGGAGACGCAGCACTTCCCGGACAGCCCGAACCAACTGAGCTTCCCGAGCACCGAACTGAAGCCGGGACAGAGGTTTAAAAGCACGACCATCTTCCGCTTCGGCACGCAGAGCTGACGTCACGTCTGTTCGAGCCCCGGCGCCCCTCCCTACCAGGGACAGGCGCCGGTTCGATTCGCCTACGCGATCTTGAGGTTGCTCGCCGCCTCTTTGCCCCGCTCGGACACGACGTCGTAGGTCACCTTCTGGTTCTCATCCAAACCATGCAATCCGGCAGCTTGGACCGCCGTGATGTGTACGAAAACGTCCTTGCCGCCACTCTCAGGCTGGATGAACCCGAAGCCCTTCGTCGTATTGAACCACTTAACTGTACCGGTCGGCATAACACTCTTCCTCGCGTAGATCGAGTTAACCTAGGGACTATCTGCGGCCCCCGCTAGCTACGATCTGAACAAAGCTGCAAGAAGCTGCGAAATGGCACCAAAAAAACAGCCGCCGCTGCATTGCCGCTCCAGGCTGCGCGGGCTGACTGGCGAAGTGCCTCGGACAGCATTGTTCGCGTCATTTCAGAGCGATAGCGGCATAATTTACCTTCGTCGTGCCGTGCACACAGCAACGACTCTCCAGGCGGAGGGCCTCCCGCAAGCCAGTGTGCGACGACTTCAACTTTTGCTGGGTTGATCTGCATGATGGCGGCTGGCGGTCCTGGCGCTGCGCCCGATCCCCCGGCGCTTTGCCGATCGGGCTAACCCGGTGTTAACTCCCATCTAGGATCATTGACCAAGGCGCAGTTCACTTCCTAGCCTGGTGCGCTGCAGCATAGGATCCCCGATGGACACCGCCTCCCCGCCGCTCCGAGGCAACGAACCCCGCCCAGTCCCCAGCGCCATCGTGCTCACGTCGCATCCGCGCAACGTGCCCGGCGGCCGCCCCGTCGCCTGGGGCGCGGCGGACGGCAAGGCGCGCGGCCCCGTCCTCGCCACGCTGCACGCCTCCAGCGTCCGCAATGCCATCGGCACCCATTCGGGCGCCTACTCGGTGTATCGCGCGCTGGCCGTCGCCGCCGGGCAGCTCAGCCCGGCCCACCGCCCCGACCTGACCAACACCCGCCCCGCCGTCGCCATCGGCCCCTTTCCGCAATGGAGCGAACCCGGCGCGATCGTCTCGCTCGACCCTTGGGGCCATCTCACCACCGAGCTGTTCGCCGCGGAGCTGGCCGCCGGGCAGGACATCCGGCCGACCATCGCCGTCACCCGCGCCCATATCAATATGCCGGAGATCAACGAGGCGGTGAGCGCCGGCCGCCTGGCCCCGGATGGCGACGTGCTGACCGAAGCTGGCGACGTGCGGGTGACGAAGGTGGCCATCGAGCCGGTTTGGCACCTGCCCGGCGTCGCCCGCCGCTTCGGGGTCAAGCAGTCGGACCTGCGGCGCGCCCTGTTCGAGCACACCGGCGGCATGTTCCCGGAGCTCGTCACCCGGCCCGATTTGGACGTGTTCCTCCCGCCCATCGGCGGCACCACAGTCTACCTGTTCGGGGACCCGGCGAAGCTCGGCCATCCCGAAACCCGCATCGCCTGCCGCATCCACGACGAGTGCAACGGGTCGGACGTGTTCGGGTCGGACATCTGCACCTGCCGCCCGTACCTCGCGCATGGCATCGAGGTCTGCGTCGGGATGGCGCAAGCGGGCGGGGTTGGCGCTGTGGTCTACAACCGCAAGGAAGGCCGCGCGCTCGGCGAGGTCACCAAGTTCCTGGTCTACAACGCCCGCAAGCGGCAGCCTGGCGGTGACCGCGCGGAGGCGTATTTCGAGCGCACCGAATGCGTCGCCGGCGTGGAGGACATGCGCTTCCAGGAGCTGATGCCGGACGTGCTGCATTGGCTCGGCATCCGCCGCATCGACCAGCTCGTCTCCATGAGCAACCTGAAATACCAGCCCATCGTGGCCAGCGGCATCGAGGTGGTGGAGCGCGTCCCCATCCCCGACGCCCTGATTCCGCCCGACGCCCAGGTGGAGATGGACGCGAAAAAGGCCGCCGGCTACTTCACCGATGCCGTGCCGGACGCCGCCGAGCTGCAGCAATCCAAGGGCCGCAGCCTGGATGACTGAGGCCGAGACTGCCGCCTGGCTGTGCACGGCCGCCGCCGTGCGGGATCGGTGCGGTGCCATGCTGGCCCTGGCCGAGGCGGACGCCCTGCCCCACTTCGCCGTCGACCTCGACCGCCTGCCTGCGGTTGCCGACACCACCGCCGCCGTCATCCGCCGCGCCTATCCCAGCCTTGCCATCCCGCACCACGCCCGCTGGCGCCATTTCGCGGCGGGCGGTGTGGATCGCTGGGCCGCGCTGCAGCAGGCGCTCGGCCCGATCGACCCGGCGGAGCTGGCCCGCACCCGCATTGACCTGTGCGTCGTCAGCGTCCTGCTCGACGCGGGCGCCGGAGCTGGCTGGAGCTTTCGCGAGCCCGGCTCCGGACAAGGGGTGAGCCGTTCGGAGGGCCTGGCGGTCGCCAGCCTGCACGCGTTCCGCGCCGGGCTGTTCTCCTCGAAGGGCGCAGCCGAGGCCGACGCCGCCGGCTTGCGTGCGCTCACCGCCGCGGCGTTGGGCGAGGCGTTCCAGGTCTCCGACGCCAATCCGTTGGCTGGGCTGGAGGGCCGGGCTGCCCTGCTGCGCAACCTGGGCGGCGCGCTGCTCGAGCGGGCGGACCTGTTTCCGGGCGCACGTGTCGGCGGCCTCTACGACGCCCTGGCCAGCTCCGGCGCCATCAATGCGACGACCCTCCTGGCAGCCCTGCTCGACGGCCTGGGCCCGATCTGGCCCGCCCGCACCGTCCTGGCCGGGCGCTCTCTGGGCGACGTCTGGGCTCATCCGGCTATGCTCCAGAGCCACCCTCACTCCACCCTCTCCCGCCGGCGGGAGAGGGAAACCACTGCCGCCGCACCCGGGGACGACCTGGTCCCGTTCCACAAGCTCTCGCAATGGCTCACCTATTCGCTGCTCGAAGTGTTCGAGGACGCGGGCGTTGCGGTCGGCGGCATCCCCGGGCTCACCGGTCTGGCCGAATACCGCAACGGCGGCCTGTTCCTGGACGGTGGTGCCCTCCGCCTGAAAGACCCGGCGCTGGCAGCCACTCCCCTCACGCCGGGTCACTTGGCGGTGGTGGAATGGCGCGCCCTCACTGTCGCCCTGCTCGACCGCATGGCCCCACTCATCCGCACCCGCCTGGGCCAGGACGAGGCCAGCCTGCCGCTCTCCCGCATCCTCGAGGGCGGCACTTGGGCCGCCGGCCGCGCGATGGCCGCCGAACGCCGCCCGGGTGGCGGCCCGCCGCTGCAGATCGTCAGCGACGGGACCGTGTTCTGACCCACCCGCAAGTCACCGTCGTCTCGCACCCACTGGTGCAGCACAAGCTCACGCTGATGCGCCAGGCGAGCACGCCGGTGGCCGATTTCCGCCGCATCGCCCGCGAGATCAGCCTGCTCATGGCCTACGAGGTCACGCGCGACCTGCCGCTCGAGACGGTGGCAATCGAGACGCCGCTGGAACCCATGGAGGCGCCCCAGCTCGTCGGCAAGAAGCTGTGCTTCGTCCCCATCCTGCGCGCCGGCAACGGCATCCTGGACGGCATGCTCGACCTGATCCCGTCCGCCCGGGTCGGCCATATCGGCCTCTATCGGGACCCGGCGACGCTCATCCCCGTGGAATACTACCTCAAGCTCCCCGAGGACTTGCCAGACCGTCTGGTGATCCTGGTCGACCCGATGCTCGCCACGGGGCACTCGGCCACCGCGGCCCTCACCCGGCTGCGTCAGGCGGGGGCGGCGCAGCTCCGTTTCGTCTGCCTGCTGGCCGCACCCGAGGGCCTGGCGGTGCTCGCCCGCGAACACCCGGACGTGCCCGTCTTCACCGCCGCGGTGGACCGCGAGCTGGACGAGCACGGCTACATCCGCCCCGGCCTGGGCGACGCGGGCGACCGGCTCTACGGCACCAAGTAGCTCGCTGGTTGAAATGAGCGCGTCGACGGAAAGAGTTTGTTAGCGCTGCAAGTCTATCCTTGTTTTGGGTCGCGCTGGCGAAGGGCGGGGTGAATGAGGGTTTGGCTGTGGCTGCCGATCGTTATAGGGAGCCCGGCCGGTCAATGGCTCGCTGGATGGCCCGGCTCACTGTGCGGCACAGTGCTTGCCGCGGTCCTGTGCGTCTACCTCGCCCGGCAGGCGCCTCGCCCAGCAATCACTGGTCTAGGCCGGGTGGCGGTGGAGGACTTGGTGGGTGCAGTCACCCGCTTGGCCATGGAGCAGACGTCCGCCGAGATTACCGTCGTGGAGAAAGACCGATACATCTGGGCCAATCCGGCCATGCTACGAAATGCCGGGCTTGCCAGCCTGGATGACTTGCGGCTGATGAGGATTCCGGAGGTCGCGCCGGAATACCAGCCCGACGGCAGACGATCAGCACAGGCTGTGCTCAAGACTCAGGCCGATGCTTATCAACAGGGCAGCAACCAGTTCGAGTGGACGCGCCAGCGAACGGACGGCAGCCAATATCCGGTGCTGACAAGTACGATGCCGGTCACGCTGGCCGGCCGGTCATACATCTTCGGCATGCATCGGGATATCACCGAGGTGGTGGCGGCGCGGCAAGCCCGGCAAGCCGTGATCAAAGATATCGCGGAGACGATGCAGCACTCCGTGCTCGGTGTTGCCGATCAAGTACGGACGGCTGCCGCCGGGCTCACCAGTGATGCCCAAAGTCTTGAAGCCGAGTTCGCGCAATCGATAGCGCAGCTCGCCGACGCAGCGGCGGCGGCGCGCGACGTGGCGGCGCAACTGGATGCCGTGTCGCACGCGACCAACGAGCTTGCCCAGACGGGCGTCGTCATCCGGGCCCAGAGCTCCGAAACGCGGGCTATCATCGGCGCGGCGTGCGAGGAAACGTCAGACATCGTGGTGATGGCCGGGACGTTGTTCGCGGCGGCAAGTGGCATCGGCACCATCGTGAAGGTGATCACAGACATTGCGAAACAAACCCGGTTGCTGGCGCTCAACGCCACCATCGAAGCTGCCCGTGCTGGGGACGCAGGGCGCGGCTTTGCGGTTGTCGCCTCGGAAGTAAAAGCGCTGGCAAGTCAGACCGCGCGTGCTGCGAACGAGGCGCAGTTGCGCATTCATGAGATGCAGGATGTCGTGGACACGGTCGGCACTGCAATCAAGCGCGTCGGCAGCACCGTTTCGCGGGTGCAGGATAACAACGTGCAAGTATCGGCCCTGGTGCAGGGCCAGGTTTCGGTCACCGAGCGGATATCCCGAAGTGTGCAGGCGACGGAGCCGAAGACACTTACGTTGGCGCAGGCCATTGCGGCGGTCGCCAAGTCCGCAGAGCATGCGTTTTCGATGGCAGCGATTGTGGCCGAACAGGGGAGAGACCTCCTGCAGCACAGCGACGGGCTGACGCACGAAGTTGATACTTGCCGGGCAAAAATGCTGACTTAGCGTCACCCCCGCCGCAACGACACGCCCGGCGGCCTTGGACCAGCCGGCATATCTGAGTGGGGCACCCGCGGGCGGGGTTGTGCGCCGGTCAACAGGGCGGCAGGTTGCAGCCATGCGGACACTCACTGAACTCGCCGAGGCGCTGCAGGCAGGCCGGACCACCAGCCGCCAACTCGTCGAACAGTGCCTCGAGCGCATCGCCGACCCGGCAGGCGAAGGCGCGCGCGTCTTCATCACCGTGGAGACCGAGGCAGCCCGCGCCCAGGCCGACGCCACGGACCTGCTGCGCAAGCACGGCCGTGCCGCCGGGCCGTATGCCGGCATCCCCGTCAGCCTGAAGGACCTGCTGGACGTCGCCGGCCACGTGACCACCGCCGGGTCCACCGTGCTCTCCGACGCGCCGCCGGCCGCCGGCCATGCCCCCGTGGTGGCGCGCATGCTGGGCGCCGGCTTCGTGCCCGTCGGCCGCACCAACATGACCGAGTTCGCCTTCTCCGGCATCGGCCTCAACCCGCATTACGGCACCCCCGCCAGCCCCTGGGACCGTGCGACCCGGCGCATTCCCGGCGGCAGCTCCTCCGGCGCCGCGGTGTCGGTGGCCGACGGCATGGCCTTCGCCGCCCTCGGCACCGATACCGGCGGCTCTTGCCGTATCCCCGCCGCGCTGTGCGGCCTGGTCGGATACAAGCCCACGGCGCGCCGGGTGCCGCTGGAGGGCGTGTTGCCGCTCGCCTTCAGCCTCGACTCGGTGGGTCCGCTGGCCAACAGCGTGGCCTGCTGCGCCATCGTGGACGCCGTGCTGGCCGCCGAGCCGGCTCGGCCGCCGCCCGTCCGCAGCCTGGCTGGCGTCCGACTCGCGTTGCCCACCCAGATCGTCACCGACGACATGGACGCGCCCACCGCCGCTGCGTTCGACCGTGCCCTGGCCAAGCTCTCCGCCGCGGGGGCAGTGGTCGAGCGGGTGAACTTCGCCCCCCTGTTGCGGATCGGCGCCACCACCAACCGGACCAGCTTCGCCGCCTGCGAGGCCTATGCCTGGCACCGCGCCCTGCTGGCTCGCGGGGCCGATCGATACGACCCGCGCGTGCGCGTGCGGATCGAAGGCGGCGCGGGGGCCAGCGCCGCCGACTACCTCGACGTGCTGAGCCACCGCCGGGCCATCATCGCCGACATGGCCCGGCTGACCGCCCCGTTCGACGCGCTGGTGATGCCGACGGTGCCGACCGTGCCGCCGCCCATCGCCGCGCTGGAGGCCGATGACGCGACCTTCTCCCGCGCCAACGCGCTGATGCTGCGCAACACGTCGCTGGGCAACTTCCTCGATCGCTGCGCCATCTCCCTGCCTTGCCACCGGGCTGGAGACCCGCCCGCGGGGCTGATGTTGGTGGGCGAGACGGCAGCCGATGCGGCTCTGTTCGCGCTGGCCGCAGGCGTCGAGGCTGTGCTCGCCGCTGACGTCCAGGCCGTGCTCGCCGCTGACGTCGAGGCCGTGCTCGCTTAGCATGAGAGTTCTCCAGGGGCGCCGGGCGGATAGGACGTGTATGGTTGCTGCATGGCAGGAGGCGCCGCTTGAAGATCATGGCCTTGACCGGTGCGGGGATCTCTGCCGAGAGCGGCCTCGGCACCTTCCGCGGCGCGGACGGCCTGTGGCAGCACTTCGACCCGCGGCGGCTGGCCACCCCGGAGGCCTTCGCGCGCGACCCGGACACCGTGCAGGCCTTCTACAACGCCCGCCGTCGCAACCTGCTGGCGGCGCGCCCGAACGCCGCGCACATGGCGTTGGCGCGGCTTGGACGCGACCTCGCTGCGGCCGGCGGCGAGCTGGTCCTGGTCACCCAGAACATCGACGACCTACACGAGCAAGCCGGGTCGGACCCGGTGATCCACATGCATGGCGAGCTGCTCAAGGCGCGCTGCACCCTGTGTGGCGCCGTCACGGCTTGGCGCGACGACCTGGGCGCCACCGATGCCTGCCCCACCTGTCACGCCGCCCCGGCGTTGCGGCCGCATGTGGTCTGGTTCGGCGAAATCCCGTTCTGCATGGCCGAAATCACCCACGCCTTGGACAGCGCCGACCTGTTCGTCGCCATCGGCACCTCCGGCTCGGTGTATCCCGCGGCCAGCCTCGTCATGCAGGCCCGCGCCGCCAGTGTGCAGACCTGCGAGCTCAACCTCGAACCGTCGGAGAACGCCGCCGCCTTCGACCAGAGGCATTACGGCGCCGCCTCCGAGATCGTGCCCGCCTGGGTAGAGGCCATGCTCAGCCAGGCCTGACCGCATGACCGACATGCCGCCCGATCTGCCGGCGGACGCGACGCTGCCTGACACTCTCCCAGAATACCGCGAGGAAACCCGCACCCTCTGGATCATGGTGGCAGTGCAGTTCTTCATGACGCTCGGCTTCACCGTGCTCAGCCCGATCATGCCGCTGTTCCTGCCGCAGCTCGGGGTGCATGGCCGGGTCGCAATCGACCTCTGGACGGGCGTGCTGAACGCCGCCACCCCCTTCGTGGCCGCCTTCACCTCCCCGCTCTGGGGCCGGCTCGGCGACCGGCAGGGGCGCAAACTGATGCTGCTGCGGTCCATGATCGCCATCAGCATCTTCACCGGGCTGATGGGGTTTTCCCAAAACGTCTGGCAGTTCTTCGGCCTGCGCCTGGTGATGGGCGCGTTCTCCGGCTTCTCCGCCACCGCCATCACGCTGGTCAGCAGCCAGACGCGGGACAACCGGCTGGGCTACGCGCTGGGCTGGCTCAGCACGGGGCAGTTGGTGGGGGGGCTCATGGGCCCACTGCTCGGCGGCACCGTCGCCGACTTGGCGGGCAGCAATCGCGTCCCGTTCTTCGTCACCAGCGGCATCGCCACCACCATCACGCTGCTGGCCGCCTGGAAGGTGCGTGAGCCAGCCGCCCCGGACAAGGCGCGCCAGAGCGGCGGCTCCAAACTATCAGGCTGGCGCACACTGACCGCCGGGCTGCTGCCGCTGTTCGTCGTGTTGCTGTTGGCGCAGCTCGGCGTGCGCTCGGTGCAGCCCGTGGTCACGCTGTATGTGCAGTCGCTGGTGGGCCACGCCGGCAACCTAGCGACGCTCGGCGGCTTGGCGTTTTCCGTCACCGGCATGGCGGACGTGGTTTCCTCGCCGTTCCTGGGCAAGCGCAGCGACGTGCTCGGCTACCGCCGGGTGCTGCTCATCAGCCTGTTCGGCGCCGCGTTCTTCAGCCTGCCGCAGGCCTTCGCCCATAGCTACTGGCTGTTCGTGGCGGAGCGGTTCGGCGTCGGCATGTTCGTGGGCGGCATCCTGCCCACCGCCAACGCGCTGATCGCCCGCAGCGCGCCACCGTCGCAGCGTGGCACGATCTTGGGGCTGACCGCCTCGGCGAGCTTCCTCGGCAACTCCATCGGCCCGCTCACCGGCGGCGCCGTGGCGGCGGCGCTGGGGCTGCGCTGGGTGTTCGTGGTCACCGCCGGCCTCTTGCTGGGCAGCCTGATCTGGACCTGGCGCGTGGTTCCGCGCTCGGTCGACGCGGGGCGTGGGTCGAGTCGTTAACGCGCCCGGCGCGACAGCCCCTGCATCAGCAAGGCCGCCCCTGCCAACACCGCCGCGTCCTCGACCATCGCGGCGGGCAGGTCCATGCCCAGGCGCCGGGCCAGTGCAGACCGGGCGCCGGCGCTGACAAGCGTGCCAAGAACCGCTCCCGCAACGCCCGCAGACATCCCGCCAACCGCATTCCGCGGCAGCCCGATCGCAGCCCCGCAGAGCGCTCCGCTCGCAACCCGCCCGGCGAACTGGCCCGCGCTCGTGCGGCTGCCGAGCCCCGGCAGCTTGTCCCCCACCAGTTCCCCCACCGCCAGCAGCGCCAAGCCGGCGGCGGCGGCGGGCGAACCCAGCCTCGCGAGGCCGGTCCCTTCCAACTCGAGTTGCCCGGCGCGTGCTGCCCAGCTCACCACCGTCGGCGGCGTCACCGTGCGCGACCCGGCGAGCCATCCGGCCAGGAACGCCAGCCCGGCGCTCAATACGGCGGCGCCTGGCGGGCGCGCTGGGCTCGCGCGGCTGCAGTCCACCAGGCGAGGTCGTCGGCAAAGCGGGGAAACGCGTGCTCCAGCGCAGCGCCGCCCTCACCCGTCGGCTCGCCGGAAGCCGAGAGCGACTGCCCGATCGACCCCACCGACAGCATGCTCGAAGTCACCACCATTCCCATCTCCGACAAAATCCCGTGCCATGCCAACCCGGCGCGCACCCCCGCGATCCGTCCGGTGGAGTAGCTGGCGATCGCCGCCGGGCGCCAGAACCACTCTTCGAGAAAGTGGTCCGTCAGGTTCTTCAACCCGGGTGGGACGCTCCAGTTGTATTCGCCGGTGACGAAAACGAACGCGTCGGCCGCGCGGATCTTTCCCGCCAGTGCCTCCATCGCGGGCGGCGCCGAGCCCTTCGGGTGCTCCTTGTACATCCGATCGAGGATCGGCAGCCCCACCGCCTGCGCGTCGATCAGCTCCAGTTCCGCACCCCGCGCCTGCAGCATGCGAACGAGGTAGTCCGCCAGCCGGATGCCCTGCCGGTCGACCCGATAGGAGCCGTAGAGCACGAGGATTTTGTCAGACATGATCTTCCTTTCGCGTCCATCCGCGCAAGCGGTAGACACCTTTTCTCCCTCTCCCGTCCTTCACGGGAGAGGGTCGGGGTGAGGGCCTCTTGGGGCATACACAATCCAGCGAATCAATCCATTGCTCCGAGGCATCGCGGCCCTCGCACCCTCACCCGCCCACGGGAGCTAGCGGATTCACAGATTGTCATGCGCAATAAGTGTATTGACGGCGGTTCGTCCGATTTGGAACTCGGTCCAGCCGTTCAGCATGACGATTGGGCCTGGTTTGCCGTAGTATCCGGTCCAGCCGCCCAGCCGGGCGCAGATCCAGGAAGCATAGGCCAGGCTTCCTTCGGGGTGGGGGTTCTTTTGCCGCTCGGTCTTGCCTTCAAGCCGACGGCAATGGGCGCGCAACAACGGCAAATCCTCGGGCTCAAACGCGTCCGTCATGGGGCGCAAAGGGCCTGGACCGCCATCACGGGCATGCACCAACTGCTGCACGCTCACCGCGGCCACCAAGGCTGCCATGATCAGGCACGAGCGAGGGGCGTCGTCGTTGATGTCGATGGTCTCGACGTCAAAGCCCTGGGTCTTGAGCGTGCGGAACAACTGCTCGATCGCCCACCGACGGCGATACAGGTCGGCCACGGCCATCGCCTCGATCAGGTTGCTCACCGGCTTAGTCACGAGCAATCGCCAATGCACCGCAGGCTCGCCCGGCGGTGGACAGACCTCGCGCAGATCGACCATGTGCAAGTTCACCACGGCCAGCCCATCCTTGCCTCCAGCCTTGGGCCGGGCGAGCTGCACCGGGGCGAACCGCACCGCAAGCTGCGCGTCGCGGGCCCGGCGTCCCGGCTTGGCCGGCAGCGACAGCTTGACCCGGCCCGCAATCGGCTGGGCATCGATGCGGGCAAACAACCGGTCACCCTCGTCGAGGCTACGGTCGTGCATGGCCCGCACGAGCAGATCGACATGGGGTGGTCGCTGCGCGAATGCTTCGTAGATGTCGCTCTCGCGGTCGGCGATGACCGTGACCTGCGCCGCATCGGCGCACACTTCGGCCGATTGCTGCGCACCGTCGAGCCAGCGCTGGCTTTGCTTTTGCTCGATCGGCAGGGCGTGGCGCAGCTGCTTGCGCCCGGCGGTGCGGTGAAGAAATGCGGCGTCGATCAGGCCCAGGATGGCGCCGTCCTCGGCATCAACGGCCAGCACGACATGCAGGTAGTGCCCGCCGCCGCCGTCAGAGCGCACAACGGTGGTGTCCTGGATGGCCAAAATACGGCGCCCGACACAGCGCTCGGCAGTGCGTCTGGCCGCCGTGACCGCCATCTCGGCCGGACTGACCGCCGGGTTGCGCAGGAACCGCGTCAGCCGGATTTCGCCCGCCCGGCTGCCTCCCAGACGGCGTACCCGCACGCCTTGGCTGGCCGTCTGCACCAGCCGGGCATGCAAAAAGGCCCCCCTTTTTCCAGGCGACGGTCGCCAAACCGCCCCAGCCCCAAATCCGCCATCGCTCATCGCTCCCAACCCAGACAGAGCGAATCAGAACCGGCGCCAACAGGCAACCAGAGATGTGTGAATGCCTTAGCTCCCAGAGGGAGAGGGAGATATTTTCAGGCTGGAAGATGTGTGCATCGGGAAGGATCACGTCTGGGCACGACGATAATGGGCGGTTTTCAAGCCACACGCGATAGCCCTGCCCAAAAGGGGGGCTTAGCTTACGCCATCACAACCAGATCGTCGCGGTGGATCGCCTCATCCCGCCCGCGCCAGCCGAGCAGCGCCTCGATCTCTTCCGACCGATGCCCGGCAATGCGGCGCATGTCTTCCGCCGAATATGCGCACAGCCCACGCGCCAACACAGCGCCGGCCGGGCCGCACACATCCACCGGATCAGCCCGCTCGAACACCCCTGACACGGCGCGCACGCCCGCCGGCAACAGCGACCGCCCCGCCGCCAGCGCCGCCGCCGCGCCGCCATCGACCGTCAGTGCCCCCAGCGGCGCCAGGCTGCCCGCGATCCAGCGCTTGCGGGCGGAGCGGCCCTCGGGCGCAGCCAGGAACCAGGTGCAGCGCGCGCCCTCCAGCATGGCGGTCAGCGGGCGCATCACGTCCCCGCGGGTGATCGCCATCGCACAGCCCGCCTGGGTCGCAATCCGCGCCGCAACCAGCTTGGTGCGCATCCCGCCCGAGGAGTAGCCGGGCGGCGGTTCACCCCCCATCGCCTCGATCGCCGGCGTGATCTGCGGCACGAGGGGGATGTGCTGCGCCGCCGGGTCGATCCGCGGGTCGGCGGTGTAGAGCCCGTCGATGTCGGACAGCAGCAGCAGCCGGTCCGCCTGCACCATCTCCGCCACCCGCGCCGCTAGCCGGTCGTTGTCGCCGAAGCGGATTTCCGCCGTTGCCACCGTGTCGTTCTCGTTGATCACCGGCACGCAGCCGAGCGCCAGGAGCGTGGTCAGCGTCTCCCGCGCATTGAGGTAGCGGCGGCGGTGTTCGGTATCGTCCAGGGTGAGCAGAAGCTGCGCCGCCGTCATCCCGTGCGCCGACAGCGCGCCGGCCCAAGCCTGCGCCAGCCGGATCTGCCCCACCGCCGCCGCCGCCTGCTTCTCCTCGAGCCGCAAGCGGGGCTGCAACAAGCCCAGGCTCTGCCGGGCCAACGCGATCGCGCCGGAGGACACCAGGATCACCGCCGTGCCGCGCGCCCGCAGCGCCGCCACGTCCGCCGCGACGCTGTGCAGCCACGCCTCGCGCGGCGCGGCGCCGTCCGCCACCAGCGCGCTGCCCACTTTCACCACCAGCAGGCGCGCGCCCGCCAGCTCAGGAGTCACGCGGGCACGCGGGCGTCGTGCGTCGCATCCATCAGCCGCCGCAGCATCTCCGGCACGCCCGCCCCCGTTGCCCCCGACATCAACGCCACCTCCTGCCCCGAGGCCCGCTCGAGCGCGCTGCGCCGGGCCGAAGCCTCGCGCGGGCTCATCGCGTCGGACTTGTTCAGCACCAGCAGCTCCGGCTTGTCCGCCAGCCCGCCGCCATAGGCCGCTAGCTCCTCGCGGATGGTACGCCACGCCGCCACCACGTTGCCGGCCGCGCCGTCCACCAGGTGCAGCAGCACGGCGCAGCGCTCCACGTGGCCGAGGAAGCGGTCGCCCAGCCCGGCGCCCTCATGCGCCCCCTCGATCAGACCCGGAATGTCCGCGATCACGAACTCCTCCGCGTGCGACAGCCGCACCACGCCCAGTTGGGGGTGCAAGGTGGTGAACGGATAGTCGGCGATCTTGGGCCGCGCCGCCGAGACCGCCGCCAGGAACGTGCTCTTGCCCGCGTTCGGCAGCCCCACCAGCCCCACGTCGGCGATCAGCTTCAGCCGCAGCCAGACCCAGCGCTCCTCGCCGGGCCAGCCCTTGTCGGCGCGGCGCGGCGCCCGGTTGGTGCTGGTCTTGAAGTGTGCGTTGCCATGCCCGCCATCGCCGCCCCGGCACAGCACCACCCGCTTGCCCGGCGCATCGAGGTCCGCCAGCAGCAGCTCGCGGTCCTCGTCCATGATCTGGGTGCCGATTGGCACGCGGATCAGCACGTCGTCCGACCCGGCGCCCGTCCGATCCGACCCGGCGCCGTTGCCGCCTTTGCGGGCGCGGAAATGCTGCGTGTAGCGGAAGTCGATCAGCGTGTTGAGGTTCGGCACCGCCTCGAAGATGACGTCGCCGCCTTTGCCGCCGGTGCCGCCATCCGGCCCGCCGAACTCGATGAATCGCTCCCGCCGGAACGCGACCACGCCGTCCCCGCCATCGCCGGAGCGGACGTAGATCTTGGCCTGGTCAAGGAACTTCATGCCACCCGCCGAACCCACCCACTAGACCAAGAAAAAGCCCTCTCCCTATGGGAGAGGGTAGGGGTGAGGGTCCCACGCACACATCAACGGTGAGTGCCATCCGGCCCCTCACCCCGACCCTCTCCCAGGAGGAGAGGGAGAAGACATCGAGAAGCCGCGGCCTACTCCGCCGCGGCGGGGACATCCACCGAGACGTGCACCCGGCCCTCGGCCCGGCGGGTGAACACGACCTTGCCATCCTTGAGCGCGTAGATCGTGTGGTCCTTGCCCAGCCCCACGTTCAGACCAGGCTTCATCTTCGTGCCGCGCTGGCGGATGATGATGTTGCCCGCGATCACGCTCTCGCCGCCGAACTTCTTCACGCCTAGGCGACGGCCCTCGGTGTCGCGCCCGTTGCGGGACGAACCGCCTGCCTTCTTATGTGCCATCTCGTCGTGCCCCTATCTCAAGCGGCGTTGCTGTCGGTCGCGTCGTTCTCGGCCGCAGCGCCCGCGGCTCCGCTGATATCCCCGATCCGCAGCACGGTCACGTGCTGGCGATGCCCGTTCTTGCGGCGGCTGTTCTGCCGGCGCCGCTTCTTGAAGATGATCACCTTGTCCAGCCGGTCCTGCGCCACCACCGTAGCCGTCACCGAGGCACCCGCCACCACGGGGGCGCCGATCTCGAGCCCGCCTTCGCCGCCCACCGCCAGAACGTCCGTGAAGGTGACCGTGCTGCCGGGCTCGGCCTCCAGCTTCTCCACCTTCAGCACCAGCTCGGGGGTGACGCGATACTGCTTTCCGCCGGTGCGGATGACTGCGAACATCGAAGCAATTCCTACCAAGCGCCGACCGCGCAAACACAATTGGGCCGCCAGGTGCCCCGGCTGCCGAGCGGCGGGTTATAGCGCCGGGCACAAACAAGTCAAACAGTTTGCAGCCGCCGTCGACTGCGCTAAGACCCGGCCGCCGCTTGGAACCGACTCGTGGGCGCGCCTAGCAGTAGGGCAATATCAATGGAGTGCGCTGAGTGATAATCCGCAAACCGGGCGCCGTTGCCGCGGCGCTCCTGGCCAGTCTCGCCGCAGGCTGCACTCAGACCGCCGCATTCGCCCCGCAATCCCGCTCCCCAATCTACGCCAGCGATCTGGAGGGCAAGGCCGCGGTCTGCACCGCCCCCTCGGTGACGCCCGAGGCCGGCAAGACGGTCGCCGCCGCCATGACCACCGGCGGCCACGGCTGGTGCGGCCTGAGCGTGGCCGACGGCGGCAAGCCGTTTTCCGCCGGCCTGGTGGAACGCCGGCCGGACAAGGGCAAGGTGTTCATCCACACGGTGGGCGACGACACCCGCATCGACTACACGCCAGACTCCGCCGCCGTGGCTGACAACTTCTCCGTCGAGCTGATCCCGGGCAACGCGATCCTCGGCGTCTCCGTCCAACCCGCCGGCGCCGCACCCGCTCAACCTGCAAACACCCCAGCCGCAAACACCCCAGCCGCAAACAAAGGAGTTGCCAAGTGAGCCGACGCCTTGCCCCCACGCTGATCGCCTGTGCTGGCCTGCTCTCGGCCACTGCGGCGCATGCCCAACTGCGCTGTCCCTCGAGTGCCGACCAGTCGGCCTTCGAGGTGGGGGCGCTGAAAAGCGAGCTCTCCGTGCTGGCGGTCGGCTGCAGCGACGAGGACGCCTACAACAGCTTCGTGGGGCGCTACCGCAGCGAGTTGGTGCGCGAGGACGGCGTGGTGAACGCCTGGTTCAAGCATGAATACGGCAAGGCGGCGCAGAGGGAATACGACAGCTACATCACCTTGCTCGCCAACGAGCAGGGGGAGATGGGCCAGCACCAGGGCAGCGACTTCTGCCCCCGCAACAAGCTGGTGTTCGACGAGGTGATGGCCTTGCCCTCGGCCGCCGTGCTGCCGCAATACGCTGCCGGCAAGGAGCTGGTGCCGCCGGAGATGGGGTCCTGCCAAACCGCCAAAGCCGCCAAAGCCGCCGCCCCCGCAGCCGGCAAGCGCCGGGTCGTCGCGAGGAAGAAGGCCTAACCGCAACCCCCGTTAGCGACCCGCTTCCTCTCCCTGTGGGAGAGGGCGGAGGCGCCGCCAGGTTCCGCGCGCGGAACACGCGCAATGGTGCCGGAGGGCGGGATAAGGGGCGACGCACTCCCAGCCCAACTGGATCCGCCGCTCCTTCATTGCGACCGCTGACAACTTGCGTTAGTCTGTCTAACTTACTTTGTAAGGCCTGCGCATGGCAGACGAGCCGCGCTATTCCGACGAAATCCGCATCCCCATCAGCATGACCCTGCCTTGGTCCGGCAAGCTGACGCTCGGCGGCAAGCCCTGGCCGCAGGACGCGCGCGGCCGCGACTGGCCCGAGGGCCGCGACGGCCAGCCCGAGTTCCCGATCGACCTGCTGCCTGTCGGTTTTGCCCCCGGCACCAACGAAATCTATCACACCGCGGACGAGCGGGAGAAACGGCGCGCGCACCTGGGCGCCACTGGCTCCGTCACTGTGACCGCGGAAGCCCCGCTCACCGCCGAAACCCTGGTGACGGTGGCCGTGGAAGGCGTCGAAGCGCTGATCACCCTGGCCGCGCTGCCCGAGTTTCTGGCTGGCGTGGCGATCGGCGCGTCCGTCGCGATGCTGATCGGCACCGCCCGCTACTGGTTCGTGAACTCGCCCACCGCGCAGGGCTGGGCGCGCAACCTGCCCGGCCGCAAGCCCCACGCCGAAGCCTTCCCGGTCGCGCCCCCGATCCCGCCCCTGCCACCGATGGTGGCCGGCCCGGACCTGCCCGGGCACACCGGCTCGGACAACACGGTGCGGTTGCCGGCGATCCCAACCGGCTCACCACCGGCCACCCTGCCCACCATTCAACCCGGCGCCGAGATTGTGGAACCGGGTCCGTTCATCCTGGAAAGCCGCCGCAATGACGGTCTCGAAGGCGACGAGCGCACCAACACCGACCGCGCCCGTCAAGCCGCGCGCCGCGGCGACCCGGAGGTGACGGCAATCCTGTCGGACAGCGAGTGGCGCGCGCATCACCTCATCCCGATGGAGCTGATCCGCAAGGGCCACAGCGTGTTGCGCGGCGCGGCGCGGGCTGGCTTCAAGACGGACGAGGACGCCAACGTTGCGGCGGTGCCGAACTCCCTGGCGGCGCAGGAGAAGCTGCGCCGGGCCGGCATCAACCGGCCGGTCGATGACAGCGGACATCCTGCTTGAAACAAGGCTGAAGAAACAGAACTCGACAAACTGAAAATAGAGCTTGATAGCGACTATGGTCTTGAAGATAGTCCTATCAAGGACAGAGCCGCTCGAAGCGAACTCGAGAAACTTCTGCGCGAAGAGAGGCTTCGTTTGATGGGTCTGCAGAGGATTACGGAAGGTGCCGACACCAGCAACTCAAGCAACGGCTAGAAATCCGCCAGTCTGGGTGTTCGATCTGGATACAGTTGATCGTTCCTACTATCATACGAGGATAATCGCGTATCATTTAGATACAAACTACATCAATGAAGACGAATTTGCCGAGCAAGATTACTTACTTGCGAAGAAGCATGGCATGGTCCTCTGCAACAAATATCCGCTGCCAGCGCATACTCCCACGTTAATCTATCATCATCCGTCAATGGATGGCTTCACTCCCGATTATCTATCTCCATCCAGGTTCAAACTATGCTCCGCGCGTTTGCGCGAGGCGATGGCGCTGCCGCCCGAGGTGGTTCAGTTTCTCCCCGTGGAAATCCGCGCACCAGACCCGCGAGTGCATGCCATGCAGTATCAAGTCATGCGGGTGTTGGCCTCCCAACCCACTGTCGACCTGGACCGCTCGGAGGTAAGGATCGAGGAAAAAGTCGACCGTCATATCGGCGGCACCTACCGCTCCGTGAGGCTTCTCGGCCAACTCGCCTTGAGGGCGGACTTGCAGCCGCAAACGGACTTGTTCTACGCCGACGAACTGCGCTTGTGGCCGTTCGCCACCGATGCATTGGCCGAGCGCGTCATGGCCGCTGGCTGCCTCGGCGTCGAGTTTTGGGACCCTGAAGAGCGCTTCGTCGGCCTCCCTCGCACCATCCGCACCGCCCGCGGCATCGAGAAAGCCGGCCCGAAAGCCCGCCGCGCCCATCTCCGCCGCGTGAAACACGTCCGCGCACAATCGCAAGCGTAGCAAGCAGCGCCCGCTAACCCCGCCGCCCCACCAGCGCCGCCCGCAACCGCGCCGAAGCCCAATCCGTCACCCCCACCGCGATCAGCAGCAGCACGATGATGAACGACACCTGACGCCACTCGTCGGTGCGGATCATCTCCGACAGCGGCAGCCCGATCCCGCCCGCACCCACGATCCCCAACACCGTCGCCTCGCGCGTGTTGCTCTCGAAGAAATACAGCAACTGACTCAGCACCACCGGCAACAACTGCGGGATCAGGCTGAACCGGATCGACTGCAGCCAATTGCCCCCCGCCGCCAGCACGCCCTCGGTCGGCTTGCGATCCGCGGTCTCGATCGCCTCCGAGAACAGCTTGCCATACACCCCGATGTCGGTCGTGATGATCGCCAGCACCCCGGCAAACGGCCCCAATCCCACCACGTTGATCCAGATCAGCGCCCAGATCAGCGTATCCACCCCGCGGATGGTGTCGCAGAAGCGCCGGGTCAGCACGTGGATCAGCCAATTGCCCACCACGTTGCGCGCGGCCAGGAAGGCGATCGGAAACGCCACCACCGCCGCGCCTAACGTGCCGGCAAAGGCGATGGCGACCGTCTGCACGAGAGCCCGCAGGTAGAACCAGACATTGGGCCAGCCCTCTGGGTTTGGCGGCAGCATCAGGCTGACCACCGAGCCCATCCGCCCCAGCCCATGCAGCACCACCGAGGGCGACAGCCCGGCATACCAGAGGCTGGCCACCAGCGCCGCAAAGGCCGCGCCCACCGACCCGGCGACCCGCAAACGAAGGCCTATGTCCGGCCGCAGCAGCGCCGCATGCCGCTGCTCCAGCCCGGCGCGCGCTCCCAGCATCGCAACGCCCACCCCGCTCATCAGCCCGTCACGCTCACCAGGCGATGGCGCAGTTTCTCGGTGCCCCAGTCGATCAGCATCACCGTAATCACGATCAGCACCAGCATGGCGCTCACGTCCGAGTTATAGAACTTCCGCACCGCGATCAGCAGCGTGTAGCCGATCCCGCCCGCGCCCACGAAGCCCAGCACCGCGGCGATGCGGACGTTGATCTCGAACCGCAACAGCGCATAGCTCACGAAATTCGACAGCACCTGCGGCAACGCGCCGTACCGCACCTGGCTGAACCACCCCCCGCCGCTGGCCCGCACGCCCTCCACGGGCCGCTCGTCGATGCTCTCCACCACCTCGGAAAACAGCTTGCCCACCGTCCCCATCGTGTGGATGGCAATCGCCAGCACGCCGGGCAGCGGGCCCAAGCCGAAGCAGATCACGAACACCAGCGCGAACACGATGTCCGGCACGGTGCGGCAGAACTCGAGGAAACGGCGCACCAGCGCCCGGATGAACGCCGAGCGCGAGAAATTCCGGCTCGCGGGAAAACACAGCATCAGCGCGCCCAAGCAGCCCAGCATGGTGCCGGAGTAGGCCAGGATCAGCGTCTCGCCCAACGCGCGCAGCCAGCGCGGCAACCCCCAGAACCACTCGGCCGGCGACGTCCACACCGGCTCGCCCGAGTCCAGGTGCAGCAGGTCCGACAGGTAGTCGAACAAGCGGCCGAAATGGCTGACGAACACGACCGGACGCACCTCCGCCACCCAGCACGCCAATAGCAGCGTTCCGAGCAGCACCCCGATGGCGCCGGCGGCGCGCAACCGCCGGCGATAGGTCAGCCCGTCATAGGCGGCGACGTGGAGCGTGGCCTCCAGGGCTCTGCCCTGCACCCGCAAGGGGATCGTCATCGCACCCGCAAGGGGATCGTCATCCCCGCAGCCCGCCTGGATTACGCCTTGCGCAGGCTGTCGACGAACCGGACCAGCTTGATGGTGTCGTCATAGTCCGCATTGGTGATCGGCTGCCACGGCCGGTTCTTGCCATCGGAAAGCTTGGCGAACGCCTCCGGCGCCTTCTGCGGCGCGTCGAAGAACGCCGCCTTGATGGTCTGTTTCAGGTCCGCCGGAAGATCATCCAGCATCGCCGTGGGCGAATTGATGATGAGATCCGACTTCAGAATGATCCGGAAGTCGGCCTTGGTCAGCGGCTTGCCCTCGCTGGTCTTCAGCATGTTCTTGTTCAGCATCCGGGTCAGATTGCTGTCGTCGTCGGCGTTCCACCAGTTGGCCGCGACGTCCACCTCGCCCGAGGCGAGCGCGATCAGCGCATTTTCGTGGCTGCCGGTGACGACGACCTTGTTGAAGAACGCGTCCGGCTTGATGCCGAGCTTGTTGAGCTTGTACAACGGCATGTTGTAGCCCGAGGTCGAATTCGGATCGACCAAGCCGAGGTTCTTGCCCTTCAGGTCCTCGATCGTCTTGTACGGGCTGTTCGCCAGCACGTAGAACACGGAGTAATAGCCCTTGCTGCCATCCGAGTTCACGTCGATGGCAAACGCGCTGGTCTTCACGCCGATGATCAGCGCCTTCGAGAACGACGCCGGGCCATAATAGGCGATGTGCACGTTGCCGGCCTTTTGGCCCTCGATCACCGCGGCGTAGTCGTTCGCCACCCGCAACGTCACTTTCGTGCCGATCGCGTTGGTGAGATAGGCCATGAACGGCGCATACCGGTCCATCACGCCGGACGCGTTTTCCGCCGGAACCACGGCGAACACCAGCTCGGGGTATTGCGCCTTCCAGGATTGCGCGCGGGCAGTGCCGGCGATGGCGACGGCGGGTGCCGCGGCCAGCAGCGAGCGACGGTGAAGCAGCATGATGGTCCCCTCATGAAACGATGAGACGGCTCATGCCGCCTTCGCAGCATCCTGTCTCGTTACAGAACGGTGTCGGCGGTGCGCTCGGGTTCGCTCCGGCCCATCACCTCGTCCGCCTCGAGGCCATACAGCTCGCGCGCGGTGTCGGCGGTGAGCCCGGCGGGCGCGTCGTCGAACACCATGCGGCCCTGCGCCATCCCCACCAGCCGGTCGCAGTAGCTGCGCGCCAGGTCGATCGAGTGCAGGTTGCACAGCACGGTGATGCCGAACTCGCCGTTGATCCGCCGCAGCGCGTCCATCACGATCTTGGTGTTGCGCGGGTCGAGCGAGGCGATCGGCTCGTCGGCCAGGATGATGCTCGGCTCCTGCACCAGCGCGCGGCAGATCGCCACCCGCTGCTGCTGCCCGCCCGACAGCTCCTCCGCCCGCTGCGCCGCCAGCGCCACGATGTCCATCTGCTCGAGCACCGCCAGCGCGATCAGCTTGTCCTCGTGCGGCCACAGCTTCAGCGCCGCGCGCCACGCCGGCATATGCCCCAGCCGCCCCATCATGACGTTGCTCAGCACGTCCAGCCGGTTCACCAGGTTGAACTGCTGGAAGATCATGGCGCAACGCTGCCGCCACTCCCGCAGGCCGCGGCCGCCCAAGCCGGTCACGTCCAGCGCGTCGTAGCGGATGCTGCCGGTGGTGGGCTCGACCAGCCGGTTGATCATGCGCAACAGGGTGGACTTGCCCGCCCCCGACCGCCCGATCACGCCCACGAACGCGCCATTGGGCACGCTGAGGGACACGCCCGTCACGGCCTGCTTGCCGTTGAAGCTCTTACCGAGGCTTTCGAGTTGCAACATCGCGCCGCACCAAACCATAGCCACCCACTCAGAGGCGCGTGACAGTTCAGTGAACGTGACCCCCGAGCCGGTCCACGCCATCGGCAGCCAGGAACACCAGCGAGCCCTGCGCCATGGTCGCAACGATCCGCGGCGCCGGCCCCGGCGACACCACCACCAAATCGGCCCGGCGGCCCGGCGCCACCGTACCCCGGTCACCAAGCCCCGCCGCCTGCGCCGGATTGGCCGACACCAGCGCCCAAGCGTCGGCAAAGCCCATCTCGCCGCGCCCCGCCAAGATGAACGGCGCTTGCAGCAACGCCGGGTAGTAGTAGTCGCTGGTCAGGACGCGGCAGAGCCCCGCCTCGGCCATCCGCGCCGCCGAGGCCCAGCCGATATGCGAGCCGCCGCGCAACACGTTCGGGCTGCCCATCGCCACCCAGTCGCCGCACTCCGTCGCATGCCGCGCCACCGCCTCGGAGGTGGGGAACTCGCAGATGCCGGCCCCCAAGGCGCGAAAGCCGTCGCGCTCCGCCACGCTGCCGTCATCATGGCTGGCCATCGGCAAGCCCGCCGCCCGCGCCGCCGCGGCCAAGCGCGCCTGTGCGGGCCCCACCTCCTCCGCCCGCGCCGCAATCTGGCCCGCCAACTCGCGGAACGCCTCCAGCGTCACGCCCGCCCGCTTGCTGTACTCCGCGCCCTGCACCGGATCGGGAATCTTGCGCAGGATGCTGGGCGTGTGGTCGTTGAACGCCAGCAGATGCACCTGTCCGCTCTCGATGGCGGCCACCGCCACGTCCAGCGCCGGCAGGTTGAACGCCTCCCACCGCATATGCACCCGCATGTCGCAGCCCGGCCGGGCGCGCGGCGCGGCCAACGCCTCCAGCACCCGCCCCCACATCGCCACGCTGCGCAGCCCCGGCTCCCAGGACAGCGTCACACCATGGAACGCGGTGGTAATCCCGTTCGCCAGCAACTGCGCCTCGGTCTCCGCCATGGCGAGCGGCACTGGAAAGTCGATGCCCGGCCGCGGCTGGACTTGGCGCTCGAACGCATCGCCATGCAGGTCGACGATGCCGGGCAGCACCAGCAGCCCCGTCGCGTCGAACCGCCGCCCGCCCGGGTCGCGCTCGGCGATCCTGCCTTCCGCCACGAAGAGATCGGCTGCCACAACGCCTTCTCCAGGCAACAGCACCTGCCCGCCCGTGATCGCAAGCTCCACTTCGGTTTCTCCTAAGGCAGCGTTGGCAAATAAGTGCGTCGGCACGCCGACAAAGCTGCCGCCCAAAATAAAGGCTTAGGGCTTGTTCGACGCCGCCAGTCGATGCGATTAATGTCGAACAAGCCCTAAGGTTCGAACACGATCTGCACCCGCGGCGTCGGATACCGCGCCACGCCGAACTCCACGATCTGCCCGTCGCAATCGACGTTGACGTTTTCGCACACCAGCACCGGCCGCGCCCGCGGCATCTCCAGCAGCGCAGCCTCCGCCGCCGTGGGCAGCCGCGCCGTCACCCGCGTCGACTGCCGCAGGTAATCCGCCACGCCCACCCGTGCGAGCGCCGCCGTAATGCTGTCCTCGCCCCGCAACGCCGCAAAGATGCCCGGCAGCCGCACCGGGGAAAACCAGTGCCGAGCCAGCGAGACCGGCTTGCCTTCCGCCAGCCCCAGCCGCTCCATCAGCACCGCCGGGTCGCCCGCGTTCACCTGCAGGCCGGTGGCCACGCCCGCGTCGGCCACCGTCTGCCGCAGCTCCAGCACGCGCCCGCCGCCCTCCCGGTTGTGCCGCCGCAGCCACTCGGAAAACCGCGTCCGGCTGGCGACTTCGTAGTCCAGCACGTCTTCCGTCACGAACGAGCCGCGCCCCTGCTCGGTGCGGATCAGCCCGGCGCGGGCCAGATCCTCCAGCGCCCGCCGCGCCGTGTGCCGGTTGACGCCGAACTGCCCCGCCAGAGCCGCTTCGGTGGGAAGCTGCGCGCCTGGCCGGAACTCGCCCGCTTCGATCGCCCCGCGCAGCGCCTGGCTGATCTGCCGCCAGCGCGCCAGCCCGGGCTGCGCTGTCACTGCATCTTCATCCATGATTGGGCGGGCGTTGCTGCATGGTGCTTGACACTACGCTGCCGTGCCGATAGTTGTCTAGACATCTATACAGCTTGGAACACCCGCATGGAGCCCCCACTCACCGACCGGCAGCGCTGGATGGCCGTGCTCGCCCGCGCCAAAACCACGGATATCGAGCGCCATCTCGCCGCTCTTCCCGCCTTGCCGCCCCACACCCTCCTGCGCGGCCCGGAAATCGGCACCGTCATGGTCCGCGGCCGCGCCGGTGGCGGGGGTGACGCCTTCAACCTCGGCGAAATGACCGTCGCGCGCTGCACCGTGCGCACGCCAGCCGGCCAAATCGGCCACGCCTACGTGGCCGGCCGCGACCTGCGCCAAGCCGAACTGGCCGCGGCACTCGACGCCGCCTTGCAGGACCCGGCGCACCACCCGGCCTTGCAAGCCGCCGTCATCGCCCCCCTGGCCGAGGCGCAAGCCGCCCGCCGCACCGCCCTCGCCGCCGAGGCCGCCGCCACCCGGGTGCAGTTCTTCACCCTGTCGACGATGCGCGGCTGATGCTCGAGCCCGGCTTCTCCGACCCGGTGACGGAGGCGCAAGCCTGCTTCCGCGCCCTGCTGGACGCGATGGCCCGCCCCGGCACCCTGCACCCCGCCGGCCAAGCCCTGCAGCCGCCCGCACCCCTTGCCCCCGCCACCGCCGCGGCCTTGCTCACCTTGGTGGACGCCGAGTCCCCGCTCTGGCTGGACGCCGCCGCCAGCGACGCCTGGCCCTGGCTCGCCTTCCATTGCGGCGCCACCCGCGCAGAGCCCGATGCGGCCGCCTTCCTGTGCGCCCTCGCCATGCCGCCTCTCGCCACGCTCAACGCCGGCACCGACGCCGGCCCGGAAGACAGCGCGACATTGATCCTGCAAGTCGAAGCGCTCGGCAGCGGACGCGGCTACCGCCTGAGCGGCCCCGGCATCGCGTCGACCGCCACACTGCACGTCACCGGCCTGCCGCCCGATTTCGCCGCGCAATGGGCTGCGAACCACGCCCTGTTTCCGCGCGGCGTCGACCTGGTGCTCTGCGCCGGCGCCCAGCTCTGCGCCCTGCCCCGCACCACCCACTTCGAGGAGGCTTAGGCATGGCCTATGTCGCGGTCAAAGGCGGCGAACAGGCGATCGACGCCGCCCACGCCTGGCTCGCCCGCGAGCGTCGCGGCGACCCGGCCGTCCCCGAACTCGAAACCACGCAGATCGCCGAACAGCTCGGCCGCGCCGTCGACCGCGTGATGGCCGAGGGCTCCTGCTACGACCCGGCGTTGGCCGCGCTCGCCATCAAGCAGGCGCAAGGCGACCTGGTCGAAGCCGCCTTCCTGCTGCGCGCCTTCCGCACCACCCTGCCCCGCTTCGCCGCCTCCCGCCCGGTCGACACCGCCGCGATGCATCTGCGCCGCCGGGTCTCCGCCATCTTCAAGGACCTGCCGGGCGGCCAGGTGTTAGGCCCCACCTACGACTACACGCATCGCCTGCTGGACTTCGCACCCCAGCCGCCGCCACCCGCACCCGCCGAGCCCGCAGCAGCCGAGCCCACCCCGCGCGTCACCGACATGCTCGGCCGCGAAGGCCTGATCGAGCCCGACACCGCAACCACCACGCAACCGCGAGACCTCACCCGCCAGCCGCTCGCCTTCCCCGCCACGCGCGACCTCCGGCTCCAAGCCCTGGCGCGCGGCGACGAGGGTTTCCTCATGGCGATGGGCTACTCCACCCAGCGCGGCTACGGCGGCACCCATCCCTTCGTCGGCGAACTCCGCGTCGGCGACGCCGCCGTCTGGATCGAGCCGCCCGAACTAGGATTCCCCATCGACATCGGCGACCTCACCCTCACCGAGTGCCAGATGGTGAACCAATTCGCCGGGTCGAAAACCGTGCCGCCGCAATTCACCCGCGGCTACGGCCTATGCTTCGGCCACGGCGAACGCAAGGCGATGGGCATGGCGCTGGTGGACCGGGCGATGCGCGCTGCCGAACTGGGCGAGGACGTCACCGCCCCGGCGCAGAACGTCGAATTCGTGCTCTCCCATTGCGACAACATCCAGGCCACCGGCTTCGTCGAGCACCTGAAACTGCCGCATTACGTGGACTTCCAGAGCGAACTCGAAACCGTGCGCCGCATGCGCGCCGAAGCCGACGCCACCGAACGGGAGGCCGCCGAATGAACGGCTACAACTTCGCCTATCTCGACGAGCAGACCAAGCGCAGCCTGCGTCGCGCCCTGCTCAAGGCGGTCGCCATCCCCGGCCACCAAATCCCCTTCGCCTCGCGTGAAATGCCGCTGCCCTATGGCTGGGGCACCGGCGGCATCCAAGTCACCGCCAGCATCCTCGGCGCCACGGACGTGCTGAAGGTGATCGACCAGGGCGCCGACGACACCACCAACGCCGTCTCCATCCGCCGCTTCTTCGCCCGCACCGCCGGCGTCGCCACCACCACCCGCACCGCCGACGCCACCGTCATCCAAACCCGCCACCGCATCCCCGAGACGCCGCTCGGCGAGCACCAGATCATCGTCTACCAGGTGCCGCAGCCCGAGCCGCTCTCCGGCCTCGAGCCCAGCCGCGCCGAAACCCGCCGCATGCACGCCCTCGCGGAATACGGCCTCATGCACGTGAAGCTGTACGAGGACATCGCGCGCTACGGCCACGTCTCGATCAGCTACGACTACCCGGTGATGGTGAATAGGCGCTACCTCATGGCCCCCTCGCCGATCCCCGCCTTCGACACGCCGAAGATGCACGCCATGCCCGCGCTGCAACTGTTTGGCGCCGGGCGGGAAAGCCGCGTCTACGCCGTCCCGCCCTACACCGAGGTCCGCCCGCTCGACTTCACCGACCACCCGTTCCGCCTCACCCGCGCCCCGTACGCCTGCAGCCTCTGCGGCGCCACCGCCAGCTACCTCGACGAGGTCCTCACCGACGACCGCGGCGGCCGCATGTTCGTCTGCTCCGACACCGACTTCTGCAGCACCCGCCGCGAGCGCGCCGCATGAGCGACACCCTGCTCTGCGCCCGCGACCTGCACCTGCGGTACGGCGCCACCCCCGCGCTCGACGGTGTGGACGCCGACCTCTGGCCCGGCGAGGTGCTCGCCATCGTCGGCGAAAGCGGCTCCGGCAAGACCACGCTGCTCAACGTGCTCTCCGGCCGCCAACACCCTGACTCCGGTGTCGTCACCTACCGCGACCCGGCGGGCCACCCGCACGACATCCACCGCATGCCCGCTCCCGCCTTGCGCGCGCTGCACCGGTCGGACTGGGGCTTCGTGCACCAGGAGCCGCGCATGGCGCTGCGCATGGCCGTCTCCGCCGGCGGCAATGTCGGCGAGCGCCTGATGGCCGCCGGCTCCCGCCACTACGGCGACATCCGCGCCATCGCCGCCGACTGGCTGCGCCAGGTGGAAATCGACCCGGCGCGCCTCGACGACCTGCCCCGCACCTTCTCCGGCGGCATGCTGCAGCGCCTGCAGATCGCCCGCACCCTCGTCACCCACCCGCGCCTGGTGTTCATGGACGAACCCACCGGCGGGCTCGACGTCTCGGTCCAGGCCCGCCTGCTGGACCTGATCCGCAGCCTGGTCCAGCGCCTCGGCATCGCCGCCGTCCTGGTGACGCACGACCTGGCCGTCGCCCGCCTGCTCGCCGGGCGCATCCTGGTGATGCAGCGCGGCCGCGTGGTGGAAACCGGGCTCACCGACCAAGTGCTGGACGACCCGCAACACCCCTACACGCAGCTCCTGGTCAGCTCGGTGCTACAGGCATGACCGGCGCCGCGATGCTGCGCACCGAGCGCCTGGCCAAGTCGTTCACCCTACATCTGCAGGGCGGGTTGCGCCTGCCCGTGCTGAGCGGGGTGGACCTCGAGCTGCATGCCGGCGAGTGCGTCGTGTTGTCCGGCCCGTCCGGCGCCGGCAAGTCCACTTTGTTGCGCAGCCTGTATGGCAACTATCGCGCCGAGGGCGGCCGCATCCTGGTGCGCCACGCCGGGGATTGGATCGACCTAGCCGCCGCCGACCCCCGCACCGTGCTCGCCGTCCGCCGCGAGACCTTGGGCTATGTCAGCCAGTTCCTCCGGGTGGTGCCCCGCGTGCCAGCGCTGGAGATCGTGGCCGAAGCGCTCACCGTCCGCGGCGTGGCGTTGGACGCGGCCCGGCAGCAAGCCCGCGACACCTTGCTCCGCCTGAACGTGCCCGAGCGCTTGCACGCCCTACCCCCGGCCACGTTCTCCGGCGGCGAGCAGCAGCGCGTTAACCTGGCGCGCGGCTTCTTGGGCGGCCACCCCATCCTGCTGCTGGACGAGCCCACGGCGTCGCTGGACGAAGAGAACCGCGCCGTGGTGATTGCCTTGGTGGCGGAAGCCCGCGCCCGCGGCGCCGCAATTTTGGCGATCGCGCACGACGAGGCCACCCGCTCCGCCATCGCCACCCGCGTCTACCCCGTCCCGCTGCAAGTGCCAGCCTCTGAGCCTGGCATCCCCAGCCTCACCGGCGTAGTCCGTCCCGAGGCACGTGCGTCGCCCAGTTGACGAAGCCCTCGAGCGAGTGGAATTCGCTCAGGCTATGGCAGTCGGCCCCAGGCAATACGTCCCTGATCAGGTGGACCAGCGCCGAGCCAGGTCCCAGTTCAATGACTTTCGTAACGTCCAGACTGCGGCACGAGTCCATGCAGGCAGCCCAATCCACCGTCTGCTGGATCTGCCGCGCCAGCTTGGCCTCACCGCCGGGCACATCGAACACCGCGCCACCGTCGATCCCGCTCAGCAGCCGGATGCCGGGCGGCAGGCTGGGGCGGATCGCCGCCGCGGCCAAGCACGTCCGGAACGCAGCGCTGGCAGTCTCCAGGAGCGGTGTGTGGGACGCGACGGCAACCGGCAGCATGGTGACGTGTGCGGCCCCGGCGGCCATGGCGTCGTGGACCAGCTCCGCCAGAGCGACCCGGGTTCCGCCGACCAGCATCTGGTCCGCGGCGTTGACGATGGCGATGAAACATCCGTGCGCCTGGCAGATCGGCTCCAGCACTGCGCGGGCCAAGCCGCGGACCGCTGCCAAGCCCGACGGCTGCAGGGTGGCGGCGTCCATGGCTGCGGCACGCTGGGCGGCAAGCTCGATCACGCCGGCCGCATCGAGCAGCCCGGCCACGCCCCAGGCCGCCAACTCGCCGACACTGTAGCCCGCGACCAGAAGCGGCCGCGGGAGCCGGTCGCGGATCATCGCCCAGGCCGCCATCGCCTGGGTGCAGCATAGGATCTGGCCGGCTTTATCGGCGTGGATGGCATCGTCGCCGGCCTGTTGCACGAGATCGCGCGGGTCGGTGCCGCCGAGCACGCGTTTGGCGGCCGCAAACACCGGCGCCGCGGCCGGCGCGTCGGCCAGCAGCGCGAACATCGCGGCGGTCTGCCCCCCTTGCCCGGAGCACAGGATGGCCGTGCCGATCATGCCCCCAACTCCAACACAGCGTGTTCCAGGGCCCCCTGCTCCAACACAGCGTGTTCCAAGGCGTCGAGCAACAAGGCGATGGCAAGCAGGTCGGCGCAGCCACCCGGGCTCAGGCGTCGCGCCACAAAGGCTCGATGCACCACGGCGGCCTTGTCGCGCCACTCCGGCTGGGTGACGCCGCCATCGTCGAGAAAGCGTTGCGCCGCCTGCTGGGCGAAGCACAAGCCTTCGGCGCCGCCGCGATGCAGCAGGTTCGTGTCGTCCACCGCGGCGAGCAGGGTGAAGAACGCCTGCACGCGGGCGGCCTCCGGATCGTGGGCGAGCGAGTGCCGGGCGAGCCGCAATGCCGGCAAAGCCAACGCCAGCACATCGGGAAAGCCCGCCGCCGCCTGCGCCCGTGCGCCGCCAGCCCCGAAGCGTCGCAGCGCCTCGGTGCCATGGCTGCGCAGCGGGATCGGCCCGCGCAGGATCCCGCGTCCCCAACGCTGGCGGACCGTTTCCCCAAGGATGGCCGCGCGCCATTGCGGCGGCTGGCGACCCGCCGCAGCCCCGGCCGCGGCACACACCAGGCCGAGGCCGAAAATCGCGCCGCGATGCGTGTTGATCCCATTCGTGGCGGCCAACATCGCCCGCTCGGCCGCCATGCCGATGCTGCGCAGCTCCGGCATGGCGGCGCCCGCCGCACCCGCCTCGGTCAATTGGGCGAAGAACGGTTCGATGGCGAGGGCGCTGGTCTCGAAGGTGGCCGCGTCCATGTCCAAGTGGCTGCCCTGATCGACATGGCTGACGAGCCCTGGCTTCGGCCAGGTGTTCAGCTCCGCCAGCAAGCTCGTTCGGGCCCACGCCGCGACGCAAGCGGGAACCCAGGCCGGCACGGTGCCGGCGGCAAGCTGCCGGGCCGCCTTCACCACGCCGACCTCATAGCGCCGGCGCCATGGCGAACAACCCGGCGACGTCACAGGCCGCGACGCTGTGCATCGTCTTCACCAGGACCTCGTCGCATTCGCTCCCGGCCGACAGCGCCATCTCGCGCCAGTTCACGCCGCCGCCGGGCAGCTCCAATTCGCCATCGAGACGCACCGGGCTTTGCGCGTCCAGCCGTTGCAGGCCTGCCAGCAGCGTGGCGGCGGTGGCATGATCGGATACGTCCCACAGCAGGTCGAGGTCCGAACGCTCCGTCAGGTAGGGCAACGCGGTAAGGTATTCCCAAAGCAGCGCCCCGAACACCCGCGGCGCCACGCCGGCCCGCCCGCCGAGAGCGACCACGGCGGCGATCATCGTCTGCCACTCTGGCGGCGCAACCCGCGCGGCATCGCGCAGCAGCACCGCCGGATAGGCTGTGACGCCCTGTAGCGACCGCAAGCTGAAAGCCACCCGGTGCTTGCCGTAGCAGGGGGGCAGCGGCAATGCGGCAGGGATCACAGACCCGGCGTCGCCCTCCATCCGGCGCCGGACGATGACCGGCCACTGCTCCGCCGCCCAGCGAGCCACCAGCGGCAGGGCACTCAGCCGCGGATGGTCCTCCAGCACCGCCTGCCAAGCCGCCGGGTCGACCAGGAGGAGGTCATGCCGCCGCATGGAAAACGGCCTGCTCCGTCGCGGCGGCGATGACGCGGCGGGCCACATCGGCCGCCATCGGCCGGCCGCGGCGCTCGGCGCCCAGCACGTCGCGCACGTCGTTCGGCGACGCTGCGGCGATGGCTTGCTCCAATTGCGCGTCCAGCGGCTTGGCCGGGTCCCACACGGCGGCGACCGCGCCCACGCCCACCATGTGGTCCAGGCCCGGCGCGAACACCGGCGTCGTCTTGGCCAGCTCGTGCAGCCGGCTCTCCGGCAGCTTGGTGACGCGGGCGATGGACGGCATGTCCATCACGGCAGGCTCGGCGCCGGGCAGCCCAACCAGCGTGTCCGTCGCCAGCGCCGTGGCCAGGAACGACCCGGCGGCCGCCTTGCCGTATTCCAGCCCGATGGTGCGGTGGCCGAGATAGCTGGCTAGCAGCAGGCATTTCGCGAGATGGCCAAGATACTCGTTCAATCCGCGCATCTCGTCGCGGCGCGCCATGAGCTGGCCCTGCGTGTCCACCAGCACCAGGATCGGCACGTCGCCGCCGCGGGCCACGACCTGCAGCACCTGCTCCGCCAAGGGGACCACGCCGGCGTTGCCGAGCGCCACGCCGTTGGCCACGCCGATCACCGAAATAGGGCCGCCCTGCTTCCGCGTCGCGTGGCCAGTGATCCAGCCGTCGGCGGTGACCTGAACCTGATGGCCGCCTGGAAACAGGCTGCCCAAGACCTCATCGAGCGTCATGATTAGCGTCCTTGATGCTGTCGGCAAGTTGAATGAAGGGCTGTGATTCCATGTCCGGCACGGTGTCGGGATGCGCGATCCCCATGACCGTCCACATCGCGGCGGCGTCGTCGCAGTCGCCGAGCGTGGACTGCCGGTGCGCCAGACGCACCTGCTCGGCTTGGAGCGTTGCAAGGTCGAGCGGCTTGGACCGTGCCATCTGGGCGCGGGCGGCGGTGCGGAAGCCATCCATCGTGTCGTCGGTGAAAGCATCGGCCATGCCGATGAGCCGCCGGTTCTTGCCGCCGCACACGCTCCAGACCAGCGCCTTGTCGCGCGAGTCGTATTCTTCCACGCCCTTGTTGGTCTCGATCACTTCCGGCCCGGTCACGCCGACACGGCCCTGCTCGGAGACCACGACGCGCGAGCAGGTGCCCACCGTCAGCCCGGCGCCGCCGAAGGCACCGGCCTTGCCGCCCACCAGCGCGATCACGGCCACGCCCACGCATCGCGCCTGGACAATGGCGCGCATCAACTCCGCGACCGCAAGCTCGCCCGCGTTGGCCTCCTGCAGCCGCACCCCGCCGCTGTCCAGCAGAAGCAGGACCGTCTGCGGCAGATCCTTATGATCCCGAGCCGCGCGCACCAGGCCGACCAGCTTCGCGCCGCTCACCTCGCCGAACGTGCCGCCCATGAACTGGCCCTCTTGCGCCGCCACCAGCACCTCGGCGCCGCCGAGCTTGCCGCGCCCGATCACCACGCCGTCGTCGAAGGCGCGGGGTAGATCGAAGATCGGCAGATGCGGGCTTTCCACCCGTTGCTCGGGGCCGATGAACTCATGGAAACTGCCAGCGTCCAGCAGTCCCGCCAGCCGTTGCCGCGCTGTGGCTTGCAGCCAGCTCCCCGTGTCGTGGGATGCGACGTCTTCCATCAATTCCGCTCCATCAAGGCGCAGCCTTGCATCAGCCGCAGATACGCGGTGTCCGGCCGGGCGCCGCCGTCATTGATCGAGATGCGCAACCCGCCGGGCGACGAGCGCGCGATGAACTCGGCAACGACCGCTTCCCACGTGGCGTCATAGCCTTTGACCGGCGTGGCAATCTGCACTTCGCAGGCCGCACCGGGCAGCACGCGTTCCAGCAGCACCTCCAGGTTGCCGGAGGCGACCACACCGATGATCGCCTCCGCTCTGCCGCCGGCCAGGCGGCGTGTCGCGGTGTGCTTGTATTCGAGTGTCAGCATAGCGGCTGCTCCTACCAATTACGGAATTTGCTCGGCGGCTCGTAGAGGTTGCCCGACCAATGCATCAGGTCCTTGATCGACCGCGCCGCGAGCATGCTGCGATGCGCATCGAGCGGGTTGATGCCGAGGTCCTCCGGGCGTTGGATGATCTTGCGCGCGCGCAGGTCGGCAACCATCTTCGGGTCGCGCGCACGCCCCACGTCAGTGAACCCGGCAATGCCGCGGATGGCCTGTTCGCGTTCCATCGCGCTGCGGCACAGCAGCAGGTTGGCGATGCCTTCCTCGCTGACGATGTGCGTCACGTCGTCGCCGTAGATCATCACCGGGGCCAGCGGCAGCTTGTACTTCTCCGCCAGCTCGATGCATTCCAGCTTCTCGACGAAAACCGGCACCATCTTCTCGCTGAACGTCTCGACCAACTGCACCACCAGCTTGCGGCCGCGCGCCAAAGGTGAATTGCCGCCGCTGGCCTCCCGCCCCGCCTTCAACCATGGGTCGCTGGCGTGCCGGCGCCCATGCGGATCGCAGCCCATATTCGGTGCACCGCCAAACCCGGCGATGCGCCCGGCCGTGACCGTGGAGGAGTTGCCTTGCAGGTCGATCTGCAGGGTGGACCCGATGAACAGATCGACGGCATACAGCCCGGCGACCTGGCAATACATCCGGTTGGAACTCATCGAGCCATCGCGCCCGGTGAAGTAGATGTCGGGCCGCGCCGCCATGTAGTTGTCCATGCCGACTTCGGAGCCGAAGCTGTGGATTTGCTGCACCCATCCCGACTCGATGGCGGGGATCAGCGTGGGATGCGGGTTGAGCGCCCAGTGCGTCGCGATCTTGCCCTTCAGCCCCAGCCCATCGGCGTAGGTCGGCAGCAGCAATTCGATCGCCGCGGTGTTGAAGCCGATGCCATGGTTGATGCGCTTGATGCCGTATTCGGCGTAGATGCCCTTGATCGCCATCATCGCCGCGAGGATCTGGATTTCGGTGATCTGCGCCGGGTCCCGGGTGAACAGCGGTTCGACGAAGAACGGCTGCTTTGTCAGCACGATGAAGTCGACCTGGTCGCCGGGAACATCGACCCGCGGCAGTTCATCCAGGATTTCGTTCACCTGCGCGATGACGATGCCGTTCTTGAACGCCGTCGCTTCCACCACGGCAGGCGAGTCCTCGGTGTTCGGACCCATGTAGAGGTTGCCGTGCCGGTCGGCGGCCCGCGCGACGGTCAACGCGACGTGCGGGGTGAGGTCGATGAAGTAACGGCCGAACAGCTCGATATAGGTATGGATCGCGCCCAGCTCGATCTTGCCCGCGTCCAGCGCCCGCGAGATGGCCCCGCCCTGCGGCCCGGAATACGAGAAGTCGAGCTTGCGCGCGATGCCCTTCTCGAACAGGTCGATATGCTCCGGCAGCACGATGCCCGATTGCACGATGTGCAGGTCATGGATGATGTTCGGGTCGGCGGCGGCCAAGCTGGCGGCGAGGAAGTCGGCTTGCTTCTGGTTGTCCCCCTCGAGACAGACACGGTCGCCGGGCATGATCACCGCTTCGAGCAGAGCCGTCGTCTGCGCTTCGCTGACCATCTTCCCGTCGGCGAACGGCCGAGCGGCTGTCATGCGCTCCTCGCGGGTACGGCGCTCGCTCGTCCAGTCAGTCTTGTGAAAGGCGTCCATCATTCAGGTCCTTTTCGCTAGCTCATTCCGGCAGTGAAGTAGATGGCAGCAGCCAGCGTGACGGCGCTCAGCACGGTGCTGGCGATCAACGTGGTTCCCACGACTTCGGAGCTGATGCCGAAGCGCAGGCCGAACAGGATGCCGAAGAAGCCGCACGGCAATGCCGACAGGACGATCGCTTCGCGCGAGGTCAGCGCCGAGGCGGCGAACAACCAAGCAAGCCCGGCCGCGATGAGCGGGTGCGCCACGTTGGCGGCCATGGTCTGGATGTCGGCGCTGCGGCCGAGGCGCAGCTTCTGGGCGGAGAGGATAAGGCCGGTGAGGAACAGGGCGGCGCCGCCAGACACCTGGGCCATCAAGGTCAGCGACTTGACCGCAAGCACCGGCAAGCCGACGCCGCTCAGCGCGAACGCCACCGCCAGCACGGGCGCCAGGACGATCGGCTTGCGGAACGCCCGCAGCAGCACGGTGCCGAATTTCCGCTCGCCCGGCTTTTGCGCCGACGCCTCCAGGATCACCAATGTCAGGGGTGAAACGACGATGGCGCCGCACGCGATGGACACCGCAACGGCCACGACGTTGGCGCTGCCCAACAAGGCCGCGATCAGCGGCAGACCAGCGGCGGCATAGTTCGGCAGTGACGTCGTGCAGGCTTGCACCGACGCCTCGCCGGCGGTGGTGTGATACAGGCGGCGCGCCATGAGATAGACGGCGCCGTAGACCAGCAGCATCGAGAGCGAGAGGATCGCGGCCAAAGGAAGCTGAGCCAACAGCGTCATGCGGGACGCCTGGGCGATGGTGGCGAAGATGGCCGCCGGAATGGCGAAATCCATCACCATCGCATTCAGTTCGGCAACATGCGTATTGTTCACGTCCCGGGTCCATCCGGCCAAGTAGCCGAGGGCGAGGCCGAAGAAGACGGGAACCAGAGCCTCTAGAATAATGGACAGCATGCACGCCTCCCGTTCAGTATTTGACTTTGTGCACGGTGGTGACGATTGACGCTAGGTTCGGAAACTACTCAGTTGCAGGTTTGCCGTTGTCTGCTGGCTGTTGTCTGCTGGCTGCTGGCTGCGTCGCCGGCTCGCGCGTCATGCCCGGCTGCGCCACATCCAATTGCGGATCTCCGGCAGGTCTTCGCCATGCTTGTCGATGTAGTGCTTGTGCTCGACCAGCTTGTCCCGCATCAGTTGCGTGAGATAGACGCCCTTGCTGCCCAGGCCCGGCACTCGCGCGACCACGTCCATCACGAGGTGGAATCGGTCGAGATCGTTCTGCACCCGCATGTCGAACGCCGTCGTGATGGTGCCTTCCTCCTTGTAGCCGCGCACGTGCAGGTGGCGGTTGGCGCGCCGGTAGGTCAGGCGGTGGATCAGCCCAGGATAGCCGTGAAAGCCGAAGATGATCGGCTTGTCCGTGGTGAACAGCCCGTCGTAATCGACGTCGCTCAGGCCATGCGGGTGCTCCAGCTCCGGTTGCAGCCGCATCAAGTCCACCACGTTGATCACGCGCATGCGCAGGTCTGGCAGGTGCTCGCGCAGGATCGAGACGGCCGCCAGGATCTCGAGCGTCGGCGTGTCGCCGCAGCACGCCATCACCACGTCCGGCCCCCCGCCTCGAGCATCGTACTGGTCGTTGCTCGCCCACTGCCAGATGCCGAGGCCCTGCGTGCAGTGGATCACCGCCGCCTCCATCGTGAGCCACTGCGGCAAGGCGTGCTTGCCCGCGACGACGACGTTCACGTAATGGCGGCTGCGCAGGCAATGATCGAACACCGACAGCAGGCAGTTCGCATCGGGCGGCAGGTACACGCGCACCACATCCGCTTTCTTGTTGATCACATGGTCGAGGAAACCCGGGTCCTGGTGGGTGAAGCCGTTATGGTCCTGCTGCCAGACGTGCGAGGCGAGCAGGTAGTTCAGCGAGGCGATGTCGCGCCGCCAAGGCAACTCCTTCGTCACCTTCAGCCATTTGGCGTGCTGGCTGAACATCGAGTCCACAATACGGACGAACGCCTCATAGCAGTTGAACAGCCCGTGCCGCCCGGTGAGCAGGTAGCCCTCCAGCCAGCCCTGGCACTGGTGCTCGCTCAGCATGGAATCGTGAATTTGTCCGACGGATGCAAGGAACTCGTCGTCCGCCACCGTGGCCGCGTCCCACTGCCGGTCGGACGCCTCGAACACCGCGCCGATCATGTTGGACAGCGTCTCGTCCGGCCCGAAAATGCGGAAGTTGTGCCCGTCCCGGTTCAGCATGGCAACGTCGCGCAAAAACCGGCCCAGCACCGTCGTGTCGCCAGCCGAAACCGCGCCCGGTGAGGGCACCGTCACCGCGTGGTCGCGGAAATCCGGCATCCGCAGGTCGCGCAGCAACGCGCCGCCATTGGTGTGCGGGTTGGCGCCCATCCGCCTTGTGCCCGCGGGGGCCAACTGCGCCAATTCCGGGATCAGCCGGCCCTGGGCGTCGAACAGCTCCTCCGCGCGATAACTGCGCATCCAAGCCTCGAGTTCGGCCACGTGGCCGGGATGCGCCGCGTCCACCAGGATAGGCACTTGGTGCGACCGGAACGTGCCCTCGTTCTTCAAGCCGTCCACCAGCTTCGGTCCGGTCCAGCCTTTCGGCGAGCGCAGCACGATCACCGGCCAGCGTGGCCGGGCTTTGGCGCCACCCGCGCGTGCCTCGTGCTGGATGCGATGGATCTCGCCGACGGCTCGGTCCAGCGTGTCGGCCATCAGCCGGTGCATCGCCTCCGGCTCGTCTCCCTCCACGAAATACGGCGTCCAGCCGCAGCCCTCCAGGAACCGCTGCAATTCCTCGGGCTCGATCCGCGACAGCACGGTTGGGTTGCTGATCTTGAACCCGTTCAGGTGCAGGATCGGCAGCACGGCCCCGTCGCTCACCGGGCTGAGCAGCTTGTTGGAGTGCCACGCGGTGGCCAGCGGTCCGGTCTCGGCCTCGCCGTCGCCGATGATGCAGGCGACGATCAGGCCCGGGTTGTCGAACGCAGCGCCGAACGCGTGACTCAGCGAGTAGCCCAATTCGCCACCCTCGTGGATCGAACCCGGCGTGCTCGGCGCCACGTGGCTCGAGATGCCGCCGGGAAACGAAAATTGGGTGAACAGTTGCTTCAACCCGGCCTCGTCCTGGCCGACGTTAGGATACACCTCAGTGTAGCTGCCTTCGAGATAGGTGTTCGCGACCAGCGCCGGGCCGCCATGGCCTGGCCCGGCAATGTAGAACATGTCCAGGTCGTAAGCCTTGATCACCCGGTTCAGGTGCACGTAGATGAAGTTCTGGCCCGGCGTCGTCCCCCAGTGGCCCACCACCAGCGGCTTGACGTGCGCGAGCGTCAACGGCTCCCGCAGCAGCGGGTTGTCGTAGAGGTAGATCTGCCCCACCGCGAGGTAGTTGGCTGCCCGCCAGTAAGCGTCCATGAGCCGCAACTCGGCAGTCGTGGCACCGCTCACACCTTCAGCCACGCTGTGGTCGGGAAGTTCGATCGCAACCGATGCGATGTCCATGTTCGTGATCCTTGCTGGTTCGACGTGCCGGGCCTGTTCGGCCACGAAAGCGGTTCGCGCTGACTTGCCGACCTCAGTGGGACAGCAGCGCGCAACATTCCCCTTGTTGCAGCAGGCTGCGAGTGACGCCGCCGAACGCCCATTCCCGCAACCGGCTGTGCCCATAGGCGCCAGCGACGATGAGGCCGGCGCCCGCATCCTGGGCGATAGACCGAAGCTGCGCCGCGTCGTCGTCCGACGATCGGGCCGCGACCATCTCCACGGCAATGTCGTGTCTGGCCAACCAGCGCGAGATCTCCGTCAAGCGCTGCCGTGCGGCTGCCACGTCCTCGTCCGCCGCGATCTCCACGATGCTCACCTGCGTGGCCAGTCGCAGCAGCGGCAAAGCGTCCCGGAACTCGGCTTCTGCGCCACGCATCTCGGCGTCCGTCTCGGCGCGTTCCGCTTCGAACACGTCCGGCGCCACGTAGCAGGTGCCGGACACATCGGGTTGCGTGGGCTGCCGCGCTGCAACCCCGATGATGGCCGCTCCGAGGCGTCCGGCAAGGCCGCCAGCCACTTGCAACAGTCCCGCGTTGGACTGCCCGGTCGCCAAGTTCACCAGCAGCGTTGGAGCATTGTCTGCCATGAGCCGCTCAATTGACGGTGATGTCGTTGACGACGTCCGTGGCCCCAGGCGCCGCCCAGGCCGTCGCCGCGGCGCTTTGCCGGTCATGCTGCGAGCCGACCGTCCCGGTGAGATGGACATGCCCGCCTTGCGCGCTGACGTGCAGGTTGCTCGCGTTGAAGAACCAGGAGCGGTGCAGCGCCTGGTTGATGTCGTCGCTGAGGCTCGACGTGTCGACGCGCGGCTTGACGGTGATCTGGTTGGACAGCCCCACCACCCCCATCAGGCGGCGGACGTCCGCCCCGGCCTCTTCCTTCTGATAATACCAGTCCGCCACGCCGCTCAACGTCACCCAGCCGCGCTCGACCTTGACGGCGAAACGGTCGGCCGGAACGCCGGCGCTCCACGCCAGCCGCTCGAGCGCCGCGGCCGCGATGTCGTCGTCGCCGCGCTTGCGGTCGAACGGCAGACGCACTTCGATCTCCTCCGCCACGGCCTTCACGCCGCGGACACGCAACGCGGCTTGCTCCGCGGCCATCTTCTCCGCGTAGGCCTCCACATGGCCGGTCAACGTCACCACGCCCGCGTTGGCCGACACGCCGAGATGGGCTGCGGTCACGCTCGGCTCCCATGCCAACTCCGCGAGCACCGCCTGCTGCAAGTCATGATCCTGGGCCATTGTGGTCTCCTAGTGGTTCGATGCTGACGGGCACTTCAGCCCGTTGGCTGAATCGACCCATCCAAATAAACCGAGTGCTCTGACCCATGCTGAGCCTGGTCAATGTGTCAGAGCACTCGGCTGAACATCATCGTCGCGTGGTTCAGCGACACTGGCCTAGACCGCCCGGCGAGCGGACGGCAGGATCGGAAACTACTCACGGCCGCCACCACCACCGGCTTCTTCGTCCTGTGGCCATCGACGCAACCGCGACGCTGCCGGCCCCGGCTGGCGGCGAGAGCAGCTGAACCAGCCGGGCCGCCGTGCTCGCGGCCGCCAGTTGGTCCTCGGGCATGACCGGCATCTGCGCGATCGTGGCCGCCAGCGCCGCGCTGGACGCGGCTGTGGGCATCCGCGCCCAAATCGCCGCCTGCGCCCATGGATCCTCGCCGAGCCTTGCCAATGCAGACAGCACGGTCAGGCAGGACCCACCTGCCTCGGTGCCGATGGCCGCATACAGGAAGCCATTGAACCCCGAGCGGTCGAGCGCGAACACGTCACGGCTGGGCATCGGCGGAGCCTCCTGCCACTGCCGCGAGCTGCCCGGCGATGCGCTCCAGGGCTGCCGCCAGGCCGGCCGCGCTGAACGGCTTGTATAACACGGTCGCTTGCGGCGGGATGATCTGGCGCGACCCGCCCGTCATGAAGATGTGCGGCATGGCGATGCGCCGAAGGATCGCGTTCATTGCGGATACGCCGCTCCCTGTCTCAAGGTATGCATCGACAATCATGAGGTCCGGAACGTGCCGCGCGGCTGCATCGATGGCCTCCAGCTCTGTCCTGGCGGTGCCGCAGACGTCATGCCCCAGCTCGCCAAGGATGTCGGCCACAAGCGCGCTGATCACGGCATCATCCTCGACCAGCAAGATGCGAAGCCGCCTCATGGCAGTGGCAAATCACAATCGTTGTCATGCCGCCGGGTCATGCAGCCTCGCTGGAGCATCGCCCGATCAACCGTCGGATGAAGCATGCTCGCCAAAACACTGAGCTAGAGCTTTGTTCCGAACGCCGGCAGGGACGGAAACTACTCATCCGCGCATCGCCGCACCGATAACCCCCTAAACGCCGCGGGACCGTGCTACACCTCGGTCGCGAGCCTCAACCGCAACGGAGGGCCGCCATGTCCGAGGTCCTGTCCCAGCCCGCCCCACCACCCTCGCCACCGGCGAACCGCCTGCCGCAGCCAGCGGGCTTGGCCGTGATCGGCATTGGCCCCTCCGCCGGCGGGCTGGAAGCCGCGACCCTGCTGCTGGAGGCGTGGCCCGCGGACAGCAGCATGGCGCTCATCCTCGTCCAGCATCTCGACCCCACCGGAGGCAGCATGTTGGCGGACCTGCTGGCGCCGCATACCCAGCTCGACGTGTGCGAGGCCTCCGACGGTCTGCCCATCGCGCCTGGCACCCTCTACGTCATACCGCCCGGGACCTACCTGTCCGTGGCCGACGGCGCGTTGCACGTGACGGCCCCGACCGCCCGACCCGGCGCCCGCATGCCGTTCGACTTCCTGCTCCACTCGCTCGCCCAGCACTACGGCGCGCGGGCCGGCTGCGTCGTGCTGTCCGGCACCGGAACCGACGGCCCCGACGGCGTGCGGTCCATCAAGACGCATGGCGGCATCGTCGCGGTGCAGGACCCGGCAGAGGCAGGCTATGACGGCATGCCCCGCAGCGCGATCGCGACCGGCCTGGCGGACTTCGTGCTGCCGCTCGCCGGCATCCCGGCCGCCTTGTCCGCCGGCGGCCCGGCCAGTGCCGAGACCGGCCCCGCCCATCCCGAGCCGAGCGGCCAAGGCCGCGAGCATCACCCGGCCAAACGCGATCAGCCGTCGGATGAAGCAGCGCGCCAAGACGACGAGCGAGAGCCTGCTTCCGATCCACTGCAATCGGAAAACACTCTCGCTGGCGTTCTCGAGCTGCTGCGGGCCGAGACCGGCCACGACTTCCGCTTCTATAAACCTGGCACCCTGACCCGTCGCATCACCCGGCGCATGGCATTGGCCGGCCTGCGCCCTGCCGACATCGCAGGCTACGATGCCATGCTGCGGGCCGACCACGCCGAACTGGACGCGCTGGCGGGCGACCTGCTGATCCACGTCACCAGCTTCTTCCGCGACCGCGCCGTGTTCGACACCCTGGAGCGGGCGACCATCCCGGCCTTGGTGGCAGCCCACCAGGCCGGCCAACCGTTGCGGGTCTGGGTTGCCGGCTGCAGCACGGGCGAGGAAACCTACTCCCTGGCAATGCTGTTCCTCGAGCAGATCGAGGCGGCAGGACGCCCGATCAAGCTGCAGGTGTTCGCGTCCGACGTGGACGCCGAGGCGATCAAGGCGGCCCGCGACGGCGCCTACCCGGCCGTGATCGAGGCGGTGGTGTCCCCGCAGCGCCTGGCGCGGTTCTTCGTGCGCGAGGATGCCGGGTGGCGTGCCGCGCCCGACCTGCGCGCCGCCATCGTGTTCACGGTGCAGGACCTGCTCGCCGACCCGCCGTTCTCCCGGCTCGACATGGTGTCCTGCCGCAACCTGCTCATCTACCTGCGTCCGGATGCCCAGGCTCGCCTCACCCAGTCGTTCCATTTCGCTCTGCGCGAGGGTGGCATCCTGCTGCTCGGTTCGGCCGAAAGCCCGGCGACGGCCGAAGGGCGGTTTGAAGCCGTGGCGAAGAGCGAGCGCATCTACCGGCGCGTCGGACATGCCTCTGCCGGCAAGCCGGGGCAGCCCACGCCGCGCTTCGGCGCCGCCCTGGTCCGCCCCGGCGAGGAGCGGCGAATCCGCCCGGCCGTCCCATCGGTCGCGATGCTACGCCCTGCCCCACTGGCAGAGCTCGGCCGCCGCCTGGTGTTGGAAGCCTTCGCGCCCGCCTCCGTCCTGATCGACACGGCAAACACCGTGTTGTTCTCGCTCGGGCCGACCGACCGCTACCTCCGCCTGCCGCCGGGTCACGCCAGCCACGACCTGCTGGCGATGGCGCGGCCGGGATTGCGCGGGAAATTGCGCGCATCGTTGCAGACAGCCCGCGACAGCAAGGCGCGCGTGCTGGATGCCGGCTTGGTGGTCGGGGAGGACGGCAGCCGGCCATTCAGCCTTGCCGTCTATCCCGTGGCGGAGGCCGGCGAGCCCATGCTGCTGGTCTGCTTTCTCGACGCGGAGCGGGTGGAACGCGGCGAGGCGGCCCCGCTGCCCCCTGGCCAGGCCGCACGCATGGTGGAGCTCGAGCGCGAGCTGGACATGACCCGAGCCGAACTGCAGGAGACGGTGCGTGACCTCGAACTGTCGGGGGAGGAGCAGCGCGCGATCAACGAGGAGGCGCTGTCGGTCAACGAGGAATACCAATCCACCAACGAGGAGATGGTCGCCTCCAAGGAGGAGCTGCAGTCGCTCAACGAAGAGCTGACCGCGGTGAACAGCCAGTTGCAGGAAACGCTGGAACGCCAGCGCACAACGTCGGACGACCTGCAGAACGTGCTCTACAGCACCAAGGTCGCGATCCTGTTCCTCGACCTGGAGGGCCGCATCCGCTTCTTCACCCCCGCCATCAAGGCCCACTTCGCCGTGATCCTGACCGACGTCGGCCGCAAGCTGACCGATTTCGCCGCCCTGGCGCCGGACGCCTCGCTCATCGAGGACGTGGCGGCGGTGCAAGCCGGAGTCGATCCGCCAGACCGTGATCTCGAATATCCGGACCACACCTGGTTTCGCCGCAGCGTCCTGCCGTATCGCGCCAGCGGGCGGATGGAGGGGGTGGTGATCACGTTCACCGACATCACCGCCCGCATCGCTGCAGCCCGGGCGTTTCAGCTCGCCAAGCTGGAGGCGGAGGCGGCCAACGCGGCAAAGACGCGCTTCTTGGCCGCCGCCAGCCACGACCTGCGCCAGCCGCTGCAAACCATGGCCCTGCTCCAAGCCCTGCTGGCCGATGCCGTGACCGGGGACAAGGCGCGCAGCTTGGTCGCCCGGCAAGACACCACGCTGAGCACGGTCACGGGCATGCTCGACACCTTGCTCGACATCAACGAGATCGAGGCCGGGTCGGTGAGTCCGACGGTCTCGGTGTTCGCCATCGACGCCTTGCTGGAGCGGCTGCGCGGCGAGTTCACCTATCACGCGCAGGCAAAGTCCATAGAGCTTCGCGTCGTGCCCTGCCATCAGCAGGTGCGCAGCGACCCGAAGCTGTTGGAGCAGATGATCCGCAACTTGTTGGCCAACGCCATCAAATACACCGCCAAGGGCCGTGTCCTGCTGGGCTGCCGCAGGCACGGCAGCCTCCTCGCCATCGAGGTTTGGGACACCGGCGTCGGCATCGAACACGTCGATCTCGCATCGATCTTCGAAGAATATTACCAGGTCGGCAACGCAGCCCGGCAACGCAGCCGCGGCCTGGGCCTCGGCCTGTCGATCGTCAAGCGCCTCGGCGACCTGCTGGGCCACCGCATCAAGGTGCGATCCCGCTTCGGTCATGGCTCGGACTTTTCGATCGAGCTGCCGCGACTTGACCCGGCGCCAGCAGCGCCTGCTTCCGCGACCCACCCAGGCGCCGTTGGCAAGCATGCCGGCCTCGGCATTCTGGTCGTGGAGGACGACCCAGACCTCAGGGAGATGCTGGTAGAGCTGCTCCGCAGCCAGGGTCACCGGGTGACGCCGGCGGCGGACAGCCCGCAGGCCATGACCTGCGTGGCACGCGACATGCCGGATTTGGTGCTGGCCGACTACAACCTGCCCAACGGCCCGAACGGGCTGGAATTGGCCGCTTCGGTCCGGGCGGCAGCCGGGCGGGCGATCCCGGTGGTCATCCTGACCGGCGACATGTCCAACGCCACCTTGCGCGCGGTGACCCTCGGCGGATGCGCCGCCTTGACCAAGCCGGTCGGCCTGCCTGCGCTGCGCGCCGCCATCGCCCACGTGCTGGCCTCCCCGCCAGAGACCGGTCCCGTGATCTCCGTTGTGGACGATGACGACGCCGTTCGCGACGCGATCATGCAGGTGCTGGAAAGCGACGGCCGGGCCGTTGCGGGTTTCGCCAGCGGCGAGGCCTTTCTCGCAGCCTTCCAGCCCGCCAATGCCGCTTGCCTGCTGATCGACGCGGCGCTGCCCGGCGTCAGCGGCATCGACCTGCTGGAGCGGCTGCGCGCGGACGGTCATGGCACGCCATCGATCGTGATCACCGGCCAGAGCGACGTGCCCATGGCCATCCGCGCAATGAAGGCCGGTGCGTCCGACTTCATCGAGAAGCCAGTGGACCGGCAGGGTCTGCTCGCCAGCGTCGCGCGCGCGATGGAGCGGTCGCTCGATACGGCAAAGCTCGCGGCGTGGCACCAGGCCGCGGCCGACAAGGTCGCCGGGCTGACCACACGACAGCGCGAGATCATGAGCCTGGTGCTCGCCGGCCATCCCAGCAAGAACATCGCCGCCGACCTCGGCATCAGCCAGCGCACCGTGGAAAATCACCGCGCCTCCATCATGCACAAGACCGGCGCCGCCTCGCTTCCCGCCCTGGCACGGCTCGCCCTCGCGGCAGGTGCCGCGGCAGCGTAACGCCACGGCAGGTGCCGCGGCAGCGTAACGCCACGGCAGGCGCCGCGGCAGCCAACGGCTATGAACCTGTATCCGTCATCGCGAGCCGAAGGCGTGGCAATCCAGGGCCACGCACGCGGCATTTCCCCTGTGGCTCTGGATTGCTTCGTCGCAAGGGCTTCTCGCAATGACAGCTTGGGACGAGTCAAAACCAAGTGCCGGTGGTATGAGCACGATCCCCCAGCCGCTTTACCCCTTCCTTCCCCCTCTCCCGCTGGCGGGAGAGGGTCGGGGTGAGGGTGGCTGCCGCCAAAGCCCAAGCCAGCCCAGTTATACCAACGGCAATGAACCTGTATCCGTCATCGCGAGCCGAAGGCGTGGCGATCGAGGGCCACGCACGCGGCATTTCCCCCGTGGCTCTGGATTGCTTCGTCGCAAGGGCTTCTCGCAATGACAGCTTGGGACGAGTCAGAACCAAGTGCCGGTGGTATAACCAGCCCTTGAAACTCCCCCACCGTTTGTGTTCATGCTTCGTTCATGCCCGAGCCCACTCCTCAGCAGCCTCTCCCACCCTCCCGCGCACAGCTCACGCAGCGCTGCCAGGGCTTTCTGCTGACCATCGCCGAGCTCGGCACCGAACTCACCCGCGAGGTCCAGCAGCGGACCATCGCTCAAGCCGGCGAAGCGGGCGCTGACGTCGCTGCCGTGCTCGAAACCGGCACCAAGTCCTTCGAGCGCGCCGCCCTCGCCGTCCGCCGCACCGTGCTGCTGATCGACAAACTCAGCGGGCAAGCCAAGGACGCGCCGGTCGAGCCCTACGCCGCCCGCAAGCGCATCCTCCGCCAGGTCGAGGACGTCATCCAGCGCGAAGCCAAGGGCGAACGCGCCGAGGCGCTGGAAGCCGAACTGCACGAGCGCATCGAAGCCCCCGAGCTCGTCGAGGAGCTCGGCACCCGCCCGATCGAACAGGTCGTCATCGAGATCATTCGCGACCTCGGCCTGACCGGCGCGGTCGGCACGTACGGCTGGAAGCGCCGCACCCCCGAGGACGTCGCCACGCTGAACGCCCGCGCCGCCGCGCCCTCGCTGGCGACCCCTGCGCAGCACTCCGGCCCGGCGCCGCATCACCGCCCGCCCGCTTGCGCACAGCAAGCCGCCACCATCCCGGACGGATGACGAACCCAGACATTTCGCGGTGAAAAATGGTCGGAGCGGCGGGATTCGAACCCACGACCCCCAGTCCCCCAGACTGATGCGCTACCGGACTGCGCTACGCTCCGACACCGGCCCGGTGTAGCAGCCGCGTCCCGCCGCCGCAACGCACCGCTCAGCGCGGCAGCAATCGACGGATCGCCTCCAACTCCTCCAAGGTGTGGCGCAACAACGCGCGCAGCCGGATCACGTCCTGGCTCGCCGGATCCGGGCGGGAGGAGCGCATCTGCGGCGCCAACGGCCCCACCCCAGGGATCGGCAGCATCGGTGCCGACGCCTCCTCCCCCTCCTGTGCCCGCTCCCCTTGTGCCCGCTCCGCCGCCGCGGCCGCGCGCTCGGCTTCGGTCGCCGGCGGAATGTCGTCGGAAAGCTTGCCGCCGCCCTCGCGCAACAGCCGCTGCACGCCCTTGATGGTGTAGCCCTGGATATACAGCAGGTCGGAAATGCGGCGCAGCAGGGCGATGTCGTCCGGCCGGTAGTAGCGCCGCCCGCCGCCCCGCTTCAGCGGCTTCACCTGCGGGAACTTGGTCTCCCAAAACCGCAACACATGCTGCGGAATGTGAAGCTCGTCGGCGACCTCGCTGATAGTGCGGAACGCATTGGGCGCCTTCTTCGGCTTGATGCGGACGGCATCCGCCGGGTCATCTTCAGGCGCGTCGGCCAACATTATTCCTCGTCGCTGGCAAACTCGTCGCCGGGCGGAACCGCGATGCCGTTGACATGCGCCTTCAACACCTGGCTCGGCCGGAACACCAGGACCCGGCGCGGCAGGATCGGCACCTCGACCCCCGTCTTCGGGTTGCGACCGATGCGACGCCCCTTCTGGCGCACAGAAAACGTCCCGAACCCGCTGATCTTAACGGATTCTCCACTCTCCAGCGACTTCGAAACCCGGCTCAGCACCGTCTCCAGCAGCTCGGCCGACTCGTTTCGAGACAGCCCCACCTGGGTATAGATGCGTTCGGCCAATTGCGCGCGTGTAACGGTGTTCATACATTACACGCTATGAGCGCAAGGTGAGAACCGTCAAGCAAACGCCCTGAGAATAAACCATTCTCGTTGCGATGTGGCGGCAGAGTCGCACCATGCCGCAGCGCTCCAACCTACAGACGAAGCAGAGCCGAGCCCCAAGTCATCCCGCCGCCAAGCGCCTCCAGCACCAGCAGTTCGCCGGCCTTGATCCGCCCCGCATGCCACGCCTCGGCCAACGCCAGCGGAATGGAGGCCGCGGACGTGTTCGCGTGCCGGTCCACCGTCACCACCACCCGCTCCGCCGGCAACGCCAGCTTGCGACCCATCGCGTCGATGATGCGCAGGTTGGCCTGGTGCGGGATCAGCCAGTCGATGTCGGCATGGGTCAGGTTGTTGGCCGCAAGCGCTTCGTCCACCACCGCCGCAAGCTTGGCCACGGCGTGGCGGAACACCTCGCGCCCATTCATCCGCAAATGGCCGGACAGCTCCGGCCGCCCAACGGCACCATCGACATACAGCAGCGGCCCCAAGTCGCCCTGGGCATGCAGGTGGGTGGAGAGCACGCCCCGTGGCGGCCCATAGTCGGACTGCGGCAGCCCACGCAGGAACACCGCCCCGGCGCCGTCGCCGAACAGCACGCAGGTGCCGCGGTCCGACCAGTCCAGGATGCGGGAATACACCTCGCTGCCGATCACCAGCGCACCGCGGACCTGCCCGCTGCGGATCATCGCATCGGCAATGCTCAACGCATAGACGAACCCGCTGCAGGCGGCCGAGACGTCGAACCCGAAGCCGCCGCAGCCAAGCGCCGCCTGCACCGCCAACGCGGTGGCGGGAAACGCCTGGTCTGGCGTGCAGGTGGCCAGGATGATGACGTCCACGTCCGCCGCCTGGGCGCGCGCATGGGCCAGCGCCGCCTGCGCCGCCTGCGTCGCCATGAACGCCGCCGTCTCATGCGGCCCGGCGAGGTGGCGCTGCCGGATGCCCGTGCGCTCGACGATCCATGCGTCGGACGTGTCGACCAGCGCCGCCAAGTCCGCATTGGTCACCACCCGCTCGGGCAGGTAGCTACCGGCCCCCTCGACGACCGCGCGGATCATTCAGCGAGCGGCAGCCAGCACGGGCGCCGTCCCATCGCCGAGCTTGGCGATGCGCGCCATCCCGTCGCGGATCTGCTCGTTGAACCGATGCGCCACCATGTCGACCGCCAGATCGGTGGCATAGGCGAACTGCTCGGCGTCGGTGGCGCCGTGGGACTTCACCACGACACCGTTCAGCCCCACCATGATGGCGCCGTTGTAGCGCCGCGGGTCGACCCACTCCCGCAGCCGCTCGAGCCCAGGCCGGGCGAGCAGATAGGCCAGCCGCCCCGCCAGGCTGCTGCTGAACACCTGCTTGAGCAAGGTGAGCACCAGCCGGAGCGCACCCTCCCCCATCTTCAGCGCGACATTGCCGGTGAACCCGTCGGTCACCACCACGTCCGTCGTGCCGGCCGGGATGTCGTCGCCTTCGACGAAGCCGTGGAATTGCGGCGCGATATGGCTGCCACGCAGGACCTCGGCGGCTTGGCGCACCCGTTCGTCCCCCTTCATGTCCTCCGAGCCCACGTTGAGCAGCCCGATGCGAGGCTTGGGCAAGCCCAGCACGACCCGGGCGAAGACATCCCCCATCACCGCGAACTCGACCAGGTTGCGCGCGCCGCACATGGCATTGGCGCCGAGATCGAGCATGACGACATCGCCCCGCGCCGATGGCAGCAGCGCCGCCAGCGCCGGGCGATCGATCCCGGGCAGGGTCTTGATCACGATCTTGGCCAGCGCCATCAGCGCCCCGGTGTTGCCCGCCGAGATCACGCCCGCCGCTTCGCCCGCGGCCACGGCGTCGATGGCGATGCGCATGGAGCCGCCGCGCACCCGCAGGGCCGCCGTCGGCTTCATGTCGCTCCCGATCACGTCCGGTGCATGCCGGATCGTGCAGCGCTCGGCCAGACGCTTGCCGGCCATCATCGGCGCCAGGCGAGCCTCGTCCCCCACCACGAGGAAACGCGCCGCCGGGTGCCGCTCGATCGCCAGAGCCAGGCCGTCGATCACGGCTTGCGGCGCATGGTCGCCGCCCATGGCGTCCACCGCCAAGGTGTAGGGCTCGCTGGTCAGGCTGCTTGCCAGCGCCCGCTCCCCGCGCGACCTCGGCAGGTCTGACACGATATGCCTCGCCCCGTTCCGGCGGGCCGGCGGCTCAGACCCGCACTGCGCCCTTGAGCGCCTTGCCGGCGGCAACGACCTCGCGCCCATCATAGTGGCCGCAATGCGCGCAGACATGGTGCGGCCGCTTCAATTCACCGCAATTGCCGCACTCGGCGAAGGCAGGCGCGACCAGCGCGTGATGGCTGCGGCGCATCCCCATCCGGGACTGCGAGGTCTTCTTTTTAGGAACGGCCATGGGCGTCTGCCCTCCCTCTACAGGTTAAAACCGCAGCCGCCGGGCAAGGGACCGCGTCATAATTCCGCAACAGCTAAGGCGGCGCCCTCTAGCAGAGGCGCCGGTCACCCGCAAGCATGCCGCAATCTACTGGGGCGTGCGCCATTTGGCGAGAGCCGCCCATTGGCTGTCCGGCTCGCCCAATTCAGTGTCGGGCAGCTCGGCGCCGGGCTTGCGTGGATACGGCTCGAGCGCCAGGGCCAACTGCTCGACCGTCGCCTCACCCAGGTCGAGCACATCCGCCGCGAACGGGATCTCGTCCGGCTCGTCGGGGTCGTCCACCGCTTCGGCTTCCACGCCGCCCGGCACGAACACGACCGCGAACTCCTCCACGATCTCGCTCTCGAACTCGTCTAGGCTGACGACACAGACCTGTCGCAAGCGTGCCCGCAGCGAGCCCTCCGCTTCGAACCGGCCGTCTGGGCTCGGCCGCAACCGCCACTCGCAGCCCACCATCGCCACGCCCGGGATCATCAGCCGGCGGGCAATGGCTTGGCACTCCTCCGCACTCGCCTCCACCCGAACCAACAGCCCGGCGGCGCCCACTCGCTCGGCAGCGATCGGCCGGTGCAGCTCTGGCGGCCCGTCCTGCGTCATGCCGCTGCGGAAGACGCCAGGCGCGGCGCGCCAAACGCGACCCGGCCGGCGAACAGCTCCTCGGCCGGCATGGCATCCAGCGTCCGGATCAGCTCCCGCGTGATGTCGGCAAGTTCGGCAGCCCCGGCGGCGTCTGCTCCGCGCCAGACGTTGCGCCGCAACGCGGCTGGCAGGGCTTCGGGATCGGCGTCGTTCATGGCCGCCTCGTAAGCGATCGCACGCCCGTGAAACGCTTCCCACATCGCGCGCACATTGCGGGACACCGTCATGTCACCAACCCCGAGCTCCCGCAAGTTGATGTCCATGTCGGAAAACATCGCGTCGAACACAGCCTGCGCGATGGCAGCACCCGGCGCGGGCAGGCTCCGCAGCCGCCGGATCAGCACGCACGCATGCAGGGCGACCATGTCGAAGCGGCCATCTAGCGTGTCCGGCACTCCCAGCGTGGTGTAGAACACCGGCGCCCGAGCGGCCCCGACGGCAGCGCTGTAGAGCGTGAACCCCGTGCGCTCGAACGAGCCGCGACCGAACAAGCCGAAAAACGCCATCCCGCCCCCAGTCCCGACGCGAACGTTGACACGGGTGCGTCCCACATGACACGCCCTCGAACAATCAGCCCGCGCCGCCAATGCCCGAACATGGCATGGGCGGCCGCCGGGTCAATGTGCGAAGCCATCTTGGGGGACCACGCCGCCGTGCCACGTTACTTGAGCCTGATCCTGCTGGCCGTCCTGCTCAGCGGTTGTTCGTATTTCTCCTTCCCGCCGCAGTTGCGGGGCAACCGGGTGACGGCCGACCAGCTCAAGGATCTCGTCCCCGGCACATCCACGCGCGCCGACGTGACCAGCCTGCTGGGGTCGCCGACCGCCAAGGCGACGTTCGATGACAATACCTGGATGTATATCAGCGAGGTCACGCAGCCGCGCGTCGGGCGCATTCAGGGCGTGAATGCGCAAAACGTGGTCGAGTTGAGCTTCGACGGCAACGGCGTGCTGCAGACCGTCAAGACCCTCGGGCAGAAGGACAGCCAGCCCGTGACCATGATTGCGCGAGCCACGCCGTCGCCTGGCAGCGACGCCACCTTCATGCAGCAATTGCTCGGCAATGTGGGCCGGTTCAGTGCCGGGCCCAACGTCGGTGGTGGCAGCAGCTCGGCCGGGAGCAGCGGCGGCTCCGTCGGCCGCTAGGGTCCAACCTCAGTGAGCCGGACCGTCCCAAGCCGTCATTGCGAGGAGCCCTCGCGACGAAGTAATCCAGAGCCCCAAGGGAAATGCGGCGTGCTTGGGCCTGGATCGCCAAACCTTCGGATCGCGATGACGCGTGCAGTTTCCTAGCCGCTGGTATCATGCCAAAGCGACCATCTCGGTCGCAGGCAGGCTTCAACTCAACTCTTTGGCCATATACTGCCGCTCGAAGCCTTTCTCGCTGACCGTCTTGGTCTTGCGGAACCCGAGGCGCTCGTAAAGCGCGATGTTCTCGGTCATGAGGACGTGGGTGTAGAGGCGCAACTCGACATGGCCGCGTCGCCGCGCCTCCTCCTCCGCAAACGCGATCAGTGTTCGCCCAAAGCCTTTTCCTTGTGCGGTAGGAGATACGGCCACGTTATCCAGGAGCAGCGCGTCACCGTCGTCTTCCAGCACGATCAGCCCCGCGATGGCTTGGTCGACCTTTAGGACCCAAGCCTGCCCATCGGCGACGCGCCGGGCGTAGTCGTCCAACATCGGTCCCGGCGCCTTGCCCATCCGCCCGATGTAGTGGCTGTAGGCGTCCGTCACGAGTTGGCGGAGAGCGTCCGCCTCCTCACTTCGAGCGAGGCGAGGGCCGTCAAAGGTCATGTCCTGCATGGACGCAGGTTAGGTGGTTGATCGAGGATCTGGCAACGCACCCGTCTCTCACCACAGCATCCAGCTCAGCTTCGCCGTCTGGTATCCGGCGCGGCGGAGCTGTTCGGGTCGGGTTGGGCAAACCTGTGGTATACCCATGCCATCTGCGCCCGCCTCTACGACAAGAGCGGCTCCACCAGGCCGAGCGGAAGACTCTCACGTCGAAAGTGTCGGTTGGACCCTAGACTGACGTCCAGTGGGGTTGATCGGGTCTCGGCCGATCCACCCCGCTGTCAGACTCCAACTGATCGCGTCGTTCAGGCGTACGGCATGCCGCTTTCGATCGGCAGGGCCGGGTCGCGGCTCCACTCGTTCCAGGAGCCAAAATACATCCGCACATCCTTGACGCCAGCCTCGTGCAGCGCAACCAGCGAGTTCGAGGCGCGTGCCCCCTTGAAGCAATACAGGTAGACCGGCGTTTCCGGCGTCACGCCCACCGTGTGCAGCTCGGCGAGCAGTTCCTCCTTGGACTTGAACATCGGGCCGGACGGCGTCGGCTTCATCAAGCGATACCATTCCAGCCAGCGCGCCCCCGGAATGCGGCCCTTGCGAGGAGCGAAGTCCGGCCCATACGGCGACGACGAGGTGCCGATCCACTCATCGACGTCCCGCACATCGAGCTTGACGATGGCGGCATCCTCCAGCGACTTCAGCATGTCGTCCTTGTCGAGCATCATGTGCTCGTTGGCCGAGGACACTGGGAAGCTCTTCGCGGCCGGCGCTGGGACTTCGCTCGTCACTTCCATCCCGGCAGCCTGCCAGGCGGCGAGGCCGCCATGAAGGATGTGCGCCTTCGGATAGCCGAGGAAGGTGATGAGATAGTAGCCGCGGCACGACATGCCGAAGCCGGAGTCCATCGAGCCCTCGTAGAACACCACCGTCTCGTCGCCGCCAATCCCTGCAGCGCCGAATGCTGCGACGAACTTGTCCTTGAGTTCGGCCATGCCCTCCTTGGTCGACATGGCCAAGTAGGTGAAGATGTCAAATATGTTGACCGCGCCGGCAATGTGCCCGGCGGCGTAGTTGTCGGGCGAGCGGGTGTCGACGACGACCGCTTTCCCCCCCTCCATGACCGAGGCGAGTTCCGCAGGCGAAATCAGGATCTTGTCGGGCAAGGCACATTCTCCTTGGCTGGTTGCAGGCTTAGTTGGCCGCCATCCGGCTCAGCTCCTGGATCAAATGCCGGGTGGAAGGCGTAATCATCGCGACGAAATACCCTTCGCGAAGCCGCCGCTGAACCGGGGAGCCGGTGATGAAGGCGCGCGCGCCGCTGTGCAGCATGGCCGCTTGGGTGGCCTCCAGCGTGAGGTCACTCACCTGCAGCCGCGCCTGCAGCACGCAGCGCAGGTAATCGGCCGCTCGCTCCTGCGGCGTGGCGGCGAGCCGCAAGACTTCGCTTCGCACCCGCTTGAGCTCAGCCTCGAAATACGGCGGACGCTTGGGCAGGTAGCGGTTGGTGTGCTCATGCGTGGCGTCGGCGGCCACCATTGCGTCGATACTGGCGCGGATGATGCCCAAGCCCATTCCCGTCTGCAGCAAGATGAAGCCGGGCCGGATGCGGGCCACCATGTCGCCGAGCGGGTCGGCCAGCATCATCTCGTCGGCAATGAAGGCGCGGCGGAAGCGGACGACGTAGGTCCCCGTCCCTTCCAGCGTCGAGAAATGAACGCTCTGGCGAATCTCGACGCCGGGCTGGCCGCATTGCACCATCGCCATCATTCGATGACCAGGGTCCTCGGAATCCTCGAAAATGGTGCCGAACCAATGCCCGTCGCCGAGATTGCTCACCCACGGCAGCACCCCGGTCACGCTGTAGCCGCCCGGCAGGCGGGTGGCGCGCAGAGCGAACGCCTCGATGCCGGACAGCGCTTTGATCGGGTTGGACAGACCCGTTCCGCCAAGCAGAGCGCCGTTGGCAAGTCCCGGTTGCAACTGCGTGCGTAGGGAAGTATTTTCCGTGTTTTCAAGATACCAGCCGCAAGCATCCTGGCACCATGTGCAGAACGACGAAGACATGCAGATGGTCGAGACCTCAGCCATCGCCGCGATCGCCGCCGGCATGTCCCGCTCGCCGGACAGGGCAAGATGGCGCCGGAACAGTCCCGCCTCCCCCATCCGGCGTAGAACGCGCTCCGGATACAGGCCAGCGTCGATGTCCGTCACGATCGGCGCTAGGTCGTTCTCGAGCACAGTCTCAAGTTCGAGCCTGTGGCTCGGCGGGGCTTCGATCATCGGGCCGGCAAGCGATTGGCTCATGCGGCACTCCTTCGACGGGGTTGAGCCTCGGTCAGACCATCTCGCAATTTACCGGCACGGGCTTGCTGAACGTGTTGGCCACCGGAGACCACGTGCGGGCATGAGCCACCAATGCGTCAAGCTTCTCCTGTGGAGCGTCGGCATCGAGGTGAACCTTCACCCGGACGGCGTCAAACCCGACCGGCTTGGGGCTGGTATCCCCGGTGCCCCATACCGCAGTGATGTTGATGTCGGCCTCGAGTTCGAGCTCGAGCGAACGGATCGTGATGCCCTGGGCGACGGCGTTGGCGTGGATACCCACGGCGAGGCACGAGCCAAGCGCTGCAAGCGACGCTTCCGAGGGGTTGGGCGCGGTGTCGTCCCCCAGCAGAGCCGGCGGCTCGTCGACGACATACGGCGGCAAGTTGCGGATCATGTTGAGGTGCCGAAACCGGCCTTCGGCGATGGTGCGGCACTTCAGGGTTTTGATCGCCTGCGGGTTGTCCCGCCCCTTGGCGATGAGTTGGTCGAGGCCCGTCTTGTCGATCGGGGCCAGGCACCCGGTGACGGCGCCGGGTCCGGCTTGTTGGAGCGTGGGTGCTGAAGCGCTCATGGCGTATCCCTTCTTGTCGATGACACTGCTCTTGTGGATGACACTGCTTGTGCCCGTCGAATGATACAGAACGTTCTGTCTTACGCAACCTAAGCATGCTACGCATGCAGCGTGCCATGGTTGCCGCTCGGCAATAGGCTTGCGAGTAGCCGATGGGGCTGCGACATAGAGCGAGCCATGGACTCATCCCCCACATTGAACAGCCGCAGCGCTGCGGCGCATGACCGGATCGTAGACGCAGCTCGGGAATTGTTCTGCCGGCACGGTATTCATGCCACCGGCATCGACCGGATCCTGAGCGTCGCTGGAGCGTCCAAAATGGCGCTCTACGGCCGGTTTGGCTCGAAGGAAGCCTTGATCCGCGAGGTTTTGACTCGCGAAGGCGCCGACTGGCGGGCGGCGTTCTTCGACGCCGTCGCGACCGCCGGGGATAGCCCGGCGGCACGGTTGCAGGCGGTGGTGCCTGCGCTCGGCCGATGGTTCGAGAACGGCCGGTTTTATGGCTGCGCCTTCATGAACGCGATCGCCGAGCATGATAAGGACGGGAGTTGGCTGCGGGCGATCGCAGCGGAGCACCATGGCAAGGTGTTGGCATTCCTCGGCACGCTCGCAGCCGAGGCTGGCTTCAGCGAACCCGATGTGCTTGCCAAGCAGATACTGCTGCTCATAGACGGGGCAACTGCCGCGCTTATGGTCACCAACGACGACAGCGTGCTCACAATTGCCGCGCGCAACCTCGACGCCGTATTGGCAGCGGCATCCCGGACTGCGCTACGCTAACGAACCTTGCCCGGGTGCAACCGATTGGGCCTGTCTCCGTGAGGCGAATACATGCCTTGCTCCCGGGGCGGTCTCCCCGACCTCGGCCGTGAGCACCCCGACCATCATCCAAAACAAAAACCCGATTTCTCCCACCGAGATATTGGTGAGGAGGAAGACGGCCATGCTGCCGACCACGAGGGCACAGGTAACCAGCCGCATGACGTCGCTATTCCGGCCGACGCGACATACCGCCTGCATCCCCGCCCACAGCACGGCAACAGTGTGCAAAAGGCCGAAGATGGTGCCCATTTGCACCGCCGAGGACAGCAGAAGACCGTCGAGCGCGTTCATTGTGCTGTCGGTTCGGCCACCCAGGCCAACCCCAAGCAGATAGCGGTCATCGCCCCCGAACACATGAAAGTAGTCGTCCAGCCGGGCGGTGCCGCTCCCGTCGTCCGAGACCTTGCTGTCCAGGCTTGTCAAACGGCTGGCAATGACGTCACCGAACGAGGTGAACAGTAAGGCAAACACGGCGCCGCCGACCAGGCAGACGAGAAGAACGACGGCACGTTTCCGCGTCTTGCCAAAGCCAAGGCAGACAAAGATCGAAATAATGGCGCTGATCCAGGCCGTTCGTACCCCGCTCAACAGCAAAGCCACAGAAAGCGGCAGGATCGCAACGAAAGGCACGAGAATCGGCGGCATCAACTTGCTGCGCACGAAGGTGAAAAGCAGCAACCCGCAGGTGGCATAGGCCGCAAAACTGACGGGAGAGTTCATCGTGCCGAAGACCCGGACTTTGCCCGGCTCGGGCAGCCCGATGGAGTCGATCTTGGACGAGATCATCCAGAATTGATCCCAAGGCTGCGGGTCTAGATGCTGGAAGATGCCATACAAGCCCATGATCGGACTTACCACGAGGAACGTCTTTGCCGCCGCCCCCATAACCCCAGCGCTTTGTTGCGGAGCCAAGATAAGGCACACGCAGTAAAGCATCGGTATGACGTATTTCATTGCATTCGTGGTGCTCGGGATAAAGTCTCCACCGAATGCCGTGATCATCCAGCCGTAGGTGAGGCATAAGCCCGCAATGCCGTAAGGGACCAAAGTGGAGCCAGACACGCTCCGACGCGACAGCAGGCGTCGGAGTGTGGGGAACACCGCCGTCAGTGCCAGCAGCGGGCCGACCAGCATGCTGCCACTTGCGTCGTAGCCCGCGTGAAGATCGAGGATGCGGCGCAGCAGGGGCGCAAAGACGAACAGCGGCAGAGCGATCTGCACGTGCAAAGCAAAGCTGCCGCGATGATACGCTCGGACCGCGACCCCGACGCAGCCCACCACAAAAAGCAGCCGCGTGATGCCGAGGCCCAGTTGACCCATGACGCCGGTCAGTAGCAGCAGAACGACAAGCGGGCCGTAGTCACCAAGAACGGTGGTGTAGGAAGCCGAGACCGGCCTGGTCTCACGCCTGGACCGAGCCCGGCCAACTCGCCGCATGGCCTCGGGATAGACTGTCAGCACGCGCGGCTCCATCTTATCGGAGAGCGAGGTAGCTCCCAGCTTCCATGCCCTCCCGATCGTACAGGCGATAGCGTGCCGGCTGAATACCATCGAGCACCAGGCCATGCAGCCGAGCGCCGACGGCCTGGAGTTCCTGCACGCCCCGCTGGACAGACGCTGTCTCCGACTGTCCCCACCGAGTGCAGAACAGGACACCATCGACCATGGGGGCGAGTATCCGCGCGTCGGGCAGCACTTGTGACGGTGGCGTGTCAATCAGAACGAGATCGTAGCGAGCGGTTGCCCAGGCAAGCAAGCTCATCATACGCGTGCTTCCGAGCAGCTCTGCGGAGTTCATCGCAGGCTTGCCAGCCAGCAGGATATCGACGCCGTGGCTTTGGGCGGAGACGATTGCCTCTTCGGCTGAAACCTGCCCGCGCAGAACCTCGCTTACGCCCCATTGCTGCGGCAGCGAAAGGCTGCGCGCGGCGCTCGGTTGACGCAGGTCACATTCCAGGACAAGGACCCGCCGGCCGGCGGCCGCCGCAAAATGGGCCAGTGCCAGGGTTATGAAAGTCTTACCCTCACCCCGACTGGAGGAAGTCACGAGGATGCTACGCCGGCGCCGGTCCATGTCGTTGGCCTGGCCGGAGACCAGCAAACACTCCGCGTAGAGCCGGCGGATCGCCTCTTGGAACGCGGAGGGGATCGCGATCCGCTTGGTCAGGCGAGACCCGGCGCGGCCGAGACCCGGCACGTAGGGAATGCGCGCCAGAACGCGAGTCTGCACTGCGTTTTGCAGGCCGAAGACGGTTCGCACGGTGCGGTCAGCGCGGTCGCGCATCAGCGCTGCCCCTGCGGCGGCACCGAACGCCAGGAGCAAGCCAGCCAAGGCAAACGTCGACGGCTTGGGGAAAGCAACGGCCTGGGGCTCTTCGGCCAAGCTGACCAGGCGAGCATTGGGCGTCACCAGGCGGCGATTGGTCTGGAGCTGGTTCAAGCTTTTGGTCAGGTCGATATACAGCTCCCGATCCGTTGCCAAGCTGCGCTCGAGCGCAGCAACGTCGGTCGTAGCATCGTCGTTGCCGCGGACCTCTTTCTTGAGGTCATTGATCTGGCTTTGCAGGGCAGCAACACGGCTGTTGGCCGCTTGATAGTCAGCCATCGCGCTGTGGGTGACCACGGCGGTATCCCCAGCCACCGCCCGCTCGAGAGCGCGGCGTTGCTGCTGAAGGTCGGCCAGAGGCGGATAGGCGGCGCCGTAGCGAGAGGCGAGTTGGGCGATCTGCGCGTTCACGACGGAGAGCTGCTGCTTCTCGTCGTTGACGGTCCTGTTTTCGAGCACGCCGGAGGTGGCGCCGCCGCTCACGATCGCCTGTTGCATCCGACCGGCAGCGGTGGCCCGTTCCGCCTCGGCGATGGCCACTTGCTGCGACAGGCTGGTGAGTTGCTCTGAGGCGATCGGAGCGACCTCACCCTTCACCACGCCGTTGGCGTGCAGGAAGGACCCGATCTGAGTCTCGGTCTGCTTGAGGCGGTCCGCGACGCGCTTCGCTTCGACCGTGAGCCAGGCGATGGCGTCGCTGCGAGGCTGCAGCTTTTCTTCGGTGCGAGATGCAAGATAGGTCTGGACGATCGCGTTCGTGACCGTCTGGGCGACGGTTGCGAGAGGCGAGCTGAACTGCACGGAGAGAACGCGCGACCGGCCGCTGACACCCACGACCAGGCGGCTCCTTATGCTCTCGACGGTCTTTGTCTCGTCGGCAAGCTGGTCCGGGCATGAGAGTGGAGGCTTGGAGGCAAGCCAGAGCTTGATCGTCCGCTTCCACGCGGGGGGCGCACTCGCCTCGCATTCCTGCAGAAGTGCCGCTGCCACTGGCGCCTGTGCCATCACCTCCCGCAGGAGCATGGGGGATGAGAGCACGATGGATTGGCTCTCGAGGTCAGCGGCGTCACCGATCGTCAGTTGTTGCGAGTCACTCGGCTGCAGGGATGCGAGCACCGGGTCGTTTTGCGCGACGGTTAGCAGAGCTTCTGCTTTGTAGACCGGTTGGACAACGAAATACGCCGTTGCGACCAGAGCCGCGGCACTCAGAAAGACCGCGGCAAACGTCGTCTTTTGGCGCCGGATGCGCGCCAGCAGGCCGGCCTCCTCTTCGGCCGGCAGAGCAACGTCATAACGGCCTTCATAGAGGTGAGAGTCGTTGGGAGGCTGAGCGAGGAAGCGCGGCTCGCTGCTCTGAGGAACGAGATCCATTACGCGGCCTCTTCGCTCAGCGTGCTCTCGTAGGCGTTCGCTTCCGGCCGATCGGCGGCGACGAGGTCAGGGTCCTCGGCAAAACCTGGCCAGAGGTCTTGCAGCGCAGCCAGTTCTTCCGCCGGCGAGGCGAGACTGGCGGACACGCGCTTCCTGAACAACTCGTAACGGCCATTGACAAAGTCAGTGAGTTCACGCTCGAAGCGGGCGGTTTGGAACTGCAATGCGTTGGTGTGACAGGCCGCACGGCTGAAGAGATGGCTTCGCTGCTCGAAGGCTTGGACCGCGGCTGCGATGCAAGCGGATTCAGAGCGCTCGAAGAACATTCCCGTGGGAGACGGTCCTGCCGTGACCACGGTCTCGCGCAACCCACCACGGCCGAGCGCAATCACCGGCGTCCCCTCGCCCTGAACCTCGACCGGGACGATCCCGAAGTCTTCCTCCGCGGCGAAAACAAAGGCTTTTGCCGCACGCATCAGCCGGCGAAGTTCTTGGTCGGGAACGAAGCCGACGAACTGGACATTGGGCGCGCCGACTGCCCTCAGGCGCTCCAGTTCCGGCCCAGTGCCAGCCACCACCAGACGCTTGTCTGGCAGCGTGGCGAAAGCCTGCACGATCGCCAGGATGTTCTTGTAGGGAACGAGGCGCGATGCGGCCAAATAGAAGCCGGCCTCTTGTGTCGGATCGGACCCTGACGCCGGTGGCGGAAGCTCGGCGGGTATGTCGACCGGCGGGTGAATGACCGTCGACGACCGTCCGTAGACTTTGCGGATGCGGCGGCCAACATAATGCGAGTTGGCGAGATAAGCGTCCACGCCGGCGGCCGTTCGGGTATCCCAGAGGCGCATCTTGAAGAGGATGTAGCGTGCCAGCCAGCCCTTGAAGCCATGATCGAGCCGGGCCTCACGAAGGCATTGGTGCTGCAAATCCCACGCGTAGCGCATGGGGGAATGCACGTAGGAAATGTGCAATTGGTCGGCACCAGTGATCACGCCTTTAGCAACGGCGTGGCTGCTGGATAGCACGACGTCATAACCCGACAAGTCGAGCTGCTCGATCGCCAGAGGCATCAATGGCAGGTAGCTGCGGTGCTTGCGATTGATCGCCGGCATGTGCTGGAGGAAGGTGGATCGGCTTTCGGGCAGACCTGCCTTGGCCCTGTCTTCAGGGGATAGGGTGTCGAACAAGGTGAACAGGTCAGCGGAGGGGAAACAGCGGACCATGGCGCTCAGGACCTTCTCCGCTCCACCGAGAACGTAGAGCCAGTCATGGACGATCGCGACACGCATGAGCTTGCGCCTTCATAAAGAGGGCACCTCCGTGACCCGGCACGGTAGGCAGTGGTGAGCGGCCGTTTATCGCCGCAGCCTGCGACCGACTGGCCGCTCGATTGCTAGATTGTAGCGATGGAGTCTTAACGAGAGGTTTCCGGCCTAGCGCTGGCCGGAGCCGATTGCGGCTCGCGGAGGATTAGGCGCGACCGCGGCTGGTTACGGCCGCTTACGCCGAAGCAGGACGCGCACCGAGCCCGGATTGGCTGTATGCGGATGCGCTAGAGCCAAGACGTAGGGGCGCAAACGAGGCAGGTTGAGCCAGAGCGGCAGCTCACGGCGCAGAATGCCGCCGCCTTCGCCGTTGCCACGGCCGGTGATGATTTCGACGCAGCGAAGACGCTGGGAATAGGCTTGATTGAGAAAGGCTTCGAGGGCGTGGAAAGCCCGTTGTGCGGTTTGGCCGTGAAGGTCGAGGGTGCGGTCGGGGCGGAGTTTTCCGGTGCGCAGTCTGGTCCAGGTGCCGTCATCCAGGCCTGGGGGGCGCTCGCCCGTTGCGACCAGGCGCAGCAGGGGATCGGGCTTGGATGGCGCGCTGACGAGCGCCTCCGGCTGCATGAGGCGCACCGGTAACAGGGGCTCTGGAGCCGGCGTGGCTGCGGCGCGGCCGGGAAGGGTTGCAATGTGTCGGACGTAGGCGAGCCATGCTTCGCGATCGGCATCGGTTAGGGCGCGGCGACGCATTGCAGTCGGCCCTGACCTTCGACTTACTCGACGGCTGCGCGCTGGAGATCTTGCAGCAGAGCCGCTTGAGCGAAGATCGCCGCACGGGCGATTTGATCGAGCATCTCCTGCAACCCTGCACTGCCTACAGCGTCGCGAGCGGCATCACGAGCTTCAGCTAAGTTGGCCGTCAGCACTCCCACCGCCTGATTGAGCAGGCGAGCGGCGGCACGGGAGTGAGTTTTACAGCGCCGGGTCAGGGTTCGTCTGGAAAACTGGGATTGGGCGGCATCCAACGATTGGGGTGAGCGGGAGGGAGCCCGGGTTCCAACGCTTTTAGCCAGCTCAGGATGTGATGCAGCATGTCGCGAGCGGCTGAACCGTGTGGGTCGGGCGCAACGTGGGCCTCGGCGCGCGCCAAGCGTTCGGCGAGAGGCTCAGGCACAAGAGCACCTTGCTCGATCAGCTCCGCCAGCAGGGCCTGGTAGAGCCCTAGCAACATAGCATGCGTCTCGTTGTGGCGGTGGTCGCGAGTTTCGAGCACGGCGCGCACGACGTCTCGCGAGACGATGTTGTTTGGGGTACGGTCCATGCGCGCCATATTGCGGCCATTGAGAGCGAGCGGCAAGCATCGGGCGGGCGCAAGCGGCTTTGGCCGATGCGGGACGCGGGGGCGGGGACGCCGGTCGGCCCACGTGCACATGCAGGGAGCGCCGGGGCGGCTAGGCGGGTTGCGCCGTAGCGGCGGCTTGCACGCTGGCCGGGCCGTATGTCCGTTCGAGGCGTCGGATGGTGAAGTGGGCTTTTGCGACCGCACGGTAGTGATGGAGGAAAGCGCTGTTCAATGAGGCGCCGCCAATGGCTCCGAGCACGGGAATTGCTTGGAGTGCGAACTTTTGCGACAGCGAGAGGCCGTAGCGCGAGGCGATTTCGGTGAAGAGGACTGCTAAGGGCCGGCCTTGCATCATCAGCCGAGCCGAAAAGTAGTTCAATTCGGGTTTGGTCTGCCCGTCGATCCCAGGGGTTAAGGAGAACACCTGCAGGCAGGAAGCGCGGGCCTCCTCCTGATCAAGATCCTCTCCCTCCTCTTGGGCGACGCGAGCGATCTCGCGCATGATGGCGAGGCTGGTGACGGTCGCGTCTGGCAGGAAGCCAGCCACGCCGATGAAACCGCCGACAGCCCCTGATAGAACGACGAGCGGGCGGGCGAGGCGGCGGGAGCGGTCAGTCTCGCCGGGCTGCTGCAAGCGGAGTATGGCGACGTCGAACGCGCGGCGAAGAGCGAACTCGGCGATGCTCTGAAGTGCCGCGCTGGCTTTTGGCGCTGAGGCAATGGTTGCCATTGTCCGGCCCACGAGTTGGCCGGCGAATCCAGAGAGGCTGCCGACCACGCGGAGGGCAAGGCCGCCGCCGCTGGCCAACACTGCCATGCTCTGGCGGAGTTCGGCCTGAGCCACTGCGTCCAGTTGCTGCTCGGAGCTGATGGGCCCCGATTGTATAAGATCGCCTGCCATGCTGGTGCTCCGTTCCGATCCGATGCGGTTCTCAAGCTAGACGCTTGTCGCGGCGGTTGGCTCCTGACTTTCGCGCGCACGTTTGCGCACGGTGCGAAGGATGTCGGCTCGCAGGTCCGGGGTGCACAAGCGGTAGAGCCGCAGCAGGGCCAATTCGTCGCCGGACAGTCCGGCTGAGCTGCGTGCGTCATGGCCGTGCAGGAGGAGTTCGACGGATACGTCAAGCGCTTGGGCGATCCGGGCGAGATGGCGACTATACTGGCCTGCCCGGTCGGTTTCCCACTGAGCGACGGCGCTGCGGGACACGCCGGTAGCTTCAGCCAGGCGCGCCTGGCTGAGCCCGCGTTCGCGCCTCAGGGCGGCAATGCGTTCCCCGATTGTGGTGTCTGCCGGGCGGCCAGCCATTGGAGCCAATCTCCTTTTCACGGGTGTTAGCATGCATTTTTTCCTAGGAAAAGCCAGAAGAACAATTGACGAACACTGTTAGCACGGCTAACTGTGTGTATGCCACACAGGAGATGCCCATGCCCCTTCCGCTTCAATGGACGAGAGTCGCCGACACCGCCTTGCTCGAGCTGCGGGCGGCCGGGTTGCCGTGGCACGCGGTGGCGGACCAACTGCGTGTTGGGCGCAATGCGGCGATTGAGCGGGCGCGGCGGCTTGGGCTTCAGCCTTTGACGCGGATTCAGCCTGCGCCACGGCCGCACGCTGAGCGAGTGGACCGGCCGCCGCTGCCGCCCGGTCATCCACTGTCCTGGCATGCGATTACCGCGGATACGACGCTGGCGGGAGAGCCCTACCCGTATCCGGTGTTCGTCTGACTGACCGGCCCTGCCCTCTCAAAGGAAAACCTGGATGACAATAGCTCGCCTCCATGCGGCACCAGCACGGGCCGTTTTGCTTGAACGAACCCGCGCAAACCCGCTTGTTGCTTCCTGTTCGGCGGAACCGAGCCAAACCAACCCGCGCCGGGTTAGCAGGGGCCCGGTCTCGCTTCGCGCTGGGACCGGCGAGCCGCGGCCGCAGATCGATGCCGAGATGGTTGTTGCGCGGCTGGAGGAAGCGGGACAAACGCTGCTCAGCCTGCCCCGATCTGGGCCGACGACGGGTTTGCGACAAACCCGACACCAGTTTGTTGCCGAAGCGCTTGAAGCCTATGGCGGGAGCGATCTTGGCCGACCCAAGCCGCCTGTTCCATCCGCTTTACGGATTACGAGGATGGATCAGGCATTGGCCTGGATACCTCTTATTCCACCGGATAAGTTGGTTTTGCGCCGGATTGTAGGCTGCCGCGCGTTGGTGAACCCACTGATTGGCCGTCATCTTTATAGCTGGCGGCGGCTAGCTCGTCTTATTGGAGCCGACCACAAGGCGATCCAGCGCTGGCATGCCACCGGGATCGACTTGATTGTGGAAACGCTCAATCGAGACGCGGCGCTGATCCACTCGTGGGATGCTTTGCGCTAATTGCCGGGGGCCTGATAGTGCCACTGCCGCCTTCCTGACCTGCCCCCGGTTAGGGCCGTCCTACGCGTCCGAGCGCGCCGCATCATTGGCGGGCAAGACTGACGGTTGCACGGCATCTGGGCGTCGCAAAGCGTCCTACGATGCGGTGGCCGACTAGATCACCTTCGAAGACCTGAGCAAACGGTTTATGGTCGGCGCCGGGCGCATTGCTTTGAGCAAGCATGTGCCCGGCGCTATCCAAGTGACCTTCCAGAACAATCACGCCGTTATCTGGCTGGAATTGCACGTCCTTGCCTCGCAACGTGAGGCTGGCGCGGGTGCCTGCCTGGTTGCCGTCGTTCGGACCACAGACACCTTGCTGGGTTGAGACCAGGCCGAGATAGAGACCGTTGGTGGTATTGGCACAGCCAGCGAGTCCAATCAAAAGAAGAGTAGGCCACTTCACATTCACGCGATGATTTCCCTTGCCCACGTGCCCCATTGCGGATTAGGTATCTCCTTACGCTCGGAAACCTCCAAGCAGGTGACGAATAGCCAGAGCGTTTATCGCATACGCTCCGAGCGGGAAGAACGGGCGGCTCGAAGAACCAAACAGGGCTGCCCGAGAAAAGTTTGTATTTAGGAAAATAGGCCTTGCCCACACGCCCCAGCCCAGGCTATCAACCGCCTTACGCTGAGACATCGACCGTCGATACGTCGACCGACGATATTTCACCGCTCTCTGCACTTCTTCAAACCATGCGGAAGCGATACGCCAACGGCGATCTCGATGGGGCGCTTGCCCTAGCGCGTGCCGCGGCACCCTTTCTTCACCCACGTGTCCCTGCTTCGGCGCCTTACACGGAGCTCGCTGCAATACCTGATGCCGACTTGGACGCAGTCCGATCTCAGGACTGAACGCGCCCTCCGCAAGAGCATACGGGCCGATCTCACCGCCTGGGCCAGCTTGGCCCTGGCACCCCGCGGACATCAACCCGCCTCCCATCACCGCCTCCTCATTCGCGAACTCGAGGACCTCACAGCCGGCCACACCGACCGGCTGATGCTGCTCTTGCCGCCGGGCTCTGCCAAGTCGACCTATACCTCACTGGTATTCCCGCCTTGGTGGCTAGCCCGGTTTCCGCAATCTTCGATTATCGCCACCAGCCATACTTCTTCTCTAGCCCGTCATTTCGGACGCGGCGTACGCGCTCTTGTCGAACAGCACAGTATTCGGCTTGGCTACACACTCGATCCGGCGAGCCGGGCTGCGCACCGGTTCCGGACGAGCGGTGGTGCTGAATACTACGCGACTGGCGTGCGCGGGCCGATTACCGGCCGGCGGGCAGACCTCATCCTTATCGACGACCCGGTTAAATCCCAAGCGGAAGCTGATAGCCCCGCTGCTCGCGAACAGTTGTGGAACTGGTTCCGGTCTGACCTCACCACGCGTCTGAAGCCTGGCGGGCGGATCGTCTTGATTATGACGCGCTGGCATCCGGACGATCTCGGGGGAAGGATTCTCGAAGGACCCGATCCATGGCGGGTTCTGAAGTTGCCGGCTCTGGCTGAAGCGGGAGATCCGCTTGGCCGCGCCTTCGGTGAGCCACTTTGGCCAGAGTGGGAGGACGGCGACGCGATTGCAAGAAAGCGCACGTTGCTAGGCGAACGCGCTTTCGCCGCCTTGTTTCAGCAAGACCCGCGTCCTCGGACAGGACGGCTCTTTCTACCTGCTCGCGTCAATGTTTTGGACGAGCCGAACTGGACCACTGCAGTTCGAGCTTGGGATCTCGCTGCCACAGCGCAAACGGCTGGCCGCGATCCCGATTATACGGTGGGACTGAAGCTCGGCCGAGACGGGAATGGCGCTTTCAGTGTGCTCGACGTTGTCCGGCTTCGAGGTGGGCCGCATGAGGTGGAGGAAGCTATCGCGAGAACTGCTGCGGCGGACGGACTAGGTGTGACAATCGGCTTGCCTCAGGATCCGGGACAGGCTGGGCGATCGCAAATCCGCTATCTAGCAAAGCAGTTTGCGGGATATCGGGTGGTTTCCTCACCTGAAACCGGCGCAAAGGAAACACGTGCAATGCCGGTGGCCAGCCAAGTCAACGCTGGCAACTTCAGCATCCGCCGGGCGCCTTGGAATCGCGCGTTGCTCGAAGAAATGCAGGACTTCCCGCACGGAGCAAAGGACGATCAGGTTGACGCCTTGAGTCGAGCGTTTGCTTTGCTTACCGATGCCGGCGCTCCCGCCCGACGGACCAACGTTCCTGTATTCAGCCGCTAATGAGCAGCACCGGTCGTATTTTCGGATAGCTTCAAGGACCCGTATGTTTCAAACGATCTGCGATCTTGTCCCAGCCGACAACGACATGCCGCTTCGAGCCCGGCGGCTCGATATTCTTCGCCGGGTTCTTAATGGAACACTCTACGAAGCCCTCCCTTACGATTTTCATGAGGAACGAAATGCTTCGGGAGAGTATATCCCGCTGCGGTTGCGTCGTCCGTCCGTCCGTTACGCGATGCCGCGGATTGTCACCGAAGACAGTGTCGCGCTCCTGTTCAGCGAAGGGCATTTCCCAACGGTGGACTCGCCTGATCGCGCGACGCGGGACATTCTCAGTGCGATATTCAAATCCTGCAAGCTCAACGAAACGATGATTGACGCCGCGATCCGCGGTTCCATCGGCTCCGTTGCCATCCTTCTGCGCGTTCTATCCGGCCGACCCTATTTCTCCGTCATGGAGACGATCAATCTCACGCCGGCTTGGCGGCCTGATGCACCAGACACGCTCGCATCCGTCACAGAGCGCTACAAGATCACAGGGGCAGCGCTGTTTTCGGCCGGCTACAGTGTTCCTGACTTGGGAGCAAACTACTGGTTTACGCGGCGCTGGGACGAACAAGCCGAACTCTGGTTTATCCCACAGCCTACCACCGACGCTTACGAACCGCTGCTGGACGAGGCGCGGTCCGTTACACACAATCTGGGCTTCGTTCCTATCGCGTGGGTGCGGAACTTGCCCGGCGCCTCTTGGACCGGGGACCCGGCAGACGGTGCGTGCACTTTCCGTGCTGCAATCGAGACCTCTATCGAGATTGATTATCAACTGTCGCAGGCGGGCCGCGGCCTCAAGTATAGCTCAGATCCTACGCTGCTCATCAAAGAGCCGGCGGGGATAGAGGGCGATCTCGTCCGGAGCGCTGGAAATGCCCTTGTCGTCTCTGAACATGGCGATGCGAAGCTGCTCGAGATCGGAGGAACTGCCTCGAGCGCAGTTGTGGAGTATGTTCGAGCGCTGCGTGAGTTTGCGCTCGAGAGTGTTCATGGCAACCGTGCTGACGCCTCTCGGCTTTCGGCTGCGACGTCGGGACGAGCGCTGGAGCTGATGAATCAGGGGCTTCTCTGGCTTGCAGACAATTTGCGTGTCTCCTATGGCGAGGGCGCGTTGCTCTCGTTGGCACGGATGGTGCTGAAGGCCGGTTCGAAGTATCGGCTGCGGCTTGGTGACTCACTCTTACCGAAGCTGGACGCGAATGCGGCGCTAAGCCTCATTTGGCCACGCTGGTATCCCCCGACAGCAGAGGACCGGCAGCATGATGCGCAAACGCTGGCGACACTTACGTCTGCTGGGCTGATGAGTACTGAGACAGCGGTCAAGTCGCTTGCGGACACGTACGACATAGAAGACGTGCCCGGAGAGCTCAGGCGCATCCGAGCCGGCGAGCTGCTTGCGTCGGATCCTGCCGTGGCAGCAGGGTCCAAGACGCCGTCCTTGGCCGCAACGAGCCCTGACGGCTTGCAGAGCCTGAGCAACTGACGTTCTCGCCAACTTTCCAGTGACTTTACGAGAAAGGTTTAGAAAATGACCGACGAGCCGACACCGAATCAGGATCCTGCAGCCACTCTGCAAGAGCAGTTGGATCAAGCCAACAAGAGACTTGTCCAGGCGGAGCTTAAGAACCACGCCCTTCGCTCCGGTATGATCGACCTTGATCTCCTTAAGCTCGTTGACACGAATGATCTGAAGCCCAACGCCAACGGCGAGGTTCCGGGTGCGGCTGAGGCCTTGTCGCGTTTGCAACGTGAGAAGCCTTGGATGTTTGCCAACTCCAGCAGCAGTCAGGCCAGCATTCCAGCGGCTGCCGAGCCACCGAAAACTCGCAACGCCATGACGATGACGCGTGCGGAGTGGCAGGCCGCCCGCGAGAAGCTTATCCGTCACCGTTGAGCTAAACCACCTCGTCGCCACTCTCAGCCAGCGCGTTCTCGCGGGCCGATCAGGTCGTTGCACCTCGCGCTCGCCAGCTCATTCTCTTCCAATCAGTAGCTACTCGCCGGGACGCGCGGCGAGTATCGCCGCGGCTCAGAGCGCGACGAACCGCGCTTGTACCCGGCTACGCGCAAATCAACCCCGCATCATCAAGGGACCCCGATGGGCATCCAGAATTTCCCCCTCGCGCTACAATCGATCATCCAAGACGGCTTTCTCGAGCGTGAGTTCCAGGAGGCGCTTGAATCTCGGCTCGGATACCGCGCCATTGCCGATCGCGAGGATTTCGCGGTTGGTATCGGTGAAACTCTGACGAAGACACGCGCTGGGCTCAAGCCGTCGGTGACGGTTCCGCTGGCGCCGAATACCAACACCAACCTAGACAACGGTCTCACCCCGACGACTTGGGGCGTCGAGCAATACACCATCTCGATCAATCATTATGCGGCAACGACTGACCTAAACATGGTCACGTCACGAGTCGGCATCGCGAGCCAGTTCATACAGAATGCCCGGACCAATGGCGAGCAAGCCGCGCGCTCGCTCGACGAGATTGCCCGCAACGCGCTGTTCGCGCCGTATTTCGGCGGCAACACTCGCGTGAAAACCACGCTCGGGTCTGCGGGAACCACCCTTTCGGTGGACGACATTCGTGGTTTCCAGACCATCTTTGTCAATGGCATCCAGACGGCGATCGCAAATTCGACCGGGCTCACCGTTGTGGTCGGCTCTGACAGCTACACCTTGATTGGTGCCACAGCGGACGCCGTGAACGTCTCCACTGCCCCTGGCGGCGTATCCGGGAGCCTCACCTTTACCACCTCAGTCAGCGTGGCTGATGGGACGGCTGGCAGCGCGATTCAGGCGGCGAACGCTTCCTTCATCGTCCGACCGAACGCGCGCTTGACGACCAGCGAATTGACCGCGACAGACACTCTAAGCATGTCCAACCTGTTGGACGCTGTGGCGACGTTGCGTCGCAATGCCGTGCCAGAAGTCGATGGCGTATTCAACTGCTATCTTGATCCCGTCAGTGCACGGCAACTTTTTGCCGACCAGGACTTCCAGCGGCTGTTCCAAGGTGCCACGTCTGCCAATCAGGTCTTCAAGCAAGGCATGATCAACGATTTCCTTGGCTTACGCTTCATCCCGACCACGGAGGCGTTTGTCCAGGCCAGTCCGACGCTGCCGGGCAGCGTGATCCGGCGCCCGATCGTCTGCGGCAAGGGGGCTCTCATTGAGGGTGATTTCGCTGGCATGGCGGCGAGTGACGTTGCACCTCGAGACAGCATCGTCTCGATCGTCGATGGAATTGCGATGGTTACTCGCGAACCGATCGACCGGTTACAGCAAATCATTGCTCAGTCATGGTACTGGATCGGGGGCTTCTGTGCGCCAAGCGACACGACGACCAATCCAACGGTGATTCCGACGGCCACGAACGCTTCCTATAAGCGGGCCGTGATGATTGAGCATATCGGCTAGGCAGGTCTTTGACAGGAGCGGCATGATGCTGACAGATGCCGAGAAAACTGACGTCCGCAGGTTCTGTGGCTACCCCGCTTACGGCGCCAGCCCGAGTGGAAATACGGGATGGCGCTTCTACCAAGCCTATGGCGCGCTTGAATACCGTATGACAAATCTGTCAAGCTCTGAAGAAGTGGTCGTAAGAGAGCATCTGGCTACGCTCCGGACGTTTGAGGCTGCGATCCCTTTTGCAGCAACCAACCTCGACACGGCCGCCGCAGCGGTATGGACCCATAACCCAGCCGAGGTGCTCGAACGGCAACGACTTGAGCGTGACTGGGGCCGCAGGTTGTGCGGTTTTCTCGGTGCTCCTCCCGGCCCGGCGCTCGCGGGCGGCTCGACTGTCGCACTAATCGTTTGAGGCTCCTTATGGAAGGTCATCGGTTACAGGACCTTATCGCGCGGGGTCTCGGCGCGGCTGCGCGGCATATTGGCAGCGACTATGATGCGTTTAGGCCCGTTGCTGTCGACCTGCCCATGGCACCAGTCAACCGCTACTTGCGCCTGCCCGCGGCGTTCTCGACGGAGCGTGGCTCCTTTCATCAGGCTGTGGGTTACGACCATGCTGCTTGGTCCGGGATATTCGACACCGCATACACTCAAGTCGGGGACTATCTTGAGGGCTCGGGGGGTATTTATTTCATTGCCGCCCAGCAGAGCCTGCTTCCATCGCTCTGCATTTTCACAAATCACACCCTCAGCGTACTGCGACCAACAACGGTGCAAGGTGTTGGATCAACGGGCTATGGCGGCTTAACGCGGGACACGCTGCGCTCCGTGCTGACCGAGTGGCCGGCGTCTGTGTTGGCCGCAGGAGCGGGTGGTAGCACCGATCTCCCGGGCGAAGCGGGTACAGCACACTGGACTATCTTGCTTCCACCAACACCGGCGCCGATCCATCCGGCGGACCTAATTCGGGACGAAACCGGTGCCGGCTACGTCGTCACTTCTACGGAACTGAGCGCGCTTGGCTGGCGACTTGTCGTCAAGCAGGCCGAGACCTGATGCCTTCCCAAGCAGACGTAGAGCACGCCCTTGTGGCGCTTGTCGCCAGCGCGATGTATCCAAACGGCCTTGCATCTGCTCCGGCGATTGCGGCAGAAAGCCGCGTTTACCGAGGATGGCCAAACGCCTCCGCTTTGGAGGCGGATCTAAACGTTGGCATCGTCAACATCTCTGTTTTTCCGTCACCACATTCCACGGTGGATACGACACGATACCTGCCGAGCTGGCTACCAAGCCCCGTCGTGCCAACCCTTACGGCCGAGGTGGCCGGGAACACTGCCACGTTTTCCGGAGTTGCCAGCCTTGGCCAGCTTGCTGGCATTCTCGTCGACGGCGAGTCCTTTGTGCACAGGACCGTAGCCGGTGACACTCCTGAGCTTGTCGCATCTGTGCTCAGCTCAGCAATTGCGAGCGTCCGACCGGCAAGTGTTGTTGAGTCCACGGTTACTATCCCGAACGCATCCCGCATAGTTGCGCGAACAGCAGCGGACGCCTCTGCTTCGCTTGAATTGCGCCGACAGAGACAGGGTTTCCGAGTAACCGCTTGGTGCCCGACGCCTGAACTCCGAGATGACTCATGCGCAGTCATTGATGTCGCGATGGCCGCTACATCATTCCTTACCCTTGCCGACGGCAGCGCTGCACGGCTGCGATACTCAATGACGACTAGCCTCGACGATCGGCAAGACGCCATGCTTTACCGGCGTGATATGTACTACACAGTCGAGTTTCCGACCACCCAGGTCGCTATACAACCGTCAATGCTGTTCGGCATTGACAACGTGGGCGCGACCACAATCATCGCCTGAACGGAGCCACAATGGAAACAACTCTTGTCGTCACTCGCCCTTTCGGGCGGTACTCGGTTGGCGACCGAATCACAGCGCCTGCCGATATTGCCGAAGTCCTCGCGTCAGAGCATGCCCATAGCGTGGTCGCGATCAAGACACCCTTAAAAGCGGGTCAGGAGTAAAAGATGCCGATTGTTCAGCAAGGGTCGATCAACACGACGGCGCTTGTCGTTCCCGACCTCTATGTTCAGATCGTTCCGCCACAAAACCTGGTTCTTAACGGCGTTCCGACGGACATTATTGGTGTTGTTGGCACTGCTTCTTGGGGACCAGTTAATCAACCGGTCACTGTAGGGACAATGGCGAACTACGCTACGGTTTTCGGTTCGGTCGTGGCGCGCAAGTATGACATGGGAACGCCAGTCGCAATTGCTGTCCAGCAAGGTGCCGCTAATTTCCGCTGCGTGCGAGTTACAGATGGCACGGACACGGCAGCATCCTACGAGCTGTTTGCTGCGGCTGGTGCCTTCCCAATGCAACTCACGGCCCGCTATACTGGCTCGCTCGGTAATGGTATCAGCGTCACACTGTCGGCCGGATCGCAGGCAAGCACATGGCGTCTGACGTTGATGGTCTCGGGGCTTCCACCGGAGGTCTTCGATAACATTCAGGCACCGTCAGCGCCGTCATTCTGGTCGAATATCATGACTGCTGTAAATACGGGTCTATCGGCGCTACGAGGCCCCAGTCAGCTCGTTGTCGCGTCTCCTGGAACTGCCACGAATACGGCGCCCCAGGCAGTCTCCGGGCAAGCTTTATCCGGCGGCACGGACGGTGCGCTCGCCACGACGACAGCAACTCTGATCGGGCAAGACACTCTTCCGCGGACCGGCCTCTACGCGTTGCGCGGGCAAGGTTGTAGCCTCGGGATGCTAGCTGACGGTGACGATCCAACACAACTCACCGCCCAGGCCGCGTTCGCCCTGTCGGAGGGGCTCTACATGATCGCCACGCGTCCGTCTGGCGACAGCATATCCACGGCCATTTTTGCCAAGCAGGCGGCTGGGCTTGATTGCTATGGCGTGAAGCTCATGTTTGGAGACTGGATATATTGGAACGACCAGACGAACGGTGTTGTGCGCCTGGTCTCGCCTCAGGGCTTTACGGCGGGGCGGCTCGCTAACTTATCGCCTGAGCAATCCAGCCTCAACAAACAACTCTATGGCGTTGTCGGCAGCCAAAAGTCGGGGACGCCAAGATCGGGACAGACCACAAGCTATAGCAGCGCCGAACTCGGTCAATTGCTGGGAAATGGCATCGACGTGATCAGCAATCCGCAACCTGGCGGGAGTTACTGGGGCGTTCGGGGGGGACACAACTCGTCGTCCAACGCCGCAACCAACGGCGACAACTATACTCGGCTGACGAACTACATTGCCTCTACTCTCGCTTCTGGAATGGGGTTGTATGTCGGTCAGGTGATCAACGGGACGCTGTTCCAAAACATCCGATCCACGCAGCTCTCCTATCTGCAGAACTTACTGTCACAGGGCATCTTGGGCTCGACCGACGGTTCGCTTCCCTTCAACGTCGTTTGCGACACGTCAAACAACCCCAATAGCCGGACAAGCCTCGGCTATGTTCAGTCTGATGCTCAAATTCAGTATCAAGCAATCAATGAGAAGTTCATCGTTAATATCGCGGGTGGCCAGACTGTCCAGGTGAGTCGTCAGACATTGCCCACCGGTCAAGTCGGCAGTTAAGGAGCAGCCATAGTGCCAACCAACGCCTTCACACTCGGCCGCGACTGTCAGCTCGTCGTCATTGGCCCGCAAGGTCGCATCGACCTCAATCACGTCATCGGGTTCGACAGCCGGCAGATAACAACTGCTATTCGCATTGATCGTCTCGACGGCACTCAGCTTGCGGCCGAGTTACCCAAGGGCTGGGATGGGTCTTTCGAGATCGAGCGCGGCAACAGCGCAGTTGACGATTTCATCGCAGGGATTGAACAGGCGTATTACACGTCTGGACAGCTTGCCGTCAGCACCTTGTATCAGTACATCAATGAGGCCGATGGCAGCACGAGCACGTACCAATACGAAGGAGCGGTCTTCAGGCTTTCCGACGCAGGTACTTGGCGAGGTGATGCGGCCGTCCGCCAGAAACTCAATTTTTTCGCCGCCCGTCGCGTTCGGGTCTGAGTTCTGGCTCCCAGTAATCGATCGAGCCGAGTGTCCTATCCGAAGCGATTGACTCACATGATGCGACAAAGGAGGACGGGATAAATGCTGACGCCAAGTCATTCGATCGTAGCAGATGCCACTGCACCAAGGACCGTCACCGACGCAAATGGGCGTGTCCTAACCATACGCAGTCCGACGACACTTGATCGGTTGCGATTGTTCAAGGCGGTCGGGTCCAATCTTTCGGTTAACGAGCGTTACTTGGGCGTGGCAATGCTGGCGTTCGTCGTTAGCGCCATTGACGGCGTACCGCTGCCGCAACCAACCAATGAGTACCAAATCGAGGCGGCGATCAGCCGGCTTGGCGACGCCGCAATCGCTGCTATCGGCGCCGCGCTGGTCCCGACGGATACGGAAGGGTTGGCGACGGCCAAGCCGGGAAACTAAGCGAGCACCCCGACCTCGTAGACAGCCTATACCTTGTCACAAAAGGGGTGCCTTTCGACGTTGCTTTTTGCCTGTCACGCTCCGAGAGGCTGGCCTGGGTCGTTGCTCTCGGACGCCTCACAACCGGACGTCAATTCGACTGGAGTACAAAAACTTGGTCGGATAGTTGATGCCTCGTCCGCTTTTCGAGGTGCTGCTCGTTGCGTTGGCTGCTTTTTGAGCTTGGTAGGATGCAATGAGATTTAAGTTGACGCCGGGTCAGCTCGCGGATGCGTTGCAACGGCTGCCTGTGCACGAATGCCTTAAAATCAGTCTAGAGGCTCAGGCCTCGCGCTTGGTGCAAGCGGTTCAAGCCAACTTGGCAGCGCTACCGGGCGAGCCGCATGACCAACCGTGGCAACAAACTGGCGCGCTTCAAGGCAGTATCTCGGTCACCGTGCTGGATCTGACGGCGGAAGTCGGCAGTAATGATCCAGCAGCGGCGCCGCAGGAATTTGGCACTGAACATGTTCCACCACGGCCTTTTCTTCTTCCGGCTCTAGACTCCATGATTGACTCGATGGTTGCCGATATCGGGGCAACCTTACAAAAGTGTCTTTTGGGCGAAGTCGTTTGATCATCTAGATGAGGGGGCACACGTCATGCCGGAGGCCTACGAGGTCGGGATAACGCTCGCGCTGCAGAACGGCGTAAGCGCGGGCATTCAGCTTATTCAGCGGGACTTGGCACTTCTCGATCGCGCCATTGCAGCAACTTCGCAGAACCTCGTGGCACTTGAAGCAAAGGTCGGGAACTCTTCTAAGTCCGCCCTCGCATTGCCCGTATCGCCCACCGCTACGACGGAGGGCGATCTTGGTAAAGGCAAAACCGATGGGGCTAGTGCAGGCGACTCTGCTGATGATGGGGTAAGCGCGGGAGCTCTGGCGAGAGCCCCAGCCGTCGGGTCCGCCCAGGAAAGTTTGCCTACTGCGGCATTCGGTGCTACGAGCGGGCACGCCGATGATAGCGGCGCTAAATCTGGGCCTAAGTCTAGCTTCGACCAGCGGCCGGCGGCGTCTCTCGAGCAGGCGGCTCCAGCCGTCGCGCACACGGGGCCGATCGCATCCAGCTCCAATGGTTTCGCTGGTGGCGAAATGACGAGCAACGCGAACGATGCGGCGCCGCGTCAACCGCTTGTTGCATCTGCTCCGGTCGAGACGGCTGCAACCATCGTAGTCCCTAGCCCGCAGAGGCGCATCGGCCCAATTCTACCCAGCAGTTTGGATGCAGGTCCAACGACCTCAGCCAGCCCGGCCAGCCCGCCGCCGCAGCCGCGGCAAGAGCCGGCGCCACAACCAGGTAAGGCAATCTCGGCGGCCCCAGTAGAAGAAGCTCGAGCGCCAAGCAGCCAAAGCGGAGCTGGTGAAACCGCCGACCTTGCACCACTGATTTCATCGCAAATCCGCGCAGTCGCCGCACCGCCGGAGAGCCGTCGAACCCAAGCGCCTGATACATCAGCGTGGACCAGCAAGCGGCCGGACCGCCAGATCGATAGCGCCGTTCCAGTGCCCCATTCGCCATCGGGCGGCGCACCCAACGCTGAGGAGCGGAAGAGCAGTTCACCACGCGGGCCTGGACGAGCAGACGAGCGCCCACAGCAGAGTAGCGCGGCCGCTCCGTCCGCCGCCAACTCGCAAAATGTCACCCTGCAGGGAGATATTATCATAGACGGAACGAGGCTTGGCAGGTGGATGACCAACAGCCTTGCACGACAGGCCAGCCGCCCACCATCTGGACCTGTGGCTCCAGATCCACGCCAGACCCCATTGTGGTCCGGCCAAGCTCAAGGTTTCTGACATGTCCGACTTCAGCTTGACCCTAGGCCCGGTTGCTTTCGCGGGCTTTGAGCTTCCAAGTTCCATCACGCTCGGTGGTACTCAACGTCTAGCGATACATCGGTTGCCAGGAGGCGTTCGCATCATCGATGCCCTCGGGCCCGATCCGGCCGACATCGCCTTTGCGGGGATATTCAGCGGTCCTGATGCAGCGGACCGGGCTCGATTCTTGGACACCATGCGCGTTAGCGGTGCGGCTCTTCCATTGGCGTGGGACGCGTTTCTCTACACGGTCGTATTGGAACGTTTCGAGGCAGACTATAGAAGCCCTTGGTGGATACCCTATCGCATTTCGTGCACGGTGGTGCGAGATGAAGCTGCAGCTTCCGTCTCCGCAGTCTTAGATCTTGCTTCGACGATCTCAGCGGATCTGGTCTCGGCTGGTTCTTTCGGCAGCAGCGCCGTTGACGCCATCTCCGTCGCAGGCGCAACGGCTCTCGGCACGCCGCCTTACGCCGCTGCTCAAACGGCAATTGGATCCGCACTCTCGGGCATCACGAGCCAAATCAGTGCGACAGAGCCCTTGCTTCAAACCTCAAGCATCTCCGCGGCCGTTGGAGCCACGGGCCTCCTCGCCCAGCTTACCCTTGCCCGCGGTTACGTCGAGAGAGCTGGACGTAACCTTGCCGACGCGACGACTTGAACATGAGCACGATCACAGTCGCGGGCGGCAATCTGTTCCGGATCGCTGCTGAGCAACTTGGCGATGCCACTCAGTGGATCCGCATCGCACAACTGAATGGCTTGTCGGACTTTCTTGTTCGGGGTCTGGTGACGCTCCGGCTTCCGAGCACGAATCCAAACGCAGGAGGAGGAATTGTCGTACAGCGGTCTACGTAGCCCCGTACTATCGGCAATGCTCGATGGCTCTTTGCTACCGGGTCTCATGGAGGCCGACATAAGCAACAATGCACATTTCGGCGCTGCACGGTTCCGGCTTCGTCTCGCGATGGATGCCCATACGGCGTCTGCACTGTTTCACCCGGGCCTGGTCCTCGATGTCCAAGTGGGTGTGAACGGACCACCAATCAGCCTTATTCAAGGCGAAGTCGACAGCTTTGCCATAGACGTCGTCGATGGTTCGGTGAGCCTTGAAGGTCGTGATCTTACGGCCCGGCTGCTTGATGCTCGTACGCAAGAGACGTTCAGCAACCAAACTGCCAGCGAAATCGCCGAAACCCTCGCGGCTCGGCACGGCCTAGCCTCGAACGTGACAGCGACAATGACGCTTGCCGGACGGTACTATGGCAATGAGCATGACCGACTCACGCTCGGACAGTTCTCTCGTACAACGACCGAATGGGATCTGCTAACCTTTCTCGCAGCAAGAGAGGGTTTCGAAGTCTTTATCACTGGTCAGACCTTGAACTTCATGCCACTGAGCGTTGACAGCACCGGCTATATCCTTACTCCACAAAACTGTGTGTCACTCACGCTCGAGCATGCCCTGACTTTAGCGGGTGGTGTCGAGGTCACTGTGAAATCCTGGAATACACGGCAGCAAGCCGCATTCACCCAAACTGCCACGAGCGCCTCGGCCAGTCCGGCGAACGGGCAGCCGCGGCAGATCATGGTCGTGCGACCCAATCTTTCCCTCAACGATGCGCAACAGTTGGCGCAGCGCGTCCTAGCAGACTTGTCAGCTCATGAACGTGTGGTGTCGGCCGAGCTTCCAGGGGAGTGTAACTTGTCGCCCAGATACAACGTGCAGCTAACCGGAACGGGCACCGATTTCGATGGAAGCTACTACGTTGCCGATCTTGACCGGCACTTCAGCGTCGAGCGAGGTTTCACTGAGACAATTCGGCTCAAGACCGCACCATCGTCTGCTCAATTCCCAGCGTCCCTAAGCAGCGCCGGTAGCTCAGAGTAGCACGATGGACAGTTTTATCAACGCGCTCAAAGCACATTCAGCAAATCAGGACCAGTCGATTGGTGCCGCAAGATTCGGCACAGTCACATCGGTGGACCCGGCGACTGCGACTGCCCGCGTCACGCTTCAACCAGAAGGTGTCCTTACCGGCTGGCTGCCATTACTCACGCCTTGGGTGGGAAATGGCTGGGGTATTGCGTGTCCGCCAGTGGTCGGGACCCAGGTCTTCGTCCTGCCGCAAGAAGGTGATGCCGAGCACGGCATCATCGTCGGAGCGACATGGTCAATGCAGTCTAGTCCTCCGGCCGCTCCTCCCGGCGAGATCTGGCTCGTGCACCAGTCTGGTAGCTTTTTGAAGTTGCTCAACAACGGCACGATCCAAGTGAGCGGCGATCTCCATGTCGCAGGTAATGTGTATGACTCGTACGGCTCTCTCAGCGCGCTTAGAGGCCACTACAACAGCCACGCCCATCCCCCACAAACCGGGCTGACCAACCAACCTGATTAGGCGTCGACGCTTGTGCATCCGGAAGAGAGCTTCAGTTTCGTGGGATTCTACCCACAGCAGCAGGACTTATGCCGATTAGGAGACAGTCGCCATGACCGATCTGGCGCATTTTTGGGGCAGCGATCTCAGTTGGTCACCAACGGGAGACATCGCCGTGGCGGACATTCCGATGGTCACTCAGCAACGAGTATTGCGAAGGCTTCTGACCGTGCCTGGAGACTACATATGGTCACCGGACTATGGAGCTGGATTGGCAACGTTCGTCGGACTGCCTGGCGCGGCAAACGCGATCAGTTCAGCGATCAGAGGACAGATCTTTAAGGAAGCCGCGGTCGCCCAAACCCCCGCCCCATCAATACAGCTAACGCCGGACCAGCTAGGCAACATCTACGTTCAAGTAACGTACTCGGATGCACTCCTCGGAACCAGCCAGACGATTGCATTCTACACCTAACCCACTTGTTACCCGTTGAGGGCTTATGCAGCTTCCACTTCAAAGTTTCACCGTGCTCATGCAAAACATGGCGGCGAGTGTCCAGGGTGCTGCCAGCGCGCTTATCGACCTCACGGTTGGAAGTGTGCTCCGGGCGATCCTGGAGGCAAATGCATCGCTGGCGTTGTGGGTTCAATGGCTCATCGTCCAAGTTCTAGCCCAAACAAGGGCGGCGACCTCAAACGGGCCGGATTTAGATAGCTGGGTGGCTGATTTCGGGGTCACCCGCTTGCCGGCGACCGCCGCCGTCACAAGCCTCACGTTCTCCCGTATTACGAGTGGGATGACCGCATCCGTGCCGGTCGGCGCACAGGCCAAGACCGCCGACGCGACACAGACTTTCACGGTCACTGCTGACCCAACAAACGCGGCGTACTCAGCCGTCACGTCGAGCTATTTGCTTGCCGCAAGCGTACGCTCGATTTCGGTACCGGCGGTCGCCGCCGTCGCAGGATCTGCCGGGAACGTCCAGGGCGGCCTGATCAGCCTCCTTGCCACCGCGATGGCTGGGATCGACGCGGTCACAAATCCACTGGCTGCAGCCGGAGGCCTCGACGCAGAAACCGATGCAGCGCTCCGGGCACGCTTTTCAAACTTCATTGACAGCCGGTCCCGCGCAACACCCGCGGCGATCGCTTACACGATCCAATCTTTACAACAGGGCCTAGATTACACCCTGGTTGAAAACCACGATCCCTCTGGTGCTTTCAGACCCGGCTTCTTCACCGTGACCATCGACGACGGCACCGGGTCACCCCCGGCTACTCTTATTAAAGCGGTGTACGACGCTTTAGAAAAGGTTAGGCCCGTCGGTACCCAGTTTGCGGTTCAGACGCCGCAACTCACAGTGGCAAACATCTCGCTCTCGCTTTCATACGTTCAAGTTGATGAAGCAACCATTCAGTCCGCCGTGTCGACTGCCGTTTCGAGCTACGTCTCCGGCCTGACAATTGGCGCATCACTGCCCATCTCCCGCCTTATAGCGATTGCCTACTCCGCATCATCTTCCATTACCAATGTTACCAATGTCACCATCAATGGAGGCGGAGACTTGGTGGTGCGGGCGAGCGGTATCGTCAAGGCCGGCACGATAGCGGTGAGCTAGATGACCGGTGATATTAAAGACATCCTATGCCGCCTAAAATCTAACCTACCAACTCGATGGTTTCCCGATGAGACGCCAGTCTTGGACGCCCTGCTCTGTGGCCTCGCAAGCGCTTGGGCGGCGATGTACAGCTTGCTGAGCTTCACTCAGTCGCAAACCCGCATCGCCACCGTCAGTGGCGACTTATTAGATGGGGCAAGTGCCGACTTCTTTGGCTCTCGTCTCGCTCGCATAGAAAACGAGCCGGACAATCTGTTTCGCACTCGCCTGCAGAACGCTTTAGTTCGCGAGCATGCAACACGAGGATCTCTCAGCGCTGCGCTCGTAACCGTGACTGGCTTCACTCCGACGATATTCGAGCCGGCGCGCGTGATGGATACGGGTGCTTATGCATCACCCGTGATGGGGTATGGCGTGGCCGGAGCATGGGGCAACCTAAATCTACCATTCCAGGTTCTTGTCAACGCCAGGCGTCCTGCGACTACGGGCATCGCCATCATCGCCGGGTACGGCACAGCCGGGCCGCTCGCCAGGGCCAATTTGTCCCAAATTCCCGGTTATCTCTCGGACCAGGACATCGCGGCGACCATCGTCAACGTCCTGCCGACAGCGTCGATCGCTTGGATCAACATCACAGACTAAGGAGACCCTACTTGGATCGCCAGATTGTTTATCCGGGCAGTATCCCGCTCGACACAGATCTTCTATCCGTCCAGCGTGACGCGATGATTGCCATCGGTTACCTTGCTCAAGCCACCCTGGGATCAAGCACACTTGTCGATGGGCTTGCCTGCTCACCCACGTCACCGGCGAGCTTAACCGTCTCCATCGGCCCAGGGAGCATAACTGCCCTCGGCGTTGTCGATGCAATGCCCTTCGGCTCTCTTGGCCAAGATACGACGGACCCACTCCTAAAGATGGGTATCAACACCACTGCCACGAGTTTCACGCTAACGGCTCCAACGACTTCGGGGCAGGCAATCAACTACCTCATTCAGGCAAGTTTCGCTGAGACTGATGGAAGCCCCATAGTTCTCCCCTATTACAATGCGGCAAATCCTAGCCAACCATTCTATGGGCCAGCCAACGACGGTGTCGGGCAGAATACCCAGAGAATGCAACACGTCCAGTTTCAGCTCAAGCCCTCTGCTCCGGCAAATGCCGGCACTCAGGTGACACCACCGATTGATAGTGGTTGGGTCGGTCTCTACGTAATTACGGTGAGTTATGGCCAGTCCCAGGTTGGCCAGCAAAGCATCGTGACGCTCCCCGGTGCACCATTTGTGAACTTCAAGCTGAATAGCCTCACACCGGGCTTCTCCCGGATCGCCACCTTCATCAATTCGACCAGCTTTCAAGTCCCGAATGGCGTATCCCTGATCCGTGTGAGGCTTTGCGGCGGCGGTGGCGGCGGCGGTGCTGGCACACCCACGTTCGGCGGCGGCGGCGGCGGCGCTGGCGGCTACGCGGAAGGGATCATCCCGGCCACACCAGGCCAAGTGTTCTCCATCGCCGTCGCGCAAGGAGGAACTCCGGGGCTGGCAAACGGCACGCCAGCCGGAGTTGGCGGCACAAGCAGCTTCGGCTCCGTCATGAGTGCCAGCGGTGGATTTGGCGGTGCGAGCGGCTCCACATATGCCTTCGGCGGCTCTCCCGGTGCCGGTGCAGGAGGGGCAATCAACATCAGCGGCGGTTACGGTTCGGACGGTAACGGCGGAACCTTTGTCTTCGCGGGTAATGGCGGCGCTTCGTTCTTCGGCGGTGGTGGGCGGGCAGCGGCCGCCAGCAGCGCAATTCAGCAAGTGGCAGAAGCCCCCGGTTCAGGAGGCGGTGGCTGCTACGGTGTGCAGGGGAACGGCGGTCCCGGAGCCGCAGGCATTGTCGTGGTTGAGTTCTAATGGTTCGGCTCGTCCTAATTGCCTTTCTCATCTCCATTTCTGCTCGGGCGCAATCGATTGGCAGTTCTTACTCCACGCGTGATGGGCGGGCTGGCACGGTGGTGATGTCTTGCCCAAGCCAAGACGGAAGCTACACGGCGCTTTCCTGTAATCTCGGCAAACCGGCGGTGGTCACCTATGCCGGCCCGGCGTCTAGCGCGATCGTCACCGCGAACGTCGCCGTCACCGTGTTTGCGGCAGGAACTGTGTCAACGGGTTGCGACGTCGTGAACACGGGCACAGCCGTGGTGTATCTCGACTTCGTAGCGACGGCTTTGGCCGGGTCAGCCACGTCTATACCGCTGCAAGCTAATCAGTCGTTTCACTGCCCGTATCCGCCCACCGGCGCCGTCACGGCCATCGCTGCGCAACCCCAACCCTTCGTAGCCGTCCGGTACTGAAGCATCGAGCAAGACACCGGCAATCTCGTTTCTTGATATCCGCTGAAAGCAGGACACGCTTATGGCAACCACCGCCTCTCACCTCTGGCGTCCGAGCGCGGCGCGAACCGTCATCTTAGATGCGTTTATTCCCGTCCCGAGGGGAAGTGCGGCGCTAATCCCGCCGCTGCTATCATGGCCTGTAAAAGACCCGGCAGATGTGCTGGATTATCAGTTCGACATCGCGCCGGCACTGATTGGCAATGATGGCGACTCCATCTCAACACTCGACATCACCATCTCCCCTGCCAATCCGGGTGACCTAACCCTGAACTCGAGCACCGCCGACGGTGCACGTGCGATCTTGTGGTTATCCAGCGGCCAATCCGGCACAACCTATACGATCAATCTGAACATCGGCACAGAAGCGGGTCGGACGATCGCACGATCGGTGCTAATCCCGGTCCTTTCATTGACGGTGCAGCCAGAGACGGGCACTACAACCGGCGCGGCGGCTGCCGTTACTCAGCCCGCGGCAACGGTGACGGTCGTCCCCTAAGCTGGTCGCCTCCACCACCCGACGGCTTACCGGGCGAAATACCCCTCCACCTTTCTCCTGACGTGTCGTGCGCAGCCTTATTGGAGACTTTCCTAAATGGCGACTGCTGTGCAGCCCGCAGAGATGAGATCGAGCAATGCCACAGTGCGTCGGCTTGAGAGCCTGGAGGCTTCCAATCACCTGATCCTGCATAACCTGGAAGAACTCACATCGTCCGTGCGCAGTCTTCGTGAGAAGGACGGTGACATGGAAGTCTCCCTGTCGCGAGTTGCGTCCGAACAGCGGAAACAGACTGAATCGCTTGCTGAAATGATGAAGTCGCAGCAAGCCTCCTTCAACATCGCGTTGGAAGCGGAGGCATCCGCTCGCAAGGCCCAAGCAGACGAATTCAAAAAAGCCCTGGAAGAGCAATCCAAGGCCGCGCTCGAGGCGCTGAAGGCTCTGGTCTTCAAAACGGCCTTCGTCGAAGTCGGTAAGTGGTTATTGACGACAATCATCGGGGCTGCGATGGCAAGCGCAGCTTACTTCATAACATCTATCAAGCGATAAGGTGTTTACCAAGCTTCAGCGGCGGATCTTGGTTGTCGCGGGGGGATTGGCCGTGGGCTACGCCGTCGCGTTTGACGGCATACACAATCGGCTCCTGCCGCCAAAGCCCGCAGCCGCAATCTCCTTCACATCGCGCGGTCCTTTTTCCGGTCGTAAAATTGGCGAGTGCTGGATTGCCGGTGAACCGAAGTCGCATTTTTCTGCGAACGACGTCGTCGTATGGCAGCTTCATGCAGACCCGAAGCTGGACGTGACAGCGATTGTAGGCACGGAACTCTGGTGTTCTGGCCACCCTGTTCAATTCGAGGAAAGCAGAGTTGCGGCCGAGCAAGTGGCCACCGGCTGGAACAGCTTTGGTATTATGATACCCCGCGATGCCACCGGTGAATGTCACCTCCAGCGCCACGTTCAAACTCAAGACGAGAACGGCGCCGCCGTTCAGGACTATGAGCTGCGGAGACCAATTGGCCTGGTGGTCGACCCATGATCGATATCTTGTCACGATTCTTCTTCGGCAGTGGTGCAGTGCCCCGGGCTCTCTGTCTTCAATGGAACCCCGACCTGATCACTTGGACGGTCCTCGGTGATGCCGGGATATCGATTGCTTTCAAGCTGCTTCCAATCATTATCCTCGTCGAAGCGCGTCGCCGACGCCTGACCATGCCGGGTTGGGTGTTGACCCTGTTCGGCGCATTCATACTGCTATGCGGCTTTAGCCACGATCTGATGATCTGGACCTTATTCTGGCCAGCGTATTGGCTCGATGCCGCCGTGAAGAACGCGACGTCAGTCGTCGCCTTGCTGACCGTGGCTTTGGTGCCGTTCGCCTCCCCGCGCGACGGAAACTCGGTTCTTTGGTGGCGCCGCGCTCGAGCTTTGCGCCATGAACTCAGGAGCGCCCGAAGCAACATCAACTTGCTGCGCACTCAGCTCCACATGCCCCCCATGATGTGGCCTGACGACACTCTCCCACCAGGGCCGAATGATCCTGGATCGGGATGATCGCCGGCGAATATGGCACCTCCTCAGCAAGCCACCTTGACCAGGAATCCCGTGACGGTCATCAAGCGTCTTTCCTCGATGGCAAGCGTTGAGGCCGGACAGAACGAGACCTGGCTGGATCGAGTTCGGTCTTGGTCTTGCAGCGGTCTTGGTTGCAGAGGGGCGGCATATTGGCTGACACGCTATCTTCGTCTTCGCAGGGCGCATCGGCCGCCGAGGTGCCAACGTCTCTAACCGTGTTGTTGGCTGTAGCCTGCGGCCTAATTGTCGCGAACATCTACTACGCACAGCCGCTCGTCGGCCCCATCAGTGCCTCGCTCGGGCTCTCGCCAGGTGCCGCCGGTCTCATCGTGACGACGACGCAAATTGGCTACGGCGTAGGGTTGCTCTTCGTTGTCCCGCTTGGCGACCTGTTTGAAAACCGCGCGCTGGTGCTCGCATCTGTCTGCTTCGCCATGGTGGCGCTGCTCGGGGCAGCCTTGTCGCATCACGCGCTGGGCTTCCTAGTTTGCGCCCTGCTGGTTGGGCTCGGCTCCGTCGCTGTGCAAATCCTCGTGCCCTACGCCGCCCATCTCGCCCCCGAGGCGGCGCGTGGCCGAGTTGTCGGCAATGTCATGAGCGGCCTGATGCTCGGCATCATGTTTGCCCGGCCGGTCGCCAGCTTCATCGCCAGCATATCTTCCTGGCATATGGTCTTCTTTGCGTCCGCAGGCGTCATGGCCGGCGTGATGGTCCTACTTGGCCTGCTGATGCCAAAGCGGACACCAACGCCGGGCCTGAGCTACAGCCGCCTGCTCGGCTCCATGGCGGCACTCGCGCGGCACACGCCCGTCTTGCAACGACGCTCCTGTTATCACGCGTTCTTGTTCGCCGGTTTCAGCCTGTTCTGGACATCGGTTCCGCTCCTGCTGGCTGACGTATTCCACCTTTCCCAGAATGGCATCGCGTTGTTCGCGCTTGCAGGAGTGGCTGGCGCTATCTCAGCGCCCCTTGCTGGACGTGCTGCCGACTTAGGCTGGACCAAACCAGCCACAGCAGTATCCATGATTGTCGTAGCAGGTGCCTTCCTGCTGGCTCGCCTGGGCACTCTTCCCACCGGCGCCAGCCTTGCCGTCCTGGTCGTCGCGGCAATCATGCTCGACTTCGGCGTGACGGCTCATCTCGTTCTCGCCCAGCGGGCGATCTACTCGCTTGGCGCTGAATACCGCAGCCGTTTGAACGGACTGTTCATGGCCACTTTCTTCGTGGGCGGCGCCGCCGGCTCCGCCTTGGCGGGCTGGAGCTATGCCGAAGGCGGCTGGTCTCTCACCACGTGGGTCGGCCTCGCCCTCCCAGTCAGTGCATTTTTTTGCTACCTCACCGAGCGCCGGCCAACGAGGATCGAAGTGAGCGATAGGCGCGCCTCCCCATCGTCAAAGCCGCTATCACTGCCCTGATTTCGGATGCGCCTGTCTCCAGTCCGCGAGCGCCGCGAGCGTGTTCGCCACGTGCTCGTCCGGATCCAAAGCGGTGTAGCTGTAGATCACGCGGTCATCCGGCGTGATCACGTAGGACGTCCGCTTGGCATAGGACAGGAATGGCACCAGCACCGCATCATACGCCTTCATCACGGCACGTCTCGGGTCGGCAACCACGGCAAATTTGCTCTGGCACTCGCTGACCGAAAACTTGTCCAACGTGCCGATGTCATCGCCAGAGATACCAATGACGGTCGCGCCGAGCGACTTATAGCGATCAATCGCCTCAGCAAAGTCATGCGCCTCGACCGTGCAGCCCTTGGTGAACGCCGCGGGGTAGAAATACAGCACCACCGGCCCGTGCCTGAGCGAGTCCGCCAACGAAAACACGAACTCCTTGCCGCCAAGTGTCGCCTGCGCCGTAAACTCTGGCGCCGGGTCGCCTTGCTTCAGCTCCGCCCTCGCCGGCGCAGCGCCGGCGGCAGCCGCAAGCCCGACCAAAGCCCAGGCCGCCACCCGCCGCACCCAAAAGCGCCCACGGCCTGCACCGAATTCCATCACCAAACCCTCTAGCATGTCCCAAGCACTCACGGCTTCCACCATCACTGCTTCAGCCGCTTGATCGCATCCGTCAGAGGCCGTTCCGCCTCGCAATACTCCGCCCACGCCTTGGACTTCTGCAGCAAGCCCGGCACCGTCTGGACCGTGTAGTGCGCCGGGTCCAGCCCAGCCTTCACCTGCGACCACGTGAGCGGCATCGAGACCGTAGCCCCTGGCCGAGCCCGAGGCGAGAGCGGCGCTGCGGCCGTCGCCATCCGGTCGTTACGCAGGTAGTCGAGAAATATCCGGCCGTTCCGCTGCTGCTTGGCCATCGTCATCACGAACTTGTCCGGCGCCGCGTCCGCCATCACCTGGCACACGCCGCGGGCAAAGGCTTTTGCGTCGGCCCAACTCGCGTTGTCCCGCTGCGCCCGCGCCAGCGGCGTCACGATGTGCAGCCCTTTGCCGCCAGTCGTCTTGCAGAAACTCGTCAATCCGAGTTCCGCAAGCAGGTCCCGCACCTGCTTCGCCGCTTCGATCACGGTGGTGAACGCGACGCCAGGCCCTGGGTCCAAATCGAACACGAGCCGCCCAGGCACGTCATAGTGAAACGGATCGCAATTCCACGGATGCAGTTCCAACCCGGCGATCTGCGCAATCGCCGCCAGCCCCTCCACCCGGTCGATCTCCAGATACGGCTTCCGGTCTCCCAGTGCCGTCACCAGCGCCAGCAGGTTGGAGGAACCCGGCATCGCATGCCGCTGAAAGAATGTCTGTCCGGAAAACCCATCGGGCGCGCGGATGATCGAGCACGGCCGCCCCTTCAAATGCCGGATCAGCCAAGGCCCGACCGCCTCGTAGTAGCGCGCCAGCGCCAGCTTGGTCACCGCATTGCCATCCCCGCCATCGGGCCACATCACCTTGTCTGGCCGCGAGATGGGCACCCCCATCACGTCGGAGGGCGCGCTCGGCGAGGCCGGCGCTTTCGGCCCTGACGCAGCAGGCTTGGCGATCTCTGTCGTGGCCGGCGCCGCTGCCTCTGCCACGACCTCCTCGGCCGGCTTGTCCTCCCGCAGGGCCTTGAACGCCGCCTGCCGCAGCATTCCTTCGCCGGTCCAGCCGGCGAACTCGATTTCGGCCACCAGCTCCGGCCGAACCCAGTGGATATTCGCCGCCGGCCGAGGCGCCCCCGGGCCGGTGAACGGGCTCTTCTCCGCCGCCACCTCCCGCAGCCGCTCCATCAACGGCTTCGCTTTGGCCGCGCCGAACCCCGTGCCAACCCGGCCGATGTGCACGAAATGCGCCCCCCGATGCACACCCACGATAAGCGACCGGAACTGCCCCTTCGTGTCCGTCCACGCCCCGATCACCGCCTCATGGCCGCCGCGACACTTGGCTTTGCTCCAAGTCTGGCTTCGCCCGGAATGATACGGCGCATCCAGCCGCTTCGAGACAATGCCCTCGAGCGACAGTTTACAGGCCGAGAGCAGCACCGCGTCGCCCCCGGTGTCGAAGTGGTCCAGGTAGCGCACCACCTTGCTCGCCCGCTTCGGCAGCGCGTCCAACGCCGTGCGCAACCGCTCCTTGCGTTCCGAAAGCGGCCGCTTGCGCAGGTCCTCGTCACCGGCAAACAACATGTCGAACGCGAAGAACACCAGCTCCGCGCTCTCCCCTTCCGACAGCGCCGCCTGCAACGCGGCAAAATCCGGCGCCCCGTTGCCATCGAGTGCGACCACCTCGCCATCGATGATGCCGTCCGCCAACCCCTTGAAGGCACCCGCGACGGCGGAAAACCGCTTGGTCCAATCGAACCCCTTGCGCGTGCGCAGGGTCGCCGTTCCGTCCGCAATCCGCGCCTGCAGCCGGTAGCCATCGAGCTTGATCTCGTGCACCCACCCCGTGTCCGCCGGCGGTCGCTCCACCGTCGCGCAGAGCTGCGGCTCCACGAACTCAGGCATCGAACTCCCCGGCGCCGCGGTCTTCCCCACCGCCTTCCCTCGAGCAGGTTTCCGCGCCGCGGCCTTGCCCCCCTTGGCCGCCACATGCGTCTCCCCCGCCGCGCGCAGCGCCGGAGCCAGCCCGACGTTGGAGTCCCACACGGCGTCCTCGCCCACTGGCGCATCCGCCTGCATGAACGGCTTCGGCGCCCGCCCCGTCCCCTCGCCGATCTCCTCCATCGACCGGCCCGACGCCACCGACCGGTCCTCCGCCAGCAGGGCATCGTCATCGCCCTCATGCGCAAACCCGTCCCGGTGCTTGATCAGCAGCCAATTGACGCGCTTGCCGCCGCTCCAGTTCTTGATCCGCACCAGCACCCAACTGCCATGCAGGTGCTCCCCCTCCAGGGTGAACTTCAGGTCCCCGCCGGCGAGCCCCTCCTCGGCCGTCATCCCCTCCGGCGACCAATACCCCCGGTCCCAGAGCTGCACCGTCCCGCCGCCATATTGGCCCTTCGGGATCGTGCCCTCGAAATCCCCATAGTCCAGCGGATGGTCCTCGACCTCCACCGCCAGCCGCCGGTCATGCGGGTCGAGCGACGGCCCGCGCGTCACCGCCCAGGACTTGAACACGCCATCCAGTTCGAGCCGAAGGTCGTAATGCAGCCGCGTCGCCGCATGCTTCTGCACCACGAAGCGCAACCGGCCGCCGGACCGCTGGCCGCCATCGCCCCGCGGCTCCTTGGTGAGCGAAAAATCCCGTTTCGCGTGGTAGGCTTCCAGCTTCTTCGTCGCCATGCCGTCTCGCGCCCTGCAAACCGTTTCAAGCGCCTAACGCTGCAGACGGCTCCCAGTGCCTTGCCACGTCTGCCTCTCAGTCGGCGCTACGGCCCGGCAAACACCTTCCCGCCACTCGCCGGCGCCGGGTCGCTCCCGCCATCGAGCCGCGCCAGCAACTCGCCCGGCACCGTGACGCGGGTTACGCACCAGGCGAACCCCCAACCCTGCCTGAGCAAGTCCATCTGCACCAGGATCGGCGCCGAAGCGGCCACCGCGGTCTTATCTGGCCGGAAGCTCGCCTCCACCCGCGTGGGGTTATCGAACCAACCCCTCAGCGACATCGGGTCAGGCTTCAGCCGCGTCAGCCCGATCGTGGTGCGGAACTCGGCCGCCAGGTGCTCGGGCGTTACCATCCGGTCCACCACATTGCCCGCCATCCCCTTGACGAAACCGGCCCCGAACGGCGGCAACGCGCCGGTATCGGCGGTCGTCACGCCCGGGTCTTCCCCCATGATCCCGTCGGCGATGTCCTCTTTCAGCCCTTCACGCACCGAGTCCCAGTCAACCCCGGTCGTCAATGCCTGAACATTGCCGCTTTCGACCGCCACACCCAGCCGATACAACTCGACACAGGGCCAAAGCACATAGGCTGCTGCACAAAGTGGCAAAAGATAGAGCTTACGCATGGTCGGACGCCTTGCTCGGTCAAGTCATCCTCGCCGGAAATTCAACTGTCTTCCAGCAATTTCTGACTGCCGCGCTGCTAATTCCGTCGCCACACCGCCCGCCCCGCCTCCGCCACGAACGGCAAGCGCCACACGGTTTGACACCGCACCAGCCTCCGACCATATCCTTGCGCAACCACGAGAGTTCTAACGCATGGCTATGGCCGCCAGTGAGATCGAGGCAATGATCCGCGCCGCCCTCCCCGACGCCACCGTGACCGTCGAGGACTTGGCTGGCGACGGCGACCACTACGCCGCCACTGTCACCAGCGAGGCCTTCCGTGGCTTGTCCCGGGTGCGCCAGCACCAGCTCGTCTACGCCGCCCTGCACGGCCGGATGGGCGGCGAGTTGCACGCCCTGGCCCTGCAGACCTCTCCCCCGTAACCGGAGCCCACCCCATGAGCGACACCGCCGCCACCGACCGCATCAAGGCCGACATTGCCAACAACCGCGTCATGCTCTTCATGAAGGGCAACGCCATGTTCCCCCAATGCGGCTTCTCGGCCCGCGTGGTCCAGATCCTGAGCCACCTGAGCGTCCCGTTCCAAACCGCCAACGTGCTGGAAGACCCGGCGCTGCGCGAGGGCGTCAAGGCGTTCTCCCAATGGCCCACCATCCCGCAGCTCTACGTCGACGGCGAGTTCATCGGCGGCTGCGACATCATCACCGAGATGTTCCAGTCCGGCGAACTCGAGGCGCTGCTCTCCGAAAAGGGCGTCCCGCACCAGGCCGCCGCCTAACCACGTCGCCATGGCGTACGATTTCGACCTGTTCGTCATCGGCGGCGGCTCGGGCGGCGTGCGGTGCGCCCGCATCGCCGCCAGCTACGGCGCCCGGGTCGCAGTCGCCGAGAGCACCCACTGGGGCGGCACCTGCGTCAACGTCGGCTGCGTCCCCAAAAAGCTGATGGTGATGGCCGCCGACTACGGCATGGCCGCCGAGGACAGCCGCGGCTTCGGCTGGAACACCCAGCGCGGCACCCATGATTGGGCCGCCTTCATCGCCAAGAAAGACGCCGAGATCGCTCGCCTGAACGGCATCTACGTCCGCCTGCTCGGCGCCTGCACCCTGTTCGACGCGCACGCGAAATTCGAAGACCCCCACACCCTGGACGTCGGCGGCCAACGCGTCACCGCCGAGCGCGTCGTCATCGCCGTCGGCGGCCACCCCATCCGCCCCGACATACCCGGCGGCGATCTCGGCATCGTCTCGGACGACGCGTTCCACCTGCCCGCCCTGCCCAAGCACGTCATGATGATCGGCGCCGGCTACATCTCCGTCGAGTTCGCCGGCGTGTTCGCCGGGCTGGGCGCCGACGTCGAGCTGGTCTGCCGCCCCCCGCTCCCCTTGCGCGGTTTCGACGGCGACATGCGCGCCGCCCTGGCCGAGGCGCTGGCCGCCCGAGGCATCCGGCTGCACTGCGGCACCGAGCCGGCCCGCGTCGAGCGCGACGGCGACCGCTACGTCGTCCACCTCAAGGACGGCACCATCCGCCACACCGACCTGGTGTTCTGGGCCACCGGCCGCCGCCCCAACACGCGCGCGCTCGGCCTCGACGCCGCCTCCGTCGCCACCGCCCCGAACGGCGCCATCACCGTCGACGCCGAGGGCCAGACCAGTCAGCCCCACATCTACGCCATCGGCGACGTCTGCAACAAAATGAACCTGACCCCGGTGGCCATCGCCGAGGGCCACCGCCTCGCCGACCACCTGTTCGGCCCCAAGCCCCGCACCTGGAACTTCGACACCGTCGCCACCGCCGTCTTCAGCCATCCCCCGATCGCCACCGTAGGCCTGACCGAGGAGGACGCCGCCGCCCGCTTCCCGGTGGACATCTACCTGTCGCGCTTCACCCCCATGCGCCACACCATGACCGGCCGCCATGCCCAGAGCGTGATGAAGCTGGTTGTGGAGCAATCCACCCAGCGCATCGTCGGCGCCCACATGCTGGGCGACGACGCCCCGGAGATGATGCAGGGCATTGCCGTGGCCATGACCGCCGGCGCCACCAAGGCCGACTTCGACCGCACCATCGGCATCCACCCCACCGCCGCCGAAGAATGGGTCACCCTCCGCACCCGCACCCGCGAGTCCGGCCTCCCCGCCAAAGCCGCCGAATAAACCCCGCTCCTGCCCGCCCCACCAACCAAAAAGCCCTCTCCCTCTGGGAGAGGGTATGGGTGAGGGCCCATCGCCCCACTTTCACCCGCGATCGACAAGTGTCCCCCTGCACAACTCCCCCGCGGCTCACGTGTTGAAAGCTCCGAACCAGCAACGGATGCCTCGCATGCGCTCCAAAACCGTCGCGGCCGCCGCTCTCATGGGCGGAACCCTCGCCCTCTTCTATGCCGGCCGGGTCGACGCCCGCCGCCAGGCCCGCCTTGCACCGCCGCCCTCCCACAAGCGGCACCGCGTCGTCGTCATCGGCGCGGGCTTCGGCGGCCTGAACGCCTCCGTCGCGCTGGCCCGCCACCCCGGCATCGACCTCACCGTCATCGACGCCCAGAACCACCACCTGTTCCAGCCCCTGCTCTACCAGGTCGCCACCGCCGCGCTCTCCCCCGCCGACATCGCCTCCCCCGTGCGCGACGTCATCCCCGCCACGCCGCACACCCGCGTCATGATGGGCGCCGTGACCGCCATTGACACAGCCACCCAGTATGTCACCTGCGACGGCCTCGCCGTGCCCTACGACGAACTGGTCATCGCCACCGGCTCGCAGCCCAGCTACTTCGGCAACAGTGACTGGGAGCAGCACGCCCCCGCCCTGAAGAGCCTGCACGACGCGCTCGATCTGCGCGGACGCATCCTGCTCGCCTTCGAGCGCGCCTGCACCGCCGAGGACCCTGCCGAGCGCGACCGCCTGCTCACCTTCGTGCTGATCGGCGCCGGCCCGACCGGAGTCGAAATGGCCGGCTCCATCGCCGAGCTATCCCGCGAGCTCCTCATCTCCGACCACGAACTCAGCCAATCCACCGTGCGCATCGTGCTGGTCGAAGCCGGCCCGCGCGTCCTAGCCGAGTTCCCGGAAGACCTCTCCAACCACGCGGCCGATCAACTGCGCCAGCTCGGCGTGGCCATCCGGCTCAGCAGCAAGGTGACCGCCATCGAGGAAGGCATCGTGCACCTCGAAACCGACTCGATCCCCGCCGCCACCATCATCTGGACGGCAGGAATCGCCGCCACCCCCGCCGCCGCCTGGCTGGGCGTGGACCCTGCCAAGGGTGGCCGCGTCGCCGTCGCGCCGGATCTGCACGTCCCCGGCCTACCCCATGTCCACGTCATTGGCGACGCCGCCTTGGCGTTGGACCGCCACGGCAAGCCCTTGCCCGGCCTAGCGCCCGTGGCCAAGCAACAAGGGCACTACGTGGCCAAAACCATCCTGCGCCGCCAGGCCGGCCAGCGCGTCCGGCCCTTCCACTATCGCGACTACGGCACCATGGCCACCATCGGCCGCGCCAAGGCGGTGGCGGATTTCGGCGCCGTGCGCGTCACCGGCTGGCCCGCCTGGGGCCTCTGGGCGGTCGCCCACATCTTCTTCCTCATCGGCTTCCGCAACCGCTTCATGGTCAGCGCGCAATGGGCTTTGGCCTTCGCCACCGACAAGCGCCCCGGCCGCCTCATCGCCTGGAACCCCAACGTAGACGCCCAGTCCAAGCGCCCCCGCCTCCCGTAGAATGGGCGAAGGCCCATCACGCGGCCCCAAATCACTCCGCCTGCCCCTGCTTATGCGCCAACAACGCCATCAAGCGCCGGTCCCGCCAAGCCTGACGCGCCGCCTGCTCCTCCGCGGGCAACGCAGACCGGCACGCGTCGTCCAGCTCCCGCACCAGCGCGTCGTCCCACACCCGCGGCGTCATCTGCTGCTGCAGCTCGGCATACAGCCCGCCATACCGCGCGCAATAATCCGCAAGCCCGCCCGGCGCATTCAGATCGATCGTCTCGAACGGCCCCATGAACGCCCAACGCAGCCCAAGCCCGTGCTTCACCGTCGCATCCAGGTCCGCCGGCGACACCACCCCGTCCTGCACCAGCCGGAACGCCTCCGCCAGCAGCGCCCCCTGCAGCCGGTTCAGCACGAACCCAGCGATCTCCCGCCGGATCGTCGCCGGAACCTGCCCCACTGCGAGCATGATCTCCCGCGTCCGCGCCACCGTCCCGGCATCCGTCCAGGGCGCCGGGCACAACTCCACCACGGGGACCAGGTACGGCGGGTTCACCGGATGCGCCACCAGGCAACGCCCGCGGCCCGCCAGCCCCTCGGTGAACGCGCTGCACGGAATGCCGCTCGTGGAGCTCGCCAGGATGGCCGCAGCCGGCGCCGCCGCGTCCAACTCGGCGAACACCGCCTGTTTCTCCGCCACCCGCTCCGGCCCGTTCTCCTGCACGTAGTCCGCCTCGCGCACCGCCGCCGCCAGGCTCGCAGCCGGCGCAATCCGCCCCAGCACCACCGCCGGAGCATCGGTCAGCAGGCCCGCCTCGCGCAGTTCCCCCAGCCGCTCGCCAATGAAGCGGCATGCCGCCGCCACCGCGCCATCCGCCGGGTCCCACATCGACACCTCATGCCCGGCGCGAGCGAACACGATCGCCCAGGCCCGCCCGATCAGCCCGGCCCCAATAATCCCAATCCGCATGGCGATCCTCCTCTACTGGTCCACTTCGGTCGGGTCGCCTCGGTCGTCCGTCTCCGTCCCCTGCGTCGCGAACCGCACGAACAGCGCCGCCGCGTCCCCGTTGGAGAACACGAAGAACAGCGCGCCGTCGCCATGCGTCGTGTTGTCCCCCTCGAAGCTGCCCGAGTTGCCCTGGTTCATGTGGACGTCGTGCACGCCCCGCGCCGGCGAAAACCCGAACAGCTCGTCGCGCGACTGCCCGCCATCGTCGAACGATTGCCCAAACACGATCGCCACCGCGCCCGCATCCGCCTGCGCGCGCGTAACCTGCGTCTCCAGCAGCGTGTCCAGGCTTGCATCGCCGCCCACGTCGGGCACCGGCAGCATGGCGCTCACATCGAACAGAGTGTCGCGCAAGTAATCGAGCCCATCGCCGCTGGGCCCGGTCCTGAGCGGCTGGAACCCCCGGCCCCCGCGCGCCAGCCCGGCCAGATCGAGCGCCGGAGATGGGCTGCTATAGTTCGGGTCGAACAGCGCGACCACCTCGCTGCCATCCTGCGACTGCACGTTCACCGCCACGCGGAAATTCCCGCCGCCCGCCACCCAGATGCTGAAATGCGGCGACCGCCCGCCCTCGAGCCTGCCCTCCCGCACGCTGCCAACCAAGACCCCGTAGCGGCGCGATGAAGCCTCCGAGTCGTGGCCCCGACTGCGAACGAAGTGCCTGGCGTGTGACATGCTGCCTCTCTCTTGGTAAGCCGTGCCCGGCCCATTTGGCTTTGCCGTATGGTGCGGCCCATACACGGAGATGTCGAGCGTGCCTCCCCTCCATCCCGCAAGCCGTCCGGCATGAGACGCCTCGTTTTCGCCGCTCTCGCCATCTTGTGCGTGGCCATCGGCGCCGCAGCCGCCGTGATCGTCCAGCCAGGCCTCCCGCGCAGCACGCCCCCCGCCGCGTTCGGCCCGGCGCTCATCGCCAGAGGCGCCCAACTGGCCGCGATCGGCGACTGCGCCGTCTGCCACGCCGGGCGCGACGGCCAAGCCTATGCCGGCGGCAACCCGATCCAGACCCCGTTCGGACAAATCTACGCCAGCAACATCACCCCGGACGCCAATACCGGCATCGGCACCTGGAGCGAGGCCGCGTTCCGCCGCGCCATGCACGACGGCATCGACCGCCGCGGCCACTACCTCTACCCAGCCTTCCCCTACGACCACTACACCCAAGTGGCCGACGCCGACGTCGCCGCCATCTACGCCTTCCTCATCACCCGGCAGCCCGTCGCCGCCAAGACGCCGTCGACCCGCCTGCCCTTCCCCTTCGACATCCGCCCGATCATGGCCGGCTGGAACCTGCTCTTCCTCGACCACGGCCCCATCCAGCCCGACCCGGCCCCCAATGCCATTCACGATACCGCCTGGAACCGCGGCCGCTACCTGGTGGAGGGCCTGGGCCACTGCCAGGCCTGCCACACCCCCCACAACGTGCTCGGCGCCGAGCAGAGCGGCCACGCCTTCACCGGCGGCCTCGCCGAGGGCTGGGACGGCCCCGGCCTGACCGCCGCCAGCTCCCCCGCCGCCATCGCCTGGTCCGCCGACGCCATCTTCCGCTACCTCCGCCACGGCATCGACGCGCAGCACGCCGCCGCCGCCGGCCCCATGGGCGCCGTCTCGCACGACCTCTCCGACGTGCCGGAGGCTGACGTGCGCGCCATGGCCGCCTACATCGCCAGCATGACCGGCCCACCCGACCCGGCGCGCGAGCAGCAGGTCGCCGCCCGCGCCGCCGCCGCGCAAACCCCGCCCGCAGCCCTGGCCAACACCGAGGGCGCGCAGATCTTCGCCGGAGCCTGCGCCGGCTGCCACGGCGCGGGCGCCCCCATGATGCTCGGCGGCCGCCCCTCCCTGGCGCTCGGCAGCTCCGTCACCGCGCCCACCCCGCGCAACGCAACCCAGATCATCCTCCGCGGCCTGCAGCAACCCGCCGGCCAGGCCGGACCCGCCATGCCGGGCTTCGCCGCCGCGCTCACCGACGCCCAAATCGCCGCCGTGCTCACCTACCTGCGCGCGCGCTTCGCCGGCCAACCCGCCTGGACCAATATCCAGCAAGAGGTCCATAAAATCCGCCAGGACGCACGCTCATGATCACCCTCACCGTCAACGGCACCCGGCACGACTTGGACATCGACCCCACGATGCCGCTGCTCTACGTGCTGCGCGACGTGCTGGCGCTGAACGGCGCCAAATACGGCTGCGGCCTCGGCCAATGTGGCGCCTGCACGGTGATGCTGGACGGCGCCGCCGTGTTCTCCTGCCTCATCCCCGCCGCCGCCCTCGGCGGCCGCCAGATCAAGACGGTAGAGGGGCTCGGCACCGCAGACCACCCCAGCCCGCTGCAGCAAGCCTTCATCGACGAGCAGGCGGCCCAATGCGGCTACTGCATCGCCGGCATGGTCATGCGCGCCCAGGCCCTGCTGGAGAACAACGCCGCGCCCACCGAAGCGCAAATCCGCGCCCAGATGCAGCCCAACCTGTGCCGCTGCGGCACCCACACGCGCATCCTCGCCGCCATCGGCCGCGCCGCCAAGACGATGCAAGCCGCTCTGCCCGCCAGCGCCAAGGTGGCCGGATGACCCAGTTCACCCGCCGCTTCCTGCTGGCCGGCACCGGCGCCCTCGTCGTCGCCGTCACTGCTCGCGCCCAGAACGCTCCCCCCAAGCTCCCCGGCAGCCTGAAGGACGAGCCACACCTACACGCGTGGGTGCAGGTCGCCCCCGACGGCGCCGTCACCGTCTTCACCGGCAAGGCCGAACTCGGCCAAGGCATCCGCACCGCGCTGATCCAGGTCGCCGCCGAGCAGCTCTATCTCACCCCCGGCCGCATCACCCTCGTCACCGCCGACACCGCGCGAACCCCCAACGAAGGCTACACCGCCGGCAGCCACTCCATGCAGGACAGCGGCACCGCCATCATGAACGCGGCCGCCGAAGTGCGCGCCATCCTGGTCGCCGCCGCCGCCGACCGCCTCGGCACACCCGCCGCCAACCTCGTCGCCAGCGGCGGCCGCATCACCGCCCCCAACGGCAGCAGCCTCGGCTACGGCGACCTGGTCGCCAGCCTCACCCCCGACCGCCTCGCCCAGCCCGGCGCCCCGCTCAAGGACCCGGCGAGCTTCACCGTCATCGGCACCAACGTCCCCCGGGTCGACATCCCCGCCAAGGTCACCGGCGGCCACGCCTACGTGCAGGACCTCCGCCTGCCCGGCATGCTGCACGCCCGCACCGTCCAGCCGCCCCGCCGCGGCGCCATCCTCGGCGAGCTGGACTTCTCCCCCATCCTCGACCGGCCCGGCGTCGTCACCGTGGTCCGCGACGGCAGCTACCTCGCCGTCATCGCCCGCGGCGAGTGGCAGGCCATCACCGCCATGCGCGCCCTCGCTGCCATCGCCACCTGGACCGGCGGCGACACCCTGCCCGACCCAGCCACCATCTTCGACACCATCCAGGCCCTGCCCGCCCGCGACTCCATCATCCTGGCCCGCCTCTCCAACCAGCCCGCCGCCGCCAACACGCTCAAGGCCCGCTACCTGCGCCCCTACGGCATGCACGGCTCCATCGGCCCCTCCTGCGCCGTCGCCCAGTTCAAGGACGGCCTGATGACCGTCTGGACCCACACCCAAGGCGTCTACCCCGACCGCGCCGCCCTCGCCGAGCTGCTCGACCTGGAGCCGGACCAAGTCCGCTGCATCCACACCGAGGGGTCCGGCTGCTACGGCCACAACGGCGCCGACGACGCCGCGGCCGACGCCGCCCTGCTCGCCCGCGCCGTCCCCGGCCAGCCCGTGCGCGTACAATGGATGCGCGAGCAGGAAAACACCTGGGAGCCGTTCACCCCCGCCATGATCACCGAGGTGTCCGCCTCGCTCGACGACACCGGGCACATCGTGGACTGGAACTACGGCGTCTGGAGCAACACCCACAACATGCGGCCCGGCAACGCCGGCCGTTTCGCCTCGAGCTGGTCGCTGGCCGACCCGTTCCAGCCCGACCCGCCCATGCCGATCCCGCAGCCCGAGGGCGGCGGCGACCGCAACGCCATCCCGCTCTACGACCTGCCCCGCGCCCGCGTCGTCTCGCACTTCATTCCAGCCATGCCCTTGCGCGTCTCCGCCATGCGCGGCCTCGGCGCCTACGCCAACGTGTTCAGCATCGAGAGCTTCATGGACGAGCTGGCGCAATCCGCCGACCTGGACCCGGTCGCCTTCCGCCTCGCCCACCTCACCGACCCCCGCGCCCGCGACGTGATCACCCGCGCCGCCCAGGAGTTCGGCTGGGACACCATTTCAGAGCTGCCGCCGGGTCACGGCATCGGCTTCGCCTTCGCCCGCTACAAGAACCTCGGCGCCTACTGCGCAGTGGCGCTGGAGGTGACCGTCGACCACGAGACCGGCCAGGTCCGCGTCATCCGCGCCCACTGCGCCGTGGACAGCGGCCAGGCCGTGAGCCCCGACGGCATCCGCAACCAGATCGCCGGCGGCGTGCTGCAATCCGCCAGTTGGACGCTCTACGAGGCCGTCACCTTCGACCATTCCGGCATCACCAGCCGCGACTGGAGCGGCTACCCCATCCTCCGCTTCCCCGCCGTCCCGGACAGCGTGGAAGTCCACGTGATCGACCGCCCCGGCCAGCCCTTCCTCGGCACCGGCGAAGCCGCCCAGGGCCCCACCGCCGCCGCCATCGCCAACGCAGTGGCCGACGCCACCAAAGCCCGCATCCGCGACCTCCCCCTCTCCGCAGCAAGAGTAAAAACAGCCATCGGAGCGTAGCGGGCCATGCGCTTTGTCATTGCACCGTCCGCACGCCAGAGCTGCACCTTTGGGCAGCAGTGATCAGAGTCCGTCGATCGCCCGGGCTAGGTCATCTACATTCACCCAGAGCGGAGCGGTGACGAAACTGGACGCATTGGACGGGGCAGATGCCGTTGCAGGCAACTCTTCACCCTGATGCCCAGAAAGGCTTGCGGGAGCCCCTGACAAACAACCAATCGAAGCCGCCACCAATCTCTTGCGCAAGCAGCATTCTCGGGACCCAGTCCATCGTCCAGTGGCAGTAGTTGTTGCCAGTGAACCGGTCGCTCAACACGAGTCCACGGCCCGCGAGCTTGACTGGCATATCAAGCGCCAGCTTCATAGCGTCAAGCGTTTGTTCGACACTAGGCCCGGTGCCGAGACCTTCAAACCAGACACCATCTCTGATGATGCCGCTGTCCCGGCCGTTGGTTACGTACAGCACGTCGTGGCAAACTTGCAGCGATGCTGACCGGACGCTGTGACGCGGCGCAGCAATCGCATAATGCGCAGCCGCCACCCTGATAGGCTCCGGATAGTCTGTCCACGGCTTCCAGGGTGCTTCGATGCACCGGTCCGCCGGCCTCGTCGGGAAATGAGGCAGCAATCCCTGCAGGGAATTCGCAAACAGAGGATCAACCTCGTAGCGAGACGGCCTAAACGACATGAGGGTAGTAACGTCCTCTTGAACGTCTCGCCGAGCGTGGCTCAAATGGACGATACCAAGACCAACGGCAAAGCCGAGCGCTTCATGCAAAGCAGCATCCGCGAATGGGGCCTATGCCACCCCATTCAACACCTCAGCCGAACGCCAGCAGGCCATGCACCCATGGCTGCACGACTACAACATCGCACGACCACACTCAGCCCTCCGCGGAAAACCTCCCATCTCCAGGCTCAACAGGGACAACCTCCTTGGCAGCGACAGCTAGAGCGGCCGGGTCATGCGGCTGCGGATCGCCTGGTGCTCAGCCGAGAACCGCAGCAGGTGTCCCACCTGCAACACCCGCCCCCGCGCCGCCGCCAGCGCCGCCAGCGCATCGGCCTGCGCCAGGGTGGCCGCAATCGGCTTCTCCACCAGCACATGGCAGCCCGCCTCCAACGCCGGCTCGCCAGCGCGTGGTGCCGCTCCGCCGGCGCTGCTCAGAACCTCCGTAGCGTCAGTAGCGTCACCTCAAGAGCGGCAATCAAACCTTGAACATGCTCCGGGACATCGCTGGCCTCAGTTAAGACCGCACCCTCATAGCGCCTGCTCATCTCCGTCAGGCGCACGAACCCGAACAAACCAGCGCTACCGCCCAGCGCGTGCACTTCGTCAACAATGTCGGGCAGCACGGATGTTGCGTCGGCGGGACGGGTCAGCTTGCGTAGCAGCGCTTCGGTCTTGTCGGCAAGCATTTGCCGGTACTCGGCGGCCTTGGCAGCACCCAGGCAGGAAGTCGTGCAATCGTAAGTGCTTTGGTCCAGCGCCGGAAAGTCGGAGCCGAGCGCCGGCTCCTCCAGGCAGGCTGTAGCGGGAGCGGCTTGATGATGGGCACATTCCCGTCGCTTGATCGCGCCAGCTCGCGTGATGACGGATGTTATGCCAGCGCTATTCGGAGGCTTGCGCAAGTGCCCATCCATACCGGCGGCCAGACAGAACTCGATCTCTTCGCGAGTGCTTTGGCTGGTCATTCCGATGATCGGCACGCAGGCATGCAATCCCGCCTCCGCGCGGATGCGGCGCGCGGCCTCGGGGCCGCCCGTAACCGGCATGCGAACGTTCATCAGGACAACATCAAATTCGGTCGCCAAAGCTGCGCTTACCGCGCCTTCCCCGCTGTCGACGCATGTGACCTGGCTGCCATCAGCCCGAATTATTGAGGCAACAATCTCACGATTGATGTCGTTGTTATCGACCACCAATATGTGCATCCGCCTTATCGGCTGGTGCAGCGGCTGCGGTGCCAGCGAGATGCCCGCCGTTTCGATCATGCTCGGGGCCATAGCGGGCGGCGCTGCGGACAATGGTGCCCCGGCCGCCTTGGCAAAGCCAGCCGCGCTGCCACAATACCGATCGAGCGTCAGGTAATCAGCAAGCACGACGTCGTAGCGTTGGCTGCTGATCCGCTCCAAGGCTTCAGCCTTGCTGCTAACCCGATCGACCTCGTAACCGGATGCAGCCAACGACTGGTTGAACTCAGAAAGAAGCGCCGGGTCTCTATCGACTAGGAGTACTTTCAGCTTGACGGGGCTAGAGGACCGATTCGGATTGAAATAGCTCTCGTATCGATCAACGATCTTGGCCTCGGCCACGGAGTATTCCATGTCCAGACCATAAGCATCAAGCGTATCTCTGTCGGTCCGCTTCTTGGCAGGGGTGCTGCAACTCCGAAGAAGCTCGAGCAGCCGGTCCGGGCGCCATGGCTTGCGTTCCAGAACGTCGAACACAGGGCTGGTGCCGGCACCCTCCTCGATGACCCTCGACACGTTTGCGCTCAGTGCGATCAGCCAGGGGAAGCCGTGGTCCGGCCGGTTCCGATGGATCAATGCCGCAGCCGACAGCCCGTCCACGTCCGGCATGGCGTGGTCCATTAAGATGACATGAAAGGTGTCGAGGTGCGCTTTTCGAATCGCCTCCAAGCCGCTTGAAGCTGTCTCCACCTGAAAGCCATTGCTCAGCAGAAAACAGGCCAAGACCTGCTGCTGAATTATGTCATCTTCAACAATTAAGATCCGCATGCTTGAGCCAACTCGCGTTGTACTTTGAACGTGACGATGTCGCCGGTTTCCGATGCTGTCATCTTAAGGTCCGAAGATTAAAGCCTGCTTAAAAGTATGGGCGTTCGTTGAACGACCGCTCCCTCGCGCGGCACGACCAAGCGGCTAGCCGCGCCAAAGCTGCGTTCGTTTGCAATTTGTTGACCATTTGCAGCGCAAACTCGCCGGGGGCAGGAAAATGCCGCCTTACCGCCTTGGAGCAATAGCGGCATGCGGCTTCGCAGTCTTCTTGCGTTGGTTTTCGCCTTGGTGGCGCTTGCGGTGGCCCTTTGCGGCTCGTTGGCCGCCAAGCACCTGACCAATCGCCGCCTTGAAGCAGGCATTGGCGCTGAAATGGCGTACCATGCCGGGCAAGTGCGCAATCTGCTCGATCGAAGCATGTACAGCCGCTGGCGGGACCTGAACATCCTTGCAACGATCGCTAGCACAACGGCGACGTCGCCTGGCGCTCGTCGCGTGTGGCTCGACGCGATGCAGCGGACGTTTCCGGCTTATGCCTGGATAGGGTTCGCGGATGCCGATGGTGTTGTCACGGCGGCCACGCAAAGAACCTTGGAGGGGAAGAATGTCCGCGCCAGACCTTGGTTCCAAGGCGGCCTGGCCGCGCCGTTCGCCGGGGACCTCCACGAAGCAGCCTTGCTGGCCAAGGAGCTTCCCGCTGCGCCTGATGGCGCTCCCTGGCGCTTTGTCGATTTCTCCGCCCCCGTGCGGGACGCTGCCGGCCATTTAGAAGGAGTGGTGGGCGCCCATCTCAGTTGGGATTGGGCTCATACCCTCACTCAGTCCGTCCTCGACCCGATGGTCGCCCGCAACCCCGGTACGGACGTCCTCGTGCTGGACACGGCTGGCACCATTATCCTTGGTTCGCCAAATCTGCAAGGCACCAGCATACCGGCAAGCTCAGCGGTCTGGCGGGCCGCCGCGCAGAGGGACAGCTACGCGCTCGAGACCTGGCCGGATGGCACAACCTACCTGATTGGCGCAAGCCGAACCACCGGCCTGCAGGACTACCCCGGCTTGGGCTGGACCATACTGATCCGGCAAGACGCCAAAGCCGCGTTCAGTCCTGCCCTGAAACTTGGGCGTGAGCTACTGGTCTACGGCGTCTTCCTTGCCGGGGTTGCGGCGCTGCTTGGGTGGATCACTGCTTGGTGTATATGCCGTCCGCTGCTAAAGCTCGCCAATGCTGCAGATGCGATCGGCACCTCTGGCCTCGCGCAGTTGCCCAAGATCCAGGGAGCAGAGGAGCTTCGTCGCCTTTCCAGCGCGCTTGACGGCATGCTGCTGGGCATTGCGGCGCGCGATCGCGTGCTGGCCACGACCAACCAGAACCTCGAGCGACGCGTAGAGCAGCGCACCCGCGCGCTCGAGGCGGCAAGCAAGGCGAAAAGCCGCTTTCTTGCCGGCATTACTCACGAGTTGCGTACCCCCCTGAACGGGATCTTGGGTTACGCACAGTTGCTGCGGTTGGAAGGCGGGCTTACGGCCAAGCAGGACGCTCGGTTGGACGCGATGCTTGGGGCCGGCCATCACCTGCTCGAAATGATCAACAGCGTGCTGGACCTTTCGAGTGTTGAGGCAGAGCGGCTCGAGTTGAAGCCGACGCGCCTGGAATTGGCAGAGACCGCTCGCGACTGCCTCGAGCTGCTCAGGCCCGCGGCTGATAGCAAAGACCTATTGCTGACATTGACCATAGAGCCGGACACTCCCCGCTGCGTGGTGGCGGATGTTACAAGGCTTCGGCAGATCCTACTGAACCTGCTCGGCAACGCGGTGAAGTTCACGCCATCCGGCTCGGTGTGGCTGCGCCTAGCTCCATATGGACATGCCGGCAATGAAATCCGCATCGCCGTGGTGGACACCGGGCCAGGCATTCCACCAGAACGCCGTGCCAGCCTCTTCCAAGAGTTCGAGCGTTTGGGTGCAGAGTGCAGCGTCGTAGAGGGTGCCGGTCTCGGCTTGGCTTTATCGGCCCGGCTCGCGGGCTTGATGGGCGGTAGCATCGGCTACGAGCCCGCTCCCGGACATGGCAGCGTCTTCTGGTTGCAGCTTCCGACCGGGAGCGAGCTGGAGTCTGGAGCCGAAGCGCCCGCAAGCGGGACCACAAAGCCGAACCAGGCGGCAAGGCCGCCCGATGCTGGAGCCGTTGCTGCAAACACGAACAGCCTTCGCGTGCTCGTGGTGGACGACATGCCGATGAACCTGGATATCACAGCGGCATTCCTGCGATCGGCTGGCCACATGCCCACATGCGTCGCAAGCGGAGAGAGTGCCGTCGAGGCCGCCGGAGCGAACGTGTTCGATGCGATTCTGATGGACGTGCGCATGGCCGGAATGGATGGGCTCACTGCGAGCCGCCACATCCGCAACCTCCCCGCGCCGTATGGCCAGGTGCCAATGATCGCCCTCACCGCGCAAGTATTTGCCGAGCAGATTGCCGAGTGCCGAGCTGCCGGGATGGACAGCCACTTGCCCAAGCCTTTCACGCCAGAAGCGCTCGTGGCCGAGTTAAACCGCACGGTGACGGCCGGCCACAACCCAGCCGTTTCAGCCACCCTCAGCCCAACGCCGCTCTGAGCGCCCGCCCTCCCTTATCCGCCCAAGCCGTCTGATGCTCCGAGCAAGCAGCCACGAGCGCGCCGCTCCTTACCCGGTCACCAACCCGCTCGCCCGCACCGCGGCCGCCGACACCGCCATCGACTCACTCACCGCCAGCGCCGCCGCCAACGCCCGCCGCCCGGCCGCCGCGTCCACCAGCACCGGCGCGCCATCCAAACACGCCGCCACGAACGCCGCATGCTCCGCCGCCATCGCATCGTGGTCCCGCCAACTCACCGCCTCGCGCCTAAACCCGCCCGTCCCCGGCAGCGGCAGCCCGCGCTCCCGCCCGATCATCACCAGCTCGCGCGCACCGAAATCGGCCGACAGGTAACCTTCCTCCGAAAACAGCCGCATCCGCCGCTCCGTCTTGATCGAAATCCGGCTCGCCGTGATCGTCGCCACGCAGCCATTGGCAAACCGCACCCGCGCGTTGGCGATATCCTCTGACGCCGAGGACACTGCCGCCCCCAGCGCGTCCACGCTGGCGATCTCGCTCTCCACCAACGACAGCACCAGGTCCAGGTCATGGATCATGAGGTCGAGGATGACCGAAACGTCCGTCCCGCGCGGCTTGTAGGGTGCAATCCGAGTCGCCTCGATATAGAGCGGCCGGCTCATGCGGCTGCGGATCGCCTGGTGCTCAGCCGAGAACCGCAGCAGGTGTCCCACCTGCAACACCCGCCCCCGCGCCGCCGCCAGCGCCGCCAGCGCATCGGCCTGCGCCAGGGTGGCCGCAATCGGCTTCTCCACCAGCACATGGCAGCCCGCCTCCAACGCCTGGCTCGCCAGCGCGTGGTGCCGCTCCGCCGGCGCTGCGATCACCACTGCGTCAGACGCCGCCAGCAGCGCCTCGAGCGCCATCGCCGCCGCCCCCACTTCGTGCCCCACCGCCGCCGCCCGCGCCTGGTCCGGATCGAACAGCCCCGTAAGCGCGGCCCGCGGCTCGGCGGCCACCTTCTGCGCGTGAAACCGGCCAAAATGCCCCACGCCAATCACGCCCATCCGCAACCGGCCGCCACCTGTGCTACTGCTCATGCCGTCGCGCATAGCATGGGCAGCCCGGGGTTGCATCGCCCCTTCCCGCTCGGCATAGCTGCCCGCCTTCTGGAGTGACTGCCCCCGCCATGCTGTATTTCGGCCGGCTGAAAACCGCCATGATCCTCGGCACGTGCCTGCTCGGCGCGCTGCTCTGCCTGCCGAACCTGCTGGCCCGCCCGGCCGCCTGGCTGCCCTGGCCGCAGGTCCACCTCGGGCTCGACCTGCGCGGCGGCTCCTACCTCCTGCTCCAGGTGGACATGGACGCCGTGCGCAAGGAGCGGCTCGACACCATCCTCGACAGCGCCCGCCAGGCCCTCGCAGGCAAATACCGCGCCCTCGTCGAGCCCCCCGGCGAAGGCGACGTCACCGTGGCCCTGCGCGACCCGGCGCAGACCAAGCCCGCCATCGACGCCCTGCACGACCTCGCCCTCGGCCCCGACGGCCGCCGCGACGTCGACATCCGCACCAACCCCGACGGCACCCTCGTGCTCACCCCCAACGACGCCGCCATGCGCGCCCGCGCCCTCGCCACCGTGCAGCAATCCATCGAGATCGTCCGCCGCCGCATCGACGCAACCGGCGTGCTCGACCCCCAGATCACCCGCGAGGGCGACAGCCGCATCGTGGTGCAGCTGCCCGGCCTCAATGACCCGGACCGCATCAAGCAGCTCCTCGGCACCACCGCGAAGATGACCTTCCACCTGCTCGACGAGACCGCCGACCCCAGCCGCCCGGCGCCCCCCGGCGACGAAACGCTCCCCATGGAGAACAACCCGGCGCAGAAGCTGGTGCTGCACCGCCGGGTCGAAGTGGACGGCGCCGACCTCACCGGCGCCAGCCCCGCTCGCAACTCGCAAACCGGCGAATGGGTGGTGAACTTCGTGTTCGACAGCGCCGGCACCCGCCGCTTCGCCGAGGTCTCCACCGCCAACGTGGGCCACCCCTTCGCCATCGTGCTGGACAACCAGATCCTCACCGCCCCCGTCATCCGCGAGCCGATCACCGGCGGGCGCGGCCAGATCAGCGGCAACTTCACCGCCCAATCCGCCACCGACCTCGCCTTGCTGCTCCAGGCCGGCGCCCTGCCCGCGCCGCTCACCGTGGTGGAGGAGCGCACCGTCGGCCCGCAATTGGGCGCCGACAGCATCCGCGCCGGCGCCATCGCGCTCGGCGTCGGCTTCCTGCTCGTGATCGGCTTCATGGGCACCTTCTATGGCCTGTTCGGCTGGTTCGCCAACGTCGCCCTGCTGGTCAACCTGGTCATGATGCTGGCCGTGCTCTCCCTGCTGCAGGCCACCCTCACCTTGCCCGGCATGGCCGGCATCCTGCTCACCCTCGGCATGGCGGTGGACGCCAACATCCTCATCAACGAGCGCATCCGCGAAGAGACCCGGCACGACCGCAAGCCCGTCGCCGCCCTCGAGGCCGGGTTCCGCCGCGCCTACAGCACCATCATCGACAGCAACGCCACCGCCTTCCTCGCCCACGTCATGCTGTTCGTGTTCGGCTCGGGCCCCGTGCGAGGCTTCGCCGTCACCATCACGGTGGGCATCGTCACCACCCTGTTCACCGCCACGGTGCTGGCCCGGCTCATGATGGTGCGCTGGTACAGCGCCGTCCGCCCCGCCCTACTGCCGGTTTAAGGAGCGCACGGCATGTTCTTCCGCCCCCTGTTCCGCCTCGTCCCCGACGGCACCCAAATCCACTTCATGCGCGGCCGCTTTATCGGCTTGGGCACCTCGGCGGTGCTCTCCACCCTCTCCATCATCGCCGCCTTCTACCCCGGGCTGAACCTGGGCATCGACTTCAAGGGCGGCATCGTCATGGAGGTGCGCACCCCCACCCCGGCCGACTTTGCCAAAATCCGCAGCGAGATGGTGGCGCACCAGGTGGCCCCCGCCGGCCTGCAGCGCTTCGGCGACAACCGCGACGTGCTGATCCGCCTCGACCGCCAGCCCACCGAGCAGGGCACCGAGCAGGCGGTCAGCCGCGTGCGCGAGGCGCTGGAGGCGGCGCAGCCCGGCACGGTGATTGAGAGCAACGAGGCCGTGGGCGCGTCGGTCTCCAACGAGCTGTTCCGAAACGGCCTGCTGGCTTTGGGCATCAGCCTGCTAATGATCCTGGTCTACATCTGGTTCCGCTTCGAGTGGGAGTTCGCCGTCGGCGCCGTGGTGACCTTGCTGCTGGACGTGACCAAGGCGATCGGTTTCCTCGCCATCACCCGCATCGAGTTCGACCTGGTGATGGTGGCCGCGATCCTGACCGTGATCGGCTACTCCACCAACGACAAGGTAGTGGTGTATGACCGCGTGCGCGAGAACCTGCGCAAATACAAGACGATGCCGTTGCGCGAGCTGATCGACTTTTCCATCAACGAGACGCTGAACCGCACCTTGGGCACGTCGATGACGGTGTTTCTAGCGAGCCTGCCATTGGCCTTGTTCGGGGGTGCGTCGCTATCCGGGTTTGCCGCCGTGATGCTGTTCGGCATCGTGGTCGGCACCTCCTCGTCCATCTTCATCGCCGCCCCGATCCTGCTGTTCCTGGGCGAGAAGCGCCTACGCCGTGACGCCCAGGCGCCCAAGCCGTCGGAGCGGGTGTTGAAGCGGGCAGGTTGACGGCAGTCAAGTCAGCTTTTCACCTTCGCCGTGAAGCGGCGGGCTGCAACGGTGGAGCGGTAGTACGGCGCTTGTTGGCCATTGCGCTCGTGCTGGAGGGACGGCCGCGCACCGAGGCTGCCGAGGCCTGCGGCATGGACCGGCAGACGCTGCGCGACTGGGTGCGTCACTACAACGAGGAAGGCATCGACGGTCTGGCCAACCGTCGCAGTCCAGGCCGTCCGGCGCAGTTGACACCTGAGCAGATCGCGGCGTTCAAGGCGCTGGTGGAGCAAGGTCCCGATCTGGCGCGGGACGGCGTTGTTCGTTGGGGGTGCAGCGATCTGCAGGCGCGCCTGCAGCCGGACTTCGCTGTGCACTATCATGAACACAGCAGCATCGGAAAGTTGCTGGCTAAGCTGGGGTCCGCAAGTTGAGCGTACGGCCGTTGCATCCCGAGCAGGACACGGCCGCCCAGGCGACACACACAAAAACTTCGCAGCCCTGATCGCTGCCGCTCTACCGCCTCAAGCCGCCGGCAAACCGCTCGAGCTCTGGTGGCAGATGCTATGAGGGCGGACACCGCCCGATCTGATCGTTCAGACTGGCAGCGTCCGCAACCCACTCGGAGCCGCTGCCATGCCATCGAGCGAGAACATCACCATCATTGCTATCGAGCTCAGCACCTCGGTGTGGCTCGTCGGGACGCGCCTGCCAGGCGCCGCCAAGAGCCGGATGCACCGCATCGATGCGGGTCAGACCGCGGGGCTGCTGACTTTGATCAGCGATCTGCGCGCCAGAGCTGCCAAGGGCTCTGATCAGGCTCCTGACGTTGTCTGCTGTTTCGAGGCGGGGCGGGATGGCTTCTGGTTGCATCGGCTGCTGACCACTAACGGCGTGCCGACCTACGTTGTCGAACCGACCAGCATCCTGGTGAACCGTCGGGCGCGCCGGGCCAAGACCGACCGGCTTGACGCCGAGGGCCTGCTGCGCGTGCTGGCCGCCTACGTCGGCGGTGACCATCAGGTCTGTAGCATGGTCAGGGTGCCCACGCCGGAGGAGGAGGATGCCAAGCGTCCACGCCGCGAGCGGGAGCATCTGGTCCAGGAGCGTACACGCTTCGAGAACCGCATCCTCGCCCTGCTTGCGACACAGGGCATGATAGCGTCCGCGCTTGTGGTGGAATTTCGCTGACGGCGGCGGTGTAGTCGGAAGTGGTCATCGGATCGGCTGGCTAAGGTGGAGTTGCGAGGCTTCAACCTGAACCGACGAGGACCCGATGACCGAGGACAAACTACCGCTGGCCGAGCTGCTGGCGAAAGCCGGAGATGGCGACTTCCTGCGCAGTGTGGCGGAGGCCGTGGTGCAGTTGCTGATGGAGACCGACGTGGAGGGCCTGATCGGCGCCGGACGGCACGAGCGCACGGCCGAGCGTGCGACCTACCGCAACGGCTACCGGGACCGGACGCTGGACACGCGGCTGGGGAGCTTGCAGCTGCGGATCCCAAGCTGCGGCAGGGCAGTTACTTCCCGCCGTTCCTGGAGCCGCGCAAGACGTCTGAGAAGGCCCTGGTTGCCGTCATCCAGGAAGCCTGGATTGGTGGCGTCTCGACCCGGCGGGTGGACGACTTGGTGCAGGCGATGGGGCTGGCAGGGATCAGCAAGAGCACGGTGAGCAAGCTGTGCTGCGACATCGACGACCGGGTGAACGCCTTCCTCGAGCGCCCTCTCGTTGGCGACTGGCCCTATCTCTGGCTGGACGCGACCTACCTCTGGCTGGACGCGACCTACCTCAAGCGGCGTGAGGGCGGGCAGATCAGGACGGTGGCGGTGATAATCGCCGTGGCGGTGAACACCGAGGGCAAACGCGAGATCGTGGGCCTGCACATCGGGCCTTCGGAGGCGGAGATCTTTTGGTCCACGTTCCTGAAAAGCCTTGTCAAGCGCGGTTTGCGTGGCACCAAGCTGGTCATCTCCGACGCGCACGAGGGCCTGAAGGCGGCGATCCGCCGGGTGCTGGGATCTACGTGGCAAAGGTGCCGCGTCCATTGGATGCGAAACGCGCAGGCCTACGTGCCCAAGGGCCAGCAGAACATGGTGTCGGCCGCCTTGCGCCAGGCCTTCACCCAACTGGATCACCCGAACGCCAGCCAGACGATGCGCCACGTCGCCGATCAGCTCCGCGACAAATGGCCGAAGCTGGGCGCGTTCATCGACGAGAGCGAGGCCGACGTGCTGGCCCACATGAACTTCCCCGCCCAGCACCGGGTGAAAATCCACTCGACCAACCCGATCGAACGGCTAAACAAGGAGGTCAAACGCCGCGCTGACGTCGTCGGCATCTTCCCTAACGAGGGCGCCATAGCTCCTCCCACAATATTGCAACTTTTCAGTGGAAAGCGTTGGTGCCTGCGTAAGCATCCGCCGAGCACCGCCGTGTTGATTGCAGCCAATTGGCGAGGTGCTTAGGCGGCCTGATGAACCGGAGGGGCGGCGGTTTTGGCCCAATTCCAGGGCAGCAGGTCATCGAGGCGCTTGGCTGGATGCCCGGCGATGCGAGCCAACACATCCGCCAGCCAGGCTTGCGGGTCGACATCGTTCATCTTGGCCGTGACGATCAGGCTGTACATCACTGCGGCGCGCTGCCCGCCACGATCCGACCCGCAGAACAGCCACGACTTGCGCCCGAGGGCTATCCCCCTCAGCGCGCGTTCGGCGGCGTTGTTGCTGATGCAGATCCGCCCATCGTCGAGGAACCGCGTGAAAGCAGGCCAGCGTTTCAGTAGGTAATCGATGGCGCGGGCGACGTCGTTGCCGCGCGCCAGCTTGCCTCGTTGCTCGCTGAGCCACCGATGCAGGTCGGCGACCAGTGGTGCCGATAGGGCCTGCCGGGTTGTTTGGCGCGCTTCAGCGGCGTGGCCGTTGATGTCACGCTCGATGTCGAACAAGGCGTCGATGCGCTGCACGGTCTCCAGGCAGATCGGCGACAGCACTGCCGGAGCCTTGCCCTGCGCCGCCCGGCGCGCGCTGCCTGCGATGTCGGCCAGCACGAAGAACTTTCGCCGGGCATGGGCCCAACATGCGGCTTCCAGGATCGGTCCGGGCTTGCGTCCGGGCTCGTAGAGCTTGCCGTAGCCGCCATAGGCGTCGGCCTGCAGCAGCCCGGCATATCCTGCCAGGTGGCTTTGCGGATGCTCGCCACCGCGGTCGCGCGAGTAGTAGAACACCGCCCCTGGCGGTGCCGGTCCGCCGAACGGCCGGTCATCGCGCACGTAGGTCCAGAGCCGGGCAATATCGGTCTTGCCACGCGCCAGCACGGGCACGGTGGTGTCGTCGCCGTGCAGCCGCTCGGCGGCCATGACATGGGCCTCCAAACGAAGAAACAACGGCATCAGCACCGTCGTGCAGGCGCCGACCTGGTCGGCCAACGTCGATAGGCTAAGCGGCACGCCCTCGCGAGCATAGCGCTCGGCCTGGCGGTTGAGAGGCTGATGCTGTCCGAACTTCTCGAACAGGATCATGGCCAGCAGGTTCGGGCCAGCCCAACCCCGCGGGATCACGTGGAACGGCGCCGGGGGCTGGCTGATGCGCTCGCAATCCCGGCAGGAGAACTTCTCGCGCACGTACTGGACGACCTTCCAGGTGCGGGGAATGGTCTCAAGGCTCTCGGTGACGTCCTCGCCCAACTTGGACAGGCGGGCGCTTCCGCAGCAGGCGCAGGCCACTGGACCGGGAACGACGACGCGCTCGCGCGGTAGGTGCTCGGGGAACGGGCGCCGGGCCGGACGCGCGCGGGTGAAGCCCGCCACGGTGGTGGTCTTGGCGGCAGCGGTTTCCGCGGCCAGTTCGTCCTCGATGGCTGCGGTCTCAAGCTCCTCGAGCTGCAGCTCCATCTGGTCCAACAGGCGGGCGGTACGCTCGGAGCGCGGGCCGAAGCGGTCCCGGTTAAGCTTCTCGATCTGCAGCTTGAGATGGGCGATCAGCGCCCGATTGCTGGACTGCTCCGCCAGGGCGATAGCGGTTTCGGCGCGGGCGGCCAGCAGGGCCGCCTTGAGCGCATCGACATCATCCGGCAGGGCGGCAAGCTCGGCGTCCATGCTGGTATTGAATCACGAACCAGGTCGCCGTGGTACTGTTTTCAGCAGCTCGTGGCGGCTATCCTGCCGATTGCGGACGCCAGGTCTGCTGCGGGTTGCGCCAGTCGATCCCCTCGAGCAGATAGCTCATCTGACCGGCTGTCAGCGCCACCACGCCATCCACTGTTTGTGGCCACACGAAGCGTCCGCGGTCCAGACGCTTGGCATAAAGCGACAGGCCGAGGCCATCGTGCCAAACCGCCTTCAACAGCGATCCGCTGCGACCCCGAAAGACGAAGACATCACCCGCGAACGGATCCCGGCCGAGCCCCTCCTGCACGAGCAGCGCGAGACCCGGCATACCGCGGCGCATGTCCGTGTGGCCCGTCGCCAGCCATATCCGCACGCTGCTGGCAATCGGGATCACTCGCGCAACGCCGCCAGCACGCGCCGCAGGGCGGCCAGGTTCACATCGCTGCCGACGCGGACCTGACGCCCGTTGCCAAGCTCAATCTCGATCAGACCAGGCGCACCCACGGACCGCGATGCCGATGCCGGGCGCGATCTCTCATCAAGCGGTGCGACCGCCGTGCTTGCCGACGTGAGAGCCTGCACCGGCACGAACACGGGGCTCTCCGCAGCCGGCCCCAGCAGGCCCTCACGCGCCTGGCGACGCCACGTGAACAACAGGCTCTCGCAGACGCCATGCCGGGCGGCTACGGCACGGATCATCGAACCCGGCTCGTTGGTCTCAGCAACGATCCGCACCATGTCCTGCAGGCTCCAGCGCCGCCGACGCTCTCGCCCGGTGATGATCTCCACCACGCCATCCATCCGCATACCTCAACGGCCGCCTTAAGGAACTCCTTACGGCGGCAGGAGGCTCAAACCCAGACGGCCCACGGCAGAGGGATACGTGCCTGCTGACGGAGTCGCGTTGCTGCGCGTCCGGGCAGGCCCGGGAGGGCGCCCATGGGCCGGCGCAAGGCGACGGAACTGGAAGTGCGGATCACGTTCGAGGCGAGCCGGATAGCGCCGCAGTGCTTGGCCGACGCCTACGAGCGGCTGGTTCCAATTCCACGCCGTCCGACGCGACAGGCGGCTGTCAGCCAGCCCTCGCTCGATCCCGCTGCCACATCGCCACCGTTGCGGAGGATTGAACGTGGGTAGCATCACCGCTGGGCTTTACGCACGCGTGTCGACGGACGCTCAGGCGCGCGGCAACACGATTGCAAGCCAGCTGGCAGCGTTGCACGAGCGGGCCTGTGCCGACGCCGTCACCATCGACCCGCATCACGCCTACGTCGACGAGGGCCGCAGTGGCGCCAGCCTGACTCGGCCAGCGCTGGAGCGCTTGCGCGATGCCGTGGCGAGTGGCGAAGTCGATCGGGTCTATGTAGGCCTGTGCATTGCGCATCCAGTGAACGCGGCATCTTTGCCACGTGGAGCCCAGCACCCGGCGGATCGCAGCCTTCAGGCCTTCGTGCGCGTCTGAGATGACGAGCTTGGTGCCGCGCAGGCCCCGCTTGACCAGGCTCTTGAGGAACGTCGACCAGAACATCTCCGCCTCCGAAGGCCCGATGTGCAGGCCAACAATCTCGCGCTTGCCCTCGGTGTTCACGGCCACAGCGATTATCACCGCCACCGTCCTGATCTGCCCACCCTCACGCTGCTTGAGGTAGGTGGCATCCAGCCAGAGATAAGGCCAATCGCCGACAAGAGGGCGTTCGAGAAAGGCATTCACCCGATCGTCGATGTCCTTGCACAGCTTGCTCACCGTGCTCTTGCTGATCCCTGCCAGGCCCATCGCCTGCACCAGGTCATCCACCCGCCGCGTCGACACGCCGCCGATCCAGGCTTCCTGGATTACCGCCACCAGGGCCTTCTCCGACGTCTTGCGCGGCTCCAGGAACGGCGGGAAGTAACTGCCCTGCCGCAGCTTGGGATCCGCAGCTGCAAGCTCCCCAGCCGCGTGTCCAGCGTCCGGTCCCGGTAGCCGTTGCGGTAGGTCGCACGCTCGGCCGTGCGCTCGTGCCGTCCGGCGCCGATCAGGCCCTCCACGTCGGTCTCCATCAGCAACTACACCACGGCCTCCGCCACACTGCGCAGGAAGTCGCCATCTCCGGCTTTCGCCAGCAGCTCGGCCAGCGGTAGTTTGTCCTCGGTCATCGGGTCCTCGTCGGTTCAGGTTGAAGCCTCGCAACTCCACCTTAGCCAGCCGATCCGATGACCACCTCCGACTACACCGCCGCCGTCAGCGAAATTCCACCACAAGCGCGGACGCTATCTCCGTTCGCATTTCGGTGCTTACCGAAGCAGGCCCTTGATCCAGTCCAGTGATGCGGCAATTGCAACGCCGGCGGCGTAGGATGTCGCGGTCTTGTCGTATCGGGTTGCGATGGCGCGCCGCTCCTTCAACCGCGACCAGCAGCGTTCGATCAGGTTGCGGTGCCGATATATGTAGTCGGGACACGGCTCCGGTTGCTTGGTCCCGCGGCGCGATGGCACCACAGGAATGGCGCCCATGGCACGCACATCCGAGCGGAAGGCCCGAGCGTCGCAAGCCATGTCGGCCAGCACCCACGAGGGCGCCTCCGGCAACCGGTGCAGGAGTGTCAGGGACGGTGCCAGTTCATGGGCCTGGCCGGGTGCCAGCAGGAAGTCTACCAGCCGTCCGGCCGCATCGCAGACACCGACGATCTTGGTGCCAAGCCCACCCCGCGATCGGCCCAGCGCCTCGCCTTTGTCGGCTACATCGCGAGTGAGTCGCAGACTCAATCCCGGTCTTTGCCCAAGGCTTTGCCGGGTCGCGCACCGGAGGCCTTCTGATGAGCGCGAGCGATCGTGCCGTCGATGCAGGCAAACGCCAACTTCGGCTCTCCCTGCGCCACCAAGTGAGCCATGATCTTGTCCCACACGCCACGCACAGCCCACCGGCGGAAGCGGAGGTAGGCATGATGCCAGTCGCCCAGCTCGGCTGGGATCGAACGCCATTTTGCCCCGTTGTCGAGCCGCCAGATGATCGCCTCGATCGTGCGGCGATCTTCGGTCCGCGGACGGGCTCCACGAATTTCAGCCGCCGCGATAGCTGCTTCGAACTTCGCCCATTGGGCATCCGTCAACACTTGCATCGTCTCTCCGCTCAGACGACCAACCAAACCAGGCTTCCCGTGACCGCCTCAAGTCGCGAAATGCGAACGGACCCTAGAAAGGCGGCTGGTTCTTGTTATGCGGCCCTGAGGGTGAACATGCGCTTGATGTTCCATGACATGGTCACGAGGCTCCACTCTGCGCTCACGTGGTCGAGCCCGCGCAGCGAGAACTGGCGGAACCCGAGCACCGACTTGATGATGCCGAACACCGGCTCGGGAGTTTGTTTGCGCAGGGCATAGAGCGTCTTGCCCTCCGGCGTTTTGAGGCGGTGCGCCATCGCCTCGAGCGGGGTCGGGTTTTCCGGCGCGTTTTCCGGCGCGGGGGGCGGTTCGGCGAAACGCTCGTCGGGCGAGGGATGGTGGGCTTCGCGGCCCATGGCGATGACCGGTTCGACCCCGGCCGCTTCGCAGGCGTTCACGTTGGCTTCGCTGTAATAACCGTTGTCGGCCAGCAAAATGGCCACGTCGCCGAGGTCCTCGGGCAGGCCGCCGAGCTTGCCCAGCATCGGTTCGAGCTGCTGCTTGTCGTTGGGCGCCTGCACCACGTCGGTTGCGACCACGATCAGGCCCCCCGCCGCCACCGCGGCCTGAGCAGGCTCCCCGCCGCCACCGCGGCCTGAGCGTTGTAGCATTGCTCGAACCCGCCGCCGGCTACCGGCATGATGCGGCTGTCCTCGTCGGTCAAGTTGACCTGATCGGTGGGCAGCGGCTCCTCGACGGGCACCACCAAAGGCTTGCCACCGGGCAAAGGCTTGCCACCGGGCTTCTTGCCAGCGGCCCGCTTGGCGTCCTGGCGCGCCAGCTTGGCGTCGTAGTCGGCGCGGGCCTGCGCATAGCGTGCCTTGGCCCGCGCCTCGATCTTGGCTTTTGCTTTGGCGATCGCGGCAAGCCGGTCCTCGCGCCGAGCCAGTTCGGCGGGCACCGACAGGCCGTCGGGCAGGTCCGCTTGGTCGGCAGCTTCGGCACGGGCCATCAGGTCGGCCACTTCGGCCTTCAACTGCGCCTCTATCTTGCTGGCGTGCTCGTAGGACAGCGCGCTGTGGCGGCTGGCGTTGGCAGCGATCTTGGTGCCGTCCAGCGCCACCGTGCCCAGCTTCAAGACCCCCATCTCGCGCGCCAGGCCCAGAACCTGCACGAACAATGCCTCGATCTGCGGCAGGAAGCGGCGGCGGAAGGCGGCGATGGTGTCGTGGTCGGGATGTTCGTTGGCGGCGATGAAGCGCAACGCCACCGAATCATAGGTCGCCCGCTCCAGCTTGCGGCTGGAAAACACGCCCGTGGCGTAGCCATACACCATGATCCCCAGCAAAAGCTCCGGGTGGTAGGACTTCTCACCCGACCCGCGGTCGCTGCCGGTCATCGCACGCAGGTCCAGGCTTGCGATCACTTCCACCACAAAGCGCGCCAGGTGACGCTCAGGCAGCCACTCGTCCACCGAGGGCGGCATCAGAAACCCGGTGTCACGGTCAATCAGGCGGAAGTTGCTCATGTGTAGGGGGTCCAGAGTAAACCAATCGCCAACGCCCAATCCTAACCCAGGCCTCCCCGCCTGGTTAAGTCCGACAGGCTGCTAGAGCATGATTGCTTCTGATAGGCGAAGCAATCATGCTCTAGCTCTTCGTTTTGGCGAGCATCTTTACCGGTCGGGTGACCACACCTGATCCGGTGGTGCTCTAGATGTCGTTGCTATGGAGGTTGTCCCTCCGGGGCTGAGGGAGGAGGTTATGGGTGTGAGGCCTGCAACCCCAAGCCCGGAGCCCCGGATGGACACCCATAACAATGCCAGAACCACCTGCCATGGTCGAATGCTGATCGTGCAACGTCTCGCGAGCGGATGGTCCGTGGCAGCCGTCGCCCATGTCCAGGGCGTCACACCCAAAACCGTGCGCAAATGGCGCGACCGCCACGCTGCAGAGGGCCACACCGGCCTCGCCAACCGCTCCTCCCGCCCGCATCGCAGCCCAGCCCGCCTGGACGCGGCCGACGAGGACGCGATCGAGGCATTGCGACGCCAGCGCCTGTCCGGCCCGGCCATCGCCCGTAGGCTCGGCCGCCCCATCTCCACCATCGGCCACGTGCTGCGGCGCCCCGGCCTCGGCCGCCTGGCCACGCTCGATCCCCGGCCGCCCATCATCCGCTACGAACGCGAACAGCCCGGCGAGCTGATCCACATCGACATCAAGAAGCTCGGCCGCATCGACGGCATCGGCCACCGCATCACCGGCGACCGCACCGGCCAAAGCAACCGCCGCGCTGCTGGCCGCGGCCTCGGATGGGAATACCTGCATGTCGCCATCGATGACCGATCGCGCCTGGCCTTCACGCAGCTGCTGCCCAGCGAACGCAAGGAAGACGCCATCGCCTTCCTGGAAAGCAGCCTTGCTTGGTTCAAGCAGCACGGCGTCACGGTCCAGCGCGTGATGACCGACAACGGGTCAGCCTACAAAAGCAAGCTGTTCGCCGCCGCGCTGGACAACCATGGCGTGGCCCACAAACGCACCCGGCCCTACACGCCCAAGACCAATGGCAAAGCCGAACGCTTCATCCAAAGCAGCATCCGAGAATGGGCCTATGCCACCCCGTTCAACACCTCAGCCGAACGCCAGCAGGCCATGCACCCATGGCTGCACGACTACAACACCGCACGACCACACTCAGCCCTCGGCGGAAAACCTCCCATCTCCAGGCTCAACAGGGACAACCTCCAGAGCAGCGACATCTAGTCTCGATATTACGGGAGACGGACATACTCGGGACGCCCGAATCCGAGCATCCGGTTCAGTGCGTTGACGGCTTTGGCCACGTCGTAATCGCCCGACGCATAGGCGGCTTCGAACGCGGCGAACCGCTTTGGCTGCTCCTGTTCGAGTTGCTGTTCGCGTCCGTGCCACGCCTCAAGGAAGTCGTTCCGCATCAGCCTGCCCGTGTAGCCAGAGGCCAGAGCTTATTCCGGACGATGTCGTAGACGCGGGTCCGGATGGTTTCATCGCCGTCTGCGGGCAGGACTTTCTGCTTTGCCGCGGGGTGGATCAGCGCCTCCCGGGTCGCCCAAGACCGCGTTCCCATCAGCACGCCATCGGCGCCGCGCCAGGGCTGCGGCCAGGCCTCGCCCGTCGGCGATCCCGCCCGCAGCCACGAGCAGGGTGTCCGGCGACGTGCGCGACAGCAGGTTCGCCACTGCCGGAACGAAGGCAAAGGTCGACCTTGCCTGGAGGCCAATTGACGCGGCTCCGGTGTGCTTGCAACCGTTCGGCTGGTCGCACTGATGCCAAACAAAATCATGACAGTTCAGCTGCGTGACGGAGGCGTTCGGTCTGAGCGTGTCCGCTTCGGAGCATCCGAGGTAATACCAGCGGCCTTAAGTTTTGACCCGTGCCCAATCGCGTCTGCCGATTGATTGGATCACCTCTGGGGTGGCGATGAGCTTGTTCCAGGCGTTGCAGCAGGCGTCCAGAACGGCGCTGTAGGTGTCCCAGACCTGATGTGCGAATGCGTTGGCGCGGAGATACTCCCAGATGAGTTCGACCGGGTTCAGTTCGGGCGCGTAGGGCGGCAGGATCAGCAGTGCGATATTGGCTGGCACGATCAACTTTGGCGAGCGGTGCCAGCCGGCACCGTCGATCACCAGCAAGGCGATGGCGCCAGCGCTCACGCACACACTGACTTCGGCGAGATACTTGTTCATAACGTCAACGTTGACGGTTGGCATGACCAAGGCAGCGCCGGTGGCGCGGGCCGGGCAAATGGCGCCAAACACATAGGCCCAATTAAAGCGACGGTCGCGCAACGCGCGCGGGCGGCTGCCCCGCTTGGCCCAGATGCGGGTTAGCGTTCCCTGTTGGCCAACCCTTGCCTCGTCGCCGAACCAGACTTCGACCGGCTTGCCAACGGCGCGTTTGCCTAACGCCGCTGCCGCGAGCGCGGCAAAGTTTTTTTAAAAGCCTCCTGTGCCGCCAAATCGGTTTGCGGGTGCAAAGGCCGCACCGACAGGCGACGGTAGCCGAGTTCGCCAAGCAGCTTACCCACGCTGCGTTCGTGCAAATAGACGGCAAAGTTCGCGGCAATCCGGTCGCGCAGATCGACCCGCCGGAAGCGCACAACGCCATCCGTTGCCAGGTCCGCGCCCTGCTCCACCCAGCCCGCCACTTCGGCACGTTCAGCCGCGGTCAGGCTGGCGGGCCGGCCGCTGCGTGGACGATCGCCAAGCCCAGCGAGCCCCGCCTCGTTGTAGCGATGCACCCAGTCACGCAGCGTCTGGCGATCCATGCCGCAGGCCCGCGCCGCGTCCTCGCGGCTGTAGCCATCCAACACCATCGCGATGGCAAGAATACGTCGCGCCTGCTTGGTGTCCACCGCGCGCTTGGCCGCCGCGCGCAAGTCTGACAGGCTGAGGTCTGTCCGGGTAACCGCAATAGCAACCACACCACACTCCGCGAATCGATGCAGATCACATCGACTCACATCCACGCGCACGTGGGAATCCCCCTACGAGTCAGGACTTTCGACCGCTGGTATCAGCTGCCATGTTCGCTTTGATGCCGTGGGCCTCGCCCAGCGTGGGTGCCCACTGCTGTGTCAGCTGCTCAAGGTGAGCTTCGTGAGCCTTGATTTCCTCATCAAGCGCGACCCAGCGTCGAGCTATGGCTCGCAGGCTCGTCTTGGCCGGGGTTGTGGTCGTGACCACACGTCCAGGACGCAGCGCAGCTAGGTGCCGGAGCAATGCCATTTTGCCGGTTAGCGCGTCGAGTTGCTCACGCAGGGCAGCCGGGACGCTGACAATAATGGACTTAGCGTCAGCATTGCCTGACTACGGGCCCTCCATGGCCCGGCGTTTCCAATCGCCGATCATCGTCTGGTACACGCCATACTTGGTCGCCAGCTGAGACACCGTCAGCTCGCCCCGCAACGCCTCCATCGCGACCTTGGCCTTGAACTCAGCCGAATACCGCTTCCGCTTGCCCGTCATCAGGTCCGTCCTTCATCGGCGAACCAAGCTTAACCAACTGTCCGATAAACCGGGACCACCTCATAGGGCCGGCCGACCTCGCTGTAGTAGGGTTGCAGGTGCTGGCGGATGCCGGAGAGATCGACAAGCGGTCAACCGACCGGAGCAGGTGGTCCATCGGCACGTGCCCGTTGAGGTTAAAGCTGGAGCTATGCCTGAATTTGGGTGACGCCGTGATCAGGCGGCGTTCTGTGCTGGCGCGTTGGTGACCTCGACGCCGTTGGTGAACGTGACGCCCTGAACGACTTTGGGCAACTGGTTTTCACCCTTCAGCCGGCGCCAGGTTTTCGCGGCGGCGGTGATCAGGTTGAATACCATCAACCTGGCGGTGTCCTGGGACAGCGCGCCTTTGGTCCGCACCGTCCGATGTCGGACCGTGGCGAACACGCTCTCGATCGGGTTCGACGTCCGCAGATGATCCCAGTGCTCGGCAGGGAAGTCGTAGAAGGTCAGCAATGCGTCGCGGTCTTTCACCAGGCAGGTCACCGCCTTGTGGTATTTGGCGCCATACTTGTCGGCAAAGGTCGCGATCGCCGCCTCGGCCGTCATACGGTCCGGCGCCTTCCAGACTTCACGCAGGTCCGATTTGGCAGCCGGCTGAACGGATTTGGGCAGCTTGTCGAGCACGTTGGCTGTCTTGTGCACTGTGCAACGCTGATGCCGGGTTGTCGGGCGACACCTCATCCAGCGCCTTCCAGAAGCCGAGTGCCCCATCTCCGGTCGCCAACTCCGGCGCGATCGCCAGGCCACGCGCCTTCAAGTCGATCAGCAGCTCGCGCCAGCTTTGTGCGCTTTCCCGTACGCCCACCTGGAAACCGAGCAGTTCCTTTTTGCCCTCCGGCGTGGCGCCGATCAGCACCAACATGCATTCGGCCTGCGGCTCCATGCGGGCCTGCAGGTAGACACCGTCGGCCCAAATATAAACGTAGCGCCGGGCCGACAGGTCGCGCCGTTGCCAACGGGCGTAGTCGGCCTCCCACTCGCCCCGCAGCCGCGCGATGACCGACGGTGACAGGTTCGGGGCGTCGCGGCCCAGCAAGGCTGCCAACGCCTCCTGGAAATCGCCCATCGAGACGCCACGCAAGTAGAGGATCGGCAGCAGAGCATCCAGGCTCGGTGTGCGCCGAGCCCAGCGCGGCAAGATGGCCGAGGTGAAGCCGATCCGGTGGCCGGTCTCACCAGCACCCCGGTCGCGCAGCCTGACCCGCTGGACCGCAACCGGACCGATGCCCGTCTGCACCTGGCGTTCTGGCCCATGGCCATGCCGGACCATACGGTCACGGCCGTCCGGGAGCTGCAGACCTTTCATCGTCGCGAGGAACGCCTCGGCTTCTGCTTCAATGGCCTGGGCCAGAAGTCGGCGCGCGCCGTTGCGCAAAACGGCCGTCAGCGGGTCATCGACCGTATCGGGCTGACGGAAGGAAACAACAGTGCTATCGCTTGTCATGGCGTATCGGCTCCTCCGGGAGTTCAGGCAGGCCTTCACCCGCCTCGATACGCCGCCTTTCTCAATTCGCCATCACCCAGGTTCGGCCATAGCTCTAAAGCTGTAAGAAAGGGATTTCTGCAGCACCGTCCGCTCGCCCGTTATCACCCGATCCCCGCCTCACAGGAAGGTCTGAATCAGGTGTATCGAGCCGGCCAAACCGACTGTTCCCGAACCATCAACCTTAGAGTCCATCCGGGATCATTTGCTTTTCTGGCAGAGCTTTCGCAGCATTAGCCGAATGGATGCGAGACGTAGGAATGCGAGGGCTTTGCGGTTCAAGCATTCCCAGTCTTTGGCCAGACGGCGGCACCGGTTGAGCCAGGCGATCGTGCGCTCGACGATCCAGCGCTTTGGCAGGACGGTGAAGCCCTTCGCCATATCGGAGCGTTTAACGATCTCTACGTCGACCTGACGCATGACCTGCTTCAGACCCCTCTGGAACCGTGGCCCCTGATAGCCGCCATCGGCGTAGAGCTTGAGCAGAAAGGGGTAGAGGCCGAACACCGTCGCCATCACGAGCACGCCCCCGTCACGGTCCTGGATATCGGCGGCATGGACGATGGCGTGGAGCAGCAGACCCTGAGTGTCTACCAGGACGTGGCGCTTTTTGCCTTTGATCTTTTTGCCGCCGTCATAGCCGGCCGGATCGATGCAGGCTCCCCTTTTTCAGCGCTTTTCACGCTCTGGCTGTCGATGATCGCGGCTGTCGGACTGGCATCGCGGCCAGCCATCTCCCGGCATTTCACATACAGTGTATGGTGCAGGCGGCCGAGCGTGCCGTCGTGATCCCACCGGGCAAAGTAGTCGTGCAGCGTGCTGCGCGGAGGAAGATCTTTCGGGATCGCCGCCCACTGGCATCCGGTGCTGAGGATATACATCAGGCCGTTGACGACCTCACGCACATTGACTGTCCGCTTGTTGCCACCCCGCTTGGCCAACGGGATCAATGGGGCAGCAAGCGACCACTCCTCGTCGGTCAGATCACTCGGATAGCGTAGCCTTCGGCGATCGTAGCGACCGCGGTTTTCAGTGGTCCACATCGTCGGCGTCCTGCGAATCGGATCGCCGTCGAGTGAATCACAACCGACTCAGTAGACTCAAGATGTTCTCGGATGGACACTTAGCGGACTCGGCATCAACTGTTGAGGCTCATGGGCTGCGTGCCGCCCGGTGGAAGCGCGAACAGCGCTCTGACGCAATTCAGGAAGGCCCCATAGGGCCGGCCCAGTGCAAACATCATAACGATGGCCCCAATTACCCCTAGGACTAGACCCCGTCCCGATGCACCACTTATCGCAATGATGGCCGCGTAGATCGGTACCTGAAAGCTTACCAGCGCAAGGCTATCCCAAAACAATTGCGAGAGGCGGGCTGGTCGAGCGTGCTTCAAGAGCCAGTCACGCCAAATGCCATACGGACGCCCAACCGGAACCATCAGGACCGCACCTAGCAACCGAGCATGGAATACCTGCTCCCAACTCATGTCCGCGACGAAACGCTCGTTGATGATCCCTGTCGTTGTAAAAAACATAATGAGGGATGTGGTGTCAGCAATGAAGGCACGACGCGGATAGGTCTGCGAAGATACCGGCATGTCGGACGTTTCTAGCACCGTGAATGGCGGCTTTCCAGCGAAAGCTGAACCTACGGCAAGGACATCTTTGTCCCGATTTCGTCCACTATCGGCATGAATCTTGCTCCAGGTACCCACGCTTCACGGCTGGGATGATCTCGTCGGGGACTTGGTCCAGCGGAAGGGCTATGGGCTCTCATTTGCCTCTTTGACGAAGCGGTAAATGGCGGACTGGAGGGCGGCGATGGAGTGAAACACGCCACGCTTTGGTCTGCGGTTGGTCAGTGTGGCGAAGACGCCCTCTACGGCGTTGATCCAGGATGCCGAGGTTGGCATGAAGTGGAAGGTGAAGCGCTTATGTCGGCCAAGCCATTCGAGGACCTTGGGATGCTTGTGGGGAGCGTAATTGTCTAGCACAACGTGGACCTGCCATTTTACGGGACTTGGTTCTCGATGGCGTTCAGGAAGCGAATGAACCCCTGATGGGTATGGCGCTGCATGCACCTGCCGACGCCGACAAGGAAGCACGCGATATCACAACGTCCAGCTTCCATGGCGAAGGGAACTACACCATCGCGCCGCGCCGAAACCGATGTAGAAGAATGTTGAAGCAAATAATACAGCTCGGGCCCATAGCGGTGCTACCGCCGACAGCGCCGGCCGCTCTCGTCGCCGCCGCACCGTCCAGCCGTTCGCGAGCCGCCCCTCCCCCGACCTGGCATGGTCATTTAAGAGCTTGCCAGTAGCGGCAGAAAAGCAGGGCGCCACGGCTCAATCTCGGATGGACGCTGATATCAGCATGGCGGCGCGACGGAAGTTCAGGACCAGTGCCATTGCGTGATCTCCGGCATGTCCTCGCCGTACGAAACGATGTAACGCTGGTGATCGATCAGCTTCTCACGCATGGCTTTATGGACGTAGGCGTCTTTCGATAATAGCCCTGGCACCTGCTCGATCACGTCCATGACAAGCTGGAAACGATCCAGGCGGTTACGCACCGTCATGTCGAACGGAGTCGTCGTCGTGCCCTCCTCGATGTATCCGCGGACGTGCATGTTGTCGTGGTTGGTGCGCTTGTAGCACAGGCGGTGGATCAGCCAGGGATAGCCGTGATAGGCGAAGATCACCGGCCGGTCGCGGGTGAACAGCGCGTCGAAGTCGCGGTCCTGCAAACCGTGTGGATGCTGGTCGGGCCGCGGCAGCGTCATGAGATCGACGACGTTCACGGTGCGGACCTTCAGCTCCGGCAGGTGCCGCCGCAAGAGGTCCACCGCCGCCAATGTTTCCTGTGTCGGCACGTCCCCGGCACAGGCCATGACCACGTCCGGCTCGCTGCCGGCATCGTTGCTGGCCCGATCCCAGAGCCCGATCCCATGAGTGCAATGCCGGATCGCCTGGTCGAGCGTCAGCCATTGTGGCGCCGGCTGTTTGCCGGCGACGATGACGTTGATGCGGTCCTGGGTCCGCAGGCAATAGTCGGTGACCCACAGCAGGGTGTTGGCGTCCGGCGGCAGGTAGATCCGCACCGTTTGCGGCTTCTTGTTGACGAGGTAGTCGATGAAGCCGGGGTCTTGGTGGCTGAACCCATTATGATCCTGCTGCCAGACATGCGACGTGAGCAGGTAGTTCAGCGAGGCGAGCGGCCGCCGCCACGGGACTTCGGCCGCCGTCTTTCGCCATTTGGCGTGCTGATTGACCATCGAGTCGACGATGTGGATGAACGCCTCGTAGCAACTGAACAGGCCGTGCCGCCCTGTCAGAAGGTAGCCCTCGAGCCAGCCTTGGATGGTGTGCTCGCTCAGCACCTCCATGACCCGTCCGCCCTGGCCGAGATGCGTGTCCCACGGGAGAGTGCGCGCATTCCAACTGCGCGGCGACACGTCCAGAACGGCCTGCAGATGATTGCTCGTCGTCTCGTCCGGACCCAGCACGCGAAAGTTCCGGCCCGCCGCGTTGTCGCGCAGAACGTCGCGCAGGAAGCCGCCCATCACCGTCGTCGCCGAGGCGAAGGCGGCGCCGGGACGCGGAACGTCAATGGCATGGTCCTCGAACGACGGCAGGCGGAGCGGTCGGTAGGCGCCGCCATTGGTGTGCGGGTTGGCGCTCATCCGCGCGTCGCCCGCCGGCGCGATCGCAAGAATGTCCGCCGTCACCTGGCCTTCGGGGCCGAACAGCTCCTCCGGACCATAGCTGCGCAGCCATCGCTCCAGCAACGCCAGGTGATCCCAGTTGTGCGCGACCTGGAACGGGACCTGGTGGGCGCGCCAGAAGCCCTCCACCTTCTCGCCGTCGACCTCCTTCGGCCCGGTCCAGCCTTTCGGGCTGCGTAGCACGATCATCGGCCAGCGCGGGCGCTCTGTTCGACCTGCCTGCCGCGCGCCGCGCTGGATGTCGCGAATTGCCCGGACGGCGTCGTCCAATGCGGCGGCCATGGCCTGGTGCATCGGCGAGGCGTCCGCAGCCGAGCCGTCCATCCCCTCGGCGCTGCCGACGAAGACCGGCGCCCAGCCGTAACCCTCCAGCAGGGCCAGCAACTCCTGCTCGGTGATCCGGGCCAGCACGGTCGGGTTGGCGATCTTGTAGCCGTTGAGGTGCAGGATGGGCAGCACCGCGCCGTCGCTCGCCGGGTTGAGAAACTTGTTCGAGTGCCACGAGGCCGCAAGCGGCCCGGTCTCCGCCTCGCCGTCGCCCACCACGCAGGCAGCGATCAGGCCGGGGTTGTCGAATACGGCGCCAAATGCGTGGCTCAGCGAGTAGCCGAGCTCGCCGCCCTCGTGGATCGAGCCAGGCGTCTCCGGCGCCGCGTGGCTCGGTATACCGCCGGGAAAGCTGAACTGACGCAGCAGTCGGCGCAATCCCGCCTCGTCGCGCGACACCTCGGGATACAGCTCGCTGTAGGTCCCCTCCAGGTAGGCGTTGGCGATCAGGCCCGGCGCGCCGTGGCCTGGCCCGGCGATGAAGATCATGTCGAGCGCGCAGGCCCGGATCAGGCGGTTAAGATGAACGTAGACGAAGTTCAGCCCGGGCGTGGTTCCCCAGTGACCGAGCAGGCGTGGCTTCACGTCGGACTGCGCCAGAGGGCGTCGCAGAAGCGGGTTGTCCAGCAGGTAGACCTGCCCGACCGACAAGTAGTTCGCCGCCCGCCACCAGGCATCCATCTGGCCCAGGAGGTCGGCCGGGACGCTCACGACTGACCTCGATGGCTCGAGGCATGCGCCATCAGCACCGCCCACCGCGCAGGAGGCAATGTGAACCGCCTCGCTATCCGCCCGGCTCGTCAGCACTATCGGAACCTTCGCGCCTACGACGACCGCGGCTGCGTCCGCACCGGCCAGGAACGTGAGTTGCTTGGCCAGCACATTGCCGGTCACGAGGTCCGGCACGACGAGGATGTCGGCCCGTCCCGCAACCGCCGACTTGATGCCCTTCTCTTCGGCAGCTTCCGGACTGATTGCATTGTCGAAGGCGAGAGGACCGTCAACGAGGCCACCGGTGATCTGACCACGCTCGGCCATCTTGGAAAGGGCAGCTGCATCCAGCGTTGTCTGCAGCTTGGGATTGACCACCTCGACCGGCGCGAGCACGGCCACGCGCGGCTCGTCTGTGCCAAGCACGTGCGCGAGGTCGATGGCGTTCTGCACGATGTCGCGCTTGTCGGCCAGCGACGGGACGACGTTGACCGCGGCGTCGGTGATGAGGATCGGTCGCGGATAACGCGGCACGTCCATGACGTAGACGTGGCTGACCCGGCGGCCGGTCCGAAGGCCGGTATCGGCCGCCATGACCGCATGCATGAACTCGTCTGTGTGCAGAGAGCCCTTCATGAGGAGCTTGGCGTCGCCGCTTCGAACGAGGCTCACCGCGCGCTCGGCTGCAGCATGGCTATGCGCTGTGTCCTCGATCCGTATGGAGGATATGTCTAATCCGGCGGCGTCCGCCGCAGCGTTGATCTTGCCCTGAGGCCCAACCAGGATCGGCGTGATCAGGCCTTGATGCTGCGCTTCCACGGCGGCTGCAATTGCAGCAGCGTCGCATGGATGGGCGATGGCCGTGGTGATCGCCGGCAAGCCGTTGCATCGGATCAGCAGAGCTTGCCGCCAGCCGTGAGTTGTAACAGGAGGAGATTTCGTGTCCATTTTAACTGCTGTCCAGCAGTCTTGCTGTGAGAGAGTATAGTAATTGTCAGTTTGAACCCGCCCGCGACCAGATACATTCTATTGAATACTGTTTTGGTCCACGTTCTCGAACAACTTGGGATTGTCGCTGTAGTCAACGTGCAAGCCGATGATGACGGGGCCTTGCACGCCCATCGCCTGCTTCAGGATCGGGGCGATCTCGTCTGGACTGCGGATCATGAAGCCCGTGGCTCCAAACGCTTGCGCATACTTGACCGGGTCGACCGGCCCGAACGCGACGCCTGATCGGCGGCCATATTTCTGCTCTTCTTGCACGGCTACCATGTCGTAGGCACCGTCGATCCAGACCATGTGGACGATGTGCGCCTGGAGCCTGACTGCGGTTTCCAGTTCCATCGCTGAATATAGAAAGCCGCCGTCCCCCGAGATGGAGATCACCTTCTCATGCGGCCGGACGAGCGAGGCGGCTATCGCCCAGGGCATGGCCACGCCCAACGTCTGCTGGCCGTTGCTGATGAGGATCTGCCGGGCGCGGAAGCTGTAGAGGTTGCGGGCCAGCCAGAGGTGGAACGAGCCCATATCGAGGCAGAGCGTCACGTCCGGTTCCAAAATCGCCTGTAGCTCGGCCACCAGCCGCATGGGGTGGATTGGCGTTCCCGTCTTCTGCCGGGCTTGCTCCGCGAGGTGCTGCCGCTCGGCGATGATGGCCTGCAGGATGTGCTCCGCCATGGCCGACTTGCCCTCGCGCGCGACGAGCGGCGTTAACGCGGCCAGCGTCTGGCCGATGTCTCCTGTCAGCTCGACCGTTGGACAGTAGTGGGTGTCGAGGTCGGCATCCTTTACGTCCACGTGGATGATCGTGCGATCCACCTTGTTCCACAGCGACGGCCAATACTCCACGGGGTCATAGCCAACCGTCACCACCAAGTCGGCCGCGGCGAGCAGTCGGTCGGCCGGCTGGTTCGCCAACTGGCCCACCCGGCCGCCGAAGCTCTCCAGCAGGTGGGCGCTCACCGCGCCCGCGGACTGGAACGTGCCGACAACAGCCAAGCTGTTGCGGTCGAGAAAATCTCGCACGGCGTCGGCGACGTTGGGCTTGCTGGCTTGCAGGCCGAGCAGCACAACCGGCGTCTTCGCGGCGGAGATGAGCCTGGCCGCCTCCTTGATGCCGTGCGGCGCGGCCGGGCCGAAGCCGGAGAACGCGGGAGGGGTGAGAAGCTTGGCATGGGCCGGGGCCGACATGATGTCCATGGGCAAGCTCACGAACGCGGCACCAGGCCGTCCACCCTCTGCCGCGCGAAAGGCGTTATTAACAACCTCGGAAATCGCCTCCGGGCCGCTGACCGCGGCGCTGAACTTGGTGACGGGCCGGCAGATCGACACTGAGTCCATGGTCTGGTGGATGCGCTTGAGCGTCTCACCGGTCGCGACCGCGCCGCCGAGCGCCACCATGGGGTCGCCTTCGCGTTCGCGGTCGCAAGCCCGGTTACGAGGTTCGACACACCCGGCCCGGACGTCGCAAGGGCAACGCCGGCCTTGCCGGTCATGCGCCCGATCCCGCCGGCGATGAAGGCGGCATTCTGCTCGTGCCGGCAAACGACCGTCTTGATGCGGGAGTCGACGAGCGCATTGAACACGGCATCGATCTTTGCTCCCGGGATGCCGAACGCATATTCGACGCCCCGAGCCTCCAGCGTGCGGACGACGACATCGGCCCCGATCTTCAGGGAGACGCTTGTTCCTTCTGGCATGGCTGCAAACTCCTATTAGCCGCCTTCAGCTTGTTTGAGATCGGCGGAGGCATCGTGGTTGAGGTCCGCGCGGAGAAAGGTCGCGGTTTCCGGCAGGGCGAGATGGAACGCGCTCAACTCCTCGGCCTGCAAACGAAGTGAGGCCGCGGCCACGTCCAGGACGTGGCCGCCCTGCGTGCGGTCATCTGATAGGAAGTGAAAGTGATAACCCGGGATGCTGAAAGCGCCGGAGAAGCCGGGCGAGTAGATACCTACCAACGTCCCGGCCGCGTCATGGAAGTCGAACTCCTGCTGCGATTTTGCCGCATCGAGCAGGCGCCCGCCCTCCGGCGGCGGACTAACGGCCCGGGTTCGGACATGGACGAACACGCTGTCTAGGCGAAAGGCGTAGAACAAATTGTCGGATCGTCTGTGCTCGTCGCAAAGACGGCTTAGTTCCTCAAGAGTGGAGACAGGTCCGGCCGGGCCGTCCACCGATGGCGAAAAGCGGGTCACGACGGCGAATGGCGCCCCAGCGCCCGGCGCCGCTCGCGACACCGTGCCATCGCCCTGCACGCGGTAGATCGCGCCGTCCAGCACCACCATCTCGCCGTCCAGGCCGGTGAAGGTGCCAAGCCCGAAATCGCCGTGCTCCAGGAGTTTTGCGCACGTGACGGCTTGTGCGTAGACGCCCTCGACGAGCGATCCGGAGGTGGATACCTGGAACAGGGTGTGGAGTGGTGCATCGAGGTAGCCGGCGAGAGCTTCGCAAACCAGCGAGGATATGCTGCCGCCGTTGGTGCCGACACGGCGTGTCAGCTCGGCGAGGTACGAGCCGGGGATGTCGCAGGTGACCATAGCCATGTGATTTCTCCGAGCGATGCCCACGCCGCCGGTCGCGTCAGCGAAGCAGGTTTGATCGTGCGAGTTCAACGACCTCGTCGCCACGCCCGCTCATCACTGCTTTGAGCATGTAGAGCGTGAAGCCCTTCGCCATCTCGGCCGTGACCTTTGGTGGCATCGCCAGCTCCATCCGATTGACCGCCGCGTCGATCAGCACCGGACCTGGATGCGCCAGCGCCTCCGCCAGCTTCGACTCCACGTCCGCCGGGTCGTCGATGCGCACGCCGTGGATGCCGGCCGCGTTCCCCATCGCGGCAAAATCGGGATTGTCGAGCGTGGTTCCGGTGTCGACGAAGCCGGAAGACTTCTGCTCCAACTCGATGAAGCCGAGCGTGCCGTTGTTGAACACCACGACCTTGATCGGCAGGCCAAGCTGCTTGGCCGACAGCAGGTCGCCCATCAGCATGGTGAACCCGCCGTCGCCCGATAGCGACACGACTTGGCGGCCCGGGAACGCCGCCTGCACGCCAAGCGCCTGCGGCATCGCATTGGCCATCGAGCCGTGCCAGAACGAACCGAGCAACCGGCGCTTGCCATTCATTTGGAGGTAGCGCGCGGCCCACACGGTCGGCAGGCCCACGTCGCAGGTGAAGACCGCGTCGTCGGAAGCGAGCTCGCTGATGACACGGGCAATGTGTTGCGGGTGCAGCCGGCCGCCGGGCTTGCCGCTTGCCAGCTCGTCGAGTCCGCGGCGCGCATCATGGTAGTGGGCGACGCAGTCTTTGAGATGCTTGTCGGTCCGCCCCGACCTCAGATGGGGCAGCAATCCCTGCAGCGTCGCGCGCACGTCGCCGAGCAGGCCACGCTCGATGGGCGTGCGCCGCCCGATTGCCTCTGGGCGGACGTCGACCTGCGCGATCCGTGCGCCCTTCGGATAGAACTGCGTGTAGGGAAAATCGGTGCCGAGCATCAGCAACCCGTCGCAACTGCCCATGGCGTAGTAGCCGGAGGAGAAGCCGATCAACCCGGTGATGCCCACGTCGTAGGGGTTGTCCCACTCGACATGCTCCTTGCCGCGCATGGCATGCACGATCGGCGCCTGCAGCGCCTCGGCTACCTGCAGCAACTCGTCATGCGCCCCTTCGCAGCCCCGGCCGCAGAGGAGGGTCACGCGCTCGCAGCCGTTCAGCATGTCCGCTAGCCCGGCGATCGCCTCGGCAGGCGGGGTGGTGGTCGGCGCCGGCAAGAGCAGCGCCGCGGTGGAGGGGGTTGGTGCATCGGAGGCGGGACGCAGTGCGACGTCGCCGGGAATGACAACCACGCAGACGCAGCTCTCAGCGACGGCCCGGCGGATCGCGATCTCCAGCACGCGCGGCATCTGGGCTGGGCTCGACACCAGCTCGCAATAACTGCTGCACTCGAGGAACAACTGCTCCGGGTGGGTTTCCTGGAAATAGCCAGAGCCGATCTCGGGAGACGGGATATGCGCCGCGATGGCCACCACGGGCAGGCGCGAGCGGTGGCAGTCGAACAGGCCGTTGATGAGGTGGAGGTTGCCGGGGCCGCAGCTTCCGGCGCAGACGGCAAGCTTGCCGGTGACGTGCGCATCCGCACCCGCGGCGAAGGCGGCGACCTCCTCGTGCCTGGTGTGCAGCCATTGAATGCCGCCGTGTCGGCGCAGGGAGTCGGTGAAGCCGTTGAGGCTGTCACCGACAATACCATAGACCCGCTCGACCTGGGCCGCTGCCAATACCTCGACCATCTGGTCCGCTACAGTCTTTGCCATGTCAGTGAACCTCTTCAATTTGGGTGGCGTCGGAGTGAAAGGTGGCAAAACCGGAGTCATATTCCGGCGCCGGGTCGGCCTGACGAGCTGCCAGGATGACGTCGCCGAGCCTGGTGCGGGCCGAGCCGGTCAGGACGTGCACCCGCCATGGCTGGCTGTTGTTGCCGCTCGGCGCGCGCGCGGCGGCGGTCAGGATCCGCTCGACGACCGGCCGGGGCACGGAGCGGTCGAGATAGCCACGGACCGAAGACCGGGCTTCCAAGGCGTCGAGGGTGCCGCCGCCGGCGGTCGCACCTCCCGCCATAAGGTCGGCATCAGATCTGATATCAGACAAGATGCAGCTCATGCGCCGAGGCCATGAGGCCATCCCGGAAGTCAGGGTGGGCAAGCCCAACCAGGGCCGTCACGCGCTCCGTCGAGGACAGGCCCTTCAAGTTGGCCCGGCCGTATTCCGTGACGACCCAGTTCGTGTCGATGCGGGGGGTCGTCACCGGACCCGTGAGCCTGGCGACGATCCGGGACACCTTGCCGTGCGCCGCCGTCGCGCTCGCGGCGATGATCGACTTGCCGCGCTTGGAGGCATAGGCGCCGCGCACGAAGTCGAGCTGGCCGCCGGAGGCGCTGTACTGGTGGCCCAGCATGTGCTCGGAGTTGCAGGCCCCCGTGAGGTCGATCTCGATCGTGCCGTTGATCGAGATCACGTCGTCGTTGCGAGCGATCACTGTCGGATCGTTGACGTAATCGACCGGCCAGCTTTCAACCGAGGGGTTGTTGTCGAGGAAGTCGTACATCGACTTCTGGCCCATGGCGAAGGTGTAGACGGTCTTGCCGAGATTCTGCGCCTTGCGACGGTTGTTGATGTTTCCAGCGAGCGTCAGGTCAACGAGGCCGGGACAGAGCGCCTCGGTGTGCACGCCGAGATCGTTGCGGTCCTTCAGTGCCGCGCAAACCAGATTGGGCAGCGCTCCCACGCCCATCTGCAGGCAGGCGCCATCCGGCACCATCTCGGCGATCAGCTTGCTGATGGCTTCATCTTCAGGGCCGCCGTTGCGCACCGGGAGCTCAAGCAGCGGCACATCGTTCTCGACGATCGCCGACAGCTCGGACACGTGGATCTGCGCCCCGGACCCGACCACACGGGGCATGTGCCGGTTGACCTCGACGATCAGCCTCTTTGCCGACCGGGCAACCTTCGATGAGTAGTCGTTGCCGACGCCAAAGGACAGATAGCCGTGCTGGTCCATCGGCGACACGGTGCAGACGAAGCTTTCGATGCCGATGTCGTCGATCAGGAGCCGCGGCGCCTGGTGGAAGTTGTTGGGAACGTAGCGCAGCACCTTGCGCTCGCTCTCGACGCTCTTCTTGATCAGAGCCCGGTCGTGTGCGGTCACGAACATGCAGTAGGGTTCGATACGGTCCGCAAGGTCGAAGTCGAGCACGGTTTTGCCGGCTGCGGCTGTCGCCTCGAAGTAGTAAAGCCTCAGCGCTTCGACCTGTCCCGTCCTTGCCCGATCGGCCAGGGCTTGAAGGAGCGCCGGCGGCTGCGCCATGGCCATCCCCATGGCCATTTTGCTGTTGGACGGGATGGCGGCCACTGCCTCGCTCGCGGTGGTGAGCTTGCTCTTGTAGATGTCCGAGAAGTTCATGTCGGGATACTCCACTTCGTCCTGATCAGTATCCGGCGGCCTCTTCAGGCGAGTGCCCGCGGCGATGGACGAGCATGGTGCGCTCGAAAGTCATCACCTCGCGGCCGTCCTGGTTGATCCCACGCGTGGACACGGTGACGATCCCCTGGGTCGGCCGGCTCTTGCTCTCGCGCTTGCTGAGCACCGTGCTCTCCGCATAGAGCGTATCGCCCGCGAACACCGGGTGCGTCGCCTTCACCTTGTCCCAGCCCAAATTGGCCACGACCTTGGCGCTGACGGTCCGTACGCTCATGCCGGTGAGAAGCGCCAAGGTGAAGGTGCTGTCGACCAGCATCTTCTTCCACTCGGTCTTTGCGGCATAGGCGGCGTCGAAATGAACCTGCTGCACGTTCAGCGTCAGCAGCGTGAAGTAGGTGTTGTCCACATCCAGCACCGTGCGACCGGGACGGTGCTCGAACACGTCGCCCTCCACGAAGTCTTCCCAGTAGAGACCAGACGTTTCACGATAGCGGCGATCTCCGACTGATTTATAGGCAGGTAGCAGACCATCCATTTTCATATCCCTTTTGTTGTTGTGGAAGAAAAGCCGGACAGTAGTACTTGATCTACTGCCCAGCGGCGGCCAGGACTCGGCGTGCCTTGCGCGCGACGGCCTCATCGATCATTTGACCGTCGACAACGCCAACGCCCTTTGTGTTCGCGGCGAGCACCGCGCGGGCGTGCTCGACCGCCTTGTTGGTTGGCGTCAGCGCTTTGTTGATGGGTCCCACCTGGCCAGGGTGGATCGCCGCTTTGGCCGGAAAACCGAACGCCACGACATCCGTCGTCTCCCGGGCCAGGGCGCCGATGTCGTGCACGTCGAAGAACGGTGTATCGATCGGCGTCACGCCAGCCAGGGCGCAAGCGAGCACCAGCCGGCTGCGCTCCGCCACAAGGGGCGGCCAAGCCACGGCGACTCCCAGGTCGGCTGCCAGGTCGGCGGCCCCCAGCATCAGCCCGAACAACCGAGGTGTTGCCGCCGCGGTGGCTTCAACGGCAGCCAAGCCGCGGGCGCTTTCGATTAAGCCAACCAGACGGGTTTCAAGCTTCCGCACCGTCAACAGGCGATCAAGGATGTGCAGGTGGCCTGGGCTGTCCGCCTTCGGCAACACCAGGAAGTCTGGCGCAGCGTCGGACCCCAACAACGCATCGAGGTCTGCAATACCCGCTCGGGTATCAAGCCCGTTGATGCGGAGAGCTCGTTGAATCGGCTTTGCTGCAGGCTCGGACAAGTATTTTAGGGCGGTGGCCCGAGCCGACGCTTTATCGTTTGGTGCAACGGCATCTTCGAGGTCGATGATCAGTACGTCGGCGCCAACCTCTGCAGCCTTGGCAAAACGGTCGGGTCGGGTCCCCGGCGTGAACAGCCAACTGCGTGTTGGTTTCATGGTGTCCGCCATGGTCAGTCTCCAGTCTGTTTCTGACGCCTCCCCGACGTGTTGCCGGCCGGTAAGTTTTGCCAATTCATCGTGAATGCGCCTGTGATATGTTTTATGAATGGCGCATGGAACTGCGTCACATCCGCTACTTCTTGGCGGTTGCCAAAGAGGGGAACTTCACCAGGGCTGCCGCCGGTCTCGGGATCGGCCAGCCTCCCCTCAGCTTGCAGATCAAGGACCTTGAGACGGAAGTCGGTGCATTGCTGTTCCGGCGCGTGGCGCACGGTGCCGAACTGACCCCGGCGGGCCAGGCATTCCTGGCCGTGGTCAATGGCATGCCGGACCTGGCCGAGCGCGGCGTCCGGCATGCCCAACGGGCAGCCCGGGGAGAGATCGGCGTCCTGCGCGTCGGCTTCACAGCCTCCTCCGCATTCAACGCTGTCGTGCCCGGCACTTTACGGACGTTTCGTCGCGCCTATCCCGGCGTCGAATTGATGCTGGAGGAGGCCAACACGACCCGGCTTACCGCAGGCCTCGACGATGGAACGCTCGACATCGCCTTCCTACGGCCGGAAGGCGCCTCTGGCAGAGACCTTCAGCTCCGGCTCATTTCTGAGGAGCCTATGCTGCTCGCAATGCCGGCAGGCCATGCCTTAGTTGGTGAGGACGAGGTCGATCTTGCAAAGTTGGCACAAGACCCGTTCATCCTGTTTCCACGATCAATCGGGCCAACTCTCTATGACACGATCATGGATGCATGCCGCAAATCGGGATTTGAGCCAAATGTCGACCAGTTCGCACCGCAGATTTCCTCGATCGTCAATCTGGTGGCGGCGGAGCTTGGAGTATCCATTGTGCCCGCCTCGATGAGTCAGCTTCATGTCGCTGGCGTGGTCTTTCGTGAGATCAAGGGCCAGGCGCCGACAGCTCGGCTGGCACTCGCCTATCGAAAAGGCAATACTTCACACCTGGTTCGAAACTTCATGGCAGTCGCTCTCAGCGCCTGAGAGGTGTCACCACTCACGCTATCTTCTGCGCCGAGGAGGCCTGATGAGGCCCTATATCCCCTCACTTGCGGGCGTGCTCCTGATCGGGCTCGCGGCGGCGATCTTCCTCATCGCCGATGGCCGCGCGTGCCTGGCGTCACCGGCGTCAAGCTCTTTGAACGCGACATTTGTCATGGGCAAACGGCGGCTAGACAGCGCTCTGAGCGGTGAGGCATTCAAGCTCGTGCGACACGGAGGTTCTGCGTGACCACGGTGCAGCGCCCGTGCTCGGGTCTAGCATCACCTGAGTCTAGTGAGCTTTGATCGCGGGATCAGCGCGCCTGCTCCGTGCCAGCGTGAGCCTGAATTGAACCTTTGGTTCTTTTGCGACCAGGCTTCCTAATCGAGTAGGCTCCTGCAAAGGACGACCCCTCGATGAGCATGAGCATGTCGAACGCGGCACGCTCCGCCTGGTAACGGATCTGCGTTTTTGTGGGATGAGAACCTCCGAGCAGGACGGGTTCCAGGAGGTCGCGCTGCAAAAGCGCAAAGAACGTGCTGACGGCGCGGCCATGCTCGCGAATGATCCAGTCACATCTTGGCGCCCACTTATCCAGATAGGCGCCAAATACCCGTTGACGGGGTAGCAGCGCCTCCTCGCGATAGCATTTCCCAAGTTGCGGGAAGCGGACGTTGTCGCGAACGATGACCCGATACAAGGCGATCTCCTCGGGCGCCAGGATAAGCTCGAGATATTTCAAGCCCATCATTTTAAATGCTATTTTCGGCGGCTCTTCCGACCACGGCAAGTCGGCAGAGGGTTCTACCGGGTTGCCACACAGCCCGGTGATGACAGCGCTGAATAGATCGTCCTTGCTCTCGAAGTGGCGATAGAGGGTTTTGATCGAGACGCCGGCGTCTTTCGCGATACGGTTCACCGAGCTTTCGGCATAGCCGGACGATAGAAACGCTGCCCTGGCTGCGTTTACCAGCAGCTCACGCTTGCCGGCCATCAGCTTCGCCTTTGGATTGTCGTCGGTCCACGTCTTCACAGTCTGTCTTCTGCCTCCTAGGCCTTGAAACAGGAAACGACAGCGCCCACTGTCGTGTCGTCTGACAGCAAGCACCGTCATGTAGAGGAGATAGCTATGTCCAGCAGCCAATCCAATGCCAAGCCGACGCGCGTCCTCGTGCTTGGCTCGTCCGGTTCGGTCGGGGGATCGGTTGTGCGGGAGCTCGGCGCCTACGAAGGCCTAGATGTCGTACGGGCCACCCGGAAGGCTGATCAAGCAGAGAGCTGGCGGGCTGATGGTAAGTCCGCGGTCTGCATAGACCTGGACGACCCACGAACATTTCCCCAAGCCCTGAAGAATGTCGATCGCCTGTTTGTGATGACCGGCTATACCATGAACATGGTGCAACAAACCAAAACGATCGTGGATGCAGCTGTAGACGCCGGTGTACGTTTTGTCGTGCACCTGGGCGTCTTTGGCAACGGCAAGTCCACAGATCCGCACTACGCGTGGCATGAGTTGGTCGAGCGGTATATCCAAGGAAGCGGCATCGCATGGTGTCATCTTCACCCCAACTTTTTCATGGAAAACCTGCTCTCGTTCATGCCGATCAAAGATGGATCGGTGTCGTGGCCAATGGGTGATGGAGCGGCTGGCTGGACGGCCGCCGATGACATCGCGGCGGTTGCCGCCAAGGTGTTGGCGGAAGGACCGGAGACCCACGCTGGTGAAGATTACTTTCTGTCTTCCGACGTGTTCGATGGACCCCAGCTCGCGGAAGTACTCAGCGCGTCGCTTGGGCGACGCGTAACGGCACAAATTATAAAGCCGGATGAACTCAAGAAAGCACTCGACGCCAAGGCCATGCCGTTGCCAGCCGGCATGGACGTCCCTTTCTCCCTGAGCATGCTTGAGTTGGTCCGGCAGGTAGAAGATGGGCGGTTAGCGTATGCGGCTACTCGCACGAACACGATCCAGAGGCTTCTCGGACGTGAACCGATCACACTCGCCGATTGGGCGGCTGCGCACGAAAAAGAACTACTTGGTAGCGATTAGCCCGAAGAAGGCTGACGACTGAGCCAGACGATGACAGTCGAACCGCTCGACTGCGCGCTCAACGCCCCTGACGAGGACTCGATCATGTTTTCGGTGGACCATGCGTTCGACGACATGAAGGAGGGAGACACGGGATTGGCCGGACGCCGCTCCAGTCTCAACGCGGTGCGCGAGAAGATCTCCTCCGAGAAGGCCAAGCGTATTCTGAAGCTTTGAAGAAAAGGTGTTTGAATGTCAGTTGCTCAAGCAAACCCAAACAGGATCGTAGGCGTCGAGGAGCACTTCCTGCTGCCTGACCTGCTTGGACGCGTTCCGGAACCGGCGGCCAAGGCGCGCGGTTATTTCTCGCGCGACCAGCCCTATGCCGGCTTTAGCCGCATCGAGCAGCTCAGCGACGTCGGCGGGGGCAGGCTCAAGGTGCTGGACGAGGCGGGTATCAGCCTGCAGGTGCTTTCGCTCGACGGTCCGGGCGCCGACCTGTTGCCGCCGCGGCAAGGTGCTAACTGGGCGCGCGAGGCCAACGACGCCCTGGCTGGTCTTGTCGCGGCCCATCCGGATCGCTTCGCCGGCCTGGCGCATCTGCCACTGACCGATCCCGACGCCGCCGCAGACGAGCTCGAACGCTGCGTCAAGCAGCTGGGGTTCAAAGGCGCCCTGGTGCGAGGCTCCACCAACGGCCGGTATCTCGATCATCCAAGCTATGACGTGCTGCTGGACCGGGCCGCGCGGCTGGAGGTGCCGATTTACGTCCATCCCGGCATCTCGCCCGCGCCGGCGCGTGAGGCGCTCTATGGCGGGCTTCCGGAGCCGTTCGGCTTCTGGATGTCGATCTCGGGCTGGGGCTGGCACGCCGACACCGCGACCCACATCTTGCGACTGATGGTGTCGGGCGTATTCGACCGCCACCCCGGGCTACAGGTCGTGATCGGCCATCTGGGAGAGGGGCTGCAAGTCGTCTTCGCCCGCCTCGATCAGCAGTATCATCTGGCGGCTGGGATGGAGAGACTGCCGAGCGAAGTGCTTCGCAAGCACGTCCATGTCACCATGGGTGGCTTCTTCATGAAGCCGTCGTTCATGGCGACTTTGGATGCCTTCGGCGCAGACCGGATCATGTTCTCCGTCGATTACCCGTTCGGCGACCCGAAGCAGGGCGTGGCATTCCTGGACAGCCTGTCGCTGTCAGCCGAGGACCGTGCAAAGATCGCGCATAAAAACGCCGACCGGCTTTTCAAACTCGAGCCCTATCGAGTGAAGCCTTAACAGGAGTTCGTAGATGCCGTTTCGGGCAACAACTCTAGTAGCCGAGGCACCCGCCTACTGCCGTCCACAGGGACCAGTGCCTCCGTCAGAAGGAGGTGTCGCGACGAGTGGTCCAGAGTCGCAGGGGGATGATAGCTTGTTACTGGTAGATGTCGTACCGGCCACCCGGAAGGAGGATCATGAGGCGAAAGGATCGCGCCGCTGCTTGCGAACCAGGCACATTAACTCACCTCCAGGCGCGCCACCCCGACGTTTATGACTTACTTTGCAGGCCGTTGCACGTCCGCCTCCAGCATAAACGCTTCGACGGTGGCGTTGAAGTCGGCGCTGCTCTCAAGCTGAACCATGTGGCCCGGCGATTTGACGATCACGTGGCGGCCTTGGGTCGCACGCGCCGCCGCCTCCCCCACTGCATCGAAGAATGGGCTCCATCCGCCTGTGATGACCAGAACGGGGATGTCCTCGCGGGCGACGGTTTCGGCCGCGGCGCGCATTTCGGAGGCTGTGGCCATGTTGGCGCGCAGCAAAGCACAGCCGGCGAACTCCGCCGTCTCCGAATTTGGATCCAGGGCCGGTTTTGCCCCAGCAACGCTCGCGGCAAATCCAACGCTGTACTCGCCGGGCGTGTTCGCGGACAAGGCGATTTGCCTAAACTTGTCCGCGGCGCTCCTGGCTACGGGATCATCCCGCAGAACCGGATCCCCGGCGAGCAGGTTCTGCAACGCCGGCTCCACCAGGATGAGCGACTGGACCTGGGCCGGGCGTCGCGCGGCGGCGAGCAGGGCCTCGGCCGCGCCCCAGGAATGGGCGATGACATTCGTCCCGCCGCCAAACATTTTGGCGATCCAGACGGCATCCTTGTCCATGTCGTCGGGCCCGCGGGATGGGCTCGGCCCAAATCCGGGCCGACTGACGGAATCCACGCGCCAACTGCTCTCTGCGAGGGCATCCTGCCGGGTGAACGTCGCCGGGCCGCCACCCAGGCTGCCCTGTACGCCGCCGTGGATCAGCAGCACGCGTGGCCCTGCCGTCCCCAGGTGCCTGACGTCAATGGGCAGGCTGGACGCACCGTCCGGTTCAGGCTGCGCGGGGCAGAGTGCCAACAGCGCCTGGTGGTGCCGGGCCATCTGATCCGCCGGTAACGGCTGCGCCAACCCCGTCGCCGTGGTCAGGTAGAGGGCGCAGGCCGCCAACCTGTGAGGGCGAAGCTTCATGACAGCTGACTCCGATGATACGGACCGATATCCGTGGGTTATGGCGTGTTCATCACGGCGATCACGGGAGGATTTGGCTCGAAGCGGATCGGTCTACGCGCCCGTGCACCTTCAGGGCGAGTGTCTCAATCAGCCCCATCGTCCAGCAGACCGGGCATCCTTTCAGAGCCAACAGAGCAACCGGCAGTAGGATGAGGGCGGTCCAGGTCGGCGCCTGATTGGACAGTGTCGTGGCCAGGGCAAGGAAGCCTACACCCCCGCGGGCCAAGTGCATGCCGAGCGAGCGATTGCCGAAGACCATGGTGTCAGCCCCTTTTCAGATGATAGCGGCCGACCGGCGTGCCGGACCGCAATAGGTCCCGCATCAGGCCGCGCGCACGGTGGATCCGGCTTTTGGCCGCATCTCCCGAAATATTCAGCATGGCGGCGACCTCGGCCGTGTCCAGGCCGCGTACGTCGCGCAAAACAGTATTTCCCAGTAGGCCGCCGGCAATTTACCGACGGCGCGGACGAGGTCGAGCCGGAGATCGTCGTCGGACGCCGCGCCAGCCAGGTCCACCTCCAGCACGCCGGGTTGCGGGCGCGCGGCCCGCTTGCGGGTGAACCGCATGCACAGGCGCTGCACGACCTGAAACAACCATCCGGACAGGGCCGCGCCGGTCCGGATGGCGCCCACCCGCCGATAGAGCAGCCAAAGCGCGTCTTGGACGGCTTCCTCGATGTCGTCGGCCTCGCAAGCTCGGCGGGCGTAGCGGTTCAGGTCCGGGCGGCATGCCACCAGAAGCTGCAACAGCGCCGCCTCATCGCCAGCCTGCGCGGCTTCGACAAGCCCTTCGGGTAAGGTCCTTTTCATCAACCCCGGGCGCGCGCCCGGGCTGCAATGCGCCGACCTGCCAGAGCGCAGGCCGGGCAGAAGCCAACGACCCCCGTTGCCAAAGTCACCACGCCGACGACCAAAAACGCCCAGCCCGCCGAGGTGCCGTAATAGTGGATCCCGCACGAGATCATCGCTAGCCCGGCCACAAGGCGGCGGAGGCGTTCCCAAACGGGCAGATTGTTAAAGTAGAACACGACCACCTCCGTTGCTATCATTGATAAGAGACAGAGTGATGTCGGATCGGTTCGGGCGTTTATAAAAAAACCGGAGGCCGCACGTCCTATCTCTTTTTTCCAGTTCCAGTGACCGCGGACGCGAGGGCGGCGTGCTACTTCATCGGCATCGCGGACAGGGCATCTCCCTGATCCCTCAGTAATCCTCTCGTGTCGGCGTCGCAAACGATGCGCTGCGCCGCTTGCGTGTCACGTAACCTCGGCGGTTGTCCTCATGATTGGAAAAAACCTGTCGGGCGCTGCAGGATCAGCTTGTGGAGTATGCATCCTCGGCGGATAGGAGATGGCCACAGGTTCTGCAGCTGTTGGTTCTGAGCTTTTGAGCAGCCGGTCCGTGCCTGGCTCTCGCCGGCAGCACAGAGCAGGAACGCTACAGCCCTGGTGAACTCCCTTAGTGTCTATCCAGGAACATGTTGTCGGACGAATCAGTTGTGGTTTTATAGGTTGCGCAGCGAGTCGCAGGAGCCGTGGGATGTGGACGACCGAAACCGTAGCCGATACGTCCGCAGCAAGCTGCGCTATCCGAGTGACCTCACCGATACCGAGTGGGCCATGGTCAAGCCGTTGATCCCCCCGGCAAACGGGGCGGCAACAAGCGTACTGTCGATGTCCGAGAGGTCGTCAACGGGATCATGTATATCCTCAGCACGGGCTGCCAGTAGGCCGCGTTGCCCAAGGATCTGCCGCCGCGCAGCACGGTCTGGATCAGCGGCTGGGTGACGCTGTCCGACCAGTTTGAGGAGGGCGGGTTCAAGCAGAGCGGTCAGGGCAGGATGCGGGGCCTGGCCGTGCCGGACAATTTCTTGGAGTACAAGCTCGCGGCCTTCGTATCAGCCGCGGCCGGGAGGGCGGCATGACTCAAGCCGAGGCAGCGCTGGAGCGCTTCTACGCGGCGGAGGAGGCCTATATGGCCGCCGAGCTGCCCGACTTCGCCACTGTCGCCGCGACGCTGCATCCGGACTGCCTGATCCGCCAACCGGCGGCACTGCCGTACGGCGGCGAGTGGCGCGGCCATACCGGGTTCGAGGCCTGGATGAGGAGCTTCCGCGCGACCTGGTCGGCGCTTTCGGTGCGCGACCCACAGGTGTTCCTGACACAGGAAGCGGCCGTGGTCTTCAGCCGCTCGCATGTCTACGCCACTGCACGCATGTCCGGGCTGCGGACAGACTGGCCGCTGCTCCAGCAGATCGAGGTGCGCGACGGACTGATCCTGATGCTGCAGCCCTTTCACTGGGATACCGCGACGATGCTGTCTGCGTTGGCCGAGCCGGGCTGAGACGCCTCCGATGCTATGGGTCGATGGCCCGGCGAAGCCCCGCAAGGCCGGAGCGACGAATTCCACCGCCAGCGGGTAAGATAGCGTCCGTGCTCGTGGTGGAATTTCGCTGACGTCGGCGGTGTAGGCGGAGGTGGTCATCGGATCGGCTGGCTAAGGTGGAGTTGCGAGGCTCTAACCTGAACCGACGAGGACCCGATGACCGAGGACAGACTACCGTTGGCCGAGCTGCTGGCGAAAGCCGGAGATGGCGACTTCCTGCGCAGTGTGGCGGAGGCTGTGTAAGCATCCGCCGAGCACCGCCGTGTTGATTGCAGCCAATTGGCGAGGTGCTTAGGCGGCCTGATGAACCGGAGGGGCGGCGGTTTTGGCCCAATTCCAGGGCAGCAGGTCATCGAGGCGCTTGGCTGGATGCCCGGCGATGCGAGCCAACACATCCGCCAGCCAGGCTTGCGGGTCGACATCGTTCATCTTGGCCGTGACGATCAGGCTGTACATCACTGCGGCGCGCTGCCCGCCACGATCCGACCCGCAGAACAGCCACGACTTGCGCCCGAGGGCTATCCCCCTCAGCGCGCGTTCGGCGGCGTTGTTGCTGATGCAGATCCGCCCATCGTCGAGGAACCGCGTGAAAGCAGGCCAGCGTTTCAGTAGGTAATCGATGGCGCGGGCGACGTCGTTGCCGCGCGCCAGCTTGCCTCGTTGCTCGCTGAGCCACCGATGCAGGTCGGCGACCAGTGGTGCCGATAGGGCCTGCCGGGTTGTTTGGCGCGCTTCAGCGGCGTGGCCGTTGATGTCACGCTCGATGTCGAACAAGGCGTCGATGCGCTGCACGGTCTCCAGGCAGATCGGCGACAGCACTGCCGGAGCCTTGCCCTGCGCCGCCCGGCGCGCGCTGCCTGCGATGTCGGCCAGCACGAAGAACTTTCGCCGGGCATGGGCCCAACATGCGGCTTCCAGGATCGGTCCGGGCTTGCGTCCGGGCTCGTAGAGCTTGCCGTAGCCGCCATAGGCGTCGGCCTGCAGCAGCCCGGCATATCCTGCCAGGTGGCTTTGCGGATGCTCGCCACCGCGGTCGCGCGAGTAGTAGAACACCGCCCCTGGCGGTGCCGGTCCGCCGAACGGCCGGTCATCGCGCACGTAGGTCCAGAGCCGGGCAATATCGGTCTTGCCACGCGCCAGCACGGGCACGGTGGTGTCGTCGCCGTGCAGCCGCTCGGCGGCCATGACATGGGCCTCCAAACGAAGAAACAACGGCATCAGCACCGTCGTGCAGGCGCCGACCTGGTCGGCCAACGTCGATAGGCTAAGCGGCACGCCCTCGCGAGCATAGCGCTCGGCCTGGCGGTTGAGAGGCTGATGCTGTCCGAACTTCTCGAACAGGATCATGGCCAGCAGGTTCGGGCCAGCCCAACCCCGCGGGATCACGTGGAACGGCGCCGGGGGCTGGCTGATGCGCTCGCAATCCCGGCAGGAGAACTTCTCGCGCACGTACTGGACGACCTTCCAGGTGCGGGGAATGGTCTCAAGGCTCTCGGTGACGTCCTCGCCCAACTTGGACAGGCGGGCGCTTCCGCAGCAGGCGCAGGCCACTGGACCGGGAACGACGACGCGCTCGCGCGGTAGGTGCTCGGGGAACGGGCGCCGGGCCGGACGCGCGCGGGTGAAGCCCGCCACGGTGGTGGTCTTGGCGGCAGCGGTTTCCGCGGCCAGTTCGTCCTCGATGGCTGCGGTCTCAAGCTCCTCGAGCTGCAGCTCCATCTGGTCCAACAGGCGGGCGGTACGCTCGGAGCGCGGGCCGAAGCGGTCCCGGTTAAGCTTCTCGATCTGCAGCTTGAGATGGGCGATCAGCGCCCGATTGCTGGACTGCTCCGCCAGGGCGATAGCGGTTTCGGCGCGGGCGGCCAGCAGGGCCGCCTTGAGCGCATCGACATCATCCGGCAGGGCGGCAAGCTCGGCGTCCATGCTGGTATTGAATCACGAACCAGGTCGCCGTGGTACTGTTTTCAGCAGCTCGTGGCGGCTATCCTGCCGATTGCGGACGCCAGGTCTGCTGCGGGTTGCGCCAGTCGATCCCCTCGAGCAGATAGCTCATCTGACCGGCTGTCAGCGCCACCACGCCATCCACTGTTTGTGGCCACACGAAGCGTCCGCGGTCCAGACGCTTGGCATAAAGCGACAGGCCGAGGCCATCGTGCCAAACCGCCTTCAACAGCGATCCGCTGCGACCCCGAAAGACGAAGACATCACCCGCGAACGGATCCCGGCCGAGCCCCTCCTGCACGAGCAGCGCGAGACCCGGCATACCGCGGCGCATGTCCGTGTGGCCCGTCGCCAGCCATATCCGCACGCTGCTGGCAATCGGGATCACTCGCGCAACGCCGCCAGCACGCGCCGCAGGGCGGCCAGGTTCACATCGCTGCCGACGCGGACCTGACGCCCGTTGCCAAGCTCAATCTCGATCAGACCAGGCGCACCCACGGACCGCGATGCCGATGCCGGGCGCGATCTCTCATCAAGCGGTGCGACCGCCGTGCTTGCCGACGTGAGAGCCTGCACCGGCACGAACACGGGGCTCTCCGCAGCCGGCCCCAGCAGGCCCTCACGCGCCTGGCGACGCCACGTGAACAACAGGCTCTCGCAGACGCCATGCCGGGCGGCTACGGCACGGATCATCGAACCCGGCTCGTTGGTCTCAGCAACGATCCGCACCATGTCCTGCAGGCTCCAGCGCCGCCGACGCTCTCGCCCGGTGATGATCTCCACCACGCCATCCATCCGCATACCTCAACGGCCGCCTTAAGGAGCTCCTTACGGCGGCAGGAGGCTCAAACCCAGACGGCCCACGGCAGAGGGATACGAGGCTGTGGTGCAGTTGCTGATGGAGACGGACGTAGAGGGGCTGATCGGCGCCGGACGGCACGAGCGCACGGCCGAGCGGGCGACCTATCGCAACGGCTACCGCGACCGGACGCTGGACACGCGGCTGGGCAGCCTGCAGCTCCGCATCCCCAAGCTGCGCCAGGGCAGCTACTTCCCGCCGTTTCTGGAGCCCCGCAAGACGTCCGAGAAGGCCCTGGTGGCGGTAATCCAGGAAGCGTGGATCGGCGGCGTGTCGACGCGGCGGGTGGATGACCTGGTGCAGGCGATGGGCCTGGCAGGGATCAGCAAGAGCACGGTGAGCAAGCTGTGCAAGGACATCGACGATCGGGTGAATGCCTTTCTCGAACGCCCTCTTGTCGGCGATTGGCCTTATCTCTGGCTGGATGCCACCTACCTCAAGCAGCGTGAGGGTGGGCAGATCAGGACGGTGGCGGTGATAATCGCTGTGGCCGTGAACACCGAGGGCAAGCGCGAGATTGTTGGCCTGCACATCGGGCCTTCGGAGGCGGAGATGTTCTGGTCGACGTTCCTCAAGAGCCTGGTCAAGCGGGGCCTGCGCGGCACCAAGCTCGTCATCTCAGACGCGCACGAAGGCCTGAAGGCTGCGATCCGCCGGGTGCTGGGCTCCACGTGGCAAAGATGCCGCGTTCACTGGATGCGCAATGCACAGGCCTACGTGCCGAAAGGCCAGCAGAACATGGTATCGGCCGCTCTTCGCCAGGCATTCACCCAGTTGGACCATCAGAACGCCACCCAGACCATGCGTCACGTCGCCGACCAACTCCGCGACAAATGGCCGAAGCTCGGTGCGTTCATCGACGAGAGCGAGGCCGACGTGCTGGCCTACATGAACTTCCCCGCCCAGCACCGGGTGAAGATCCACAGCACCAACCCGATCGAACGGCTTAACAAGGAGGTCAAACGCCGGGCCGACGTCGTCGGCATCTTTCCAAACGAGGGCGCTATCATCAGGCTGATTGGCGCGGTGCTGCTGGAGGCCAACGACGAGTGGCAACTCCAGCACCGCTACATGCAGACCGAGGCCATGGCCGAACTCATACCGCCGACTATCGACGCTATACCCAATGAGATCGCCACCATAGCCGCCTGACCAATGGCCACCTCAACTACACCGGATTTTACACCAGCTTGACGGACGCAATCGCGGGTAAAGGTTTGGAGAAGTTGCCCCGACTCATGTCCCATAGTTGAAGCAGTCTCGAAACCGCAGCTTCGATCGCGCTGTGTGAAACGCCGTCGCGGGCCTGAACCGACATGCCAACGAGCAGCGCTTCGGTCAATGTAGCCAACCCTTCGGCGTCAGCATCCGGCTGCAACTCACCGGATACCACAGCTCGCTCGATGCAATGCCGGATGGCGGTGCGGGTGCGTTGCCGTTCGGCAGCGACAAACGCCTGCAGGTGGTTGTTTTCCGGTGAAGCGTTGGCGGCGGACAGAACAATCATGCAGCCCTGCGGCAGCCTTTCGTCGGTCTGCATCCTTGCCGAACGGCGAAGCGCCTGTTCCAAAGCATCGCGTGGCTTGAGGGTCTCGTCGTACAGGGGCGCCACCACTTGCCCGTGCGTGTTGAGGTAGCGTGCCAGCGCCTCGCGGTAGAGGCTCTCCTTGGAGCCAAAAGCGCCGTAGAAGCTTGCCGCCGAAAGGCCGCCCATCACCTCCCTAAGCTGGTGCAGCGAGGTCGACTCGTAGCCCTGCCGCCAGAAGATCTGCATGGCGGCAACAAGCGCGCTGTCCCTATCGAACTCTCGCGGTCGTCCTGTACGCGCCATTTCACCTCTCGAACTATTTTATAGAATAAGCACTCCAGATATCGTTGACAAGAGAACCAAGATTCCATAGTTATAGACCGGACGGTCCGTAAGTCCGGCACTGCAGATCGTGGCGTTGTGCGGCAGTGGAGAGCAGCAATGGCGATGGCAGCGAAAGAGGTCGTTTGGACCCTTCTGAATGATCCGGCCAGAACTAACGAAACGCCCGGATTTGACAGTTAAGGGGACAAACCCGGAACCCGCTGGCTTGTTTCTCCAGGCCGCCCGGGCTTTTGGGCGTCTTTCACCTGTTTTGGGCTGAAGGTGGCCTGACGGAAAACACCTGATTTCCGTTGGGCCTTTGCGCCGCCTCTCCCAGGCTGGTTTTTGCTCGAAAAACTGCACGACAAACCCTGTCGGAATGGAGCACTGTGCGGAAACCCCATTGAGGATGTTTTCCGCACATGCTGGTCGGCTATATGCGGGTTTCGACCGAGACCGACCGGCAGGTGCTCGACCTGCAGCGTGACGCTTGCGTATTCCGACGCAAACCAGCCGGCGATTCCGATCCATTCCAGCCGGTGATTCCGACGCAAGCCAGCCGGTGATTCCGACGCATTCCAGCCACCCCTGAGAGGGCTGGGGTGGCATGGTTCGCGAGCAGTCATTCACCGACGGCATGGTTGCTCCCTATTGATCCCGGGGAGTGCCATGCCAGGCCAGAGACTGTTCATGCGTCAGGTTCGAGAAGTCCTTCGTCTCAAACACGTCTGCGGCCATAGCGGCCACCAGATCGCGGCCATGGTCGGCGTCAGCCGCTACACCGTGGCCGAGTATCTGCGCCGTGCCGCCGTGGTTGGCATCACCTGGCCGGTGCCAGCGGCGCTGGACGACGTGGCGTTGGAGCGCAAGCTGTTCACGCCACCGTTCATGTCCGAGCCAGCGCGCCCGCAGCCGGACTGGCCTCGTATCCATGCCGAGCTACGTAAGCCCGGTGTCACCCTGCTGCTGTTGTGGGAGGAGTATCGGAGCGGGCAACCGGAGGGATATGGCTACAGCCGCTTCTGTGACCTGCACGCCGACTGGCGCGGACGGTTGTCGCCGACGATGCGTCAGACCCACCCGGCCGGTGAGCGGATGTTTGTCGACTATGCCGGGCAAACGGTGGAGGTGATCGACGGCGCCACGGGCGAGGTGCGGCGGGCGCAGGTGTTTGTCGCAGTGCTCGGCGCGTCCAACCTCACCTACGCCGAAGCGCGCTGGACGCAGTCGCTGCCGGACTGGGTTGGCTGCCATGTGGGGGCGTTCGCCAGCTTTGGCGGTGTCGCCCGGCAGCTTGTCTGCGACAACCTTAAGGCGGGCGTCACCGCGGCCAGCCGCTATGAGCCGGGGATCAGCCGCACCTATCAGGATATGGCGAGCCATTACGGCACGGCGGTCCTGCCAGCGCGAGTGCGGCGGCCGCGCGACAAGGCCAAGGTCGAGGTTGCCGTCCAGGTGGTGCAGCGCTGGGTGCTTGCCCGGCTGCGGCATCGCCGGTTCTTCTCCTTGGCCGAGCTGAACGGCGCGATCAGCGAGCTGATTGCCGACCTCAACGACCGCCCCATGCGCCATCTGGGTACGACCCGGCGGGCGCTGTTCGACGCGATCGAGCGTGCCGCACTGCTGCCGATGCCGGCGGAGCCATATGCCTACGCCGAATGGCGGCGCTGCCGGGCGGGTTTGGACTACCACGTCGAGGTGCACGGGCATTTCTACTCGGTGCCTTACCGCCTGATGCGCGAGGTGATCGAGGCCCGCATCACCGACCAGACCATCGAGCTGTTCCACCAGGGCAACCGCGTCGCTTGCCACGTCCGCAATCCGCGGCAGCACCGGCACACCACGATCGCCGAGCACATGCCTAGCGCGCATCGCCGCCACGCTGAATGGACGCCGACCCGGCTGCTGCGCGAGGCCGAGGCGATCGGGCCGTCCACCATCGCCCTGGTGGAGCGTATCCTGGCCGCCAAGCCGCATCCGGAGCAGGGCTTCCGGGCATGCCTGGGTATCCTGCGGCTGGTGCGCAGCTATGGCCCCGAGCGGCTGGAAGCAGCCTGCCAGCGCGGCATGGACATCGGTGCGCGGACCTACGGCTCCGTGCAGTCGATCCTGCGCAACGGACTGGACCGGGCCTACCGCCCCGAACCCGTGCCGGACGAGCTGCCCGTCCAGCACGAGAACATCCGCGGCAGCGGCTACTATCATTGAGGAGAGCACCATGCTGACCCATCCCACCACGGACCGCCTGCGCGAACTCGGTCTCGCCGGCATGGCCAAGGCACTCGAGGAACAACGGCGTCACGCCGACGCCGCCGATCTCGGCTTTGAGGACCGCTTGGCCATGCTGGTCGAGCGTGAAGCGCTCGAACGCGACAGCAAGCGATGGGCCACCCGGTTGCGGTTCGCCGGGCTCCGCCAGCAGGCGACGCCGGAGGACGTTGATCACCGCGCCGTCCGCGGCCTCGATCGCACCCTGTTCCAGAAGCTGACAGGCGGTGAGTGGATTGAACGCCATCAGGATTTACTCGTCACCGGGCCGACCGGCACCGGCAAAACGTGGCTGTCCTGCGCCCTCGGACACCGAGCCTGTCGCGACAATCGCTCCGTGCTGTATCAGCGCGTGCCTCGGCTCCTCGAAGGTCTCGGTGTAGCCCGCGGCGATGGACGCTACGGCCGCATGCTGAAGAACTTGGCGCGGGTGCAGCTGCTGATCCTGGACGACTGGGCCATTACGCCGCTGACGGCCGAACAGCGGCGCGACCTGATGGAGATCGTCGACGATCGGCACGACCGCGCCTCCACCATCGTCACCAGCCAGGTGCCGGTGGAGCGCTGGCACGAGCATATCGGCAATCCCACCATCGCCGACGCGGTGCTGGACCGGCTGGTGCACGGGGCACACCGCCTCGAACTGAAAGGAGAGAGCATGCGAAAGCTGCGCGCCGCCAAAGCCAGGCTTGACGAAGCCGCCGTTCAGTAGCCCAACTTCACCCGCTCGCGACACGTGCTGCTACCCGGCTGGGATCATCGGAATGCCCGGCTGGCTTCGATCAGAATCAATGGCTGGTTTCAATCGGAACCGATGGCTGCAATCGTCGGAATGCGCATGACGCTCTTCTGGCTGCCGGGGTCGATGAACGTCACCTGTTCGAAGATCGGGCCAGTGGCAGCCGCGGCGACCGAGCCGGTCTGGCATGCGCGCTCGCCTTCATTCGGCCCGGAGATTGCCTGGTGGTGTGGAAGCTGGATCGGCTCGGTCGGTCGTTGCCGCATCTGCTGACCACGGTGACGGATTTCAAAACGCGGGGCATCGCCTTTCGATCGCTGACTGAGCAGATGGACACAACTACGCCGCAAGGGGAATTCCTGTTCCAGATATTCGGCGCCCTTGCCCAGTTCGAGCGTGCGCTGATCCAGGAGCGTGTCCAGGCTGGGCTTGCGGCGGCACGCCGACGGGGCCGCCGCGGCGGCCGGCCGTCGGCAATCGATGCGGAGAAGCTCGGCGCCGTGGTCGCGGCACTGGACGCCGGCGCCACCAAGGCAGCGGCTTGCCGCACGTTTGGCATCAAACGCAGCACCTTGCTCGACTCCTTGGCCCGGATCGGATGGTCTCCCGCCCTGAAGGTGCAGGAGGCATGAGTGGCGCGACGACAGCATTTGACCGAAGCTCAGGTCGCGGAATTGTTCGACCCGCCGACTGAGCAGCGCGACCTGGTGCGCCATTACACGCTGTCAGCCGCTGACCTGACCGCAATCCGACGCTGCCGCGGCGACCACAACCGGCTCGGCCATGCGGTCATGCTCTGCTATCTGCGTTACCCCGGCCGGCCACTGCGATCGGCGGAACGGCCACCAAGATCCATGCTTGAGTTTGTTGCTGACCAGATAGGCGTGCTTCCTGATTCCGTGGACATCTATCTGGCCGCTGAACGCAACCGCCGCGTCCATGCAGTGGAGCTGCAGGACAGGCTGCGTCTGCGTCCGTTTGGCACACGCCCTGCGGCTGATCTCACGGCATGGCTTCTGCCGTTGGCCATCGAGGATGAGCGGTTCATTCATATGGCGCGGCTTGTCTTGGAGGAATGCAGACAGCGTCGGATCGCCTTGCCTTACCCGGATGCCCTTGAGCGTCTCTGCGTAGAGGTCCGCCACAAGGCGCGAACTGAGGTCCATCGCCGGCTCACCAGTGGGCTATCCGCTGAGGACCGAAGGCGTCTCGATGCCTTGACCAAGCGTCGGGAACCAGGTGGCCAGAACTGGCTGACCTGGTTGCGGCAGATGCCCGAATCGGCCAAGCCCTCGGCCATGCTCGGCGTGATTGAACGGTTGGCGCATGTGCGCGCCATCGGTATCGAACCCGGCCGCGGTCATCTCGTCCACCAAGCCCGCTTGGCACAACTCGCCAGGGAGGCTGGCCGCACAACGGTTCAGCATGTTGCTGGCTACGAACGCCAACGGCGACATGCGACATTGGTGGCCACCAGCCTCGACATCTCCGCCACTCTGACTGATCAGGCGATCGATCTGTTTGACCGGCTGGTGGGCGCGATGTTCCGCAAAGCCGAGGACCGGCATGCGCGGGCCTTCCAGACCGACGCGCGCGCGATCAACGACAAGGTGCGCATATTCGCCAACATCGGTGCAGCGCTGGTGGCCGGCCGCGAGCGCAAGCAGGATGGCTATGACGCAATCATCGCGCTGATGTCGTGGGAGAGCTTCTGCACAAGTGTTGCCGAAGCTCAGGCCTTGGCTCGCCCGGAAGAATTCGACGCATACACGAACCTTGCCGAGCATTACGCTGGCGTCCGCAAATGGTCGCCTGCCTTCCTGGAGGCGTTCGTCTTTGAAAGCGTGCCGGCTGTGGCTTCGCTGATACGATCGATCGAATTGCTGCGCGAGATGAACCGTTCCGGCAAGCCTCTTCCGAAATCAGTCCCGACTGGGTTTGTCCGGCCGCGCTGGGCTGCACAGGTCATGCCCGGCGGCACCATCAACCATCGTTATTACGAACTCTGCGTGCTGTCCGAACTGCGCGACCGGCTACGCGCCGGCGATGTATGGGTAAGGGGCAGCCGGCAATATAGGTCTTTCGAAGAACGCCTGGTCTCGAGGGAAACCATGGAAAAGCTCCGGCGAGAGGGCACTGTGCCGGTCGCCGTCGAATTGGACTTCGATACCTTCATCACGACCCGCCGCACCAGGCTGCACGATCGGCTCGCCGCCGTCGATGCGCGCGCCACGCAAGGCAAGCTGCCGGATGTGACGCTGACCAAGGGCGTGCTGAAGATATCGCCGATCGAGAAATCGACGCCGCCTGAGGCCGAGGCCCTAGCCGGCCGTCTCTATGCCATGCTGCCGCGCATCCGCATCACCGATCTGCTGGCCGAGGTGGCGGGTTGGACGATGTTCCCAGACTGCTTCACCCACCTGCGTAGCGGTGAGACGGCCGCCGATGGACGCATCCTGATTGCAGGCTTGCTCGCCGACGGCCTGAATCTCGGCCTGACCCGCATGGCCGAGGCCTGCAGCATCGGCAGTCTCGGTCAGCTCGCCTGGACCTCGGATTGGCACATCCGCGAGGAAACCTACCTTCTGGCGCTGCGATGCCTGGTCAATCAGCAGCAGCGCGAGCCCTTCGCCGCGCATTTTGGAGCCGGCGTCGCATCCTAATCAGACGGCCAGTTCTTCCAGGCCGCGGGCTTCGGCCGCGACGCCAGCGACCTGAACGCTCATTACGGCCAAAAACCCGGGTTCAAGATCTACACCCACCTGTCGGACCGCTATGGCCCATTCTTCACCAAAGTCATCGCGGCCACAGCAAGCGAGGCTCTGCACGTGCTCGATGCCCTGCTCTATCACCAGAGCGAGGTCACCGTGCGCCGGCATCACACCGATGGCGGCGGCGATTCCGACCACGTGTTCGCCCTCTGCACGCTGCTGGGGTTCCAGTTCGCCCCGCGTATTCCCGACCTCAAGCACCGGAAGCTCTACAGTTTCGGCAAGCCCTCGGCGTACCCTGCGTTGGAGGCAATGATCGCCGGCCGCATCAACGTGGAGCTGATCCGCGCCCATTGGTCGGAAATTCTTCGCGTGAGCGCATCCATCCGCACCGGCAGCGTGACGGCATCGCTCATCATGCGTCAGCTCGCCTCTCACCCCCGCCAGAACGGCGTTGCTGCCGCCCTGCGTGAGCTGGGGCGCCTCGAGCGCACGCTGTTCACCCTGGACTGGATCGACGACCCCCAACTGCGACGCAGCACTGGCCAGGAGCTCAACAAGGGCGAGGCCCGCAACAGTTTGGCGCGCGCCGTCTTCATCCATCGCCTCGGCGAAATCCGCGACCGAACCTATGAAAACCAACAGCACCGCGCGTCCGGCCTGAACCTGCTCGTCACCGCGATCATCCTGTGGAATACGCGCTACCTCGAAAGCGCCGTTGCAGCGCTACGGCAGCTTGAAGATGTCCCCGACCACCTCCTGGCCCACCTCTCCCCGCTTGGCTGGGAGCACATCAACCTGACAGGCGACTACGTTTGGGGAAGCCAAGAGCGCGCGTCGGAAAACGCTGTCGGATTGAAGCCGCTGCGAGCCAGCCCCGATATCATCCGTAAGGCAGCGTAGTTCTTGGTTTGTCCCTTAACTGTCAAATCCGGACGTTTCGTTAGTTCTGGCCGCATTGACAGTTTGCTGGCGGCAGCACGCGGCGAAGTTGAACCAGTCCCGCCCATAGGACCGCTTCGTCGCTTCGGACAAGGCGCCGCCGGCGTACTAGGCGGCCGTGGCAATGGCGCCGCCCAGCGGCCCATCCAGGGCGGCCAGCAGCGCCTCGGGTACGATGTGGGCGCGGGCCAGGCGCCGCACGACCGCGGCGGCCTGGTCCTGCCCGGAGGGGCAGGCGGAGCAAGGAGCTGGAGCTCGACGGCACGCTCCTGGGCCACGCCGTCCTTTCCGGACGCCCCTGCCCCGTCTATGATGTCAGTCATGGATAACGTGACTCTCACTCCCGACCTGGAGCAGTTCGCAGCCGAAGAGATAGCGGCCGGCCGCTACCGCGACATGGGTGAGGTGGTGAGGGCCGGCGTCGGCCTGCTGCGCCATCGCACGGAGGCGAAGGCGCAGCTGCTCGCCTCCGTGCTCGCCGCACAGGAAGAAGGTGACCGCCTAGGCTACCTGACCGGCGACGAAGTGGCGGCCCACGTTCGGGAGACGATCGCCCGGAGGACCGGCGCGGCGGCCTAACATCGGTGCGGCATTTCGCACCAAAGGCGCAGGCTGATCTGGACGAACTTGTCGGCTGGCTCCTGGACCACGGTTCCGCCGCGGTTGTCGCCGAACGATTGCTGACGTCCGTGCTCGAAGCCGCCGATCGTCTGGCAGCGCGGCCCCTGCTAGGCCGCCTCCGGCCGGACCTGCTGCCTGACCCGTTTCGCTTTTGGTCGATCCCGCGTCACAGCCTGCTGTTGGTTTACGTCGCGGACCCGGCCGCGCCGACCATCCTGCGGGTGCTGAGCACGGACCGGGATCTCGGTCCGATCCTCGCGGACATGATGACCAGTCCGGACAGCCCCGGCGAGTCTTGACGTGGCTGGCAGAGTTCACCCCTGACGAAAAACGCCGGGCCGAGCCAAGCTGGCCTAGCACGCTGAAAACGCACGCTTCTCGCCCTGCTGACCTCCCCTGCCCTGCCCTGTGACCGCCCATTTTCCTGGCCCGAATTGCCTGTTTGGAGTCTGCCAGACCCTTGGCAACTGCGGCAACTGCCCATTTGCTCCCCTCAACTCGCGAAAAGGGGGGGGTTCGGGAGTTAGTATTGGGATTATTTAGAGCGTTGACTTGTAGCAAAACGCGTGACGGCCGCTTTCGATTCACGGTTCGGATACCGTGTACGTCTGCGGCTTTGCGGTCTGATTGGCCGAAACCGGAGAGTCCGGTGTGGAGAGGACCGCGTAAAGAGGTGGACGTCCACTGTCGGCAATGCAATCGACTTGTGTCGTTTACCTATGCGAATTCCATTCAGGGTGCGTCATTCGGCTCAGCTGACCAGATGGTGCGACGACATAAGCAATAGGGTAGCCGCAGAGCTACGTATTCGCTCGGTGGAAGCGGCTGAACATCCCTTTGTATTCACGTTCCGTTCTGCTACATGGAAGCGTTACACTTTACTCTCAGAGCTGAAATCGCTGGCGGTTGGGAGAGGGCGGAGGCGCCCAAATTTGGTGAATGAGTTACGCGGGAGCGCTCAGTCCTGGGATGTCGAAATTTCCTACACTGCGGACGTCTTCGCCTGGCAGGCTAAGATCGCTCCTGATGGACAGCTCCGAACCGGTGCTTGTCTTGGGCGCCGGCGCTTCGATCACCTCCGGTATCCCGGCCGCGGGCAAGACGGTTGAGAAGGTAGCGCGCTGGGCCTGGTGCAAAGAAAATGGGCGTCATCCGGACGATTTCACTATCCGTCGGTCTGATTACTGGCCGTGGCTCACTGGTCAGCCGTGGTACAAGCCAGATCTCTCCCCAGCGGATCTCTATCCTGACGCCATCGACAACTTGTTAGGGGTGAAAAGCGATCGCCGCGAGTTCTTTGAGAAGCTTATCAACCCAATTGAGGTGCCGCCCTCGCGAGGCTACGTTGCCCTGACGCAGATCCTTCACCAGGGATGGATCTCGACCGTCTTGACCCCCAACTTCGATCAGTGCCTCGAACGAGCTGCGATCCAGCAGAACCGGCCTCATCGTCTGGTCAGCATCAGCACCCCGGCCGACTACGTGATGTTCAACTCAGCGCCCCAGGACCCGCAGCTCGTCTTCCTGCATGGGTCCGTAAAGCACTACACGGACAAGAACCTGACCGATGAGGTTCAATCCCTCGACCCCTTGCTGGTCGACCGCCTACGACCGCTGCTTCGCGACCATCCGGTCATCGTAGTCGGCTATCGAGGCGCCGAAGCGTCCGTGATGAATGATTTGTTCCTGGCGCAGGCCAAATCCGACGGCTTTCTCCACGGCGTCTACTGGTGCGTTCTCGAGAACGACCTGGCCGGACCTCATTCGGCTTGGGTCGAGCAGTTGGCGCACGCGATCGGCTCCAACTTCCAGCTCGTGCCAATCCGAGGTTTCGATGACCTGTTCGAGAAGGATTTGCTGGCCAGCATGATCGCGGCCGGGGCTCGACCTACGCGCCGGTCTTCCGGCTACAGCGTCGGCGGTATGCCTGCGGACATGCGCCCGCTCGAAGATCTCGACGTGGCAGGGTTCGAGCAGCCGCTGCTGCAAGCCCGCCTCCGCCAATATGCGGACCGGACTGATCTTTGGAGACCCGGAAACGTCGACGTTGCCTGGCTCGAGGAGATGACCGACCGGCTCGACCTAGTGCGGCCAGTCGGCGCTAGCTTCGCGCCAACGCTCGCCGGGTGGCTCCTGTTCTCGCGCAATCCCTCCATCAACTTTCCTCAGGCTCGGGTCGAATTCCGCGCAGCGGGTCCTGGCCACTGGCTGCGGGGTCGTTTCGGCGAAGACGCCGAGCTGGAGCCTGCGGCTCGTGATGGCGAATTCACGGTCCGCCGGACCGTCACCGGCAATCTTTGGAGCCAACTCGACGAGTTGATCGACCTCCTATCGCTGGTCAATTTCCAATTCCGACTCAAGGCTGAGGTGTCGCGCACGGTTAACGCGTACAATGCCATCGCTATCAAGGAGATGCTCGTCAACGCGATCGTGCACCGCGACTATGACCGCGACGAGGCCGTCCAGGTTGTCGTTGAGCCCAGATCCATCACCGTCATTAGCCCCGGCGGACTCATTGAGGAGATCGCGGTTCAGGTCGGCGGGCAGTCCTTTCAGGACGCGATCGCGGAGCGAACCAGTCCGATCAAGGGTTATCGCAACCCCGTTATATCGGACCTGTTCTACGGTGGGGGCCAGATGGACCGCCGAGGATCCGGACTGTCAGACATGGTCCTGGCAACCGTGAACAACAACGGGTCGGTGTTTTTTGGGCCTTCCGCCGACAACGCTCAGTTCACGGTCACAATAGAGGCGCGGCCAGAAGCGGTCGACGAGATCACCAACACTGCACTCCCGATCGCCGAGGAAACCGTCCGATATTCGTCCAATTTAATCCCGATCGAGACTAAGCCGGCGAAGGTCTGGCACGCTGCCACCACCGCCGGTTCGAACCGAGCCTTTTATCGCGGCACGGAGGGTCTGGCGGTCCCCCCGGGCCATGTCAGCGACGGCCGTTTCTACTCCCTCTATGACCTGGAGCAGCTCGCCGAGGCGATGGTTTCCCCGTTCGACCCGGGCGAGGTCGAAGCCTTGGACTTCGACGAACTCATAGCTTTGCCGGGCGGCGAACCAATAGCGCTCAAACTGCTCTATGATCTGCTTTTCGAGCATTTAAAGACCAAGGGGCTACAAATCGAATACGACCGGCGGCGCGCCTACTTCGCGCGGGGCGACCAGCCCGAGCTGAAAGTCAGCTATCAAGGGCGTCTTCGCAAGGCGACTCGAACGGTCGTCAAAGCACGCACCAAGCACGAATCTAACGACATCGTTTACTATGAGCACAAGGCGGTCAGCTTCTCGATCATGCGCTTCGGCGGGGACTGGGCGGTTGTTTTGACCCCCGGCTACGCGTTCACCCGGGACGGCGTGCGCAACCCGATCAGCCGAGAGCGGACCAACGCTCTCTCCACCCGGCGCGCAGCGCGCGATTTCAATCCGAGCGTTCTCCAAGACGTCTCGTTCTGGCTCGCGATCCTCTCCGGCGAGGCCGAAGGCCTATTCGCGTTGGAGCACCGCTCGGAGAATGATCTCGCGCAGTTCGCGCCCCTCGTGCTGCTATCTCACCGCATGCCCACAATTTCGTTCAACGTGTCGGCCTTCGACGAACTGGCCCAGCGCGACACGGAAATCGACGAGGACCTCCAGAAGCTGGACGCCGAGCTGGAGGCGCTCGCGCTCGAGCCCGACAACGAGGACGGAGAGGGCTCGCGCCGCGACGGTGACAACCCGAGCGCAGGCGGGCTCGACGATGTCGATTGAGCTCTCCATCGTCGAACTGTCTCCGCCGCGATTGCAGTTTGGCGGCGCCAGCACGCACACCGATCCCAAAGTCGGGCTTCTTTCTGCCGGCCCGTTCGACCTGCGGTTTGGGTCGGCTCGCAAGGACCATGTTCATGTCGGGATCATCGGGCCGGCCCAACAGGTCGCCTCGGCGCGACACTGGCTGGAGCGCTGTAGTCGAGAGATTCCTATCCTGGGGGAACCCAGCCTGCTCAAAAAGGCCTTTCCGGGCTTTGGGGAGGCGTTTCACAAGAAGCTGGTCGCCCCCGACGTGTCCTCGATCGCGCTCGGCTCAGAGACCCACGACGAACTCGAACAGGCGTTGCTAGGCGAAGCTTACCAGGCGTTCCAACGCGTGGTCGATCTCTACGCCGAGGCGCTTTCGCGCTTGGCATCGCGGGACCTGAACCGTCCCGACATTGTCCTGGTGTGTATCCCTGACGATGTGTTTAAGAAGGTCAGCTCGGTCGAGCGCAAAGTGACCGAAACCGAGCGCAAGCGCGCGAAGAGTATCCGGCACGCGCGCCCAAGCAATCAACTTGACCTATTCGACGTCCTCGATGAAATCGAGCAAACGCCAGAGGACTTCCTGAAGCGGGATCTCAGATTGGCGCTCAAGGCGCGCGCTCTTCGAAGCCGACTGCCGATCCAACTGGTCACGGATGCCCTACTCAGCGACACGGCGAGGAACCAGGATCCGGCGACCCGAGCCTGGAACTTCGCGGTAGGCCTCTATTACAAGGCGGGCGGCGTCCCCTGGCGGCTGCCGCCAACGGGGCCGGACACGTGCTTTGTTGGCATCAGCTTCCACCATTTCCGTACGACCCAGCGCGCCATTGTCCGGTCCAGCTTGGCCCAAGCCTTTTCGAGCGATGGCGAGGGATTCGCCATCCGCGGTGACGGGGTTCCCGTAGAGCCCGAACAGGGGCGGAACGTACATCTCTCTGAGCAACAGGCCTTCGAACTCGCCCAGAACGTCTTGGCAGAATATGAGCTGCGCACGGGCGGAGCGCCCCTCCGGGTCGTGCTGCACAAGACATCCTATTTCGACACCGCCGAGCAGGCGGGTTTCACGGCCGCGCTCAAGGACACGCCAATCGTTTCGATGGTCACGCTGGTTCCAAGCCTATTCCGGCTGCTGCGATACGGAGCATATCCTCCAAAGGTCGGGACGGTCTGCACGGTTAGCCGCGACCGGTCTTTCCTCTTTACATCCGGTTTCATGCCGGAGCTCGGCACCTATCCGGGTCCTCACGTGCCACAGCCGTTTGAGGTCCGCTGTCTCGGGACAGAGAGCGCTGCCGCCGCCGCGCAGGACGTTCTAAATCTCACTCGGATGAACTGGAACACCGCCGATATTCGAGGGAAATGGCCGGTGTCCTTGTCCTTCGCTCGCCGCGTCGGCGGCATTCTGGACGAATACGGCGATGACGACCCGGTTGAAACGTCGTTCCGATACTTCGTATGAGCTTCCAAAGCGCGGGACTTCTCAAGGGCTGCTTTCAAGAAACCATGAAAATCCTTTAAACGTCCGAGATGCGGCGCAAAGCGTCTATGAGATTAAACTAAGTCGACGTCCGCTATCAGGAACCTGGCCAAGGCGCCTGAATGTCTGAGATGCGGCGCAAAGCCGACATCGCCAGGCGAAAGCAGCTGACCCAATTACGAGGTTGGCGGCCATACGCATTGCTCGACTGTGATGTCGGTAAGCAGGCAAGCGCGCGCTCGCCGCTCCGCTACCGACCTGAAAGGTTCTCCTCCAGCGCATGCCGGGCCGCGACCGCTTCTTCGTCCAACGACGCAGGATCCTGCACGGCAACACCGGGCGGCACTGCGTCACCCGCGTCGATGGCCTTGCGGCGTCCGGGTGGCCTGCCGCGCCGGACGATCTTCGCTTCGGCGACAGGAGGCGCGGGCGGAGCTGTACTCCGCGCGGCCTCGGCGTGGAGCTGGGTCAACTGCTCTTCCAGTTCGGCAATGCGGCGTGCGGCGGCCTTGGCAGCGCGGTTCGCCTCGCGGCCCTTTGCCTTCAGCGCGGCATTGGCGGTCTCAAGTTTCTCGATCTGCGCTCGCAACTCACCCTTGCTCGGCGGCGGCACCCGCGTCGTGGCAGCGGCCGGGACCGCGCCGGCTGCCGGCTTCCTTCGGGCAGCGGTGACCTTCGAGGCGGCTTGCGCAGCGACAGATCGGCCGACTTTTGTCTTGGCCGGCGGCGTTGCGGTCGGCGCAGGGTCAGCGGCAGCAGACCGGCGCTTTGCGCGCACCGGCGTATTGGCAGCCGCGGTCGGTTTCGCCGGCGTCGTCTTGGTGGATCGCGCCATTCTCATCTCCTCTGCACGCCGGAACACACGGGCCAACATCGCTGTCTGACGAAGCAGCCCGGCGCCGGTCAAGGCTAGCACGCCGACCGTCAGCATTTCGGGGATTCACAGCCGAGCCCGAAGGACTCATACCAGCGGCATTAGGCTGTGACCTGTTTAGCCCAATCTCGTGATGCGATGGATGTGATGCGGTCTGGTTGATGAATGAGGGCGTTCCATGCGGCGCAGCAGGCGGTGACGATGGCGTCGTAGGTTTGGAATACGCGGTTGGAGAGGTAGTTCTGTCGGAGGAATTGCCAGATGTTTTCCTGGGGGTTCAGCTCCGGGCTGTAGGGCGGCAGGGTGAGCGTGCTGACGTTGTCCGGCAGTTTGAGCCTGCCGCCTGGTTTGTGCCACCCGGCGCCGTCGATAAGGACGACGGCATGGGCACCGGGTGCGACGGCCTTGCTGATTTCTGCCAGGTGCAACGTCATGGCTTCCTTGTCGGCGTAGGGCAGCACGAGGGCGGCCCCTGTCCCGCGAGCTGGGCAGACGGCTCCGAAGATAGCGTCCGTGCTCGTGGTGGAATTTCGCTGACGTCGGCGGTGTAGGCGGAGGTGGTCATCGGATCGGCTGGCTAAGGTGGAGTTGCGAGGCTCTAACCTGAACCGACGAGGACCCGATGACCGAGGACAGACTACCGTTGGCCGAGCTGCTGGCGAAAGCCGGAGATGGCGACTTCCTGCGCAGTGTGGCGGAGGCTGTGGTGCAGTTGCTGATGGAGACGGACGTAGAGGGGCTGATCGGCGCCGGACGGCACGAGCGCACGGCCGAGCGGGCGACCTATCGCAACGGCTACCGCGACCGGACGCTGGACACGCGGCTGGGCAGCCTGCAGCTCCGCATCCCCAAGCTGCGCCAGGGCAGCTACTTCCCGCCGTTTCTGGAGCCCCGCAAGACGTCCGAGAAGGCCCTGGTGGCGGTAATCCAGGAAGCGTGGATCGGCGGCGTGTCGACGCGGCGGGTGGATGACCTGGTGCAGGCGATGGGCCTGGCAGGGATCAGCAAGAGCACGGTGAGCAAGCTGTGCAAGGACATCGACGATCGGGTGAATGCCTTTCTCGAACGCCCTCTTGTCGGCGATTGGCCTTATCTCTGGCTGGATGCCACCTACCTCAAGCAGCGTGAGGGTGGGCAGATCAGGACGGTGGCGGTGATAATCGCTGTGGCCGTGAACACCGAGGGCAAGCGCGAGATTGTTGGCCTGCACATCGGGCCTTCGGAGGCGGAGATGTTCTGGTCGACGTTCCTCAAGAGCCTGGTCAAGCGGGGCCTGCGCGGCACCAAGCTCGTCATCTCAGACGCGCACGAAGGCCTGAAGGCTGCGATCCGCCGGGTGCTGGGCTCCACGTGGCAAAGATGCCGCGTTCACTGGATGCGCAATGCACAGGCCTACGTGCCGAAAGGCCAGCAGAACATGGTATCGGCCGCTCTTCGCCAGGCATTCACCCAGTTGGACCATCAGAACGCCACCCAGACCATGCGTCACGTCGCCGACCAACTCCGCGACAAATGGCCGAAGCTCGGTGCGTTCATCGACGAGAGCGAGGCCGACGTGCTGGCCTACATGAACTTCCCCGCCCAGCACCGGGTGAAGATCCACAGCACCAACCCGATCGAACGGCTTAACAAGGAGGTCAAACGCCGGGCCGACGTCGTCGGCATCTTTCCAAACGAGGGCGCTATCATCAGGCTGATTGGCGCGGTGCTGCTGGAGGCCAACGACGAGTGGCAACTCCAGCACCGCTACATGCAGACCGAGGCCATGGCCGAACTCATACCGCCGACTATCGACGCTATACCCAATGAGATCGCCACCATAGCCGCCTGACTGTCAAACAGCACGCAAATCTGACCCCCACCGGCGTCCAAAAGTGACCCCCTTCCGGTTGCCCTCTTGCGGTGTGCGATGCGCTAGTTGCGGTTCCTGAACCGCCAGCTGTCGTTGCCAGTCTCGATGATGTCGCAGTGATGGGTGAGCCGGTCGAGCAGCGCCGTTGTCATCTTGGCGTCGTTGAACACGGTCGGCCATTCGGCAAACAGCAGGTTGGTGGTGACCAGCACCGAGGTCTGCTCGTAGAGGCGGCTGATCAGATGGAACAGCAACTGGCCACCACTCTGGGCGAACGGCAGATAGCCCAGCTCGTCCAGCACCACGAGGTCCAGGCGGGTGAGTTGCTCGGCCAGCCGTCCGGTCTTGCCAGTGCGGGCTTCGGTCTCGAGCCGGTTGACCAGATCGATCACGGTATAGAACCGCACCCGCCGCCCGAGCCGGATGCAGCTGAGCGCGATCGCCACCGACAGGTGCGTCTTGCCCGTGCCAGTGCCGCCGACCAGCACCGCATTGCGCTGGCTGTCCAGGAACGAGCCTGTGGCCATGTCGCGCACCAGCCCCTCGTTGATCGGCGTTCCGGAGAAGTCGAACTCCGCGACCTCCTTGATCAGCGGCAGTTTGGCGGCCGCCACCTGGTAGCGGATCGAGCGCGCCTGCTTCTCGGCAATTTCGGCCTGCAACAGGCTGCCGACGATGTCCTGCGCCGCGTGCTGGCGCTTGAGGGCGTTGCTCAGCACTTCGTCGTAGGCGGCCCGCATGCCGAGCAGCTTGAGCTCGCGCATCAGTTCGATGACTTCATGACGTTCCACGGGTCGTGCTCCTTAAGGTGTCGTAACGTGCACAGTCGGCCACCGGCTCATGCCGGAGGCGCAGCGCATCAGGGGTAGTGATGGTCGGCGCAGTCAGCGTCGGCCGCTGTCGCGACAAGGCATTGAGAACCACGTCGCTGCTGCACAGGCCTGCTGTCAGCGCCTCGCCACAGGCGGCCTGCACCGCGGGCAGTCCGTCCAGCAGCACGGCGTTCAGGATGGCCACCATCTGTCGGTCGCCATCGGCCGACCCGTGCAGGCGGTTCTGCACGCGCCCCAGAGCGCCAGGCAGCACCCAGTCCTTGAACGGAGCGCCATTGCGCAAGGCGCCGGGCTTGCGTGCCAGCACCGGCACATAGTGCCAGGGATCGTAGACCGTCTGCTCGCGGCCAAAGCACCGCGGATGGTCGGCTACGGTCTGCCCGTCCTGGCGAATGGTGATCCGCTCGGCGTAGGCGTGCACCTCGACCGGGCGTCCTACCGCCTGCGCCATCACCGAGTATTTGTTTTTATCGTAGGTCACCAGACAGGTTTTGGAGACCGCCGCGGTGCGGGCGTTGAACCCATCAAAGCGTCCGGCATACGGCACCAAGCTGGACCGCTCTTGCTCAAACATGTCCCAAACCGGGCAGTCACGCCGCTCGGGATGCGGATGCACGCGCGCATACTGCACGCACTGCTCCAGCAGCCAGCTGTTCATGTCGATGAAGCTTGCGAACTTCAATCGTGGCTTGAAGAACCGACCTCGTACGACGCCGACCTGGTTCTCAACCTGACCTTTCTCCCACCCTGAGGCCGGGGTGCAGGCGGTGGGCTCGACCAGATAGTGGCTGCACATCTGGGCAAAGCGCCGGTTGAACTGCCGCTCACGGCCAATCAGCAGCGCGTCTACCGCTGTGCGCATGTTGTCGTAGATGCCGCGCTGGCACGCACCCTTGTAGAATGCGAACGCCTTGTCGTGCGCGTCGAACACCATCTCCTGCGCCTGCCGCGGATAGGCACGCACGAACGGCATCCGACTATGGCAGAGCCTAACCTGGGCTACCTGCACGATGGTGGTGGTGCCGTGCAGGACCACGACCTCGGTCGACCAGTCGAACTGGTAGGCCTCGCCCGGCGCAAAGCTCAGCGGGACATAGGCATCCGATGAACCAGTGCCCCGCTTGCGTTGCCTAGCCTGGGCGTAGCGGCGCACGGTGTCGTAGCCACCCTCGAAACCCTCGGCCCGAAGATCCTCGTAAATCCGGACCAGGTCGAGCCGCTCACGGCTGGACAGCCGGTCATTGGCGGCAAGCCGCCGGTCCAGCATCTCGGTCCAGGCACCAAGCTTGGGCCGCGGCTGCACCGCACGCTCATACGAGAACGCCGTCTCTCCCGAACGCAGCACCCGCCGCACCGTGTTGCGCGCCAGGTCGAACTCCCGAGTGATCTGCTTGATCGACTTGCCGTCGACGAAATGCGCCCGCCTGATCCGGGCAATCGTATCCACAACCAGCATCTCCCCCACCACCCATCTGCATGGGCGGCATCATCACAGATCGAAGGGGGTCAGTTTTGGACGCTGATCACCCTACTCAGGGGGTCAATTTTCCACGCTGTTCCACACCCACAAACGCACCCGGCCCTACACGCCAAAGACCAATGGCAAAGCCGAACGGTTCATCCAAAGCAGCATCCGCGAATGGGCCTATGCCACCCCGTTCAACACCTCAGCCGAACGCCAGCAGGCCATGCACCCATGGCTGCACGACTACAACACCGCACGACCACACTCAGCCCTCGGCGGAAAACCTCCAGCACCAGGCTCAACAGGGACAACCTCCTTGGCAGCGACAGCTAGTAAAGCTCATTCTCACGTAAAGCGCAGTCAGTCTCACTGCATGAAACTTGAGAATTGGCGGAAATCCGCCACCGTCGAGTCTCAGACTATCGCGCAGCGCGACATCGGTTTCACCGGCCGCCCCGGGGTCGTCCTGCAGTGGGCGAAAGCTCGGCGTGAGAAGACGCCACGGGCCAGCAAGCGCCAAGTCATATCCGTCCCGTCGGGCTGCTCCCTGGCACGGCTGGTCATGGCGGATCCCGAGGTGCTGCCCAAGACGGAGCGGAGCCTCGTTCTCCACCTGCTGGACCAGGTTCCGCCGCTAGCCGACGCGATTACCGTGGCGAAGCGGTTAAACGCACTGCTGCGCCGGAAGGCATCGGAAAACCTCAGCGCGGTTCTGGATGCGGCCGACCGGACGCCGCTGAAGGAGTTTGCCGCAGGGCTGCGCCGCGACGTCGGCGCCATCCAAGCGGCACTTGACCTGCCATGGACCACGAGCCCCGTGGAGGGACAGGTAAACCGCCTGAAGATGCTCAAGCGGACGATGTACGGTCGTGCCGGGTTCCAACTCCTGCGTGCCCGCGTCCTCCACGCCGCATGACGGAACGACAGCACGCAAAGTGCGGGAGAACCAGAATTCATCCGCCGTTGACAGCACGACGATGTCACGCGGACGCAGTGTTGGGACCAGGACTTCTTGCACATAGGCCAGGAAGCTCTGGCCGTTGATCGGCCCGTCGAACACGCAAGAGGCGGTCAGAGTGTCGTGCCGCAGCGCGGCGACCAGTGTCAGCGTCTTCCAGTGGCCGTGCGGGACACGGTCGATCAGGCGGTGCCCGAGTTGGCACCAACCATGGGTGCGAGTCATGTTGGTCTTGGCCCAGGTCTCGTCGATAAAGACCAAGCGGCTCGGGTCTATGCGGTGCTGCGACCGGCGCCATTGCTGGCGTCGGCGGGCGACGTCGGGCCGGGCCTGCTCGCTGGCATGAAGCGTCTTTTTTTAAAACTAATCTTCGACCGGGTCAGAACGTTCCAGAGCGCGAACTGGCTCACCTCGATCCCGCGCTCCTGCAACTCACCCAGCAACGCCTTCAACGTCAGGTCAGGCTTGGCCGCCAAGCGCTGATCAATCCACGCGCGCTGGCCCGATAACACAAACGGCTTCTTGCCACCCATCGGCAGGGCCGCAAAGCTGCCGGTCTCGCGCAACCGACGCTTCCATCGCAACAACGTCGAGTGGCTGACCCTGAACTGCGCGATCACCGTCTCATAGCTCATGCCGCGACGGATCGCGTCCATCACGCGCAGACCTAGGGTCCATGGAATACGGAGCGGGCATCCGGGCTGTGGCCTCCTCCTCCAGCCCATAGCTTCAATCACGACCCGCCGAGCCGAACCTACTCACAAGCGGGTCAGCCTGAAACAATTAGGCTCTAGAGTTCAAGCTCGCAACTCGAACCTAAATTGAAGACCGACGATGACCAACCGCTCCAGGCTGCCCCGCTGTGGATAAGTGGCCCGCCTACGCCAGACTCCCGGCGGTCGCTTCGGCAGGCCACTTACCCACCGCTGCTACACCACCACCAGGGACACGGCCCTACGAACTCTGCAAAGAAACCAGATGATCTTGGATGGAGTCCAAGGCACACCTGGATGCAGCTTTCAATTGGCCAAGGCTTTCTTCATGAACGCGAGAAAGCGCGGGTCGCTCGCATGGGCGACGTTGACACGCAGCGCGGGGGCTTGAAACTGTCGATCGGGTCGGAACACGCGGCCTGGCGCGAGGAAAATGCTGTGCGACGCCGCCCGTCGACATAATTCAAGTTCGTCGATCCCGGTCGGCAACTCGGCCCATAAATAGAAGCCGCCATCCCGAGGCCGCGCAACGTCCAGACCGATGGTGGCGAGGTTGGTCAAAGCTTGCGATGTCGCCTCTGCCACCCGGGCGCGTAGCCGGCGGAGATGGCGCAGATAATGCCCGGCGGAGATCAAGCGGACCACGAAGCGCTCCACTTGGTCTGAGGTCGCCACGGCGGTCAGCAGCTTGATGTCGGCCAGTGAGGCGGCGATCTTCGGATGCCCCGCGACGTAGCCGACCCTCAGCGACGCGGACAGCGTCTTCGAGAACGTGCCGACGTATAGCACTCGCCGCAATTGGTCGAGCGCCGCCAGGCGTGGACTGGCGGACGGCAAGATATCGGCGAACGGATCATCCTCTACAATCTGGAAGCCGTGCCGGTCGGCAAGTTGCAGCAGGCCGTGCGCGATGGGCAGCGAGAGCGACCCTCCTGTAGGATTGTGCGCCAGTGACTGGGTGAAGAACAGCTTCGGCTGTACCGCCGCGGCTTTCGCCGCCAGGTCTTCAAGGTCCGGGCCGTCCGGGGTGCGCCGAACGCCCACCACCCGTGCCTTGGCGAGCCGCAACTTGCCATAGAGTGGATAGTAGCCGGGGTCGTCCACCAGCACGGCGTCGCCGGGCTCCAGCATGTCGCGCATGATCAGGTCCATGGCGTGGTTGGCGCCATGCGTCAGCAGCACTTGGTCCGGCATGCATCGGATCGACCGCTCCGCAAGGAACAGGCAAATGCGCTCTCGCAGAGGCATGTAGCCCCAGGAGCTGCCGTAGCCGTGCTCCACGCCCACCCCGCGCGGCCGCATGGCATTGAACTGAGCGCTGAGTTCTGAGCCCTCCATCCATGAGGCCGGCGGGCGGCCATCGCCGGGCCGCACCTCGTAATGCTGGTCCAACTGCTCGCGCAGCAAGGAGACGAGGTCGATCGCCTCCGCAATGTGCGGCCGGGGGCCGGCCGAGACCGGTCGGGTGGCGGCGCTGACCACGTAGCCGGAGCCGGCCCGGGCCTCCAGCCGGGCGAGCGCCACCAATCGGTCGTACACCCCGGCCATGGTGTTCTTCGACACTTGGTGGTCCGCCGCCCCCTTGCGGATGGAGGCTACGCGCTGGCCCGGTTGCAGCCGGCCCTGATCGATCAGGTTGAGATACTGCGCGACGATCGCATCCGTGCGGCTGATCCGTGCGGGCACCACGACTGTCCCCCTGGCAGGCCTGGCACAGCCTGCTCCGCAACATACCAAACTGTCCCTTGTTGCGCCACACCGTCCCGGGACAGTTTGGCTTCAACCAGGGCCGGTCGCGGTGTCCAGGAGGAAACGATGTCGAACAGCATTACCACGTCGCGTATCAGCGGCTTCCACAAGATGAGCCTCTCAGATCGACTGGTCGCGGTCGGGAGCTTCGCCGGCCTCGACGAGGCGGCGCTGGCGCAACTGGCCCGGCCCAGCAACCTGGACCCGCACACCGCGGACCACATGATCGAGAACGTCGTTGCCACCCTGGCCATCCCGATCGGCATCGCGACCAACGTGAAGGTGGATGGCCGCGACGTGCTCGTCCCGATGGCGACGGAGGAGTCATCGGTCGTCGCCGCGGTCTGCAACTCCGCACGGCAGTGCTACGAGTCGGGCGGCTTCGTCACCTCCGTCTCTGGAACGGAGATGATCGCGCAAATCCAACTGGTGGGGGTCAGCGACCCGCAGGCGGCGCGCATCCGCATCCTGGAGCGCAAGGCGGAGATCGGCTCCATATGCGACGCGTGCGACCCGCTGCTGCTACGATTGGGCGGCGGCTTCCGCGATCTGGAGGTGCGGGTGATCGAAGCGCAGGGCGGCCCGATGGTGATCACCCATATCATCATCGACACCCGGGATGCGATGGGCGCCAACACGGTCAACACCATGGCCGAACGCCTGGCCCCGGATATCGAGGCTTGGACTGGCGGTAAGGTCTATCTGCGGATCCTGTCCAACCTGGCAGACCGGCGGCTGGCCCGCGCCCGGGCCACCTGGACGGCGGAGGCGATCGGCGGCGAAGCAGTGCGGGACGGCATGATCTCCGCCTATCGCTTCGCCGCGGCCGATCCGTACCGGGCGGCCACGCACAACAAGGGCATCATGAACGGCATCTCCGCCGTTGTGCTCGCCACCGGCAACGACACCCGCGCCGTGGAGGCCGGGGCGCACGCCTACGCCGCCCAGTCCGGGCAATACACCAGCCTCACCACCTGGGAGGCATCGGCGGATGGCGCCCTGACCGGGACGATCGAGGTGCCGATGCCGGTCGGCCTGGTGGGCGGTGCCACCAAGGTGCATCCGACGGCGCAAGCCTGCCTGAAAATCCTGGGCGTGGGCACCGCGGCGGAACTCGCCTGCATCATCGCCGCCGTAGGCCTTGCGCAGAATTTCGGCGCCATGAAGGCGCTGGCCACGGTCGGCATCCAGCAGGGCCATATGGCGCTGCACGCGCACAACGTGGCCATCGTGGCCGGCGCAACCGGGCCGGAGGTGGAGCAGTTGGCGGCCATCTTGGTCGACAAGCGCCAGGTGCGGCAGGACATCGCCGTGAACGAGCTTGCCAAGCTGCGCGGCCAAGCCTGAGCCGATCACCCAAATCAAAATAAAGGAACGCCGATGTCCCTCTCTCGCCGCAACCTACTGGCCGCAACCGCCGCCGCCGCTCTGCTTCCTGCCCTGCGCGCCCGCGCGCAGCAGCCCACGCTCAAGATCGGAGTGCTGACCGACCTGTCCGGTCCCTACCAGGACACCACGGGCCAGACCGGCGTCATCTGCGCGCAACAGGCGGTGCAGGATTTCGCCGCCAGCCACGGGCTGACAGTCGAACTCATCTCCGCCGATCACCAGAACAAGGCCGATATCGGCGCCGGTATCGCCCGGCAATGGTTCGACCGCGATGGCGTGGACATGATCCTCGACGTGCCGAACTCTGCCGTAGCGCTCGCGGTCAACGCCGTGGCACGGGAGAAGAACAAGGTTTTCATCGCCTCCGGCGCGGCCAGTACGTCGCTAACGGGCGACCAGTGCTCCCCCAACACCGTACAGTGGACCTATGACACCTACATGCTGGCACATTCGACCGGTGGGGCGCTGGTGAAGGCGGGTGGCATAGACTGGTTCTTTATCGGCGCCGACTATACGTTCGGCCACCTGCTGGCACAGGACACCGCGTCCGTGGTGACAGCGGCCGGCGGCAAGATTGCGGGCAGCGTGTTCTATCCGTCACCGGGCACGACGGATTTCTCCTCCCTGCTTCTGCAGGCGCAGGCCAGCGGCGCCAAGGTGCTGGGCTTCGCCAACTCCGGTGCGGAAACGATCAACTGCATCAAGCAAGCGGCCGAGTTCGGGCTCACGCCGCAGGTCCGCCTGGCCGCTCTGCTGATGTACGTCACCGACGTCCACGCCCTGGGCCTGCAGGCGGCGCAGGGCCTGTCGCTGACCGAGACGTTCTACTGGGACCTGAACGACCGCACCCGCGCCTTCGCCCAGCGCGTCCTGCCGAAGACGCCAAGGAACATGCCGAACATGGTGCATGCCGGATGCTATGCCGGGGCGCTGCATTGGATGAAGGCTGCCGCCGACATGGGCGCCGCACAGGCCAAGGCGAGCGGAGCCGCAACGGTCGCGCGGATGAAGGCGATGCCCACCGACGATGACTGCTTCGGCGCCGGCAGCATCCGCGCGGACGGTCGCAAGCTGCATCCCGCCTACCTGTTCGAGGCGAAGAAGCCAGCCGAGAGCAAGGGCGACTGGGATTTGATGCGCCTGGTGGCGACCACGCCCGCCGATCAGGCCTTCCGCCCACTGAGCGCTGGCGGCTGCGCCCTGGTGCACAGTTGAGCCGATGATCCCGGATCGTGTCCGCATCGTGGAGGTCGGCCCGCGGGATGGCCTGCAGAACGAGGCCGTTCCCGTCCCGGTGGAGGCGCGCATCGCCTTCATCGAGGCGCTGGCGGATGCCGGGTTGCAGACGATCGAGGCAGGCAGCTTCGTCTCTGCCAAGTGGGTGCCGCACATGGCCGGCACTGCCGAAGTACTGCGCGGGCTGAGGTCCCGGGGCGGGGTAGCCTACCCGGTCTTGGTGCCGAACATGACCGGGTTCGACGCCGCCCGGGCCGCCGGTGCGACGGAGATCGCGGTATTCGGCGCCGCCTCCGAAAGCTTTTCCCAGCGCAACATCAACTGCTCGGTCGCGCAGAGCCTGGCCCGGTTCCGGCCGGTCTGCGACGCGGCGCTCGCCGCTGGCATGCGGGTGCGTGGTTACGTCTCGTGCGTGCTGGGCTGCCCCTATGAGGGAGAGGTGTCGCCAGTTGCCGTCGCTCGGGTCGCATCCGAACTGGCGGCACTCGGCTGCTATGAAGTGTCGCTGGGCGACACGATTGGGGTTGGCACGCCACTCAAAGCACAGGCGATGCTGGAGGCGGTTGCTCGGATGGTGCCGATTACCGCCTTGGCCGTGCATTTCCACGACACTTACGGGCAGGCGCTGGCCAACATTCTCGCCTGTCTGCAAGCGGGCGTGTCAGTGATCGACAGTGCAGCTGCGGGGCTCGGCGGCTGTCCTTATGCAGCTGGCGCAAACGGAAACGTCGCGACCGAAGACCTAGTCTACATGCTGAGCGGTCTCGGCGTGACCACGGGAGTGGATCTGCAGCAGGTTGTGGCGGCCGGACGTTCGATCTCTGCGGCCCTGGGACGCAGCCCCGGCTCCAAGCTAGCCGCGCTTGCAGTAAGCGAAAGGGCCTAAGGGTCTGAGGCGAAATAGCCGAATCGGGCTAGGAATCGGCTTGTGAGGCGTACTAGCCTTGCGTGATGATCGATACGGTAGGGATGAGGGCGCGGTTCGAAGTGCTTGCACCCCATTTGAAGGAGCGGGCGCGGCGGCTTTTTGCGGCCAGTGAAGCGCGCGCGGCGGGCCGGGGCGGTGTGACGGCAGTGGCGGCGGCGACAGGCCTTGCGCGCAGCACGATTGGCCGCGGCCTTGCCGAATTGCGGGACAACGAGGCGCCGACGTTGCTTCGCGTTCGTCGTCCTGGCGGTGGCCGAAGGCAGAAGATCGACACTGAACCTGGGCTGCTCGACGCTCTATCGGATCTCGTGCAATCGGCCATCCGCGGCGACCCGGAGTCTGCGCTGCTGTGGGTCAGCAAGAGCCAGCGTCACCTTGCCGCGGCGTTCGCCGAGCGAGGTTTCACCGCCAGTCAGAAGCTGGTCGGGCGTCTGCTGCGCCGTTTGGGTTTCAGCTTGCAGGCGAACCGCAAGACGCGTGAAGGCACGAGCCATCCGGACCGCAATGCGCAGTTCGAGCATATCAACGCGCTGATCGGTGCATTCCAGACGGCTTCCCAGCCCGCCATCTCGGTCGACACAAAGAAGAAGGAGCTTGTGGGCGACTTCAAGAATGGCGGACGCGAGTTACGTGTAGGCGCTTGCAACCATCGGGGCTCGTGCTCGCAAACAGCGGCGTTTCCTGCTCGGATTACCTGACAACGAGGCGAGCGCCGTGCTCACATTGCCTGCCACTGTGCTCGCCATCATCGGGCCATGCTCGCCAACGGACGGTTGTGCCCACATTGGCTGCCAACGGAGTTTGACCGCTACAAGACGGCTGGGGCGTTCTCTTTAACCAACGTTTCTGACGCTCCCCGCCGGGTGCTGCCGGGCACCCCGCATTGGGGCACTTTCCTTTCTCAGAACTGTTCGTGATTGCTCTGTTCCGAAACGCTAACAATCGGACGGGTTTCGAGAACAAGGGCGCCGGATGCGGGTCGGATATGCCAGGGTCAGCACGACCGACCAGTCGCCTGAGCTCCAGCTTGACGCACTTCGCCGGGCCGGCTGCGAGAGGATCCATTCGGAGAAGGCGTCCGGCGCCAAGGCAGACCGCCCCGAGCTGACGCGGGTTCTCGACGACGTGCTGCGCCACGGCGACGTGCTGGTCGTGTGGAAGCTCGACCGGCTTGCCCGTTCGCTGAACAAGCTGATCACCACGGCCGAGGACCTGGAGGGACGCGGCATCGGACTGGTGTCGCTGACCGAGAGCATCGACACCACCACGCCGGGCGGCGTGCTCGTGTTCCACGTGTTCGGAGCCATTGCCCAATTCGAGCGGGCGTTGATCCGCGAACGTACCGCAGCAGGCTTTGCCGAGGCGCGCCGCCGCGGCCGCAAGGGTGGGCGGCCCCCGGCCTTCAAGGCGGCGGATGTCACGGCGGCCCGCGCCCTGATGAGGGAAGGCAAGCTGCCGGTGCGCGATGTAGCCAAACGCACGGGCGTGTCGGTTGCCACCCTCTACCGCCACGTCGGCAAGCGCGGCACCGACGACAGCGCTTCAGACAAGCCGGTTCCTCATGCCTGACCGCTCGAAACGGCCCCCAGGCGAGGCGTTGGTTGATTTGCGGCGGCGGCTGGCGTTGCTCTCGGCGCGTGACCCGGCCCGCACAGAGGTGATCGCGCGCGCGGCTGAGGCCTACGGCGTGTCGGTCTGGACCATCTACCGCGCGTTGCGCGAGCTGACCCGGCCAAAATCGGTGCGGCGCTCCGATCACGGCTCGACCCGGGCGGTGCCGGCTGCCGGGATGGAGCGCTACGCCGAGATTGTCGCGGCACTCAAGATCAGAACGGCGAACAAGAAAGGTCGCCACCTCTCGACCGCGCGGGCGATCCGGCTGCTTGAGGAGGATGGCGTGGAGACGCCGGACGGCCTGGTGCGGGCGCCGGCAGGCCTGCTCAAGCGTGCAACTGTTGATCGCGTCCTGCGCGCCTCCGGTCTCGACCATGCGCGCGTGGTGCGCCCGATCGCAGCCGTGCGCTTCCAGGCCAAGCGCTCCAACGAGCTCTGGCATTTCGATATGTGGGATTGACCCGGTTTCGTGGACACCCTGAAGCTTTCATCAGAGGTGTTCCTGATGCCCAGAACGCGACTGCCGTATTCGCCTGAGTTTCGCCGTCAGATGGTTGATTTGGTCCGGACGGGACGATCTCCCGAGGACCTTGCCCGAGAATTCGAGCCCACTGCGCAATCGATCGCGGCCTGGGTGGCTTCGGCTGACAAGCAAGAGGGCCGACGGGAGGAGGCGGTCGCGGGTTTAGCGGCCTCTGAGCGGGACGAGTTGGCGCGTTTGCGGCGTGAGAACAAGCAGCTCCGCCTGGAGCGGGATATTTTGTCAAAAGCCGCGGCCTGGTTTGCACGGGAGACGGGCGCGGTGTCGTCGGGCTCTTCCGGTTCATGAGCGCCAATCAGGCCTGTTTCCCGGTTGCCACGATGGCGCGCGTGCTCGGCGTGTCCAAGGCTGGCTACTACGCCTGGGTGCATAGGCCGCCGTCGGCGCATGCTGTTGCCGACGCAGCGCTGCTGAAGCGAGTGCTTACGGTGCACGCCAGTTCGCGACAGACGTATGGGGCGCCACGCGTCCATGCCGAGTTGCAAGGGCGCGACGAGAAGCATGGCCGCAAACGAATTGCGCGGCTGATGCGGCAGGCGGGTTTGGTAGGTGCCAGCCATCGGCATGGTGGCCCGGTGACGACGCGGCGTGATCAGGAAGCGCGGCCAGCACCGGACCTGGTGGACCGCAAATTCACCGCGTCCGGGCCGGACCAGCTCTGGGTCGCCGACATCACCTATGTGCCGACCGCGACCGGGTTCCTCTACCTCGCCGTGGTCTTGGACGCGTGGAGCCGCAAGATCGTCGGCTGGTCTATGGCCAATCACCTACGAACCGAGTTGGTGCTCGATGCGATGGAGGCGGCAATTGGTCAGCGCCGGCCGAGGGACGTCATCCACCATAGCGACCAGGGCAGCCAATACGCGTCCGTATCGTTTGGCAAGCGCTGCGCTGAAGCGGGTGTGCGGCCCTCGATGGGTTCGGTCGGAGATGCCTACGACAATGCGATGGCGGAGAGCTTCTTTTCCACGCTGGAGGCAGAGTTGTTGAGCCGCCGCCGATTTGCATCCCAGGCCGAGGCTAAGATGGCCTGCTTCAGCTACATCGAGGGCTGGTACAACCCCGTCAGACTTCACTCTGCCCTGGGATACCGCTCGCCCATGGCTTACGAAGCCTCCATGCAAACAGCAGAAGCCGACACGTAGCTCCGAAGTCCACAAACCGTCCACGAGAACGGGGCAACCTCAATGAGCCCGTCCGACCTGAAGCAGGTCGAGGCACCACTCTGGGTCGAGCAGGACCGCGGAAAGCCGACGCTGATGCTGTTCTCGGCCGTCGATGACCGCTCGGGCGTCGTCTATGACGAGTATCGCTGCGTTTACGGCGAGGATGCCGAGTCCGCCTTGCGCTTCCTGTTCAACGCCATGGCCCCGAAGCCCGAACCCGAACTGCCATTCCAGGGCATTCCGGCGGCGATCTACATGGACAACGGCCCGGTCAGCCGCTCCAAGGTGTTCCAGTCGGTGATGGGCAGCCTGGGCGTGCGCGTGCTGACCCACATGCCGCCGTCCGAGGCCGAGCGCCGCACGCCCGCACGGTCCAAAGGGAAGGTCGAGCGGCCGTTCCGCACCATCAAGGAGGTGCACGAGACGCTCTACCATTTCCACAAGCCGAAGGACGAGGCGGAGGCCAACCTTTGGCTGCGCCGGGCCCTCGTCACTTACAACAACGGCGGTCACCGCAGTGAGCCGCACAGCCGGATCGAGGACTGGCTGAAGCACCTCCCGGCCAACGGCATTCGCGCGATGTGCTCGTGGGAACGGTTCTGCGCCTTCGCGCGCGAGCCGGAGCGCCGGGCTGTTGCAGGCGACGCGAGTGTGTCGGTCGAGGGTGCGGCGTATGAGGTCGAGCCCGAGCTTGCCGGCGAGACGGTGACGCTGTGGTGGGGGTTGTTCGACCAGGAATTGTTCGTCGAACACGAGGGCAAGCGGTTCGGGCCATACCAGCCCTCACGCGGCGCGGTCCCGCTCTACCGCTACCGCAAATACCAGAAGAGCCGAGCCGAGGAGCGCCTCGACAAGGTGGTCAAGCTGGCCGACCAGCTGGGGCTGCCCCGTGCCGCGCTCACCGGCGGGGACAGGCCCTTGCCGTCGCTGGCTCCGGGTGCGGCTGCCATGCCCATACCGCGCATGCCGTTTCCCGAGCCGGTGGCCGACATCGCTTTCCCGACGCCGTTGGCGGCCAGGCTCGCGATCTCCGTGCAGATCTCCAAGCCGCTTGGCGGCCTGCCCGAGCCCGACCGTGCCTTCATCGACGCGCTGCTGGCCGAAACGCTGGACCGAACCACCGTCGCGGCGCGCGTGCGCGAGCACTTCAAGACAGCAGGGAGAGGCTGATGCTCGCCGACGTGCAAACGCAGTTCGGATTGGCCAAGCCGTTCCAGCGGGCCGGCAACTTCGAAACCGAGCACCAGCGCGCGCTGGTCCGCGAGGTGTACGCCGTGGTGCAAACCGCCCGGCTGGTCGTCGTCGCCGGCCTGGTCGGCTCCGGCAAGACGCATCTGCTGACCCGCATCGAGGAGGAGCTCGGCCGGTCCAACAGGATCGCCGTGGCGAAGTCGCTGGCCGTCGACAAGCGGCGCACGTCGTTGCCGTCACTGATCGAGGCCATGTTCTACGACCTGACGCCCGGCGACCGCAGCAAGGTCAAGATCCCCAAGCAGCCCGAACGGCGCGAGCGCGAGCTGCGCGACCTCATGCGCAAAAACAAGCATCCCGTCGTGCTGATCGTCGATGAAGCCCACGAACTGCACCACAAGACGCTGACCGGCTTCAAGCGGCTGATGGAGTTGGCGGCCGGCGCCGGGGTCGTGCTGTCCGTGCTGCTGATCGGCAATCCAAAGCTGCGCAATGACCTGCGCCGGCCACAAATGGAGGAGATCGGCTACCGCACCACCACATTCGAATTCGAGGGCGTGTCCGGCCACCGCCGCGAGTTCATCGCCTGGCTCCTGAAAGCTTGCGTGGAAGACGGCATCAACCCGGCCGACATCATGGACGCCGACGCGATCGACCTGCTGGCGGAGCGGCTGCGCACGGCGCTGCAGATCGAGATGCACCTCACCCTGGCTTTCGAGCACGCCTTCCGGCTCGGCGAGAAGCGCGTGTCTGCCGAGATCGTCGAACAGGTGCTGTCGCGAGCCATCGACGAACTCGAGCCGACGCTCACCCGCAACGGCTACGACGCACCCGCCCTGACCGTGCTGCTCCGGGCCAAACCCGCCGAAGTGCGCGATTTCCTGGCCGGAACCCTCGCCGTGGACCGCACGCGAGAGTTCACCGAACAGCTGCGCGTGGCAGGAGTGCCCATCTGAACGAGGCAGCCCCGCTCATGGGCAGCCAATGTGAGCACGATCGTCCGTTGGCGAGCACGGCCCGATGATAGCAAGCACAGTGGCAGATAATGTGAGCACGGCGCCGACCCCATTGTCAGCTAATCCGAGCAGGAAATGCCGCTGTTTGCGAGCACGAGCCCGGATGATTGCAAGCGCCTACAGCTAGGGGTTGTAAAGTTTCGATCCACGCCCCCGCACGAGGGGCGACGCCCGGCGTGTCGCGCAACGTCACGCGCTATATGGTTTCGATCCACGCCCCCGCACGAGGGGCGACATGTCCCTGCGCGCGTTGTGGGATGCTCTTGAGGGTTTCGATCCACGCCCCCGCACAAGGGGCGACACGCCACCATGGGGACCATCACTCTGGGCATCCCGTTTCGATCCACGCCCCCGCACGAGGGGCGACATGTCCCTGCGCGCGTTGTGGGATGCTCTTGAGGGTTTCGATCCACGCCCCCGCACAAGGGGCGACGTCATGGAAACGCGGCATCCCGCTGCGGCTTACCGTTTCGATCCACGCCCCCGCACGAGGGGCGACACGCCACCATGGGGACCATCACTCTGGGCATCCCGTTTCGATCCACGCCCCCGCACGAGGGGCGACGACGCCAATCTCAACGGTGCGGATCGGATTGCCGTTTCGATCCACGCCCCCGCACGAGGGGCGACCCAGGGCGCCAGTGCGATACGTGCTGGCGTTGGCGTTTCGATCCACGCCCCCGCACGAGGGGCGACAAGTTCACATGGGTTGAGGAGTTGTTCGGATTGCGTCCGTCAAGCTGGTGTAAAATCCGGTGTAGTTGAGGTGGCCATTGGTCAGGCGGCTATGGTGGCGATCTCATTGGGTATAGCGTCGATAGTCGGCGGTATGAGTTCGGCCATGGCCTCGGTCTGCATGTAGCGGTGCTGGAGTTGCCACTCGTCGTTGGCCTCCAGCAGCACCGCGCCAATCAGCCTGATGATAGCGCCCTCGTTTGGAAAGATGCCGACGACGTCGGCCCGGCGTTTGACCTCCTTGTTAAGCCGTTCGATCGGGTTGGTGCTGTGGATCTTCACCCGGTGCTGGGCGGGGAAGTTCATGTAGGCCAGCACGTCGGCCTCGCTCTCGTCGATGAACGCACCGAGCTTCGGCCATTTGTCGCGGAGTTGGTCGGCGACGTGACGCATGGTCTGGGTGGCGTTCTGATGGTCCAACTGGGTGAATGCCTGGCGAAGAGCGGCCGATACCATGTTCTGCTGGCCTTTCGGCACGTAGGCCTGTGCATTGCGCATCCAGTGAACGCGGCATCTTTGCCACGTGGAGCCCAGCACCCGGCGGATCGCAGCCTTCAGGCCTTCGTGCGCGTCTGAGATGACGAGCTTGGTGCCGCGCAGGCCCCGCTTGACCAGGCTCTTGAGGAACGTCGACCAGAACATCTCCGCCTCCGAAGGCCCGATGTGCAGGCCAACAATCTCGCGCTTGCCCTCGGTGTTCACGGCCACAGCGATTATCACCGCCACCGTCCTGATCTGCCCACCCTCACGCTGCTTGAGGTAGGTGGCATCCAGCCAGAGATAAGGCCAATCGCCGACAAGAGGGCGTTCGAGAAAGGCATTCACCCGATCGTCGATGTCCTTGCACAGCTTGCTCACCGTGCTCTTGCTGATCCCTGCCAGGCCCATCGCCTGCACCAGGTCATCCACCCGCCGCGTCGACACGCCGCCGATCCACGCTTCCTGGATTACCGCCACCAGGGCCTTCTCGGACGTCTTGCGGGGCTCCAGAAACGGCGGGAAGTAGCTGCCCTGGCGCAGCTTGGGGATGCGGAGCTGCAGGCTGCCCAGCCGCGTGTCCAGCGTCCGGTCGCGGTAGCCGTTGCGATAGGTCGCCCGCTCGGCCGTGCGCTCGTGCCGTCCGGCGCCGATCAGCCCCTCTACGTCCGTCTCCATCAGCAACTGCACCACAGCCTCCGCCACACTGCGCAGGAAGTCGCCATCTCCGGCTTTCGCCAGCAGCTCGGCCAACGGTAGTCTGTCCTCGGTCATCGGGTCCTCGTCGGTTCAGGTTAGAGCCTCGCAACTCCACCTTAGCCAGCCGATCCGATGACCACCTCCGCCTACACCGCCGACGTCAGCGAAATTCCACCACGAGCACGGACGCTATCGGGCGACAACAGATATAGGCTTGTAACGCTGCGTATTCCGACGCAAACCAGCCGGCGATTCCGATCCATTCCAGCCGGTGATTCCGACGCAAGCCAGCCGGTGATTCCGACGCATTCCAGCCACCCCTGAGAGGGCTGGGGTGGCATGGTTCGCGAGCAGTCATTCACCGACGGCATGGTTGCTCCCTATTGATCCCGGGGAGTGCCATGCCAGGCCAGAGACTGTTCATGCGTCAGGTTCGAGAAGTCCTTCGTCTCAAACACGTCTGCGGCCATAGCGGCCACCAGATCGCGGCCATGGTCGGCGTCAGCCGCTACACCGTGGCCGAGTATCTGCGCCGTGCCGCCGTGGTTGGCATCACCTGGCCGGTGCCAGCGGCGCTGGACGACGTGGCGTTGGAGCGCAAGCTGTTCACGCCACCGTTCATGTCCGAGCCAGCGCGCCCGCAGCCGGACTGGCCTCGTATCCATGCCGAGCTACGTAAGCCCGGTGTCACCCTGCTGCTGTTGTGGGAGGAGTATCGGAGCGGGCAACCGGAGGGATATGGCTACAGCCGCTTCTGTGACCTGCACGCCGACTGGCGCGGACGGTTGTCGCCGACGATGCGTCAGACCCACCCGGCCGGTGAGCGGATGTTTGTCGACTATGCCGGGCAAACGGTGGAGGTGATCGACGGCGCCACGGGCGAGGTGCGGCGGGCGCAGGTGTTTGTCGCAGTGCTCGGCGCGTCCAACCTCACCTACGCCGAAGCGCGCTGGACGCAGTCGCTGCCGGACTGGGTTGGCTGCCATGTGGGGGCGTTCGCCAGCTTTGGCGGTGTCGCCCGGCAGCTTGTCTGCGACAACCTTAAGGCGGGCGTCACCGCGGCCAGCCGCTATGAGCCGGGGATCAGCCGCACCTATCAGGATATGGCGAGCCATTACGGCACGGCGGTCCTGCCAGCGCGAGTGCGGCGGCCGCGCGACAAGGCCAAGGTCGAGGTTGCCGTCCAGGTGGTGCAGCGCTGGGTGCTTGCCCGGCTGCGGCATCGCCGGTTCTTCTCCTTGGCCGAGCTGAACGGCGCGATCAGCGAGCTGATTGCCGACCTCAACGACCGCCCCATGCGCCATCTGGGTACGACCCGGCGGGCGCTGTTCGACGCGATCGAGCGTGCCGCACTGCTGCCGATGCCGGCGGAGCCATATGCCTACGCCGAATGGCGGCGCTGCCGGGCGGGTTTGGACTACCACGTCGAGGTGCACGGGCATTTCTACTCGGTGCCTTACCGCCTGATGCGCGAGGTGATCGAGGCCCGCATCACCGACCAGACCATCGAGCTGTTCCACCAGGGCAACCGCGTCGCTTGCCACGTCCGCAATCCGCGGCAGCACCGGCACACCACGATCGCCGAGCACATGCCTAGCGCGCATCGCCGCCACGCTGAATGGACGCCGACCCGGCTGCTGCGCGAGGCCGAGGCGATCGGGCCGTCCACCATCGCCCTGGTGGAGCGTATCCTGGCCGCCAAGCCGCATCCGGAGCAGGGCTTCCGGGCATGCCTGGGTATCCTGCGGCTGGTGCGCAGCTATGGCCCCGAGCGGCTGGAAGCAGCCTGCCAGCGCGGCATGGACATCGGTGCGCGGACCTACGGCTCCGTGCAGTCGATCCTGCGCAACGGACTGGACCGGGCCTACCGCCCCGAACCCGTGCCGGACGAGCTGCCCGTCCAGCACGAGAACATCCGCGGCAGCGGCTACTATCATTGAGGAGAGCACCATGCTGACCCATCCCACCACGGACCGCCTGCGCGAACTCGGTCTCGCCGGCATGGCCAAGGCACTCGAGGAACAACGGCGTCACGCCGACGCCGCCGATCTCGGCTTTGAGGACCGCTTGGCCATGCTGGTCGAGCGTGAAGCGCTCGAACGCGACAGCAAGCGATGGGCCACCCGGTTGCGGTTCGCCGGGCTCCGCCAGCAGGCGACGCCGGAGGACGTTGATCACCGCGCCGTCCGCGGACTCGATCGCACCCTGTTCCAGAAGCTGACAGGCGGTGAGTGGATTGAACGCCATCAGGATTTACTCGTCACCGGGCCGACCGGCACCGGCAAAACGTGGCTGTCCTGCGCCCTCGGACACCGAGCCTGTCGCGACAATCGCTCCGTGCTGTATCAGCGCGTGCCTCGGCTCCTCGAAGGTCTCGGTGTAGCCCGCGGCGATGGACGCTACGGCCGCATGCTGAAGAACTTGGCGCGGGTGCAGCTGCTGATCCTGGACGACTGGGCCATTACGCCGCTGACGGCCGAACAGCGGCGCGACCTGATGGAGATCGTCGACGATCGGCACGACCGCGCCTCCACCATCGTCACCAGCCAGGTGCCGGTGGAGCGCTGGCACGAGCATATCGGCAATCCCACCATCGCCGACGCGGTGCTGGACCGGCTGGTGCACGGGGCACACCGCCTCGAACTGAAAGGAGAGAGCATGCGAAAGCTGCGCGCCGCCAAAGCCAGGCTTGACGAAGCCGCCGTTCAGTAGCCCAACTTCACCCGCTCGCGACACGTGCTGCTACCCGGCTGGGATCATCGGAATGCCCGGCTGGCTTCGATCAGAATCAATGGCTGGTTTCAATCGGAACCGATGGCTGCAATCGTCGGAATGCGCATAACGCGGAGCGCAGGAGGTTTCGATCCACGCCCCCGCACGAGGGGCGACCGCCCGCCAGCAGCGCACACGCCGGTCCCTGCAGGTTTCGATCCACGCCCCCGCACGAGGGGCGACAACTCGCGCTGCATAATTCTTTTGTCGCCAATGAGTTTCGATCCACGCCCCCGCACGAGGGGCGACTTTTTCTCCAACAACGGCATGCGGAGCGGTTGACTGTTTCGATCCACGCCCCCGCACGAGGGGCGACGGCCAGCCAATACAGCAAGGCGGCATGTTTCGAGTTTCGATCCACGCCCCCGCACGAGGGGCGACAATGAACAAGGTGAAGGCGCTTGGTCCTCAACTTGTTTCGATCCACGCCCCCGCACGAGGGGCGACAACTTCCCTTGGTCACGTCGCGTTTGCCGGTGATGTTTCGATCCACGCCCCCGCACGAGGGGCGACATGGCCCAGGAGCGTGTCCGTTCGGCGCTGCGGCAGTTTCGATCCACGCCCCCGCACGAGGGGCGACTATTGCCGATGTCAGATTCGCTCTCCGAGTAGGTGTTTCGATCCACGCCCCCGCACGAGGGGCGACAGTCCACATGGCGCGCATTGAAGCCCGTCGTCAGTTTCGATCCACGCCCCCGCACGAGGGGCGACCTTAAAGCCGCCCGTGCGCTCCATGCCTAGGGAGTTTCGATCCACGCCCCCGCACGAGGGGCGACTGCACGTGCTGCAGAATGAGCACGCGCGTGCGTGGTTTCGATCCACGCCCCCGCACGAGGGGCGACCGGGTCGAACAACATCGGCAGCGTCAATGACACGTTTCGATCCACGCCCCCGCACGAGGGGCGACCGGCCGGGGATTACGTTGTTAACCACCCGCTCATGTTTCGATCCACGCCCCCGCACGAGGGGCGACTCCCAAGCCACGGCTAAGCCCTCGTGCGCGGATGCGTTTCGATCCACGCCCCCGCACGAGGGGCGACCGTCACTGGTCCGCAGCACTCGGCCGCAAACCGCAGTTTCGATCCACGCCCCCGCACGAGGGGCGACCCAACGCCCGAGCGTCATCGCGAAACGCTAACCGGTTTCGATCCACGCCCCCGCACGAGGGGCGACGAAGTCACCAGGCACTCCCGCCGCGGGCGGAAGTTTCGATCCACGCCCCCGCACGAGGGGCGACCGCCCCGACGAACCAAGCCGACGCGCAAGTTATGAAGTTTCGATCCACGCCCCCGCACGAGGGGCGACGCGCGGGCGCCAAAACGGAGCACGCAGGCATTGTGTTTCGATCCACGCCCCCGCACGAGGGGCGACGGCTCTAGCGGCCGGAACAGGCAACGCCACCATGGGTTTCGATCCACGCCCCCGCACGAGGGGCGACCAGGGCCGATGGCCGTCTCCATCCATGCCGAGCGTTTCGATCCACGCCCCCGCACGAGGGGCGACGACGATTTCTGGGCAACTCGTGCACTCTGTAAACGTTTCGATCCACGCCCCCGCACGAGGGGCGACTTCAGCTGGTTGAAGCTCTTTTCCGAATGCGTCTTGTTTCGATCCACGCCCCCGCACGAGGGGCGACTGCCGCAATGATCCCGCAGCATGTTGCAGCGCGTGTTTCGATCCACGCCCCCGCACGAGGGGCGACAAACGTCGCCAGCAATGGCGCATCGCAGCCCGGGTTTCGATCCACGCCCCCGCACGAGGGGCGACGTCGCACGGCGTTCTCCTTATTCACATAATCCATGTTTCGATCCACGCCCCCGCACGAGGGGCGACGCCAAACACGTCCCAGTCGTAATCGCCGTCCAAGTTTCGATCCACGCCCCCGCACGAGGGGCGACTTATGTTAGCGGGCGGCGTCAAGCCGGCGTAGATGTTTCGATCCACGCCCCCGCACGAGGGGCGACGAAATCACCCAGCACCCCCGCCGCGGGCGGAAAGTTTCGATCCACGCCCCCGCACGAGGGGCGACCAGCCCCAGAAACGCGCTGCCGTCAGTGAACGGAGTTTCGATCCACGCCCCCGCACGAGGGGCGACTCTGAGTGGGTGGATGGAGTGGTGGAACCGCTAGTTTCGATCCACGCCCCCGCACGAGGGGCGACTCGCGGTCGGCAATCATGCGGTAGCCGAGACGCGTTTCGATCCACGCCCCCGCACGAGGGGCGACGGCATTTTAAGTGAGTGCTAAATCCCTTAATTGATGTTTCGATCCACGCCCCCGCACGAGGGGCGACGATGCGCTATGATTGTGGTGACGGTGCAGAACACGTTTCGATCCACGCCCCCGCACGAGGGGCGACCAGGACGGAACGGCATCTTGGACTTATATCCAGGGGTTTCGATCCACGCCCCCGCACGAGGGGCGACGGTTTGATCTGGCTTATCCTTGCGCGCGCCCATTTTGTTTCGATCCACGCCCCCGCACGAGGGGCGACATTGCCCAGCCGATTGTGGAGCGCGCTGCCATCGTTTCGATCCACGCCCCCGCACGAGGGGCGACTATGCGGAACAGGCTGAAGGCTTGTTGGCGCTTGGTTTCGATCCACGCCCCCGCACGAGGGGCGACCGGCCAAGCTGGCGAGCGGCGTGATGCGGCTGATGATGGACGTTTCGATCCACGCCCCCGCACGAGGGGCGACTTACAGCGTGACCGGCTCGATGGCCGACACGGTGTTTCGATCCACGCCCCCGCACGAGGGGCGACGACGTGAGGTCGGGCTACGAGCACATCGAAGACGTTTCGATCCACGCCCCCGCACGAGGGGCGACATTATGTTAGACACGATCTATGCCCTGCATCACGAGTTTCGATCCACGCCCCCGCACGAGGGGCGACCGCTCCCTGGATCGCGGCTTGGCCTAGCTCGTGCCGTTTCGATCCACGCCCCCGCACGAGGGGCGACCGCTGCTCATCGTTACGACGCCTTTGCGATGATGTTTCGATCCACGCCCCCGCACGAGGGGCGACGTCCGGCTCTAGATATGGCTCATCGAAACGAGCATGTTTCGATCCACGCCCCCGCACGAGGGGCGACCGTGAGACAATAGATAGGGCAACTCATTTTAGATGTTTCGATCCACGCCCCCGCACGAGGGGCGACCGCAGCGCACCACAATGGGCGTGGATTACTTCGCGTTTCGATCCACGCCCCCGCACGAGGGGCGACCGCGTCTTGGTGAGAGTTTCACCAATGCCGATGCTGTTTCGATCCACGCCCCCGCACGAGGGGCGACGGTGCTGCTTGAACATGACGGCTTTCCGCGGGAGTTTCGATCCACGCCCCCGCACGAGGGGCGACAGGCGGCAAGAATGCCATGGACATGACGGCCGATGTTTCGATCCACGCCCCCGCACGAGGGGCGACTCGCCGGGCTGCGTTTGCGTGCCATCGAGATACAAGTTTCGATCCACGCCCCCGCACGAGGGGCGACGCCATCGTTCTAGCCTCCATTGTGAGCCGGGGAAGTTTCGATCCACGCCCCCGCACGAGGGGCGACCGCTCGCATAAAATGCGCCTGGATCAATCATATGTTTCGATCCACGCCCCCGCACGAGGGGCGACAGCTATACGCTCATCGTTACGACACATTCGCGATGTTTCGATCCACGCCCCCGCACGAGGGGCGACGTTGTTGTCCCTGATTGCCAATTCCGGCCTCACGGTTTCGATCCACGCCCCCGCACGAGGGGCGACCGCCGGCTTCAAGGTGGTCATTGCGGGACCTGGGCTGTTTCGATCCACGCCCCCGCACGAGGGGCGACCGCCAATGGCGACCTTGCGCTTGCGTATGGTATCGTTTCGATCCACGCCCCCGCACGAGGGGCGACGAAACGTCACAACGTGTCCACGCAGCGCCACATTGTTTCGATCCACGCCCCCGCACGAGGGGCGACGCGGCGCGGATTTGTTGTATGATTTGGGGTGAGGCGTTTCGATCCACGCCCCCGCACGAGGGGCGACGAGTTTCGGCAGGAGTATGAGGGCTCGTTTGAAGTTTCGATCCACGCCCCCGCACGAGGGGCGACTTCCGCCGCTAGGCGCTCTCGCCGTGGTAGCGCTGTTTCGATCCACGCCCCCGCACGAGGGGCGACAACGGCATGGTCGGGCGGTAATTGCAACCAAAGGGTTTCGATCCACGCCCCCGCACGAGGGGCGACTGCCGTGCCATCGGACACGCTCACGTTGCTTAAGTTTCGATCCACGCCCCCGCACGAGGGGCGACCCGTTGATGGTGACGGACTGGCTGGGGTTTTGCGTGTTTCGATCCACGCCCCCGCACGAGGGGCGACGCGTCGAAGTGGTCCCGTATTCGACGGTGTAAAGTTTCGATCCACGCCCCCGCACGAGGGGCGACATCCGGCCAGCGGCGTGATGCGGCTGATGATGGAAGTTTCGATCCACGCCCCCGCACGAGGGGCGACGTCTTGGCCGGCTTACTGTGGCGTCGGAGCCAGGGGTTTCGATCCACGCCCCCGCACGAGGGGCGACCGTGGTCTATTTAACTCACTGATGCGGTTATCAAAAGAGCTGCGTTTGCGCGAACCGAAGCTTACACCTCCGCGAACGATCCTGCACGGCTGCAGCACTCGGGGGAAACCACCTCAAAACAACAGCTTCTCAGCGCGCGAATGCTCCGCACTTTCGTGGTCGCTTCCGGTTCGCGTCAGAATACGAGCGGGCCGTCCAGGTCCAACTTCGGCTTGGCGCCCACGTGCTCAACGCGGCGCGCTCCGTCGGCGCCCAGGCGGTAGAAGCGCAGGCTGTCCGTCGCCGGGTCGATCTCGGCCAGCAGGCGGGCTCGCAGCGACACCCATTGCGCCGGGTCCACCTCGCACTCAAACACCGAATACTGCACCCGCTGCCCCCAGTCGAGGCACGCCCGGGCCACCCGGCGGAGGCGACGGCGCCCGGCCGTGTCTTCGGTGTTCACGTCATAGGTCACCAGCATCAGCATCGGGGCGGCGAGCTCACTTCCAGAAAAAGGCCGGGTAGCCGTCCAGGTCGCCCCGGAGATGGCGCGCCAGCATCTGGGCCTGCACCGAAGCGACCAGACCAAGCGGCATGGTTTCGCCCAGGAACGGGTGGCGCAGCTCCTCGTTCTTGCGGTCCTGCCAGGCGGTCAACACCGTGCGCCGGGCCGCGTCGGTGAGCCGCACACCGCCGGGCGCCTCAACCACGAAGTCGTCGGCGCCGAGCTGGCGGCGGTTGACCAGGCTCAGCGCCAGCCGGTCGGCCAGCACGGGGCGCAACTCCTCCATCAGGTCCAGCGCCAGGCTCGCCCGGCCGGGCTTGTCGGCGTGGAGGAAGCCGACCTGCGGGTCCAGCCCGTGCGTCTCGAGGGCGGACCGGCAGTCGTGCCCCAGCATCGCGTAGAGGAAGGACAGCAGCGCGTTGATGCGGTCCAGCGGCGGCCGGCGGGAGCGGGCGCGGAAGCGGAAGGCCTCGCCCTCGGCCCGCACCAGCAGGTCGAACCCGGCGAAGTAGGCTGCGGCCGCCTCCCCCTCCAAGCCGCGCAGCCCTGCGACATCGCCCGGCATCAGCGTGCGGCGGCCCACATCGGTCAGCTTGCGCTCCAGCCCGGCCAACGCCTCGCGCCCGTGCGCGTCCATGCCGTCGCCGTGGTCGCGCAAGGCCCGGCGGACCACCGCCCGCTGGTTGGCCGATTTCGCCGCGACGATCGCGCGAACGATCGGCACCGTGCGGGCTTCGTCGTCCGCCGCACGATATTGCGCCCGGCGCAGCAGCACGTTACCCGTGCGCCGCCCCTCCACCCGGGCCAGGAAGCGTCCGTTCGGCTCCAGCAGCGAGAGCGTGATCCCGGCCTCGGCGCAGGCGGCCATCAAGGCGGGCGAGGCACCGACCCGGCCGAAGCTCACCACGCCGTCCAGCAGGTGCAGCGGCACCCGGCCGCGCTCGGCCCCTTCCACCTCCACGACCAGGTTCTGCCCGTCCTTGCGCAGCCAGGCGCCCTCGGTGGTGACGTAGATCGTGTTGAGCAAGCGACGCATCGCCGGGTCAGTCTGCCAGTTGCGCGGCGAGCCAGCGCGCCACGCGCGGCGGGTGCTCCAGCCGTGCCGGTTGGCAGGCACCCTGCAGGGAGCAGCGTCGGCAGCCCGGCATCAGCACGGGCGGGGGCGTGCGTCCGGCGGCCAGGTTGGCACGCACCTCGGCGGCAACCTGCGCCGTGAGGGTGCGGAGCGCCTCGTCGAACACGACGGAGGTGCGCCGCCGCGTGGTCCCATAGAACAGCGCGCCGGCCGGGACGAGGCAACCGAACATCTCCTCCAGGCAGATGGCCTGGGCGCAAAGCTGCACCTCGTCGGCGCGGTGCGGCTTGGGCTTGCCGCGCTTGTACTCGACGGGAAACGGCACGGGCGGGCGGCCGTGGAACTCCACCGCGTCGGCCCGGCCGGACACGCCGAGTGCGTCCGAGCGCAGGGTAACGCCGCGTTCCACCCGCAGGCCAGGCCGCGTTTCCGCGCCGCCGGCATCGACCCGCTCGTGCAGCAGCCGGCCCTCGGCGGTGGCGGCGTCCTCCGCCCACATCTGCTCCAGGTGGATCAGCGCGCATTGCCGCGGGCAGAACAGGTGGTGCTGCAGGGCGGAGAGGGGGACGAGGTCGTCCCCGGGCTCCGGCACGCCTACACCCGCTCGATCATCTCCACGCCGTCCGGCAATCCTTCGCGATCGAGCCGGACGTCGTAGTCGGCAAAGCGCCGGGCGGGCGGCAGGTTGCCCAGCGCCTCGTGGCCGACGGGGTGGTCGCCGCGCCACACGGTGACACGGCCGAACAGATCGCCCGCGCGGGCATTGCCCAGGGCGGAGGCGTGACGAAACACCACCAGCTTGCGCGTCGTCATCTCGCCGCGCGCGGCGGACCGGTCGTGCTCCCACATGTCGGCCAACGCCTGCCAGAGCAATTCGAGGTCCGCTTCCGTGAAGCCAGTGCCCTTGCGGCTGTCGTGGGCCAAGGCGGCGGACACGAAGCCGTGGGCGCGGTAGAGGCCGTAGGGAATGAGATGCTTGCGGCCCATGGTGCGGTTGTCGCCGCGCTTCTCCTCGCCCCCGTCCTCCTGGCCCGCGAGGCGATCCTTCTTCTCGGCCTCGTTGGTGGCGGCCATGCGGGTGATGGAGGCCTCGAGCGGCATCACGGGTTCGACGGAGGCGGCGAAGGCGATCTGCACCGGGCCGCGCACCTGGCCCGCGTTGATCGAGGTGCCCATGACGGCGCCGAAGGTGCGGATGTCGAAGAAGTTGGCGCACATGAAGTCACGCAGGCGGTACGCCTCCTCGTCGCCTTTGGGGTTGAGCTTACGGGTCTTGGGGTCGGCGGCTTCCTTGTCGCCGGGCCGAAGCGCCACGTAGGCCTCGCGGTGCTTCTCGTTCAGCACGGCGCCCTCCGTCACATAGATGCGGAAGCGGGGTGCGTCGCCCTTGGCCAGTTCGACGTAGTTGCGAATTTTACGTTTCAAGCACACGTCGCTGACCAGGCCGTGACCGGTTTCGGGGTCGGTACGCGGCATGTTGCCGGCGTCGGGGTCACCGTTCGGGTTGCCGTTGGTCACGTCGAACAGCAGCACGAACTCGTGGCGGTGCTGCAGTGCCTCGGGGCGGGGCATCATTCGGTCTCCTCGGGGGGCGTTTCGGGGGTTTGCTCGGCAGCCGGCTTTTCGGGGCGGTATGCGCGCTCGTGATAGTAGCCGACGGCGAATCGCCCCTGGTCCTCCAGCCGCAGGGTGCGCGGCAGATCGGGATCGAGCTGGCTCATGATCTGGCCGATGCGGGCGTTCAGCCACCGACCGCGGCCGCGCTTGTTGGCGTCCGCCACGTGGTTGCGAGCGCCACGCAGCAGCGGGCCGAACACCCGGGCCGGAGTCGCTGAAGCAGCGCCGTAATAGCGGTCCGCGATCGTGGCGTTGACGTTTCCTCCCAGGGCCTCGCGCTGAGCGGCTTCCAACACGGCAAAGAGGCGGCCAAGCTGGTAGGCCTGGTTCGTGCTATTGCGATCGAGTGCCACGGGCGGGGTCTCCTCGGTGGGAAGGCGGGACAGCACGGCGCGGATGGCGGCGGCGTGCCAGCCGCGCGCCGGGCTGTCTCCGGCACGCAGGCGGATGATCGCGGCGGCCAGCCAGGCACGGGGATACGGCGTGCCGGACAGCACGGCACGCATCACCTCTCCGGCCAGATGCGGCGGGATATTCTTGAACTCCCGCAGCAATGCCGTGGTGTTGGCCAGCAGAAGGGTGACGGAGGGCGGGCTGCGCCAGGGCGGCGGCTGGAGTCCGAGTGCGGCGTGGTGTGCGGCGAGGCGGCGGGCGATGGTCTCGAACGTGTCGTCGAGCCAGAAGCGCACGGAAAGCCGGGCGGCGTTGGGCGACAGTCCGAGGACGTGGAAGCGCGTGCCGGGCAGGAGGCGGGGCGCGGCTTCCTGCACCGGGCGCCCGGCGGCGAGCAGGTCCAACGCCTCGGAAAGCTTCTTCGCTTCTGCCGGATCGTCGTCCACCCGCTCCGTAGCGGCGGCGAAGAACCCTTCGGCGGCGGCGGCGGCTGCCTCGTCGACTGTGTCGGAGGTGTCGGCCCAAAACACCACGGCGGCGTCGCCCAGCGGGCGGCGGAGGCGGTTGTCGCCGCCATAGGCCAGCATGCGGTTCAAGGCGGAGGTATAGCGGGCTGCGGCGGCTTCGGACGTGGGAGCGTTATCACCCTGTTCCTTGCCATGGGAGGTGAAGGCGTCGAGATTGAAGGACACCAGCGACGCCCCGGCGGTCTGCGCACCCTGTACGCCCTTGATGCTCGGATGGAGCCGCGCAACTGGGCCGACTGTGCCGGTGACGAGGCAGACCTGCCCTTCTCCGTCGATGGCGGGCGCGCGGGCAAGCAGGCGGCGCGCGGCCTCGCTTGCGTGGATGTCGGTCAACTCATCCTCGAGCCGGAACACCGCGTTGCCGTCCAACAGCTCAGGCGGGACGTCCAGCGCGTCCAAGTCACCAGGCTGCCAAGTTTCAAGGAAGCGGCGGAAGGCGGCGAGGCCAGGGTCGTTTGTATCCCCGATCAGCGCGAGGTTGGCGGCCTTGAAAGCCGCGTGCACCTGCTCGACGCGCGGGCCGGTTTCGGCGGACCAGCCCAACGAATAGGCCGTCTTGTCCCAGAGCCGATTGGGCGCAATCCCGGAGGCGCGCTTCACCGCCGCCGGAACGTTGAGGAACTGCGGCGTCCGCCGCTTTCCGGGCTCCCGGATGTCGAGCACCTGGCGGACGGCGCCGTCGGCCGCGAGCACCACCCGGATGCTGATCTTCTCGCGGGAGTATTCCGGCGCATCGACCTCGCCGCGGCTCGCCATGCGGTCGTAGTAGCGGTCGAGCGATTGCAGCACCGTCACGAGGCGGTCCCCTCCGCCACGCAGGCCGCTACGTCCAGCACCCCATCGGCCAGTCGCGCGCGAAAGAAGCGGGAGGAGCGGCCACGAGCGTAGTCGATGTCGTGCAGCATCCAGCCCAGGTCGCGATCACGCTGGTCCGGAGGAAGCTCCGACCGGGGCAACGCCTCGTCGGGCGGGAGGAGGGCGAACTCGGCCGGGAACTCCCGGTTGCCGAGGCAGGGGCGGTGGAAGCACTGGCCGGCCGCGGCGCGGCGGTTGAACATGGCGAGGTGCTTGGCCTCCGTGTCCTCCGGCCCGGCCTGCTCCGTCAGTTCGAAGTGCGCCTCGATGACGTAATGGACGTCCACCAGCAGGGTGGCGGCCCGTTGCTGCCGCTCGCCTTCGACCGAGAGGCCGATCCCAGCCAAGTCCCCGCTCGCCATGGCGCGCTTGGCGAGCGCGGCGCTGGCCCTGGTGCCCACCTCGTTGCGGCGGAACGACTGGAAGCGGATGGGCCTGAGCACGTGGATGCGATCCACCACCCAGACGATCGCCGGCTTCCAGTGCACCGCTTCCAGGATGCCGCGGGCGGCCGAAGGCGGGGGCACGTCATAGGACACGCGCTCCGCCTTCATCTCCGGCCGGGTAAAGCAGGCACGCTCGCCCCAGACGCGCAGGCGCACTCCGTAGGCCAGGACCACCTCCGTCATTCGTGGGGATCAAGCTTACAAATGTGTTCCGACCGAAACAAGGGTGGCGACGGCCTAGAACAGATTGCTTGCACTCTCCCGCCGCATCGGATCGAACACGCGCAGCCCGGTTGCGGCATCGTAAAGCGCGTCGTCCGCAAACCGCAGCAACGCCTCGCCAAGTGCTGGGTGCACGGGGCGCAGCACATCGGCCGCCAGCCAGGCCCGGTACGCGCCCCGCGGCACCGGCACCGCGTAGCGCTGCAACGCCCGCAGGCTCTCCCGCGACGGACCGGCGGCGGCCACTTTGGCCAGCAGCATCTCGGCCTCCGCATCCCCCGGCTCCGCGCGCCAAGGCACGATCACCGCCGGCTCGTCGTTCTCGATCATCCGGAAAGCGCGGGCGATGCTGTCGAAGTCAAAGCGCCCTGCCCGCCCGGCCGCTTTGATGCGCCGCAGGATGGGGAGGTCAACTCCCTCCAGCTTCGCCGAGTCGAAGAACGCGTCGCCACGGTTGGAATACAGCGTCCGGAAGTAGGACCGCACCGCCTCGGGTGCCAACGGGTCAGCAAACCGCGACGCCACCGCCGTGGCGCACTGCGCGGGCAGCACCAGGTCCGCCGCCGGCTTCGACCCGGCGGGCCGGAACACGACCACGCGGCCCAGCGCGGGATCGAGCTCGCCCTCCCGGTTGCATCGCCCCGCCGCTTGCGCCACCGAGTCCAGCCCGGCCTCTGCGCGCCAGACCTCGGGGAAGGAGAAGTCCACCCCGGCCTCCACCAGGGAGGTCGCAACCAGCCGGACCGGCAGCCCCGTCCTCAACCGCAGCTTGATCTCGGCAAGTTTCAGGCTGCGGTGGCGCGGGCACATATAGGTGCTGAGGTGCACCGCGCCCTCCATGCCTCGGATGCGGCCGAACAGGTCGAACGCGTGGCGGCGGCTGTTGACGATGCACAGCATTTGCCGCTGCAGCGCGAAGCGCGCCACGATGGCCGCGTCCTCCACCGGCTCGGGCAGCCACTCGACGCTTTGCCGCCGCAATTGGGCAAAGAGCGCCGCCGGGTCGGGCGCCAGCTCGCGGCCCGGCGGCAGGTCGAGCCCGGCGGGAAGCCCGTCCTCCCTGCGGCGCACCGCCGGCTGCGTCGCCGTGCACAGCACCGTGCTGCAACCGTAGTTGCGCCCTAACTCGTCCAGCGCTGCAAGGCAGGGGGACAGCAGCCGCAACGGCAAGCTCTGCGCCTCGTCCAACACGATCACGGCGCGCGCCAGGTTGTGCAGCTTGCGGCAGCGGGAGGTGCGGCTGGCGTAAAGGCTTTCGAAGAACTGCACGGAGGTGGTGACCACGACCGGCGCGTCCCAGTTCTCCGCGGCGCGCCGCATCCGCTCGCGGTCCGGGTTGCCGCCCTCCTCCTGCCAAGCTCGCCCGGCGTCCTCCCAATCGAAGCTGGCGTGGTGCTCGAGCACGCCTTCGGGGCCGAGCGCATCGCGGAACACGGCAGCGGTCTGTTCGATGATCGAGGTGAACGGAACCACGTAGATCACCCGCCGCAGCCCATGCCGGACTGCGTGCTCCAGCGCAAACCGGAGCGAGGTGAGCGTCTTGCCGCCCCCGGTCGGCACGGTGAGCGTGAAGGGCCCGGGGGGCAGCGCCGCCTTGGCCACGGCGTGGTCGCGGATGGCGGAGCGCAGCGCGTTCAGCGGCGTGTCGTCCACCGCCCGCGCGGCGGTGAAACGCCGAAGCTGGAGGAGCAACTCCGCCGGGCCGAGCGCGCTGCCGCGCTCCACGGGTGCGCCGTCGGCCTGCGCGTAGAAGCGCTCGGTGGCGATGAAGTCGGCGTCCACCAGGCAGGAGAACAGCATGCGGATCAGGAAGGCGACCTCGAAGCAGGCATGCCGGCCCGGCACGATCAGCCCCGCGGGGCGAAGCGCCGCCACATCCGGCAGCGGCCCGGTCTGCGCCTGCCAGCCGGCACAGGGCGGAATGGTGGTTCGCAATGAATCGAGCCGCTCGTCGAGCCGTGCTGCATCGGCTAGGCCGGCATGGTGCCCAGCAATCGCGTAGGCAAGGGTGCGGGCGATGCTGCCGAAATGCTCCATCGCCACGCGCGCGCCCGCGGTGGAGTGGTCGCAACGTGGACTCAGGCCTGGCGCGCGGATGTAGGCTTGGAAGGCGGCAGACACCTTGCCCAGGTCGTGCAACTGGCCGAGCAGCGCGCCAACGCGCGCCCACCCGAAGGCGTCGGCGTTCTGGGCCGCCAGCGTCGCCACGGCGGCGGCATGAGCACCCAGCGACTCCCAAGTCGCCTCGGGATGACCAGGGCGGGAATGCGCGTAGATCTCCCTCAACGAAACAGCCTATGGAGCTTGCCTCGCGTCTCGACGAACACGGCGGCATCGGCCTCTCCGCGGATGTCGCATCCGGGATGGCGCACCTGCCGAACTTGGGCGTTGCGGAGGTTCAACGGCGCTTGTGCCTCGGCTTGGTCGGTTACGTGCTTTCGTTGTGCGGGCCGGCTTAGACTCTTGCGAGCGGTAGCTCGGCACGGGCGATGGTTCTGCCTAATAGCAGGTCACTGCCCTTCTCGGCGATCATGATCGTCGCCGCATTCGTGTTGCCGGTGACGGTCGCCGGGATGATGCTGGCATCGGCGACCCGCACGTTCTCGACGCCATGGACGCGGAGTTGGTCGTCGACAACCGCCATCCTGTCGTGGCCCATCTTCGCCGTCCCACAGAGATGGTATCCGCTCAGCCCGCTCGCCCTGATGCAGTCTTCCAGCTCGGCGTCCGTCTGCACCGCCGGGCCGGGCACCAGCTCGTCGCCGCGAAACGCGTCGAAGGCTTGCTGCGCGAAAATACGCCTAAGCTCGCCCACCGCACGCTGCGTGACCGCGAGATCCTTGTGCGTCGAGAGATAGTTCGGGTCGATCCTCGCCGGTGCGCGAAAGTCAGCCGAGCCGAGCCGAGCCGAGCCGCACCGTGCCGCGGCTATCGGGCCGGTTGCGCCAGGTGACGCCGGCGAACGAGTGCGGCTTGTGCTGCCACGGCCAGAGCAGTCGCGGCGTTCCGGCAGACGGGCTGGAACCCAAGATGGGATAGAACGCGACCTGCACGTCCGGCGCCGGCAGCCCCGGCTCGGTGCGGACGAAGCCGCCGGCATGGATGGGGCTCATCGCCACCGGCCCGCGGCCTTGCAGGGCACAGCGCGCCGCCGCGATAAAGAACGTCTCGATGCGCAACGTGTCCACCAGCGAGACCGGCAGCAGGCAGCGTGCCCCACCGTCATCACCAGGTGGTCCTGCAGGTTGCTGCCGACACCGGGCAGGTCATGGAGCGGAGCGATGCCGTGGTCTACCAGGTGGTCCGCCGTTGAACATGAACGAGCCGCCGACCATCTTGCCGCGGGGCAAGAACACGCTGCGGCCGTTCAGATGCCGTTGCGGCTCGGTCTGGTAGGACCAGTTGTTGGCCCGCAACCGGTTTCGCCGCCCCGCCAGCATCGGCATGCCATAGAGCGGGTTGCGGCCCGGCCCGCCCGCAAAGCTTGCTCCAGCGCGGCCTTGAGTCGTGTGCCCAACCCCGCAGCCAGTCCACCGGGCCTTGATGGCGCACCAGCGCAACCGGGCGGCAAAGGCGAGCCCGGTTGTCCTGGCGGTCGCGGCGGTAACGGCGGTCCCGGTGTCCCGGGTGTGAACAACGGCAATTGCGGCCGAGGCGGTGCTGGCTTTGACGAGGATCGGCGACTCTGAGAGAACATGTTGGGCTTGTTCAGAGCGGGCTGTCCGGCGGAAATACCGGGCGCCGCTTCTCGACATGCGACGCTAGGCCCTCCGCCACCTCCGGCCCGCTGAAGCCCATGAATTCCAAGGCAAGCGAGGCATCGAACGTAGGCCCCACTTGTCGTAGCCAGTTGTTCAGCGCGTATTTGGTCCAGCAAATGGCGCTCGGGGCACCCTCGGCCAGGCGCGCGGCGATGTCCTCGGCCTTGCGGTCCAGTTCGGCATCGTCCACGGCGAGGCTGACCAGGCCGATACGCTCCGCCTCTTCTCCCGCGTGAAGTCCGCGTAGTCCATTTCAGCTTGGCTTTCCCTTGAATTGCACGGACGGACCCGGATCGCGCCGCCTGGCGACACTGGCTGGAGGAAGCGCCGATTGTCCAGGCCGTAATTGGCCAGCAACGGGCCCGGCGCCGGGTGCACAGACAGCCCGGCGGCGAATGGCATGCCGATGGTCACGGCTGCTACCCTTGCTGCGTGAGCGCCGTGGTGGCCCGGTGCGGTTCAGCGGCTGGATTGCCAGTCCGCGAATGTGCGTCCCTCGCGAGCGAGCTGGACCAGCAGCGATCCCGGCTCCGATCCCACGCCGCCGACGGCCGCCGCTGCCCTGACCTCTTCGAGAATTTGGGGGAGGCCCCGCTGGTCGGCGGAAAACATCGGGCCACCCTTCAGGCGGGGAAACCCGTAGCCGTTGGTGAACACGAGATCGATATCGGAGGGGCGCAGGCTGATGCCGTCGGCGAGGATTTTGGCGCCCTCGTTCGCCATCACTGCCAAAATCCGGTCCTGGATCGCGTCCGGGGTAAACGCCCTCGGGCTCACGGACTTGGCTGCCCGCTCGCGCTCGATGATCGCCTCCACCTCCGGGTCCGGCCTCGGCTTTCCGCTACTGTAATCGTACCATCCGCGTCCCGTCTTGCGCCCGAGCCGCCCGGCTTCGCAAAGGCGGTCCGCGATCGAGACGTAGCGTTCGCCTGGGTCGCGCGTGCCCGCCCGCCGTTTCCGCATCGCCCAGGCGATGTCCAGCCCGGACATGTCGAACACCGCAAACGGGCCCAGTGCGAAGCCGTACGACTCGAGCGCCGCGTCGGTCTGCTGGGGCGAGGCGCCGTCCTCGAGCAGATACTCCGCATGGCGCCGGTAAGCCGCAAAAATCCGGTTGCCGATGAAGCCGTCGCAAACCCCCGCGACGATCGGGAGCTTTCCCAGGCGCCGGCCGAAGGCGACGCCGGTGGCCAGCACGTCGGCCGCGGTAAGGTCTGCTCGCACCACTTCCAGCAGCCGCATAACGTTTGCTGGAGAGAAGAAGTGCAGCCCCAGCACATCCTCCGGCCGCGCCGTGAAGCGGGCGATCGCGTTCACGTCCAGATAGGACGTGTTGGTCGCAAGTATCGCGCCCGGCCGAGCGAGGCGGTCCAGCCGCTCGAAGATGGCCCGCTTGGCCGCCATGTCCTCGAACGCGGCTTCGATCACGAGATCGGTGTCGCTCAGCACGTCCCAATCAGCGCCCAGCCGGATGCGCTCGCGCCGGGTCGCTGCGTCGGCCTCAGCAAGGCGTCCGCTGCTGACCTGGCGCTGATAAATCTGCCGGATTTTGTCCACCCCGCCCAACGCCGCGGCAGCGTCCCGCTCGAGCACATCCACGAACAGGCCGGCCTCTGCGAGGCTGACCGCGATGCCCGAACCCATGGTGCCAGCGCCGATCACGGCGACCCGCCTGACTGGGCGTGGTTCCACCCCGTCCAAACCAGGCACCTTGGCGGCGTCCCGCTCGGCCAGGAACAGGTATCGCAGCGCCTGGGCCTCACGCGTGTCGCGGAGCCGGAGGAAAGCCTCGCGTTCGCGCTTCAGCCCGGCCTCGAACGGCGTCGTCGCGGTTGCCTTGATGAGCGCGATCGCCTCGGCCACGGCTGCCACGCCCCGGCCGCGCTTGCTGGCAGACTGCTCCGCCGCGTCCTGCGCCTGGGCATCGGGCGGGGGCGCCGGGCAGTCCGCGAGGCAGCGTTTGATCGTAGCAGGCGCGCGGCGCACGGCCTCGGCAACCAGGTCGCCCTCGACCAAGGCATCCAGTATACCCCACTGCAGCGCCTGCTCTGCGGTGAGGATGCGGGCTTCGCCGATCAACTCGATCGCACGCGCGGTCCCGACCAAGCGTGGCAGGCGCTGCGTACCACCGGCGCCAGGGATGAGGCCGAGCCTTGTCTCGGGCAAGCCGGCCGAGGCGCAGGGCCCGCCAAGCCGGAGATCGCAGGACAGCGCGATCTCCAAGCCGCCACCCAGCGCGGGGCCGCCAATGGCAGCCAGCACAGGCTTGCCCAGTTGCGCAATCGCCGCCACCACGTCCGGCAGGTATGGCTCGCCGGGCGGTTGCCGCATCTCCTTGAGATCGGCGCCCGCGATGAACCGGCGATCCGTCCCGGCGATGACGACCGCATCGACGGCGCCATCTTCGGCCAAGCTGCGGACGGCGTCGAGCAGGCCCTGCCTGACCGCGTTCGAGAGCGCGTTGACCGGCGGGCAATCGATGCGCACCACGGCGACCCGTTCACGCCTCTCGATGGAAACGGGAGCAGCGCTACCGACCATGGAACGGCCCCTCAGGCCCGCTCAATGAGTGCGGCGATGCCTTGACCGACCCCGATGCACATCGTCACGACCGCGCGCCGGCCGCCCAGCGTCTCCAGCGCGTTGACTGCCGTGCCCGCCAGCCGGGCGCCGGACGCGCCAAGCGGGTGACCGAGCGCGATCGCCCCGCCATGCGGATTGACATGCTCCGCATCGTCGGCAAGGCCGAGCCCGCGCATTACGGCGAGCCCTTGCGCGGCGAACGCCTCGTTCAGCTCGATTATATCGATATCGGACAAACGCAGGCCAAGCCGCGCCAGCAGTTTCTGGGTGGCGGGTAGCGGCCCGATCCCCATGATGCGCGGCGCGACCCCGGCGCTGGTCATCGCGACGACCCGGGCGCGTGGAGTCAAGCCGTGTCGTCGCGCTGCGGCTTCCGACGCGATGATCAATGCCGCAGCGCCGTCGTTCACGCCGGACGCGTTGCCCGCCGTTATGCTGCCGCCGTCTTTGCGGAACGGGGCCTTCAGCTTGGCCAATTGTTCGAGCGTCGTGTCGCCGCGCGGGTGCTCGTCTTGGGCGACCGAGGTTTCGCCCTTGCGGGTCTTGATCGTTACCGGGTCAATCTCGCGGGCGAAGAAGCCGCTTGCCTGCGCCTTCCTGGTCCGCTGCTGCGACCGAAGCGCGAACGTGTCCTGGTCGGCGCGCGAGACGTGGAACTCCTGCGCCACGTTCTCCGCGGTTTCCGGCATGGAGTCGATGCCATACTGCGCCTGCAGCAGCGGGTTCACGAAGCGCCAGCCGAGGGTCGTGTCGTAGATTTCCGCGGCGCGCGAGAACGCCTCGGCCGCCTTGCCCTGCACGAACGGCGCCCGCGTCATGCTTTCCACGCCCCCGGCAATCATTAGCTCGGCATCGCCGCCGCGAATGGCGCGTGCGGCGGACCCAACGGCGTCGAGCCCAGACCCGCAGAGCCGGTTGATCGTCGATCCTGGCACGCAGGCTGGCAGCCCGGCGAGCAGCGCGGCCATGCGTGCGACATTCCTGTTGTCCTCGCCAGCCTGATTGGCGCAGCCGTAGCAACAATCATCCACGGCCGCCCAATCCACCTGAGCATTGCGGTGCATCAAGGCCCGAATCGGATGGGCGCCGAGGTCGTCGGCGCGGACATCCTTGAGTGCACCGCCGTAGCGGCCGAATGGTGTGCGGACGTAATCGCAGATGAAGGCCTCTGGCATCCGTGCTTCTCCCTCCCCTGTGCCGCGAGGCAGGCTTCTCACCGGCGCCGCGCCAGACCGGCAGATGCGATGGGCAGATGTTTGACTTGTCCGGCCGTGCACGCTTTAGTTAACCGGCCGGTCAGCTATTGCAAGCGCTTTTACGCGAGGCGCACCAGGGGAGCGTTCAACGTGCCATCGCCAAGCCGCCGATTCGAGCAAAAACCAGGCTGGTGCAAGATGACCCTGAACCACCCGGACCAGCTCAACGCCTGCAGCGAAGCGATGAGCCTCGCCCTGCTCCAGGAGGTCGACCGCACCTGCCGGGCGGTGCTGCTCACTGGGCGGGCCGCGGGTTTGCCCCGGGCAGCACCTCGCTCACGGCGAGCCCGGGCGGGGCGGTCGATCTCGGATCCACCATCGAGCACTTCTACAACCCGCTGGTCCGGCTGCCGCAGCCGGTGCTCGGTGCCGTTAGCGGCGTGGCATGATTGAAGCGCCTGCGGATTTAGCCCGAAGCTGTGCCGCCGCAATGTGGAGCAGCGACAGCGCAAGCCAGCAACTCGGGATCGAGGTGACCGACATCGGGCCGGGCCGGGCGCGTCTGGAGATGACCGTCACCGGCGGGATGCTGAACGGCCACGGCATGTGCCATGGCGGCTTCATTTTCGCGCTGGCCGATTCCGCCTTCGCCTATGCCTGCAATACTTATGGCGAGAAGGTCGTCGCGGCCCAATGCAGCATCACCTACTTGCGCCCGGGCAACGCCGGCGAAAGGCTGGTGGCCGTGGCGCAGGAGCGGGCTCGCGTGAAGCGCTCCGGCATCTACGACGTGACCGTGGCGACGGCGGACGGCACGACGATTGCCGAGTTTCGCGGCCACTCGCGGGTGGTCGGCACGCTGGCCGGCGCCGGGCAAGCCGATCGGCCAACAAAATAACCAATAAAATAAACGGAGGCGACGTTGAGCAGCACGGCGGCGATGGACCAGGCGTTTTTCGATCCGATCGAACGCGTCTCGCGCGACGAACTGCAGGCGCTGCAGCGGGAGCGGCTGAGGTGGTCGCTACGGCATGCGTACGAAAACGTCCCGTACTATCGCGCAGCCTTCGACCAGGCCGGCGTCAACCCCGCCGACTTCAAGGAGCTGGGTGACCTCGCGAAGTTCCCGTTCACGACCAAGTCTGTGTTCCGGGAGCAGTATCCCTTCGGTCTGCTTGCCGTGCCGCAGCACCGTGTCGCCCGCCTGCATGGCTCGTCCGGAACGACGGGCAAGCCAATCGTGGTGGCTTACACGCAGTCCGATCTGGACATGTGGGCGAACGTCGTCGCGCGCTCGATCTACGCGGCCGGCGGCCGACCGGGCATGAAGGTGCATAATTCCTACGGTTATGGCCTGTTCACGGGCGGGCTGGGCGTGCATGCCGGGGCAGAACGGCTCGGCTGCACGGTGATTCCGATGTCCGGCGGCATGACCGAACGCCAAGTGCAGCTCATCGAGGATTTCCGGCCGGAAATCATCATGGTCACGCCCAGCTACATGCTGGTGCTGCTCGACGAGTTCCGGCGGCGCAACCTCGATCCCCGCGCCAGCTCGCTCCGGATCGGCATCTTCGGCGCGGAACCCTGGACGGAGGCGATGCGCCGCGAGATCGAGACCGCGTTTGGCATCGATGCGGTCGACATCTACGGGCTGTCCGAGGCGATCGGACCCGGCGTTGCGCAGGAATGCCTGCAATCGAAGGACGGGCTGCACATCTGGGAGGACCATTTCTACCCGGAGGTGATCGACCCGGCCACCGGCGACGTGCTGCCGGACGGAGAGAAGGGCGAGCTGGTTTTCACCTCGCTCACGAAGGAGGCTTTGCCCATCGTGCGCTACCGGACGCGGGACCTGACCCGCCTGCTGCCCGGCTCCGCCCGCCCCGCCTTTCGCCGGATGGAGAAGGTGACGGGACGGTCCGACGACATGATCATCCTGCGCGGCGTGAACTTGTTCCCAACCCAGATCGAGGAGGTGCTGCTGTCGCAAGCCTGGGCGAGCGGGCACTTCCAGATCGTGCTGACCAAGGTCGGGCGCATGGACCGCATGGAAGTTCGCGTCGAGGCACGCCCGGATCATTGGGGCGGCGGCGACATCGATTCGGGTGCCATCGTCGTGGCGGAGATCATCAAGAACACCATTGGCGTCACCGCCGCCATTGTCGTCGAACCGCCGGGAACGTTGGAACGCTCTCTCGGCAAGGTGCAGCGGGTGCTGGACCGCCGTGGCACGCCGCAGCCAGCCCACGCGACCGGATGAGACGAGCGCGCGATACGGGACCGCTGCACCGCGCGGGCGGGCAGCCGTGCGGCTGGCGATCGGCGCGCTAGATGTCGCTGCTCTGGAGGTTGTCCCTGTTGAGCCTGGAGATGGGAGGTTTTCCGCCGAGGGCTGAGTGTGGTCGTGCGGTGTTGTAGTCGTGCAGCCATGGGTGCATGGCCTGCTGGCGTTCGGCTGAGGTGTTGAATGGGGTGGCATAGGCCCACTCGCGAATGCTGCTTTGGATGAAGCGCTCGGCTTTGCCATTGGTTCTTCGAGGTAGAACTTGCGGGTGCCATAGCGGCCGGAAACGCGACCGGTGACGTGCATGTCCGGCGATAGCCGGCCGACGAGCTTGGTCTGGATCACGGGGGGAGCAGCGTACATGAGGAAGCCTCAGAAGGTCAGGGTGGCGTGCCAGTCCAGGAAGCGCTTGGCGCGCGCCTCGGCGCCGGCGAACAGCATGTCAGTATCGGTGCCGCAGATGTAGAGCGGCGCGATGCCGAGCTTCATCAGGCCGCTCATGATAGAGAGGTCGCCCACGCCCCCGGCCATCAGCAGCTTGCCATGGGCCCGGCAGGCGCCGGCCGCGGTCGCGAGCGCGTTGCGCAACCGCGGGTCCTCGAACTGGCCGAGGCAGCCAAGCTCCGCGCAGAGGTCGTTGATGCCGATCGTCAACAGGTCCACGCCGTCGAGCGCGGCGATGGCGTCCGCATTGGCGATGCCGGCGGTAGTCTCCAGCATGATCTGGACGATCGTCGCGTCGTCCAGCAACGGGTTGAGCGTGCGCGCCGGCATCGGGCGGTAGCCGTATTGCGGCATGGTCTGCAATTGGGACCGCTGGCCGCGCGGCGGGAAGCGGCAGGCCCGGGCGACCGCGGCTGCCTCGGCCACCGTCTCGATCCGCGGGGCGATGATGCCGGCGGCGCCGCCATCCAGCAAGCGGCCGAGCACCCCGTAATCCCGCTCCGGCGTGCGGATGAATGGCGTCAGGCCGAGGTCGTTGGCTGTGCCGCACAGCATCGCCGCCGTGTCGAGCGAGATGCTCGAATGCTCGAGATCAATCATGATGCTGTGGTAGCCAGTGGCGTGGGCGATGCGCACCGCGTCGGGCGTGCGGGCGCTGCGCACGCTCATCATCAGCGTCGGCTTGCCGCCGCGGATGCGGTCGAGGAAGGAGTTGGCGCGCTCAATCATGGGCGATGGCCTCCAGCGATGCGGCGGCGGGTGCCCCGGTGACCAGCGACACCAGGATGGCGGCCAGGAAGGCCGCGGGGATGGTGACGATGCCGGGGTTCTGCAACGGGAAGATCGCAGAGGCCCGGTGCAGCACGGCGACCTGGATCAGCGGGGAGAGCCAGATCAGCGCCAGGCTCGATACCAGCCCGGTGAACATCCCGGCAAAGGCGCCCGCTGCGGTAAAGCGCGGCCAGAAGATGGCCAGCAGCAACGCCGGGAAGTTCGCACTCGCGGCGATCGCCAGGCCAAGCGCCGAAACGTAGCTGATGTTCTGACCCTGGAACAGGTATCTGAGACCAAGGGCCACGAAGCTTAGCAGCACACTGGCGATGCGACCGACCAGAAGCTGCTCCGCCGGAGCCACATGCCCGTGCCGCAGCGTGTTGACCCATAGGTCGTGCGACAGGGTCGCGGTGCCGGCGATGCCCAGCCCGGCAACCACGGCCAGGATGGTTGCCAGGGCCATGGAGGCGACAAAGCCGAGCAGCAGGTCCCCGCCCACCAGATGGGCCAGCAGCGGCAGCGTCATGTTGCCGCCCGGGTCGGCGGCGCGGATGGCGGCGGCTGGCAGCAGCGCCAGCCCCGCCACGCCAAGGCATAGCAGGATCAGATGGAAGACCACGATCAGGCTGGTGCCGAGGAAGGCGGAGCGTCGGGCCGCTCGTGGGTCGGTCACCGTGTTCATCCGCATCAGCACGTGCGGCAAGGAGGCACCGCCAAGGGCCAGGCCGAGCACCAGCGACAGCGTTTCCCACGAACCCGAAAACAGCCGCCCCGGTAGGAACACCGCCGGGCCGCGCGCTGTGGCGCCGGCATGCAGCATCGCGAGCGGATCAAAGCCGAACTGCGCCAGGCAGGCGGCCAGCACGCCGATTGCCAGCGCCATCATCAACGTCGCCTTGACGATCTGGAGCCACGTGACGGCCAGCATGCCGCCCAGCAGGGTGATCGCCAGCATGCCGGCAAACACGATCAGCATCGACGCCGTGCCGCTAAGGCCGAACAGCAGGTGCAGGATGCCGCCGGCCCCGACGAACTGGGCGGTGAGAAAGGTCAGGATCACCACCAATTGGGTGACGGCGACCAGCGAACGCAGACGCGGGGCGGCCAGGCGGGTCACCAGCACGTCGCCCATGGTGTACTTACCCAGTCGCTTGAGCGGGGCCGCGAACAGGAACAGCATCAGCGGCCAGCCGGCGATGACGCCGATGGCGAACACCATCCCATCCGCGCCGAACAGCGCGATCAGACCGGTGATCCCGAGCAGCCCGGCGGCGGCCACGAAATCCCCCGCCATGGCAAAGGTGTTTTGCCACGCCAGCACCTGTCCGCCGGCCACCAGGAAGTCGGACACGGTGTGGCTGCGGCGGCTGGCCCAGACCATGATGCCAAGGGTGAGGGCGAAGACGAGGACGAACGGCACCAGGCGGGCCGCGTCCAGCCCCGCTTCGGGAAGCGGCGTCACTGGTCCGGCTCCAGCGCACCGAGCCGGGCCATGTAGAACCAGGTCAGCGCCCAGATGGCGAGCGGGAGGGCCAAGATGACGACCAGGTAGGTCGACACATCGCCGAACAGGAAGCTCGAGAGGGCTGGTTTGGCGACCGTGATCAGCAACCCGAACCCGATCAACCCGAGCAACAGCACCATGGCGCAGCGCAGGGACAGACGATCGATGTCGCGCCCTGGCAATGGCGGTTTGCCCCATCTGTCTGCTTGCACGGTGGCCCTCCCGTCCGCCGGATCGTCGCCGGTCGATTTATTGGGCAATCCTGCGCAGCGGCGGCGATATAATCCAATACGTTCTTGGAGGCCTAACCGATATGAGTTCGGTATTGGATTTGCGCCGGATGCGCCACTTCGTCGCGGTCGCGGAGGAGCTGCACTTCCGGCGTGCGGCCGAGCGGTTGGCGATGAGCCAGCCGCCGCTCAGCCTGTCGATCAAGAGCCTGGAGCAGGATCTGGAGCTGGAATTGTTCGAGCGGCGGCGTCAGCGCGTGTTCCTGACCGCGGCTGGACGGCAGTTGCTCGACCGCGCGCGGCGGATCCTCATGGATGTCGAGACGACCCGGCGGGAGCTTCGCATGGCCGCCGGCGGAAGCGGAGGCGATCTGCGCATCGGCTTCACCGCCTCCTCCGGGCTGATGCCGTTCCTCCATCGTGCGTTGTTCCAGTTCCGCGAGCAGGCGCCGCAGGTCAGGCTCGTGCTGCGCGAGATGCCGTCGCTAGACCAGTTCGAGGCGCTGCAGCAGCGGGAACTGGACCTGGGCATTGTGCGCAAGCCGGGCCGGTCCCGCAGCGGTGAGGTGGAGTTACGGCTGCTGTGCCGGGACGCTCTCGTGGTCGCGGTCCACGAGCAACACTGGATCGCGTCGCTGCCAACGGTCCGAATGCGGCAATTGCGGGATGAGTCGTTCATCTCCTACCCGCGGGTGGGCGGCGCCACCTTGTACCAAGACAGCTTGCAGGCCCTGGCGACCGTTGGCAGGTTCGTTCCGACGATCGGGCAGGAGGCGAGGGAGTCGTCCACCATCATCGGCATGGTCGCGTCTGGACTAGGGATTGCCATCGTGCCGGCGGCGCTTCGCTGCATTGCCATGGAGCAGGTGCGGTTCGTTGCCATCCATGACCCCGGCGCGCGGTCGGCACTGTATTTGGCTTGCCGCCGGGAGGGGACGTCCACGGCGACCAAGGTGTTCCGAGAGACGTTGATCGCCAAGGCTGATCAGAATTGACGGCCAGCCATCTCGGCTACTTTCCCGGCCGGGCTGTCATGCGTTCGATGATCATGTTCGCGACCGTCTTTGCATCGACCGGTCCGTTGGGGTCGAACCACGTATGGGTCCAGTTCAGCATGCCGAACAGCAGCATGGCCTCCACGCGGGCCTTCGCCATGTCGTCCGCCAATGCGGGGCGTACGGCGATCAGAATGTCGCGCACGGCGTCGATGATCCATCGCTGCTTCTTCACGATGATGGACCGCTTGTCGGCCGGTAAGCTGCCCAACTCGTTGAGCAGCACCTTCTGGCGATTGGCTGCCCCGACATAGTGCTGCATGAAGATGTGTGTCAGATCAGCCAGCCTGCGCTTCGGCGGTTTCCCTGAGGCCTCGATTGCCTCCACATCTTCCACGAGCTGGTCGATATGGGAGGCCATGACCGCGTAAAGCACGTCCTCCTTCGAGGGGTAGTAATGATAGAACAAGGACTTCGAGGTCTTGCACGCCTCAGCCAGGCTGGACACCGACGTGCCTTGGAAGCCGAGCCGGGCGAACAAATCCGCCGCCTGCTCCACGATCGCCTCTCGTCGCTCCGCGTAATCCGCTGCCTGCGTGCGCGCCAATACCCGCTCTCCCATGGGTACGACGACCCGAGACGGCGGTTTCGCTAACATGCGGTCAGGAGTTACGGAAGATGCCGGTGTAGACCGTCCGGGCGCCGAGCGGCCGATTCCATTCGGTAAAGCCGGCATGCCCCCATAGGCAGCGTCGGCAAATAATCGGCACGCCGACAAAGCTGCCGCTGAAAATAAAGGCTTAGGGCTTGTTCGACGCCGCCATCGATTCGATTGATGTCGAACAAGCCCATAGTCAGCCGTCGATCGGCCACTGCTCGAGCGTGGCGACGAAGCGGGAGAGCCACAGGTTAGTCTGGTGGCCGTCCAGCACCCGGTGGTCGATGGTCAAGGAGACGTAGCACATCGGGCGGATTTGGATGGTGTCGACGTCGCCCACCGTTCTGACGACAACCCGCTTCTCCAGCTTGCCGACGCCGAGGATCGCGGATTGCGGCTGGGCGATGATGATCGGGGAGGCGAACAGCGAACCCGAGACCCCGTGGTTCGAGATGGTGAAGGTGCCGCCGCGCATGTCGGCTGGCCCCAGCTTGCCGGCCCGCGCCTTGGCGACCTGCTCGGTCAGCTTCGCGGCGATGCCGAGGAGCGACAGCGTCTGGGCCCGCGCCACGACCGGCACCACCAAACCCTTGTCGCCGAGCGCCGTGCCAACGCCCACGTTGACGTCGTCGTGGACGTCCAGGCGGTCGGCGTGCCAACGGCTGTTGACGGTGGGCGAGGCCCGCATCGCCGCAACGCATGCGGCCACGAAATAGGCGGTGAAGGTAAGGTTGGCGCCCTCCCGCTCGAATGCGGCCTTGTGCTCCCTGCGATGCGCCATGATCGCGCTGAAATCGGCCTCGAATACCGCGGTCACGTGGGGCGCGAGCGTCACCGAGTTCAGCATGTTCTCGGCAATGGCAAGCCGCATCCGGTCATGCGGCACGCTGCGCACGCCGTCCATCGTTCCGGGCCGGGTTGCCACGGGCGCTACCGCAGTTTCCGGTGCGGTCGCCGTCGGCATGGCCGCCGGGCGCCTCGCGATGGCCTGGTCGACGTCCTCGCGGGTGATGCGGCCGTCTCGGCCGGTCCCCGCTACGGTCAGCGGATCGATCCCGCTCTCCGTGACCACGCGCCGAACGGCCGGCGAGAGGGCAAGATTGCGTCCCTCGGGGCTGCGGGCGTTTGCGGTCGGCGCGCGTTCGGCCGCATGGGGCATGACCGCGGGTCCGACTTCGGACGGGGCGACGTTGCCGGCCTTGCCGAGCCGGCCGAGGATGGCGCCGGGCACCGCCTCGGCATCGGTGCCGAGCATGATCTCCGCCAGAATCCCGGCCGCCGGCGCGGGTACCTCCTGCGTCACCTTGTCGGTCTCGAGCTCGACCAGGGGATCGTTCAGCGCCACGGTATCACCGACCTGCTTCAGCCAGCTCCGCACGATCGCCTTGGTGCCTTCCTGCTCGGAAGGCACCAGGATGTCGGTCATGTCCATCATGTCCCTCAAAACGCGAGCAGTTCGTCGACCTTGTCCCGGATGCGGTCGACGGAGGGCAGCGCCCACTCGAGCAGCACCGGGTTATGCGGGCTGGGGATGTCGGGCATTGTCAGCCGGGAGACTGGGGCGTCCAGGTCCATGAAGGCCTCGTCCGCGACCACGGCGGCGATCTCCGCGCCGAAACCGGCCGTCTGCAGGTCCTCATGGACGATCAGGCAACGGCGTGTCCGGCGCACCGAGTCGAGCACCGCCTGCTTGTCCCACGGCATCAGCGTGCGCAGGTCGATGACGTCGGCGGACTGGCCGGCGGCCGCCTCCTCGCAGCGGGGGACCATGGCGCCCCAGGTTACGAGCGTGACGCCGTCGCCCGAAACCGTGGTGCGGGCCTTGCCGAACGGCAGGCCGTAATCATCGCCCGGATAGGGACGGCGCGCCCAGGCGTAATCCAGCATCGCCCGGTGCTCGAAGAAGATCACCGGGTCGTTGCCGCGCAGCGAGGTGCGAAGCAGCCCGACCGCGTCCTCCGCGTTCGAGGGCACGGCTACCTTCCACCCGGGCGTGTGCACGAAGGCCACCTCGTTGGTCTGGCTGTGCCAGGGGTCGCCGCATTGGAAGTAGCCGCCGGGCACGCGCAGCACCATCGGCGCGGCAAAACGGTTGTTGGTGCGCCACCGCATCGAGCCGCAATCGTTGATCTGCTCGGTCGCGGGCTCGGCGTATTTGCGGAATTGGATCTCGGGGACTGGCATGAGGCCGGCCAGCGCGAAGCCGACCGCGCGCCCCACGATCCCCTCCTCCGACAGGCTGGTGTCGAACACGCGCCGGTCGCCGAATTTTTCCTGCAGCCCGAGGGTTACGGCGTGGACGCCCCCCTTGGGGCCGATGTCCTCGCCGAACAGGATGACGCGGTCGTTGAGCGTCATCTCGTGATCCAGGGTGCGCCGGATGGCGGTCACCATGTTGATGCGCTGCCCCTCAGGCGTGGGCTGCTCGCTGGTCGGCGGCGCCAGTATGCCGTGGCTGGCCAGGCCGCCCATCGCCTGCAGCTCGCCAGGCTCGGCGAACACATGCCGAGTGACGGTCTCGGGCCGCGCAGGCGCGCGGGCCTCGGCGCGCTCGCGGGCGGTTTCGGCGGCGGCTTGCGCCGTGGCCGCGATCTCCTCCCACTCGCCCTCGGCCAGGACGGGGTCCAGGAAGGATCGGAGCTTGGGCAGGGGATCCGTTGCCCACTCGGAGCTCACGAAATCCTCCGCCTTGTAGGTTTGCGTGTCCTGGAAGCTGTGCCCTTGCAGCCGCGGCACCGTCAGGCGCAGCAGGCAGGGGCCGCCGCGCCCGCGGACATGGGCCAGCGCCTGGTCGATCAGGCGGCTGGCCTCCGCCGGCTCGGTGCCGTCGCCGGAGAGGATGTGCAGCCCCTTGAAGCTGGCCAGGTTCGCGGCGATGTCGCCACCCGGCGTCTGGAAGTGCGATGGAACCGAGATGCCGTAGCCGTTGTCCTCGATAAAGAACAGCATCGGCAGCCGTTGGGTTGTCGCGATCGTCAGCGCGGCCCAGAAGCCGTTGGTGGCGCACGAGGCGTCGCCGCCCAGCACAACCCCGATGGCCTGCGCGTAGGTGTCGTCGTTCAACACCGTCCGGTGGTATTCGATCGCTTGGGCCCAGCCGGTCGTGGGGGTGTATTGGGTGCCGACCCCGCCGCACATCGGCAGCGCCGACGCCCCCGTGCGGGTTCGGGTAGTTGAACACGACGCCGATGTCGCGGCCGTCGGAGTAGCCCCCGGCACGCGCCATCGAGGAGCCAGCGCGTCCTCGACGTCGACGCCCAGGGATAGCAGCATCGGGCGCGACCGGTAGTAGCCGCAGGCAGCGTCGCGCGGGTTCACCAGCCTGGTGCCGAGCAGCACCTGCGCCATGTCGTGGCCCCGTGCCGAGAACTGGTAGAGCACCTTCTTCTCCGGGACGAGCCGCTCCTCCTCCATGCTGTCGAGCATCCGGGAGAGCTGCACCAGGTAGGCGATCCTGCGCAAGTCGCGGTTCTCATCCGGAACGTTGCGCATCGCCTGGACGCCGTTTTGGGCGTGCGAGGTCACGGGCCCCTCCTTCGCTGCACCCGGCCGGACCCGGCTGGGCTGGCCATCTCGTCAACTTCGCTGAGGCACGCGTCCGGTCGGTCGAGCATACTCAAACCGCGTTCATCGTCAGCAGGTCGTAGGTCGCGACCAACTCGTCCTGCTCGTCCGTAACCTTCACCGACCAGCGCACCTCGCCCATGTCCGCGGTCTTGGATTTCTTCGACTTGACGGTCAATTGGGCTCGCATGCTCGCGCCGGGCTTGAGCGGTTTGACGAAACGCAGCGCCTCCAGGCCGTAATTGGCCAGCACCGGGCCCGGCGCGGGATCGACGAACAGCCCGGCGGCGAACGACAGGATGAGGTAGCCGTGCGCCACGCGGCCGCGAAAGATCGGGCTCTTCGCCGCCGCCGCCTCGTCCATGTGGGCGTAGAACATGTCGCCGGTGAAGTGGGCGAAATGCTCGATATCGTCCAGCGTCACCTGCCGCAGCGGCGTGGTGATGCCGTATCCCGGCTCCAGCTCCCCAAACCGCAGGCGGAACGGGTGCGCGGCTCCGGTGCAGGTCGGGGCGCCGGGGAGCTGCTGGTGGACGATCTTGCTGAGCAGCGCCGGGCTGCCCTGGAGGGCGGTACGCTGCATGAAGTGCTTGACGCCACGGATGCCGCCCAACTCCTCGCCCCCGCCCGCGCGGCCCGGGCCGCCATGCGTCAGGACGGGCAGCGGCGATCCGTGCCCGGTTGATTCCCCGGCGCAGTCGCGGTCGATGAACACCATTCGGCCGTGGTGGGAGCCGGCCCCAAGGACGAACTCCGACGCCGTGCCGGCATCGTGGGTGAACACCGACATGACCAGGCTGCCCATCCCGCGGTTGGCCAGCGCCACCGCCTCGCCCACGTCCTTGTAGGGCATCAGGGTCGAGACGGGCCCGAACGCCTCGACTTCATGCAGCGCCTCGCTGCCCCACGGGTCGTCGCTGCGCAGCAGGACGGGCGACATGAAGGCGCCGCGCCCAAGGTCGTCGCCGAGGAGGTCGACATGGTCGGGGCTTCCGAACACGACCGACGCGTGCCCCGACAGCTCCGCCACGCGGTGGCGGACATCCTGGCGCTGGGCGACGCTCACCAGCGCCCCCATGCGGACGCCCTCCCGGCGGGGGTCGCCCACAACCACGCGGCCGAGCCGGTCGGCCAAGGCCGCCTGCACGGCATCCATCCGCGCAGCGGGGACGAACGCGCGCCGGATCGCCGTGCATTTCTGCCCGGCCTTCACGGTCATCTCCTTGACCACCTCCTTGATGAAGAGGTCGAACTCGGGCGATCCCGCCGTCGCGTCCGGCCCGAGTACCGCGGCGTTCAGGGAGTCCCGCTCGGCAGTGAAACGCACCGCCTCGCGGGCGATCACCGGGTGACTCTGCAGCTTCTGGGCGGTGGCGGCTGACCCCGTGAAGGCGACAACGTCTTGGCCGGTCATGTGGTCCAGCAGATCGCCGGGGCCGCCGGATACGAGCTGCAGCGTCCCCTCCGGCAGGGCGCCGCTCTCCACCATGATGCGGAACGCGGCTTCTGCCACGTAGCCGGTCTGCGGCGCCGGCTTGACGATCGCCGGCACGCCCGCCAGCAGGCACGGGGCCAGCTTCTCCAGCATGCCCCAGATGGGGAAGTTGTAGGCGTTGATGAGGACGGCCACGCCCTGCAGCGGCGTGTAGACGTGCTGGCCGACGAAGCTGCCGCCCTTGCCCAGGATCTCCGTCTCGCCGTCGATCAGCAGGCGGTCGTCGGGCAGGTCGCGCCGCCCCTTGGATGCGAACGATAGCATCGTTCCCGCCCCGCCCTCGATGTCAATCCAGCTATCGGTCCGCGTCGCCCCCGTCGCGAAGGACAGCTCGTAGAGTTCCTCCTTGCGTGCCAGCACCGCTTGGGCCAGCGCCTTGAGCATCGCGGCGCGCTGCTGGAAGGTCATGTGCCGCAGCACCTTGCCGCCGGCGGCGCGGGCGTGGCGGGCCATCCCGCCGAAGTCGAGCCCGGCGCTGCTGGTGCGCGCGACGACCTCGCCCGACACCGCGCTGCATATCTCTTCAAGGCTTCCCGCCGGGACATGCCAGCGGCCTTCGGCGAAGCTTTGGACGATCCGTGCGGTCATATCGGGCTCTCTTGGCACGGGGCGGCTCAGCGTCCGGTGAATACGGGCGGGCGCTTGCCGATGAACGCCGCGACGCCTTCGCGGTAATCCGCCGACCCGCCGAGGCGGCGCATCAGGTCGCGCTCGTGGTCCAGCGCGGCGTCGAGCGTCCGCAGGCCGGAGGCACGTAGGGCCTGCTTCGTGGCGGCAAGGCCTTGCGTCGGCCCGGCCGCGAGGCGCAAGGCCAGCTTCTCGGCCTCGGCCATGAGGTCGGCGTCCTCAAGGCACCGCCATATCAGCCCCCAGCGCTCGGCGGTCTCCGCGGCAACCGGCTCCCCCGTGAGAGCCATGCCGAGCGCGCGCGGGAGGCCGACGGCCCGCGGCAGGTGCCACGTGCCGCCGGAATCCGGAATCAGCCCGACCGAGGCGAACGACAGGATAAATCTCGCGCTCCGCGCCGCGAGCACGATGTCGCAGGCGAATGCGACGCTCGCCCCGGCGCCCGCGGCGACCCCGTTCACCGCGCAGATGACAGGCATTTCGAGCCCGGTCAGGGTGCGGACCAGCGGGTTGTAGTAAGCGTCGACCGACGTCCCCAGGTCGGGGGCAGCCTCTCCGGGCGAGACGGCCCGATCGTTCAGGTCCTGGCCGGCGCAAAATCCCCGGCCCGCGCCGGTGATCAGCAGGACCCGAGCCCCGTGCTCGGCCGTGACCTGCTTCAGGGCGTCGGCGATCTCGGCGTGCATGGGGGCGGTGAAGCTGTTGAGCCGCTCGGGCCGACTCAATGTCAGCCTCGCCACGCCGTCCGAAAGGCTGAACTGGATCGCCTCGTACACCAGGTTGTTCCTTGGAGGTTGTTCCTTGGCTTGCATTGATAGCATGACCGGTCGGACGATTATTGGCAAGTCGATAAACTTCCGCTATTTCGTTGACCGCACGGTCGGCGAATGGTAGGATGAGCGTAAACCAACTGAGGAGTGCGCCATGTACGCCACGGAGATGGGCAGGGCCGACGGCCGCACGGCCTCGGCGGTCGTGAGCGAGGATCCCGAACTGGTCGCGGCATTCGAGGCGCGAGTCGCGGCCGACGAGTTTATCGAACCCAAGGACTGGATGCCGGACGCCTACCGCAAGACGCTGGTCCGCCAGATTTCGCAACATGCCCATTCCGAGATCGTGGGCATGCTGCCCGAGGGCAACTGGGTCACCCGCGCGCCGTCGCTGCGGCGCAAGGCTGTGCTGCTCGCCAAGGTGCAGGACGAGGCCGGGCACGGCCTGTACCTGTATTGCGCCGCGGAGACGTTGGGGACCAGCCGTGACGAGATGACGCAGGCGTTGCTCGCCGGCCGCGCGAAGTACTCCACCATCTTCAACTATCCAACGCTGACTTGGGCCGATATCGGCACCATCGGCTGGCTGGTGGACGGCGCCGCCATCATGAACCAGGTGCCGCTGCAGCGCACCTCCTATGGGCCCTACGCCCGCGCCATGGTGCGGGTGTGCAAGGAAGAAAGCTTCCACCAGCGTCAGGGCTATGAGATCACCATGGCGATGGCCCGCGGCACGCCCGAGCAGAAGGCGATGGCGCAGGACGGGCTGAACCGCTGGTGGTGGCCTGCGCTGATGATGTTCGGTCCGCCGGACGCGAACTCCCCTAATTCGGCCCAAGGTTTCCGCTGGCGCATCAAGCGCGACAGCAACGATGACCTGCGACAAAAATTTGTCGACATCTCCGTGCCGCAAGCCGCGTATCTCGGCCTCACTATCCCCGACCCGGATTGCGTCTGGAACCAAGCCAAAGGCGGTTATGATTACGGCGCCATCGATTGGGAGGAGTTCTACGCGGTGGTTCGCGGCGAGGGGGCGGTCGCCAAGGAGCGCATGAAGGCACGCCGCGACGCCTGGACTCAAGGCGCATGGGTCCGTGATGCGGCCACCGCCTACGAGGCCAAGCGCCAGACGCGCCGGGCCGCCTGATGGGGAATGGAGCAGACCGATGAGCCATGAATGGCCGCTGTGGGAAGTGTTCGTCCGCTCCAAGGGCGGCATGAGCCACAAGCACGTCGGGTCCCTGCATGCCCCAGACGGCCAATTGGCCGTTCGGCACGCGCGGGACGTCTACACCCGCCGGCAGGAGGGCGTGAGCTTGTGGGTGGTGAAGTCCAGTGACATCTTCGCATCCGACCCGGCGCAGGCCGGCCCGCTGTTCGAGCCGGCGGAGAGCAAAGTCTACCGCCATCCAACCTTCTACGACATCCCCGACATCGTGACGCATATCTGATGGCGCCCTCCCTCCCCACGATCCAGGCCGAGGACGAGGCGGCGGCCCGCCAGGCCGGGCACGGCGGCAGCTTTGGGGCGCCGGCGTCCGTCGCGGGGCATCCCGCTCTGTTCGACTACCTGCTGCGGCTCGGCGACGACAGCCTGGTGCTTGGGCAACGCTTGACCGAGTGGTGCGGCCATGCACCCGCGCTGGAGATCGACCTTAGCCTTGCCAATGTGGGATTGGACCTCATCGGGCAGGCGACCTTGCTGCTGGGCTTCGCCGGGGAGGTCGAGGGCGCTGGACGAGACGCAGACGCCCTCGCCTTCCACCGCGATGCGCTGGGGTTCCGCAACTGCCTGCTGGTGGAGCAGCCCAACGGCGACTTCGCCCAGACCATGGCCCGCCAGTTCCTGTTCTCGACCTATCAGCTCGCGGTGTTCGACGGCTTGACGCGTTCGTCCGAGCCACGCATTGCGGCGATCGCCGCCAAAGCCGTCAAGGAAATCCAGTATCATGCCGAACTGGCGGCCGACTGGGTCATTCGGCTCGGCGACGGGACGGAGGAGAGCCGCCGCCGCATGATCGACGGGCTTGATTGGTTCTGGCGGTTCGTCGACGAGTTGTTCCAGGCGGATGAGCAGGTCGCGTCCCTTGCCGCCGCCGGCACAGCGGTGGACTACCCGGCCTTGCGCGCCAGCTTCGACCAGCGCGTGACCGACGTGCTGCAGGAGGCGACGATCCCAGCCCCCGTGTATCCGCGCGGCGTGAAAGGTGGCCGCACCGGCCATCACAGCGAACATCTCGGGCATCTCCTGGCCACCATGCAGCACATCCCCCGAACCTATCCGGGGGCGGCCTGGTAGCGCCATGGACGCACAGGTCGCGGAGGCTGGGTTTGGCGACGCCGTCATGGCGGTGCTGGAGGGCGTTCCGGACCCGGAAATACCAGTCGTCTCGGTGGTCGACCTCGGCATCGTCAGGGGTGTCCGTGCGGAGCCGCCGGCCGTGCTGATCACGCCGACCTACACCGGGTGCCCGGCCACGCTGGCGATCGAGATGTCGGTGCGCATCGCCCTGGATAGTGCAGGGTTCGGCGGCGTGGCGATCGAGACGGTGCTGTCGCCGCCCTGGACCACGGACTGGATTACCGACCGCGGCCGCGACCGGCTGCGTGACTACGGCATCGCCCCCCCGGCAAAGGGCGCCGCCGCGGGCTCGCTACGCGGCCGCGGTAGCGTCGTATGCCCGCGGTGCGATTCGGTCCTTACGCGAGAGGTGAGCCGCTTTGGCTCCACCCCTTGCAAGTCGCTGTGGCGCTGCCTGGACTGCCTGGAGCCGTTCGACAGCTTCAAGTGCCACTGACCAAGCGCCATTGGCCAAGTGCCATTAAGTTGGAGACGCCTACGATGGAAGCCGGCTTCCATGCACTCAGGATCGCCGAGGTACGGCGCGAGATTGACGACGCGGTGTCGCTTCGGTTCGACATGCCCGACGACCTAAGGAGTGCTTTCGACTTCAAGCCGGGGCAGCACCTCACGCTGCGGGCGGAGATCGCCGGCGAGGACGTGCGGCGCAATTACTCCATCTGCGCGGCGCCGCATGAGCGGGAGTTGCGGGTCGCGATCAAGCGGATTTCCGGCGGCCGCTTCTCCACCTGGGCGAACGACTTGCGGGAGGGTGAGACCATCGAGGTCATGCCGCCGCATGGCAGCTTCACCTTTGCCTTTGAGCCCGGCCAAGCCCGCAGCTATTGCGGGTTCGCGGGCGGCTCTGGGATCACCCCGATTCTGTCCCTGCTGAAGACGGCGCTGCAGGCCGAACGCGGCAGCGAGTTCGTCCTACTCTACGGCAACCGGTCTTCAGCCTCCATCATGTTCCTGGAGGAGCTGGCCCAACTGAAAAATCGCTTCATGGGCCGGCTGCAGGTGTATCATTTCCTCGAAGACGAGGATGATGACATTGCTCTGTTCAACGGGCGCCTGGACAGCGGCAAGATTGCCGACGTCCTCCGATCCCTCATCGACCCGGCCGCTATCGACGCCGCCTTCATCTGTGGTCCCGGCCCGATGATGGACGCAGCGGAGTCCGCGTTGGCGGCAGCGGGCGTGGCGCCGTCCCGGATCATGATCGAGCGGTTCACGGTGGGACGGATGACCGAGGCGCAGGCGGCCGTCGCCCGCGAGATCGAGCAGAAGGCGGCAGGCTTCCAGGTGCAGCTTGTGCTCGAAGGCCGCAAGCGGACGCTGACGTTCGATCCAGACAAGGGCAGCATCCTGGAGAATGCCCGAGCGGCCGGAATGCCTGCGCCGTTCGCCTGTAAGGCCGGCGTCTGCGCAACGTGCCGGGCCAAACTGGTCACCGGGGACGTGGCGATGACGGCAAATTACGGCCTGTCGAAGGAGGAAGTCGCGCAGGGCTACGTGCTCACCTGTCAGGCGATCCCGCTGAGCGCATCCGTCGTGCTTGACTATGACAGTTAGCGAGGATGCGTGATGGCGCCGTGTTCCCATTAGAAGCGACCTTGGATGACCGGCGCTCGCGGCTCGCGGCTCGCAAGGGACAAGGCTTCCCCGTGCTGGTGGCCGGAGAATCGGCCGAGCCCTTGTTTGCCAGGGCCGCGGCTCTAGGCAAGCACGTCATGGTGGCTGGCATCGATGCGGCCAATCCAGCGCCGCGTGGCGCTTGTGGTGCTGGAAGCGTGCGCGCAAGCGGGCGTGATCTGTGACGGTCGGGCATGACGTGCTGTTCAGGGTGCCATTACCGAACGATGTCACCGGCGGCGCGCGATGTTTGAAAGCGAGGCAAGTCGTCGCAAACGCGGTCCCAACCCATTTTGTCCCGCCGGAAGTGCGGGACAGATAGCGGGCACGGGCGAACGCGATAGCCATGTCGGACCGGAGGCTAGCGCGGCTTTCTGCCTGCCTTCAACCAGCGTTGCCTTGGCAACGCATAGTGTGTCTGACCCGCCTTGCTCGCTACCGCTCACTCCGGCGACAGAGCCCGCTGACGCGGTGGGAATGTGGTATCCAGCAGCTCACATTAGGACAGGTGAACGGTGGAGATCTCCATGCCTGGGCCATTTGGCAGCACGTCCACGACGGATGAGGTACTTGAAGGCCTCGACTTAAGTGGTAAGCGTATCCTCATCACCGGCGTCTCAGCCGGGCTCGGCGTGGAAACCGCTCGCACTTTGGCCGCACATGGCGCCCAAGTGGTCGGTGCTGCACGAAACCTCTCCAAGGCCAAGGCGGCGACGGAATCAGTTTGTAATCAGGCTGCCGGGGGCGGCAAGTTAGAACTGGTGCAACTCGACTTAGGGTCCGTTCGCATTTCGCGACTTGAGGCGGTCACGGGAAGCCTGGTTTGGTTGGTCGTCTGAGCGGAGAGACGATGCAAGTGTTGACGGATGCCCAATGGGCGAAGTTCGAAGCAGCTATCGCGGCGGCTGAAATTCGTGGAGCCCGTCCGCGGACCGAAGATCGCCGCACGATCGAGGCGATCATCTGGCGGCTCGACAACGGGGCAAAATGGCGTTCGATCCCAGCCGAGCTGGGCGACTGGCATCATGCCTACCTCCGCTTCCGCCGGTGGGCTGTGCGTGGCGTGTGGGACAAGATCATGGCTCACTTGGTGGCGCAGGGAGAGCCGAAGTTGGCGTTTGCCTGCATCGACGGCACGATCGCTCGCGCTCATCAGAAGGCCTCCGGTGCGCGACCCGGCAAAGCCTTGGGCAAAGACCGGGATTGAGTCTGCGACTCACTCGCGATGTAGCCGACAAAGGCGAGGCGCTGGGCCGATCGCGGGGTGGGCTTGGCACCAAGATCGTCGGTGTCTGCGATGCGGCCGGACGGCTGGTAGACTTCCTGCTGGCACCCGGCCAGGCCCATGAACTGGCACCGTCCCTGACACTCCTGCACCGGTTGCCGGAGGCGCCCTCGTGGGTGCTGGCCGACATGGCTTGCGACGCTCGGGCCTTCCGCTCGGATGTGCGTGCCATGGGCGCCATTCCTGTGGTGCCATCGCGCCGCGGGACCAAGCAACCGGAGCCGTGTCCCGACTACATATATCGGCATCGCAACCTGATCGAACGCTGCTGGTCGCGGTTGAAGGAGCGGCGCGCCATCGCAACCCGATACGACAAGACCGCGACATCCTACGCCGCCGGCGTTGCAATTGCCGCATCACTGGACTGGATCAAGGGCCTGCTTCGGTAAGCACCGAAATGCGAACGGACCCTAGCATCTTTGGCAAACGTGCGTGCCTGCGCCGATGCTTTGGTCGCTGTTTGACCTGGTGGTCGGTAATGCCGGGGTCATGGCTGGTCCGAAGCAACTGACCGTGGATGGCTTCGAAGCACAATTTGGGACGAACTACCTCGGGCACTTCATCCTTATCAACCGCATCGTCAGTCTTTTGAAGCCTGGCGGACGTGTTGTAATGGTGGCGTCCGCAGGTCACCGCAGGACCGACGTCGATCTTGACGATCCGAACTTCGAGCTGAACCCATATCAAGAATACATGGCTTATGGCCGGTCGAAGACCGCCACCATCCTGTTCGCGGTTGAGTTCGACCGGCGTCACAGTCCCAAGGGCATCAGGGCGACCGCGGTCCATCCGGGCGCAATTATGACCGAGACCGTTCAAGCGGTGATTGAAGGGTTAGGCGACGGGAGAGATAGCGCCGTCGCGGCTTACGATTGGAAGACTGTTCCACAAGGAGCGGCAACGACGCTGTGGCCGGCATCGTCGCACCGGCGGATGCGGTCGGCGGGCGGTACTGCGAAGACTGCCATGTTGCCGAGATCAGTGATGATCCGAACTCCAGCATAGGTGTTCGCTCCTACGCCTTGGACTGCGATCATGCGTAAAAGTTGTGGGCTAAAGAGCGAGGAGATGGTTCGCGAGCGCTTCTGACGTCGGCGAGTTTACAAGCGGTTTGCTATGGCTTCGGCTGCGGAAAGTCCTGCAAATTTGGTTGCCGCCTTCACCTGTTCGTGATTTCCACTCACGTCGGACGTGTGATGCCCGGCAATGACGGGAAGCCGGCGGAGATACGTCATGGCCCGCACGCTCAGCGAACGAATGCGCGCCCACGAGCAGCAGAAGGCCAAGCTCGCCGAGGCTGAAGCCCGCCTGAAGCTTGACGAGCGCAAGCAGCGCACCCGCCGCCTGGTCGAGGCCGACGCCCTGGTCGAGAAGACCGGCTTGCTCGACCTCGATAGCAACGCCCTCTACGGCGCCCTGCTCTCCGTGCGCGACGGCGCCGACGACGTAAGCGGTGCGGCGGCGACATCTGGCGGTTTGCGAGCGAACTGTGATCCGGTCCGCGGATGCATGTGATCTTGCCGGACCTGGCCACGGAAGCTGAGACTACTCGTACGATTGGTCATAGGAGTGCTCGTAGGGCTCGCGTCGAGGTCCTGACGCGGGCTGAACCGAGGCGTTCGTGGACAGTGGAGCAAAGCGCCAGATCGTTGCAGAGAGCCTTGGACCTGATCTGACGCCGAGTGAGGTTGCTCGCAAGTATCGGATCAGTTCGGGGCAGCTCTACACGCGGCGTCAGCAGTTGCTGAGCCTGCCGGGTGTCACCGTCAGCCGCACGCCGTTGCAGTTTGCTGCTGTCGAACTCGCGACTGTGACATCGCTCACTCTGCCGTCCCCGCTGCCTTCAGAACCGCCGGCGCTGACCTCTCCTCCGCCTCCAATTCGCCCTGAGAGTCCATCCGGGATCATTTGCTTTTCTGGCAGAGCTTTCGCAGCATTAGCCGAATGGATGCGAGACGTAGGAATGCGAGGGCTTTGCGGTTCAAGCATTCCCAGTCTTTGGCCAGACGGCGGCACCGGTTGAGCCAGGCGATCGTGCGCTCGACGATCCCGCGCTTTGGCAGGACGGTGAAGCCCTTCGCCATATCGGAGCGTTTGACGATCTCTACGTCGACCTGACGCATGACCTGCTTCAGACCCCTCTGGAACCGTGGCCCCTGATAGCCGCCATCGGCGTAGAGCTTGAGCAGAAAGGGGTAGAGGCCGAACACCGTGATTGCGTCCGTCAAGCTGGTGTAAAATCCGGTGTAGTTGAGGTGGCCATTGGTCAGGCGGCTATGGTGGCGATCTCATTGGGTATAGCGTCGATAGTCGGCGGTATGAGTTCGGCCATGGCCTCGGTCTGCATGTAGCGGTGCTGGAGTTGCCACTCGTCGTTGGCCTCCAGCAGCACCGCGCCAATCAGCCTGATGATAGCGCCCTCGTTTGGAAAGATGCCGACGACGTCGGCCCGGCGTTTGACCTCCTTGTTAAGCCGTTCGATCGGGTTGGTGCTGTGGATCTTCACCCGGTGCTGGGCGGGGAAGTTCATGTAGGCCAGCACGTCGGCCTCGCTCTCGTCGATGAACGCACCGAGCTTCGGCCATTTGTCGCGGAGTTGGTCGGCGACGTGACGCATGGTCTGGGTGGCGTTCTGATGGTCCAACTGGGTGAATGCCTGGCGAAGAGCGGCCGATACCATGTTCTGCTGGCCTTTCGGCACGTAGGCCTGTGCATTGCGCATCCAGTGAACGCGGCATCTTTGCCACGTGGAGCCCAGCACCCGGCGGATCGCAGCCTTCAGGCCTTCGTGCGCGTCTGAGATGACGAGCTTGGTGCCGCGCAGGCCCCGCTTGACCAGGCTCTTGAGGAACGTCGACCAGAACATCTCCGCCTCCGAAGGCCCGATGTGCAGGCCAACAATCTCGCGCTTGCCCTCGGTGTTCACGGCCACAGCGATTATCACCGCCACCGTCCTGATCTGCCCACCCTCACGCTGCTTGAGGTAGGTGGCATCCAGCCAGAGATAAGGCCAATCGCCGACAAGAGGGCGTTCGAGAAAGGCATTCACCCGATCGTCGATGTCCTTGCACAGCTTGCTCACCGTGCTCTTGCTGATCCCTGCCAGGCCCATCGCCTGCACCAGGTCATCCACCCGCCGCGTCGACACGCCGCCGATCCACGCTTCCTGGATTACCGCCACCAGGGCCTTCTCGGACGTCTTGCGGGGCTCCAGAAACGGCGGGAAGTAGCTGCCCTGGCGCAGCTTGGGGATGCGGAGCTGCAGGCTGCCCAGCCGCGTGTCCAGCGTCCGGTCGCGGTAGCCGTTGCGATAGGTCGCCCGCTCGGCCGTGCGCTCGTGCCGTCCGGCGCCGATCAGCCCCTCTACGTCCGTCTCCATCAGCAACTGCACCACAGCCTCCGCCACACTGCGCAGGAAGTCGCCATCTCCGGCTTTCGCCAGCAGCTCGGCCAACGGTAGTCTGTCCTCGGTCATCGGGTCCTCGTCGGTTCAGGTTAGAGCCTCGCAACTCCACCTTAGCCAGCCGATCCGATGACCACCTCCGCCTACACCGCCGACGTCAGCGAAATTCCACCACGAGCACGGACGCTATCAACACCGTCGCCATCACGAGCACGCCCCCGTCACGGTCCTGGATATCGGCGGCATGGACGATGGCGTGAAGCAGCAGACCCTGGGTGTCTACCAGGACGTGGCGCTTCTTGCCTTTGATCTTTTTGCCGCCGTCATAGCCGGCCGGATCGATGCAGGCCCCCCTTTTTCAGCGCTTTTCACGCTCTGGCTGTCGATGATCGCGGCTGTCGGACTGGCATCGCGGCCAGCCATCTCCCGGCATTTCACATACAGTGTATGGTGCAGGCGGCCGAGCGTGCCGTCGTGATCCCACCGGGCAAAGTAGTCGTGCAGCGTGCTGCGCGGGGGAAGATCTTTCGGGATCGCCGCCCACTGGCATCCGGTGCTGAGGATATACATCAGGCCGTTGACGACCTCACGCACATTGACTGTCCGCTTGTTGCCACCCCGCTTGGCCAACGGGATCAATGGGGCAGCAAGCGACCACTCCTCGTCGGTCAGATCACTCGGATAGCGTAGCCTTCGGCGATCGTAGCGACCGCGATTTTCAGTGGTCCACATCGTCGGCGTCCTGCGAATCGGATCGCCGTCGAGTGAATCACAACCGACTCAGCAGACTCAAGATGTTCTCGGATGGACACTGAGGGCTGAGCTGTTGGTGCGGGTCCGCACGCTGTACGCGATTGAGGCCGAAATCCGCGGCCATCCCGCCGAGCATCGCCGGGCCGTGCGCCAATCTCGAAGTCGGCCGATCGTGGAGGCGCTGCACGAATGGCTGCATGAGCAGGTCAAGCGGGTATCCGGCGCGTCCGACCTGGGCAAGGCGATGCGCTACGCGATCCGGCATTGGCCCGGGCTGGTGGTGTTCCTCGACGATGGCCGGGTCGAGATGGACACCAACGTAGTAGAGCGTGCCATCCCGCAAATATCCTGACGAGAAAAAACGCGCTGTTACTGCCCCCGCTGTGTCCGCCATCCCCTGGTTTGACGGGACATGGCGGTAGGGCCGTCCGGTCTCTGGTGGTTAGACGGACAACATGAGTTCAGACCGATCGGTCAAGCCGCTGAAACATGAGATGGCCATTTTGCACAGCTTCGCGGTAACTACGCCACGCGGACATTGCCGCTTTGGAGGCGACGCGCGCCGGAGTCGTCGAAAGCGTTTGACCACGATTTGCATCAGTAGCGATGTGGCGTTCCCCGTTTCTGTCCCGGCCAGATGAAGCATTTCAGTGCCTACTGATGGAGCGGATTGTCTGGAGGTTGGCCAAGCGCCTGAGCGATGAAGACAGCAACTTAGGGACAACTTGCTCCGGCATCTCGGTGTGTGGATAGTGCCCCGCCCCGTCAACAATCAGGCTGTCGGCATGAAGCTGTGTGGCAAGCCAACGAGCTTCGGCCACCGCATCCGGGAAGTCCGGATCGCGGGTACCCATCACAACGAGGGCCGGCACCCGGCTTGCGGATACGATGGCTGTAGTATCAGCCTTCGATAGGCCGATCATCGCTCGGAGCGCCGCCATTCGCCCCGGCTCGTTTAAATTCTTCGTGATTGCAGCTTTGACCTGGTCCTGGTCCGCGGGCTTGTGCGTCGGGAACAGGCTGTTCCAGTAAGCGCTCCAAAACCACACGCGCCACGGCCCTGCAAAGCCGGCTTTCAGCGCAAGCATTGCCCACCACGGCGCCTTCGGGTCACGCACAAGGGCGCCAAGCAGCACCACGCAGCTCACGCGCGCCGGCGCATCGTGCGCTGCCCAAAGCGCCGACCCCGCAGCGAACGAGTTGCCGAGGATCACCGCCGAACCCGCATCGAGATGCTCGATCAAGGCGAGCGCATCGCGGCCAACCGCGTGTGCCGAGTAGTCATCCCACCGCGCCGACGTCTCACCGAAACCACGCACATCCATCGTAACGACTCGATAGCCTGCTCCCTGTAATTCCGGTCGCAGCAGCCGATACTCAGACCGCAAATCTCCCATTCCCGGGATCGCGAGGATCAGCGGGCCATTTCCGCCGGTGTCGTCATACGCGATTTGACCGCCATCGACTGCCAGGAAACGAGTTTGCGAGGCTGTTAAGCCTCCGGCCTGCACGCGAGGCGGCGCGCTTTTGATCTCGCTCGTGGAAAGAAGACTGTTCATGACCGTCCGTCCTTGTCTGAGCCGCAGCGGCGAGCGGTTTTTAATCCGATAGTAATCTCACTTCACCGATGCCAGGGTAGGCTCGGATTCTACCTATACGAGCGTGGACAAGTGGTCCTTTAGCCTGTTGAGCATCGTGGCGCGGCGCTCAAGGTGGGGTCCGCTAGCAGCGGAACCGAGAATGCATTTCGGACCAATTTTGCTCCGTAAGGGTCTAGGGTCCGTTCGCATTTCGGTGCTTACCGAAGCAGGCCCTTGATCCAGTCCAGTGATGCGGCAATTGCAACGCCGGCGGCGTAGGATGTCGCGGTCTTGTCGTATCGGGTTGCGATGGCGCGCCGCTCCTTCAACCGCGACCAGCAGCGTTCGATCAGGTTGCGATGCCGATATATGTAGTCGGGACACGGCTCCGGTTGCTTGGTCCCGCGGCGCGATGGCACCACAGGAATGGCGCCCATGGCACGCACATCCGAGCGGAAGGCCCGAGCGTCGCAAGCCATGTCGGCCAGCACCCACGAGGGCGCCTCCGGCAACCGGTGCAGGAGTGTCAGGGACGGTGCCAGTTCATGGGCCTGGCCGGGTGCCAGCAGGAAGTCTACCAGCCGTCCGGCCGCATCGCAGACACCGACGATCTTGGTGCCAAGCCCACCCCGCGATCGGCCCAGCGCCTCGCCTTTGTCGGCTACATCGCGAGTGAGTCGCAGACTCAATCCCGGTCTTTGCCCAAGGCTTTGCCGGGTCGCGCACCGGAGGCCTTCTGATGAGCGCGAGCGATCGTGCCGTCGATGCAGGCAAACGCCAACTTCGGCTCTCCCTGCGCCACCAAGTGAGCCATGATCTTGTCCCACACGCCACGCACAGCCCACCGGCGGAAGCGGAGGTAGGCATGATGCCAGTCGCCCAGCTCGGCTGGGATCGAACGCCATTTTGCCCCGTTGTCGAGCCGCCAGATGATCGCCTCGATCGTGCGGCGATCTTCGGTCCGCGGACGGGCTCCACGAATTTCAGCCGCCGCGATAGCTGCTTCGAACTTCGCCCATTGGGCATCCGTCAACACTTGCATCGTCTCTCCGCTCAGACGACCAACCAAACCAGGCTTCCCGTGACCGACTCAAGTCGCGAAATGCGAACGGACCCTAGACCCCGAGAACGCTGCCGTTCCGGAAGTCCAAACCAACCCTAAACGCGCCGCCCAGCGGAAAACGCGCGTCGGTGAAAGCAAGTTGAAAGTCCACTACGGCGATACCAAGCCGCTTGTCAAAGCCGATCTCGGCTGCGCCATAGTCACGGCGTCGATACTCGTCCATGCCCGAACTCCTGATCGTTCGGCGTCGTCCGGCAAGCAGCGTGCCAAGCAACGGCTTGCTAACGCAAGCCTGGCTTGCTCCCAGTGGGCATACCTCCCGTCGCGGCAACGATGGTGTGAAAGTAGAGTGGGCTTCAGCCGACCACAGGGCCGTAATCAACTCGCGCCGATACTATACTTTTCCGGCGTATTTGGCGGTAAGGCAAAGTGGTCAGGTCGGCCGGGCCCCAGTCCGGCGTATCGACGATCAGGATCAAGTCGGCAATCGCCTCGTAGGCTGCTCGGAAATGAGTTTTTGATCGCAGCACGATCATGGCGAAATCCTGCGCGCGCATCCCGAATTGGATGAAAGGATCCTCGTCCACGGTGAGCGCAGCGCGGCTGACGACGCTGACCATCAGGCCCGCGATCTCCAGCACGGCAGTCAGTCCGAGTTCCACCAGGCGGCCTTGCATGTATTGGCCGGTGACGCGATAACTTTTCTCGCCGGCAAACCTGACTTTGGCCATCACGCGGACCGGGCCGCCAGCGCGGTCGGACGAATGGCCGCCGATGTCGAGCACGACCTCGGCTCCCTCGCCCGCCTGCGCGGCTGCGGCTGCTGCCGCCGGGTCCCAGATGTAGGGCACGGCCGCACCCGAGATGCCACGGTCGAGCAGTGCCCGCAGCACATAGGTGCTGTCGTTGCAGCGGTCGGCGTGTTCCAGAAGCACAATGGGCCGGCCCGGCTGTTCGGCTACGCGCGCCACGGCACGATCGATTGCAGTGCCGATGTCCAGCACGAGATCTTGGTGGATAAGCTCGTAACGGCGGGCGAAGAGCTCTTGGCTGAGCTGCTCGGTCACGCGCGCTGCCTCTGCCGCATCGTCCGCCACCGCCAAGACCGAGAACCCGCAATTAGGTACATCCGCATAGGAGAAGCCTGCGAACACGGTCACGTCCAGGTATGCAGGCGCCGGACGTGCCATTGCGACGGATTGCGCCACGATCTGCGATAGCGGGGCCAGCCCGGTCGCGCTAAAGATGCTCGGCACCATCACTTCCGGTTTGCGCAGCGCCATCGCCGGGCGCCAAGCCTGCCTGATCATTCGCAATAGGCAGGCCGCCGCCCGCTCCCCGGTGGCTGCGATGTCGGTGTGGGGCGAGAAATGGTAGCCGAATACGGCGTCGGCCATCTCCAACCAATGGCCATCGATGTTCGCGTGGTAGTCCAGCGCCACCGCCACCGGAACATCGCGCCCGACCACGGCGCGCACGCGCTCCACAATCTCGCGGTCGGGGTCGAGTCGCGTCGGCGTGGTCATGCTGCCGTGCAGGGCGATCAGCACGCCGTCCAACGGACCATTGGTTTGCAGGCCATGACATAGTCGGTCCGCGTAGTGGATGAAGGCCTCGTCCGTCGCCGGGCCGGCCGCGCCGCCATCGGTGAACACCAGCGGCACAAGCTCCGCCTGCGCCGCTTCGCAGGCGCCGATGAAGCCGCCTGGGATGGTGTTGGTGCCGCGATAACGGTCGATCAGGCCGGGGCCTTCCGCCTCGTCGGCCCGCAGCGCCGCCAGCGTCGTCAGCAGGGGCAGGAAGCTGACGGATTCGAGCATCACCCCGCCGATGGCGATGCGCATGTCAGTGGTCCAAGCTGGTCAATGCGGCGTCGATGGCGCTGCCCAGGCGGTCCACGATCGTGTCGATCTCGGCAGGTGACACGATGTAGGGGGGCGCCAGCAGGATGTGGTCACCCTGCACGCCGTCGAGCGTGCCGCCAGCCGGGTAGCAGGCGAGGCCGCGCTCGAGTGCTGCCGCCTTCACCCGGGCGTGGAGCTTGAACGCCGGGTCGAACGGAGCCTTGCTGGCACGGTCGGCCACCAGTTCGATGCCGCGGAACAGCCCGCGGCCGCGCAGGTCGCCGACATGGCGGTGGTTGCCGAGCCGCTCGGTCAGGCGTTGCTCGAGCAGGGCGCCGCGGTCCTGCACCTGCTGCAGCAGGCCTTCCTCCTGGATCACCCGCTGCACGGCCAGGGCTGCGGCACAGGCGATGGGGTGCGCGAGATAGGTGTGGCCGTGCTGGAACGCGCCCGACCCGGCGCGCAGCCGCTCGATCACCCGGCCCGCGGCAAGCACGGCGCCGATCGGTTGGTAGCCGCCGCCCAGGCCCTTGGCGATGGCCTGCAGGTCGGGCGCCACCCCCTCCTGTTCCCAGGCATGCAGCGTCCCGGTGCGCCCCATGCCGCACATCACCTCGTCGAGGATCAGCAGCGCGCCGTGGCGGTCGCAAACCTCGCGCACGGCCCGGAAATACCCGGCGGTCGCCGGAACGCAGCCGGCGGTGGCGCCCACCACCGGCTCGGCGACGAAGGCCGCCACCGTGTCGGGGCCGAGGCGCTGGAACTCTGACTCCAGCTCGGCGGCGAGCCGGGCGGTGAACTCGGTCTCAGTCTCAGTCTCGCGCTGCTCGCGATAGGCGAAGGCGGGCGAGACGTGGCTGAACGCGTTGGCCAGCAGGGGCGTGTAGACCTCCCGCCGTGCCGCGCTGCCCCCGACCGCCAGCGCGCCCAGCGTGTTGCCGTGGTAGCTTTGCCGCCGCGCGATGAAGCGCCCGCGCTGCGGCTGCCCGACCTCGACGAAGTATTGCCGGGCCATTTTCAGCGCCGCCTCCATCGCCTCCGATCCGCCGGAGACGAAATACACCCCGGCCAAGCCGCCGGGCTCATGCCCCACCAGCACGTCCGCCAGCGCTTCGGCCGGTTCGGAGGAAAAGAAACTCGTGTGGGCATAGGCAAGCGTCGCCGCCTGACGCTGGATCGCCTCCACCACGCGGGGGTGGCCGTGCCCGAGGCAACTCACCGCCGCACCCCCCGAGGCGTCCAGCATCGCGCGTCCGTCCGCCGTGTGCAGCCAGACGCCGCTCCCGCCGGTCGCCACCGGCGGGTCGCTGCGCAGGTTGCGGTGCATCACGCGGCTGCGGCGTGGAGTTGGCGGAAGGAAGGCTGCATCAAGCATCGAGCGGTCCTTTGTCGGGTGCATATTGGGACTGTGCGGCGAGCCGCCGTTCGGTCTGCCGCAGCCGGAGCACGGCCGCCCGGCCGCCCAGCACGAACGTGGCGGCCGCGAGCGCCTGCGCCTGCGCGACGGCGCCGGTGATGCTGGGAAAAAAGCCAGGGCCGGACGCGGCTTCGAACAGCAGCAGGTGGTCGGCGCCCTCTGCCACCGGCGCCCGTGGGGTGTCGGCAATGGCGATCACCACGCAGCCTGCGGCCCGAGCCGCCCGCAGCGTCATCACGCTGGGCCGCGAATACGGCGCGAACCCCGCCACCACGACGGCATGGCCGGGGTGGAACGCCCCGAAATCGAGGTCCTCCGGCCCGGCGCCGCCCACCAGGTGCACGGCATCCGGCCGGAACAGGCGCAATTGGTAGTGCAGCAATTCCGCCACGCTGCGGCACGAGCGGAAACCGGCGATCCAGGCCCGCGGCGCGGCGTGCAGCGCGGCCGCCGCCGCCTCGACCGGCCCGGCGGCAAGACGCCCCAGCCCCGCGGCATCGGTTTCCAGCATCCGGCGCGCGACCCAGCCCGGGTCGGTCTTGGCGGCCGCGTCCGCTCCCTCGAGCCGGCCGGAAAAGGGCTGCCCATCGGGGCGGCGGGCCTCGATCAGCGCATCCCGCAATGCGTCCCAGCCGGTGTAGCCGAGTGCCTGAGCCAGGCGGGTGAAACTCGCCGGGTTCACTCCCGCGGCCGCCGCCAGGCCGCGCATCGAGCGGGTGGCGGCGTCGAACTCGTTGCCGCTGACAAACTGGCCGATTTCGCGCAGCCGTGGCGGCAGGTCCGGCAGCGCACGGCGCAGCAGGTCGAGCGGCAATCCCGGCGGCGGCGTGCGCTTCACGCTCGGGGGGCGGCCAATCGCTCGACCTTGTCCTGCAGCCGGTACCACGCCGCCGCCAGCGGCAGGAACCAGGGCGTTCCGCGGTAGAGCGGCACGGCGGAGAAGGCCTCGCTGTCGAAGGCGCAGGGCCGGTTCTGCTGCCCCAGCATCTTGCGCGCGGTCTGATGGCCCAGATAGCTCATCATCGCCACCCCGCTGCCGTTGCAGGCCACCGCATGATGCACCCCATCATGCGTGCCCATATGCGGTAGATGGTCGCGCGACATGGCGACGTTGCCGCGCCAGCAGTGACTGATCCGCGCCGACGAGAGCTGCGGGAACACCGTGCAAAGCAGCCGCTGCAGCGCCGGGGCAGCCAGAGCGGGGCTCGTCTCGCGCAGGAACGGGCGGGCGCCGAAGACGAGGCGGTCGCCGTCTGGAGAAGGCCTGAACCAGAACAGGTCGCGCTGGGTGTCCGACACCATGCGCGCCTGCGGGATCAGCCGGCTCATCGCGCCGGCTGGGAGCTTTTCCGTCGCAACCACATAGGCGCCGACCGGAACCACCCGGCGGCGCAGCCACGGCGTCACCTGTCCGGTGTAGCCGTTCGTCCCCACCATCACTTGGCCGGCGCTAATGCGCCCGCGCGGGGTCTGCACGGTGAAGCCGGCGGCTTGCCGCGCAATCGCGGTCGCCGGAGAGAAGGGGTGCAGCGCCACGCCCTTTGCCCGCACCGCCTGCCGCAGCGCCCGGTGGTATTTGCCGGGGTGCAAGCCGCCGTAGTCGCGGATCAGGATGCCGCCGTGATAGCGCGGGCTATCCAGCTCGTGTCGTAAAGCCGCCGCATCCAGTAGCGTCACATCCGACCCGGCGCGTTCACGCAGCAACCCGGCCCAGCGCGCCAGCTTGTCCAGGTGCTTTGGCACATGCGCCACGATCAGCCGGCCGTAAAGGTGATAGTCCGCGTCCAACGCGTAGCGCGCCACTCGCTCGGACATCATGGCCAGCGACTCGTGCGCATCGGCCAGCAGCCTGGCCTGGCGCTCCGCCGACACGCCGGCCAGCGCCTCCGATACGACGAACTTCTGCCCACCCGTCACCATCGCGCCGCTGCGGGTGCTCGCGCCGGAGCCGAGCGCGCCCGCCTCCAGCACGACCACGGAACGGCCATGCTCGGCCAGCTCCAGGGCGCAACACAAGCCGGCGAACCCCGAGCCGACCACCACGACGTCCGCGGTAGCGGGCAGGGCACCCGGGCTGGTCTCGTCGGGCGGCGCCTCGTCCCACCAATAGGGCGTGGTCTTGAGCTCGTCGGCGATCATGCGCGATGCACGCTCCAGGGGAACGCGGCGGGACCCGGCAGCACGCCGGCGATGTCGCTGCGAAAGGCGGTTTTCTGCACGAACTGGCCCAGCGGCACACAGGGTACTTTTGCAAACGCCTCCTGCTGGATGGCATCGAACAAGCGCTGCTGCTCCGGGTCGGTGCTGGCGTTGAGCCAGTCTGCCGTCATCTGCTCGATCGCCGGGTCGTCGAACCAGCCGAACCAGCCGGATTTGCCCTGGCCGCGGATGTTGTTGTTGAGCGCCGGGTTGGCGATGGAGCGCGACTTCCAGGTGGTATGGAACAGGCTCCAGCCGCCCTTTTCCACCGGCTCGCGCGAGTTGCGGCGCTGGTCGAGGCTGCCCCAAACCATCACCTGCAGATCGACGTTCATGCCCAAGCCCTTCAGCAGCGCGTTGGTCACCTCGCCAAAGGGTGCGAGGGAAGGGATGTCGCTCGGGCTGAGAATGACGACCTTCTCACCGTCGTAGCCTGAGTCCGCGACCGCCTTGCGCAGCGCGGCCATGTCCTTCGGCGGCTGCATCAGCGGCGCACCCACCTCGCGCACGAATGGCAGGCCGACCGGGAACATGCAGTAGGCAGTGCGCCAGGCGGTGGCGTCGCCGCCGGTGATCAGCGGCATGTATTGCGACTGGTCCACCGCCTCCAGCACGGCGCGCTTCAGCCGCGTGTTGTCGAATGGCGGCACCAGCGAGTTGAAGCGGAGAAACGCCATGAAGCCGAGCGGGTCATAGTTCTGCACCCGGATGTCGCGGTTTGCGGCCAGCATTGGCAGCAGGTCCGCGTCGGCGAACTCCCACCAATCCACCTCGCCCGCCTGCAACGCGCTGGCCGCCGTGGACGAATCTGGGATGACTTGCCACTCGATGCGGTCGAACTTGGCCACCTTGCCGCCTGAGTTCAGGAACGGGGCTTCCTGCCGCGGCACGTAGCCATCGAACCGGGTGTAGACGACGCGACTGCCCGACACGAACTCGCCGGGCACGAAGCGGAACGGCCCCGAGCCGACCATTTCGGTGACGGCCTTGTAGGGGTCGGTCTGCGCTAGCCGCTCCGGCATGACGAAGGGCGCGATGGGCCCCACGAAGGCGAGGGCTGTGAGCAAACGCGGAAACGGCTGTTTCAGGCGCACCCGCAACGTCTTGTCGTCCTTGGCGTCCCAGGCCTCCACCGCCGCACCCAAGGTTTGGCCGAACGTGTCGCGCCGGGTCCACCGCTGCATGCTGGCGGCGCAATCTGCCGCCCGCACCGGTTCGCCGTCGTGGAAGCGCAGGCCGTCGCGCAGGTGGATCAGCCACGTCCGCCCATCGTCGGACGTCTCGTGGCCCGCCGCCATTTGCGGGGCGGGTTGGAAGTCCCGCCCGGTGCCGTAAAGCGTGTCGAACACGGTGTAGCCGTGATCGAGCGTGATGCCTGCGGTGGTGAAGATCGGGTCAAGCGTGGTGAGGCTGGATTGCGGCACGAAGCGCAGGGTGCCGGCGCGCCGATCTTGCGCCAGGGCGGGGGTAGCCAAGGGCAGCAGGGCGACCGCTGCGGCCATGAAGTCCCGGCGAAGCATAGCGATCCTCCCACCCGTCGAAAGTCGCGCCATCCGGCGGCGCTCGCAACATATGTTGCAGATTACGCGAAACCTTGCAACGTTTGGTTTATTGCCGATTGCCCTGCTCCAGGGGCGTTTAAAGACCCAGCGGGTGGCGGACGGCGTGCCAGCGCTCCTGATCGACGCCGTGGCGGCGGCGGTGCTGCCGAGAGGTATCCAGCGAACGACTGTCCTCTGGCCGGGTTAGCAGCAACGCCCGGGGTCACTGGCGTCGGACGTTGGTGAAGAGGATCAGGCCGCTAAGCATGTTCGTCAGGTCGGACCGGTAGGTGTAGCGGCTTGCACTTATCGGCGGGCTGGCTCGCGCTTATCGGTTTGATCTGGCTAACGCCCGCTGAGACTATCGCGGGCGTCTGGCTCACGCTCTGTGATCCTGGGTGCACGCTTGTTGGGACGGGTTTGCAATCATCGGCCCTGGCTCACGCTCGCCGGGACTGAGCCGCGCGGGCGGGTGCGCGCTGGCCTGATGGTCCGGCGCCGGGCAGGGAAACGGAGGGTTTGTTGCCAGCCGGCACTGGATGATGCCGGACCATGCAAAGCCGTTCTGCTGGGCAACAAACCCGTATAGGGTTTCAACGTGTCCGAACCGCCCTCCTGCATGGGTTTCTTGCCGCGATGACCATCGAGGTCATCGGCTACGCTCGTGTCTCGACAGAGGACCAGAACCTCGACCTGCAGCGCGACGCGCTGGGGCGCGCCGGCTGTGGCCGTATCTACGAGGACCGGGCTAGCGGGGCGCGGGCGGACCGGCCGGGCCTGGCGCTCGCGCTGGAGGTGGCGCGCGCCGGCGACCAGCTTGTGGTGTGGCGCCTGGACCGGCTTGGCCGGTCGATGTCGGACCTGATCGTGCTGACCAGGAAACTGCAGGACCGCGGCGTCGAGCTGCGCAGCCTGACCGAGGGCATCGACACCGCCACCATCAATGGCAAGTTCGCCTTCCACCTTTTTGCCGCCCTGGCCGAGTTCGAGCGTGCATTGACCCGCGAGCGCACCCAGGCGGGCCTGGCCGCCGCCCGTGCGCGGGGCGCAAGGGCGGCCGGCCCAAGCTGCTGTCGCCCGAGAAGCGCCGGCACGCCGTCGCCCTCTACCAAGGCAAGAAGCACAGCATTGCCGAGATCTGCCGTCTGATGGGCATCTCCAAGCCCACGCTCTACAGCTACGTGGAGGAGACCAGTGCCTGAGCAGGCGTTGGCTTCGCGCATTCCCCACGAGGCGCTGGTGAGCCTGCGCCACCGGCTGGCGACGCTGCCGGCCCGGCATCCCGACCGCAAAAACCTGGTCGCCAACGCTGCCGCCCTCTACGGGCTGTCGCGCTCCACCCTGTATCGTGGCCTACGCCAGCAGCCGCGGCCCAAGCCGCTGCACCGCGCCGACCGCGGCCGGCCCAAGGTCGCCGCCGCGGCCGAGCTGGAGCGCTGGTGCGAGACCATCGCCGCCATGAAGCTTCGCACGCTGAACGGCAAGGGCCTCCACCTGTCCACTGCGGGCGCGATCCGCATCCTGGAGGAGCACGGGGTCGAGACGCCGGACGGCCCGGTCTGCCTGCCGCCGGGGCTGCTCAGCAAGCCGACCGCGAACCGCTACCTGCGCCAATGGGGCTACGACCACGACCGCATGACGCGAGCGCCCGCCGCCGTGCGGTTCCAGGCCGAGCATAGCAACGCGTTGTGGCACTTCGACCTCAGCCCGTCCGACCTCAAGCATGTCGAGGAGGTTCCAGCCTGGGTCGAGCCCGGCCGGGGCGCGCCGACGTTGATGATCTACAGCGTTGTCGATGACCGCTCCGGCGTCGCCTACCAAGAATACCGATGCGTATACGGCGAGGATGTAGAAGCCGGGCTGCGCTTCCTGTTCAACGCCATGGCGCCGAAGCCGGAGGAGGACGGCTCGCCGTTCGGCGGCATCCCGGCCGCCATCTACTGCGACAACGGCCCGATCTCGCGCAGCGGCGTGTTCCGGCGCGTCATGGAGCACCTCGGCGTCACCGTGCTCAACCACCTGCCAGCCGGGTCGGACGGGCGCCGCACCACGGCGCGCAGCAAGGGCAAGGTCGAGCGCCCGTTCCGCACGGTCAAGGAAGCGCACGAGACGCTGTATCACTTCCACAAGCCGCAGAACGAGGCGGAGGCCAATCTGTGGTTCCGGCGCTACCTGGCCGGCTACAGCGCCCAGCGCCACCGGTCCGAACCGCACTCCCGCCTGGAAGACTGGCTGGCCAATCTGCCCGAGGGCGGTGTCCGCGAGATGTGCGCCTGGGAGCGGTTCTGCGCCTTCGCGCGCGAGCCAGAGCGCCGGCAGGTGGGTGGTGACGCGCGGGTCAGCGTGGAGGGCACTCTGTACGAGGTCGACGCGGACCTTGCCGGCGAGACGGTGCTGCTGTGGTGGGGGCTGTTCGACCAAGACCTCTACGTCGAGCACGGCGAAGCGCGCTTCGGCCCTTACCACCCTGTCGGCGGCCCGGTGCCGCTGCACCACTACCGCCAGCACAGGAAGGGCAAGCGGGAGAAGCGCGCCGACCGTGTGGCGGTCCTGGCCGGTGCGCTGCAGGTGCCGCGCGCGGTGCTGGAGGGCTATCCGGCGCTGGCCTCTGCCGCAACTGCCGCCGCGCTGCCTCGGAAAGCCTTCGCCGACCCTGACCCTTACCGCGAGTTCGCCTACACGAACCGCGTCACCGCCAAGCTCGCCATCGCGGCGGCACTCGGGATACCGCTCGCCCGGCTGGCGGAGGAGGAACGGGCCTTCATCGACTCCGTGCTGGCCGAAACCCTTGAGCGCCGCGCCGTGCTGAACCGTGTCATGGCCCGGCTTCGGCCCGGTAAGGAGGCCCGATGCTAGCCGAGGTCCAGGATCACTTCGGCTTCGCCCGCGACCCGCAGGCGGCCGGCTTCTACGAAACACCCTACCATCGGCAGTTCCTGCGCGACCTACGCTCCGCCATCCACGCCGGCAAACTGATCGCCTTCACCGGCCTGGTCGGCTCCGGCAAAACCCTGCTGCTGCGCCAGTTGCAGGCGGACCTGGTCGCCGAGAAGCGCGTCACCGTGTCCAAGTCGCTCGCCGTGGACAAGGACCGTGCCAGCCTGACCACCCTTATCACGGCGCTGTTCTACGACCTGTCGCCGGAGAAGGATCCGCGCATCCCCGCCCAGAGCGATCATCGCGAGCGGGCGTTGCGCGATCTGGTGCGCAAGAGCAAGCGCTTCGTGGTCCTGTTCGTGGACGAGGCCCACGACCTGCACCACAAGACGTTCTCCGGGCTGAAGCGCCTGCGCGAGGTGGTGGCCGACGGCGACGGCGTGCTGTCCATCGTGCTGGCCGGGCACCCGCGGCTGCGCAACGCGCTGATGCGGCCGAACATGGAGGAGGTGGGCTTCCGCTTCGCCGTGTTCCCGTTCGAGGGCATGGCCGGCCACCAGGCCGGCTACATCGGGGCTACGCCATACAACGGGCAGAATAGCACGCACCGCAGCACGAACCAGGAACATCGGCGCTCAGCTATCCGTCCCAGTTGAACTATGGCCGCCCAGCGACGAGCAAGTCATTGCTTTTGCTAGGCGCTACTTTGGCCCAAATAGCCTGTAGTTTATGTGGGACAGTCACCGGAATCTATGTCGATATCGGAACAGACTCGGAAATTTCTTCTTTCGATCAACGGTCTGACCGCTGAACCGTGCTATTCTGCCCGTTGTATGGCGTACCCCCGACTCGGGAATCTACGCATAAACGGTCCCGCCGACTCGGAGTAAGTATCTGATAAAAGATGCAGATTCAGGCCGCCTATATGAGTCCTATAGAAGAATCTTCCTGTAATTGAGAGCCATAGTCTGTGCACGAAGAGGTGCCACGGTGCTCGGAGCGGTCAAGGACGGTCGCCTACGGCTCCCGCCGCTTCGCGGTGCCTTCGGCATCCTTGACCGCCCCTGCGCGCCGTTGCCACCGAAGGGCGTCGGGACGGGAAGCGTCCCGAGCCCTCGACCAGCCTCCGGCGGGTCGAACAGGAAGCGGGCTTAACAGGTGGAGCGGCTGGAACAGCTCGCCTCACTCGACAACATAGGACAGTGGCCGACAAGAAAGAGGCTCACAGCGCCGGCAGCTCGAAGGTGGTCTTACGCTCGCTGTATCGGTCCACGAGATAGTCGGTCCTGTCGCGCAGCAGCCAGGTAAACCGTACCAGTTCCTCCATCACGTCCACCACCCGGTCGTAGTTCGGTGACGGCTTCATGCGCCCGGCGTCATCGAATTGCTCGTAGGCGCGCGGCACGCTCGATTGGTTTGGGATGGTGACCATTCGCATCCAGCGGCCCAACAGGCGCAGCGTGTTCACCGCATTGAAGCTCTGCGAGCCGCCGGACACCTGCATCACGGCCAGGGTCCGCCCTTGTGTTGGCCGCACCGAGCCGATCTCGAGTGGCAGCCAATCGATTTGGTTCTTGAACACGCCCGTCACCGCGCCGTGCATCTCCGGGCTGCACCAGACCTGACCCTCGGACCACAGCGACAACGCGCGCAGCTCTTGCACCTTGGGATGGTCCGGCCCGGTGCTGTTGGCCATCGGCAGCTCACGTGGGTCGAAAATGCGCGTTTCCGCCCCCATCAAGCGGAGCAGCCGATCGGCCTCTTCGATCAGCAGGCGCGAGTAAGACCGCTCCCGCAGGCTGCCATACAGGAGCAGGATGCGCGGCGGGTGCTCGGCACGGGCGGCCGGCTCCAACCGTGCCAGGTCCAGCGGCTGCAACAGCTCACGGCGCAGCGCTGGCAGCACTTCGTCGCTGCTGTCCAACAGCCCGTCTCGCATCAGATCGGCCGCGCGGCGACGCGCTCGCCGTCCTCTTTCACGAAATCAGCCGGCAGTGGCGCGTCCAGCAGGTCCAGCACCATTTCGGACGGTCGGCACAGACGCACGCCTTTGGGGGTGACGACGATCGGCCGATTGATGAGGATCGGGTGTTGCTCGATTGCGTCCAGCAGCGCGTGGTTGGACAGCGCCGGGTCATCCAGCCCCAGCTCGGCGAATGGCGTGCCTTTCTGACGCAGCACGGCGCGTAGCGGGATGCCCATGCGGTGCACCAGGTCCTGCAGCTCGGCGCGGCTTGGCGGGGTCTTGAGGTATTCGATCACGGCCGGCTCGGCGCCGGTCGCGCGGACCATCGCCAGCGTGTTGCGCGAGGTGCCGCAGGCCGGGTTGTGGTAGATCGTCACCGCCCCGGCCATCACGCGGCACCTCGTTCATACCAGCCCCGGCTTCGCCGCACGATGGCGACCACGGACAGCATTACCGGGACCTCAATCAGCACGCCCACCACGGTTGCCAGCGCAGCGCCGGACTGGAAGCCGAACAGCGCGATGGCTGTGGCAACCGCCAGCTCGAAGAAGTTGCTGGCGCCGATCAGCGCGGACGGCCCTGCCACGCACCAAGCAACCTTTGCACGGCGGTTGAGCACGTAAGCCAGGCCAGCATTGAAATAGACCTGGATCAGGATTGGCACGGCCAGCAGCAGGATCACCAGGGGCTGGGCGATGATCTGCTCGCCCTGCAAGCCGAACAGCAGCACCAGCGTCGCCAGCAGCGCCACGAGCGACACCGGCCCCAGCACGGCGAGCGTCCTTGCCAGGGCGGCTGGCCCGCGGCTCAGGAGCGCCCGCCGCCAGAGCTGCGCCACGATGACGGGCACGACGATGTAGAGCACCACGGATAAGATCAGCGTGCTCCAAGGCACGGTGATCGAGGACAGGCCGAGCAGCAGGCCCACCAGGGGCGCGAACGCCACCACCATGATCGTGTCGTTCAAGGCGACCTGGCTCAGGGTGAAATGCGGCTCGCCGTCCAGCAGGTTCGACCACACGAACACCATAGCCGTGCAGGGGGCGGCCGCCAGCAGGATCAGCCCGGCGATGTAACTGTCCACCTGGCCGGCCGGCAGCAGCGGCCGGAACAGCCAGCCAATGAAGATGGCTCCCAGCAACGCCATGCTGAACGGCTTGACCAGCCAGTTTACGCCCACGGTGACGGCAATGCCGCGCCAGTGCGCGCGCACCTGGCCGAGCGCCGCCAGGTCAATCTTGAGCAGCATTGGAATTACCATCAGCCACACCAGGGCGGCGATTGGCAGGTTGACTTGCGCCACGGTGAAGTTGCCGAGCGCATGGAATGGGGCCGGGAAGATCTGACCCAGGGCGATGCCGGCGACGATGCACAGCGCCACCCAGAGCGTCAGCCATCGCTCAAAGACGTTCATGGAGGGCGCGGCCGGACGGCCGAGCGCCTGCGTCGCGCTCATGCCGGCATACCCCTCACGACGCGCAGCAAGGGGCAGTGGCGGCCAGCTCGGGCTTCGGGGCACAGCACGCGCTTTGCGGCGTCTCAGGGGTGCAGCAGACGGCCGCTGTAGTGCGAATCGCGCCCAGGTCGGCGCTGTCGCCATAGACGGTGCTTTCGCCCGTCGTCAGGAAGGTTTCCCACGACACGCCTTGCGGGTTGGATGCCAAGGTGATCGAGGCCGGACCCGCCGCTGCGCGTGCTGATGGCGAAGTTCACGCGCGGATCGTCAAGCATCCACTTCGCATAATCCCCCTTAGTGACGGCCGGCTCGGCTGCGAACAGCGTCGAGTAGAACTGGACCGATTGGGCCAGGTCATCGACCGAGACGTGGACGTGCAGACGCTTCATTGGCGTGTGCTCCTTCCCTTGGGTTTGACGAGAGCGGTTGAGTCGCAGACCCCGACGCCGCAGGCTCCGGGATCGCCCTGGCAGCAGTTCTCGGTCAGGTAGGCGAGCAGGCTGTTCATGGCGTCGTATTCGGCCGCGTAGATCAGCGAGCGGCTTTCCCGCCGGAACGTGACCAGGCCGGCGTGCCGGAGCTGGTTGAGATGGAAGGAGAGGGTTGCCGAGGGCAGGCCCAGCCGTTCGCCGATTTGGCCGGCTGGCATCCCCTCCGCGCCCGCCTGGACCAGCAGGCGGAACACATCGAGGCGGGTGTCTTGAGCGAGGGCGGCAAGCGCCGCTATGGCATCCAGTTTTTCCATTATTCTACATATGTGGAAATACAAGGGCTCGTCAAGGGTCGGCTGCAACCGAGCGGCTGTCCGCCGCTCTTCGTCGGAATCAAGTTGAATAAACCTATCAGATAGGTTATTTACCAGAGATGGCTGGAACCCTTTTCTGGATCGATGCCATCCAAGTGTTCATCGCCGCCGAGGATCATCCGCCGCCTCACGTTCATGCCGTCCATACGGGGGAAGGCTGGGTGGCAAGGTTTCGCTTCTCGTTCCTGTCCGACGTGACCGGCCTGTACCGGTTTCGGCGCCGGGGACGGAAGCCGACTGAGGCCACACTGGACCGAGTGGCGGAGGCGATCATGGCGCACCTTCCAGTGTGCCGGGAAAGCTGGTGGACCACGCACGGAAGCCGGCACGAGATCAACCTAGTCAACCGGCGTGTCGAGACGCGGCGCATCGAGGGCGGGGACGGGTTGCTCGCCAAGGTGGCGCTGAAACCCAGCAAGGCGGCGGCTGGCATCGTGTTGGCCGGTTACGACCCAAGCAAAGGCAAGGTCGCGTTGACCCTGGACGACGGGCGGACGCTCGCGCTGACGGCCGGGCAGCACATCGAGGAGGCGGAGGAATGGTGAAGGACGACGAGGGCTGGATGCTGCCGCAGCGCAAGCCAATCACCAAGGACGTACTCGACCGCGCGATCGGCGCCGAGGAGGAGGCCGCGTCCCAGGAGCATCAGGCGCGGGAGGCTTGGTTCGACGGCCAGCACGGCACGGTCATGCTGAAGCTGACAGACGGCCGGGTGTTTGGAGCCGAACCCGGCTTCATCCCATCGCTGCGAGATGCACCGGCAGAACAGCTCACCGGGCTGCGGGCGTCGGATGATGGAGTGTATCTGGTCATCGAGAGCATGGACCTGCACATCAGCGTGGACGGCTTGGTGACGCGGATTATGGAGGAGTCGCCGCTGGCCATCAAACGGTCTGGGGCACGCCTTGCCGGGCTCACCACATCGCCGGCTAAAGCAGTTGCGTCCGCGCGCAACGGGCGGCTCGGCGGGCGGCCGAGGTCCAAGCCGAAGACGACCGTCCAGCACGGTTAATGGGGTCAGAAAGCGCGCCGACATGCCCAAGGCTGACCTGGCGGAGTATTTGAGCGAGGAGGAGAGGGCGCTGTTGGGCCAGGCGTTCTCTGCCTTGCGCCGGGAACGTGGCAAGGCGTGGAACATGGCCTGCGAACGGGCGGAGGTGGAAGGCCAGCGACGGCCGCCTTTGCAGCCGTATGGCATTACTGAGATCGAGCGCCTGGCACGCCGGTTCGGCACCAAGGCGCTGCACTGGACGGAACGCTAAAGCTCTACCGCAAAGCAGTCGCTGAAACATGCGGCAAGCTCAGGTGCCATCTTGTTTACCGAGGCACCTTGATAGCACCGGATTGGATCGCACCGGCGATGTTCTCCAGCGCCTTGGCTTATCGGTAGAAGCCGGGATAGCGATGACAGAGTTCATCCATGACGCCCGGCTTTGCCGTGTCGATCAGGTGTTTGAAGTCGGTCATGTGATCACCCATTCCGGCAAGGATGGTAATGTCATCCTTGTCGGCGCGAAGGAATGGCTGCATGGCGCTGTCGATGCTGGCGGCAATCCGGACTTGTTTGGCAGTCACGTGTGTTTCATCCCTGGTTGCCCTTCCTTCCTCATGCCCAATGCGACGGCTTCCGCCGCTTCCTTGTCAGCATCGAAGGCGCGCAATCCCCGCCGTCGCCAGCGTGCGAGCTGATCGGCTTGATTTACCTCTTGGTGTTCATCCTCTTGCAGCCGGTCCGCGAGTTCGAGGAAAGCGCCCAGCAACGTAGCGCGATCATCGTCCACCAGCTCGACCAGCCCGGCCTTCTGGACCAGGCCGCCAAGTTCGATCAGGTGCCGGGTGCGCGCGCGCGCCTGTTCCTCACCCATTCGCGAGTGTCATCACGGGCGCGGTCGCGATCGAGACGGTTACGCAGCACGGTCGCATCCTGGTCGCAAGCCTTCGCCAGTCCTTCCCAGACCGGATCCGCAAGGCGTGCGGGCGCGATGGCGGCCGATACGGCGAATACGGTCACGATCGCCATACGATGCTGCTTGGCGCCGGGCCCGCAGAAGTCGCTGGGCCGTCCCGCTGCCTTACCAATCGCACGGATATAGGCGGTTGCCATTGCAGCCAAGGCCACGCCGAGCCCGAGAGCCGGCCGCCCTGCCACCACCCCCAACCCGGCGAACACGGCCGTGTCCGATACTCGGTCAGGCACCTCGTTGAACAGCTCGCCCAGTGACGAGGCGATGCCGCGCCCGATCGCCACCATCCCGTCCAGCAGGTTTGCCATCAACCGGACCTGCACCAGCAGCGCTCCAACCAGCCAAAGCCAGGGATGAAACCCGGCGTACGCGAAGGCGAGCCCGGCCCCTATGGCAGCGATCATACCGAGGGTTGATATGAGGTTCGGCGAGGCGCCGTGCTGGATCAGCCACCCGGCCGTACGCTCGACCGGCTGGAGCCGGCGGGCGGCAATCGGACGGCGGTCGGTGTCGGACAAGTTCGTCGTTTGATTCATATGGCTAAGCCACAAAGCTTCGCGGTCACGGCCCAATGCAGGCGCAGAACCTCATTCGGTCTGGACGTGGAAGCTGTGACCTCAACGTCTCTAACCATGCTTTGCCTGCGATGAGGTTGAGCTTTGTCGTTTCTGCCTGGAAAGCACACTCAAGCCGTCCGGACGTAGTTCGCCCATGGGTGTTACGTGGCGATAGAGCGTCTGACGGCTGACGCCTAATTCGGCGCAAAGCTCGCCGACCTTGGTGCCGGGCTGGCCCATGGCGGCCTGCGCGAGACGGAGCTTCGCTGCTGTCATCTTGAACGGTCGACCGCCGCTGCGGCCCCGGGCCCGCGCTGACGCCAGCCCGGCATGGGTGCGCTCGATGATCAGCTCGCGCTCGAACTCTGCCAATGCTGCGAAGATGCCGAACACCAGGCGCCCGTTTGCCGTCGTGGTGTCCAGGTTGGCGCCCTGGCCGGCGAGCACCTTCAGACCGACGCCACGTCCGGTCAGGTCGTGAACGAGGTTGACCAGGTGACGAAGATCGCGGCCGAGGCGGTCCAGCTTCCAGGTGACGAGCGGATAGCGTCCGTGCTCGTGGTGGAATTTCGCTGACGTCGGCGGTGTAGGCGGAGGTGGTCATCGGATCGGCTGGCTAAGGTGGAGTTGCGAGGCTCTAACCTGAACCGACGAGGACCCGATGACCGAGGACAGACTACCGTTGGCCGAGCTGCTGGCGAAAGCCGGAGATGGCGACTTCCTGCGCAGTGTGGCGGAGGCTGTGGTGCAGTTGCTGATGGAGACGGACGTAGAGGGGCTGATCGGCGCCGGACGGCACGAGCGCACGGCCGAGCGGGCGACCTATCGCAACGGCTACCGCGACCGGACGCTGGACACGCGGCTGGGCAGCCTGCAGCTCCGCATCCCCAAGCTGCGCCAGGGCAGCTACTTCCCGCCGTTTCTGGAGCCCCGCAAGACGTCCGAGAAGGCCCTGGTGGCGGTAATCCAGGAAGCGTGGATCGGCGGCGTGTCGACGCGGCGGGTGGATGACCTGGTGCAGGCGATGGCCTGGCAGGGATCAGCAAGAGCACGGTGAGCAAGCTGTGCAAGGACATCGACGATCGGGTGAATGCCTTTCTCGAACGCCCTCTTGTCGGCGATTGGCCTTATCTCTGGCTGGATGCCACCTACCTCAAGCAGCGTGAGGGTGGGCAGATCAGGACGGTGGCGGTGATAATCGCTGTGGCCGTGAACACCGAGGGCAAGCGCGAGATTGTTGGCCTGCACATCGGGCCTTCGGAGGCGGAGATGTTCTGGTCGACGTTCCTCAAGAGCCTGGTCAAGCGGGGCCTGCGCGGCACCAAGCTCGTCATCTCAGACGCGCACGAAGGCCTGAAGGCTGCGATCCGCCGGGTGCTGGGCTCCACGTGGCAAAGATGCCGCGTTCACTGGATGCGCAATGCACAGGCCTACGTGCCGAAAGGCCAGCAGAACATGGTATCGGCCGCTCTTCGCCAGGCATTCACCCAGTTGGACCATCAGAACGCCACCCAGACCATGCGTCACGTCGCCGACCAACTCCGCGACAAATGGCCGAAGCTCGGTGCGTTCATCGACGAGAGCGAGGCCGACGTGCTGGCCTACATGAACTTCCCCGCCCAGCACCGGGTGAAGATCCACAGCACCAACCCGATCGAACGGCTTAACAAGGAGGTCAAACGCCGGGCCGACGTCGTCGGCATCTTTCCAAACGAGGGCGCTATCATCAGGCTGATTGGCGCGGTGCTGCTGGAGGCCAACGACGAGTGGCAACTCCAGCACCGCTACATGCAGACCGAGGCCATGGCCGAACTCATACCGCCGACTATCGACGCTATACCCAATGAGATCGCCACCATAGCCGCCTGACCAATGGCCACCTCAACTACACCGGATTTTACACCAGCTTGACGGACGCAATCGCATGATGACGTAGCGATCCCGCCCGCCCTTGCCGTGTTCGACGCGGACGACCATGCGGCTGCTGTCGATGTCGGCCACCTTGATGCAAGCAGCCTCGGAGGCACGCAGGCCAGCCGCATACGCCGTGGTCAGCGCGGCGCGGGCCTTGAGGCTCGGCACCGCCTCCAGGAAGAGCACAACCTCGTCGGGCCCCAGCACCACGGGCAACTTGCGCGGCGTGCGAGCATACGGGATCCGCTCCGGCAGGTCCGCCTGCTTGAGCGTCACGCCGTAAAGGAACCGAAGGGCGCAGACGGTCTGGTTCAACGCCGGCCAGTATATGCCGCCGGCAACCAGATGGACTTGGAAACTGCGGACTTCCTCCAGACCAAGCCGCTCCGGCGAACGGCCAAAGAAGCGGCCGAACTTGGCGACCGCGTGCACGTAGGATCGCTGGGTCGCCGGCGATAGATTGCGGACCGTCATGTCCTCGATCATGCGGCGGCGTAGAGGGCTTAACTCGGTCATCGCCTGAGCTGCGGCGTCTCCAAGCCGAGCTGAGCGCCAGACACTCCTATCGCCAGGCGGCCCGGCTGCTGGAGGCCCTCTTACCCTGCGAGCCGATAAGCCACGCGACGATGCGCAACAGGACAAATCGCATGGCGGCCGACATCGAGCAGGTGCCGGCGGTCCCGCGGTCAGCCGAGCCTGAAGTCAGGCCCCCGCCGGAGATGATGGTCCTGATTGACGGCGCACATATCCGGGCAGCTCATGGATACCAGTCGCGACACATCGATGTGACGGTTGGTAAGATCGAAGCCGCGGGAAGGCCGCCGCGCCGATTTGCCCTGGCGCCTAGAGGTGCAGAATCGCCGCTGCTAAGCATCCGCAAGGCGCTCGTGGACCAGGGATGGTGGCCAGGTGCCCGCGTCACAGTTCTCAGTGACGGCGAGGCAGCGCTTCCCGGCTTGGTGCGGGCTGCGCGGTGCGTGAGCCAGTCACCTGTATCCTGGATTGGTGGCACATCTCCATGCGGGCGCAGCATATCCAGCAGTCGTTGAGCGCAGGATACGGCCAAGGCGGTAGGCGCCGGGCCGGGTCACGCGGCTGCGGGCGAACCAGGCACTGAGTTCCTCGTCCAGGACCGGCGCCGCGAACTCGCGCGGCAGCGCGTCGTCGGCCAGCCAGCGGCGGAACCGGGCCTTGGCCACCTCGTCGAACGCGGCGACCGCAAGGTGGTCAATGATGGCCACCCGGTGCCGGCGCCCGCTGCGGCCCGCCCAGGCGTAGCCGTCCAGCGCATCGGCGCCTACGCCGATCTGGGCAGCAAGGTGGGCGACGACCGCCGGCGCCACGTCCGCTTCCGCTTCCTCGTCGGGAAAGCGGCCGTGCTGCGCCAGAACGCGAGCTGGACCGCGAAGCCGAGCTTGCCGGCGTCAACCCGCCCGGCCAGCAGCGCCAGATCCTCTGGCAGCAGCGACCAGCGCTCGCCCAACTCGTCCGCCGACCACAGCCGCTGCATCCGACTCCGCCCCTGTCCGCACCCAAGCAGGCGACCTTAAGGACCGGAAGCGGAACACGTCACCCCAAATGGCCAAAACGCACAGCTTCGCGGTCACTGGGCCTTATACGCTAGGGTCCGTTCGCATTTCGGTGCTTACCGAAGCAGGCCCTTGATCCAGTCCAGTGATGCGGCAATTGCAACGCCGGCGGCGTAGGATGTCGCGGTCTTGTCGTATCGGGTTGCGATGGCGCGCCGCTTCCTTCAACCGCGACCAGCAGCGTTCGATCAGGTTGCGATGCCGATAGATGTAGTCGGGACACGGCTCCGGTTGCTTGGTCCCGCGGCGCGATGGCACCACAGGAATGGCGCCCATGGCACGCACATCCGAGCGGAAGGCCCGAGCGTCGCAAGCCATGTCGGCCAGCACCCACGAGGGCGCCTCCGGCAACCGGTGCAGGAGTGTCAGGGACGGTGCCAGTTCATGGGCCTGGCCGGGTGCCAGCAGGAAGTCTACCAGCCGTCCGGCCGCATCGCAGACACCGACGATCTTGGTGCCAAGCCCACCCCGCGATCGGCCCAGCGCCTCGCCTTTGTCGGCTACATCGCGAGTGAGTCGCAGACTCAATCCCGGTCTTTGCCCAAGGCTTTGCCGGGTCGCGCACCGGAGGCCTTCTGATGAGCGCGAGCGATCGTGCCGTCGATGCAGGCAAACGCCAACTTCGGCTCTCCCTGCGCCACCAAGTGAGCCATGATCTTGTCCCACACGCCACGCACAGCCCACCGGCGGAAGCGGAGGTAGGCATGATGCCAGTCGCCCAGCTCGGCTGGGATCGAACGCCATTTTGCCCCGTTGTCGAGCCGCCAGATGATCGCCTCGATCGTGCGGCGATCTTCGGTCCGCGGACGGGCTCCACGAATTTCAGCCGCCGCGATAGCTGCTTCGAACTTCGCCCATTGGGCATCCGTCAACACTTGCATCGTCTCTCCGCTCAGACGACCAACCAAACCAGGCTTCCCGTGACCGACTCAAGTCGCGAAATGCGAACGGACCCTAGACTGCTCGCAAGCGCGGTGAATGGAAACCACCCGTGGGACGGGTCAAGCGATCAGTCCCAAGAACCGCTTCAAGTGACCCGCCCACCGAAGCCACGGGCGAAGCAACAACTTGAACGAAGCAGCAAGTTCACAACCCGAGTTTGCCGGCCGGACTAGTGGTGCTGAGTTTGGCCCGTCGCACGTAACTGCGCATGGTCGTCAGACTACGGTGCCGTGTATGGCCCATGATCTCTTCGTCCGGCACGCCGTTGCGGTAGGCCGTCGTCACGAAGCCAGCCCGCATGCCGTGCGGACTAACCGGCTCCGCGAGCGTGCCCTTGATGCCAGCCTGGTGGGCGCGTTTGAGGAGGATCTGACGCACGCCGTCTGGCGTCAGCCTGGCGGCTTCGACCTTGCCGCCGCGGTTGACCTTTCGGAATAGCGGGCCCGTTTTGATCTCCGCCGCTTCAAGCCAGCTTTTCAGCGACCTGACCGGGCATGTCTCCTCTAACCCGCCGCGAGGGATGGCGATCTCCGCGCCCTCTCCGCTGGCGTCAGTCTTCGATCGCTCGATCAACAACTTCAGTCCGCTTGTGGTCCAAGTCACGTGACTGACGTCCAATCCGACGAGTTCGGACCGTCGCATAGCTCCAGCAAACCCGATGAGGAACAACGCCCTGTCGCGCATGCCCGATAGATCGAGTCCGCACGCGCTGCAAAGCTTCTTGATCTCCGTGGTGGTCAGCGCGGCGGAGCGCCTGGCCGGCGTCCCGTGCTTGCGCCCGATGCCACGCAGCGTCTCGCGAATGGCGGGATGCTTGGTATCGAGCGGCTGGCCGGCCACGCCACACGCCCGCGCGATAGCAGCCACGCGGCGTCGCAGGGTCGGCATGGCGTAGCCTTCGCCAGCGGCGGCCAGGTAGGCGCCGACGCTTTCGGGTGTGGCCGGCATGGGTGTGAACCCGTGCTTCTCGCACCAGGCTTTGTAGTGGGCCAGGTCGCCGGCGTAGGCCCGTAGCGTCGATGGCGCATCGGCAGCGTCCTGATATTCTCGCGACTTGGCCAGTGCCATGGCCGCCCAAGGCGATGGCGGCTTGGCGCCGTCCAGGCGGGCTAGCTGGCGCTTGCAAGCTTCGGTGAGTGGGTTTGCCATCGCCAAGGCTGTAGCACGCCTACAAGGCGTGATAACATTCCTTCTCACGTCTTTTTTGTCTATCTCATTTAGCGCTGCACTTGTGTAGCGGTTGGCGATCTCGCGATCTCGAACTGGTATCGGAGATCTTTACAGCCCGCGGAGCTCGCACGTCCCAATCGGCTGCTGATCCGCGGTAGGCTCGATGAAAGCGCATTACGTAAAGGCGGCAGCCAGACGACCCCGGCCACCGGTCCCGGCAAGGTGCTGTCCTTCATCCTCTGCGTACAACCTGACACACGGCCCCCTTATTTAAGGCCGCTTACCTTAGTAAGCTCGCTAATTAAGCCAAGTGTGCATTGCTTTAATAAGCGCCAAGGGCCATGGTCGCGCTTATGTCTGACGGTCCCATCAACATGCGGCTCGGCCGCTTCTTATACCACCGGCCCAAACTGCTGACTCGTGTGGGATTCCCAACCGCCGTCGGACGTGATTCGCTTTTGTGTGCATCGATTCGCGAGGCGGACATGGCGGCAGTGGCTATCACACGGACGGAGTTGAGCGCGGCCGAATTGCGTGCTGCGGCCCGGCGGCTTGCGGATTCCAAACAGGCCTGTCGTGTTTTGGCCATTGCGCAGATACTGGACGGGGCGAGCCGGGAGGAGGCTGCGCGGGCCTGCGGCATGGACCGGCAGACCCTGCGTGATTGGGTGCACCGCTACAACGAGGCGGGGCTGGACGGGCTTGCCGACCGGGCACGCAGCGGTCGGCCCGCCAGCCTGAGCTGGGTTGAGCAGGGCCGCGTTGCACGCTGGGTGGAGGAGGGCGCTACCTTGGCTGAAGACGGGGTCGTGCGGTTCCGGCGTGCCGATCTCCAGAAGCGTATCGCACGCGCGTTCGGCGTCGAGCTGCACGAGCGCAGTGTGGGCAAATTGCTGCGCAGGCTTGGCTATCGCAAGCTCTGCGTGCGTCCGCTGCACCCGCAAACCGATCTTGTGGCACAGGAGGCTTTTAAAAAAACTTCGCCGGCCTGGCGCGCGATGCGATCGGCACGCAGCACGCCGGCAAGCCGGTCGAAGTCTGGTTTCAAGACGAAGCCAGGGTCGGCCAGCAAGGTACGTTAACCCGCATTTGGGCGCGGCGCGGCTCTCGGCCGCGCGCCTTGCGTGACCACCGGTTCAACTGGGTCTATCTGTTTGGCGCCATCTGTCCGGCCCGCGGCGTCGGCAGTGCGCTGGTGCTGCCTATCGTCAACGTCGATGCCATGAACAAGCATCTGGCCGAAATCAGCACCTGTGTCACGCTGGGCGCCATCGCCCTGCTGGTCATCGACGGCGCAGGCTGGCACCGCTCACCCAAGCTGGACGTGCCCAGCAACATCGTGCTGCTGACCCTGCCGCCCTACGCCCCGGAACTCAACCCGGTCGAGAACATCTGGGCCTACCTGCGCGGCAACAAATTCGGCCACCAGGTATGGGACACATACGAAGCCATCCTGGACGCAACCTGCGCAGCCTGGAACGCGCTCACCAGCACGCCAGATGTCGTTCGGTCCACAGGGCATCGCGAATGGGCAGAGGTCATGATTTAGGGCCGCTGGTATTAGAAGCGCCTGTGGCGGGTGAGATCGTGCGCGCCTTCGTCCCACCGTCGCTTCCGCCAGATCCACCAATAGATGTGCTCTCGCTCTTGGAGCGGCTTAGCCTGGCCGAACGCGCGCTCGGCCGTCTCGATGGCATCACCATGCTCCTGCCGCGCCAGGAGCTGTTCCTTTACATGTACGTCCGCAAGGAGGCGGTGCTCTCCTCACAAATCGAGGGAACGCAATCAACCCTCACCGACCTGCTACGGTTCGAAACGGAGGCTCAGGCAGGCCAGCCAATCGACGATATCCGCGAGGTCTCGAACTACGTTGATGCAATGATGTATGGTCTGGAGCGGCTGAAGGAACTGCCTCTGTCGCTCCGGCTGATACGCGAGATGCACGCCCGCCTTCTCCAAAGCGGCCGTGGAGGCACAAAGGATCCAGGCGAATTTCGTCACTCACAGAATTGGATCGGCGGGACGCGTCCAGGCAACGCCCTCTTCGTTCCGCCCCCTATCACCGAGCTCGACGCTTGCCTTGGGGCGCTAGAGACCTTCATGCACGAAAACCAGTCGAAGCTACCGGCGCTCATCAAGGCTGGCCTCCTGCACGTCCAGTTTGAGACGATCCACCCTTTTCTGGACGGCAACGGCCGCATCGGTCGGCTACTCGTGACTCTCTTCCTTTGCGTCCACGGCGTGCTCCGCTCGCCGCTGCTTTACCTCAGCCTCTACCTCAAGACTCACCGAGCGGATTACTATCGACTTCTGCAAGAGGTGCGCGAGCAAGGTGCCTGGGAGGCGTGGCTTGAGTTCTTTCTTGAGGGCGTTGCCGAAACGGCGAACCAAGCCTTCGACGCAGCGACCAGGATCGTCGATCTATTCAAAGAAGACCGCGAGCAGATCGTGGGCGGCAGCGAGCGGGCGGGCTCGGCGCTGCGCATCCACGACTTGCTCCAGCAGAACCCCTTCGTGACCGCAAACCTGCTCGTCGAGCGCACCGGCCTGACCGCGCCGACAGTCAACGCTGCGCTTTCCGATCTTGATCGCCTCGGCGTCGTCGAGGAGGTCACCGGCCGTCGGCGCGGGCGTGTCTTCAGCTATCGCCGTTACTTGGCCATTCTCAGTGAGGGCACTGACCCTCTTCCATCCGCTTCTTAACGTCTAGTCGAGTCGAGCTTTGTGCAGATAGAAAGCGTCACCCTCTCCGGCTTCCGCTCGTTCGGCCCTGATCCGATCAGCGTGACGCTGTCCTCTGAAGTCACGGCGATCGTGGGCCCCAACGGCGCTGGCAAGACTGCGTTTCTGCATGCCCTTGCGAAGCTCTTCGGCGTCAGCCGCGCGCAACGCACCATCCAGCGATCGGACTTCCACCTCGGGCCGGAGGATGATCCCGACGATCGCGATCCGAAGGACCTTTTCGTCGACGTGCTGATCGTGCTCCCCGAGCTTACCGACGACACGGCCACTCCGGAGACGATCGCGCCTTGTTTTAGGCACATGCTCATCACGAGGACCGACAAGGCGCCAGTATGCCGGCTCAGGCTCGAGGCACGTTGGGAGGACGACAAGACCGCCGACGGCGAGGTGTCGCAGGATCTCTTTTGGGTCGATTGCCTTGATGCCGAACCGCCTGATGACAAAAAGCATCCCGTTGCGCCCGCCGACCGAGGGCTCGTCCAGCTCTATTACACGCCCGCGAGTCGAGACGCGGCAACCCAGGTGCGGGCGAGCACGGGCGCGCTTGCCGCCCGCCTGCTTCGCGCGATCGAGTGGACGAAGAAGACTAAGGATGCGGTTGAGAAAGCCGGTGAAAGCCTTACGGCTGCCTTCGAAGAGGAAGCCGCCATCGCGTCGATCGGCGAGGCGCTCCAGACAAGATGGGCTGAGATGCACGACGAGGTAGTGGACACCAAGCCACGCCTCAGTTTAGTCAGCCGTCGGTTTGAGGAAGCGATCCGGCAGATCGCCGTGATCTTTGAGCAGGGTCCGGACGGTCAGGAGCGCAACCTAGATGCGCTCAGCGACGGGCAGCAGTCGCTTTTCTATTTCGCTTTGGCGTCTGCGGTCTTTGATCTCGAGCGCAAGGTTGTCGCGGGCGAGGTCGAGGGGTTCTTGGACGACGAGTTGTCGATCCCGGCCATCACCATCTTTGCAATGGAAGAGCCGGAGAACCATCTCTCGCCGTTCTTCCTGGCGCGCATCGTCAAGCAGGTCCGCTCGCTCACCCAGGAAGGCGGGGCGCAAGCAATCGTCACCAGCCACTCGCCAGCCGTGCTCAGTCGCGTGAAGCCCCGTGAAGTACGCTACTGCCGATGCGAGCCTGAGACCCGCGCCTCTTCCCTCAAGAAGATCAAGCTTCCAAAGGGTGACGGTGAGGATGCCAAGTTCGTGCGTGGCGCAATCGTAGCCTACCCGGAGCTCTACTTCGCACGCTTCGTCCTGCTCGTGGAGGGCGACTCTGAACGCATCGTCCTGCCCCGCCTTGCGGAGGCGCTCGATCTGCTGATCGATCCCGCGTTCGTCGCGATTGTCCCGCTCGGCGGCCGACACGTGCAACACTTTTGGCGGCTCCTTACCGACCTCGGCATCCCGTACGCGACCTTGCTCGATATGGACCTTGGCCGCGATGGTGGCGGCTTCGGACGGGTAAAAATTGCAATCCAAAACTTGATGGATATCGGAATATCGAAGGTCAAGCTTCTCGCGACCACCAGCGGCATGCTCTCTGACGCGGATTTCGAAAAGATGCATACTTGGGATGAAGTCAAGCACTTAAAGGGCTGGGCCGACAGCCTCAAACCCCACGGTGTCTTCTTCTCGTCGCCGCTAGATCTCGATCTCGCGATGCTGAAAGCCTTCCCCGATGCTTACAACGCCACTATCCCCGCGGGCGGCGGACCGAAATCAACCCCAGAGCAGGCCGCGACAGCCGTACTCGGCGCAGGTGATGGCATTGCGGCGTACGAAACGCACTTCGCCGACTGTCCGCCACTGCTGCGCGACTACCGCTACCACTTCCTAACCCATAGCAAGCCAGCCACCCATTTGGCAGCCCTCGCCCATATCAAGATGTCGGACCTTAAGAAAAAGATGCCGGTTGGACTCAAGGAGCTGCTAAAACACGTTTCCGAAAAGTTGCGGCGGGACTGAGGTGGTTGTTCTAGCGCGCCGCGTGCGGCCTGAGGACTGGCGTCCGATCGGAGTCGAAGAGCTCGAAGCGAACGCGATTACGGTCGTCCGATCAACCGAGAACCGCTCGGTCATTGCCGGCCCCGGCGCTGGCAAGACCGAGCTCCTCGCTCAGCGCGCCGCGTTCCTTCTCCAGACGGGCGCGGCTCCTGCTCCGCGTCGCATTCTCGCAATCAGCTTCAAACGCGACGCGGCGACCAACCTTGCGGCCCGTGTGCGCCAGCGCTGTCACCGCGCGCACGCGAGCCGCCTCGATTCGATGACGTTCGATGCGTTCGCCAAGGGCCTGCTCGATCGCTTTGGGCAGACGCTTCCCGAGAGGTGGCGACCCCGTCCTGATTACGAGATCATGTGGACGAACGACACCCTTTATCGGAGCTTTCTCTCTCAGCAGGTGGGCGCGCCGCCGACGGCGATTGGAACCTACGCCGATATCCAGGCCATTGGGACCAAGCAGTTCGAGCATCAGCTTCTGTTTGGCGCTCCTCTACCGGCGGATGGCTGGCCCAATCCGACCGTCGGTCAATGGGCCGCCGACCGATTTTGGCAATCTTCGCTCGGCGCCGGCAGGAAATCGCGCCTGTCCTTCCCAATGATCGGCCGGCTCGTGGAGCTTCTCCTTCGTTTGAATCACATTCCGCGCAAAGCCCTCCAGCTGACATACTCACACCTGTTCATGGATGAGTTCCAGGACACGACGCCGGTGCAATACGATCTGGTCAGAACAATCTTTCTGCGCAGCGACGTCATCGTCACGGCCGTCGGCGACAACAAGCAGCAGATCATGCGCTGGGCCATGGCGATGTCAGACCCGTTTAAGGCGTTGGAGGCGAACTTCGCCGCCCTTCGCACGCCGCTGCTGAACAACTATCGATCGTCGCCCGACCTGGTCCGCATCCAGCATGTGCTTGCTCAGGCGCTCGACACCAAAGCGGTCCCGCCCATCTCTAAGGCGAAGGCGACAATTACGGGGGACAGTTGTGCGATCCTCGACTTCGAAACGCCACAGGCGGAGGCCGCAAAGCTCGCCGGCTTCGTGCGATCGGAAATGAAGAAGCGCGATCTTCAACCCCGCGATTTCGTCCTGCTCGTGCGACAGCTGGCGGACAGATACGCTGCGGTCCTCGAGCCCGCCTTTCAGGCTGCCGGGGTCCCTCTTCGGAATGAGGCCGGGAAGGTCGGCGAAGTCATGGTTCAGGAACTGCTCGCCGACGAAGCAAGCGATCTGGTCTTGTCGGTCCTGCGCCTCGCCATGACCCCGCGCGCTGGTCGGTTCTGGACCGAGTGCCAGGACGCGCTCGGCTCTCTCCGCGGCATGGCTGCGGACGACAATACCGCGCATGCCCGCTTCGCGCGCGAACTCGACGCGTTCGCTTTGGCCCTAAAGGCGCGCTACCCAGCGCCGCCTGCTAGCCATGTGGCTGCACAGGCCGTCATCAGCGACGCGCTCGACTTCATAGGACGTGTTCGCCTGCTCGTCGCGCACCCCGCCTACTCGCAGGGCGGTTGGTTCGGCAAGATTGAGGACGCCATGGCGGTCCACCTAGCCGCCTGCTCGCACGGCTCCGGAGACTGGACAGCAACGCTCGACGCCTATGAGGGCGTGCACTCGGTCCCGCTCATGACGATCCACAAGAGCAAGGGCCTCGAATACCACACGGTGATTTTCGTCGGGTTGGACGACGCAGCCTGGAAGCGCAGCTTCTTTGAAGATCAAGCTGAAGCCACCGCTGGCTTCTTCGTGGCGTTCACCCGCGCCAAGCAACGTGTCCTATTCACCTACTGCGCGCAGCGCGGCGCGCGCCTGGCGATCAACAGCCTCTACAACCTGCTGCTGGGAGCCGGCGTGAAGATCGTGACGGTGACCTGAGACTGACCGTATGAAACCAGTTCTGTTTTGTTCTAACCGCACCAGGTTACCCGCCGTACTCTGCCGCCGTGGAAGGACGTTCACCACTCCACCGGCCGCCTCAGACTAAGGGTCCGAGATCGAATAAGTGCTCCAGAAATTACCTCCTGATCCCGCTTTGCAAGGCTTCATCCGAAGCTGATGGATCGATTATTCAAGCTCGGACCCTAAGGAAGAAGTGCCGTTCGCATGTCCAGCACTGCGAGGCCGCAGCAGATTGGCGATTGCTCGCCACTGGCTCGGCGCAGGAAGCGAGGTGATTCGGCCGCTCGACACCGACGTCCAGCGCCTCTTCAGCTCCACACCGCGTAGATCATGCGGTTCCTGGCCGCGGGCGCCGCTCGGTCGGCCGGCATCAACACCGCCGTGGCGGCATGATACGGGCTTTCAAACAGCGGCTGAATCGCTCGCAGAAAAAGCTGCTGCCTTTGACCATCACCGACGACGGCGAACCCTCGATATATCGAACGCTACAAGCCCACTTGCCTTATCAGGCGCCCCGGCCACTATGGAACATATACAGAACCACGAGTGCGTGCGACAAGATGAAGGAGGCTGCATCGAGCGCGAGCGCGATGGGGCGCAGCTTGCAGGGGGCGCACGATAACCGCCGCTCATAGGTTGTTTGGCGTGCCGGGACTTTTTTCTGGAGGAACACCGCGGGAATGACCACATCGTCGCGCATCGAATGGACTGAACACACGTGGAATCCCGTGACAGGATGCTCCAAGCTGTCGCCGGGATGCGCGTTTTGCTACGCGGAGGTGTTTGCCAAGCGGCTGCAGGCGATGGGTATGGCCGGCTGTGGAACAGCGTGGAAAATTGACCCCCTGAGTGGGGTGGTCGGCGTCCAAAACTGACCCCCTTTGATCTGTGATGATGCCGCCCATGCAGATGGGTGGTGGGGAGATGTTGGTTGTGGATACGATTGCCCGGATCAGGCGGGCGCATTTCGTTGACGGCAAGTCGATCAAGCAGGTTGCGCGGGAGTTCGAGCTCGCCCGCAACACGGTGCGGCGGGTGCTGCGTTCGGGCGAGACGGCGTTCTCGTATGAGCGTGCGGTGCAGCCGCGGCCCAAGCTTGGCGCCTGGACCGAGACGCTGGATCTGCGACTTGCCGCCAACGACCGGCTGTCCAGCCGTGAGCGGCTCGACCTGGTGCGGATCTACGAGGATCTGCGGGCTGAGGGCTTCGAGGGTGGCTACGACACCGTGCGCCGGTATGCCCAGGCCCGGCAGCGCAAGCGCGGCACCGGTTCGTCGGATGCCTACATACCGCTGAGCTTTGCGCCGGGCGAGGCCTACCAGTTCGACTGGTCGACCGAGGTGGTGGTCCTGCACGGCACCACCACCACCGTGCAGGTGGCCCAGGTCAGGCTTTGCCATAGCCGGATGCCGTTTGTGCGGGCCTACCCGCGCCAAGCGCAGGAGATGGTGTTCGACGCGCACGACAAGGCGTTCTCATTCTACAAGGGCGCCTGCCAGCGCGGCATCTACGACAACATGCGCACGGCGGTGGACGCGTTGCTGATCGGCCGTGAACGGCAGTTCAACCGCCGCTTTGCCCAGATGTGCAGCCACTATCTGGTCGAGCCCACCGCCTGCACCCCGGCCTCGGGCTGGGAGAAGGGTCAGGTCGAGAACCAGGTCGGCGTCGTGCGGGGCCGGTTCTTCAAGCCGCGGCTGAAGTTCGCAAGCTTTGCCGACATGAACGGCTGGCTGCTGGAGCAATGCGTGCGGTATGCGCGTGTGCATCCGCATCCCGAGCGACGCGATTGTCCGGTCTGGGACATGTTCGAGCAGGAGCGGTCCAGCCTGGTGCCGTATGCCGGGCGCTTCGACGGGTTCAACGCCCGCACCGCGGCGGTCTCCAAGACCTGCCTGGTGAGCTACGACAAGAACAAATACTCGGTGATGGCCCAAGCGGTGGGGCGCCCGGTCGAGGTGCACGCCTATGCCGAGCGGATCACCATCCGCCAGGACGGGCAGACGGTGGCGGACCATTTGCGGTGCTTCGGCCGCGACCAGACGGTCTACGATCCCTGGCATTATGTGCCGGTGCTGGCGCGCAAGCCTGGCGCCCTGCGCAATGGCGCTCCGTTCAAGGACTGGGTGCTGCCTGGCGCTCTGGGACGGGTGCAGAGCCGCCTGCATGGGTCTGCCGACGGCGACCGACAGATGGTGGCCATCCTCAGCGCCGTGCTGCTGGACGGGCTGCCCGCGGTGCAGGCTGCCTGCGGCGAGGCGCTGACGGCAGGTCTGTGCAGCAGCGACGTGGTGCTCAACGCTTTGTCGCGACAGCGGCCGACGCTGACTGCGCCGACCATCACCACCCCTAATGCGCTGCGCCTGCGGCATGAGCCGTTGGCCGACTGTGCACGCTACGACACCCTCCGGAGCACGAACAATGGAACGTCATGAAGTCATCGACCTGATGCGCGAGCTCAAGCTGCTCGGCATGAGAGCGGCCTACGACGAGGTGCTGAGCAATGCGCTCAAGCGCCAGCACGCGGCACAGGACATCGTCGGCAGCCTGCTGCAGGCCGAGATCGCCGAGAAGCAGGCCCGCTCGATCCGCTACCAGGTGGCGGCCGCCAAGCTGCCGTTGATCAAGGAGGTCGCGGAGTTCGACTTCTCCGGCACGCCGATCAACGAAGGCCTGGTGCGTGACATGGCCACAGGATCGTTCCTGGACACCCAGCGCAACGCGGTGCTGGTCGGCGGCACCGGCACGGGTAAGACGCACCTGTCGGTGGCGATCGCGCTCAGCTGCATCCGGCTCGGACGGCGGGTGCGGTTCTATACCGTGATCGACCTTGTGGAACAGCGTGGAAAATTGACCCCCTGAGTAGGGTGATCAGCGTCCAAAACTGACCCCCTTCGATCTGTGATGATGCCGCCCATGCAGATGGGTGGTGGGGGAGATGCTGGTTGTGGATACGATTGCCCGGATCAGGCGGGCGCATTTCGTCGACGGCAAGTCGATCAAGCAGATCACTCGGGAGTTCGACCTGGCGCGCAACACGGTGCGGCGGGTGCTGCGTTCGGGAGAGACGGCGTTCTCGTATGAGCGTGCGGTGCAGCCGCGGCCCAAGCTTGGTGCCTGGACCGAGATGCTGGACCGGCGGCTTGCCGCCAATGACCGGCTGTCCAGCCGTGAGCGGCTCGACCTGGTCCGGATTTACGAGGATCTTCGGGCCGAGGGTTTCGAGGGTGGCTACGACACCGTGCGCCGCTACGCCCAGGCTAGGCAACGCAAGCGGGGCACTGGTTCATCGGATGCCTATGTCCCGCTGAGCTTTGCGCCGGGCGAGGCCTACCAGTTCGACTGGTCGACCGAGGTCGTGGTCCTGCACGGCACCACCACCATCGTGCAGGTAGCCCAGGTTAGGCTCTGCCATAGTCGGATGCCGTTCGTGCGTGCCTATCCGCGGCAGGCGCAGGAGATGGTGTTCGACGCGCACGACAAGGCGTTCGCATTCTACAAGGGTGCGTGCCAGCGCGGCATCTACGACAACATGCGCACAGCGGTAGACGCGCTGCTGATTGGCCGTGAGCGGCAGTTCAACCGGCGCTTTGCCCAGATGTGCAGCCACTATCTGGTCGAGCCCACCGCCTGCACCCCGGCCTCAGGGTGGGAGAAAGGTCAGGTTGAGAACCAGGTCGGCGTCGTACGAGGTCGGTTCTTCAAGCCACGATTGAAGTTCGCAAGCTTCATCGACATGAACAGCTGGCTGCTGGAGCAGTGCGTGCAGTATGCGCGCGTGCATCCGCATCCCGAGCGGCGTGACTGCCCGGTTTGGGACATGTTTGAGCAAGAGCGGTCCAGCTTGGTGCCGTATGCCGGACGCTTTGATGGGTTCAACGCCCGCACCGCGGCGGTCTCCAAAACCTGTCTGGTGACCTACGATAAAAACAAATACTCGGTGATGGCGCAGGCGGTAGGACGCCCGGTCGAGGTGCACGCCTACGCCGAGCGGATCACCATTCGCCAGGACGGGCAGACCGTAGCCGACCATCCGCGGTGCTTTGGCCGCGAGCAGACGGTCTACGATCCCTGGCACTATGTGCCGGTGCTGGCACGCAAGCCCGGCGCCTTGCGCAATGGCGCTCCGTTCAAGGACTGGGTGCTGCCTGGCGCTCTGGGGCGCGTGCAGAACCGCCTGCACGGGTCGGCCGATGGCGACCGACAGATGGTGGCCATCCTGAACGCCGTGCTGCTGGACGGACTGCCCGCGGTGCAGGCCGCCTGTGGCGAGGCGCTGACAGCAGGCCTGTGCAGCAGCGACGTGGTTCTCAATGCCTTGTCGCGACAGTGGCCGACGCTGACTGCGCCGACCATCACTACCCCTGATGCGCTGCGCCTCCGGCATGAGCCGGTGGCCGACTGTGCACGTTACGACACCTTAAGGAGCACGACCCGTGGAACGTCATGAAGTCATCGAACTGATGCGCGAGCTCAAGCTGCTCGGCATGCGGGCCGCCTACGACGAAGTGCTGAGCAACGCCCTCAAGCGCCAGCACGCGGCGCAGGACATCGTCGGCAGCCTGTTGCAGGCCGAAATTGCCGAGAAGCAGGCGCGCTCGATCCGCTACCAGGTGGCGGCCGCCAAACTGCCGCTGATCAAGGAGGTCGCGGAGTTCGACTTCTCCGGAACGCCGATCAACGAGGGGCTGGTGCGCGACATGGCCACAGGCTCGTTCCTGGACAGCCAGCGCAATGCGGTGCTGGTCGGCGGCACTGGCACGGGCAAGACGCACCTGTCGGTGGCGATCGCGCTCAGCTGCATCCGGCTCGGGCGGCGGGTGCGGTTCTATACCGTGATCGATCTGGTCAACCGGCTCGAGACCGAAGCCCGCACTGGCAAGACCGGACGGCTGGCCGAGCAACTCACCCGCCTGGACCTCGTGGTGCTGGACGAGCTGGGCTATCTGCCGTTCGCCCAGAGTGGTGGCCAGTTGCTGTTCCATCTGATCAGCCGCCTCTACGAGCAGACCTCGGTGCTGGTCACCACCAACCTGCTGTTTGCCGAATGGCCGACCGTGTTCAACGACGCCAAGATGACAACGGCGCTGCTCGACCGGCTCACCCATCACTGCGACATCATCGAGACTGGCAACGACAGCTGGCGGTTCAGGAACCGCAACTAGCGCATCGCACACCGCAAGAGGGCAACCGGAAGGGGGTCACTTTTGGACGCCGGTGGGGGTCAGATTTGCGTGCTGTTTGACAAGCAGGCGTCGGCAAGTCGTGGCTGGCCTGCGCGCTCGGCCATAAAGCGTGCCGGGAGAACCTGTCGGTGTTCTACCAGCGGGTGCCGCGGCTGTTTGCTGCACTCGCCCTGGCCCGCGGCGACGGCCGGTATGCTCGGCTACTGAAGCAGCTTGCCCGGGTGGACCTGCTGATCCTGGACGATTGGGGACCGGAGCCGCTGATCGCCGAACAGCAGCGCGACCTGCTGGAAATCGTCGAGGACCGCTACAATGCTGGGTCGCTGATCATCACCAGCCAGGTGCCAGTCGACCGCTGGCACGACATCGTCGGCAACCCGACACTGGCCGACGCCATCCTGGACCGGTTCATCCACAACGCCCACCGCATCGAGCTGAAAGGGGAAAGCCTGCGCAAGCAGCGGGCCGTTGCTTGACCTCGGCTGCACCACCATGACATGACCAAAACCGACCTGTGAGACGACACCACCCGGGCGCGATCAGATCGGAATGGTGGGCGGCATCAGATTAGAACGATGCGCGGATTAGGGTTGGAATACCCGGGCGGCATCGTCGGAATACGCATGGGAGCGGAATATTTTGTCAAAAGCCGCGGCCTGGTTTGCACGGGAGACGGGCGCGGTGTCGTCGGGCTCTTCCGGTTCATGAGCGCCAATCAGGCCTGTTTCCCTGTTGCCACGATGGCGCGCGTGCTCGGCGTGTCCAAGGCTGGCTACTACGCCTGGGTGCATAGGCCGCCGTCGGCGCATGCTGTTGCCGACGCAGCGCTGCTGAAGCGAGTGCTTACGGTGCACGCCAGTTCGCGACAGACGTATGGGGCGCCACGCGTCCATGCCGAGTTGCAAGGGCGCGACGAGAAGCATGGCCGCAAACGAATTACGCGGCTGATGCGGCAGGCGGGTTTGGTAGGTGCCAGCCATCGGCATGGTGGCCCGGTGACGACGCGGCGTGATCAGGAAGCGCGGCCAGCACCGGACCTGGTGGACCGCAAATTCACCGCGTCCGGGCCGGACCAGCTCTGGGTCGCCGACATCACCTATGTGCCGACCGCGACGGGGTTCCTCTACCTCGCCGTGGTCTTGGACGCGTGGAGCCGCAAGATCGTCGGCTGGTCTATGGCCAATCACCTACGAACCGAGTTGGTGCTCGATGCGATGGAGGCGGCAATTGGTCAGCGCCGGCCGAGGGACGTCATCCACCATAGCGACCAGGGCAGCCAGTACACGTCCGTATCGTTTGGCAAGCGCTGCGCTGAAGCGGGTGTGCGGCCCTCGATGGGTTCGGTCGGAGATGCCTACGACAATGCGATGGCGGAGAGCTTCTTTTCCACGCTGGAGGCAGAGTTGTTGAGCCGCCGCCGATTTGCATCCCAGGCCGAGGCTAAGATGGCCTGCTTCAGCTACATCGAGGGCTGGTACAACCCCGTCAGACTTCACTCTGCCCTGGGATACCGCTCGCCCATGGCTTACGAAGCCTCCATGCAAACAGCAGAAGCCGACACGTAGCTCCGAAGTCCACAAACCGTCCACGAGAACGGGGCAACCTCAGACAACGATAGGCATCGTCTTTGGGCAAGTAGACGAAATCCTGCTTGCCAAACCGATCCTCGGCCTTGGCACCCGAGGTAAGAGGCTTGGGCACGTAGGGCGCCATCCCAGCATCCGTGCACTCCAGCACCTGGCGTCCGGAGTAGTAGCCGCGGTCAGCCAGCACCGTCAGAGCGGTCCGGCCAGTCGCCTCTTGATCCTGCCTGCCCATCGGCGCGAGCTGCGCACGGTCGTTGCCGATGTTGGTGACCTCGTGCGCCACGATCAGGTGGTGCGTCGTGTCCACAGCGGCCTGGACGTTGTATCCGACGACAGTTGTTCCGCGCCCGGCCGAGGTCATGGCCCGGGCGTCCGGATCGGTCAACGAAACCTGCCCGTCCGGTGATGCTGCTACGACGGCCTCCATCTCGCGCAGATCCCGCATCTGCCCGCGTAACCTGTCCAGCTTCTCCCGCAGCCGCTGGACTTTGCCGGAGGGCACACCGGGATCGTGCCGGTCAGCCGTGTCGAGAGCCGACAGGTAGCGGGAGATGCTGGCGTCCACCTGCTGCATCCGCCGCTGGACGACAGACTGGCTGTAGCTCTTGTCACGGCTGTTCACCGCCTTGAACTTGCTGCCGTCGATCGCGACCAGGCTGTCGGAGAACAGGTCGAGCTTGCGGCATAGCAGGACGAACTGGCGGCAGGTCGCCTTGATGGCCGGGCCATTGTCACGGCGGAAGTCGGCGATGGTCTTGAAGTCCGGGGCGAGGCGGCCGGTCAGCCAGAGCACCTCAAGGTTGCGCTGCGCTTCACGCTCCAGGCGGCGGCTGGAGAGCACGCGGTTCAGGTAGCCGTAGAGATAGAGCTTGAGCAGCGTGGCCGCATGGTAGCCAGGTCGGCCCGTGTCGGCGGGCGTGGTGCGGCCGAAGCCAAGCTCGGCAAGGTCCAGCTCGTCCACGAACGCGTCGACCACCCGGACCGGGTTGTCCTCGCCGACATAGTCATCCACGCACTCGGGCAGCAGGAAGCTCTGGCGACGGTCCCAACCCTCAATGTGGCGCTTCATGGTTGCCCCTCGTGCATCAGCCGGTTATTCGCGGCCTATCGAATCAGGAACAACCATGGCTGTCATCAATAGAACGGCGGTGAGTCTGCGGTTCAGGGGAGATGAGCTACAGCCTGAGGAAATCAGCGTGGTGCTTGGATGTCAGCCTGACCTCAGTGCGCTGAAAGGTGGAACTTGGCGCTCGCCTAAAAACGTAGACCGCATCTCCAAAACAGGCATGTGGCACAAGAGTGCCGCACGTCGGGCACCCGGAGACCTCGACGGGCAAGTGGCCGAACTGCTCGCATCAATGACTGACGATCTCGCCGTTTGGCAGCGGCTGACGACGCAGTTCAGCGCGGACGTTTTCTGCGGGCTGTTCCTAAACGAGACCAACCAGGGTCTCGGGCTCAACCCGACAACCCTGCTCGCCCTCGGTGCAAGGGGGCTCGAATTGGCCCTGGACGTCTACTGCACCCCGAAAAACTAATGAGCGCCGGATGGCTGCCATAAAAGGGAGTTTTCACACACCCTCCACCACGCGATCAAGCTCTCACGGGTTTGCTCCGTCAGTTCGAACTGCACCGGTTTGCCCGTCTTCTGCTGCACGATGGTCGCCCGATGCCGGGCAGCGCCGTTGACCACGACAGCCCCGATCCGGAGTTGCACGAGATCGCAGCCGCGCAGCTTGCTGTCGATCGCCAAGTCGAACATTGCGAGGTCGCGGATACGGCCCTCGCGTTGCAAGGTGAGTCGGATTGACCAGACCTGCTTGGGCTTGAGCGGTGGTTTCGGTCCGACAAAGGCGCCCTTGTTCCAGGGTACGGTGGGCCGGGTCGTCGGTGACACTCTTGGTGGGGAACGATGCTCCATGACACATCTCCGGTGCCGCTTGAATGCGGCGAGCAGAGCGTAATGCGGCTGGGATCAAGTTGATGGCGCAAAGGCACAGCAAGGGAGAGCATCGCTGAAGAGATTATAGCAGCGGATCGCGAGCGCAGCCCGAGACGACAGTGGCAAACGGCCATCCGGTCTACTGCTGCACTCCGTGCGGATAGATCTGACTCACGCTGTCGAGCGGCTCAAACGCCTGCCATTCCTATCCGGCGGCCCGGTCGCGATCTGGATCGAAGTCGTCGACGGCGGTCGGACCACGGCCATAGGCGACACTGCGGTTCACCCCTCTCGAACGCGCGGCCGGATCGAGGCGGTGATCACTCGGGCGGGCGACGAACGGCTTGTTGTCGTCACCATGATCCGCTGCGTTCAGTCTAGCGAATACCGGCCGGGTCGCGACGCTGATCCACGGACACGTCCATGAAACGTCGGATATCGTCCGAGACGACGGCCTTCGGATCATGTGCAACTAAGCGGGGCCGAGTTCGGCAGTATTGGCCTTTTCGACAAGGGAGATCTGACGGGCTGGCAGAAATCAGACCAATAATAGCCAAGATGGCTGGCCGATTGCGGACTATCCGGTTTGGAGCGGATTGCCGGCGAAGCGGACAGTCAACTTGACTATTGTAGAGTGCAGATGCGTTCGCAAACACCTTCCTAGACTGACAGTCGCCGTCTGACCTCAGTCTCATTGAGTAAGTTGGGGGAGCCGTTCATGACGACGTCGCCGCGATCCATAATGCAGAGGGTGTCGGCAAGCTTTCGGGCGAACTCGTAGTATTGCTCGACTAGAAGGATGGCCATGGTGCCGCGGCTGCGCAGGAGCGTGATGACTCGGGCGATATCTTTGATGATGCTGGGTTGGATGCCCTCGGTCGGTTCGTCGAGGACGAGGAGCTTGGGTTTCATGATAAGGGCGCGGGCGATGGCGAGCTGCTGCTGTTGACCACCCGAGAGATCGCCGCCGCGGCGGCGGAGCATGGTCTTGAGAACGGGGAACAGCTCATAGATTTCGTCACCGATCCGGCGTTCCCGACGGGGCAGTACGGCAAAGCCGGTTTCCAGGTTCTCCCGGACTGTGAGCAGCGGGAAAATGTCGCGGCCCTGTGGGACCCAGGAGATGCCGCGCTGAGCCCGGGCGTGGCCCGACAGGCGCGTGATGTCCTCACCTTGCCAGCTGACGTGGCCGGCGGCGATCGGGTGTGCGCCGGTGATGGCCCGGAGCAGGCTCGTCTTGCCAACGCCGTTGCGGCCGAGGACGCAGGTGACCTGGCCTATGGTCGCGTCAAGCGAAACTTTTCGCAGCGCGATGGCCGCGCCATAAAACAGATCGACACGCTCGACGCGCAAGTCGGCAGCCCCGTTATCACCTGCCAAGGTAGACCTCCACGACCTTGGGATCGACGCTGACGTGATCGATGGTGCCCTCACTGAGCACGCTGCCCTCGTGTAGGCAGGTGACCTTTACCCCGAGGGCGCGGACGAAGGCCATGTCGTGCTCGACGACGACGACGCTGCGAGTCCGATTAATGTCGACCAGAAGCTCGGCGGTCTGTTCGGTTTCGGCGTCGGTCATGCCGGCGACGGGTTCATCGACGAGTAGGAGCTGGGGATTCTGGGCGAGCAGCATGCCGATCTCAAGCCATTGTTTCTGGCCGTGGCTCAAGTCGCTAGAGCGGCGGCGGCGATGGTCGAGCATGCGGGTGGTGACGAGGATTTCCTCAATGGCAGTGCTCTCTGCAGCAGTCTCACGGGCGCCGAGGGCGAACCATGGTCGCCGGTCACCGGCAAGTGCGATCAAGACATTGTCCCAGACGGTGAGGGATTCGAAGACACTCGGCCTCTGGAATTTGCGACCGATGCCGAGGCTGGCAATTCGGGGTTCGTCGAGCGTGGTGAGGTCGATATCGGAGCCGAACACGACCCGGCCTGTGTCGGGCCGGGTTTTGCCGGTGATAACATCCATCATAGTCGTCTTGCCGGCCCCATTGGGGCCGATGACCGCGCGCATCTCGCCAGGCGCCAGGACGAGTGCCAAGTTGTTGAGGGCGCGAAAGCCGTCGAAGCTGACGCTCACCCCGTCGAGATAGAGCAGGCTTCCGGTAGGGGCGCCGATCTTGGTGGAGGCGAACGGCGTCATGCCTCGGCTCCGCTGTCGACTACCGGGCTCTCCTCGGAGATGGCGGGCACGATGGGTTCGCCAAGTCTGGGCGCGCGGACAAGGCCGACGAGGCCGCGTGGCAGGAAGATAGTAACGGCGATGAACAGGCCGCCGAGGGCGAACAGCCAGAGTTCGGGCAGAGCACCGGTGAAGATCGTCTTTGCGGCGTTGACCAAGACGGCCCCGAGTATGGCGCCATACAGCGTGCCACGACCACCGACGGCGACCCAGATCACCGCCTCGATGGAGTTCTGCGGTGCGAACTCGCTGGGATTGATGATGCCGACCTGCGGGACATATAGCGCACCGCCGATGGCCGCCATTACTGCGGAAACGGTCCAGACGACGAGCTTGTATTGCTCGGGCCGATACCCGAGAAAGCGCGTGCGATTTTCGGTATCGCGGACGGCGACGAGAACCTTTCCAAAACGCGAGCGGGTGAGCCATCGGGCCATGAGGTAGAGGGCGCAGAGGATGGTGGCCGTGACCACGAGCAGGCCGCAGCGTGTGGTGTCGGCAGCAAGCGGGAGTCCGAGCAGTTCCTTGAAGTCGGTCAGGCCGTTATTGCCGCCGAAGCCCATGTCGTTACGAAAAAACGCCAGTAGGAGCGCGTAGGTGAGCGCCTGCGTGATGATGGAGAGATAGACGCCGGTCACCCGGCTGCGAAAGGCGAGCCAGCCAAAGACGGCGGCCAGGACGGCCGGGACGAGCATGGCCATGAGCATGGCGTACGGGAAGAAGTCGAAGCCCCACCACGTCCAGGGTAAGGCCTTGTAGTTCAGGAAGACCATAAAGTCGGGCAGCGTGCTGCCGTATTGGCCGCGCGTGCCGATCTGGCGCATCAAATACATGCCCATGCCGTAGCCGCCGAGCGCAAAGAAGGCGGCGTGGCCGAGGCTAAGAATGCCGGCAAAGCCCCACACGAGATCGACAGCCAACGCGAGGATAGCGAGGGAAAGGTATTTGCCGATCAGCGCAACGACGTAGGTCGGGACGTGGACGGCGCTCGTCGGCAGGACAGCCAGATTGAGCGCGGCAAGCAGCAGGGCCCCGCCGAGTACGATGACGACGGTCAGCGGGGTGGCAAGTTGCAATGCCCGGCGCTGTCCCGGTACGGCGATCGATGCAGGCCTCACGCGTCGACTGCCCGGCCCTTGAGGGGGAAGATGCCGCGCGGCTTGCGCTGGATGAAGAGGATGAGCAGGACGAGAACGATGATCTTGCCCAACACGGCGCCTGCGACGGGTTCGAGGAATTTGTTGACCACACCCAGGGTCAGCGCACCGACAGCGGTTCCCCAGAGATTGCCGACACCGCCGAAGACCACGACCATGAAACTGTCGATGATGTAGCTCTGGCCGAGGTTCGGGCTGACGTTGTCGATCTGGCTGAGGGCGACACCGGCCATGCCCGCGACACCGGAGCCCAAACCGAATGTCATGGCGTCGATCCATGGGGTACGGATGCCCATGGCTGCGGCCATGCGGCGGTTCTGCGTGACGGCGCGCATGCGCAATCCGAGAGCGGTGAAGCGTAGCACCGCCATGAGGGCGAGCATCACTGCCACCGCGAAAACGATGATGGCGACGCGGTTATAGGTTAGGCTGAGCTGTCCGATTTTACCGGAACCGCTCATCCAGGCCGGGGTGCCGACCTCGCGATTGGTGGCACCGAAGATGGAGCGGATCGTCTGTTGCAGCACCAGACTGAGCCCGTAGGTAGCGAGCAGGGTCTCCAGAGGCCGGCCATAGAGGAAGCGGATCAGGCCCCGCTCGATGAGAATGCCGATGGCGCCCGCCACCAGGAAGGCGAGCGGAATCGCGATGAACAGGCTGGTGGCAAACAGCCCTGGCATATGGGCTTTGATGATCTCTTGTACCATGAAGGTGACGTAGGCGCCGATCATGACCATTTCGCCGTGCGCCATGTTGATGACGCCCATGACGCCGAAGGTGATGGCCAGGCCAGCGGCGGCCAACAGGAGGACAGATCCGAGGCTGACGCCGTAGAACGTGGCCTGTGCAATGCCCCAGATCTGCAGCATGCGATCGATATGAAACAGCGCGGCCGAAGCGGCCGTGGCGACGACCGGCGAGGTCTTTGGCAGGGAGTCTAGAATACCGCGCGCATCGAGGTCGGCCCGGTCGGCGAGCGTGGCGATGGCGTTGAGGCGGTCGGGTTCGGAGGCGCTACCGTCGGCGAGGATCGCGGCGGCGTGGGCCTGCTGCATCGTTTTGGCCACGGTGGCGTCTTTCTCGGCGGCGATGGCACGGTCGAGTGCTGGCAGGGCGGCCGGGTCGCGCGACCTGAAGACGGCTTCGGCGGCGGAGACCCGGATGGATGGGTCGGGGGAGAACAATTGCAGCGCCCCCTGGGCGGCCTGCAGCGTGCGGCGGACGGCATTGTTGACCCGAACGGCTTTAGGGGTTGCGTCGTCGTCGCCCGGGGTAAGGGCAACGGGCGCGCCGGTTTCGGCGTCGACGAAGGTGCCGCCATCGTTTTTGATGAGCGGGCCGCCGTTGCTGCGTGTGTAGAGGGCGCCTTTGGTGAGCGCGTCGAGAATGGCGGCACCACGGGGGCTGCCGGAAGTAGCGAGCGCCTCGATGCCGCGGCGGACGCCGTCGAAGCCGCCGCCAAATTGATCGAGACCAGCCGTTTCGGCCCGGGCGGCTTGGGTAAGGAGCAGGAGAAGGATGAGTGCTCTGATCAATGGCGCGTCCTTCGGTCGGGGGCCCTTGGATCAACCTCCACGCAAGGACCTGCTGGGAGGTAGAGCCAGCGCGACCGCGCTAGCTCTACACTTTATTGCTTGGACGCGTTCTCCGCCAAATATGGGCTCCACGGCTTGGGCGCGATCGGCTTGCTCTCGTAGACGATCGAGAACTGGCCGTCTGCTTGGATCTCGCCGATAAGGACCGGCTTGGTGAGATGGTGGTTCGGGTTCATCACGACCTCGAAACCGGTCGGCGACATGACCTTCTGGCCGATGATCGCCTCGCTGACCTCGGCCACGCCGGTGCTCCCCGCCTTGGTGACGGCTTGCGACCAAAGATTGAACAAGTCGTAGCTCGACTCCATCGGATCGTTCGTCACTGCTTTCGGATCGTTGCGATACTTCTTCCACGTCGAAACGAACGCCTTGTTCTGAGGCGAGTCGATCGACTCGAAGTAGCTCCAGGCTGCGAGATGGCCGACCAGGGGCGCGGTATCAAGGCCCTTCAGCTCTTCTTCGCCGACGGAGAACGCCATGACCGGGATCTCGGTCGCCTTGATGCCCTGGTTGCCGAGTTCCTTGTAGAACGGAACGTTGGCGTCGCCGTTGACGGTCGAGATCACCGCCGTCTTCTTGCCTGCGCTGCCGAAGGCCTTGATCGCGGCAACTTCCGTGGTCCAGTCGTTGAAGCCGAACGGGGTGTAGTTCTCGCGGATGTCCTCGTCGGCGACACCTTTGGACTTGAGGAAGGCGCGGATGATTTTGTTGCTGGTACGCGGATACACGTAATCCGTGCCTTCGAGCACGAAACGCTTGGCCCCGCCGCCATCGGCGCTCATGAGGTATTCGGTCGCCGGGATGGCTTTGTTGTCGGGGACAGAGCCGCCGTAGAAGACGTTTTTGGACTGTTCCTCGCCTTCGTATTCGAGCGGGTAGAAGAGAAGGTTGTTTAGTTCTTCGAACACCGGCAGCACCGATTTGCGGGAAACCGACGTCCAGCAGCCGAAAACGCAAACGACCTTCTCGCGCTGGATGAGATCGCGAGCCTTCTCCGCGAAGAGTGGCCAGTTGGAAGCGGGATCGACAACGATAGGCTCGATCTGACGGCCGAGCAATCCACCTTTGGCGTTCAGTTCCTTGACCTGCATCAGAAGGAAATCCTTCAGGATGGTCTCACTGATGGCCATCGTGCCGGACAATGAGTGCAGCACGCCGATGCGGATGGGCTCCTTACCCTGTGCGCGCGAAGCGGTCGGCAGCGTAGCCCCAAGTATGAGCGTTCCTAGCGCAGAGCCGCCCAAGGTACGACGTGTCAACTTCATGGCAAGTCTCCCGTTCAAGGTCGACCCAAACGGGCCAACAACGCCAGGATGATGCATTCGGCTCCGAGACGATGAGGAGTGCCGCTCGGCGTCGGTCGCATGGCACCAGCTTGCGTCCGGTCTGTCGAATACGCGACCGACGAGAAAGCCTGTAAATTTGCCATAGGGTTCGAATCCGTCACGCAACTTGCCTGTTAGACGATCACTTGCTGTCGTTGAGGTCGCGATGGAGCCAGTTGGGCTGCGGAGAAGGATACCAGTTCGCAGGCGATCAGCTAAAACTGGCTCTATGAAATGTAGACCCGGCACCCTCTAGGCGATCATGCAAATTCCTGTGCTCTTGGACCGATCTCGTGCCGAAAGCCTAACGGTGCAGCTGTTTTCGCAGCTTCGCGAAGCCATTGAACGCGGCATGATTTCGCCGGGCACCCGCCTCCCGTCCACCCGACGGCTTTCGGATCAGCTCGGGATCTCCCGGAACACCGCGATTCGCGCTTATGATCTGCTCGTCATGGAGGAATATGCCGTTGCCGCCGCCGCATCCGGCGTCTTTGCGGCACGGCCACCCGCCATCGCCCCGCCGGTGGCACGATTGGGAGTAGACGTTGCCGAGACGGGCGCCGGGCATATCGGCTGCCCCATTACCATGCTGGATCATCGCGGCATTCGGCCGGCGAGCGAGCAGCACCGGTTGTCGTTCGATTTCGTGCCGGGTCGGCCGAACGGGCAGTATTTCCCACTGCGCACTTGGCGCCGCCTTCTGCTGTCGGCGCTCTCGCACGCGGGCGCGCCGGAGTTGGGCAGGCATGGCGACCCCGGCGGGCTGTTCGACCTGAGGGCTGCGCTGTCTAACTTCGTATCGACGACCCGCGGCATCGCGGTCGACCCGGCGCGCATCATCGTCACCCAGGGTGCCCAGGAGGCGTTCGCAATCATCGCCCGTGTGTTGCTCGCGCCCGGCCGGACGGTGGCAGTCGAGGACCCGTGCTACCGGGGAGCCGCAAGCGCCTTCGAAGCGACCGGCGCGACCCTGGTCGGCGTGCCGGTTGATACCGAGGGGCTGCGGCCCGACGCGTTGCCGCAGACGGCAGCTCTGCTTTATCTCACGCCGGCGCACCAATATCCGACCGGCGGTATCTTGCCGATGCGTCGACGCCGCGCGGTGATCGAGTGGGCGCGGCGGACCGGCTGCGTTCTCGTCGAGGACGACTACGACGGCGATCTCCGATACGAAGGCTCGCCGCTGCCGGCGCTCGCGGGGGCCGCACCGGAACGGACGATCCATGTCGGCTCTTTCACCCAGACGCTGGGAGCCGGGCTGCGGCTTGGCTTCATAATCGTGCCCCCGGCGCTCATCGAGGCTGTCACGGCGGCTAAGGCCGTGCAGAGTCATAGCAACTCCTGGCTCGAGCAGGCCACGCTGGCGCCCTTCATCCGGGGTGGCGGCTATGCTGGTCATCTGGCCAGGCTGCGCACGAATTATCGTGATGGACGCGATACCGTGCTCGCTGCTCTGACGCAACAATTCGGCGAAGCGGACGTCCGAGGCGCGGGCGTTGGTCTGCACATGCTCTGGACGCTCCCGCCCGGCATGCCCGAGGCGGGCACGCTCGAGCTCCTCGCCCGGCGCGCGCGTATCGGGCTCTATCCGCTCCGCTCGGCCGCGGTCTGGAACCAGGCCGACACCACGCTCGCCGCCCGCGGTATCGCGCTCGGCTTCGGGGCGCTCACCCCGCGGCAGATCGTGGACGGCATCGCGCGCCTTTCGGACGCGGTCGATGACCGGCTGGATCGGCATCATGACCTCATTCACGATCTGCTGGTGAACGAGCCGCGCTCGATCGTCGTCGCACATCCGGCACCAACGCTTCGCCAACGCCTGGCACTACGGCCCACCCTGCGTCCTCGGCCACAATCCCGACCCACAGGATTGGCGAGGAAAAGCTCCAGCATGGCCGAGGTTACAGCGATCTACCGCTATCCCATAAAGGGATTGAGCGCTCAGCCGTTACGCGGCATCAGATTAGAGGCCGGGCACCCGTTTCCGTTCGATCGCATTTTCGCGTTGAGCCGCAGTAATGCTAAGGTTGATCCGGAGAACCCGCAATGGGCGAAGAAGGGCCTGTTCGTGATGCTCATGCTGGAGGAGAAGCTCGCCACTGTCCGTAGTCATCTAGATATCGATACGATGCGGCTTTCCGTGACGGGGCTGGACGGCGCGCCGCTGCTGTCGGCCGATCTCGAGACGGCTGCAGGTCGGCGCGACATAGAGGATTTCGTCGAACGGCTCGTCCCGACTCTGCAAGGCCGCCCCACCATGGTCCGCAGCAAGACGGGACATTTCATGGATAAGCCTGACAACGTCCTGTCGCTGATCAACCTCGCGACGCTACGTAGTCTCGAGGAGCGTTGGGGCCACGCCCTCGATCCGCTTCGTTTTCGCGCGAACATCTACATTGATGGCGCCCAACCTTGGGAGGAGTTCGACTGGATCGGCCACAACCTGCAGGTCAATGACACCATATTCCGGGTCGACCGCCGCAACGGCCGGTGCGGCGCCGCGAACGTCAATCCCGCCACTGGCAAGCGCGATCTGGAAGTGCCAGCGGCGCTCCGCGCGGCGTTCGGGCACAAAGATGTCGGCGTCTATCTGGTGACTGAGAAGTCCGGGACAGTCATCGTAGGCGACATTGTGAAAACACCGGACCACTCTGCCGACCGCGAGCCAGTAGGGATTGAGCATTCGCACGACAATACGACGTCGCGCTTCATCTGCCAGGGTTGCTATTACATCTATGACGAGGCAATCGGAGTTCCCGCCACGGCCACTACACCCGCGATCCCGCCCCGGACGCTGATGACGGCGCTCCCTGCCGCTTGGCGCTGCCCGGATTGCGGCACAGACAAGGGTAAATACAAACTTTATGTGCGCAGCAACTGAGGAGAAGTCGTTGCATGTTTTTGTCAACTCGTAAGACTGAACAGGGCAGTCTTGGCCGGGAGCGGCCAGTCCGGTCCGGAGAAGTAGGTGTGGGTAAGCGGACATTTGGTGGCGGTTGCTTGCCGGCAGCTCGGGCGGAAACGGTCCGAAATGGGCCTGCTATTGTGGAAAGAGCTATGGTGCCAGATGCCGGGCAATCGCATGCGTCAGGTCGGATTTTCACCATAGCAATGCGCTGGACGGCATGAGTCAGGCGCTGGTGGCGTAAGATTGGCGGATCGGGTTTCGCAAAGTCGGGTAGAACGGCCCGCCGCCTCGATTGGGGCTAGCTTGAGCGGCCCCTCCTATCGGGCCTACAACGAGCTAACCAGGTCTAATACCAGTCAGCACTGATGATGACTTGCATGACATCCGCTGCCACCGTCATTGCCAGCCGCCGCTTGGCGGCGTGGCAATCCAGGCCCGCCGCACCGCGCCTGCCCACGTGGATTGCCGCGTCGCTGGCGCTCCTCGCAATGACGAAAGTCAGGATCAATGCGGGCTGGTATAACTCGTAACGATATTGACGAGGCGTCCCGCCTGTGAGAACCCTGGTTTTATCGAGGAGGATACGCATGCCGTTTCTGTTTGATGACACGGAGTTCGACCTCGCCACGAACGTGACGAGCAACTCGCAGGGAATGATTCCATCTGGACAGCAGCCGACGCTCGACCCGGCGAGCGTTGCGCAGGGGCCGGGGCCGCTGGATTATTACGTCTCGTTCAGCGGCATCAGCATCGACGGCCAGTCGGAATTCGCGCTGAGCGACTTCAGCCTGGGCGGCAGCCAGGGCACCGACAAGGCCGAGCTCAGCCCGCTGGATCTGACCTTCGCCGACAGCGCCATCGAGCCCAAGCTGCTGGCCCTGCTGACCCTGGACAAGCATATCGTCACCGCGAGGGTCTACGGCTACACGGCCGGCACCGACACGGTCGCGGCGTCCTACGGCTTCACCGAGCTGACCGTCGACACGCTCGACACGAGCAACGGCTCCGTCAGCGCCGGCCTGACCTACGGGACCATCGCGGACGCGTCCCTGGTGGTCGGCAGCGACGGGACGATCACGCAGCAGGCCGGCACCTCGTACGCCGTGAACAGCAACGTGACGGGCGGATCGGGCGCACCGATCCCGAGTTCGGCGACGCTCGACCCGGCGAGCGTTGCGCAGGGGCCGGGGCCGCTGGATTATTACGTCTCGTTCAGCGGCATCAGCATCGACGGCCAGTCGGAGTTCGCGCTGAGCGACTTCAGCCTGGGCGGCAGCCAGGGCACCGACAAGGCCGAGCTCAGCCCGCTGGATCTGACCTTCGCCGACAGCGCCATCGAGCCCAAGCTGCTGGCCCTGCTGACCCTGGACAAGCATATCGTCACCGCGAAGGTCTACGGCTACACGGCCGGCACCGACACGGTCGCGGCGTCCTACGGCTTCACCGAGCTGACCGTCGACACGCTCGACACGAGCAACGGCTCGGTCAGCGCCGGCCTGACCTACGGGACCATCGCGGACGCGTTCTTGGCGGTCGGCAGCGACGGGACGATCACGCAGCAGGCCGGCACCTCGTACGCCGTGAACAGCAACGTGACGGGCGGATCGGGCGCACCGATCCCGAGTTCGGCGACGCTCGACCCGGCGAGCGTTGCGCAGGGGCCGGGGCCGCTGGATTATTACGTCTCGTTCAGCGGCATCAGCATCGACGGCCAGTCGGAATTCGCGCTGAGCGACTTCAGCCTGGGCGGCAGCCAGGGCACCGACAAGGCCGAGCTCAGCCCGCTGGATCTGACCTTCGCCGACAGCGCCATCGAGCCCAAGCTGCTGGCCCTGCTGACCCTGGACAAGCATATCGTCACCGCGAAGGTCTACGGCTACACGGCCGGCACCGACACGGTCGCGGCGTCCTACGGCTTCACCGAGCTGACCGTCGACACGCTCGACACGAGCAACGGCTCCGTCAGCGCCGGCCTGACCTACGGGACCATCGCGGACGCGTCCCTGGTGGTCGGCAGCGACGGGACGATCACGCAGCAGGCCGGCACCTCGTACGCCGTGAACAGCAACGTGACGGGCGGATCGGGCGCACCGATCCCGAGTTCGGCGACGCTCGACCCGGCGAGCGTTGCGCAGGGGCCGGGGCCGCTGGATTATTACGTCTCGTTTAGCGGCATCAGCATCGACGGCCAGTCGGAATTCGCGCTGAGCGACTTCAGCCTGGGCGGCAGCCAGGGCACCGACAAGGCCGAGCTCAGCCCGCTGGATCTGACCTTCGCCGACAGCGCCATCGAGCCCAAGCTGCTGGCCCTGCTGACCCTGGACAAGCATATCGTCACCGCGAAGGTCTACGGCTACACGGCCGGCACCGACACGGTCGCGGCGTCCTACGGCTTCACCGAGCTGACCGTCGACACGCTCGACACGAGCAACGGCTCGGTCAGCGCCGAATTGGACTACACGAGCATTGGCGACGGGAGCTACACAAACGTTGCCTGCTTCTGCCCCGGGACAGCGATCCGGACGCCGGAGGGCGACGTCGCCGTGGAGGCACTCGCGATCGGAGACCGCGTAAGTCTGGCCAACGGCGAGGTCGAGACGATCCGCTGGATCGGGCGGCGTTCGTATGCCGGCCGCTTCCTGGCCGGCCGCCCACAACTGATGCCGGTGCGGATCGGCGCCGGGGCGCTCGGCGACGGCCTGCCTCTACGAGACCTGGTCGTGTCGCGGTGCCATGCGCTGTTCCTGGACGGGTTTCTCGTGCCCGCCGAGCAGCTGGTGAACGGCTGCACGATCGTGCAGGAAGGCGGGCTCGACCGGGTCGACTACCTGCATGTCGAGCTGGATCGGCACGCAATTATAGTGGCCGAAGGTGCTCCGACCGAGAGCTTCGTCGACGATGGTGGGCGCGCGATGTTCCAAAACGCGGGGGAAGGGGCCGCGCTGTATCCTAGCCGGGCGTGGAAGCCGCCCGTCTATTGTGCGCCGCGAGTCGAGAGCGGGTTCGAGTTGGAAACAATACGAAAGCAGATCGCTCTGTCGCTCGCCGCTTAGATCATCGCGCCGTCACGTGGCCAACTCGGTACGACGTCGTTGAGCAAAGATACGCGGCAGCAACTGCCAAATGACCTGCTGCAGCACGAGCCGTTGCTGAGCCAAGGGCAGCACCGGCGATATCACTTTGGTCAGAGATATGACCTGGAGATTGATACCTCGACTTCCACGCCTACGCAGAATGCTCACCTGATTGCACAGGCCTTCGACCTCCAACTGCTGGCCTAATTGGCTTTGGCTTGAGCCGACATCGGAAGCTCTTACACCGGGCGCAGCGTCCGCTTTAGACTAGAGCGTGGTCTCGGCACGCCCTAGAGTCTGCTAAGCGGCGCAAAGCAGCCACTCGTGGTCAAGCGGGCAAGCGCCCGATAACCCGAGGCAGTTGCGCTCCGTCCGAGTTGCTAATCCGGCCTAGCTTCGGTAGCTATTGTCGTGGAACATAGGACGAACATTCTCATCCGCCATGACGGACCAGCTTGTCATCACGGAGAAGACTAGCCAGGCCAAAGACGTGCGCGCCGCGGTTGGCGGATGCTACGGCGCCGTCCTGCCAGCCGAGGGTCATCTATTTGACTTGCAGGAGCCTGAGGACGTAGTGCCCGCATGGAAGCGCTGGACCGCCGTGCTGCTACGACCGGACGCACTTTACGGCACCCGTCCAGCCATTGGCGGGAACAAGGCGGCCAAGCTGAAAGCGATCCGCGACGCGTTGCGGACCACGCGGCGGGTCTGGCTGGCGACCGACTGCGACCGAGAGGGTCAGCTCATCGGGCAGGAGATCCTCGAGCATCTAGGCTTTCGAGGCGAAGTCATGCGCGTGATGTTCACCGCCCAGGATCCGCAGACTATTCGCGACGCGTTCACCCGGGCCAAGCCGAACCGAGACTACGCCTCACTTTACGCCGCCGCCGTCGCCCGCCGTCAGGCCGACCAGATCTACAACCTGTCGCTCACCCGCACCGCCACTGTCACCCTGGGAGCCGGGCAGCGGTCCGTCATCGGCATCGGCCGGGTGAAGACGCCCACGCTGGCCATCGTCTGCCGACGGGAACTCGAGATCCGCTCCTTCGTGCCCGAATCCTACCACGAGGTGGTAGCCACGGCGACGGTCGCGGCCGGTCACTTCCAGATACGGCATGCTCCCAAGGAACGCATCAAGACCCGCAAGGCTGCTGAAGCGATCGCGGCGGCAGCCGAGGGGTATGAGGGGTCGCTCGGAGTCGAGGTCGAGGACAAACGCCAGGCACCACCCCGGCTACACGACCTCCCGTCGTTGCAGAAGCTGTGCGGCTCGCGCTTCGGCTGGTCGGCCGCCAAGACCTTGGAGGTCGCGCAGGAGCTGTATGACGGTGCTGGCAAGAAGGTCATCACCTATCCTCGAGCTGAAACACGTTACCTGCCCGAGAGCCTGATCGGGGACGCGCCTCGTATCGTGGAAGCCCTCCAGGCTGGGCAGAGCTTCGCCGCCATTCCAGTCCCGCAGCCGCCGCTGATCCGCCGCGGCGCTAGTGGTCCGTTCAACGACCGGGGCCTAGCCGGGGCAAGCCATCACGCCGTCATCCCCAACGTGAACACTGCCGACAAACTGCGCGAGATCTGGCCGCGCCTGTCCGCCGACGAGCGGCGCCTGTTCGATGTCGTTGCGCGCTCTTATCTCGCGGCCGTCATGCCGGACTTTCGTTACCGCCAGACCACTGCGACGGTGGACGTCGCAGGATACGTGTTCCGGGCCGCAGGCCGCCAACCGATCGAACTCGGCTGGCGTGCTGCCTTTCCCGACTGGCAGCCGGCAGAGGAGCGCGGGGAAGACGCACAACTCTTGCCGGCCATGCGGCACGGCGAAACAGCCCAACTGAGCGATGCGGTGGTCGAGGCCAAGGAGACCCGGCCGCCGCCGCGCTACAACGAGGGCACGCTGATCGACGCGATGCAGAACGCCTGGCGCTTCGTCGCGGACGAGACGCTTCGGGAGCGGCTGAAGGAGGCCAAGGGGATCGGCACACCCGCGACCCGGGCCGAGATCATCTGTGGCCTGAAGGTCCAGGAGTTCCTCGTCGCCGATGCCAAGCACATCGTTCCGACCGAGCGCGGCTTGGCGCTGTATGGCGTACTGGAGCGTGCCGACCCGGCGCTGGTGGACCCTGGGGTCACGGCACAGATGGAGCGCCTGCTCGACGACGTGCTCGTCGGACGGCAGGACATGATGTCCGCGATCGATGCCGTCTGCGACCAAGCCAGCCGGATCATCGGGCGGCTCAGCACGCACGGGGGCGTGGGAGCGATCCCGCCCACCCTGGCCGCCAGTGTGGCTCCAGTACAGTCACGGCACGGCTCGTTCGCCCGATCAGTCGGCTCGAGCCAGTCGACGGCGCCACCGCCGCGAGGCCGCAGAAAGCCAGCGCCGGGTCACGATGCCGCCGCTTCAGCAACAGCGGGCGCCGGTGCAAAGCGGCGCCGTTCCTCGCAACCCAGCGCCGTCGATACCACGAAACTGGCGACAGCCCATGCCCAAGCAGCGTCAAAGCGCGGCAGCCGCAAGATGGTCAAGAGCCGAGACCCAGTGAGTGCCAAGCAGTCCAGCAGACTAAAGCCAAGCGGCGGTGGCGACGTGTCGAACGAGGAGACGCCGTTGCGTATCCCCTTTGGCAACAAGGAGGCAGCCCAGGCCTTGGGAGCGCGTTACCGGACGGGCGGGTGGTATGCCCCCGTCAACGTTCTGCTGACCGCGTTCCGGGAGCGGGGCTGGCTGTAGCTGCGGCCGCGTGGCTCGGCGCTCGGTCGTGCATTGCGCTTGGTGGCCCGCTGAACATGGCAAACGCCGACGTTCGCCCGGCGAGCCACTCTCCCAACTTGGACCAGCGCCGCCGTCCACTGCCATTCTTGACGGCAATGGCCAGCGCCCGCCGCTGTCCTACCAGCACGACGAGCCGCTTTCCTCGTGTCACGCCGGTGTAGAGCAGGTTACGTGCCAGCATGGTGTAATGCTGCGTCGTCAGCGGGATGACCACGGCCGGGTATTCCGATCCCTGGCTCTTGTGGATGGTGGTGGCGTAGGCCAGGACCAACTCGTCCAGCTCCCCGAAGCCGTAGACCACCGCCCGGCCCTCGAAGCTGACGGTCAGCTCAGCCTCTTCGAGGTCCAGTGCGGTTATGACGCCGAGGTCGCCGTTGAACACGTCACGCTCGTAGTCGTTGGCCACCTGCATGACCTTGTCGCCTGGGCAGAAGGTCCAGCCGAAGCGCTCCACCCGCAGCTCGCCGGGCGGGTTCAGCGCCGCCTGCAGAGCGATGTTCAGCGAGCGGGCACCAAGGCCGCCGCGGTTCATCGGGCAAAGCACCTGCACGTCGCGCACCGGGTCCAGCCAAACCGGCCCGGGATCCGTTCGCTAACGACGGCCAGCAGCTTGCGCACGCCCTCCTCCGGATCGGCTGCGTCCACGAAGAAGAAGTCCGAACCTTCCTTGGCTTCCAGCACCGGCATTTTGCCCTGGTTGATACGATGCGCGTTGACGATAACCTGGCTTTCCGCCGCCTGACGAAATACCTCGGTCAACCGCACCACGGGCACGGCGCCGGAGCCGATGATTGCGCATTCCGACGATTGCAGCCATCGATTCCGATCGAAACCAGCCACCTGTTCCGATCGAAGCCAGCCGGGCTTTCCGATGATCCCAGCCGGGTAGCAGTGCGTGTCGCGAGCGGGTGAAGAAGGGCTACTGGACGGCGGCTTCGTCAAGTCTAGCTTTGGCGGCGCGCAGCTTGCGCATGCTCTCTCCTTTCAGCTCGAGGCGGTGTGCGCCGTGCACCAGCCGGTCCAGCACGGCGTCGGCGATGGTGGGATTTCCGATGTGCTCGTGCCAGAGTTCGACCGGCACCTGGCTAGTGACGATGGTGGACGCGCGGTCGTGCCGGTCGTCGACGATCTCCATCAGGTCGCGCCGCTGCTCGGCATTGAGCGGCGTGATCGCCCAATCATCCAGGATCAGCAGCTGCACCCGGGCGAGGCTTTTCAGCGTGCGGGCATAGCGTCCGTCGCCGCGGGCGATGCCGAGCCCTTCCAGCAGTCGCGGCACCCGCTGATACAGCACGGAGCGGTTGTCGCGGCAGGCTCGGTGCCCCAGGGCGCAGGACAACCAGGTCTTGCCGGTGCCGGTCGGCCCGGTGACCAGCAGGTCCTGGTGGCGCTCGATCCACTCGCCGCTTGTCAGCTTCTGGAACAGGCTGCGATCGAGACCGCGGGCGGCACGATGGTCGACATCCTCTGGCGTTGCCTGCTGGCGTAGGCCGGCGAACCGCAGCCGGGTAGCCAGCCGCTTGGTGTCGCGCTCCAGCGCCTCACGCTCGACCAGCATGGCCAGGCGGTCCTCGAAGCCGAGATCGGCGGCGTCGGGATGCCGTCGCTGCTCCTCGAGCGCCCTGGCCATGCCGGCGAGGCCGAGCTCGCGCAGGCGGTCCGTGGTGGGATGCGTCAACATGGTGTGCTCCTCAATGGTAGTAGCCGCTGCCGCGGATGTTCTCGTGCTGGACGGGCAGCTCGTCCGGCACGGGTTCGGGGCGGTAGGCCCGGTCCAGTCCGTTGCGCAGGATCGACTGCACGGAGCCGTAGGTCCGCGCACCGATGTCCATGCCGCGCTGGCAGGCCGCCTCCAGCCGCTCAGGGCCGTAGCCTCGCACCAGACGCAGGATGCCGAGGCAGGCGCGGAAGCCCTGCTCGGGATGCGGCTTGGCGGCCAGGATGCGCTCCACCAGGGCGATGGTGGACGGCCCGATCGCCTCGGCCTCGCGCAGCAGCCGCGTCGGCGTCCACTCGGCGTGGCGGCGGTGCGCGCTCGGCATGTGCTCGGCGATCGTGGTGTGCCGGTGCTGCCGCGGATTGCGGACGTGGCAGGCGACGCGGTTGTTCTGGTGATACAGATCGATGGTCTGGTCGGTGATGCGGGCCTCGATCACCTCGCGCATCAGCCGGTACGGCACCGAGTAGAAGTGGCCGTAGACCTCGACGTGGTAGTCCAACCCCGCCCGGCAGCGCTTCCACTCCGCGTAGGCATACGGCTCGGCGGGCATGTCCAGCAGGGCGCCGGGCTCGATCGCCTCGAACAGCGCACGGCGGGTGGTGCCCAGATGGCGCATCGGCCGGTTGTTCAGGTCGATGGTCAGCTCGCGGATCGCGCCGTTCAGCTCCGCCAGGGAGAAGAACCGGCGGTTGCGCAGCCGGGCTAAGATCCAGCGCTGCACGACCTGCACGGCGACCTCGACCTTGGCCTTGTCACGCGGCTTGCGCACCCGGGCGGGCAGGATCGCCGTGCCGTAATGGGTGGCCATGTCCTGGTAGGTCCGGCTGATCCCCGGCTCGTAGCGGCTGGACGCGGTGACGCCGGCCTTGAGATTGTCGCACACGATCTGCCGCGCCACCCCGCCGAAGCTGGCGAACGCGCCGACGTGGCAGCCGATCCAGTCCGGTAGCGACTGCGTCCAGCGTGCCTCGGCGTAGGTGTAGTTGGACGCGCCGAGCACCGCCACGAACACCTGCGCCCGCCTGACCTCGCCCGTGGCGCCGTCGATTACCTCCGCCGTCTGCCCGGCGTAGTCGACGAACATCCGCTCACCGGCCGGGTGGGTCTGCCGCATGGTCGGTGACAAACGGCCGCGCCAGGCGGCGTGCAGGTCGCAGAACCGGCTGTAGCCATACCCATCCTGTTGCCCGGCCCGGTACTCCTCCCACAGCAGCAGGAGGGTCACGCCGGGCTTGCGCAGCTCCGCGTGGATGCGCGGCCAGTCCGGCTGCGGCCGCAGCGCCTCCGTCGGCGTGAACGGCGGGGTGAACAGCTTGCGCTCCAGTGCCACGTCGTCGAGCGCCGGCGGCACCGGCCAGGTGATGCCCACCACGGCAGCACGGCGCAGATACTCGGCCACCGTGTAGCGGCTGACGCCGACCATGGCCGCGATCTGGTGCCCGCTGTGGCCGCAGACGTGTTTAAGGCGAAGGACTTCTCGAACCTGACGCATTGGCAGTCTCTGGCCTGGCATGGCGCTCCCCGAATTGCAGGAGAGACACCGTGCCGTCGGTGGATGACTGCTCGCGAACCGCGCCGCCGCCCGCCCCTCAGGGGTGGCTGGGATGCATCGGAATCAGTGGCTGGCTTCCGTCGGAATCACCGGCTGGAATGGATCGGAATCGCCGGCTGGTTTGCGTCGGAATACGCACCGATGATGTCGGCCAGCACCTGTCCCGGGCCCACGGAAGGCAGTTGGTCGGCGTCACCTACCAGCAGCAGCGCCGCCTCGTCTGGAAGGGCCTTGATCAGGGCGCGCATCAACGGCACGTCCACCATCGAGGTCTCGTCCACCACCAGCAGCTGGCAGTCGAGCGGATGGTCCTCGCCTCGCTTGAAGCCGCCGGTCTTGGCATCGGTCTCGAGCAGGCGATGGATGGTCTTGGCTTCCAGACCGGTGCTCTCCGACAGCCGCTTGGCCGCCCGTCCAGTGGGCGCACACAGGGCCAACGTTACCCGCTTGGCCCCGATCACCTTCAAGACCGAGTTGACCAGGGTGGTCTTGCCCACGCCGGGGCCGCCAGTGATGACCAACACCTTCGACCGAAGCGCCATACGCAAAGCCTCCTTCTGGCTGTCGGCCAAGGCAAGCCCCGTTCGGGTTTCCACCCATGGGATCGCTTTATCGGCGTCGATGTCGGGCCAAGGCGGTGTTCCCTCGGCCAGGGATTGCAGGCGCTCGGCGATCACTTGCTCGGCCCGATACAGCCCCGCCAGGAACACGCAGCACCGCCCCTCCAGCGTGTCGGCCACGACGTCGCCGGCCTTGAGTTCCAGCACCAGGGCAGACTCGATCAGCTTGTGGAACAGCGTGGAAAATTGACCCCCTGAGTAGGGTGATCAGCGTCCAAAACTGACCCCCTTCGATCTGTGATGATGCCGCCCATGCAGATGGGTGGTGGGGGAGATGCTGGTTGTGGATACGATTGCCCGGATCAGGCGGGCGCATTTCGTCGACGGCAAGTCGATCAAGCAGATCACTCGGGAGTTCGACCTGGCGCGCAACACGGTGCGGCGGGTGCTGCGTTCGGGAGAGACGGCGTTCTCGTATGAGCGTGCGGTGCAGCCGCGGCCCAAGCTTGGTGCCTGGACCGAGATGCTGGACCGGCGGCTTGCCGCCAATGACCGGCTGTCCAGCCGTGAGCGGCTCGACCTGGTCCGGATTTACGAGGATCTTCGGGCCGAGGGTTTCGAGGGTGGCTACGACACCGTGCGCCGCTACGCCCAGGCTAGGCAACGCAAGCGGGGCACTGGTTCATCGGATGCCTATGTCCCGCTGAGCTTTGCGCCGGGCGAGGCCTACCAGTTCGACTGGTCGACCGAGGTCGTGGTCCTGCACGGCACCACCACCATCGTGCAGGTAGCCCAGGTTAGGCTCTGCCATAGTCGGATGCCGTTCGTGCGTGCCTATCCGCGGCAGGCGCAGGAGATGGTGTTCGACGCGCACGACAAGGCGTTCGCATTCTACAAGGGTGCGTGCCAGCGCGGCATCTACGACAACATGCGCACAGCGGTAGACGCGCTGCTGATTGGCCGTGAGCGGCAGTTCAACCGGCGCTTTGCCCAGATGTGCAGCCACTATCTGGTCGAGCCCACCGCCTGCACCCCGGCCTCAGGGTGGGAGAAAGGTCAGGTTGAGAACCAGGTCGGCGTCGTACGAGGTCGGTTCTTCAAGCCACGATTGAAGTTCGCAAGCTTCATCGACATGAACAGCTGGCTGCTGGAGCAGTGCGTGCAGTATGCGCGCGTGCATCCGCATCCCGAGCGGCGTGACTGCCCGGTTTGGGACATGTTTGAGCAAGAGCGGTCCAGCTTGGTGCCGTATGCCGGACGCTTTGATGGGTTCAACGCCCGCACCGCGGCGGTCTCCAAAACCTGTCTGGTGACCTACGATAAAAACAAATACTCGGTGATGGCGCAGGCGGTAGGACGCCCGGTCGAGGTGCACGCCTACGCCGAGCGGATCACCATTCGCCAGGACGGGCAGACCGTAGCCGACCATCCGCGGTGCTTTGGCCGCGAGCAGACGGTCTACGATCCCTGGCACTATGTGCCGGTGCTGGCACGCAAGCCCGGCGCCTTGCGCAATGGCGCTCCGTTCAAGGACTGGGTGCTGCCTGGCGCTCTGGGGCGCGTGCAGAACCGCCTGCACGGGTCGGCCGATGGCGACCGACAGATGGTGGCCATCCTGAACGCCGTGCTGCTGGACGGACTGCCCGCGGTGCAGGCCGCCTGTGGCGAGGCGCTGACAGCAGGCCTGTGCAGCAGCGACGTGGTTCTCAATGCCTTGTCGCGACAGTGGCCGACGCTGACTGCGCCGACCATCACTACCCCTGATGCGCTGCGCCTCCGGCATGAGCCGGTGGCCGACTGTGCACGTTACGACACCTTAAGGAGCACGACCCGTGGAACGTCATGAAGTCATCGAACTGATGCGCGAGCTCAAGCTGCTCGGCATGCGGGCCGCCTACGACGAAGTGCTGAGCAACGCCCTCAAGCGCCAGCACGCGGCGCAGGACATCGTCGGCAGCCTGTTGCAGGCCGAAATTGCCGAGAAGCAGGCGCGCTCGATCCGCTACCAGGTGGCGGCCGCCAAACTGCCGCTGATCAAGGAGGTCGCGGAGTTCGACTTCTCCGGAACGCCGATCAACGAGGGGCTGGTGCGCGACATGGCCACAGGCTCGTTCCTGGACAGCCAGCGCAATGCGGTGCTGGTCGGCGGCACTGGCACGGGCAAGACGCACCTGTCGGTGGCGATCGCGCTCAGCTGCATCCGGCTCGGGCGGCGGGTGCGGTTCTATACCGTGATCGATCTGGTCAACCGGCTCGAGACCGAAGCCCGCACTGGCAAGACCGGACGGCTGGCCGAGCAACTCACCCGCCTGGACCTCGTGGTGCTGGACGAGCTGGGCTATCTGCCGTTCGCCCAGAGTGGTGGCCAGTTGCTGTTCCATCTGATCAGCCGCCTCTACGAGCAGACCTCGGTGCTGGTCACCACCAACCTGCTGTTTGCCGAATGGCCGACCGTGTTCAACGACGCCAAGATGACAACGGCGCTGCTCGACCGGCTCACCCATCACTGCGACATCATCGAGACTGGCAACGACAGCTGGCGGTTCAGGAACCGCAACTAGCGCATCGCACACCGCAAGAGGGCAACCGGAAGGGGGTCACTTTTGGACGCCGGTGGGGGTCAGATTTGCGTGCTGTTTGACAAGCAGGTGTTTGCCAAGCTCAAGCACCTGCTCCGCAAGGCCGCCGCGCGCAGCCGCGAGGCCGTCTCCGACGCCATTGCCGAACTGCTCAACTCTCCCGCTCTAGCAACGAGGTCGACCTGGACGTCGGCCTCATCTTCGGCGGCGGCGGCGGCGGCCATTTCCCCCAATTGCCGTTCGAGTTGCTCCAGCAGCTTGCGGCCCCGCTCGGACGAGGCGCCGAAGCGCTCGTGCCCGCACCTTGGCAATCGTCAGCTTGAGTTGCGCGATAACCGCCTCGACACCGGATGCGCGCTGGTCGGCGGCACACCGGGCCGCTTGCTTGGCCAGCACGTCGAGGCCGCCCGCGTGTGGGTTGCGCTGCAACGCGTGCTGCACTTGGAGCGCCAGGCCGTTCATCCCGCGGCGCATGTCGATAGGCCCGTTGGCCAGCCACACCCTCATGCCCGTTGGCGGCGCGCGGTTTGGCGTCAGCGCGGTCCGAGCCTATTTTGAGATACGAGCCACCACCTGTTGCAACGCCTGAATGACTGAGCGATTCAAGGCAGTCGCTCCTCCGTTACACATGAGGCGAAGACTATTGAGGTGCAGCTCGATGGGCTGCACGTTCCACGTTCCAGCCATAGTCTGACGATCGAGCAGCGTGCAGAGACTAAGGGCGACCTCTCCCAGCTCCGGCATTCCGAACACTCCAGCCACACCGACGACGCTGTTACTGGTCGCGTATAGTTTCTCGCAAACCTCTTTGCTCCGGTGCTTAGATAACACCTCTCCCAGCGCAATCATTTCGTCCACCATGGCCGCAAGCTCTTTCAGGCTCGATTCGCGAATCGCTTCCAAACGTATCTCGGCTGCCTTCACTGCCTCTTTTGCCGTGAGGCCACCCGGTCGATGCACGAGCTCTGCCAAGCGCCGGGTGTGGTTGGGTAAAGGCCCGGCCATCAGCGTGGCGCCCCTCTTGCGTTTAGCAATGCATCAATCTCATTTTGCGACATATTTGGCTCTTTGGCATCACCGACCTTAAGCGAGAGGTCGTCCTTGCGGCGGCCTTCAGTGTTGGGTGGCGGCCCCAGCTTTTGGAAGCGGCGGTCTGGCCCGGCGTATGTCTCAGTGTTGACAAAAGCGCGGCCGTCTTTGGCGAGCCAAACCACGCGATCAAACACGACACGTGGCGTGATCGGCTTGGCTATGATGAAACTCGCGCCACAATCGCGAGCACGCAGCACGTTGGCTTCCGAGGTGTGGCCAGCCAGCAAGATAATAGCGGCCATCCGGGTCGTCTCTACTTTGCTACGGCGCAACCAGCGAATGAAGTCATACTCATCCATTTCACCAGGGCCGGCGTGCGATGTACCGACCATGATAAGTTCGGCATGGTCGCGTTGCAAGTGGTCGCGTGCCTGCGCCGCCGTCTCGTAACGCGCGACGTTGCGTACCTTAAAGCCCGTCAGAACTTGGGTAACGATCTCCGCTTCAAGCGCGTTCGCTTCGACAAGTAGAGCAGAAAGCTTGCCAAAGTAGACGCGCGTGTCGAACTCGGGCGTGGTTTCTGTCACGTCTCAAAGAACTCTAGCTCACCGGAATCGTCTGCGCCTTCTTCGACCCGACCGAGCAGGCGGCTGACCAGCCCGCCGACCCGCACCGTCGCCAACGCGACATCGAGTTCTGGACGGCAATCTGGTAGCTCTGGCACAAGCGCCTGCAAGAAGGAGCCCAGACCGGCAAGGCGTTGGCTGATCAAGTCAAGCGCCTGCCATTGCTCCGCCGAGACTACTCGTGCACCGCCGAGGTCGTCGGTTAGGATGGCGAGTTCGCCTAATTCGATTGCCGTCGCGTTGAGCACGGCATGCAAGCTTGGTGACTCGTCCATCAGAATAGTTCTACCCCTCCCTGCTCCGCCTGCACCACAGGACGGGCCCGCTCAGCCGCAAATACAGCCGCATCCGACCCGGCGATCGTAAGTTGCCGGGCTCTGCCCGCCACTGGCCAGAACTGCAACCTGCGGCCACGTTCGCCTCGCAGGCTGCCGCCCGTGTAAGCGATACGCTCTCGCTTCACAAAGCGTTCGGCAAACTCAGCGTTCAACGTACCCACATCGGTGAGTCCCTGCAACATTCGAGCGCCACCAAACAGCTTGGCTTGCAGCCGTTCACGGCGTGCGCCACGTTGCAGCAGTCCGTTGACGAGCAGCTCCATGGCATGCACTCCGTGGCGGTCGCAAACGGCGCCTGGCGTCTCGTCGCCAGGTAACAAGAAATGGTTCATCCCGCCGACACCAGCCACCGGGTCGTGCAAACAAGCCGCAACACACGAGCCCAGGATGGTGGTGAGTACCAAGGTTGCATCGTCAGTGACATGGAATTCACCCTGAACGATGTTAAGCCGACGCTCGCCCTTTGATAAACCAGCAACCTCATTCATTGCAACGGCCCGAAAACGGCTTCTATTTTCTCGCGCAGCGTCGCCACCGTAAACGGCTTTACCAAGAAGTTGTTAACACCGAACTGCACCGCCCGCTGCACCAACTCCATGTCGCCCCGGCCAGTCAGCATGATGTAGGCGGTCTTTGCAGTCGGGGGATAGACCCGCACAGCGCGCAACAGACCAAGGCCGTCGAGCTTTGGCATGTTGAAGTCGCTGATGATGAGCTGCGCCGGACTGGCCACAAGCGCCTTCAAGCCGGCCTCGCCGTCGGCAGCCTCATCAAATTCGCGGAAACCGAGTTGTTGCAGTCCGCCCCTGATCAAGAGGCGCATCGACTGCTGGTCGTCCACGATTAATACTTTGAGACTAGCTGCGGACGGCATGTACGTTCTCCGGATTTTGCGTGACAAGCAGCGAGCATTGCGGCTGCGGCTGACTGAAGCGGCACTTGCGTTGCGACAGCACCAAGCTCGAACGCCGATTTGGGCATTCCGTAGACGACACAACTTGCCTCGTCCTGGCCAAATGTCTGTGCACCAGCATCGCGCATGGCAAGCAAGCCGCGCGCACCATCGCGTCCCATCCCAGTCAGGATGACACCTACTGCCCGATTGCGCGCAACTGTGGCAGCGGACGTGAACAGGACGTCGACTGACGGGCGATGTCCGTTCACGGGATCGGTCTCGATGAGGCGGCAACGCCAAGGGCCACTTGGAGGCCCGGCGACCTCGAGGTGCGTTGCACCGCCAGGCGCCAGGTAAACGCTACCGACCGCCAATGGTGCGCCATCATAGGCCTCCGTGACGGTCGCTGCGCAACCACGGTCCAGGCGATTGGCAAACGAGGTAGTAAACGCAGCAGGCATGTGTTGCGTAATGACCGTTGGCGGGCAGTTTACAGGAAAGCTCGACAGGATGGCGAGCAGAGCCTCTACTCCACCTGTCGACGCACCGATTGCAAGGAGGCGATCACTTGGCGTGAAGTTGGACATCACCGGAGCCATCGTCGGCGTTGACCGCATTGGACGGGGGCGTGCGGTCGCTGCGGTACGAACGATCGACGCTATCCGGTCGAACGTAGCATGATCCTGCAATTGAGGCTTGGCGACGCACTCCACTGCACCAAGCTCCAATGCGCGCAAAGTCGCCTCCGCGCCACGGCTGGTCAGAGTTGAGACCATGACGACGGGCATCGGCCGTAAGCGCATCAAGCGCTCGAGGAAATCCAAGCCATTCATTTGCGGCATCTCGACATCCAATGTCAGGACGTCTGGATTTAGGGCCTTGATCATTGCCCGTGCCTGGAGCGGGTCAGAAGCTTCACCAACCACCTCTAGATCGCTGTCCCGTGCAAGAGCTCGAATGATGATGGCGCGCATGGTTGCTGAGTCGTCGACGACGAGGACACGGATCATGGTGCAGCCTTGCGTCTGTAAGTGGTGATGCCCTCGCTTGTGAAATCGGCAAGCGCCGGACCCGACAACCGCTCGGAATGTCCGATGTAGAGGTATCCACCCGGATTTAGCAGCGGCGAAAACCGCTGCCAGATCTGAGCTTGGGTGTCCTCAGCAAAGTAGATGACCACGTTGCGGCAGAAAACGGCATCAAAGCGCGCTCGCATCGGCCAATTGCCGATCAGGTTCAGCTCACGGAATGTAATCATTTGCCGCGCGACTTCGTTGACCTGGAAGCCGTCTTGTACTCGTTGCATCCAGCGCGTCCGCAGGTCTGCTGGAATGGCTTCCACCGCCTCTGCTGCGTAAGTGCCGGCCCGTGCCTGTGACAATACAGTGGAATCGATATCAGTCGCCAGGATTTTGATGTCGAGGCGAGATACGTCCGGTCGCAGTCGTAGGATGGACAACGCGATTGAGTAAGGCTCTTGACCGCTCGAGCAGGCCGCAGACCAAATTCGGATCCGGCCACCGCGTTCAGCCTGCTTGAGGAGCGGTGGCAGAACTGTGTCGCGGAGATGGTCAAAGTGGTGTGGTTCGCGGAAGAACCTCGTCACGTTGGTCGTGAGCGCTCGGACCATCAGGCCACGCTCTTCCTTGCCGTGGGCCGAGTCCGAGACGAGCTTACAATAGTCGTCGAAACCGGTCATTCCCAAAGCGCGCAGCCGCTTGGCCAACCTCGAGTAAAGCAGCGTGGCCTTGCCCTCGTGCAACGTAATTCCGGTATCAGCGTGCAGCAAGCTGGCGAGATTGTTGAAATCGCCCATCGTCAGTGAGAACTCACCCTCAACGATCGAGGCGGCTCCCACAGGAGCGGCGCGTGACATCAGACGGTCTCCAACTCGGCCTTTGGCAGCACGTGATCCAGCGAAATCAGGCTGACCATGCGCCCCTCGATTGCTAGAAGGCCCTGAACGAAGGTCCGCACCATCTCGGACGCCACGTCCGGCGGCGGCTGGATCGTGTCGTCGTTTACAGTCAGGATATCCGACACCGCATCGACCAGCAGGCCGATCACCTGATGCGCCACTTGTGCCACGATGATGACGTGGCGTTGAGTAGGTTGCGTCGGCTCGAAGCCGAGGCGAGCCGCCAAGTCGACGATCGGAAGGACCGCACCGCGTAGGTTGATCACCCCGCGCAGAAACGAGGGCGAACGCGGCAGCGGCGTAGCTGGGGTCCAGCCGCGGATTTCCCGCACCGCCATGATGTTGACGCAGAATTCTTGTGCCCCGATACGGAAAGCAATCAGCTCGGATTCACGGCCGGCGACTTCGGATCTCTCAAGCATAGGCCACTCCTCTTTCCGCACGAGGCTGAGTGCAAATTGGTTCGAGACGCGCGTCCGAGATGATGGAGTCGACGTCGAGGATGAGAGCTACTCGACCATCGCCCAGGATCGTCGCTGCGGCCACACCGGGAACATGCCGGTAATTGGCCTCCAAACTCTTGATCACGACCTGCCTTTGACCCTGGATGCCATCCACCATCAGCGCAGCGCGTGCGCCGCCCTCGCCCTCGATCAAGAGGGCGACGCTGCTTGCGGACGGCCGCTCAGGGGCATGCCAGCCAAGCGACGCCCCCACATCGATCAGCGGCACGTACGTACCACGGATCGCAATGACCATCGCACCATCGCCGACGCTGTGAACGTCCTTTGCGCGGGGCTGGAGTGTTTCGATGATTGCCGTCAACGGGACGATCAAAGTCTGCTCGTGAGCCGTCACAATCATGCCGTCCAGAACGGCAAGCGTCAGCGGCAAGCTCAGCGTGAAGGTGGAGCCAATCCCAGGACGAGATGAAATGGCGATCCTGCCGCCGAGGGCCTGGATTGACCGTCGGACCACGTCCATTCCGACGCCACGACCCGATATGTCCGAGATCTTTTCCGCGGTCGAGAAGCCCGGCAAGAAGATCAGGTTATCGATCTCATCATCGCTCAGAGCGGCATCTGCCGCCACCAGGCCTTTAGCGACCGCACTGGCTTTGACCCGTGCGCGGTCGATTCCGGCGCCATCATCGGTCACCTCGATGACGATGCGGCCGGATCGATGCAGTGCCGCCAAGCGAACCGTGCCCTCCTCGGGTTTGCCGTTGCGAGCGCGGACATCTGGCCGTTCCAGGCCATGATCGATTGCGTTTCTGATCATATGCGTCAGCGGATCGGAAAGGTGCTCGATCACGGTCTTGTCCACCTCGGTGCCCTCCCCCTCCGTGAGCAGCCGGACCTGCTTGCCGGTCAGGGCGGCCACTTCGCGGACCAGGCGCGGCATGCGCTGGAAGACCGACTTGACCGGTTGGGCACGGATGGCCATCACGCTGTCTTGGATCTCACGGGTGAGCTGCTCGAGTTCGTCAAGCCCGACGGCAACATTGGAGGACCGCCCCACGCCCGATTCGAGCATTCGCTGCGCGAGCATCGCTTGGTTGATGACAAGCTCTCCCACGAGATCGATCAGGCGATCCACTCGGTCGAGGTCAACCCGAATCGACGGCTTGGCGGTGCTCGCCGGATCCTCTCGCTTCGCCGGGGACGCAGCCGGCTGCGGCATCGGCGCGGCTTGCGGAGCAATCTCAGGCTTCACTTCGTTTTGCAGCGACTGGATCAAGGCGAGCACGTCCCCCTCGGACGGCGTGGCATCCTGTTTGGTGGCAAGCGGAGCGGGGGCGGGTGGTAGAGGCGCTGCCGGCGCATCGATCACCGTTTCCGCCAGGCTCACATCCAGATCGCAATCGCCGTCGACGAACTCGAAGACTTCGCGGATCGCGGCTTCGTTTTGATCGGTGGTGAGTTCAATGGTCCAGGCAAGATAAGCACTTTCCGCATCGAGCGTGGCCAGGTGGGGCAACTCGCTCGCGTCGAGCGTGACGGCCATGGAGCCGAGCCGCCCCAACTCGCGCAGCAACACTCCCGTGTCGTTGGCTTTGGCATACAACGCAGGGTGCGGACGGAAACGGACGATCCAGACCGGAAGGGAGGTTGGTTCCGGCAGGCTGATCTGGACCGGCTGGAACACAAAGCCATCCATGCCATCCGGGTCAGGCGCAGGAGCAGCCGCCGCCGGCGCGGGCTTGGCCACTGGAGCTTCCCCAGGCTCCAGCAGCGCGGCCAGCTCTTCGGCAGAGGCTTGCGCCCTCGCCTGATCGATCTCGCCACCATCACGGGCCGCGCGGACGAGGTCGGCCAAGACGTCTGCGGCGCGCAGCATCACCTTAAGCACGTTCGCGGAGGGGGCAAGGCGGTCGGACCGAACGGCTTCCAGCGTGGTCTCGAACACGTGGGCAAATCGGACCAGTTCGTCGAGGCCAAAGGCGCCGGCGCCGCCCTTGACGGAGTGAACTGCGCGGAAGACGGCGTTGACCGTCTCATTGTCGCCCTCACCAGCCTGAAGGGCCAGCAGCCCGGTCTCCAGTTCTGCGAGTTGCTCCTCGCACTCCTGAAAGAAGGTCTGCTTGATGGCTTCCATAGGGTCCATGGGACGACTACGCAGCCACGCGCCGCAGCGCGTCCACGAGCTTGGCGGGATTGAAAGGCTTTACGATCCAACCGGTCGCACCCGCCTGTTTCGCCCGCGCCTTCTTGGCCGCGTCACTTTCGGTGGTCAGCACGAGGATCGGCGTGGCACGGTGGCGAGCATCCCGGCGCACTCCCTCGATGAAGCCGAAGCCGTCCATTCGGGGCATGTTGATGTCGGTGACGATCACGTCCGGCATCTCGCCCTCGAGCACTTCGAGACCGTTCACGCCGTCCACAGCCTGGACGACCCGATAGCCCGCTTCCGAGAGGGCCATGTGCAGCATGTCCCGCATGGTACGGGAGTCATCGACGGTGAGAACGGTCTTGGTCACGAAATGAACTCCCCAGCATAAGATGAAGCAAGGTCGGCAGCGCCGAGTGCTCCGAGTGAGTCAGTGAAAGCAGTGGATGCGGCTTGAATTCGGAATGCCTGACCGTCCGCCGCCCATGTATTGCGGGCGGAGAGCAGGACTTGCAGGCAGAGGCCGCCCATGCGCTCGACGGCTGCGGCATCGATGACCAGCGGTTTGCCGCGGCGGCCCAACAGGTCTGCAGCGAGCGGGGCGGCGGCCCGCAGGTCCAGCACCGGGGGGAGTACGGCGGGAGGCGGCGACACGGCGCGCCGGCGCGGCGACTTGGCCATCCTCACGCTCTCCATTGGCAGCGGCGGGATGAGCGGGCAGCCATCCAGCAGTGTTGTGTGACGAATGCAATTAAGTTTGGCACGCAGACACCCTCCAGCCGCGAGCCCCCCGGGCGCGGGGCGGCACGAACGGCGAACGAGGTGAGGATCGCATGAGGAACTGAAGAAGCGGTTAATCGGACTGGACCAACAAATGAGTCCGAGAGCCGAATTTCGCGGTAGAGCTTTGTTCGACCGAAGGGGATCGGAAGAAAGCTCTAGCTCTTCGTTTTGGTGAGCATCTTTACCGGTCGGGTGCCCACACCTGATCCGGTGGTGCTCTAGAACTCTACCTGGCTGAGCGGCATAGCGCGGTCACGATCGCGCTTGTTTGAGATCGAGCGGGTCAGCCGGGCTTTGCCACGGCCACGGCGGCTTCGTTGCGTCGGAGGAAGGGTATCGTCCAAGGCGGATCGTAGAACCAGGCCACGGGCTCCCCGGTGGCAACCCAGCCGCTGCCTTGCATCAGGCGAAGCAGTTCGCGCTCGGCCCCGGCGGTGGCGGCCGGGTCGATCGAGCCAGTGTAGCGGTAGACGGCGACGGTTTGCGCCGGGGCGGTGACAATGTGGACCGCCGGGTCGTTTGGCTGGGGCAAAGTGCCGGGCTGGTATTTGGCCGGCATGACGAAGGTGATCCGCCACTGTCCCGGCGGCAGCCGGTCTTGCCCGACCGGGGCGGTCATTGCGATACTGGTCCGGTCTTGATTGCCGCCGAAGATGTAGCCTGCTAGCCGCCGGAATCCGTTGCTGCGAGCGGCGATTGCGTCTCCGGACACGGTGGTCTCGGCGACCAAGCGCGCTGGATAGTCGCGGATTTCCAGCCGGCCGAGCGTTTGTACCACAGTATAGTGCGGCTCCTCGGTGCCGGAGCGGATGCCGACGACCGAACAGCCCGTGGTGAGAAGAGCCGATATCAGCGCCATGATCGCGGCGTATCTCCCTGCCTGCAACGAAAAGCCGCTCGGCCCTGCGCGGTTCCGAGCGGCTGTCGAGGTAGGATGCTTGCGGGAAAACACCGCCACGTCAGTCGGCGATGATCGACCGGACCTCCGGACCCTTCATGCCCTGGCCAACGACCACGCGAACCGACTGGCCCTCCGTCAACGGCGGATGTCCGGCGCGTTCCAGCGCGGTTGCGTGGACGAACACATCCTTGCCGCCGTCCTGGGGCGAGATGAAGCCGAACCCCTTGTTCGGGTCATACCACTTGACGGTGCCCGTCATCTCGACGCCGGGCCCGGTGTCTTGCTGCGGGCGCGGGGGTCGTGGGGAACGGAAGCCGCCTTCGCCGCCGCCGCCGCTACCGCCTCCACCGCCTCCACCGCCGCGCGGAGGGGTGCGGCTGGCTGTGCTCTCGTCGACCGAGACCACCTGCTCCACCTGCCTGCCCTTCTGGCCCTGGCCCACGCGGACCTGCAGGGTGGCGCCGGGGCTTACCTGCTGGAAGCCGGACGCCTGCAACGCGTTGGCGTGCAAGAAGACATCGCCCGAACCATCCGCGAGCTCGACGAAACCGAAGCCTTTGTCAGGGTTGTACCACTTGACCGACGCCTGCAGTTGCGGCGCCGAGGACATCGGCGTGGAAAATGACGGGAATGACGGTGGCGGCGGCGCATTGCCGTAGAAATTGTCGTCATCGAATCCACGACGACGAGGTTGCCGCTGCCGGCTGTCCTTTGGGGTCCTCAACTAGTCCGTCCTTTGCCTCTAAGCGCTCTACGACAGATCGGCACGCAAGCCGTCTCCGCTAGGGGGGCTGGCAACGGGTATCGATCTCGGACCCTGTTGTCGATGATTGGAAGCCCTATTTCAAGATCGTTCGCAGGTTAAATCTCGCGAAGCGCGCTTGATGAGCCGCAGAACTCGCCGGAACTTGCACTTTTCATAGCAATTGAGGGACTTTATCGATGGCGCAATGGACAGGCAAGCGCGCGGTTGTGATGGGCGAACGCAGCGGCCGGGCGGCTTGGATGCCCCGACCGTGCGGTGCGGCATGAGGGCGGGACCGGACGCCGACGCTGGGCCGGGAGGCGGGCGAGCGGCTTGGGACCGTGAGCTGGCCGGTCCGCTGTGCCTCAGCGGGCGCACCAGCGGCATTCCGGAGGCGTGGTTCCTCGGGCCAAGAGCGGAGAACGTGGCCCTGCTGAAGGAGCTGGTGGGGCAGGCGATCGACAGCCATGCCGATTTCCGCCGCCGCTTCCATCCCGACGATCCATCGCACTTGACCGAAAGCGTGCTGCAGTCGGCGGGCTTTCGAGAGGGCGTGGAGCGGCTGCGCGCCGAGGCGGCGGGGCTGTTCGAGGTGCTGCAGTTCTCTGCCCCGTTCGCCTCCATGCGGTACCAGGGCCACATGCTGTGGGACCAAGCGATGCCCGCCATCGTGGGGCTGATCGCGGGCATGCTCTACAACCAGAACAACGTCGCCGCGGAAGCCTCGCCCATCACCACCCGGCTCGAGATCGAGGTGGGGAACGATCTCTGCCGCATGCTGGGTTACCCCGTGCCGGTGCCGGGGCAGCCGCCTAGGCTCGGTGAGGCGCGCCCGTGGGGCCATATCACCAGCGGCGGCACGGTCGCCAATATCGAGGCGCTGTGGGCGGCACGGAACCTGAAATTCTCCGCCGTCGGCCTGTGCAAGGCGATCCGCGAGGTTCCCGCGCTCGCAACGGCCCGCGCCCTCGAGGTGCCGCTTTGGGGCGGTGGCACGGGACGGCTGTCCGAGCTGGACACCTGGACGCTGCTGAACCTGGACCTCGACGTCGTGGCCGGGTTGCCGGCGGCGTTGTCGGCGCTTGGGATCGACCCGGCGGCCCTCACCCGCATCCTGGCCGGCTACTCGGTGCAGAACGTGGGGCTAGTGGAATTCTACCGCTCCTTCATGGGCGACGTGCGGCAGACCCCGGTGCTGCTGGCGCCCGCCACGAGCCATTATTCCTGGCCCAAGGCCGCCACCTTGCTGGGCCTGGGCGCCAATGCGGTGGCGGTCCAGCGCGTGACCCGCGACGCGCGGCTGGACCTGGAGCATGTCGAGTGGACGCTGATGGAGCTGCGGCGCCGCCGGGTCCCCGTCTTGTGCGCGGTGGCGGTGCTCGGCAGCACGGAGGAGAGCGCGGTGGACCCGCTGGATGGACTGCTGGAGCTGCGGCGGCAGTTCCGCGCGCGGGGGCTGAACTTCGCCATCCATGCCGACGCGGCTTGGGGCGGGTATTTCCGCGCCATGTTGCGGGGCGAGGAGGGGGCGGAGGAGGAGTCGGTGCCGACGTTCGCGATGAGCCCCTACGTGGTGCGGCAGTACAAGGTGCTCGGCCAGGCCGACAGCATCACGGTGGACCCGCACAAGGCCGGCTACATTCCCTATCCCGCCGGCGCGCTGTGCTACCGCAACGCTGCGATGCGGGACGCGATCTCGCTGCAGGCGCCGGTGATCTTCCATAGCCAGGCCGAGCCGACGGTGGGGATTTATGGGGTGGAGGGCTCCAAGCCGGGCTCGGCCGCGGCGGCGGTTTGGCTGGCGCACCGGGTGATCCGGCCGGACCGGTCGGGCTACGGGCGCATCCTGGGGCAGTGCATGTGGACGTCCAAGCGGCTGTTCTGCCGGCTGCATACGCTGCAGGACGAGCGGGTTCGGGTGACGCTGTTCAACGCCACGCCCGCCGAACGGGACCGCCGGCCGGACGATGAGATCGCGGCCGAGCGGGAGGCGATCCGGCGCTTCGTGGATGTGGACAATGCGGCGCTCGAGGCGCTGCTGGAAGCCGACCCGGCGGCGCGGGCGTTGTTCACGGCCCTCGGCTCGGACCAGGTGATCCTGGCGTTCGCGCTGAACTACCGGTTGGGCGACGGGCGGATGAACACGGACTTGGCGCAGGCTAACGCGCTCAATCAACAGGTTTTCCGCCACTGCAGCATCGTGGAGCCGAGCCCGGACCAGGGGGACGTCGAGCTGGTGCTGACCTCCTCCCGGTTCGAACCGCATGTTTATGGCCATACCTTCGTGGACGCGTTCTGCCGGCGGCTCGGCGTGGTGCCGCAGGCGGAACGAGGGGTGGACGTGCTGATTTCGACCACGATGGACCCGTGGACGACCGAGACTGCGGGCGGCGACTTCCTGGAGACGGTAGTGGGCGCCTTGCTGCGGGCGGCGCACCGGGCGTTGGACGAGTTGGGGTTCGGTGGGGAGTGATTGGCGGCGAAAGGCGACAGGCGGGAGGCGGGAGGCGGCGAGTTTGCGCGTTGTCCCCTTGCCAGCGGCGGAATTTGTGCGTGGCCCCCCTCAACAGCCTCTGGATTCGTGTGTGGCCCCCTCACCCATACCCTCTCCCAGAGGGAGAGGGCTTGCACTTTGGGGGAGAGATTGGGGCGGCTACGACGCCGCGAGGGGTAGGCTGCGCAGCACGGCGGCGACCTGGTCGGCCAATTGGCCCAAGGCAACGCTCATTGCCGTCACCAGCTCCGGCGTGTCCGGACCGGTCGGCTGCACCGTCAAGCGGATCGAGCGCGCGATGGGGGAGCGGGAGCCGCGGACCGGCTGCACGGCGGTCTGCACCAGCAACACCACCACACCAGAGGTGTCCAGGTCGAAGCGCTGGATGTCCACCTCGACGGTTACGGCAGCATCGACGGAAATTGCGCCCGCCTCGGTGAACACGCTGCTGCCTGGCAATCGCTGCGACAGGTCGAGCGCCAGAACGCGCCCGATCATGTCGCCGAGCGGCTCGCCCCAGCGTTCGCCGCCGCGCAGCAGCAAGCGGTTGGCCGAGCTGTCCCGCACGATCTCCGGCCGGTCGAGATAGCCCGCCAAGCCCGGACGCGCGACCTTGACCGTGGCAGGCGCGCCGCCGGCGGCCATCCCGGGCACGGCGCGAAGCGTGTAGAGCGCCGGGTCGGGGGAGGCGCAGCGCGCCAGCCCAAATGCTGCGGGCAGCAGCAGGACCAGGCGGCGCCTCATCGCTCTGCGCCCTCGTTGGCCCGGCCGCGGATCAGCGCCTCGGGGTGGCGGTCGAGGAAGTCGGTCAGCAGGCGGACCGAGCGCGCCGCCTCGTTGAACTGCGCCAGCAGGCGGCCGAGGTCGCGGGCGAACTGGGAATTGCCGCCGTAGCCGTTGTCCACCGACGTGACCAGGCTGTTGGCATGCGCCAGGGTCTGCTGCAGGTCGGCACTGACCTCGGGCAGGCGGCGGATCAGCGGCGTGAGCCCGGCGTCGGTGTGCTTCACCAGGTCTTGCACTTCGGCCAAGGTGGATTGCAGCTCCCGTAGCGAGTTCTTCACCTCCGAGCCGCCGACCACGCCGTTGAGCGACGCCAGCACGTCATCGAGATGGGTGCCGATGGAGGCGAGCGGCACCGAGTTCAGTTGGCTTGCGACGTTGCTCAACGCGTCGGTGATCCCGGACAAGCCGCCGCCTTGGGTGGGCAGCACGATCGCGTTGCCCTCCATCGTCACCTTGACCGGCGGCGCATGGGGTTGGAAATCGAGCGAAACCGCGAGTTGCCCCGTCAGGTAGCTCACGGTGCTAAGCTGAGCCCGCAAGCCTCGGTCCACCAGATGCTGGCTGACCAGCAGCGCCGACTCGTTCGACGACCCGGCGATTGCGCTGAACCGCTCCGGCTGCACCTCGATGGCCACCCGCACCCGCGCGGAGGCCGATACGGGATCGAACTCCAATTGCACGTCCGTCACGTTGCCGACCGTCAACCCGTAGAGCTGCACGGGGGAGCCGTTGCCCAGCCCGGCGACCGAGCTGCGGTAATACAGCACGAATGGGATGCGTTGCTTGAATCCAGCGGCTCGGGCGGCACTCTCGTCGCTGAACAGTTCGAAGCTGGCGTCCTGCGGAGCCTCTGGCGTGTTGCGGTTGTCCTCCGGGGTGCCGAACGACACCCCGCCGGACAGGACCGCCTGGATGGACTCTAGATCGATATGGATACCCTGCCCGCCGAGCTCCACGCTCAGGCCGGACGCGTTCCAGAACCGCGTGCCGGTGCGCACCCATTTGTCGTAAGGCGCCCGCACGAACACGTGCAGGGTGATCAGGCCGTTGCTCTCGGGCAGCTTGTAGTCCAGCACCTCGCCCACGACGATATCGCGGTAGAACACCGGCGAGCCGCTGCCGAGCGAACCGAGCGTCTGGGTTTGCAGGGTGAACGTCGTGCCGGGTTCGTCGGAGCGCACGCCGGGCGGGTTTTCCAGGCCGGTAAAATCCGTCTTCGGGTGGCCGTGCGGCGCGCCCGGGTCCATCTCCACATAGCCGCCCGAGATGAGCGTCTCGAGCCCCGAGATGTTGGCGCCCGATAGCCGCGGGCGCACCACCCAGAAACGGGCGTGGTCGGTGAGGTACGGGCTTGCCTCGCTCGTCATGCTGACATGGACGATGACGTGGCTCATGTCCTGGGCAAGGCGGATGCTGGTGACGGTGCCGAGGTCGACCGCCTTGTGCCGCACCTTGGTCTGGCCCGCGGTGAGCCCGTCGGCGGTCTGGAAGGTCAGGACGATATCGGGGCCGCGCTGGGCGAGGGTGGTGATGACGAGATAGAGGCCGATGAATGCGGCGATCACGGGCAGCAGCCAGATCAGCGAGATGCGGGAACGGCGGTGCAGCCTTGCCTGGAGCGGGGTGGGCGGATTGTTGTCGGGCGGGGGCGTTGCGGGAGCAGAGTTCGGCGGCGGCTGATCGGTCATGCTGTTTCCGGGTTCGAGCCAGGATGCGCGGCCGCCCGCTCGGGCATGCGCGCGGCCACGGCTGCGGCTGGGGCGGCGTCCCACATCAACCTTGGGTCGAAGCAGGTGACGGCGAACATGGTGAGGATGACGACGCTGCCGAAGCAGATTGCCCCCAGGTCCGGCGTGATGAGGGCGATGTTGCCGGCGCGCACCAGGCCGACCAGCGTCGACAGCATGAAGATGTCGATCATGGACCAACGGCCGATGAAGTCGACAACGCGGTAGAGTCGGGTGCGGTCCCGCAGGCGCCAGCCGCTGCGGTTATGGGTGGCGATCAGCATGGTGGCCAGGCTGACGAGCTTGAGCATCGGCACCATCAGGCTGGCCACGAACACCAGCAGCGCGAGAGGCCACATGCCGCCATCCAGCAACTCCTTTGCGCCGCCCAGGATGGTCGAGGTGGTGGCCTGACCAAGCCGGACCAGGGTGAGAATGGGGAAGAGATTGGCCGGGACATAGAGCATGGTGCCCGCAACCAGGAAGGCCCAGGTATTCAGCAGGCTCTGCGGCTTGCGCGGGTGGACGACGGAGTTGCAGCGCAGGCAGCGGTCTCCGTCGGAGCCATAATGGAGCCGGCCGCAGGTGATGCAGGAGATCTTTTGGGCGCCGGGCGCCGGGCTGGTTGGCTGCGGCACCAGGCCGAGCCGCTCCATATCCTCCCACACTTCGCCCGCATCGAGAATGGTGTCGGCCGCGACCAAGGTGAACATCAGCGCGCCGATGGCGTAGAGCGCCTCCCCGACATTGACGGTGGCGATGGCGCCGAGCCGTGTGAAGGCGACGAACACGCCGAGCAGGAACACCTCGACCATCGCCCATGGGCCGATGCGCTCGTACCACTTGAACAGGCGCGGCAGGACGCTTGGCGGCCGCTTGACGCGCAGGCCGACCAGCACGGTGATCATGATGGCGATCTTGAGGAACGGCATGATGATGGTGGTGAGCAGCACGACCAGGGCCAGTTCCCAGGCGCCGTCTTCCCAGAAGGCGACCGGGAGGGAGAGCATGGTGGTCTGCCGTTTCTGGCCCACGATATCGACGAACAGGAACGGGGCGGTGACCGCGACCAGGTAGAGCACGAGCGACGTGATGGCCAAGGCGAGCGCGTAGGTCGAGGCGTTGGTGCGGCGCCGGCGCAGGGTGGCGTTGCAGCGCAGGCATTTGGCCTCGGAATTGGCGGGGATGGGGGGAATGCGCTGGAACAGCCCGCACTCTGGGCACTCGCACTCGCGAAGGGTGTTGGTTGTAGCTGCGCTGGTTACGGGCATGGGCGGCTGCAAAATGGACGAGACGGCCCGGCGCCGCCAGCCCTGTACGCGGGGAAGTGTCCGAGCGGTGGGGCGGATTGCGGCGGCGGGTGAGCGCCGGTATATCAGCGCCGCGTGCCGGCGTAGCTCAGGGGTAGAGCAACTGATTCGTAATCAGTAGGTCCACAGTTCAATTCTGTGCGCCGGCACCATGAAATCAACGGGTTACACGATGGCTGGCAAAATTGATGCGGAAATTGTCCGCACTGTGTCCGCAAGATGTCGAGGATGGTAAGATGGCAAACGACCAGTTTGAATCCACTGTCATGCAGTGCTTAAACACCCTTGTAATGCGTCAGGGCGACCTCGTGGCGGCCACCCTCACGGCCGCAATCATCGCGTCAACAGGTGTGCCCTCAGACGTTGCCGCCGCCAAGGACACGTACACGAAAGTTCGCCAGCAACTCTACACTAAGTTCTGAGGCGCCCCGACGTTACTCCCGCCTCGGCGCTAACCCAGGCAGCGATGCCGGCGGTTTGCGCATGAGGACAAACCCCTGCCGCTCCAGCGTCTCAAGCACCACCTGCACGGGGATCTTGGCGGCCAACTCATGCCGTTTGCGGCTGTTCATGGCATAGCTGATCGCAAACAGAGCGTCTGGCCGTTCGGCGAGGGTAAGGCGGCGTTCATCGTCCACGATGTGAACACTGAGTGTCCGAGTCCAAGCTTAGAGAGTGGCTAGTAACCGGCTCCTATGCGGTTGACGCCGCGCTTGCCGCAGCGGCGGCCTGACGCGTCTTGTAGTCATGCGCCTGGGCCTACCCCCTTATGGGGCGTGTGGGCAAGGGCAAGCGTCCGCCCAGACTTCCCACGCGCACTACCCCCCAGCGACGCACAGGCCGGCAAGAACACAGGTTGACTGGGAGGCATGCTGCAAGCCGGGCCCGATAGGCGAGGCTTCAACAGGAGAGCCTGTCTACGCTGCTTTCGCGCGCAGCCCTCAATCCGCCAAAGATTCTCCATGATGCCGGACAGCAGCCGCATATCGGTCGTAAGGATATCGCCGTCAGCGGTAAGCGGCTCCCCGGAGCGGCACCAGGCAAGCGCCTGCGTCCGGAAGCCGGCAGCGTCCCTACATGACTGGACTGTGTGCGATCTCGATTGGCCAAACGCCCACGGCATGTTTTGTTGAGGCAACGCAACAGCGGTGCGGACAGATGACCCAGTATGAACCCAGCGGCAGCGGCGTCGACTACCATGTGCCGTCGCAGACTGCGGCTGGCGATACGGCAGAGGCGTCCCGGCCTGCTCCACCTAGCGCGCGCCTCATTGCTCGATTCCAGCCCGCCCTGAACGCGGCGCTGTGGCAGAACCACGTGCCCGTGCTATCCGAGCTGACCATCGCAAACGCCGGGGAAGAGGTGCTGGGGGATATAGAGATTGAGCTTGGTTGCCAGCCGCCGGTGCTGCGAGCCCGGACATGGCGTGCCGCGGGGCTAGCGGCGGGCCAGATACGGACCTTCGACGACCTAGACATCTCCGTTGATGGCCCGTTCCTATCGGGCTTGTCGGAGGCAACCCGCGGCACGGTGTCGCTCGTAGCCCGCAGCGGGGGCGAGGCCATCGCTGAGTTCACGCAGGACATCCGCATCCTCGCCTTCAACGAATGGGGCGGCACCGCGGGCATCCCCGACATCCTCGCCGCCTTCGTGCAGCCGAACGACCCGGCGGTCGCCCGCATCATCCACGCCGCCTCCGACCTGCTGCGGGCAAGCGGCAAGGTGGATTCGTTCGAGGGCTATCAAGGCAGCAGCAAGACCCGCGTCTGGGAACAGGCGCAGGCGATCTGGAACGCGGTCTGCGGAATGGACCTGCGCTACATCAACCCGCCGCCGTCCTTCGTTGGCGGCGGCCAGCGCATCCGCACCGCGCGCCAAATCGGCGAAGAGCGACTGGCGACCTGCCTCGACCTGGCGGTGCTATTCTGCTCCTGCCTGGAGGCGGCCGGGCTGCGGCCCCTCATCCTGCTTCAGCGGGAGCACGCCTTCGCCGGCGTGTGGCTATCGAAGGGCGACTTCGGCGCGTCCACGGTCGACGACGCGCCCGGGTTGCGGACGCGGCTCAAGCTCGACGACCTCAAGCTGTTCGAGACAACGGGCACGACCCACGCCCGCAAGCCCAGCTTCCAGCAGGCGACGCTTGCCGGGGCCGCTCATGTCGAACCGGAGAAGGACGCCGAGTTCGAGGGGCTGATCGACATCCATCGTGCCCGCCAGCGGCGCATCCTGCCCCTGGCGAGCGCCTCGACTGGCTACGCCTTCCAGGCCGGCGTCACGGACGCGGCCGAATACGCGCTGCCGGCGATCGAGGATGCGCCCCCGCTGCGCGACGACATGCCGACGGCCGAGGAACCGTCGCCCGCGACGGCGGAGGACCGGCTCGCGCGGTGGCGCAAGCGGCTGCTGGACCTCTCCGGCCGCAACCGGCTTCTGAACTTGCCGGCGTCCGGGCGCCAGGTGCTCTGGGTGGATTGCCCAGACGCGGCCAAGCTCGAGGACCGGCTGGCGGAGATGCGAGGCAGGGGTCGTGCCGCGCCGTTGAAGTTTCGCCCCTGGCCCGACCTAATGGGGGATGCCGACCCGCGCAGCGCGGCGCTGCACCGCAACCGGCTGCAGGAGGATGCGAACTTCGCTTTCGCGCGGGAGGCCATGGCCAAGGGCGAGCTGGTGGTGGGACGGGACGAAGCGTCCCTGCAGGCCTCGTTGACCGAGATCTACCGCAAAGCGCGCGCCGACCAGCAGGAAGGCGGGTCGAACACGCTGTTCCTGACGATCGGGACATTGCTGTGGCGCCGGGAGGACCGCGAGACGCCGTACCGGGCGCCGCTGATCCTGGTGCCGGTCGTGCTGGACCGGCCGAGCGTGCGTTCGGGGTTCGTGCTGCGGGTGCACGACGACGAGACCCGGCTGAACTCGACGCTGCTCGAGATGCTGCGCCAGGAGTTCGCCTTGCAGTTCCCGACGCTGGAAGCCGAACGGCCGCCCGAGGACGAGGCCGGGTTCGACGTGCCCGCCATCATGGACACCTTCCGGTCCAAGCTGCGCGACGTCCGGGGCTGGGAGGTCCGGGACGAGGTGGCACTGACCACCCTGTCGTTCACCAAGTTCCTGATGTGGAAGGACCTGGCCGACCGGGCGGAGGCGCTGCGCGGCAACGTCGTCTCGCGCCGGCTGATGGATGGGCCGGCGCCCGATGCTGACACCGGGCACAGTGGTGGCGGCGAGCGCCATCCGTTCGGCGGCGCGCTGGACGACGAGCTGGCCGGGGCAGACCTCTACTGCCCCCTGGAGGGCGACTCGTCGCAGTTGCGGGCGGTGGCGCGGGCGGCGGCCGGCGAGAGCTTCGTGCTGATCGGGCCGCCCGGCACGGGCAAGAGCCAGACCATCGCCAACATAGTCGCCAACACGCTGGCCCAGGGCCGGACGGTCCTGTTCGTGGCGGAGAAGCGGGCGGCGCTGGAGGTTGTGCAGCGGCGGCTCAAGAGCGTCGGGATGGCGGATTTCTGCCTGGACCTGTTCTCCAGCAAGGTCAGCAAGACCGCCGTGCTCGGGCAGTTGGAGCGCGCCCAATCCGCATCCGAGGCGGATGACGGCCGGGACTGGGCCGCCGCGAAGGCGGACCTCGCGACCCTGCGGGAGGAGCTGAACGGCTACGTGCGCGAGCTGCACAGGCCGGGGCGGAACGGGTGGACTCCGTTCCGCGCGATCGGTGCCGTGTTGCGGGCGGCCGATGGCGGCGTACCCGAGTTGGCGCTGGCATGGCCCCACTCAGACGTGCATGACGCCGGGGATTGGCGGCGGCTGGTCGAAGCCGTCGAGGAGGCGAGGGAGGTGCTGCGCCGTGCCGGCGACGCCGTGCGCGGGCCGGCGCTGGCGGGCATCGAGCAGGCGGAGTGGTCTCCGGTCTGGCAGACCCGCCTGCTGGAGGCGGCAAGGCACGCGGCCACGCGGCTGGACGAATTGGAACAGGTGGTCGGCGCGGCCTGCCGGACGCTCAAGCTCGGCGACTACGTCCGATCGCGGCCTGGCCTGCAGCGATTGATAGCGCTGGCGGGCCTGTTGACCGACCCGATCGGCCCGGAGGCGGCCTGGGCGCTGTCCGAGGGCGCCGCGGACCTGCACGAGGCAGTCCAGGTAGTGGCCACCCAGGCGAGCCGGCATCGCAACGTATGCCAGGCGCTCACGGGATCATGGAAATCCGGCGTGTACGCTCTGCCGCTTGCGGCGCTGCGATCCGAGTGGCGCGCGGCCGGTGAGAAGTGGGCGCTGCCGCGGAGCATGGCGCAACGGGCGGTGCGCAAGCGGCTCGCGGGCGAGGCGAACGGCCCGGTGCCGGAGGATTGCGGCGCCGACCTTGATCGCCTGCTGGAGATCCAGGGGATCGAGGCCTCCGTCGCGGCCACCCCGCACACGGCGGCGCTGGGCCGAACCTGGCGCGGGATCGATACGGATTTCACGCGGATGCAGTCGGCCCATGAGTGGGGCCGGCGCATCCGGTCAGCCACGGCGTCGTGCACGCAGGACGCGGCCGAATTGACTGGCCTGCGGGCCCTCATCCGTCAGCTGGTTAGCGAGGCGGCCGATCTCTTGGCGCCGTCAGGCTCGGCTGGGGCTGCCCTGACTCGTCTGTCGGATGCCTGGGCGGCGGCGGAAGCAGCACTGGAGGCCGTGGCGGCGCTCGCGGGCAGCCCGGTCGCGCGCCTTGTGCCCGAGGGCCGGACGGACTGGCTGGCCGCGGTGTCGCAGCACCTGACCGGGTGGTCCTTCGCCGCCCGGTCGATCCAGGAGTGGTGCGCTTGGCGCGGGGTGTCGCAGTCGGCCGAGGAGCAAGGCTTGGGGTCGCTGATCCGGGCCATGGAGGACGGCGTCGTCGGGCCGGGCGATGCGGTCCGCGCGCTGGAGGCGAACTACGCCAGGTGGTGGATCGACCTCGCCGTCGATGCGGCCCCCAGGCTGCGCGGCTTCGTTGCGGCCCGGCACGAGACGCGGGTCGAGCGCTTCCGCATCCTGGACGCGCGCATGCTGGAGCTGTCCAGCCGGGTCGCCCGTGCCCGTATCACCGCGGGCATCCCGAACGCCGTGCAGCGCCACGCGGACCCCGAATACGCCGTGCTCACCCGTGAACTCGCCAAGCGCCAGCGCCACTTGCCAGTCCGCCAGTTGGCGTCGCGCATGCCGAAGGCGCTGCGCCGGCTGACGCCCTGCCTGATGATGAGCCCGCTCTCCGTGGCGCAGTACCTGCCGGCGGACGCGGAGCCGTTCGACCTCGTGATCTTCGACGAGGCCTCGCAGATCACGACCTGGGACGCGATCGGGGCGGTCGGACGCGGGCGCCAGGTGATCGTTGTGGGTGATCCGCGGCAACTGCCGCCGACCAGCTTCTTCGAGCGGCGTAGCGGGGAGGAGGACGGCGCGGCGGTCGAGGTGGAGACGCACGACCTGGACTCGATCCTCGACGAGTGCCTCGGCGCCGGCATCCCGAACGTTGAACTGACCTGGCACTACCGCAGCAGGCACGAGAGCCTCATCGCGTTCTCGAACCAGGTCTATTACGGCGGACGCCTAGTCACCTTCCCCTCCCCCGTCACGCGGGACGATGCGGTGTCGTTCCGTTACGTGGCGGACGGGGTCTATGCCCGGGGCGGTGCGCGCACCAACGAGCGCGAGGCAAGGGCCGTGGTCGCCGAGGCACTGGCCATCCTCCGCGCGCCCGAAGACCGGTCGCTGGGCATCGTCACCTTCAACGCCGAGCAGCAGGCATTGATCGAGGACCTGCTCGACAAGGCGCGGCGAGACGATCCGGCACTCGAGCGGCACTTCGCCGACGAGGCGGCCGAGCCCGTGCTGGTGAAGAACCTCGAAGGCATCCAGGGCGAGGAGCGCGACGTCATGCTGTTCTCGCTCACCTACGGCCCGGATGCGACGGGGCGCATCGCTCTCAATTTCGGGCCCCTCAATTTGTCGGGCGGCGAGCGCCGGTTGAACGTCGCCGTGACGCGGGCGCGCGAGCGGCTGGTGGTGTTCGGCAGCGTGCGGGCGGAGCAGCTGGACCTGTCGCGGACCGGTGCCGTGGGGGTTCGCCACCTCAAGCAGTTCCTATCTTTCGCCGAGCATGGGGCGCGATCGTTCGCTACGGCCACGCGGGGCTCGTTGGGCGATCACGAGAGCCCCTTCGAGGCCGAGGTGGCGGAGCGGCTCCGGCGGCTGGGATGGACGGCGCACCCGCAGGTCGGCGTGTCGGGCTTCCGGGTCGACCTCGGGATCGTCGATCCGGACGCCGCCGGCAGCTACCTCGCCGGCGTGGAGTGCGACGGCGCCACCTATCACAGGGGCGCCACGGCGCGCGACCGCGACCGGCTGCGGCAGCACGTGCTTGAAAACCTCGGCTGGCGCATCCTGCGCATCTGGTCGACGGACTGGTGGACCAACGCCGCCCGGGAAGCGGACAGGCTGCATGAACAGCTCGTCGAGGCGCTGCAGACGGCGCGCGCCGAGCGGGTCGCAAGGTCCGAGCCGCCGCGCGTACCGCCTGACATGCACGGCCTGCCGGTTGATGGAACCGAGGCGCCGGGCGACGACGGGATGGTGTTGCCGCCCCGGGAAGCCGATCCCATGCCCCACGACGAGGCGGGCACGGCGCCGGAGCCGGCGCTGTTCTACGATCCCGCCTACCGGGATCGCCTGGGCGCGCTAGTTGCGGGGCTGTTGCGGGAGCACGGGCCGTTGCGCGAGGACCGGCTGGTCCAGGCCGTTGCCCGCTTGCACGGCTTCGGCCGGGCCGGGCGCGAGATCAGGGATCGGGTGATGGCGAGCTTGCCGCCCGCCGCCGCAGTGACGACGGAGGACATCGGCCGCTTCGTCTGGCCATCGGGCGTCGATCCCGCTTGCTGGGATGCGTTCCGTGCCCCCGCCGCCGGCCGGACCGCCGATCCTGCGGAGATGCCGATGCCCGAACTGATCGCGCTGGCCAGGCGGCACATGACCCCCGGCATGACGGAGGAAGCCAGCCTGACGGAAATGCGGGACGCGTGCGGCCTGCAGCGGTTGCGCGAGACGGCGCGGAGCCGCTGCCTGGCGGCGCTCTCGGCCGCAAGGACTTGATCAATGGCGCAGTCCGCGTCCCTGTGCGCCTCGAGATTACGTTTTGACGGTTCCCTTGGGCGCCTGAGGCGGACGCGCCTGCAAGCGGATAGGCACCCGTCTCGCTGGGCTCACGGTTCAGGCGCGTTAGTCAAGCGATGCCATGCCGCCCAGCCTGTTCAAGCCGGTCCCAGATCCGCTTGGCGCACGTCGGCGACTCTGCGGCGATCTCCTCGAGGATCATGCGGTGGAACGCCTCCACCCGCTGCACGCTATGCACGGCCTCAAAGATGCGGCTGGCTGTCTCGATCCCGCGGCGCAGGTTCTCCGACGCGACCATGAGCAACTTGGCGTTGCGCACCGAGCCGTCGTCCTTTCGCGAATGGGCCATGACCTGCCGCGACGCCTCCATGTTGTCGTGGAGGGCGTGCAGGATGGCGGTGGCGTCTAGGTCCGCCTGGGCGACAATGCCCCTGGTGGCGACCGCCCCGCCCGCGCCGGGTTCGTTTAGAGCCTCGACCTCAGGCGCCACGCCGCTTTCCTCCCGGGCGGCTACCGCAATTTGGGCGGCCGCTTCCTCCATCGCGTCGGTGATCCACCGATAGAGCGTCGAGCGGCCAATCCCACGTCCCGAAAAATGGGACACAATAGGCGCTTGCGAGAACTCGGGGCCGCCAGCAGCCATCGCTTTCGCGACCATCTCACCTAGCTCGGCACGGACAATCTTGCGGTCTGTCAACATGTTACGAGCATGCTGTCACGTGTCCCACGACGTCCCATGTTTTTCGAGAGAATGGGACAAGGAATTCGTGAGGAAGGGCCTCAGCCGTCCAACTCAATAGTCGGCATTTTGGGATGGTCCCTCTGCTCAGCGACGGCCGCTTACATCTGGTAGCGCCAGTCGGGGTCTCGCCTGGCTTAGCACAGCCAAGGTCTCGAGCATCGCGCCGGATTTTCGCCGCCGGTGCTGGCTGGAATTGGCCGGTGAGGTCGGCGGGTCGGACGGGTGTGCTGGCGAGCAGGCTGCGAAACGCGATGGAGCGGTCGGCCTCGGTTGCCGGCCAGGGCGGCGTGCTCCAGCGCACCGTTCCACTATTGACTGGTGGCGATCGGCGAACCCATGATGGGCACGACATCGGCGGTGGGCTGCGGACCAGTTCGACTCCGCTATCCGTTGGTGGGTCCGTATTCAGCCCTAACTCGTCATCGCAAGCCGCAGGCAAGGCGATCTATGCCCACTTGCGACAGTGCCCGCGTGGCCCTGGATCAGTTCTTCGCCAGTTGCCGCTTATACATCAGCTTCACGCCGTTCAGCAGCGCCGGCCCCTGACGTTCACTCGCCGGTTGCGCTCATCCCATTAAGCTGCCGTTCGACCTTTTCGCCGCACATGTGCGGCCTCGTTGGGGTGCTAGCGAGATTTGCCATACTGGGATCTGACCCGCTCAAACACGCGGTGCATCGACTTAGTTACCTTGACCCGGCGCCAGCCAAGCGTTGTTCTCAGGCAACGGTCTTGCGGCAACAGCACCGTGGCGCGAGTTCTGCACACCCCGGAACTGGATTGTTTGGCGCCGTAACGGTATGCGATAGTATCTTGCAACGTCATGGACCCATGCCGGCGATGACCCAAAACCTACTGAGGAGTGCACGAATTCAGAGGAATTGCTGTAGCCAGATGCGCCGGGTCACGGTGCGGGCGACAGGTCTTGTGCAAGCTTGCGCGCTCATCTCGGCTCTCGCCGCGGGCGGCTGCGTGCAGACTCAGTGGCAAGATGGCGGGCTTGCGCCAACGCAGACGTTGCGCACCGCTGACCAAACTATGGATTTGGAGCTCACCGACCGGGTTCATCGGCTGGATCGCCTGTCGCGGCTGCAGGGCGTGTCGCCGCCGCAGATCGAGGAAGTGGTGCTGCCGGCCGACCTGGTTGCCGGGGCCGCGCGGCCGATACCAGTAATCCGCATCTCGTTCCGGGAGCAGGATTTCTTCAGCCCTGGCAGCGCCATGCCGCGCCCGCAAGCCGAGCAAGTGCTGCAAGTCATGGCCGAGAACTTGCGGCGGGACGTGCCCGATGTGCGCGTGACCGTGCTGGGCCATACCGACGCCACGGGAACGCAGCAACAGAACCAGGCCTTGTCGCAGGAGCGGGCGTTGCAGGTGGTGCAGCGGCTGGTCGCGGACGGCACCAATCCGGGGCAATTGGCCGCCGTGGCGATCGGCCAGGCGCAACCTATCGCGCCTAACGACACGCAGGCGGGCCGGGCGCGCAATCGGCGCGTGGAGTTCCTGGTGTCTCCGAGTGAGGCTGCCAATCTCGCCGCCGTGTCCATGCGGCCCGTCAATCCGCGCTTCCTTTCCCTGGGCGACGGCGCGGCGCGGCCGGTGCGCAGCCAAGTGGCCGTGTTGAAGCCGCGCTATACCGGCCCGGCGGACTTTTCCGAGGCGGGGCCTAGCACCCGGGGCGCCGGCACCCTGACGCTTGCCGCCAGCGGCAATCCGCTGACCATCGACGACACTGGCAGCCCGGTGAGCGCGGAGACGATCCGGCCCATCAACGAGGCAGGAAGTTTCAGCCCGATTGCCGCCGACACGGGCAGCCCGGTGAGTTCGAGCACAGCAAGCCTCAAGCCCTAAGCGCGCGTCGCCCACTTCGTTCTGCATCCTTTCGCGACCATTCAGAGCCTCATGGAGCCCCTATGCGCAAAATAAGTCTGTCTGTATTGAAAATCGTTGCTGTTCTGGGGATTCCCGGTTTGGCGGCTTGCGCCTACAGCTCGCCGCAGCAGCAAGAGGCCAGCGCCTGCAGCATCATAGGTCCAAAGGCGCTCATTGGTGCGGCCGGCGGGGCGGCGGGGGGTGCGGCCATCGGCGCCGCAGCCGGGGGCGGCCGCGGTGCGGCCATCGGCGCCGGCGTCGGCCTGCTCGCGGGAGCGGTGGCGGGCCATATTGCGGACCAGCAGGACTGCCAAGCCGCGCAGCAAGCATTGGCCGCTAACCTGGCCGCGGCGCGCACCGGCAGCTACATCGGCTGGAACAGCCAGTCGGGCCACCAAGGCCGCTACCAGGTGACCAGCGACAGCTTCCCCGAGCATGACTCTTCCGATTGCCGCCGCGCGATGAGCGTGCCGGCGCCGGGTTCAAGCGACGCACCGAAGCCATTGGTGGCCTGCCGCATGGCCAATGGCGACTACAGCTACTATCCTGCTTAGCCATGTCCTGCCGTCGGTTCGCCTGGCTCGCCGTGCTGTTGGTGGCCTGCTGCAAGCCGGCGGGGTTTGCGGGCCAGCAGGCCGACCTGATGCGTTCGCCACCCCCGTTGCTGCCGCATGACGTAAACGGGTTTTGGAACGACACCGGCACGAACACGTACGGCGAGTTCACCGTCGGGCCGGGGCTTTTCCGGCGTGGCGACGCCACCTGCCGTTCGGCACGCGTCACCTCGATCAATGCCGCGGCGCATGTGTCGGACGACCGGACGCTGCTCTATTGCGCGGGGCCGGACGGTGACTATCATCTCGACCGATCGCTATCGTGCCGCATGGCAGTGGGAGCGCTTGGTCTTGTATGCCGCAATCCGGAGGGCGATGATGTCAGCCTGCCGCCAGTCTGAGGCGCAAACCTCTCTCTGCACCCCATCCGGGCTGCTGTTTGCAGCGGCGCTCGGCGGCGTGGCGGCGCTCGGTGCAAGCGCACGGGCCCAGGCACCAGCGGCCTCCTTCAGCTCCGAGCGAGTGGGGCCGAGCTTCGCCTGCCCAACTCCGCGCGACCCGCTGGGGCAATTGATCTGCGGCAGCAGCCTGCTCGCCCGGCGGGACCTAGAGTTCGTCCAGACGTACCAAGCCTTGCGCCAGCAATCGAGCGCAGCTGAGCAGCAGGCGTTGCGCGTCGAGGCGGTCGAGTTTAGCCGAAACGTGCGCAGCGAGTGCAGCATCGGGCCTGCCGTCGGCCCGAATGCACCCGTGACAGACCCGCCGTCGTCCGGCAGCGTCCCCTGCGTTGAGCAGCACTACATGCGGCAGCGCGACATCTGGGCCACGCGGCTGACTGGCGCGGCGCGGGAGGAAGCGCAGCGTGATATCGGCCAACAGATCGCACTGCAGCGGGATTTACAGCAGCTCGGCCTGCTTTCGCAGAGCGAGACCATCGACGGCGTCTATGGCAGTAGGACCCGCATGGCCATCATGGCCTTCCAGCAGACCCTCGGTACGCCGACCACCGGGCTGATCGGCGACGACGACGCACTCGCGCTGTCGCGGCAGGTGGCGCCCGCCCGCTCCTACACCGCGCCACCGGCGCCACTGCCGCGCACCGCTTGGGAGGATTTCCGCAGCGAAGCGGCGGCGATGGGCGTATCGGTCTCCTACACCATCGCCGGCGGCTGCACCGTCATGGAGCAGATCCGCAACCCTGCCGCTCTTAGCACGGCGACCAGCGAGAACCTGCGCGATACGGGGGGAGCGCAACCGGGCGACGACGCAACCAAGCTGTTCGCCGCGGAAGTCAATTTCCTGCGCACGCAACTGGCCGCGCGCAGCGTGCGGGCGTTCTACGCGACGCAACCTTTGGCCGACCTCTGCCGCTTCGACACCGTTGCCTATACGGCCGACATTTACGGCCGCGACGTCGAGCAGCCATTGTTCAGCTTCGGCTTCGACCGTGCCACGGCGAGCAAGATCGTCTGGGACCGGTTCGACCCGGCGAACCTGCCTAAAGTTGTGCTATCGTTCGAATATGGCAGCTATGCCAAGCAGCGGCTGCGCAGCGCGGGAGAGACGGCGGCCGCTACCCCCTTGCCCGTGACGGCGCCGCCCGCGCCCGGGCAGCCGACCGAGCCATCACCCGCACTTGCCCCGACGATGCCAGTGGCAGACCCGAGCGAAGCGCCCCCAGCCGCTCCGCCCCGTTCTACTACCCCGGCTGTAAAGCCCATCCAGCAGGCTCTCGCCGCCTCGCACGATAACACGGTTGCGCATTGGGCAGGTTCGTCCAGCATGATCACCCGGCCGTTCCATGTGAGCGGCGCGTGGGAACTGCGCTGGACCAGCGGTGGGATGTTCAACGCCTCGCTGCACAGAGTTGGCTCCAACCAGGAGCGAAACCTTGCATTTGCAACCGAAGGCACGTCGAGCAGCGCCTACCAGCCCGATGGTGGCGACTACTACATCGAGTTCACGGGAACCGAGCCGTGGATGGCCGAGATCGTCTCTTTAGCCGCTAGCTCGCCCAACTGATCCGACGGCGGCCGCCGGGTCAGTTCGCGGCGGTGAGAACGGAGCCGCTTTCGGCCAGAATTTGGTTCCGGCCGCCCGAGAATTGTACCGTCAGGCTGAAGTTGGCTGCACCTTTGGAGGCTGCGTTGCGCGCGGGATTACGGCAATCCCAGTCGACGACGCCAGAGACCGTGCAAACCGAGTTGGCTGGGTTGCAGAACGACCGGATCGTGTCCGGCCGAGCGTTATAGACCCGTACCGGCCAGCGCTCGCCGTAATCGCGCTTGCTCTGCAGCAGCGTATCGCGGTCGATCGCTTTACCGTAGAAGTTCACGGTCTGAGCATAGGCGACCCTGAAATAGGTCACTGCCTCGCCGGTGCTTTCGGACCAATGGGTGAAGTAGTCGCTGACGAAAAGCCACGCCTGGTCCGCTGGGCTCGGCGCCGGCACCGCCGGGGGCTGCGGCCCAACGAGCTCGGGGGTCAGCACCGAGGAGTTTTGCCGCGGCAGCGGCGCAGGTGATTGTGGCGAGGTGACCAGGCTGGGCGAGGTGGCAAGGCTGGGCGACGAACGTTCCGCAGGCGCCTTCTCGGACGGGAGCAGGCGCACCGAAATGTCAAGCTTCTGCGCTGCTTGCGGGGTGAGCCAACTGATCTCGTCGGGATGGGCCGTTTCGGCGAACACGATGGCGTCGAGCGACAGACCGAGGGTGGTCATGTAGGCGCCAACCAGCGCGTTGCCCATGCCCGTTTCGACCTTCTCCCGGCCATTGGTCACATAGGCGGCGTGGAAGCCAATGCGGCTGCTTGGCTGCATGAAGCGCGGGGCGCCGGCCAGCCAGGAGAAGGCGCAGGCCGAAGCGCACACGGTGTCATCCGGAACGAAGGTCGCGTAGTGGTGCAGGCGGATGATCTGGCCGATCTGCAAGCCGGCGAGCAGGCTGCCGCCCGGGCTGTCGAACACGACGGCTGCGCGCTGCCGTCCGAGCGAGGCGGCGGCGGCGGCAAAGTTGGACCCGTCCGAGATGTCGATCTCGCCCTCGACGGTGATCAGCGGCAGGTGGTCGCTTGCGGCCGCGACGACATGGATCTCCGCCGCGTGCGCTGGCGACAGGCTGAGCCACGCCAGCATCGCAGCCGCAGAGACCCGGGTTTTCATCGCGTCCTGCTGATCACGCTGCCAGTCTCGGCAACGATCAGCGGCGGTTCGGTGGCGAAGTTTACCTCAAGGCTGAAATCGGCGCTGCCTGCACTGTGGGCTTTGCGTGCCACGCTCTGGGTGTCCCACTCGACCACGCCTGAAATGTTGCACAGAGCGGCAGTGCAAGACGCCGTCAGCGCGCCCGGGCCCAAGGTGTACGAACGCTCCGGCCAGCGGCTGACGAAGTCCCGCTTGGTCTCCATGATGGCGGCGTTGCTCACCAACTTACCGTAGTAGTTGACCTCGGGCGCATAGACCTGGCTGTCGAAGGCCAAGGCGGTCGCGCCATCCCGCGACCAGTTGCGGAAATAGTCGTCGGCGAAGGTCAGGGCGCGCGACTGCAGAACCGCCTTGGTTGGGGCGCCACCTGGGAGTTGCGCCACCGGTCTGGAACTGGTGCCGCGGGCGCTTGCGGCCATTGGCTGCGGATTGGCAGCCGGCAGCACCCGATACGCGAGCCAAGCTCCGCCTGTTGCGACCACGGCCACAAGCACCAGGTTGCGTTGCCAGACCGGCTTGGCGCGGGACTTCGGCAGGGCGGCGGCCCGCGGCGGTGCCTTGGCTCTTGACGGCTGGCGTGATGCAGGCTTGCGCTGGGGCGGCAGGGCGACTTGCGCCGGAGCCGGCACTGCCGCTGCGGGCGGTGCAGCACCAGCCAGCGCACACTGGCCGCAAACCGGACCGAGCTTCCAATGCTCGACATTGCTGTCGCAGGCCTGGCCGGCGTTCGAAAGCCGCTCGAGCACCGTGACCCATTGCTGGGGCCGGGGCGGCTGCCCGCCTTCGAACGCCTGATCGAACAGATGGCGCAACTCGGGATCAAACCAGGTATGCAGGCTGTCCGCGTCCGGCAAGAGCGCTGCGTTCGGCTTGCTGAGGCCATAGGGGTAAAATCGACCGCCCGCCTGCAGGCGCAAGGCAAGTTCGCTGGGCACGGGACTGGCGCCGGTCTCCCGCCCGGCCATGGGATGCAGCGCGTTGTTGAGCAACTGGAATAGGATGATCGCCAGCGCGAAGGCATCCTGCAGAGCCGCCTTGTCGTTGAGGAGACGGGGATCGAAGCTGGCCTCATCGCCGACCTGCCGGGCTACCAGCGGGTGCAAATATTGCGAGGTCGCGAGCTCGGCATCAAAGCGCCGTCCTCCTGGCTCGCGCACCTGGAAGCCGTCGCAATCGACCAATGCGACATGGGCGGCATTGCGCCCGGAATCGTCGCGATAGACGAGCACGTTTTGCGGTTTGAGATCGACGACGTAATGGCCGAGTTCATGCAGCGAGTGCAGCACGCTGGCGAGATTGCGCCCGGCATAGAGCCGCAAGTCGAGCCGCTCCGGAATGGCGCGTCGGCGGCGCTGGGTCGGCTGAGTGACCTGTTGCAAAGTCCAGGCTTCGGAAAAGTTGATCTTCGGCATTACAAAGCCGACGAAGCCTCCCCCTTGCGTCACGGTTGCATTGGGCCAGGCGATCTGCACGGTGCCAAGGCGGGTGCGGACGGCGTGGGGCGGGGCATTCAACATTGCCCGCACCTTGGCGGCATGTGCCTTGGCGCGGTCTTGGGTGCTGTAGATCTTCACCGCCTGGCCGGGCAAGGCGGGATGAGCATAGACGCTGCCAGCGCCGCCTTTGCCGAGCAGAGTCGCCTCGCGCCCGAACGCATCGAGGCGCTGCGTGCCGCTTTTCGAGACAATCTCCAGCCACTGCAGGTTACTGCCGATCAGTGCCGCGCGGGCTGTTGCTTGGGCGGCCATGCTATTGCCCGCCGCCGTCCCAGCTTGGGCTCACGAGCCAACCTCCCGTGCGATCCAGACTACCGTTTTGTCGTCTGAACTGATGCGGCGTGAATCGGCACTGTCGAGGGTACCAGCCAGGGCTTCGGCCGCCGGGCCAGCCGCCTCGCTGCGCAAAAAGCGGGACACGGGGGCCATGAAGTCGGGCTCCAACCCGCGCTCCCCCGCGCCGATCACGAACGGCATGGCGCCATCGGTGAGGATCACCGCCGCACCGTTGGGCTCAAGCGGAGGGTGGCCGTCGCAGCGCAACCGTTTGGACCAGTCCTCCTCGGTCACGAAAAAGGTTTCATTGGCGAATTCGCCATTCTGTGGCGCGGACAGGCACGCACCCGCCCAATGCCCGTCGGGCGCCACGCCGATCAGGCCATCGCCGACATGCGCCGTCAGCGTGCGGTCCGGTAGGGCGACCAGGGCAAGCAACGTGGCATGGTGGTCGCGCAAGGCTAAGCCTCGTCGCAAGATCACCTTACGAAACGCCTCCACGCCTTCCACGACGGCATCGCGGAAGCTTTGTTCCAGCGCGGCCGAATCGAGGCTGATGGCTTGGAGGATGGCTTCCCGCACGCTTAGGCTGAAACCCGTCGCCCCCAAGGCTGCCTTGCTCGCTGACCCGGCGCCGTCACACAGCACGGCGATGGCGCAACCGCCCTCGATGGCGATGGCGAACGCATCCTCCCGCGGCTTGTCGCTCGCGGCATGCGCTGGTCCTTGCACGCTGGCTGCCACGACGCGCCACCCTCCGGCAGCAAGGCCTGCGGTCTCAATCCGGAGCGGTGTCATGCCTGTGGGAGTATCAAACTTCGACTTTAATCGTCGGAGCGAGAGCGGGTAGCGTCACCTGCTGACCGGCTGCGGCCTTCGAGCCAGCCGACATGCTGGCGGACATAAACTCAAACATGTCCTTTAGGTGGCGCTCGCCGAGGCGGAAGCAACGTTCGCCGCCGGTGAAAGCCTTGAGCACGTCTAGCGGCGCGCCATTGCCGATGCCGACCGCCCACAGCGTGAAGCGTTTATCAGTTTGCGCGGCGCGGGCGCGTTCGGCCACGGACTGCCACTCGTCCGTCGGCGCTCCGTCGGACATGATCCAGAGCCAAGGCCGCTTGTAGGAGATGCCATTCTGGCGATAGCGGGTTTTCTGGTCCTCGATCATGCCCATCGCGTGATCGACGGCCTTGCCCAAGGGGGTGGAGCCGTTGGCCTCCACGGTGGGCGCTCGAAACTCGGAGGCATCGGTGAAGCTGGTCAGTTCGACCACCTCGTCGTGCCCTCCCATGCGGATGATAGCGATCTGAACGCCGTCCGCAGCATCGTCATCGTCTTTCAGCGCCCGCTCCAGCAAGCCAAGGCCTTCCTGCAATTCGGTTATGGCGCCGCTATCGCGCATCGACAGGCTGCCATCGACCACCAGGACGCATGGAAGCCTTTCACTCTTGTTCCGCTTGAGGGCAAGGTCTGGAATCGTTGCGGACATTCGTGTCACCTCCGGCGATTTCGGCCCTCACCTTGAGCGATCCGGCTGCCTGTTGTCGAGCCGATCCTTCCCTTGCATTACAGAATCTACGGCGTTGTCGCGCAGGCATTCTAAGTCTGACGTTACCCCGTCCTCTTACGATGGAGGTCTAACTACTCAAGGAGGCGCTGACCGTCGGGGAAAAAGCCCGTTTGACAGTTGCAGTCGCCGCCACGGGACGCTTCCCGATGAAGGTCGTGGCCTATACGTTGGGGGTTGCGCAATCCAACCTCGTCGAGCAGCTCGCAGACAAAACCAAGTCGCGCAACAGCTACCGCCGCTAGGGTGACGACACAATCCAGCCTGGATAGATCGCCGGGCCGCCCCGTCGCACGCGGTAGGATCGCAAAGCTGTTGGCGAGGCCAGATAGTTAAGACGCCCCGCCTAGTATGATCCAGGCGGGGCGGTTATGGCCTTCACCGAACTATGTGCCGGCACCCGGTCACGGCTTGATGTCTCCATCACGCCCGGCGGGCGACGCCCGGTTGCCCGGGCGCTACCTCTCGTGGCCCGCGACACAACTAGGCGCGTTCGCGGCGTTCTCCAAGCCCTGCGGCCGCGCGAGCTGACAGCATCGGCCAAATGCGCTGCGGCGGCATACCAGATAGCGTCCGCGCTTGTGGTGGAATTTCGCTGACGGCGGCGGTGTAGTCGGAGGTGGTCATCGGATCGGCTGGCTAAGGTGGAGTTGCGAAGCTTCAACCTGAACCGATGAGGACCCGATGACCGAGGACAGACTACTGCTGGCGAAAGCCGGCGATGGCGACTTCCTGCGCAGTGTTGCGGAGGCCGTGGTGCAGTTGCTGATGGAGACGGATGTGGAGGGGCTGATCGGCGCCGGGCGGCACGAGCGCACGGCCGAGCGTGCGACCTACCGCAACGGCTACCGCGACCGGACGCTGGACACGCGGCTGGCGAGCTTGCAGCTGCGGATCCCCAAGCTGCTGCGGCAGGGCAGTTACTTCCCGCCGTTCCTGGAGCCGCGCAAGACGTCGGAGAAGGCCCTGGTTGCCGTCATCCAGGAAGCCTGGATTGGTGGCGTCTCGACCCGGCGGGTGGACGACTTGGTACAGGCGATGGGGCTGGCAGGGATCAGCAAGAGCACGGTGAGCAAGCTGTGCCGCGACATCGACGACCGGGTGAACGCCTTCCTCGAGCGCCCTTTCGTTGGCGACTGGCCCTATCTCTGGCTGGACGCGACCTACCTCAAGCAGCGTGAGGGCGGGCAGATCAGGACGGTGGCGGTGATAATCGCCGTGGCGGTGAACACCGAGGGCAAACGCGAGATCGTGGGCCTGCACATCGGGCCTTCGGAGGCGGAGATGTTCTGGTCGACGTTCCTCAAGAGCCTGGTCAAGCGGGGCCTGCGCGGCACCAAGCTCGTCATCTCCGACGCGCACGAAGGCCTGAAGGCGGCGATCCGCCGTGTGCTCGGCTCGACGTGGCAAAGATGCCGCGTTCATTGGATGCGCAATGCGCAGGCCTACGTACCCAAGGGCCAGCAGAACATGGTGTCGGCCGCCTTGCGCCAGGCCTTCACCCAACTGGATCACCCGAACGCCAGCCAGACGATGCGCCACGTCGCCGATCAGCTCCGCGACAAATGGCCGAAGCTGGGCGCGTTCATCGACGAGAGCGAGGCCGACGTGCTGGCCCACATGAACTTCCCCGCCCAGCACCGGGTGAAAATCCACTCGACCAACCCGATCGAACGGCTAAACAAGGAGGTCAAACGCCGCGCTGACGTCGTCGGCATCTTCCCTAACGAGGGCGCTATCATCCGCCTGATCGGCGCCGTGCTGCTGGAGGCCAACGACGAATGGCAGCTCCAGAACCGCTACATGCAGACGGAGGCCATGGCCGAACTCACACCACCGACCATCGACGCCGTGCCCTCCAAGATCGCCACCATAGCAGCCTGACCAATGGCCACCTCAACTACACCGCATTTTACACCAGCTTGACGGACGCTATCGCATACCCCCTTTCGGGCTTCCGTAGTCCCTCGCTACACGCAAGACGCGAGTGAACGGATGTGGTAGATCTCACGCATGCAACAAACTACAGACTGGACCCGCCTGACAGACGCATCCGCCCTGGCCTTCCGCATCCATGGCGAGCAGGTCCGCAAGGGAACTAACACCCCCTACATCTCCCATTTGCTGGCGGTCGCCGCCATTGTCCTCGAGCACGGTGGTGACGAGGACCAGGCATGCGCTGCCTTCCTGCATGACGCAATCGAGGACGGCGGAGTTGAATGGGAACCCGTGATCGCCGAGCAGTTCGGGTCGCGTGTCGTCGCCATCGTTCGAGACTGCACGGACGCGGACGTTCTGCCCAAGCCGCCCTGGCGGGCCCGTAAGGAGGCCTACCTTGCTCATCTTGAGCAGGCCAGCCCGGATGCCCTCCTGGTGTCGGCATCTGACAAGCTTCACAACGCCAGGTCCATTGTCGCCGACCTGCGCACCCACGGCCCGGCGATGTTCTCTCGCTTCAACGCCGGCCAAGATGGCACCCTGTGGTACTACGGTGCGATCGCCGACGTTTTCGGCCGGCGGCTTGATGGCGCTCTGCCGCGGGAACTGACCGGCGCCGTTGCTGAGATGGCCGCACTTGCCCAGGACGCCTGACCCCGAGTTTCCACTCGGGGGCAGGTCTCCCGCTCGAGGTTAGACTCCTACGGTTACGGCAGCCCGGACCGCTGCGGCAATCACACGACAACTAGTCGGCATCATTTCGACTTGCTTCGATGCCAGATCGAGGAGAACGCCGACGCCCTCTCTTGTCTTTGGGGACCTGCTCACCAGTCTCTTCTCGGCTTTCGCAAAGCGGCTTAAAGCGGCTAGATGCTGACTGGTTCCGCAGGCATTCTGCGACTCAAGCAAGGCTTCACGCCACTCGACCACGGCCTGAAACAACTTGGCATCGAGATGGTCGGTGACCCCGACCACGGTGCCGTCGGCAAGCAGGAGACCCGCCTCGACTAGGCGCCCTCGGGGATCCGGCGGCGTGTTCGATGTCGCAAGGCTCACTCGCCTCACGGTGCGGGTGGGTTTACTATTCTTGGCAGACTTCGGCATGGCTACATCCCATTCGAGGTTTAGGCCGGATGAAGTGTTACAGCATTTCATCCGGCCGCCTCATAATCACGAGTAAATTCCGCCTGTCAAATGACCAATCTCGGAAAAAGGTAAAACATGCGCTGGTTTCGTCTTAACGACGAAGACAATAATGCTTCCCTATCAGCGTTTTTGGCCTCTTCTACATCGCAGAAAAGATTATTTCTTCGTCTTTAGGACGAAAGTTCGATCAAGCATTACGGCAGCTTACGGTAAGCGGTCTGCGTCGCACCCGCGGCATCTCGCGGGTCATGAATGTCGCATGCTGCGCGGCCGCCGGCGGGATTGGCCGCAAATAGGCTCAGGAAAGCTGCCCCTCCACCTGTAGATCTAGGTGGAGGGGTGGGTGTGGAACTTCCGTTCGCTGCGCCATCGCTAGGTTGCGGTCCGATGTCGCCACCGGACCCGGGCCATTGAGTTGCTGCCGGTTCTGTGGACACGCAGCTTAAGCTGACGCCTTGATCCGTTCGAACTCCATAGGGCTGAGATACCCGATGGTCGAGTGGCGTCGCCGCGGATTGTAGAACCGCTCGATGTAGTCGAACACATCGGCCCGGGCCTGGTCCCGAGTGCGATACACCTTGCGGGCCGTCCGCTCGGTTTTCAGCGAGGAGAAGAAGCTTTCCATCACCGCGTTGTCCCAGACATTGCCGGACCGGCTCATGCTGCAGGTGACGCCATGGTCGGCCAGCAGCTTCTGGAACTGCTCACTGCTGTATTGGCTGCCCTGATCCGAGTGGTGCAGCAGCGCGTCCGGCTTACCGCGGCGCCAGATCGCCATCGTCAATGCATCTGCGACGAGCTGGGCGGCCATGGTGGCGCTCATCGACCAGCCGACCACCCGGCGTGAGAACAGGTCGATGACGGCCGCCACGTAGAGCCAGCCCTCGGCGGTCCAGATGTAGGTGAAGTCGGCGATCCACTTCTGGTTCGGCGCCGTGGCCTCGAACTGCCGGTCCAGCACGTTGTCCGCCGTCTCGTTCCGGGTGCCCTTCTCCGAGGGCAGACCCCGACGGCGTGGCCGTGCCCGCAAGGCCTGCTCCCGCATCAGCCGCTCGACACGGTGCAACCCGCATGCGGCCCCTTCGGCCAGCACGTCGTGCCAGACCCGCCGGGCGCCATAGGTCCGGTCGCTGCCGACGAAGCTGGCCTTGACCTGGGCACCGAGAAGCTGATCGCTGCGTGCCCGGATGCTGGGCGACCGGGACAGCCAGGCATGAAAACCACTGCGCGAGACACCGAGCGCCTCGCAAAGCCACCGCACCGGCCAGATCCCTCGATGTTTCGCGACAAAGCCGAACTTCATATCGACTCCCTCGCGAAGTAGGCCGCGGCTTTTTTTAAGATGTCGCGCTCAGCCTTGAGCTTGGCGACCTCACGCCGTAGCCGATCGATCTCCTGCTGCTCCGGCTTGACCTGGCCCTGACCTGGAAAGGCCTGCCCAGGATCCGCGGTGAGTTCCTTGATCCAACGCCGCAGGATGTTCTCGCCCACATCCATATCCCGGCTGGCTTGTACCACCGAAACACCACGCTCCTTGACCAGCCGGACCGCCTCCAGCTTGAACTCCCGGCTGAACTGTCGCCGTCCCATCTCCACCCTCCAATCTCGTGAAACACCCTAATCTCGGTGTCCACGAAACCGGCAGCAGCTCACATCGCCGAGGGTCAAGCCCTCGATCGGTATCCACTCGCGGCCTCCCGGCAGTAGACGCCTTTCTGACGATTTTCAAGGCGGTTCAGCACTGCGGCGCCCCCTTCTCAGCTCCCCCTCCATTGCTAGAGGGGATGGCGGAAAACCCGATGAGGGAGAAGGGGACCATCTTAATCTGGTCGATTTCCTGCCTCACGTCAAAAGAACGAACCTTTGAGAGCACGGTAGCCCCGCCAGTGCCACGTCCCTGTTCTACGGCTTATTGCCGCCCAACAGCGCCTCAATGTCGCGCTGCATGGCCGCCTGAAAAGCCTTCTCAGCAATCGGCTGCAGCGTCTGCGCGACCGTGCGGGCCGGCCAGCGACCCTCCTGCGCGGGCTGCAGCCACGAGCTGGGCTTGCTGTCTTCGGACATCACTCTGAACGTCAGGTATTTGCCCGACTTTGAGCCACTTGAGACCGTGGGATCACGGAACGCCACCATGCCCATCATGTGCCGCGCCCGCTTGCCCGTGACGTCCAATTCCTTGAGATCGCCGCTGCCCAGCCGCGCTCCCCACGAGTAGCTGCGGCCCGGGACGTGGTAGAGCGTGCGGGACTTGGCATGATAGGCGCCGGTGCCGGACGCTCGGCGAAACGTGCTGGTGATGATTGAACGCTGCCGACCAGGTTGCTGCCACCAGTCGTAGACCGGCTCGGGCATGTTGTGGCCAAGCAGGCTGTTCGGGTTGTTCCACCGGAACGGGACGATCAGGTAGCGCTTGCCCTTCTTGGTGACGCGAACCTTGAAGCTGGTGCGGAGCATCTTCTTGAGGTCACGCTGCGGGGCGCCCTCCTCGATGATCTTGGCATACGGCAGCGTGGACGACACCTCGGCCGAGAACGGCCCGGTTTGGTGCAGCAAGATAGACCGCTGATACTCCCCGCTGCGCGACATGATGACCCGGCCGTCCGGCATGGGCGAGCCAGAAGCGTATCTTACCCATTGTGCGTGCGCTGCTTCGGCGATCTGTCGGACGGCAAGCGACAGCGTCGGAAAGGTCTCGGCCGTGATCGGCACGCCTTCCGGCATCAGGTTGCTCAGGTCTACGTGGATGTTGAAGGTCGTCATTCTGATCCTCCAGTTTCTTTTGAAAGCTTGGCCGTGAGGTGGCGGGCAGTGTCGGCCCGAAACCGCTCCGCCCAAATTGCGGCCGTGTTGAAATCGACCGCGGCGTTGCGCCGAATGTGTTCGACGAGAGCTGCTGGCTCCATGCCCACGTCGCCGCGCTTGATGTCGGTGGCGAGGCGATCCCTGACGTCGAAATACTCAATCTTTGCTCCAAGCTTCTCGAGCGGCGACGAAACGTGATTGATGTGATCTAAGGCCGCTTCGGCGCGGTTTGCGGAATCGTTCGGCTGCCTCCCGCTGGCCCTCTTCGCAAACCGGCGGATTCGTGCCGGGCTGAACTGCGCCCGAATTCCATCTTCGTCTTGGCCAAACATCGGCATCTTCTACCCCGCGGTCACCCGAGTTTGCGTGGCCTCGACGTGACCGCCAGTGCTCACCGGGTCGCCATCGACCACCACGCGTTTGCCGCCGGCGCCCAGCACCACGCTGGCGCCCATGATGGTGGCCGTGGCGCTGGCGCTGACCGTCGCGTTCTGGGCCGACACGGCAACGTTGCCAGGCGTGGACACCGTGATGTTCCCGGTCGGATCAACGGTTAGGGTGAGCGCGCCGGTCGCGACGGTGATCGTCGGCTTGGCTTGCGTCGGGAGCGGAAAGTTGCCGTTGACGGCGACGTCGGCCAAGTTTTCGACCGCCGTCGTGCCGATGCGGACCGTAGTCCCGCCAGGATGGCTGATCTGGATGTTTCCCGTGGCGTCAACCGAATGCACGACGCCGGACGGATGCACGTCCACGGCACGGTCCGCATCGGTGAAGGCCACGAAGTTGGTGTAGTCGGGCACGAACCCGAGCACCGTTGCTCGAGCCCCGTAACGTGCCACAACCGCTACCATGCTGCGCCCGGTCGACGACAGCTGGCCAGCCTGGGCTTGGCTGGCCGGCAGCGGCATGTCCGGCACGTTCCATGATCCGGAGACCGAGCTTGCCGACCCGGCTACGGTCGCTTCCCGGATCGGTTCGTTCGTCTCCAGGTCAACCAGATCGACGGTGCGCCGGGTTGGATTGACCCGGACGACTTTCCCCCACCGGATCATGCCAGCGCCGTCCCGGTCGCGCTCGCCGGAGCGTCAGTGACGACGGGCGAGTTGCTTGCCGGCGGCGCGAGCAGGGAAGGCGTTGGCGCCGCCGGCAACGGCGTGTATGGCCCGGGTCGGCCCTCTGCAAAGAATGGAATGTTGCCGGCTTTGTTGCGGTCGTAGAAGCCCATGCCCCGCTCCAGCCCGACGGTCGTCGTCCAACTATGAAAGGGCGAGATCGTATGAGCCACCTGGTTCATGTAGAAGCTTGCGGTCAACTTGCCGCGCGTGATGGCCAGATAGGTGCCGATCACCAGCGTTTCGCGCCCGTTCAGCGCGGCTGACCCCTCCTCGAGCAGAGAATTGTCTCGGTTCATCGCCTGCAGCTGCTCGGTGCGCTGGATGTTCCATGCCAAGTAGTCACCATTGGCGGACTGCTGCTGATCTTGGGGCAGCATGGTAGGAATTTGACCCGGCGCGCCCGAGCTGTAGAGGTGAGTCTCGTTCTGCATGATCTTTTCCCCGTAGAGCGTCGGGGTGTTGTTGGAGTACTTAAGCTGTTGCACGCTGGCGTTTGCCAAAGCCGCCGCGGTTAGGAAAGAGCCGGTGTCTGGCGTACCAGAGCCTGGCGGAACCCAAAAATAGTTCGCTACACGCGCATCGGACCGATTGACGTCCAGCGAAAGCACCTCGACCTGGTCAAGAGTGACCGTGCCAGGATCGGCCGCACCGGGCATGATCAGACTGCCCGATAGGTCTCGGTAGGGCACCGGCCGGAACACCAGCACCGGGCCGGCCTCCTGGTCGATCAGGAAAAGTTCATTCCAAGGCCGGTCCGCGAATTGCTCGGCGTATGTCCACAACGACCCCTGCTTCTCTGCCACCGCCTGCATCCAGGCCTGTCCCTCGGTGACCGTGCAGCGAAGCGTGAACGGTGGAATGACCTGGTTGGAGAACCCCGCCAACGCTTGCACCTTCGAGTTGATGTAGGTCACGAGCTTCTGCATGTAAGCGCCGACCGGCTCAAGATCGCCGTCCAACCCCAAGGAAGCTAGCATGTCGAAGGGCGCCAAGAAATCCGAGCTGCTGGCCTGCAGGAACTGGTAAAGCACCTGGTGGATTTGCCAGAACTTGCCGCCGTCAATACCGCGCACCACGACTTGCCGCTGCGGCGTGCCGTCCCCCCCAATGGATTCGGACCGCTGTACGGCCGAGACGTAGCCTCGCATGATCAGTGGAAGGTTCTGCCCTGCATATGCTTGCGGCTCCCTTGCCGCGCGGATCTCTATCATGTCCATAGGCTCGACCAGGGCGTAGATCGTGTCCTGGATTTCGGCCGAGAGTTGGTCAGCGATGGAGATGGTGAAGCCGCCCCCAGACTGGGACAGCGACTTTACGGTGCGGATGCTGTCGTTCTCGCTAATATAGCGCGTAAGGTCGATCGACTTCTGGCTTGCTGCCGCCGCGCCCGCAGCGCTGTTGGTTCGATTCACCAGCTTGCGCAGCGTGACCGTGACGGCGAAGGTCTGTAGAATTACCGGCATCGGTCTGTCCTAATTTGGGACGAGTGGGTGTCAGCGCGTCGGTAGCGGGGTCCACCGACGTAGCGCGTCCAACGGCAGTCGCAGGGACTGGCTCGATTGGAGTAGTCGCGAAACCGATGACGATCCGGCTCGGGTTGGCTGGGCTTCGAGCCGGGTTAACGACGCAGCGAAAATGGCCCTCGACCTGACCAAGTCCTCGCGGCGCAAGGCCGCAGCCGCAGATCGCGCTCGGCTTAAAGTCTGCCCGGCCGTCACTTTGGACAGCCGCGTCGCAGACAGCGCAGACAAAGTGGTCGCCTTCTCGCAAGATGGGGCCCATGCACGAGCGGCAACAGTGGTCGGTGCGATCGAGGCTCAAGCCGCAGCCGCCGGTGGAGCCCACCCGAAGTGGAGCGGCACTTCGGTATTTCGAGCAATTGAAACCAGCAGCTCCGCCGCCGTGAGCGGCCTGTCTGCCGACTTCGCTCGAGCCACGCCGCCGACGGGAGTAACGACCACGCGCAACCGATGCAGCTTATCGCAGAGGTGCGGACGATTGCCCTTTCGGTCGCACTCCATCTGGGCTTCCCGATCCCGATTATAACAGGAAATGCAGAGCTCCGCACCGACCAGCCGTGCCCCAACCCGACAGCACCGCGAACAGGCGCGCCGCCAGACCTCGCGTCCCGCGAAGGTCGAATTGACCACTTGCCCATTGAGGGCAGCGCCAACTGCGCATCCCGCGCAAGCAGCTCGACCTTCCCACGGCTGCGGCCGGGTGGCTGGATCGTTCGCAGAAGACCAGAGGCGTTGGCATGCCCCCTGTGTCAAATTTAGAGCCCGGCGATCACATCGCGTCATCACTAAGTTCATATGGCATCACCTTGCACGAATCTCTCGAGATGCCGCATCACCCGCTCCGCGCAAGCTGGTGATTCCTCGGCAATCTCGCTCACCATCAATCGGTGAAAAGTCCAAACGCGTTGTAACTTGCAAATGGACTCACTGATGTTGTGCGCCGTCTGCAAACTGCATCGGAGGGAGTTGGAAGCCGCCAGCAGCAGCTTGGCGTTCCTGACTGTGCCGTCTTCGTTCTGCGCGGATTGAATTACCTGTTGAGCCGTTGTAATCGCGAGCTGAATTTTCTGCATGATCTCGGCTGGTTCGTACTCGGCGATATCGGCTGCGGTCACGGGCGCCGGGAGTGCGGCAGCCATTGCGGCATCTTCGCGCCGCCTGTCAGCTGTTCGCTTTGACGTGCGGTCCACATAATTGCGAGCGACCTGCTCACCAAAACGGCCGGTCTTTATTGCCGTGGAAACCCATCGGTAGGTTGTCGCCCGGCTCACGCCACATGCTTCGAACGTCGCGGCGATCTTTGCTACCCTGAAGGCTGCCGGTCCGACACGTTCGACCTCCACCAGCGCGGCCTTAATGACCTCCCGGCGCAGCTTGCCTCGTTGCTCGTCCACGACGATGGGCTAGAGTTCACCGCGGGCCGCGGCGAACTGCCGCAATCGGGCTTGCAGCGGTTTGGAGGCACCCCAAAGTGGCTTGCTAATCCGACCAGCGCGCCTAGACGTCTCAGCCAGCAGGTCCGCTATCGCTAAAAGTTGCGCGTCCGCAGCGGTAGCAAGCGGGACCAGATGGGCCAAGATTTGCGCGGACGACGGTGCGTCGGCGCCGGCAACAAAGCGAGTCAGAAGCGCTACGCCGTCTGTCGCCAAAGCGTTTAGGCTGCGCACCTGGCCGACAACGTACGCGACCGCGATCGTCGTTTCGATTTGCACCAGATGCGAGCGCGCCTCAAGTGCGACCGCCTCCAGCTTACGGGATTCGTCTTCAATCTCCGCAAGGTCCGACGTGGCTCGATTGTGGATTGCCCGGAGGTTCTCGAGGTCAAGATCGAGTAGCGCCACGCTGCCGGCATCCTCGACGTGAAAATCGCCGCCCAATCGCCGCGTCGCAATCGCCTGGCGCTTACGCTCGAGATTGAGTATCCGCTCAGCAAGATTTCCGACCTCTTCCCGCGCGGCACTCAGCCGAGGCGCAAAAGCCTCTGCCTCTATCTCGGCGCTTTCCACCGTGGCGCTCGCCGCGGCGAGATCGCCTGCAAAATCCACCGCGTCACTGCCTATTGTATCAGGCATAAGGCGAAGTGGATCAAGCAAGGTAGTGAGTCGCTCTCCCGCACGAGCCTGAGCGGAACGTGCCGCGGCGGCAGCAACCGCCGCACTTGCGCGAGCAGTGGCGCTCCGTTGCTCGGCAATCTCGGCTTGGAGAGCCGCTTGCAATTCGCGAATGGGCGCGGTTTCGGTGCCCGCGCGAAGTGCGTTCTCAAGTGCGAAATCTGCCTGGGCGAGTTGCGAGGCGAGGTCGGCCATTAGCGCGAGACCCGCTCGATGTGAGAAACGCCGGCGTTCGCTAATTGCTCGATTTCCGCAACCTGCTGGCCGGTAATTTCGCCCGCTGAAAACAAGTTCATGGCTTTGCTCATCACCCCGTCGCGTAGCATCCGGGCCGCGGCGACGCGCTCGCCGTAGGTAAGTGCAATCACCGGTGGACGCGGGGACGGCAAGCCCGACACGAGCCGCTCGAGTTGCGCCAGGCTTTTTGTAAACCGCTCAGGATCAAGCGGAAGGTTTGCAGCGGCAGCGCGAACGCGAACGCGACGGGACTCTGAGGCGGCGGATTGAGACCGGGGTCTCGTATCGTTGTATCCGAACAGGTGGCGGTCGGGCCGCCGGCGCGCTTCGGCTGCGAGTTCGTCCAAAAGTGTTTCGTATGCGCCCATCGATGCGGCTCCTCCTGCTGTTCGGGATTGTTCTGTCACGACCGCTGCCACTGAGAATCACAGGCAAGCAATACCTTGATGTCTCAGCTATCAACAGGCGCCGAAGGATCCGAAGAGTACCCCTGTTATCGACGTATACGCGCGTGCGCGTGTGACGGTGATATACGGACGTCCCTTCAGATCCTTCGAGGGTGTTTACAGGGCGTTGATGGCGCTTCGGTGATGGAGTGCGATCGAGGAACTTTATCCGGAGAGCGTACCGCATCTAGGCTAAGCGCGACACACTAGGCGTCCCCGTAACTTCCCCGAGGTTGCTCGGGTTCGGATAGTGGTTTGACACCGATCCTGCGGAACCCAGCGCGACCGCTTCCAAGCCTTTCTGCCGTAAAGCCCTTAGACACCAACGCTTGGGAAAATCGCTTCTGCGATCCTACGAACTCTCCCGCGGCTTCTGCCCACAGCCGCCAGGACGAAAAAAGACGTCCAGATTCCTCGTGCAGAGCATTGTCGGTGATACAACACTCGGCTAGCCACAGCGCCAGCGCGTCCTCGGCATCGAGGTACTCAGCTGTGGCTTCGACGACGACAGCCGGCGGAGACAAACCTTGCCGTTGCCACTTTAAGCAACCGTCAATGGCCCAGCGCAGGATGCCCCGCCACTCCGCCTTCATCTTCTCGGGCAGTTCCGGGTCACGGTCGGCTGAGGGGATGGTTACGGTGAAGGGCAATAGGTTCATGCGCCGGCGAATGGCTTCGTCGACGCCGCGAAGGCCAGGCTTGTGGTTGCCGGCTATGAGCAGCTTGAACAAGGGCGCGAAGGTAAAGTTGTCCTGCCGCATAAACCGCGCGGTGACAGGGTCGCCGCCGGTTAGGGCCTTTATGCGGGACTCGGCCCAGCGCCGACCTTCCTCGGTCTCCTGAGCGCTCACTAGGCGGGCGCCGCGAAACATGGCGAGGTCTGTGGTGTGACGATCGTTCTGACTGGCGGTGAAGGTATCCATGCTCGCCACGACAGCATAGTCGGCCATGACGGCGGTTATGGTGTTGATGAGTACTCCCTTACCGTTGCCCCCCGTGCCATAGGCAAAAAACAGCGCGTGCTCGCGGATGCTGCCAGTGAGGCAATAGCCAATCATCCTTTGTAAGTAGGACACGAGTTCGTCGTCGCCCGCCGTGACGGTGTGGAGAAAGTCTCTCCACATCGGATTCGGCACCTGGTTCGACAGCAGTCATCTTCGTGATGTAGTCTCCGGGTCGATGCTCGCGAAGCTGACCTGTCCTTAGATCGACCGTGCCGCCAGGCGTGTTGAGCAGCCACGGATCTGTGTCCCACTGGCTGACGGTGGCGGCGTGCTGCCGATCTGCCCTGGCAAGGCGCTCCACGGCTGCCACTGTCTTTGCGCTCGCGATGGCGGAGGCGAGCTTGTCTGCATTGCATTCGCTGCTGGCCTGACGGCAGAGGCGGCGAGCAAGGTCAAATACCCGCATGGTGTCGTCCTGCCGCCAGACGCTACCGGTCCAATAAAGCCAGCGGCCCCAGCCTGCCACGTAGCGCAAGGTTTCCCCGTGCTGAGCCGTGAAGCGGAGGGTGAGCGACTCGTCGCTGAACTCAGCCGGAACGTCGATGGTCGAGAAACCGACTTCACCGTCCGGCACGGGCCCGCTCCACAAGCAGGTCGTTGAAATCTGACCCTGCGCGGTCTGGCGCAACGATCCGCACCTTACGACCCTCCGCTCGCCACCTTACCGAGGCGTCGCGCGCAGCTCGCTGTCCCGGACCATCCCGATCGGCGGCGATGGTGATCTTGCGCACCTCTGGCGGCAGGATCAGCGTGGCAGCCATGTTGCCGGCGCTAACGGCCGACCATGCTGGGAGGTTGAGCAAAACGCCAGCGCTCGCCGCGCTTTCGATGCCCTCCGCCACGACCAGCTCCGAGCCGGCCGGGTCGAGCCGAATGGCGCCGCCTGCGACTGGACCCTTACTAGCCTTCACCGGAGTGAGGTCCGCCTTGCGGCCATCACGCTCAAGGAAGGTGCGGTGAACGGCGACCGGCTTGCCTTCAACGTCCACCACCAAGCCGATCATCGCGGGGAACCGGCCGCCGCCTCCAGATGGATGCGCCACGTCCGGCCGCCATCGCAGGCTGGACGATGCTGCCAAATTCGGCAGCGCGCGGTTCGTCAGGTAAAGCTGAGCCGGTGTGCCCTTGACGGGAACCGCGCCGTTCCAGATGGAGACAGCCGCGGCTGTGCGCTGGCCTGGGTCGGGCAGAGGCGCCTTGGCCTTGGGATTCGCTGATCGTCCGATAGCCTGGCCGCCCTCTATGGCCATCAGGGCTGCCGCGATGCGCTCCCGATCGCCGCAGCTCGCACACCACCCGCGTACTCGGCCGGCTTTGGTCGTCAACGCGAACGATTCGGCAGCGTATCCGCAGACCGGGCAGGCGCCGCGCCAGCTATTGCCCGAGCGGCGCAGGTTGAGCCTGTCGGCGAGGCCGAGCAGGTTCATGCTGAAGAAGCCCTGACAATGCCGCCGGTCAGACCGCAACCAATCAGATCGCGCATGACGCTTTGGCCTGGCGCGCAATATCGCGGAGAACCGCGATTTGCCGCGGGGTGAACTGCGGATTAGGTTTGCCGGCGGCGTAGCGGCTCAAACTTTTGATGAAATCCTGCTGGGACCGGGTCAGTAAGCCAAACCGATTTCGGCAAATTTCAAGGTATTCGGTAGCTTTGGCGGAAGACGAGCTAGGATCTGCTGCAATGTCGGTGGTTAAGCGGACGTCGGTTTCGGGCGATTTGATTGATGCTTGGTGCGACCTGGAAGGATTGATTTTGCGCGTTGTGTCGAATGGAAAATCGGTGCTGCGAGTGCGTGATTGCGTCATAGGTCTGGCCTAATTTTGGCCGCCCACACTTGAAGATCAAACAGCATGCCACCATAACCAGTGCGTCGCCGGGAAAACGACACGCGGACACGCTGCCGACTCCAAATGGGTCGGCAGTTTTCGTTGGTTAGGCGATGCGCTTGGACGGACGTCCACGTCGCGGCGAGGCATGATTGGACTGGCGCCCCATCAGCCAGACGCGAACCGCAGTCGGATCATAGTATCGCTTGATGCCTATGCGGATGTAAGGCATTCCCTCTGCCTCGCGGCGCCGAGCGGTTCGCTGGCTGACGTTTAGTTCCTTGAGAAGCTGGTCCTCGGCCAATAACCCGTCGAGAACCTTGGGAGTGCTTAGTTGTTCGATGCTGGACATGGCTTACTCCGTCGATGGCTGTCCATCGCAGAGTGATCCTTGGCAATCGTTGGTAGTGAGGACGGTTTTGCAGATTTCTAAAGCAAGAATCGTCCTAAGCTGACCTCGCGATTCCCTTGTCGCGCTCGTAGATCTTCCGAACGGCTTCAACTGTTATCTCGCCGCCAAAGATCACCGCCTTAACTGTCGCCACAAATTCATAGTGAGGGTGCCCAACTAACCTGACCATCTCTCGGCACAGAAGTACGGCGAAAGCGTTGGCCCGATCCCTTTTTTGGCTCGCGGGCATACGGTCGACTAGCGCGATTTCTTGAACCCGTTGTATTTCGCGCAAAAACCATCCGAGGAACGACAGCACCTCCGAGGACGTTGCAAGCCGATCAGGAATATCTGTTCCGCGGAAGGAGGAGTAATTCTTAGTTTGGGCACCTTCTTCATTAATGTATTTCAATAGTAAATCTGCTGAAGATATGAGCCCGTCAAATTTTTCTTTATGTTCGCTCTTGATAGTATCTATTTCGGGGTTGTGGTCGCTTCGCCACCGCACATCCATGATACTGCGAAGTATCTGCACAACTTCGGTATCGCTCACGGACTTACGCAGTGCCTTCCAAGCCGCGGCCATACGGTCATCGGTTTGCAAAATGTGTAACATGGCGGTGTGATCATGTCGCACGATGGTGCGTCCGCCCGTGCGGTGCGCTACGTATAAAGGCGCCTCTCCGCGGGCAGACATTTCCTGGCGCAGTCTCGCGAAAAGTGCGGCCAGCGGCTTCTTCTTATCGACGGTCTCCACCATTGCCTCCGGCGCCCTTAGCCGCCTCTTCGCATCCACCTGTCCGGTTTGTCGCAGTGATTACCGCTCCCACCCGCTCAGTGGCAGCCCGCAGTGGGTCATCCATCAGGTGAGCGTAACGTTGCGTGGTCGACGCCTGTGTGTGCCCCAGGAGGGCGCCGATGATCGGCAGTGACAATCCCGAGCTCGCAAGGATGGACGCATAGGTGTGGCGTAGGTCGTGGATGCGGACGGTGGACTCCCAGACCATCACCGGTTTCCCCCGCGCGTCCAGCACAGGCTTGCCTGCATCTGTCTTCTTTTCGATCCGAACCGACAAGCCGGCCTCCCGGCAAACCGAGGCCCACACCCGCTTGATCTCGGTCAGTGGATGGCCTGGCCGGCCGGGGAACAGGTGCTCCGCCGTTCCACCACGCCTGATTTCCTTATCGGCTTGGGCTCGCATTTCGGTGAGCAACAGCAGCGCCGGGGCAGAAAGCGGCACCCGGTGCGTCTTTTTTGTCTTGGTGTGCGCCGACGGCTTCAGCCAGACGCCCGCGGTCAGGTCGAACTCCGACCACTTGGCAGCCAAGGTCTCGCCCCGCCGGGCGCCCGTCAGCATCAGAAGCCGGATGGCGTCGACGCTGACCTTTTCCTTGTGCGCCGACAGGGCATCCGCCAGGCGGCCGATCTCGACCGGAGACAGAAACCGCTCCCGCCGCTCCTCCGCCGCGCGCTCGATTCCTCGAGCCGGGTTGTCCTCCCGCATCTCCCACTTCACCGCTAGGGAGAGCATCTTGGATAGAACCGCCACCGTTCGGTTCGCGCGGTAGGGTGCCGTCTTGGCAATAGTGCGGTGCAGCTTCTCGACGTCGGCATGGCGGACGTCGGTAACGCGCTTGGTTCCGAGCTGGGGGCGGACGTAGAGGCGCAGGATGGACTTGTAGTCCGTCACGGTGGTGGCCCGACGCTTGGCCAGGTGCTCGTCCACAAATCGGTCAGCCAAGTCGTTTACGGTCGGTGCAGCCCGGTCCGCGTGACGATCGGCCATAGGGTCGCCGCCATTGTCGATGATCCGCTTCAGATCCTTGGCCCGCGCCCGCGCTTGGGCAACCTTCCAATCTGGAAAGCTGCCGATGGTGATGCGGCGCTCCACGCCAGCGGCACGATAATTCAGGACGAAGGCCTTGGCGCCGGCCTTGGTGACGCGGACACCGAAGCCCCTCACCTCTTTGTCATAGATGATCCGGTTTCCGGTTTCGGGCGCCGCGAGCGCGATGACGTAATCCCGATCAAGTTCTTCCGCCATAATCAGCCGCCCTGTCGTGTCCGCACCGTGTCCGCGCTAAAATCGTCCGGCTTGGCATCGTGCGTCAACCTATGTCAGAGTGTGGCATGAGAACGGCGTCGGATGTCAATGTGTTATGGTTTGATGAGCGGGACATGGCTGTAGCAGCGGCTTTGCCCAACTGATTCGTAATCAGTAGGTCCACAGTTCAATTCTGTGCGCCGGCATTCTGACACCCCGCGACGTCAGGTGAATGGGGACCGCGCACCTCATCACAGCGAGTCGCGGGCGGACACCACCGCTCGTTGGCTCGCCCGGCGCAAGCATTGCGCGATTGCAATGGCGCTCGGAGCTTAATTCTGACACCCTGGATGTCCGAGCGGCCGCCAGACGATGCGGCGGGCCGCCCGCGGACAAGGTGCGCCACCATGGGTAAAGGCAACAAGCAGCACGGCAACCGGGAACTCAAGAAGCCGAAGGCGGACAAGAAACTCGCGCCGGCGCCGGAGACGTTCCTCAAGCCGCAAGGGGACGCCCGCAAGCCTGGCGCAAAGGCGCAGAGCAAGTAGCGTTCACGCCTGGACGTGATGCGGCACGAATCGGCTGGCGTCCCGATGCTGGCCGGGGGGCCGGCGATCCGCCAACTGCCGAGATTAGCCCTTCGCTGTAAGACGAGGCTCGGAGAACGCCTGCAGGAAGAAGGAGCGCCCCTCCGTTGGGATTGCTTCACCGATGAGCCGTTCGATGCGGCCGAGCTGCACGCGATCGAGTTGGTAGACATCCAGAAGCTCGGGGTCATCGTCGTACGGCTCCACCACCCGTTTCAAATCGCTGACCACGGCTTCCCGGATCGGTGTCTCGAAGACGAGACGGTCACCGACTTCCTCATAGCCTAGCAGATAGTGCAACACGCTCATGGGATCGCCTTGTAATCTGGATTGGGTGGCTTGGTCGGGTTGCCGTCAATCGTGAATTCGGCTTGGTGTTTGCCGCGCGGGTCGTATTTCTCGACCGTACCATGTCTTCGATCAAACTCGTAAAACGTGCCGTCCTTCTCTTTCCAGCGCGGGCGGGGCTTCTTGCCAGCTTCTGCCTTCGGCTTGGTCAGCACCGCATTCGGAAAGCCAGGAAGGCTGCGCGGCGGCGGGTGAGGCTCGTGAGCCCTCGTCCGGTCAATCTTCTTACCATCCATGCTGGCAGTCCAAAGATAACGCCTCGTTAAAGCAGCATGAGATCGCTAGCTTGTCATTGCAAAACTGCATCGAGAGTGAAGCAAGCATTGCGCCCGGGGCCCCATCACGCCCAACCCTTGGACAGCTTGCGCACGGCGGTGGTGGCGTTGCGCTTGCCCTCGCCGGCGTATTCCTCGTGGTAGTCCTCGATCTTCGCCGGGTCGTAGAGGTAGTTCACCATCAAGGTGGCACTCTCCTTGATGCCCTTCTCCGAGGTGTCGGCGCCCATGATGACGCGCTCGAGGCGGGCGCCGTTGCCGAGGTGGAAATGCGCCACCGGGTCGGCGGCGCGCTTGTCGCCCCGCGATTCCGTCAGCAGGTAGCGAGCGGCCAGGCGAACCAGCACCGGCTCCAGCGCCTTGACCACGGCCGCGTCGCGCGCCCAACCGCGGCGGGCGAGCAAGGCAGCCAAGGCGGCAGTGCCGGTGGCGGGTTTTGGGTCGGCGGCGATGGCCAAAAGGGCGGTGCTCTCCTCCGGGGAGATCAGGTTGGCGTCATCGGCCTTCAACTTGCCGTCCAGCCAGGTGCGGAAGGTGGGGATGGGGGACAGCGTGGCAAAGGTCTTGAGGGTGCGGTATTCGGACTCGAGCAAGCCAACCACGCGCTTAATCAAGTAGTTGCCGAAGCTGATCCCGGCCAAGCCGCGCTGGCAGTTGCTGATCGAGTAGAAGATCGCGGTGTCGGCCTCCTTGGGGTCGAGCAGCGGGGCCTTCTTGTCCAGTAGGCGCTGCACGCTGCCGGCGAGACCACGGACCAGGGCGACCTCGACGAAGATCAGCGGCTCGGCCGGCATGCGGGGATGGAACAGCGCGTAGCAGCGGCGGTCACTGTCGAGGCGGTTCTTGAGGTCCGACCAGGAGCGGATTTCGTGCACCGCCTCGTAGCCCACCAGGCGCTCGAGCAGCACGGCGGGGCTGTGCCAGTCGATGCGCTGCAGCTCGAGAAAGCCGATGTCGAACCAGTTGGCGAGCAGGGCCTTGAGGTCGCTGTCGAGCGCGGTGAGGTAGGGGTCGCCCTTGAGGCGGTCGAGCAGGGTGGCGCGCAGGTCCACCAGGAACTTCATGCCGTCGGGAATGGTGGTGAACTGGGTCAGCAGCCGCACCCGGGGGGGCTCGAGCGCGCGGCGCAGGGCGGCGGTGGCGGTGGCGCGCTCGGCGGGGTCCTTGGCGGTTTGCAGGCGCTCGTAACGGACGGCGAGCTTGGCCGGGTCGGAGTCGAACTCGGCCAGGGTGCGCAGGAAGGCGGTGCGGCCGGCCTCGTCCAGCAGCAGGTAGGCCTGGGCGAGCTTGGCGGCGCGGTTGCGGGCGCTGACGTCGCCGCCGCGACCCTCCAGGCAGGCGCGCATCTGGGCGGCGAAGCTCTGGTCGCCCTCGACGGTCACGCCGGCCGCCATGTCGCGCCAGACACCGGTCAGGCGGCGGATGGCGCGGTCGAACAGGCCAATTGGTGCGGTGGTCTCACTCATGACGTACTGTTCTCCAGCGGCGGAGAGTTTGTAAACAGGAAGGCGGCACGGGCGAAGGGGGCCTGGGGCGTTTTCCCGCGCAATGCCTCCTGTGCAAGGGTTTCACGAAGCACGGTGGCGATGGCGGCGGGCAAATCCTCGGCAACCAGGCCGAGCCCGAGCGCCTGCCCAGCGCGGCCGTGCAGCCAGGCGCCGGCGCAAGCGGCCTGCCACGGCTGCATTCCGCCCGAGAGCAGGGCCGCGATCAGGCCGGAGAGCACATCGCCGGAGCCGGCGGTGGCCAGCGCGGGGGTGCCGGTGGCGTTGATGGCGGCGCGGCCATCGGGGGCGGCGATCACCGTGTCCGAGCCCTTCAGCAGCACCACCGCGCCAACGCGCGCCGCGGCCGCACGGGTGGCGGCGAGGCGGTCGGGGCCGGGTGGGCCGAACAGCTTGGTGAACTCGCCCTCGTGCGGGGTCAGGACGGCGGTGCCGCGCAGCGCGTCGGGATGGCCGGCGTGGGCGCCCAGCGCGTCGGCGTCGGCCACCACCTGGCGGCGGGCAGCGAGCAGTTGGGGCAGGCTGGCGCGGGCGGCCTCGAGCCCCAGGCCAGGGCCGCACACCCAGGTGGTGCGGCGCGGGTCGTCCAGCAGGGATTGCAGCGGCCCGGCGTTCACGATCAGCCCGGCCGGGACGTGGCTGTAGCGCGGGGCCGCGGACCCGGCGGCGATGGTGACCATGCCCGCGCCGCCGTGCCGCGCGGCGGCGGCCGAGAGCTGGGCGGCGCCGGTCATGCTGTCGCCGCCGAGCACGGTGACAGTGCCGCGGGAATATTTGTGGGTGGAGGCGGGCAGGTCCGGCAGGGGCCAGAGCGCCGGGTCGTTGCGCCAGCATTGCGGCGCGATGGCGGGCAGCACGGCGGCCGGGATGCCGATGTCGGCGAGGATGAGTTCGCCGCAGAGATCGCGGCCGGGCAGCAGCCAGTGGCCCGGCTTATGGCGGAAGAAGGTGACCGTGCACTCGGCCGGGGACGCGCGGCCGCGGGGGGCGCCGGTGGCACCGTCGATGCCGCTCGGGACGTCGATGGCCAGGATGCGGCGGGCGGCGGCGAGGGTATCCGCGACCAGGCCGTCGACCTCGCGGGTCAGGCCGGCGCCGAACACGGCGTCGATCACCAGGTCGGCGCGGGCGGCCTCGGCGGGGGTGAAGGGCGCTTGGGGGCCGGACCAGGAGGACGCGGCGAGGGCGGCGTCGCTGCCGGGGCGGGGCGGGGCGGTGGCGGCGAGGCGCACCGGCCAGCCCCATGCCGCAAGCCAGCTTGCCGCGACGTAACCGTCGCCGCCATTGCCGCCGGGTCCGCAGAGCACGAGGGTGCGGCGGGGGCCGATGCGCCGGGCCGCGCGGGCCACGGCCCAGCCGGCGCGCTCCATGAGGGTAATGCCTGGGGTGCCGGCAGCGATCGCGGCGGCGTCGGCGCGGGCCATTTCCGCAGGCGTCAGCAGCTCGTTCATGCCCCCACCACCCCGCGCCATGCGATGAACACCACGGCGCCCAACGACATCAGCAGCAAGGGGTTCATGCGGGTGGTCATCAGCAAGGCGGTGGCGGCGAGCGCGATGAGGCGGGCGGGCCAGCCGCCGTCCAGCGCTTGGACCAGCACCAGGCTGGAGGCGAGGATCATGCCGGCCGCGATCGGGCGCAGGCCGGCTTCCAGGGCGCGCTGCCACTTGGCGCCGCGATAGCGCGCCCAGAGCCGGGCCAGGGCGTAGACCAGCAGCGACGAGGGCACGAAGATGGCGAGGGAGGCGACCAGCGCGCCCCAGAACCCGGCCACCTGCCAGCCGATCAGCGTGACCAGGATCGTTCCCGGGCCCGGCGCCATGCGGGAGATGGCGAAGGCGTCGACGAACTGCTGCTCGCTCAGCCAGGGGTGGGTGATCACCACGTCCTGATGGAGTTGCGCCAGGATCGGCGGGCCGCCGCCCACGGACAGCAGGGAGAGCGGCACGAACAGCACCGCCAGCGAGAGCAGCGCGCTACGCATGGCGCAGGTCCCGATAGGCCAGCGCCACGCCCAGCGGGCCGAGCACGAGCACGACCAGCGGCAGCGAGAGGTGCAGCAGGCCGACGGCGACGAAGGCCGCCACCATGATGGCGATCGGCCAGGCTCCCTTGGCGGCCGCGCGTCGCCCGGCGACCAGGCCCACTTGCACGGAGAGGCCGACGGCCACGGCGCCCATGCCGTCGAGCACCCAATGCGTGACCGGGTAGGCGGAGAGGGCGTGGAAGCCCGCCGCGATCGCCACCACCAGGAAGGCCGGCGGGATGATGATGCCGCAAGCGCCCGCGAAAGCGCCGAAGCTGCCGCGCAGGCGGAAGCCGATCCAGATGGCGAGGTTGACCACGTTCACGCCGGGGAAGGCTTGGGCGAGGGCCAGCCCGGACAGGAACTCCTCCTCGCCGAGCCAGCCGCGGCGTTGCACCACCTCCCGCAGCATCCAGCCGGACAGGTTGCCGCCGAAGCTGGTCAGGCCGATGCGGCCGAACACGCTGGCCAGTTCGCCGACGCCGGGTGCGGGCGCGCGGCGGCCGAGCGCTGACTCGAGAGTGAGATCGCCCGCTGGCGTGTCGGTCGGACGTTCGTCATCCATCGCTTCCCTCCGCTTCGGGGCGATTGCGCAGCAGAACCGCGGCAGAGGCAAGCGCTGGCGGCTTGCTGCGATGCGGTGGTGCGGCCATACCGTCGGGGCGGCAGCGCATGGGGGACACTGTGACGGTTTGGGGCTTGGTGCTCGCGGTGCATATCCTTGCCATGGCGGCATGGACGGGCGGGATGGCGTATGCGCTGCTCGTCGTGCGACCCAACCTGGGCGCGCTGCCGGCCAGCGACCAGTTGGCGCTGCACGGGTTGACGTTGAAGCGGTTCTTTCTGGTGGTGTGGCATGCCATGCCGCTGGTGCTGATCACCGGCTGGGCGATGGTGTTCGGCGTGTATGGCGGCTTTGCCGGGCTCAACTGGGCGGTGAACGGCATGCAGGCGCTGGGCCTGGTGATGGCGGTGGTTTTCGTCGTGATGTTTTTCGGTCCGTGGCGGCGGTTTCGGGTGGCGCCGAGTGCGGACGGGCTGGCGGCGATCCGGCGCTTGGTCTCGGTGAATTTGGGGCTGGCGCTGGTGGTGACGGTGCTGGCGTCGCTGGCGCAGTGGTCGGGGTAAGGTGCTGCTCTGGACTAGGGTCCAAACTCGATGACGGGATATGGCCGAATCTGGGGGGGGGGGAGCGGATATCCAGGCCCTCAGTTGTCTTCGGGCAGTGAATCAAGGAACGCAGTGACCTCACGATTGCTTCGAAGCCGAAAGACCGGCACGTCAGAGCCATGTACGATGCGTGCGGCCTCGATGCGCGGCCAAGTGATCTTGTCGAACCGCCAGATGAAGCCCAGGAGTTCCCAGTCCCAGTGCTCCGGACAACCTTCCGGCAGATCGGCGCCTCTCGTCGAAAAGATCACGCGCCGGAGGACGCGCAGAATGCGCAGCCATCGCGGTGTTTCGAGGATGATGACGGCGTCGGCCCGTGGGAGACGAAGGTCGAATGTCTCCCGGTAGTTGCCCTCGCTGATCCATGCATCGCCGGCGATTGCCGCCGCCGTACGGGCGCGGAAGCCGACTGTGTCGGGCTTTTGCCAGGCCGGACGCCAATACAGCGCATCGAGATGCACGACAGGCAAACCAAGCCGGTGGCCGAGTCGCTGGGCAAAGGTGGACTTTCCGCTCCCAGAGCAGCCGAGGATCACGACCCGCCGCAACTCCACCCCCCGTCTGGCTCTCGGCAACCTAGAACGTCCTTCGGGCTGCCGCGCGTCCGCTTTGGGGTGGATAACAGGCACCATGCGGAATGGCGAGGTATGGTGGTCAGCGGATTTCGAGTGACTTTACAAACTTATAGATCACCCGATCGTCACCCGAAGAGGCAGGTTCGACGTTGCTGTATCGCAAACCAACACGCTGATAGAACGCACGTGCACGAGTATTTTTGGGTTGCGTGCTGAGCCAAAAACCGTCTGGCATCTTCTGCTTTGCCATTTCGAGGAGACGACGATAAACACTTGCCCTTGAGCGTTAGGCGCAATGCGTGGTCAACGATCCATAGAGAGATAGGCTTTTTCTGTCTGGCAAGGTGCGGGCGGCCCCTCACCCCTACCCTCTCCCAGAGGGAGAGGGCTTTTCAAGCGGCGAGGCGCGGGGTGGACGTCAGGCGGCTTCGGCGAGGCGGCCGTTGATGACCAGGCCGTCGCGGTCGGCGCTGACGTGGACGGTCTCGCCGTCGTGGATGCTGCCGTCCAGCAACTGGCCTGCCAGCGGGTTTTGCAAGGTGCGCTGGATCACCCGCTTCAGCGGGCGGGCGCCGTAGACCGGGTCGTAACCGGCCTCGCCGAGCCAGTTCAGCGCCGCTTCGTCGAGCTGCAACGTGATGTGACGGTCGGCGAGCAACTGGTCCAGGCGGGCGAGCTGGATCTTGACGATGGCGGCCATGTCGGAGCGGGCCAGGCGCTGGAACTGCACGATCTCGTCCAGGCGGTTCAGGAACTCGGGGCGGAAGTGCTCGCGCACCACCCGCATCACCTGCGCCTCCACCAGCGCACTCGTGGACGCCTCCGGCTGGGCGGCCAGCAGGTCGCTGCCGAGGTTGGAGGTGAGCACGATGATGGTGTTGCGGAAGTCCACCGTGCGGCCCTGGCCGTCGGTCAGGCGGCCGTCGTCGAGCACCTGCAGCAAGACGTTGAAGACGTCCTCGTGCGCCTTCTCCACCTCGTCGAACAGGATCACCTGGTAGGGACGGCGGCGCACGGCCTCGGTCAGCACGCCGCCCTCGTCGTAGCCGACATAGCCCGGCGGGGCGCCGATCAGGCGGCTGACGGCGTGCTTCTCCATGAACTCGCTCATGTCGATGCGGACCATGGCGCGGTCGTCGTCGAACAGGAATGCGGCCAGCGCTTTGGTCAGCTCGGTCTTGCCGACGCCGGTGGGGCCCAGGAACAGGAACGAGCCGATTGGGCGGTTCGGGTCCTGCAGGCCGGCGCGGGCGCGGCGGACGGCGTTGGCCACGGCGAGCAGCGCCGGCTCCTGCCCCACCACGCGGCGGCGCAGCTCGTCCTCCATGCGGAGCAGCTTGCTGCGCTCGCCCTCGAGCATGCGGTCGACCGGCACGCCGGTCCAGCGGCTGACCACGCCGGCGATCTGGTCCTCGGTGACCGCCTCGTTCACCAGGTTGCCGTCGGCCTGGTGCGCGTTGATCTGCTGTTCGAGCTGCGGGATCACGCCATACATCAGCTCGGAGGCGCGCCCGAGGTCGCCGCGGCGCTGCGCCACCTCCACCTCGCTGCGGGCGGTGTCGAGCTGTTCCTTCAGCTTCTGCGACCCGGCGAGCTTGTCCTTCTCGGCGTGCCAAGCGGCGGTCATGGCGTCCGAGCGTTCGAGGATCTCGGCCAATTCGTGCTCGAGCTTGGCCAGGCGCTCGCGGGACGCCGGGTCGTCCTCGCGACGGAGGGCCTCGCGCTCGATCTTGAGCTGGAGCAGGCGGCGGTCGATCTCGTCGAGCGCCTCGGGCTTGCTGTCGACCTGCATGCGCAAGCGGCTGGCGGCCTCGTCCATCAAGTCGATCGCCTTGTCGGGCAGGAAGCGGTCGGCGATGTAGCGGTTGGACAGGGTGGCGGCGGCGACCAAGGCGCCGTCGGTGATGCGGACGCCGTGGTGGAGCTCGTACTTCTCCTTAATGCCGCGCAGGATACTGATGGTGTCGGCGACCGAGGGCTCGCCCACGAACACCGGCTGGAAGCGGCGGGCCAGGGCGGCGTCCTTCTCCACGTGCTTGCGGTATTCGTCGAGCGTGGTGGCGCCGATGCAGTGCAGCGCGCCGCGGGCCAGCTCAGGTTTCAGCAGGTTGGAGGCGTCCATCGCGCCATCGGCCCGGCCGGCGCCGACCAGGGTGTGCATCTCGTCGATGAACAGGATCACTTCGCCGGCGGCGGTCTCGATCTCCTTGAGCACGGCCTTCAGCCGCTCCTCGAACTCGCCGCGGTATTTGGCGCCGGCCACCAGGGCGCCGAGGTCGAGCGCCATCACCCGCTTGTTGCGAAGGGATTCGGGCACGTCGCCGTTGACGATGCGCAGGGCCAAGCCCTCGACGATGGCGGTCTTGCCGACGCCGGGCTCGCCGATCAGGACGGGGTTGTTCTTGGTGCGGCGGGCCAGCACCTGGATGGCGCGGCGGATCTCCTCGTCGCGGCCGATCACCGGGTCGAGCTTGCCGGACCGGGCCAGCGCGGTGACGTCGCGGGCGTATTTGTTCAGGGCGTCGAAGTTGCTCTCGGCGTTCGGGCTGGTGACTTTGCGGCCCTTTCGGATATCGGCGATGGCCTTATCGAGCGCCTGGGGGTTGGCGCCAGCCTGGCGCAGGATGCGCGCCGCCGGGCCGTCCGAACTGGCGAGGGCCAGCAGCAGGCGGTCTTGCGCCACGTATTCGTCGCCGGCCTTGGCGGCTTCGCGCTCGGCGGCGTCCAGCACGCGGACGACGTCGGGCGTGATCTGCGGCTGCCCGGCGCCGCCGCCCTGCACGCGCGGCTGGCGCGCGACTTCGGCGTCCACGGCGGCCTGGGCGGCTTTCGGGTCGGCACCGGCGGCGCGGAGCAGGCCTGAAGCGGCGCCCTCCTCGTCGTCCAGCAGGGCCTTCAGCAGGTGTTCGGGGGTGATCCGCTGGTGGAAGTCGCGGATGGCGATGGTCTGGGCAGCTTGCAGGAAGCCCCGGCTGCGCTCGGTCAGTTTCTCGATGTTCATGGTGTCCCTCTCACTCAGGCGACAACGTCGTTGGGCACGCCCCTCAAGAGGCAGCGCGCGGCGTGAGAGAGATGGGAGTTGGGCGGGGGCGGCTCAAGAGGCGGGGATCCCGCATGGGCTGTGTGGAGCGCGAATCGCGCTTTGTCTTGAGCGGCAGCTTTGTCGGCGTGCCGACGCACTTGTTTGCCGGCGTTGCCTAAGGATCAACCACCCGGGACTGGGCGGCCTCGCACCCTCACCCCGACCCTCTCCCACCCGCGGGAGAGGGAGAAGGGGCTGCCAGGCTCTCGTCCGGGTCGGACTCGGCGGTGCGGAGCTGGACCGGGCCCTGCTGGGCGAGGTTCAGGGCGCTCGAGATCAGCGCTACATGGGTGAAGGCCTGGGGGAAATTGCCGGTCATGCGCTTCGCCTGAGTGTCATACTCCTCGCTGAGCAATCCGACGTCGTTGGCGAGGCCGAGCAGGCGCTGGTAGAGGGCGCGGGCCTCGTCGCTGCGGTCCTGCATGTGCAGGTTGTCCACCAGCCAGAACGAACACGGCAGGAAACAGCCTTCGCCGGGGGGCAGGCCGTCCGTGCCGGTGGTGGTGCGGTAGCGCAACACCAGGCCATCCTGCATCAACTCACGCTCGATCGCGGCCGTGGTGCCCCGTACCCTCGGGTCGTCGTGCGGCAGGAAGCCGGTGAGCGGGATCAGCAACAGCGAGGCGTCCAGCTCGTCGGTGTCGTAGTGCTGCACGAAGCTGTTCTTCGCCTTGTTGAAGCCCTTCTCGCAAACCTCGGCATGGACCTGGTCGCGCAGAGCCATCCAATGCTCCGTGGGGCCCTCCAGCCCATGGGCCTCGGCGTCCTTCACCATGCGGTCGAACGCGACCCAGACGGCAACCTTGGAATAGACGAACTGCTGGCGGCCGCCGCGGGTCTCCCAGATGCCCTCGTCGGGCTGCTGCCAGATGCCCTCGAGGTGCTTGATGATGCTGCACTGGAGCGACCAACTCGCCGGCGCCTCGGCCAGTCCGCCCTCGCGGCCGAGATGGAGCGCCTCGAACAGCTCGCCGTAGATGTCGAGCTGGAGCTGCGCCGAGGCCGCGTTGCCGACCCGGACCGGGGGCGAATTCTGGTAGCCAGGCAGCCAACTCACCTCCCACTCGGCCAGGCGCCGCTCGCCCGCGAGACCGTACATGATCTGGATTTGCTCGGGGCTGCCGGCGACGCTGCGATGCAGCCAGTCGCGCCACTCGCCGGCTTCCTCGTAGTAGCCGCCGCGCATGAGGGCGAACAGCGTAAGCGTGGCGTCCCGCAGCCAGCAGTAGCGGTAGTCCCAATTGCGGTTGCCGCCCAGCTTCTCCGGCAGGGAGGTGGTGGCCGCCGCCACGATGCCGCCGGTGGGATGGTAGGTGAGCGCCTTCAACACACGCATCGAGATTGCGACGGCTTGCTGGTAGTCGCCCTCGTAGCTGCCGCGTTTCGACCAGGTGGTCCAGTAGGCCTCGGTGGTGGCCAGCACCTGCTCCGCGTCGATGAGGCCGGGGAGCGGCAGGTGGGAGGGCACGTAGGTGAGCGTCATCGGCAGGCGCTGCCCGGCCGAGACGGTGAAATCCGCCACCGACTGCATGTCGTGGCCCTCGATTTCGAGGCCGGTGCGCAGCACGCACATATGCGGCCCGGCGATGGCCTGCAGCCCGCCCTCGTCCAGCCGGGTGACCCATGGGACCGAGGAGCCATAGTCGAAGCGCAGGCTGAGCGCCATGGTCATGTCGACATGGCCGGATCGCCCTTCGACGATGCGCACGATGGTCGAGTCGAGCGCTTCCGGGACCATGAAGTCGATCACGGCGGCCGTGCCGGTGGGCGTTTCGAAGACGGTTTCGAGCACCAGTCCGCTGTCGCGATAGGAGCGGCTGGAGCGGGTGGTCTCGCCGGCGGGGCAGATGAGCCAGCGGCCGTGCTCGTCGTTGCCCAACAGGGCCGCGAGGCAGGCGTCGCTATCGAATCGCGGCCAGCACAGCCAGTCGATCGAGCCGTTGCGGCCCACCAGAGCGGTGGTGTTGCAGTCGCCGATGACGGCGTAATCTTCGATTGCGAGCGGCTGGTATGAGGGCGGCATCGAGTTTGGCTCCGTGGCCGAGTGCCTACGCTGTCGCGGGCAAACCGTTCCAAACCGGTGCTATTGGCTTGACATTCCCCTGCCCTGGCCAGATATGCGGCAGCGGGGCGGCCTATGCGCGCCTGCGCTATCATGCGCTCCCGCTGGTCTCGTTCGTGGCGAACCGGCACCCTGATGACCATCGGACCTTATTTTTGAGCGAAACGAACACCGCGGCGGAAACACCCGCACAACCGGCAGCAACGGCGCCGGACGCCCAACCATTGCCCGCAGCGACTGCACTGGAGACGGTTGGCGAAGCTGAAGCGCCGATCGAGCCAGCGGCGGCCATGGCGGTCGGGCCCGAGGAGGCTGTGGTCGCCGACGAGGCCGGTGCGCCACAGCCACACACCGAGTTGGCGGCCAATCCGTCGGCTGCCGATCCGGCCATCGAAGCGCCGATGGAGCCGTTCCCGGCGATCGATCCCGAGCCGGTCGCGCGCCCGGTGTTCGCCGACCTTGGCTTGTCCGAGCCTTTGCTCCGGGCGATTGCGGAGATGGGCTACGTCCATCCCACGCCGATCCAGGAACAGGCGATCCCGTTCGTGCTGATGGGCCGCGACGTCTTGGGCGTGGCGCAAACGGGCACCGGCAAGACCGCCTCGTTCACCCTGCCGCTGATGGACATCCTCGCCGGCAGCCGCGCCCGCGCCCGGATGCCGCGCTCCGTGATCCTGGAGCCGACGCGGGAGCTGGCGCTGCAGGTGGCGGAAAACTTCGTGCAATATGGCAAGCACCTCAAACTGAACCACGCGCTGCTGATCGGCGGCGAGAGCATGGCCGACCAGAAGGACGCGCTGATGAAGGGCGTGGACGTGCTGATCGCGACGCCGGGCCGGTTGATCGACCTGTTCGAGCGCGGCGGCCTGCTGATGACGGATGCGCGCATCCTGGTGATCGACGAGGCGGACCGGATGCTCGACATGGGGTTCATCCCGGACGTCGAGCGCATTGTCGGATGGCTGCCGAAGACCCGGCAGACGCTGTTCTTCTCGGCCACGATGGCGCCGGAGATCAAGCGGCTGGCGGACGCCTTCCTGCAGAACCCGAAGATGATCACGGTGTCGCGGCCTGCTTCGGTGGCGACCACCATCGTCGCCGGGCTGGTGGTGGTGGGCGAGACGGAGAAGCGCGAGGCGCTGCGCCGGCTGATCCGTGCCGAGCAGGTGCAGAACGCGTTGATCTTCTGCAACCGCAAGATCGAGGTGGACATCCTCTACAAGTCGCTGAAGCGGCACGAGTTTAGCGTGGGCGCACTGCATGGCGACTTGTCGCAGGCGGAGCGGACGGCCACGATGGCCAAGTTCAAGGCCGGCGAGCTGCGCCTGATGGTGTGCAGCGACGTGGCGGCGCGGGGCGTGGACATCACCGGCCTTTCGCACGTGTTCAACTTCGACGTGCCGCATCATGCGGAAGACTACGTGCATCGCATCGGCCGCACCGGGCGCGCCGGACTGATCGGGCACGCCTTCACCCTCGCGACGCCAGAGGACCGGCTGGCAGTGGAGGCGATCGAGAAGCTGATCGGGGCCGGTATTCCGCGGCTGACGGTCGAGGGCGTGGAGCCGGTGGAGTGGGCCGAGGGCGATGGGCGCAAGCGCCGCGGCCGCGGCCGCGCCGGGGCCAAGCCGGAGCCGCGCCGTGCCGAAAGCCGGGAGCGCAAGCCGGCGGCGGTGGAAGACAGCCCGGCGCCGGCTCGGCGGGCTCGGTCGCCCCGGGCCGAAGTCGCCGAACCGCCGCGCGAGCGTCGCCCGCGGGAGCCTGCGCCGGTGGCGCGCGAAATGGCCCGGCCGCCGCGGCGCGAGGGGCGCTATCGCGACGAGGACCTGGGCCCGGCGGTGCAAGGCTTTGGCGATAACGTGCCGGCCTTCATGCTGATACGCTCGCCAGCGCGGAGCGCAGACGCTCGCCGCACGGAGGAACCGGTCGCATGAACGAGATGTCCGTGGCGCCGATCCAGCGCAACCGGCCGATGGGCCAGTTTGCCTGGGACGACGCCCTGCTGCTGGACGACCAGTTGACGGGAGATGAGCGCGCCATCCGCGACGCGGCGCACGAGTTCTGCCAAGGCAAGCTGTTCCCGCGCATCCTGCTCGCCAATCGGCATGAGCGGTTCGACCGCGAGATCATGAACGAGTTCGGCGAGATGGGCTTTCTTGGCGCCACGCTCGATGGCTATGGCTGCGCCGGAGCGTCCTACGTCGCGTATGGGTTGATCGCGCGCGAAGTGGAGCGGGTGGATAGCGGCTACCGCTCGGCGTTTTCCGTACAATCCTCGTTGGTGATGTTCCCGATCTGGGCGTTCGGCTCGGACGAGCAGCGCGAGCGGTTCCTGCCGAAGTTGCGCACGGGCGAGATGGTCGGCTGTTTCGGGCTGACGGAGCCCGACGCCGGGTCGGACCCGGGCGCGATGCGGACGCGCGCGCGCAGCGTTGATGGTGGTTACCTGGTGAGTGGGTCCAAAACCTGGATCACCAACTCGCCGCTGGCGGACGTATTCGTCGTTTGGGCGAAGGATGACAGCGGGACGATCCGCGGTTTCCTGCTCGAGAAGGGTATGGCAGGTCTGAGCGCACCGACCATCGAGGGGAAGTTCAGCCTGCGCGCGTCGAAGACCGGCATGATCATGATGGACGAGGTGTTCGTGCCGGAAGCGAACAGGCTGCCCGGCGTGAAGGGGTTGCGGGGCCCATTCTCCTGCCTGAACAATGCTCGGTATGGCATCTCCTGGGGCGCGCTAGGGGCGGCCGAGTTCTGCTGGCATGCGGCTCGCGAGTATACGCTGAACCGGATGATGTTCGGGCGGCCGTTGGCGGCGACACAGCTCATCCAGAAGAAGCTGGCGGACATGCAGACCGAGATCACGCTTGGGTTGCAGAGCGTGCTTCGGCTGGGACGGCTGATGGATGAACATCGCGCGGCGCCGGAGATGATCAGCCTATGCAAGCGCAATTCGTGCGGCAAGGCGCTGACGATCGCCCGCGAGGCGCGAGACATGCACGGCGGCAATGGGATTGCCGACGAGTATCATGTCATCCGCCACGTGATGAACCTCGAAGCGGTCAACACCTACGAGGGCACGCATGACGTTCACGCGCTGATCCTCGGCCGGGCGCAGACGGGGCTTTCCGCGTTCGGCGGCTGATGCGGGCGCCTGCTCTGTCGGGCGGGCGAGCGACGGTTGGAGAGCCTTCTGATTCGGGGTTCGGTGCGGGGTGCGTCCTAACCATTGGCCATGTTGGGGCTGATGGAGATGGGGTGGCCGGGCTTGCTGACGGCACGCCAGTGTACGTTCCATACACTCTCCCGGGTGAAACCGTCATGCCAGGTCCGCTCGCGCGCCGCGGCCAGGGCTGGACCGCGACGCCGACGCTTGTTGCGAGTTCGCCTGAACGCCAGTCGCCGCCCTGCCCGCATTTCGGTGCCTGCGGCGGCTGCACCTTGCAACACTGGCAGGATGCGCCGTATGCCGCCTGGAAAGTCGCACAACTCCGCAACGCGCTGGATCGGGCCGGCTACCCGGATGCGCCGATGTCTCAGCTCGTCCGCGCGGCACCGGGGGAACGTCGCCGGGTGGATCTGGCGCTGGAACGGGTCGGGGCAGGCATCTCCGTGGGCCTGCATCGTCACAGGGGGCGGGAGGTGATCGACCTGGAGACCTGCCTGGTGCTGGAGCCGGCTTTGGTCAGCCTGATTGCGGCCCTACGCCGCCACCTGGCTGGCATCAGCGCCTTGCGCCGCGCTGGGTCGGCCGTCGCCAATCAGCTCGATAGCGGCATCGACCTACTGCTTCGCACAGATGGCTCGCTGAGCGCGAGTGACCGCGGCAAGCTCTCCGAGCTGGCGCAGGCAGCCGGGCTGTGCCGGGTCACTTGGGCGCAAGGCGACGACATTCCGGAAGTTGCCAGCCAGACTGACCCGGCGCTGCTCACTCTCAGCGGCGGTGTTGTTCGTCCGCCGGCGGGAGTGTTTCTGCAGGCGTCCCGGCGTGGCGAGGCAGCGATCGTCGAGGCGGTTCTCGCAGGATTGCCGGAGCGGCCACCTGCCCGCGCACGCGTGATCGAGCTCTTCGCCGGTTGTGGCACGCTGAGTTTTGCGCTCGCAGGCCATGCCCGGGTGACGGCGTACGAAGGTGACGCTGGGGCGGCTTCCAGTCTCGGGCGTGCTGTTGTGGGACGGCCGATTGAGGTGCAGCAACGGGACCTTGCCCGCCAGCCGCTCTCGGCCAAAGAGTTCTCTGGTGCCGCGGCTGTGGTGCTGGATCCGCCGTTCTCTGGCGCTGCTGCGCAGATGCCAGCGCTGGCCAACTCGGGCGTGTCGCGGATCATCTACGTGAGTTGCAATCCGGCCGCGCTGGCGCGGGACGCACGCCTGCTGCAGACCACGGGCTACGAGCTAACACTTGCCACACCGATCGACCAGTTTCTCTGGTCCGCGGCCGTGGAAAGTGTGTGCGTGTTCAGCCTGGGGAAGTCGTCGCGTCACCGGCGCTGAGGGCACAGCCGTGCAACAGCGCCTGGACTGGCAAGGCCGACTTCGCGCGTTACGGACTCGCACTGAGCTTCTGGTAACCTGCAATTGCTGCTGGCATTTGCTCCGCCGTCAGGTCTGCCCGGAGAATCTTCTCGGCATCGGTCCGATCACCGGACAGCACGAGTGCTGTGGCAAGATCGTGTCGCACGCGCTTGGGCGCGCTTGGACTCGCTGCCAACGGCCGCAGAATATCGACCGCACCAGCCGGATCCCCAGAGAGTGCAAGAGAAAGGCCGAGGTTGACGCGAGCAGCGTCCAGCTCCGGCGCGACCTGCAAAGCGGCGTTGTAAGCCTCGCGCGCCGCAGCGTGGTGGTCTTGCATGTCCCGCGCAATACCCAAGTCGGTAAGCGCTCGCGCATCCTCGGGGGACGCGGCAACGACTGCCTTCAACTCGGTTTCAGCAGCGGGTGCATCGCCTTTCATGAGTAGGACACGCCCCAACCCGAACTTCGCCGCGACCGATGTTGGCGCTAAGTGGACGGCCCGCCGGAAACTCGCTTCCGCTTGGCTTAAATCTCCAAGCTCCGTCAGAGATTGACCCTCCATGAGCGTCGCTGGCAAGTCATCCCGATTGAGGGTGAGTTGCTGCCGAGCAATCGACAACGCGGTCTCCGGTGCTCCACCAGCCAGGGCCGCAGCACCAACCTTGAGACCAGGCGGTTTGTTACTAAGCTGCTGAATTGACGGCGAGCAAGCGGCCAGGATGAGGGGAAGGAGTATGATGATCGATCGCATTTTAGCGGCTCCTACGGCGACTAATGTTTGTGAAGGATACTTAGAACGCGGATCATGGCCGGTCCGCCAACAACAACGAAGATGGTAGGCAAGATGAAGACAATCATTGGAACCGTGAGGAGCACTGGTAATCTGGCCGCACGTTCCTCGAATTTGGTCAGCACTTCAGTCCGCATTTCTGCCGATAGCGTTCGCAGCGCGTGCGAGACGGGCGTTCCATAGTGCGTCGTCTGCACCAAAGTAGAGCCAAGACGCTTCAGCCCTTCAAGCCCTGTCCGAGTGCCCATATTGAGCAGAGCGAGCCTCCGATCAGATAGTATCCGCAGTTCGCTCGCCGTTTGCATGAACTCGGTTCCGACCGCCGGATGCGTATGCGAGATTTCGATTGCGACACGTGTGATTGAGGGTTCGAGGCCGAGCCCTGCTTCTGAACAAATCACCAACATGTCCAAAGCGTCTGGTAGTCCCTTGTCGAGACGGGACAGATAGCCTGAGCGTATCCGCTTGACGACGTAATCGGGACCAAGCAAGCCAATGATTGCCAGCATGATCGTTATGCAGTTATGCAAGATCGGGATCAGCCCGAGCTTAGCGCCGATGATCCAGCCGACGAGCGGCAACACGGCCAAGAGAACCAGCTTGCTGCCGACGAATATGCCGAGCCCATGACTCCCCCTAAACCCGGCGACGGCAAGTGTTTGCTGCAAGTCTGCCAAGGTCTTTTCCGATAGAAGCCCACTGCGCGCTAACTTCGTCCCCAATGAGGCCAGTCCGTTAAGGAGACGACTTCTTGACGAGACCGACCCCACGTTAGTCAGTCCTGCACTCTGCTGCACGAGTGAAATCCGAGCGGCAAGTTTTGCCTGCGCTTCGACCGCCCGCAAGAGAAAAATCGCGACAACGCCGCACACAGCGCTGAATAGACCGCCGGCGAGAAGCAGCGGGCTCATCCGAGTGACTTCCGTATCAGGGTTCGCATCAGCAGCATGCCAAGTCCAAGCCAAACAACACCAACGCCAAAAACGGTCTGCCCTGGCCCCTCTTCCATCAGAGGTGCGATGTAGGTCGGGTTCATGACAGCCAGCGCTGCACCGGCGAAAACGGGAAGCGATGCGAGAACACCCGCGCTCGTTCTCGCCTCGGCCGCGAGCGCATAACCGCGCGCCTTCAAAACGACCCGTCTACGAACCACCTCGGCTAGATTGTCCAGCGTCTCTGTAAGACCTCCACCAGTTTGGCTCTGTAGCGCCAACGCAGTGGCGAAGAAGCGATACTCAGGCAGCCGATTGCGAGCGGCCATCTCTCGAAGCGCGTCTTCAAGTGCTGCACCGATCCCTATTTGATCATACAGGCGGCCGAACTCGATGCAGGTTGGTGCATCGGCATCTTGTGACACGGCCTTGATGGCTTCGGTCACCGGTATTCCGACCCTGACAGCTCGAACGATTGTCGCCAACGCATCGGGGAATTGGCGGTACAGCTTTGCCGACCGCCTGGCATCCAGGCCCTTGTAGACGGAACGGACCACGTACCAAGCAGTCAGCGGCATAAGAGCCCAAGAAAACGGGCCGATTAGACCATGCAAAAGCCACCTAGCCACCCAACCCACAACAAGCGCTGGCGGGATGACATGTATGAGCTTGATCGGGTATGGGTCTCGTCGTTGAGTGTCCATACCGGCCAGGGTCCACAGACGGTTTTTAACCGAAGCAGACTGCCGCAAGACAGCCAAGCGAGCGAAAGCCGTGGTCGCATCCTCTCCCGGTGCATAGGACGCGATGACCGCCGTTCGTCGCCGGGCAACGCGACGCCCGTTTTTGTCTGCTCGCAGGGCTAAGATCGAGATCACGCCAATACTACACAGGATCACCGCTGACAGAAGCAACAATTGCTCTACGGTCATTTTGACCTACCATTTTCGTGACGACACATTACTTGTCCGCCTCGTCCAGCGTCGCTGCCCAGACCTTGTCGAGGCCGAAGTAGGCGAGTCGATCAAAGAAGGATGGTCTTGCGCGACTAACGCGATAGACGCCAGTCAAGCGGCCGTCCCTTCCCTCTCCAACATGTTCCAAGCTGAAAATGTCATTCAAGATGACCACTTCGCCCTCAAGCCCGCAAACGTCCGTAACCTGGATGAGGCGGCGGCCACCGTCTCTCTGCCTCTCGATCTGCACGATGAGATCAACTGCGCCGACGATCTGTTGTCGTATGGCTTTCGAAGGCAGACCGAAATTCCCCATCTGCACCATGTTCTCGATACGGGTTATTGCATCTCGAGACGTGTTCGCGTGGATCGTGGACATACTGCCGTCATGGCCCGTGTTCATTGCCTGCAACATGTCGAAGGCCTCACCTGCCCGCACTTCTCCCACAATGATCCTGTCCGGCCGCATCCGGAGAGCATTTCTAACCAGATCTCGCTGAGTTATTTCGCCCCGGCCCTCTAAGCTTGGCGGTCGTGTTTCAAGACGCACCACATGAGGTTGTTGCAACTGCAATTCGGCCGCATCCTCGACCGTAACAATCCTCTCTGAAGGATCGATGAGTTGACTGATGGCGTTCAATAGCGTTGTCTTGCCGCTACCGGTGCCGCCGGAAATAATGACGTTCAGACGGCAGCGGCCCGCTATCTCGAGTATGCGCGCAACAGCCGGGCTCATCGAGCCGAAAGATACGAGCGCGCTGAAATCAATCCGCTTCTTGCTGAATTTCCGAATTGAGATGTAGGGACCATCTAGTGCAAGTGGTGGAAAGACAATGTTCACTCGACTTCCGTCTTTGAGGCGCGCATCCACCATCGGGCTACTTTCGTCAACCCGCCGTCCGACGTCAGCTGCTATGCGCTGACAAATATTAGCAACGTGCGCGGCATCTCGGAACTGAACACCTGAAAGGCTTAGTCGGCCAGAACGCTCGATGAAGACGTGGTCAGGGCCGTTGACCATGATGTCGGCAACTGAGGGATCATCAAGCAGCGGTTCGAGCGGACCGAGTCCAAGCATGTCGTGAACTAGCTCGCCGGCAAGTTGCCGCTGCTCGCGGCTATTGAGCTGGATACGCCGCTCGGTCGCGATGTCAGACAGGAGCCGTTCTACCTCGACGGCGAGACGTTCAGATGGCATACCAGCAATGGACACTGGATCGAGACGGCTGATACAGATTTGGCGCAGCTCAGCAGCAGACGCCGAGCCGCCGTTTTGCTTGTTTACCAAAGCGGCTTCCACCGGCAACCCAGGTGCTACCTGCTCGGGACCAGATCGCCGACCAAAGCCGCTCATCGGCGAGCCCACGGCCAACGACGTCGAGGTTCGTCTTGTGTTTCCTGCCCAAATGTCACCTGTTTGACGAGATCGATTACGCCAGTTCTGAATGCACCCGGCAGCTTCGCGGCGGGCTCTCCAAGGTTCTCGGCTGTGGCGAGCGGCCGCGGCTGATCCGGCACGACGACATCAACGGCGGTGCGCAACGCCTCCTCGACTTGCCGTCGGGAGAGCCCCCCTGGCATACCTGATCTGTTCATAACGATGAGGGCTCGGCGCGCCTGCGATGCGCCCGCTGGAAGAGCAAGTAAACGCAAGGTGTCTCGAATGCCCGCTAGTGTCGGGTTCATCACGAGAACTCGTTGATGCGCTAGCTCCAGTAGATCGCGAGAAAAGTTAGATCCGCGAAATGGCACGTCTGCCACAACGAAGTTGAAGCGGCGCCGCAGGAGTGTGGTCAGCCGTTCTGCGGCGCCAGGAACATAGTCCGGCCTCTCGCTTAAGCTCTCCTCGCCAGCTAAGATATGGAGCCGGTCCGCGACTGGGATCGCCGCACGTTCAACAAACAACTCGTCTAGACGCCCTGGTTGCTCTAGAGCAGATCGTAATCCTGGACTCGCTTGAGCGCCGAGCACCATGGGTGCCGTTCCAGTCTGCAGGTCGGCATCGAGTAGAGCAGTATGCCGCCGAGAAGATTGCGACAGAAACCAAGCGAGATTGGCCGCGAGCGTGGTTGCACCGACCCCTCCTCGCGTTCCGGTGATCGTAACCATTCTACCGCCAAGTGCCGCGGCAGGAGCTTGATGCGTGATCTGGGCTCCGAAGTGCCGAGCGACCATCTCCGCCACTAAAGGTTTGTAGAGGTACTCGGCAGCTCCCAAGGATCGAGTCACTTGCCGGTAGAATGCTACATCCTCACGTTCACCAATGATCATCACCTGAACATCTGGTTCGACAATGTGACTCAGATCACCAAGCAAAGCTAAAGGCTGGGACTCCCCAGTTATGTCGACAATAAGTGCTCTCGGCGTTGGAGTTTTTGCAAGCGCCGCGAGCGCCGTCCTCACGTTACCACGACGAACTTCGAAGCCATTTGGAATCGCCTGAGAGAGACCCTCCCGCAATACCGCTTCACTGTCTGCATCGGCGACGAAGCCAAGTAAGCTGGCGCGGTCAGCCCTCGGGGAATCAAGGCCAGCCGAAACTGGCGCCGCTTGAGCGTCCATTACTCGGAATCCGGAGCCGGGCTGGAGGACGAACCGGCGTTTACCGTTATTGGGGAAATCTTGGACGCCGAGCCATCAGGCAAATCCTTAACGTGCCCTGATCGGTAGCGAGCGACGGCTGCCGCTATGACTTGCCCATCTGCACGGCTATCGACTGCACCAGAGATCAAGTCGTGCGGGTCAGCCACCATTGCTTGGAGGTTCTTGTCATTCGCGCCTGTAGGTCGCCAGACGCCATCGCGCTGATAGGGGTCCTGGCTTGCACACGAGGCCAGTAGAAGGGATCCGCCCCCAAGGATCAGATAGATCGTTTTCATTGGATGATAAATCCGGCATCGCCAGGAATATTGGTCCGCGCGAGGGTCTCCCCGCTGCCAGAGCGAGCCTTCTGACGTTGCAGCAAGATTCGCTCAAGGTCGTTTGGTGGTCGCCAACCGTCATCAGGAGCGCTGAGAGCTGTAGGGCCGCTGACTGGCTGCACAAGGTAAGGCGTCACCATGATCACGAGTTCGGTCTCGTTGCGTTGGAAGCTGTCCGAGCGAAAGAGTGCCCCGAGCAGCGGGATATCTCCCAAGAAGGGCGTGCCGTTTTGTGTTATGGTTGTCGTATCCTGAAGAAGACCAGCGATTGCAAAACTCTGACCGCTTCCGAGCTCTACCGTTGTGTCCGCGCGCCGAACTTGAAGGGCTGGTATTGCGATTGAGAGACCGGCACCACCAGTATTGACCTGGAACGCTCCTTGGTTGGTGATCTGGCTGACTTCGGGGCGGACGTGAAGGCTTATACGGCCGTTGCTGAGGACCGTTGGCACAAAGGACAGACTGACGCCATACTGCTTGAATTCAACGCTGATACTGTTGCCGAACTGGGCAATTGGGATAGGAAATTCGCCACCGACCAGGAAGCTTGCAGGCTCGCCACTCATGGTGGTGAGGTTCGGCTCCGCCAAGACATGAACGAGAGCGTCCTGCGCCAGTGCATCAATAACACTGTTAATATCTAAGGCTTTACCCAACGTGTTAAAGTTGTAGCCGCCACCAAGCGCGGCGGACGCTGCCGATGCAAGTTGCGGTGCCGCCGCATAGGCCAGAGTACCGTAGCGGCCGCCTACGTTCGCCAAAGCCTGCCAATTGACACCAAGTTCCCGGGTCAGGTTTCGTCCCATCTCAACAATCCTGACCCTAAGATTGACCTGCACCGGACTTGTGACGTTTGTTCGGTTATCAAGTTTTTGCCGATCAAGCAGAGTGCTACGAGCTATGCTGGCCGCGATATCGGCTTCGGCGGGGCTATGCGCCTGCCCACTTAGAACAAGCCCATTTTGTCTGGGCCCCGCTGTCATAGTACTGGTCGGGAGCGTATTACGCAGCTGAGTGATCGCTGAAGCGGCGGAATAGCTGTTTGGACCGACGGTCACGTCCAGCTGGGCAATCGGCTGTCCAGTGGCCGACATTGCGGCCACGGTGGTGTGACCGGCGCCAACGCCAAACAAGAACAGACTGGTCGGACTGGCTGGACGCACCTCGACCACTTTCGGGTCGGCGGCAAAGACACTCGCTGCCGGTGCCGCAAGACTCACCATCCGGCCGGAGCCAGCTTCCAGCACAAGGGATTGTGCACTAGCATCAGGCTGCCTGGCGGCTGCGTATACCGGCAGTCCCAGCAAGATCAATAGGATGCGAAGCTTGATCAAAACTTGAACTCCTTGCCTTCTCCGGTGCCCTGATACAAGCGTAGAGTGGCACCGGCTGTTTCGGTCGCAGATGGTGCGGGGCGACCAAGCGCGGGTGACACATCCCCTCCCCAGGTGGTCTGGATATCGACGCTAGGCGCTATGCCCTCGCTATCTGACTTGGACGCTGCTTCGGCGGATCGTACGGCAAGCGATAGGCGACCGAGCCGAGTTGCAACGGCAATGCGCTCGGCCTGAGCCTGTGTGACCTCGAGCGTGACAGTTCTACTGGAGGTGGAGCCGCCACCATCGCCGCCAGGAGCGACGCCACGGGCAATGGTCTGATCGATGGCGATCACTCTCACGTCCGACAGCACGGTCTCTGCGGCCACTCGGCGGGCAGGTGGGAGTGCTGGGTTGTCCAAGGACTGTGTGAGGATCAGGTCGACTCGATCGCCGGGCCAAATAAGACCGGCGCTTCCGCTGACGTTATCAACCCCGACGCTTGCTGCTCGCGTGTTTGGGCTAAGCACTGCCGCCAGGAAGCCATGATCTCCCGGGCGCATGATGTCGATCGCAAGCAGCGGTTCGCCAGCGGCAAGACTTCGCCGCAACATCGCTCCGGTCAGGTCGGCACGGGTTTGGGGCGAATCATCTTGCGCAGTTGCGGGTGCATCCGCAGTTTCCTGTGAGACAATGTTTTCCGGCTTTAGGAGCGTGCCCCCCCGCAATGCGGTGGCTGTCACTATAATCGTTCTCTTGGGATGGAGTGCCCTGTCGGCCTCTTCGACCGACGTCCGCGCAGGAGACCGAGTTGCGAGCCATGCAACTGTTCCAAAGCCGCAGAGACCGAGCGCCATCAATCCGAATACGGCAACACGCAGCATTGCTCAGCCTCCTAAGAAAACGCAGCAAGCACCTGCTGCGATAGCCGTTGCGTATGGCAAAGAACCACGCCGCTTCAGCCGCCACTGGGCGAGCCGAACATAGCGACGCAGCCAGTTCGTCAAACGGCCCGCACGCGGATGTGGCACGACGTAGCCGAGGCCGACGTAGATCACGGCCAAAACTCCACCAGCCAGACAAGACGTGAGCACGAAATTCATGGCTGCGGTGGGCGGCAGAAGCAGCGCACCGGCACCAAACAGTTTGACGTCGGCGCCCCCCAGCCAGCCCATTCTCCAGCAGCCAGTCGCGATCGCAAACACGGCCAAACCCGCAAATAGGCCGGCGAGCAGCGTGCCGCTGCTCAACCGCGCGACGACTCCCGCCAGCGCGATGGAGACTGGAATGAAGTTAGGAACAACTCGAGTTGCCCAGTCTTGCAAAGATGCAACACAAAGCAGGCCAAGGCCGAAGACAACGACGATTGTCTGCAACATGTCACAAGCCGAGCATATGGCGGGATGTGACCGGCAACGGGATGGATGACACCCCGATTGCTTCACCGCTAAAAAGATAGATCGACGTTTTTGTCATCAACTTTCTCCTGTCATTTGCACGCGGAGGGTATCGGTGGACGGAGATGGTGTAGTAGGGAGCTCGTCTGCTTCCGCTTAGAGCCCCCTACGGATCTATAAGAGAGCGGTGAATGATAGAGCTTTAATGCGACAGGTTGGATCAGGCGAACGTTAGTAGTTGATCTGCTTGGCAATGTCGTTGAATGCCTTGCCAATGTTGCCACCCAGGGTGCTCGCGCCTGAAATGATTGCGACGGCGATCAACGCAGCGATCAGGCCGTATTCCAGTGCCGTCACGGCGCGACGGTCGGCCTTGAGCTGCAGCCAAACCTTGAAATATTCGATCATCTTAAGTCCCTTTATAGCGCACGCCCCGTCCACGGAGGTGCTCGTTAGCCTGTTTGTTGCCGACGTTCTGACGGCTGGGCCTGCACGGGGCGGGCTGACCCCCATTAAGCCCGTCATTGGTAACGGAAGCGTTAACGCCGATGGAGCAGGAATGATAACGGCGGCTCGCGGCTCGCTGACACATCACAGCGCTCGGACATGACACAAGCTCGCGTCAGTTCGTGGCGCCGCATAAAGGTCTCCGTGGGCGTTTAATCGCTTGGTAATCTTTTTCTGACATGATGCCGCAGTCTTAGAATGAGGCGTAGGATGTCAGAGACGGCTGCATTCTTCTGGTCGCTGGTGCAGGAGCAGCCGGACTCCGCCGAGCTTCGCTGCCACTTTGCCCAGGCCTTGTTGGACGGCTTGGAATGCGAAGCGGCCATCCAGGCCGCGTCCATAGCTATCGAACGCGATGCCAGCTTTGTTGAGGCCTGGCTAACACGCGGGAAGGCTTACGGAGCGCTCGGCCGCTGGGCCGAAGCCGCGAAAGACTACAAGGCCGCGTCACGCCTGGCCCCACATCGTCTATCGATCCTGATCGGCATCGCTGCCTGTTGCACGGAACTCTCTTACCTGGAAGAGGCGGAATCTTGGCTGCGGCAAGCAGTCCAGCTTGATCCAGGAAACAAGGAGGCTCAGACAAATCTTGGATCGATACTGGTGAGATTGGAGCGATTGGCGGAGGCCGAACGCCCCTGTCGCGCTGCTCTGGCAATCGACAGCGGAATCCTGTCAGCTCATCAGAACCTATCCGCAATACTCGCCGATCGAGATCCGGAAGCCGCCCTCCTACATCGACATCATGCCTATCGACAGCAGCAGGTTTTCATCGAACCCGCTATACGAGAGCGGCATGCCGTGTTGGTCTTGGCCGCGGCAGACGCGGCGAATGTTCCCCTCCGCCATCTTCTGCCGCGAAGCGACTTCACCATCATCCGATGGTATATCGAGTACGCACTTCCCGGGCAGTTCGAGAGTCTACCGCCCCACCAAGCTGTTTTCAATTCGATCGGAGACGCCGATTTCATTCCGATCTTGGGCAGGGACACCGCCGAACACTTGCATGCTGTCGGGAAGAGGATGCTCAACCCACTGGAGCAAGTGGCTGCAACGGCTAGGGACAAATTGCCGGGGCTGCTGCAAGATATCGTCGGCATCGTCGTGCCAAGGACCATTCGCGTTGGTCAGTGTGGGATCGCGCTTTCTGAGGGTGGTTTGTCGGCTGCAATACAGGCTCCCGTTCTGGTTCGGCCGGTTGGAAGCCACGGCGGGGTTGGGGTCATGAAAGCGGACACCTTAGGTACCGCAAATCACCTGCTCGAAGCGGGCGGCTACGTCACTGAATTCGTCGACTTCCAGTCGAGGGATGGCTGGTATCGGAAGTACCGCGTGATTTTCGTGGATAGTCAGGCGTTTCCCTATCACTTGGCTGTTTCTACGCGGTGGCTTGTTCATTATTGGACCGCCGGAATGGAGCACGACCCCGTGCGCCGAGCAGAGGAAGAAGCGTTCCTTGCCAAGCCCGGCCACGCCATTGGGGATGCAGCCTGGGACGCTGTCAAAGCCATTGGACAGCGACTGGGGCTTGACTACGGCGGGATCGACTTCGGAGTACTGGCGGATGGCCGGGTGGTGGTCTTTGAGGCGAACGCAACGATGCTCGTCCACCCTGAACCCGACGCCATGTTCGCCTACCGGCGCGACGCGATCGAGGCGATTCAGCGGGCGTTTGGCCAGATGATCAATGATCGATGTCTTCGACCAATCAAACCTCGGAGTTTCAGCAGCAATACGCTTGATGTGGCGTAGAGGTGTCAGCAGCACGGCCTCGCTGACCGGTGCGGGACCGTAGCCTCCCTGATCGAGACAGCCAAGCTCAACGGCATCGGGCCGTACGCCTGGTTGCGCGCCGTCTTCGCGCGCATGCTCGACGGGCATCCAAGCCGTCGGATGGATGGACTCCTTCCTTGGAGCTGCTGAGCTCTCAGAGTCTATTCGAGATTATTGGTTGTGTTAAACCATAGCTTTCGCACCATCTACGGCCGCGTCATCTAGGGCGTGTCGTCAATTAAGCCAGACAAAGGCGGCAAACAGGTGAATGGCGCCGAGAGAGTTTTGTGCGGTCTTGTCGTAGCGGGTAGCTATAGCCCGGAATTGCTTGAGCTTGGCGAAGAAGTTCTCGATTAGGTGGCGCCCCTTGTATAGGTCTCGGTCGTGATCTCTGGCGACTTTGCGGGTAGAATTGGGTGGAATGACGGCAGTCTTGCCGGCGTCGGCCAGCGGTGTCAGCACTCGCTGGCCGGCGTCGAAAGCTTTGTCAGCAGTCAGGATACCGCCTCCATGTCCGGGAGCAGATGGTCCGCGCCCTCCAGATCGTGAGCCTGTCCGCCGGTCAGGTGAAACCCGACTGGATTGCCCAGGGCGTCGACCATGGTGTGGATCTTGGTGCTCAGCCCTCCTCGGGAGCGTTTGATGGCTTGGTCTTGCCCGACTTTTTTTTGGCGCCGGCGCTATGCTGATGAGCGCGCACGATGGTGCTGTCGATCATGGCACACTCATTGTCGGCGTCGGTTGCCAAGTATCTGAAAACGTTCTCCCAAACCCCGGATTTGGACCAACGGCTAGGGCGGCGGTGGACGTTCTTCCAATCGCCAAAGCGGTCGGGCAAGTCACGCCAGGGAATGCCCGCCCGGTAGCGACAGAGCACCGCCTCGATGAACAGCCGGTTGTCAGCCGCCGTCACCCCGACATGGCCTTCACGCCCAGGCAGCAGATGCGTTATACGCTCCCATTGATCGTCGCGCAGGCCGTAGCGTCGCATCGGCAGTCAGCTCCGTCGTGGCTGACCCCTATGAATCAAAGAAACTACCGTGCCGGAATGCCCTAAATGACGACAGGCCCTAGTCGCCGGCTAAGTTTTCTTCCAGTGCGTCGCGCGACGCGGCCGCTTCCTCATCAGGCGGCTCTGCGTGCTGAACGGCCACGCCGGGCTGGACGTCATCGCCGGGATCAATGACCTTTTTGCGTCCCGATGGCCGTCCGCGGCGCACGGTCTTCGCCCCGGCTGGGAGAGGGGCGGCCGGAGCCGACTTGGTCCCGTCAGCCTGCAGGTGAACGACCTGGGGCGGGGTAGGACGTCTCGTCCTGCTCCGAGACGCCGGTCACGATCCCGGTCGCAATCAGCTCGGCGACGGACTGCATAGCGGCTGCGGTGCTGGACGGTACGATTTTAAACCCGCGGCACGCCACGCGTAAAGGCGTCCTGCCGCTGGTTGAGCAGTTCCACGCAATTCCGGACCGCTGGGCATCACCGGGCGACGCCGAACAGCGCCGTCTCGTCCTCTGCCGAAAGGGTGCGCAACTGCGCCGAACGCGCGCCCGGCTCCTCGATGAGGACTGACCGGCGCCAATCCGCGCACGGGTTATCAAAAACTGTTCCAGCCGACCCGGTAGCTAGGCTCAGCTAGGCGGCGGCGATCAAATTGCGCCAGCCTGCTGGTGGCTTCCTGGCACCCGCTGTTAAAGTCCGGGTCGGCCGCGTCCGGTGCTTGCTGGCAGGATGCGCCGCGCCGGCTCCGGTTCGCTGTCCACCAGTGTGCGCCGTCCGAGTAGCGGCCTTGCAGCTTGTCGATCCACTGCTCAAAAGCGAAGCGGTCGTTCCGACCGTCCGTGTAGGCCTGGTCGTGGTCGGGCGCCGCATCTGCATGGGTGGATTGGTCTGCCTCGGCGGGACGGGTGGTTTGTACGGCCGAGCCGGGCACGAGTTCGCTGCCGGGCGTATAGGTGCTTTCGAACGAAGGCAGGATCGTCGTGTTCATGGCGGCAAGATCCTGCCGGTTCAGCCAAGTGATGTCGCCCGGCGGGGTCGTGACCATCTTGCCGATAATGGATGATGGCACGCCGAATTCTGCTGCTTGGCGCGCCATCAGCGTCGTGACGGCCTGTGCGGGGCCGTTGTCCTCTCCGTCCGACGAAGCGCTGTGCACCCCGATTCGGGCGTTGATGGAGGCCATGCGGGTGCTGCCCGCCGCAAACATGAGGAAGCACGCCGACGCGCACATCCCACGGGACGAGACGATGGTCGGCAGCCCGGTGGAGTGGATAGAGTTGGCAAGGTACACCCCTTCGCGCAGGTTCCCACCCGGGCTGTCGAGCCCTACGGCGAACAGCTTGGCCTGGGCGGGAAGGGCGGCGACGAAATCGTGTAGCCGCTTGTCATCGCCCTCCTTGATCTCACCTTCGGCAACGAGGAGCAGCCTACCGTCATTGGTGTTGACGGTGAAGAAGTGCATGGCCCTCGCCGGCTGCGGCGCGACCGCCAGGCTCGCGAGGGCAACGCCGACAAGGCCACGCAGGAACGGATAACGCATCGGATTGCTCCTGGATTGGCATTGCCCGTGGCGCTGCAGCTCACCTGGCCGGTGTTGCGCGACTGACATGCGTGATGGTCTGGCTTGTTGCTTAGTATGGGAGCCGGGAGGGATGCAACTCGGCGTTGCATGGAGGCAGCCGGTTGGCCTGAACTGGAGTGCGCCCCTCGGGTCGGACACTTTCAAGCGGCTGTCTTGACAGGTTGCTGGGCGTGTTGGCTTTCGAACTGCAAGGGGTGAGGTCGCCTAAGGCGGAATGTAATCGCTTCGCGTCGTAGAGACGTGATCACGAGGGTGGCAGACGGTCGACCGCCGGCTGGTTGCGGCGGTGGTCATCCGTTTGCCCATTGCATTACGGCGTCGTCTCTAGACGTATCAGCAGCGCGTCCCGGATCGTCGGCAGGCTCTTGTAGACGGCGAGGCTTTCCGGGAGGGCGCGGATGGCGGCGGCGAGGGCAGCGGCCACGCCTGGTGTTTCGAGCACCGTCGCCAAGCGGGTGCTGTGAACGTGGATGGCAAACAGGACGGCATCGCTGGGCAGGCGAATGAAGGTCTGGCGCTCGACGCGGACGTACAGGCGGTCGGCGGCGTTCTCCGGCGTCACGGACGGGTCGATGCCGGTGCGGTGCTTGCCGCCCACCTGGAAGAGCGCGCCATCGTCGACCACGCTCCAATTGAGCCGTTCGGCGGCGCGGCCTGGGCGCAGCGCGCTCATGAAGCGGTCGACGGGGACGGCGAGGCGGTCTGCGTAGAGCGGTACCGCGTGATGCACGGCGGCAAGCGGGCGGCCGATCTTTTCCGCGAGGCGCCAGCGGCTCGGGGCGCAGAGGATGGCGGCGCTGAGGACCGGCGCCGGGCCGGACGTGTCGATGATGCAGAGATCCTCCTGCACCAGACGGCCGGCGAGTTCGAGCGGGTCGCAGTCGGGCCGGTCGAGATCCCACGTCTCGCCGGTCAGGTGGTTGTGCAAGCCGGCGCCATCGCGGGTGAACCAGTCGGGGTGGCGGCGTGGGAGGAGCTCCGCGAGCAGGGCCAGCACGTCTCGCCGCGCCGGTTCCGATCCGGGAACGGCTGCGAACACCTCGGCGTGCCGCGTCGCCAGGAGGTCGCGTCGCTCGGCCATTTCGGCGGGGTAGTGCGCGTCGATCTCGACGAGGTCGTCGGGCGGGCAGGCGACGAGGCTCATCGCCATGCGGAACGGGCCGGGGCCGAAGGGGAGGCGGATGCGCTCGGGCGGGAGCGCCGTCATGCGCGTGGCCCGGATCGTGCCTGGTTCAAACGAGTGCGGATCATCACGGAGCGGACCATGGACGTCGGCGTCTTCATCCCGATCGGCAACAATGGCTGGCTGATCTGGACCACTTCGCCGCAATACATGCCGAGTTTTGACCTGACAAGAGGTCAAACGCCGTGCTGATGTCGTCGGCATCTTCCCCAGCGAGGGCGCCATCATCCGGCTGAGCGGCGCGGTGCTACTGGAGGCCAACGGCCCAGGTGTAGGGCCAGCCGTGCAGTAGCACGACGACCTCCGCGTCGTGGTGCGCGAACCCGGGCAGGCCGTCGGCGGCCTCGCCCTCCCGGGGTGGGCCCCGGGCGCTCACGCCGCACCCGCGGCAAGGACGTCGCCAAAGGGCTTCGGGGCGCGGCCGGACAGCATCTCGACGTCGCCGGTGACGATGTCGTAGGCGCCGCTGGCCTGGTGCGCCAGCATGCCGACCATCATGTCAGCCATCGGCGGCGGCATCCCACGCTGGGCGAGCATGGTCCGGAGCCGATCCTCGCTGACGACCTCGAACGGCAACGGCTTGCCGGAGGAAGCGCCGAGTGCCGCGGCTCGCTCCGCCCCGGAGAGCGAGGCCGGCCCGGTCAGGGCGTAGATGGCCCCTGCGTGATCCTCGCCGGCCAAGGCGCCGGCCAGCCCTGCGGCGACGTCGGCGCGCGAGACGAGCGACATCCGGGTGTCGGCGAGGCCGACCATCATGCCCATCTGCACCGCCGGCTGCGACATCTGCACGAAGGTCTCGGCGAAGAAGCTCATGCGCAGGATGGTCCAGCGCTTGGCGGCGCTACGACGCAGTCGGTGCTCGCCGGCCCAGTAGGCCGCACCCATCGCCGGCTCCGCTTCCTCGCGCGTACCGGTGGCGGACAGGACGAACTGGCGGGCCGTGGTCTGGGCGGCAGCACGGTCCGTCACCGCCTGGCCTCGCTGTCCTCGCTGTTCGAGCATCGGTGCGAGCGCAACGCGGCCACCCACAACCCGGTTAGTCTAGACTCTTTGTTTGAGAGCCTGATCGCATCAGGTTGTTTCAACCTGATGCGATCAGTATCAGTCGCCACGATTACCTGCACAACACCCCAGTATTTTGGCCGCCTGAATCGGCCGATAACCCTGATAAGCTGCACAGCCGGACAAAGTTAGCTACACAACCTTCATCCAAAGCCGGAGATAACGATACACCATAATTGTGTCAACATTTTCAGGGCGCTAGATCGTCTTTGAAATCTTTTTCATTGAAGTCCGCTTCGATGCCCAGCGGATCCCGCCTGATGTCCTGACGGGCGATGACGCCTTGGCCCGCAGGCAACCCGACAAGCCACTTGAATATCACTCTACGCGTTACTCGGTTGCGCTCATCTGTCTCGACGTCCCGTTCCGGTGTACGATGATAGTTTCCGCTCGACCACTCTCCGATGGCTTGAACGCCACGAGTGAGAGCTTGCTCCGCTCCGAATTCGTGGTGGAAGTGCGTTTGCACGTCGAGCTTATGGTCCCCATAAGTTCCCGCTTCGAGGCGTGCGCCCAGCATGTAGATGAAGGTCAGGGCATTGTATGGAGAAAGATCCACCAGCGGTCCGACCTCTAGGAACGCCGTCGCGAAGGCCGTAAACCGTTCGTCCCCGAGCAAGCCGAAGCCAATGGCGATGGGATCCAAGAACTCGGGGCGTGTTAAACGAGGGCTTTCCGCCAGGAGGTTGGTCTCCCCGCATACGCAGCGGTCCAATATGCCCCGGCTCCAAGTGAAGTTACGACCACATTTGCAACAGCGCACGATCATGTCGCGCTCGTGGACCGGACAGACGGAGCCGAAAGACAGATCCCAAACCGCCCGGTGGTATCCATCCATTTCGAGGCACTCGGGGCAGACCCGGCGAACCACGGAGTTGCCGCGCAGAAACGCCCAATGTATCGGCTGACCGTGGAACCACGCGTCCACCTCACGGCGCGAGCCGTAAAGGTATCGGGCCCTCTCGTAACGGGGTGGGCCGTAATGGACGGCGGCCAATTCGTCGAACTCGATGTCCGCCTCGGTCGCGAGCCGTGTTAGCGTCTTGGTTGTCACATGACCTGTCAGGATTGTCATTCCGGCGCGACGTGCCAGAACCATCCCGCTCCGCATTCCCCGTCGAGCGGCCAGTCGGCAGACGAAGCCCGGCAAGCTCTCGCGCGGCATCGGTCTGGCACCTATGGCGAACCGCGACGTTCCGAGTCCTTGTGGTATGACGGCTTTCCCCGGCGTTCGTCGCCCAGGCTAGCTTCCTCCGTGAGCCGCGTCGATCGTGGGATTCCAACCTCGCCATGACTCGGCCAAGTGTCCCGCCAGGACAGGACATTGGTGTGAGATTGCAGATTCACCGGGTGTTCAGCGGCCTGTCCGCGAATCCAGCGCTTCGACCGCGCTGCCCCTAACCCTGGCGATGGCGCTGACCGTTGTGAGGCCTCAGGTTAGCATCGGCGTCAGATTGGGATCGCCCTTTGCCATCGCCCGTCGATAGGCTGGCCGAGTCCCGCTCCGCTGCATTGAGGAACCGCGATCGCGAATTGCTGGCTTACGTCGAGGATCCGGTTGAATATCGACGTTCGGCGTCGTTCTTCGCCGTCAGGGAACAACCAAGCTGGATGGAACGCGGAGCATGCGCGCAAACGTAATAGAGCAACGAGAGTCGCAGGAGATGCACTTCTGCCCCATCGGCGAAGACCGCGTCATGACACGGCACCACGTTGCCATGAACATGCGTGCCGTCGCCTTGGCGGAGGAGCGTGGAAGCTGGTACACGGTGGAGCGTCTGCTTCGCAGTTCGCTTTTCGAGCGGGTGCGTGCAGCGTCCGATGGTGGAACCCTTCGCGAGCTTGCGGAGTTGGAAAGTCGCCTAGCCGTTGCGAAGTCCCATGAGGTTCTCCACGGCGAGGACAGCCTCCTGGTTGCGGATCATCCGTTCAATGTGAAGCACCAAGCGCTCCGCGCCATCCGCAAACGTCAACTCACCGATTTGCCCACTCCCTAGCCGCCTGCACGGCCTCGTTGGAAGCTTCCGCGGCATCGGGACCTACGTAATGCTCTCGAACTCCCGTTGGTGTCCAAACAACGCAAAACGGCTCGATGCCGCCACCGGCGATTTCGTAAACCGGGAATTCTAGCTCGGCTGAAAATCGCTCCTCGCGATATGCCCTCCAGATAAGGTCTTTCGCTCGGTTTTCCGGCGTGCACTTCCATTCGACCTGCCGAGCGCCCATCCATTCTTGGACCTCGGATTGCACTGCCTCTCCGCAACCATCTTTCGAGTGAAACGGTCCCAACAGAAGCCCGGTAGGTCCTCGACCGAACCAGCATGCACCCGAATCGGTTTGAACCATCCAACCTCGGCCCAGCCCGGCAATCTCGAAGCAGTGGTCGCCGAACCACAAGGTCTTCGCCCCGAACTCGTTTTGCAACAGCTATCTCCTATAGACCGGCAAGACAGTGGCAGTTGCGGAACACAGTGGCGATCCCCGGAGGGGCAATCGGTCGGCCGAGACATCGAGCGGATGCGTTCAATTAGGTCAGTTTGGTCACCGCTGCCTTGGCGTAGAAGTTCTGCCTGCCTCCATCCACACCCGGTCCAGTCACCGGCTCGACGCCCTGTTGCGCCAGCGCGACTGCCAGCGCCCGTGGCGACGTACCCCGCACAGCCGCCAGCGTCGCACCGCTGACAAAATCCGCATCAAACCGGGCCACGCTCGCTGCATCCGTCCCGGCCAGCAGCCCGCGTTCGAGCAGATGGCGCACGACCTCCCACTTCAATCTCATCCGTTCGGCCGCCACCTGGATGGTGGACCGGTCGAGTCCTCGGCAGACAGCCCGCACCGCCGCCCGGTCGAACACCAAGCGTTTCAATCCCACCGCGCCCGCTTCGATCGCGACGGGACGGATCCTCCCGCTCCGAATGGCATCGACCGCTCCAGGCAGATCGACGCCCCGCCTTCGCATTGCCTCCGCGACGTGGTCAAAGCCCACCCGCGGCCCGCCACCGCCCGCCACTACGCCCTTCTCCAGTCCCGACAGCAGGTTCCGGACCGCCTCGCCTACAACCGTCCAGCGCGAGGCGGTGCGCTCGACGGCCCCGAACGTCCCTGCGGAGATCAGCCGCCGCGTCCTGCTCTTGGAGACACCCAACTGCGCGGCCGCTTCCGCCAGGGTGAGCTTTCCCCGTCCGGCTACCGCCAACTGCTCGATCGCTGCCACTGGAATAGCCATCGGAATCCCACGTCCTTCGGACGCAGCCTCCCTTCCCAGCATACGTTTGGCCGTCGTCGTGGACGTGCCAAGGACGGCGGCTGCTTGGGCGAGCGCGGCCATGCCTTCTGACTGCCGACCGATGAGCCGCGACCGGTGCATTCGGTGGACCGCTAGCGGATCGTCGGCCACCGTCGAGCGGACAACCGCGAGCACCGCCTCCCTGATCGACGGCGATTCGACGCCCCGTAACCAGGCATAAAACGGTCCCAGCGCTTTGCGTGCGCCGTAACGGCCAGGTCGCTCGCCCGCGCGACGGCATTCGGCTTCAAGGAAAGCGGCCAGCGAGGCGGGCCAGTCGTGCAAGCACCGCAACCCGCCGATCACCACCGCGGCGGTGACGTGTGGCGGTCCGTGGCACAGCGTCTCGATGCGCCGCTCCCCCGGCCAGCCGGTCACGAACATACCCAGGCACATCGTCAGCCACATCAGATCCGGCGACGGGCAAGCCCGGATTTCCTGCGGTAGCCAATCCAGTCGCGCGTTCGCCAGTTCCAGGAAACGGCCGTTGGCCACGGTTTCTTCAACCCCGACCGGTTCGGCGGCAGCCGTCGCCAGGGAGAACCCGCATCGGCACAGGTCGGGAGCCGGATCCGACCACGTCAGCCGACGCGAGCATTCCGGACATCGCGATAGAAGGCGAAGGCCGTGCCGGGTACATGCGGTCGCCAGCGCCAAGTCCCAATCTCGGCGATGATGATCGGCCTCCTCCAGGCACGCCGGGCACACCCGCCGGGCGGAGAGGTCCAGTATCTCCCGATGCACTGTTCCCGGACCGAAGCGATGGTGGGCGAACCGTCCGCTAGGCCCGTAGGCCATGGCCTCCATCGTGCCCGTTGGAACGGATGCCAAGGCGGCCAGAAGATCCCAGTTCCCCTTGCCAGTGGAGAAGCCCGGCTGGATGACCTCCGCCATCGCCGCCATCCGTGCAGTCGTGGCGCCAACTCGTTGCCCAAGCCTCATCAGATAGCCGGGCAGGCTTTCGTCGAGGCGAGGTCTGGTCCCGAGGGGGAAGCGTTCGGGGCTACTTCGAGAACTTGGAGGCACGGTGTTTGGCCCGCTTGCGTCCGCGAACGCCGCTCGCGGGTCCTTCGACCTCGTCTTCCTCGGTTACCGTCTCTTCCGGCGCCACATCCGGCAATCCCTCGGGCGGTGGACGAGCGCCAAGGGAGAACGGATTGACCTTCGCGTCGAAGCCGATGGCCGACACCGCGAAGGCCTCTTCGAGATGACGCCATTTTATACCCGGCGGCTCAACCTTCGCCTTGTCTCGGGCGGTGAGGGCCGCGGCGTGGATCATCTCGTCCAGCGCCAAGATAGCCGCCTGTTCCATCAACGTGGTCATTTCGCCGAGGATACCACTGCACGCAGCCATCAGCGCGGACGACATGTCCGGCGCGGTCAATCCGGAAGAAGCCTCGAACACGTTGGCGCTGAGGTCGTCGTCGATGTCCTGCAGAATTTCGTTCCACACGGTCCGGTCATGTGGGTTCGCGCCGAACGGTTTGATCCTGTGAACGTGAGTGGTCCGTTTCCTGACTTCCTCCCTCGCGCGAACCAGACGCATAGTCTCATCGGTGCCGACGAGAAGAATCGAGAACTTCTTGTCGTTTACCAGATCCTTGATCAAAATCGCGACGTTCTTCGCTACCGTGTCCGTTTTGTTATCAATGCTTTGATGGGCTTCATCCAAAATAAGAAGTTTCATACCGCATTCCACGGCCAACATCTTGATGCCTTCCTTGATATCGCCAATCTTGATTTTCGATCCCAGCACATCCTTCACCGATCGTCCCGACAAGCTCTTGTAGATACCTTCGGCTACCGGGACATCCTTCGCATCGGCGACGGATGTGAACACCACAGTCTTGCGGTCCGCCCAGTTGTTGTTTTCCGAAAGGATGGCTTCCCGCTCTACGGGGTAATCCCTCATAAGATCCTCGATGAAGCGGGTCTTGCCGGAGCGGGACGGCCCGAGGATGACTTGGATGTTGCCCTGGGAACCGCTGTTGTCACGATCGATCAGGTCTACGACGGACCCTTTGATCTTTCCCAGTTTTTCGTACGGCACATAGATGCGGCGGATGTCGTTGATTTTGTGCAGCAGCGCCAGACGATCGAACTCACGTGCAGGAGCGTGGGGTTTTAGCGTCATTAGAGTTTCCTCGCAGGTGGCGAAACCCGCGCCTTGGGGGCGGGAGCGGGCGGTTTGGGGTTGGGAGCGTCATCCGGGGCGGCGACCTCTTGGACGACCACCTCTTGAACGACCACATCAACGGTTTCGACCACCGGAGTTGTCGGGGTCGCCATGGTGACGCTGTCCGGCGCCAAGCTGCCCAGATCGTCGCCCGACGGAGCCGTGCCGCCGATGTTGACGTCTCGGGCCAGCCGCGCTCGTACCTTGGACTTGGTCGAATCATTCGCATGGGTTTCGCGCGCTTCGTCCATATGGCGCTTGAAAGCCTGCATGAGCGCCAGTTCGCTATGGGTGCCCACCTGCTTCTTCTTGAGACGGCGCACCGCCATATTGTGCTGGTGCATGGTCTTGCCCGGCATGTAGCGGGTCAGGACTGGATCGAGCTTCTCGAACTTGCCGGTCACCGGATTGGTGGCGTACGCCAGTCCCAGGTCTCCTTCGTCGATGCGCACCAGGATCTTCCGGCCCCTACGGTGCTCCGGATGCGACCGGATGGCCTTGATGACCTCTCCGTTCCAGGCCAGCCCGTTGTATGCCACGCCTTCGCGCGTCGGCTCGCAGCGGACCGTCCTCATCAGTAGGACATCCGTCTTCTCCTTGCGCCAAGGCGGACGCGGCGGTTTGATTTCGTAACACTCGTCCCAGACTTCCAACGGAATGCCGCCCAGGCCGGTGTGGAACGCCTTGGGATAAATCATCGTCACCCAATGCCAAAGGCGCGCGACGAAATCCGAGAACGGCATGACCGCCAGGCTTTTCCAGGTGTCGCGATCGTCGCGCCGATCCTTGATGCGCCGCATCGCGCCTTTGAGTGGGAACGCGACCTGCCCATGCATGGTGCCGTTGAAGCGCTCGATGCTGGCCTTGTATTCCGGGTGCGCACCGGGAGCGTAGAACGGAGCGATGGTGAACTCCGAGCAAACCTCGTGGACGTGGTCGCTGTCGAAATCGGATCCCTGGTCGAACAGGAACGTCTCCGGGATGCCGCACGCGGTGTGTCGGTAGTCAATGTCGGGCACCAATTTTTTGAGGAAAGTTTTTGGCGCCATCAGATTGCGAAGGCACTGCATGACCGCATAGACCGACGGGCCTTCGAAATGGACGTGCAGTCCGACGACCATCCGGCTCCGGCGATCGATGGCCGCGGTGATCCAGGGCCTGCCGAGGTTCTTGCCGGTCTCATCGTCGGTGACCTCCACCTTGGCGTGGGTATGGTCCACCTCGACGATCTCCATGATGCGTTTGGCTTGCGGACCCTGAGCCACGGGTTCGAACCGCGAGTCGGCGCGCGACTTGCCCTCGCGAGCCACGACGGTCTCGTATTTGCCGACGGCTTGGTCGATGTAGCGGAACACCTGCCGCCTGCTCACCGCCACCGGCGCGTCGGCGTGGCGTTCGTTGTAGGCCTTGATTCCGATTTCGACGGCTTGGCACGTTGCCGTCTTGCTGTTGCGCGCCCTGGTCAGCCAGACCTCTCGGATGGCTTTGTCGACGATCTTCTTGACCGGGCCGACGATGACCGACCGATCGTCGGATCCGCGCCGGTCGAAACGCGGTGCCATCAGCTTCCACTCGCGATAGCGGTGCCACATGCGCATCCACTTCGCAAACGTGGTGAAACCCGGTGGGACTTCCGCTGCGGGTTGGTCGGGGTTGTCCGACGCCTTCTCCGTCAACTTGAAAGTGCCTGCAACCAGCTTTAGGAACGGCTCCACCTTGGCTGCGCTCATGCGGTCCGGTGCGCGTCGCTCCTCGACCGACACCGCCGGAAGATAAGTCCGGTAGAAGTGCGCCGGATCTTCGTAGGCTTCGATGTACCGGCGCATGCGCATGACCTGGCGCTGCATGGATAGCGGCATGGCGTTGAAGGCGATTTCCGCCAGCGCCTGCCGATCGTCCGGAAGCTCAGCCGTCGGACTTTCCAGCATCTCGACCGTGCCCTGGAAGCAACCCTCCTGGTAGTCGGCCAGCGGCAGGCGGTGGGTCTCGCCGGTTTCGAAGTCTTCGAGGTGCAGTGCGCCGTTGACGTTGACCTTGATGGTCCAGACCACGTCCCGCCAACGCAGGTAATGTCCGGCACGAGGAGTGCGCCAGTCGTTCATCCGAGGTACCCCTCGTGATTGCACGACAGGACCTTTATGGCCGGTCCCACCTCGTCGTCCATGTCCACTTCGACGAAGCCCTGCGCCACCATTGACAGCACGTGGCTCCACGGCACTTCGTCTTCGCCCAAACGCTCGTGCATGTCGCCCAAGGACTGAACCGGATGCAACGCGTCCGATGCCGCCAGGCGGAAGGCGAGTTCAGGCTCCCACTCGAATGGACGATAGAAGAGAATGTCCTGGCTCGCGGCGAGCCGCGGATGCGCCAAGACTTCCGAGCGGGTCAAGGTTTCGCACTCGACTCCGAACGGCACCTTGGGATTCACGCGGCGAACCGGAACAGCCTTGTCCCGGCGCCGGGAGGAATCGTCGTGCAACTTGACCAGCCGCAATCCGGTGCGGGTTTTGGCCACCAGATTGGACTTGAACTCGGCGAGTTCCCCGTCTTCGTAACCGACCTCGACGCTTTCGCGGTCCGCAGACCACCAGAGCACTTCCGGGTCCATCTCCAGCAGGCACGCCATCTCGTAGTGGAAGTAATGGCGCAGGTTCACCATCCGGCGCCCGCCTTTCCAAGTTGGAAAATAAACAACAGACGCACCACCCTCCCGTTCCCGCTTTGGAGTCGTGGCTGGCTTGGCAAGCCGTTTGGCGGGTTTTGGAGCGGACAAGGGGGCGCACCACCCACGCTTGGGTGTTTCGGTGCCGAGCATGTGCTTGCGCATGACGATGGGCTTCCAGCTTGGGGGAAGTTCCACGCGCCCCGTGGGGACGCGACGTTTCCAGACGAGACGTCGTCCCGGCGTCAATGCCGGGAAGCAATCAGTCGCGGAGAAGCCCTATTCGGGGGATTGCCGGTGTCGACGGTTGGGCAGCGTGCGTATCGTCGAACATACCCGGCCTCCCTAGACGCAAGAACGGGCAGATCGCGGGATTCCGCACCTGCTCGAAGTCATTCAAATCCGGGAAGCGACCATGGGTCGCGGACCAGACAGCGCCAACGAGGGCGCCCGGTAACACGTTATAACGCTCACTCGTACGGTGCACAACTGAAATCGTCTCCATTGCAGGATTCACGAGGAGAGCGCCAGTTGGGACTGGTGGGCGTTTCACGATTCGTCTCTATCCATTCAGCGGCGCCAACCTGGGACGACCCAGCCTGTAATATCGAGATGTCGTCCGCGCCCACCCGTCCCGCACAGACATTAGTTGTAACTCGCTCGTTTCGATGAGTTTGGCGGTGAGAACGGGATGGCCGCTTTGAATGCCCATCAGGCACTGCACCGCTCCCTCGCATACGACGTAACGGTCGAGGATCGGCGCGTTGACCAAGTCCGCGTCCGTCGGCGCGCTGCCTTCGGCGATGGAGATCATGTCCGCCGCCAGCCGTTGCAGGCGCTCGGCCGCTTGGATCAGCACGTCGCGTTCGTGCGGGAGGATGTGGGCCGTCAGTTGTCGTCTCCGCTGCGGAATGGCTAGGCGTTCCGGAGGAGGACGCGATCTGGTGTCGTCAGCGGCTCCGGTTAGGAACCGTCGCTATTCGCGAGCAACCTGTCGCGAACACACCCGTAGCTGGCTGGGAGGCGAAGCTCAGGCGGCGTGCGGTCACGTGCATGGGTGGAACGTAAGGAGAACTATATCAGCTTGTCAACAGTCAATCGTTAACGTTGGCGATCGTTTTCGGTAGAATACCTTCTCTCGAAGGGCGCGTTCGCTGGGCGTTCTGCGGCGACCACATTACGCTCGCGCGATGTTCCTCGCATGCATAGACGTCGGTAAACCCGGATCCAACCTCGGCTGGGCGGCCGTCGAAGATGACCTGTGGTCGGACGGCAACGACCTGGACGCCTGCATCGAGACCGTCGCCTCCGCTCTTCAGAGGGGACCGGTAAGTCTGGGGTTCGAAAGCCCCTTGTTCATTCCTCTTCGGGATGACCCGTTCATGATGACGAAGGGCCGCAACGGAGAAAGCGGCCCGGGCATGGCATCGCGGCCGTTTTCGGCCGGAGCCGGGCCGACCGTGACGGTCCTGGGCACGCTGACGACTTGCTACGTCCTACGACGGCTTCGGGAGTTGGTGCCCGACGCAATCGCGACGGTGGACTGGAGATTGCCACCTGTCGCTCCGGGCCGGTTGCTGATCTGGGAGGCGTTCGTCACGGCCCAACGAAAAACCGCCGACACCCGACATGTGGAAGACGCCCATCTCGCGTTGCAAACCTACCTGGAGCGACAGGGCGGACCGGTTCCGTCGCCGTCGTCGGTTATCGAGCCGAACTGCCTGAGCCTGGTTGGTGCAGCGCTGTTGCGAACGGGATGGACCACCGACATCGGCGTGCTCAGCGAGCAGTGTCTGGTCGTGAGGGCTTAAAGATTGCCCCCCTCAACCTGGCGACCTTCCGACATGCCAGGCATCGGGAAACTCCGTTTTCAGCGCCATCCGAATGTCCGCATCGGCGCCCCAGCAAGCGAGTGCGGAGGGGAACGGAGCGGCTTGAGTTCCCTCACCGAACGCCAAACGGCCTTTCAGCAAAACGACGTCGGCATACCCGGCCACATCTCGATGCCACCACGTAGTGTCGCTTCGGGCAGGCAGGAGCGCGATCACAAGTTCCGCCGTCCCGCTCTCGACGGAGGACCGGCATTTCGACGTCCACGTGCCCACGCCGCGGCCATACGGCGGATTGACGTAGACCTTGCCCGGCCAATCGTGCGCCAAGCCGTTTTCGCGGATGGATAGATGAACGCGCGCCCGAACGGTGGCGCCTCGCCGGTCCGACGATGGCGAACACGGGTCCATGGTGAACGGGCCGCCCACGACACGGTAGAGCTTTTCGAGGATCTCGGGTGGCGTCGACCATCCTTCGAAGGCGCTGCTCGCTGCCGCGCTCGTCCAATACGCCGGAGGTTCTCCAATCGGCGACAGTCTCAGACCGGCGGCGAGGGCCGTGGCGATCGCTGCCAGGCCCGGCACGCGCACGTTCGAACCGGCCTCCACGGCCGCTACGCTGGGGATGGACACGCCCGCCAACTGCGCCACCGCCGCGCGGCTCAGGCCACGGCGCAGGCGCAGTCCGGCTAGACCGGCGCCCACCTCGCCCGTCGGCAAGGATCTCCCGGTCAACTCTTGCCCGACCACCCGCGCCACGCAGGCAAATAGCCGGGAGCCACCTAGGCCTAGTTCTGCCTGAGCTACCGAGGGAAGGCTGCATGACGCGCTGGACGCTACGTTCGCTTGTGTCAGGCCGGTTGCCCGACGTGCGGAACGCAACGCGCTACCCAACCTGGAATGCAAAGGATTCTTGATGTTTGGCAGGCTGTGAATCCCCGACAATACCAACGATTCCTCATCGTCCCCGTCACGGCGTGACCGTGTCCAGTGCATGCCGGGATTGATTGCCGGAGACTGCCGGGAGATCGCTCGGCATCCACCGTTCCGGGCTTCCATGTCGCCCTTGCATGCTCTTCGGCACCCGGGGTAGGACGGTGAGGCCAATCGTTAACGTTGGCACTTGGGATCACAATGACCTTCCACCGGACGACCAGCATACGCACCGGCATACCGACGATCGGCTTCGCGCCGATTGCGTCCGCCCGCGTTTGCCCGCTCGCCGCCCCCGAGGTCACCAATGTCCCGTTCCCGCCGCAGTCAACACCGAGACGACGACTCCCTCGCTGACTGGCTTTATTCCGATCCGCTCGTCGATCCCGCATCCATCGCCGCCCGCCGCATGTTACGGCGGGCATTGGTCGTCCAACGCCTGACCCCCCGCGTGGTCGGGCGCGACGGCGTGGTCGTCGTCTGCCTCTTGCCAAGCCAATGGTCGAGCCTAGTGAAAACGGCCTGGCAGGAGTTCGTGCGGGGCGGAACCGAGTGCCACGAAGCGTCTCAGGGACGCACGTGGCGGGGAGGCTCCTGGACGATCTGGGCGCCGTGCAAAGCGCCAGCGAAGACCAGCCTGCACCAGGCCGGAGAGGGCCTGGCCGAGGCGGTGGCGAACGGGAACCACTGCCTGCTCTTGGTCGAAGATCCGAGTTGGTCACCGCCCGATCTAATCCCGGACCATGAGGTCGTAGTCGGCAATCTGACTCCAACCGATCTGGACCACGTCGCCTTCCAGGTGGACGGCAACAAGCCGACCGAACGTCTCTCGGACGAACAAGCGGCGGAATTGACCCCGCGCTTGCTGCGGCTGGCTCGCCGCCGGAACCAGACCGGCAACGCTTACGTGGTGGCGTTGCGGACATTGCTGGAGCGGGCGGCTGTGGCGGTGCCCTCGATCCGGCCCACTGAGTCCGTCCGCGACGCTCCCAGCCTCAATCGACTGCATGGGATGGATGAAGCCGTTCGTTGGGGACGGCAACTCGCCTCGGATTTGGACGCCTTCCGCGCCGGACATCTGCCATGGTCGGAGGTTGACCGCGGGTGCCTGCTGTCGGGACCGCCGGGCACGGGCAAAACCCTGTTCGCACGAGCGCTGGCGGCAAGCTGCGGGCTGACGCTCCACACCGGCTCCTACGCTCAGTGGCTGGGAACCGGCGCCGCGCATCAGGGCGAGATGCTCAAAGCCATGAGGGCAACGTTCGCAGATGCCCGAAAGCACGCACCGGCGCTTGTCTTCGTGGACGAAATCGATTCATTTCCGGACAGGTCGACAGTCAAGCACCGGCATGCCGAATGGGATGTGCAAATCGTCAACGCACTTCTCGCCGAGATTGACGGCACCCAAAGCCGCGAGGGCGTGATCCTGCTCGGCGCTTGCAATCATCCCCACAAACTCGACCCAGCCATGATCCGGAGCGGCCGTTTGGATCGTCACATTCCGATTGGTTTGCCGGACCGGCTCGCGCTGGCGGCAATGCTGGCGGAACACCTGGACGGGGATCTCGCCGGTTCGGATTTGTCCGGGGTGGCATTGGCTGCTGCGGGTTCGACGGGTGCCGACTGCGAGAGATACGTGCGGGGGGCACGACGGCGGGCGCGTAACGCCGAACGGCCCATGGTGATTGACGACCTAATCGCCGAATTCGCCGGGGAAGGAGGCTCTGAGGCGGACCGATGGCTCGCCGCCGTCCACGAAGCGGGCCATGCGGTGGTTACCTGCCTGTTGCGGCCGAGAACGCTCGACGCCGTGTCCACGGGGAGAATGATCGCCGATGTGCCACCGACGGCGTACCCGACCGCAGCGGACATCGGGGCATCGCTGGCTATCAGGCTGGCGGGTCGCGCGGCGGAGGCGGAGTTCCTGATGGCGCCTTCGGCCGGTGCGGGTGGACGGGAGGACAGCGACCTGGCGGTCGCGACGCATCTGGCGTTGGTGAGCGTGACCGCGCTCGGTCTCCAACCGGCCAGCGGACTGCTGTGGCGTGGGATGCCGGAAAGCTCCGATGTCGGGGCGTTGCTGGCCACAAGCGCGGCGCTCGCGGCGCAGGTGGAGGGATTGCTGCAAGACGCTCACGCTCGGTCGCTGGAACTGGTGCGCGAGAACGTCAGCACGATCAATGCCGTCGCGTGCGCGCTGCTCGATCGTGGTGTGCTCGACGGGTTCGAGGTGGAGGCGCTCGTGCGGGAGCATTCGGTCCCGGCGACAGACGGCGCGGAGAACGCAGGGTGAGCGCCGCCGTCTCGGTGCGTCATCGGGATCTAGGGGAAGGTGAGCGCGTCGGTAGATTCGTCATCCTGCGAGACCGAGATGGAACGCTCCATGCGGTCGCGCCCGGAGCGGTCGGCGCGCTGTGCGAGGTGGAGGACGACACGCTACTCATGTTGCCAGGGGGAAGGATGCTGCAGGTGTGCAGACCGTTGGAGACGGTGTTGGCTTGGCTGGATGGGCGGGGGTGAACTGGGATGCTTTTCCGAACGCCTCAGTCCGCCCTCTCGTCTACTACACCTTTGTCAATTGAGCGGAATTGCCCAACGAGAGAACTGAGCCGCCTGGCGTTGAGGACGTTCTCCGCAGCGACGTTGTAGATGGCATCGCGGACATGCTCATAGGCGGCTCGACCGGTGGCGGTCCCCATCGCCCGGAAGGAGACGGCGCCGTCAACCAAGGTTCGGCGCTCGACACTCGATAGCCGCCGCAGTGCCGGGATCACGTCACGAGCATCCGCTTCAGCCAGTCGGCGGATGTTGGCGTCGCCCCACTTTTGGTCAGCTAATTCGCTCACGACCAGGTCGAAGGGCCGATCATCGCGTCTGGACGCCAACTTCGCGTCCAAAGCTGCGACCACGTCCGGATCCTCGGCCTTGTTGTAGGGGTGGCTTCTGGGCCGTTGCAGCGCAGGTGCGTCGTCCGGCAGCGCGTCGAAATAGAAGGCCATGAGGTTTTTCGCCCTCTCGAAATAACCTAGCTGCTTGAACAAGGTCACTGTCGCATCGAGATTCATGACGGTCACCTGCGAGACGGCCTTGCGGACCGACCGATCCATCTCCTCGACGACCTCCTCCTGGTTTACCTCCAGACTGTCATGGTAGAGGCTCCAGGATGCCTCGAAGTCTCTCAGCAGATCTCCTCGCCGAAGGTTCTCGGCCGCTTTCTCCGCCAGTTTTTCGATGGTCTCCTCGTCGAAGATGCCATTCTTCAAGCCGTCCAGTATGGCGCCGTCCAGGTCGGTGAAGCTCAGATAGCCGACGCTATCCAGGATCGAACTCCACTTACGCTCGTCATCGGAAAACTTCTTGTTTCCCATCATCCGAGCAAGTCGGCTATTCGAGGCGTCAGTGATGAAGGCCGCTTTCGGCGCTTCGTCCGGTAGGAAAGTGATCCAGCAGAAGACGCTCAGCGCGACCAGCGCCGCCTCCAAAACCCTGTCGCCGTGCTTGCCTACCACAGGTTCCATGTCCCGGGCGAACATCTGAATCTTGTTGATGACCCGGATGTTCGTAATGTCCAGCTTTACCACGGAATCCCTGATTAGTTCACTAACCCGATCATTTCCTTTGAGAGCAATTTGGGCGCACTCCTCCGCCGTGGGCGCAAAGGTAATGGACTTGTCGACCACCTTTTCAAGATATCGTTCGAAGTCATCTCGCTCATTCAGCTTCTCGTCGTTGAGGATGATGACGATCTTGCACTTCCGGTCCATCTTGAGCAGCGACATCAATCCGAGAACGTCGTTGATCGTGAGGGATTGCCCCTTTCTCTCGATGTCATCCAGGCAGACGATTTGGTCCCGTATGCTCATGAACAGCATCGGCAACATTGTCTCGACTGCTGGCTTGAGCCATGGAATAAGCGCAAGAAGCTTGGCATTCTTCTTGGCGAGCGGCCCAACGGCACCCCAGAAGTCGGCGAAACTATCCAAACTTGATGGTTTCTCTAAGTATTCGCCCTTGCGAGACTCCTCGACGATAGCCGACTTCAGATCCGTTAGCGAGTTGATGCCAAACAGAGAAACGCAGGCGTACCTTTCTTTCGAAACAGTGCCTCTTTTCACCGCCGCCTTGTAGAACTCGGTCCAGGCGTGGGTCTTTCCCGTCCCCCACTTGCCCCTGATGCAAAGAGCGCGGTCGACATCCGCGTTACTAGCCAAGAACCGGTTGATTTCTCGCTCTAGGAAAGCCATCGACATGGTCACTGATCTCGGATGTGGAGCACTACGTGCGTGAGCATAGCGCTGGTGGAAAGGTTGTCCGGCATTGGCTTGGGTATCGTGGTCTGTCTGCGATCCCGCGGCCGCTCAATCTGCCGGGGGCGGACGGAAACGCCATCGCGAGGTCCCGATCCATGTCTCCACGAACTTCAGGAGTTGCCGGAGCGCCGTGCCTTCACTCGCCGACTTTTGATGGTTTCCAGCGACATACCCCCTCAGACGCGACTGTATGTCCAGGACGCGGTTGGCGTTGCTGGTCCGGCAACTCACCAGGACGGTGTCGGTCAGGCGCTCCCTGGTTCTCCTGGATAGCGGAGCGAACCACAGCCGGAGAAGAAACGTCGCAATCACGGTCGCGCTCGATGCCGGTTCGACCGTGGGAGACGCCAAAGCCCTGGTGACCACCCCGAAAGGTCCATTGGTCTTCCACGAAGCCTGTCGTGCTGCCAGCAGCATTGTCTGGTCATCGAAGGAAGTGAAGTGGTGCCTCAGCGTCAAAAGGTGGATGCAGGTGGCGTCGTAGGTTGCTCGGTCGAGATGCCCACCGGCGAAGGCCGCGATGATGGCCGCCTGCAACCATGTGGTTCGCACGCCGGGCAACGCCTGCAGAATCGTGCGCAGGCGCAGATCCTCGGCAATCATGACGTAACCGCTGCCACTGGCGGCGAATACCGTGTCGATGATCGACGGATGCGCTTGTCGGCCGAGGTCACGTATCAACGGCGTGAAGTCTGCCGAGGGGATGGCGGGCAGAACGGTTGCGTGTTCCTCGAACCAAGCGACTATTTGGCAGGCGTCCAGTCGCGGCCCGGAACCCGAACGCAACTTGGGCCGGAACCGGGTCTCGCCGTCCTCCTCCCACAATGTGCCCTCCGAACGACCGGCACCTCCGGTTTCGTTGTCCCGCTGCGAGCGGAGAAGGTCCAGGGTGGTGGACGCGATGCCGATATCCCCGAACCTCCCTCGGAGAGCATCCAGCACGCCAATCTTTCCCGCGACCCAACTCGCCACCGGATCGAGGATGATCTTCGCCCCCCCGCGCAGGCGCGCCAATCCCTCGGTCCGCTCCTCCAGGCTGCCCAACGCCACGTCGATTTGGGCGTCCTTTCCGACCAAGATAGCCCAGGCCTCAAGTGGGTTGCGGCAGATGAAGCACATCGGCAGCAAGCCCTTGGCATATTCGGCGGCCACCTGCTCGATGCGGCTGGCGCGATCGGAGAGCAGCGGCCTGAGCCGCTCCACGATCGCCTCCGGCCGCGCCGGATCGACGTCGAAGCTTATCATTCCCGTGTCTTCGGGGAACATCTCGTTGAAGTGCCGCACGGAGCGATGGTACAACGCGACGTATTTGTGCTTTATCTCCACGATGGTCTCGATTGGCCGCAGCGGACTCTCGTGGACCCGCAGGGTGTCGCCGACCGTCTTTCCCGCAGCACGCATGGCCAGCGGCGAGGTCGGGGATATCTCGTTGGCGACCGCATCCTGCGGCTCTTCGGTTTGGACGACGTAGGTCAACAGGCGCCCGACATCGTCCTTCACGACGAAGGCCACGTCGGGTCCGACCTCAAAGGGACCCGGTACTGCGTCCCGGCTCGCGTCTTTCATGATCATGAGGCCCATGTAGCCGCGATGCGCCACCGGCTTTTGCCAGCGGCTGCGGAGAACCTTGTAGCCAAGCGCCATCGCTCGTGCCCCGAACCCGCGCCGCGCCAGCGTCTGCGCCAGAGTCATCAAATCCCGGGTGCCGCTGCCCTCGACGAAGAAGCGCTCGACATCGCCCTCCAGGAAGGCGGAGACGGATGCCCCGTCCCCTCCTCGCTCCGCGCAGTCGATCCAGACCAACGTCATGAACAAGTCGTCCGGCACGGCGGCCAGGTAGTCGTCCAGGTGGCGTCTGGCCGCTGCGTAGTCGCCCGTCTCACGGTGAAACCAAGCGGCGGCCTGGGCGTACTCCGGCAGCTTGGCGACGTTCGCAGGCAGCGCGGAGAGAACGCCCCAAAGCTCTTGGCGCCGCCCTGCTCGGAGCAAGGAGTCGACCCGCAGTTGCAGCGATCTCGAATCCGCGTCCAGGCTCGGCAAGGTTGCCAACGCGTCGGCGCATGCATCCCAATCCGCCAACGCATGTAGCGCGTCCGCCACGATCACCGTGATGAACGATCCGGTCTTGGGATCTGCGCCCACCAGTTCCATGGCGCGCCGGGCAGCCTCGCGGGCCTGGTCGTCGTCCGCCATCCGATGGAAAACGTCGGATAGAGCTAGGAAAGACAGAGGATTTGCCGGAAACCGTTCGGTCAAGGCTCGCGCCTGGTCCAAAGCGTCCGCTTGCCGTCCGGTGGTCGCAAGCAGTCGAGTGCGAGAATTGATGGCCGTTATCTGCATCCGCTCGTTGGCGTCCGCGGGCATGTCGTCCAAAGTGGTCAAAGCCTCTTCGACTTTGCCTAGCGTCGCCAGGGCGTTGGCCTTGAGGAGAACCCCCTCAGGCTCCTCGACGGCCAGCTTCTCCAATATGGCGAGCACGTCGGCGCCACGGCCCCCCCGCCCAACGAGAAGCAGAGCCTTGTCCTTCAGCATCTGCTTGTCCAAAGGGTCGATCGCCAGCCCTTGATCGACGATCCGCTCGGCGCCGTCGAGATCTTCGCGGTAGCGATACGCGGTGCAGAGGTTGGCCGCGACCACAAGGTAGCTCGGCGCCGCCTCGGTATGCCGGACTTCGTCCCACACCGTTTGCAAACTATCGACGGCGTTGTTGAAGTCGTCCTTTTGCTCCGCCGTCAGTTGGTGGCCGTAAACCGCCCGCTCGTCCTGGAAAATCACCTCAAGGACCGTCACCGCCAATTCTGCCGCAATCTGATTGTTCGCGGGATTGGAAGCCAACGCGAACCGATAATGGGTCAGGGCGAGGTCCAGCTTCCCTCGATGCCGATACCATTTGGCGATCGCCATCTGAACGTTCCATGCCAGCGCCCCGCGGTCGGATACCAGCCAGAACGGATCCTCCCGCTCGTTCTCGTCCGCCGCGATCAAGATGCGCAGCGCCACGGCGTCGTCGTTGTCCGGCGCGCTCGGCAGGAGGTCGTCGAGCATGCTTCTTGCGGTGTCGATGTCGTCGCCCTGGTAATGGGCCATGGCGCTGTGCACGATCGCCCTGGGGTCGGTCGGCGCGTGTCGAAGCGCGTCCTTGGCGCACGCGAGACCCTCTTCCACCCGGCCGAGGTTGATGAGCGCCGACGAGCGGTTCGCTAGCAATCGAAAGCGCGCGACGCCCGAGCTTTCGTCCCAGAATTTGTCCTGCGCACGTTGGAGCACCCGTAGCGCGGTGGCGGACTGGTTGCTCGCTATGAGATCTCTGGCTGCGTCAATCTGCGCCTGAACCGCAATATCGGACGGATTGACCGGCGAGACGTGGATCGGGACTGGGTTAGCTAAGTGCAGCGGCAGGCTTTGCGATGCCTGGTTGCTGGCGGCAAATGCCAGCAGTTGCTCCAGCATCGCCGCCATCTTGTCTTTGCCGTCGTGGAGGCTGGCGAGATGGGCGAGGATGTTGTGCTGCGTTGGACCTTGACCGGGGTAGAACTCATCCATGACATCGGGTTGGCCCGCAATCATCGATTGCAGGTCCTCCCATCCGAGCACTTCCACCGGGAACAAGCCCTGCTGCCTATGCGCAACCGTAATCTCGCGGGCCAACTCCTCGATCACGGCATCTTTCATGGCGGTCGTCGTCAAAATCCAGCGGCCGAGCTTGGGCTTGAAGGTTTTCGCCTTCTCGACCTCGGCCCGAAGTTCTCTCGCCGTCACCGAGGCGCCGTAGAGGGCGTCCTTCCCCTTGCACTGCACGCCCCAAACTTCGTCGAGGTAAGCCGCCGGGGTTCCCGAGACGTCGGTCCCGGCCTGCGGCTGGCCACTACGGCCGTTCTTTATGGTGTCAACCGACTTCCACTCGCCCTTGAACAGCTTGAGGCAGAGATCCTCGAACTGCTGCCAGTACTTGGGCGCGGCGATCTGCTTGGCGTCGAATTGCATCGAATGGCGACCTCGAACGTCCTGGGCGGCGTGGGGCGGGCGCGTGCCGGGACCGTCTCGGGTGTCACGTCAACGTTGACAGAGTTCCTGTTAGCGGTTTGCCGCGAGTCGCCGCGAGTCGAAAGTCGGCGTTACTCCCCGCTGGGTCACCCTCCGCGCGATTTCGGACCCTCCGCTGGCTTCCGGTCTTCCTCGTCGGCTCGCGGATCGAAACCGTAGTCGGCGGGGTTCTCCCGGTTCAGGACGCAGCCGTCCAAGACCGCTTCCGCCATCCTCGCCGTTGTCGCCGGGCTTGAGGCCGCCAATCCATCGCTCAGGGCCGATTGACAAAGCGACCGGCGATCCCAAGCACCTATGCTCATAAGCCGGTTGACACGTCGTCCGGCACTATCCAATGGTGATTATAGCCAGATAGCTACCTATCACGGAGGATGCGGTGCTTCCTGAAGATAGCAGCCCGCCCGACTACATCTCGCTTCGCAAGCAATTCCTGGTCCATATCGACGCCGATCTGATTCGTCGCACGAAAATCCACGCCCTGGAACGGGGGGTATCCGCCTCCAGCATCGTCAGGAAGCCTTGGTCGAACTGCTCGCCCGCAGCCAGAAAGCCGCCAAGAAGCCCTGAACCGAGGATCTTTCGAGCATGGACCCGTATCGAGCCGACTTCCTCAAGACTTACGCTCGCGCGCTGCGCCTGGGTGACGCAACTGCGTTTGTCGGCGCCGGTCTGTCTCGGCCCGCCGGGTATCCCGACTGGCGGGGCCTGGTCAGGGTCATGGCGCAGGAAATGGGTTTGGACCCCGACGAGGCGCACGACCTTCCCGCTCTGGTTCAGTTTTTTCTCACCGAGGAAGGACAACGGGGTCGACTGAATGCGATCTTGAACGACCGCTTCATTGACGAAAAGCCGATTCCCGACGCGGTCAGCGCGCTGACACGCTTACCGTTGAGGGAAATCTGGACGACCAACTACGACACCCTGATCGAGCGTGCCGTTCGCCAAGCCGGGAGGAAAGCCAGCGTCAAATGGTCGGACGATCAACTCACGACGTCCACGCCGTTCCTCTCGACCACCGTCTTCAAGATGCACGGGTCCATTGAGCAGCCAGCCGGATGCGTCATCGCCCGAGACGACTTCGAGCGCTACCGCCTCGATCGTCCGGGCTTCCACCACACCATCGCCGAGCGGTTGCAGTCGAAGCGCTTTCTCTTTCTTGGGGCCGGGCTGAACGACCCCAACTTAAACAACCTGTTCTCGCTGGTGCGCGAGATGCACGGCCCCAACACGCGGCCCCATACGGCCGTAATGCGCCGGGGACGGCCGGGCGGCGATCCGCGAGATCTTCACGAGGCGCGGACACAAGAGCTTTGGTTTCGCGAACTCAAGCGTTACGGCGTTCACGTCGTCTACGTGGACGAGTTCGACGAAATCCCCATGCTGCTGGAGGACCTTCGGCGTCGCGTCCTCCGCGAGACGGTCTTCGTCTCAGGGGCGCATCCTTCGGAAGCGGCGGCGGCTCGGAAAGGCGACGTCCTGGCGCTCGGGAGATTGCTCGGCAGCGAACTGGCTCGACGCAAGATGAAGATCGTGTCCGGCTTCGGCAACACCGTCGGCGGGGCGGTGATATCGGGCGCGTTGGACGAACTCTACCAAGACGGCACGACGGACCTGGAGCACGCCCTGGGGCTACGACCGTTCCCGCAGGAACTCGAAGGCGGCGAACGAGAGCGGGTTTACGCCGTCTATCGCCGGGACATGGTGCGGCAGGCGGGCCTCGCCATCTTCGTGAGCGGCTTGGAGCCGTCGGGTGGCGACGCGCCCGGCGTTCTGCAGGAATTCGACATCGCCGTATCCGATGGGCTGTTGCCCATTCCGATAGGGGCTACAGGCGGGGCGGCCGCAACGGTTTGGCAGCGCATGAGCGCCGATTATGCTTCGCTCTCCCAGGGCATGGACAGGGCCTTGTTCGACGCCTTGAACGACGTCGGCAAGACGGCCTCGGAAATGCTGACTAGCATCTGCCGGATCCTCGACTGGTGGACGGGGGAGGCCTGCTGAGACATGACGAACGTCAAAGCGCCCGTTGTTGTCCGCGACACCATTTTCATAAGCCACGCCATGCCGGAGGACACCGACTTCGGCGTCTGGCTGTCCGTCCAGCTTGCGCGCCAGGGCTACCGCGTCTGGTCCGAGGCCACGAAACTCATCGGGGGCGAGCGCTTCTGGAGAGACGTCCAAGACGCCTTTCAGACATCGATCGCCAAGGCCGTGTTCGTCGTGTCGCGGGCGTCGGCGCAGAAAGACGGCGTCCAGAATGAGATCGACTACGCTCGTGCCACCGCGAAGAATATGGGCATCACGCCCGAGAAGTTCATTCAGGCCATCGCGCTGGACGACCTGCATGAGTCGGAGTTCCCAATGCAGTTGGCCGGGCGAAATGCCATCTACTTCAACGAGTCCTGGTCAGACGGCCTGGAACGGTTGCTGAAGGTGCTGCGTCGTGACGGGATTCCGACATTCACCGACGACGTTCAGCATCTCGGGGAGTGGGTTCGCGACCAGTTCTCCGAGGGGCGGCGCCCGCTGTCCCTCGAATCCACGGTGACGACGAACGCCTGCCGCATCGACGCTTTTCCGGAGAATATCTGGTTCTACGAATTCAAAGCCCCCTTCGACACGAAGAAGCCCAATGCGTTCCGGGAGTTCATCCCCTGGCCGAGCTTCATGCACAATCGACTGCTGGGCACGTTCGCCACGCCGGACGAAGTCCTCACCTCGGTGTCCCCGACCCTCGGAGCTTCCATGAGGGCCAGCGTCGCCACGCTGGATTTCATCGCTGACGGCTGCAACGACCCTGCCGTGGACCGTCAAACGGCGAGGAACGGCGTGGTTTCCATCATGCGCCAGGCATGGGACGGGCTGTGCCGTGCCCGCGATCTTCGTCCGATGGAAATGTCCTCTCGCTCTACCGGATGGTTTCACCCGGCGATAGCCGGACATGAGAAGACCTATCCCTTCGTCGATCTGAACGGGAAGAGCCGGAAGAAGGCGCTGAACGGCGTGAAAACCAAGAAGGGTCTGGAGGGGCCGCGTCAGATTGCCATGCGCTGGCATTACGCGCCGTCCGCGCGCTTTTCCGTGGGTTACGAGAACACGGTTACCCTGGTCGCGCATGTGGCCTTCACGACGGACGGCGAGCATCTGACCGGCGACGCAAAAAAGGCCCACAAAATCCGTCGAAGCTTCTGCAAGTCCTGGTACAACGAGCAATGGCGCACTCTGCACCTCGCCTACGTGGCCAGCTTGAAAGGCGACGGAGAGGATATCGTTGTTTCCGTTTCGCCCGGTCAAGTTGTCACCGTGGATGCACGTCTGTGGAGCCTGGTCTCCCCGGCTTCGTTCGAGCCGCCTCCGCTCAAGCGCCGAAACGTCGCTGAGGCCGCCGCCGAGGTGGCTGCGGTAGAAAACGCCGTGCCCGACGAGGACGAAGATCTGGAGCCTGCCGACGAACATGACGACTGGGATTTGGAGGACGGAGAATGACATCGCGCGTTCTATGGCACTTGGACGAACCACTCTGTCTGTTCGGCTTTGGACAAGCCCTCGACCATCCCAAGGACGGCCTGACCGCCTTTGGGGCGCCGGACCAGAAAGGCCAGCCCAGGCACATTTCGGTCGGAGTGATAGGCACGACGGTGGGGATTGCCCTGTTGAGCCATTGGCTCAGGCGCATTCAGCGCCCGATCTTGCGCGACAATCCCGAGAACCCCAACCAATCGACTTTTCCGGGGTTCAATGCGGCGTTTTCCTGCAAGCTCAACGACGAGCCGTCGGTCGAAATCGTAATCTCTCCGGGTGACATCGAGCAGGCATTGCACAAGGTGGATCGGCATCAGGCCATCTACGCGACGGTGTCGCTCTTCGAGGAGCGCATCCGCAAGCACCTACGCGACGAGGACACCAGGGTCGACCTATGGATGGTCGTCATCCCGGACGAGATTTACGAGTTCGGACGACCGAAATCGGCGGCTCCGGCAGGGGTCCGGCTGGAGACCGAAAAGAGGCTGTCTCCGAAGCAAGCTCGCGCCATCCAAGAGCAGCCGTCGCTTTTCGCCTCCGACAATGAAGGTGCTGAAGCTCATCGTTATCGGCGAGATTTTCACGACCAACTCAAAGGCAGACTGCTGGACTGCGCCGCAGTGCTGCAAATCATACGCGAGCGAACGCTGGCTGAACCCGTGCTCTACAACGACGTGCGGACCGTCGCGCGGAAAATGCAGACGCCGCTGGAAATCGCCTGGAATCTCTCGACGGCTACCTACTACAAGGCCGGTGGGCAACCCTGGCGTCTGGCAGGTATCAGGCCGGGCGTCTGCTACGTCGGCATGGTCTACAAGCAACTCGGTGCGGGACTGCCCGGAAACGCATGTTGCGGCGCTCAGATGTTCCTGCACGCGGGCGACGGCCTGGTGTTCAAGGGTGCAGTCGGGAACTGGTGGTCCGAGGAGACCTTCGAATTCCACCTCGACCGGCCCGCAGCCAAGAGCCTCATGGAGAAGGCGGTCCAGGGCTATCTCGACAAACACGGCGAACATCCGTCCGAGATCTTCATCCATGGCAAGGCGTGGTTCGTGGACGAGGAGTGGAAAGGCTTCGAAGACGCGTTGCCGCCAAAAACCAAGCTGGTCGGGGTCAAGATCCGCCAGGAGAAGGGAATGAAGTTGTTCGGCCCGGGGCGGCATCCCGTACTCCGCGGCACTGCGATGCAGCTAACGTTCAGGAAGGGCTATCTCTGGACGCTGGGCTACATCCCCCGGCTCGCGACGTATCCAGGTCGCGAGGTGCCGAATCCGTTGACGGTGGAGGTATGCCGTGGAGAGGCAGACCTGCAGGGCGTGATGCGCGACGTCCTTGCTCTGACGAAGGTCAACTTCAATGCATGCATCTACGGCGACGGCCTTCCGGTGACGCTCCGCTTCGCCAACAGGGTCGGAGACGTCCTGACGGCTATCCCGCCTGACCGCAAAACGCCGCCGCTGCCGTTCCGACATTACATTTAGACTGCCAAGCGATGAACGCCCGCTTGGCATCAATCGCCCTCCGGCATCCTGGCCAATGTGTCCAGCAGCGCCGCCGCGATACGCAGCCGCGCGGTGCCCATTGACCTGACGGACGCGCCTACCCTCGCCTCGAACACGTCCCGCTCGGATGGCTCGGGTGTCTCCCGGAACGCCAGCACCTCGTCCGGCGTCGTATCCAGTGCCCGGCAGATGCGCACGAACGTGGTCAAGTCGGGTTCGTTGGCGTCGTTCACGTATTGGGCGTAGCGCGGTTGGCTGACGTCGAGCCGTCTCGCGACGTCGGTGTCGGTCAATCCAAGCACCTTGGCCCTTGCCCGAAGTCGCTTTCCCATGCCCTGCATGGAGGCCGTTGTTCCCGACCGGCATCGCCGGAGATAATAAGCATTTCGCTTGAGCGTTAATGCGCTTCCATTATGGTGGCTTCGCATGCCTGTCCCGGCGCTCTTCAGCAAGGCGAACAATGCAGTTTCATCAAGGGCTTGATCGTTCGATCTGCTTACCCGCAGCCTCCAGTTCGTCCATTCGCCTCGGCGAAGGGGATCGAGTCCTCGGGCAGCAAATAGTTCTTCCGTAGGAGTCCCGCTTCGACTGCGAACCCCGTTCCAGCCAGCCCGACCACGGAATCCAAGAATGACCATTCATCGAAAAGACACTCGCCTTGTCGGCGGGACTGTCCACGTCTGCCGTTACCCCGAAACTCCAGCGACCCGGCCGCAATCGACTAACCACCATTGGAGCATTGCATGATTGGTCGGAGGGCGGCCGTGCTCGTGTTCGCGCTTACGCTGGCCGGATGCCAGAGCTACGTCGACGCCCAAGGCCGCACGCACCTGTCAACCGGCCCCCTGGTTGGCCAGCAGGCTCAGGCGCCTGCCGACGCCGCTCATGCCTTCATGCCGGACCCGGTGATTGTCGAGGGGGTGCAGTCGTTCAGCGACGTGTTCCATCAGGGCGGGTTCGCGGGCATCCAGACCCAAGTCATTGGATGCCGCAACAGCGCCCAGCGCGGCATCAACGGCGACGCGATTCCCCATTGCTTTGCATTCGACGTTGCGGCCTTCATGGTGTCGGTATCCCACGACCGCGTTCACCACACCGCGCCGATGGCCAATTTGGATTTGCCGTCGTTCCGACGCCGCTTCGCACTTTACCAGCAGACGCTGGGCGTCCCGCCCGCGCTCCGCCAGCAGGTCGAGGATTCCGTGTTCCAGCGCGTCGCGGCCGTTCTCGGGTCGATCGCGTCATGAGCGAGGTCGCGGCATCCAGCCGCTTCATGCTGACGCGCGACGTTGTCGGCAAGTCGGTAGGTTTCAGCGCCGTCGAGGGAACGGTCGTATCGATTGAACGATGGACGGAAACCCACGTTGGGTCGGCAGCCGGGGCTGTGTTCGTGTCCGGCAATCAAATATCGGTCGCGCCACCTCGGGTCTGGGCGACGGCCACCGCCCGGAAGGCGGTATGGGTCAAGACCGATTCCGACGAAATCCACGTGCCGGTGCCCGAAAGTCTCCCGGTCAGACAGGGGCACAGGGTCGTTGCCGTCGTCGCCACCGGCGTGAACAACGGCGAGAGCCAGTGGGCCGCTTTGGTCAATCACGACACGAGCCGGTGGACCCAAATCGACAGGTTCCCACCGTGCGGATCCTACGACCCGTTCACATCGGTGATCATGGCGTTTGGCCAAGGCGGCGAAGTGGCGGTCCGGATCATGGTGCTCTACGGCGTGGTGCTCGGCGGCTTGTTCGCGCTGCTCGGGCAGTCGTGGATGTCATTCGTCTGGGGCGGCCTCCTCGGCATGGGCGTCGGTTTTGTCCATGCCTTGATCGGCATTTTCGAATCGAAAGCGGCGGTTACGGGACACGCAGCGGCGGTCAAGGCCGCCTGCGACCACCTGTTCGCCGCCGACGCTTGAGCCTGGTCGCATCGTCGATGCCTGGGGCGCGCGACTTCGAAAGGAATTAAGATGCGTCTAGCCGGACTGGCAGCGACGGTCGTGCTGACCCTTGCCGCCGTTAATGCAAATGCCGCGCCGAGCCTGGGCGTCGGGGACTGCGTGGGACCCAAGATAGTCTCCTTGCGCCAACTGCCCGGCAACCGCACGGTGTTCGACGGAACCCCCGCGGCCCTGTTCGCTACGCCTGGAGGTGCGTCGACCGGGCAGGCAGTCGCGGTTGGTGAAACATACCTGGTGGCAGAGGTTCAGCGCGGGTTCCTGCACCTGAAAGCTTCCGGCAACTCCGGCAAGTTGGCGCCGGGAACGGTGGTGGGATGGGTCGCGGCATCGTCGGTGACCTACTTTTACGGTCCCCATAACTGCGAGTGAGCAAAATTTCGCATTTGGCGCACCAGTCGCAGCGCACGTCTGCCCATCGTACTACCTGACGGCCGACGCGTTCTCGCATCAACAAGCCCTCGCATGCGCGCTTGCATCTGCGACTTTCAACCAAAACAGCCCGCCGTGCAGCGTATTGTTGACGTGTTCAATGACGCAAGCTTCCAGCCGAGCTACGACAAGTTATGGCCTCCGTCATCCCTTATGAATTTGGCGTCGACTACCCGTTCGAAGACATTTTCCCGGATCCGTCGCCGTTCGCCGGGGTGAAAGCCGTCTGGGGTCCGATGCAGTTCCGATATCTTTGCTTCGGAGCAGGCGGAGCCTCCCACGCGGCGGGGTTGGCGTCGAAAACTCCATGGGCCATCTGCATCGGGGCCAGCAAGGTGCTTAACCCCGCCAACAAGGGGCGAGTAATCAACCTCGTGCGGCTCACCACCAGCCATCAGGCCAGCAAAAAGTTCTTCACCACCCCCGCCGAGGAGGAGGTCTACGCTCAATGGCCGGATGCGGTCGCCTTGGCCGACGTTTTCGAGGTCGTTGGCAGCCCGCACGTGATCGACGATCTCGACCTTACGGTTCACCCGCTCCTTCAAGCCTACGACAAGGTCGCGGACCTCACACCGGAAAGGCTACCCATCGTCGCGGCTCTTCGGGGCTGGAAGGTGCGCTTGGTCGACCTGCCACCGCTCCCGGCGGCGGTCACCCTGGGCACAGTGGTGCCATCCGCAATCGGCGCCGAAGAGGGGCGCGAAATCATGCGGTTGGTCATGCTGTACGAGCGCAACGCCAAGCTTTCCAAGCTGGTGAAGGCGGCCAACAAGCAGGCCAACGGAGACTTCTGCGTCTGCGAGGGATGTGGTTTCCGGGATGCCCACGTCGGCTTGTTCGACGCGCACCACCGCATCCCGGTGCACTACAAGGTGCAATCGACGACCCCCGCGATGTTGGCCGTGCTCTGCCCGACATGCCACCGCGTCGTGCATCGCCTCGCCCACGAGCCACACCTGCCTTTGACGATGGCGGCCCTGCGGGCGTGGCACGCCGGGCGTTCCTGCTAAGTGGATACGTCGGACTGGCCGCTGCCTGATTGACCGGCGGCGGAGACAAAGTGAGCGCGTTTGGCTAGGTTCACGCGGTGCAAGAGATGAACCGCTACGAACACCTGTCGAAGGAGGCGCTCATCGCCCTCCTGGAGCGCCGCGATGCCCACCGTCCATACGGGCTGGTCTGGGAGCGGGAGGGAATCACGCCCGACAGGGCCGCGAATGCTGATTTCGTGGCGCTCGACCTCGACGCGGCCCTGTCCACCCCAACCGGACCGGACGGCGGATGGCGCAACTTGGTCATCGAAGGCGACAACTGGGACGCCCTGCGCGCCCTGCGGCTGACCTGCGCCGGGCGAGTGAAGACCGTCCTCATCGACCCCCCCGTACAACACGGGCAACAGGGACTTCGTCTACAACGACCGCTTCGTCGGGCCGCAAGACCGATACCGTCAGTCGGTCTGGCTGGAGTTCCTGTATCGTCGCCTCGTTGTCGCCCGCGACCTTCTCGCCGACGACGGCGCGATCCTCGTCTGCATCAACGACGAGAACAGGGCGCGCCTCGACCTGCTGATGGAGCAGGTATTCCCGGGCATGCGGCTGGGAAGCTTCGTCTGGCGGACCAAGGACACCAACAACAGCGACAAACGGCGCAACTGGAGCGGCGTGCATGAGCACGTCCTGGTCTATGCCAACCGGGGCTTCGGCTTCATCGGCCCCGACGCCGGGCCGGGGAAGTTCCGCCTGCGGCCGGAATTCGGCGATGTGGAGGTCCGGCTGGACCCGGTCACCAAGGGAGGAACCTTCAGGACCCGCGAAAACACGTACTACCCAATCCAAAATCCTGCCACCGGACTTTGGTATCCGGCCGCACCGAACCAGGTCTGGCGTTTCTGGAGCGAAATCGAGATCGAGCGCCAAGCCGCCCTGGACGGATTCACCGAAAACGGAACGAGACGGCGCAAGTCAAGCGCCAAGGCAGGAAGCGGGCCGTCGATGGAGTCGTTTCATCAGGGCCGGTGACATACATTTCCCGGCAGAGACGAAGGCACCTTTCTTCTACCCGGACCGCACCAGCCTGGATGCGGCGATTGCGTCGGGCGACGTTCCCCGGGACGGCCGTGGTCGGCCGCTTCTGCGTGCAGACCTGCCGAGGCTGGATTTCTGGGTGGGCAAGCCCATCGCCCACGGCCGGTTGAGCCGCATCGTCCGACGGACCGAGGACGAGATCGTCAGGCGTCCGGTGGGCAGTTGGATCGCCGGGATGAGCGAAACGCCGTCGAACGACGGCGTCCAATCACTGCGCAGCGAGCGGCAGGGCGCCGCCACGGTGGAGATCGAACGCCTGTTCGGAGACCAGGCGTTCAGTTTCCCCAAGCCGTCGAGTCTCATCCGGGAGTTGGTGCGCGCGACGACGGGGGAGGGAGACCTCGTCCTGGACTTCTTCGCCGGGTCTGGGACCACCGGGACGGCCGTTCTCTCGCTGAATGCAGAGGACGACGCCGGGCGCAGGTTCATCCTGGTGTCGAACACGGAAGCGACCGAGGCCGACCCCGGCAAGAACCTGTGCCGCGACGTCTGCGCCGCCCGGCTCCGAAAGGTCATCGATGGCCAGGGGACGGACGACCCCGTGCCCGGCGAGTTCGCCTACCTCCGCACCCGACGCATCGGTTGGGACGACGTCGTCTACGATCTGGACGATGCAGCCGTTTGGACGCTGCTCCAACTCCGCCACGGCCGTTTCGTTGCACCTTTCGACCCGTCGAGTGCGTTGCAAGTCTCCGTCGCGGAGAGTCAGGCGGACGGTGATCCCACGGTCGCCTACGCGCCCACGCCGACATCCGAAGCGGTCGCGGCGTTGGAACGCTTGGCGGTCTCTGGCCCGGTGGTGGCGTTTTGCCCGGTGCCCGGCGTGCTTCGGGACGCTCTGAGGACCCCGGGCGTCTCCGTCGAACAAACGCCCGGCCCGATGCTGGCGGAATTCTCCAGCCTGATTGCGGGCATCTAGGTGTCGCGGCGATCGCTCCCGCCACTGGTCCTGCGTGAGTTCCAACGCGAGGCGGTGGACGCCCTGTCGGACGCGGCGCTCGACGCGATCGCCAAGATGGCGGCCGCACCGCGGGAACGTCGGCGTATCGCCCGCAAGCTCGGCTGTTCGCTCCTGGAAGCGCCCACTGGGTCCGGCAAGACCGTCATGCTGGCCAGGACCGCCGAGACGGTGAGCCTGCGCGCGCCTGTCGTCTGGTTTTGGTTCGCGCCGTTCGCGGGTCTGGTCGCCCAGACGATGGCGGCCCTGCGCGCGGCCTCGCCCGGGCTGCGGGTTCGCGACCCGGTGACGGACCGAGTCGAGGTGGGCACCAGGAATGGCGACGTCTTCGTCGCGACCTGGGCCAGCGTGGCCGCGCGCCGCGCCGACGCGCGGCGGATGCGGGTGGACGACGACGGGGCGCCGTCCCTTGACAGCTTGGTCGTCGGACTGCGTTCCTCGGGCTTCCTCATCGGGGCCGTGGTGGACGAGGCGCACCACAGCTTTCGCCCCGGCTCGGAGTCCTTCCGGTTCCTGGACGGCACGCTAGACCCGGACCTGCTGATGTGCGCCAGCGCCACGCCGGACGACGGCGACGTCGAGATCCTGCGTCGGGGACTGGACGTGGGACGGTTCCAGCGTGTCTCGGTGTCGCGGACGCGGGTCGTCGCCGACCGGCTGAACAAGCCGCGGGTCAAGGCAGTCAGCTTCGTGGCGCGGGGCGCGGCGGCCGACCTGCTGGATCTCAACGAGGTCGCCCTGCGAAAGGCGGTGGAACAGCATCGCGTGTTGAAGCAGTCGCTGAAGACGGCGGGCATCCCGATCGTGCCGCTGCTGCTGGTCCAGGCGTCCAGCAGCGACTGGACCCCCGCACGCGTGCAGGCGTTGCTGCGCGGTCCGCTGGGGTTCCCGACCGACGCCGTCGCCGTCCATACGGCCGCCGAGCCGGACCCCGACGTCCAGGCCCTGGCCAACGACCCAGACGTCGAGGTTCTGGTCTTCAAGATGGCCGTCGCCACCGGGTTCGACGCGCCGCGCGCGTTCACGCTTTGCGCGCTCCGACCCGTCGTGGATCCGTCGTTCGGCCTTCAGGTCATCGGTCGCATCATGCGCGTCCACTCCCTGCTCCAATCTAGGCCCGGGTTGCCGGAGGAGTTGGACACGGGCTGGGTGTTCCTCGGCGACCCGCAGGGAATGCCCGGTCTCGAAGGTGCCGCCGACCGGATCAAAGCCATCCGGGACGCAATATCGATCGTCTCGGACGGCCTGCAAATCTACGATGCGGCGGTCGGCGAGGGCGGCCAGATCATGCTGGTGGACGAGAATGGCCAATCTCGCATGCTGCTGGATCCGCCTCCGGTTGCCAGGCCCCAAGCCGCTGCCGCGCTGTCCGCGGGATCGCCCGACAGCTATTCGGAAGCTTGGCCGGACACCCTGTTCGGCTTCTCGGCTCCGCCTACCGTCAACCCAGCCACTACCATGGGTGACCAAGTCGTCGGCAACGTAACAAAGGAAAGTCCGGCCTTGGCGGCTGGGCATCTCGGCCCGCGCGCAATCGCCATGGCGCACCGTTATCCCCGTCGCCAGGGATTGATTGTCCCCGAGCGGCTGCGGACCGAACGCATGCCCAGGGATCCTGCCGGGCTGTTGGACGCCCTGGTCCGCAACGTGCGGTTCCGCCCGGAAGACCTCCTGGCCGTCCACCAGGACAGCGCCCCGGTCGAACGGCGGGTCGGCGATCTGTTCCAGCGCGGCGAGCAGAGCCGCAACTTGGAGCAGTCAAGCATCAGCTTCCAAGTGGCCCGCCTCAACGCCCACGACCTCCTTTCGGTCAGCGACTACGTCGATGCCCGTCAACTTGGCCTGCGGCTCCAGGATGCCCTGGCCCGTGCGCTGGTCGAGGCCAACCTGCCGGTTGTCGAGCGGCATGTCCTGCAACGGGCGTTGAACGTAATCCTGGTCAAGTCGCCCACTTTGCTGAAGGACGCGTTGCGACGGGCCATCGGCGCCTGTGCGGAAGTCGTCGACGCCTTCGACTTGCCCACCGAGTGGCAGAGCGAGTCGTCGCTGTCCGGATCCCGGTTGAACCTCTACGGCTGCATGCCCCAGGGCTTGAACGCCTGGGAGATGGCGTTCGCGGATTGGCTTGACCGCCAGGACCGGGTGCTGTGGTGGACGCGGAACCTGCCCCGGCCGAACGCCCGCGACGACTGGTCAGTCCGGATCGTGCTGCCCGAAAGCGGACGGGGCTACTATCCCGACTTCATCGTGTGCGTTGAGGGCCGCAAGCAGCCGGGCGGGATTGGGTTGGCGGAGACGAAGGAGCGCACGGAAACGGAGGACAGCGCCGCTAAGAGCCGAACCGAGCATCGCGAGTATGGGCGGGCGCTGATGGTGTCATATGACCGGGCCGCAGACCGTTTCCTTAGGGTGGAGTATGCTCCAGAAATCGGGCGCAATCGTGAGGTCGGGCCATTACGCCAGGACGATCTGCTCTAGAGTCGATCGTCGGAGGTCTGCAATCGATCCAACGAGGTCGCCCGTCAAACGATCGACTGCATTGCAACGCCTCCATCCATCATCTGACCGAATGCAGATGATGGAGACCGACCATGGCCGCCCCCGCCTGGCTGAAAGCCACCACCACCGCAGCCGTCGGCGGGACGATCTTCCACACAGTCACAAGTCCAGCCGACGAGTGGCTCGATCTCATGGAGCGGCAAACCGACCTTCACCGGAAAGCATTCGCCGCAGTCCGCGCTCTGGAGGACGATCCCGGCTGCATCCAAGCCCACCTGTTCCTGGCCCGGCAAGCGAAGACCACTGCGCTCGCGGGCGCCCACCTGCGGAAGGCCATCGAGACGGGCAACGCCCTCTGGCAGCCGGTCGCCTCCAGCCAGGACGATTTCGCCTGGTGGGGCGAGCCTGCCACCCGGCCCTACATGCAGGCCCTAAAGGAATACGGCGATTGGCTGGTGGAGTCCGGCAACGAGTCGGGTGGCCGCCGAGTCTACCGAACGCTTCTGGAGATGAACCCAGTCGACAGCCAGGGAATCCGCTACGTGGTCGCGGACCTCGACGGGGTGGAAATCGACGAGGGGATGGAAACGACCGAGGAGGAAAGCGGCTTCAGAATGTAGGCGACTGGGGGGTGGAAGCGGCGGCTAGAGGCGGCGACAAACTGCCGTTTCCTACACGATCAAAGGGAAATCCAGATTTGGACGGTTTTGCCGCAATCTACTTTCCAAAGCATTACAGGCGCTTATCCAATTGCTTGTGCAGCTAACTGGTCATTTGTGCAGCTATTTGTGGCGAGCGATAATCAGGCTCTAGACGTCCAAGTTGGCGACTTTCAGGGCGTTGCCGACGATGAAGTCGCGGCGGGGCTCTACTACGTCGCCCATCAAGGTGCTGAATACTTCGGCGGCGTTTTCAGCATCGCCGACGCGGACCTGGAGCAAGGTGCGGATCGCCGGGTCCAAGGTGGTCTTCCAGAGCTGGTCGGGGTTCATCTCGCCCAAACCCTTGAAACGCTGGATGGTCAGGCCCTTGCGGCCCTGTTGCATGAAGCGGTCGAAAGCACTGGCGGGGCCCTGGACGGCGACGGTGTCGCGGTCGAGCTTGAGGCTGGCGGCGGTGGCGAACTTGGCGGCGAACATGTCGCGGCGGTCGTGCAGCCAGCGCGCCTCGGCACTGCGCAGCGACCCGGCGTCCAAACGGTGCCAGTCGGCCACGCCGCGGACGGTGCGGCGCATGGTCAGGCCGCGCTCGTCGGCGTCCACCACCCAGCCGCGCTCGTTGGGGGCGGAGATGGCGGCGAGGCGCTCGGCCAAGGTGCGGCGGGCCTCGACGGTGCCGGCGTAGTCGGCGGTGAGCACGCCGGCGATGGCGGCCTGCTCGAGCAAGGGAGTGGGCACGGTGGCGGAGAGGCGGCGCAGGTTCAGCCAGGCCTCACGCAACAGGCGGGCCTCGGCGGTGAGGGCCTCACCCTGGAGCAGGGTGCCGTCGGCGTAGGTGAGGGCGGCCTCGGAGAGCGCCTTGTCGAGCAGGTATTCTTCTAGGGAGGCATCGTCCTTGATGTAGCGCTCGTCCTTGCCGCGGGTGGTTTTGTAGAGCGGCGGCTGGGCGATGTAGAGGAAGCCGCGGTCGATCAGCTCGGGCATTTGGCGGAAGAAGAAGGTGAGTAACAGGGTGCGGATGTGGCTGCCGTCGACGTCGGCGTCGGTCATGATGACGATGCGGTGGTAGCGCAGCTTGGTGACGTCGAAGCCGCCCTGCTCGGGCTCGCCGCGGCCGATGCCGGTGCCGAGTGCGGTGATGAGGGTGCCGATTTCGGCGGAACCGAGCATGCGGTCGAAGCGGGCGCGCTCGACGTTGAGGATCTTGCCCTTGAGGGGGAGGATGGCCTGGAAGCGGCGGTCCCTGCCCTGCTTGGCGGAGCCGCCGGCGGAGTCGCCCTCGACGAGGAAGACTTCGGCGCGGGCGGGGTCGCGTTCCTGGCAGTCGGCGAGCTTGCCGGGGAGGGTGGAGATGTCGAGCACGCCTTTGCGCCGGGTCAATTCGCGGGCGCGGCGGGCGGCTTCGCGGGCGCTGGCGGCGTCCATCACCTTCTGCACGATGGACTTGGCCTCGCGCGGGTGGGTTTCGAACCAGTGGCTGATTGTGTCGGCGACGGCGGCCTGGACGACGGGCTGGACTTCGGAGCTGACCAGCTTGTCCTTGGTCTGGCTGCTGAACTTGGGGTCTGGCACCTTGACGGAGAGCACGGCGGTCATGCCTTCGCGCATGTCCTCGCCGACGAGGGCGAGTTCCTTCTTGCCCATGCCTTCGGCGTATTTGGCGACGACGCGGGTGAGGGCCTGGCGGAAGCCGGCGAGGTGGCTGCCGCCGTCGCGCTGGGGGATGTTGTTGGTGAAGCAGAGCATGGTCTCGTGGAAGCTGTCGTTCCAGGAGAGGGCGAACTCGACGCGGATGCCGACCTGGCTTTCGAGCGTGGTGACGCTGATCGGCTCGGACAGGACGGGGACTTTGGAGCGGTCGAGGTAGCGGACGAATTCGACCAGGCCGCCTTGGTAGTGGAAGGCGGTTTCCTGGGCGGGGGCGTGTCGCTCGTCGCAGAGGCGGATGCGGAGGCCGGAGTTGAGGAAGGCGAGTTCGCGCAGGCGGCGCTCGAGGATGGCGTAGTCGAACTCGGTTTTGGTGAAGGTGGCGGGGCTGGGCTTGAAGGTGACTTCGGTGCCGGAGGGGTCGTTGCTGGGGCCGATGAGGCGCAGGGGAGCGACTGCGTCGCCGTTGTGGAACTTGATCTCGTGTTCCTGGCCGTTGCGCCAGATGCGCACGAGCATCCAGTCCGAGAGGGCGTTGACGACGGCGGCGCCGACGCCGTGGAGGCCACCGGAGACCTTGTAGCTGTTTTGGTTGAACTTGCCGCCGGCGTGGAGGCGGGTGAGGACGACCTCGGCGGCGGAGACGCCCTCCTCGTGGTGGATGTCGGTGGGGATGCCGCGGCCGTCGTCGCGGACGGTGACGCTGCCGTCGGCGTTGAGGGTGAGCGAGCAGTGGGTGGCGAATCCGGCTTGGGCCTCGTCGACGGCGTTGTCGATGATTTCGAAGGCCATGTGGTGGAGGCCGGAGCCGTCGTCGGTGTCGCCGATGTACATGCCGGGGCGTTTGCGGACGGCGTCCAGTCCGCGCAGGACGGAGATGGAGGCGGCGTCGTATTCGTCGCTGCCGGGGGTGTGGTTGGGGGTGGATTCGGGGGTCGGCGCGACGGGGTCGGACATGCCGTGTGGGAGGCTCCGGGGCGGGGGTGGGGTTGGGGCCACTATAGGCGATTCTGAGGTGGTTAGACAGGGCTTGGTGGGGGGGGTTGGGGGGATGGGCGTCTGGTGGTTGGGCTGTTGAGGGGGGGTGCGGTTCGGGGGGGTGCGGTTGGGGGCGCGGCGCCCTCACCCAACCCTCTCCCAGAGGGAGAGGGCTTTGGAAGGAGGGAGAGGGCTTTGGAAGGAGGGGGTTGTGGGGTCGAGTTCCTATGGGGGGCGGCCACCCTCACCCCGGCCCTCTCCCGCCAGCGGGAGAGGGAGATTCTGTTGGGGCGGGGGGAAAGAGGGGTCGGGGTGGAGGGTGTTTTGGGTGAGGGTGAGGGCCTCGGCGAGGCCTTGGAGGGGGCGGAAGAGGTCGGGGTCGGTGCCGGTGAGCAGGACGGTGGTGGCGAGGGCGGGCAAGGCGGCGAGCAAGGCGGCGCGGCGGGGGGCGTCGAGATGCACCAGGGGCTCGTCGAGCAGCAGCAATGGGGGGGTGCCGCGGGTGGCGGCGATGAGGGCGGCGTGGCCGAGGATGGTGCCGACCAGGAGCGCCTTTTGCTGGCCGGTGCTGGCGAGGTGGGCGGGGAGGTTGGTCTCGGCGTCGGACAAAGCGAGGTCGGCGCGGTGGGCGCCGAGGCTGGCGGACCCGGCGGCTGCGTCGCGCGGGCGGGCGGCGGCGAGGGCGGTGCGGAGCCAATCCTCGGCGGCCAGGGCGGGGCCGGTGGCGAGCTGGTCGGCCACCGGGTCGATCAAGGTGAGGCGGGCGGTGGGGAACGACCCGGCGACGCCGGCGGCGAGGGCTGCGTTGAGGCGGGCGACCAGGGTGGCGCGGGCGGCGGCGGCGGCCACGGCGTGGCGGGCGATGCTGTGCTCGAGGGCGGCGAGCCAGGCCGGGTCGGGGCCGGGTTGGGCGAGCAGGCGGTTGCGGCCGGCCATGGCGGTGTCGTGGGCGGCGACCTCGCGGGCGTGGCCGGGCTCGAGCGCCCAGACCAGTCGGTCGAGGAAGCGGCGGCGGCCGGATGCGCCCTCGCCGAACAGGCGGTCCATTTGGGGGGTGAGCCAGACGGCGGCGATGCGCTCGGCGATGGCGGCTTGGGAGCGGGGGGGTTCGCCGTCGAGGCGGAAGGCGCGACGGTCTTGGTTGCCTGCGGCGCGGGCTGGGGCGCCTGGGGCTCCGTCGGGGGGGGAGCCGGTGCCGAGCTTGAGGAGCGGGGTGAACTCGGCGGCGACGCCCCAGGCGGCGGGTTTGGCGCCGGGGGTGGTGGTGCGGGGGAGGTCGGCGAGGCGGGCGTTGCGCAGGCCGCGGCCGGGCACGAGGAGGGAGACGGCCTCGAGCAGGTTGGTCTTGCCGCTGCCGTTGGGGCCGGTGATGACGGCCAGATGGGCCGCCGGGCGCCAGGTGAGCGACGGGTAGTTGCGGAACTCGGTGAGGGTGAGTCGGGTGAGCTGCATGACGCCCTATGGGTGGCGCATGCACATTCGGCCGCGGGGCGGGTGTGGCAAGGGGGTGTGGGGTTGGGGGAGTTTCCTGGGGCAGCGTTTGGGGCGCCGGCCCCTCACCCCTGCCCTCTCCCAGAGGGAGAGGGAGCTTTTCTTGTGTTTAGTGGTCGGGGATGCGGCGGGAGGGGGAGCGGGGCGCGATGATCGCGGCGGGGAGGATGAAGGGCGGGACGACAGGCGCGCGCGAGGGTGCGGCGTCGGGGCGCGGCCAGTGCGGCGGGGGCGGTGGAGCGGGGAGGTCTAGGTCGCGGTAGATGAGGCGGACGAGATCGGGAGTGGGGAGGTCGGGGAGGCGCTCGAGCCGTTCGGGTGCCTCGAGACGCTCGGCGCGCTCGCGCGGTTCGGGGCGGGGATGCTCGGCGCGCTCGAGGTGCGCTTCAGGATTGTCGCTCGCGCGCGCATGGTCCGGCTTGGTCAGCGCGGCGGGGTCCCGGGCCAAGCGGTCGGCGAGCATGATGCTGCGGCGCATGGAGCGGGTGACGCGGTCGTAGATGTTGGCGGCGTCGGCGTCGGACAGCGGCGGCTTGGGATTGGTTTCGGCTGCGGTGTCGTCGAGGCAGCGCAGGCGTTGCAGGCCGAGTTCGAGCGCCTCGTTCAGGACGCGGATATAGTACTGGCGGTCTGCGTCCTGCTGGGGGGGTTCGGGATTTGCGGCCTGGGGTGGCATGGACTTAGGAAAAGCATACGGACGGAGGGAGTTGCAAGCAGTTTGACTTACGTCGCGGCAGCCAGGCGCTTGACGAAGAAGATGCGGTCGTGGCCCGGCGGGTAGTCGGTGATGCGGCCGCATTCGGTGAAGCCAAACTTAGGATAGAACTCAGGGGCCTGGAAGGTCCAGGTGTCGAGCCAGATGCCTTGGAGGCCGCGGCGGCGGGCCTCGGCTTCGGCGAGCGCCATGACCTGGGTGCCGATGCCGTGGCCTTTGGCTGCGCCTAAGGCGAGGAGTTCGACGAAGAGGAAGCCGTATCCGGTGCGGCCCCATAATCCGCCGACCACGTCGCCCGCCGGGTCGCGGACGGTGACGACGAGCAGGCCCCAATCGCCGGGGCCGGCGGCGGCGTCGTTGTGCGCGACCAACGGGGCGAGGATTTGCTGGCGCAGGTCGCTGGTGGGGTCGGGTTCGAGGTGGATGGTCCAGGTGGGCATGGGCGGGATCCGGGGGGTGGGGCTTTGGGGGTGGGGTTTTTGACGGGCGGCTGTTGTTTTGGGGCGGCAGCCACCCTCACCCCGACCCTCTCCCGCCAGCGGGAGGGGGAGGAAAGTAGGGCCCTCTCCCAGAGGGAGAGGGAGAAGACACGGGAGAGGGTGGGAGGGGTTAGACGCGCATGGGCATTAGGACGTAGAGGGCGCTGGTGTCGCCGGCGTCGCGGACTACGGTGGGGGCGGCGCCGTCGCGGAACAGGAACTCAACCTCGCCACCGATCTGGTCGGTGATGTCGTTCAAGTAACGAGCCTGGAAGCCGATCTCCAAGGGGCCGAAATCGTATTTCACGCGGTCACCGTCCAGTTCCTCGCTGGCGGAGCCCTGCTCGGGGCTGGCGGCGGAGAGCACCAAGAGGTCGCGGTCGAGCGACATCTTGACCGGGCGGGAGCGCTCGCTGCTGATGGCGGAGACGCGGCCGACGGCCTCGGCGAAATCCTTCTTGCCGACGCGCAGTATCTTTTCGTTGTCGCGCGGAATGACGCGCTCGTATTCGGGGAAGGTGCCGTCGATCAGCTTGCTGGTGAGCTGCACGGTGCCGACGGTGAATTGGATGCGGGTGTCGGACAAGGCGCATTCGACCTCGCCGGTGGCCTCTTCGAGCAGCTTGCGCAGTTCGGCGACGGTCTTGCGCGGGACGATGACGCCGGGCATGGCGGCGGCGCCCTCGGGGAGCGGCTCCTCGACGCGGGCGAGGCGATGGCCGTCGGTGGCGACGGCGCGCAGGACGGGGCCGTCGGCGCCTTCGCTGGCGTGCAGGAAGATGCCGTTGAGGTAGTAGCGGGTTTCTTCCGTGCTGATGGCGAAACGGGTGCGGTCGATCAGGCCGCGCAGGGCCAGGGCGCTGAGGTGGAAGCGGTGGGGGAGGGCGCCGGCGGTCATGGAGGGGAAGTCGTCGGTGGGCAGGGTGACGAGGCTGGTGGCGTAGCGGCCGGCGCGCAGGCCGAGCGGGGCGTCGCCGCCGGCGAAGTCGAGCTCGACCTCGGCGCCGTCGGGGAGCTTGCGGACGATGTCGTAGAGGGTGGCGGCGGGGGCGGTGGTGGCGCCGTCGCGGGTGGTGGCGGCGGGGATTTCCTCCACCACGGCGATTTCCATGTCGGTGGCGGTGAAGCTGAGCTTGCCGTCGCGCACGGCGATGAGGGCGTTGGCCAGGATGGGGATGGTGTTGCGCTTTTCGGCGACACTCTGGATGTGCGCCAGCGCCTTGAGCAGCGTGGCGCGATCGGCCTTGAGCTTCATGGTCGGGTCCTTCGGCGCGCGCGGAATCGAGTCCTGCAAGGTAGCAGGCGGGGAGCGTATCGCAAACCGGTGGGGGGCGTGAGTGGTTTGGGGAGGGTGGTTATCGAGGGTGCGCAGGCCACCCTCACCCCGGCCCTCTCCCGCCAGCGGGAGAGGGAGAAGTGCTGACGTTGTGGATTGGGCGAACTGGTCCCTCACCCAACCCTCTCCCAGAGGGAGAGGGCTTCAAGGAAGAGGGAGGGACTGGCGGCCTTGGAGGAAGGGCGGCCACCCTCACCCCGGCCCTCTCCCGCCAGCGGGAGAGGGAGAAGTGCTGACGTTGTGGATTGGGCGAACTGGCCCCTCACCCAACCCTCTCCCAGAGGGAGAGGGCTTCAAGGAAGAGGGAGGGACTGGCGGCCTTGGAGGAAGGGCGGCCACCCTCACCCCGGCCCTCTCCCGCCAGCGGGAGAGGGAGAAGAAAGAGTTAGCTTTCTAGCATGCGGCGGAGGAGTTCGACGTCTTCGGCGAAGCCGGCGTCGACGCCCATGATTTCGGCGACGCGGGTGCAGGCGTGCATCACGGTGGTGTGGTCGCGGTTGCCGAACTTGCGGCCGATCTCGGGTAGGGAGCGGCTGGTGAGTTGCTTGGCGAGATACATCGCGACCTGGCGCGGGCGGGCGACGTTGCGGGCGCGGCGGGCGCTGCTCATTTCGGACAGGCGCAGGTGGTAGTGCTCGGCGACGCGCTTCTGGATTTCCTCGATGGTGACCCTGCGGTCCTGCGCCTTGAGGATGTCGCGCAGGACGTCCTGGGTGCTCTCGAGGGTGAGGGGGCGGCCGAACAGGCTGGCGTGGGCGAGCAGGCGGTTGAGCGCGCCTTCCAACTCGCGGACGTTGCTGGTGATCTTGTGGGCGAGGAACTCGATGACGCGGCGGGGGACCTCGACGCCGGCGCGGGCGGCCTTGGCCTCGAGGATGGAGACGCGCAGCTCGAAGGTGGTGGCGTGCAGGTCTGCCACCATGCCGCAGCCGAGGCGGGTGCGCAGGCGGTGCTCGACGTCGAGGTCCGAGGGGGACTTGTCGGAGGAGATCACGATCTGCTTGCCGGCTTCGACGAGGGCGTTGAAGGTGTGGAAGAATTCTTCCTGGGTGCTGTCCTTGCCGATGAGGAACTGGACGTCGTCGACCATGAGCACGTCGGCGCTGCGCAGGCTCTCCTTGAACTCCATTTGGGAGTGGCTGCGGATGGCGGCGATGAAGCGGTACATGAACTTTTCGGCGGACATGTAGGTGACGGTGGCGGCGGGGCCGGTGCTGCGCCGGGCCATTTCGAGGCCGACGGCGTGCATGAGGTGGGTCTTGCCGAGGCCGACGCCGCCGTAGAGGAAGAGCGGGTTGAAGCCGGGGCTGGCGGGGTGTTCGGCGACCCGGCGGGCGCAGGCATAGGCGAATTCGTTGGGCTTGCCGACGACGAATGCGTCGAACGAGAAGCGGCTGTCGAGGCCGCCGGCGATGTCTGGGCCGCGGGCTTCGGCGGGGGGGGCTTCGGCGGTTCTGGTCTCGGCGGTTCTGGGCTCGGTGTCGGCGACGGAGAGGCTTTCGGCCAAAGGCGGCGGGGCGGCGCCGCGGGAGCTGACGCGCAGCTCGACCTGGCGCACGGCCGGGTTCTCGGCCTGCCAGAATTGGCTGAGCTTGTCGCCGTAGTGGCTGCGGACCCAGTCGCGCAGGAAGCGGGTGGGGAGCGTGATGGTGATTTCGTCGCCGTCGAGGCTGGCGAGGGCCATTTGGCGCAGCCAGGTGCGGTATTCGACCTCGCCGACATCCTGCTTGAGGCGGTCGCGGACGCGGGCCCAGTTGGCGGCCAGGTCGGGGTTGGCCGGGTACGCCTCGATGCGGGCCTCCGGTGCGTGGTCGGGTTGGGGGGTGGCGTCTGATTGGGCGGAGGGATCGTCGCGGCCGCCCAGGTTGGTCATCGATGCTTGCCTCATTTCCCCATGCCCCACGCTTGCAGCAGCGAGATCAATCGGCGTCCCTCCACATGGCGGCATAGTAATGGTTTAGGTCAGGAGGGCGCGGGAGGCAATGTAAATCAGCAGGGGCAAGTAACAGAATGGGGTGCGCAAAGAAAATGGGCTGAGCCCTCCGGTAGAGAGAAGCTAGCCCATTGTTTTTACTGTTGTGTTAGAAAGTGCCCGGCTGCAGTGGCCAGCGTGTGGCGCAGGGGTCAGGCGGTGGGGCTGGGCTGGTCCTTCGGCGTGGCCTGCTTCACGCGCTTGGCGAGGCGGGAGATTTTGCGTGCCACGGTGTTGCTGTGGATGACGCCCTTGCCGGCGGCGCGCTGCAGCTCGGGCTGGGCGGCTTTCAGGGCGGCGGCGGCGGCTTCCTTGTCCCCGCTGGCGAGGGCCGCTTCGACCTTCTTGACGAACGTGCGCATGCGTGACCGGCGGGCGTGGTTGCGCAGGGTGCGGCGTTCGGTTTGACGGATGCGCTTGCGCGCGGAAGCAGTATTCGCCATCGGTTCCTAGATTTCAGTATGCAGACTGCATGGACACGTTGCGGCGCTGGAGGGCGGGCGCCCGGCAGCGGAAGGCCGGTGTTCTATGCAGGCGGCGGGGGGTGTGTCAAGGAAGTCGCTCACGCGGCATCGACGGTTTGCGGCCCTCGCACCCTCACCCCGACCCTCTCCCGCCCGCGGGAGAGGGAGATATGCGGCCGCCCGCGGGAGAAGGAGATGTGCGGCCGCCCGCGGGAGAGGGGGTATGCGATGATGGGCGGGGTCAGGCGGGGGTGCTGCGGAAGGCGGGTTTGCGCTTGGCGATGAAGGCGTCCATGCCCTCTCGCTGGTCGGGGGTGCCGAAGAGGGAGAGGAAGAGGGCGCGCTCGATGGCGGCGCCCTGGGCGAGGGTGGTGTCGAAGGCGGCGTTGACGGCGCGCTTGGTGAGCAGGGCGGCGGTGCGGGATTGGGCGGCGATCTTGGCGGCGATGGTGAGGGCTTCCTCGAGCAGGGTGGCGGCGGGGAAGATGCGGGCGACCAGGTTGGCGCGCTCGGCTTCGGCGGCGTCCATCATGCGGCCGGTGAGGCACATGTCCATGGCCTTGGACTTGCCGACGGCGCGGGTGAAGCGCTGGGTTCCGCCGGCGCCGGGCATGATGCCGAGGTTGATCTCGGGCTGGCCGAAGCGGGCGGTGTCGGCGCAGAGGATGAGGTCGCACATCATGGCGACTTCGCAGCCGCCGCCGAGGGCGAAGCCGGACACGGCGGCGATGATGGGTTTTTGCACGCGCAGAATGGCTTCCCAGGGGGCGATGAAGTCGTCTTGCAGGACGGCGGGGTACGTGCGGTGCTGCATTTCCTTGATGTCGGCGCCGGCGGCGAAGGCTTTTTCGGAGCCGGTGAGGACGATGGCGCCGATGGCCGGGTCGGATTGGAAGGCGTCGAGCTGGGTGGCGAGCTCGGCCATCATGTGGTCGCAGAGGGCGTTGAGGGCGGCGGGGCGGTTGAAGCGGACGAGGCCGACGGCGCCGTGGGTCTCGACCAGGATCATGTCCGGCATGGGCGGGCTCCCTGCTGCGCCGGACGGTGGTAGCGCGACAGGGGGCGAGGGGGAAGCGGGTTCGTGGCCCTCGTACCCTCACACGATGGCCCTCGCACCCTCAGGCCGACCCTCTCCCCGACCCTCGCACCCTCACCCCGACCCTCTCCCCCCTCCACTGCTATTCCATGGGCTTCGCCCGCGGAACCTTGAGCAGTTCCGCCCGCGGGAGAGGGAGATAAGGCTGGGGCTAGTGGCCGAAGAAGCGGATGGCGGTGAGGGCGCTGAACAGGGCGACCAAGCCGCCGGCGAGCCAGACCTTGAGGCTGGCAGTGCTGGCGTCGACACGGGCCAGGGTGGCGTCGAGACGGGCTTCGAGCTTGGCTTCCATGCTGGTCAGCTTGGTGTCCATGGCGGTGAACTTGCCGTCCATCAGGGCGAACTTGCCGTCGATCCCGGTGAATTTGCCGTCGATCCCGGTGAACTTGCCGTCCATGACGGCCAGCTTGCCGTCGATCTTGGCTTCGAACGCGGACAGCTTGGCATCCAGCCTGGCTTCAACCGCGGACAGCTTGGCGTCGAGCTTGGCTTCCATGCCGTCGATGCGGAGCTCTAACCGCTGGATGTCGGGCTTGGTGGCGACGGAGTCCTGGAAGGCCTGGTGGATGGTGTCGGAGAGGCGCTCGGCCTGGGGACGGGGGAAGATGCCGTCGCTTTCCAGGTTGCGCATGAAGCTCAGCTTGTCGAACACGACGGACATGGCGGCATGGTAGCAGACGCGCGGTTCGTCCGCACTACTCAGCGTTGGGTGCGGGGGCAGTGGAAGGTGGAGCGGGCGGACTGGACCATGCGGGCGACACCGGCACAACGGGGCGGGCCGGGGCAGCGCTCGCAGGGCTGGCCCTCGCGGCCGTAGACCTTCCAGGCGTGCTGGAAGTAGCCCAGTTCGCCCCCCGGTTGGACGTAGTCGCGCAGGGTGGAGCCGCCGGCGGCGATGGCCTCGGTGAGGGTGGCCTTGATGGCCTTGACCAGGCGGGCGGCGCCGGCACGGGGGATGCTGCCGGCGAGGCGGTCGGGTGCGATGCGGGCGCGGAACAGGGCTTCGCAGACGTAGATGTTGCCGAGGCCGGCGACCAGGCGCTGGTCGAGCAGGGCGGCCTTGATCGGGGTGCGCTTGGCGGCGAGGGCGGTGGCGAGGATGCGGGTGTTGAACGCCGGGTCGAGCGGTTCGGGGCCGAGGTTTTGCAGCAGGCGGTGGGTGTCCTCGAGGGCGGTGGGGATGAGGTCGATGGAGCCGAAGCGGCGGGGGTCGACGAAGCCGACGCGGCCGCCGTCGTCGGTTTCGAGCACGACGTGTTCGTGCAGGGTGCCGAGATGCTGCTCTGGGCGGGCGGGGCCGAGCACCATGCGGCCGGACATGCCGAGGTGGAGCAGGAGGCTGTCGCCGCCGGAGAGGCGCATGAGGATGTATTTGGCGCGGCGGCGGAAGCCCAGGACGCGGGCGCCGACCAGGCGGGCGGTGAGGCCCGGCGGCATGGGCCAGCGCAGGTCGGGGCGGTGGACCATGGCGCGGACGATAAGGCGGCCCTCGAGACGAGCCTGCAGGCCGCGCATCACAGTCTCGACTTCGGGGAGTTCCGGCATGGGTCGGGCAGGAGCTATAGAGTGGGGCCATGACGAACACCACTCATGGCCTGGGCGAGAGCACGACCGATTTTGGCTTCCAGTCGGTTCCGGTGGCGGCGAAGAAACCGCTGGTGCGGGCGGTGTTCGACAGCGTGGCGCCGCGCTACGACCTGATGAACGACCTGATGTCGCTGGGCATCCACCGGGTGTGGAAGCGGGATTTCGTCGCGGCGCTGCGGCCGGCGCCGGGGCTGAGGCTGCTGGATTTGGCGGGGGGGACGGGGGACGTCGCGTTTGGCTGGCGGCGCGCTGGGGGTGGGACGGTGATTTTGTCCGACATCAACGCGGCGATGCTGGGGGTGGCGCAGGGGCGGGCGGCGGCGAGCGGCGAGGTGGCGGGCGTGAGCGTGCTGGTGGCGGATGCGGAGGCGTTGCCGCTGCCGGACCGCTGCGTGGACGTGGTGTCGATCGCGTTCGGGCTGCGCAACGTGACGGACAAGGCGGCGGCGCTGGCGGAGGCACGGCGGGTGCTGCGGCCAGGGGGGCGATTTGCCTGCCTGGAGTTCTCGCGGGTGCAGGTGGCGGCGTTGGCGCCGGTGTATGACGCGTGGTCGTTCGAGGTGCTGCCGCGGTTGGGGCGCGCGGTGGCGGACGATGCGGACAGCTACCGCTACCTGGCCGAGAGCATCCGCATGTTTCCGGACCAGGAGGCGCTGGCGGACATGATGCGGGAGGCGGGGCTGGCGCAGGTTGGGTTTCGGAACCTGACGGGCGGGATTGCGGCGATTCATAGCGGGCGGCGGCTGTAAGATGCGCGGCGATTTGCTCTGGCAACGCAGCATCGTGCGGGTGGTGGTGGGGTGCCAAAGCGCACCCCACCCTACGGGGGTGGTGAGGCGGCATCGGGTTCGGCGGGGGCTTTGATGCGGCGGGTGCTGCTGATCGTTTCGGGGGGGATCGCGGCCTACAAGGCGCTGGAACTGGTGCGGCTGTTGCGGCGCGGCGGGTATGGGGTGACGGCGGTGCTGACGGCGGGCGGGGCGCATTTCGTGACGGCGCTGAGCCTGCAGGCGCTGACCGAGGCGAAGGTGCATACCGACCTGTGGTCGCTGACGGACGAGAGCGAGATGGGGCATATCGAGCTGTCGCGGGCGGCGGACCTGGTGGTGGTGGCGCCGGCGAGTGCGGACATCCTGGCGTCGATGGCGGGGGGGCGGGCGCATGACCTGGCCACGACGGTGCTGCTGGCGACGGACAAGCCGGTGCTGGTGGCGCCGGCGATGAACGTGCGGATGTGGCTGCATGCGGCGACGGCGGCGAACATGGCGACGCTGCGGGCGCGCGGGGTGAGCGTGGTAGGGCCGGACGAGGGTGCCATGGCGTGCAACGAGTTCGGGCCGGGGCGGCTGGCGGAGCCGCCGGCGATTATGGCGGCGATCGAGGGGTTCTTTGGGGCGAAACCATTGGCGGGGCGGCATGCGCTGGTGACCAGCGGGCCGACGCATGAGCCGATCGATCCGGTGCGGTATATCGCCAACCGGTCGTCGGGGCGGCAGGGGACGGCGATTGCCGCGGCGCTGCTGGCGCTGGGGGCGCGGGTGACGCTGGTGACGGGGCCGAGCGCGGTGGCGGCGCCGGCGGGGGCGGAGGTGCGGCGGGTGGAGACGGCGGCGGAGATGCTGGCGGCGTGCGAGGCGGCGCTGCCGGCCGATGTCGCGGTGTGTGCGGCGGCGGTGGCGGATTGGCGGGTGGTGGCGGCGGAGGGCAAGCTGAAGAAGCGGCCCGGGGCGGCGCCGCCGGTGCTCGAGCTGTTGGCGAACCCGGATATTTTAGCGCGGTTGGCGGGGGCCGGGCCGTTGCGGCCGCGGCTGGTGGTGGGGTTTGCGGCGGAGACGGAGGACGTGGTGGCCAACGCGGTGGCCAAGCGGGCACGCAAGGGGTGCGACTGGCTGCTGGCCAACGATGTGCGGCCGGCCACGGGGATCATGGCGGGGGAGAGCAACCAGGTTGTGTTCGTGACGGCGGAGGGGGTGGAGGAATGGCCGATGCTGCCGAAGAGCGAGGTGGCGGGGCGGCTGGCGGGGCGGATTGCGGGGGTCTTGGGGGGGTGAGGGACGGGTTTTGCCGGCGCTGACATCGCCCTTGATGGCGCCGCCACCCTCACCCCTGCCCTCTCCCGCTAGCGGGAGAGGGAGTTTTTGAAGGTGGGAGTGCTGGGGTAGGAGGCTGGGTGCGGATGGCGAGAGCCCTCACCCAACCCTCTCCCAGAGGGAGAGGGCTTTTGAGAGATAGGGGGAGCGGGTGGTGGAACTGGTGGTGCTGGACCCGCGGCTGAGGGGGTGGGGGGTGCCGAGGTATCAGTCGGCGATGGCGGCGGCGATCGATTTGCATGCTTGCGTCGATGCGCCGGTCGAGATTGCGGCGGGGGGTGCGCCGGTGCTGATTTCGGCGGGGTTCGCGGTGCATATGAATGATGCGGGGATGGCGGCGCTGGTGTTGCCGCGGTCGGGGATGGGGCATCGGCGGGGGCTGGTGTTGGGCAACCTGGTGGGGCTGGTGGACGCGGATTACACCGGGCCGATCCTGGTGAGCGCTTGGAACCGCAATGCGCCGGGGACGGACCCGATCATGCTGCAGCCGGGGGAACGGTTTGCGCAGATGATGTTCGTGCCGGTGCTGCGGCCGAGCCTCAGCTTGGTGGACGCGTTCACCGGCGCCAGTGAGCGGGGCAGCGGGGGATTTGGCTCAACCGGGTGACGGCGGGGTGGCCATGGCCCAGGCGGCGGCGATCAGGTTGGCCAGGATGGGGTCGGCGTTGCCGGCGCGATGGGCCAAGGTCAGCGGGGCGGTCAAAGCGGGTTTGGCGATCAGGCGGCGGTAGCGGACGCCGCGCAGGCCGATCTCGCTGGTGGAGGCGGGGACGACCGAGATGCCGACGCCGGCCGCCACCAGGCTGACATTGGTGAGCATGTGGGGGACCTCCGCGGCGATAGCGGGCTCGAAGCCCTCGGCGCGGCAGGCGGCCAGCACGTTGGCGTAGATCCCCGGTGCGCCGGGCAGGCGGACCAGCACGAACCGTTCGCCGGCCAATTCGGCCAGGCGGACCGCCGTGCTGGCGGCGGCCAGGCGGTGGAAGGCGGGCAGCACCAGCATCAGCGGCTCGTGAGCGAGCTCGAGGAAGGCCAGGGCGGGCGGGCGCTCGACGGGGATGCGCAGCAGGGCGGCAGCGACCGCACCCGCTTTGGCGGCGCGGATCAGGCCGGCGGCGTTGTCCTCGCGCAGGTCGAGCTGGACTTCGGGGTAGCTGGCCTGGAAGTCGCGGATCAGGCCGGGGACGAACGGGTGCAGGATCGCGGAGGTGGTGAAGCCGATGGCGAGGCGGCCCACGTGGCCGCGCACGATCTGGGCGGTGCGGGCGGCGGCGCGCTCGACGGAGAGCAGGATGGCCTTGGCGTCTTCGAAGAAGGCGGCGCCGGCTTGGGTGAGCTCGACGCCGCGGGGGGTGCGGAGGAGCAAGGGCGCGCCCAGTTCGGCCTCGAGCTGCTGGATCTGCAGGCTGAGCGGCGGCTGCTGGATGCCGAGGCGGGCGGCGGCGCGGGTGATGTGCCGCTCCTCGGCGACGGCCACGAAATAACGCAGGTGACGGAGCTCCATGCCATATGCCTAGCATATGGACCACGTGGGTTGGATATATTTGACCCTTGGTGAGGGCGCTTGGATGGTGGGATTGCGACAACAAGCAAAACCATCGGGGAGCGCCATGAGACACCGGACCATCATCGCGACGGCAGCGACCTTGCTGCTCGGGTCGCTCGGCACGGCCGCTCACGCCGAGAGCACGCCGACGGACGCGGTGAACATCCTGTTCGTGGGCAACAGCTTCACGCATGGCCGCTATCGGCCGGCGCTGAACTACAATGCCGGGCCGGGCGACACGGTGGGCAATGGGCTGGTGCACGACCTGCTGTGCCCGTCCCTGCCCTGCCCCGGCGTGGAGGGCGTGGCGCCGGTGACGCCGACGGCGGCGACCACGCCGGGCAGCACGGTGGCGGCCCAGTTGAGCTATCTGCAGGCCAGGCCGGCGGCGCAATACACCGAAGTGGGGCCGTTCGGCGGGGCGCCGGGCATCTTCCTGCAATTCACCAAGGAAGCGGGGCTGCACTACACCGTGTCGCTGATTGCGGTGAGCAGCGCCACGCTGAAGGGCTATAGCAACAACACCGGCAACGAGGCGGGCGACCTGCCGCTGATCGAGAGCGCCGCGTTCAACCAGGTGGTGCTGCAGGACCAGTCGTTCGAGCCGTTGCCGACGAGCATCACGGTGAACGGGCGGAGCGTTCCGACGCGGGGCAATCCCGTGTCGTTCCAGCAGGGGATCACCGCGCTGGTGAACGGGATCGATGCGGCGGACAAGAAGGCGGGGGTGCCGAACGCGACCGTGACGTTGGCGCAGACGCCGCCGCTGGCGTCGTATGGGTATACCAGCGCGAACCCGGCGTTGCCGATCTTCGGCAGCAACACGGCGGCGCAGCAGAACGGCAACCCGGCCTATGCGCCGTATATTGGCGACGCCCACCCGATCGCGGCGATGGCGGCCGATTTGCATGCGGCGTACGAGACGGCGGCGGCCACGTTCAATGCGGGCTATCCGGCGTCGAGCCAGCTCACCGTGTCGCTGGACGGGGACGCGTGGGTGACGGCGATCGATCTCGGGTTTGCCGAGCAGGACCCGTATCCGGCGATGCAGCCGTATTTCCAGTTCGACCTGTGGGACAGCAATCCGCTGCTGGCCTGCTGCACGGTGCCGATCGGGTATCATCCGAGCGTGTATGGCGACTATGTCAACGCGCTGGTGCTGTATGGGCATCTGACCGGGCTCAACCCGGTGCTGCTGACGACGGAATATGTGCCGTTGGAGCGCGGCTATGCCTCGTCGGCGTCGTCTGCGCTGGGGATCTCGCCGCTGAATGCGCTGAAGCTGGCGGTGGCGGCGGAGGAGACGCTGGTGGCGGGCGGGCCGGTGACGCAGCGGCCGGCGTTTGCGTGCTTGCAGCCGCGTTGGGCGGAGTGCCGGCTGCCGGGTGGACGCGGCCACGACGCCTGGCCGTTCTAGTGGGGTCGGCGGTGGTCAAGACTGCGTGTCTTCTACTCCGACGGCTCGTGGCCCTCGCACCCTCACCCCGACCCTCTCCCGCCCGCGGGAGAGGGAGATGACGGGGTACGAGGCAGAGGGGCGGGCGCGGCATGAGGGGCCGGTCCGGGCGGTTGCACCGGAGCGGCTGGCGGTCGGGGGCGGGGTGCTGCCGGTCTACGCGTCCGCCGATTGGTCGCGGCCGATGCCGGAGGTGCGGCGGGCGGTGGTGATCGTGCATGGGCGGTTGCGGGATGCGGACGCCTATCTGCGGGCGGGGGAGGCGGCGGTCGCGGCGGGGCGGCCGCAGTCGGACGGCTGCTTGCTGGTGGCGCCGCAATTGCTGGCGGAGGTGGATGTGCGCCAGCATCGGCTGCCGCCCGAGACGCTGCGCTGGGGCCTCAACGACTGGATGGGCGGTGAGGCGGCGGAGCGGCCGGTGGGGGTGAGTTCGTTCGCGGCGCTCGACGCCATTCTGGCGCGGCTGGTGGAGCCGGGGCGCTTTGCCGGGCTGGAGCAGGTGGTGGTGGCGGGGCATTCGGGCGGCGGGCAGGTGGTGCAGCGCTATGCGGTGCTGGGCCGGGGGGAGACGGCGCTGGCGGCGGCGGGGGTCGGGCTGCGCAGCGTGGTGGCGAACCCGTCCTCCTACGTCTATTTCAGCCGCGATCGGCCGGTGGCGCCGGCGGCGGGGTGCGCCGGGTTCAACCGGTGGAAATACGGGCTGGAGTCGCTGCCCGACTATGCGCAGGGCGCGGACCCGGCGGCGCTCGAGGCCGACTATGTGCGGCGGGACGTGGTGTATCTTTGGGGCGGCGATGATTGCGATCCCGACCAGCCGGCGCTGGACCGGAGCTGCGAGGCGTGCGCGCAGGGGCCGCATCGGCTGGCGCGGGGGCAGGCCTACTTGGCGTATTTGCGGGCGCGCCACCCCGGTCTGGCGCATCGGGCGGCTGTCGTGCCGGGGGTGGGGCATGATGCGGGCGCCATGTTCGCTTCGGCGGCGGGGTTGGCGGCGCTGTTCGGGGATGGATTGCGACAATAGGGGTGGGCCATGGCGACGACAACGCTTTCACCGGCTGAGCTGCGCCGGGTGGTCGCCGGGTCGGTGATCGGCAACGGGCTCGAGTGGTTCGACTTCCTGGTCTATGCGTTCTTCGCGCGCACCATCGGGGAGCATTTCTTTCCCGCGGCGACGGCGACGGCGTCGCTGCTGCTGGCGTTCGGCAGCTTCGCGGTGGGGTTCGTGGTGCGGCCGTTCGGGGGCATCCTGCTCGGGGTGTATGCGGACCGGGTGGGGCGGCAGAAGGCGCTGTCGCTGCTGATCCTGCTGATGGCGCTGGGGACGCTGATCGTGGGGCTGGCGCCGGGGTATGCGACGATCGGGCTGGCGGCGCCGTTGCTGATCGTGCTGGCGCGCTGCATCCAGGGGCTGTCGGTGGGGGGCGAGTTTGCCACGGCGGCGGCGATGCTGGTGGAAGTGGCGCCGCCGGGCCGGGAGATGTTCTACGGCAGCTTCCAGATGGCGTCGCAGGGGTTCGCGCTGCTGTTCGCGTCGAGCTTCGGGCTGTTGCTGACGCAGACGCTGTCGCCGGCGGCGCTGCAGGATTGGGGGTGGCGGATCCCGTTTCTGGCGGGGTCGCTGATCGGGCCGGTGGGGTTCTATATCCGGCGGCGCTGCGTGGAGAGCCCGGAGTTCCGCGCGCTGCAGGCCCGGGGCGAGACGCTGAGCCGCCGGGCGTTCGCACCCGCGTTGCTGGCGCGCTGGCAGTCGGTGGTGTGCGCGTTCGGCATCATCGCGGTGGGGACGGCGCTGAACTATCTCTGGCATAGCTACACGCCGACGTACGTGACGCAGCAGTTGCACCTGCCGCTGTCGGCCGCGCTGGCGGGTTCGTCGCTGTGCGGGTTGCTGGCGATCGGGCTGTATCCGTTGGCGGGGCTGCTGGCGGACCGGATCGGGGCGTATCGGCAGTTCTTCATCGTGGTGGGGGCGTTCGCGGTGTGCGCCTACCCGATCTACGCCTTCGTGGTCAGCGCGCCGAGCATCGGGCGGCTGTTTGCGTCGCAGGTGGCGGCCACGGTGTTCCTGAGCCTGATGTCGGGGCCGCATCCCGGGATGCTGGCGGGGCTGTTTCCCGCCGGGTCGCGGACGACGGGGGTGGCGCTGTCGTACAACCTGGCGGTGACGCTGTTCGGCGGGCTGGCGCCGTTGACGGTGACCTGGCTGATGGCGACGACGGGCAGCGTGATGATGCCGGCGTGGTTCCAGGTGGTGGCGGCGGGGGTGTCGCTGGTGCTGGTGGGGGCGACGGCGGGCGCTTGGGCGGGGCGGACGCTCGGCTCCTCGAGGGGGGAGAGGGCGAAGCTTGCGGGGTCGGTGAGCCACTGAGCGATCGTGTGCGTGGGCGGCTCACCCCTCTCCCTCTGGCAGAGGGAGAGGGGCGGTGGGGCGTGACAGGGGGGGGTGGGGCGGGTATGGGCTGGCGGCGTCTTCCTAGTCGGGCGGGAGTCCATCCATGCGCGGTCCCACCTTTCCGGCGTTTGCCTCCGCGCGCCGGCTGCCCAACCTGTTCGACGTGGCGGCCATCGTGTGCATCGGGGGCGTGCTGCTGGCGATCGCCACGGGGGCGCGGGCGACACTGGCGCCGCTGAGCGCGCCCGAGGCGACCACGATCCATCTCGACCCGAGCTACCTGCCGGGCTACGCGCTGCGCACCACGATGCGGATGTTCGCGGCGCTGGCGTGCTCGCTGTTGTTCACCTTCACCTACGCGACGTGGGCGGCGAAGAGCCGGCGGGCGGCCAAGCTGCTGGTGCCGATGCTGGATATCCTGCAGTCGGTGCCGATCATCGGGTTCCTGTCGTTCACCGTGGTGTTCTTCATGAACCTGTTCCCCGGGCAGGTGCTGGGGGCGGAGCTGGCGGCGATCTTCGCCATCTTCACCAGCCAGGCGTGGAACATGGCGTTCAGCATGTATCAGTCGCTGAAGACGGTGCCGTCCGACATCGCGGAGTGCGCCACGGCGTTCCGGCTGTCGCCGTGGCAGAAGTTCTGGCGCATGGAGGTGCCGTTCGCGATGCCGGGGCTGGTGTGGAACACCATGATGTCGATGTCCGGCGGGTGGTTCTTCGTGGTGGCGAGCGAGGCGGTGAGCGTGGGGGACACCACGTGGAAGCTGCCGGGGATCGGGTCGTATGTGGCGGAGGCGCTGGAGCATCGGGACTTGCGGGCGGTGTTCTACGCCATCCTGGCGATGCTGGCGGTGATCCTGGCGTATGACCAACTGGTGTTCCGGCCGCTGGTGGCGTGGTCGGCGAAGTTCCGGTTCGAGATGACGGCGGGGATCGAGGCGGAGAACCCGTGGATGCTGAAGCTGCTGCGGCGGACGCGGCTGCTGGCGGCGGCGACGGACGCGCTGGGCACGGTGTTCAACCTGGCGACGGGGGTTCGGCTGGCGCGGTGGCGCAAGCAGAGCGCGCCGTCGCGCACGCTGGTGCCGACGCGGACGGGGGATGCGGTTTGGAGCGTGGTGCTGGTGGCGATCGTGGCGCTGGCGGGCTGGAAGATCTGGAGCTACGCGGCGGGGGCGCTGAGCTGGCCGGAACTGGGTCGGGTGGTGGTGCTGGGGTTCTACACCATGCTGCGGGTGGTGGTGCTGATGATCCTGGCGACGGTGGTTTGGGTGCCGATCGGGGTTTGGCTGGGGTTGCGGCCGAAATGGGCGCGGCGGGCGCAGCCGATCGCGCAGTTCCTGGCGGCGTTTCCGGCCAATTTGTTCTTTCCGATCTTCGTCGTGATCATCGTGCACTACTCGCTGGACCCGAACATCTGGCTGACGCCGCTGATGGTGCTGGGGACGCAGTGGTATATCCTGTTCAACGTGATCGCCGGGGCGGCGGCGTTTCCGGGCGACCTGCTGGAGGCGTCGGACAATTTCCGGGTGGGCGGGTTGCTGTGGTGGCGCCGGGTCATTCTGCCGGGGATATTTTCGTATTACGTGACGGGGGCGATCACGGCGTCGGGCGGGTCTTGGAACGCGGCGATCGTGGCGGAAGTGGCGAGCTGGGGCAGCGACAAGATCCACGCGGCGGGGATTGGCTGGTATATCGCGCAGGCGAGTTCGGATGGCGACACGTCGAAGATCGTGTTGGGCGTGGCTGTCATGTCGGGCTTCGTGCTGCTGTTCAACCGGCTGCTGTGGCGGCCGATGTATGCCTATGCCGCGCGCCGGCTGACTTTTTCTTAGGAACGACCGCCATGGACACACTGGTCACGCATCCGGACGCCGGGCCTGGGGTGGAGGCCGGGGAGAACCTGCTGGAGGTGCGGGCGATCCGGCAGGCGTATCACAAGGAGAGTGCGGCGGACCTGCTGGTGCTGGACAACGTGAACCTGACGCTGAAGAGCGGGGAGATCGTGGGGCTGCTGGGGCGGTCGGGGTCGGGCAAGTCGACGTTGCTGCGCATCGTGTCCGGGCTGTTGCGGGCGACGGCGGGGGAGGTGCGTTGGCGCGGGGCGCTGCTGGACGGGCCGGCGGAGGGGGTGGCGATGGTGTTCCAGTCGTTCGCGCTGTTCCCGTGGCTGACGGTGCAGGAGAACGTGGAGCTGGGTCTGGAGGCGCAGGGGGTGGCGCGGGCGGAGCGGGCGCGGCGGGCGGAGGGGGCGATCGACCTGATCGGGCTGGGCGGCTACGAGAGCGCGTATCCGAAGGAGCTTTCGGGCGGAATGCGGCAGCGGGTGGGGCTGGCGCGGGCGCTGGTGGTGCATCCGGACCTGCTGCTGATGGACGAGCCGTTCTCGGCGCTGGACGTGCTGACGGCGGAGACGCTGCGGACGGACCTGATCGACCTTTGGATGGACCGCAAGCTGCCGATCCAGTCGGTGCTGATGGTGACGCACAACATCGAGGAGGCGGTGCTGATGTGCGACCGGGTGCTGGTGTTCAGCTCGAACCCCGGGCGGGTGGCGAGCGAGCTGGCGGTGCCGTTCGTGCATCCGCGCAACCGGCTCGACCCGGCGTTCCGGCAGATGGTGGACGACATCTATGCGCTGATGACGCGGCGGGCCCCTGCCCGCTCCGCGCAACCGGCGGTGACGGCGGCGACGGCGCTGCATCCGGTGTCGACCAACACGATGGCGGGGTTGCTGGAGACGTTGGCGGCGCTGCCTTACAATGGGCGGGCGGACCTGCCGGCGTTGGCGGCGGCGCTGCAGCTCGAGATCGACGAGCTGCTGCCGCTGGGCGAGATGCTGCAGTTGCTGCGGTTCGGCACATTGGCGGATGGCGACCTGTTGCTGACCGATACGGGGCGCCAATTCGTGGTTGCGGACACGGATCCGCGCAAGGCGCTGTTCGGGGCGGCGTTGCGGGCGCATGTGCCGCTGGTGGCGCAGATCCGGCAGGTGCTGGACGAGCGGTGGAACCATCGGGCGAGCGCGGTGCGGTTCCGCGACGAATTGGAGGACGTGATGAGCCCGGATTACGCGGACGACACGATGCGGGCGGTGATTAGCTGGGGGCGGTACGCGGAGCTGTACAGCTATGACGAGGACGCCGACCAGTTCTATCTGGACGAGGATGCGGCGTGATGGCGGTGATGGGCGATCGGGGCTTGATGGGCCTTCGCCCATCCTACGGGATTGGGGTGCGAGCAGTTGGCGTGGCGGATCAATCGTGGCCGCAGGCGTGTGGATAACTCTGTGAACGATGTGGCGGGCAAGCGGGCCAGTACAGTCGCCATATCGGCGATGGTCACTGGAAAATGATTTTCGGCGGGTCTGAGCGGCCGCCAGCGTGAATGCGGTGGTATTTTAGCATTTATCGTGCTTGATGTAAGCAGTTGAAAATTCACGTTTCTACCCGTGGCGCCCGGTTGGGGTGTCATGTGTCACTTGGACAAACTGAACGGTTACAAGCTGTTGCGGGGATTTCGGGCGTGCTGTGGATGGTAGGGCGCCGCAGCATGGCGCGGGGCGTCCGGTGAGGGCGGTGGGAGGCCGGGTCAGGCTTGCTGCCGGGTTGGTTTTTGCCTTGCTGGCGGCCGATACCGCGGTGTGGTGGTGGCTCAGCGGGCGGGTCGCGGCCGAGTTCGCGGCCTGGCAGGAGGCGGCGGCGGCGCAGGGGCTGCGGGTGACGGCGGGGGCGCCGCGTCGGGCCGGGTGGCCGCTGGCGGCGGTGGCCGTGGTGCCGGAGGTGACGGTCGCGGCGGCGAATGGCGCGTCCTGGCATACCGGGGAGCTGCGGCTGGTGTTCGAGCCGTGGCGGCCGGGCGAGTTCACCGCCATCCCGGTGGGGGCGCAGCGCGTGCAGCTGGGGCCGGGTGCGGCGCTGACGGTGACCGCGCGGATGCTGGCGGTGGCGGTTCCGCTGGTGCCGTCCGCCACGGCGGTGACCCGTGTCGAGGCGCATGGGGTCGAGGCGCATGGGGTGGCAGCGCAGCCGGAGCAGGGGCCAGCCTGGGCGGCGGAACGGGTGGCGTTGCGGTTCAATGCCACCGACCTGGACCTGGACGCGGGCGGGGTGGTGCTGCCGAAGCGGCCGCCGGGGCAGCCGGCGTGGCCGTTCGGCGGCGTGGTGGAGTCGGTGCAGGGACATGCGCGGCTCTCGGCGCCGCTGCCGGCGGCAGAGGACTGGCGCGCTGCGCTGGCCGGGTGGCAACGGGCGGGCGGGCGGCTGCTGCTGAGCGGGCTGGCGCTGGATTGGGGGACGCTGCAGGCGCGGGGCGATGCCGCGGTGCAGTTGACGCCGCAGTTGCAGCCGGTGGGGCTGGGTTCGGTGCAACTCACTGGCTACGGCGAGGCGACGGCGGCGATGCAGCGGTCGGGATTGCTGACGCCGGGGGCGGCTGACGTGGCGGGGGCGGTGTTCGCGCTGCTGGCCAAGGCGGAACCGGGGCAGCCGCCGACGGTGGAGCTGCCGTTGCGGCTGGAGAACGGGGTGCTGTCGGCCGGGCCGGTGCCGTTGCTTCGTGTGCCAAATTTTACGGTCGATTAGACGGGTAAAACGCCGGGCCCTGACCAGATGACGCGTTGCAGCACGTGCGCTGCGATCATCGCTGAGGCGGCCATGTTCCCTATCGACGCATTCCACCTGGCGCGGGCGCAGTTTGCGTTCACGGTGGGTTTCCACATCGTGTTCCCGGCGTTTTCCATCGGGCTGGCGAGCTTCCTGATGGTGCTGGAGGGGATGTGGCTGTGGACCGAGAAACAGGTCTACATGGACCTGTTCCGGTATTGGCTGAAGATCTTCTCGCTGGGCTTCGGCATGGGCGTGGTGTCGGGGCTGGTGATGTCGTACCAGTTCGGCACCAATTGGTCGCAGTTCGCCGACAAGGCGGGGCCGGTGATCGGGCCGGTGATGGCGTACGAGGTGCTGACGGCGTTCTTCCTGGAGGCCGGGTTCCTGGGCGTGATGCTGTTCGGGATGGAGCGGGTGGGGCGCAAGCTGCACTTCTTCGCCACGTGCATGGTGGCGTTCGGGACCTTGCTGTCGGCGTTCTGGATCTTGTCGGTGAATAGCTGGATGCAGACGCCGGCCGGGTTCGCCTGGGCGCCGGATGGCAAGATGGTGCCGACCGACTATTGGCAGGTGATCTTCAACCCGATCGCCTTCGTGCACATTCCGCACATGATCCTGGCGTCGTACCTGTCGGTGGCGTTCATCGTGGGGGCGGTGGGGGCGTGGCACCTGCTGCGGGGGCGGGCGACGCCGCCGGTGCGCCGGATGTTCTCGATGGCGATGTGGATGGCGCTGATCGTAGCGCCGCTGCAGATCGCGGTGGGGGACCTGCATGGGCTGGAGACGATGAAATACCAGCCGATGAAGATCGCGGCGCTGGAGGGGGACTGGACGCCGTCGGGGCCGGACGGGGCGCCGGAAATCCTGTTCGGGATGCCGAACATGGCCAAGGAGCGCACGGACTATAAGGTGGAGATCCCGCATCTGGGCTCGCTGATCCTGACGCATAGCTGGGACGGGCAGGTGCCGGGGCTGAAGCAGGTGCCTGCGGCGGACCGGCCGTATTCGCCGGCGGTGTTCTGGACCTTCCGGGTGATGGTGGGGCTTGGCTTCCTGATGTTCGGGCTGGGTGGGCTGGGCTTGATCGCGCGGTGGCGGGGGACGTTCTATCGCAGTCGGCTGCTGCATTGGGCGGCGCTGCTGATGGCGCCGTCGGGCGTGGTGGCGATGCTGTGCGGCTGGGTGACGACGGAGGTGGGGCGGCAGCCGTACACGGTGTATGGGCAGTTGCGCACGATCGACAGCGTGTCGCCGATCGCGCTGCCGGGGGTGGCGACGTCGCTGGCGGTGTTCGCGCTGGTGTATTTCGTGGTGTTCGGGGCGGGGGTGATGATCATCCTGCGGCTGATGGCCAAGCCGCCGGTGACGGGGGAGAGCGGGGTGCGGGCGGACAAGCCGACGCGCACGGCGGGCATCCATCCCGGGCTGCCCGGGGCGGTGCCGCCGGGCGTGGGCGGCGCCTCGCCGCTGCCGGCGGAGTAGGGCGATGTCGACGCACACGATCGCCACGATCTGGGCCGGGCTGATCGCCTTCGCGGTGATGGCCTATGTGGTGCTGGATGGCTTCGACCTGGGCGTGGGCATGCTGTTCGCGGCCGAGCGGGGGGCGGAGGACCGGGACACGATGGTGAATTCCATCGCGCCGATGTGGGACGGCAACGAGACCTGGCTGGTGCTGGGCGGGGGCGGGCTGCTGGGGGTGTTCCCGTATGCCTACTCGCTGATCATGCCGGCGCTGTATCCGACCATCCTGGGCATGCTGTTCGGGCTGATCTTCCGGGGGGTGGCGTTCGAATTCCGGTTCCGGGCGCAAACCGGGTTGGGCAAGAAGCTGTGGGACCTGTCGTTCTTTGGCGGGTCGCTGGCGGCGGGGATGTGCCAGGGGCTGACGCTTGGCGGGCTGATGCAGGGCATCCATGTGGTGAACGGGCAGTATGCCGGGGGGTGGTTCGACTGGCTGACGCCGTTCACCGTGCTGTGCGGCGTGGCTGTGGTGGTGGGGTATGCGTGGCTGGGGGCGTGCTGGCTGGTGTGGCGCACGGAGGGGTCGCTGCAGGAGCGGGCGCGCAAGCAGGCGCTGGCGCTGGGGGCGGCGACGTTGGGGCTGATCGTGGTGGTGAGCCTGTGGTCGCCGTTCCTGAACCCGATGTTCCGGCACCGGTGGTTCGACTGGCCCGGCATCCTGTTCACGGCGCCGGTTCCGGTGCTGGTGGCGGTGCTGGCGGGGACGTTCCTGCTGGCGATCCGGCGGCTGCACCATCTGACGCCGTTGCTGTGCGCGATGGGGGTGTTCGTGCTGTGCTTCGCGGGGTTGGGGATCAGCTTCTACCCGCTGATGGTGCCGCCGGATGTGACGATCTGGCAGGCGGCGGCGCCGCGGGCGAGCCAGGTGTTCGTGCTGGTGGGGGCGGTGGTGCTGATCCCGATGATCCTGACCTATAGCGGGTTCAGCTATTGGATATTCCGCGGGAAGGTGCAGGCCGGTGCGCATTACCACTGAGCCGCGGTCGCCGCTGTGGCGCAGGCTGCTGTGGTTCGTGGGGCTGTGGGCCGCGAGCGTGCTCACCATCACGATCGTCGCATTCGTGCTGCGGTGGGTGCTCAAGCCCTGACAAGGCTGCTAGCGTCCGGCGTTATGGACAAACCATTCTGGCAGACCAAGCGGCTCGAGGAAATGACCGAGGCCGAGTGGGAGTCGCTGTGCGACGGCTGCGGGCGGTGCTGCCTGCACAAGCTGCGCGACGAGGTGACGGAGGCGCTGAGCTTCACCAACGTGGCGTGCCGGCTGCTGGACCTCGATCATTGCACGTGCAGCGACTATGCGTGCCGGCAGGCGAAGGTTCCGGATTGCGTGTCGCTGTCGCCGGATTTGCTGGAGGAGATCGACTGGCTGCCGCCGTCCTGCGCGTATCGGCGGTTGCAGGAAGGGCGCGGGCTGGCGTGGTGGCATCCGCTGGTGTCGGGTGACCCGGCGAGCGTGCACCAGGCTGGGGTTTCAGTGCGGGGGCGGGCGGTGAGCGAGGAGCGCAGCGGGCCGCTGGAGTTCCACCTGGCGGCGTGGCCGGGGCGGCATCCGCGGCCGAAGCGGCCGGTGCCGCCGGGGGGGTAGGCGAGGCCCACCGGCCGGGCTTGTGCGGCTTGCCCCTCACCCAACCCTCTCCCAGAGGGAGAGGGCTTTTTTCAGTTTGGGCGGGTGGGGCGGTGCTTGCGCGGGCTCGGTGCGGTGTCGCATCTTAGGCGGCGATGGCGAATGTCCTGTCCGAAACCATCGAGTTGCCGCATGGGCCGACGCCGGTGCTGTGGCGACGCAGCGCGCGGGCGCGGCGGGTGAGCTTGCGCATCGATCCGCGGGCGGCGGCGGTGATCGTCACCCTGCCGCACCGGGCGGCGCGGTCGGCGGGGCTGCGGATGCTCAGCGACCATGCGGGATGGGTGGGCAGCAAGCTCGCGGCGCTGCCGCCGGCGCTGGTGTTTGCCGACGGGGCGCGCATTCCGCTCGAGGACACGACGGTGCGGATCCGGCACCAGCCGGCGGGGGTGGGGGGCGCGTGGTTCGCCGGCGGGGAAATCCATGTGGCGGGCGAGGCGGCGTTCCTGGCGCGCCGGGTCACGGATTTGCTGCGGGCGGAGGCGGGGCGGCGGCTGGGGGCGCTGGTCGAGACGATGTGCGGCGAGATGAAGCTGCGGCCGGCGCGGATTGCCATCCGGGACACGCGCAGCCGCTGGGGGAGCTGCTCGCCGGATGGCACGGTGATGTTCAACTGGCGGCTGATCATGGCGCCGCGGGCAGTGCAGCACTACGTGGTGGTGCACGAGCTGGCGCATCTGCGGCACATGAACCACGGGCCGCAGTTCTGGCGGCTGGTGGAGGCGTTCGCGCCGGACCGGGCGGGCTGCTCGGAGTGGCTGCGGCGGCGCGGGGCGGAGCTGATGCGGGCGGGGCTGCCTTAGAGCATGATTGCTTCTGATAGGCGAAGCAATCATGCTCTAACTCTTTGTTTGAGAGGCTGATTCACGCATCAGGTTGTCTCAACCTGATGCGATCAGGCTCTAGGCGAGCGTGATCCAAGACCACCTCGGCGTGGCAGTCCATGGCGCCGGCACGCATGGCGGGGGCGCTGGATTGCTTCGTCGCAAGGGCTCCTCGCAATGACGGGGCGCATACAGTCGCAAGCTTGTTGCGGCTGGCTGCCCGGCGACGGTAGAAGTCGCGCCAACCCGTCATGCTGTTCAACTCGCAGACCTTCATCCTCGGCTTCGCGCCCTGCGTCCTGGCGCTGTACTACGCCGCGGCGGAGCGCCCCGTGGCGCGGCAGGCGGTGCTGGTGGCGAGCTCGCTGCTGTTCTACGGCTGGTGGGACGTGCGCTTCCTGCCGCTGCTGATCGGGCTGACCCTGGCGAACTGGCTGCTGGTGCGCCTCTACGCCGCCTGGCGGGCGGACGCGGTGCTGGTCGCGGGCGTGGTGATGAACCTGCTGGTGCTCGGCGTGTGCAAATACGCCGACTTCGCCGCGGGCACCCTGGCCGACCTGCTCGGCACCACGCATCACCCCTGGGGCATCGTCCTGCCGCTGGGGATCTCGTTCTTCACCTTCCAGAAGATCAGCTACCTGGTGGACCTGCGGCGCGGCGACCGGCATGTCTATGGGCTGCTCGAGTTCGCCGCGTTCGTGACCTTCTTTCCCGCCCTGATCGCCGGCCCGCTGGTGCGGCACAACGAGATCATCCCCCAGTTCGCCGCCTCGCCGCGCCGGGCCGAGATGTGGGAGAACCTGGGGCGGGGCGCCGCGCTGTTCCTGATCGGGCTGGCCAAGAAGGTCGCCGTGGCCGACACCGTGGCCCGCGTGTGCGACCCGGTGTTCGCGCAGGTGGCCGCCGGGGCGCTGCCCAGCCTGGCGCAGGCCTGGGCGGCGGCGGGCACCTACACGCTGCAGATCTACTTCGACTTCTCGGGCTATTCGGACATGGCGATCGGGCTCGGGCTGATGTTCGGCCTGCGCCTGCCGCTGAACTTCGCCGCACCGTATCGCGCCACCTCGATCCGGGAGTTCTGGCGGCGCTGGCACATCACGCTGTCCCGCTTCCTGCGCGACTACCTCTACATCCCGCTGGGCGGCAACCGCGCGGGGGCGGTGCGGCAGGCGGGCAACGTCGTGCTCACCATGCTGCTGGCTGGGCTATGGCATGGCGCGGCGTGGACCTTCGTGGCCTGGGGCGGCCTGCATGGGGCGGCGCTGGCGGCCGACGCGGTTTGGCGGCGGGCGGGGCTGCGCATGCCGGCGGTGCTGGGCTGGGCGCTGCTGATGCTGTTCGTGATCGCGGGCTGGGTGCTGTTCCGCTCGCCCAGTTTCGCGGCGGCGGCGCGCATGCTGGGGGGGATGGCCGGGGCGAACGGCGCCGGGCACATCCATGTCGACAATGCCGCCGTGGTGGCGGGGGCGGTGGCGGCCGTGCTGGTGATGCCGACCAGCCAGGACCTGGCCTTGCGTTGGCTGCGGCCGGCGCCCTGGCTCGCGGTGCCGGCGGGGCTGGCGCTGGTGGCGCTGCTGCTGCTGGTGGGCGGGCGGTTGCCCAACGAGTTCATCTATTTCCAGTTCTGACCCCTGGCGCCGGGCCTTGTTCTGGTTTCTCGGCATGGCGGCGGCCGGGTTCCTCGCGCTCTATGCCCTGATCGCGGTGGTGGACCCGTGGGACACGCTGCCGTTCTCGCCGCCGCTGCCTCGGGTTCCCATCACCAGCAATGCGCGCTTCACCGCGCCGGCGCTGGCCCGCTCGCCCCGGTTCGACTCGGCCGTGGTGGGCACCTCGTCGTCGCGCTTGCTGCGGCCGGAGCGGCTGGACGCGCTGTTCGGCGGCCATTTCGTGAACCTGGCCATGAACGCCGCCACCGCTTGGGAGCAGGCGCAGGTGCTGGCCGTGTTCACCCGCGCCCATCCCGGCGCGCGCACGGTGATCCTGGGGCTCGACACCGCCTGGTGCGCACCCAAGCCGACGCGGCTGACCGGGCGGGACTTCCCGGACTGGATGTATCACCAGCCGCTCTGGCACGGCTATTTCCACATCGCCAACGTGTTCGCGCTGCAGGAGGCGGTGAAGCAGTTGGCGGTGATGGTGGGGCTGAAGCGGCCGCCCTATGGGCTGGACGGCTACACCAGCTTCGTGCCGCCGGAAGCCAGTTGGGACCCGGCGCGGGTGGCGGCCGCGTTCATCCGCTGGGGCATCCCGCCGGACCTGACCGCCGCCAGCGCGCCGCATGTGTTGCCGGCGCTGCCGCTGCTCGCGGAGGCCTTGTCGGGGTTGCCGAAGGCGACGCGGAAGATCGTGTTCTTCACCCCGTCCTATGTTGCGCAGCAAGGGGCGCCGGGGAGCGACTTCGCCGCCATGCTGGGGGATTGCAAGCGCCAGGTGGTGGGGATCGCGCGGGGGATACCGGGTGTGGAGGTGTTGGACTTCATGATCCCGAGCCCGATCACGACCAACACAGACAGCTATTGGGACCCGGTGCATTACCGCATCCCGGTGGCGGACCGGCTGATGAGCGACCTGGCGGCCCCGGTCGCGGCGGGGGATGACCGGCGGTTGGAGTGAGCGGAACGAAACTCCCACTGGGAGAGGGCTGTTCAGTTCACTGCGCCGACGGATCGCGGGTCTCGCACCCTCACCCCGGCCCTCTCCCGCCCGCGGGAGAGGGAGATAGTGTTCGGTTGGGCTACGCTTTGGTGTCGGCCTTGACGGCGCCGCGCTGGCCCATCGGACGGTCGGGGCCGATGGTGGTGTCGCGCTCGGTCTGCTGCTCCAACTCGGCGTTGAGCTCGCCCCCCAGCAGGATGATGATCGACGAAATCCAGATCCAGGTCATGAACCCGATGGCAGCGCCGAGCGAGCCGTAGGTCTTGTTGTAGCTGCCGAAATTGGCGACGTAATACGAGAAGGCCAAGCTCGCCACCAACCAGGTGACGGACGAGAACACGCTGCCCCAGCTCACCCACTGCCAGCGCGCCTGGGTGCGGCTGGGTCCGAAGCGATAGGTGAAAGCCAGAAACAGTCCCAGCAGCACCATCAGCCCGGGCCAGCGCGCGGCGGCGACGATTTCCGCCGTGTAGCTGCCGAAGCCGAGGTCGTCGAGCACGATCGGCACCACGATCACCGCGGCCATCGCCAGCATGATGAAGACGATCGCGCCCAAGGTGAAGCAGAGCGAAACCAAGGTGCGGCTGAAGTAACCGCGCTTCTCCTTCTCGTGGTAGACCACGTTCAAGGCGTCGAACAGCGCCTTCATGCCCTGGTTGGCGCTCCACAGCGAGGTGAGCACGCCGATCAGCACGCCGAGGCCGAGCGCCTGGCGCCCGTTGGCGGTGAGCGACTTCACCTCCGCAGTGATCAGGTCCAGACCGCCGCCGGGCACCACGCCGTGCAGTTGCTGCAACTGGTCGTTGACCGTCGCCGGGTCGGCCACCAGGCCGAACAGCGACACCATGGTCGCGAGCGCGGGGAACAATGCGAGCAGGCTGTAGAACGTCACGCCGGCGGCTTCGGTCATCAGCCGGTCGTCGTTGAAGCCCACCAAGGTGCGCTTGATCACCGTCCACCAGCCGCGGCGGGGGATTTGGCTGGGGCTGGCGGCATCGTGGCCCGCCTTGCTGCCTGCGACGGCCGCCTTGCCGCTGCCGGGCTGGGTGGTGGAGGTGCGGCGGTCCGCCTGACGGGCCGAGCCGCCGATGCTGGCCAGTTCCGGCGCCGAACTGCGGCCGTAGGTGCTGGCGAGCAGTCCGACGGCTGCCAGCAACAATAGGGTCACGGTGCCCGGGCCCGAGTCCTTCGCCATGCGGTGTGTCCCTAAGTGATCTGTTCAGGGCTATCGCGGAGTGTGCGAAATGGTTGCACTGGGAGATAGGCGGCATGGCCGCCAGGGGGGAGATCGGCGGCTTAGCCGCCAGGGGAGAGATCGGCGGACGGGCCCGCCGCGGGGGGACGGCGGCCCTCGCACCCTCACCCCGACCCTCTCCCGCCCGCGGGAGAGGGAGATTGTCTCCGGTAGCAGTCTGCAGAGCGCAGCAGGTCGATCAGTCGCCCTCTGGCACGCCGGCGAGCCGGAGGCCCTCGGCGTAGTGCTCGGTCTCGCTCGGCTGCTCGTAGCGGCTGCGGCGGATCGCCTCGGCGACGGTGTAGCCCGGCTCGATCGCCAGCAGGCGGTTGCGCACGGACGCGGCCTCCTCGCGCAGGCCGGCATGGCCGAGGGCGGCCACGTAGTGCTTCAGCCCGGCGGTGAAGAACGGGTTGAGCTCCGACCCGCGCCGCCCGATCATCACCGCAGCCCCGTAATCCCGCTTGCACAGCTCGAGCATGACCATGCCGCTGTCGAAGAAGAAGGCGTTGGGGTCCATCGGCGAGAGGCGCTTGTAGCGGGCGAAGCGGCGGGCCGCCTCGTCGAGTTCGCCAAGGTAGGTGTAGGTGATCGCGGAGAAGCCCCAGGCCATGGCCAGGTTCGGGTTGAGCGACAAGGCCCGGCCATGCAGCTCGAGCGCCTCGCGCGGCCGGCGGTTGAGGAAGGCGCGGACGTGCCCGGCGATGGTCAGGCCGCGCGCGTCCTGCGGGTCGAGCGTGATGGCGCGCTCGGCATGGCGGCCGGCCTCGGCCAGGAGCAGGTCGTCCTGGTCGGCCCAGCCCTGGCCGAAGCAGAACGCGGCCCAATAGGCGCGCCAGGCATGGGCGGCGGCATATTCCGGCTCGAGCTCGATCGCACGGGCGAGCAGGTCCCCCGCTTCGCGGAACTCGTCCTGGCGCAGCCGCACGATGAGCGGCAGGGCGCGCAGCACCAGGTCGTAGGCGGTGCTGTCGGTGGGCGGCCGGTGCGCGGCGCGGCGGCCCTCGATGAGCAGGATCTCGGGGTCGATCTGCGCCACCACCTCGGCGGCGATTTCGTCCTGCAGGCTGAGCAGGTCGTTCATCTGGCGGTCGAACCGGCGGGCCCAGACGATCCGGTTGCCATCGCGCAGGTCGAGCAGGCGCATCGTCACCCGCAGGCGGCGGGCCACGCGCTGGACGCTGCCGTCGAGCAGGAAGTCCAGCCCGAAGGTGCGGCGCAGGGCCGCCTCGTCGCGGCTGCCGAACTGGGCCAGCGAGGAGGAGGACACCAGGAACATCCAGCGGAAGCGCTGCAGGGCTGCGGTCACTTCCTCGGCCAGGCCGAGCGAGAGATGGCTCTCCTCGTCCCCGGTGCCGAGAAGCTGCAGCGGCAGCACGCCGACCTTGGCGCCGCCGCGGGCGCCGTTTGGGCGCACCTCCAGCTTGGGCGCCTCGACCTGCTTGGCCACCGCCGGCGTCTCGCCCGCGCGGATTTCGGCCGCCAGCCGCTGCGTTTCGGGGGAGGGCGTCGCGTCCAGCAGGTCCGCCATGGCCGAGCGGCAGCGCTCGTAGGCCTGGATCGCCATGCCGCGCTCGCCGCGCTCGGCATGGGCGCGCATCAGCGCCCGCCAGGCACCCTCGTGCGCCCGGTCGATCTCCAGGAGCTGCTTGGCGACCGGGATGACGGTCTCGGGCGAGGCCTGCTCGCCCAGCAAGGCCTCCGCAATGCCGCGAGCACGGTCTCGCAGGCGCTCGCGCTCGGCGGCAAGCCATTGATCGAGCGCCGGGTCGATGCCGTCGAACTCGTCGAGCAACTCGCCGTCGAGCAGCGAGAGCGAAGACGGGTCGGCCGGGGTGGCGCGCCACACCTCATCCACGTCTACCCAGACCAGTTCGGAGCGCAACGAGAGATGGTCGCGGGTGACGCGGATGATCTCGGCGCCGGTCGGCTGCAGCGCCTCGAGCAAGCGGTGGATTTCCTGGCGCAAGGAGGCACGGGCCTGCTCCTCGTGGCGCTGCGACCACAGGAGTTCCGCCAGGCGCGAGCGGATCACCGGACGCGAGCCGGCCAGGGCAAGGATTGCGAGCAAGGCTCGGGTCTTGCGGCCAAGCGGTAGCACGCTTTCACTATTGATCGTCCAGGCTTCCATTTGGCCGATGAGACGAAGCCGCATGGCGATCGGACTGGTCAGGCTTAGTGGAGCGGCGTCTACCTCGGTTTGCACACTCATCGTTGGGTCATTTTGGTCAACCGTTTCGCGTCGTAGCAAGACTATAATCGTATGTCAGCGTTATAGGCGAGCCTCCGTGAAAATGCTCACAATTTCACGAGCCCATACGCCGGCGTAACGATCAAGCCATATTTCAGCTTGTATCGGTGCCCCTTCTGCGATGGCGGCGAGCGGGTCCAGCAGATGACTTTCGTCGTGCGACCCGGCTTGGATTGCGCGCGATCGCAAGCCCGAGCGGGCGATGGCCACGGCTTCGCGGGCGAGGTCGCGCAGGGTGCCGCCCTGCCAAGGGGTGTCCATGGCGGTGCGCGGCACCAGCGGGCGCAGGGCGATGAACGCCTCCACATCGTAGCGGCGCACCAACGATTCCGCGGCCTGCAGCGCCGTTTCGTCGTAAAGCAGGCCGACCCAGAACGCCGACAGCGCCACCATCATGTCCTGGCTGCCGGCGTCCGCGCCCCGCATCTCGAGGAAACGCTTGAGCCGCACGTCGGTGAAGGCGGTGGTGACGTGGTCGGCGAAGTCCCCCATGGTGGCCACCTCGCCCTGGGCGTCGGAGAGCCGGCCGGCCATGAAGTCGCGGAACGAGCGGCCGGCCAGGTCGATGTAACGGCCGTTGCGAAGGATGAAGTACATCGGCATCTCGAGCAGCCAGTCGACGAAGCGCTCGAAGCCGAACTCCTCGGCGAACATCAGCCGTGGCATGCCGGTGCGCGCCGGGTCGACGTCGGTCCAGACATGGGCGCGATTGCTGAGGTAGCCGTTGGCGCGGCCTTGCTTGAACGGGGAGTTGGCGAACAGGGCGGTGGCGAGCGGCTGCAGCGCCAGCGACACGCGCAGCTTGCGCCGCATGTCCGCCTCGTCCGCGTAGTCCAGGTTCACCTGCACGGTGCAGGTGCGCAACATCATGTCCAGCCCCATCGTGCCGGTGTGTTCCATGTAGCGCCGCATGATGGCGTAGCGGCTCTTGGGCATCCAAGCCGCCTGATCGCGCGTGATCGTGGGGTGGTAGCCGAGGCCGGCGAAGCCGATGCCCATCGGCCCGGCCACGGCGTTGACGGCGGCGCAATGCTCGGCGAGTTCGGCCTTGGTCTCGTGCAAGGTCCGCAGCGGCGCGCCGGAGAGTTCGAACTGGCCGCCGGGCTCGAGCGACACGGAGGCGCCCTGGTGCGCGCCCGAGCCCTTCAGCCCGATGATGGCGCCGTTGTCGAGGATCGGCGACCACTCGGGGCCGGCCAGCGCCTCCAGGATGGCGCGGATGCCATGCGGCTCGTAGCGCGGCGGCAGCAAGTCGGGCTGGCGGAAGCCGAACTTCTCGTGCTCGGTGCCGATGCGCCACTGGTCGCGCGGCTTGCCGCCTGCCGCCAGGTAGTCGGCAAGCTGCTGCACCGAAGCGATCGGCGTGTCATCGGTGTCGGATGGGTTGGACATGCGGCGGCGGCGCCCTTCCGGCTATCTGTGTCGAGCCATGGTATAGCTGGGCAGGCCCGTCAAGCGGAGGCGCCCCACAGCTTGACCGGCGGACGCGGCGGCGCGAGAGGACGGCATGAGCCACACCGACATCGCGGCCGGCGGATGGACAGCGCGGCTGCCGCCGGGTTGGCGGCCATACGCGCTGCTGCTGCGGCTGGACCGCCCGATCGGCGTGTGGCTGCTGTTCCTGCCCGGCGCGTGGGGGATCGTGCTCTCGGGCGCGCCGCCGGGCCGCTCGGCGTGGCTGCTGCTGCTGTTCGCGGTGGGCAGTGTCGTCATGCGCGGGGCGGGATGCATCGTGAACGACATGTGGGACCGCGAGCTCGATCGCAAAGTGGTGCGCACGGCGGGGCGGCCGCTGGCCTCGGGCGCGCTGCGGATGCGGCAGGCGGCGGGGCTGCTCGGGCTGATGCTGCTGGCGGGGCTGCTGGTGCTGCTGCAACTGCCGCCGCTGTGCTGGGGCTTGGGGGTCGGCTCGCTGGTGCTGGTCGGGCTGTATCCGCTGGCCAAGCGGGTGACCTGGTGGCCGCAGTTGGTGATGGGGTTCACCTTCGGGTTCGGCGCGCCGATGGGGTACGCCGCCGGCGCCGGGCGCCTCGATGCGGCCGGATTGGCGCTCTACGCGGCGGCCATCCTGTGGGACCTCGGGTTCGACACGATCTATGCCCACCAGGACCGCGAGGACGACGCCCTGGCCGGCATCCGCTCCACCGCGCGGCTGTGGGGCCGGCGGACGCGGCCGCTGCTGGCGCTGTGCTACGCGGCGGCGGTGGCGGCGCTGGCGGTGGCGGGCGGGCTTGCGGGGTTGTCGCCGTGGTTCTTCCTGGCGTTGCTCGGCCCGGCGGCGCTGCTGGCCTGGCAAGCCCAGCGCCTGGACATCGCCGACCCGGCGGGTTGCCTGCGGCTGTTCCGGCTCAACCGCGAGGTGGGGCTGGCAGTCACGGCGGCGCTCCTGCTCGGGCGGCTGTGACCGCGGCCGAGTTCGTCGCCGCCAACACCGCGCTGAGCCGCCCGCCGTTGGTGCCGGAAGTGGCCCTGTACCTGGCGACCGCGATCACGCCGATCTGGCTGGCGAGCGAGACGTTCTTGCACGAGAGCAACATCGAGCCGCCGTTCTGGGCGTTCGCCTGGCCGGGCAGCCAGGCGCTGGCCCGCTACGTGCTGGACCATCCGGAGCGCGTGGCGGGCCGCCGGGTGCTGGATTTTGCCGCGGGCGGCGGCCTGGCCGCGATCGCGTGCCTGATGGCGGGGGCGGTGAGCGTGGAGGCCGCCGAGATCGACCCGATGGCGGCGGCGGCCATCCGGCTCAACGCGGCAGCCAACGGGCTGGCGCTGCAGGCGGACGCGGCCGACCTGGTGGGCGCCGCCTGCCGATGGGACCTGATCCTCTGCGGCGACGTGTGCTACGAGGCGCCGATGACCGGGCACATCCTGCCCTGGCTGCGCCGGATGGCCGCGGCGGCGGAGGTTTGGATCGCCGATCCTGGCCGCGCCTATCTGCCGCCGGGCCTGCAGCCGTTCGCCGTCTACGACGTTGCCACCACGACGGAACTCGAGGACACGGACATGCGCCGCACCACCTTGCACCGGTTGCCGCCCGCGTGAAATGCGGGGCCGTCCTGCTGTTCGCGGCGGTGCTGGCCGGGTGCAGCCAGGCCGCGCCGCCCGCCGCGGCCGCCGCGCCGCCGCAAGCACACTATGTGGCGGTGCTGGTCGCGGGCGACAGCTCGCTGCCGGTGTTCGACCACGCGGTGGACCGGATGGCGCAGTTGCTGCGAGTGGATGGGACGGCGCCCGCGGACATCCACATATTGAGCGCTGCCCAGCGGCCCGGCGCCCGCTTGGCCACCCGCGCGGGCGTGCTGGACACCATCGCGGCGCTGCGCCCGGCGCCGGGCCAATCCTGCTTCCTGTTCCTAACCTCGCATGGGGCGCATGGCGAGGGGCTGTATCTGTCGCCGCGCACGGAGTTCATCGGCCCGGCGGCGCTGGACCGTGCGTTGCAGGCCGGCTGCGGCGGTGCGCCGACGGTCGCCATCGTCTCGGCCTGCTACTCGGGGGGGTTTGCCAAGCCGCCGATGGCGCGGCCGAACCGGGTGCTGCTGACCGCCGCGCGCGCCGACCGTCCGTCGTTCGGCTGCGGCGCCGGGCGGGACCTCACCTTCTACGACAGTTGCCTGCTGCAGAGCCTCACGTCCTTGCCGGCGGCTTGGGACGACGTGATCGCCGGGTCGCGTGGCTGCGTGGCGCGGCTGGAGGCTGAGGAGGGGGAGCCGGCGTCCGATCCGCAAAGCTTCGTGGGCGATGCGGCCGCTGGGTCGGCGTTGCCAGCGCCGCCTTAGAGCATGATTGCTTCTGATAGGCGAAGCAATCATGCTCTAACTCTTTGTTTAAGAGGCTGATTCACGCATCAGGTTGTTGCAACCTGATGCGATCAGGCTCTAGTTCGAGACCTCTTAACGCCCGCGAAACCTTTCTAACCTAGCTTGGCGTCACTTCGGCTTGGCCGGGTCTGAACGCCGCTATCGTGCGGCGCTGCGGTCTTGCTGCGGAAAGGAGTACCTGACTGCCTTGTTCGGCACCTCCCCATGCTGACGCTCCGCACGCAAGCGATGCTTGCGCGGCTGATGATCACGGTCATGACCATCGCGTCTGCCTGCTTCATCCTGCGCTGTGAAGGCCGCCTCGGCCAGCTTGCGCTGAACACCTACGATCAGGCACTCACCTCCATCTGCTTCGTGCGGGAAGCGGCGACGAAGTTCGAGGTCTTGCGCGGTCAATACGCTCTCGCCGAATTGGCGCGCCAAACTGGAGACCGCGCGCACGGTGCATCGTTCGACGCTGCGGCGGCGATGGCCGAGTTCGACGACATTGCCGACGAACTCGACTCCGTCACCGAGCGTGCGGCACATGGGGCCGCTCGGGACACGACCTTCTTGCTGCGCCGCAAGGTTCTGCAGTTGAAGGCGCAGGCTGCCGACGTGCCCGGCTCGCTGACGCGATTGACCGAGACTGCCGCAGCGTTCAACTCCGTCGTCGAGCAGTTCGCGCAAGAAGGTTTCGATTTCCGCATCGAGGAGGAAGCGCTGATTGCCGTGACGATCCGGTCGACCTGGGTGGCGCTTGTCGCGATCTCACTGGCTGGCCTCGCCGTCGCGGTCACCCTGAACCGTATGATCGTTCCGGGCGTGCGCCAGGCAACCTTCGCTGCTTCGGCGATTGCGGAAGGCCGGCTGGATGAGGACATCCCGCAGAAGCGCGGCCGACGCAACGAGATCGCCATCCTGCTGAGGGCGCTGGCCCGCATGCAGAGCGCCATCAAGCAGCAGTTGGCCGATATCCAAGCGCTGCATGCCGCGGCGGACGCCACGCAGCGCGCCGTGGTGAACGGGCTGGCCGAGGGACTGCAGCGCCTGGCCATGGGTGACCTCACCTTCCGCCTGCAGCACGACTTCGGGCCTGAATACGAGCAGCTCAAGACGGATTTCAACGACGCGGCGAACCAGTTGCAGCAGATGATCCGCGGCATCGCCTATAACGCCGCCGCGCTGAACGCCGGGACGAACCAGATTGCCCAGGCGGCCGACGAGTTGAGTCAACGCTCCGAGCGGCAGGCGGCCAGCTTGCAGCAGACCACGGAGGCGATGGACGGGATTGCCGCGCGCGTGCGGCGAACTGCCGAGGACGCGCAGCACGCCAGCCAGATCGTATCGCGGACCAAGGCCGACGCCGAGCAATCCGAGGCGGTCGTGGTCCGAGCCGCGCAGGCGATGGCCACGATCGAGCAATCCTCGCAGCAGATCACGCAGATTATCCAGGTGATCAACGACATCGCGTCCCAGACCCGGTTGCTGGCGCTGAACGCCGGGATGGAGGCGTCCCGCGCCGGCCAGGGTGGCCGCAGCTTCGCCGTTGTGGCGAGCGAGGTGCGCGCTTTGGCGCAGCGCTCCGCCCAGGCGGCCAAGCAGGCCAAGACGCTGATTTCCACCTCCAACGAGCGGGTGAGCGAAGGCGTCACCATGGTGGCGCATGCCGCGGCGGCCCTGCGCCGCATCATGGGGCAGGTGGGCGACGTGAACACCGTCGTGGGCGAGATCGCCGCGTCCAACCACGAGCAGTCGGTCAGCCTGCAAGAGGTGCATGCGTCTATCCTGCTGATGGACCAGGTGACACAGGAGAACGCCGCCATGGTCGAGGAAAGCACCGCCGCCACGCACTCGCTGGCCTACGAGACCGATGATTTGCTGGACTTGACGACGCGGTTCCGCGTGACGGAGGACGCCGACGACCCGGCGGACGCCTCGGGGCGGAGGCATGGGTCGGATTTGGAGTTGTTCTAGAGCATGATTGCTTCTGATAGGCGAAGCAATCATGCTCTAACTCTTTGTTTGAGAGGCTGATTCACGCATCAGGTTGTTTCAACCTGATGCGATCAGGCTCTAGAGTGGTGGTTCTGAAGTTCGCCCGAGTTTGCCGAGCCGTCCGGAGGCGAACTTCAGAACCGGGCCGCAGCTATCTACCGGTTCATCAGCACGGGCAGGTCGGCGTGTTCCAGCACGTGCCGGGTCACGCCGCCGAGGATCAACTGGCGCAGGCGGGAGTGCGAGTAGGCGCCCATGGTCATCATGTCGGCGCCGAACTCGCGTGCGGCGGCCAGCATGCCGGCGCCGACTTCACGGTCGACCGGACGGAACTGGGCGATTTCGGGGTAGACGCCGTGCAGGGCCAGATAGGCGGCCAAGTCCTTCGGGGGCGGGCCGTTGCGTTGATACTCGGTCGCCCACAGGATGCGGACCGCTTCGGCCCGTTGCAGCCACGGGATCGCCGCGGCAACGGCGGCGGCGCCCTCCCCGGTGCCGTTCCAGGCCACCGCGATGCGCGTGCCCAAGCTGGCCGGGCGCTTCTGCGGCGCGATCATTACTGGGCGGCCGCTGTCGAACAGCACGGCATGCAACGCGTCGGAAGAGGACACGTCGTCGCCGGATTCGGGGTGCGGCACGACGGTGAGGTCGGCCAGCCGAGCCTGCTGGGCGACCAGGTCCTCCTCGCGGCCGATGACCTCGGCGAACGAGGCGCTCGGGTGGTCGGCGCGGTAGGTCGGCTGCTCCATGTGGATGTCCAGAGCGCCGATCGCGCGGTCGAACATCAGGCGCACGGCGGAGGAGCGCTCGCCGCTCTCGCGCTCGGTGGCCTGCATCATGTCCTGGATCATCGCGCCCGAGAGGCCTTCGCCGGCGAGCGGCGCCACGTCGCGGCTATCGGCGCGCACGTGCAGGGCCAGGATGTGGGCGTTCCATTGTTGCGCCGTCATCAGGGCGGTTGCGATGGCGGCCTCACCGGCGGCCGTGCCGGTCAACGGGAGCAGCAGCTTGCGGATCGGCATGGCGGCGTCTTTCTTGTGCGAGGGCCGGGCCGCACGGTTTTACGCCAACGGGGGTTGGATCAGCAATATGTTACAATTGTGAATGCTTGGGGCCCCCCTCACCCCAGGGCAGGGCTTTTGAGAGCGCTACGGGTAGAGCGCCTCCGTGGCCCAGCCGGCGGCCTCGCGGGTGTAGACCCGGCGGTCGTGCAGGCGGAACGGCATGTCCTGCCAGAATTCCAGGCGCGCCGGGTCGACGCGGAAGCCGGTCCAATGCGCCGGGCGGGGGATGTCGTCGCCGGGGTAGCGCGCCTCCACCTCGGCCAGGCTGCGCTCCAACTCGGCGCGGCTGGGCAGCGGGCGGGATTGGTCGGAGGCGATCGCGCCCAGGCGGGACAGGCGGTGGCGGCTGTCGAAATACGCGTCCGCCTCCTCGCTCGTCACCGGGGACACGCGGCCCTCGACGCGCACCTGGCGGCGCAGCGATTTCCAGTGGAACAGCAGCGCCACCTGGCTGTTGGCGGCCAATTCGCCGCCCTTGCGGCTCTGCGCGTTGGTGTAGAACACGAACCCGCGGGCATCGAAGCCCTTCAACAGCACCATGCGCGCCGAGGGGGCGCCGCCGGGCGTGCTGGTGGCCAGGGTCATGGCGTTGGCGTCGTTCGGCTCGGTCTCGGTCGCCTGCGCCAGCCAGGCGGCGAACAGGCCAATCGGGTCGTCCGTCACCGGGACGGGGGTTGCGGCCGGGGCATGGGTGTCGGGCATCGCTCGCTCCTTCATGCGCAAGTGTGGCGCTGTTGCCGCCGGACGCAAGCCAGCACCGCCCTTCCCTAACGCGGTCGCCTGTGCCACCACCGCCGATACCGTTCTGCAAAGAGGAATCCCCACATGCCGGATGCGACCACGCCGCCCAAGCCACTGGGTGGCACGCTGATGGCAGGCAAGCGCGGCCTGATCATGGGGGTCGCCAACGACCGCTCGGTGGCATGGGGCATCGCCGCCGCCTGCGCCGCCCAGGGCGCCGAACTCGCCTTCAGCTACCAGGGCGAGGGCCTCGGCAAGCGCGTCCGCCCGCTGGCCGAGAGCGTGGGCAGCAGCATCGTGCTGCCCTGCGACGTTGCCGACGACGCCAGCCTGGAGGCCGCCTTCGCCGAACTGGGGGAGCGCTGGGGCCAGTTCGACTTCGTGGTGCATTCCATCGGGTGGGCCGACAAGGCCTATCTGCGCGGGAAGTATGTGGACACGCCGCGCGACGTGTTCCTCACCGCGCTGGACATCTCCTGCTTCTCGTTCACCGCCGTCTGCGCCCGCGCGCTGCCGATGCTGCGGCCCGGCGGCTCCCTGCTCACCATGAGCTATCTCGGGGCCGAGCGGGTGATGCCGCACTACAACGTCATGGGGGTGGCGAAGGCGGCGCTCGAGGCGTCGGTGCGCTACCTGGCGGCGGATCTGGGCGGGGCGGGCATCCGGGTCAACGCGATCAGCGCCGGGCCGATCAAGACGCTGGCGGCGAGCGGCATCGGCGATTTCCGCTACATCCTGCGCTGGAACCAGTTCAACTCTCCGCTCGAGCGCAACACCACCATCGAGGAGGTGGGCGGCGCCGCGGTCTACCTGCTGTCGGACCTGTCGTCGGGCGTGACCGGCGAGGTGCTGCACGTCGATAGCGGCTACCATATCGTGGGCATGAAGAACCCGACGGCGCCGGATATCGCGGTCGCCCCGAGCGAGTAGGAGAGCCGCCGTGTTCAATCACGTCATCATCGGCGCCCGCGACATGGAGCGGATGGTGGCGTTCTACGATGCGTTCCTGGCGCCGCTCGGCATCAGCCGGTTCATGCTGGCCGAGGCCGGCAACGTCGCCGGATGGGAGCGCCGGGGCGAAAGCGGCAAGCTCTTCGTCGGCACCCCGATCGACGGCAATCCCGCCGGCACGGCCAACGGCAGCATGGTGGCGTTCCGGGCGCCGAGCCGGGAGGCGGTGGTGCAGGCCTACCAGGCGGCGCTGGCGCAGGGCGGCACCGACGCGGGCGCGCCCGGGCTGCGGCCGCAATACGGCCCCGACTACTTCGGCGCCTATGTCCGCGACCCCGAAGGCAACAAGCTGCACGCCATGCTCCGGGTCGGCCCGCGACCCGACCCGGCCGGATGAGCCACAACAGCTTCGGCCACCTGTTCCGCGTCACCACCTGGGGCGAGAGCCACGGCCCGGCGATCGGCTGCGTGGTGGACGGCTGCCCGCCGGGACTGGCCCTCGGCGAGGCCGACATCCAGCCCTATCTGGACCGCCGCCGCCCCGGCCAGTCGCGCTTCACCACCCAGCGCCAGGAAGCGGACGCGGTGCGCATCCTGTCCGGCACGTTCGAGGGGCGCACCACCGGCACGCCGATCGCGCTGCTGATCGACAACACCGACCAGCGCTCGCGCGACTATGGCGACATCGCCGAGCAGTTCCGCCCCGGCCATGCCGACCTCACGTACCAGGCCAAATACGGGCTGCGCGACTACCGTGGCGGCGGCCGCTCCTCCGCGCGGGAGACCGCGATGCGGGTGGCGGCCGGCGCGGTGGCCCGGCTGGTGCTGCCCGGCGTGCGCATCCGCGGCGCGTTGGTGCAGATGGGCACGGACCGGGTGGACCGCGCCGCCTGGGACTGGGCGGAGGTGGGCAACAACCCGTTCTTCTGCCCCGACCCGGCGGCCGCCGCGCGTTGGGAGGGGCAATTGGCCGCCATCCGCAAGGCCGGGTCTTCGGTCGGCGCGGTGATCGAGTTGGTGGCGGAAGGCGTGCCCGCCGGTCTCGGCGCCCCGATCTACGCCAAGCTGGACGCCGACATCGCCGGCGCGCTGATGGGGATCAACGCGGTGAAGGGCGTCGAAATCGGCGACGGGTTCGCCGCCGCCGGGCTGCGCGGCGAGGACGACGCGGACGCGATGCGCATGGCGGCGGGCGCCATCGCGTTCGGCAGCAACCATGCCGGCGGCATCCTCGGCGGCATCTCGACCGGGCAGCCGATCGTGGCGCGGTTCGCCGTCAAGCCGACCAGCTCGATCCTGACGCCAGTGCCATCGGTGGACCAGCGGGGGCGCGAGGTCGACGTGATGACGAAGGGCCGCCACGACCCCTGCGTCGGCATCCGCGCCGTTCCGGTGGGCGAGGCGATGCTGGCCTGCGTGCTGGCGGACCATTTGTTGCGCGACCGGGCGCAGACGGGAATTGACCGGTTGGCCGGCAATCACATTGCTGAATGTTAGCAACTTGCCGGAATCCGCCGGACTCACCGGATTGTGAGTCGGTAATTCGGGCGCTAACTACTCACATGGGGTCCATGAACGACGCGCCCCCGCCCATCGATGCCGCCGCTCTGAACGCGTTCGTGGAGGGCTTCGGCGTTCAACAATGGAGCGAACGGCTGCGCGCGCTGGAGCAGGCGGCGTCGGACCAGACGCGGGCCAGCCGCGCCGTGTTGCAGCGGCATATCCTGGAGCTGACGGTGGAGCGCTGGCGCCGGGTCGGGCCGAACCGGCCGCCGAGTGCCGCCGAACGCCGGATCGCCAGCCTGGCGGCCGATGCGAGCCGCTTGTTCGACCAGTTGCCCGGCAAGGCACGCGACCGGTTCCGCGCCGCGATGCAGGCGGCGGCGGCGGCGGACAACACGCTGATGCCGGTTTTCCACATGCTTCGCGCCGCCGCCATGCAGAAGGCGCGCGGCTTCGAGGTGAGTTACCCAGGGCTGGAGGACGAGGCGAGCTTCGACCTGCTGATCCACCGCGACGGCCAGGAAGCCGAGGTGGTCTGCGAGCTGGTGTCGGCGGAGGATGGCCGCTTGGTGCATCGCGGCGCGTGGTGCCGACTGTGCGACCGGGTGGATCCGGAGCTGCAGACCTGGCTGGCGGCGCATCCCGGCCGCTATCTGCTGAAGATGACGTTGCCCGGCGGCCTGAAGGACCTGCCGGAGGGTGACGCATTGGGTGCACTGCATGGCCGCATCACCACCATGCTGTCCTCGATGCGCCGGGCCGATTACGACGAGGCGGCGGTGCTGCGGTTGGACCCGCTGATGCTGGCCGCTGCCCAAGCGGACGAATTGGGGCTGATGCCGCGGCTGCGCCACGAGTTCGGCCCGGAGGCGCATCTTGCGGTCACGGTGGCCGAGCGCAGCATGTTCGTCATGGCCGCGCGGGCTGGGCAGGAGAACGAGGTTGCGAGCGCCGTGCGCCGGCGCATGGCCGCGGTGGCGCCCACCCGGCTGACCGGCACGCGGCCCGGGATCCTCGCCATGTTCATCGAGGACACCGACAAGGCCGAGTGGCGCTTGCTGCGGGAACGAATGGAGCTCGAGGGCGAGGCGCGGCAGTTCCTGACCGACCCGGGGGCGAAGGCGGTGGTGGCGGTGAGCTGCTCGACGCGGCTGGAAATGTTCGGCACCGAGGACGCGGCGCCCGAGGGCGAGCTGCGGTTCCGCAACCCTGCGCATCCGTCGGCGAAGCTGGTGGCACTGGCTCCAGCCGTGACGTCGTCAAACTAACAGGGCTATAACGTTCCTGTGAACTTCCATTCACGTTTGTTGCTTGTGGGTCTGAAGTTGCGTTCTTAGATGTTGCGATGCAGCATGTGGCGGAGCGTCAGATGACCGACCTGGATTACGACTTCAAGCTGGAAGAGCTAGAGCGGATGCTGAACGATCCGGACAGCAAGATGGAGCCGGCTCGCGTTTGGTCACTGGTGGCCGAGATCTCCAAGCAGGCAGCGAAACTGCCGGCGGCGAAGCCCGCAACCGTCTAGGGTTAGGGCGGGTCGTTCTGCCACAGGCCCGAGGTGCCGACTTCCAGCGAGTGCCCGTCCGGGTCGCGGAAGTAGAGGCTGGAGCCGCCTCTGGGCCAGTCGAGCCGGGTTTCGACCGCGATAGCGCTTTGGGCGAGATGCGCCGCCCAGTCTACCAAGCCGTCATGGGTGACGTAAAAGCATAGATGCAGCGTGCCTTGGCCGTCGTGCGGCGGGATGGCGCCGAACGGGGTTCGGCTCGGCTGCAATGAGGCGCCGCGGCGGAACAGCAGCAGCACCTGCCGCCCTGGCACGGCGAGGGCGCACGTCCGCTCGTCCCGAAACAGGACTTCGAAGCCGAACACTCGGCGGTAGAACGCCTCCGACCGGTCGAGATCGGCCACGTAGAGCGAGGTTTCGAGGATGCGGTTGACCGAGGGCACTGGCATCGCGCGCTAACGAACGAGCCGGCGAAAAGACCCAGGTTCGCTGCGCCAGTGCTCGGCTCTGGCCGCGGAGGATTTCTCTGCTGGCTTTACGCCCGGGTAACTTTTGGACGCGATACTACTGAGGCCATCTGGGCAAGGTTGTCGCGCGCATGCCGTCACGTATCTTGATTGCCGAGGACGACGAGTTGCAGGGCTCCTTGCTGCGGGCCGCAGTCGCGCGTGGCGGCTACCAGGTGGACGTGGTGGCGGACGGGTTGGAGGCGGTGCGCCGGCTTCGCAGCGGGGACTATGATCTGGCCCTGCTGGACTATTCGCTGCCGGAGTTGGACGGGCTGGCCGCGGCGCGGCTGACGCAGGATTTGCTGGCGGGTGAGCGGCGGCCGCGACTGATCGCGATTACGGCGTCCGCCGAGCTGCTGCAGGAGCGGGACAATCGAGCGGGCGGGCCCAGTTCGTTCGACATGATCGTGTCCAAGGCGTCTGGCATCCCGGCGATGCTAACTGCCATCGAGACCGCTTTGCCGCTGGTCCCGAGGCGCGATGCGGCCGGGGCGGAGCTGGGATCATCGCCGAAGCCACTGCCGTTCGCGCAGATGCGGGCATCTTGCCTCGCCGCCGTGCCGGGCCTGTTCATGGCGCTGGTCTTTGCGGCTGGGTTCTACTGGGCGCTGCTCTGCTTGGGGCAGACGCGGATGGTGGACGCCGCGGCCAAGCACACGCTTGCCGTCAGCCAGGACGCGGCCAGCCTGGTCGGCGCGGTGCACGAGGCGGAGATGAGCCAGCGGGACTATCTGCTGGACCGGACGGGCGCCACCAAGGACATCTTCGACGCCGACGCCGAAGGGGTGGACCGGACGCTGTCGGAGCCGTCGACGCTCAACCCAGGCGTTATGCTGGACGAATCGGGCGCGGCGCCGCAGCAGGCGTTGGCGGAAGCGCGGCTGCAGCAATTGGGGTTGGAAGCGCAAGCCCGGCCAACCCCGTTTGCGGCGGGACAGGACGACGCTCCACCCAGGCAGGACGGGCGTGACACGCGCACCATGCTTCGCCAATGGGCCAACCGTATGGTCAGCCAGTCGCAGGGGCTGGTGCTATCGAGTTTGGCCGTTCTCCGGCACAATCTCTATCCGTTGTTGTTCGTGTTGGGCTGCGGTTCGCTGTATGCGCTGGCCAATGCGGCTCGCGCAATGGCGCGCAAATGGCAGGCGCTGAACCAGTTGGTGACGCTGCGCCGGCCTACGGGCGCGCTCCCGGTCGCCCAGGTCACCGTGCTCCCAAGCACTCGCCGCGGCGGTGGCGTCCACGTCATTTCAACGGAAGGCCGCACACTCTAACGCCCCCCGTACCATGGGTGATGACCTATCCCGTCCGCACCTCTGCTGCCACCCGCCCTGCTTCCGCACTCCCGAGAAGCCCTCCCTACCACCCGGCCAGTCCGCGCAAGATCTGCACGCCGCGAGGCAGATGCCCGATGCAGGCAGCCCCAAAGCGGTTTAGCCTCGGGGCTGACGGGCAGCGACCCACAATGGACGATCGGAAGAACCATCATGGACTGGTTCGAGTCGCTTACGGGCTTTCGAGAAACCAGCTACGATGCGACGCGGGCTGGTCTCGCAGCCGAGGGCAAAACGCTGCGTTCGCGCGTCACTGGGGCGCGCTACGGCATCGGCGAACTCGAATTGATCTCACTCCAGACCCTACGCGAGCGGGCAAAATTAGCAGCCGGGCTCCGCGGTCGACTGCGGGCAAGCATCGTGACAGGGGATGTGCGCGCACTGCATCGTTCACGCGACAATGCCGGAGCGCTGTTCCAGGTCGCCTCGCAGTTCAATCTGCTCGAGATGAGTTCGCCCGATATCACGCCCGAGCACGGCGTCACCCGCTACGAGGACGACCACACACAAGGCCCGGCTTGCGCAATCGCGGCGGGAGCAGCGACCATCTATCGCAACTACTTCGTCCCTGTCGGCGACGGCGAAGGCCAGACTGCGACGCGACAGTTGGATGCACTTGCCGAGATCGGCGTAGCGCTAAGCACGGCCTTGGAGCGGCCAGTCAGCGATCTTTGGAGGATGCAGAACGGCTATGCGTTCGCTACCCAGACCGGGCTTGACGCCATCGCCCGGCACCTTGCGGCGTTGCCGGCAGACCAGGTGGATTCCCTGCGTGGCGCGCTTCGCATCGGCATCCACCGCGACGTGGAAGTCATCGACGCGACAGGACCAGACCGGCCACTTGTTTCGCAAGCTTTCTGCTCGGCGCTCCCGGTCGCCTACAGCGACATCCCGGCCGCCCAATGGGAAGCGCTGGCGATCCTTGTGCTTGAGGCCGCATACGAGGCGACGCTATGGGCTGGCGTCTTGAACGGACTGCGCGGCGGATCGAACAGGGTCTTCCTCACGCTGCTCGGCGGCGGCGCCTTCGGCAACCGAGCGGCCTGGATCCACGCCGCGCTACGTCGGGGCCTAGAACTGATGGTCCCGTTTGATCTGGACGTTAGGCTAGTCAGCTACGGCTCGCCCTCGAAGGAAACGATCGAGCTTATCAATGCCTTCCGTTAGATCGATTGCATGACAAGCGAACTCCGCGATGCAAAGTGCATATACCTCGGCATAGATTTCTCAGGAGACGCCCATCGCTGGAAAGCGCATTGCACCAAGCCGACAGTGTGGATCGCAACCATCGAACAGCGGCTATGCCAAATCCGATCAACGTCCGGCGCGAGAGCAAATCCTGGGCGGCTTAGGCAAGCGCCTGGGCTTCACCGCAGCCCAACACGAGATCATGCTCGCCTCACCGGATGCGCTCGACTCGGTCATCGCCGCGTTCGCCGCCATCGCTGCTGCACGGTCCGGTGCACCCACCGCATACCCGGCCGACGGACTTATAGCCGTGATGGACGACGTTGGCTGACCCTAAAATGAGCCGCCGTAGGATGGGGGATTACTCATCCCGCTCTCGCATCTCTCGAGTTCGCCCAGGCGCGCGTCTCAAACTCGACCACGCTGACCGAGGCCAGCGTGGCGCTCGCCGTCATGCCCGATGGATGGGGTCCACCCAGCGAACCGTCTCCGGCCCCGGCGCCGGCTCGATGTCCAGGTTCACCACCACCGCCTCGTTGTCGCTGCGGATCACCACGCATTCCAGCTCCTCCTCCGCACTGGCGTTGAGCTCCTGGTGCGGTACGTAGGGCGGAATGAAGATGAAATCGCCCGGGCCGGCCTCGGCGGTGTATTCCAACGCCTCGCCCCAGCGCATGCGGGCGCGGCCGCGGATCACGTAGAGCACGCTCTCCAGCGCGCCATGGTGGTGGGCGCCGGTCTTGGCGTCCGGATGGATGTGCACGGTGCCGGCCCAGATCTTCTGCGCGCCGACGCGGGCGAAGTTGATCGCGGCGGCGCGGCTCATGCCGGGGGTCTGCGCCGTGTTGGTGTCGAGGCTGTCGCCCGGGATCACGCGCACGCCGTTGTCGCGCCAGTCCGTCATCACGCCATCTCCTGCATCGTGGGCTCCTGCATCGTGGGCTCCTGCATCGTGGGCCCCTGCATCAGGCCGCGATAGGCCAATTGGTCGGCGTAGAGCCGCTGGAACACGGCGTATTTGGCGTCGTGATAGGCTTTCACCGCCGGGTCCGGCGCGATGATCGACCCGGCGCCGCTCATCCCCGCCATCGCGCCGCGCAGGTCGGGATACGCCGCGGCAGCCACCGCACCCAGCATCGCCGCACCGAGCAGGATCGCCTCCGGCTCGCGCGGCAGCACGATGCGGCAACCGGTCGCGTCGGCATGGGCGCGCAGGAACACCGGATTCTTGGTGCCGCCGCCGCAGGCCATGATGGTGTCGATGGCGTAGCCGTTGGCGTTCATCGCCTCGATGATGTGGCGGGTGCCGTAGGCGATGCTCTGGATGGTGGCGAGATAGAGCACGGCCAGGTCGTCCAGGGTGGCGGACAGGCCCAGCCCCACGATGCTCCCGCGCGCCGCCGGGTCGGCCCGGGGGGAACGGTTGCCGATGAAGTCCGGCAGCACGTGGAGGTGGCGGGTGAGCACGGCGGGGAACTCGGCCGGCAGGGTGGCCAGGCGGTCGTTCAGCACCTGGTACATGGTTTGGCCGTGCTGCTCGGCCAGCTTCAGCAGCGCCGGGTAGGCGGCATGGGTCTGCACCACGTGGTCGATCAGCGCGCCGGTGGCCGATTGCCCCCCCTCGCTGAGCCATAGGCCGGGGATCATGGCGGAGAAATACGGCCCCCACACGCCGGGCACGAAGGCGGGCTCGGCCACCACCGCCATGTGACAGCTCGAGGTGCCGCCGACCAAGGCGACGCGCTGCCGCAGCGCCGCGTCGGTGGGGGTCTGCCCGTCCAACGAGGCGCCGATCACGCCCAGGCCGCCCGCATGCGCGTCGATGGCCGAGACGCCGACCGGGATGCCGGGCGGCAGGCCGAACGCGGCGGCCGCCTCCGCCGACAGCCCCGACCCGACCGCGCCGCCGAGCGGGCGCACGTCCTGGCCGATGCGGGCAAAGCCTTCGTCGGCCAGCCCGCCCAGGCCGATCTGGCGGAAATAGCTTTCGTCCCAGCGCCGCTCGTGGCCGAGATAGGTCCATTTGCACACGGTCGAGCACAGCGAGCGCGATGTGGCGCCGGTGGCGCGCCAGGTCAGGAAGTCCGGCAGGTCGAAGAACAGCCCAGCGCGGGCCATCACCTCGGGCATGGTCTCCTGCAGCCAGAGCAGCTTGGGGGTCTCCATCTCGGGCGAGATGCGGCCGCCGACATAGTCCAGCACCCTGTGCCCGGCGGCGTTGATGCGGGCGGCCTGGGCGTTGGCGCGGTGGTCCATCCAGACGATCACGTCCTGCAGCTCGGCGCCGTCCGGGTCCACCGAGACGGGCTCGCCCGCCGGGCCGATCACCACCAGGGAGCAGGTCGCGTCGAAGCCGATGCCGCGCACGGTCACGTCCGGGCCGGCCGCCAGCAGGGCATTTCGGACCGCGCTGCAGACCGCGTTCCAGATGTCGGTGCTGGACTGCTGCACGAAATCGGGGCGCGGGCGCCAGATTTGGACCCTGTGGGTGGCTTGGCCCAGGCTGCGGCCGGTGAGGTCGAACACGCCCGCGCGGGCGCTGCCGGTGCCGACGTCCACGCCCAAGACAGCGTCCATCATAGGCCCTTGGTCGCTACGATTATTGCCAATGTCCCCGCCCACCTGCTGCTCCGGACCGTATCATCGCACCACGAGCGCATCAACGCGTGCGGCTGTGGTGGGGTGCCAAAGCGCACCCCACCCTACGATGGCTCAGCGCCGGGCCGATGCCGCGGCGCAAACCACACGGCGTGCGTCCAAATGCAACAGGTGGGCTTCACGGCTTTTACCGCTCGCCTGGCGCCGCTAAAGGTAGCCCCACCATGGCTTACCCAATCGTCAACCGACTCGACCGCTACATCGCCCGGCAACTGATCATCGCCCTGCTCGGCGCCACCGGGGCGCTGGTGGCGCTGATCTGGCTCACCCAGTCGCTGCGGTTCGTGGAGTTGGTGGTCAATCGCGGCCTCTCGCTGCTGGTGTTCCTGCAGCTCACCGGGCTGCTGATTCCCGACTTCGTGGCCGTCATCCTGCCGATCACCACCTTCGTCGTGATCCAGTTCGTCTATGGCCGGCTCTCGGGCGACCGCGAGCTGACGGTCATGCGCACGGCTGGCATGTCGCAGGTCGCGCTGGCGCGGCCCGCCCTGGCCGTCGCGTGCATGGCGATGGTATGTTGCTATGCGCTCAACGTATGGATTGTGCCTGCCAGCTACAGCGCGTTCCGGGAATACCAATTTGCCATCCGCAACCGCCTGGCCGCCTTCCTGCTGCAGGAGGGCGTGTTCACCGAGGCGTCCGACAACCTCACCGTCTATGTCCGCTCCCGCGACGTGGACGGCACGTTGCGCGGCATCCTGGTGGAGGACACGCGCGAGAAGAACACCCGCGCCACCATCCTGGCCGAGCGCGGCCGGCTGATCGACGGCCCGAACGGCCCGGCGGTGCTGCTGGAGAACGGCTCGCGCGAGGAGGTGGACAGCCATACCGGGCGGCTGGACGTGCTGACCTTCACGCAGAACACGGTCGACCTGACGGGCAACAGCAAGAACGACAACGTGCGCTATCGCGACGTGACCGAGATGTCGATGCACGAGCTGTTCCATCCGGAGACGAGCGCGCTGCTGCCGCAGGATGCCGGCAAGTTCCTGGTGGAGGCGAACCGGCGGCTGTCGGCGCCGCTGACGGCGGTGTCGTTCGCGATGGTGGCGCTGCTGTCGGTGCTCGCCGGGTCGTTCCGGCGGCATGGCAACTTGCTGCGGCCGCTGGTGGCGGCAATGTCGGTGACGTCGCTGCTGGCGCTGCAATTGGCGGTGGCGAACCTGGCCGCCCGGTCGACCGGGCTGATCCCGCTGGTCTGGCTGGCGGCGGTCGGGCCGGGCGTGGTCTGCGCCTGGGCCCTGTTCGCGCCGGGCGCGCTGGAACGGCTGCGTGCGGCGGGGGCGCAGGCGGTCGGCCGCGGAGCCAGGCCGGCGTGATGGTCTCGGCCACCCTGTCGCTCTACATCGCGCGCCAGTTCTCCGCCGCGGTGCTGGCGATGATTGCGGCGCTCTCGGGGCTGGTGTCGCTGTTCGACTTCATTGAGCTGCTGCGACGCGCCGCCACCAAGCCCGATGCGACGTTCGGCCTGGTGCTGCAGATCGCGGCGCTGCGGCTGCCCTATATCATGCTGCAGATCATGCCGTTCGCCATCCTGCTGGGCGGGATCCTGGCGTTTTGGCGGCTGACCCGGTCCTCCGAGCTGATCGTCGCGCGCGCGGCGGGGATTTCGGCCTGGCAGTTCCTGTCGGCGCCGGTCGCCTGCGCCGCCTTGCTCGGGGTGGTCGCGACGGCGCTGATCAGCCCGCTGTCCTCGGCGATGCTGGCCCGGGCGGAGGCGCTGGACAACACCTATCTGCGCACCGGCGGCGGCCCGCTGGCGCTGGCGGGCGGCCAGCTCTGGCTGCGCCAGTCGGACCGGGAGCTGGTGCCGAACGGGGTGGCGATCCTCAACGCGCGCAGCGTCAGCCTGCACAAGGGCCACCTGATCGGCACCGACGTGGTGGTGTTCCGGCTCAGCCCGGATGACCGCGAGCTGCAGCGCGTGGAAGCCAGCGACGCCGAGCTCACCCCCGGCGCCTGGCTGCTGCATGGCGCGCGCACCATGCTGCCCGACCACCTGCCGCAGCCGGTCGGCACCATGCGGCTGCCCACCGACCTGACGGTGGGCCGGGTGCAGGAAAGCTTCGCCTCGCCGGACACGCTCTCGGTCTGGGCGCTGCCGGGCTTCATCCGGCTGCTGGATCGCTCGGGCTTCTCCTCCGTGCGCCACCGGCTGCACTTCCAGTCGCTGCTGGCGCTGCCTTTGCTCGCGGCCACCATGTCGCTGGTTTCCGCCGGCTTCTCGATGCGAACGACCCGGCGCGGCGGGGTGGCGCAGATGATCGGCAGCGGGGTGGCGGCTGGCTTCCTGCTGTTCGTGATCTCGAAGGTGACGGAGGAGTTCGGCCAATCCGGCGCCTTGCCGGTGGCGCTGGCGGCCTGGGCGCCGGCGCTGGCCGGGCTGATGCTGGCGGTCGCGTTGCTGCTCCATCTCGAGGATGGTTGATGGCGCTGCGATCGCTGGCCGCCGCCGTTCCGGCTGCGGCTTTGGGGGCATTCATGGGCGCGGCCCTGCTGCTGCCACGCCAGACGGCCCAGGCGCAATTCGTCTCGCCCACCACCGGCAACGGGCAAGTCACCCCGCTGGACCGCAACCAGCCGGTCGGGTTCACCGCCGACAGCATCGCGTATAACCGCGAGACCGGCATCGTCACCGCGACTGGGCATGTCGAGGCGTGGCAGAACGACCACCTGCTGCGCGCCGACACGATCACCTTCGACCGCAACACCAACGTCGCCGCGGCATCGGGCCACGTCACCATCGTGGAACCGGATGGGCAGGTGCTGTTCGCCGATTATGCCGAGCTGACCCAGGGGATGCGGCAGGGCGTGCTGGTGGGGATGCGCACGCTGCTGGCGGAAAACGGCAAGCTGGCGGCCAACGGCGCCCGCCGCACCGACGGCGAGATCAACGAGCTGACCCACGCCGTCTACACCACCTGCGACCTGTGCAAGACGGACCCGACCAAGCCGCCGCTGTGGCAGTTGCGCGCGCTCACCGCCACGCAAGACATCGAGCACAAGCGCATCGAATACCGCGACGCGCTGCTCGACATCGACGGGCTGCCGGTGGCCTACATCCCCTATCTCTCGACGCCCGACCCGTCGGTGCGGCGGGCGAGCGGGTTCCTCACGCCGAGCTTTGGCGAGGCCAGCCATGTCGGCACCTTCTTCGAGCAGCCGTATTTCTGGGCCATCGACGACAACCAGGACCTGACGATCTCGCCGGAGATCGCCAGCGAAAGCGGCCAGCAGGTCTCGGCCGAGTATCGCCGCCGGTTCAACAACGGCAACGTGCTGGTCGACGCGGCCGGCGCGCTGATGCATGGCACGCCCGAGGGCTACGTCTTCGCCAAGGGCGACTTCGACTACGACGACACCTGGCGCTACGGGTTCAACCTCAATCGCGCCACCAGCGCCACCTACCTGGCCGATTTCCGGGTGCAGAACTACAGCAGCCTGCTGACCAGCTCGGCCTATGTGGAGGGGTTCGGGGTCGGCTCCTACACCAAGCTCGACGCGCTCGCCTATCAGGGCTTGGCGAGTTCGATCACGCAATCGACGCTGCCCTTCGTGCTGCCGCGCTACGAATACAGCTTTTTCAGCGAGCCCGATTTCCTCGGCGGCCGCTGGCGGTTCGACACGGAGGACTTCAACGTCGTGCGCGAGGTGGGCAACAACACGCAGCGGGCCGGCGGCAGCGTGGATTGGCAGCGGCCGTTCGCGGGCTATCTGGGCGAGCGCTACAACGTGACGGTGCATGCCGACGTGGCGGCGTACAACGCCACCGACCTCAATCAGCAGCCCGCCTACGGCACCGCCACCAGCGCGGACCTGGCGCGCGCGCAGCCGACGGTGGCCGCGATCATGCACTGGCCGTTCATCCGCGACACGGGGGGCGAGGGCACGCAGGTGGTGGAGCCGATCGTGCAACTGATCGCCGCGCCCAACGCCGGGGCGTATTTCGGCCGCAACATCCCCAACGAGGACAGCATCGACTACGAGTTCGATGACGCGACGCTGTTCTCGCTGAACCGCTACGGCGGCATCGACCGGTTCAATGGCGGGCTGCGCGCCAATGTCGGGCTGCACCTCAACTGGGTGTGGGGCGGCACCACCTTCGACGGCCTGATCGGGCAGTCCTACCGCGAGCACCGCGACGACAGCATCCCGCTGCTGGCCGGCGACACCAACCACGTGTCGGACGTGGTGTTCCGCGGCACGGTCACCCCCGCAAGCTGGCTCGACCTGACGGCGCGCGGCCGGGTCTCCCCAGTCAATGGCGACCTGACTTTCGGCGAGGTGGTGGCGTCCGCCGGCAAGCCGGTGTTCAAGGTGGGCCTGGGCTATCTGTACTCGGACATCACTCCGTACTACCTGTTCCTGACGCCGCCGGCGGCAAATCCGCCGACTGGCTACCCGGCCAGCTACTTTGTGCCTCGCAACGAAGTCGAGAGCTCGGTGAGCACGCAGTATGGCCGCTATAAGCTGTCCGGTAATGCCCGCTACGACGTGCAGACCGGCAGCCTCGACACGATCGGGGCGCGCGGCACCTATGAAGACGAGTGTTTTATCTTCGACGTCAACTACATCCGGCGCTATACGTCCATCAGCGGCGACGATGGGGGCACGACGATCCTGTTCCAGATCACGCTGAAGACGGTCGGGCAGTTCGGCTTCCACGGCTGATAAGAGGGATACGCAATGCGTCCAGGCTTCACTTCCGCCCTCCTCGCGGCGACCGCGCTGCTTGCCGCCGCCGGGCCGGCGCCCGCGGTGCGCTCGAGCGTGCAGCCGGTCAGCGCCACGGTGCCGGCCAATCCGGGTGCGACGGAGCGGATCGTGGCGGTGGTCAATGGCGACGTGATCAGCGAGGGCGATGTGCAGGCCCGGGCGCGGCTGTTCGCGCTGTCCACCGGGCTGCCGATGAGTGCGGACGTGCTCAGCCGGCTGGCGCCGCAGATCAAGCGGCAGTTGATCGACGAGCGGCTGCGCCTGCAGGAGGAGCAGCGCCGCAAGATCGTGGTGTCGGACAAGGACATCGCCACGGCCATCGCCAGTATCGAGCAGCGCAACGGCATGCAGCCCGGCGCCCTGCGCCTGAAGCTCGGCACCCAGGGCGTGGCGCTGCGCACGCTGATCGACCAGACCCGGGTGCAGATCGGCTGGACCCGGGTGCTGCGCGACGAGTTGGGCCCGCGCGCCGAGATTTCCGACGCCGACATCGCGGCGCAGCAGGCCGTCATCAAGGCCGAGACGGGCCAGCCGGAGTATCGCGTGGCGGAGATTTTCCTGCCGATCGAGGACCCGACCAAGACCGCCGATACGCAGCGCTTCGCCGACACCGTAATCGGGGAGCTGCGCACCGGCGCGCCGTTCGCGGTGGTGGCGGCGCAGTTCAGCCAGAGCCAGACCGCGCTGCAGGGCGGTGACCTGGGCTGGGTCCGCGCCTCCACGCTCGACCCCCAAGTCGCCGCCGTGCTGAGCCAGATGCCGGTGGGCGCGGTGAGCAACCCGATCGTGGTGCCCGGCGGCATCATCATCGTCACCCTGCGCGACAAGCGCGAGGTCGGGCGGGACATGGCGACCGTGATCTCGCTGCGGCAGGTGTTCCTGCCGTTCAGCACGCCGCTGAACCCGCAGGACCCGACCGACCAGCAGAAGAAGCAGCTTCTTGCCGCCGAAACCATCTCCAAGACCGCGCATAGCTGCGACGCGATCGAGGCGGCGAACAAGGCCAACAACAGCCCCCGCCCGGCCGACCCGGGCGAGGTCCGGCTGGAGGGCTTGTCCGGCCCGATGCGCGCGCTGCTGACTCCGATGCAGCCGGGCCAAGCCAGTCGGCCGCTGATCTCCACCGACGGCATTGGCGTGGTGATGGTGTGCTCGCGCGACCAGAAGAACATCGCGGACGCCAGCAAGGAGGAGATCTCCAACCAGTTGCTGAACCAGCGGGTGGAGCTGGTGTCCCGCCAGTTGGTGCGGGACTTGCGGCGCCGGGCCTATATCGACGAACGGAGCTGACGGCCCGCTCCGGGAGGTCATTGCCCGGCATGGGCTGGATGCGCGCCGTTCGCTCGGCCAGCATTTCCTGCTCGACCTGCAGTTGGTGGCGCGGATTGCCGCCCTGGCTGGCGACCTGGCCGGGCGGCATGTGCTCGAGGTGGGGCCGGGCCCCGGCGGGCTGACCCGCGCCTTGCTGGCGAGCGGGGCGGACTCGGTGACGGCGGTGGAGATCGATCCGCGGGCAGTGGCCGCCGTCGAGGAGTTGGCGCTGAGCCATGCGCGGCTGCGGGTGGTGACTGCAGATGCGCTGTCGCTGGACCTGGCGGCGCTGGTTCCGGCGCCGCGCGTGGTGGTGGCGAACTTGCCCTATAATATAGGTACGCCGCTGCTGGTGCGCTGGTTGCGCGAAGCGGCCAATTGGGAGCGGCTGACGCTGATGTTCCAGCTCGAGGTGGCCGAGCGGATTTGCGCGGCGCCGGGCAGCGAGGCCTATGGCCGCCTGGCGGTGCTGGCGCAATGGACCGGGACGCCGCAGCTCCTGGCGCGCATCCCGGCCGCGGCGTTCTGGCCGCCGCCCAAGGTGGTTTCGGCCGTGGTGGGGTTCCGGCCGCATGCGGAGCAGCCCGGCCCGGGGCTGTTTGCCGCGATGGAGCGGCTGACCGCCGCCGCATTCGGCCAGCGCCGCAAGATGCTGCGCGGGGCGCTGCGGCCGCTGGGGGGCGAGGCGCTGCTGGCGCAGGCGGACATCGACCCGGCGCGGCGGGCGGAGACGCTGTCGGTGGCGGAGTTCGACCGGCTGGCGCGGCTGGTTGAGGTCGGCTAGCGCCTTTTTTCTCCCTCTCCCGTTCTTCACGGGAGAGGGTCGGGGTGAGGGCTTCTTGGGCGCCCCCGCGCCTGACCTGACAGCGCTCGCACCCTCACCCCGGCCCTCTCCCGCCCGCGGGAGAGGGAGACTGTCGGTGGCTTGCTCGACCTGGCCTTTACACCCGGCGGAGGGTGCGGAAGTCGGCTTGGCGGTAGAACTCGTAGGTGTAGCCGTCCACGCTCGGGGCCATTGCGGCGTCGTGGTCGGGCTGCCACAGCATCACCAAGGGAACATTGGTCACGAAGGTCTCGATCATCTTCTTGCACTCGTCGTCGTAGCGCGCCGGGTCGGTCTCGAACTGCGCGGTGGCGGAGAGCTGCTCGATTTCGGTGCTCTTCCAACTGGCGAAGTTCCAGCGCTGGTCGCGGGTGAAATACAGGCGGAAATAGTAGTCGGTGGAGGGCAGCCAGGCGGTGGCGCCGTCGAGGAAGAACGGCAGGGTCTTCTGCGCCTCGGCGGTGTTGAACTCGGCGTCGGGCTTCTTCTGGATGTCGACCTGGATGCCCACTCGGCCCAGCGCTTCCTTCACCAGCGCCGCCGCCGGCTCGGCGGTGGCCGCCTGCCCGGCGCTGATCGCGAACGGGATGCTGAATCCGTTGGGCATGCCCGCCTCGGCCAGGAGCTGCTTGGCGCGGGCCGGGTCGGTGCGGAACGGCATGGGCTGCGGGAAGCTGCTGTTGGGCGGGACCGTCCAGTCCGCGCCCCAGAGCTTGGCGCCGCGGCCGAACAGCGCCGCCTTGAACATGTCGTCATACGGCAGGGCGGCCGCCACCGCCTGGCGGACCTTGACGTTGTCGAACGGCGCCATCTGCGTGTTCATGCTGATATGGGTGAAGCCGTTGGTTTGTGGGATCGACACCACCTTCACCTTGGGCATCTTCTGCATCGCCAGGATGTCGTTGTCGGCGAGGTCGATGGCGAGGTCGGCGTCGCCGCGCTCGATCAGGTTGGCGCGGGTGGCGGGCTCGGGGACGGTCTGGATGATGACGCGGGGGAAGCCGGGTTGCGCGCCGCCCTTCCAGGCCTCGTTGCGCTTCAAGATCACGTTCTGGCCTGGGGTGGAACTCTCGACGATGTAGGCGCCGCTCGCCGCGGTGTTGGCCTTGAGCCATTCCTGCGCCCAGGGGTCGGCGGCGGTGGCGTGCTGCTTCGCCAGCTTGCTGTTCACCATGATGGCGTAGGGCACGCAGAGATTGGCCAAAGCCAGCCGGTCCGGCTTGGGCAGGCTCACCTCGAGCGTATGGTCCCCGGTGATGCGGAATTGGTCGGTGCTGGTGAGCGAGCCGGTGGAGAGCTGCGGCGGCGCCAGGGACTTGGCGGCGACGGCGCGATCGAGCGACCACTTCACGTCATCGGCCGTCACCGGGGAGCCGTCGTGCCAGGTCGCGTCCGGGCGCAAGGTGATGGTGATGGTGAGGTGGTCGGGGCTGTATTGGTAGCCTTGCGCCAGTTCGCCCTCGATGGTGCTGGAGTCGAAGATCCAGTTGGCGCCGTAGCGCTTGCGGCCGAAGCGGAACAGGCGGTCGTAGACGTTCATGGCTAGCCCGAACGACTCGCGGGTGGTGCCGTACGCCGTCGGATCGAGCGTGTTGATGGTGTTGCCGGTCACATAGCGCAGTGTCTCGGCGCGGGATTGGGCAGCCGCCCAGCGCGGAAGGGTGGCGAGACCGGCGGCGGCCCCGATGGCGTGTCTGCGGCTGAGCTTCATGCTTGTCACTACCTGTCGCTTGTGGCGCAGAGCAAAGCAAGAGGCGGGCCGCCGTGCAACTGGACGGGGGCAGGCCCACGCCGCCATAACCAGAGCGTGACATCGCTCAGCCTGCTGGCAATCCTGCTCACCCTCGCTGCCGTGTTCGGCGTCGTGAACCACCGCACCCTGCGGCTGCCGAACACGATCGGCGTGCTGGTGATCTCGCTCGCGGTGTCGCTGGTGATGCTGGCGATCGACCCGCTGATTCCCGCCTACGATCTGCGCGCCTTGCTCGGCAGCCTGCTGGGCAGCGTGAACCTGCCGCAGTCGCTGCTGGATGGGGCGCTGTCGTTTCTGCTGTTCGCCGGGGCGGTGCGGGTCGATCTGGGTCAGTTGCTGCAGCGCAAGCTGGTGGTGCTCACCCTGGCGGTGCTGGGCACGCTGGTGGCGGTCGGGCTGTTGGGCGGGGGGATGTGGCTGGTGTTCCCGCGGCTCGGCCTGACCGTGCCGTTCGCTTGGTGCCTCGTGCTGGGCGCGATCCTGGCACCGACCGACCCGGTGTCCGTCGTGGGAATGCTGCGCCGGGTGGGCCTGCCGGCGCCGCTCGAGGCGGTGTTTGCGGGGGAGAGCCTGTTCAACGACGGCGTGGGCGTGGTGGCGTTCCGGGCGGCTTTGGGCGTGGCAGCGGGGGGGGTGGCGGCGGGGGGCGGCTCGATCGGCTCTGGCGCCGGGCTGATTGGCCATTCGGTGGTGGAGGCGGTGGGCGGCGGCTTGTTGGGGCTGGTGCTGCGGTGGATTGCGGTGCTGCTGCTGCGAGCGGCCGACGACAACCACCTCGAACTGCTGGTTTCGTTGGCGTTGGCGACGGGGGCATTCAGCCTGGCCAACGCGCTGGGCCTGTCCGGGCCGATCGCGGTGGTCGTGGCGGGAGTGACGCTCGGCTCGCGGCGCAGTCAGGAGGCGATTTCCAGCCGCACCGAGCTGCTGAATTTCTGGTTTCTCGTGGACGAGGTGTTGAACGCGCTCTTGTTCCTGCTGATCGGGCTGGAAGTGGTGGTGGTGCGGTTCCAATGGTCGGAACTGGTCGCGGCCCTGGTGGCCATCCCGCTCTCGGTTGCGGCGCGGGGGCTGAGCGTGTCGATCTGCATGGTCGCCGCTCGGGTGCCGCGCCGGGTCGCGGGGCCGGCGCTGGCGATGCTCACGTGGGGCGGGCTGCGCGGCGGCATTTCGGTGGCTTTGGCGCTGGGCCTGCCGCCGAGCGAGCAGCGCACCACGTTGCTGGTGGTGTCTTACGGGGTGGTGCTGTTCACCATCATCGTGCAGGGCCTGACGATCGAGCGCGTGGCCCGGCGGCTGTACCCCGCGGGGTCGCAGCCGGCAGGGTCGCTATCTCCCTCTGCCTCTGGAAGAGGGTCGGGGTGAGGGGCCCACTCCCAGGAAGGCCGGTGGCGCCACGGCTTCCCTCACCCCAGCCCTCTCCCAGAGGGAGAGGAAGAGGGCGTCAAGCGGCTTGGGCCAGGGCGTCCTCACCGTCCAGCACGGCGGCGACGGCGTGCACCACGGCGGCGATACGCACCGCGGCCTGCACCTGCTCCTGCGTCATGCCGGCCTGGCGGACCACCTTTTCGTGGCTCTCCATGCACATGGCGCAGCCGTTCACCGCCGACACCGCCAGCGACCACAGTTCGAAATCGGCCTTGTCGACGCCGGGTCGCGCCATGACGTTCATGCGCAGGCGCGCTGGCATGTTGGGGTAGTCGCCGCCAACCTCGTGGGTGAAGCGGTAGTAGACGTTGTTCATCCCCATGATGGCTGCGGCGGCCTTGGCGGCGCCCAGGGCCTCGGGGGTGAGCTGGGCGCCGAACTCGCCGACCAGCGCCGCCGACACCTCGGCGTTGCGCGAGGCCAGGGCGGCGGCGACGAAGGTGCCGGCGCGCTGCTGCTGCGACAGGCAGGGCTCGGTGGCCAAGGAGCCCAGGTTGAGCTTGAGGTCCTTGGCGTAGTCGGGGATGCGGGACTTCAGGGCTTCGACCGACATGATGATCTCCAAAACGGCAGCGGCCCGGCCCAGCGCCTGCCGAACCGGGCCGCCAACCACACTGGGATGAAAGAGGTTCGGGGGATGAAAGAGGTTCGGGGGATGAAAGAGGTTAGGGGGATGAAAGAGGTTAGGCGGCGATCTGGATGAATTCGTCGCCCTTGTTCCAGTTGCAGGGGCACAGCTCGTCGCTCTGCAGCGCGTCCAGCACGCGCAGCACCTCGGCCGGGTTGCGGCCGACGCTGTCGTGGTTCACCGACACGAAACGGATGATGCCCTGCGGATCGACCACGAAGGTCGCGCGCATGGCCACGCCATCCGCCTTGTCCAGGATGCCGCACGCCATCGTCAGCTCGCGCTTGAGGTCCGACAGCATCGGGATCTCGAGCTTGCTCAGGTCCTCGTGGTGCAGGCGCCAGTTCACGTGGGTGAACTCGTTGTCGATCGAGACGCCATAGACCACGGCGTCACGATCGGCGAAGTCGCCAGCCATCTTGCCGAACGCGACGATCTCGGTCGGGCAGATGAAGGTGAAATCCTTCGGCCAGAAGAACACGATCTTCCACTTGCCGGCATCGCTCTCATGGCTGATGTCGGTAAAGCAGGTCTTCAGGTTCAGCCCCTCGGCACCGCCCTTGACGGCCTTGAGGTTGAATTCGGGAAATGCGTCGCCAACAGTGAGCATCGGGTCCATCCACCAAAAAGGGAGCACGCTTCGCGCGTGCAGCATTCGTGCTGCGTTGCACAATCTGCCATCGGAGGGAGCGAAAGCAAGCCTATAAGTGAGCGCGCTACCCCGAGGCGGGCGACAGGTGCTGGTAGAGGGCGGCGGCGTTGCCCGCCTTGCGCACCTGCTTGACCACCGCTTCGTCGCGCATCTCCCGCGCAATCGCCGCCAGCGCGGCCACGTGCTCGTTGCCCGCTCCGGCCGGGATCAGCAGCAGGAACACCAGGTCGACCGGGTGGCCGTCGATCGACTCGAAATCGAGCGGGCGGGATAGGCGGACGAACAGGCCGAACAGCTTTTCGATCCCGGCCACGCGGGCATGCGGCAGGGCAAAGCCGCGGCCGAGCCCGGTGGACCCCAGCGCCTCCCGCGCCGCCAGGGCGGCCAGCACGGCGCCACTGTCCAGCGACGTGCGGCTTGCCGCCTGGCGGGATAGTTCGCGGAGCAACTGCGCCTTGTCGCTCGCCCGCAGGTCCACAATGACACGGTCCGGGCCGATCAGCTCATTCAGCTTCATGCGCAGCTATCCATGTTCTTGCGGGTAACGCGTCAATCGGGCGCGCGCAGCCGATAGCCGACGCCGGTCTCGGTAAGAATGTAGATCGGGCGCTCGGGATCGGGCTCGATCTTCTGCCGCAGCGCCCGAATGTAGATGCGCAGATACTGCACGTCGGTCTCACCGCCCCACACCTCGCGCAGGATGTGCTTGTGCGTCAAGACCTTACCGGCATGCGCCACCAGCATGCGCAGCAGGTCGTATTCGCGGCGGGAGAATTTCAGCTCGGCGCCGGCCATGGTCACAATCCGGCGTACCAGGTCCATCGACAGGTCACCGGCGCGGAACACCGGGCGCTCGCCCGCCTGCTGCAGCCGGTGGCGCTGGGCGGCGCGGATACGGGCGAACAGCTCGTCGATGCCGAACGGCTTGGTCACGAAGTCGTCGGCGCCCAGATCCAGCGCCGCCACCTTGCTCACCTCGTCGTCCCGGCTCGAGAGCACGATGATCGGCATCACCGACCCGGCGTCCCGCACGCGGCCGATCACCTGCAGCCCGTCCATGTCCGGCAGCCCCAGGTCGAGCACGACCACGTCGGCCGCCTGCTGCCCGATCGCCTCCATCGCCGCGGCACCCGTGCCGACCTCGGAGACGACGAAACCCTGGGCCGACAATCCGGTGCGAAGGAAGCGCAGGATCGCCGGCTCGTCGTCGACCACCAAAACCCGCAGCTTTGCCCCGCTGGCGATCACGCCGCCTCCACCTCGAGCGGCATTTGCGCGGGCACCGGCAGGGTGATGGTGAAGCAGGCGCCGGAGCGGTCGTCGCGGTTGGCGGCCTTGATGGTGCCGCCCATCGCCTCCACGAAGCCGCGGCAAATGGCCAAACCCAGCCCCGTGCCGGCGCGCTGCCGGTCGGCGCTGCGCACGCGGTAGAACTTGTCGAACACGCGCTCGAGGTCGGCCGCGGGAATGCCGTCGCCCTCGTCCATCACCCGGATGCGCACGATGCCGCCGTCCTGCCAGGCGCTGATCTGCACCACGGAGCCGGGCACCGAGTATTTCGCGGCGTTGTCCAGCAGGTTGAACAGCACCTGCTCGAACAGCACCATGTCGATGGCCAGCATCGGCAGGGCGGGCTGCAGGTCCACCCGCACCTTGTAGGCGGAGAGGATGCGTTCGGCCCGGCGCAGCACGGCGCCCACCACGTCCGACAGGTCGGCCAGGCCGGCCACCGGCAGCAGCGGGCCGGATTCGAGCCGGGTCATGTCGAGCAGGTTGCCGATGAAGCGGTTCAGGCGCTCGGCCTCCTCCTGGATGGTGCGCAGCATGGCCGCCCGCCCCACCTCGTCCAGGCTGCCGTGCTGGCTGGCCAGGCTGCTCGCCGCCCCCAGGATGGAGGCGAGCGGGGTGCGCAGGTCGTGCGAGATCGAGGTGAGCAGGGCGGAGCGTAGCCGGTCGGTCTCGGCCTGCAGCCGCGCCTGGTCCACGTCGCGCACCAGGTTCACCCGTTCGACGGCGAGTGCGGCCTGGTCGGAGAGGGCGTTCAGCAGGCGCTGCTGGTCGGGGGTGAGCAGGGCGCCGGGTTCGTCGCGGTCGAGCCCGATCACGCCGATGGCGCCGCGCCCGGTCTGCATGGGGATGAACAGGCGCTTGCTGCCCGGCAGCGTGTCCGAGCCGCGGCCGGCGGTGCGGTTGTGCTCCCAGGCCCATTTGGCGGCGGCGAGGTCGGCGTCGTCCAGCATGTCGTCGGGCGGGAAGCCGGCCTGCACCGCCAGTCCGCGCTCGCCGGGCAGCAGCAGCACCACGCGCAGCTTCAGCATCAGTGCGACCTGGTGCGCCGTGGCCCAGAGGACGTCGTCCAGCGAGACGGCGCCGGCGAGCTTGCGGCTGAACTGGTACAGCTCCTCGGTGGTCTTGGCGCGGGCGCGGGCGGTGACGGTCTGGTCGCGCATTCGGGCGGTGATGTTGCTGGCCACGATCGCGACCACGGAGAACACGCCGAGCGTGACCAGGTTTTCCGGGTCGGTGATGGTGAAGGTGTAGAGCGGCGAGAGGAAGAAGAAGTTGTAGACCAGCACGCTCAGGAAGCAGGCCAGCAGCGAGGCGGCCAGGCCATAGACGACGGCGGTCGCCAGCACGCTCATGAGGAACACCAGCGCCACGCTGGTGACGCCGACCATCTCGTGCAGCAGCAGCGCCACGCTGAGTGCCGCGGCCACCGCGAGGACGCTGCCGCCGCTGGCGCTGGGGGTGAGGCCCTGCAGCATCGACCAGGCGGGCAAGCCCCTCCCTTGGCCCTTGGCGGGCTTGCTGTCCTCCGCCAGCACGTGGATGTGGATGTTGGAGGCGCGGCTGATGATGCGTTGGGCGGTGGAGCCGCGCAGCATCTCGGTCCAGTGCGAGCGCCGCGACGGCACGACCATGTGGGTGAAGTTGTTGGCGCGGGCGTAGTCCACCGCGGCGATGGCGACGTCGGCGCCGGGCACGGTGATGGTCTCGCCGCCGAGCCGCTGGGCCAGCCGCAGCGCGTCGGCGGTGACCTGCTGCCCGGCCTGGTCGCGCCAGCCGCCGCTCTCGACATGGATGGCGGTGAACGAGCCGCGCAGGCGGTCGGCCAGGCGGCGGCCGGTGCGGACCAATGCGTCGCCGCCGGGGCTGCCGTCGATCACCACCAGCACGCGCTCGCTGGCGCCCCAGGGGCCGTTGATGGCGTGGCTTCGCATGTAGTCGACCATCTGGTCGTCCACCCGCTGGGCGGTGCGGCGCAGGGCCAGCTCGCGCAGGGCGGCCAGGTTGCCGGGCAGGAAGTAGTGCTTCACCGCCCGTTCCGCCTGGTGCGGCAGGTAGATCTTGCCCTGCTGCATGCGCTTGATCAGGTCTTCCGGGGTGAGGTCGATCACCTCGATGTCGTCGGCGCGGTCGATGATGGAGTCGGGCACGGTCTCGCGCACGCGGATGCGGGTGATCTGCGCCACCACGTCGTTGAGGCTCTCGACGTGCTGGATGTTGAGGGTGGTGTAGACGTCGATGCCGGCGGCGAGCAGTTCCTCCACGTCGAGGTAGCGCTTGGGGTGGCGGCTGCCGGGGGCGTTGGTGTGGGCGAGTTCGTCGACCAGCACGAGTTGGGGGCGCCGGGCCAGGACGGCGTCGAGGTCCATTTCCTCGACGATATGGCCGCGGTAGTCGACCTGGCGGCGCGGGACGATCTCGAGGCCCTCGAGCAGCGCCATGGTTTCCTTGCGGCCATGGGTCTCGGCGATGCCGACCGCCACGTCCACCCCGTCCTGCTTGCGGGCGGCGGCGGTGATCAGCATTTCGTAGGTTTTGCCGACGCCGGGTGCGGCGCCGAGGAAGACCTTCAGCCGGCCGCGGCCGGCGCGGTTGGCTTCGGCGAGGAGGGCGTCGGGGGATGGGCGGCCGTCAGTCATGGTCTGTTTATCTCCCTCTCCCTCTGGGAGAGGGTCGGGGTGAGGGTTCCAGGCACACGATATGGCGCGTGGCGGGCCCTCACCCAACCCTCTCCCAGAGGGCTAGCGGATTCACACATTGTCATGCGCGATAAGTGTATTGACGGCGGTTCGTCCGATTTGGAACTCGGTCCAGCCGTTCAGCATGACGATTGGGCCTGGTTTGCCGTAGTATCCGGTCCAGCCGCCCAGCCGGGCGCAGATCCAGGAAGCATAGGCCAGGCTTCCTTCGGGGTGGGGGTTCTTTTGCCGCTCGGTCTTGCCTTCAAGCCGACGGCAATGGGCGCGCAACAACGGCAAATCCTCGGGCTCAAACGCGTCCGTCATGGGGCGCAAAGGGCCTGGACCGCCATCACGGGCATGCACCAACTGCTGCACGCTCACCGCGGCCACCAAGGCTGCCATGATCAGGCACGAGCGAGGGGCGTCGTCGTTGATGTCGATGGTCTCGACGTCAAAGCCCTGGGTCTTGAGCGTGCGGAACAACTGCTCGATCGCCCACCGACGGCGATACAGGTCGGCCACGGCCATCGCCTCGATCAGGTTGCTCACCGGCTTAGTCACGAGCAATCGCCAATGCACCGCAGGCTCGCCCGGCGGTGGACAGACCTCGCGCAGATCGACCATGTGCAAGTTCACCACGGCCAGCCCATCCTTGCCTCCAGCCTTGGGCCGGGCGAGCTGCACCGGGGCAAACCGCACCGCAAGCTGCGCGTCGCGGGCCCGGCGTCCCGGCTTGGCCGGCAGCGACAGCTTGACCCGGCCCGCAATCGGCTGGGCATCGATGCGGGCAAACAACCGGTCACCCTCGTCGAGGCTACGGTCGTGCATGGCCCGCACGAGCAGATCGACATGGGGTGGTCGCTGCGCGAATGCTTCGTAGATGTCGCTCTCGCGGTCGGCGATGACCGTGACCTGCGCCGCATCGGCGCACACTTCGGCCGATTGCTGCGCACCGTCGAGCCAGCGCTGGCTTTGCTTCTGCTCGATCGGCAGGGCGTGGCGCAGCTGCTTGCGCCCGGCGGTGCGGTGAAGAAATGCGGCGTCGATCAGGCCCAGGATGGCGCCGTCCTCGGCATCAACAGCCAGCACGACATGCAGGTAGTGCCCGCCGCCGCCGTCAGAGCGCACAACGGTGGTGTCCTGGATGGCCAAAATACGGCGCCCGACACAGCGCTCGGCAGTGCGTCTGGCCGCCGTGACCGCCATCTCGGCCGGACTGACCGCCGGGTTGCGCAGGAACCGCGTCAGCCGGATTTCGCCCGCCCGGCTGCCTCCCAGACGGCGCACCCGCACGCCTTGGCTGGCCGTCTGCACCAGCCGGGCATGCAAAAAGGCCCCCCTTTTTCCAGGCGACGGTCGCCAAACCGCCCCAGCCCCAAATCCGCCATCGCTCATCGCTCCCAACCCAGACAGAGCGAATCAGAACCGGCGCCAACAGGCAACCAGAGATGTGTGAATGCCTTAGCTCCCAGAGGGAGAGGGCTTTGTAGCGGAGTATGGTTGGCTCTAGCTCTTGGCCAGCGCATCCAGGGCCAGGTTGAGCTGCAGCACGTTGACGTGGGGCTCGCCGATGATGCCAAACAGCCGGCCCTCCGTGTGCTGCGCCACCAATTGGCGCACCTGGTCCTGCGGCAGCTTACGCGCTTGCGCCACCCGAGGCACCTGGAACAATGCACCCGCCGGCGTGATGTCCGGGTCCAGGCCGCTGGCGGAGGTGGTGACCAAATCGACCGGCACCGCCGCGCCCGGGTTTTGCTGGGCCAGGGTCGCGGCATCCCCCCTCACCCGGTCCAGCAGCGACTTGGAGGCGGCGGCCAGGTTGGAGCCACCCGAGTTCTGCGCGTTGTACGGCGAGGGAACGGTCTTGCTGCTGTCGTTCGGGTCGGTGTCGGTGGTGGCGGAGGGGCGGCCGTGGAAATACTGCGGCTGGGTGAAGTTCTGGCCGATCAGCGACGAGCCGATTACGTGGCCGTCCCGCTCGATCAGGCTGCCGCCGGCCTGGCGCGGGAAGATGGCCCCGGCGATGCCGGTCATGGCCAGCGGGTAGGCCAGGCCGGTGATGGCGGTGAAGACGACGATCATCAGGATCGCCGGGCGGATTTGCTTGAGCATGGAACGGCTCCTAGGCGAGGCCGATAGTGGTGATGATGACGTCGATCAGCTTGATGGCGATGAACGGCACGATGATCCCGCCCACGCCATAGATCAGCAGGTTGCGGCGCAGCACCGTCGCCGCCCCCATCGGGCGGTAGGTGACGCCGCGCAAGGCGAGCGGGATCAGGGCGACGATGATCAGCGCGTTGAAGATGATCGCCGACAGGATGGCGCTTTCCGGCGAGTGCAGGCGCATCACGTTCAGCGCCCCCAGTTGCGGGTAGAACGCCAGGAACATCGCCGGGATGATGGCGAAATACTTGGCCACGTCGTTGGCAATGGAGAACGTGGTCAGCGCGCCGCGGGTCATCAGCAGTTGCTTGCCGATGCCCACGATCTCGATCAGCTTGGTCGGGTCGCTGTCCAGGTCCACCATGTTGCCGGCCTCGCGGGCGGCCATGGTGCCGGTGTTCATCGCCACCCCCACGTCGGCCTGGGCCAAGGCGGGGGCGTCGTTGGTGCCGTCGCCGCACATGGCGACCAGCTTGCCGTTGGCCTGCTCGTCGCGGATCAGCTTGAGCTTGGCTTCGGGGGTGGCCTGGGCGAGGAAGTCGTCCACCCCGGCCTCGGCGGCGATGGCGGCGGCGGTCAGCGGGTTGTCCCCCGTGATCATCACCGTGCGGATGCCCATCTGGCGCAGCTCGGCGAAGCGCTCGCGGATGCCGCCCTTGACGATGTCCTTCAGGTAGATCACGCCGAGCAAGCGGCCGTCCTTGGCGACGGCGAGGGGCGTGCCGCCGGCCTTGGCGATGCGGTCGGCCTTGTCGGTCAGGTCCCGCGCCACGGCGTCGGTGGTGGCGGGGCGGACGGCCTCGGCCACCGAGCCGCCGGTGCGGGCGTTGAGCGGGGTGGCGCGTGGGGCCTGGGCGTAGGCCAGGATGGACTCCACGGCGCCCTTGCGGATCGAGCTGCCCTCGATGTCGATGCCGCTCATGCGGGTCTGCGCGGTGAACGGGATGAACTCGGCGCCGAGCGGGGCCATGTCGCGGCCGCGGATGCCGTATTTCTCCTTGGCCAGCACCACGATGGAGCGGCCCTCCGGCGTCTCGTCCGACAGGGAGGAGAGTTGGGCGGCGTCGGCCAGTTCCTGCTCGGTGACGCCGGTCACGGGGATGAACTCGGCGGCTTGGCGGTTGCCCAGGGTGATGGTGCCGGTCTTGTCGAGCAGCAGCGTGTCCACGTCGCCCGCGGCTTCCACCGCGCGGCCGGACTTGGCGAGCACGTTGAAGCGCACCAGGCGGTCCATGCCGGCGATGCCTATGGCCGACAGCAGGGCGCCGATGGTGGTGGGGATCAGGGTCACGAACAGCGCCACCAGGATCACCACGGAGATGGAGCCGCCGGCGTAGGTGGCGAAGCTCGGGATGCTGGCGGTGGCGAACACGAAGATGATGGTGAGCCCGGCGAGCAGGATGTTCAGCGCGATCTCGTTGGGCGTTTTTTGCCGCTGGGCGCCTTCCACCAGCGCGATCATGCGGTCGATGAAGGTCGAGCCCTGGGCGGCGGTGATGCGCACGGTGATCTGGTCGGACAGCACCCGGGTGCCGCCGGTGACCGCCGAACGGTCGCCGCCGCTCTCGCGGATGACGGGGGCAGACTCGCCGGTGATGGCCGATTCGTCCACCGAGGCGATGCCCTCGACCACTTCGCCGTCGCTGGGGATGAGGTCGTTGGGCTGCACGAGCACCAGGTCCCCCACGCGGAGTTCGGGGGCGGGGATCAGCTCGAAGTCGCCGCTGTTCCCGCGCAGGCGCTTGGCGGTGGTCTCGGTGCGGGCCTTGCGCAGGGTGGCGGCCTGCGCCTTGCCGCGGCCCTCGGCCACCGCTTCGGCCAGGTTGGCGAACAGCACGGTGATCCACAGCCAGATCACGATCTGCAGGGTGAAGCCGATATGGGCGCCGCCGGTGACGATGTCGCGGATCAGCAGGACGGTGGTCAGCAGCGCCACCACCTCGACCACGAACATGACCGGGTTGCGCACCATCAGCCTCGGGTCGAGCTTGCGCACGGTGTCGCCGAGGGCCGGGACCAGGATCGCCGGGTCCAGCATGGCGGCGGCGCTGCTGCGCTGCTTGGTGGAGATATCCATCGGGAGTGTCCTAAGCCGAGGTCAGTAGGTGTTGCCGGCGAGCATGCCGTAGTGCTCGGCGACCGGGCCCAAGGCGAGCGATGGGAAGAAGGTCAGCCCGCCGACGATCAGCACCACGCCCACCAGCAGGCCGACGAAGAGCGGGCCGTGGGTCGGGAAGGTGCCGGCGGAGACGGGGACGATCTTCTTGGCCGCCATGGAGCCCGCCACCGCCAGCACGGGGATGACGAACAGGAAGCGGCCGATCAGCATCGCCGCCCCCAGCGTGGTGTTCCAGAACGGCACGTTGGCGGACAGGCCGGCGAAGGCGCTGCCGTTGTTGCCGGTGGCGGAGGTGTAGGCATACAGCGCCTCGCTGAAGCCATGCGGCCCGGCGTTGCTCATCGCCCCCGTGCCGACCGGCAGCACCACCGCCACCGCGGTGAAGCCCAGGATCGACAGGGGGAGGACCAGGATCGCCAGCATCGACATCTTGACCTCCTTGGCCTCGATCTTCTTGCCCAGGTATTCCGGCGTGCGCCCGACCATCAAGCCGGCCACGAACACCGCGATGATGGCGAAGGCCAGCATGCCGTAGAGCCCCGAGCCGACGCCGCCGAAGATGATCTCGCCCAGCATGATGTTGGCGATCGGGATCATGCCGGCCAGCGGCAGCAGGCTGTCATGCATGGTGTTGACCGCGCCGCAGGACGTGTCGGTGGTGACGGTGGCGAACAGGGCGGAGTTGGCGATGCCGAAGCGGACCTCCTTGCCCTCCATGTTGCCGCCGGTCTGCATGGCCGAGGGCGCGCTGTCGACGTGCATGGCGGCGAACCCCGGGTTGCCGCCGGCTTCCACCGGGTAGGTGACGAGCACGCCGGCCAGGAACAGCACGCCCATGGCGGCAAAGATCGCCCAGCCCTGCCGCTGGTCGCCCACCATGCGGCCGAACACGTTGGTGAGTGCGGCGCCGATGGAGAAGATCATCACCATCTGCATCAGGTTGGTGAGCGCGGTCGGGTTCTCGAACGGGTGGGCGGAGTTGGCGTTGAAGAAGCCGCCGCCGTTGGTGCCGAAGATCTTGATGGCTTCCTGCGACGCGACGGGGCCCTGCGCGATCACCTGGTGGGCGCCCTCGAGCGTGGTGGCGGTGGTGTAGGCGTGCAGGTTCTGCGGCATGCCCTGCCAGATGAACACCAGGGCGATGACGAAGGAGATGGGCAGCAGGATGTAGAGCACGCAGCGGGTCATATCGACCCAGAAGTTGCCCACGGTGCTGGCGGAGCGGCGCGCGAAGCCGCGGATCAGCGCCAAGGCGAGCGCGATGCCGGTGGCGGCGGAGAGGAAGTTGTGCACCGTGAGCCCGGCCATCTGGGTCAGGTCGCTCATGGTGCTTTCCGGCGTATAGGACTGCCAGTTGGTGTTGGTGATAAAGCTGATGGAGGTGTTGAAGGCGAGGTCGGTGCCGACGGCGCTTTGGCCCGCCGGGTTGAACGGCAGCACGGCCTGCAGCCGCTGCAGCGCGTAGAGCGACAGGAAGCCGGCCACGCTGAAGAACAGCATGGAGACGGTATAGGTGACCCAGTGCTGCTCCTCGTTTTCGCGCACGCCACAGATGGCGTAGATGGCGCGTTCGACCGGGTGCAGGATGGGGCGCAGGAGGGTGCGCTCGCCGGTGAACACCCGCGTCATGTAGCCGCCGAACGGCCGCACCAGCAGGATGAGTAGGACGCAAAACAGGGCGATCTGCACCCAGCCATTGATGGTCATGATCCGGGCGGCCTCAGAAATTCTCGGGACGGAGCAGGGCGTAGACCAGGTAGCACAGCAGGCCGAGCGAGACGGCGCCGCCCAGGACGTAATCGAACAGCATGATTATGGCCTCACAGCTTGTCGCAGGCCGTGGTGTAGAGCACCGCGGCGACGAAGAAGGCGCACCCGCCCACCAGGAACACGAGATCGAGCATTGTCCACCGCCTTTCGGGCCAGTCCCTCAGCGAGGCGGCCGGGCTGCGTGTTAACCCCGATTGCCCGTATAAAAGCGAGACAGCAAGCTCGGGGGCGAAAATATAGCCGGCATATAGGGCCGGGTCAGAACCGCTGGGACAGGCCGATGTAGCCGACGATGTCGGGTGCGGCCTTGTTCAAGCCGACATAGGTCGCACCGTCGATCTGGGTGTTCGGGCCGAGCAGATATGCCAGTGCGAGGTCCAGCGTGTATTGGCTGGGCACGTGCGCGTCCTGCACCTGTGACCAGAACTCCACCTCCCCCGTCAGTTTCGGCGTGAGCGGGTAGCTGAGATTGACCAGGTTGGTGAAGCCGGCGTGCCGCCCGGTATCGAGCGGGTTCTTGAAGTCGTCGAACTCGGTCACCGCCAGCAAGGTCACGTTGTACGGCAGCGAATACTGGACGGGGATGGTGAGGCCGAACTCGCCGACACCATTGCCCAGGCCGCGCGTGGCGGTGGGCACCTTGAAGAACGGGTCGAGCGCGATGGCGAGCTTGCCGCCGTCGTTGCCGAGCAGGTTCACCTTGGTCTTGAGGATCACGTCGCCGAAGCCGTCGTAGTCCTGCGCCGGGGCGCCGTTGCGGCTTTGCACATGGTAATTCTGGTAGCCGCCGAGGGCCACTTCGACGTCCGCGTAATTGGTGATGCCGAGCTTGAGCACCGGGTCGGCCGTGAACAACTCACGGGTGGCGGCGCCGGCAGAGTTGTAGCCGTCGTAACTAGTCCCGAACAGGTCAGTCTCATACTGGAAGTGCCCGGCGTCCACCGTGTAGGGGCTGGTGCTCTTGTCCGGCCGATCGGTGCTGAAGCTGCGCAGGTCGGCGTCTGGGGTCGGGTTGAATAGCGTGTAGCCGCTCTTGTCCGGCGCCGGAGCGGCGTCGTCGGCAAGGGCGCGGCCAGAGGCGAGCGTGGCCGCCAGCGCAGCCCAAACGACAATTCGGTTCATGGTGTCACCTCGGGTCCTTGGCAATCAGGCGCGGGTGGAACCATTGGGCGCCGTATAAAAGCAAGGTCGCCTCGGACCGCTTGGCGCCGCTCGGGCCTTGTCGGGCGGCCGCCGCTTCGGCATGAGTCGGGCAGCATAATACTTGTGCGCAGGAGCAACGATCATGAAGACCCGAGCTGCGGTGGCCTGGGCGGCGAACCAGCCTCTCTCGATCGAGACGGTGGAGCTGGCAGGCCCCAAGCCAGGCGAGGTGCTGGTCGAGGTGATGGCCACCGGGATTTGCCACACCGACGCCTACACGCTCTCCGGCTTGGACTCGGAAGGGCTGTTTCCCGCCATTCTTGGCCACGAGGGGGCCGGGATCGTGCGCGAGGTGGGCGCGGGAGTGAGCAGTGTCGCGGTGGGCGACCACGTGATTCCGCTCTACACGCCGGAATGCCGGCAGTGCAAAACCTGCCTCAGCCAGCGCAGCAACCTGTGCACCGCCATCCGCGCCACCCAGGGCCGCGGCGTGATGCCGGACGGGACCAGCCGGTTCTCCTGCGACCCGGCGCGGCCCCAGGGCAACACATTGTTTCACTACATGGGCTGCAGCACGTTCAGCAACTTCACGGTGCTGCCGGAGATCGCCGTCGCCAAGGTGCGGGAGGACGCGCCGTTCGACAAGATCTGCTACATCGGCTGCGGCGTGACCACGGGGATCGGCGCGGTGATCTACACTGCCAAGGTTTGGCCCGGCGCCAACGTGGTGGTGTTCGGGCTCGGCGGCATCGGGCTGAACGTGATCCAGGGGGCGCGCATGGTGGGCGCCGACAAGATCGTGGGCGTGGACATCAACCCCGCCAAGCAGGAGATCGCCCGCAAGTTCGGCATGACCGACTTCATCAACCCCAAGGACGTGGGCGCCGACCGCGTGGTGCAGGCGGTGGTGGACGCGACCGGGGGCGGGGCGGATTTCAGCTTCGATTGCACCGGCAACACGACGGTGATGCGTCAGGCGCTGGAGTGCTGCCATCGCGGCTGGGGCGAGAGCATCATCATCGGGGTGGCGCCGTCCGGGGCGGAGATCGGCACGCGGCCGTTCCAGTTGGTGACGGGGCGGGTGTGGAAGGGCTCGGCGTTCGGCGGCGCCAGGGGTCGGACGGACGTGCCGAAGATCGTCGACTGGTACATGGAGGGCAAGATCAACATCGACGACCTGATCACCGCCACCATGCCGCTGGAGCAGATCAATCACGGTTTCGAGTTGATGCACCAGGGCGAGGGCGTCCGCTCGGTGGTGGTGTTTTAGCGTTTTTCTTCCGCTTAAAAGCCCTCTCCCCCTGGGAGAGGGTTGGGTGAGGGGCCGGCGGTACGGTCTTGGCGAGACGTTCGTGCGTGGCGCCCTCACCCCGACCCTCTCCCAGAGGGAGAGGGAGAGAAAAGAGGGAGCGGCGGGCGGGCGCAGTTTTCGCTGCCAGCGCCGGGTCGAGCAGTTCGAAGAAGGCTTGGCGCTCCATCGACAGGCAGGGGTGATAGAACGGGTCGCTGGTCAGCGTGGCGCCCCAACGCTCGAGCATGGTCTGCATCTCGTGGAAGAAGCGGTTCTCCTGCACCGGGCGGATGTCGTCGCCGCGGCTGAGCGACTCGTGGTGCTCGGCCACGAACTCGGGGGTCCAGACTACCTTCCAGCCGGCCGCCCGCGCCTTGAGGCACAAATCCACGTCGTTGAACGCCACGTGCAGGGCCTGCGCGTCGAACCCGCCCACGGCATGGAAGGCGGCGGCGCGCATCAGCATGCCTGCGGCGGTCACGGCGGAGTATTCCTGGGCAAACTCCAGCCGGCGGCCGTAGCCCGGGTCCGCCTCGCCCAGGCCAGTGCCGACGTGGCAGGCCACGCCGCCCACGCCCAGCACCACGCCGCCATGCTGCACCGTGCGGTTCGGATAGAGGAACTTGCCGCCCACGATCGCCACAAGCGGGTCCGCCAGCGCCTCGTTCACCAGCGTGCGCAGCCAGTGCGGCCCGGCTGTGAACAGGTCGTTGTTCATGAACATCAGGAACTCGGCACCGGTCGCGGCCGCCGCCAGGTTGTTCAGCCGGGCGTAGTTGAACGCCTCCTCCACCCGCAGGATGCGGACGCGCGGTTCGGCCGCCACCTCCTCGGCGAAGGCGGCCAGGTCGGGGGCGGTGGACCAATTGTCCACCAGGATCACGTCGTAGGCGCGATAGGCGGTGCCCTCCAGCACGGTGCGGAGGCAGCGGCGGGTGGTGGCGATCTCGTCCTTGAACGGGATGATCAGCGTCACCGGGGGCTCCTGGGTGAAGCGCCAGTCGATGCGGTAGGCGGTGGTGTCGCGGCGGCTGGTGACGCGGGCGGGGAGGCCTTGCCGGGCCAAGTGGGCGGCCACGGCGGCTTGGCCCGCCGCCACCGCGTAGGGCTTGGCCGCGCCGTCGGCCGCGGTGGATTGGCCGGAGCGGCGCCAGTGATACAGCACGGCCGGGACATGGACGATCTGCTCGGGGGGCAGGCGCTCGGCCAGGCGCAGGATCAGGTCGTGGTCCTGGGCGCCATCCAGCGCCGGGTCGAGCGGGCCCACCGCGGCCAGCGTCTCACGCTGTACCATGAGGAAGTGGCAGGGGTAATTCACCTCGAGCGCCAGGCGGTGGTTCCAGGCGGGCTTGAACGCCGGGTCGGAATAGAGGCCGGTGGGATCGATCTTGTCTTCGTCGGAATAGAAGAGGCGGCCGCCCTGCCCTGCCCCTTGGCCCGCCGCCCGCAGCATCACTTCGAGTGCCACGTCGGCGAGGAGGTCGTCATGGTCCAGGAAGGCGACCCAGTCCCCGCGCGCAGCGGCGATGGCGGTGTTGGTGGCGGCCGCGATGCCGCCGTTCTTGCGCTTCGGCAGGGGGTGGATGCGCGGGTCGGCGGCGGCGTGGCGCTGGATGAGGGCGGTGAGCGCCGGGTCGCGGCTGCCGTCGTCGACCAGCAGCAGCTCCCAGTTCGTGTGGGTCTGGGCGCGCACGGAGGCGAGGGCGGCCTCGAACTCGGGCAGGCTGGGGCGGAACACGGGGCAGACGATGCTCACCAGGGGCGCCGGCGCGGCGGCATCGCGCGTGGCCAGCACATGCGCGCGCAAGGCGGGGGCATAGGCGCGGTACCAGCCGTCGTAGCTGCCGAGGTTGAAGCCGGGCTTGGGCAGCAGGTCGCGGATGCGGCGGCGGACCTTGGTCAGCTCCCCATGCATCCGGTCCACCGTGTCCGCCAGTTCCAGGATCAGCGCCTCGTTCTGGTCCGTCACCAGGCTGGTGAGAACGGGGCTGTTTTGCAGCTCCTGGCCGTCTGGCAGGGCGTAGAAGTGGAATTCCTGCACGTGGGCGCGGCGGGCCCAATCGGGCGGCACGAACTGGAAGCCGCAATAGGCGTCGGACGCGAACGACTTGGCGACGTCGGCCCGGTAGCGATTGGCCCGGGCATGGCCGATCGGCAGGCCGTTGCACTCCACCCGCACCAGGCCGTCGCCGACCCAGCGGTCGCCGTCCGGCTGGGATTGCAGCACCCAGCCTTCGAAGCTGCCGCCACGCCAGCCGTCCACGAAGGAGCGGATCGCCGGGCGCCAGTGGTGGGCGAAGCTGCAGGATTCGGCGGTGCGCCCGCCCACCTGCATCAGCACGGGGCGGCGCAGGCGGTCGCGGAACTCCATGCGGTGGGTGGCGCCGTCCAGCAGCGTGGCGGGCAGCGCCAGCTCGAAGCCGCAGCGCTCCGGCCCGAGCCCGGCGGCCGCCACCTCGGGCCGGGGCAGCGCGGCGTGCAGCTCTGCGACCTGGAGGCCGTCCACCAGCACGAAGAACGCGGCGGGGGCGCCGGCTTCGGTGGCCCAGCCGCGGACCAGGCCGTTCTCCACCGTGTTCACCACGCAATGGACCGGGGAGGTGGCGGGTGATGGGCTTGGAGCGCGCGGCACGAGGCGGCTTGTGTATGCAAAGTGCGGGCAGATCAACTTTGGCGTAAGTGGTAGGCTGCGGGGTCACGGGGGCGTGGCCGTCGGTTATGGCTTTCGCAGGCGCTGGGGCAGTTTCAGCATCGTTTTGGCCGGGGTGGATCCGGCTAGGTCGATCGCAGCGGAGGTATCGAGTGCAACAGGGGCTTACGTGTCGGTTGGCGCCGCGTGGATGTCCGGATCAAGTCCGGGCATGACGATGCTGGGCAATTTGGCGGTCGATCGCGATCGCTCTGGACGCAAAATCCGGGTTTTAGCTGGGCTGCTGCTGCTGTTTGCACTGCCTTGCCGCGCCGCCGCCCCCAGCACGGCTGGGCTCGACTTTACCCAGCATCCCGGTGCCGCCGTGCCACTCGACGCGCCGTTCACCGACGCCGAGGGGGAAGTGCGCACGCTGAAGGACTGGGCGTCGGGTAAGCCGGCGGTGCTGATCCTGGGGTATTTTCATTGCCCGAGCCTGTGCGGCGTGCTGCGCGACGACGCGTTTGCCGCGCTGGCGGGGTCTGGGCTCAGCACGCCGGGCGACTACACCGTGCTGGACATGAGCATCGACCCGCACGAGACGCCGACCGACGCCGCCAGCGCGCGCGCCGACGACCTGGAACGCTACCCCGTGCCCGGCGCGGTGAAGGGCTGGCACTTCCTGATCGGGCGCCCGGCGGATGTGGCGAGCATCGCGGCGGCCGTGGGCTTCCACAGCCGGTGGGACGACCAGTTGCAGCAGTTCCTGCACCCGGCGGGCATGGTGGTGCTGACGCCGTCGGGGCATGTCTCGGCCTATCTGCTGGGCGTGGGCGCCACCGCCGCCAGCCTGCACGACGCCGTGCTCGCCGCGCATGACGAGGTGGTGGCGCCGCCGGCCCCGCCCATCCTGCTGTATTGCTTCCACTACGATTCGACGACGGGGCGCTACACGCTGGTGGTGGAGAAGGTGCTGCAGCTTGGGGCGGTGCTGATCATCCTGGTGATCGGCGGCTTGTTCGTCTTCCTGCAGACGCGTAAGCGTCCGGCCGCGCCCTAGCCAATCCGGACCGGGCGGCCGCCCCACTTACGAGGGACCTGCGAGTGCCGCCTGTGCTGACTTGGCTTGTGGAACGGTGTGTGCGCCATGCCGTGTGGGTTGTCTTGGCGGCGGCGGTGCTCGGCGCGCTGGCGGTGGGCGCGGCCAGCACGCGCTTGGGCGTCTCCACCGATACCGATGCGCTGTTCGCCAACTCGCTGCCGTGGAAGCAGCGCAAGATGGCGCTGGACCGGGCGTTCCCGCAGTTCAACGACCTGATCGTGGCGGTGGTGCACGGCCGCATTCCGGAGGAGGCCGACGCGACCGGCGCCGCCCTGGCCGCCGCGCTGCGGGCCGACCCGGCGCATTTCCGCACCGTGCAGCAGCCCGGCGTGTCGCCCTACTTTACCCAGAACGGCCTGCTGTTCCTGCCCAAGGACAAGCTCGGCACGCTGCTGAACCGCACCATCGATGCGCAGCCTTTCCTCGGCCAATTGGTCGCCGACCCGAGCGCGCGGGGGCTGTTCTCCGCCCTGTCGCTGATCGCGTTGGGAGTGGAGCGCGGCCAGGCGGACCTGGCGAGCTACGGCCCCACGCTCGCGGCGTTCCAGCAGACCCTGGCCGCCGTGCTCGCCGGGTCGCCGCAGCCGTTGTCGTGGCAGCAACTGCTCGGCGGCGGGGTATCCGACCTGGCTGGGCCGGACCGGTTCGTGCTGGCGCAGCCGGTGCTGGACTACAACGCGCTGCAGCCCGGGGGTGCGGCCACCGAGGCGCTGCGGGCGGACGCGGCCAAGCTCGAATTCGTCAAGAACGGCGACGCCACCGTGCGGCTGACCGGCAGCATTCCGCTGGCCGACGAGGAGTTTGCCACCGTCGCGCACGGGGTGGTGGCCGGGCTGATCGGCAGCCTCGTCCTGGTCACGCTGTGGTTGTTCCTGGCGGTGCGGAGCTGGCGGGTGATCCTACCCATCCTGCTGACCCTGATGCTCGGGCTGGCGCTCACCACGGGGTTCGCGGCGGTGGCGGTGGGCACGCTGAACCTGATCTCGGTGGCTTTTGCCGTGCTGTTCGTGGGCATCGCGGTCGACTTCGCCATCCAGTGGAGCGTGCGGTTCCGCGAGATGCAGCAGCATGCCAGTGATGGGGCGGCGCTGGTGGCCACAGCCGGGCGCGCTGGCGTGCAGGTGCTGGTGGCGGCCGCCGCGACGGCCGCCGGGTTCCTCGCCTTCGTGCCGACCGCCTTCGTGGGCGTGGCGCAGCTCGGCCTGATCGCGGGCGTGGGCATGCTGATCGCCTTCCTCTGCACCCTGCTGTTCCTGCCGGCGGCGCTGACCCTGTTCGCACCCCGGCGCGCGGGCGGCGAGATCGGGTTCAGCGTCCTGCGCGGGGCGGACGGTGCGATCAGCCGGGCGCGCGTGCCGATTTTGGCGGTGTTCGCGGTGCTGGCGGTGGCGGGAGCGGTGGGGGTCAGCTTCCTGCGCTTCGACGCCGACCCTTTGCACACCAAGAACCCGCATACCGAGGCGATGGAGACGCTGCAGCACCTGATGTCGAACCCGCTGACCAACCCCTACACGATCGACGTGCTCGAGCCGAACCAGGACGCGGCGACCAAGGTGGCCAAGCAATTGACGACGCTGCCGAGCGTGTCCAGCGCCATGACGCTGAGCAGCTTCGTGCCGGATGACCAGCCGGCCAAGCTCGCCCTGATTTCCGACGCGCAGAACATTTTGCTGGCCACGCTGAGCAACCGCAGCGCCGCAGCCCCGGTCACGCCGGATGCGCTGCGCATGGCCGCCGGCAGCACGGCCGACGCCCTGTCCCGCGCCACGGAAAAAGGCCCGGCGGACAGCGCGCTCGCCAAGATCGCGAACGACTTGCACGCCCTGGCGAAGGCGCCCGACGCCACGCTGATGGCGGCCAACAGCGCGCTGACGCAGTTCCTTCCGGCTCAGCTCGACACCTTGCGAACGGCATTGGGCGCCGGGCCGGTGAGCCTCGGCTCGGTCCCGCCGGAGATCGCGCGCGACTGGGTGCTGCCCAATGGCGAGGCCCGGGTGAGCGTCACCCCCAAGCCCGAGTTCAGCGGTGGCGCGGGGCTGGGCGCGTTCGTCCGCCAGGTGGAGGCGGTGGCGCCGGAGGCGGGCGGTTCGGCGGTGACCATCATCGCGACGTCGCGCACCATCGTGGACGCGTTCCGAGACGCCGCCATTGGGGCGATCGTGGCGATTGCCATTATCTTGCTGCTGGTGCTGCGGCGGTTGCTCGACGCGACTGTTGTCATGGCGTCGCTGCTGCTGTCGGCGTTGATGACGGTGGTGGTGACATTGCTGCTGGGGATGTCGCTGAACTTCGCCAACATCATCGCGCTTCCGCTGCTGTTGGGCGTGGGCGTGTCGTTCAACATCTACTTCGTGATGAACTGGCGCGCCGGCGATCAGTCGCGCCTGGCGTCGCCCACGGCCCGGGCGGTGATATTCTCGGCGCTGACCACGGGGACGGCGTTCGGCTCGCTCGCCTTGTCGGCGCACCCGGGGACGGCGAGCATGGGGACGCTGCTGCTAATCAGCCTGGGGTGCACGCTGGTGTCGACGCTGGTGTTCGTGCCGGCGCTGCTGGCGGCGCTGCCGGCTCCTGCCACCGCTACCACGTCTCCCTCTCCCGTCCTTCACGGGAGAGGGCCGGGGTGAGGGGTCTTGGGCGCTGGATAGTCCTCCGTTTAGCAGCCTCGCACCCTCACCCCGGCCCTCTCCCCCCTCCGCTGCTTATTCCACGGGCTTACGCCCGCGGAACCTTGAGCAAGTTCCGCCCGCGGGAGAGGGAGAAGGCTAGAGCTCTTTGTTTGAGCGGCTGATTCACGCATCAGGTTGTTTCAACCTGATGCGATCAGGCTCTAGGCTACCGCTTGCTTCTGAACGTATTGGTGGACGAAGGCGGGGAGGTGGCTGCCGAGCCAGTCGCCCATTTCCTGCTCTTCCTGCATCGATTGCTCGAGCACGGTGGTGTCCTGGGTGGCGCCGGCGGCCTGCGCCAAGGTGATCAGCACCTTATAGGAGCCGATCTCGTAGGCCTTGTAGCCAACCGCGGCGAGCACGTTCTTCAGCATCTCGTCGCCAGCCACGGCGTGGGCGAAGCCGGCCACGGTGGCGACCGCGCCCGTCACCGCTTCCTTGGCCAATGACTTGTTGGTGCCATGCTGGGCGAGCAACCGGTCCAGCCGGGCAGCCTGCTCGACCGAGCGCTCCTTCTCCTGCTTCATCCGGGCGGCAAGATCGGGATACGCCGCCATGCGGGGGAGTTCGTTCTGGATGGTGCCGATCGCCTGGGTCTCGACGGCATGCTGATTGCGCAGCCCGGTCAAGTAAATCTCCATCAGTGCGGTTTGGTTGGTCATGGTCGCCTCCGTGTTGTCCTGGGCTCAACACGCGGACCGCAGCACAGATGCCGTCGTCGGCGATCAGAATAGTTTGCACTTGCAGGTCTTAGGTTCCGCCTTACTTGCCGCGTTTAGCTGTCCGCCAGCAGGTCGCGCGCGTGGCGCAGGTCGGCGATGAAGGCGGCATATTCGCGCACGCGGCTCTCCTCGTCCGGCAGCCGCAGCAAGTAGGACGGATGCACCGTCACCAGCGCTTGGGTGTTGCCGGCGAGCGGGAGCGGGCGGCCGCGCTCGCGCGAGATCGTCACCACCCGGCCCAGCACCGCCCTGGCCGCGGAGGCGCCGAGCAGCACGGTCACCGCCGGCTTTATCTCGCGGCGCTCGAAGTCCAGCCAGAAGCGGCAGGCGTCGATCTCGCCGCCATCGGGCTTGCTGTGGATGCGCCGCTTGCCGCGCGGCTCGAATTTGAAGTGCTTGACCGCATTGGTGACGTAGGCGGTGGCGCGGTCGATGCCTGCCTCGGCCAGCGCGCGGTCGAACATCTGCCCGGCGGGGCCCACGAACGGGCGGCCGGCGAGGTCTTCCTGGTCGCCGGGCTGCTCGCCCACGAACATCAGCCTGGCGTCGGCTGGCCCTTCGCCGAACACGGTCTGCGTCGCCGGCTCCCACAGGTGGCAACGGCGGCATTCGGCGGCCTCGAGCGCGGCTTGCTGCAGCGGCGCGTCCGGCAGGCGGCCCGGCGTGGGCGGCGCGGCGGCGGGCGGGCGGGCGGGTTTGGGGGGCGAAATCACCGGCGAGTCCACCATGCTGGCCACGCGCGCGCTGGCGCTGCGGATCAGCTCTGGAATCGCGGCAGCCTCGGGCAAGTTGCGCCAGTATTTGCGCGGCATTTCGGAGGTCATGGCGCCGATCTTGAGCCGCGCCGGGTTGAAGATGCTGCTGAAATAGGCGCGCCAATAGGCTTCCAGCCGGTCGTCGTCGGGCACGTCCGCGCGGGCGGCGCCTTGGGTGAAGCGGAGCGCCTCGCCGTCCCAATGCACGCTGCGATAGGGGGTGAGGATCGACCAGACCATGGTGGCGAAGCGGCGCACGAAGAACGCGGCGTTGGCTTCGACGATGAAGTGGTCGGGCTCGAACCAGGCGACGTAGTGCGTGCCCGGTGTATCGCCCTCTGGGTCCGTGACCTCGCGGAAGCGGACGAAGGCGCGCATCTTGTGGGTGTCCCGCCGCACGGATTGGGAGAGGCGTTGGGCGCGCTGCACCTCCGGGTCGGTCACCTGCTCGAGCAGGCCGCGTTCGCCGCCATGGGCGCGGGCGAGCAGGCGGTAGAGCAGGGCGAAGCGCGCCGGGTCATTGGCCTGGATGACGGTCTGCGCCAGGTCGACCAGGGCGCGGGGGACGTTGAAGGTGCCCGGCGCTAGCGCGGTTGGCGGCTCCTCGTCGGCGGCGGCGGCGAACAGGTCGTCGGGGGCGCGGACGGACCAGACCACGTCGTCGGGCGAGATGCCCTGCAGGGCGAGGCGGCGGGCGGCGTCGCGCCAGCCGGCCCAGTCGACCTCGTGGGCGAGGATGACGCTGTGGGTCATGTCGTCGCTCCTTGCTCGCTCTTCTCCCTCTCCCTCTGGGAGAGGGTCGGGGTGAGGGGTCGAGGCACATAGCAGCGGTGCGAGCCGCCCCTCACCCAACCCTCTCCCAGAGGGAGAGGGCTTTCTTGGAGGTAATCACCCGAACAGATCTCCCTGCGTCGGCTTGGGGGTCAGCGCCTGGCGCAGGGCGGGGCTGTCCAGCGCTGCGCCGGGGTGGTGATCCGCTGCCACCACGAATGGCCCCACCTTGGCGAGCGGCAGCCGCAAGCGGGCCAGGTCGTCCATCCGCATGCGGCGATAGCGTCGGGCCCGGATCAGGCGGTCGACGGACTTCACCCCCAGGCCCGGCACCCGCAGCAACATCTCGCGCGGGGCGGTGTTCACGTCCACGGGGAACAGGGCGCGGTGCTGCAAGGCCCAGGCGAGCTTGGGGTCGATTTCCAGGCTCATGTTGCCCGCCGCGTCGGTCGCGAGTTCGTCGACGCCGAAGCCATAAAAGCGCAGCAGCCAATCGGCCTGATACAGCCGGTGCTCGCGCAGCAAGGGCGCGGGCTGGGGCGGCAAGGTGGCCGAGGCGTCGGGGATCGGGCTGAAGGCGGAGTAATACACCCGCCGCAACCCGTAGGACGCGTAGAGATTGGTGCTCATCTGCATGATCGAGCGGTCCGAACTCGGGTCGGCGCCGATGATCACCTGGGTGCTCTGGCCCGCCGGGGCGAAGCGCGGGCTGCGCTTTTCGGCGCGCGCCTCGTCGATGCGGGTGCGCATGCGGCCCATGGAGCGGCGGATGCCCGGCAGGTTCTTCTCAGGCGCCAGCGCCGCCAGGCTGCCCTCGGTCGGCAACTCCACGTTGATCGACAGCCGGTCGGCGTATTTGCCGGCTTCCATCAGCAGGATCGGATCGGCGTCGGGGATGGTCTTGAGGTGGATGTAGCCGCGGAAGCCGTGCTCCTCGCGCAGCACCCGGGCTACGCGGACGATCTGCTCCATGGTGTAGTCGGGCGTGCTGATGATGCCGGAGCTGAGGAACAGGCCCTCGATGCAGTTGCGCTTGTAGAAGCCGATGGTGAGCTTGACGACCTCCTCCACGGTGAACCGGGCGCGCTGCACGTTGGAGGAGCGGCGATTGATGCAGTAGGCGCATTCGTAGATGCAGGAGTTGGTCAGCAGGATCTTCAGCAGGCTGATGCACCGCCCGTCCGGCGCGTAGGCGTGGCAAATGCCCATGCCTTCGGAGGACCCGATGCCGCTGGTCTTGCCGGCGGACGAGCGCTTGTCGGTGCCGGAGGAGGCGCAGGATGCGTCATATTTCGCGGCGTCGGCCAGGATTTCGAGCTTGGTCAGCAGGTCCATCGCAGACAATCTCTCGTTCCCGTCGCGCCGTTTCAAGCCACTCCCATCGCCTGGCGCATGAAGGCGCGCTTGAGTCCCGGCGCGCGGTCCACGGCGGCAATACCCACGTCGCGAACCGTCCGGATGAGGGCGTTGTCGGTGGAGAACAGCCGGTCGAGGCCGTGGGTTGCGCCCAGCATCAGCAAATTCGCCGGGCGGCGGCGGGCTTGGTAGGCGGCGAGCAACGCCGGGTCGCCTGGGTCGGCCGCGTCCCTCAGCAGGTCGGCCAGGGCGATCCCGTCGCGCAGCCCGAGGTTCAGGCCCTGCCCGGCGATCGGGTGGATGCCGTGCGCCGCGTCGCCCACCAGCACGAGGCGCTCGGCGACGTAGCGGTGGGCGTGCATGGCGCCCAACTGGTACATCCAGCGGCGGCCCACCGGGCGCAACGCTCCCAGGTGCGAGCCGAGCCGGCGGGCGATCTCGCGGGCGAAGGCCTCGTCCGGCAAAGCGAGCATGCGCGGGGCCAGCTCCGCGCGCTCCGTCCAGACGATGGCGGAGAGGTGCGGCATGTCGGCGCTGCCGGTCATCGGCAGTTGGGCGAAGGGGCCGGCGGGCAGGAAGTGCTCCAGCGCGACGCCATGATGCGGGTGCTCGTGCGCCACCGCGGCCACCAGGGCGCGCTGGCGATAGGGCAGCCGTGTCACGCGGATGCCGGCCTGCTTGCGCAAGGGCGACTCCCGCCCCTCGGCGGCCACCACCAGTCGGGCCTGGATCACCGGGCCGCCCTCGACCGTCACCGTGGCTTGGTCGGGGCCGCGCTCCACCCGCGCCACGGCGGGGGCGAACACGCGTCCATCCAGCGCGTCGTGGAGCTGGGCGTTCAGCGCCATGCGCAGGCTGCGCGCCTCCACCAGCCAGCCGAACGGCCCGGCGCCGGCGTCGGCATGGTCGAAGTGGAGGAACAGCGGCGAGGCCCGACCGCCCACCCGGCCGTCCGACACGCGGATGTCCAGCATCGGGCAGGGCTCGATGGGCAGGCGCGCCCACACTCCAGCCTGCTCCAGGAACGCCCGCGACCCGGCGGCGATGGCGTAGGCGCGCCCGTCGAACGCCGGGTGCTCCATCGGCGGCAAGGCGGCGCGGTCGACCACCGCGACCGCCATACCGGATGCAGCCAGGCTGCAGGCGAGAGAAGCTCCGATCGGGCCAGCGCCGACCACGCAAACGTCTGTTTTCAAGACCGACATGACATCTGCCTAATTTGCGGGCAACTCAGACTTTGCCGCGTGGATGAACCCGGGCCGCGCAGGCCGCGGGCCCGGCTGAGACCTGGGGTGAACAACCTGGGGTGAACAAAGCGTCATGCAACGGCACGCTTCTTGATTAAACCCGTAGGCTGGCACGCCCGACGCGGCAAGCGCTGGCACCAAATGACAAGCGAGGAACACGATGAAGCTCATCATGGCGATCATCAAACCCTTCAAGCTCGACGACGTGCGCGAGGCGCTGACCCCGCTCGGGGTGCAGGGTCTGACCGTCTCGGAGGTGAAAGGGTTTGGCCGGCAGAAGGGGCAGACGGAGATCTATCGTGGCGCGGAATATCACGTGAACTTCCTGCCCAAGGTGAAGATCGAAGTCGCCGTGCCGGCAAGCATGGCCGAGCAAGTCGTGGAAGCCATCATGAAGGCTGGCCAGACCGGCAAGATCGGGGACGGCAAGATTTTCGTGCTGGACCTCGAACGCGCCGTCCGGATCCGGACCGGCGAAGTGGACGCGGAAGCTCTGTAAGGGGATTTTTCAGACAATGACTCGCCCAAAGATTTCACCACTCTGGTGCGCCGCCCTGCTGCCGATGCTGCTGCTGGCCGGCGCCGCGCTGGCGCAGACCGCTGCCCCCGGCACCGTCGCCACTCCCGCCGCCACGGCCGCTGCCAGCGACGCGGCCAAGATCGACACCGGAGACACCGCCTGGATGCTCACCAGCACTGCGCTGGTGCTGATGATGACCATCCCCGGCCTGGCGCTGTTCTACGCCGGCATGGTGCGCAAGAAGAACGTGCTGGCGACCCTGATGCAGGCGTTCGCGATCTGCTGCCTGGTCAGCATCGTCTGGATGATCTGCGGCTACAGCCTGGCCTTCACCAACGGCACCGGCGTCACCGCGCCGTTCATCGGCGACTTCTCGCGGCTGTTCCTGAGCGGCATCGGCGAGCACATCAGCAAGGGCGTGGACGTGCCGTTCACGCTCGGCGCCGGGACGGACAACTCGACTGCGTTCACCATCCCCGAAACCGTCTACATGATGTATCAAATGACGTTCGCGATCATCACCCCGGCGCTGATCGCGGGCGCGTTCGCCGACCGGATGAAGTTCAGCGCCATGTGCGTGTTCATGGTGCTGTGGTCGATCGTGGTGTACTGCCCGATCGCGCACCTGGTGTGGAGCCCGCTGGGCTATGTCGGCAACAACATCGGCGCGATCGACTTCGCCGGCGGCACGGTGGTGCATATCAATGCCGGCGTGGCGGGGCTGGTGTGCGCGCTCGTGCTCGGGCGGCGGGTGGGCTACGGGGCGGACAATATGGCGCCGTATAACCTCACCTATGCGGTGATCGGCGCCTCGTTGCTCTGGGTGGGCTGGTTCGGCTTCAACGCCGGGTCGGCGGTGGGCGCCAACGGGCGCGCGGGCATGGCGATGACGGCGACGCAGATCGCCACGGCCGCGGCGGCGCTTGGGTGGATGTTTGCCGAGTGGATGGCCAAGGGCAAACCCTCGGTGCTCGGCATCATTTCGGGCGCGGTGGCGGGCTTGGTGGCGATCACCCCGGCGTCCGGCTTCGTGCTGCCGGGGCCGTCGCTGGTGATCGGCATCGTGGCGGGGGTGGTGTGCTTCTGGTCCGCCACCGGGCTGAAGCACATGCTGGGCTATGACGACAGCCTGGACACCTGGGGCGTGCACGGCATTGGGGGCATCGTCGGCGCCTTGCTGACGGGCGTGTTCGCCTATGGGCCGCTTTCGGCCACCGATGCCAGCCCGGCGGGCACGGTGGGCAGCGTGGCGCAGCTCATCAAGCAGGCCGAGGCGGTGGGCATCACATTGATCTGGAGCGGGGTGGTGTCGTTCATCCTGCTCAAGATCATCGACGCCGTGATCGGGCTACGGGTGACGCGCGACCAGGAGATGGAGGGGCTGGACATGGTGCTGCACGGCGAGCGCCTGGGTTAGAGCATGAGTGCTTCTGATAGGCGAAGCAATCATGCTCTAACTCTTTGTTTGAGAGGCTGATTCACGCATCAGGTTGTTTCAACCTGATGCGATCAGGCTCTAGCTGGTCACCTGCGCTGCGTCGGGACAGGTCCGACGCAGCGCAGGCTTACAGATGATCGGGCTATTAGCCGCGGCAGGGGCAGCCGGCATGGTTGCAGCCGGCGCCGGCCGTGTGGTGGTCGGCGCATTCATCGCAACAATAGATGCGGCCGTCCTTCTTGATGCCTTGCTCCACGTCCACGACGCACACGCAATCGCTGCACGCGCACTTCACCTGCTCGATGGTCACGCTCATGGTCTCACTCCTGGTTCGTTGTTGATATCGTCGTCGCCGTCATGCGGCTCGGTGAGATGCTCGATCATGTTGGTCAGCATCTCCCGCACGTGGCAGTCGGGTATGCGGTAGAAAACCTGCTTGCCCTGCTTACCGGCCTTGAGCAGCCGGGCCGCGCGCAGCAAGCGCAGATGGTGCGAAACCAGCGACTGGCTGAGGGCCAGGCGCGCGGTGATCTCACCCACGCTGAGCGGCCCATCGAGGCAGCTCGCCACGATGCCGAGCCTGTTGGGCTCACCCAACAGGCGGAACAGTTCCGCCAGTTCCGTCGTCTGATCAGCGTCCAGCATTCACCCTACCTATGAACACGTATTCATGTGTCATGGTTTGGCAGTGAGGTCAAGACCGGGGACGTGCCGGCTCACTTGATACACCCATCACTTCGTGCTTCTTGGCCGGTTGAATCAGGGGAGCCGAGTGCATGGACGACGCCTTGCCATGAGCCAAATCCGTCCGACCCGCCGCGCGATCCTCGCTGGCGCGGGCGCCATCGCCTTGGCCCGGCCGCCACGGGCGATGGCGCAGGCCGGCGGCGAGCCGGTGCTGCGCGTGGTGGCACCCTGGGAATACACGTCGGACGACCCGACCGATACGGGATACATCCACACGCGCTGCGGCGTGGCGGAGACGCTGGTCGGCGTGCAACCGGATGGCAAGCTCGTCGGCGTGCTCGCAGATCATTGGGCGGTCGACGCCGACCAGCGGACGTGGCGGTTTCACCTGCGCCCCGGCGTACTGTTCCACGACGGCAGCAAGCTGACGGCGGAGGCGGCGGTGCACAGCCTGAGCACGGGCCTGGTGGGCGAGAGCCTGTCCAACGTGCCCGTCGATGCGATCGAGGCCGACGGGGACAGCGTGCTGATCCGCACCAAGACGGTGTTCGCGCCGCTGCCCGCGTTCCTGGTGGACTATGCCGCCATCGTGCTGGCGCCCGCCTGCTACGGCGCCGACGGCAAGGTCGCCTCGATCCTGGGCACCGGCCCCTACCGGCTGGCCCGCGTGGAGGGGCGCACCATGCTCGAGCTGGAGCGGTTCGAGGGCTACTGGGGCGACAAGGCCGCCATCGCGCGGGCCCGCTACACGGCCGTTGCCGACGGCGACACGCGCAGCAACATCGCACTCGCGGGCGACGCCGACCTGGTGTTCACGCTGGCGCCGCAAGCGGTGCCGCGCATCAACGCCGGTGGACAGGCGAAGGTCACGCGGCTGACGATCCCGCGGCTGCGTTTCATCACAATGAACCTTGGCCTGCCGCAGTTCAGTGATGTCAGAGTGCGCCGGGCCATGTCGCTCGGCATCGACCGGGCCGGGATTGCGGCCGGCATTCTGCGCAGCCCGGCGTCGGCGGCGACACAGTTGCTGCCGCCCGTGCTGGCCGGCTGGTACAACCCGGAGCTGCCGCCGCTGCGGACCGACCCGGCGGCCGCCCGTGCCATGCTGGACGAGGCGGGATGGGCGGTCGGCCCGGATGGCATCCGGGCGAAGAACGGCGCGCGACTGGCCGCCAGCATGCTGGTGCCGGCCAACCGCCCCGAACTCCCGGTGATGGCGACCGCGGTTCAGGCACAATTCCGCGCGATTGGCATGGACATCGCAATCCAGGCGGGAGAGTTCTCCGCCATCCCCGAAGCGGTGCAAAACGGCACCATGCAGACCACCCTGCTCGCCCGCACCTACGTGAACGTGCCCGACCCGATCGGCACCATCATCCCCGACTACACGCGCGAACGCTCGGTCTGGGGCACCGCGAACTGGGACGAACGCGACCGCATGCGCGCGCTCACCGACGACTACGTCGGCAGCTTCGACGCGACGCGCCTGGCCGCGCTGCGGCGGGACATCACGGCCTTGATCCAGGACCAGATGCCGGTCATCCCGGTGTCCTGGTTCGAGCACACCGTCGCTGTCTCTGATCGCGTGCACAACGTGGTGGTCGATCCGTTCGAGACGAACTACTTCCTGTCCGGTGTGGAATGGTCTTGACCTGTTGAGCGGGCCGGCGCGGCTCGCGGCGCCTGGGCGTTCGTGGGCCGGCGCTGGCGTCCCGCACCAGATCGTCCGCCTGGTTGCGTCGCGGCTCGGCCAGGCTGCGGCCACCGCGCTGGTGTTGGCGACGCTGTGCTTCGCCTTCGTGCATGCCCTGCCCGGGGACTTGGCGCTGCGGATCGCCGCGGCGCGGATCGGGGACGACCGGCTGACGACCGAGGCGGCGGATCGCATCCGGGTGGAGGAAGGCCTCGATCGCCCGATCATCAGCCAGTACGCGGACTGGATGGGGCGGCTGGCGCTGGGCGATCTCGGCCGTTCGCTGGTGACGCGCAAGCCGGTGGTGGACGAGTTGGCGCGCCGCATCCGGATCAGCCTGCCGTTGGCCGCCTTGGGCTGGTTGCTCAGCTACGCGCTGGCCTTGCCGTTGGGCGTCGTCGCGGGCCTGCGCCCGGGCGGGTGGGTGGACCGCGTCACCAACCTGGTTGCCGTGGCGCTGGCCGCGCTGCCGCCGTTCCTGGTCGGCATCGGCCTGGTCTCGGTGTTCGCGCTCTCGCTGCGGTGGCTGCCCCCGGCCGGCGACCGCACGGGCGCGCACATGGTGCTACCCGCGCTCACGCTGGCGCTGGGGCTGGCCGCCTATTCGGTGCGGATCGTCCGCAACGCGGTCGCGCTGGTGCGGGCCGAGTTCTACATGACCTTCTCGCGCATCCGCGGCCTTGGCGCGCGGGATGCGTTCGGGCGCCATGGGGTGCGCAACGCCGCGATCCCGATCACCACCTTCGCCGCCCTGCAACTGGCCTCCGTGCTCGACGGCTTCGTCATCGTCGAGGTGTTGTTCGCCTATCCCGGCCTGGGCGACCTGCTGATCAAGGCGCTGCTGGCGCGCGACATCCCCGTCATCATGGGCGCCGGGCTGGTCATGGGCATGACGTTCGCGGTGCTGAACCTGCTGGCCGACCTGCTCTGCCTCTGGCTCGATCCGCGACGCCGGGCCGGGGTGTCGCGTTGAGTGCCACCGTGATGGTGCGGCCTGCCGCCGGGCCCCTCGCCGGGCGCGCCGGTTTGCTGCTGCTTGGCCTCATGCTCGCGGTGGCGATCATCGGCCCCGTCCTGCCCGGCCCTGACCCGGCAGCCCAGGACCTGCTCCGCACCATCGAGCCGCCGAGCGCTGCCCATTGGCTCGGCACGGACGGGCTGGGGCGGGACGTACTGGCGCGGCTGCTGCACGGTGCGCCGCGGTCGCTGGGCATCGCCGTGCTGTGCGTGGCCGTGGCCGCCGGGTTCGGCACGCTGCTGGGGTTGGTGGCGGCGTATGTGGGCGGGGTGTGGGACACGCTGGTGATGCGCCTGTCGGACCTGATGCAGGCGTTTCCCGGCATTCTGCTGGCGTTGTTGCTGGCCGGGATGATGGGCGGCGGCATCATACCGATGCTCATCGGCATCAAGCTGACGCTGTGGCCACAGTTCACGCGCATGACCCGCACCATCGCGGTCGGCGTGCTGGCGGAACCGCATGTCGAGGCGGCGCACCTGGCCGGGTTCTCGCCCGCCACCATCCTGTGGCGGCACGTGCTGCCGGCGGTGCTGCACCAGACCCTCATCCTGGCGACGCTCGGCGTTGGCTCGGCCATCATGTCGATTTCGGCACTGGGCTTCCTCGGCCTCGGTTTGCAGCCGCCCACCCCGGAATGGGGAGAGATGATCAACGAAGCCCTGCCGTATCTGCCGGAGGCTCCGGTGCAGATCGCCGCACCCTGCGTGGCCATCTTCCTGTCGGTGCTCGGCTGCACCCTGGCGGGCGAGGCATTGGCTGGCGCCCTCACCCGCAAGGCGCACGCGTGACCGGCGGGGGGCTGAGCGTGCAGGCTATGACCATCCGCGACGGCCAGGGGCGCGCCGTGGTCGAGGATGTCAGCTTTTCGGCCCCGCGCGGCGAGGCCATGGTGGTTATCGGCGAGACCGGAAGCGGCAAGAGCCTGATCGCTCAAGCCCTGACCGGTCTGCTGCCCGGGGGCTTCGCCGCCACTGGCACGATGCGCGTCAAGGACCAGGGGGCGGTCGAGCTGGCGGAGCCTGCCTCGCTGCACCGCCTGTGGGCAAAGCATCTGTTGCTGTTGCCGCAGGAGCCTCGGGCGGCGCTCGACCCCACGATGCGCGTCGGCCGGCAGTTGGCGGAGACCACCGCCGCGGGACGGCCAGGGCCGGAAGCGGCCCTGCGCGCCGTCGATCTTCCGGCTGCGACGGCGCAGGCCTATCCGTTCGCTTTGTCCGGAGGCATGGCGCAGCGCGTGCTGGTGGCCAGCGCGCTGGGCAGCGACGCCCCCGTGATCGTGGTGGACGAGCCGACCAAGGGGCTGGACGCCGCCCGCGCGGATCATGTCGCCGCCTTGTTGCGCGTGCTGCTCGAGGAGGGGCGGACCCTGGTCGTCATCACGCATGACCCGGCGCTCGCGCGCGCATTGCGGGGCTCGGTGGCGGTGCTGAAGGATGGGCGCATCGTGGAGCACCGGCCGGCTTCGGCGCTGTTCCAGGCGCCCCGGCACGCCTACACGCGCGCGTGGCTGGCGGCCGACCCGGCGACCTGGCCGGTGTGCGAGCCCTGCATGACCATGGACGACCTGGTTGCGGCTGGGCACGGCCTGTGTTTCGGCTTCCCCAGCCGCCCCAGGCTGTTCGACGATCTCGACGTGCATGTGCCGCGAGGCGGCGTGCTGGCGCTGACCGGGCCGAGCGGCGCGGGCAAGACCACGCTCGGCAACATCCTGGTCGGCCTGCAGCCGCCAGACGCCGGCGAGTTGACCTGGGCGGGCGCAGACCCCTACCGCGACCGCCGGGCGCTGCGCCGCCTGCGCCAGCGCTATCAGAAGCTGCACCAGGACCCGGCCACGGCGTTCCTGCCGCACCGCCAAATCGGCCGCCAACTCGCCGACCTGGTCGAGGTCGCCCGCGGCCTGGACCTGGCCACGGCGCTGCCGCCGCTGCTGGACCGGTTGCGCCTCGGGCCGCGGCTGCTCGACCGCTTCCCGGGCGAAATCTCCGGCGGCGAAGCCCAGCGACTGGCCATCGCCCGCCTGCTGCTGCTCGGCCCCGCCATGATCGTGGCGGACGAGCCGACCTCGCGGCTCGACCCCATCCTGCAACGCGAGACGATCCTGCTGCTGCGCGGCCTGGTGCGGGAGCAAGGCATCGGGCTGGTCCTGATCAGCCACGACAAGGCGCTGGTTCGGTCGGTGGCGGATGATGTGGTGGAAATCGGTGAGCGGCCATGACCATGATTGCAGCCCGTGCCGCAACGGCGCACTGGAGATGACGCTGTCGGGGGCCGTCCTCTCAGTTGCCGTCGCCGCCTCACCTGCCTAAAGCTTGGGCGGTACCAACGCCTGCGCAGGAGCCCGCCATGGCCGCCTACCAATATGCCTATGTCATGAAGGACCTCACCAAGGCCTATCCGGGTGGCCGCGAGGTGTTCAAGGGCATCACCCTGTCCTTCCTGCCTGGCGTGAAGATCGGGGTGCTGGGCGTGAACGGGGCCGGCAAATCCACTCTGCTCAAGATCATGGCGGGGCGGGAGACCGAATATGGCGGCGAGGCCTGGGCGGCCGAGGGCGTGCGCGTGGGCTACCTCGAGCAGGAGCCGCAGCTCGACCCCACCAAGACGGTGGCCGAGAACGTGATGGAGGCGTTCGCGCCGCTGAAGGCCGCCATCGACCGCTTCAACGCCATCAGCGAGGCGTTTGGCGAGCCGATGGACGACGACAAGATGAACGAGCTGCTCGCCGAACAGGCCGAGTTGCAGGAGAAGATCGACGCCGAGGATGGCTGGGAGCTCGACCGCCGGATCGAGATCGCGCTCGATGCGCTGCGCTGCCCGCCGCCGGACGCTGCGGTGACCATGCTGTCGGGCGGCGAGCGGCGCCGGGTCGCTTTGTGCCGGCTGCTGCTGGACAAGCCCGAGCTGCTGCTGCTGGACGAGCCGACCAACCACCTGGACGCGGAAAGCGTGGCCTGGCTGGAGAAGACGCTGCGCGAGTACCAAGGGACGGTGATGATCGTCACCCATGACCGCTACTTCCTGGACAACGTCACCAATTGGATTCTGGAGATCGAGCGTGGGCGCGGGTATCCGTTCGAGGGCAATTACTCCTCGTGGCTGGAGCAGAAGCGCAAGCGGCTGAAGCAGGAGGAAAAGGAGGAAAGCTCCCGGCAGCGGGCGTTGGCGGCGGAGCAGGAGTGGATCCAGTCGTCGCCGCGGGCGCGGCAGACCAAGTCACGGGCGCGGATCGATAAGTACGAGCAGATGCTGGCGAAATCGGCGGAGCTGGCTGGCGGCGTGGCGGACATCGTGATCCCGCCGGGCCCGCGGCTGGGCGGCACGGTGATCGAAGCGGAGAACCTGCGCAAAGGCTTTGGCAACCACCTGCTGTTCGACGGGCTGACGTTCAAGCTGCCGCCCGGGGGGATCGTGGGCGTGATCGGGCCGAACGGGGCGGGCAAGACCACGCTGTTCCGCATGATCACCAAGCAGGACTTTCCCGACACCGGCGACCTGCGCGTGGGCGACACGGTGAAGCTGGGCTATGTCGACCAGTCGCGCGACAGCCTAGACGGCAGCAAGTCGGTTTGGGAGGAGATCAGCGGCGGGACGGACGTGATCTACCTGGGCAAGCGGGCGGTGCAGTCGCGCGCATACGTGGGGGCGTTCAATTTCAAGGGCAGCGACCAGCAGAAGAAGGTGGGCGTGCTGTCCGGCGGCGAGCGCAATCGGGTGCATTTGGCCAAGATGCTGAAGAGCGAGAGCAACGTCATCCTGCTGGACGAGCCGACCAACGACCTGGACGTGGACACGCTGCGGGCGCTGGAGGATGCGCTGGCGGAGTTTGCTGGTTGCGCGGTGATTATCAGCCATGACCGTTGGTTCCTGGACCGGCTGGCCACGCACATTCTAGCCTTCGAGGGTGATAGCCACGTGGAATGGTTCGAGGGCAACTTCCAGGCCTATGAAGCAGACAAGCGCCGCCGCCTTGGAGAAGGCAGCACCGACCCGCACCGGATCAAATACCGGCCGCTCGCGCGGTAAACACCGTCGCGACCAGGCCGATCTGCAGGTGTACCCGATCCGCACCGGGCGGCTGGTGCTGGCCCCCTATGCCGCCAGCGATTTGGCCGAGCTGCAGGTGTTCAAGGCGGACCCACGGATTTGGGCGGGCATGCTCGGCGGCGTGCGCAATGCCTGGCAAACCGCCGACGACCTGGCCTGGGAGCTTGCGTTCTGGGCCGCGCACGACGTGGGCATGTGGACCGCGCGCGACGCGGCGGCCGGCAGGTTGATCGGCGTGACGGGGCTGCACGAGCGGCCGGACGCGCGCGGCATCGCGCTGCGCATGGCCTTCGACCCGGCGGTGCGCGGCCACGGCCTGGCGCGGGAGGCGGCCGGCGCGGTGCTGCAGGACGCGCACGAGCGCGCCGGGCTGACGCGGGTGGTGGGCGTGTGCAAGGAGAGCAACATCGGCTCGCGCATCGTGCTGGGCGCGATCGGCATGCGCGAGGTGGACCAGTTTACCCAGGGCGGGCACCCGATGCTGCTGTTCGAGAGCGTGCGCGCGGTGCGGTGAGCAAGGTTGGGGCGCCGCCGCAAAGCTTCGGTTTAGTGGATCCCGACCACTCCGAGCCCATCGTCGCCATGGATGTCCGGCACCTGATTGTCGGAGCGATGCCACCAGCCGCCACCGAGCGCCTGGAACAGCCCCGCCGTGTCCGAGAAGCGGCTGGCGCGGGCCTGCACCTCGGTCAATCTCGCCTGCAACGCCGTCTGCTCCGCGTTCAGGAACGCCAGGTACGAAATCTGCCCCAGCCGGAGTTGCTCGTTGGTGATGGTCAGCGTCTCATTGGCGGACTTGACCGCCAGCGTCGCCACGCGCACCGCGTCGGCATCCGCTTGCAGCGCCCGCAGCGCATCGGCCACGTTTTGGAACGCCACGATCACCGTGCTGCGATATTGCTCCAACGCCTGGTCGAACGCCGCGCGCGCGCCGCGCTCCTTGTGCAGCAGGATGCCGCCATCGAAGATCGGCTGCGTCACCGACCCGGCGATGGTCCAGAACCCCGTGCCCGGGCTGAAGAGCTGGTTGAACTTCAGTGCCTCGCTGCCGCCCAGCGCCGAGAGGTTCAACAGCGGCAGCCGGTTTGCCACCGCCACACCGATCAGCGCGCTGGCCGAGTGTACATTGGCATCCGCCTGCGCGATGTCCGGCCGCTGCTCGATCAGCTTGGACGGCAGGCTCACCGGCAGATCGATCGGCAGCTCCAAGCCGGAGAAATCGAACGTCTGCGGCACGGCCTCGCTCGTCAGCCGCCCGCTCAGCGCCGCGATCATATCGCGCTGCTGGGCCAGTTGTTTCTGCAGCGGCGGCAACGACGCCTCGGCCTGGGCCACCTGCGCTTCCTGCGCCAGCACGTCCACCCGCGCCACCGAGCCGAGCGCGAACTGCTTGGTCAGGATGACATAGAGGTTGCGCTCGACCTTGATGATGTCGAGCGTCGCCGCGATCTGCCCCCGCAACGATGCCTCGTCGATCGCGGCGTTCACCAGGTTGCTGGTCAGCGTGAGATACGTCGCCTCGAGCTGGTAGCGCTGCGCGTCGGCCAAGGCCACCAAGGATTCGTTCTGCCGCCGGTTGAGGCCGAACACGTCGGGGTTATACGACACGTTCAATTGCGCGGTGTAGAGCGAGTAGTACGGATTGGCCGTGGCCGCAATCGGGGAGAGCGCGCCGGTCGCCGTCTTGTTGCGCGTGGGCGTGAACGTGCCGGAGACCGTCGGCAGGAAGTTGCCCTCCTGGCCGTAGACGTTCTCCCGCGCCTGCACCAGCGCCGCCTGCGCCGCCTTCAGGTCGTGATTGTGTTCGAGCGCGTAGGCGATCAGGTCGCTCAGCGGCTTGTTGTGGAACAGCGTCCACCAGTCGCCCTGGATGTCTAGGTCCGAGACCAGGCGCTGCGTCGGGTTGAGCGGCGTCTGGTCGGAAATCAACTGCGCCGGCAGCTTCTCCGGCGTGTAGCCGAGGGCGGCGGGCGCGCCCGGCTTGTGGTAGTCCGGCCCCACCGCACAACCCGCCAGCAGCAGCGCAAGGGCGAGCGGACGCTTCACTCCGCGGGTTCCATTTGCGTCGCGGTGGACTCGCGCGGCAGGCGGCGGGAGAAGCGGTCGATCAGCACGGGGAGGATGACCAGGATCAGCACCGGCGCGAGCAGGATGCCGCCCACCACCACCAGTGCCAAGGGTTTTTGCACCTGCGAACCGATGCCGTTGGAGAACGCGGCGGGCAGCAACCCGACGCAGGCGGCGATGCAGGTCATCATCACCGGGCGGAAGCGCGTTTCGGCCGCGCGCAACACCGCCTCGGCCCGCGTCAGCCCGACATCGATCAACTGGTTGTAGTAGGCGAGCACCAGGATGCCTTCCATGACGGAAATTCCGAACAGCCCGATGAAGCCGATCGCGGCCGACACGCTGAACGGCGTTTCGGTGACGGCGAGCGCGAAGATGCCGCCCACCACCGCCATCGGCATCACGCTGGCCACCAGCAGCGTGTCGATCAGGGAGCCGAAGTTGATGAACAGCAGCAGCACGATCAACCCCAGGGCGAGCGGCACCAGCACCTCCAGCCGCGCGATGGCCGCTTGCAGGTCGCCGAATTCGCCGACCCATTCGAGGCGGAAGCCATCCGGGATGCGCAGCGCCTGCGCAATCTTCTGCTGCGCCTCGAGCACGGCGCCGCCGAGGTCGCGCCCGCGCACGCTGAACTTGATCGGGATATAGCGCTCCTGCCCTTCGCGGTAGATGAACGACGCGCCGGAGGTGAGTTGCACGTTGGCCACATCGGTCAGCGGCACCTGCATGATCGAGCCGCTCGGGTTGGTGGCGCCGATGGTGATGCGGCGGATCGCATCGAGGCTGTCGCGATACTGCGCCGCCAGCCGCACGATGATGGGGAAGTTGCGGTCGCTGCCATCCTCGTAGAGATTGCCCGCGGCTTGCCCGCCGATGGCGGCTTGCACCGTGGTGTTGACGTCGCCGGGTGCGAGCCCGTAGCGCGCCGCCTTGGCACGGTCGATGTCGATGCGCACGGTGGGCTGGCCGAGCGAGCCGAACACTGCCAGGTCGGTGATGCCGGGCACGGTCGCGAGCACGTCCTTGATCTTGTTCGCCGTGCCTTCCAGCACGCCCAGGTCGTTGCCGTAGAGCTTGACCGAGTTCTCCCCCTTCACCCCGGACGCGGCCTCTTCGACGTTGTCCTCGATGTATTGGGAGAAGTTGAATTCGACGCCGGGAAACTTGTTCTGCAACTCATCGGTCAACTGCGCCGTCAGCTTGTCCTTGTTCATCCCCGCCGGCCACTGGCTGGCTGGCTTCAGCGGCACGAAGAACTCCGCGTTGAAGAACCCGGTTGCGTCGGTGCCGTCATCCGGCCGGCCGTGCTGGGACACGACGGTGATCACCTCGGGATAGCTTTTCATGATCCGCCGCATCTCGTCGACATACGGACTGCCGGCCGCGAGCGAGATCGAGGTCGGCATGGTGGCGCGGATCCAGAGGTTGCCCTCCTCGAGCTTGGGCAGGAACTCCAGGCCGAGCCCGCGCATGGACACTGCCGCACAGGCCAGCAACAGCAACGCCGCCCCGAGCGTGAGGATCTGGTTCGACAAAGCGAACCGGATCAGCGGCGTGTAGAGCCGGCGCATTGCGCGCACCGCCAGCGTTTCCACTTCCTCGACCTTGGCCGGGAACAGCAAGGCGCTCAGCGCCGGGGCGATGGTGAAGGTGGCGATCAGCCCGCCGACGATGGCATAGGCGTAGGTCGACGCCATCGGGCCGAAGATGTGCCCCTCGATGCCGGTGAGGGTGAAGAGCGGGATGAAACTGGCGATGATGATGGTCGCAGCGAAGAAGATCGCTTTGTTCACCTCCTGCGCCGAGTTGAGGATCGTGCTCAGCTTGCCCGACAGGCCGAAATTGGCGCCCGAACGCTGCACGATGGCCGAACGCAGGAAGCGCTCCCCCGGCTCCTGCGCCAGGTGGCGGAACACGTTCTCCACCATGATCACGGTCGCGTCCACGATCAGGCCGAAGTCGATTGCGCCGACCGACAACAGGTTGGCGGATTCGCCGCGCAGCACCAGGATGGCGATGGCGAAGGCGAGCGCGAACGGGATGGTGGCCGCCACGATGATGGCGCTGCGCAAGGTGCCGAGGAAAATCCACTGCACCAGGAAGATCAGCACCATGCCCGTCACCATGTTCTCCAGCACGGTGTGTGTGGTGAGGCTGATCAGGTCCGAGCGGTCGTAGATGCGCTCGATGTGCACGCCAGGCGGCAGGATACCGTTGGTGTTGATCTTCTTGATCTCGTCTTCCACGCGCTTGATCGTCGGCGTGCTCTGCTCGCCCCGGCGCATCAGCACGATGCCTTGCACGATGTCGTCGTTGTCGTCCTGCCCGGCGATGCCCAAGCGCGGCAGATTGTCCGTGTCCACCTTCGCCACGTCCGACACGAAGACCGGCGAGCCGTTGTTGTTGGTGATCATCGTGTTGCGGATATCGTCCATCGAGTGGATCAACCCGATGCCGCGCACCACCGCGGATTGCGCCGAGAAGTCCACCGTTTGGCCGCCGACATTGATGTTGGCGTTGTTCAGCGCCGTCAGCACCTGCGGCACGGTCAGCCCGTAGGCCACCAATTTGGACTGATCGATGCTGACCGCAAAGGTCTTGGTCTTGCCGCCCCAGCCGTTCACGTCCGCCACGCCGGGGACGGCCTTGAACCGCCGTTCCAGCATCCAGTCCTCGATGGTTTTGAGGTCGGTCACCGAGTAGCCCGGCGGCCCCACCACGCGGTAGCGCATGATCTCGCCGATCGGGCTCTCCGGCGAGATTTGCGGCTGCGCCCCGTTCGGCAACGGCGAGAGCTGCGACAGCCGGTTGATCACCTGCTGTTCGGCCTGCTCATAGGTGTAGTCATAAGTGAATTGGATCTTGGTGTCCGACAGGCCGAACAGCGAGATCGTGCGGATGGCCGTGACGTGCCGGATCCCGGCCATCTGGATTTCCAGCGGGATGGTGATGTAGCGCTCGATTTCCTCGGCCGATTGGCCGGTATCCTGCGTCACCACGTCCACCAGCGGCGGCACCGGGTCGGGGTAGGCCTCGATGTTGAGGTTGAGGAAGCTGAACACGCCCACGGCAAACAGCGCGAACATTAGGATCAGCATTAGGAAACGCTGCCTGAGGGCGAAGGCGACGACGCTGTTCATGCTGTCAATCCGCCTCCGCCGCGCGGTCGATGAACACCGACCCGGCGGTCACCACCACATCGCCCGCGCTCAGCCCGTCGAGCACCTCGACCCACCCGCCATCGTTGCGGCCCAGCACGACCTTGCGGATGCGCAGCGTCTTGTCTTTGCCGGCAAGCCAGACATGCGCGCCATCCGGGTCGTAGACGATGGCCGCCTGCGGGATCGCCGGTGCCTCGCTGCTCTCCCCCGTGATGATGCGGAACGTGGCGAACATCTCGGGCCTCAGCAGCCCATCCGTGTTGGCGATTTCGGCGTGGATCGGCAGGCGATGTGTGTTGGGGTCGATACCGGCCGCAACATAAGTGATCTTCGCCTTGAACACCCGATCCGGGAACGCCAGCGCACGAACCTCGACGTCGTCGCCGAGATGGATTTCGGGGGCATCGACTTCCCGCGCATTGGCCAGCAGCCACACGCGGGAGGTGTCGCCAATGGTGAACAGCGGGTTGGTGCCGCCATTGCCCTGGCTGACGATATTCTGCCCCAGGCCCACGGCACGCTGAATGATGGTGCCGGCAATCGGCGCCGTCACGACGGTCTCTGGGCTGAACCGGGTGGGGTCGGTCGCGGTCTCCATCGCGGCCTCCTCGCGGTCGGACTTGCCGAGGATGCGCAGCCGGTTGCGCACGGCGCCGAGCGCCACTTCCGCGCTGTTGAAGGTGCCGCGCGCGTTCTCGAGGTCGGACTGGCTCTGCTGCCAGTCTTTCAGCGCGCCGCCTTGGGCAAGGTAAAGGTCGTGCTGCCGCTTCTCCGTGGTGATGGCCAGGTTGAGCTGCGCGCGGGTCGTGCGGTCCTGCGCGATGGCGGCCACCAGGTCGTTGGCCGCTTGCACGAACTCCGCCGCCTGGATCGCGATCAGCGGGTCGCCGGCCTTCACCTCGGCGCCCGCCTTGACGAACAGCTTGGTGACCCGGCCGGTATAGGGCGAGTAGACCGGGGTGGTCAGGTCCTCATCGGTGGCGATCTTGCCGTCGGTGACTTCGGAGGCGGAGAAGCCGGCCAGCTTCACTGCGGCAAACTTGAACCCGGCCCATTGCTGATTGGTCGGCTTGAAGCTGTCCGAGTTGGCGGCGGGCGGCGGCGGTGGCGGTGCGGTCTTGGTGAACAGCGTGCTGACCAGCAGGTACGCCACCAGCAGCCCGGCGCCGACCGCCACCACACCCCACTGGACGCCGCGCGGCAGCCGACGCGGAGCCGCTGGACCTCCACTGCTATCCTTCCCCGTGGAGGGGGAAGCCGGTCTCACATCCATGCCAACCACCTTGAACAACCGATGCGGCGCCGCCCCCGGTCCGCGCGCCAGCCTCCGGTTTTGCTTCGCGACGGCTCAATACAGGGGCCGTTGCCTGAAAGCCATATCATAGTGGGAAACCGGCCCGGCGGTGGCTCTCTGGTTAGCTAGAAATGGGCGATCACGTCCGACGAGGCCTCGAACGTGTGGTTCTTGTCCGGCGCGACGCCGTGGGTCGGGTTGCCGTTGAAGGCAGCATGGTTGGCTGCCCATAGCCGATTTCGGGCCGGAACTCGATCTGCGGCGACAGCCAATGCTGCCAACCCAAGGTGACCTCCCAATATCGGCGCTTGTCCCGGTGCGCTGGCCTTGCGGGTCGGCATAGAACTCGGTACGCAGCGACACGTTGTTGAGCGGATCGGGCGAGTAGTTCAGGTAATCCAGCACAGCCGTGGCGCTGGCGCGGCACCGCAGCACGGTGGCGTTCTTGCACTGCACCAGGTTCGGGGCGTTGAACGGGATGAACTGCGGCGAGAACGGCGTGCCGCCCGCCTGGACGATGGCCTGGGCCTGCGGGTTGTTCGCGTTGGGAACGCCGTCCTGGTATTCGTAGTAGGTTTCAAATGACAGGTGCCAGTGATCGTTGGACTTATGGTAGAATGTGCTGCCGTACCACTGCAGGTTATTGTAGCCCCAGTTGCCGCGGTTGATCCCGTTGGCGCAAGGTTGGAGGTTGTTGTGCTCGTCATCCCAGCTATAGCGCACGCAAGCGGTGAACGACGGCTGGTTGCCAGGATCCTTTGCGAAGTTGGCATTCGGGTAGAGCGGATTATAGGGCACCAGGTTGGTAATTCGGTTGGACGAGCCGTGCCACAGCGGCGTCTCGGTGCCGTCCTCCACGCCCAACTGCACGAACAACTGCTTGGTCAGCGCCACCGTCCCCACCACACCGGTATTGGTGTAGTTGTCGAAGTTGTACGTGAATGAGTGCGTGTACATGTAGTTGTTCGGCGCCAACTGGGCCTCGATGTCCGGCAGCGAGATGTATCGGCCCGCCCGAAGCACCAGGCCTTGGGCGACCTGCGGGATGTAGAGCTCGCCGTAGACCATCGGGAAGTCATAGCCGTTGACGTCGTTGCGTTTTTGTGACTATTAGCTGGCGAGACCGTAAGAGGTCGTGTAGCGATAATTTTCGCCGTAGATTGCCGAGAACCGGAAACCCCAGTCGATATGGTCGGTCTGCACGGTGTCGGGCGTGCGCTCGACATAGACCACCGCCTGGTCGAGCTGCACCGTATTCGGCGTATAGGCGTAGCCTATGGGAGCATTGCCCGCCGGCCGTTGCGTGTTCGTGCTGAGGTTGGCGCCGGCATCGACCCAACCGTCGATCTGGATATCCGCGTCAGCCAACAGCTTGCCCACATCCGTGTTGGCGATGGCCACCATGAGCGGACTGTCGACGGAGGCCGGGCGATTGACCGCGATCTCCGTCGCTCCGCCATACGGCCATTCCGTGAACGGCATCGGAGGGGTAGTTTCGGGCGTGGTCGGCCAGCCCGCCCGGCGGCCCGGCGGCGCCGAAGGGTCGGACGGCGCAGATGATTGGCCGAGCTCGAGCTGGTAGTAATTCCATAGCCGCAGGGCGACGTTGGAGCCCAGATAGGTGTCGAGGCAGGCGTAGTTCTTGTACGGATCGGGATTGACCGAACAGTCGGCGGCGGCCGCGGGTGCGGGCATCGCCCCGGGGGGAGCCCTGGCGTCGTCGTCGGGAGCGAAGGTGCGGAGGCCGGCTGCGCCGCCAGCGGACCAGCGCGCAGGACCAGACCTGCAAAACCAACAAGTGCCAAAACAGTGTAGCGCCGCATGCTAAATCCTCTCTATGACGAACCTGTCAGAACAGGCCCGACCTTTGCCTATCAGACGTGCTTCGGGTGCGCCCACGCAGCTTCGCATGCTAAGGTCTAAACTAAGTTTATAGCCAAGCAGCGCCCGCTAGGGCGGGGTGGCCAGCCGGATGAAGCGCCCGGCCGGAGGATGACACATCACATGCATCGGCCACCAAAGCGGCAGGCCGATCCGAGCAAGACTCATGACAGCAACACTCCAGACGGGCCAGTATTCCCCGGCAGATGCTTCGTCGACGCGTCATCCTGCTAGGGTCCGTTCGCATTTCGCGACTTGAGGCGGTCACGGGAAGCCTGGTTTGGTTGGTCGTCTGAGCGGAGAGACGATGCAAGTGTTGACGGATGCCCAATGGGCGAAGTTCGAAGCAGCTATCGCGGCGGCTGAAATTCGTGGAGCCCGTCCGCGGACCGAAGATCGCCGCACGATCGAGGCGATCATCTGGCGGCTCGACAACGGGGCAAAATGGCGTTCGATCCCAGCCGAGCTGGGCGACTGGCATCATGCCTACCTCCGCTTCCGCCGGTGGGCTGTGCGTGGCGTGTGGGACAAGATCATGGCTCACTTGGTGGCGCAGGGAGAGCCGAAGTTGGCGTTTGCCTGCATCGACGGCACGATCGCTCGCGCTCATCAGAAGGCCTCCGGTGCGCGACCCGGCAAAGCCTTGGGCAAAGACCGGGATTGAGTCTGCGACTCACTCGCGATGTAGCCGACAAAGGCGAGGCGCTGGGCCGATCGCGGGGTGGGCTTGGCACCAAGATAGTCGGTGTCTGCGATGCGGCCGGACGGCTGGTAGACTTCCTGCTGGCACCTGGCCAGGCACATGAACTGGCACCGTCCCTGACACTCCTGCACCGGTTGCCGGAGGCGCCCTCGTGGGTGCTGGCCGACATGGCTTGCGACGCTCGGGCCTTCCGCTCGGATGTGCGTGCCATGGGCGCCATTCCTGTGGTGCCATCGCGCCGCGGGACCAAGCAACCGGAGCCGTGTCCCGACTACATCTATCGGCATCGCAACCTGATCGAACGCTGCTGGTCGCGGTTGAAGGAGCGGCGCGCCATCGCAACCCGATACGACAAGACCGCGACATCCTACGCCGCCGGCGTTGCAATTGCCGCATCACTGGACTGGATCAAGGGCCTGCTTCGGTAAGCACCGAAATGCGAACGGACCCTAGGGCAGAACCACATATAAAAACCATGATGAACGGATTACATGGCGGCCGTCACCGCCGTTGTTGCCCCCTGACACGGCGATGCAGCGTGTCAGAACTGTCCATGCAGGCGGATGGCGAAGATATCCACCGGGCCGCGGTCCACGTTGTAGGCCGGGTGGTTGACGAGCTGGTAATCGCCCGTCACTTCCACGCCTTTATATATGCCGGCGCTATAGTAAGCCTCGAAGATCTGCTCTGGTCCGGCGTTGGTCAGCCGGCCATCGCCGATGAGCACGCCGATCCCGCCATCCGCGAAATAGTCCTTGTGCGCCTTGGAAAGGTTGTTGACTACGAAAGTCGCGCCGACCGTGTCGGAGGGCCGCCCCCAACGATTGCCCACGACGCTCACTCCCAGCGAGAGCGATCGGTCGACGTCGGTGAAGTCGTACGTCTCCGTGCGGCCGTCCGAAAGGCTGGCCCTAAGGAAGGCGCCGACGTCATTGGTGATCGGCTGCTCGAAGTTCAGGCTGCCGCCAAACTTGTTGCGCAGATGCCGAATGCTCTCGGCATCGACCAGATTGCCGTCCGGGTTGGCCGCGAAATAGGACAGCAGCTCGGAGAACGTCGCCAGCCTGGCGCGTGTCCAATACCCCAGCAGCTTGGCTTTGCCGGCCTGGCCGAACAGGCTGTAATCAGCCTCGGCTTCCAGCACGGTCTGGAATTGGGCGCCGAAGGTGGTGTCGAGCGCTGAGGAGTTGGGCGTGCGGGAGCCGTCGAACAGGCCCGCGCGCAGCACCCACCAATTCTGGTACCACTCGGCCGAAGCGCCATAGGTAAAGCCCCAAGCGTCGGCGGCGTAGTCGAACGCGCCCGCATCGACCACGGTCCAGTTCAGGAAGTCGTTGCGCGAGTCGTGCGCGTACTTGTTGTTGTCGAACACGTCGACGACGCTGAACTTGCCAATCGTCAGCACGACGTGGTTGGACGTTTGCGTGCCGCCGAGCACGTTCAGGTCGGGATCGATGCTCTGCGTCTGGCCGCCGAGATCGATGGTTTGCCTCAGGAACAGCCTCGGAACTCGGACATAGGGCGTGGCGGCACCTACCTTGTAGGCCTCGGCGCTCGAGAAGCTCGCCAGCCCGGTGGTGTTGCTGAGGCCGAACCCCTGGTCGACTTCGGGGTTGACCCAGATCTCGGCGCCCTGCCACGGGCGGAAGCCGCCATAGGCCGTGACGTCCCAGGTTTCGTCGCCGCGGGAGCCGGGGTCGAGGCTGTTCGGGCCGCGGTAAGCGGAGGCGAAGCCGGGATGGTACTGGTCGACGAACGTGCTCTGGCCGTGGATGGCCCAGTCCTCGGGGCTTGCCGGGGACCCGCCGGTGGACAGCGTTGAAGCCGAAGTGTTGCCGGGCGCCTCGAGCGGCGTGTTGGACCCCGGCTCGGGTGTTGGTGCGGGCTGGGCGGCTGCCGGGTTGGCCCGCGCGAGCAGCGCCAAGCCGGCGGCCAAGACCCACCAAGATGACCATCTGATGACCATACCCAAAAGTGTAGCATAGGCTACACCTTGGTCAACCCGGCTCAGATTTCCAATGGACGACTGTCCTTTGGCGGATGCAGGGCGGCGCCCTGCCCTTCCTTGCCCGCGAGCAAGCAGGCCACCGTCCATGCCCCGCCTCGCATTGCGAGCGCCGGCCGCTCCGCCCCGCAGCGTGCCTCGGCGATGCGGCAGCGCGGATGAAAACTGCAGCCCGGCGGTGGATTGAGCGGGCTTGGCAGTTCGCCGCGCACCGCGTCGGCGCGCGCTGGCCGGCCTGGAATTAGCCGGGGCGCCGCCTCGATCAGCGCGCGCGTATACGGGTGCCGCGGCGCGGCGAACAGCTCGGCCGTCGGCCCGGTCTCGACCACCCGCCCGAGATACATCACCGCCACCCGGTGGGCGAGGTGGCGCACCAGCCGCAGGTCGTGGGTGATGAAGACGAGGGCCAGCCCTAGCCGGCGCTGCAGTTCCACCAGCAGGTTGATGATTTGCGCCTGCACCGACACGTCGAGTGCGGAGACCGGTTCGTCGGCAATGATCACCGAGGGTTCGACCGCAAGCGCACGGGCGATGCCGATGCGTTGGCGCTGGCCGCCGGAGAACTCGTGCGGCCGGCGCTCCGCCGCTTCGACCGGCAGATGCACCATCTCGAGCAGCGCTGCGACCCGGCGCCCGATCTCTGCCGCGGGGACGACCCGGTGCACCGACAGCACCTCCGCCAGGCAAGCCTGCACCGTCATGCGGGGGTTGAGCGAGCCGAGCGGGTCCTGGAACACCATCTGGACCTGCCGGTTGTACGCGCGCAGCCCGGCCCCGCTGAGCCGCCGCACGTCGCCGCCGGCGAAATGCATGTCCCCAGCGTCCGCTTCGTGCAGCCGCACGAGGCAGCGCGCGAGGGTGGACTTGCCGCAGCCGGATTCGCCCACGATCCCCAGCGTCTCGCCGCGAGCCACGCCGAGCGACACGTCATCGACCGCACGCAGCAGGCGGCGGGGGCGGCGGCGCAGCTCGTCGAGCAAGGAGCCACGCACGGGGAAGGTTTTCGACAGATGCTCGACAGCAAGTAGATCGGTCATGCCGCCTCCGCCGGGCGCGCCGGCAATGCTGCGGCAGCGTAGCACGCGGCGACCTGGCCTTCGGGCTGCATGGCCAAGGCCGGCGCGACCTCGGTGCACTGGGCTTGCACGTAGCTGCAGCGCGGCGCGAAGGCACATCCCGCGACGGCGCGGTCGAGCCGCGGGGGCTGGCCCGGGATGCTGAGCAAGGTGCCGCGCGCCGGGCCCATCCCCGGCATGGAGCGGAGCAGCGCGTCGGTGTAGGCGTGGCGCGGATGGCCGAACACGGCGCGAACCGGGCCCATTTCGCAAATCCGGCCGGCATACATCACCGCCATACGGTCGCAGGTTTCCGCCACCACGCCCAGGTCGTGGGTGACCAGCACTAAGGCCATGCCTAACTCGTCCACCAGGCGGAGCAGCAGCTTCAGAACCTGGTCCTGGATCGTGACATCCAGCGCAGTGGTGGGCTCGTCGGCCAGCAGCAATGCTGGTGCGGCCGCGAGTGCCACGGCGATCATCGCGCGCTGCCGCATGCCGCCGGAGAACTCGTGGGTGTATTGCCCCAACCGCTGCGCCGGCGAGGAGATGCCCACCAGCCCCAGCAACTCGATCGCTCTGGCCCGGCGTTGCACACGGCTGAGTTGCGTATGCGCGGCCAAGGCCTCCTCGATCTGCAGCCCGACCGAGAGCACGGGATTGAGTGCCGCCATAGGCTCCTGGAACACCATGCCGATGCCGGCGCCTCGCACCGCGCGCAACCGCTCGGGCGGCATCGTGAGCAAATCCTCGCCGCGCCATAGCACCCGGCCGCTGACAGCGGCGTTGCCGTGCAGCAGCCGCCCAATGGCGCGCAAGGTCACGCTCTTGCCCGAGCCGGATTCGCCGACCAGCCCCACCACCTCGCCCGGATGCACTTCGAGCGACACACGGTCGACCGCGCGCAGCGGGCCGCGCGGCGTGCTGAACGTGACGCAAAGGTCCTCGGTCGTGAGCAGCGCCGGGCTCATCGCTGCACCCGCATCAGCTCCGCCAGGCCGTCGCCGGTTAGGCTGAACCCAAGCCCGCAGAGCACGATCGCAACGCCCGGGAATAAGCTGATCCAAGGCGCCTGGGTGAAGAAGTTCTTGCCGTCGGCGATCAGCACGCCCCATTCGGCCGCTGGCGGTTGCGCGCCCAGGCCGAGGTAGCCCAGGCTCGAGCCCAGCAGGATGGCCAGGGCCATGTCCGTCACCAGATAGACCAGCACGGGGCGCACCGAATTGGGCAGCACGTGGCGGAACACGATGCGCCCGGTGCTGAAGCCGAGCACGCGGGTGGCGGCGACGTAATCCTGCGCGCGCTGTAGCATCACCTCGCCGCGCATCAGCCGGGCGTAGAACACCCAGCCGACGCAGGAGATCGCGATGTACATGTTGATCAGGCCGGGGCCGAGGATGGCGACGATGGCGATCACCAGCACCAGGAACGGGAACGTCACCACGAGGTCCACGAGGCGGCCGAACACCATGTCGGCGATGCCGCCGAAATAGCCTACCAGCAGGCCGATCAGGCCGCCCGCCAGCAGCGGCCCGATTGTGGCGAACAGCGCGATCTGCAGGTCCAACCGCGACGCCGCGATGGTGCGCGAGAGGATGTCGCGGCCGAACTGGTCGGTGCCGAACGGGTGGGCCCAGCTCGGGGCCTGGAGCAGAGCGTCGTAGTCGAAGCCTAAGGGGTCATACGGCGCCACCCAATCGGGCACGACCGCGCAGATCACGACGATGCCGAGCAAGACCAGCCCGAGCACAAGCGACGCGTGCTTCACCGGCCGACTCGCGGGTCGAGCGCCATCTGTACGACGTCGGTCACCAGGAAAGCCAGCGACACCAGCACGGCGAGGACGAGCGTCAGTCCCTGGATGACGGGATAGTCGCGCCCAAAGATGCTGTCTACCATCAGCCGTCCGACGCCGGGCACGGCGAACACGCTCTCGGTGATGACGGCGCCGCCGAGCAGGTTGCCGACGTTCAGCCCGATCAGCGTCACGGTGGCAATCATGGCATTGCGCAAGACGTGGCGGAACAGCACCAGGCGCGGCTCCAATCCTTTCGCGGTGGCGAAATCGACGAACTCCGCGCGCAACACTTGCAGGATGGCGGCCCGCAGGCTGCGCATGATCACCGCGGCCAGGCTCAGCGCCAACGCCAATGCCGGCAGGAACAGGTGGTAGAGACGCTCGCCCCAACCGTCCCCATAACCGCCCACCGGAAACCATCGCAGCCAGCCGGCGAACACGGTGAGAAGGATTAGTCCCACGTAGAAGATCGGCGAGGAAAGCCCGACCTGGAACACTGCGCGGATCAGCAGATCGGGCCAGCGGTTCACACGCAGGGCTGCGACGAAGGCCAGCGGAAACGCCATAAGCAACGCAATCACCAGCGACATGAAGGTGAGCAGCAGCGTCACCGGAAGCCGCTCCTCGATCAGTTGCAGCACGGGCACGCGCAAAGCCGTGGAAGTGCCAAAATCGCCATGCAGCACGGCGACCAGATAGGACCAGAACTGCGCCCCGATTGAGCGATCAAGACCCATCTGGTGCGTCAGCCGCGCGATCGTGGCATCACTGGCACGGTCGCCCAGCATCGCCTGCACGGCGTTGCCCGGCAGCGCGCGGGCGAGCAGGAAGGCAGCGAGGCCAATCAGCAACAACGTCGGGATGATCTGCAGCAGTCGCCCGGCCAGCCAGGCCGTACGGCTCACCCCAGCCTCATGGGCAAGGCGTTGTGGCCAAGAGCCCTCACCCCAACCCTCTCCCGTAAAGGACCGGGGAGGGAGAACGCATTTGCCACGCGGTTATGCCTCGAAGTAGACCTCGTCGAAATAGTTGTTGCCTAAGGGTATCTGCAGGAAACCCTTCACCTTCTTGACGAACGCGACCGGGTAAGGCGACTGATACATGAAGATCATCGGCGCGGCCGCCTTGTAGATGTCCTGCATCTCCTTGTAGTCGGCCTTGCGTTTCGTCGGGTCGATTTCCTGCTGGCTGGCCAGGAACAACTGGTTGCACCGCTCGCTGCTCCAGCCGGAATGCAGCGAATCGACCGTCGGAGAGTAGAGGATGTAGGAGCCGATTTCGCTCGGGTCCGCCACGTCGTCGGTCCAGAGGGCATTGCGCATCTGGAAGTCGCCTGACTTGTAGCGGGCGTTGCGAGTGGCGTTGTCCACCTGGTCGATCTTCAGCTTCACGCCGATCGCGGAGAACATTTCCTGGATGGCCGTCATGTTGCTGATCTCGTCCGCGCTGCCAGCCAGCGTCATGCAGGCCAATTCGAACCCGGGCGCCACGCCGGACTCCGCCAGCAGCGACTTCGCCTTGGCGACATCGTAGGGATACGGCTCGGCCGTGCCGTCATGCAGCGGTGTCGCAGTCGACATCATCGAGGTCATCGGCGTGCCCAGGCCGCGGGTGGTGATCGCGATCAGGGCCTTCTTGTTCACCGCGTGGTTCAGCGCCTGGCGCACCTTCAGGTTGCTGAGCGGATTGTCCGAGCCATCCTTCAGCTTCGGCCGCACCATCATGGTGAGATAGTTGATCTTGGTGGAGGGCCAAAGCTGCATATCCAACTTAGGATCCGCCTTCAGCTCCGCCACCCGGGCGTACGGGATGAACTCGCTGCCGTTCAGCTCCCCGGCCTTGAGCTTCAACAGCCGCGTGCTGTCGTCGGGGATGATTTGGAACTCGAGTTCGTCCACATAGGGGAACGGCTTGCCGTCGGGCGCCATGCGCCAGTGATAGGGGTTGCGCGCCAGCCGCATCACCACGCCGCGCTGCCATTCGACGATCATGAACGGCCCGGTGCCCATCGGGTGCTCAGCGAATGCCTTGGATTTTTCGTCCAGCGTGGCGCCGGGTGCGGCCATGAATTTCGCGGATGGGAATATCTGCGTGTTGAAGGTGGCCAGCACCGATAGCAGTGTCGGGTCTGGGTGATGCAGGGTGAGCTTGATGGTGTTGGCCTCGGCGATATCGACGGAGGCTACGGAGGCGAGCAGCGAGTTCCAGGCGCCTTGCTTGGGGTCGCGCGCACGGTCGAGCGACCATTTCACGTCGGCGGCTGTCATCGGCGTGCCGTCGGAGAATTTGACGCCGTCGCGCAAGGTGAGCGTGAGGGTTTTGCCGCTGTCGCTGAGCTCCCACTTGGTGGCCAGGCCGGGCTTCAGGCCGAGGCCGTCGGGGGTGGGCAGCAGCAGCGTGTCGTAGATGCTATTGAGCACCCAGATATCCACGTTGAGTTCGGCCTGCACGCCATCGAGGATGAGGCTGTCGGCGTAGCGGCCGTAGACCAGTTTCCCGCCGCGGACGGGGGCTGCCTTGGCGGCTTGGGGCAAGGTCGTGGCCAGCGCCGCGCCGGCCGCCAACCCTATCGCGCCCCGTCGCGTCAGCGTCCCGAAATTCTGCATGGTGGCTCCTATCCTATCCTCTGGCGATCGGTCAGCAGCGACCACGCAAGTTGCGTGCCCGCATCTGCCGTGGCGATCCTGCGCATAAATCCACCGCCCGGCAACGAACGGTTTGACGCATGAACCCCGACGTGGAACGGTTCGAATGTGGCAATCCGCAGCACAGGAGCCTCCGGCATGGTCGAACCCTCCAGCATCGCCCAGGCGGCAACGACCACGGCGACAACCACAGACCGCGCCACGGTGCGCCGGGCGGTGGTCGCATGCGGCATCGGCCAGGTGTTCGAGCTGTATGACTTCGTCATCTACGGGCTGATGGCCTCGGCGCTCGCCCATGCTTTTTTTCCCGCCGGGAACCAGACGCTCGCGCTGCTGAACACCTTTGCCACCTTTGCGGTGGGCTTCGTCATGCGCCCGGTCGGCGCGGTGGTGATCGGCGCGTATGGCGACCGGCACGGCCGGCGTGCCGCGCTGGTGGTCACGGTGGGCGCGATGGCGGCCGCCACCGGCGCGGTTGGGCTGATCCCGAGCTATGCCCAGATCGGCGTCGCCGCGCCGTTGCTACTAATCGTGTGCCGCATGGTGCAGGGCGTCTCCACCGGCGGGGAATGGGGCGGCGCGGCTGCTTTCATGGTGGAATACGCGCCGCCGGGCCGCCGCGGCATCCTCGGCAGTTGCCAGCAGGCGGCGACCGCGCTCGGGCTGCTGGCCGCCACGCTCTCCGCGTTCACTCTCACCTCGCTGATGGAGCCGGCGGTGTTCGCGTCCTGGGGCTGGCGGCTGGCGTTCCTGCTCGGCTTCGTGCTCGGCCCGATCGGCTACTACCTGCGCACCAAGGTGGAGGAAACGCCCGCCTACGAGCGCGCCGTGGTCAGGCACCAGGTCGCCCGCTCGCCGTTGCGCCAGTCGCTCACCGAATATCCTGGGCCGGTGCTGGCGGCATTTGGACTCAGCATCATTGGTTGCGTGATCAATTACGTGTTCATCATTTTCGTGCCGAGTTTTGCGCAGCAGCGGCTGCATATTCCCGCCTCCGCCACGTTCTTTTCGGTGCTGATCGTGGGCGTATTGCTGTTCCTGATCACGCCGCTGATGGGCGCGTTGTCGGACCGGGTGGGAAGGCGGCCGCTGTTCTTCGCCGCGTCGCTGGGCTCGATCGTGCTGGGCTACCCGCTGTTCCAGATCCTGGTCTCGATGGCCTCGCTGACCGGTCTGATCATCACCCAATCCATCGCCGCGGTCCTTCTGGCGACCTATGGCGGGCCGCTCTGCGCCATACTGGCCGAGCAGTTCCCGACCAACATCCGCTACACGGCGCTCTCAGTCAGCTACGGTTTTGCGGTGGCGATCTTCGGCGGGTTCGCGCCGCTGATCTGCTCCTGGCTGGTCGAGCGAACGGGGGACCCGCTGGCGCCGGGCTATTACGTCATCTTCGGCGGCGTGGTCAGCTTCGTCGCGACGCTGTTCGTGCGCGAGCGCGCCGGCCGGGCGCTGCCGGATGAAATCGTCAGCCCGTTTGGCGAGGCGGCCGCCTGAGATGGACGTCCGGTTCGACGGCCGCGTCGTGCTGGTCAGCGGCGCCGCGCAGGGCATCGGGCGCGCCATCGCGAGCGGCTTCCTGCAGGCGGGCGCGCGTGTCCACCTGGTGGATATCGACCCGGCGGTCAGCGGTGTCGGCGAGGCAGTTGGAGCGCCCGCCTATGTGCTCGACCTGTCGGACCGCGCCGGCGGCACCGCCCTGGTGCAGCGTATCGCGGAAGCGGAGGGCCGGCTGGACATCCTGGCGCTTGCCGCCGGCGGGGTGTGCGGCCAGGCCGACCTGGCGCTGGCCGATATCGACGAAGCCAGTTGGGAGCAGGTGTTCGCTGCCAACGTAAAGAGCCTGCTTTGGCTGGCGCAGGCGGCGGCGCCCATCATGGAGCGCGCGGGCTGGGGGCGGATCGTGACCATTTCCTCCGGCGCCGGGCTGCGGCCCAGCCTCACCGGGCTGCACGCCTACACCGCCGCCAAGCATGCCGTGATCGGCCTGACCAAGCAACTTTCGGTCGGGCTGGCGCGGCATGGCATCACCGCCAACTCGGTGGCGCCGGGCCTGATCCTGACCAACCCGGCGACGCACAAGCAATGGGCATCCTATAGCGCGGACGGGCAGCAGCGGCTGGTGGAAAGCCTGCACACCCGCCGCCTGGGCTGCGCGGAGGACATCGCCCACGCCGTCCTGTTCCTCGCCAGCGAGCAGGCAGAATGGATCACCGGCCAGGTACTGTCGGTGGATGGGGGGCGCTCGTGACGGCAACAAACACCGGCTTCAGTTGTCATGCCAGGCCTTGAGCCTGGCATGCACGGCGTCCCAACGTCACCAGCCCAACGCGTGGGGGTCATCTTGTGCCTATGGACCATCGACGTCACCAGCCCGCCGCCGTGGATGCCAGGGTCAAGCCCTGGCATGACGACGGTTGGGGGCGTGCTACCGACACCACGATGAAGCGGACACCCACAGCATGATTGAAACCCTCGCGAGCCTCTGCGCCGCCGTCGACGGCGCGACCTTGATGGGCCACCTGGAGCATTTCGCGCGGCGCATCAAGCTATCGGGCACGCCGGAGGAGCTGGAGAGCTTCCGCTACCTGCAGGTCACCCTCGACGGCTACGGGTATCGCACCGAATTGCTGCAGCACGACGCCTATATCAGCCTGCCCGGCCGCGCCCGCATCGAACTCAAGGGCGCGGCGCCGGACTGCATCACGCACTCCTTCTCCTGCCCGTCCCCACCGGGCGGCGTGCGCGGGGAAGTGGTGTATGCCGGCGTCGGCTCGGCGCAGGATTTCGCCGGGCTCGATATGCGCGGCAAGATCGCCTTGCTGGAAGGGATCGCCAACCCCGGCGCCAGCCTGAACGCCTCGCAGGCCGGCGCGGTCGGCCAGATCCATATCTGCCCGCGCGAGCACCTACACGAAATGTGCATCTCTCCCGTTTGGGGCAGCCCCGACCCGGCCACCCTGGCCCATCTGCCCCGCACCACCGTGCTCAGCCTGCGCAAGCCCGATGGCGACGCGCTGAAGCGCCGGGTGCAAGCCGGCGAGACGGTAGAGGCGGTGCTGCACGCCGAGGTGGAGACCGGCTGGCGCAAGACCCCGCTGCTGGTGGCCGAATTGATGCCGCCGGACGAGGCGGACGCTCCATTCGTGCTGTTCTCCGGCCATCACGACACCTGGTATTACGGGGTGATGGACAATGGCGGGGCCAACGCCACCATGCTCGAGACTGCCCGCTTACTCTCCGGTGAACGCACGTCCTGGCGTCGCGGCCTGCGCCTGTGCTTCTGGTCGGGGCACTCGCACGGGCGCTACTCAGGGTCGGCCTGGTATGCCGACACGCATTGGGACGAACTGGCCCGGCGCTGCACCGTGCATGTGAACGTCGATTCCACCGGCGCCCGCGGCAACACCGTGCTGGCAGACGTGCTCAGCTCGGCCGAGCTCACCGGGTATTCGGCGGAGGTGATCCGCGCCCAGGGCGAGCAGGAGATCACCGGGCTGCGCATGAGCCGCGCCGGCGACCAGTCGTTTTGGGGCATCGGCGTGCCGTCGCTGTTCATGGGCATGGGCGAGCAGCCGGCCGGCGGCAGCGAGCAGAACGTGATGGGCCCGGCAATTGGCGGCGGCGGGGCGCGCAAGGGCGCCGGCTTTGGCTGGTGGTGGCACACGCCGGACGATACGCTCGACAAAATGGACACGGGCCTGCTGGTGCGCGACACCCGGGTTTACGTCCACGCCATCCACCGCCTGCTAACCGACCCGGTGCTGCCGCTCGACTACGCCGCGGCCGCCGGGTCGCTGGCGGCGGAGCTGTCCGACCTGGCGCGCCTTCTCGGCGACCGCCTGGATGTGTCGTCCCTGATGGACGAAGTATCCGCGCTCGAGAGGGCTGCCGCTGCGGTGAAGCGAAGTGCATGCGAAGCCGGGGCGATGAACCGCGCCCTGGTCGCCGCCGCCCGCGCACTGGTGCCGATCGACTACACCACGGGCGATCGCTTCAGCCACGACCCGGCGTTGCGCCAATCCCCCTACCCGCTGCTTGACCCGTTGCGACAGCTCGCGGAGGCGCAAGCCGGGTCGGACGAGGCGCTGTTCCTGGCCGTCGCCGCCCGCCGCGCGTGCAACCGGCTGCGCTTTGGCGTGGCGCAGGCGACGGCAGCGCTGCAGGCGGTGGCGTGAGCGGCGAGGTACACCAGCATGGCTGATCGCATCCTGATCTGGGGCGCCGGCGCCATCGGCGGGACGGTGGGCGCCTTCCTGCATCAGGCCGGGCACAACGTCACTTTCGTCGATACGGCGGCGGACCATGTCGACGCCATCCGCAGCCGCTCGCTGCGGGTCGCCGGCCCTGGTGTCGAGCTTGAGGTCACGGCTCCTGCCTTCACGCCCGGTGAGCTGTCCGGCGCCTGGGAGCACGTGTTCCTGTGCGTGAAGGCGCATCACACGGATGCGGCGGCAGGGGCTTTGCTGCCGCATCTGTCACCTAGAGGCTATGTGCTCTCGCTGCAGAACGGTCTGTGCGAGCAGATCATCGCGGACGTGGCCGGGCCGGAGCGGGTGATCGGCGCCTTCATCAACTTCGGCGCCGACTGGATGGCGCCGGGCGAGATCATGTTCGGCAATCGCGGCGCTTGCGTGCTCGGCGAGCTGGACGGGCAGATCACCGATCGCCTGCGCGCCCTGCACGCGACCATGCAGTCGGGTTTCGAGCCCGGCGCGATCATGGTGCCGGACATCCAGAGTTATCTTTGGGGCAAGCTCGGTTACGCGGCATTGCTGTTTACCCAGGCGCTTGGCCAAATGGGCATTGCCGACTGCCTCGCCCGGCCGGAGCTCCTGCCGCTATGGCGGGATCTCGCCGGCGAGGTTTACCGGGTGGCGCACAGCATCGGCGCGGGCCAGCGCGGCTTCAACGGCTTCGACCCCGAGGCGTTTGCCCCTGGTGCGGCCGAGGACAAGGCCCGCGCGAGCGTTGCCGCGATGGTCGCGTTCAATCGACCCAGCCTGAAGACGCATTCCGGCATCTGGCGCGACCTTGCCATCCGCAAGCGCCGCACCGAGGTGGATCTGCAGGTGTTGCCCGTGGTGCAGGTGGGCGCCGCCCAGGGCATAGACTGCCCGAAATGCCGCAAGTTGACCGAGATGATTCACCAGATCGAGGACGGCACGCGGCCGATGGCGGACGAGAACCTGCTGGAGTTGCTGCGGAGCTAGGCGGCCGCTGGTTCTAACCCTGCCTGCCAGGCCGTCCACACACACCCTTCAGCTTTGCTTGTTCCCGCATGCGGCGCGCCAGGTTCTCGCCGATCATCACACAGGTGAAATGCAGGTTGGCGCGGCAGTCCGCCGGCATGATCGAGGCGTCCGCCACGCGCAGCCCGTCCACCCCTCGCACGCGCAAATCTGGGTCGACCACGCCACGTGGATCCTCGTAGGCGGTCATGCGGCAGGTCCCCGCCGCGTGCTGGATGTCGGCGCATTCTGCCAGCATCAGGGCGTCCAACTCGGCGGCCGGCAAGGCGGCGGCTTGCGTGGGGCTGAGCCGTGTCTCGCCGAAGCGGATCGCCTCACACAGGCCGGCCAGCGCGGGTTGGGCCACAATCGCCGCCATTCGGCCCACGGCATCGCGCATGCGCAGCCGGTCGCGTTCGTCGGCCAGCATGTTTTCTTCCAACAGCGGATTTACCGCCGGGTCGGGCGAAAGCAGCCGCACTTCGCCGCGTGAGAAGGCGTTGTACAGCCCGGCCCCGACTGCGCCCCCAGCGCCCGGCACACCGCTCTCGGCCAAGCCGCGATGGTTGTAGGCGATCATGATCATGTCCCGCCGCCCACCCCCGGCCAAGCCGCTGCTGTAGGTGAGGCAGCAGTTCGTGTGCCGCGCGTCCGGGCTGATCGCGCGGGCGTACGGCTTGAGCTGCAGCGTCGCCCGCAGCACGGGATGGTCCATCAGGTTCTGGCCTACATGCGGCAGGTCACGCAGCACAGGGATGCCGAACTTCGCCAGCAGGGTCGCCGGCCCGAGTCCGGAGCGCATCAGCAGCGCCGGGCTATGAACGGCCCCCGCGCAGAGCACCACCTCCGGCGCCGCCAACACCTCCACCGGACCGCCGCCGAAGCTCGCCGCCACGCCGACCGCCCGCCGCCCCTCGAACACCACACGGTGCACCAAGGCCTCGCCGCGAATGTCGAGGTTCTGCCGGCCGCGCGCGGGCTCCAGGTAGCCGTCATTGGTGGTGACGCGCACGCCATCCCGCAGGTTGATCGGGTTACAGCTCACGCCTTCGCCGTCTGGAGCGTTGAGGTTCGGGTGCCACGGATAGCCGAGCGCCATGGCAGCCTGTTTTAGCCCCCGGTCCACCGCGCCCCACTCCGGCTCGGGCATGCGGAACACCGGGAGCGCGCCGCCGCCGGGCCCGAACGCCGCGTCGTCCTCGATGGCGTCGAACAGCGGCATCACGTCGGCGGCCGACCAGCCTTCGCAGCCCGCCTCCGCCCACCCGTCGAACGCGTCCGCCACGCCGCGGATGGCGATCTGGGCATTAACGGCGGAGCTGCCGCCCATGGCCCGGCCGCGCCAGTAGAAATGCGGCTCCTGCGCGGCGGTGCGGCGAGCGAGCAGACCGGGCCATTGCCAGGCAGCCTGGTGCGCCGGGTCATGCATGAACGGGAGGATGTTGGGGCTGCGCAGCGCGTGGGGGGCGTCCGCGCTGCGCCAGTCCTGACCCGCCTCCAGTAGCAGGACGCGCCGGGCGGGGTCTTCGGACAGCCTGGCCGCCAGCGGCGCGCCGGCCGAGCCGCCGCCCACGACAATCACGTCGTACATGCCGCCTCCCCAACCCGGATGCACGCTGCCCGGTGCTCCGGTTCCCACTCTTCCAACCCCGGCACGTCCTGCGCGCACGCCGCCACCGCCCGTGGGCACCGCGTGCGGAACACGCAGCCGGACGGCGGGTCGGACGGGCTCGGCGGCTCCCCCTGCAGCAAAATCCGCACCTGCCGCCGCGCCGGGTCCAGGCTGGGGGACGCCGACAGCAGCGCCTGCGTGTACGGATGCAGCGGCCGCTCGAGCACCCGCTCCGCCGGCCCCTCCTCCATCACCCGGCCGAGATAGAGCACGATCACACGGTCGCACAGCGCACGCACCACCTTCAGGTCGTGGCTGATGAACAGCAGCCCGATCCCAAGCCGGCTACGCAAATCCGCGAACAGTGCCAAGATTTGCGCCTGCACAGAAACGTCGAGCGCCGAGACCGCCTCGTCGGCGACTAAGAATTCCGGTTGAGGCGCCAGCGCACGCGCAATCCCGATCCGCTGCCGCTGCCCGCCGCTGAACTCGTGCGGGAAGCGGTCGGCGTGGGCGGCAGTCAGCCCGACCTGGTCCAGCAGCGCCGCCACCTGCTCCCGCCGCGCGCGGCCCGGCGCCATGCGATGGATGGCCAGCCCGTCCGCCACCTGCGCCCCCACGCGGCGGCGCGGGTCGAGCGAGGCAAACGGGTCCTGGAACACCAACTGCATGCGCCGCCGCTGCTCGCGCGACGGTGCCGGGCCGAGCACCTCGCCATCCAGCAGCACGCGCCCCGCCGAGGGCGGTAGCAAGCCGAGCACCAGCCGCCCGATCGTGCTCTTGCCCGAGCCGCTCTCGCCCACCAGCCCCACCGCTTCGCCACGCCCGACGGCAAACGACACGTCCGTCACCGCGCGCACCGGCCGGCCGCGGCGCAGCCACCCCCGCCCACCGAACTCCCGGCTGATCCGCTCGGCCGCCAGCAAAGCCGTCACGCCAGCGCCTCCGCCGCGACCGGACCCGCGGCCAGCACCTCCCAACGGATGCAGCGCGACGCCCGCTCCGAACCCAGGGCGAGCAACGCCGGATGGCCAGCCTCGCAAGCTGGCGCTCGCAGTGGGCAGCGCGGCGCGAACACGCAGCCGGGCGGCAGGGCATGCAGCGGCGGCACGGCCCCGTCCACTCCCTGCGGCAGGCCGCCCGCCTCGGAGGGCGCGCTGCGCAGCAAGGCGGCGGTGTAGGGGTGCAACGGCCGGCCGAACACCTCGGCGGCACGGCCCTGCTCGACGATCTCTCCCGCATACATCACCGCCACGCGGTCCGCGATCTCCGCCACCACCGGCAGGCTGTGGCTGATGAACACCATGCCCATGGCGCCGTCTCGCTTAAGCGCCGCCAGCAGGTCCAGCACTTGGGCCTGGATCGTGACGTCGAGTGCCGTGGTCGGCTCGTCGGCGATCAGCAGCCGGGGATGGTTGGCCAGTGCAATGGCCACCATCACGCGCTGCCGCATGCCGCCGGAGAGTTCGTGCGGATAGGCGCTGGCGCGCCGTGCCGGGTCGGGGATGCCCACGCGCCGCAGCAGCTCCACGGCACGGCGCGCCGCTGCCCGCCCGCCGCCCAGCGCTTCCCCCACCTGCGCGCCCACCCGGTGCACCGGGTTGAGGCTGCTGAGCGGATCCTGGAACACCATTGCCACCTCGCGCCCGCGCAGCCGCCGCAACACGGCTTCCGGCGCGCGCAGCACCTCCGTGCCACCCACCCAAACCGCACCGCCCGTCGCCTGCGCGGCCGGCGGCAGCAGCCCCATCACCGCCAGCCCCAGCATCGACTTGCCGGACCCGCTCTCCCCCAGCACCGCCACTGTCTCGCCCGGCATCACTGCCAGCGAAACGTCTCGCACCGGCGCGATCGGGCCAGCCGGCGTGACGATGCTCACCGTGAGCCCGCGCACTTCCAGCACTGGCCCGCTCCGGGGCATCAGGCCCGGCGCTACCAGCTCCAGCGCGCGGCGTCGCAGGGGCAAGCGATGCGGGTCGGTCGCGTCGCGCAACCGGTCGCACACGGCGTTCAAGGTCAGGATGGTCAGCGACAAGGCTAGGCACGGCCACAGCAGCAGCGCCGGAGCCTGCGCCACCGTGGTGCGCCCGCTGGCAATCATCAACCCCCAGGACGGCGCCGGCGGCACCACGCCCAGGCCAAGGAACGACAGCCCGCTCTCCAGCACCACCGCCGAGGAGGCCGCCAGGCTCACCTGGACCAGCAACGGCCCGATGATGTTCGGCAGCACGGTGCGCGCCAGGATGCGCAGCCGGCTCGCCCCCAACACGCGCACCGCCTCCACATAGTCCTGCCCGCGCACCGCGAGTACGCCGGCATAGGTGACGCGCACGAAGCCGGGCAGATACACCAGAGCCAACACTGGGATCAGCGTCTCCGCGCCGGGTCCGAGCAAGGTCACCACCAGCAATGCCAGCAGCAGCGGCGGAAAACACAGCACCGCGTCCATGCTGCGCACCGCGACCAATTCGGCCAGCCACCCCAGGAACCCGCCCGCCAAGCCCAGCACGATTCCAAGCCCGCAAGCCAGCGCCGTCGAGCCGGCCGCAACCGCCAGCGACACCCGCGCTCCCCAGATCAGCCGTGACAGCTCGTCCCGCCCATACTCGTCTTGCCCCAGCCAGTGTTCCGCTGAAGGCGCCGCCAGCCTGTGCGCCACGTCCATCTTGAACGGAATGGCCAGCGGCAGCGCCGGTGCCAGCAGCGCCACCAGCACGATCGCGCCCAGTGCGGCAAAAGGCCAGCCGCGCGCGCACTGTCGCATCAAGGATCGCATCAAGCGTGCCGCAATTTCGGGTCAAGCACGGCGTAGAGCATGTCGGTCAGCAGGTTCAGCGTGACGAACAGCACCGAGATCACCAGCACCACGGCCTGCACCGACGGGTAGTCGCGCGCGTTCACCGCCTCCACCAGCATCCCCGACAGGCCGGGATAGTTGAACACGTATTCCACCAGCACCGTGCCGCCGAGCAGGCTGCCCAGATGCAGCGACACCACAGTCACCACCGGCATCAGCGCGTTGCGCAGCACGTGGTGCAGCAGAACGGCCCGGCGGCTGAGCCCCTTTGCCGTCGCCGTGCGCACGTAGTCGCGCCACAGCACCTCGATCACCGAGGCGCGCGTCATGCGGAACACGGTGCCGAACAGCCCGGCGGCGATGGTAGCGGCCGGCATCGCCAGCAGCTCCAAGTGGCGCCCCGGGTTCTGCGCCAGCGGCACATAGCCACCCGCCGAGACCCAATGCAGCCGTTGCGCGAACAGAAACACCATCAGCGTGCCGAGCACGAACACGGGCAGGGCCAGCCCGGCTCCCGCCAGCAGCGACAGAGCACGATCGAGCACGCTGCCCTGGCGCAAGGCCGCCAGCAGCCCGAGCGGCAGCCCCGCCGCCAGCGCCAACACCGCTCCGGCCGCGATCAGCTCGAGCGTGCGGGGCAGGCGGCTGGCTATCTCAGGCCCAATAGGGCTGCTGTCCTCCAGGCTCTCGCCCAAATCGCCATGCAACACTTGCCCCAAGCTGCTGACATATTGTGCGAGCAACGGCCGGTCTAGCCCCAGTTGATCGCGCAACTGCTGCACCGCCGCTGGGTCGGGCGCGGCGCCGCCCTGGGAGAGCAGCAGTTCCGCCGGGTCACCGGGGACGAGGTGGATGGCCATGAAGATAACGGTTGCAACGACCCAAACCAGCACGGCCGCGATGCCGATCCGTCGTAGAGCCCACCCCATCGCTCCTCCCCCGCCTCACCGCTCAAAACCCTCTGCCAGGAGGAGAGGGAGTGCATGGACCTGTCAGGCGAGAACCGTCTCCTCAAGCGTCGCACCCGAGAAGAACGTCAGCGCCCCCGGCATGTTGGTGAACCCCGTCACCCTCCGCGTCATCGCATAGCCTTGCGAACGCCATGCCAGGAACGCCGCCGGCACCTGCTCAGCAGACAGACGCTGCAGGTCGGTGTAGATCGCCCGCCGTTTGGCCGGGTCGAACTCGGCGCGCCCAGCGGCGAACAGCTCTTCCAGCTTCGGCAGCGTCACGTCGTAGGATCGCGCCATGCTCACCCCAAGCGAGGAGTCCAGCAGGGGGGCCATCCCATCCGGATCGCTGCCGTCCGTGGTGCTGCCATTCACGGCGAACTCGTACTGCCCCCGGTTGCCCAATGCCACCCGGGTCGGCCAATCCGGCAGCGCCAACTGCACCTGGATGCCGATATCGGCCAGATGCTGCTGCATCAGCATCGCCGTGTCCTTGTGCATGCTGTATTGCGCGGTGGAGAGCAGCGTGCAGGCAAACCCGTCCGCCTTGCCCGCGGCCGCCATCAACTGCTTCGCCCGGTCCAGGTCATAGCGCCAGGCATGGGCCAGCGTCTCGTCGTAGAACGGGCTGTCCTTGACAATCGGCAGCCCCTCAAGCGGCGCGCCCCGCCCGAAGAACACCGACTTCACGATTTCGTCGCGCTTGACCGCCAGCGACACCGCCAGCCGCACCCGGGAGTCGGTGAACGGCCCGGTCTTGCCGTTGAAGGTGACATACATCACCGGGCCGTCGGTGGTTTCGAGCTTGAGCTTCGGGTTCGCCTCGATCCCGGCCATGGCTTGCCACGGCACGTATTCGATCAGGTCCACGTCGCCCGCCTGCAACGCCGCCACCCGCGCGGTTTCGTCGGCATAGACGATCACGTCGATGCCGGGGAGCTTCGGCAGGCCGGGACGGTAGAACTTGCCCCACGGCTTCAGCGTGATCGACACGCCGCGGTCCTGCGAGTCGATCACGAACGGGCCGCATCCGACCGGCGTCCCCGAGCCTTTTGCCACGATCGGCATCTCGTAGGCCGCCAGCCAGATCGGCAGCGTCACCGTCGGCTGCTTCATGATGATGCGCACGGTGCGGTCGTCCGGCGTCTCGATGCGGTCGATCCCCTGCATCTGGCCACGCATGTAAGCGGTGGATTTTGCGTCTGCCACCTGCTCGAGCGTCCATTGCACGTCGGCCGCAGTCACGGGCGCGCCGTTGTGGAACTGTGCGTCGCGCAGATGGAACAACCAGCCGGCGTCGCCGTCCCGCTCCCAGTGCTCGGCCAATTCGCCGCGCAAGTTGCCAGCCGCGTCGTAGGAGGTGAGGCCGCGATGGGTCAGCAGCGTGATGGTCCCCGCCGCCGTGCCCGCCTGCACCCAGGGCAAGAACGAGGGCGGATAGGAACTTAGGCCAAACCGAAGCGCCTTCCCGCTTGCCGCCCGCGCTGGTCCGCGCAGAAACGGCAATGACCCGGCAGCCAGGCCGGCGGCGATCAAGCTGCGGCGGGTCGGGGCCATGGCATTATCCTTTCGCATAGGTTGCTTGCGCCTCCGCGGCGGAGAGGCGGCTCTCGGCCACGTCCCGCTGCACGTTCTCCGGCGCGCGCGCGGCAGGCGGTCCGTAGCCGCCCGCGCCCGGGGTCACGATCTCCACCGTCTGCCCCGCCTGCATCACGCCGGTGCCGCCTACGAACGGCGCCACGCCAGGACCGAAGCCGAAGCTGCCCTTGCCGCCGGGAAGCCCGCCCTGCAGCCCCCACGGCGCGGACAGCACCCGCGACCCGCTCAACCGCAGCCGAGACGGCGCTTCGGCGCGATAGACCCGGCGCAATCCCATGCCACCCCGCTGCTGCCCGGCGCCCCCCGACCCATCCACCAGCTCGTAGCGCAGCACCGTCAGCGGATATTCGATCTCCAGCGCCTCAACGGGCAGGTTGCTGGTGTTGGTCATATGGACATGCACGCCATCCAGCCCATCCAATCCCTGCCGCGCGCCGAAGCCGCCGCCGATCGTCTCGAGATAGATCCACGCCGCGCCATCCGCCTGCGTTCCGATAAAACTCGCAACCGCTACGGAGCCATTATGCGCGGCCGAAACCCGGCCTGGCACCGCCTGCGCCAACGCGCCATGAATGAGATCCACGACGCGCTGGCAGGCACCAATCCGGCTGTTCACCGCCGCCGGGTGGCTGCAACTGACCACCGAGCCCGGTCGCGCCGTGACGTGCAGCGGGCGCGCCAGCCCGGCATTGGGCAGCACGGTCGGATCCACCACCGCCTTCACCGCGTAGTACACCGTCGAGAGCAGCGCGGTATGGACCATGTTGAGCCCGGCGCGCACCTGGTCCGGCGCTTCGAAATGCAGGTGCATCTCCTCGCCAATGACCCGTATCTCGCAGGACATTTCCAGCTCGCCATCGAACTCCACGTCGTCAAACACATCCTCGAATCGATAGGTGCCGTCCGGGATGGCTGCGATCCCCGCACGCATCTTGCGCTCGGCATAATCCAGCAGCGCATCCCCCGCCGCCATCACCACCTCGCGCCCATATTTCCCGCACAGCGCCTGCAGCCGTTCCACGCCCAGCCGATTGGCCGCCATCTGCGCCCGCAGGTCCGACAGCCGCTCGCGCGGCACTTGGCAATTCAGCAGGATCAACTCCTGCACATCCGCCTGCAACTCGCCGGCCCGATACAGCCGGATCGGCGGAATACGCAGCCCCTCCTGGTAGATATGCGCATGCCCCCGATCGGCAAAATCCGAATGGTGCGCGGTGTTGACCGCCCAGGCCACCATGGCACCGTCCACGAACACCGGCTCGGCCAGCACGATGTCCGGCAAGTGCGTGCCGCCGCCCTCATAGGCATCGTTGCCCACGAACACATCGCCGGGCCGCATGGCCGCGACGGGGTGGCGCTTCATGATGTGCGGGATGATCCCGATGAACGAGCCGAGATGCATCGGAATATGCTCGGCCTGGCACAGCGTCGCGCCGTCCGTGTTGAACAGCGCGGTGGAGCAGTCCCGCCGCTCCTTGATATTGGTGGAGTAGCTGGCCCGCACCAGCGCCTCGCCCATTTCCTCGGTGATGGAGGACAGTGCGCTGCCGATCACCTCGACGGTGATGGGGTTGATGAGTGCAGTCATGCGAACTCCAGCACCATGTTCAAGTACGGCTCCACCGTCGCCACCATGCCCGGCAGCACCAGCGTTGTCGCGTCCATCTGCTCCACGATGGCGGGGCCGGCAAACCGATTGCCCGCCTGCAGCCGCTCCCGATCATACACCGGACAGGCCACGAACCCGCCCGCCTCCGGCAGCCAAACCTCCCGCGTCCCCGCAATCGCCCCGGACGCATCCGGCCCGGCGTCCGCCTCCGCCCGGAACCGCGCGCGGCTCACCAGCCCGGTCGCTTCCACCCGGAAGGTCACGAGCTGCACCGCCTCGCCCTCCGCCACGAAGCCGTACATCCGCTGATGCGCCGCCGCGAACCCTGCAGCCAGCGCATCCAGGCTCGCCTGCGTCACCGCCCCGTCCGGCAGCGCCACCGGCAGCTCGTAATTCTGCCCGGCGTAGCGCATGTCCACCGTCCGCGCGACCTGCCGCTCGCTGATCCCCTCGGCCGCAAACCAAGCCTCCGCCTGCCCGCGCAGGGTGGTGAAGGCGTCCTCTACCGCCGCCGCCGCGTCGGGCGCCAAGGTCGTCAACCGCGTGGTGGCAAAGTCCGCGCGCAGATCGGTCATCAGTAGCCCGAGCGCGCAGAAAATCCCCGGATTGCGCGGTATCAGCACCCGGGCGATGTCCAGCTCGCGCGCCAGACGGGCGGCATGCAGCGGCCCGGCGCCACCGAACGCGGCCAGCATGTAGTCCCGCGGGTCGTGGCCGCGCTGCACGCTCACCACCCGGATGGCGCGCGCCATGTTGGCGGTCACCACGCTCACGATGCCCTGCGCGGTCTCCGTCACGCCCAGCCCGAGCTGCCCCGCCAGCCGCCCGATCGCCGCCCGCGCCAAATCCTGCCGCACCGCCATCCGCCCGCCGAGCAGATGCGAGGGATTGAGCGTTTGCAGCACGACATTGGCGTCCGTCACCGCCGCTTCCTCGTTGCCCCGCCCGTAGCAAACCGGCCCCGGCGATGCGCCACACGAACGCGGCCCCACCTTCAGCAGCCCGCCGCTATCCACATAAGCGATTGACCCGCCGCCCGCGCCCACCGTGTGAATATCGAGCATCGGCGCCTTAATCGGGTAGCCGTGCACGGTCGCCTCGCTGCTCAGCCGGCAGGCGCCGCCCTGCAGCAGCGCCACGTCCGTGCTGGTGCCGCCCATGTCGAACGTGATGAGGTCGGGGAAGCCCGCCACAAGTCCCACCTGCTGCGCCGCCACCACCCCGGTGCTGGGGCCGGACAGCACCGTGCGAACCGGCAGCCGCGCCGCCTGCTCGAACCCGATCACTCCACCATTGGATTGCGTGAGGTGCGGCGCCGCGCGCAGCCCCAGTGCATCGAGCCGCTCGGCAAGCCGCCGGATATAGCCCTGCATCACCGGGCCCAGATAGGCGTTGACCACCGCAGTGCTCATCCGCTCGTATTCCCGGAACTCCGGCGCCACCTCATTGCCGGTGCAGATGAACACGCCCGGCAGTTCCTCCGCCAGGATGTCGCGGGTCCGCTCCTCATGCTCCGGCCGCACGAACCCGTAGAGGAAGGAGACCGCCACCGCTGCTACGCCCGCCGCGCGCAACTGCCGCGCCGCCGCCCGCACCGCCTGCTCGTCCAATGCAGTCTCTATGGTGCCGTCATGCCGCACCCGCTCCGGCACCCCCATCCGCAGGTTCCGTGTCACCAGCACGGGCGGCTTCTCCACGAACAGGTCATATAGATCCGGTCGTTTTTGCCGCCCGATTTCCAGCAGGTCGCGAAACCCGTCGGTAGTGACCAGCCCCGTCTTCACCCCGCGGTGCTGGATCAGCGCATTGGTGCCCACCGTCGTGCCATGCCCGAAATACGACACCGACCCAGCGCTCGCGCCCACGCGCCCGATCCCCTGCTCGATGCCGTCCGCGATGCCGCGCGACGGGTCGTCTGGCGTCGAGGAGACTTTCCAAGTTGCCAATTGCCCACTCTCGTCATCGAACAAGCAGATGTCCGTGAACGTCCCGCCCGAATCCACCCCAACCCGCCAAGCCACCCTGCCGCTCTCCTTCTCGCCTCCCTCTCCCGGTGGAGAGGGCCCCGCTGCCCCGACCGACCAACCCTAGACCGCCACCCCCCACCCAGCGCAATCTCGCTCCTCACTCGGAGCCAGCCATGGACGCCACCCTCACCAAGCCATCCGGCGTCGGCGCCGCCATCGAGCGCCTTGAGGACGGCCGCTACCTCCACGGCCGCGGCCGCTTCGTGGCCGACATCAAGCTCCCCGGCGCCCTCGACATTGCCTTCGTCCGCAGCCCGCTCGCCCATGCCCGCCTCCTCGCCGTCCGCAAGCCGCCCGGCGCCGAGGACCACGTCTTCACCGCCGAGGACCTCGTGGGCGTCGCCCCCATCCGCGCCGACTCCCGCCTCCCCGGCTTCCGCAGCTCCGTGCAACCCGTCCTCGCCACTGGCAAGCTGCGCCATGTCGGCGAGCCCATCGCCGCCTGCCTCGCCCCCACCCGCGCCCAGGCCGAAGACCTCGCCGAGCAAGTCCAGCTCGACCTTGAGGAGCTCCAAGCTGTCTCCGACATGGCCCACGCCCGCGACCCGGCCGCGCCCCTCGTGCACGAACACTGGTCCGAAAACGTCTTTCTCGAGACCTTCGTCGAAACCGGATTCGACGCAAGCATCCTCGGCGCCGCCGTCACCTTCCACACCGAGCTGCGCACCGCCCGCCAATGCATGGCCCCGCTCGAAGGCCGCGGCGTGTTGGCGACGTGGGACAACCAGGCCGAGCAGCTCGTGGTCACCACCTCCACCCAGCAGCCGCACATCGTGCGCAGCGGCCTGGCCGAGTGCCTGGGGCTCGAGGAAGCCCGCATCCGGGTGATCGCGCCCGACGTCGGCGGCGGCTTCGGCTACAAGGGCGTACTGCTGGCCGAGGAGGTCTGCGCCGCCTATCTCGCCATGCGCCTGCGCCGTCCCATCCGCTGGATCGAGGACCGCCGCGAGCACCTCACCGGCGCCGCCAATTGCCGCGAGCACAGCTATGACATAACGGGCTACGCCGCCGCCGACGGCACCCTCCTCGCCATCGACTGCCACGCCATCGTCGATTCCGGCGCTTACTCCGCCTACCCATTCTCCGCCTGCCTGGAAGCCGCCCAGGTCGCCAGCATTCTACCCGGCCCGTATCGCATGGCCGGCTACCGCTGTCGCACCTGGTCGGTCTGCACCAATAAGCCGGCGATCCTGCCTTATCGCGGCGTGGCCCGCACCGGCGTGTGCTTCGCGATGGAAACCGTGATGGACGGCCTGGCCCGCGCCCTCGGCATCGAGCCCTGGGCCTTCCGCCTGCGCAACCTGCCCAGCGCCGCCGAGATGCCGTTCACCAACATCACCGCCAAGTTCTTCGACAGTGGCGACTACCCCGAGGCGCTGCAACGCGCCGTAGCCGCCATCAACCTGCCCGCCATCCGCCAGCGCCAGGCCACCCCCGAGCCCGACGGCCGCCGCATAGGCGTGGGCCTCTCCATCTTCTGCGAGCAGGGCGCCCACGGCACCACCGTCTACGCAGGCTGGGGTATTCCCATGATCCCCGGCTTCGAGCAGGCCACCGCCCGCCTAACCCCCGACGGCGGCCTCGAGCTGCGAGTCGGCGTGCAGAGCCACGGCCAGGGCCTCGAGACCACCTTGACCCAAATCGCCAACGAACTCCTCGGCATCGACCCGGCGCGTATCCGCGTCGTCCACGGCGACACCGCACTCACCCCCTATTCCACAGGTACTTGGGGCTCCCGCTGCATCGTCATGGCCGGCGGCGCCGTGGCGGCGGCGTCAGACATCCTGGCCGGCCGGGTGCGCCGCATCGCCGCCCACCTAATGCAATGCCAGCCCGACGACATCACCCTCGCCGACGGCCTTGCGCACGGCCCGGTGGGCGAGGCCAGCATCGCCGAGATCGCCCGCCTCTGGTACCGCACCCCGCAGCACCTCCCCGCCGACATCGACCCGGCGGGCCTCGAAGCCACCGGCGGCTACAAGCCATTACGCGACAGCGGCACCTTCTCCTACGCCTGCCACGCCGCCGTCGTCGCGGTGGACCCGCAGACCGGTGGCGTTGACCTATTAGATTACGTCATCGTCGAGGATGGCGGCACCTTGGTGAACCCCATGGTGGTGGACGGCCAGGTCCGCGGCGGCCTGGCGCAGGGCATCGGCACGGCGCTGTTCGAGGAAATGGGCTTTAGCGGCGACGGCCAGCCCACGGCCTCCACCTTCGCCGACTACCTGCTCCCCGGCGCCGCCGAGATGCCCGCCCTCCGGCTCGAGCACATGCATACCCCCTCGCCGCTGACCCGCTTCGGCCAGAAAGGCATCGGCGAGAGCGGTGCCATCGGCCCGCCCGCCGCCATCGCCTGCGCGGTGGGCGACGCGCTCGGCACCGTCATCAACCGCCTGCCGATCACGCCGGAACGGCTGCGCGCGCATATCGCAGCAACCCCGGCGTGAAAGCAGCCGCGTTCGACCTCGTGGTCGCGACCAGCCTGGCCGACGCGCTGGCAGGCCTTGCCCCTACCGACGCCAAGCCTCTGGCCGGCGGGCAATCGCTCGGCCCGATGCTGAACCTGCGCCTGGCGCGCCCGGCCCTGCTGGTGGAACTGTCCCGCGCCGCCGAGCTGCGCCGCACGGTGGATGCGGGGGATGCGATCGTCTACGGCGCCGCAACCACCCACGCCGAAATCGAGGACGGCGCGGTCCCGGACGCAACACCCGGCTGGTTGTCGGTTGTGGCCGCTGGCATCGCCTATCGCGCCGTGCGCAACCGCGGCACCTTGGGCGGCAGCCTCGCCCACGCCGACCCAGCCGCCGACTGGCTGGTGACACTGACCGCGCTCGGCGCCTCGGTGCTCATCGCCGGCCCACGCGGACAACGCGAGGTGCAGATGCCCCACTTCATCACCGCCCCGTTCACGACGGTGCTGGAGCCTAGCGAGATTATCACCGCCGTGCGCATTCCCAAACCCAGCGGAGGCGCACGCTGGGCATACTGGAAGTTCACCCGCAAGCTCGGCGAGTTCGCCAAGGCGAGCGCCGCCGTGCTGCTGGAGGGCGACCGCAGCCGCATCGCCGTCGGCGCCTTGGAGCACCCTCCCATTCTCCTGGAAAACGAGTCTGACCCGGCGGCTGCCCTCCAAGCCGCCCTCCCCGCCCGCGATCCGGCCTCTCTCGCCTTGCACAAGATCGCAATCCATCGGGTCCTCGCTGCCGTAGGATCGGCGAAACCCATCCCCCCACCCCCTGGGCAAAACGCGTAATGCCCCTCCCCCTAACCCTACGCGTCAACACCCAAGCGTGCACCGCGAATGTCGAGCCCCGCACCCATCTCGCCGATTTCCTGCGCGAGGAACTGCTGCTCACCGGCACGCACCTTGGCTGCGAGCACGGCGTATGCGGCGCCTGCACGCTGATGCTGGACGGGCGCCCTGTGCGCTCCTGCCTCACCCTGGCCGCCACCTGCGCGGGCGCGGAGGTTCGCACCATCGAGGGTTTCGATGACGACACCCTCATGGTGGCGTTGCGCCGCGCCTTCTCGCGCCACCATGCCTTGCAATGCGGCTATTGCACGCCGGGCATGCTGGTCAGCGCGTACGACATCGTGCGCCGGCTCCCCGGCGCGGACGAGCCCCGGGTGCGCGCCGAGCTGGCCGGCAATCTCTGCCGTTGCACCGGCTATGCCGGCATCGTGGCAGCCATCGTGGAGGTCGCGGGCAGCGGGATTGCAGCTCCCCTGCAGCCATCCGATCGTGCGGCCGTCGCCAGTTCCACCCGCACCGCACGGAGCCAACCGCTGGAAGCACCCACGCGCGCCTGGACGCCGCCCGATCTGACCGGCGCGGTGACGCTCAGCCGCAAACTGGCCTTGCCCTTGCCCGCAGAGGCAGCATGGGAGCTACTGCGCCGCGTCGAGACCGTGGCGGGCTGCCTGCCCGGCGCCACGCTCGACCACATGGACGGCGAGGATGTGGCGGGCAGGCTCACCGTGGCGGTCGGTCCGATGCGCGCGACGTTCCACGGCCGGGCGCGTGTGGTCTATGATGACGCCGCGCAGTCCGGCACGATTGCGGGCGGTGCGGATGACCCGGCCACACGCTCGGCGGCCGTCGGCAAGATGGCATTCCGCGTCGCAGCAGCCGGCGAGGGCTGTATCGTGCATGCCGAGATCCGCTATCGGCTCAGCGGCCCCTTCGCTCAAGCCGGCCGCCCGGCGATTGTGGCGGCCGTCGTGGACCAGATGCTCGGCCGTTTCACCACCAACCTGCTCGCCGCCGCGGTCGGCCAAGCCGGCGACGTGCGGCCGGTCGGCGGGCTGCGGACGCTCGCCAAAGCCGTCGTTGCCGCGCTACGCAACGCATACCGAAGGATATCTGGATCTCCCGCGGGCCGGTGAGGGTGCGAGTTGGCGTGCTGCTCGACCCTGTATGTGCTCGGTCAGCGCGATATAGGAGGAGGCGATCAGCGGCATGGCTGCGCCGATCGAGAGGATCACCAAAGCGCCCCTGAACAGCCGAGATCGGAGCAGACCATGCCTCTCAGTGCCGGCCCAGAGTGCCTTGCGGCCGTACATAGACGGCCACAACCAGGAGTATCAAAGCCAGGATGATGCGCAATGTTGGAGACACTGGATAAGCCGTGATTGTCTCGAAGTAGCCCATGCAATAAGCCGCTAGTCTAGCAAGCTGATCGCGTTCGGTCGGATGATGCTCTATTCGCGTAGGTGCCCTGCCGTTATCAAACGGACTTATGGGCAGCGTGATCGCGCTTACAATTTTTGTTTCGTCGTCCCGCTCTGCGGTTACCTCGGCGACAGAGTTGGACGCAGGCCATTGCTGCTTGGCGGCGCCAGGGCTTTTTCTGCTCGCCATACCGATGTTCAGACTACTGGCACTGGCGACTTCCGCATATTCTACTGCCGATATAACCGGATCCGCGCTGTTGGGAATGACCGATGGGGTGATGTCCGCCGTATTTGTGAGCTGTTCCCTGCGCGGGTACGCACCACCGCCATCGGCCTACCTTACTCGATCTGGTCCGCGGCACTCGGCGGAACGGCACCTTTGAACGCGACTCGGTTTGTAAAGCTCGGACCCCCTACGTGGATGGCCTTCTATGTGATGCGAACTGCTTTCATTATGGTTGCAGCGATCGTGAGCCAATAAGGAAGCCGGGCCATAGCGACCACGTCACCCTACATGCCGAGTGCCCGCTTGTAGAGGTCGAGAAGTGATTCCTGCTCTTCGACTTCTGCGGGTTCCTTCTTTCGGAGCCTAACCAACTGCTTAATTACGGCTGGATCGAAACCGCTGGATTTGCTCTCGAGGTATAGGTCACGTATGTCGCTCCCAAGCGCTTTCCGCTCCTCCTCAAGTCGCTCGATCCGTTCGATGAGTGCGCGAAGCCTGTCAGCGGCGATACCGCCAACCTTGGGGTCGGGGTCAGCCGTCTGCCGGTCGCGGCTTTTCTTTGCGGCGCCAATCGTGTCCGAGGTCATGTCGTCAGGCATGTCAGCTCCAGATCTCGGTGGAAATCCTGGCTACCTTGCCCGCCGGGGAGCCTTGAAGATAGTACGCGCATGGATATGTCGAACGTAGAGAGGATGTGATCTTGACATCCATACTCACGGTAAGATGCTGTTTATACATGCACAGCATGTTTTTGCAAAGCGATATGAAGCCGGCGGAGTTGGCGTCGGCGTAGACGTCCTTGATGTCGCTGGCGAGCGCCTTGCGTTTCTCTTCCAGCCGCTCGACTCGCTCGATGCTGCGCAGCCGGTCGGCCGCGATGCCGCCGGTTTTGGTGTCGTCGTCTTTGACTGCGGCCTGTGCCATCTCGCACCCTTGAACTAAGGCCGCGGGAAGTAGCGGGGTTGGGGACGCCGGGTCAAATGGGGTGTTCGCGGCAGCGCGCCCCTCACCCTGATCCTTGCCTCTGGGTCCCAGAGGGAAAGGATCAATCGCAGGCGGGTGTTGGCGGGGTGGGAGGGCCGTGCTGTAACCGCATTGCAGCACTCGGAGGAACCCGCATGTCCGCCATCGACCACATCCGCCGCTATCACGACGACCTCACCGCCTTCCGGCAGGACCTGCATGCCCATCCGGAGCTGGGGCTCGAAGAACATCGCACGGCGGACAAGGTGGCGGCCGAACTCGAAGCGCTTGGCATCGAGGTGCATCGCGGCGTGGGCAAGACCGGCGTCGTGGGCGTGCTGCGCTCGGGCAACGGGCAGGGGCGCATCGGCCTGCGCGCGGACATGGACGCGCTGCCGATCCTCGAGGCGAACGACCTCGCCTACAAGAGCCAGGCCCCCGGCGTGATGCATGCCTGCGGCCATGACGGGCACACCACCATGCTGCTCGGCGCGGCGCGCTACCTCGCAGAAACGCGCGATTTCAACGGCACCGTGCACTTCATCTTCCAGCCCGGCGAGGAGGGCATCGGCGGCGCCTTGGCCATGCTGGAGGACGGCTTGTTCGAGCGCTTCCCGTGCGACGCCGTCTACGGCATGCACAACCGCCCCAACATGGCGGTGGGCGAATACGCCATCTGTCCCGGCGCGGCTATGGCGGGTGGCGCGTTCTTCGACATCCATATCGAAGGAAAGGGCTCGCACGGCGCCCACCCCGAAAACAGCATCGACCCGGCGCTGACCGCCTGCCACATCGGCGCGGCGCTGCAATCGGTGGTGTCGCGCAACCTGCCGCCCTCGGCCGCGGCGGTGGTGAGCGTCACCAAGGTGCTGGCGGGAGGCGCCTACAACGTGGTGCCGCAGTCGGCGACGATGGCGGGAACGGCGCGGGCGTTCAGCATGGAGCTGCTAGAGCGCATCGAGCAGCGCATGCGCGGCCTGGTGGAGGGTGTGGCGGCCGGGTTCGGCGCGACCGCCACGCTCGACTTCCGCGTGATCTTCGCTCCGCTTGACAACGACCCGGCGCACAGCACCGCCTATGCCGACGCGGCGGCCGAGCTGGTCGGCGAGAGCGCGGTGAACCGGCACAAGGAACCGACCATGGGTTCGGAGGATTTCGCCTTCATGATGCAGAAGGTACCTGGGGCCTACATCCTGGTGGGCAACGGCGAGGGCTTCAACCCGCACCACCCGCGCTATAACTTCAACGACGAGGCCATTCCGTTCGGCGCCGGGCTGTATGCGCGGCTGGTGGAGCGCGCCCTCCCCAAGGGGATGTAGCTCGGCCCGCCCAAGGGGGTGTGAACCAACCGCCACACAGTTGCCGGCGAGGAGCGCGGCTTGAGCGCGAGAAGACCGAGGCGGTGCGCGCGGCGCTGTTGCAGGCGCTGGTGAAGCTGGGCGACGACGTCTCCGGCCAGTTCTCGGAGAAGCGGCTGCTCGCCCACGCCGAGGCGGGCTGAAGAGGGCCGGCGCCAAGCTGTTCGCCTCGTTCTCGGTCGACGCCGTGCCGCCGCTGCGCTGGGAGGACGGCAGCACCGTGCCGCCCGAGGTGGTGCGATGATGGCTGGCGATGGCCGACCGCGTGAAGCTGCCCGGCGGCGACCCGCTGATGCAGCTTACGCTCGACCGGCTAGACCGGGCCGACGCGGCGCGGCTGGGCACACGCTGGTGCTGTCAGCCTTCATCGCGCAGGACACGCGCATGGCCTCGGCCGCCGATGCTGCCGCTTTGCCAAGCAGAACGCCGGCGCCGCGATGCGCGCCTACCAGCGCTGGAACAAAGACTTCACCCGCGAGCGGGCGTTCAAGCTGCTGCGCAAACAGCGGATCGGCCAATATCTGGTAGGTTTCCAGCCGAAGAATATCTCCTCTCCCGCGGGCGGGAGAGGGCCGGGGTGAGGGTGCGAATGCCGCGGCGCAGTGGAGATTTTCCGCATTATGCTCGCTCCAAGAGCCCTCACCCCGGCCCTCCCTCGTGTCGTAGAACGGGAGAGGGAGAAGAAGATACCCCGGCGTGGTAGGCTCGACGCCATGACTGGACCCCGAATGGACGATCCTTGCGGGAGCCGGCGGAGCGGCGCTATGCCGGCGAGCTGGCGCGGCTGGCGGAGGCCCAACTAGGGCGCGCGGCCGCCGGGCTGGGCGCTCTCGGCGCGCGCGGTGCGCAGCTTCATCCTGGGCGAGCCCAGGCTGCAGGTCGCGCGCAAGTTCTACGGCGAAGACCCGATGGTCGACCGCGCCATCGTCAGCCTGATGGGCGACCAGGGGCTGATGCTGGTGGGCGAGCCCGGCACGGCGAAGTCGCTGCTGTCCGAGCTGCTGGCGGCGGCGGTCAGCGGCTCGACCGACCTGATGGTGCAGGGCTCGGCCGGCACCAACGAGGACCATCTGCGATACGGCTGGAACCACGCCCTGCTGCTCGCGGAGGGGCCGAAGCTGGCGGGCGCTGGTGGCCTCGCCAGGACGTGCTGATCTCGCTGCTGTCGGAAAAGGCGCTGTCGGTCCCGGAGCTGGGGCAGGGCACGATGGTGCGGGCGGTGCCGGGCTTCAACGTGATCGCGACCGCCAACCTGCGGGACCGCGGCGTGCACGAGATGTCCAGCGCGCTGAAGCGGCGGTTCAGCTTCGAGACCGTACACCCGATCGCCGACCCGGCGTTCGAGCGCGAACTGCTGCTGCAGCAGGTGCAGGCGCGCTTGGCGCGGCCCGGCGTGGCGGCGCAAACACCGGAGCCGGTGATCGAGCTGCTGGTGACGGTGTTCCAGGAGCTGCGCACCGGGCGCATCCAGGAGGGGTGGCGCTGCCGCGGCCGGAAGCGGTGATGTCGACCGCCGAGGCGGTGAATGTCGCGCATGCGGCGGCGCCGGAGGCGGTGTTCCTGAGCGACGGCCGGCTCACCGAGGCGCACTTGGCGCGGCAGATCACCACAGCCCGACCTGCGCCTGGCACTTGCGTGCGGCGCTGGAGGAGCTGCGCGAGCGCCAGGTCCATGCGGGCGTCGAAGCCGGTGCAGGCGCCCCAGGCGTCGCCGGCATAGTGCGCAGCGCCAGACGCCAGCGGCGCAGGCTTGGGGCTGGGCTACACCCACTCTGGCTTGCCCGAGCCACCCTCACCCTCTCCCGCCAGGGGGAGAGCGAATCCCAAGGTGTCTGGATGCGAAGGCGCGAGCGAGTGGCCTAGGCCGTCCTGCTCGAACAACTCGGCTAGCTGTCGCTGCTCTGGAGGTTGTCCCTGTTGAGCCTGGAGATGGGAGGTTTTCCGCCGAGGGCTGAGTGTGGTCGTGCGGTGTTGTAGTCGTGCAGCCATGGGTGCATGGCCTGCTGGCGTTCGGCTGAGGTGTTGAATGGGGTGGCATAGGCTCATTCGCGGATGCTGCTTTGGATGAAGCGCTCGGCTTTGGCGTGTAGGGCCGGGTGCGTTTGTGGGCTATGCCATGCCGGTCCAGCGCGGCGGCGAACAGCTTGCTTTTGTAGGCTGACCCGTTGTCGGTCATCACGCGCTGGACGGTGATGCCGTGGTGTTGGAACCAAGCAAGACTGCTTTCCAGGAAGGCGGTTGCGTCTTCCTTGCGTTCGCTGGGCAGCAGCTGCGTGAAGGCCAGGCGCGATCGGTCATCGATGGCGACATGCAGGTATTCCCATCCGAGGCCACGGCCTGCAGCGCGGCGGTTGCTTTGGCCGGTGCGGTCGCCGGTGATGCGGTGGCCGATGCCGTCGATGCGGCCGAGCTTCTTGATGTCGATGTGGATCAGCTCGCCGGGCTGTTCGCGTTCGTAGCGGATGATGGGCGGCCGGGGATCGAGCGCGGTCAGGCGGCCGAGGCCGGGGCGCCGCAGCACGTGGCCGATGGTGGAGATGGGGCGGCCGAGCCTACGGGCGATGGCCGGGCCGGACAGGCGCTGGCGTCGCAATGCCTCGATCGTGTCCTCGTCGGCCGCGTCCAGGCGGGCTGGGCTGCGATGCGGGCGGGAGGAGCGGTTGGCGAGGCCGGTGTGGCCCTCTGCGGCGTGGCGGTCGCGCCATTTGCGCACGGTTTTGGGTGTGACGCCCTGGGCATGGGCGACGGCTGCCACGGACCATCCGCTCGCGAGACGTTGCACGATCAGCATTCGACCATGGCAGGTGGTTCTGGCATTGTTATGGGTGTCCATCCGGGGCTCCGGGCTTGGGGTTGCAGGCCTCACACCCATAACCTCCTCCCTCAGCCCCGGAGGGACAACCTCCATAGCAACGACAGCTAGGGCGCCGCTGCCGGGCCGAAACAGGCGGGCTCGCTCGACCCCTCGCAGCTCACCGTGCTTGACTGGCTGGGCGAGATGAGCCGGCTGTTCCCCGTCAGCGTGTGCGAGACCATCCAGGTCCACGCCGTGGACGAATACGGCATGGCGGGTATCCTGCGCGACCCGGCGGCGCTCGCGGCGCTGCAGCCGAATGCGGACCTGCTGCGCCGGCTGCGCACCGAGATGCAGCGGGCGCTGTCGGGTGCGCGGCGGCGGCGTAGTTCGGCGGCGCGGCGGGCGGCGGACAACCTCGATTTCCGCGCGACGGTGCGCGACAACCTCAAGCATTGGAATGTCGAGCGGCAGATTCTGGTGGCCGAGCGGCTGCGCTTCCACAGCCGCGCCAAGCGGCGATTTCCCTGGACGGTGATCCTCTGCATGGACCAGAGCGGCTCCATGGCGATGTCGGTGATCCACGCCGCAGTGATGGCGGCCGTGCTGTCCAGCTTGCCCGCGGTGACGGTGCGCGTGATGATGTTCGACACCAGCGTGGTGGACCTGTCGGACCAGGCGGGTGACCCGGTAGACGTGCTGATGGCGGTGCAGCTCGGCGGTGGCAGCCAGATCGGCCCAGGCGCTGGACTTGCGAGCAGCGCCACGTGACGCAGCCGTCGCGCATCTTGCTGATGCTGCTGGGCGACTTCGCCGAGGGCGGCTCGCCGATGGCGGATGCCCATCGTCCGGCGAGTTGCGGGCGGCGCGGGCGCGGATGGTGGTGGGCGTGGTTAGCCGCCACGACCTGCTGTGAGTAATTCGCGCGCCTTGCAGGCCATTCAGGCCGGGGATAGCGACGAGGAAGTGGAGCGGCGGCTGCGCTGGGAACTGGATAGCCAGTCTTGGATCGCCGCCGCCAATGTCGGGATAGCGGTCGAGGACGGCGTAGTCCGGCTCGACGGCATGGTGTTTGACAAGCGGGTACGGCATGCGTTGATCGTGGCCGCGGAGAACGCGACGCCCGGCATCGTCGTGGATGACCTCCTTGTGTGGTGTGATCCGCATTGCGGCATCGTCGTTGGGGTTGAAGCCGCCGCCGAACCACTTGGACGCGCAGGCTGCGCCCTATCCGTCTATAACGCGGCCTCAAAGTCCTCTCTCAAGGAAGAGGTTGCATGCAGTCCGCGAACTGCGCCCGCTCGTGGTCACCAACGCCGATCTGCTGGATTGTTGCCTGTATTGGGCTTGGCTGGAGGCTCTGGCGGCTGGTTTATCGTAAGCAACGAACCAGCCCGTCACTCTGGCTCTTTGCCGTCGCCGGCCGCTTCGCTGTTGCTGAGGTCGTCTTCGATCGGCGCGTTAGCGCATTCTACACCTTTTTGTCGGATTGTCCGGTGAGACGCACCCAGATTTTCAAAGGAAGTCCCCTTGTTTGGCAACCCATTCCGGCGCGGAAGAAATCTCAAGGCCACGCTTGACGCGCTTGGGCGCTCGCTGGCCATCATTGAGTTCAGTCCGAGTGGGATAATCCTATCGGCCAACGAAAACTTCTGCCAGGTAATGGGCTACAGCCTCGATGAGATCAGAGGCAAGCACCACAGTATTTTTATCGAACCGGGCTATGCGGAGAGTGCGGACTACAAGGCGTTTTGGGACAAGCTGGGTCGGGGCGAGTTCGAAGCACGGGAATACAAACGCATCGGCAAGGGTGGCAGGGAGGTCTGGATCCAGGCGACGTACAATCCGGTCAAGAATGCCAAGGGCGGGGTGGAGAAAGTCGTCAAGGTCGCGTCGGTCACCACCGATGAGAAGCTTCGGACTGCCGAGTTCGAGGCCAAGATCAATTGCATTTCACTCGTGCAGGCCATCATCGAGTTCACCCCCGACGGCGAAATCCTCACCGCCAACGACAACTTCCTGAACCTGCTTGGCTATCGCATGGACGAGATCAAAGGCCAGCATCATCGCCTCTTCGTCGAGCCCGCCTATGCGAGTACGTCCGAATACCAAGCATTTTGGCGGCAGTTGGCCAATGGGGAATTTGTTTCCGCAACGTTCAAGCGGATTGGCAAGGGAGGCAAGGAGGTTTGGATCCAGGCATCCTACAACCCGATTTTCGACCTGAACAACAAGGTTGTGAAGGTCGTGAAATTCGCCACCGACATCACCGCCCTCACCCAGGTTGCCGACGGATTGACGCGGCTGGCCGAGGGCAATCTCAATCATGTCATCAAGGAGCCGTTCGCCCCTGCGTTCGCCAAGCTGTGCGCCGATTATAACACGGCGCACACCAACTTGCGGGCGACCTTGACACGTATCTCGGAGGGCGCTGAGGCGATACGCACGGGAACGCAGGAGATATCGTCTGCATCTGACGATCTTGCGCGCCGCACCGAGCAGCAGGCGGCAAGCTTGGAACAGACCGCGGCGGCGCTCGACCATGTGACGGCGACGATCAAGAAGACATCAGAAGGCTCGGTGCAGGCCCAATCGATGGTGGCAACCGCCAAATCCGACGCCGAGCATGCGGGCCAAATCGTGGGGCAAGCCGTCCAGGCGATGGGCACCATCGAGAAGTCTTCGCAGCAGGTCAGTCAGATCATCGGTGTGATCGACGAGATTGCGTTTCAGACCAATCTGCTGGCCTTGAATGCCGGCGTAGAGGCGGCGCGGGCGGGCGAGGCGGGCCGCGGCTTTGCCGTCGTCGCATCCGAAGTGCGGGCACTGGCGCAACGTTCGGCCAGTGCGGCCAAGGAGATCAAGACGTTGATTTCGGCGTCTGGGCAGCAGGTCAAGGCAGGCGTGGCCCTGGTTGACGAAACTGGCGAGGCGCTCGGCCGGATCATGGTCAAGGTATCCGAGATCAATGCCATCGTGAGTGAGATTGCATTGACCACGCGGGAGCAATCGACGGCGCTGCACGAGGTCAATACCGCGGTCAATCAGATGGATCAGGTCACGCAGCAAAACGCGGCGATGGTCGAGCAAGCGACCGCGGCGACGCACTCATTGGCGCAGGAGACGAGCGACTTGTCGGACATGCTTGGACAGTTCCAACTCGGCTAGGAGCCTGTCCGAGACTCCGCTATACGACGCGCGTGCTGATGTTTGATTCACTGTCTGGCATGAGCAAGACCTTTCGAGCTGCTCGTCGACGATCAGCGCGTCTACCCCATGTCGCTGAACTTGGACCGTGTGCCAATTCGTCGCCGCGGGTTTGGGCGTCTCCCTTGTGCATCCGCTCTTGGCCACAGGATTAGGGAAACAGACCGTCGTACGTCCATTCGAGCCAGCAACGCCGTTCGACTTCTTGTTATGCTTTGCCCTAGAAGCGGGCAGTGCGCATCTTAATGGGAATTCGTGGAAAAGACTAAAGCCACGGCGACACGCGTCGCCAAGGAACTAAAGAGAAGCTGGACAGAGAGATCATCGCGGATCACCAGTCGTATGCCGTTCATCATCAGCCCACCCAACAGGTCAGGCCAAAACCGAACCAGAGCCGCACGAGCCGCACCAAATCACACCCGAGTCAACACAGGGGATGACTGGTATAAGTGATGACTTCAGAGCACCCGAGCTAGGAACTCGCGTGTCCTCGTCTCCTGGGGGCTGCCAAAGGACGGTTCGAGGCGACCCTCGTTCCACAATTCGTCCGTCCGCCATGAAGACGAGATTGTCACCCACCTCGCGCACGAAGGAGAGTTCGTGCGTGACCACCATCATGGTCATTCCGCTCTTGGCAAGGTCGCGCATGACGGCCAGGACCTCGCCCACCAGCTCGGGGTCCAGGGCGGAGGTCGGCTCATCGAACAGCATCAACTGCGGCTCCATTGCCAATGCTCGCGCGATCGCCACCCGCTGTTGCTAGCCGCCGGACAATTGGGATGGAAGGCAGCGCATTTATCAGCCAGTCCCACGCGGTCCAGGAACTGCAAAGCCTGGGCCTGGGCCTGGGGCAGGCGCTTCACTCGGACCGCCGCCTCAATGACGTTCTGCAGCGCCGTCATGTGCGGGAACAAGTTGAATGCTGGAACACCATGCCGATGCGTGCGCGCATTCGCGCCACCTTCCGTTCGAGCAATTCGTAGAGCCTGCCGGCATGCTCGCGGTAACCCACTAGCTCGCCCCCCCCCACATCCGGCCGCCATCGATCCGCTCGAGATGGTTGATGCAGGACAGCAGTGTGCTCTTGCCGGAACCCGATGGTCCAATGATGCACATCACTGAACCTGAGCACACGTCCAGATCGATGCCGCGAATCACTTCTTTAGCCCCGAAGCGCTTGCGCAGACCGCGGATACGGACCATCGGCTCGTTCACGCTCGGCGCCCATAGTGACGTTCCAGCGCATGTTGCCCCGCGGATAACGCGGAGACGATGGCGAGATACCAGAGCGACGCGACGATCAGCAGCGGGATCGTCTCGTAGTTGAGGGCGTAGATGAGCTGCGCGGTGTAGAGCAGGTCAGCCATCGCGATCACGCTCACCAGGGACGTTCCCTTCACCATGGAGACCACTTCGTTGCCTACGGGCGGGATCGCCTGTGGGAATACGATGCGCATGAAAATCGTTGCCGGGCCCGTACCCAAGGCCTTGGCCGCGCGGGTCTGGGCCCGCGAGACTGAGAGGATACCGGCGCGGATCACTTGGGCGGTGTAGGCCGCCTACGACAGGCCGAGCCCGGCCAGGGCGGCGGTCAAGGGAGTAATCACAGCGTTGGTGGAAGCGCTGTAGAGCACGGACCCCCATGGCAGCGCGAGGGTAATGTGTGGGTAAAGCGCGCCGAAATGTACCAGAAAATGAGCTGAACCAGCACGGGACGCTGCGGAAGAACCAAATGTAGAGCCAGCTCAGAGTGGATAGCAGCCTGTTGTTGGAAAGCCGCATCACGGCCAGCGCAGTGCCCAGCACCAGGCCCAGCGCCATGGCCGCGACCGTCAACTCCAGCGTGCGGCCCAGCCCGGCCAAGATTTGACCATTGAACAGGTACTGCGCCACGACTGGCCATTGAAAGGCCGGGTTCGTGGCGACGCTCCAGGCCACGCCTGCCGCCACCAGAACGGCCACAGCACTGGCGGCCCAGGTCCAGGGATGGCGTAGTGGGACAACCTGCATCGCCTCGCCCGATGCAGGCTCGGCCAGATCGGGCGTGAGGCGATCCCCCACGCCGGAGATCATTGTTCCGCGTTCGTCGGGTTCAACGGCGCCTGCTTCACCGCTCCGTTGCCCAGGCCCCATTTGGCAACGATCCGCCCGGAAGTGCCATTGTCGACCAGGTGCTGGATCGCGGCCTGCAAGGGCGCCGCCATCCCCGAACCCTTGGGCAGCGCCACGCCGATATAGGGGGGGCGGTGTAGCTGCCGACGACTTTGGCACGACCCTTGGTCTGCACCACGAAGTAGCTTACGGCCGTGGAACTAAACCATAACAAGTCGGCCCGCCGGCTCATCATCGCCTGCGCTGCACCGTCGCCGTCGATGAAGACCAGCAGGTTGATCGGCTTCTTGCAGGCGGCGGCGCATTCGGCTGCTGCTCGTCCCCAAACACCATTTCGCGGGAGCTGCGGGTGGTGGCGACGGTCAGGCCGCATAGATCGTCGAGAGTTTTCACCGAAAGGGTGCTGTCGGCGGGGGCGACAAACAGCTCGTTGCCAAGCAGCGTGCCTATCATATCCACCACCTTCTCCCGCACAACGCTGACGCTCATCTCACCCATCGCCGCGTCGAACCACTGCGATTGCAGACCGGGTATGAGCGTGTCGAAGGTGGTGGGCAGCAGGTTCAGGCTCAGCCCCAATGACTGCGTGGCGGCACGCAAGATGTCGATCTCCCAGCCGACCATGTCTCCTTTGTCGTCGCGGAAGTCGTCGGGTGGCAAGCCGAGGGCCACGGCCACCCTGAAGGGCTTGGCTGCGATATCAGATGGAACCATCTTGACCAGTGCCGGATCTGCCTGCTGGTTCAGTACTGGATCGGCTCCTGGCTGAGTTGCGGGCTGCTGCGCGTAAGCGGGCAGCAGCAGGCTCACGAGCATGGATCGCGAAAGCACCAACGGGTTGGGCATCTTCATGAGCGAGCATGTCCAATAAACGTACCGTTGTGCCGGGCCTGAGCGCCCCGGCTGTGGAAGCTGGGGCGGCGCAGGCCGAGGCTGCAGCGGAGAGTACCTTCGCCCTCGTACTCCGTCTGGAACACACCGCCCCGCTGCAACTCGGGCAACAGCCATTCCAAACACTTGATCGCCGGTCCGGGCATGAAAGGCGGGATCAGGTTCCAGCCTTCACAACCGCGGCTTTCGAACCATTCCTCTGCTCGAGCCGGCCAAGCACGGGCAGGATGCCGGGCATGACGAGCGTGGACTCCGGGTCTCGCCCCCCTGGGACCATACTCCTTTACGCTGTGATAGGATGCGGTCGCGGATGGCGGCAGTCTACAAAGCCGCCATTCCCTGGAGGCGACCCACGCAAATAGTGGCTTTGTTTCATTGTCTCAGTTCTTTGAGATTTCGACCAAATGTCGCGCGCTACGAATCGCCAATGCTGTGACCGTGCTGGTCGGGTTAACGACGCCGCCGGTGGCGAAGCTGCTGCCGTCGCAGATATAGAGGTTTGGCACCTCCCAGCTTTGATGCCACGCGTTGGTCACCGACGTCTCGGGATCGGCGCCCATGCGGCAGGTGCCTAACATGTGCCAAGCCGGCGTGCGATAGACGCCATTCTCGAAGTAGTCGGTCACGGCTACGTCGAAGGCATTCACGCCACGCGCCAGGTCCCGCAGCCGGTCGATGCCGTATTGCATCATGCGCAAGTCGTTCTCGTGCGGCATGTAGTGCAGCTTGGCCGCGGGCAGACCGTCGCTGTCCGTCTCGCTGTCGGACAGAGTCACGCGGTTGCTGGCCTGAGGCAGATCGTCCCCAATCGCGTACGCACCGAAGCTGTGGCCGAAATGCTGCTTGAACCAAGCGTGGTGGCCGGCGCCCCAAGGCATGGCGCTGTGCCCGAACGAGCCGATGGCGGCGACGCCGGCGGGCCCGGTGCGCGCTACGTTGAAATTGAAGCCGTTGACGAAGCCGCGCGACGCGTCGGTCTCCGCGAACTCGCTGCTGATGACCGCGCCCGAATTACCGATATGGGACTCGATCGGCTCTTCCACCCAGATCTCGGCCGCGACCAGCGTGTGGTGCAGCAGGTAGCGGCCGACGACGTTGTTGCGGTTGCCGAGGCCCTTGGGATGACGGGCGCTTTCGGACATAAGGAGAATACGCGGGCTGCCGATGCCGTTGGCCGCTACGATGACGATGTCGGCCGTCTGCTCCCTGCGCTCACCCGTCGCGCGATCGACGTAGATGACGCTTCTGGCGCGGCCGTCCGGGCCGGTTTCGATCCGCTCCACGCGCGCGCCGGGTCGCAGATCGGCACCCGCCGCCAGCGCACGCGGCCAGTGCGTGATCGACATCTTCGCCATCGAACCGCGCGGGCAGCCTGAGCCGCAATTGCCGCAGCCGTTGCAGGCAGCCCGGCCGTTGTAGGTCTCGGAGATGATTCCGGCCGGCATCGGCCACCAGTGCCAGCCTAATGTGTCGAAACCTTTGGCTATGGCGCGTCCGCTGCTGCGAGCTGGCAGCGGCCCCAGTGGATAGGGCGCGCGTGGCGGCATGCCCGGGTCGCCGGTGAGCCCGCTGACGCCAATGAGCGTGTCGGCTTCGTCGTAGTACGGCGCCAGGTCCTCATAGGTGATCGGCCAATCGGGCGCGAGGCCGTGCTCGGTGCCCTTGCGGAAGTCCGAAGGCCGCAAGCGCGGCCACAACGCCGCATACACGTTGGTAGAGCCGCCGATACCGTTCCACATCAACGCGTGCGACTGGCCGCCGAGCACGGGGTAATCATCCGGACCGCGCCGCACGCTCGGCTCCGGGTTCCAGCGGTTCTGCCGCTGATACTGGAAATCGTCGTTGAAATGCGGATGCTGCGCGGGCTCCGTCCATCCCCCTTGATCGAGGCACACGACGCGCAGACCGGCCTCGGCAAGCACCATGCTGTGGATGGCGCCGCTGGCCCCGGCGCCGATAACGACGATGTCGGCGTGCTCCGGCTTGCTCACCGCAGCTCCTCCAGGTCCAGCGCGCTGATATCGACGCGCTTGATGTCTTCGGTGGCGACCCAGCGGCCGCGGCTGTGGCGCGGCGCATCGCGCGATGCCTCGAACGGCTCCGTAGAATACCCCTCAGGCAGCGGAGCCGTGTTGTAGCGCAGGCCCATGGCTCGGATCGCAGCAATCGTCTCAGGCTGCTCGTAATAGGTCAGGTAGGTGTATTTCCGCAGCTCGCCGAACAGCTTCGGCTCCACGGCCTGCAGCCGGGCGACGCAGGCCCGCCACGCCTGCGGGCTGGCCGGCAGCGCCCCCTGCGCAGCGACGGCTGCCATGAGCTTGGCCGGCAAGGCTGCATCGGCGCCGCAAAGCCGTGCCGCCAGGAGGGAGGACACCGCACCCGTCGCACTCGCCGCCGGGAAGCCCTCGCCGCCCGGGATCAACGTGTCGGCGAGCGTGCGCAGCAAGTCATCCTCGGTCATCGTCCCATCACCCTCTTCGCATTCGATGTCACAGCCTCGCCTCCGTCAGCGGATCGAACAGGCAGGCGCGCGACGCGGTTATGGAGAGGCCGACCACATCGCCAATCGCGGGCGCCCGGTCCGGGTCCACCGTCGCCTTGATCGAGCAGCCTTCGAGGTCGCAATCGACATAGGCGAAAGGCCCCACCGGCTCGACCAGGCAGACGCGCACGCGCAGGTCCGAAGCACCCGGCGCCACGACGCCGAGATCGGTCGGACGCAGCCCGAGCAAAGCCCGGCGCTCCCCGGCCCACTCGGTGCGCAGCACGCCGCTGGGTAGTGTGAGGCTCTGCGCCGCCACCCGGGCCACCACGCCGCCATCGATTATGCTTACGGTCGCGTCCAGCATGTTCATCGCAGGGGAGCCGATAAAGGAAGCCACGAACAGGTTGACCGGGTCACGATAGACCTCCATCGGCGCGCCGAGCTGTTGCAGCTCCCCACCCCGGATGACGGCGATGCGGTCCGACAGCACCATAGCCTCCTCCTGGTCGTGGGTGACGAAGATGGAGGTCACGCCGAGTTCGCGCTGCAGGCGCCGGATCTCGGTGCGGGTGCGCACCCGCAGCGCCGCGTCGAGGTTGGAGAGCGGTTCGTCCATCAGGAACACAGACGGGCTGCGGACCACGGCACGCCCCACCGCCACCCGCTGTCGTTGGCCGCCGCTCAGCTCGCCCGGACGCCGATCGAGCATCGGGCCCAGGCCCAGCGTCTCCGCCGCCTTGGTTACCTGCGCCCGGACGTCGGATTTCGAAATACGCTGCTGCTCGAGCCCGAAGCTCATGTTCTCGCGCACGGTCATGTGCGGGTAGAGGGCGTAGTCCTGGAACACCATGGCGATGTCACGCTCATGCGGCTCCAGCCGGGTCACGTCGCGGCCGCCGAACACGATGCGTCCGGAGGTCGGCCGCTCGAGACCGGCAATGCAGGCGAGCGCCGTGCTCTTGCCGCATCCGGACGGCCCGAGCAGCGTCACGAACTCGCCGTCGGCGATATGGATGTCGAGCGCGCGCAAGGCGGAGACCGGCCCGTAGGATTTGCTCATCTGCGCGATGGATACGCTCGCCATCTAACTATCCCTTGACCGCGCCGGAGAGCATTCCAGTGACGAGCGAGCGCTGGAAGAACAAGGCGACCGCCACGGGCGGGATCACCGCGAGCACGCTGGTGGCGAACATCGGCCCGAAATCATACACCTGCATCTGCATCAGGAAGCCTGCGATCGTCACCGGGATTGTCTGCGAGGCCTGCGTGCTGGTCAGGATCAGCGCGATCACGAACTCGTTCCATGAAACAAGAAAGCAGAAGATCGCCGTGGCCACGATGCCGGGCCGCGCGATTGGCAGCACGACGCGCCAGATCGCCTGCATCCGGGTGCAACCATCGACGCGTGCCGCCTGCTCCAAGGTCGCGGGCAGCCCCTCGAAGTAGCCTTTCATGATCCAGGTCGAGAGCGGGAGGATAAGGCTGCAATAGGCGATCACCAGGCCGGTATGGGTGTCCAGCAAGCCAAAGCTGCGGAAAATGATGAAGAACGGCAGGATTAGCACGAGGCTCGGGGTCATGCGCGTGAGCATCAACGCCCAGAACGCGATTCGCAGGCTCCGGCTGCGGCCCGCGATGTTGAAGCCGTAGCCAGCCAGGGAGCCGAGCACGACGTTGATTACGGTGACGAAAAAGGCGACGACGATGCTGTTCCAGATTGCATAGGGCACGCGATGCGCCGCGACGCTCGCCGCCCCGCTCGCCTTGGGGAATAGGACGGCCCTATAGTTGGCGAAGGTCAGGCTGTGCGGGATCAGGCTTGGCGGCGTGCGGATCAGGTCGGTCGAGGGCGAGACGCTCATGATCACGAGCCAGGCGAACGGCGCCACCGACCACACCAGAATGACGGCCGCGGCACCCCAGAGCGCGACCCGGCCAATCAACGCCCGCTGCGGCAGGCTGCGCCGAACGGGCGGGCGCGGGCGGGGTGCAGCGCGCAGCACGGGCGCGGGCGTGCGGACCAGCAGTGTTTCGGCCAGCGGGCGCACCGGGCCGTCATGCGTACGCCCGCCCCGCGGCGACAGCAACAACACGAAATAGACCACGGCCAGCAGCATGCAGGCAATGGTCAGGATGTACAGCACGGCGGCACCCTGGCCAAACTGGAAATATTGGAACGCATCGACATAGCCGATCCAGGACAGCACCGCGGTCGCCGTGCCGGGGCCGCCTTGGGTGATGGTCCAGAACAAGTCGAAGGCCATGATGGCGTTGATCGTCGTCAGGATCAGCACGAGCAGCATCATCGGCCGCAGCCAGGGGAGCGTGATCCGCCAGAACCGCCGCCAAGGCCCGGCGCCATCCATCCGCGCCGCCTTGTGCAGGCTATCAGGCATGGATTGCAGGCCGCCCAGCAACAACAGGCAGGTCAGCGGCGCCTGGTTCCAGACGTAGACGAGGCCGACGAGCACGAAGGCGACCTCGCCATTGCCCAGCCAGTGCACCGACTGCCGAGTGAGGTGGAGATCGAGCAACAACGCACTGAGTGGCCCGTAATCGCCGTTGAAAATCCAGCCCCAGAGGATGCCGACGGCCACGGGCGCCATGGCCCAGGGGATCAGCACGAGCCCGCGCAGGAGGCCGCGGCCGGCGAACCGCGCATTGAGCACGAGCGCCATGCCCATGCCGATGACCAGGCCGCCGGTCACCGTCGCCGCCGCGAAGATTGCCGTGCGACCGAAAGCCGACTGGAACGCCGGATCGACGACCGCCGCCGCGTAATTGGCCAAGCCAACGAAGATCGACCGGTGCGTCAGTACGTTGGTCTGTTTCAGGCTGAGCGTCAGGGAGTAGATCAGCGGCACGCCAATGACGAGGAACACGCCCAACAACGCCGGCGCCGTCAGCAGGGCAGGCACCGCACGTGCCGGCACGTGCCAGCGCCGGACATGGGCGGGCTTCTGGGCCGATGCTTCGGCGATTGCGGGCATGAGGACGGGCCTCAGCCGGGATACCTCGACTTGAACAGCGCCACCTGCTTGGTGAGGTCGGCGACCAGCGCGTCCGTCTCCTGGTTGCCGCGGATGTAGTCCTGCACGGCACCCATCATGTACCAGTCCCAGTCCGAGAACCACAGCGTCTTGGCGACGTCCCGCGGCGTGGAGATGGCGAGTTGGTGCTCCGCCATGTCGGTATCCTTCCACGTCTTGAAGCTCGCGGACACCTCGGGATCTTTCAGCACCTCGGTGTAGGGCGTGCCTAAGCCAAAATCGAGCGCCCAGCGCTTGATGACGTGATACTGGCCATCCTTCGACTTGCCGCCGAAGAAGCGCATCAGGGTCCAGGCCCGATCGGTATCCACGGGCTCCGCACCCATGAGGTAGAGCGACACCCAGGACAGGGTCGAGTGCGTGGCGCCGGGCATCATCGCATTCTTCACCTGCCCGGCGCAACGCGACACCTTCGGGTCGTTCAGCACTTTCTGGTCGTAGTCGTGCACGACCATGAAGCTGTGCTGCCCCGTGGCGAAACCGGGCACACCTTCCTGCTGGACGGTAAAGATGTCCGGCTGGACGAGCGCCTCCTTGTAGAGGGTGCGGTGCAGCTCCAGCACCTTCTTGAACTTGTCGTCGAACACCGGCTCGAACTTTGCGTCGAACACCTGCGCCCCCTCGGAATACCAGACCGAGAACAGGCTCCAGGACAGGCTGGCCCAAGTATGCTGCCAGGCGCTCAGATATGGAAACTCGGCGACCTTGTCGGTCTTGAGCTTGCGGCACTGATCCAGCAGTTCTTCCCACGAGGTGGGCGGCGTGAGCTTGGCCTGGTCGAGGTGTTTGGCGTTGTACACGAAGGCGTTGTAGCCCGCGTAGTAAGGCAGCCCGCCGAGCTTACCGTTCGGCAAAGACAGATTGCGCACGCCCACCGGCACCATGCTCGCCTTGATGGCGGCGACGTCCGGCATGTCCTCCACGTCGCGGGCCCAACTGCCGGCGACCCAGCGGGCCAGGGTTGCTTCCTCGCTGTAAAGCATGTCGAACTTCTTGCCCGCGACGAGCATGGTCTCGAGCAGCGCCTGATACTCGCCCGCGACGAGCTGGTAGTCGACGTTCTCGTCGTAGAGCTGCGAGAATGTCGCGACGTTCTCGGCCACGATCTGCGGGTTGTACTGCCAGCCCACGAAGTGCAGCGCCTTCTCTGGCTTGGCGAAAGCGCGTGGGGTAAGGCCGGGCACCGCAAGGCCAGCGCCGGCGGCCATGCCCAGCCGCAACACGGCGCGGCGCCGGAGTAGAAGAGACTGAAGGCGATCGTTCAGCCCGTCATCGGTCGGCATGGCCAACTCCCTGCTACGAATGATGCTCAGTGCAACTTGTCTTCTTCCCAAATCTTCCAGCGAGACCCATCGAGGAGCCCGGCCGGTTGCATGCAGCCGTTATCAGACCCCTACCACGCAAGGGCTTCGTCATCTTGCCACCCCGCGCGACCGCGTCATTGGGTAGCTGCCGATCAGCCACGCTGGATGGAGATCATCTTGATCTCCGTCATCGCCTCGAGCGTCAGCCGTCGTCCTGCTTCCTGAAGGCTCTGGCCGGTCAGCGTTCATACCACCAGCCGCCGTTGACAACGACACCCTCCGAAAAGATGCGCTGCGTCCCGGTGACATATTCACCCAGAACGTCCTCGAGCGGATATTCCCCTTCCCGTAAGGACAGCACCGTTGCGTCGCCGATGCTGCCGGGCTTGAGCGTTCCGAGATCTTCGCGCTGCAGCGCGCGCGCCGGCGCCACGGTCGATTTGGCGATGATCTCGTTCAGCCCCATGCCGAGGCAGAGGAACTTCGACATGGTCGTCACCTGGTCATAGGCCGGACCATTTATGCAAAGCTGGTGCACGTCCGAAGAGATCACGTCCGGCGGGAAGCCCGCCGTCATCATGGCCCGCGCCGTCTTCCAGGAAAACGATCCCTTGCCATGGCCGATGTCGAAGATCACGCCGCGGTCGCGCGCGTCCAGCACGGCCGGCTTGACGTTTCCGCGCCCATCACACGGCGCGTTCGGGAATGGGCGATAGCAATGCGTCAGCACGTCGCCGGGTCGCAGCCGCGCGACCACGGCTTCGTAGGAGGGCGGCGGCTCGTCGATATGCACCATCATCGGCAGCCCGGTCTCGTCGGCGACCGCGAGCGCGATGTCGATCGGCGCGATGCCGTTCACGCCGCTAGCAATGCGCCCGACGCGCACCTTGATGCCGATGATAACGTCCTTGTTCGCTTGCGCAACCGACGTTGCTTCGCGCGCCGCCATCAGCCGAATGTCCTGGCTCTCCCCAACCATGACGCTGTTGGAGAAGGCGTAGATGCCCGCGAAGGAGACGTGAAGATAGGCCAGGATGCGGATCTGGCTCGGCTCGATAACGTGTTTGCGGAAGCCCGCAAAATTGCCGGGTCCTGCCGAACCCGTGTCCACGCAAGTCGTCACACCGCTGGCCCGGGCGAACTCCTCTGCGTCGATACCGAGCGAGGTGCCGCCCCAATAAACGTGGGTATGCAGGTCGATCAGACCCGGCGTCACAATCAGGCCGGACACGTCCCGCACCCGCTCACCGTACAGGCCGTCGCCCACCGCCTCGACCCGGCCGGCGCGGAAGGATACGTCCGTCACGCGGTCGATGCCCTGCGATGGATCGATCACCCGGCCGCCTTTCAGAACGAGGTCGGCCATCAGGCGCGGCCCAAAGGCGAGAACGGGGTTGCGAACGACATCATGCGGCCCCTATCCGACGGGAGCGAACGATCGCCGGCCACACCGGCAACGTTCATATTCAAATCATACTGACCAGGCGCATGCGGCCATGCAACCGAAAATTTTGGTTTCTGGATCAAACACCCGGGTCACGATGGCGCTACTGCATCATCCGACCGAACGCGATCAGCCGTCGGATCAGGATGCTCGCCAAAACAAAGAGCGAGAGCGTGCTTCCGATCCACTTCGATAGGAAAAAGCTCTGCTGGCAATGGCGCTCGTCAGACTAATCGCAGAGCGGTTGCGTATCGTCCTCGTCGCGATGCGTGACGACCTGCTGCTTGATACGGCGCAGCATCTGTTGCGCTGAGCGGCTATTACGTAGCGCGATGGTGTAGGCCAGGATGTCAATCGTGATAAGAAACCCGTATCGCATCATGGTCGGGCTGAGCACCTCGCCCGATTCTTTGAGCGGGGACGTGAGCGGCAGGTCGACCACGGCTGCGAGCGGCGCGCCGCGCGTCGTCAGCGCAATCGTGGAGGCGCCATATTCCGCGGCGACATGCGCCACTTTGACGAGTTCGGCATTGCGGCCAGTGAGCGAGCAGCATAGCACCGCATCCGTGCGCGCGACCGTGGCGGCCATCATCAACTGCATCTGGTGGTCGGCACACGGAACGACATGAACGCCGAGTCGAAACAATCGGTTCTGCACTTCCTCGATCAGCCAGCTCGACACGCCCCCGCTTCCAAACGCGTAGAGGATGCGGCACCGGCCGATGATGTCAGCGGCACGCTCCAGGGCCGGGAGGTCGGCCGACTCCACCGTCGTCTCGATTGCGTGCTGCGCGCGGTGCAGCACATGCTGGGCAGCCTCTGCGGGCGTTGCGGGAAGCGTGACCGGCTCGAGATAGCGCAGCCCAACTCGCAAGCCGCCCATCAGCCGGAGCTTGAGTTCTCGCAAGCCTTCGCACCCGACCACGCGGCAGAAGCGCGTGACGGTCGGGGCAGAGACGCCCAGCCACGGCGCCAGCTCCTCGATCGGCTTTTCGATGAACAGCTTCGGTTGGCTCAAAATGTTGGCCGCAATCAGCTTGTGAGAGCGCGACAGCTCGGGTTCTAACGCGAGTATGTGACTGAAGATGTCGTCGCGCCTCATTGGACTCGCTTTAGCAGGTGCCTTGGTGACGTTCGAACGACTACTCACACCGGACCTCTTGTTGTAAGATAGTTTCTACAAGACTGTTTTGGAGCCATGCCTCGTAGCCAAAGTGTTCTCGCATCTATGAAGCACACCTGGAATGGTTCGCCATCGTTTGTCAGCCGCCGTGTTATCCTCGGGAAGCACGACGAGGTTGGTGTTGAGCACGAATAGTCCTTGTCGGCCGAACAGTCGGCAAGTTCCGCGACACAGCCGGGCATTGCTGGCAGGCGTTATCGGCGTGCGGCGCGCGTGGCGCTTTCGAGAAAGATCACTGCCAGCCCGGCGAACAGGGCGATGGCACGCCACGCGGGCGCAAAATCGGTGTGGGTAAAGATCAGCCAGACGAGGGCGAGCCAGACCAGGATCGCGATGGCAAATAGCCGATCGTCCACGAACAAGCCAATGAACTCGTCCCGGATGGTCTTGAGCCCTCGCATAGTCGCCTCCTTAGGGGTCAATCGAGGCGGCGCCGGTACGTGCCCGGCGGCAAAGCGGGACCGTCAGCAGGGCGAGCGCCAGGAAGGCGGCGACAAGGCCCAGGACCGACCAATCCGCACCGGGCCAAGCGATGCCGAGCCCTTCGCCGGCCCAGAAGCTGCCGAACGCCGACAACATCACGCCAACGGTGAACTTCAGCACGTTTTCCGGCACCATGGCGAGCGGCCGATGGAGCACGAGACCCAGCATGGCCACGACCAGCAGCGCCGCGGCTGCGCCCAGGCTCGCCGCTAGCAGCAGGCCGGCACCGCCCGCGCCCATTGCGATGACGATGAACACGACCTCCGCACCCTCCAGCATCGTGATCTGAAACGCGGCGCCGAACGCGATGGCGTCCCAGCCCTGGGCCGCGCCATGCGCCTGCATAGTGCGGGCCTGCTGCGCGTAGGCCACGGTCTCGTCGTGCAGCGGCAGGATGCCGGCCGAGCGAAGCACAGCCTTGCGCAACCACCGCATGCCAAACAGCAAGAGCAACGTGCCGACGACGAACTGTATGGACGCAAGTGGGAGTTGAGTCAGTGCCGATCCGACCACGGCGACGATGACCAACAGGACGCAAACGGCCGCAGCCGCACCGGCCAGCGTGTCCCGCCAGCCACGGATGCTGCCGACCGCCAGGATGACGGTCAGCGCTTCCACGAACTCCACCGTGGATGCCAGGAAGGCCGCAAGGACCGTCGCTCCCACCGGGCTGATCGCGGTCATGGTAATCCTTGAGATTTGCAGCCCGTGTAGCTTACACTACGAGTTCTGATAGACGAGAGGATTCTACTACATTGGCATCAGCTTCTCGCGATCGAGCTGCGCAGGACCCCTACCGCAAGCGCCTCGATGCTCATGCGGCGAAGCTGTCTCCAGCAAGCCAGCGTGTGGCGCGCTACATCGACGCCAACCGCCCCGCCGTGCTGACCAGTTCGGCGATGGAGCTAGCGACACGCACGGACACGTCGGACGCGACCGTCATTCGCACCGTGCAGAGCCTGGGCTTCAAGGGATTGGCGGAACTCAAGCAGGCCTTGCTGCCGTCGCTGGAAGTGGCGTCGAACCTGGCCGACGACATGCGGCGCACGCTGGCCGATGTCGGTGAAAACACCGGCCTGGCCATCGCCTCGGCCCTGGATGCGCATGAAGCAGCGATGCAGCATCTGCGTTCTCCGCATGGCCGCGAGCGGATCGCTGCGGCTGTTGCCGTCCTGCACACGGCGGAGCGCATCGCGATCTTCGGCATCGGGCCTTCGGCGGCCCTCGCTGCCTACGTCGCCACGCTGCTGGCACGCGGCGGCCGACAGACCCTGATGCTGAATGTCACCGGCGCCATGCTCGCCGACCAGATGCTGGACCTGCACGCGGGCGACGCGTTGCTGCTACTGGCCTATGGCCGCGCCTATACGGAAATCGTCACCGTCGTCGACGAGGCGCGCCAACTGGGCCTGCCGATCGTGTTGGTCACCGACAGCCTCGACAAAAAGCTCGCGCGTTTCGCGTCCGTCATCCTGCCCGCCCATCGCGGCCGCTCCAACCGGGTTGCCCTGCATGGCGCGACGCTGGTGTGCCTGGAGGCGCTGGTGCTCGGATTGGCCGCCGCCACCCCGCAGACGGTGGTAAGTCTCGATCGACTGAACCAGCTACGCGAAGCAATCCGCCGTAACGCGGGCGCCCGGTAGGTGGCGGTCGACGGCCTTGCATGATCTCAAGATAACGCCGTGATCTTTCTCGATTTTTGTCTCGCAGAACGCGCACCCATATAGAAATCATAGTGTCGGATCGATCGCTGCTGCCTTCGTTCTAGCGTCGTTCGCGATTTAGCTCCGCAGCGTGCCCGGACTAAGAACATCGCGTTGCCGATCCGTAATATCAGAATACAGTCGCAGCGTCAGACCAGGTCCGGCGAGCGCTGGGCGCAGCCATCCGCAATCGCCGCCGTCTCGACCTGGAATGTGCAATGATGAATGCCGAACTCGTCATGCAACAGGCTGCAGGCGGCCGGCACCAGCGCCACGCCGCCCTCGCCCGCCACCAGATGTGCCGTCGCCGCGGTGTGCGTGGTGGACAGCGCCCAGATGTGCAGGTCGTGCACCTCCGAAACCCCGGGCAGCGCCAGCAAGCGGCTGCGCACCGCCTCCGGGTCGATGCCACGGGGAACCATGTCCATCGCCAGCGCCACCGCCTCGCGCAGGATGCCCCAGCTCGTGACCAGGATGACGGCGGAAATCCCCAGGCTGGCCAACGGGTCGAGCCAGGCGGCGCCGGTCAGCAGGATCAGCCCCGCCGCCGCCAGCACGCCGGCCGAAACCCCCGCGTCGCCCGCCATGTGCAGGAACGCCGCGCGCCGGTTCAGGTCGTGCGCGCCGCCCCCGTCATCGGCCATGAACATCCAGGCCACGCCGGCATTGATCACGATTGCGGCCGCTGCCATCGCCATCACCGGGCCGCCCGCCACCGCCGCCGGGTGGGCGAGGCGCTGCAGCGCCGCCACCGCAATCGCCCCCGTGCCCACCAGCAGCACGCTGGCGTTCAGCAGCGCGGCCAGGATGCTGCCCCGGCCCCAGCCATAGGTGCGGCGCACGGTCGGCCCGCGCCGCGCCATCGCCGCCGCCAGCCAGGCCAGCAGCAGGCCCAACGTGTCCCCCAGGTTGTGCACCGCGTCGGCCAGCAGCGCCGTCGAATGCGCCCACCAGCCGACGCCGACCTGCCCGGCCACCAGCAGCGCGTTCAGCCCCACTCCGACGGCAAACGCGCGGCCGAAACCGGCGCCAGCATGGCTGTGGCTGCCGCGGCCGTGCTCCCCGTGTTCATGCTGGTGCGCCATAGCGCCCAACCTAGCTCCAAGAGACCAACCATCCCAAGCGTTCCCTTTGACCAAACGGCTCGCCACCTTAGATGCGGTGTATGACCCCATCTCCCGCGCTGCCATCGCCGTCATACGATCCCCGCGGGCACGCTCCTCCGGGGCACGCTCCCGAGGGCTCCGCTGCGGCCCGACCCGGCAGCGGCCTGCCTGCTTGGGACCTGTCGGACCTCTATCCGGCCATCACCAGCCAGCAGGTCGCCGCCGACCTGGACGCCGCCGCCGCCCAGGCCAGTGCGTTCGCCGCTGTCCATGCCGGCAAGCTCGCCAGCCTCTCCGGTGCCGGCCTTGCCACCGCACTCGCCGACTACGAGGCCATCGAGGAGCGGCTGGGCCGCGTGATGTCCTACGCCCAGCTTCAATTCAGCGGCAACAGCACCAACGCCGTCATCGGCGGCTTCATGCAGTCCTGCTCCGAACGTGTCACCACCATCAGCTCGGACCTGCTGTTCTTCTCGCTCGAGCTGAACCGCCTCGACGACGCCGCCCTCGCGCACAAACTCGCCGACCCGGCGCTCGCCCGCTGGCGCCCGTTCCTGCGCGACCTGCGCGTGTTCCGCCCGCACCAGCTTTCCGACGAAGCCGAGAAGCTGCTGCACGAAAAGTCCGTTACCGGCGCGCAAGCTTGGTCCCGCCTGTTCGACGAAACCGTCGCCGGCCTGCGCGTCCCGCTCGGCGGCGAGCCACTTACGGTCAGCGACGTGCTGAACAAGCTGTCGGACCGCGACCGCAGCGTGCGCGAGGCCGCCGGCCGCGCCATCGGCACCGCGTTCGGCGAGCGCATCAAGCTGTTCAGCCTCATCACCAACACCCTGGCCAAGGACAAGGCCATCACCGACGCCTGGCGCCACTACCCGCGCCCCACCAGCAGCCGCAATCGCGCCAACATGGTGGAGGACGCCGTGGTGGACGCGCTGGTCACCGCCGTCTCCTCGGACTACGCCCGCCTGTCGCACCGCTACTACGCGCTAAAGGCCGGCTGGATGGGACTGCCCAAGCTGCAGCATTGGGACCGCAACGCCCCGCTCCCCGGCGACGACGACCGCATCATCCCGTGGGACGAAGCCCGCCAGCGCGTGCTCAGCTCCTACCGCGCCTTCAGCCCCGAACTGGCCGAGGTGGGCGCCGAATTCTTCAGCAAGCCCTGGATCGACGCCGCCCTGCGCCCCGGCAAATCGGGCGGCGCCTTCGCCCACCCCACCGTACCGTCGGCGCACCCCTACCTCCTGCTGAACTATCACGGCCGCGCCCGCGACGTCATGACGCTCGCCCACGAGCTCGGCCACGGCGTTCACCAGGTGCTCGCCGGCCAGCAGGGCTACCTGCAATGCGGCACCCCGCTCACCCTGGCCGAAACCGCCAGCGTGTTCGGCGAGATGCTCACCTTCCGCGCCCTGCTGGATGCCGAAACCGACCCGGCGCGCCGCCGCCTGATGCTCGCCGGCAAGGTCGAGGACATGCTCAACACCGTCGTCCGCCAGGTCGCCTTCTACCAGTTCGAGGCCCGCGTGCACGACGAGCGCCGCGGCGGCGAGCTGCTCCCCGAGCGCATCGGCGAAATCTGGCGCAGCGTGCAGACCGAGAGCCTCGGCCCCGCCTTCGAGTTCACCCCCGATTACGACGTGTTCTGGGCCTACGTGCCGCACTTCATCCACTCGCCGTTCTACGTCTACGCCTACGCGTTCGGCGACTGCCTGGTGAACGCGCTCTACGGCGTGTTCCAGGACGGCCATCCCGGCTTCCAGGCCAAATACCTCGACATGCTCCGCGCCGGCGGCACCAAGCGCCACAAGGAGCTGCTCGCCCCCTTCGGCCTGGACGCCTCCGACCCGGCGTTCTGGCGCCGCGGCTTGGACGTGATCTCCGGCTTCATCGACGAGCTGGAGGGCGCAAGCTCATGAGCGAGGACCGTCCCAACATTTTCGGCGAAGTCCGCCGCATGGCCCGCACCTCCGGTGCCGTCGGCGGCATCGCCGCCCGTTACGCCGGGCAGCGCGTGTTCGGCCTCAAGGGCAACCCGTCCGGCCATGCCGAGGACCTCAAGGCCGTCCTCGGCGGGCTGAAAGGCCCGCTCATGAAGGTGGCGCAGTTCATGTCCACCATCCCGAACGCGCTGCCGGAGGAGTATGCGGCGGAACTGTCGCAGCTCCAGGCCAATGCCCCGCCGATGGGCTGGAGCTTCGTGCGCCGCCGCATGGCCGGCGAGCTGGGCACCGATTGGCAGAGCAAGTTCAAGAGCTTCGGCCAGGAAGCCGCCGCCGCCGCCAGCCTCGGCCAGGTGCACCGGGCCACCCTGCTCGACGGCACCGACGTCGCCTGCAAGCTGCAATACCCCGACATGGCCAGCACCGTTGAGGCCGACCTGCGCCAACTCCGCCTCGCCATGTCGCTGTACAAGCGCATGGACACCGCCATCAACTCGGACGACATCTACGCCGAGTTGGCCGAACGGCTGCGCGAGGAGCTGGACTACCGCCGCGAGGCCGCGCAGATGCGGCTATACGGCGCGATGCTCGAGGGCGACCCCTACGTCAGCATCCCAAAGCCGGTCGAGAGCCACTCCACCGGGCGCCTGCTGACCATGACCTGGCTCGAGGGCCGCGGCCTGCAGAAGCTGCTGGACGACGGCATGGCGCAGGAACAGCGCGACCGTCTCGCCACCGCCATTTTCCACGCCTGGTATGTGCCGCTATATCAATACGGCGTCATCCACGGCGACCCGCATCTGGGCAACTACCAGGTGCGCGCCGATTACGGCCTGAACCTGCTCGATTTTGGCGCCATCCGCGTGTTCCCTGTAAAGTTCGTCCGCGGCGTGATCGACCTGTACGAGGCGATCCGCGACGAGGACATGGACCGCGCGCACCATGCCTACGAGCAATGGGGCTTTACCGGCTTGTCGCGCGAGAAGATGGCGATCTTGAACCAGTGGGCTCGCTTCATCTACGAGCCCCTGCTGACCGACCGCGTGCGCCTGATCCAGGAGAATGGCAGCCCGGACTTCGGCCGCGAGGTCGCCGAGAAGGTCTATGAGGGCCTGAAGGCCACCGGCGGCGTCCGCCCCCCGCGCGAGTTCGTGCTGATGGATCGCTCCGCCATCGGCCTGGGCAGTGTCTTCCTGCGCCTCAAGGCCAAGTTGAACTGGTCCCGTCTGTTCCAGGAGATGATCGAGGGCTTCGACTCCGACGCAGTGTCCGCCCGGCAAGCCGCAGCGCTGGAGACGGCAGGGGTGCCGCGAGCCGCTTAGTGTGGTAGCCCGTATCGCGCCCGGCGATGCGGGTGCAATCCATGCGTCTCCAGCCTGAGACACAGTCAACGGCCGAGTTGCCTGATCCAGATAGACCACGGGTTCTCGCCCGTGTCCGGCTGGCTGTCCACCACCGCAGGGGGCGCGGAACCGGTCAGCAGGTCGCGCGGGCTGACGCCGAAAAAGTCGCGGAAGGCGCGGCTGAAATGCGCCTGGCTGGAGAAGCCGACCGAAGCTGCGACTTGCTTGATCGAGCCACCCTCGCGCAGGTTCAGCAACAAGCCATGCGCCGCCCGCAGACGTTGTTCGCGGATGAAGGCAGCCACACCGCCGCTCGGCGCGAAGGCCGCATACAGCTTGGTGCGTGACACGCCGAGGCAGCGGGCCAGGCTGGTCGGCGACAAACCGGCCTCGCCGAGCTGCAAACGCACCACGCGCCGGGCGTGCTCCCGCAGGCTCATCTGCCGCGCCTCGTCGCGCGCCGCCGCGTCCTCTGGCCTCAGCGCTGCCTCCGCCAACTCGCAAATGACCTTGGTGAGCGGCGCCGCGTCCGAAGCCGCAAACCGCGGCAGCCGTTGCGTTATCGCCGCCACCGTGCTGATGAACACCTCGCCGGCAGCACCATGGAGCATGCGGCCGTGCAGCCCGTGGTCGGCCACGTTCGGCGCCAGCATGCCGCGCGGAATGATCACCTGGATGGCCTGGCTGTCGAGCATCAGCAAATCCAGCGGCTTCCCCATGTCGATCACGAACGCCGACCCGGCGCGGCAACACACGCTCATCTGGCCGTGCCGCCCGGTCCAACTGCCGCTCAGCATCACCGCGATGCTGTAATGGTCAGTGCCGTCCGCGTCGATCAGGGCGGCGGTGCGTTGCACGCGCATCGAGCCGATCCGGCAGGGCGAGATGATGATGCGGTCGAGCAACCAGGCATCGGCCCAATCCCCCGGGCTGTCCTGCGGCGACGGGTCGTAGTGCATGAGCTGATGCGTCAGCACCGCGCCGCGCCACATCTGCGTCGCTTGGTCTGGCGGCAAACCGGTCACGTCGAAGCCGGAACGGGTCAGCGTGCCTTGGGCGGTAAGCATGGCCTTCGGGTCTCCATTGCGAGGCAGCCCCGCCGCGATATTAACGCGAGTGCCTGAAACCTGTCTGCCGGTTCTTGCTACGGGACCGCTCACATTGCGATCTTGTAACGGAACGGTCACGAGGCTGGACTGTCGGCTTGTCCTTACGTCCGGAAAATTTATCAGCCCGTCCCAAAGTCGCCTCAGCCGCGGGGGATACGGTTGCACGCCGAGCTGGCCCCAGGATAGGCGTCTGCCGGCGCTTTTGAGTCGGCTGCGCAACGCCAAAACGGGAGGAGTTATCGCCATGAGCGGATCAAATCAGGACTATCAAGTGGTGCTCAACAGCACGCCTGAAGCAACGTCCGATCCAGACTTGACGATCTCTGGCACCGCAACGGGCGCAGCGGGGCAGACCGCCACGATCGGCGACGCTGGCAACCAGAACGTGACGCTCGCCACCACGACAGTGGGCCAGAACGGCGGCTTCAGCGCCAATGTCGTCCTGCCGGCCGCCAATTACGGCACCAGCACCCTCTACGTCACGGTGGGCACCGGATCGGCGTCGCGGCAAATCCTGTTCCTGACCCCGATCACCGCGACCGAGACCACGGACACGGTCACCGCGACGACCGTCAACAGCTTCCTGCCGTCCGCCGTCACGGTCGCCCCGTTCACCGGTGTCGCGATCAGCGACCCGAACACCTTGGCCACCGGGCCACTCACGGCCACCGTGTCGGTGAGCGGTTCGCTGACCTCGGTGGGGCTCATCGAGCCCAATGGCACGCAAGCCTCCGGATCCTCCTTCACCATCCAGGCACCAAACGCAGCCGCGCTCGCCACCGACCTCGATGAGGTCCGGCTGGCCTTGCCGCTCGGCGGCACGGTGGGCAACTACACCGACACCGTTTCGGCCGCGATCACCGACTCGAGCGGTGTCTCGACCACGCTGTCCACGACCGCCAACCTTTCGGTCACGCTGCCGCCGGCGACGCATTTCATCGGCAGCATCGACATCACCAGCGCGGCGCAGACCAGTGCCGTCGCCAACCAGACCATCACCGGCACTGCCAGCCTGCTGGGATTTGCTGCCGACGGTGCCCAGGTCAGCACGGCGCCCGACGCCAACGCGACCATCACCATCCTGGACAATGGCAACTCGATCGGCACCGCCACGACCGACGCACACGGCAACTTCAGCGCCAACGTGACGCTGCCCAGCTTAGGCGTCAACGCGATCAGCGCGAGCAGCACCAGCAACCGCGTTTCCGGCTCGGGCAGCAACACGGTGACCGACACGCTGCAGGCGCAGGCGATCACGGCGAGCGAGACGGCCAACACCGTGAGCGCCTCGACCTTCGCGGGCTATAATCCGACGGGTGTGACGGTGGCCGTCTTCACCGGCGTGGCCGTCAGCGACCCCAATCCAGCTCAGCTCGAATCCGTCACCGTAGCGCTGAGCAGTTCCGCGGGCGGAGGCCTGATCGAACCGAACGGCGAAGCGATCACCGGCTCATCCTTCACGCTCACCGGTCTCACCACGGCGCAAGTCGCCGCCGACCTCGATGACGTCCGGCTGCACTTCGTCGGCGGCAATGCCGGCAGCTCGTCCGACACCGTGACGGCCACGATCACCGACACCGCCGGGCAGTCCGCGGCGCTCGCCAGCACCGTGGACCTGACGATCACGCCGCTCCCACTCGAGGAACTGGTGTCGGTGCAGATCAGCAGCCCGGCCGAGACCAGCGCCAACCCGGTGCAAACCATCACCGGCACTGCCAACGATAGCTTGGTCAACACCGCCGGCGCCCCGCAGTCAGGTGGCGGGCCGCTCGCCGGCAACGCCATCACGCTGACCGACAACGGCGCCGTGATCGGCACCGCCACCACCAACAGCGCCGGCAACTTCAGCGCCACCGTGACCCTGCCCACCATCGGCGCCAACAGCATCGTCGCGACCGACACCACGCCGCTGCAATACCCGCAGGTCCCTGGCACCTTCGGCCCCACCAGCCAGCCCGTGGTGGACACGCTGCTGCCCCCCACCGTGACGCTCGGCAGCGGCGTCGACACGCTGGCGCTGTCGGTGTCCGAGCGGGCCGAGCCCGTTGGCGCCCAATTCACCATCGACGTCGACGGCCAGCAGATCGGCGGCGTGCAAACCACGGCGGCCGCCAGCACCGCCGGGCTGACGCAGACCTTCGACGTGGCAGGCGACTTCCCCAGCGGGTCCAACACCGTCTCGATCGACTATCTCAACGCCGACAACAGCCTGCTGCTGGTCAACAGCGCCACGCTCGACGGCACCGCCGTGCCGAACAGCAACCTCGTGCTCAGCAACACGGGAACGGCGGCGTTCTCCTTCGCCGGAGCGCCGGAGCCGAGCACGACCACCATCGGCACCGGCCCCGACGAGCTGGCGCTGTTCCTGTCCGAGCGAGCCGCGCCGGCCGGCGCCCAATTCACCGTGGACGTGGACGGCCAACAGATCGGCGGCGTGCAGACCACGCAGGCGGACGTGCTGTCCGGCCAGGCGCAGCAATTCGACGTGCTGGGCAATTTCCCGACCGGCGCCGACACCGTCTCGATCGACGACCTGAACGCCGCCAACAGCCTGCTGTTCGTGGACCAGGCATACCTGAACGACACGGCGGTGGGCGGCAGCAGCCTCGTGCTCAGCAACACCGGAACCGACAGCTTCGACATCACCGGGCCGAGCCCAGGGGTGCCGACCAGCATCACCCGCGTGGGGTCCGGCCCCGACACGCTGGCGCTCGACCTGTCGCAGCGGGCCGAGCCGGCCGGTGCCCAATTCACCGTCGACGTGAACGGTGTGCAGTACGGCGGCGTGCAGACGGTCACCGCCGACAGCACGGCCGGCAACGTCCAGGAGCTGGACGTGCTGGGCAATTTCGTGCCCGCCAACTCCGCCCCGAACACAGTGACGGTCAACTACCTCAACGCCGCCGACAGCCTGCTCGAGGTGAACAGCGCCACGATCAACGGCACCACCATCGCGGGCGGCAGCGAGGTGCTGAGCAACACTGGCAGCATGGGGTTCAGCTTCTCCCCGCCGCCCGTCCCAGGCACCATGGGTGTCGGCACGCAGAACTTCGGCGCCGGGCAGTCGCTGACGTCGGGTCCGGACGTGATCGTCTTCCATGCCGCGCAGGATTACTTCCAGGGCAACGCCCAATTCACCATCAGCGTCGATGGCACGCAGTTCGGCGGCGTGCAGACGGTGAGCGCCATCCACGGCAATGGACAGTCGCAGTTCTTCAGCGTGTTCGGCACTTTCTCCGGGACCAACACGGTGTCGATCGACTTCCTGAACCCGGCGTCCACGGGTGCGGGCACGGCCGGCCTCGCGCGCAACCTCTACGTCAGCAACGCCGCGATCGACGGCAACGCCATCGCCAACAGCGCGCTCACCTTTACCACGGCAGGCACGCAGAGCTTCAGCTTCACGCATTGAGGCTGATGCGCTTCAGCGCCGGGTGAGGAAGTCCTGCGCAGGGCGGCGGTGCTCCCAGGCTTCCCGCTCGAGTTCGGGCGTTTCATCGTCTTGCTCGGGGTAGCCAAGGCAGAAGTAGCCAATGAACGTCCACATCGAGGGCACGTCGAGCAGGCGCGCAATCGCCGCCGGGTCGAGGATGGACACCCAACCGAGGCCAAGCCCCTGTGCGCGCGCGGCCAGCCACAGCGTATGGGCGGCCATCACGGCGGAGTAGGCGGCGGTCTCGGGCATGCTCTGGCGGCCCAGGCCATGGCCTTGCGCCGGCTCGCAATCAGCGAACAGGGCAAGATGGCAAGGCGCATCCTCCAGGCCCGCGAGCTTCAGGCGGGCATAGCTCGCGGCGCGGTCCGGAGGCTGGGCGGCAAGGGCGGCGGCGTTGCAACGGGCGAACTCGGCGCGCACGGCAGCGCGGCGGCCGAGATCCTCCACCAGGACGAAACGCCATGGTTGGCTCAACCCGACCGAGGGCGCCAGGCAGGCAATCGAGAGCAGTTCCTGCACGACGGCGGGCGGCACAGGGTCGGGGCGAAAGTGCCGCACATCGCGCCGCCAGCGGAATAGCTCCAGCAGGCGCGTGCGGAACGACTCGTCGAACACTGGGGCAACGCGCCCCCTCACCCCGCCGCCAGCCCCGCCGGCCGCGGCCCCCCCGTCGCCCAGTCCAACAGCTCCACCGTGTGCACCACCGGCGTCCCCATCCCGCTCGCAATCTGCGTCATGCAGCCGATGTTGCCCGCCGCGATCACATCCGGCTTGGTCCGCGCGATGTTGGCCACCTTGCGGTCGCGCAACTGCCCGGCGATCTCCGGCTGCAGCAAGTTATACGTCCCCGCCGAGCCACAGCAGAGATGCCCCTCCGGCACGTCCGCCACCGTGAACCCGGCCGCCTGCAACAGCCGCTTCGGCTCCTGCGTCACCCGCTGGCCATGCTGCAGCGAGCACGCGCTGTGATACGCAACCCGCATCGAACGGGTGCTGACCGGCGCTTGCAGCCCGATCTCGCTCATCAGCTCCGTCACGTCCCGCGCCAACGCCGAGACCGCGCGCGCCGGCTCCGCCAACGCCGGGTCGTTGCGGAAGATGAAACCATAATCCTTCACCGCCGTGCCGCAGCCCGAGGCGTTGATCACGATCGCGTCCAGCCCGGCGCCGGCGATCTCGCGCCCCCAAGCCTCCACGTTCGCCCGGGCGTAGCTGCCGTGCTTGCCCAAGTGATGCGTCAGCGCGCCGCAGCACCCCGCCCCCGCGGCCACCATCACCTCGCAGCCATGCCGGGTCAGCAGCCGGATCGTCGCCTCGTTGATCTGCGGCGCCAGCACACGCTGCACGCACCCCGTCAGCATCGCGACCCGGCGCGTCCGCACCCCCACCGCCGGGAACACCTGCGGCCGGTCCACCGCACTGGCCGCAGGCACCCGCGACGGCGCCAGCGCCAGCATCGGCCGCAGCTTGGCCGGCATCAGCCGCGCGAACGGCTTGCCCAGCAACGAGCCATACAGCGACAGCCGGAACAGGCCCGGACGCGGCAGCACGAACCCCAGCAGCGCCCGCAACGCCCGGTCCAGCGGCGGCCGCTTGTAGGTGCGCTCGATATGCGCCCGCGCATGGTCCACCAGGTGCATGTAGTTCACCCCCGAGGGGCACGTCGTCATGCAGGCCAGGCACGAGAGGCAGCGGTCGATATGCTTGACCTCCTTCTCGCTCGCTGGCCGGTCGTTCTCCAGCATGTCCTTGATCAGGTAGATGCGCCCGCGCGGACCATCCAGCTCGTCGCCGAGCAGCACGTAGGTCGGGCAAGTCGCGGTGCAGAACCCGCAATGCACGCAGGTGCGCAGGATGCCCTCGGCTTCCTTGGTGTCGGGGTCGGCCAATTGCGCCGCGGTGAAGCTCGTTTGCATCTCAGTGGATCTCCCGCAGACGGCCTGGATTGAAAATGCGCTGCGGATCGAAGCTGGCCCGCACCCGCTCGCTCAGCGCCGCAACCGGCCCCGCTTCCGGCTCGAACACCGGGACGGCGGCGCGTACCGGGTCGGCCGCCACCACCAGGGTGGCATGGCCCCGGCCCCCCATCGCCCCGCGCACCAGCGCCGCGCCCGCATCCGCCATCCCCGCGTCCAGGCTCAGCCAAAGCAGCCCGCCGCCCCAGTCGTAGAACGCCTCCGCCGCCGCATGCTGGTCGCGGATCACCTGCAGCACCGCCGGCGCGGTGGACGGGGTGGGGCAGAGCCGCCAGACGCAGCGCCCACCCGGCGGCAACAGCACGCTCACGGCCCCGGCCTGCTGCCATAGCCGCTCGCTCGCCGCCGCATCCACCGTGTCCCCCTGCCCGAACAACGCCCGCAGCGCCCGGCTGCGGAACGCCACCGAAGGCGCCGGGCCTTCCAGCCGCAACACCGTCGCCGCCCCAGGAAAACCGGCCCGCTGCGCCACACCCTCCGGCAAGTGCGCCGCCGCCGACACCTCGTGCGGGGTGTTCAGCCCCTGCGCCAGCGCCGCAATCGCGTCCGCATCGGCCAGCCCGTGCAGCACCAGGCTGCAGCTCGTCTCGGGCCGCGGCATCACCCGCACCGAAAGCTGCGTCAGGATCGAGAGCGTGCCATACGCCCCCGCCTGCAGCTTGCACAGGTCATAGCCGGTGACGTTCTTCACCACCCGGCCGCCCGATTTCCAGGCGTCGCCCCAACCGTTCAGCGCCTCGAAGCCGAGGAAGTGGTCGCGCCCCGCCCCCGCCCGCACCCGGCGCGGCCCGGCGATATTGCAGGCGATCACCCCACCCAGGGTCGGCTCCCCGCCGCCGCCGAGCAGCCCTCGCCAATCCGGCGGCTCGAACGCCAGCATCTGCTGCCGCGCCGCCAATTGCGCCGAGATCTCCGCCATCGGCGTGGCCGCCCGTGCGGTCAGCACCAGCTCCGGCGGGTCATAATCCACGATGCCCGCAATGCGCGACAGGTCGAGCCGGTGCTCCGCCTGCACCGGCCGCCCCAGCCCGCGCTTGCTGCCGCCGGCCACGATCTCGAGCGCCTGCTGTTCGGCGGCCGCCCAAGCCACCACGTCCTGCGCCTCCGCAGCGTCCGCCGGTTGGAACAGCGTCATGCTGGACGATCTCCCTCTCCCGCGGGCGGGAGAGGGCGGGGTGAGGGTGCGAACTCCGGCATGACGATTGGGATTGAGCCGCTCATCCCCTAAAACCGCGGCAACTCGGGAAACCGCGTCTGCCCGCCATGCACATGCACCCGCCCCATCTCGGCGCAGTTGCACAACTGCGGAAACACCTTCCCCGGATTGAGCAAGCTCCCCGGATCGAACGCGCATTTCAGCCGCAACTGCTGGTCCAAATCGCGCGCGTTGAACATCGTCCCCATCAGGTCGCGTTTCTCCACCCCCACCCCGTGCTCCCCCGTGAGCACCCCGCCCACCTCCACGCACAGCCGCAGGATGTCGTTGCCGAACGCCTCCGCCCGCTCCAGCTCGCCAGGCACGTTGGCGTCATAAAGGATCAGCGGGTGCAGGTTGCCGTCCCCGGCATGGAACACGTTGGCCACGCGCAACCGATGCTCCGCCTCCATCTGCTTCATCCGCGCCAGCACGTCGCCCAACCGCCGGCGCGGGATCGTCCCATCCATGCACAGATAGTCCGCCGAAATCCGCCCCACCGCAGGGAACGCCGCCTTGCGCCCCGCCCAGAACAACAGCCGCTCCTCCTCGGACTGGCTGATCCGGCACGACGACGCGCCATGCTCCCCCGCAATCCGCTCCACCGCCGCCACCAGGTGATCCACCTCCGCCTCGCAGCCGTCCAGCTCCACGATCAGCACCGCCTCGGCCTCCAGCGGATACCCGGCATGCACGAACGCCTCCGCCGCCTCGGCCGCCAGCCGGTCCATCATCTCCATGCCGCCGGGAATAATCCCCGCGCTGATGATCGCCGCCACCGCGTCCCCCGCGCCCTCCACGGTGGAGAAGCCCAGCAGCAGCGCCCGCGCCCCCGGCGGCTTCGGCAGGATGCGCACCGTCACCTCCGTCACCACGCCCAGCAGCCCCTCCGATCCCACCATCACGCCCAGCAGGTCATACCCGGCGGCGTCCATGTGCTTGCCGCCCAGCCGCACCACCGCGCCCTCCATGGTCACCATCTCGATGCCGAGCACGTTGTTGGTGGTGAGCCCATACTTCAGACAGTGCACCCCGCCCGAGTTCTCCGCCACGTTGCCCCCAATGGTGCAGGCAATCTGGCTCGACGGGTCCGGCGCGTAATAGAACCCCAGATCCTGCACCGCATGGGTGATCCCCAGATTGGTCACCCCCGGCTGCACCACCGCGCAGCGGTTGGCCACGTCGATCTCCAGAATGCGCTTGAACTTGCTAAGCCCCAGCAGCACCCCGTCCTCCAGCGGCAGCGCCCCGCCCGACAGCGACGTCCCCGCCCCGCGCGGCACCACCTTCACGCCCATCTCGTGGCAGATGCGCATCACCCCCACCACCTGCTCCGTGGTGTCCGGCAGCACCACAACCATCGGCAGCTGGCGGTAAGCGGTCAGCCCGTCGCTCTCATAGGCCCGCCGCTCGATCTCGGACTCGATCACGCCCTCCCCCGGCACGATGCGCCGCAACCGCTCGACCAATTCGGCCCGGCGCGACAGCACAGCTTGATCCGGCAGCGGCATCATCAACATCGTCGCTTCCTATTGCTTGCTTCTCCCTCTCCCGTCCTTCACGGGAGAGGGCCGGGGTGAGGGCCCTTACTTGCCTTCAAATGGCTCGCAGGCCAAAATTCGCACCCTCACCCGCTCGCCGGCACCACCAATATCGCCCGGAAATCGTTCACATTGGTTAGCGTCGGCCCGGTCACCACCAGGTCGCCCAACGCGCTGAAGAACCCATACCCGTCATTATCCGCCAGCCGCTCCCGCGCGCTCACCCCCAGCGCCGCCGCCCGCGCCAGCGACCCCGGCCCCAGCAACGCCCCGGCATTGTCCTCCGTCCCGTCGATCCCGTCGGTATCGGCCGCAATCGCGTAGATCCCCGCATGCCCCGCCAGCGCCACCGCCAATCCGAGCAGGAACTCGGCATTGCGCCCGCCCCGGCCCTGCCCGCGCACCGTCACCGTCGTCTCCCCGCCCGAGATCAGCACGCAGGGCGCCCCCGCCGGTTGACCATGCCGGGCACAGTGCCGCGCGATCCCCGCCATCACCCGCGCCACCTCCGCAGCCTCCCCCTCGATCGCGTCGCCCAGGATCACCGGCGTCACCCCCGCCGCCCGCGCCACCGCCGCGGCAGCCTCCAGCGAGGCTTGCGGCGTCGCCACCATCACCATGCGAGCCCGCGCGAACGCCGGGTCGCCCGGCTTGGGCGTCTCGGCCGCCGAGTCCTGCAAGCGGGCCAGCACCGCGTCCGGCGGCGTGATCCGATACCGCGCCAGCACGCCCCGCGCATCCGCCAAGGTGGTCGCGTCCGGCACCGTCGGCCCCGAGGCGATCACCGACGGGTCGTCCCCCGGCACGTCCGAAATCACCAGCGAGACAATCGCCGCCGGCGCCGCCGCAGCCGCCAGCCGCCCGCCCTTGATCGCCGACAGATGCTTGCGCACGCAGTTCATGTCGGCGATGTCGGCCCCGCTGCGCAGCAACGCCCGGTTCACCGTCTGCTTGTCCGCCAGCGTCAATCCCAGCGCCGGCAGCGCCAGCAGCGACGACCCGCCGCCCGAGATCAAACACAGCACAAGGTCCTCCGCGCCCAGCCCCGCCACCAGCCCGAGAATGCGCTCCGCCGCCGCCTGCCCCGCCGCATCCGGCACCGGGTGGCTCGCCTCCACCACCGCGATCCGCCCCGGCACGGGCTCGCCCACCCCGTGCCCATACCGCGTCACCACCAGCCCCGCGAGCGGCTTGTCGGCCGGCCAGTGCGCCTCGACCGCCGCCGCCATCGCCGCCGCCGCCTTGCCCGCCCCCACCACCACCGTGCGGCCCGGCGGCGGCGGCGGCAGACACGGCGGCACGCACAGCGCCGGCGCCGCCGCACTCACCGCCGCATCGAACATCCCCCGCAGCAGGCCGCGCGCATCCATCACTTATAGTGGCGCGTCCGCCACCGCTTTGTCCCGCCCGATCTCGTGACAGGCCAGCTTCTCCAGCACCTTCACCATCCCCAAGTGGCCCCAAGCCTTGCCCGCCGCCGCCAGGCACAACCCACCTCGAACAAACCCTTGCAACCCCACCCCTTCGCGTGTTCATGATCCGTTCATGCTTCAGCAGCCGCACGACCAGCAACCCCGAGATCACGCCGAAAGCCGCCCTGCGCTCCCCGCCCCGACGCAGCGTGTCGAGCGCTGCCAGGGCTTCCTGCTCACCTTGGCCGAACTCGGCACGGACCTTGCGCGCCAGGTCCATCGCACCGCCACCCGGGCCGCCGAGGAAGCCGGCCCCAACGCCGGCCCCATCCTCGACCGCGCCAGCGCAGCCTTCGACCGCACCGCCATCGGCGTGCGCCGCACCGTGCTGCTCATCGAAAAGCTCGCCCGCCCCGCCCCAAGCGCCGCGTCCGCCCCAGCCGTCATCCGCCCGTTGCAACACCCCATCCGCACCCATGGCGACCGCCCCGAAGCGCTCCGCTCCGAATTGCACGAGCGCGTCGAGACCGTCGAGCGCGCCGAGGACCTCGGCACCCGCCCGCCCAACCAGATCATCGCCGCCATCCTGCGCGACTTAGAGCATCATCCGACCGAACGCGATCAGCCGTCGGAACCAGCCGTCGAGCAAACCCAAGCGCACGAGCTTGCTTTCGACCCGGCGCGAAGCAACCCATTCCGCGACCTCACGCCCAGGCACACGCCCAGGCACACGCCCACCATCCCCGACGGATGAAAGCTCCCTCTCCCTCTGGGAGAGGGCGGGGTGAGGGCCGCCACCGCAGTGCAACGCCACGTCCGAAGGATATCTCCCTCTCCCGCGGGCGGGAGAGGGTCGGGGTGAGGGTGCGAGGGCCGAGAGCCGCCGGCGCAGTGGAACCGCCGGCCGCCTGCCGCTGCCTCAGTCCGCCGACTGCTGCAGCTCTTGCGTAATCACCGCCGCCGGCGACTGGCTGCCCGCGCTCGCCGCTGCACCCGCCATGTCGCTGATCAGCGTATAAGCCTCGTTGATCAGCGGCTGAGCCTCGCTCCGGTCGAACGTCACACCCTTGGCCGCCTCATCCAGCAGCTTGCGGATCTTCTTGATCACCCGATCCCGGCTGGCAAGATAGGACGTCATGTCGCCGTAGTACGCCCGGTAGGTCGAGTCGTCCTGCGTGTTGCCCGTGCTCGCGACGAACGTGCTCAGCTCCAGGCCCGACAGCGCCGCTTGCCCGAACGGCGCCGTGAGCTGCTTGTACACCACCGACAGCGCCTGATACCAAGCCAGGTTGTCCGTGATGCCCGGCGTCAGCATCGACGGGCTGAGGTTTTCCACCAGCACCCGGCCGTCATGCTCGTAGTCGTCCTGCAGCGCCAGCAGCGCGAACATCGTCGCCCGCGTGTCGACGTGGTCGGCCCAAGTCGTGGAGTCGATCCCCACCGGCTTCACGCCTGGACCGACCATGCCGCTCCAGGTCGTCCGCACCACGCCGCTGGTACCGCCATGGTTCCAGGCGAAGCTCGGATTGGTGCACACCGCCTGGCCGCTGCAGCCCGGGTTGCTCATGGTCACCGCGCCGATGCCCGCGTAGAAGTCGTCATAGTCGTAGCCGACCAGGCTCGGCGTGCGCGCCGGGTCGCCCGTCACCTGGTGCAGCATGCTTAGGAGCTGCCTATCCGCGAGATAGGTCAGCACCGGGATGCTCTGGTTGTTCTGATACGGATCGTTCGCCCTCAACGCCAAGAAGTCGCGCGCGAACTGCCGGGTCGTGAAGTCGGTCGCGGCCGGGTTGCCGTTGAGCCAGATCGCCGGCGCCTGGTCGGTGTGCACGCTGAAGCTCGTCGTGTTGCCACGCTGCGAGCTGAGCAGCATGTCGAGATCCACCGCCACTTCGCCCTTGGACACGCGCGGCGTCGTGGTGGCGATCGGCGGGTAGGTGCAAGGCGTCGTCACCCCGTCACAGCCGGCGGGCACGCCCGGGGCGCCGGTGAACTTGTCGCCCTCTTCGACCAGGATCACGAACAGCGTATTGCTCTGGTCGATGCCGTCGTTCTTCAAACGGGCAAAGAAGTCCGCCCAAGCCGCATCATACTGCTTGAGCTGGTTGACATAGCCCTGCTCTCCCGGCCCATAGGCGAAGTCGCTGCCTTCCGGGTTCACGCCGTCCATCGTCGCGTAGTGATGGTCGTGCGCATCGGAGAAGTAGCCATACACGACCGGCACGCCCGCCTCGAGCATGGTCGCCGCGTAGGACAGCGTGACGCTCGGGAACATGCCGTCGAAGCCCGGAAAGCCGTTCTGCAGCACCGAGGTCGGCTGGCCATTGCTGGTGCCCACCGTCAGATACCCGATCGGCTGGCCGAACAGGTCGTCGATCACCCCATTCGGCGTCTGCCCCATAACCTGCTGCAGCGCAGGAACAGCATATTTGTGCCCGAACAGCCCGTGGAAATTGTTGTAGCCGCCCGGCTCGTCCGGCAGCACGTCGGGCGAGACCTTCGACCGCGGCGGATTTTGCGCAGCCAGCGTGGCCGCGGCGGCGCAAACCTTGCTGTCCTTGGCGCAATGCAGCGCGACGCCCTCGAAATCGGCAACTGCCTGGTTGCGCGTCGTCGAGCTGGAGGACGTACCCTCGGCATATTCGGGGGACGTCGGGCCGAACACCGTGGCCAGGTCGGTGCTGGTGTTCTCCAAGTCCATATCGGCAATACCGACGGCGCCGAAGTCGCACCCCGCCTTGGTGTAGGCAACCCACGGCGCCGGAGCGTTGTTGCCCTTTTCGTCGACCAGAACGTAGCTGTTGTCCGCTCCCGGATTGGGCGCGCCATTGGTATCGTCGCCCGACAGCCGGTCCGTCCAGTAGACGAACGTGCTGTTGTTGTGCGCCGGGCTGCCGGTGATGGAATTGTAGTAGTCGAACGAGTTGGAGATCGCGCCCGCGCCGGTGCGGTCCGGATACACGCCGGTAATCGACGTGATGAGCCCGTTTGCGGTATGGGAAATCAACTGCGTGTGGTCATTGACCAGCAGCATGCCGTTGCTGGTGAGGAAGTTCAGCAGCGTGGGCATCTGCTCGAGATCGGACGGCACGGCTGGCGTGTCGCGCAGATAGTGCGTGTTGTCGAACTGCAGGTAGACGACATGCTTGATGCCGTTCCCCAGTTCGCATTTCGCTTGTGCCTGCTGCGCAACGAAACCCAGCGCGATGGCAGAAACAGCCAGCGTCCATTTCATGGCGTAAACCTCTCCCCTAGATGAACGCGGTGTAAGAGAGTTCCACGCAAGCGTCTGCGGCGGATGGGTGATGCTTCGGTTACAATCGACAGGGCCGCGGGTTATTCGTCCTGTTCGCCGGGCCCATGCTCGCGCGGATCTTTCGCCGGCGCGTCCGCGGGTGGCGGCATGGCTTGGGCGAGCGGCGCGTTCGCCGTCGGTTGCTTGTCACCGTAACGGACTTGCAAGACAAAACGGCCTGCCGCGTTTTCAGCCACGACCTGACCCGGCGAAATCTGCACGATGCGCAGGCCGCCACTTTCGTCGCCTTCCCGCACTGTCACGGAATGACCACCGGCCGGCAGCAGCACGGCGGCGCGATAGCCGCTTGCGCCGATGATGGTGCCGGTCAACCGCGGCAGCAGATCGGGCGCGGCACCTGGCTGCGTTGCCACCGCCATCGCTGGCGGCCGTCGCGTGGGTTGGAACAGCGGCCGCGCGAGGATCACTGTCGCCAAAGGTTCATCGTTTCCCCGCGGCGGCGCGCTGCGCGAGGGAGCGAGCACGATGGCTGCGGGCTGGACGTCTTGCCGCCGCTCGACAGGGAACCAAGCCGCCGCAAGAATTGCGAGTTCCGCAACGATAAGCGATAGCCAGATCGGCCCTGGCCGGCGCCGGCCCGTTGTTGCCGGAATGGCGGCTCTGCTAAGAGGAGGGCGCGATGCCGCGTTCATCATGAGGTCCGCTATGATCCGTCTTGCGCTTGCCGCTTGCCTCGCTATAGCACCGATGGCGGCGCATGCGGGATGTCCGGACGGTGTTGCCGCCGATTATGCCCGCGCCCGTGCGCTGCCGCCGACGCCGGGCCGCGCAGCACTGCTGGAACAAATCCAACGCGCCGAAGTCGCCCATCAGGAAGGCGAAGAGGACGAGTGCCTGAGCGCCCTCGCCGAAGCCACCGAAGTGTTGGACAAGGTCGACGCCCACAAGCAGCACCCACAACAATAAGACGCCTGCCTTAGGCCTACCCTAAGCGCTCCGAGTGCTGGTTTTCTCCCTCTCCCGCGGGCGGGAGAGGGTCGGGGTGAGGGTGCGAACGCCACCAGAACCCCGGGCGTCGCCGAACAAGCAATCACCCCCGCAGCCCCGCAAAGAACGCCCGCAGCAGCGCGCCCGCCTCCGACTCCCGCACACCGCCCACCACCTCCGGCCGATGCAGACAGCCCGGCGCGGCAAACACCCGCGCGCCATGCTCCACCCCGCCGCCCTTCGGGTCGTACGCGCCGAACACAACCGCCGCCACCCGGAACTGCACCGCCGCCCCCGCGCACATCGCGCACGGCTCCAGCGTCACGAACAGCCGGCAGCCAACCAGCCGCGCCGACCCTAGCCGCGCCGCCGCCGCCCGCATCGCCACCAATTCGGCATGCGCGCTGGCGTCATGCCCCGCCTCCACGCCGTTGCCCGCAGCGGCCAGCAGCTCCCCACTCGCCGACAGCACCGCCGCGCCCACCGGAACCTCGCCACGCCCCGCCGCCGCCCGGGCCTGCGCCAATGCCACCGCCATGCCGTCCATCCCCGCGTCTTGCCGATACCAGGCCGCGGGGTCTAGTGGGGGCAATGCCCAAGCCCCTCATCGGCGTAACCCTCGATGCCGAACCGGCCGGCGGCTGGTCGCGTTTTCCTTGGTATGCCCTACGCGCCAACTACATGGACGCCATCGCGTCAGCCGGCGGCCTCCCCGTCGCCCTGCCGCACGACCCGGCGCTCGCCCCCGACTGGCTCGACCGAGTGGACGCCCTCGTCGTCACCGGCGGCGCCTTCGACGTCGACCCAGCGCTCTACGGCGCCACCCAAACCCACGGTAGCGTCACCCTCAAATCCCGCCGCACCGCCACCGAACTCACCCTCGTCACCACCGCCTTGGCCCGCAACCGACCCGTGCTCGGCATCTGCGGCGGCCAGCAACTGCTCGCCGTCGCCCTCGGCGGCACCCTGATCCAGCACATCCCGGACGAGCGGCCCGGCGCCCTCCCGCACGAGCAAACCAATCCGCGCGACCAGCCCAGCCACGCCGTCACCCTCACGCCGGGCACCTTGCTGTACGAAATCGTCGGCAGCGCGGCGATGCAGGTCAACTCCTCGCACCACCAGGCGGTGGCAGCGCCAGGCCCCACCGCCACCGTCAACGCCACCGCGCCAGACGGCATCATCGAGGGCATCGAGGACCGCCGCTTCCGCTTCTGCCTCGGCCTGCAATGGCACCCCGAGTTCGGCATCGACCCGGGCGACCGCCGCGTCTTCCAAGCCCTCGTCAGCGCCGCCGCATGAGCGAGCCCGAACCCGGCTCCGAACCCGCCCGCGGCGAACGCATCGCCAAGTGGCTCGCCCGCGCCGGCGTCGCCAGCCGCCGCGACGCCGAGAAGCTGCTCGCCGAGGGCCGCGTCTCGCTCAACGGCGCCCTGGTCGACCACCCCGCCACCTTCATCACCCCGGGCGACATCGTGCAGGTCAATGGCCGCGTGGTGGACGCGCCAGACCGCGCCCGGCTCTGGCGCTACCACAAGCCGGAGGGGCTGATGACCACCCATCGCGACCCGGCCGGCCGCCCCACCGTGTTCGACAAGCTGCCGCCCCACTTGCCCCGCGTCGTCAGCGTCGGCCGGCTCGACCTCAACAGCGAGGGCCTGCTGCTGCTCACCAACGACGGCGCCCTCGCCCGCCAGCTCGAGCTGCCCTCCAACGGCTGGATCCGCCGTTACCGCGTCCGCGTGCACGGGGTGGTGCTCGACCGCGCGCTGGCCGGCCTGGCCGAGGGGGTCACCGTCGAGGGCGTCAAATACGGCCCGATCGAGGCCGCCGTGGACTCGCGCGCGCTTAGCAACACCTGGCTCAGCGTCGCCTTGCGCGAGGGCCGCAACCGCGAAGTCCGCCGCGTCATGGCCCATCTCGGCCTGCAGGTGACCCGGCTGATCCGCGTGGCCTACGGGCCGTTCCAGCTCGGCAATCTCGGCCGCGGCGAGGTCGACGAGATCAGCGGCAAGATCCTGCGCGAGCAATTGCCCGACGTACCAAAGCGCCCAACACCCGCCACCCCGCGCCGAGCCGCCGCGAGCTGAGGATCATCGCCGGCGCCTGGCGCGGCAAGCGGCTGCGCAGCCCACCGGGCATCACCACCCGCCCCACGGCCGAGCGCCTGCGGCAGGCCCTGTTCGACATGCTGGTCCACGCTCCCTGGGGCGGCCCGCTGGACGGCATGGCCGTGCTCGACGCGTTCGCCGGCACCGGCGCGCTCGGCCTCGAAGCGCTCTCCCGCGGCGCCGCCTCCGCCACCTTCATCGAGCGGGACCGCGCCGCGCTGGCCGCCTTGCGCGCCAACATCGCCGACTGCCCCGGCGCGAACACCAGGGTGATCGCCGCCGACGTCCTGCAAGCGCCGCCGGGCCCATCCTGCCACCTGGTGTTCCTGGACCCGCCCTATGGCCAGGACCTGGTTCCCCGTGCCGCCGCCAAGCTCACCGCCGCCGGATGGTTGACGCCGGCTTCGCTCCTGGTCGCGGAATCGAGCCGCACCGAGCGCCTGAACCTGGGCGACCTGCTCGCCGAGCGCGATCATGGCGCCGGACGCATTAGTGTGTGGCGCCCGACCGTGCAGCCGGCGGAGTGAGCCAAGCCTTGACCGCGACGGGCGTAATCGGCGGCGCACTCAGCGGCGACAGGCAAGCGCGGTTCCGCCCCTGCGCCTTGGCCGCATACAGCGACGCGTCGGCCAAATGGACCAGATCGGCATTGCCGCCATCAGGCCGCTGCGGCCAAACCACCGCCACCCCGATGCTGACGGTCACGATCCCGTCCACCCCGTGACGATGCGGGATACGGAGCTGGCGGATCGCGTCCTGCGCCCGTTCGGCGATGGCGACGGCGCCCGCCGTGTCGGTCTCAGGCAGCAGGATGGCGAATTCCTCGCCGCCAAGTCGCGCCGCCAGGTCCGCCGGCCGCTGCGCCAGGCGCCCGATCGTGCTGGCGATGCTCTGCAAGCACACATCACCCACAGGGTGGCCATAGGTGTCGTTGAACGACTTGAAGTGGTCCACGTCCAGCATCAGCAGCGCCAGCGGATGCTCCGTCCGCGCCGCGCGGCGCTGCTCCCGTTTCAGCCCGCTGTCGAACATCCGCCGGTTGCCGATGCCGGTCAGCGGGTCCAGCATCGCCGTGCGCTGCAAATGGGCGTTGGCTGTGCGCAGCATCGTCTCCGCCCGCTTGATATGGCCCGCCAGGAGCCAGCCCGCCGCGCCGAGGCTCAAGCAAAGCACGGCCGCCGCGCCATAGGCCCGCAATGCGTCCAACCGCCACCGGCTGAGCACGTCGGCCTCGTTGAAGGCCACGAAGGCGACCAAGGGATAGCCGTCCACCGGGCGCAGGCTGGCGAGCTGGCGCGTGCCATCCGCTGGCGAAACCACGTCGTAGTTGCCGGCAAAGCCATGCTGGCGATACCCGTGCAGCACCGCGCTTTCACTCGCCTCGGCACCAAGGTCCAACCCGCGGGCGAGGATTTTGCCGTCCTGGCGCATCAGCCCGATCACGCCCGACGGCCCGGCCCGCAGGCTGCTGTAGAAGTCGCCCAGGCTGGTCTCGTCCACCAGGGCGAGCAGGATACCGCCCGGACGACCCTCCGCCCCATCGAACCGGCGCGACACCGCGATCTGCTGCGACCCGATCGACCCGGCGGACCCTGCAGGCGCGATCGACAGCGTCCCGCTGCGATGCCCGCGATGAAAGGCGAGCTCCGCCGCCGTGAGCTGGGCCGGAATGCCGGCCACATTGGGCATTGCGGCCGGCAGCGGCTGGCCGTCCATGCCGTACGCCGCGAGGGCGCGAACATGGGAACGGCCGGCGAAGCGCCCCGGCAAGGCGCGTTGCATATGGTCGAACAGATCGGGCGCCGCGGTGCCCGTTTGCCAGCCCTCGGCCACGGCATCCAACAGGATATCGGCCCCTGAGAGGGTAGCCGCCGCCTGCTCGGCGAGCGACTTGGCGAGGTTGGCGCCTTGCACCCTCGCCTCGGCAATCGCCACGCCGCGGGCAAGCCGGACTTGCCAAACCGTCGTGCCGAGAATCGCGACGCAGGCCACAGCCGCGAACACGCGCGCCGCAAAGTGGCGCGACCGGAACTCGGCAAAACCTTGCGCCGACAACAAGAGCTGCAACGCGCTCCTCAAACCGCCACCTCACCCCTTGCACGACGCGCCCAGTCTCCGCCGAAAGGGTTAACCGAAGCTTGCTCGCGAAGATTTATTCCTGCGTCCCGGCCCGGTCGTTTGCGACCTATTAAGCCTCTCGGCGCAAGATGCAGCCATGTCGGACCATACTGAATCGCTGCTTCTCGCCATTTCTCATGCTCGCGCCGGGCGCCATGGGGAGGCGGAGGGCTTGCTGCTCTGCGTCCTGGATGACGAGCCCGATAATGGGTCCGCGCTGTTTCTGCTCGGCCAATGCGCGCTCGTCACCGGCCGCGCCGCGGAGGCGGCGGCGCTGCTGGCCCGCGCGCTGGCGCTGCGCCCCACCCATCGCGAGTGCCGCATCTCCCTGGCGCGGGCGCTGCTCGCCGCGGGGCAACCGCAAGAAGCGCTCGAGGCGCTCGAACCGCTGGCTGGCGATACCGGGCTCGCCCCGGCGCACTGCCTGCGCGGCACCGCGCTCAACATGCTCAAGCGCCCGGCGGAAGCCGTGTTGGCCTTCACCCTCGCGCTGGCTGCCGACCCAGGTGACGCCGAGGCTCAGCTCAATCTGGGCAACGCCTATGCCGAGCTGGACGAACCGGATCAAGCGCAACACCACATCCGCGCCGCACTCGCCCTCGCGCCTGACATGGTGGAGGCGCTCGCCAGCCTTGCCCACCTGCTCACCAGCCTCGGCCGGTTGGACGAAGCGCTCGCCGTCAGCCGCCGCGCGATCGAGCTCGATCCGGCACGCCCGGCGACGCGCTGGAACCATGCCGTCACCCTCATGCTGGCCGGCAACTTCGCCGAAGGCTGGCGCGAGTTCGAATGGCGCAAGCGGCGCTTCCCCGGCAGCTTCGTCACCTTGCCCGCGCCCGAGTGGAACGGCGAGCCACTGGCCGGCAAAACCATCCTGGTCCTCGCCGAGCAAGGCGCCGGGGACACCATCCAGTTCATGCGCTACCTGCCCCTGCTGTCCAAGCGGGCGGAACACGTCATTCTGGAGTGCCATGCCTCGCTCGCCCCCCTGGTCGCCAGCATGCCCGGCGTGATCGCCACCGTCCCGCAAGGCGGCCCCTCCGCCAATCGCCCACACCATGACGTCTGGGTGGATCAGTTGAGCCTGCCCCGGCTGTTCGGAACCACGCTCGAGTCGATCCCCTACCCCGCCGGCTACCTCAAGCCCGACTCGGTCCGCGCCATGGCATGGGATCGCCACTTGCCCGAGGGCCTGCGCGTCGGCCTCGCCTGGGCCGGCAACCCCTCGCACAGCAACGACAAGCGCCGCTCCGCCCCCCCCGCCGCACTGGCGCCGATCATCGCCGCGGGAGGGCGCAGCATCGTCACCCTGCAGGTCGGCCCCCGCGCGCGGGACGTGTCCAAGCTGTTCGGCCTCACCGACCGCTCCGGCCGCCTCACCGACTGGAGCGAAACCGCCGCCGCCATCAGCGGGCTGGACGTCGTGATCACCGTCGACACCGCCATCGCCCATCTCGCCGGCGCGCTCGGCATCCCGGCCTGGGTGATGCTGCCCTTCGCCCCGGACTGGCGCTGGATGCTCGGCCGCGAGGACTCCCCCTGGTATGCCGGCATGCGGCTGTTCCGCCAGGAGCGGCCCGGCGACTGGGCCCGCGTCGCCGAGCGCGTCGCCACCTCCTTGGTCAGCGTGGTCCGCCCCGCCTACACCATCAACATCCCGCCGTTGACATGGAGCGTCACCCCCGTGACCCAGGCCGCCTCGTCGGATGCCAAGTAGACCACCGCGCTCGCCACGTCGCCGGGCGCACCCATGCGGCCGACCGGGATCATCTGCAGCAATCGCGCCTTCTGCTCCTCGGCCAGCGCCTCCGTCATCGCGCTGCCGACATAGCCGGGCGACACGATGTTCACCGTGATGCCCCGGCCGCCGACTTCCTGCGCCATGGCCTTGCTCATCGCCACCAGCCCGGCCTTGGCGGCTGCGTAGTTGGCCTGGCCCGCATTGCCCGACGTCCCCACCACGCTGGAGATGCCGATGACGCGGCCGAACCGCCGCCGCAGCATGCCCTTCATGGCCGCCCGGGCGAGCCGGAACGGCGCCGTGAGGTCCACGTCCAGCACTTCCTGCCAGGCCTCGTCCTTCATCCGCAGCGCCAGCATGTCGCGCGTCAGCCCGGCATTGTTGACCACGATGTCGAGCGGCCCGGCCGCGGCTTCGGCCGCCGCCACCAGCGCGTCGGGCGCCGCCGGGTCACGCAGGTCGGCCGGGCACACATGCGCGCCATCGCCCAGTTCGGCTGCCAGCGCCGCCAGTGCCTCCTCCCGCGTGCCCGAGAGCACCACCTTGGCCCCCTGCGCATGCAGCGCCCGGGCAATCGCGCCCCCGATCGCGCCCGACGCACCCGTCACCAGGGCATTCCTGCCGTCCAAACGAAACATCCGTGCCTCCCGCTGCCAAGCCGGCTGCGCTAACGCCGCCTCTTCGGCTTGTCCAGCGAACCCGGCCGCAGCATTTGTCGAACCCACCGCCGCGGCCTACGCTGCCCGCCGCTTTGCCCGTCAGCCGAGGACACGCCATTGCCAGTCAACAACCGGATCGCCGCCTTCGCCAACGACCTCACCGAGTGGCGGCGCGACCTGCACGCCCATCCCGAACTCGCCTTCCAAGAACACCGCACCAGCGACCTGGTGGCGGAAAAGCTCGCCGCCTGGGGCATCGAGGTCACGCGCGGGATCGCCGGAACCGGCGTCGTCGGCACCCTGCGCAACGGCAGCTCGCCGCGCAGCATCGGCATCCGCGCCGACATGGACGCGCTGCCCATGCCCGAGGCCAACAGCTTCCCCCACCGCTCGCAGAACGAGGGCGTGATGCATGCCTGCGGGCATGACGGTCACACCACCATGCTGCTCGGCGCCGCCCGCTACCTGGCCGAAACCCGCAATTTCGACGGCACCGTGCACTTCATCTTCCAGCCCGCCGAGGAGGCCGGCGGCGGCGGCGAAGTGATGGTGAAGGAGGGCCTGTTCGACCGCTTCCCCTGCGACATGGTGTTCGGCGCCCACAACGACAGCACCATCCCCGTAGGCCAGATGACGGCCGTGCCCGGCGCCGTCTGCGCCAACACCGACGATTTCCTGATCCGCATCAAAGGCCGCGGCGGCCACGCAGCCCGCCCCCACCGCGCCATCGACCCGGTGGTGATCGGCGCCCAGCTCGTGCTCGGCCTGCAGACGCTGGTGGCGCGCCGGGTCGACCCGCTCGACAGCGCCGTGCTCTCCACCTGCATGTTCCACGCCGGCACCGCCAGCAACGTCATCCCCGATCTCGCCGAGCTGACCGGCACCCTCCGCACCCTCAAGCCCGAGACCCGCGAGGCGATGGAGCGCATGATGCGCGAGCTGGTGATGTCCACCGCGCACGCCCATGGCGCCGAGGCCGAGTTCACCTTCAACCGCGGCTACCCCTCCGTGGTGAACGACCCGGCGGCCGTCGAGCGCGCCGCACTGGCCGGTGCCAAGGTGCTCGGCGAGACCAAGGTCATCCGCCAGCGCCTGCCCGGCATGGGCGGGGAGGATTTCGCCTACATGGCGCAGAAGGTCCCCGGCTGCTTCGTGCGCATCGGCCAGGCCGGCGGCGAGAAGGGCGTGCAACCCGTCCACACCGTGACCTACGACTTCAACGACGACGTGCTGCCCATCGGCGCCTCGCTCTGGGCGACCCTGGTGGAGCAGGAGCTGCCCCGCAGTGCCTGACGGGCGCCGACATCGGTGACCGCGGACTTCACCTTCCTCCACGCCGCCGACCTGCACCTGGATTCGCCCCTGCGCGGCCTCGACTCGGACGCGCCGGCCGAGCGCATCCGCGGCGCCACGCGGCAGGCGCTGGCGAACCTGGTCCAGCTTGCCCTCCGCGAGCAGGTCCAGTTCGTCCTGCTGGCGGGCGATCTTTACGACACCGACTGGAAGGACTGGCGCACCGGCCAATACCTGGTCGAGCAGCTTGCGCAACTCAAGCGGGCCGGCATCCCGATCTACGCCATCAGCGGCAACCACGACGCTGAACAGGTGCTGACCAAGCAGCTTCCGTTCCCCGGCGAGCTGCTGCCGTCGCGCAGGCCCAGCACGCGGATGGTGCCGGGCCTGCCGGTGGCGATCCATGGCCAGAGCTTCGCGACCCGCAACGTCACCGAGAATCTTGCCCTTGGCTACCCGGCGGCGCTTGAGGGCCACTTCAACATCGGCCTGCTGCATACCGCGTGCGGCTCGGCCGAGCACGAACCCTACGCGCCCTGCACCCCGGCGGACCTTGCGGCCAAGGGCTACGACTATTGGGCGCTGGGCCATGTGCATGCCCGCCGGGTGGTGGCGACGAACCCCTGGATTGTCTTTCCCGGCAACCTCCAGAGCCGCAACGTGCGCGAGGAAGGCAGCAAGGGCGCCACGCTGGTGCACGTGTCCGGCGGGCGGGTGACGCAGGCGGCGCACCATCCGTGCGACGTCATCCGCTGGGCGCGCTGGACTGTGGATTGCGAGGGCGCCAGCGACATCGAGGAGGTGCAGCAACGGGCGCAGACGCTGCTCCACGCCGCCGTCAACGAGGCGGAGCAGCGCCTCCTGGTCGTCCGGCTCACTCTCAAGGGCTCCACGGCGGCCCACGCCGCCCTGGCCGCCGACCTCGAGGCGACCCGGCACATCCTTCGCGCGGCCGTCGCCGGCGTGGTTCCGCCCGACGAGTTGTGGCTGGAGGACGTCCGGGTCGCGACCAGCCCGGCGCTCGACCTTGCGGCGTTGCGGCGCCAGGGCGGCGCGGTGGGGGCGCTGCTGTCCGAGATGGAGCAGCCCATGGCCCTGCCCCCCGACCTACAGGCCGCCATCGCCGACATCGTGAAGAAGTTCGGCGACGGCCTCGACGACGACCACCCCGCCCGCGCCGTGGCCAGCGGCGCCCTGCCGGCGGAGCTGGTCGAGCGCGCCCGCGACCTCCTGCTGGCCGAGCTGGCGCGGAGCTGAGCCTTGCGCCTGCGCCGCCTGAAGCTGGACCACTACGGCAATTTCGCCGCGCTCGACCTGCCGCTCGACCCGGCGCCGGGCGTGATCAACCTGATCGAGGCGCCAAACGGAGCCGGCAAGTCGGTGTTGCGCCAGGCCTTCCACGACCTGCTGTTCGGCATCGACTCCAAAACGACGCCCTTCCCGTTGCCCCGCTTCATCGGCGAGCGGCCGGAGTTGCGCGCCGACGCCGTGCTGGACGATGGCGAAAGCGTCCAATTCGGCACCCGCCACAAGGAAGGCTTCAAGCTGCATGGCGGCAGCCAGGGCGCCACCGTGCAGCTCCAGGGCGCATTGAAGCGCGTCTCCCCCAAGCAGTTGGAAAACCTGTTCGCGCTCGACACGGCCCGCCTGCGCGCCGGCGGCCGGGAGCTAGCGTCCGGCGGGGACACGCTCGGCCTGGCCCTGCTGGCAGGCACCGGCGAGCTCACCTTCGCCAAGTCGCTCCGGCTGCGGCTGGCGGAGCAGCGCAGCGCGATCTGGGAGGCGGGCAAGACGTCCAAGCCGCTGCACAAGGCCAACCGGGCGATCCTCGACGCGCGCAAGACCCTGCGCGAGGCCGTGCGGCAGCCCAAGCAGCGCCAGGCGGAGCAAGAGGTGCTGGAGGGGCAACGGGCAGCGTTGGCCGACGCCCGCGCCACCCACGCCCAGGCCAGCGAGACCGCCCGCCGGCTCGCCCGCATCGACCGCACGCGGGGGGCGTTGGCCGACTTGACGGCGGCGCGGCAGTGGCTTGCCACCAATGCAGACGCGCCCAGCCTGCCGCCCGACCTCGCTGGCCGGCTGTCGGCCGCCGTGGCCGACGCCAAGCAAGCGGCCGCCCTGCTCGGCGCCGCCGAGCGCCAGGCGGGCGAGCGCCGGTCCACCCTCGCCAGCCTGCCGCGCGACCCGGCGGCGATTGCGGCCGAAGCGCGCCTGGGCCGCCTGGCCGAGCGCCTCGGCGAGGTCGAGAAGGCCACCAGCGATAGCCGCACCCTCGCCGGGCAGCGCGACCAAGTCGACGCAGCCATCGCAACCATCCTGCGCGAGCTGGGCTGCCAACCGGACGCCGACCCGGCAAGCCTGCTGCCCACTGCGGCCGCCTTGGCCACGGCGCGCGACCTGATCACGCAGCACGCCGCCTCGCGCGCCGACCTGGACGGCAGCGAAGCCCGGTTGCGAGAGGCCCAGGGTGCCGTCGCCCAATTGGCGGCAGAGACTGCGGTCGAGCCGCCGAACGACAACCACGCCGCATTGGCCGCGCTGCTGCTGGAAATCCGCGCCGATGGCGAGCCGGCCCGCCGCCTGGCAGACGCCGCCCGTACGCTGCGCCTGGCCCAAGCGGCGGCGGGCGTGGCGCTCGCCGCCGTGCCGGGCTGGTCGGGCGACGCCGCGGCCTTGGCCGCCCTCGCCCCGCCCGCCGATGCCAGGGTGGACCGGCTGGCCACCGCCGTCGTTGCCGCCGAGGCCGCGGCCGCGAAAGCCCGCAGCGAGCGGGATCGCCTAGCCCGCGACCGCGCCGGCTGGCAGCGCGATCTCGCAGCGCTGCAGCACGCGGCCTTGCCCGACGTCGCCGCCATCGCCCGGGCGCGGACGGCGCGCGACGCCGGGTGGCAGTTGATCTACCGCCGTGCCTTCACCGCCGAACCCGACCCCGCCGGCGAGGCGGCCTACGCGGCGGGGGAAGCGCTGCCGTTCCGCTTCGAGCGCCACCTGCGCGAGGCGGACAGCCTGGCCGACCGCCGCCTGCTTGAGCTGGCTCAAGTCAACGAGGCCGAACGGCTGGGCCGGCTGCTCGCCGCCGCCGAGCCGGAGTGGGCCGCGCTGACCGCCTCGGCCGAGGCGGCGCAGGGCCAAGCGGCGGCGGCGCGGGCAGATTGGGCGCAGCTCTGCCGGGACAGCGGTGCCGCCGAGGGCAGCACGGCCGGCGAGCTGCACAGCTTCCTGGCCGCGCGCATGGAGGCGGTGCGAACGGCCGCCTCCGTCGCGGCAGCGCGCGGGGAAATGGATGCCATCCAGGCCGGCCATGCCGCTTGGGCCGCCCGGCTGCGGCCCCTGCTCGGCGCGGCGGAGGAGGCGCTGCCCGCGCTGCTGGCGCTCGCCGACGCCCAATTGGCCGCCGCCGCGCAGGCCGAGGGCCACCGCGTGCTGCAACGGACCCGGCGGGCCGATGCGCAGACCCGCCTGCAGCGCGAGACCGCCGACCTGGCAGCGGCCAGCGATGCCATGGCGGAGTGGCAGCGCGCGTGGTCGATCACCCTCGCCGAGTTGCGCCGCCCACCCGCAGAAACGCCGGCCGCGACCCAGGCGGTGTTGCGCAGCCTGGACGCGCTACGGCTGCAGATGCAGCAGCGGCAAGGCCTGGCGCAACGGCTCGACGACATGCGGGCGGATGGCGACCACTTCGCCGCCGACGTGGCGCAGCTCGCCGCCGAACTCGCCATGCCGCCTGCGGACAGCGTGTTCGCCACCGCCCGCAGCCTGATCGCCCGGCGCGATCGGGCCCGCCAGCAGGAGGCCGCGTGGCAAGAGGCCGACAAGGCCTGCGCCGCCAGCACGCAGCAATTGCGCGAGGAGAGCGACCGTGCCCGTCGCGCGCAGGACACGCTGGCCGCCATCGTGGCCGCCTGCAGCGCCGCCGACGCGGAGGATGCGGCGCTGCGGCTCGGCCGCTCCGGCGAGCGCGCCCGCCACGAAGCCACGCGCGACCATGCCGAGACCGTGCTGCGCGACCATGGTGATGGACTGGCCCACGCCGCCCTGCACGAGGAGGCGGCTGCCGTGCCGCCCGAACAGATGGGGGCCGCGCGAGAAGCGGCGCAGGCGGCGATGCAAGCGGCACTGGCGCGCAGCGAGGCTGCCGCGGTAAAGGTCAGCCAAGTCGAGCAGCAATTAGACCGCGCCGCGCTGTCCGAGGACGCGATTGTGGCCGCAAGCGCGCAAACCGCCGCCGCCGCCAGCCAGTCGCGGCTGCTGGAGGATTACCTATTGCTGAGCGTGGCGAGCGAGATGCTTGGCCGCGCCCTGGCGAACGTGGAGCAGAGCGCCGGCAGCACCGGCTTGCAGCGCATTTCCGACGCCTTCGCGCGGCTGACCTGCGGCGCCTACTCCATCGTTGGCGCCGAGATAAAGGGGCAGACGGTGCTGCAGGCGGTCGAGGCCCGCTTCCCCCGCGAGTGGAAGGACATCGCCCAGCTTTCGGAGGGCACGCGCGACCAGCTCTATCTCGCGTTGCGTTTCGTGGCGCTGGAGGATTTCGTGGCCGCCGGGTCGAAGTTGCCGTTCATCGCCGACGACATCCTGCAGACCTTCGACGACGCCCGCGCCCGTGCCGCCTTGGCGGCTCTGGTGGAGCTGAGCCAGCACGTGCAGGTGATCGTGCTGACGCACCACCCGCATGTCGTGGCGCTTGCCGAGGGGCTGCCGGTGTCGGTGCAGCGGCTATAGTCGAGTGGTCTACCCCCGCCACTGCCCGTTTCACATCATCAACGGCACGGAACTGCATTTCACCGTCATGCCAGTGCTTGACACGGGCATCCACGGCGTAAGGCTGGTGACGTCGATCAATGCATGGCAACCTGTCCTCCAAGGGCCGGGCCGGTGAGGCCGCCGCTCAGTGCGGTCGTGCTATCGAGCGGCCTCGCGTCACTCTGCCCCAAGCCCGTCCATCGACGGCGACAAGCCCGAGCCCGATGAGTGACATACCGGCAAACTCAACAAGCGACAGCCTCTCGCCAAGCACCAAGCCACCGAGAAGAACTGCCGTCACTGGAATCAGCAGAGTGACGAGGGAGACGTTCACGGCGCCTGCCCCAGACAAGATGCGGAAGAAAATGATGTAGCCCAACGCTGTGGAGAGAACCACAAGACCCGCCATCGCCGCACAGACCTCCGTGTCAGGCGCCGCGAGCCGCCACGGCCGGTCGAGCATCAGCATCAACGGCAGCGCCATGACCGAGGTCGCGGCCATCTGCCCAAAGGCGCCCACCGCTGGAGCGATGCCGAGCCGTTGGAACCGTCGTCCAAATGCGTTGGCGAAGCCGTATGACACGGCTGCGCCAAGGCAAGCCGCAGCGCCGACCACCGATGGCGCTGGGCCGCTTGGGTCGCCGACGCCGAGCAATACCGCCGTGCCTGCAAGGCCGAGAGCGATGCCCAGCATTTTGCCCGGTGTGATCCGAGCGCCTCCACCCATTGAGCGGACCGCGAGCAGCGAAAAGATCGGCGTCGTCGCAATGAGCACGGCTGCTAGTCCGCTGGGAATCAGCCTCTGACCCCAAACGATGAGGCCGGCTGGTATCAAGTTGTTCAGCAGCCCCATGACTGCGAATGACGCCCAAGCGCCAGAGCCATTCGGCACGACCTCGTGCCTCGCGCGCAAATACGCATAGACCAGGATTGCGGCGGCGGAAAACCGGACAAAGACAATGGTCAGCGGGAGCAGACCACCAACTGCGACCTTTGAAAAGAAGAACGACCCGCCCCACAAGATCGAAAGAAGCCAGAGCAACAACCACTCGGTCCGCGACATCATCGCATCGTCACGCATCGGCCAAGCTCCATGACACTCGGCCTTGTATCGGACGCCCGTGAACTGCATGCTCGCCGAATCCGGACCTCATCCTCTCCCGCGCGCGAACCCAGTGTATGCTTGCGCCATGCCGCACCCGACCGAGGCTCTCTTCGAACAGGCTTGGCGCGCACGGGACCCGGCGTTTGACGGCCAATTCTTCATCGGCGTGCGGACAACCGGCGTCTATTGCCGCTGCGTCTGTCCGGTGCGCCTGCCGTTTCGCCGCAACATCGAGTTCTTGCTGACCGCGGCAGCTGCGGAGGCCGCCGGGTTCCGGCCGTGCCTGCGCTGCCGCCCGGAGACGGCCCCGTTCTGCCCGGCGTGGAACGGCTCCCGCACCACGGCAGAGCGGGCGCTCCGCCTGATCGAAGCGGGCGCGCTGGACCAGGACGGTGCGACAGTAGAGACGCTCGCCGCCCGCCTCGGCATCGGAGCACGGCACCTGTCCCGATTGTTCGCCCGCCATATCCGCGCCAGCCCCGCGCAAGCCGCGCGCACGGCCCGGCTACAACGGGCCAAGCGGTTGCTGGACAGCACGGATCTGCCCATGGCCGAAGTCGCGCTCCGCGCCGGGTTCGGCAGTTTGCGCTGCTTCAACGCAGTCTTTGCGGAGGTTTATGGCAGGCCACCCAGCGCCATCCGGCGCGGCCGGAGCAAGTCCGGCCCGCCACCCTCGCCCTACCCCCTCACCACGGCTCACGCTGCCCCGCGCTGAAGAACCCGCCGGTCGGACCGTCGTCCGCGAGCAGGGCCAAGCGGATCGCAGCAGCGGCGCCCTCCGGCACCGTCTGCGTGCCGCGGTGGCCGTTCAAATCCGTCGCGGTAAAGCCAGGGTCCGCCGCGTTGACCTTGATGCCCGTGCCCGCCAACTCCGCCGCGAGCTGCACCGTCAGCATGTTCAGCGCGGCCTTGGAGCCGTTGTAGCCAATGTATTTCGCCTGGGCGAACTCCCATTCGGGGTCGCCATTGTGCTCGAGCGAGCCAAGCCCGCTGGAGACGTTCACAATCCGCCCCGCACTCGACTCGCGCAGCAGCGGCAGCATGGCCTGGGTGACGGCGAGCGTGCCAAAGAAGTTGGTGTCGAACACGCGGCGCACAGCATCCAGGTTTGCCGTGCCCGGCGGCCCGTCCGCCCGGTCGGCGACGCCGGCGTTGTTGACCAGAACGTCCAGCCGGCCGTGCTCGGCTCGGATAGTTGCGGCGGCGGCCTCGATCGTCGCAGGCTGCGCGAGATCGATGTGGATGAACTGCACGTCCATCCCCTCGGCCGCCAGCGCGGCGGCTGCGGCCTCGCCACGGCCGGCGTCCCGGGCGCCCAGCAGCACTCGCAATTCCATGCGCGCGAGCTGCTGCGTGATTTCGAGGCCAATCCCCTTGTTTGCCCCGGTGACCAGCGCCACGCGATTGGCGGAAGTTTGCATCGTCTCATTCCTTTCTGAGTGAGGGGGCTGTTTGAAGACCCCTCCTCACAACAAATGTGTACGATGCTTCAGTTTCGGAATTCGCATATGGACGTCGCGCATCCGCAAGCGCTCAGGCCCCGGAAAACCCCGCGTCAGGCCCGTTCCGAGGCGACGGTGGACGCCGTGTTCCAGGCAACCATTCAGGTTCTGCTGAACGAGGGGCCGCGTCGCTTGACGACCACGCGCGTCGCCATGCGCGCCGGCGTGTCGGTGGGAACGATGTATCAATACTTTCCGCACAAACAGGCGCTGCTCTACGCCGTGTTGCAGCGCCACCTCGATGGGATTGCCGAAGCGGTCGAGGCGGCGTGCGCGCGGCATTGGGGTCAGCCGATCACGGTGATGTCCGACGGCCTGGTGGCCGCCTATATCGACGCCAAGACCCGCGACGTGGAAGCATCGCGCGCGCTCTACCTGGTCTCGGCCGAGCTGGATACCGCGGAGCTGATCGGCGGCACGTCCAAGCGCATCCTTGCCGCCGCAACAGAGTTGCTGGCAAGCGCCCCGGCAACCACGATCGACAACCTGACAGACGTTTCGTTCGCGATGATGGCCGCCCTTGCCGGGGCCGTCCGCATCACCTTCGAACGGGGCGCCGCGCCGGAAATGGTGCAGGCGCTGCGCACGCAGCTTGCAGCGATGTGCCGGGCCTATGTGCAGGCCGCGGCGCAGGTTGGGCGCAACACAGTCCCGGCTCACGCCTGCGTCGACGTGGTCGAGCCCGGCAGCACGCCGCTCGTCTGATAGGCCGCATAGGCGTAAAGTTGCTGGATCGAGGTGGCCGCCGTGCTTTGCGACCCGCCCAGCTCGTCTTCGCCCAACGCCAGCAGTCGCGCCGCCTGCGCCGCCGCCCGCTCCTCCGTCGTCACCCCCGTCTGCAGGCTGCCGCCGATGCCATCGCGGCCGCCGGACAAGTTGGCCGACACCGTCGTGATCGGCACCGTCGATTGGAACGCGCCCTGCACCTGGTCCGCCGCGTTCGTGGAGGTCGCGGGCGGCGCCAGGTCGGCCAAGCTGGTCAGGCCGGGGCGGGCGGCGCCGTTGAATCCGGTGAAGATGCTGGCCTGCTGGGCAATCTCGATCGCCGCCAAATCCGACCCGGTCGGCTGGGTCAGCAGCGCGTTGGCGGCGTTGAGCGAGCGGGTGCCGGTGACGCTGGCCGTGATCTGCACCGCCGGGCTGTCGACCTCGTTGGCAATCGTGCCGTCCGAGTTCAGCTTGCCGCTTTGCGCCACCACCTCCAGGCTCTCGCTGCTGCCCGAACTGCCCGCCACGTACTGCAGGTCAGCGAATTGGTCGGCGGTGAACAGGGTCTGCCCGCTGACGCTCTTGCCGTTCAGCAGCAATTGGCCGTTGTCGCCCGAGCTGTCGCCCAGCGCCACGCGATAGCCGACGATATCGCCCCCGCCGCCGGCCGGTTTGGCGCTGTAGAGGTCGCTGAGCGAGTATTTGTCGCCCGCATCGGCGGTGAAATTGCCGACGGTGGACAGGCTCGGCCGCGCCGCGCCGCCAAACCCGCCGAAGATGTTGGCGCTCTGGGCGATGGCAATCGAATTCGCGTCTGGCCCAGTCGGTTGGTTCAGCAAGGCGTTGGCGGCGTTGATCGAGCGCGTGCCGGTCACGCTGGCGGTGATCTGCACCGCCGGGCTGTCGATCTCGTTGGAAATCGAGCCGTCCGCCGCAACCTTTCCGGTTTGCGCAATCACTTCCAGGCTCTCGCTGCTGCCCGAACTGCCCGCCACATAGTGCAGGTCGGCAAACTGGTCCGCGGTAAAGCTGGTCTGTCCGGTGACGTCCTTGCCGTCCAGCAGCAACTGCCCGTTGTCCCCGGAGCCATCCCCGAGTGCCACCTTGTAGCCGACGATGGTCCCGCCACCGCTCGCAGCCGTCCCGTTGAACAGGTCGCTGACGGAGTAGGCATCGTCCTGCGCCGCGGTAAAGTTGCCCACTGTGGTGAGGCTCGGCCGCGCCGCGCCATTGAACCCGGTGAAGATATTGGCCTGCTGCGCGATACCGATCTCGGCCGCATCCGTCCCCTTCGACTGGGTCAGCAGCGCGGTGTCGCCGTTGATCGAGCGCGTGCCGGTCACGCTGGCGGTGATCTGCACCGCCGGGCTGTCGACCTCGTTGGCAATCGTCCCGTCCGCATTCAACGTGCCGCTCTGCGCCACCACTTCGAGGCTCTCGCTGCTGCCCGAACTGCCGGCGACATAGTGCAGGTTGGCAAATTGGTCCGCGGTAAACGTGGTCTGCCCGGTGACGTTCTTGCCATTGAGCAGCAGCTCGCCGTTGGCCCCCGAATTGTCGCCCAGCGCCACCTTGTAGCCGACGATGTTCGGCCCGCCGCTGGCTGGCGACGCCGTGAACAGGCCGCTGACCGAAAACGCGTCGCCGTCGTCGGCGGTAATGTTGCCCACCGTGTTCAGCGTCGGCCGCGCCGCACCGCCGAAGCCGGTGAAGATGTTGGCGCTCTGCGCGATCTCGATTTCGGACGTGTCCGTCCCGGTCAGCGGGGTCAGCAGCGCATTGGCCGCGTTGATCGAGCGCGTGCCCGTCACGCTGGCGTCGATCTGCACCGCCGGGCTGTCGACCTCGTTGGCAATCGTGCCGTCCGCGTTCTGCTTGCCGCTCTGCGCCACCACCTCCAGGCTCCCGCTGCTGCCGGAACTGCCCGCCACATACTGTAGGTCGGCAAACTGGTCGGCGGTGAACAGGGTCTGCCCGCTGACGTTCTTGCCGTTCAGCAGCAACTCGCCATTGTTCCCCGAGTTGTCGCCCAGCGCCACCCGATACCCCAAGATGGCCCCGCCGCCGCTCGCTGCCGTGGCGTTGAACAGGTCGCTGACGGAATACGCGTCGCCCTGATCCGCAGTGAAGTTGCCCACCGTGTTCAGCGTGGGCCGCACAGCGCCGTTGAACCCGGTGAAAATGGCCGAACTCTGCGCAATGGCGATCGCGCCCTTGTCCGTCCCCGTCGGCTGCGTCAGCAACGCGCTGGCGGCGTTCACCGAGCGCGTGCCGGTGACGCTGTCCGTCACTTGCACGGCGGCGCTATCCACCTCGTTGTTGATCGTCCCGTCCGACGCCAAGGTGCCGCTTTGCGCGACCACCACGATGCTCTCGCTGCTGCCCGAGCCGCCGGCCTCGTATTGCAGCTCGGAAAATTGGTCCGCTGTGAACGAGGTCTGCCCCGTCACAGTCTTGCCGTTGAGCAATAACTGCCCGTTGTCGCCCGAATTATCGCCCAGCGCCACCTTGTAGCCCACCACGTTGGCGCCCGCGGGGGACGCGCTGTAGAGGCCGCTCAGCGAGTAGGTGTCCTCCGCGTCCGACGTGAAGCTACCGCCGAGATCGGACTGGATGTCCACGATGTCCTGCGGCTGGGCGGTCGCTTGCGCCGGCGCCGCGCTCTCAGCCGAGGAGAACTGGCCGTAATACGGCACCGCTCCCGCACTGACGCTCGATACGCCCGACATGACATACTCCGGACCCGCCTAGCCCCATCATGGCAGCAACAGGTTTAGCAAACGTTAAAGGCGGTCTGTTAACCGAGCATCTTCACCGCATGACGGAGAGTGTCATCGCGGCTCTGTTCTACCCTGCTCCACGCACCACCGCGCCACCTGCTCGTGGGTGGCGAACCAGCAGCCGCCTTTCTCCCGCGCATGCTGGATCACGCGCTCGATCACGCCCACCCGGCTGCGATGGCCGCTGATATGCGGGTGCATCGTCAGCAGGAACAGGCCGCCTTCCTCCCAGGCGCCGTCCAGCTCGGCGAGGAAGATGGCCGCCACCGCGGCCGGCGGCGTGTACGGCCGCAGCGCGCTGAATCGCAGGAAGTTGAGATAGGCCGCATCGTCGCGGATCCACTCCGGCGGCAGCTCCACCACCCCCGTCGGCTGCCCGGCATCCTCCAGCTCGTAGGCATCGTCGTCCGCCATCAGGCTGCTGTCATAGAGCAGGCCGAGCTCGCGGATGATGTCCAGCGTCACAGTGCTGAAATCCCACGACGCCGTGCGGATCCCAACCGGGCGCTTGCCCGCCAGCCGCTCGAGCACGTCGGCGGCGCGCAAGGTCAGGTCCCGCTCGGCGCCCGGCGGCAGGCTGGTGTTCGCCTCATGGATCCAGGAGTGGATGCCGATCTCGTGCCCCTCCGCCGCCACCGCGCGCACCTCCTCGGGGTAGAGCAGCGCAGACACGGCCGGGTAGAAAAACGTCGCCGGCACCGCCTCGCGCGCCAGCAGCGCCCGGATGCGCGGCACGCCCTGGCGGTGGCCATACTGGCCCTGGCTGATGCGCATCGGGCTTTCGTCGCCGTCCCGCAGCGGGATGGTGTCGTGGTCGGCGTCGAACGACAGCGCCACGGCGCAGCGCGCCCCGCCGGGCCAGGTGGCGGGCCGCAGGCTGCGGCCAGCGCGGGCGCGCCCAATGATGCGGCGCCAAGTCGGCTCGGGCCAGGTCCAGGGCGGGCCTTCGGGATGCGTGTCTGCCATGGCGGTGAACGCTAAGAGCATTTGCGCGGCGGCGGAAGCGGCTTAGCGTCGCACAATGGTATCGTTCACGTGTGAAAAACAGCCGGCCACCGGGTCGCGCGGGATGGTGGTGACCAACCACCCGCTCGCCTCGGCCGCCGGGCTGCAACTGCTGCTCGAGGGCGGCAACGCGGTGGACGCGGCGGTCGCGTCCCTGTTCGCCCTCACCGTGGTCGAGCCCATGATGGTGGGCGTGCTGGGCGGCGGCCTGGCCCATATCCGCCTGCCCGACGGCCGCCACGTGGTGCTGGACGGGATGAGCACCGCCCCGCTCGCCGCCCGCGCGGAGATGTTCGGCCCGGACGCGCTGGCCGCGCGCGCGAACCTGGTCGGGCCGCTGGCGATGGCGGTGCCGGCCGCCCTGCTCGCCTGGTGCACCGCGCTCGAGCGCTACGGTTCCGCCCCGCTCGCCGACGTGATGGCCCCCGCCCTGCGCCTGGCCGAGCGCGGCTTCACCGTCACCCACTACCTGGCCGACGCCATCACCGACGGCGCGGCGGACCTCGCGCACGACCCCGACCTCGCCGCCCTGTTGCTGCCCGGCGGCACGCCCCTGGCCGCCGGCGACCGCCTGCGCCGCCCGATCTACGCCCACAGCCTGCGCGCCATCGCAGCCGCCGGCGCCGCCGCCCTGCAGCATGGCCCGCTGGGCGACGCCTTGGTCAGCCACATGCGCCGGGCGGGCGGCCTCATCACCGCCGCCGACCTGCTCGCCACCCGCGTCATAGAGCGCGAGCCGATCCACGGCGCCTATCGCGGCTGGCAGATCGCCGCGCCGCCGCCGCCTTCCTCCGCCGGCGTGCACATCACCCAGATGCTGAACATCCTCGAGGGCTACGACCTCGCCGCCATGGGCTTCGCCTCGCCAGACGCCACCCACCTGCTGGCCGAGGTGCTGAAGATCGCCTTCGCCGACCGCGCTGTCGCCACCGCCGACCCGGCGTTCGTCCCCGTGCCCATCACGCAGCTCACCTCCAAAGCCTACGCCGCCGAGCGCCGCGCCGCCATCGACCTCGCGCGCGCCCAGCAGTGGAGCGCCGGCATCCTCCCCAGCGAAAGCGCCAACACTCCCGGCGAAAGCGCCAACACAACGCACGTCACCGTCGCCGACACCGGCGGCATGGTGGTCGCCACCACCCAGACCATCAACGGCCTATGGGGCGCCCGCTTCGCCGTGCCCGGCACCGGGCTGATCGCCAACAACTACATGTCCAACTTCGACCCGGCGCCGGGTCGCGCGCTCTCGGTGGCGCCCGGCAAGCGCGTGTTCACCTCCATGGCGCCCACCATCGTGCTGCGCGAAGGCCAGGTGGCGTTCGCCCTCGGCTTGCCCGGCGGCCTACGCATCTTCGGCTCGGCGATGCAGGCGATCATCAACCTGCTCGACCACGGCATGACCTTGCAGCAGGCGGTCGAGGCCCCCCGCATCTGGACCGGCGGCGGCGAAGTGGAGGTGGAGCCCGCCATACCCAACGCCACCGTCGCGGCGTTGGCGGCGCGGGGCCATGACGTGCGGCGGGTGCGCCGGGTCGCCGGCGGCATGAACGCCATCGCCTTCGAGGCGGACGGCCGTATGACCGGCGCCGCCTGCTGGCGGGCGGACGGCACGCCGATTGCGGTGGCCGGCGGCCTCGCCCGCGCGGGGGTGCGCTTCACCGCCTGAGGCGGGGGGCGTGCAATTTACCACCACCGTCATGCCAGGGCTGAGCCATCGAGCACGCGGTCGCTCGACCGCCCGAGCCGGGCTTTGGAACTGCGGCACCTGCACCGACTTCTACCCTCCCGGGTGCAGGAGCTAGAAGCATGAAACAAAAGCCTTCGTTCGAGCCATACACCGCACCCGCCGGCGGCTGGGGCTCCGCCCGCTCGCTCGGCAACATCCTGCGCAAGGAAGGCGTCCTGGCCAGCGGCGCGCTCACCCTCACCCGGCAAAACAAGGTCGACGGCTTCCAATGCGTCAGTTGCGCCTGGACCAAGCCCGCCCACCCGCTGCCGTTCGAGTTCTGCGAGAATGGCGCCAAGGCCACCGCCTGGGAAATCACCGTGCACCGCTGCACGCCGGAATTCCTCGCCCAGCACACCGTCACCAAGATGCGCGACTGGGACGACTACGCGCTCGAGCAAACCGGCCGCCTCACCCACCCGATGCGCTACGACCCGCAGACCGACACCTACCGCCCCGTCACGTGGGAGTCCGCCTTCGCCGAGATCGGCCAAGAAATGCGCGCCATCGGCGACCGCAAGAGCGCCGTGTTCTACAGCTCCGGCCGTTGCTCCAACGAGGCCAGCTACCTCTATGCCCTGTTCGCCCGCCTCTACGGCAACAACAACCTGCCTGACAGCTCCAACATGTGCCACGAGACCACCTCCGTGGCGCTGCCCGAGAGCATCGGCGTGCCCGTCGGCACCACCACGCTCGACGATTTCGCGCACACCGACTGCATCATGTTCTTCGGCCAGAACCCGGGCAGCAACAGCCCGCGCATGCTGCATCCGCTGCAGGCGGCGAGCGAGCGCGGCGTGCCGATCATCACCTTCAACCCGTTGCGCGAACGCGGGCTGGAGAAATTCACCAACCCGCAATCCGCGGTCGAAATGCTCGCCGGCAAGGAAACCCGGATCAGCTCGCAATACCACCAGGTGAAGGCGGGCGGCGACCTGGCGGCGCTCACCGGCATCTGCAAGGCGGTGCTCGAGCTGGACGACGCGGCCCGCAAGCAGAGCACCCAACCCGTGCTCGATCACGCGTTCATCGCCGAGCACACAAGCGGCTTCGACCAATTCGCCGGCTGGCTGCGCGAGCAGGATTGGCAGCACATCGAGCGCGAGAGCAGCCTGCATCGCGCCGCACTCGAGGCCACGGCGCGCACCTACGCGCAGGCCGCTGCAACCATGGCCATCTACGGCATGGGCCTGACGCAGCATCACGCGGGCGTCGAGACCGTGCAGATGCTGGTGAACCTGCTGCTCATGCGCGGCAACATCGGCAAGCCCGGCGCCGGCATCTGCCCGGTGCGCGGCCATTCCAACGTGCAGGGCCAGCGCACCGTCGGCATCACCGAGAAGCCGGACCTGGTCCCGATGGACCGCCTGGCCAAGCAGTTCGGCTTCTCCCCGCCGCGCGACCACGGCTACAACACCGTGGAAGCCTGCGAGGCGATCCTCGAGGACAAGGTCCACGCCTTCATCATGCTCGGCGGCAACTTCCTGCGCGCCATCCCCGACCATTCGCGCATGGAGCCCGCCTGGGAGCGCATCCGGCTGCAGGTGCACGTCGCGACCAAGCTGAACCGCAGCCACTTGTTCCCCGGCGCCGTGAGCTACATCCTGCCCGTGCTGGGCCGCATCGAGATCGACGAACAGGCCACCGGGCCGCAATCGCTCTCCATGGAGGACAGCACCGCCTGCATCCACGGCTCCCGCGGCGTGCGGCGGCCCGCCTCGAAGCATCTGATCAGCGAAGTGAAGTTCGTCTGCGAGCTGGCCAAGGCGACGCTCGACCCCAACCCGCTCACGCCGTGGGACGACTGGTGCGCCGACTACAGCCGTATCCGCGGCCTAATAGGCGAAACCTATCCCGATATCTTCCAAGACTATGACGCGCGCATGTGGAAGCCCGGCGGCTTTCATCGCACGCTCCCGGCCCGGGACCGCATCTGGCACACCAAGACCGGCAAGGCCAACTTCAAGACTCCCGAGGCGATCGTGGAAGACCCCGACATGCCGGAGCTGGGCCCCGACGTGCTGCGCATGATCACCCTGCGCAGCAACGACCAGTTCAACACCACCGTATATGGCTACAGTGACCGCTTCCGCGGCATCGAGGGCACGCGCATGGTGGTGCTGATGCATTGGGACGACATCACGCGCCTCGGCCTGCGCGAGGGCGAGCAGGTCCGCGTGGAAACCTCCAGCAACGACGGGATCAAGCGCGAAGTGCGCGGCCTGCGGGTGACGCCATATGACATCCCGGTCGGCTGCGTCGGCGCCTACTATCCCGAGGCCAATGTGCTGCTGCCGATCTCGCACTACGCCAAGGGCAGCAAGGTGCCCGCCGCCAAGTCGATCCCGGTGATGGTGCACAAGACCTAGCGCCTTGCCTTCTCCCTCTCCCGCAGGCGGGAGAGGGTCGGGGTGAGGGTGTGAAGCTGCGCGCGAGGAACTGCAGTGCCCACCGCGCCTTCACACGCGTTGACTCGCACGCCCTTCGTACCGCCTGATACCCCGGCGCTCCGAAAGGCTTCCCCGATGCCATCACGCATTCTCCTCACTCTCCTCGCCGCCTTGGCAGCCCTCGCCGCCACCCCCGCCCGTGCCAAGGACGACCTCGTCATCGGCATCGGCGAGTTCCCCGCCAGCCTGCATCCCGCCATCGACGCGCTGCTGATCAAGAACTACGTGCTCGGCCTGAGCATCCGCTCCATCACCTCTGGCGACGCCTCCGGCCAAATCGTCTGCCTGCTCTGCACCGAGGTGCCCTCGCTCGCCAACGGCCTCGTCAAGCTCACCGACGAGCCCGGCGGCGGCAAGGGCATGGAGGTGACCATCAAGCTCCTCCCCAACCTCAAATGGGGCGACGGCCAGCCCGTCACCGCGCGCGACGTCGCCTTCACTCTGCGCGTCGGCCGCGACCCCAACGCCGGGTTCAGCAACGCCTACCCGTGGAGCCGCGCCGACAGCGCCCGCGTGGTGGACGACCAGACCGTCGTGCTGCACCTGCCGAAAACGCTGAACTCCTACGCCCAATGGGACCAGATCCTGCCCGAGCACATCGAGGGGCCGATCTACCAGCGCGCCCACGCCCCGGGCGACTACATCAACACCACCGCCTACAATCACGACCCCACCAATCCAGGGCTGTGGGACGGCCCATACCTGATCACCAAATACGATGTCGGTTCCCAGATCGTGCTGGAGCCAAACCCGAACTGGCCCGGCGTGCCCATCACCGGCGGGCGCAAGGCCGGGTTCAAGCACGTCGTCATGCGCTACATCGGCGACACCGCGGCGCTGCAGGCCAACCTGCTCTCGGGCGACATCGACCTCGACAACAACCTCACCCTCGACCAGGTGCTCGAGCTGCGCCGCCGCGAGCCCGACCGGTTCAACTACACCTTCTCCCCCAGCCTGACCTACGCGCATATCGACCTGCAGAAGGACAATCCTATTTTGCAGGATGTGCGCGTCCGCCGCGCGCTGCTGATGGCCATCGACCGGCAGACGCTCAACGCCAAGCTATTCGGCAACATGGATCTGCTGGCCAACAGCTTCGTCAGCCCGAAGAATCCGCACTTCGACCAGGACATTCCCGCCGTCCCCTACGACCCGGCGGCTGCGCGCAAGCTGCTGGCCGAGGCGGGTTGGACGCCGGGCCCCGACGGCGTGTGTCGCAACGCCGCCGGGGACCGCTTGTCGCTCGAGTTCCTGTCGGCCGCCGGGTTTCGCATCAACGAACTCGAGATGGCGGTGATGCAAAGCGGCTGGCGGCAGATTTGCATTGAAACCAACCTGCGTTTCGAGCCATCAAGGACCTTGTTCGGCACCACCACCAAGCACCGCGCCTACACCGGCATGGTGTTCTACACCTGGACCAGCAATGTCGGCGAAAGCCCCCGCCTCACCCTCGGTTCGGACCAGATCCCCACTGCGGAGAACAACTACGGCGGCGCCAACTTCCTCGCCTTCAGCAACAAGCAGTTCGACGCCGACCTGGTAACCGCCGACACCGACCTCGACCCCGCCCACCAGACCGCCGCCTGGAACGACATGCAGCGCCTCTACGCCGAGAACCTCCCCGCGCTCCCGCTATTCATCACCGCGATCCCTCAGGCCTTACCTAAGTGGCTGGCTGGCTTCGGCCCATCCGGCACCGGGCAACCGTTCACGCAGGAAGCGGAGAACTGGCGGTTGAAGTATTAGTAGCAGGTTGGGGCTTCAGCACCAATTTTGCGGACAAGGAATTTTCAGCAAGTAGTTGAATTCTAGCCTTACCCACACGCAACCAAACGCGACCCGCTAATGGCAGCCAAACGTCTTCTTGGTGAAGTCAGGTAACTAGCTTGAGGCCCATATCCGCTGATGCACTCGACTCATTATAGATATTTCAGGATATGTTCATGAAACCAGGGACCAAAAACTTCTGAGTACATCGCCGCAACAAAAGGAAATATTAGAAGTGAGAGAACCACCAAGAAAAACCTATTCTGATTCCGCTCTCGTGCAATACTTCTAACTTGGCCTTCTAACTCTTGCACTTTACCAGCAAGCGCAAAAGGAGACGGGTAGACACCCTGCAATTTATCTGCCCAATCCCTAGGTATCCGATCATAGCCTTTTTTAGGCTTCGCTGTTGCCGCCGGGAGGAAATCACTTAACCACAATCTGAACACCTCGTCTTTGTGAGACAAAGTGACACTACTCGGACCGGCATTAAACACGGTGAAAATCAGCTTCCCTTCATATAGAGGGTCTGCGTGAAATCCAGAGATGTTCACTAGACCTTTAAACTTGATATTTGTTGAAACGTTGATCAATCCAATCGCGTTTTCGGGGATACATATTGTCTCCTCGGTGATTAGATATGCAAAGTTCCCAGGCTTCAACACAAGTGTGTCGTTCTCCCCAATTTTCCTGTAAGCGTTGTCATTGTCGGTCTCAGATGACGAAACGATTGCTTCATCACCGAGCATTAGTCTATAACATCCCTCTCTCAGGCGGGCGTTGCTAAACACATGAACAATAGGCGTTGTGCCTTGGACTTCTAACCACCTGTCATCGCCCCAAAATGCCATTAGGTCTATCTATTGTCATCGACGTAGAAGTGTCTACTTGCTAGCTCACTTCGGCGCCTCTCGACTAGTCCAGACAGAAGGTCTACATCATGTAGGCTAGCCAAGTCAGCTATGCAGATCAGTAAATCATCGTTGGCCTGCAAGGCTAAGGGAACAAACGTTTCCAGGTGGTCAATCTTCTCGCAAGCGTCTGCAAACCGTCCAGTGGCATCTGCAAAACCCATAAACGCCTCTTGCATTCCCCTCGAAGCGGGCATTGACGGATCTAGAGCAAGTCTCTGATGAAGCGTATTGGCCGCGCTCAAATTAACAAGGAAGGCGTCGACGATAGTTTGGGTGACACTTTTTTCCTCTTCCCTCCCCCGAGCTAACCGACCCACATATTTACTGAAATGCAGGGCATAATGCTTCAGGCGATCGGTCTTATGTAGACAAAGTATGTCAGAGTGATTCTGTCTATCGTGAAGGAACTGCTCCTTTTGAAACCGGAGCAGAACCTCCTCTCGGAGGTCATACTTTTTCATACGACCACTCCCATGACGCTCGTTTTCGTAGCATGGGAATACGTAGCTCTGTAAATCACCAAACATCCCTGTCATCCGGTTTTCTCCAACGGAGCGGCACAACGGCCGCTTTTAGGTAGAGCGGGTGCTTAGGGCTGCCGTCGTCGTTGGTTCCTAAGTGCCGTAGGTCACATTCTGTTCCTAAACGAGCTTCCACCGCTTTTGGCCTGGCGCTCATTTCCAAACGTATCGGCCGTGGGGGCGCAACCTTTCCCCACGCGAGCACCATGAAACCTCCAGTTTCCCGCACTCGACGCGCCGCCCACTCAATATAACTGTCGTTTTCAGGGCCGACTGGATCGGTCATTTTCCATAACTGAGCTTTGTCAGTTGCGATACCAGCCCATGGATTTACTATGATCAGAGCGGAAGCACCCCATGAAGTTGCTAATCCGATGGCTCGCCTTGTAGTCGGATCATCCGAAGTTGCATCCGCCTTTGAGGGATTATGCAGGCAAAAGCCAATGATTGGTCCACCTCGGTTGTCCAGAGTTCTCTGCAACGAATATCGGAAATTGCGGCAACTCGAGAACACAGCTGTCACGATTACTCTCTTTTATCGGGCAATTTTGGTGTAAGGAATAGTCAGGCCAAAGGACCTTTCACCGAGTTTACGTGCTTGTCTCTCTAGCACCGCTCTACTCAGACGGAATTCGGGCAATACGCCTCACCACCACCCCGTTCCGCTCCTCCCCCAACTCGCACAGCCCCACAATCCCCGGCGCCACATCCGCGGGCGTTGCCAGCCGGCTCTGGTCCTCCCCCGGCATCGCCGCCCGCCGCAGCTTGGTCGCCACCACCCCCGGATCATACAAATTGACCCGGCAGCGCGTCGCCCGCAGCTCCTCCGCCCAGGCCAGCACCAGGTGCTGCATCGCCGCCTTGGTGGCGCCATACAGCCCCCAATACGCCCGCGGCGCCGCCACGATCGCGTCCGTCACAAACACCGCCCGCCCCGCCGGCCCCGCCATCAGCAGCGGCCCGCAGGTGCGGATCAGCCGCCACGTCGCTTCCCAATTGGCCGCCGTCGCCGCCGCGAAGTCCCCCGGCAGGATATGCGGCGCCGGCGCCAGCCGACCCAGCGCCCCCGCCGCGTGCACCAGCACATCCAAGCGGCCAAACCGCTCCAGCAGGCTCGGCCCCACCGCGTCCAGCTCGCCGCCCGCCGCCAAGTCCAGCGGCAGCAACGTGGCCGTCCCCCCCGTCGAACGAACCGCGTCGTCGGTTTCCTCGAGCCCGCCCTGGGTGCGCGCGGTGATCACCACGTGGCAGCCGCGCCGGGCCAGTTCGACGGCCACGGCCGCACCAATCCCCCGGCTCGCCCCAGTAACGAAAGCGACCCGGCCCTCGCTCACCATAGCCCCATCAGCCGGGCAGCAGGCTGAGCTGGCGTTCGGCCTCGTTGGTCAGGTCCGACAGCGCGATCGGGTAGTCCCCGGTGAAGCAAGCGTCGCAATAGGCGCCCCGGTCCGCCCGCGCCCCCGCCCGGCCCAGCGCCGCATACAGCCCTTCCAGGCTGATGAACGCCAGGCTGTCCGCGCCGATCAGCCGCGCCATCTCCGGCACGTCGTGGCGCGCCGCCAGCAGCTTGCCGCGCTCCGGCGTGTCGATGCCGTAGAAGCAGGAATGCGTCGTCGGCGGCGAGGAGATGCGCATATGCACCTCCGCCGCCCCCGCCTGGCGCACCATCTCCACGATCTTGCGGCTGGTCGTCCCGCGCACGATGCTGTCGTCCACCAGCACCACCCGCTTGCCCCGCAGCACCGCCCGGTTGGCCGAATGCTTCAGCTTCACGCCGAGGTTGCGGATCTGGTCGGTCGGCTCGATGAAGGTGCGGCCGACATAGTGGTTGCGGATGATGCCGAGCTCGAACGGCAACCCGCTCTCCTCGGCATAGCCCATCGCCGCCGGCACGCCCGAGTCCGGCACCGGCACCACCACGTCCGCCGGCACCGCCGAATCCCGCGCCAAGGCCGCGCCGATGCGCTTGCGGGCGTCATACACCGGCGTGCCCTCCACCACGGAATCCGGGCGGGCGAAGTAGATATACTCGAACACGCAAAACCGCCCGCGACTGGCGCCGAACGGCTTGATGCTGTGGATGCCCTGGTCGTTGATCACCACGATCTCGCCGGGCTCCACGTCACGCACGAACTCGGCGCCCACGATGTCCAGCGCGCAGGTCTCGGAGGCGAGCACCCAGCCGCCGGTCTCCGCCCCGCCCAGCCGCCCCAGGATCAGCGGGCGCACGCCCAGCGGGTCCCGCACCCCCATCAGCGCCTCGTTGGACAGGCAGACCAGCGAATACGCCCCCACCACCTGCTTGAGCGCATCGATCAGCCGGTCCACCACGGTGGAATACAGGCTGATCGCGATCAGATGGACGAACACCTCGCTGTCGGTGGTGGACTGGAACAGGCAGCCGCGCCGCACCAGCGTGCGCTTGAGCGCCATCGCGTTGGTGAGGTTGCCGTTGTGCGAGATGGCGAACCCGCCGAACTCGAAGTCGGCATACAGCGGCTGCACGTTGCGCAGGATGGTGTCGCCCGTGGTGGCGTAGCGGTTGTGCCCCACCGCGGCGGTGCCCGGCAGCGAGGCGATCACCCGCGCGTCGCCGAAATTGTCTGCGACCAAGCCCAAGCCGCGCTGCTGGTGAAACCGCTGACCGTCGAACGAGACAATCCCGGTGGCTTCCTGGCCGCGATGCTGCAGGGCGTGCAGGCCAAGTGCGGTGACCGCCGCGGCGTCGGGCACGTTCCACAGCCCGAACACCCCGCATTCCTCGTGCGGTTTGTCGTCGTGGCCATCGTCATGCGCCTCATCCGCATGCCCAAAATCGTCATCGTCCAAGCGGTTCGGCAGCATGCGCTAACCCCCGTTCACAGGCCCGCCCATCGCCGCCCGATGCTCCGGCGACGGCGCCTGCAGCGTCGGCCGGTAGGTCTCCGGCAGCCGCTGCGTGATCCACTCCGCACCGAGATAGATGGAAGGCAGGGTGCGCGCTGCCAACACCTCGGGCGGCCATTGGTCCGGCGGCTCCCACAATCCCGCCAGGATGAAGGCCGCGATGGCGAACACCGCGCCGCGCGCCAGGCCGTAGACCAGCCCCAAGGTCCGGTCCAAGCCGCTCAACGCCGAACGCCGCACGGCCCCGCCCAGCGCCCGGGCAATCAGCGACAGCGCGATCAGCACCAGCAGGAAGGCGACGCCGAACGCCACCGGGTCGGCGATGTCGGGATTGGCAATGGAGCGGCGGGCGATGGATTGGAGGGCTGGGAAGAAATACACCGCGGCGGCGGCGGCGGCGACCCAGGCGGCCAAGCCCAGCACCTCGCGCACCAGGCCGCGCAGGAAGCCGAACATGGCCGAGATGGCCACCACGAGCAGGATGACGGCGTCCACCCCGTTCATGGCAGGGCTCCGTTACGCAGCTTCGGCCTCGAAGGTGATGTCCTGCGCCCCCTGCCACAGCACGCGGCGCCCGAGTTCGGCCAGGGGCTCGAGCCCCTCCAGGATGGAGAGGAAATGGTTGCCGGCAAGCACCCCGGCCTTGCTGGCGAACTGGCAGGGGCCATAGGCGAGCAGGATCTCCGTCTCGCTCACCCCGCCAGGATACAGCAGGATCTGGCCCGGCGCCGGGTAGGCGGTCGCGTTTTCCGGCCCCAGCCCCAGGTCGAGGCTCCCGAGCGGAATCCAGCACGCCTCGCCGCTCCAGCGCACGTGGATGATGCGCTCGCGATACGGCAGCAGGCTGCGGAACTTGGCCACGGTCCGCGGCGCCGCTGCGGTCTCGAACCGGGCGGGGAAGCTGTGGCCACCAGCGTGGATTCGCAGGTCTGTCATACTGCCCCGGTGATAGGGCCGCCGGGCCACCAGGTCCAGGCCCGGACCCGCCGGCTGCGCCAAGCGTGACAACAGCGTTGCATCGCCTCCCCTGCTGCCACAGTATGGCAGCCATGCGCCGCCATGCGGGGCAGCCGCATCCCTAGGAACCACCGCCGATGTCCGGAGCCACGTTCGACCCTCGGCTGCAACCAGCCCGCGCCGCGCCGAAGCGCCGGATGCAGCTCGCCTGGTCCGACCCGAAGTTCCGCAGCATCGTCTCCCAAGTCGCCATCGTCGGGCTGGTGCTCGCCATCGTCGCCTACCTGGTGCACAACACCAACCGCAACCTCGCGGCGCGCCACATCGCCACTGGCTTCGCCTTCCTCGGCGGCATGGCCGGCATCCCGATCGGTGAATCGCCCATCCCGTACAACCCGGCCACCGACACCTATTTCTACGCGCTGGTCATCGGCGTGCTGAACACCCTCAAGGTCGCCATCATCGGCATCGTGCTGGCGACGATCTGGGGCACGCTGGTCGGCATCGCCCGGCTGTCGAAGAACTGGTTGCTAGCCCGCCTCGCCGGGCTCTATGTCGAGGTCATCCGCGACATTCCCGTCCTGCTGCAGTTGCTGTTCTGGTACGGCGTGCTGCAGGCGCTCCCCACGGTGCGCAACGCGGCCAACCCGCTGCCTGGCGTGTTCCTGTCCAACCGCGGCATCAAGGTGCCGCTGCTGGACTGGCAGCCGGCGCATAGCTGGGCGCTGCTCGGCTTCCTGATCGGCCTGGCCGGCACAATCGCCTGGTCCCGCGTGGCGGCCCGGCGGCAGGCGGAAACCGGCCATCGCCCGCCGGTCTGGCCGGCTGCAATAGGGCTGCTGGTCGGGCTGCCGCTGCTGATCTGGGCCGCACTCGGCGCGCCGTTCACGCTCGATATCCCGATCAAGGGCGGCTTCAACTTCCGCGGCGGCGGCACCATCAGCCCGGAATACACCGCGCTCACCCTCGGCCTGGTGATCTACACCGCCTCCTACATCGCCGAAATCGTCCGCTCCGGCATCCAGGCCGTGCCGCAAGGGCAGTGGGAGGCGGCCGGCGCCCTCGGCCTGCGGCCCGGCGGCGTGTTGCGTCACATCGTGCTGCCGCAAGCCATGCGCGTGGTCATCCCGCCGATGACCAGCCAGTATCTGAACCTCACCAAGAACAGCTCGCTCGCCGTCGCCATCGGCTACCAGGACCTGATGTCGGTCGACCAGACCACGCTCAACCAAACCGGGCAGGCAATCGAGGCGATCGCGCTGGCCATGGCGGTCTACCTCTTCATCAGCCTGTCGATCAGCCTGTTCATGAACTGGTACAACGCGCGCATCGCGCTGGTGGAGCGCTGAGCATGAGCGAACTTGTCAGCGGGCTCGACCCGGTCTCTTCCATCGCCGGGCAAGCCGCCGCACCCACGGCCAGTCGGGAACGCCCGCGGGCGGCGGCCGGCAGCCCGCTCGCCTGGCTGCGGGCCAACCTGTTCCAGTCGATCCCGTCCAGCATCGCCACGGTGCTGTTCGGCGCACTGATCCTCTACGGTGCGGTCTCCATCTTCGACTGGGGCGTGCTGCACGCCGTCTGGGCCGTGCCGCAGACCGCCGCCGGGCAACCCGACACGACGGCCTGCCAACGCGCCCAAGGCAGCGGCGCCTGCTGGGCGATCGTCGGCGAGAAATACCGGCTGATCCTGTTCGGGCGCTATCCTTACGACCAACAGTGGCGGCCGGCCCTGGTGGTGGTGCTCTTCATCGGGCTCTACGTGGTCTCGGCTTGGCGGCGGATGTGGCGGCGCGAGTTGCTGCTGGTCTGGCTGGCGGCGCTGGTCGCCATTGGCGTGCTGATGTGGGGCGGCGTGCTGGGCCTGACCGCCGTATCGGACGACCAGTGGGGCGGCTTGCCGCTGACCCTGATGCTGGCCACGTTCGGCGCGGCGCTGGCATTTCCGCTGGCCATCCTGGTGGCGCTGGGCCGCCGCTCCCGCCAGCTTCCCGCAGTCAAGGCGCTGTGCGTGCTCTATGTCGAGCTGATCCGTGGCGTGCCGCTGATCACCCTGCTGTTCATGGCCAGCGTGATGCTGCCGCTGTTCCTGCCCGAGGGCGTGGACATCGACAAGCTGCTGCGCGCGCAAGTGGCCATCATCCTGTTCACCGGCGCCTACCTCGCCGAAGTCGTGCGCGGCGGGCTGCAGGCATTGCCGAAAGGCCAGGCGGAGGCGGCGGACGCCTTAGGCTTGTCCTATTGGAAGAAGACCGGGCTGATCATCCTGCCGCAAGCGCTGCGCCTGGTGATCCCGCCGCTGGTCAACACCTTCATCGGCTTCTTCAAGGACACCAGCCTGGTGCTGATCATCGGGTTGTTCGACCTGGTCGGCGCCGGCAAGATCGCCATGGCCGAGCCGGTCTGGGCCGCCTATTCCACCGAGATCTACGTCTTCCTCGCCGCGATCTACTTCGTGTTCTGCTACATGATGGCACGCTACAGCCGAGGCCTGGAGCGCGAGTTCGCTCGCTCCCGCAACCGCTAATCCTAAGGACCCCGCCGAATGAGTGCTGCGCTGCAGGCCGACCACGCCCCGCTGTCGAACCAGACGCCCGCCATCATGCTGGACCGCGTCAACAAATGGTACGGCGCCATGCACGTGTTGCGCGACGTTTCGCTCACCGTGGGGCAGAAGGAGCGCGTGGTGGTGTGCGGCCCGTCCGGGTCCGGCAAGTCCACCATGATCCGCTGCATCAATCGGCTCGAGACGCACCAGGAAGGCCGCATCGTCGTCGACGGCACCGAGCTCACCGACGACCTGCGCGCGCTGGACACGATCCGCCGCGAGGTTGGCATGGTGTTCCAGTCGTTCAACCTGTTCCCCCACTTGACCATCCTGGAGAACTGCACCTTGGCGCCGATCTGGGTGCGCAAGATGTCCAAGGCTGAGGCGGAGGAGCTGGCGATGAGCTATCTGCGCCGGGTCAAGATTCCGGAGCAGGCGAAGAAGTATCCGGGCCAGCTTTCCGGCGGACAGCAGCAGCGGGTGGCGATTGCCCGGGCGCTGTGCATGAAGCCCAAAATCATGCTGTTCGACGAGCCCACCTCCGCGCTCGACCCGGAGATGATCAAGGAAGTGCTGGACACCATGATCGGCCTGGCCGAGGACGGCATGACCATGGTCTGCGTGACGCACGAGATGGGGTTCGCCAAGAAGGTGGCCGATCGCGTGGTGTTCATGGACCGCGGCGAGATCGTCGAAGCCGGGCCGCCGGCGCAAGTGTTCGACGCCCCACGCACCGACCGGCTTAAGCTGTTCCTAAGCCAGATTTTGAAGGACCACTGAGGGCGCCGGCCCCCGCGCCTCTCTTGGGTGCCCTCTCCCTCTGGGAGAGGGTTAGGGTGAGGGGTGGCACCAGGCGTAGAGAGGGCTGGTTCAGTTCCCCCGGCCCCTCACCCCGGCCCTCTCCCAAAGGGAGAGGGAGAAGAGGGAGCGAACGGTTATGGAGCCTCCGCGCCCACCCAGCCGTCGCCCATGGGCAATGTTTCGTCCAAGGCCAGCCGCGTCACCATGTCCCGCCCCATCGCCCGCTCGTACGCGCGCAACACCGGGCTCGGCGCCAGCTCGTCCTCGGTCAGGAACAGCCCCAGCCGCTTGGCCGCCAAGCCCAGACCGCGCTGGCTGGTCCAGACCGCGACGGGGGTCGCCAGCAGCAAACCGGGGATCAGCGTCGCCGACCAACCCAGCGCCGCCCCGCCCATCACCGCCGCAGCCGCCAGCCACACCGCCCCGGCAGCAAACGGCAAGCGCATCCGCCGCCACGCCTCGGACCAGGACAGGCCGCGGTCATCACGCGGCTGCGCGTCCCACCGCACGCTGCTGCCGAGCAGCATGGCGGCGATGAACCGGGTGTAGAACAACAGCAGCACCGGGGCGCTCACCATGGCGCAGGCCTGTTCCAGCGCCGCACTCGCCACCAGCCGCGCCCGGCCGCCGAATTGGGCCGCAGTGCCGCCGTCGGCCAGCGCCAGAGCAAGGCTGCACAACTTTGCGGCGTAGAGCAGGGCGAAGCTCAGCGCCACGAAGGCCGGCCCCTCCCAGCGCGCGGCGCAGAACAGCCGGGTGGCGAAACGGCCGCCGCAAAGCCCATCCAGCAGCGCCAGGCCGACGAAGCCCACCATCAGCGGCCCGGAAATATAGTTCAGCACGCCCAAGCCGAGGTGGTAGCGCCCGACCGCGCGCAGCCCGCGCATCGGCAGCACGCCCAGGTGCTGCAGATTGCCCTGGCACCAGCGGCGCTCGCGCTGGGCAAAATCCACCATGTTGGCGGGCAACGCCTCGTAGCTCGCCGGCAACGACGGCAGCATCCACACTTCCCAGCCGCCGCGGCGCATCAGGGCCGCCTCCACCACATCGTGGCACAGGATGTCCCCGCCGAACGGCTCACGGCCCGGCAGCGTGGGCAGCTCGCAATGCGCCACGAACGGCGCGATGCGGATGATCGCGTTGTGGCCCCAGTAGTTGCTGTCGGCGCCCTGCCAGAACGCCAAGCCCTCCACCAGCAGCGGCGTGTAGAGCCGGGCGGCGAATTGCTGGATGCGGGCGAACAGCGTCTCCCGCCCCACGGCGTACGGCACCGTCTGGATCAGCCCGGCGCGCGGATTGGCGTCCATCAGGCCGATCAGGGTGGCGACTGTGGGCGCGCCCATCAGGCTGTCGGCGTCGAGCACGACCATGTAGTCGTAGCGGCTGCCCCAACGGTCGCAGAAATCGGCGATGTTGCCCACCTTGCGGCGCGTGTTCAGCAGGCGGCGGCGGTAGCGCAGCCGGCTGCCGAACTGCGGCTCGAGCCGGACATAGGCGGCTTGCTCGGCTGCCGCCACCGCCGGGTCCTGCGTGTCGCTCAGCACGAATAGGTCGACCTCGTCGAGCCCGTGGTCGGCGACGGCCCGCGCCATCACCTCGGCGGCGGTGAACACGGCATGCGGGTTTTCGTTGTAGATCGGGAACAGCACCGCGGTGCGGCTGCCGCTCGGGGCTGCCGGAGGCATCATGGGGCGGGCGCGCAGCCGGGTGAGCGCGCCGAGCACGCCGGGCCAGCCGGTGAGCGCCAGATAGAGCAGGTTGCCGAACAGCAGCACCAGCAGCACCAGCCGGGCGGGGCCGGGCGCATCCACCGTGAGCCTTGCAGCCAGCCACACGCCCAGCGAGGGCAGCGCCAGAACCGGCCCGGCGAAGGCCAGGCGGCGCCCGATGCGTTCCAATCGCCCAGTCCGCAAGCGGTAGGCTGACGGCGGAAAGGATGCGTCCGGCGCACGCTGATGCGGCGGATGGGGAGGGTGGAACGTCATCTCAACCTAGCAGATCAGGGTTCGGCCGGAGCGGCGGATATGGGATACCGCCAGATTGTGTCTGGCTAATGGCCGGGGATACCACCGACGGCGCAGAATACCTCACCCACGATCCTTTCCGCGGGCGTGCCGTTGCCTTCCGCGCGCGCGAAACGAGCCAGGGCCGCGGACAAGGCGTCCGGCCCGCCGAACTGGAAGCCGATTTGGCTGCCATAGGCCTGCGCCGCGGCCAATTTGCGCGACAGGGCCGCCGCGGTCGGCACGATGGTCACCGGCCCGGCGGGCACGGCAGCCAAAGCCTGCGCCCCGGGCTGGCGGATGGCGTAGGGCGTGTCGCGATAGAACGCCAGACGGTCTCGCGGGAAGCACCGCAGCGCGGCGTGGATCACCTGCTGATGGTCGACATGGTTGCCTAAGCCTTGCGGGGCGAGCACGACGCCGGGTTCGAACTCATGCGCTAGGGCGGCGAAGGCGGCGTCGAGCGCGGTGGCCACGGTGTCTCCCGGATGGATGGCGCCGAACAGCGCGGCCGCGGACTCGTAGCCACGATGCGGCGCCTCCAGCAGGTCGAGCCAGCGCAGCTCGGTCACGCCCAGCAGCCCGGCCGCGACGCGGTCCTCCTCGCGGCGCAGCGCCATGTAGTCCACCTCGGGCGCCAGGCCCTTGTCGAGCTGGCAGGCGAGCGCGAAACCGCTGGCGGGGACGACGGAGCGGGTGAAGGCGGTGGCGAGCACGGTGCACCAGCCCTGGTCCGCCAAGATCGCCATCACTCCGCCGCAGGAGAACACCGCGTCGTCCAAGTGCGGCGACAGGAACAGCGCGGTCGGCATTACAGGAGGTGCGGCTCGGCGCGGAAGCGGCAGGGGGTGACCGGCAGCTCGAGCGGCCAGTCGCGATCGGGCGCGGTGCCGAGCAGGCTGGCATAGACGTCCATGATCTGCCGCCCCACCGTGCCCCAGGCATAGACCCGGCGGCACTCATCGAGCCCGGCCTGCGCCAGCCGCCGGCGGAGCGCCACGTCGGTGATGACCCGGCGCAGCGCGGCGGTGAGGCCGGGCACGTCGCCGGGTTCGGTCAGCAGGCCGTTGTCGTCGTCGCGGATGCAGTCCACCACGCCCACGGAGCGGCAGGACACCACGGCCAGCCCGCTCGCCATGGCTTCGAGGATGGTGTTGGAGAACCCCTCCGCGTAGGTGGGCGAGACGAACACGTCGGCGCGGCGGTAGACCTCGGGGACGTCGGCATAGTCCACGTAGCCGGTCATGGTGGCGTGCTCGCCGAGGCCGAGGGCGGCGATGCGGGCGGCGGTTTCGTCGAAGGTGGGGCCGATGCCGGAGACCAGCAGGCGGAACGGAACGCCCTCGGCGGCGAGGGGGGCGAGCGCGTCCAGCATGTCCAGCACGCCTTTCCGCGCGTCGACACGGCCGTGGTAGAGCAGGACGGGCACTCGCGTTCCTTCTCCCTCTCCCGCTTGCGGGAGAAGGTCAGGGTGAGGGGATCGGTGGGTGTCGCTTGCTGACCTGCCCCGGTGGGCACCGCCACCCTCACCCCTGCCCTCTCCCGCCAGCGGGAGAGGGAGATGTACGGCGGGGGTGAACCTCTCGGTGTCCACGGCGCCGGGGACGATGGTGAAGCGCGCCGGGTCGGTGCCGAGGCGCTCCGTCACCTCCTCGGCGAACGAGCGGCAGCCGATCAGCACCGCACCGGCGTGGTCGAGCACGCGCACCATGGCGAGGCGATGCGTCTCGCAGCAGGACCCCACCCAGTGCCCGTCACCACCCTGAATCGAAACCACGGTCGGCACGGCAATCTCGCGCGCGGCTTCGAGCACGGCCCAGCCGCACGGATAGCCGTATTGCGCATGCAGGATGTCGAACGGCTCCCGCGCATGTTCGGCCAGGATGGCGGCCTTCATCGCGGCAACGTCGGCCTCGAAGTTGCCGCCGTCCTGCTCGCCCAACTGCTCGAGCCCGATCACCCGCACGCCGGGCACCCCGGGCGGGGGGCCGCCGCCGTAGACGCGGATGCCGAGCGGGTCGCCGCGGTATTGGCTGATCATGGTGACGTCGTGCCCGGCCCCCACGAGTTCGCGCAGCAGGTTGAGCGCATAGACGCTCATGCCGGAGATGGCGGGGAAGAAACGGCGGGAGACGAAGCAGATGCGCATGATGGCTCGAGTTTGGGTGGTGTGGCTTCCCCTCACCCCGACCCTCTCCCGCAAGCGGGAGAGGGAGAAGCAAGCGCGGAAAGAGATCTACTCCCTCTCCCGCAGGCGGGAGAGGGTTGGGGTGAGGGTGCGATCGTCACGCGCTAGCCACCAGACGCCCGCAGCGCCGCCAACGCGCCCGGTATCATCGTGTCCGCCCGATGGCTCTCCCGCGACAGCTCGACGCAGACCAGCTTGGCGAAGCCGATGCCCTCCAGGGCAGCCAACACGCTGGGCACGTCCATGTCGCCCTCGCCGAACGGCAGGTGGATGTGGCTGCCGCGCTTCATGTCCTCGATGGTGACGGTGCCGAGGTCGGCGGCGAACTCGCGCACCGCGGCGGCCGGCTCGCGCTCGCCAGTGACCAGGCAGTGGCCGGTGTCCAAGGCGAGCTTCAAGCCCGGCATCGCCAGCGCGCGCCAGTCGTCCAGGGTTTCGATCAGCATGCCGGGCTCGGGCTCCAGCGCCGCGACCACGCCCATCGCCGCGGCCCGCGCCACCACCTCCTCAGCGCCCTCGCGCAGCCATTCCATCGCGGCGGCACGGTCGACGCCGGGCTTGGGCACGCCGGCCCAGAAACTCATCGCCTCCCCGCCGGTCTCGGACACCACGGTGAGGGCGCGGGTGAGGAAGTCCAGCCGCAGCGCCCTTCCGTCCGGGTCGGTGGAAACGAGAGTGGGCTCGTGCTTGGCGCGCGGGTTGAGCAGGAAGCGCGCGCCCGTCTCCACCACGCAGCCCAGGTTCAGCGCGCGCAGCCGGGCGGCGAGATGGCGCATGTTGAGCAGGAAATCCGGGTCGAACGGGTCGAGGTGGTGGATGTCCAGGGTGAGCGCCACGCCATCATAGCCGGCCTCGGCGATCAGGGTCAGCGCGTCGTCGAGGCGGTGGTGGGCGCAGCCGTTGGTGTTGAAGGCGAACCGCAGCGTCATGGGCGCCTCTCACTGGTGCGTTTCTCTCGGGCGATGGGGGCACTGTGCACCTCGGGCTCACGATACAGCGGGTAGAGCCGGCCGACGATACGGTCGACCTCCGCCACATCGAGCCAAGCCGGGCCGCCGAGGGAGCTCTCGGCCTCGGCCGGCATCCGCACCGGCGCCGCTCCAACGGGCGGTGCGCCGATGCCCACCAGCGGCGAGCCACGGTCCAGCAGCTTGCGCACCCCACGCGCGCCGATCCGGTGGTAGCTCATGGTCTCCACCTCGAGCCCCGGCACGATGGCCTTCACCACGTGCACGCCCGTGGCTGATGGAGGCGAGAAATCGACGAACAGCACCTCCATGCCACGCTCGGCGAAGCGCCGGGCCAGTTCGGTCACGATGGGGGTGCCCGCCAGGGGGCCGTTCCACACCGGCAGTTCGTCGAAGCGCTTGCTGGCCCGGCGGGACAGCACCGTCTCGGCCAGGTCGCCACGCAGGGTGGCGCCGTCCGCGTCGAGCCACGCCATCATGTCGCGCAACGCCCGGCTCTCCTCGCCGGCCAGCGAGTGGTAGCCACGGAAGCGCTCGATGTAGCCGGGGGGTGCGATGCGTTCGATCGCTGCCAAGGGCGCGTGGCTGAAGGCCTTGCGCACCCGGGCGGCGGCGAACTCGAACAGCGCCTTGCGCAGCGCCTGCTCGCGGTCGAGCGAGGCGGCCTCGCCGGCTGCGGTCACCATGATCGGGAACGGCGCCCGGCCGTCGCGCTCGCCGCCGACGCAGTACACGCCAGCGACGCCGAACTCGTCAGAGGCGAACTTGGGCAGCACCTCGATGCCCAATTCGGCCAGCTTGGCGAGCAGGGCGCGGGTGCGGGGGTCGGCGGGGCCGTCGCCGAGGTCGAGCACGATGCCGCGGTCCATGGCGCGGAAGCCGATGCCATTGCCATCGCGCTGCAGCAGCTCGCAGATGCCGTGGCCGATGGCGAAGTCGAGCGTCGGGCCGGCGCCGAGGCCGTTGGTGATGGGCGTCGTGAACGGCTGGTAGCCCGCGGTGAAGTCGCCCACCGAGCAGGCGGCGATCTCGGTCGGCACCAGCACGGTCTCGCCGCCGGGCCAGCGCTGCGCCGGCACCCATTCCATCACCGTGTCGTGGTCCACCGGGCTGCCGGCGGGCAGGCAGAGGGTGAGCGGGTCGGCCACGCCGCGGTCGCCCAATTCGGCGCGCAGGGCCGCGTAGCTCGCGACCCGGCGGGGGAAGCGCCAGATCGCGTTGGCGGAGTGCACGGCCTCGGCCAACTCGCCCGTGGTGCCGACGATCGCCTCGGCGTCCGTGGTGCCGTAGCCGACGCCGTGCGGAACCACGCCGTGAAACCGGGTGCCGTCCTTGTTCAGGAAGATCGCGTTCCAGCAGGCCACCCCGGTGCGGTCGAGCGGCGCCAGGCTGAACAGCTCCACCCGGCCCGGCGGCATCGACTCGATGTACGTGGCGGCCACGTCCGGCAGGTCGGGCGGCAGATAGTGGCTCATCGCAGGATCGGGATCGGCGTGGTGAAGGGGTGGCCGGCGAGGATTTCGTCGAACAAGGCCAGCGCCGCCTTGGTGGTGGTGTTGGTGGCGTATTCAAACGGGGTGAACACGCTGGTGAAGTCCAGCGGCTCATACACTGCCCGGTAGCGCCGCACCTCGCCCTGCGAAAGCGGGATCTGCTTGTGGTAGGCCTTGTGGCAGGAGATGCGCTGGGCCGAGCCGTCCGGGTCGAAGTCGATCTTCAGCGAGTCGCCGGCGAACACGGCCCGGCGCTCGCGGTCGTGCAGGATGGCGTGGCCGTCGTAGTGGCCGCCGGTGTGATACAGCGTGAGGCCGGGGCGGATTTCCAGCGCCTCGTCATAGGGGTGGGTGACCCGCATGGCCTTGGTCCACTCCAGGTCGTCCTTCTGGATCAGCAGGTCGGGCTGGAAGTGGTCCTGCAACTGGTAGAGCGCGCCGTAGCCGTGCGGGTGCGAGGCGGCGAGGAAGCGGACGCCGCCCAGTTGCTCGATCTTGCCGAGTTGGGCGGGGCTGTAATACGGCGCGGCCTCGAAGGCGACGTTGCCGTCGGGGTAGGTGAGCAGCCAGCCGTGGCTGTCGAGCCCGAAGCGCGGGGTGGACCAGAACTCCCAGATGCCCGGGATGGCCTCGCGCCAGTGATACTGCAGGGTGGGGGCGAGCTGCTCGGGGGTGACGAACGCCCAGCCGTCGGCGGGCAGGTCGTTACGCACGTCCGAGCAGATCGGGCAATGCGGCGGGGTGGCGAAATACTTCTGCCAGTGGCCGCAATTGGTGCAGGCGAAGGGGCTAAGCGGCATGGATGCGCTCCGGCCGCGCCTGACGCTGCGCCTCCAGCACCAGCGCCATGAGGTGCAGGTCGGCCATGGCGGAAAAGTGGAACGGCCGCCCGGCCAACACGCAGGCGGCGAAGGTATTCACCTGGTTCCCAAACGGCGAGCGGTCGGCGCCGGGCACGGGCACGATCTCGGGCACGCTGGTGCCGGCGGGCGTGAGCGTCAGTGTGCCGCCGGGGGTCTGGCCCATGGTGTCGATCGCCACCAACTGCCCCGCCGTGCCCACCACTTCCAGGCGGCGGCGCGGAAGGGTTTCAGGGCAGTTGTAGGCCACGTGGAGCTGCACCAGGGCGCCGGTCTCGGAGCGGGCGATAACCAAGGCGCCGTCCTCCACGCCGTAGTCGTGCACCCGGGATTGGCCGAGGGCGGCGATTTCCACCAGGCGCTCGCCGAGCAGGAAGGAGCATAGGTCGAGCCCGTGCGGCGCCAGGTCGATCAGCGCGCCGCCGCCGGCCCGCGCCGGGTCAATGCGCCAGTTGTCGCCCTGGAAATTTGCGCCGACCCAGCAGCAATAGGCGATGCGGATCGCGGTCACGGTGCCCAGCGCGCCCTGCTGCAGCAGGCTCACCATGTGCATGTGGGCGGGGTGGAAGCGCTGGTCGAACGCGGTGGCGTAGGTGACGCCGGCGCGCTCGCAGGCCGCGACCATCGCCCGGGCGTCCGCCATGGTGGTGGCCATCGGCTTCTCGCACAGCACGGCGCGGCCGGCGGCGGCAGCAGCCTCCACCAAGGGGCGGTGCGCATGGTTGGGCGAGGCGACGTACACCGCGTCCACGCTGGCTAGGAACTCCGCCAAATCCGCGGTAGCGATCGCGTCCGGGTAGGGCTCGGCGGCGCGGGCGAGGGCGACTGATGAGATGTCGTATAGCGCCGCCAATTGGCCGTTCGGCGAGGCGGCGATGGCGGGCGCCACGTAGTCCCGCGCCACCCAGCCGCAACCGGCGATGCCCCAGCGCAGCCAGTTCACCATCGCTCGGGCAGGTCCAGCAGCACGCGGCGACGGGCAAGTTGGTCGATCGCGTCGCTCTCTCCCGCGGTCGCCAGTTCGGGGGCATCGGTCTCGGGCGGGTAGGTGGCTAGCGGGCCGTATTCGCTGGCATAGCGGTCGGACGGCCATTGCAGCCGCCCGCCGGCATAGAGCGGGTTGCGCCGCAGCCGGCGGCCGAGCTCGGGCACCGTGAGCGGCCCGGCGGCGGGGCCAGGCCGGCCGGTTCCCGCGGCCAACGCCACGGCGGGAGCGTCCCGCAGCGCGTCGATGGTGGCGGTGCGGGGCGTGCGGCCTGCGACCAGGGCGGCGGTCAGCTCGCGGTCGTCGAACAGGTCGGGGGCGGGGAATAGGGAGGCGTAGTAGGCTGGCTCCATCGCCTCGCCGGAGGAGAAATTGTCCACCAGCGCGTTGTGCATGTGCCCCACCAGGATGCGGGTGGCGACGCGCAGCATTTCGGCGGCCACGCGGGGCTTTTCGGGCAGGAAGTAGAACGCGTCGTGGCAGAACAGCAGGTCCGCCGCGCCGCTCTCGAACGGCCAGGGGACGGACGCGTCGAAACACACCAGCTCCGCGCTCGGCGCCACGAAATGGCGGGCAAGCCAGAGCTTGGCGAACACCAGGTCGCCGCCCGCCACCTCTTGTGTGTGCCCGGCGAAGGCGCGCAGGAAATGCCCGGCGCCGCATGCCAGCTCCAGCACCCGCCGCGGCGCGCCCCAGTAGGCTTGCGCGAGGGCGAGGCCGGACAGGAAGGTCGGGTCCGACCAGCGATGGGCGAAGTAGGTGGCGACCGGGCCGAGCGCCAGCAGGTCCATCGCCTCGCGGAAGCTGAGCGAGTCGCGGCGGCGGACGGCTTCGAGCCGGGCGGGCTCGCTGGGCGGCGGGGTGCGGGCCCAGCCGTCCTGGTCGCCGAGCAGCAGCACGAGGGCGCGCTCGCTGTCGCCAGCGTCCAAGGCTTGCAGGGCGGCATTGGCCAGGGCGCGGCGGTCGGCGCGCAGGAAGGCAATGCCGTCCAGCACCGGCCAGCGCTCGTTCCCATTCACCAGCGCATGGCCGCTCAGGGTCAGCGGCCGCAAGGTGGCCGGGCTGCGCAGCCTCACGGCAGGCCGGCCTCCGCCAGCACGGCCTGGTGGAACGCCTGCAGCGGGCCGGCATGCACCAGTTCGAGGTCCTCCAGCGCCTGGGCGGTGGTGAACGCCGCCACCCGCTCATACTGGCGCATCTGCAACACGCGATCCATCACGTCGGCCGCGTTGAAGGCGCGGCCCTCGGGTGTGTCGGCGTTGCCAATGGTCGCCAGGGCGGCGCGCACGGTGGCGCGGACGGAGCGCGCGAGGGTGGCGAGTTCCCGCTCGAACAGAAGGCGCATCACGGGGATCAATTCGTCGCCGAGCAGGATTTCGCCGGCGAAGCCGCTGTCGGGCAGGGCGGCGTTGTGCAGGTGGTGCGCCAGTCCGGCCACGAACACGGTCGCCGGGTCGGCGCCATAGACTCCCGCAAGTACCACGCCGAGGACGGCCACCACCAGGCAGTGGTCGCCGTGGTTCTCCGGCGGCTCCAGCACCAGCCGGGGCTTGCCGGGGCAAGTCGCGCCGGCGCGGGGCTGCCGGATTAGCGCTTCGGCAAAGGCAGGCGCGGCCGCCGGGCTCTCCGAACCGCCCAAATGCTCCCGCAGCGCCAATCGCAGCCCTGGCGCCACCCGCCCGGCCACCTCATCGAAGGCGCGACGCAACACGCTGGCGGGCTCGGCCATGCCGACGGAGGCAAGGGTCGCGGCATCGAGTCCGCCGAGTCGTGTGGCCGCGAGGGCGTCGGCCGTCACCGCGAGCGCCACGGGGCTCGCGCCCTCGCCGGCGGCCAAGCGGCCCCAGGCCCTGCGGAACGCGCGCACTGCGAGGCTGTCGGGCGAGCTGGCGTCGCGGATGCGCTTGAGGTCACCCAGCTCGGCGGCCAGCGGGGTGAGCGCGCCCACCCCGCCCCTAGGGGACCCGCCATCCATCAGGCGGCGGCCAGCCAATCCAGCAGGTTGCGCTCTTGCACGGGGAAGGAATGCTCCTCGCGGCGGCCCGGCGGCGTCATCGGCGCCTTGAAGAAGATGCCCAACTGCTCCTGGATGCCGCCCTTGCCGCGCTGCTTGGCAAGGTCCAGCACGCGGGCGATCTCGATCACCAATGGGGCGGCCAGGATGCTGTCGCGGCAGAGGAAGTTCACCTTCATCTGCATTTTCTGGCCCATGAAGCCGACCAGGTCGATGTTGTCCCACGCCTCCTTGTTGTCGCCGCGCGGCTTGTAGTACTGGATGTTCACCAGGTGGTCCTCGACCGGGTAGCCGAGGATGCTGTCCAGCACGGAGCCCTTGGTGTTGAGCTTGGAACGCAGGCTGTCGGCGTTGTCCAAGGCGAGCCCGTCGCGGTTGCCGAGGATGTTGGTGGAGAACCAGCCCTCGACATAGAGCGAGCGGGAACGGAACGCCGGGGCCAGCACCGTCTTGATGAAGGTCTGCCCGGTCTTGCCATCCTTGCCCGCGACCGGCACGCAGCGCTCGTCCGCCAGGCGTGTCAGCGCGGGAATATCGGCAGCCAGGCTCGGCGTGAAGTTGCCATAGGGCAGGCCCTCCTGGATGGCGGCATAGGCGTAGAGCATGGCGGGGCTGATCGCCTCGTCGCCATTGTCCAGGCCCTGCTCGAACGCGGCCGGGTTTTGCAGGACTTCGAGCCGCAGATCGGGCCAGCGCTCGACCGAGGCGAGGTTGATCATCACTAGGTCACTGACGCCGGAGCTGTCGCGGTAGCGGCGGATGTCGTCGCGGATCTGCTCGACGGCCTGCCGGTGGGTGCCGGTCATCTTGTTGTCGCCGTCGACGTTCTTGCAGAAGTCCTTGCTGCCGACCGCCGGCCAGGGCCGCAGCGCCGCAAGCTTGTCCTCGACCAACTCGGCCTGCTCGTGGTCCAGCACCCGGTGCTCGCGCACGGCGGATGCGAGGTCCTCGCCATGCAGGTCCCAGCCGGCAAAGTGGATGTTGCGATACGGCACCAATCCAGCCACACCAACATTCGCCAATGGCAGGCCAGCAAGATCATTCGACCCTGCGCGCAGCATTTCCACGCCCGCCGCAGCAGTGCTGGCGACAGCGCCGCCAATTCCTACGACGAGAACGCCCAAACGACGCCCCGATTTGGTGGCGTCCAGGCTCGTATCTGGCATGTATATTCTCTTCTAGGTTGGTGGCGTAAGCAGGATGACCCTACCGACTTTGCCGGTTTCTGACATAGGCGATGGCCGAAGGTTGTTAAGCGGCGAAACGACGGCGGGATTGCGGCGCACCTCCGACAACGGAGTCACAGCGTCGTGAGCATACCTTGGCGTTTCGAGCGGCTCGGTCAGGCCTTGGTGAAGCGGTAGGGGCTGTCGGACGCGGTTTGCGGGTCGATCGCGAGGCGGTGTTCCAGCGGCGGAAAGGCCCGGCTGCGGCAATGCTGGCGGTCGCACAGGCGGCAGGTCAGCCCGATCTCCACCGCGGCCGAGCGCAGGTCGATGCCGTCGGCGTAGACCATCTCGGCGGCATGGGCGATGTCGCAGCCCATGGCGATCACGTGCACGGGCGGCGGGTCGCCCCAGGCGGCGGCCACGCCGGTGACGCTGCGGGCGAAGCAGAGGAAGGTGGCGCCGTCCGGCAGGCTCGCCACCTGCACCCGTAATGTGCCCGGCGTCGCATAGGCCGCATGCACCACCCAGCGCGGGCAGGAGCCGCCGAAGCGGGCGAACGGAAAGCCGGCGCCGGAAAACCGCTTGCTGACGTTGCCCGCCGGGTCGATGCGCAGGAAGAAGAACGGCACGCCGCGCTGGCTGGGCCGCTGCAGGCTGGAGAGGCGGTGGCAGGCCTGCTCGAACGAAACGCCGAAGCGCATCGCCAGCGCCTCCACGTCGTGCCGCAGTGCGCGCGCCGTGGCGGCGAAGGGCTGGTACGGCATCAGCACCGCGGCGGCGGCATAGTTGAGCAGGCCGAGGCGGGTGAGTTGCGCCGCCTCCGGGCTGGTCGAGTTGGCGGCCTGCAGCACCGCCTCCACGGCGTCGCGCGCTTCCAGCAGCATGAGTTGGAACGCCAGATGGAAGCCGCGGCTCTCGCTCGGCAGTTGCTCGGAGAGGGTGATGAGGTGGCGCGCCGGGTCGTAGTGGCGCAGCGTGCCCTGCATCAGCGCGACCTGGGGCGCCACCTGGATGGTGAGGCCGTGGCGCTCGCGCAGCCGCTCGGCGATGGCGCGGGCGGTGCCGGCGGGGCCGCAATCGAGCGCCGCCACCACGGCCTCGGCCGCTTCCTCGAGCGGCGGGAAGTGATTGCCGCGGTCGTTGAACAAGTCGCGCACTTCCTCGGTGGGCAGCAGCAGCCGGCGGCCGGAGGGCAGCGCCAGCCCGCTGCCATCCTCGCGGGCGACCCGCCAGGCACGGTAGAGGCTGAGGATGGCGCGGGTGGCGTTCGGGTTGGCGGTGGCGAGCGCTTCCACTTCGGCTTCCGGGACGACCTCGTGGGCGAGCAGGGGGTCGGCGAACACCTCGCGCAGCCCGGCCTGCAACCTGCGCTCGGACGCGCCAGACAGCGCAGCGGGCTCGACCCCGAGCAGCTCGGACAGCTTGGTGAGCAGGGCCGGCGTGAGGTTGCGCTGATCGTGCTCGATCAGGTTGAGGTAGCTGGCGGAGATGCCGAGCCGGCTGGCCAGCGTTTGCTGGCTCATCGCATGTTCGAGCCGGATGCGGCGGATGGTGGGGCCTATGCGGGGTCGGCTCAATTTACCGGCTGGACCAGTCTGGCGAGTGATTCGGAGGCGGTGCGCAAAATAGGTGCGACGCCGTTCGCTTGCACGTGAAATTGTTGGGGTTGGGTGTTAATTGTTCACGACTGCCGTCATTTCGCCCGCCGACGCCTCCTTGGCACCGCGGCAGCTTGTCTCCCTCTCCCGTTCTTCACGGGAGAGGGTCGGGGTGAGGGCTTCTTGGCTCGGCGCAAACCGTTGGCTACGTCCCCTGTGGCTTATAACCGTGCATCTCGCACCCTCACCCCGACCCTCTCCCGCCCGCGGGAGAGGGAGCTGTCTTGGTTGTCGGATGCTGCGGTCTCATGCTCCAGCCGCGCGGCGCAAAACGCAAACGGGCGGCAGATTGCTCTGCCGCCCGCTCGGTTACGCGTAGGGCGCCGGTGTTACCAGGCGAAGGACGAACCGACGGCGAAGGCGTTGGCGTCGGTCTTGTTGTTGTTCGGGTTGTTAGACTGGCCCGTGATGAAGTTGAAGCCGTTCTGCTTACGCTGTTCCCAATCGTAGGAGAGGTAGAGCGCAACACCCGGCGCCAGCGAGTAGGTGGCACCGGCCGCAGCACCGGTCTCGAAGCGCTGGCCACCCGCAACCAGGCCGGTCGTGCTGTTGAAGATTTCCTTCACAGTGTTGTTCGACGGGCTGTAGCCGGTTGCCGTTTGCGCGTCACCTTCACCCCAGGACCACAGGTAGTGGGCGCCGAAGATGACCGGGCCGATGGTGTAGGTGGCGCCGACGATCAGCGCGTTCGCATCAGGCTGGCCCTTGGAGACAAGCTGGCCATAGCCGCTGCCGACGTTGCTGTAGCGGCCGATCTGGTAGTTGCCGCCGGCCGAGAAGCCGCCGTAGGTCAAGACGAGGCCGAAGTCGCCGACGCTGAGATCTTCCAGCGGGAAATGCTTCGGATCGACAGTGGAACCCTGCACGCCGCTGTCCTGCACGCGGCCGGAGCCGGTGTAGGAAGCGGTGGCCGCGACGCCGAGCGGGCCGAACGTGCCACGGTAACGTAGCAGCGCGTCGTAGGTGTTGCGGCGGCGCGCCACGTCGCCCGTGCTGGTGGACGTCAGCAGGCTACAGCCGGCGGCGGCAGCGCCGCCACTGGAGGTCAGCGTCTGACCGATGCCGGGCCCGGCGGGGCAGTTGCTCGCGTCGCTGCCGACGGCGGAGGTGTTCGGCTCGAAGTCCACACCACCGTCGAAGCCGTAGAACTGCGGCGTCACGTAGACGATCTTGTTGGTCGTGTAGAGACCGCCCTGGTCGGCGAACGGGAAGTTCAGCAGGTTGGCGCTGTTGAAGAAGCCGAACGTAACGTCGCCGTCCAAGCCGCCGTCGTTGAAGGTTTCGAACGTGCCCGTGAGGAACAAGCTGGTGACCTGGTCCGACGCGCCCACGCGCAACGTGCCGAACTTGTCGCCGCCGAGATAGCCCCACTCTCGGCGAACATAGAGCTCGCCGTTATGAATATTGCTACCGCTGATCGAGCCGAAAGAGCCGCCGCCGGCGGTACCGCCGTTGTCCTGCCGGATTTCGACCGAGGCACCGTATTTCAGGCCGTTCGCTGCCACGCCGTCGAAGCCCGGGTAGAGGCGGACATAGTTGACGACGCCGTTGTTGCCGGTCTTGTTGTAGCCGGCGCTGATGTTGTTGGTCGTGGCCGAGCTGGAACCCTGGCCGGCCGCACTGGACGGCAGCGTGGTGAAGTTGGTGCGGGCGGAGTTGTTCGACACTTCACCGATGTAGAACCGGAAACGACCGTTCAGCCGGACGGTGACCGTACCGGGCGTTGGAAAGCTCTGCCCGTCTTCGGACGATGCCTGGCCAGGGCCCGTGTTCGCGCCGGCAACGGACGTGTCGCCGCCCAGGTTGGAACTGTAGACGACTTGGGCGTCCGCATAGCCAGACGCTCCCATCGAGACGCCCAGTGCGGCCGCCGAGGCCAGCAGGAGCTTGCGCATTCAACCCTCCTTCAGTCACCGGACTATCCGGGAACGTAAACCTGCAGCCGGCACCCGCCACGCGCGCAACAAAGCCGTCAATCCGGCTCACCATCGTCACACGCGGGCCAGCGTCAGCCGCCAGACCTGAACGGAGTATTGCCGCCGCGTTCATGTCCCGCAATTCATAGCTGAGCCTCCACATGGCAATTGTGAAACACTGTGGCGCTGCGGCAACAAGGCACTCCGGGCAGCAACGAGCCGGCCGGAACAGCAACGGATGCGAAAACCCGCAATGATCAAACGGATGAGGCCTGCTGCCGCGGCGTCATCGCGCCGATTGCGCCCGCCCCCGCAACGAAGCCCGGCAGCGACCACGCGGTGCGGCCGGTGATGCCGCCGAGCGCCAGGATCGGAATGCGGCGGCCCCGTGCGAGCGACGCCAAGCGCAGCAAGCCGAGGCTCGCCGCGCCGGGGTGGCTGGCGGTGGCAAACACCGGCGAGACGAACACCAACGCTGCCCCGGCGCGTTCCGCCCGCACCATGTCAGCGGCAGAATGGGCCGAGGCGGTTGCGAAGGCGGCACGCGCGCGCCGCAAGCGCCGCCGGCCGCCGGCGCGATGCTCGCCGCAGCCCGCGGCACCGCACTCGCCGGCGACGGACAGCGCCACGCGCCGCGCCCGGCAGAGCTGACGCAGGCGCCGGAGCTCCCCCGCGCCCGCCAATGGCGCTGGCCGGTAGACGACGCCGCACAGTGCCGGCGGCAACCGGCGGACGAGCGGCGCCGGGTCGGGCAGCCGATGCCAGTCGGTGAAGATCCAGAGCGGCGGGAGCGTCGCCGGGTCATGACGGTGGCGTGCCTTGACCGCCCGCGCCCAAGCCAACAGCTTTGCATCCATGACCGATCATCCTCCCAGCGACTCCATCGCCACCCGCCTTGCCATGGTTCGCGAGCGCATCGCCGCTGCCTGCGCGGCGGCGGGGCGCGCGCCCGAGTCGGTGACCCTTGTCGCCGTGTCCAAGTTCCACGGCGAGGCGGCGGTGCTCGAGGCGCTCGCCGCCGGGCAGATGGTGTTCGGCGAGAACCGCGTGCAGGAGGCGGCGGGCAAATTTCCGCCGCTCCGCCCGGCCCATCCGGATCTGCGGCTACACCTCATCGGCCCGCTGCAGACCAACAAGCTGCGGGAGGCGATGGCGGTTGCCGACTGCATCGAGACGCTCGACCGGCCGCGCCTGGCCGACGCGTTGGCCGCCGCCGCCGCCGCCCGGGGCGACGCGGTGCCGGAACTGCTAGTCCAGGTCAATGTCGGGCGCGAGGCGCAGAAGGCCGGCATCGCGCCCGAGGACGCCGACGGCTTCGTGCGCGACTGCCAGGCGCGGTTCGGCGACCGGGTGCGCGGCCTGATGTGCATCCCCCCGGTCGACGACGACCCGGCGCCGCATTTCGCCTGGCTGGCGGATTGCGCGGCCAAGCACGGGTTGCCGGTGCTTTCGATGGGCATGTCCGGCGACTACGAGGCGGCGATCCGCTATGGTGCGACCCATGTGCGGGTCGGCACGGCTATTTTTGGCGCCCGCCCGGCTGCCGCTGGAGCGTAACGACGCGCCGGGCGTTCACGCCGGGTTGCGGGAGAGTTGCGGCGATGCAGGTCGTGTCGATGGTGCTGGCGGAGGGTCCGGGCCGTCCGGCGGGCGACCTGGACGACCGGTTGGAGTTCCGCGTGCTGCTGACGCCGCTGGGGCAGTTGGACGCGGCGGCGTGGCAGGCCGGGTCGGCGCCTTGGCACACGGCGCGGTTGCTGAACGGCACCGTGACGCGCTCCGGCGAGCTGGTGAAAGCGGGCGAGGGCTGGGCGCTGCGGGAGCTGTGCGGCGATGACGACCCGCTGTACGGCCTGACCATCGGCATCGTGCGCCCCGGCGAGCTGGTGAGCGTGTCGCGGCTGGATGGGGACGTGATGGTCTATCGGATCGTGGCGGTGGAGGCGGCTTGAGGCGGCGGGTCGAGCCGGTGCGTGTAGCCGTGCTGCGGGGCGTGGCGGAAGCCGAGCGCTTCCCAGAAGTGGGGCGCGAGCTCGGTTGCGGCGTTGACGGTGACGATGGTTGCGCGGGCTTGCGGCTCGGCGAGCAGGGCCAGTGCCAGTGCGCGGCCGATGCCCTGGCGGCGGTGGTCTGGGTGGACGTAGAACCGGCGCATCCGCACGGCGCCTGGCAGCGCGGGCTCGAGCGTTCGGCCGCCGATGGCAACCAGGGTGGTGCGGTGGCGTGCGATCATGAGGCACTCGCCGGACTGGTCGAAGCGCTGGACGCCGCGGGTCCATTCGTCGAGGAGGCGCGCGACGGCGTGGAAGCGCTCGGCCTGGGCGGCGGCTTGGAGCGTGGCGAGGTCGTCGGGGAGCTGGCTCTCTATCACCTCCAAACTGACACGCCTCATTCTTGCGCTTGCCGTCTCTTCTCCCTCTCCCGTTCTTCACGGGAGAGGGCTGGGGTGAGGGCTCTTACAGGCATCACACTCTGGTAAATCAATCCCCTGCCCCGATGGCTTGTGCGCCGATGGCTTGCGGCCCTCGCACCCTCACCCCGACCCTCTCCAGCCCGCGGGAGAGCGAGACGATCCACCGCGGCGCGGCCGGTGACGTCAGCGCCTGAGCCCTATTCCTCCGGCTCGGTCGTGAACAGCAGGGGGTAGCCTTTCTTGCGGCCGGCGTCGGTGGCGTTGGTCGCCTTGGTCTCGGCCACGTCCTTGGTGAACACCGCCACCACGCAAACGCCCCGCTTGTGCGCCGTGTTCATCACGCGCCGGGCCTGTTCGTCGCCCAGGCTGAACTCGGCGCGCAACACCGTCACCACGAAGTCGCGCGGGGTGAAGTCGTCGTTCACCAGCATGACCTTGTGCAGCCGCGGGCGCTCGGTCTTCAGCTCGGTCTCGGTTCCGGTGTTGATGACGGTCTCGGTCATCCAGAGGCTCCATCGTGCTGCCTGCTTATAGCGTCGGCTGCCGCTTGCGACTGCTTGTCACACGCGGTCTTGACCGAAGCGGCCAGCGCACGCGGCAGGCGCAGGCTCCAGCCCGCCACCAGCAGGGTCAGCCCGGCGGCTAGCAGCAGGATATCGGGGGCGCGCCAATGCAGCGCGGCCAAGCCGGCCACGACAATCGCGCCCGCCACGATGGCGATGGCGTTGACCACGTTGTTCGCCGCCACCATGCGCGCCCGGTGCGACGGCGGCGAGCGCTCCTGCAGCAGGGCGTAGAGCGGCACGGAGAACAGGCCGCCACAGGCCGCCAGCAACAGCAGGTCGACCAGCAACCGCCAGCCGGCCGGGCTCGCCAGCACGGCGGCAACGCTCGGCAACGGCCCGGCCGCCCGCGCCGCGCGGGAAAACTCCCACACGAACAGCGCCAGGCCGAACGCCGCCCAGGGCACCAGCCGGGCCGAGACCTGGCCGCGCAGCAGCCGCGAGCAGCCGACCGAGCCGGCGCCCACCCCCATGGAGAAGAACACCAGCAGCAGGGTGAACACGGGCGGCGGCGCTGCCAATTGGTCGCGCACCACGGACGGCAGCTCGGCCACCATGGTGGCGCCGAGCACCCAGAACCAGGACAGCGCGAGCAGGCAGAGCCAGACCGGCCGGTTCTCGCGCGCCACACGCAGCAGGGCGCCGGTCTCGCGCAGCAGGTTCCAGCCCACGCGCAGCGATGGCGCGTCGGACGCGGACCGGGGCACGAAGGCCGCACTCGCCACCCCCGCCCCCGCCACCAGCAGGGCCAGGGTGGCGACGATGGCGGCGCCGTCCGGCCCGGCGATGAGGGCGCTGCCGGCGATGGTGCCGGCCAGGATGCCGAGGAACGTGCCCGCCTCGACCAGGCCGTTGCCGGCGACCAGTTCCGCCTCGCGCAGATGGCTCGGCAGCACGGCGTATTTCAGCGGGCCGAAGAAGGTCGCCTGCACGCCCAGGCCGAACAGCACGGCGAACAGCAGCGGCACGCTGCCGGTCAGCAGCCCTGCGGCGGCCAGCGCCATGAGCGCCACCTCGAAGCCCTTCACCGCCAGGATGGTGCGGGATTTTTCGTAGCGGTCGGCGATCTGCCCGGCGGTGGCGGAGAACAGCATGTAGGGCAGGATGAACACGCCATTGGCCGCCGCCACCAGCTCCGGCCCGCCCGACCCGCCGGCCTTGAACAGCACCAGCACGGACAGCGCCGTCTTGAACATGTTGTCGTTCACCGCGCCGAGCGCCTGCGTGATCAGCAGCGGCAGCAGCCGGCGGGAGGTCAGCAGCGACACTTAGGCTGTCGGCACTGCGCGCGTCGCCCGCCGGCGCAGGCGCAGGTTGCGTTGCACCCCGTAGAGGCTGATGGACGACCAGAACAGCTCGATCAGCACCGAGGGCGTGTTGGGGTGGAACCACAGCGAGCTGATGATCAGCAGCGACCCGGCGAGATTGGCGGCGGGAAAGCGCCAGTCGTCCGAGGCGAGCAGGCCGCGCTGGTTCAGGAAGTAGCCCAGGCCGATGATGACGGCACCGAGATAGCCGACGTCGTCGGCTGCCCCCGCCAGGATGATCACGCGGCGGTTTCGGCCGGCATGACCTGTCGCATGACCTGTCGCATGACCCTGGGGGAGGCGTGGTGCCAGTGTGCGGTCACGAGTTGGCCCGGGGTGAAGCCGGCGGCGTGCTCGCTGGGCATGTCGGCCCACAGCCCGGCATGGTCGGGCAGCTCGGGCAGGCGCAGGCGCACGCGGGTGAGCGAGCCCAGGAAGGTGGTCTCGTGCACGTGGGCGGCCAGGGCGCCGGGCGGCACGTGGCCGTTCATGTGCTCGAGCCGGACATGCTCGGGGCGCAGGAACAGCTCGACCGGCTGGCCCGCCGGGTGCGCCGAGGCGGCTTCGGCCGGCAGCACCGTGCCATTGTGCATGCGCACCGCCGGGCCTTCGGCGACCCCGGGGATGATGCCGCCGACGCCGATGAAGCGGGCGACGAAGGCGTCGGCGGGCTCGCGGTAGATCACCGCGGGCGTGGCCACCTGCAGCAGCCGGCCGCCATTCATCACCGCGACCCGGTCCGAGATGGACAACGCCTCCTCCTGGTCGTGGGTGACGAGGATGGTGGTCACCCCGGTATCGCGCTGGATGCGGCGGATTTCCTCGCGCAGTTGCACGCGGACCTTGGCGTCCAGCGCGGAGAGCGGCTCGTCCAGCAGCAGCACCTGCGGCTGCACCGCCAGCGCCCGGGCGAGGGCGACGCGCTGCTGCTGCCCGCCGGACATTTGGTGCGGGTATTTGGCGGCATGGGCGGACAGGCCGACCAGGTCGAGCAACTGGCTGGCGCGGCTGGTCTGCTCCGCCTTCGGCCGCCCGGCGACGCGGGGGCCGAAGCGCACGTTGTCCAGCGCGGTCATGTTGGGGAACAGGCTGTAGGACTGGAACACCATGCCCATGCGCCGGGCACTGGCGGGCAGCGCGGTGACGTCGCGTCCGTCCACCAGCACCTGGCCGCTATCGGGGGCGATGAACCCGGCGACGATGCGGAGCAGCGTGGTCTTGCCGCAGCCGCTGGGGCCGAGCAGGCAGATCAGCTCGCCGTCGCTCATCTGCAGGTCAATCCGGGCCAGCACCTCGCGGCCGTTGTAGCTCTTCCGCACGTCGCGCGCCTGTACCGTCGCCATGGGCTTGGTCTCCTACTTGGCGCCGGCGATGGGCGCCTGGCCGCGGCCCACCACCAGCACGCCCAGCATGGCGCCCCAGGTGATCAGGAAGCTCACCACCGAGAGTGCGGCGGCCTCGGTCGCCTCGTGCTGGCCGATCTCGTTGATGAACACCGCATAGGTGCGGAATAGCAGAACATTGGCAAAGGTGAACTCGCCAATCACCACGGCCAAGGTCAGCAGCAGGCTGCCAACCAGCGCCGGGCGCAAGGCGGGCAGCACGACGAGGCGGATGATCTGGCCCAAGTCGGCGCCCAGGCTTTGGCCGGCTTCGGTCAGGGTCGCCAGGTCGATGCTGCGCAGGCCCACGTCGATGCCGCGGTAGACGAAGGGCAAGGCGAGCAGGAAGTATGGGATCACCAGGTAGAACGGGCTGCCGATCAGCCAGTTCGGCCCGGTGATCAAGGCCGACAGCCCCGCCACCAGCGCGATGGCGGGCACCACGAAAGGCAGGGCGGAGATGAACTCGAACACCGGGCGCAGGCGCGGGGCATAGAGGTTCATGAAGATCATGGCGGGCACCAGCAGCACCAAGAGCAGCGCCGCGGTGGCGATGGCGAGCTCGACGGAGAGCAGCAGGCTGCTCGGCAGGTCTGGGTTGTGCAGCAGCAGGCGGTAGGCGGCGAACCCGTATGAACTGCCGCCCTGCCACAGGCTGAAGGTGACGGTGAGCACCAGCGGGGTGGCGAAGTAGAGGAACGCCAGGCCGAGCACGGCCCATCCGGCGCCGATGCGGTTCACCGGTGCGGCATCCAGCGGGCGGCGCGCCGGGCCAGCAGCGCGCTCGCCAGCAGCACGCCCACCATGACGACGATCATGCCCACCGCCAGCGCGGCGCCGGTCTGTGGCGAGGCCATCACGTTGCCGGAGAGGACGTTGCTGATTTCGGTCGTGACCAGGCCGATATTGCCCGAGGTGAGCGCATAGGCGGTGGCGTAGGCGGAGAAGGCGCTGCCGAACAGCAGGATCCAGGCGGAGAGCAGCGAGGGGATCAGCACCGGCAGGCCGACCAGGCGCCAGTATTGCCCGCTCGTGGCGCCCAGGTTTTCCGCCGCCTCGCGCCAGCTCGCCTGCAGCGCGCCGATGGCCGGGCTGATGATGATGACCATCAGCGGCACCTGGAAGTAGGAGTAGACCAGGGTGAGCCCGGTCAGCGAGTAGAGGCTGAAGCCCAGCGCGTAGAGGTCGATGCCGAGGGCCTTGAGCCAGGTGGTGAGCAGGCCGAGCGAGCCGAGGGTGGAGATGAAGGCGAAGGCGAGCGGCACGCCGGCGAAGTTGGCCGCCACCGCCGCGAAGCTGGTGACGCCCGAGCGGAGCCATTGCGGCGAGGCTGGCTTGAGCACGGAATGGGTGATCAGCCCGCCCGCGATGACGCCCACCGTCGCGGAGGCGACGGAGAGGATGAGCGAGTTCTCGAACGCGATGCGGTAACGGTAGTCGCCGAGGCTGGCGATGTATTCGAGGGTGAAGCCGCCCTCGTCGCCCTGCACCGACTGGATGGCAAGCATGATGGTGGGCGCCAGCATGAACGCGGCCGTGAAGGCCAGGAAGGCGCCGATGAACAGATAGGGCACGAACAGGCGGGAAGCCCCCAGCCTGCGCCGGGGCAACGCCCTGTCGGGCGGCCGCGTGGTGGTTGCGACCGACACGGCTAGGCGTCTCCCTCTCCTACCGATTGCGATGAAAAGCTCCCTCTCCCTCTGGGAGGGGGCTGGGGTGAGGGTTTCGTCGGAACTGCAGCGTTCATCTTGACGGCTTTCGCACCCTCACCCCGACCCTCTCCCAGAGGGAGAGGGAGAAATACGCCAACAGCTCAGATCTTGACCACGCGGGGCCACATGTCGGCGAGGGTCTTCTGTGCCTTGGCCACCTGCTCCGAGTTGGCGAACTTCACGTTCTTGTAGTTGTCGGCGGGGGGCATGGCGGCGAGCAGCTCCTGCGGGATCTTGCCCGCGGCGAGCAGGCTGGCAAAGCGGATCGGATGGGCATAGCCGGCCAGGAAGCTGAGCTGGCCCTCGTCGGAATAGAGGTATTCCATCCACAGCTTGGCGCTCTGCGGGTGCGGCGCGTAGGCGCTGATCGCCTGGCAGTAGAAGTTGCCATACACGGGCGCGTCCTTCGGCAGCGACACGTCGATCACGGCCTTGCCCTGCGCCTGCTTCTTGTAGCCGAGGCTGAGATAGTCCCAGTTGATCACGATCGGCGTCTGCCCGGCGATCAGCGTAGCGGGGCTGGCGACGGCGGGGTTGAGGTTGCCGACCTTGGCCAGCTCGCCGAAGAACTCGACGCCGGGCCCGATGTCGTCGTAGCTGCCGCCGTTGCCGAGGGCGGCGGCGAACACCGCGCCGAACGCGGCGCCGGCGCCGAGCGGGTTGCCGTTCAGCGCCACCATGCCCTTGTAGTCAGGCTTCTTGAGGTCGGCCCAGGTCTGCGGCACGGTCTTGGCCACGCCGGTGTTGGTGGCGAAGCATGCCACGCCGTAATAGTCGCCATACCAGAGGCCGTCGGGGCTCTTCACGTCGTCGGCGATGTCGTTCCAGGTGGCGACCTTATAGGGCTGGAACAGCTTCTCGCGGGTGCCGATGAGGGCGAAGGATGGCCCGAGGTCGAGCGTGTCCGGGGCGCGTGACTGGCTCTTGAGGCTGCGGATGGCCTGCAGCTCTTCGGCCGAGGACCCGTCCGGATTGGCGTCGTCGATCTTGATGCCGTAGAGGTCGGTGAAGCGGTCCATGGTGACGCCGTAATTCGCCCAGTCGCGCGGCAAGGTGATGACGTTGAGCTGCCCTTCGCTCTTGGCGCCGCTGAGGAGGGCCGCGGGCATGTCGGGGCCCGGCGTTCCGGCCGCCCTCGCGGCCATGGCCCATGACCCAGCCAGCCCCATCCCGCCCAGCAGCGCACCCCGACGACCCAGCATCATTTGATCTCCTGTGTTGGGCGGAGACTAGCCACAAGGTTCAGGACAAGAGTGTGACGGTTTCGCGACCCCAACCTTGTCCCCCCGCCTCAGTCCAGCGTTGGGTCCAGCCGGTCGCGCAGCCAGTCTCCGACCACGCCGATGCACAGCGTGGTCACCACGATGGTGGCCCCCGGGGACAGCAGGATCCACGGCGCGCGCTGCAGATACTCCCGCGCATAGCCGATCATGTTGCCCAGCGAGGTCAGCGGCGGCTGCACGCCCAAGCCCAGGAAGGACAGCCCGCTCTCCAGCAGGATGATCTCCGGAAACGACAGCGTCGCCGAGACGATCAGGGTGGAGGCAATGTTCGGCAGCACGTGCCGCCCATACACACGCAGCGGCCCGGCGCCCAATTGGCGCACGCTGGCGGCGTAACCCTGGCCGGCAGCGGAAATGGCCAGGCCGCGCGCGATCCGGGCATGGCGCTCCCAGCCGTAGAACCCCATCAAGCCAATGAACAGCGGCAGCGCGTTGCCGAAGAACGCCAGCACGGCCAGCGCCATGATCAGGAACGGCAGCGCGGCCTGGAAGTCGATCAGCATCAAGACCGCCTGCTCCACCCAGCCGCGGAACTGCGCCGCCAGCAGGCCGAGCGTGGTGCCCAGCACCGTGCCGATCACCGTGGCGCCAATCGCGATCAGCAGCGAGATGCGGATGGAGACGATCAGTCGGGAGAGCACGTCCCGCCCCAGTTCGTCGGTGCCCAGCGCGTGCGCCCAGTGCCCGCCCAAGCCGACCGGCGGCTGCAAGCGGGCGCGCAGGTCGAGCGCGGCGATGCCGTAGGGGCGGAGCTGGTCGGCAAACAGCGCCACAGCCAGCATCACCGCCAGCCAGGCCATCGCGACCGCCACCGTGAGCGGCAGGCGCCGCATGGCCTTGGGCGCCGCCTGGGTGGTGATCACGGCCGACATCAGGCCTGGGCCATGCTGCGCAAGCGCGGGTCCAGCACGCCGTAGAGCAGGTCGACCACCAGGTTGGCGCCTACCATCGTGCTGGCTACCAGCAGCAGGATGCATTGCACCACGCCCAAGTCCCGGTTCGACACCGCCACCACCAGCAGGCGGCCGACGCCGGGCCAACTGAACACGCTTTCCACCACCACGGCGCCGGCCATCAGGCTGCCGACCATGAAGCCCACGATGGTGACGGTCGGGATGGCGGCGTTGGGCAGCGCGTGGCGGCGCACCACCGCGGCCCAGGGCACGCCACGGGCGCTGGCGGTGCGGATATACGGCTGGCCCAGCACTTCGAGCATGGCCGAGCGGGTGAACCGGGCCAGGATGGCGGCGCCGCCCAGCCCGAGCGTGATGACCGGCAGCACGGCGCTGCTCCAGCCGTCCTCCCCGCCCGAGGGCAGCCAGTGTAGTTGCACCGCGAACACCAGCACCAGCAAGAGCCCCAGCACGAAGGACGGCACGGTGAACCCGGCGGTCGCCAACGCCATCACCGCGCGGTCCACCACGGTGTTGCGGTGTAGCGCCGCGTAGACGCCGGCGGGGATGCCGAGGCAGATCTTCAGCGCCAAGGCCGGCAAGGTGATGGCGAGCGTGGCGGGGATGCGCTCGGCCACCAGGTCGATCGCCGGGCGGCCGTCGCGCATGGATTGGCCCAGGTCGCCATGCGCGACGGCGACGAAGTAGCGCAGGTATTGCACCCAGATCGGCTGGTCCAGCCCCCAGGCGTGGCGGAAGGCGATGATGGCGTCGGGCGGGGCGTCGGGGGACATGATGAGCAACGCCGGGTCACCGGACAGGCGGAGCACCACGAAGGCGAAGGTGACCACGAGGAGGACGGTGAGCAGCGCGCGGCCGAGGCGCAGGGCGAGGAAGCGGATCATGCCAGGCCGCGGGGCGACAGGTCCACGTAGAACGAGGCGGTGCCCTGCCAGGGCAGCGACTTGCGGATGGCGGTGAAGTTGGCGTTCTGGTGCAGCACGATATAGGCCGGGTCCTCGCGCTCGCAGATTTGCAGCATGCGGGCGAACATGGCCCGGCGGGCTGCCATGTCGGTGCTGGCGGTCATGGCGACGCACAAGCGGTTCATCTCGGCGTTGCTCCACTCGCCCACGGCCTGCTGGGCGCCGTCGGGACCTTCCTGGTTCACGATGGAGGAGACCGGGTCGTCGAAGGTGGCGCTGTTGGACCAGTCGCGCAGGCCGCGCTGGGGCGTCTTGGCCAGCACCTGGGACCAGTTCTCGTGGATGCTGATCTGCACGTTCAGCCCGACGTCCTGCCACATCGCGGCCAGCACCTGGGCGGTGGCGGTTTCGGCCACGTAGTAGTCGTCGCGGATGCGGTAGGGGATCGGGTCGCCCTGGTAGCCGGCGGCCTTCAGCAGGGCGCGGGCGGCGCTGGGGTCGGTGGGCGGCACGGTCCAGCCCTGCACCAGCATGGGGCCGTAGAACGGGAACTGCAGGCCCGGCGGCACCGTGGTGCGTCCCGACCACAGGCTGTCGACGATCGCGCGCCCGTCCACCGCCTGCGCCATCGCCAGGCGCACGCGCGGGTCGGCCAAGGCGGGGTGGTGCGCGTCGAAGTTGACGATGCGGTGGTTCGGCACGGGGCCGCCGCGCACCAAGTGCCGCCCGGTGGCCTCGATGGTGGCGATCTGGTCGGGCAGGATGTCGCAGGCCATGTCGTATTCGCCGGCGAGCAGGCCGTTCACGCGGGCGGCGGCTTCGGGGATTTCCAGGAAGCGCAGGCTGCGGCAGGGCGGGCGGCCGCCCCAGTAGCCGTCATGCGCATCGAGGATGAGCGATACGTCGGGGCGGAACTCGCGCAGCTTGTAGGGGCCGGTGCCGACGGGGGCGCGGGCGTAGTCTATCCAGGGCGTCTTGAACGAGCGCGGGCTGACGATCTCGCTGCCGCCGGCGGAGAGGCGGCCCGCCATGGTCACGTCCGGCGTCTTGTTGACGAAGCGCACGGTGAGCGGTCCGGTGGCGACCACGCGGTCCAGCTCGGGCCAGTGGCGGCGGGCGACGGCGGGGATGTCGGGCGGGAGCGCCGGGCCGAACATGCGCTCGGGGCCGAAGTTCCAGGCGACGTCCTCGGCGGTGAGGGTGCTGCCGTCATGGAAGCTCACGCCGGGTCGCAGGGTGAGCTCGACGGTGCGCTCATCGACCCGGCGCCACGCGGTGGCGAGGCCAGGCACGCGCTCCAGCCAGTGCTGCTGGTTGCGGGCGATGGGGGTTTCCAGCAGGGCGGCGAGATAGTGCTCGCTGGCGTTGGAGGATTGCTCCCGCAGCGGCTCGAGGGTGCCGGTGTTGGCGAGTTTCTGCACCGCGATGGTGAGCGAGGGGCGGGCGTCCGCCTGCGCGAGGGCGATGCGCGGGAGGGCGGCCGCGGCGGCCAGGAGGGTGCGGCGCGGGAGGGTCATGACGACACCCACGAATAGCACTCCCTCTCCCTCTGGGAGAGGGTCGGGGTGAGGGGCCGACGCCGCCGATGATGCCATGTGGCAGCCACCCTCACCCCTGCCCTCTCCCAGAGGGAGAGGGAGAAGCAAGGGCGAGGGAGCGGGGTTGCTCGGCGTCCTGGGCCACGTGGCAGGCGACGAGGCGGTCGTCGCCCCGGCGTGGCGCCAACATCGGCAACTCGACCCGGCAGCGCGCCTCCGCCACCGGGCAGCGCGGGTGGAAGGCGCAGCCGCTGGGGCGATCGGCGGGGTTGGGCGGGTCGCCCTGCAGCACGATGCGGCGGCCGCTGCCGGGGATGGAGCCGACCAAGGCCTGCGTATACGGATGCGCGGGAGCGGTGAACACCGCGTCGGGGTCGCCGCGCTCGATCACGCGGCCCAGATACATCACGGCGACCTCGTGGCTCACCTGGCGCACGATGCGCAGGTCGTGGCTGATGAACAGCATCGCCAGCGTGCGCACCGCCTGCAATTCCATCAGCAAGTTCACGATCTGCGCCTGGATCGACACGTCCAGCGCGGAGACGGGCTCGTCGCATACCAGCAGCTCGGGCTCGGAGGCGAGCGCTCGGGCCAGCACCACGCGCTGCCGCTGCCCGCCGGAGAGCGCGTGCGGGTGGCGCGACGCCTGGTCCGCCGACAGCCCCACGTCCTGCAACAGGGCAGCGACCCGGTCGGGCACGTCGCCCAGGCCGTGGATGTGCAGCGGCTCGGCGATTTGTGCGCCCACGCGTAGGCGGCGGTCCAGCGCGCCGAGCGGGTCCTGCGGCACGAGTTGCATGCGCGCCCGCAGCGTGCGCCAGGCGGGCGTGCCCACCGGCGGCATGGCGGCGCCGGCAAAGCGGACCTCCCCGGCGTCCGGCGCCTCGAGCCCAAGCGCCAGCCGCCCAGTGGTGGACTTGCCGCAGCCGGACTCGCCGACGATCCCGAGCGTGCGGCCGGGGGCGACCGACAGGCTGACGCCGTCCACGGCCTGCACGGCGGTGGTGCGGCCGAACCAGCCGCGGCGCAGGGCGTAGGCGCGGCTGACGCCATCCAGCTCGAGCAGGCTCAAGCGGCGGCCCGGATGCAGGCGGCGCGGCGGCCCGGCGACAGCGGGTTCAGGCTGGGCACGGCGGCGTCGCAGGCGTCCACCCGGCGGTCGCAGCGGGGGGCGAAGGCGCAGCCCGGCGGCATCGCCCATGGCTCGGGCACGCGGCCGGGGATGGCGAGCAGCTTGCGGCGCGGCCCGGCGAGTGGCGGCAGCGCGCCCAGCAGCCCGGCGGCATAGGGGTGGGCCGGGGACGCGAACAGGGCGGCGGCGGGCGCCTCTTCCACAATGCGGCCGGCATACATCACCGCGACACGGTCGCACATGTCGGCCACCACGCCCAGGTCGTGGCTGACCAGCACCAGCGCCATCCCGGTCTCGGCGCGCAGCCGGGCCAGCAGGTCGAGGATTTGCGCCTGGATCGTCACATCGAGCGCGGTGGTGGGCTCATCGGCGATCAGCACCTCCGGCTGGCCGGCGAGGGCGGCGGCGATCATCACTCGCTGGTTCTGCCCGCCGGACATCTCGTGCGGGTAGGCGTCCATGCGGGCGCGGGCGCCGGGGATGCCCACTTGCTCGAGCAGCCTGAGGGCTTCGGCCCGTGCGGCGGAGGCGGGAAGGCCGCGGTGCAGGCGCACGGCCTCGGCCACCTGGGTGCCGATGCGCTGGACCGGGTTCAGAGCGCTCGCCGGGTCCTGGAAGATCATGGCGATGCAGCCGCCCCGGACGCGGTCGAGCACAGCGCCGGGCTGGTTCAGCAGCTCGGTGCCGTCCAGGCGGACGCTGCCGGCGACGGTGGCCGAGCGGGGGAGCAGGCCAAGGGCGGCCAGCCAGGTGACGGACTTGCCGCAGCCGGACTCGCCGACCAGGCCGAGGCTCTCGCCGCGGTGGAGCTGCAGGTCGATGCCATGCAGGGCGACGGTGCCGCGGAAGGCGACGGTGAGGGACTCGATGGTCACCAGGGGTGTGGTGGGCCCCCTCACGCCTTTCAAAAGCCCTCTCCCGCCAGCGGGAGCGGGTTGGGTGAGGGTGGCTGCCGGGGTTGGAACCAAGCTGTGCCCAGCGTGCCGCTCGGTGGCGCCACCCTCACCCCGACCCTCTCCCGCCAGCGGGAGAGGGAGAAGAAATGGCGAGGGGCAGAGCTTACCCCCAATTGGTGGCCCGGAAGTCCATCGCGAACGACGGCGCGGCCTTCCACTTGATCGACTTCGGCTTGCCGGTGAACACCGCGTTCTGGTGCAGCACCGTATACGCCGGGTCCTCGCGCTCGCAGATTTGTAGCATGCGGGCGAAAATGGCGTGGCGGCGGTCCCAGTCGGTGCTGGTTTCCAGCTCGTAGGACAGCGTGTTCATCTCGGCGTTGGTCCACTCGCCATCCTGCTGCTGCTGGCCGTTCGGGCCGTGCTGGCTGACGATGGAGGACACCGGGTCGTTGAAGGTGGCGGAGTTGGACCAGTCGCGCACCGCCCGGGTCGGGCCGCGCTCGAGCACCTGGGTCCAGTTCTCTGCCATGGCGATCTGCACGTTGAGCCCGGCCTGATTCCACATCTCGGCCAGGACCTGCCCGGTGGCGACCTGGTTGGTGTAGTAGTCGTTGAGCAGGCGGTAGGGGATGGGCTCGCCCTTGTAGCTGGTCTGCTTGAGCAAATCCCGCGCCTTCGCCGGGTCGTATTCGGGCACGGTCCATCCCTTGACGAACATGCGGCCGTAGAACGGCCATTGCAGCCCGGCAGGGACCACGGTGCGGCCGTCCCACAGACTGTCCACGATGGCCTTGCGGTCGATCGCGTAGGCCATCGCCAGCCGCACCTTCGGGTCCTGCAGGGTCGGGTGGTGCATGTCGAAGGCGGTCATGCGGATGTTGGGGATGGTGCCGCCCAGCACCTCGTATCCGGCGTGGCCCTCGATGCCGGTGATCTGGTCGGGCGGGATGTCGCAGGCGAACTGGTATTGCCCGGTCAGCAGGCCGTTGATGCGGGAGGCGACTTCCGGCACCTCCACCAGGCGCAGCGTCTTGATCGGCGGACGGCCGCCCCAGTAATCGTCGTGCGCGTCCATGGTGAGCGACACGTCGGGGCGGTATTCGCGGATCTTGTAGGGGCCGGTGCCGACCGGGGCGCGGGCGTAGGCCAGCCAGCTTGGCGCGTCCTCGAAGGCACGGTGGCTGATGATGCCGCTGCCCGTCGCAGACAGCCGGCCCTCCATGGTCACGTCGGGCGTCGCGTTGACCATGCGCACGGTGTATTTGTCGATCACCTGCACATGGTCCAGCGCGGGCCAGAGGCGGCGGCCGACGGGCGGGACCTCCGGCGGCAGGTCCTTGGTGCGGTTGGTGGTGACGATCACGTCCGACAGCGGCAGGGTCTTGCCCTGGGCGCTGGGATGGGTGTCGCCGAACATGCGGCCTGGGCCGAAGCTGGCGACCACGTCCTCGGCGGTGAACTCGTCGCCGTTGTGCATGCGCACGCCCTGGCGCAGGGCGAGTTCGACCGTCTTGTCGTCGATCCGGCGCCAACTCGTCGCCAGGCCGGGCACCAATTCCAACTGGCCCTGGTAGTTCAGCGCGATCAGGCGTTCGACGAAGAACATCGACATGCGGGTGCCGACGTTGGATTGCTCGCGCAGGTCGTCCAGCGTGTTGCTGGTGGCGATGGTCTGCACCGCCACGGTGATGGTGGGCCTTGTGTCGGCCTGGGCGATGGCGACGCGGGGCAGCGCCGTGGCGGCGGCGCCGGCCAGCAGGGTGCGGCGGGGGAAGTGGATCATCGTGGTCTCTCGCGTTGTTCGAGGCCGGCGGGGGTGGCGCGGTAGTGGGTCAGCGTGCGGTCGGCGTGGCTGAGCCGCCAGGACAGCGCGCGCTGGGCGTAGTCGCGCACCAGGGCGGCATGCGCCGGGTCGGAAGCGAGATTGTGGAACTGGTGCGGGTCGGCCTGCAGGTCGAAGAACAGCGGCGGCAGGGCGGCGAAGTGCACATATTTATAGTGTGCGTCTTGCACCACGCAGAGGCTGGCCTGCTCCATCGCCACGCCCAGCTCGGCTTCGGGCTTGGAATACCAGATGTCGCGGAAGTCGAACTCGTAATGCAGTTCGGTGCGCCAGTGGTCCGGCGCGCCGCCCTGCACGAACGGCAGCAGGCTGCGCCCGTCCACCGCGTTGGGGATGGGGGCGCCGAGCCAGTCCAGCATGGTGGGCATCAGGTCGATGCTCTCCGTCGGCGCGTCCACGATGCGGCCGCCGGGCTGGCCCGGGGCGCAAATCACCAGCGGGATGCGGAAGCTCTCGTCGAAATAGCCGACCTTGCCCAGCAGGTGGTGGTCGCCCAGTTGCTCGCCGTGGTCGGAAGTGAACACGATCAGCGTCTCGTCCCACTGCCCGGTCTCGTCGAGCCAGGCCAGCACGCGGCCCAACTGGTCGTCCACCTCGGTCATCATGCCGAAATAGGTGGCGCGCATCTGGCGGATGGCGGCCTCGTCGAGGGTGCGGACCATGCCTTCGGCGCCCTGGAAGAAGCCCTTGTTGGCCGAATGGTCGAGATAGAAGCGCAGTAGGGGGTGTTGCGCGGCTTCCGCTTCGGGGCTGGCGGCGCGCACCGGGGCGGGCATGTCGGCCGGGGCATACATGGCGTTGTACGGCGCGCTGACCACGAACGGCGGATGCGGGCGGTAGTAGCCGAGATGCAGGAAGAACGGCAGGCCGTTGCGGCCCTTGAGGTATTCCAGCGCGCGTTCGGTGAAATAGGCGGTGTCCGACAGGTGGGCGGGGATGCGGGCAGGCAGGTGGGTCGCGCCGGGCATGGCGCCCTCGCCTTCCGGCAGCCAGATGTCGTCGCGGTTGTCGGGGAGCGGATAGCCCTGGTGCGCCAGCCAGCCGAAATAGGCGTCATGCCCGTGGCCGAACTCGCCGACTGGGCGCCAGCCGTCCATCTCGCCGCCGAGGGTGGTGAAGCGCGGGTCCGCCGGGCCGGTGGTGCGCGGGTCGGGCGCGGTGGTGGTGTAGCCGACCAAGGCGGGCTCGTATCCGGCCCGGCGCAGCGCCTTCGGCAGCGTGTCGTGCCGTGTGTCGAGCGGGATGGTGTTCTGGCAGGCGCGATGGTTCATCTGGTACAGCCCGGTGTGCAGGCTGGCGCGCGCCGGGCCGCACGGGACGGTGGTGGTGACGTGGTTGCGGAAGGTGGTTCCGGCCTGGCAGATCCGGTCCAGGTTCGGGGTTCGCAACACGGGCGTTTGGCCGTCTGCGCGCTGCAGCTGGGGCACGCAGTCGCCGCGCCATTGATCGACGACGATCAGCAAAACGTTTTGTTTGGCCATGGTGGGCGCGATAGCACTTGAGGCTGTCGCGGTGAGTGACGGTTCGATGACGGCGCTGACGGAAGATGCGAATGGTTCGCATTTGGCTTGCAACTGCGAACCATTCGCATATAACGGCGTTATCCGCACCATGGAGCCGACCCGAACGATGAGACAAGCTATTCGCCGTGCCTGGCTGAGACGTTGCGCCCCAAGGGCAAGGCTTGCAGCCGGGCTTGCGGCCGGGGTCGCGAGCACGGTTTGGACCGGCCTAGCCCATGCCGCGCCGCCGCCGCTGTCCGTGCCGGTCAGTTCGGCGGAGAACGGCGAGCCGGGCACCGAAGGCACCACCGTGCTCGGCAGCCTGCAGCGCACCAACTTCCTGCTCGGCGACCTGTTCGGCCTGCGCAGCGCGCTCAGCCCCTATGGCATCACCATCGCGATCCAGGAGACCAGCGAGGTGCTGGGCAATGCCACCGGCGGCATCCGCCAAGGTGCCGACTACGACGGGCTCACCCAGGCGGTGCTGCAGCTCGACACCCAGCGCGCGTTCGGCTGGCATGGCGGGCTGTTCAACATCAGTGCCTTGCAGATCCACGGCCGCAACCTCAGCGCCGACGATCTCAGCACCATCCAGACTTCGAGCGGCATCGAGGCGGATCGGGCGACCCGGCTGTGGGAGTTCTGGTATCAGCAGAAACTGCTCGAGGAGGATCGGCTGGACATCAAGGTCGGCGAGCAGAGCCTGGACCAGGAGTTCATCGTCAATCCGAACGGCGCCTATTTCGTCAACACGATCTTTGGCTGGCCGACGCAGCCGTCGCTGGACCTGCCCGGCGGCGGCCCGGCCTATCCGCTGGCGGCGCCGGGCATCCGCTTCCGCTACCGTCCGATCAATCCGTTGGCGATCCTGGTGGGGGTGTTCAACGGCAGCCCCGCCGCCACCAACGGAGGCGACTCGCAGCAGGTCAATGCGTCCGGCACCCAGTTCCCGCTCAATCGCGGCCCGATGGTGATTGCGGAGCTGCAGTACACCTATCCGGCGCTGGGCGGCCTGGTCGAACCCGGCGAGGGCGCGCCGCTGGGACACACCTACAAGATCGGCGGCTATTTCGATGCGGAGAACTTCAGCGACTTGCGCTTCGACAACACCGGCACGTCGCTGGCCTCGCCCAACAGCACCGGGCTCCCGCGGCAGCATTTCGGCGACTACTCGGTGTATGCCGTCGCGGACCAGATGGTCTGGCGCAACGGCGCCAACCCGAACCAGTCGGTCAGCCTGTTCGGCCGGGTGATCGCCACGCCGCAGGGCGACCGCAACCTGGTGGACTACAGCGCCAACGGCGGCGTGGTCTGGCACGCGCCGATCCGCAACCGCCAGGACGACACGGTGGGACTGGGCTTCGGCTACGCGCATGTCAGCCACCGCGCGGTGGCGCTTGACCGCGATGCCGCTTTCGCGGATTTCGGCGCCTCGCCGGCCGGCTACGACGCCATCCGCAGCAGCGAGACCTTCATCGAGGCCACCTACCAGTACCAGTTCTACGCGTGGTGGCAACTCCAGCCCGACGCGCAATATATCTTCAAGCCCGGCGGCGGCCTGCAAAACCCGAACGAACCCACCGAGCGCATCAAGAACGAACTCGTGCTTGGCCTGCGCACCAACGTGCTGTTCTGATGAGGAGACCAACCATGATGCGGCACCTTGGACTAACTCTGGCCCTTGGGCTGGCCGCGGCACCCGGCGCCCATGCCGAACCGCGCGGCTTCCTCGAGACGGTGCACCGCCACAGCACCCTCACCTCGACCGTGACCGACAACGGAGACCTCAACCCGTATGCCGTCATTGTGGCGCCCGTTTCGGCGGGAAAGGTGATGAAGGATGACGTGCTGGTCGACAACTTCAACAACATCTCCAACCTGCAAGGCACCGGCACCACCATCGTCGGCTATCGTCCGAGCACGCAGCAGACCTACCTGGTCGCCCGCCTGCCGCAAAACCTCTCGCAGTGCCCCGGCGGCGTGGGGCTCACCACGGCGATGACCATGCTGAAGACCGGCTGGATCATCGTCGGCAGCACGCCCAGCACGGACGGGACCACCGCCACCAAGGGCCCTGGCTGCATGCTGGTGCTGGACCCGACCGGCAAGCTGGTGGCGGTCTGGGCCGGCCCCACCATCAACGACCCGTGGGGCAACATGGCGGTGGTGGACAACGGCGCCACCGCGACCCTGTTCATCAGCATGGCGGGGTTCGACCTGCCGCCGCCGACCAAGCTCGACCCCAAGACCGGACGCCCCGTGGAGCTGCACCAGGCGACCGTGCTGCGGCTGCAGATTGCCATCCCGGAGGGCAAGCCGCCGGTGCTGCTGGACCAGACCGTGGTGGGCGACGGGTTCGCGAACCGGGCCGACTACGACAACTTCCTGCTCGGCCCCACCGGCCTGGCGCTCTCGCCGGACGGCACGCTCTACGTGACCGACGGGCTGGAGAACGTCATCACCGCGATCCCGAACGCCACCACGCGCACCCAGAGCGACGGGACGGGGAAGGTGGTGACGCGGGACGGCTTGCTGTCCTGGCCGCTGGCGATGGCCTGGTCGCCGGAAGGCCACTTGCTGGTGTGCAACGGCAAGGATGGCCGGCTGGTCGAAGTGGACCCGGCGGCGGGCAAGCAGGTGTATGCCCAGTGGATCAACAACGACCAGGCGCAGTCGCCGCCCGGCAATGGCGACCTGTTCGGCATCGCCATGATGCCGGACGACAAGGGCTTCTACTACGTGATGGACGACGTGAACACGCTGATGCGGGGGAGCCGATGAGCGGCTGCCCGTTCGCGACCCGGCGCGGCCTGCTCGGCGCCGCGGTGGGGCTCGCCGGGGCGGTCGGCGCGGGGCGGGCCGGTGCTGCCAGCGCGCCGCCGCTGCCGACCACGCCGGCCGACTCGCCCGACCGGGTTCCGTTCCACGGCGCGCACCAGGCCGGCATCGTCACGCCGATGCAGACGCACACCTATTTCGCCGCGTTCGACGTGATCGCCAGCAAGGCGAGCGACATCGCCGGGCTGATGCAGCGCTGGACCGAGGCAGGCGCCAAGCTCACTCAGGGCCTGCCGCTCGGCGCATCGGACGACCCGGCGGCTGTGCCGGTCGACTCGGGCGAGGCGCTGGGCCTGCCGCCATGCCGGCTGACCATCACGGTGGGGTTCGGGCCGGGCTTGTTCAGCAAGGACGGGGTGGACCGGTTCGGCCTGGCAAACCGCCGCCCGGAGGCGCTGGTCGACCTGCCGCGCTTCGTGGGCGACCAGTTGCTGCCGGAGCGGACGGGGGGCGACCTTGCCGTGCAGGCCTGCGGCAACGACCAGCAGGCCACGATGCATGCGGTGCGCCAGTTCATGCGGCTGGCCGATGGCGTGGCCGCGGTGCGCTGGGTGCAGGCGGGCTTCCTGCCGGGCACGCCGGCCAACGAGACGCCGCGCAACCTGATGGGGTTCAAGGACGGCACGGCCAATATCGGCATGTCGGACATCAAGGCGCAGGACGCGTTCGTCTGGGTGGCAGACGAGGGTGGTGGCGACTGGATGCAAGGCGGCTCCTACGCCGTGGTGCGCCCGATCCGCATCGCGCTCGAGCACTGGGACCGGATGAAGCTCGCGTTCCAGGAGCAGACGGTCGGGCGCATCAAGCTGTCGGGCGCCCCGCTCGGCGGCAAGGGCGAGTTCGACGCGGCCGATTTCGATGCGGCGGACGAGGACGGCAACCCGGTGATTGCCGAGAACGCCCACATGCGGCTGGCGGCGCCGGCGAACAACGACGGCGCGCAAATCCTGCGCCGCGGTTACTCCTACGACAACGGCGTCAGCCTGATTGCCGAGCGCTGGCCGCCGTGGCGCCATGCGATGGAGATGGACGCCGGGCTGCTGTTCATCTGCTACCAGCGTGATCCGCGCACCGGGTTCATCAAGATATTCGAGCGGATGGCGAAGTTCGACATGCTGAACCAGTTCGTCACCCATATCGGCGGCGGGCTGTTCGCTTGCCCGGGCGGCGTCGCGGAGGGCAGCTACTTCGCGCAACGCCTGTTCGAGCCGGCGTGACCGAAGAATGTCTCCCTCTCCGCGGGCGGATGGCCGGATCAAGTCCGGCCATGACGATGCATATTGAGGGTGCGAGGGCCTCGATTTGTCGGCGCAGTAGATTGATTCGTTGGATTGTGCTCGCCCCAAGAGCCCTCACCCCGACCCTCTCCCGTGTAGGACGGGAGAGGGAGAAGGAAGCACCTGAAGAACACGCTGACGGCGTGAGGCGTGTTTGTTGGGCGCGGTGATGGGCCTTCGCCCATGCTACGGCTGGTTAGGCCGGCCCTAAGCATCCACGCCGTCCCGCCAGTGACGTGAGGGTCGGTGGGCCTTGCGCTTGGCATACGGTCAGCACGGCGGGTTGCACAGCGGCCGCTTGGCCCTCATTACCCTGCGTGCGGGAGAGCGGGGCAACGGATGAGCGAGAGTGACGGGCTGCCGGCGGCGCAACGGCGGTGGGTGATGGGGTGCGCGCTGCTGGGAGTCGTGCTGGCCGGTTTGGACAGCGCGATTGCCAATATCGCCCTGCCCACGATCGCGCGGGAACTGGCCGCAAGCGAGGCGTCGACAGTTTGGGTGGTCAACAGCTACCAATTGGCGGTCGCTGTCTGCCTGTTGCCGGCGGCTTCGCTCGGTGAGTCGCTGGGGCTGAAGCGGGTCTATGGCTTCGGGCTGGCGCTGTTCACCGTGGCCTCGCTCGGCTGTGCACTGTCCCCCAGCTTGGGCTTCCTGGTCGGGGCGCGGCTGGTGCAGGGCTTGGGCGGCGCCTGCATGGCGGCCCTGGGCGGTGCGCTGGTGCGGCAGATCTATCCGCGCCGCTTGCTGGGCCAGGGCTTCGCGCTGATCGCCCTCTTCGTGGCCATTTCGGCGGCACTGGGCCCGACCCTGGCGGCGTTGATCCTGTCGGTGGCAAGCTGGCCGTGGCTGTTCCTGATCAACGTGCCGATCGGCTTGGTGGCCGTGCCGCTGTTCTTCCGCGTGACGCCGCCGAGCCCGCAGCGGCATCGCCCCCTGGACGTGGCGGGCGCGGTGCTGAACGCGGCGGCACTCGGCCTGGTGGTGACGGGGGTGGACGCGCTGGGCGGGCCAAACCCCACCCTGGCACTCGGCCAGATCGTGGCTGGGCTCGCGTGCGGGGCGGTGCTGGTGTGGCAGCAATCCCGCCAGCCGGCGCCGCTGCTGCCGCTCGACTTGCTGCGCATCCCACTGTTCGCCCTGTCGGTCGGCACCTCGATCTGTTCCTATGCCGCGCAGATCCTCGCCTATGTGTCGCTGCCGTTCCTGTTCCAGACGATGATGCATCGCTCGGCGGTGGCAACGGGGCTGTTGATCACGCCCTGGCCGCTGCTGGTGGCGGTGGCGGCGCCGATCGCTGGGAAGCTGTCGGAGCGCTACCCGGCCTCGATCCTGGGCAGTATCGGCCTCGCAGTGCTGTCGACCGGGCTGGTGCTGCTGGCGACGATGCCGGCGATGCCGGCGGATTGGAACGTGGTGTGGCGGATGGGGATTTGCGGCGTGGGGTTCGGCTTCTACCAGACGCCGAACAATCTTACGCTGATGACCGCCGGGCCGCCGGAGCGCAACGGCGCGGCGAGCGGGATGGTGGCCGTGGCGCGCACGGTGGGCTGGTCGCTCGGGTCGGCCCTGGTGGCACTGGTGTTCGGCCTATGGCCGGGCTCGGGCGCGGTGGTCTGCCTGGACGTGGGGGCGGGATTTGCCGCGGTGGGCGCCATGGTCAGCGTGTCCCGCATGGGGGCGCAGCCGGTCGTGCTCAGCGGCGGGCCGCCGCAGGCTGCGGTGCAGCGCCCGGATTAGCGGCGAATCGCTCTGCGGCCTGGCGATTTCGCCAAAGACGGGATATGGCCAGACCATGACCGAAACCATCGTTGTGCTCGATCCGATTGCCCCGGGAACGGCCGAGCGGATGCGCGCGCTGCTGCCGGACGGGCTGCAGCTCACCCATGGCAGCGCCCGGGACGAGGCCCACCTGCAAGTCATCATCGCCGAAGCGGAGTATGCCATTTCCGGCCAGATCGCCGTCACGGGTGAGACGCTGCGTGCGGCCCGGCGGCTCAAGCTGCTGCACAAATGGGGCGTCGGCACCGACAATTTCGACCTGGAGACAGCCCGCGCGCTGGGGCTGAAAGTGGCGCGCACCACGGGCAGCAACGCCGTGCCGGTGGCCGAATTCACCATCGGGCTGGCCATTGCCGTGCTGCGCAACATGGTGGATTCGGCGCTGCGGCTGAACCAGGGACAGTGGGACGCCAATTTCGGCCGGCCCGCCTTCCTGCTGTCCGGCAAGACGGTGGGGCTGGTGGGGTTCGGCGCGATCGGGCAGGCGGTCGCGGGGCTGCTGGCCGGGTTCGGCTGCACGGTGCTCTACAACCAGCGCAACCGGGCCGACCCGGCGCTCGAGGCGGCGCTGAACGCGACCTACGTGCCAGTCGCCGAGCTGCTGCGCCAGGCGGACGTGGTCTGCCTGCACTGCCCCCTCACCCCGCAGACCGCCGGGCTGATCGACCGCGCCGCGCTGAGCACCATGAAGCGCACCGCCGTGCTGGTGAACGTGGCGCGCGGCGGCGTGGTGGTGGAAGCGGACCTGGTTTGGGCGCTGCGGGAGCGGGTGATCCATGCCGCAGCCATGGATGTGTTCGAGACCGAGCCGTTGCCGCCGGACAGCCCGCTGATCGGGGTGGATGGCCTGGTGCTCACGTCGCACATCGCCGCGATCTCGGCCGATACGTTCGAGAAGACCGTGCTGCAGATGTTCGGCAACATCGCGCGGATGGCGCGGGGCGAGCCGATTCCCGAGCGCGACGTGGTGGTCGGGTGAGGCGTGCTGCGCTGCGCATCCAGTGCGGCTTTTCGGGCGCTGGGCCCTCACCCCGACCCTCTCCCAGAGGGAGAGGGAGACGTTACGGCGTGTGGGTTGGGCTGGTTTAGGGGTCGAGCGCCGGGTCGAACTTGACGGTGATGGTCAGGTGCATGGCGTGGTGCGCCAGCTCCGGCGGCGGCGGCGGCAGGCGGGCTGACTGCACGGTGGCAACAGCGGCGCGGTCGAGCATCGGCAGGCCGCTCGAGACGGCGGCGGCGACGTTGGAAGCCGCTCCGTCCAGGTAGTCGAAACCGACATGGACGTCGCCTTTTTGCCCAGCCATGCGGGCGGCGGGTGGGTAGATCAGCGCGGCTTTGACCGCGCGGCGCATGCCGGCTTGGAACGCGGCGATCTCACCTGCGCTGGGAGCGGCTGGGCCGGCGGGTGCGGTTTCGGCCGCTGGTGGGGGCGCAAACGGTCGAACGGTCGGCGGGGGCGCGATTGGAGGCGCCGGCCGGCGTGCAGGGGCTGGCTTCGGGGCCTCGCGCTTGACGGGGGCTGGCCGCGGCGGCGGTGCAGGGGCGGCTTCGGGAGCCGGCGAGGACGCGGCGAGCGGCGGGACCGGCGACTGCTCGGGAGGCTGGACTGCTTGCGGTTCGGCTGCGGGCGGCGGAGCTGGCTCTGGAAGGCTGGCGGGCGCGAGCGGCGGCGCAACCGGCTCCGGGGGCGCGGGCGGCGGCTCCGTGACCAGGTCCAACGCTTCCGGCGGCGGCGAAGGCGGCATTGGCTGGCGCCATGGCGTGGTGATGGCGATGCCGGCCGTGATCGCCACCGCAGCCAATGCAAACCCTGCGATCAGCCGCCGCACGCTCCGGTCCGGCCCGCGCGATGGCCGCAACCGCCACGCCGGGTCGGCGGCGAGCGCCGGGTCGCGGGGTGCATTGGTGCCGAGTTGCAGCCGGTCCCGGCTCGGCCTTGGTTCCAGCAGCGCCAACGTGGAGGCCATCGCCTAGAACACCACCGATGCGCTCAGGAACAGGCTGCGGCCGGCCTGGGTGAAGTAGAGCGGCGTCGTGTCCGCCACCGTGTAGCCCGCGAGCGCGTTGATCTTGCGGCTGTCGAGGATGTTCAGCACCTGCGCCTGCAGCTTGGCCGGCGGAACTCCCTGGCCGAGCCCCTGCAGCTTCCACCCGGCGCTGAAATCGAGCTGGCTGAACGGTTGCAGCCACTGCTGCCGGTCGGTGTCGCCGTAGCGGCCGCCGACCCACTTGTCGAGCAAGGACCCGGTCCAGCCGGCGTTCTCGTAGAGCAGGCCGCCCGCCACCGTCGCCTGCGGCACGTTCGGCACTGGCGCTTTCGTGCTGCGTTGCCGGGCACTGTTGACGCTGCCATTGCCATACAGGCTGAACCCGGCGGCGAGCTTGACCGTCGCGTCCCCCTCCAGGCCGAGGTAGTTCACCCCGCCCTCGTTGAACACCTCGGTCTCGGAGCCGATGGTGCGGCTGCCGACCATGTTGATGAAGTCGATATAATAGGCGTCGGCGGAGAGGGCGACGCGCGGGCCGTGCCAGACGGTGCCGGCCTGGACGTTCCAGGTCTGCTCTGGCGCCACCGGGTCGGCCTTCGGGTCGGGCACGTCCAGGAATTGCAGTTGCGGCGCCAGGAAGCCCTTCGCGACCTGGGCATAGGCCGACCAGTCGTGGGTGACCTGATAGTGCAGCGCCACCGACGGCAAGGGCGCGCCGTAGGAGGCGTAGGTCTGCAGCGGCAGCCGGGTGCCCTCCATGACGGGTGCGTCCACGCTACGGTCGAACAGCGCGTATTTTAGCCCGGGGGTGATGCTGAGCGCCTCCGTCACGTGCCACTCGAACTCGGCATAGGGCTGCACCGTGGTCAGCGTTTCTTGCTGCGTCCGGTCGATGGCGGCGGAGCCGGGCACGCCGGGCACGGTCGTGAGCACGGGGTTGGGGACGCCGCCCAGCGTCTCGTCCACCTCGTACTGGCTGCGTTGGTTGGCCTGGTATTCCACCCAGAACCCGGTGCGCAGCACGCCAAACGGCAGGGTGCCTACGAGGCGCAGCACGTCGCCATAGGCGCGCAGGTCGTTGCGGGCGAGCTGGCCCGGCACGTCGTTGGCGCTGAAGGCGGTGCCGTTCGGAGTTTCGCCGTTGACGTCCTCGCCGTTGTTGAAGTGGCGAACCAGCGCGTAGGAGTAGGTCTTGTTGTCCAGCAGCAGGCCGCTGCTGAGCTGGGACTGGATGCCGACATAGCTGAAGTCGGTGCGGTAGGTTTCGCCGTTGAAGCGGTAGAAGTTCTGGCTCGCCGGGTTGTTGCTGAGCGCGTAGTTGGGGCCGAAGCTGGCGATCTGGGCGGCGGTGGCGCCGGCGGGCTGGTATTGCTGCAGCGCTTGGCCGGTGGAGACGATGGTCAGCAGGGTGGTGTCGTTCAGCGGCTGCACGGCCTTGAAGAACAGGCTGGAGCGCTGCTGGCCGCTTTCGGTCAGGTAGCCGTTGCTGCCCAGGTGCTCGGCGTCCAGCACGTAGGTGCCGCCGTTGAGGGTGGTGATCGCTCCCGTGTTCACCGTCAGGTCGAACAGGTGGGTGTCGAAGCTGCCGACCGAGGCGAAGGGGGTGACGCTGAAGGTTTGGCTCGGGGCGATCGACTGCAGGGCGACGGTGCCGCCGAAGGTGGCGTTGCCGATGGTGGCGGCGGTGCCGGGGCCGCGGTCCACGCTCACGCCGCCGAGCACGTTGGCGCCAAAATAGGCGGTGGTGTGGTGGCTGAAATCGTCCGCGTCGCCGAACGGGATGCCGTCGAAAGTGACGTTGTACTGGCCGTCGGTGAAGCCGCGGATGGTGAGGTCGGCGGCTTCGGAGAGGCCGGGGCCGTTGGGCGAGATGGCGACCACGCTGGGGGTGGTGCGGATGATCTCGTCATAGCTGCCGGAGGGCGGCACGGTCTGCTCGATGGCGGCGCGGCTGATGTTGGAGGTGGGCTGGGTGACGGAAAGCGGCGTGCTGGTGGGGGCGATGGCGACTGCGGCAGGGGGTGGCGCGGGGGGTGGGGCGGGCTGATCGGTGCCGCCGCCGCCGACGCCCACGGCGCCGAGGTCCAAGCTGTCCGGCAGGGTGGCCGCGAGACCGCTTTCAGCCACGCCGGCGAGAGCCGCCAGAGTGGCCAGGATAGCCCCTGCCTTTTTCGCGCCCGGCACCACCCGTTGGATCTCCTGCCCCGCTCAAACCAGGGAGGTTCTTAAAGTCGCCGGCGCGGGGCGTCTCATGACGGTGTGATGACGGTGGTTTGGCGGGACGTGCTGAACAGGGGGATCGCATTCGGAGGCGGACCGCTCTTCCTCTCCGGCAGGCGCAGATTATGGTATTAGGCGGACGCTGCCATCTCGTTCAAAATTGAAGTTAGAGGTCCTTACCGGGTAGTTCTGAGCAATAAACGTCCGCACTTGATCAACCCGGAGGTTCATGCCTGCCAAATCGAGTCGTTCGAACGCAGACGCGACTGAAACGCTTGCGACCTGTCCCTCGCCAAGGTCGACCAGCAGCAGCAAGGAGCCGGCACCAGCCCGTCGCAGGCTCCAGCGCACTCCAGTGTCGGTCACGTGGCGCCAAGGGAGATCTGAGTCAGCCTGGTAAAGATCGTGAGAAGTAGAGAAAGTCGACCGGGGTATTGAGTTCATAGCCAATTGTCCAGTCGTTGCAGAGCCTTCGACTGGATATTTAGATGTTTGTGATTGGCTTGCTGTTCCATCGCCGGAAGACGTTGCTGCTTGGGCGGGGCTGATTATAGACTGTGCTACTGACGGGGCCGGCTTAGACGATTTATCACCAAAAGCGGCAGCGGCTATCACAGCCCCGATTATGCAGAGGATCACTGCTCCTTGAAACTGGTCGATCTGTCGTCCGAGCTTCCTACCAGCGCGCGTGCGCCTATCGATGATCTTGCGGCGATGTGCCATTCATCCGGCCCTCAAACTCATTATTAAATACGACTGAGACTAAGCTGGTGTCTAGGCAACGAGGATTTAGCTGCCCATTACACAATAGCACTGTGCATGCCCGTGCCAAAATCAAACGGGGGTTTTTAAAAGTCGCCGTAGGAGGGCATCTCATAGCGGTGTGATGACGACGCTTGGGCGCTCCGCACTAACTCTTCCCATTCTCCCTCTGGGAGAGGGATCGGTGAGGGGTCGACGGCTTATATCTCGCTCGCCAACACCACCGGGCGGCACCCCTCACCCCTGCCCTCTCCCATAGGGAGCTAGCGGATTCACACATTGTCATGCGCGATAAGTGTATTGACGGCGGTTCGTCCGATTTGGAACTCGGTCCAGCCGTTCAGCATGACGATTGGGCCTGGTTTGCCGTAGTATCCGGTCCAGCCGCCCAGCCGGGCGCAGATCCAGGAAGCATAGGCCAGGCTTCCTTCGGGGTGGGGGTTCTTTTGCCGCTCGGTCTTGCCTTCAAGCCGACGGCAATGGGCGCGCAACAACGGCAAATCCTCGGGCTCAAACGCGTCCGTCATGGGGCGCAAAGGGCCTGGACCGCCATCACGGGCATGCACCAACTGCTGCACGCTCACCGCGGCCACCAAGGCTGCCATGATCAGGCACGAGCGAGGGGCGTCGTCGTTGATGTCGATGGTCTCGACGTCAAAGCCCTGGGTCTTGAGCGTGCGGAACAACTGCTCGATCGCCCACCGACGGCGATACAGGTCGGCCACGGCCATCGCCTCGATCAGGTTGCTCACCGGCTTAGTCACGAGCAATCGCCAATGCACCGCAGGCTCGCCCGGCGGTGGACAGACCTCGCGCAGATCGACCATGTGCAAGTTCACCACGGCCAGCCCATCCTTGCCTCCAGCCTTGGGCCGGGCGAGCTGCACCGGGGCAAACCGCACCGCAAGCTGCGCGTCGCGGGCCCGGCGTCCCGGCTTGGCCGGCAGCGACAGCTTGACCCGGCCCGCAATCGGCTGGGCATCGATGCGGGCAAACAACCGGTCACCCTCGTCGAGGCTACGGTCGTGCATGGCCCGCACGAGCAGATCGACATGGGGTGGTCGCTGCGCGAATGCTTCGTAGATGTCGCTCTCGCGGTCGGCGATGACCGTGACCTGCGCCGCATCGGCGCACACTTCGGCCGATTGCTGCGCACCGTCGAGCCAGCGCTGGCTTTGCTTCTGCTCGATCGGCAGGGCGTGGCGCAGCTGCTTGCGCCCGGCGGTGCGGTGAAGAAATGCGGCGTCGATCAGGCCCAGGATGGCGCCGTCCTCGGCATCAACAGCCAGCACGACATGCAGGTAGTGCCCGCCGCCGCCGTCAGAGCGCACAACGGTGGTGTCCTGGATGGCCAAAATACGGCGCCCGACACAGCGCTCGGCAGTGCGTCTGGCCGCCGTGACCGCCATCTCGGCCGGACTGACCGCCGGGTTGCGCAGGAACCGCGTCAGCCGGATTTCGCCCGCCCGGCTGCCTCCCAGACGGCGCACCCGCACGCCTTGGCTGGCCGTCTGCACCAGCCGGGCATGCAAAAAGGCCCCCCTTTTTCCAGGCGACGGTCGCCAAACCGCCCCAGCCCCAAATCCGCCATCGCTCATCGCTCCCAACCCAGACAGAGCGAATCAGAACCGGCGCCAACAGGCAACCAGAGATGTGTGAATGCCTTAGCCCATAGGGAGAGGGAGTTTTAAAGGGTGCGGGAGGGCGTTGCGAGCGCGGCGGCGAGGGGGCCGAGGGCGGGGAGGATGTCGTTTTCGGCGGCGAAGTCGCGGCCGTAGAGGGCCGAGAACACGTGAACGCCCGCCTCGTGCAAGGGTACGGGCACGCCGACGGCGCGCGCCAGGCACACCGTGGGCCAGAGACCGAATGGCACGTCCTCGACGACATAGCGGCTGTCGAGGGTCGCCGGGCCGTTTGGGTCGGTGGGGCGCGCGGCGAGGCTGGCGGCCATGTCGCCCATGGTGTCGCCCTCGGCGGCGAAGGACAGGCGGAAGTGCTCGGCCAGCGTGCGGACGGCCACGCCATAGCTGGCGGCCACGGCCAGGCGCTCCTCGTCCAGCCGCTGCATCAGCCGGCCGACCGCGGGCGTGATGTGGGCGTATTGCTTCCAGCTCTCGCCGCGCTCCATGCGGGTCAGGTTGCAGAGTGCCACGGCCATGTGGTTTTGCGGGTTGAGGTTGCTGAGGGCGATGGCGGCCAGGCTGCCGCGGTCGACAAAGCGGTCGCCGAACAGCCTTTGGCACAGCGCCAGCCCGTCCGTCTCCGCTGGCAGCGTCGCCAGGTCGAGCCGGCTGCGGATGTGGTTGACCTGGACTGCGCCGGGGCCGGTTCTGCGGCCGGTGACCAGCGTCGTGCCCCAGGCCACCACCTGCGCATCCGGGCAGCGCTGCCGCAGGTAGACGGCGCTGAGCGACATGTGGGAGCTGACGATCACGGGCTGGCCACTGCCGAGATGGGGCGCCATCGCGTCCATGACGGCCTTGTGGCCATAGCCCGGCACGGCCAGCAGCACCGCATCGGCCCCCGCCAGCGCCGCGGCGCAGGTGGGGGCGATGCGCGGTTGGAACACGCCGGCAATTGCCCCGGCGGCGGTGACCGTGCCGGGCGCGCCGGAGCGGGACCACAGCACCGGGTCATGCCCGTCGCGGCACAGCAGGGCGGCCATGCCCAGGCCGACGCCGCCCGCGCCCAGCACGGCGACCCGCATCGCCGTCACTTGGGCCGCACCGGTTCGCCGAGCGTGTGCATCAGCCGGTTGGCCCAGCCGAACACCGCAACCGACAGCACCAGGTCGAGGATTTCGCCATCCGTCATGCCCTCCGCGCGTAAGGCAGCGACGTCGGCGGCATCGGCCTTGGGCGGGCAGGCGGACAGCCGGGTGGAGAACCGCACGATGGCCGCCTCCCGCCCGCTCAGCGCCGCGCTCGCTCCGGCGAACACGCTGGCGATCACCTCGGGCCGCTTGGCCAGCGTGTTGAAGCGGGCGGCGTGCACGGCGGCGCAGTAGACGCAGCGGTTCACCACCGAGGCCGCAGTGGCGCCCAGTTCGCGCTCCGGCCGGGGCAGGCCGCCGCGGCCGTACATGATGCCGTTGAACAGCGGCGTGCGTTGCCCCAGCGTCTGCGGGTCATGCGCCAGCACCAGCACGTAGTCCGACACCTTGGTGTTGGAGGGCGTCTCCCGCAGCGCCTCCACCTGGTCCGGCGTGGCCTGCGCCGGATCGACCGGGGTGAGATAAGGGCGCCACTCGAGCGGGTCCGCGGTGAAGCTGGTGACGGCGCTCACGCCGCGGCCCCGATCAGGCGCAGGCCGGCCAGCACGCGCACCTGGTAGTTCACGAACGCGATCACCTGGGACAGGCGGACGATGTCCGGCTCCGCCAACCCGGCGGCGGACAGGGCGGCGATGGCGTGCCGGGTCGCGTCGCGCGGGCTGCGCGTGACCAGGTCGGTGTGGCGCTGGATGGCGGCCAAGCGGGGATTGTCGGGCGGGGCGGACCAGGCGGGGTCGGCCAGGCGGTCCAGCAGCCCGGCGCCGTGATCGGCCAGCTTGCTGCGGTAGCGGGCGGCGAGGCTGGCGTCCGCGTTCAGGGCGGCGATGCGGCTGGCCAAGGCGAGCCGCTCGGGGATGCTGAGCCCGCCCGGGTCGCGCGGGAATAGCGCCGCCTGCTCGTTGGCCTCCGAGGCTGCCATCAGCTCGGGCCGGGTCTGCATGGCGGCGATGGCGGCCGGGCCGGTGGCCAGTGCCTCGATGGTGCCCGTCATGCCGTTCGCCTCCGCTCGTGACGCGGCAGGACAGCACGGCGGAGGCGGACCGGGCAAATCCTCATTGCGGTGCAGCGTGCTGTTGCCGCTATTGCGGTGCAGCGTGCTGTTGCCGCTATGGTGCGGGCGATGACCGTGATTGGCCTCCCCGCCCTCGAAGCCCGCCTCGCGCAGGACCTCGCCTATCTGGAGCTGCCCGCCAAGCCCTGGGTGCCGCGGCGCGAGCTGGACGGCCGGCCGCTGCGCGACGTGGTGGTGGTCGGCGCCGGCATGGCCGGGCTGGCGGCCACCGCGGCGCTGCTGCAGGCCGGCATCGACAACCTGGTGGCCTACGACGCGGCGCCGGCCGGGCTGGAAGGCCCCTGGGTCACCTTCGCCCGCATGCAGACGCTGCGCTCCCCCAAGCAGCTCAGCGGCCCGGCGCTGGGATTGCCGGCGCTGACCTTCCGCGCCTGGTTCGAGGCGCAGTTCGGGCGCGAGGCCTGGGAGCGGCTGGGCAAGATCCCACGGCTGCAATGGATGCAGTACCTGGTGTGGTACCGCCGGGTGCTCGGCCTGCCGGTGGTGAACGCCACTCGGGTGACCGCAGTGCACCCGTTCGGCGCCGACGCGCTGGAGCTGCACCTGACCGGCCCAGACGGGCCCGAGCGGATGCTGACCCGGCACCTGGTGCTGGCCAGCGGACGGGACGGGCTGGGCGGCCCCTACGTGCCCCCGGTTGCGGACGGGCTGGACCGTCGCTTTTGGGCGCACTCGGCCGACGACATCGACTTTGCGGCTCTCCGCGGCAAGCGGGTCGGGGTGGTGGGCGCCAGCGCGTCGGCGATGGACAACGCCGCCACGGCGCTCGAGGCGGGCGCCGCGCGGGTGGACCTGTTCGTCCGCCGCGCCGACATCCCGCGCATCAACAAGTTCACCGGCATTGCCAGCCCGGGCACCGTGCATGGCTTCGAGGCGCTGCCGGACGACTGGAAGTGGCGCTTGCTGCACTACGCCATGGCCGAGCAGACCCCGCCGCCGCGCGACAGCACCCTGCGCGTCTCGGCGTTCCCGCAGGCGCATTTCCACCTGGGCAGCCCGATCTTGGCGCTGGAGCCGCGCGGCGCCGCGCTGGACGTGCGCACGCCCAAGAGGCGCTACAGCGTCGATTTCCTGATCTTCGCCACCGGGTTCCATTTCGACCTGTCGCGCCGGCCGGAACTGGCGGAGTTCGCCCCCTACATCCGCCTGTGGAAGCACCGGATGGCCGCGCCGCCCGGCCTGGACAACGTGGAGCTGGCCGACTCGCCGGACTTGGCGCCCGACTACGCCTTCACCGAGCGCGAGCCCGGCACGTGCCCGGCGCTGACGCGGATCCACTGCTTCAACCACCACGCCAGCCTCAGCCACGGCAGGCTGTCCGGCGACATCCCCGCCATCAGCGACGGAGCCAAGCGGCTTGCCTTGGGGCTGGTGCGGCGCCTGTTTGTCGCGGACGTGGAGCTCCAGTTCGCCCTGCTGCAGGCGTTCGGCACGCCCGAGCTGCACGGCGACGAGTGGACCGACGCCGACGCGCCCGCCGCCAAAACCGCCTGAACAGGAGACCGCTCATGCTCGCCCGCCCCTTTGTCCGCCTGCTCAGCTTGGCCCTCCGGGCCTGGGTCGGCCTCGCCCTCCTGGCCGCCTGGGCCGGGCCGCTGCACGCGCAGGAGATCGACTCCGTCGTCAAGAAGCTGCAGGCGACCCACACGCTGACCATCGGCTATCGCGACACCTCGGTGCCGCTGTCGTACCTGGACGCCAACAACAAGCCGACCGGCTATGCGGTGGAACTGTGCCAGGATATCGGCGAGGCGGCCAAGCGGGACCTGAACCTGCCGGAGATCAAGTTCAGCTACGTCCCCGTCAATATCCAGAACCGGCAGGCGCTGGTCGCCAACGGCACGGTAGACATCGTGTGCGACGGCACCGTGCGCACCTGGGAGCGCTCCAAGCAGGTGGCCTTCACGCCGATCCATTGGGTATCGGCCGAGCAGCTTCTGGTGCTGAAGTCGTCCGGGATCAAAGACGTGGCGGACCTGAACGGCAAGGTGGTCGCCATCGCCACCGGCGGCACCAGCGAGCCCACGGTGAAGCGGCTGATCGAGCAGCAGCATCTGGACATCCGGGTGATGCGGGTGAACGACCACCCGGCCGGGCTGCTGGCGGTGGAGAGCCGCCGGGCCGATGCCTATCTGAGCGACAACGCCGCGTTCTACAGCCTGATGCAGGCCTCGCACCATCCGGAGAACCTGGCCATCGTCGGGCCGGAGCTGAGCTACCAGCCGGAGGCGCTGATCATCCCGAAGAACAACCCCAGTTTCGCGTGGACGGCGGGCCACTGCATGTCCGACATGTTCAAGTCCGGGGCGGCGGAGGCGCTGGTGAACAAGTGGTTCGCGCCGTTTGGAGTGGGCGTCAGCGCTCGGCTGCGGGCGGCTTGGGAGACGTATTCGTTTCCGGAGTGACGGCGCGCGGTATGAGAGCCTCCAAGACAACCGTCGTCATGCCAGGGCGTGACCCTGGCATCCACGGCGTACGGCTGGTGACGTCGGTCGTTTGTTGGCCGCATGTTAGCCCAAGGGTGCCAGGCTCCAGGCCTGGCATGACGATGCAAAGGCCGTGAACTACACCTGGGACTGGGGCATCCTGTTCCGGCCGCCTTACTTCGGCTGGCTCTGGGTCGGCGTCGGCTGGACGCTCGCGCTGACATTGGCCAGTTGGTGCATCGGGCTGGCCGTCGGCACGCTGGTGGGCACGGCGCGCAGCCTGGGGTCGCGTCCGCTGCGGGCGGCGGCGACTTGTTATGTCGAGCTGTTCCGCAACGTGCCACCGCTGGTGCAGTTGTTCCTGTGGTTCTTCGTGTTCCCCGAAGTGGTGCCTGATGCGCTCGGGCTGTGGATCAAGCGCGACATGCCGCAGCCGGAGTTCATCACGGCCGCCATCGCCATCGGCCTGTTCGCCGGCGCACGGGTGGGCGAGCAGGTGCGGGCCGGCGTGGCAGCGGCGCGCGGGCGGCTGCTGCAGGCGGCGCTGGCCACCGGGCTGCGGCCGATCCAGGCCTACCGCCTTGTGCTGCTGCCGATCGCGCTGCGGCTGATCGTGGTGCCGCTCACGTCGGAGTTCCTGACCACGTTCAAGCTGTCCGCGATCGCGCTCACCGTGGGCGTGCTGGAGCTGACGGCGCAGAGCCAGCGGATCGAGAACGAGACCTTCCACGGCTTCGAGGCGTTCACCGCGGCGACGGTGATCTACCTGGCGATCGGGCTCGGCATCACCGGCGGCATGCGGCTGCTGGCCACGCGTTTGCCGCCAGCCGGGGCGACGCATGGACCTTGATCCCGGGGTGATTTGGCAGAACGCCGGGTTCCTGGCGCATGGACTGCTGCTGAGCGCGCTGCTGGTGGCCGTGGGCGCCGGCGGGGGCGCCCTGCTGGGCGGCGGCTTGGCCTTGGCGCGTGCTGGCGCCTGGCCGGTGGCGCTGGCGGCCTCGGCCTATGTGACGGTGATGCGCTCGGTGCCATTGGTGCTGGTGTTGTTCTGGTTCTACTTCATGCTGCCGGTCTGGACCGGGCACCCGGTGGGCGCGCTGCCCGCGGCGCTGACCGCCTTCGTGCTGTTCGAGGCGGCGTTCTATTGCGAGATCATCCGCGCCGGGGTCGCCGCGGTGCCGCGCGGACAGGCGATGGCAGCCGCGGCGACCGGGCTGCGGCCGTGGCAGGTGCTACGCTGGGTGGTGCTGCCGCAGGCGCTCGCCGCGATGGGTCCGCTGCTGGTCAACCAGGTGGTGATCCTGTTCCAGGACACGTCCTTGGTCTACGTGGTGGCGCTGCGGGACTTCCTCACCGCCGCCAGTGTGGTCGCGGGGCGCGACGACCGGCCGGTCGAGATGTACGGTTTCGTCGCCATCGTCTACTTCGTCATCTGCTTGGCCGGGTCTTGGCTGTCGGGCCGGGGCAAGCTGGCGGCGCTGTGAGCGAGGCGCCTGTTGTTCTGGACGGCGCTGGAGCGCCGATGGTCGTCCTAGATGGCGTAGGCAAGTCCTACGGTGGCACGCAGGTGCTGCGGAACTGCTCGGCCAGCCTGGCGCGCGGCGAAGTGGTGGTGATCTGCGGCCCCTCCGGCTCGGGCAAGAGCACGCTGGTGAAGTGCATCAACGGGCTGGAGCCGTTTCAGCAGGGTCGCATCCTGGTGGAAGGGGTCTCGGTCGGCGCGCGCGGGACCGACCTGCCGCGGTTGCGCGCGCGCATCGGCATGGTGTTCCAGCAGTTCGACCTGTATCCGCACATGACGGCGCTGCGCAACGTCAGCCTGGCGCAGGTGCATGTGCTGCGCCGCAGCCGCGCCGAGGCGGACCGGCGCTCGCGCGATCTGCTGGCCCGGGTCGGGCTGGCGGACAAGGCGGACCAGCGCCCGGCAGCGCTTTCCGGCGGCCAGCAGCAGCGCGTCGCCATCGCCCGGGCCTTGGCGCTGGACCCGGCGGTGATGCTGTTCGACGAACCGACCTCGGCGCTGGACCCCGAGATGGTGGGTGAGGTGCTGGACGTCATGCAGGCGCTGGCGAGAGAGGGCATGACCATGGCGGTGGTGACGCACGAGATGGGCTTCGCGCGCCGGGTGTCGCATCGGGTGCTGTTCCTGGAGCAAGGCGCCATCCTGGAGGACACGCCGACGGCGCAGTTCTTCGAGCGCCCGCAGACGGAGCGGGCAAGGCTGTTCCTGTCTCGGGTGCTGCACCACTGAAATTCGCGACGCGGGTCCGGTCGTCATGGGTTATTAACTTCATTCGCCGACACTGGCCCGAACCAGGACGAGGCGAGACAGTTGCATGCGCTGGCTGCGCGACACCCCTATCAGCTTGCGGCTGGCAGCGTCTTGCCTGGCAATGATGCTGCTGCTGGGTGGCCTTGTCTGGGTGATCGTGAGCAGCCTCGGTCGGCAGAGCCTGCTGGACGAGCATCGCGAGGCCGCGGCGCTGGGCAAGACGGCGGTGAGTTCGGCGATCGTCGCCACGCAGCGGATGCAATTGCAGGGTCAGGCGCTGCAGTTGCGGCAGAGTCGCGCCGACGTCGCTGCGACCTTGGCGCTGGCCGAGCAGGATCGGCGTCGCGCCTTTGACTTGATTGCGAATTTGAATACACAGACAGACGCGGAGGCGAGCCCATGGCTGGTGGAAGCTCTGGCTGGTATCGATCGGTTCGGCGCGGCCTTGAAACTCGCTGCTGCCAAGCGGGACACCATGATCGTTGCGCGCGACAACCGCTTTGGCACTGCCCAGGACGACTTCGCCTCGCGCTTGCTCGAGCTTGAACACGAGATCGCAGGGCTGGAGTTGCAGCCAAGCAACACCATTTTGCCGGATTTGGAGGGGCCGAGAACCGCGGACGCGGCTCGCAGCCTGCGCCTCTATGAAGTCGCCATGCAGCAAATGCAGACCGACACTCTCCGCTTTTTAGCGACGGGGGATCGGTCGATGCTGGCCACGGTGCAGCGCGAGATGGTGACTGCGTCGACTCTGCTGAGCGATCTGTCGAGTATCCTGCCCGGGGCGTCTCTGCACGACGAGTTGGACGCGTTGGCAGACGCTGGGGGCAATCTGATCCGAGCCACCAACGCCCTCTTCGACGCAGCCACAGGCGCCGAGACCGAGATTGCCGCCGACGTCAATCCTGCGAACGAACGGCTTGTCGCGGCCATGCGGCAAAGCATGCGATTGTTCGCCGTGCGCACCGACCAGGCCGGCGTAGAGGCCAAACGCGACCGCCTGCTTGGCCGGCGCCAGACGTTCACGCTCGGCGCCGTGCTCGTTTTCTTTCTCGTGCTTTCAAGCCTGCTCACAGTGCGGGCTGTGGCGGGTCCGCTCAGGGCGATGACGCTTGCCGTCAGCGCGATGGCCGATGGCGACACAGACTTCGTCATCACGTCTGCTTCGCGGCGCGATGAGATCGGTCAGATGGGGGAAGCCCTGAGCCGGCTTCGCGAGGTCGTCCGTGACGCATTTATGCAAGCTCAGATCATCGAGCAGATTCCCATTGGCGTCATGACGGTGGGTGCCACTCCCAGCTTGCCCGTCGTCTACGTCAATCCTCAGGTCTCGGCGCTCCTCGCCCCGGTGGGTGAGCAATCCGCGCTGCCGCTCGACGCGTTCCAAGGCATTGCAGATCGACTGTTTGCCGACCCGCCCGCGACGCTCAGCGCCTTGCAGGACCCGGCGCGGCTTCCGTTCAGCGCCCGGGTCGTGCTCGGTGGCGAGACGTTGGAGGTGACCGCCACCTCGCTTACGGACCGGCTTGGCGCATTCGCCGGGTCGCTGCTGATTTGGCAGCGGCTGACCGAGCAGGTGCAACTGGTGGCGCAGTTCGAAGCCTCGGTCGGTGGCATCGCGACGACGCTTGGCGGCTCGGCCGAAGCCCTGAAGCACACGGCGCTCGCGATGGACGCCACGGCCGCAAGCAATGGCGAGAGCGCGAATGCCGCTGCGCAGGCCATTGAGGCCGCAAGTTCCAACGTGCGAGCGGTTGCGTCGACGACGGAGCATCTTTCGTCGTCCGTTCAAGCGATCAGCATCCGGGTCAAGGAGGCCGCCGATTTCGCCAGCCAAGCGGTGCGCGAGGCGGCGCAAACCGATCACTGCGTGACGGGGCTGAACGCGATGGCAGACCGGATTGGCGGAATTGTTTCGCTCATCGCAGGCATCGCCGCGCAGACGAACTTGCTGGCGCTCAATGCCACGATCGAAGCTGCCCGCGCTGGCGAGGCCGGTAGAGGCTTTGCGGTGGTGGCGCAGGAAGTCAAGGCATTGGCCAGCCAGACGGTCAAGGCGACGGAGGCGATTTCCGCGCAGGTTCGTTCGATGCAGCTCGAAACCGGTGCCGCCGTTACGACGCTTCGCTCGATCGGCGAGACGTTGGACCACATCGACAAGGCCGCAGCGACGATCGCATCGGCGGTTGCCGAGCAGGGTGCCGCGACCTGGGAGATCGCTCAGTCGGTGCAGCAAGCCGCGGCAGAGACCGCCGTGGTCGCCCGCAACATCTCTGCCGCGACCGACCAAGCGCGGCAGACCCGCGCGCAGTCACGCGAAGTGCTGTCCTCGGCCGAGACCGCGCGCAGCGAAACCGCCATGCTGAAGACGCAAGTCAACGAGTTCCTGCTTGCTTTGCGCGCGGCTTCATGAGTCGTTCGCCACTCGCCCTCTGCTCAGGGCGAACGGGGCAGCCAGCACGGACCAGCCGAGCGCTCAACCCGTATGCAGCGCGATCTGCGTCCAAATCGCGGTTTCGTCGTAAAGCACCCATTCCCGTCGTAGCCCATACGGACCGAATTCGGCATGGCTGATCCCCAACACATAGACGGCCGCGCCGGTGGGTGGCCCGAATGCCCCAAATCCATCGTGCCGCCCCCATAGGCTCCATCGCAGCGCTGCTCTCGGCGGCATCTGCTTGTCCTCGCGGCCGATCCGATGATGGATGCGGAACTCCGCCGACGGGAACGCGCTGCGCAACCGCATCCAGAACCCGTCGACTGCCTGCCAACCATGCCCGGTGACGCCGCCCGGCAGTTCGGTTTGCACCGCGCGGTCATAGGCGTTCGGGACGGACGCCATGTCGCCGGCCATCAGCCGGGACAGCGTCTCGGCGTAGCGCACGCCCCATGGATCGTTGTTGCCGGCGCCACGATACGGGCCGACCGGGTCATTCGCCGGCGTGAGCGGCTTTGGCTCACCGCGGGTGATCAGGTCCGCCGCGTAGCGCTTTGGCTCGATGCCCATCTGCCGTACGATCGCCCCCTGATCACGCACCAGCCACTCGTCGGTGATCTGGTTGTCGCGGGCGAAGCAGTCGGCTATGGCACGGAAGCGCAAGGTCCGCCCGCTTGCCGGGCCGTAGACGCCGTCGCCGCTGTGGGTCGCGGTCGAGAGCAGCCGGTGCGACGAGAGAAACCCGGCGTCCTCGTCGCCTGACCAGATCACGTCCTCGCCCAACAGCGTACGGTCCGGGAATTCGGCAAGTGTCGCCATCGTGGCGGCGATGACGCCTTCGTTGCCGATCGCCACGGAGCCGGGTGAACGAACGGGGATATCGGGCCCGTAATAGCGTCGCAGCGTCGCGATGCGGCCCTCCCAGATCTCCTTGGTGATATCGAGGATGTAGTCCGGCAGATCGCAGAACCGCGGATCGAACCCCTTCATGCCTGCCATCCTTATTGTCGTCGTGTGCCGATGCTTAGGACTGTCCTTGCAGCTTGGCATCTCGCCGGGCGAAGCGCTGATGTATCGGGCCGGTTGCGGCAGGTCCAGCCACGACCTTGAACTCCGGTTCCACCAGCAACCGTCCGGAGCTGCGGTCGACCAGCACCGGCTCTGCCGGCTGTCCCGAAGCCGCATCGACCAGCATTACGCTGAGGCCCTCCGGGGCGAAATGGCGGTTCCCGAACGCCAGGAGCGCGAACAACACGCCGCGAAAATCCCGCCCCCGATCGGTCAGCACGTATTCGTCGCGCGGTGGCCGCTCGCTGTAGCGCCGCTTTTCGAGCATTCCCGCCTCGACCAGGGCAGACAGCCGGCGGCTGAGCATGTTCGGAGCGATGCCCAGGCTGTGTTCGAACTCATCGAACCGCGTCAGCCCGGCGAATGCGTCGCGCAGGATCAGCATGCTCCACCATTCCCCGACCCGCTCGAGGCTGCGGGCGATCGGGCAAGTCATCGTGTCGAAGCGTTTGCGTTGCATGCAGCCCATCTAGGATGACTACTTGCATGATGCAAGCTGATTGCTATCATGGTGAAGGTGACCACACCGGCCGGGCAGCTCCCCCGACCAAAGGAGGCTCCGTGTCCACCACCCTCGTTCAGCGTGACCTCGACCCGGCGCCAGCCAGGACGCACCGGCGTCTTGGGCGCAAGCGCCTGGCCTTGCTCGCCGCAGCCTTGGCCGCGCTGGGCGGCGGCGCCTGGCTCGGCATGGCCTGGTGGACCGACGGCCGCTTCATCGAGACCACCGATGACGCCTACGTGGGCGGCAACCTGACCACGATCGCTCCGCACGTCGCAGGCTTCATCGCGGCGATCCCGGTCAGCGACAACCAACTCGTCCAGGCGGGGCAGCTCCTGATCCGGCTCGACCCGCGCGACACCCAGGCCGCTGTTGCCCATGCCCAAGCGGTGGTCGCCGGCGCGAGCGCCACTCTCGACAGCCTGCGGGCGCAACTGGCGCTGCAGCAATCGACCATTCAGCAGGAGGCGGCGGAGCTGGCGGCGAAATCCGCTCAGGCCGACTACGCCACGGCCGACGCCGAACGCTACCGCAACCTGGCCAGCACGGCGGCCGGCTCGCGCCAGGATCAGCAGCGCACCGCCTCGCTCGACGCGCAGTCCCGCGCCACCGTGCTCTCCGCCGGCGCCGCCTTGCAGGCCGCCCGGCAACGCGTCCCCGTATTGCAGGCACAGATCGCCAAGGCCGAGGCCGATGTCGCCCAGGGCCGTGCCGACCTCGAGACTGCGCAGCTCAATCTCGGCTACACTGAACTTCGCTCGCCGATCGAGGGCTATGTCGGCAACCGCGCGGCCCAGGTCGGCAGCTATGTCGCACAGGGCGGCTACCTGCTCTCCATCATCCCGGCCCATGGCCTCTGGGTCGATGCCAACTTCAAGGAGGACCAGCTCGCCGCCATGGCGCCGGGCCGGCTCGCCAGCGTCACCGCCGACGTGCTGCCGGGCCACAGCTTCCGCGGCCGGGTGGTCAGCCTGTCGCCCGGCACCGGCGCCGTGTTCAGCGTGATCCCGCCTGAGAACGCCACCGGCAACTTCACCAAGATCGTCCAGCGCGTCCCGGTCCGCATTGCCCTCGATGACGGTGACGACCAATTGCCCGCGCTGCGCCCCGGCCTCTCGACCACGGTGCGCGTGGACACAAGGCCGGAGCGGGCGGGGGCGCAGCGGGCGGGGGCGCCATGAGCGACGCGCCCCGCCCGCCGTCGGTGCTGCCCTTCGCGGTGATGTGCTGCGGCATGTTCATCGCCCTGCTCGACATCCAGATCGTCGCCTCTTCGCTGCAGGACATCGGCGGCGGGCTTTCGGCCGCGCAGGACGAGATCAGTTGGGTGCAGACCGCCTATCTGATTGCGGAGATCGTGATGATCCCACTGTCCGGCTGGCTGACCCGGGTGTTTTCCACGCGCTGGCTGTTCACCGCTTCGGCCGCCGGGTTCACGGTCGCCAGCTTGCTCTGCGGCCTGGCGTGGGACATCCAGAGCATGATCGTGTTCCGCGGCCTGCAGGGCCTGCTCGGCGCCTCGATGATCCCGACCGTGTTCACCTCCTCGTTCCACTACTTCCAGGGGCCGCGCCGGGTCTATGCGGCGGCGGTGATCGGCGGGATCGCCTCCATTGCGCCGACCCTGGGCCCGGTGATCGGCGGCTTCATCACCGACAGCCTCAATTGGCACTGGCTGTTCTACGTGAACCTGCTGCCCGGCGCCGCGATCGCCATCGCCATCCCCTTCCTGGTCCGCATCGACGCGCCCGACACCAGGCTGCTGCGCGGCGCCGACTACACCGGGATCGCGCTCATGGCGGTGGGGCTTGGCACGCTCGAATACGTGCTCGAGGAAGGCACCCGCTGGAACTGGTTCAGCGACGCCAAGATCAGGGATTGCGCCTGGGTCGCCGGCGCGGCGCTGGGGGCGTTCGTGGTGCGAAGCCTGACGGTGGCCAACCCGGTGGTCGACCTGCGCGCGCTCGGCAACCGCAACTTCACCCTGGGCTGCCTGCTCTCCTTCATCACCGGCATCGGCATCTTCACCACCATCTATCTGACGCCGCTGTTCCTCGGCTATGTGCGGGGCTACAGCGCCTGGCAGACGGGGGTGGCGGTGTTCTCGACCGGAGTTGCCACTTTGGTGGGGACGCCTTGCTACATCGTCCTGGCGCGCCGTGTCGACACACGCTGGCTGATGATGGTCGCCATGGCCTGCTTTGCCGCGGCCATGTGGCGCTTCAGCTTCATCACCTCGGAGTGGAGCGGGGCCGAACTGCTGGTGCCGCAGTTCCTGCGCGGCTTCCCGCAGGTGTTCGCCGTGGCGCCCAGCGTCACCCTTGGGCTCGGCAGCCTGCCCCCCGAGCGGCTGAAATACGCCAGCGGCCTGTTCAACATGATGCGCAATCTGGGCGGCGCCGTCGGCATCGCGGTGAGTGCGGCGATCATCAACGACCAGACCAATGCGCATTTCCAGGCGATCGCCGCCAATCTCACGCAAGCGAACGGGGCGATGACCCGCACGCTGCACGAGATCGCGAGCCGCTACGCCGTTCTGCCAACTGGGCCCACCGTCGCCGACCCGGCGGCGCTGCATCGGCTGTGGAACCTCGCCTACCGGGAAGCGTCCACCCTGGCCTTCGCCGACGCCTTCCGGGCGGTGATGGTGGCCTTCATCATCGCAACCTTGCTGGTGCCATTCATGCGAAAGGTGATCGCTCCAAAAACTGCCGCGCCCGCCGCTCACTAGGGCTTTCTTCCGATCGAAGTGGATCGGAAGGAAGCTCTAGATCTTTGTTTTGCCGAGAATCTTTATCCAACGGCTGATCGCGTTCGGTCGGATGATGCTCTAGCCCGCACGCCCATGCGGCGCTGGCCGCTCCGGAACCTCCATTGGCTGTTGCATGATCGTCCAGAGCGGCCGGGTCTGCACGGGCCGCCCGAGGTCAATGGCAGCAAGAAGCTGTCCATGGCCACGTGGTGAAGGTGGACGGCGGCGCCTGGTTCGACCGCATGCGCGCGGGCGTCACGCAAGCCGCCTCCGACACCGCGTCGAGAGCTGCAGTTGGCGGGCACCTCGGCGCGGCGCCACTGTTCACCGGCCTGCTGTGCCCCGTGCGCTGCTGCTGTCCTCCATGTTGACCGGGGCCTGGCGGCGATGGCGGGCATCCTGTTGTCGGCGCGCACCAACGCCGCCCGTTCGGGCATAGCTCCGCGCGGCGGCATACGCTATAGCCGGACCTGCACGACGACATCTGGCGCCCACCATGGCCACCAAGAGCAACTGTCGGCTCAGCATTCGGGTCGACCTTCCGGCCGGCGGCCGCATCGGGCCCGGCAAGGTGGCGCTGCTGGAGGAAATCGACCGCGCCGGGTCGATCTCGGCGGCGGGCCGGGCAATGAAGATGTCGTATCGCCGGGCCTGGCACTTGGTGGAGGACCTGAACCGAGCCGTGGGCGATCCGGTGGTGGAGACCTCAGCCGGTGGCACGGGGGGTGGCGGAGCCAGGCTTACCGAGGCGGGCCGTATCTTGGTCAGGGAATACCGTGCGATGGAGCGCGCCGCGTCCGAGACCGCCAACGCCCACCTGGTGGGCCTGAGCAAACTCGCGAGCAAGAAGAAAGCCACGCCTGCAAGTCCGTAAACCGACGCGGTGGCGACGTTCCAGGTCGCAGAGGATGGTGCCGTAGCAATGGTTGCGGCGATGCCCCCTCGCGGGCATTCCGTCCACCGTCAGCCCGGGCGGGCGCAGAGACGCAGAGCTAGACCGCGCCGCCATGGATACTCCTGTGGCGACCCCACATCCGCTCACCACAGAACGGTATCGGAGTGAAGTCAGAGCCCCGACTGGGCGCCGATCCACACTTTAGCGAAGGGGGGGAGCACTGAATGGGACCTCACATTGCTTGACATACTGAGCCAGGACGGAAAACCATACCGCTTCGTGCTGATACAAACGGCCTTCATTAACCTTTCGCTTATGTTCACGAGTTAGCTTGCCCTATCTCTCAATAGGTATGAGCGCTGACCATGGTGATTGCACGATGATAGACCGCCTCAGCGTATCACGCCGAATTGTGCTCGTCCTCGCAATCGGTGTTGCGACGCCTGCTTTCGTGTCGATTCAATCGCTAATCAACTTCCGGCAGGCGTTGCTCGAAGCCCGCGGTGCAGAGGTGCGGCATCTGGATGAAGTCGCTTGGTCGACCGTCGCTGCATTTCATGACCGTGCCGTAAAAGGCCAGATGACAGAGGAGGCGGCTGAGGAGGCAGCAAAGAGCGCAGTCCGCGCTATGCGTTACGACGGCACGAACTACTATTTTATATGGGATATGTCCGGCACCGGCGTCGTGCACGGCGGCAACCCATCGCTCGAAGGCAAGAACTTCCTCACCGGGCCCAATGCCACGAGCAACCCGGGCGTCGCTGACATGGTGTCCAAGCTCGTCAGCGTCGCACGCGACAAGAAAGAGGGTTTTGCCTACTATAAGATTCCGAAGCCTGGTGAGACCAGACCACTCGACAAGATTGGCTATACCAAGCTGTTCGCTCCGTGGAATTGGGCGATTGGCACGGGCGCCTACGTGACGGATATCGATGCGGTCTTCTGGTCCAAAGCGAAGTCGGACTTGGCGGTCGTGGTCGGTTTGACGATCTTGGCCGGACTCTTCTCGTATTTCCTCGGGCGGGACTTGTCGGGCGCGCTGCGTCGGCTAACGGCCGCAATGAGGGGCTTGGCGGCCGGGGACCTCACTGCAGCGATCCCCGCTGTCAGCCGGCGCGATGAAGTCGGCATGATGGCAAGGGCAGTGCAGGTGTTCCGGGACAATGCCCTGCGGACGCAGGCGCTCGAGAAGGAAGCATCTGACCTTCAGGGACGCCGCGCGGCTGAGGACGAGGCGGTGCGGCGTGAGGCCGAAGAGCGGTCCGCAGCCGCTTCTGCCGCCCTTGTGGTGGGCTCTATCGGCGCCGGGCTAGAACGCCTCGCTACCGGAGACCTAACCTACCGCCTGGAACAAGCGCTCCCCCCTGCATACGAGAAACTAAGGACAGACCTTAACAGCGCAACCAGCCAACTGGGCCAAGTGATCCGCGGGATCGTCTCCGCCACCTTCGCGATCCAGTCGGGGGCCGGCGAAATCACCCATGCTGCCGACGATTTATCCGGCAGGACCGAGAATCAAGCCGCCAGCCTGGAGGAGACAGCGGCGGCGTTGCATCAAATAACCACAACCGTCAAGCGCACCGCAGCCGGTAGCAGCGAGGCTCGCAAAGTCGTTGCCGCCGCCTGCGATGACGCGGAGCGCACCGGGAGCGTTGTGCGCGATGCTGTGGCGGCAATGACTGAGATCGAAGGATCATCCACGCAGATAAGCCAGATTATCGGTGTCATCGACGAGATTGCTTTCCAAACCAATCTGCTGGCGCTGAACGCTGGCGTGGAGGCGGCGCGAGCTGGCGAAGCCGGACGTGGCTTTGCTGTGGTGGCCAGCGAGGTTCGCGCCTTGGCGCAGCGCAGCGCCCAAGCAGCAAAAGAGATCAAGGTGCTGATTAGTGCAAGCACACAGCAGGTGAGCCGAGGAGTGAAGCTGGTTGGTGACGCCGGTCAAGCGCTGGACCGGATCATGGGGCGAGTGAGCGAGATCAATGCGACGATCCTGGAAATAGCTGCCTCGGCGGAGGAGCAGGCTGCGGCCCTGCATCAAGTTAACGCGGCGGTGAACCAGATGGATCAGGTCACCCAACAGAACGCTGCCATGGTGGAGCAGAGTACGGCTGCTGGCCACACCCTCCAACACGAGGCAGAAGAACTGGTAAGGCTCACGGGCGGGTTCCGAGTTGATAGTATGACATCGCGCTCAGCGAAGGAGACTAGTCAATCGCAATCTGGTATGGTGACGCCGATCCGGCTGACTGTCAGCAACGCCCGTTACGGTACCGGCTAAGGGCTCCTTCATTTATAATCGGCATAGGGGGTCGGTAGCGTATGGCCGCCGCTCCCGATATGGCGGTAGCCGATCAGCGTTCGGCCCCATGACGCCGAGGACTCGCCCTTGCGAACACCCAGGCTTGACACCATCCAGCGCAAGTCACGCCGCCGAAGCGACGGCACACCGAGCTGATGTTCGGCACCTTCCACCTGCTCGGCTTCCGACCGCATCGAGCTGAAGGGCGAAAGCCTACGCACGTAGCGCGCGGTCGCTTGACCCTAAGGTCAGCACAAATGTCGGCTGAGATGACCCTCAAAACGGCGGTCCTCGTCGCGTCTAAGCTTTGGTGGCTCGATATGCATCGAACGCCGCCTGGACAAACTGGCCGTAGGTGATTGGCGGGCGCCCGAGCAGCCAGGTCAGCACGTTTGAATTTCCAATGAAATCGTGGCTGCTGTAGCGCTCGCTGATCGCGCGCATCGCCCGTGACTCGTAGCGGAACTGGCTTGGCTCACCTATGCGCTCCTTGAAGAACGTATCTGCACTGATCTGTTCAACGGCAACATCACGTGCGATAATGTCAGACATGATTTGCCCCAGCTCGTGCGCGTTGTATCGTTCCGGCGCGACGAGTTCATAGGTCGCGCCCGCGTGGCTATCGCTGTCAGCCAACACGGCCTCGGCCACATCGGTGACATCGCCTAAATCAACCAGCGACGGATAGCGCTCCAGTAACCACGAGAGCTGGAAACGGCCTTGTTCAAACACTGCCCGGAGCCGATGGGGCAGCATATAGTTGGACGGCTGCAGGATGGTGAACTCCAGGCCGGACGATAGGAGCTGTTCCTCGATGTCGCGCTTGACGTGATGTTGAACCAGATCGCTTGTTATCGCGTGTAGCACTGACAAGAAAACGAAGTGGTTGACGCCGCTCGCCCGTGCCGCGGCGATTGCGGCAAACCCAATCTCACGTTCTCTCGGATGCAGTGTCGGACCAACGTGGTAGACTTTTTCGACCCCATCTATCGCGCACGCCATGACGTCGGAATCGGCCATGTCGCCGACGATAACATCAGCCACGCCCATGCCACGCAACATCGCACCGGAAGCTGCGGTGCGGACAAGAGCCCGCACGGTGGCGCCTCGCGCCAGCAGCTTTGGGATGAGCCGTTTGCCTTGGTTGCCACCGGCCGCTGTTACCAGGATCATGCTTCAGAACCCCGGTCGGCCGCGGCGATTGCCGACCCAAAGGATCGGCTTCCCCCCACTGGGTGTCTCAGCCCGCCGGTCGAGGCACGATTGGCAGTTGGATGTAGCATGGATGCTGAGGTCCGGTGTGAATGGTGTTCGTCGCCCCGACGTGGTATCTTTCATCATAAGCGCGGGAAGGAATTCCAGCCGGCGCGTTGGGCTGAATGTCAACTTTCAGTCGATAGCCTCGCCTGATCACCGCAGTGCTTGGATTGAGCCCCAACTCAATCGCCACGACGTCGTCCTTCGCCAATGGTGCGTAATCGGCGGCGGCATGGGTATGGACCGGCCCGTATTCTGTGCTGCGATCGGTATCTAACTTCCGGTGGGAGACCTTCAGCAGGCCATAACCGACCGGGTGGATATGCTCAGGGTCGATGGGCATGCCGACCGCGTCATAGAGAACCTCATGAACGTCCATGTCGCTGCTTGTCGATGAGACCCAGAGGCCAACCTTCATGTATCCTACCAGCACCATGTCCTCGGGCATGGGATCGCTCACGAAGGAAATGCCGGTGGACCAACGGGGCGTTCCTCCAACATGTCCCTTCGGGAACGGCACGGGTTGTCCGAGGGTTAAATGAGCATCATAGCTCTTGCTGGTCCCGACGGTCGGCGGAGTATGCGTAATTCGCAGCAGATCCTGCCTTCGTTCGTCGTTTTGCCACCCCGACTGTGACGCATCCAAATAGAGCTTGGTGTAGCGCGTCCGGGCGATCGGCCACTCGCTCTCATGCAGGTCGTAGTAGGCGCCGTTCCCCGTTCTGACTTGGACACAAACGGGCGAACCATGCATTTCCCCGTTCGCGTGGCCTTTGAGCCAATAGTTGAAGTACCGCATGTGCTCGGCCACCGTCTCGCGGCGATAGCAGTTCGGGAACCATGCATCTACGAAATCGAACTTCTTGGCCTAGGCCCCAACGGAGCGGATAAACGTCTCACTGCTGCCCAACTGATGTATGACGGCGCCGGTTTGAGGACCGACGATCCAGACGGCGGCCGTGGCCTTCTCGATCTCCGGCTTCATGAAGTTCGCGCTATCTGGACCGTAGAGAACCGGATCGTCGAATTGATTGGCCCGGAGCTGAGCCATCCAGTCGGTTTCCCTGCGATTGCCACAATTGTTCTTGCCAGACCAGATTTGCCGCCACCAGGTCCACCAAGCTTCATCCCACAACCCGCCACCGTACAGATACTCGTTGTACGGATCCGAATCAGTGCCCTGCGCGATCATCGCCTTCAGATGGGACGGCTGCAGGCTCGCAACGTTGTGCTGTGTCATTGCGACATAGGACATGCCCCATAGCCCGACACTACCGTTGTACCAGGACTGAACACCAGCCCACTCGATCGCGTCATAATAATCGTCCGCCTCTTGGCGGCTCAATGGCGCCTGTAGACCCGGGCTTTTGCAGACGCCACGCGAGTCGATGCGAATCACCACGTAACCGTTTGGAACCCAGTCGGCCGTGTTGACGCTTTCGTAGTTTTCATCCTGCAAACCGTCGGGATTGCCCGAGAAGTAACGGTCCTCAATCGCTTCTTTTTCGAAGACGGCAGCGTCGTTGCAGATACAGTCGTGGTAGAAACTCTTGCCGTAGAAGCTCATGTTCATGATGACGGGATGTTTGCCATCATCAGCAGGGCGTAACACATCGGCGCAAACATGCGAGCCGTCACGCAGGGGGATCTCGACGTCGGTCATCTTGATGATGCCGCGGATGTTCCTGCGCAGTTCGTTCCGCGCGGCGGGCCCCGTACAAAGCGTCCGAGGTGTCTTGGCTGTGAACACCCCCGGTGTCGCGTTGAGTTGGTTGACGATATCGACAATCGCCGGGTCGTTCTCGAACTTGTCCAATCCGGGCGAGGCAGCGGCGTGGACACCGGGAAGGCTATCAAAGGTAATGACCCTTGATCCGATGATTTCATGCACGAGCGGCGCAATCGTTACGCCGTTTTCCACATCGCCGTCCTGATCCAGCGTTTGGAGCAGCCGCGCCAGATTGGTGACCGCCGGGTCGTGCAACTTGTCAATGTTCCCCCGCAACGCGGTGAACAAGCTGTGCGAGGTTGACCCGTGGCCCGCCGTCCGTCGTCCCCAAGGCCAGACGCCCGACCAGGAACGTAACCGCCTCGCCGTCGCGGTAGCTAAACTCGCCGCGCTCGTTCGTCAGGCCGGCCATCGTCGGTGTTTGATACTTCAGCCCGGTGACGGGACCGGCAAAGACGCCCGTTAGGATACCGCCGTCGTTGTCCTGCTTCTTCCCTGATTGGGTGATGCCGTTCATGGTTTCCCTCGCTTCGTCTTCTCCGAACGTCGTGCCGAGCGGCGAACGGCCTCAATCGCCACGACATCTCCAGGTGGCATCGCCGGACACAGAGGCTAGCCGGCCATGATCGCCTTGAGAAACCCGACTTTGCCGGCCTGGCAATCGAGGCTTAGAACATTTGTCTTCATATCCGGGTTGTGTTCCGCATTGGGAACAGGCACGAGCGGATTGCCGGTCCAAGACACTAGTCGGCATACCCGTTGCTTGATACGCCAACCATCATGAGTGCGGATGAGTTCATCATCATACCACCCGGTGCCGAGCCAACTCGAGCCCCCTTTGGCCGACTCTCGTACCAGGAGCCAGTTGCCGTAGGAGAATGAGTAAGGCTTGTCGCCATCGACATGCAGCAGATGGCCCATCATCGTATGCTGATGGTTATCCAACGTGACGTGGAACTCGGCAAAAGAGCGTTTGAAATCGGCAAGGCCTGACCAGCGCGCACCCGCCGGGCCAAAGTCTGCATAGACGTCTTCGGAGAAAATTCGGTCGAACATATCCCATTGTTGGGCATCGAGCGCAAAACCGTAGAGGTTCAGGATTTCGATGATTGCCGCTTTGTCGTTCTCAGCCATGGTCCGCTCCTACTCTTTTTCTCGCTAAACGGCTCAAACCCACGTCCACTTGTCCCTTGACTCTGCCAGTCAAAATCATTTTGGGATGACTGGAAGAATGATGTGACTATCAAAATGGTCACCAGTGTAGATGACGTGCTGTCCAGCGTTTCGAGTTTCTGAGTGCCGCGCGATGATAACGCCTGGGTCGTCCGATGGAGGAAACGGATCTGTCCCCATGACGACGATACGTATTTGCTCACCTGCGCGGAAGAGCGTGCTGGACGGCCAAATCTCGATCTCGACTGGCACGATTTCACCGGGCTGCAGCATGTCTTCGTGCAAGTGAGTGTGCACCGGCTGGTAAGGCTTGCTTGCTGTAACATCGAGTTCCCTATGCGACACGCGCAACCACCCGTGTGCAGCGTGCCCGAAACGAAACCGCGTGATGTAGTAGAAGTTGACGAGTTCGCCTGCCGTATCCAGCTTCTGGATGGCGGCAAAGAGGTCCATGTCGTCACCCCCCTCACATGCAACCCATAACTTGAGCTTGAAATAACAAGTAAGTTCCGTCTCATTCTCGAATCGGTACGAGAACATTGCCTGTGGCTCGGCCGCGGTCGCGTCATAGGAAACCGTGGATGAGGTGGCGATCGGCTCCTGGCTCAATGATGCCGTCGAGGCGTCCAGATAAAACTGGGTGTATTGCGTACGTGCAAGCGGCCATTCCTGTTCTGCACGTTCATGTCCGACATCGACGCGCTCATGTAGCTCTAGACTCACTTTCGGCCAGGTGTTGACCTCGTTCGGGACATCCTTCAGGAAGCGATCGAAAAACGCCATCTGGCGAGCGAGGCTTTCGGCCGTGTACATGCGTGCCCACTTGTTTCGCCCATGCACTTCGAGCCACTTCTGCTCGGTGCCCAGGCGCATGTAGGCCGACAGCGAGCCGCGGGTATGAACCGCGTGGTCACTTCAACTTGCGATCACGTAGGTCGGGATGTTGATCTCCTCGACGGCCGGCATTTTGCTTTTCCAATAGTCATCAATGAACGGGTGGATTTTCATCGCCTCCACCCAATCCTCCGCACGATTGAGCGAGCGGCGCCTTTGGTCGTTCCAGAACCTGACGAAGCCGTAATTTGGCATCCCACCGTGAAAGGCGAACTCCCGGTAAAGGTCGCTCATGCCGTCGTAAGGCATGAGCGCGGCAAGGTGCGGCGGCCGGGTCGCTCCCGCGAACCACTGAACGATGCCGAAGTAAGAGGCACCGCCCATCCCGACCTTGCCACTGGACCAAGGCTGTTGTGCAACCCACTCGATGGTGTCGTGGATGTCCTCGCCTTCTTGCGGCGACCAAGTCGTCAGGTCCCCTGCGGAGGAGTTTACGCCGCGAGGATCGGGGACAACGATCGCGTAGCCAGCCGGACACCACACTGCCGGATCCTGCGCTTCAATCGGGGCGTAATCACTGATGACGGAATTGTCCGTGAAGCGCGCCAGCACCGGGCGCGGCCAACGATAATGCTTGCCATAGGCACTCCACAGCACGATGGCTGGGATCGGACCAGCGGCATTGGCCGGCCGGTATATGTCCGTGTAAATTGTTATGCCGTCTCGCAACGTCAAAGCCACGTCGTAGTCGATTACGAGCCCGTCCGAGGTTTGCTGGCGAGGGTTCAATCCGGGGTAATTGCGAACCGCCGGGTCTATTCCAGACGTCATCACCTCGTCGCCGATGCCGTTTACGACTTGTCCCATGCCGACCGATCCTATTTGGATACTGCTTAGTGCACCGCTTCTACAGAGGCTGGTGCAAACCGATCGATTGCGGCAATACCGCCGAACTTGTGCGGCTCGAGACCAGCCATCAACCAGCCATAATTCTCTGACAGAGCTTCAAGCTTGAGAGCTCCATGCAGCGTCACAACCCTGGCATCGCGCCAGGCGCGCTGGTGATGCTTGACCCGTTTCGCACACATCCAACATGAGACACGTTCCCTTATTATGGTCGCACTATCTGGCGGACTTCGATCGTGAGCTTGCAAGCCTTGGGCGGATACGGGTGGACGCCACCATTTCTCCGGCTCCGGCGAATAGCCGAACTGGCGCTCGAGTTCAAGTGGAACTGAGAGCGTCTTCATATTGTGAGCGACCGCGCCGATAACGTGGTTGCCACCAATATTTGATACGGGCTCGGCGACCGTCCACGACAAGCCGGCCTGCTTGACGCGACGGAACACCGCGCCGGTGTCGGCCGGGTCTCGGAAGCCGACGGCAACCGTCTTGAAGCCCTGACGGTCCAGGCCGTCGTCCATCGGGCGCGGCCGCCCAGCGGGAGACTCATAGTGGACGAGTTCCATGAAGGTTGTGCCGCCGCGTAGCAAAGCCGTCCGCCGGCGAGCGTCGGCGAGGCCCCAGAGCGCCTCGTGACCCGGCGTGTGGAGCTCTCCCTCTACCGGCTCAAGGCCCACGACGGTGCCGAAATAGGCCCGCGCTCGTTCAAGGTTGGTGACCGATACCGCGACATAGACCACGGTTGGATCGAGGGGGTGGTACCGGTCACGCTGACCCAGCAAACCCTCGCCCTCCTCCATGACCTCGACCGGGATGCCAACCGTCGGATCTCGGAAACACAACTCGCCTCAATCCGCGGACTTCCATCGGCGGGGTCAGGGTGCGTATGCCGAGGGCGGACAGCCGGAAGCGTTCAATGCGTTCTACCGTAAGGCGCTGGCAGCGGGACAGCAGGGTGTGTCGGTCGCGTTCGATCTTGCCACCCACCGCGGCTACGATTCGGACCATCCGGCGTGACCGGCGACGTTGGCAAGGCGGGAGTGGCGATCGACAGCGTCGAGGACATGAAGGTCTTGCTCGACGGCACACCCGCTTGGCGCGATTTCGGTGTCGATGACGATGAACGGCGCCGTCATACCGATCCTGGCGAACTTCATCGTCGCTGGCGAGGAGCAGGGGGTGAGCCGCTCGGCGCTATCCGGCACGATCCAGAACGACATCCTGAAGGAGTTCATGGTCCGGAACACCTACATCTACCCGCCGGAACCCTCGATGCGGATTGTCTCGGACATCATCGGCTATACCGCCCGCGAAATGCCGCGCTTCAATTCGATCTCGATCTCCGGCTACCACATGCAGGAGGCGGGCGCCACTCTGGTGCAGGAGCTTGCCTTCATGCTGGCTGACGGGCGCGAATACGTCCGTGCGGCACTCGCCAACGGTCTCGATGTGGATGAATTCGCCGGCCGGCTCTCGTTTTTCTTCGCCATCGGCATGAACTTCTTCATGGAGGCGGCCAAGCTGCGAGCCGCGCGCCTGCTCTGGACGCGGATCATGCGTGAGTTCCGGCCCAAGAAGGCCGGCTCGCTTATCCTGCGCACCCATTGCCAGACCTCCGGCGTGTCGCTGCAGGAGCAGGACCCGTACAACAACATCGTCCGTACAGCCTTCGAGGCAATGTCGGCGGTGCTCGGTGGCACGCAATCGCTGCATACCAACTCGTTCGACGAAGCCATCGCGCTGCCGACCGAGTTCTCCGCCCGGATCGCCCGCAACACGCAGCTGATTCTGCAACACGAGACTGGTGTGACAAAGGTCGTCGATCCGCTCGCTGGGTCCTACTATGTCGAGAGCCTGACCGCGGAACTGGCCGACAAGGCCTGGGCGCTGATCGAGGATGTCGAGGCCCGCGGCGGCATGACCCGCGCCGTGGCGGAGGGCTTCCCCAAGCGTCTCATCGAGGAGGCGGCAACGCGACGGCAGGCCGCTGTCGACCGGGGTGACGAGGTTGTTGTCGGCGTCAACCCCTATCGGTTGGAAGACGAGGAGCCGATTGATGTTCGCGACATCGACAACGTGGCTGTGCGCAATGAGCAGGTTGCACGCCTGCAGCAGCTTCGCGAGCGCCGGAACGCAGGCGAAGTCGAGCGTCGGTTGGAGGCGATCACCGCCGTCGCGCGGACCGGATCGGGCAATATTCTTGAGGCTGCGTTCGAGGCAGCAAGGGCGCGGGCGACGGTTGGCGAGATCTCCGACGCGCTGCGAACCGTGTTCGGCGACCACTCCGCCGTGCCGCAAGTCGTCCGCGGGATTTACGGCCCAGCTTACAACGGCGACCCGGAATACGGCACGCTTGTCGAACGGCTTCGTGGCTACAGCGCGGCCGCGGGACGGGCACCCAAGATCATGATTGCCAAGCTGGGACAGGACGGACACGATCGAGGCGCCAAGATCACCGCGTCGGCTTTCGGCGATATCGGTTTCGAGGTGGTGACCGGGCCATTGTTCCTACTTCCGAACGAGGTAGCCGAGATGGCGATTGCGCACCAGGTCCAGGTCGTGGGTATCTCATCACTCGCGGCCGGCCATCGAACACTCGCGCCAGAACTTGTTGCGGCTCTCAAGGCACGGGGGGACGACGACATCATCGTCATAATCGGTGGAGTCATTCCACGACAAGATTACGACTTCCTGTTGCAGAACGGTATTGCGGCTATCTTCGGCCCGGGAACGAATGTGCTCGATGCTGCGAACGACGTGATCAGTCTGCTGGAAGGACGCCGGCTTAACCGCTTGGGCTAATAGTTAACCGCCGTTGCCGCTGACAGGAGGCGATGAATTCACATCCCCCATGACGCAACGTCGTCGGCGGCATTCGCCGTGCGAGGGCGTGAGTGGGCACGCACCTCGTTTCGATCAGGCCGAAGCAATGACTTTCGTTCTCTTGATCGCACGCGAAGTTGCCAGCCTCTGCTTACCTTGTCCGTCAGCCGTTCTCGCGTTAGCGCGCAAAACCTCACGCGCTTCCTCAACGGACATTCCCAGGATCCGCAACAGGTATTCTGCAGCCCGCGCTGAAACATCCCGCTTGGCACCAGCAAGGCGTGCACTGACGCCTGCGCGAAGTATGGCCAGAAGAGCATTGATGACGAACTCGTCGAGTGGCTCCGAAAACCGACCTTGCTTGAGGCCAAGGGCTACGTCCAGCCGCATGTATCTCGATATATCTTCCTTGATCGCTTCGAATTCAGTGAACGCGGAAACGAGCAAATGTCCCCAGGTTGGTTCCGCAGCCGCGATCTCTATGAATTGTTGCGTTCCAAATGCGACCCGGGCCGCGCCATCGGCGAGTGATACACGTGTACTATCCATCTCGTTGTGCATCGCAAGCGTGACGGCCCGGCAGATCGTCGCCACGATCTCCGATTTGTCCTTGTAATACAGATAAAAGGTGCCATTGGCGAGTTCTGCAGCGGCAGCGATCTCGCTGACGGAGGTGGCGTTGATTCCACGCTCTGACATCAGCCTGAGCGCGGCGTCGGTAAGCCGTGCACGCGTACGGCCCCGTTTGCCGTCCTGCTGCAGAAGGTTTAGCGATCTCGTCGACATGCGACGTTCTTTACCTTGCCGGCCTTGTATAGGCAATTGGCCTTAAGTCTCCCAATGCGAGGCAAGTCCCATCATTTACATACTTTGTGTTGCTATCTGGAGCTGCTAGAACATCACCGGACCGAACGCGATCAGCCGTCGGATAAAGAGGCTCGCCAAAACAAAGAGCTAGAGCTTGCTTCCGATCCACTTCGATCGGAAAACGCTCTAGTCGCCAGGCGACTCCGTCTCAGGACCCATCACTTCGAGACAAGACTATACGAAGACGGGTGAATGCTTGGTCGTCGAGTTGAACTAAGACTCCCCCTGCCTAAACCTAGACTGCCGCTCTCTTCTCCATCTTCCCTCTGAGCGGCGCTAAGCCACTCCGGATTTCCGAGTGGCACCGGTAAAAGCAGTGTTGACTGCTCTCTCACTTATTCTTTAAGTCTTGCTGCACGAACACATTTGGATACCCCCCAACCGATTTGGAATTCTGCTGCGAAGCGAAGCGGTGGCGCATCGCTCGGACAAACCAAACGCCGAGCGTGCCTCACAAACACGGCGATAAAGAGTAGCTTTACCGGAGTAGTAATCATGGAAGTCGTAAGGTTCGCAAGCGCCCCCGCTTATGAGGCACCCGACCATGAAAACGTCGTGGCGCGCAGGCTCCAAGGCGGCGATGCCAGCACCGTCGACTTCGTTCTAGTCGGCCATTCGGCGCTTCCAGTCGGCGCGGTCATTGCCATGGATGCAGCGCCGGTCGGCAAAGTTTACGTGGTGACGGAAGGCGCTATCACCATTACGCAGCAAAACGGAACGCGTCACGTACTGCGGTTATGGGACAGCATTTTCATTCACGCGAACGAAGCGAGGGCCGTTTCAAATGCGAGTGGCGCCGCCGCGTCCATGATCGTGATAACGCCTGCACTACCTGGATAAAGAGTCGCTGACGCTTGCGGCTTCAACCAGGGCGACCATCGATCGGTCGCGATCTTTGGAGTGGCTTCAGGCCGGCTCCGCATGGCGGAGAGTGCCGATCAGACGCTCGATATGGCCCCCATAGCGCGGTGTCTCGGGTGGCCGCCAGTCGAGTTGTATGCCGTGCTCCGGACACCCGCGCAGGAAGGCCCTGCTGCGGAACTCGGCCCCGTAACCGACACGGATCAGCGTCGATAATGACTTCGCGGCGTATCGCGAGTCCTGACTTCACCCGAGACTACGCCGCGTCCTGCACCTGCAAGGCCATCGGAAGCGCCGGGGCCGAGCCTGCCCTGCCAGCGCCTTTTCCACCCGGCCGGGTGGTGTCGCGGGCGAGGCGGCGCTCTAGCCACGCCTGTGCGAAGCCCCAGAGCGTGGTGAGCGCGAGGTAGTAGAGAGCGGCGACGATGAATATCTCGAGCACCTTGAACTGCACCTGGATCAGCATTTCGGTCCGCCGCAGTAACTCGTCCATCGAGATCACCGAGGCCAACGATGACGTCTTCATCAGCCCATTGAACGCGTTGCCGAGCGGCGGGATGACAATGCGCAGCGCCTGCGGCAAGACCACCAGACGCATCGTCTGCACGGAGGTCAGCCCGATGGCGCGGGCGGCCTCGAACTGGCCCTTCGGCACGGCATCGATCCCGGCGCGGAAGATCTCCGCGAGATAGGCGCCCTCGTTCACGCCGAGGCCGATCACCGCCGCCTGCAAGACCGTGAGCTTGATGCCGAGCTGCGGCAGTCCAGTGTAGAGGATGATCAATTGCACCAACACCGGGGTGCCGCGCATGATCCAGACATAAAACGCGGCGGGCTGGTTGATGATACGCCTTGTCGACATCCGCATGAGTGCCGCGATCAACCCACAGGCTAGGCCCACGAGAATGGCGGCAACCGAAATGCCGAGCGTGAGCAACGCGCCTCCCAGCAGGTACCCGCTCTGCAGATAGTGGAAGAAGGCAGGCCAGTCCCACATGAACGGCGCTTCCTAATCGGTCGGCGTTTTGCAGGTTGGCTGCTCAATCGCCGGTTTGGACCGTGATGTCACCGGGCAGGGTGCAGTGCCCGTAGTTGGAGAACAGCTTGTCGAAGCTGCCGTCAGCCTGCATCTCGTCGATCGCGCCGCCAAGGCCTGCAAGACATCGGCGTAGGTCGAAAAGCTATGCACGTCGATCGCGGGCTTGCCTGCCGTCACCAGCGCCTCACTAGTGTGGGTGGCGATCGCCGGGTCCACCGTGCCCACGCCGCGATCATGTTGCCGAAGTCGACGTCCAGCCCAACGAGCTTACCGCTCTCGTCGAAATATTGGATCGTGGCCACCGTCGGGTTGATAGACGCCAGCAGCTCCCCCGCTTTCACAAGGGGCGGGCGGTCGAGTTCGGGGGAGGCCTTGGTCTGTGCTCATGCTTCATCCATGCCATCACTCATCCCAGCAATGCACGCGATATGCCAAATAACGGGTTCTCACCAGGGCCGGTGCGGCTATGCTGACTGCGCCGCGACAGGGGGGATGCCGATGATCACCGTCTTGTCGTTGCCCGGCCTTACACCCGGCATAGGGTCTGCACGGGAGTGTCACCGGACAGCGGCAGCACAACAGGAGCCGCTCGTTGCAAACCATCTCGCTCCGCTTCCTCAACCGCGCCCAGGTCGAAGCGCTGGCCCCGCAGCCCGCCGAATTGATCTGGGTCGTGGCCGCAGGGCTGGCCGCGCACGGCCGAGGGGATGTGGTCATGCCGCCCAAGGCGCATCTCCGGCTGGACCATCTGTATGATGGGCATTTCAACATTCTGTCGGGCTATGTCGGGCCGATCGGCCGCGCTGGGGTGAAGGTGGTCGGCGACTACGTAGAGAACTGGCGCTATGGGCTGCCGTCCGAACTCGCACTGCTGACTTTGTATGACCCACGCACGGGAACGCCCTGCTGCATCATGGATGCCACCGCGCTGACGTGGATGCGGACCGGTGCGGTCACAGCCGCCGGGGCTATGCACCTGGCGCGGCCGGATGCCTCCATTATCACCCATATCGGTGCGCGCGGCACCGCCTTCAGCAACCTCCGCATGCTGGCAAGCCAGTTCCCGCTGACGGAAATCCGCGTCTGCAGTCATCGCCGCGAGACCCGGGAACGCCTGGCAGCCCGGGTGCAGGCCGAGCTGGGCATTCATACCGTGCCGATGGACGACATAGAAGTGGCCGCGGCCGATGCCGACATTGTCGTCGAGGCGACCCGGCTGACCGAGGCGCAGACGCTGCTGCCCGCGTCGTCCTTGAAACCTGGTGCGCTCCTCGTGACCTATGGATGGGTGCGCGCGATCGACCCGGCGTTGCCCCGCGCCGCCGACATGTTGGTGATGGATGACTGGGCACAGTGTTGCCTGGGTGGGCAGCTACACGATCTGATCGTCTCCGGCGAACTGCGGCGCGAGCACGTCCATGCCGAAATAGGCGAGATCGTCTGCGGCGCCAAGCCGGGCAGAACGCTTGAGGACCAGCGCATCGTCTTCTGGCATCGCGGCTTCGCGGTCAGTGACGTGATGCTGGGCGACTGGATCCTCCGCCGTGCCGAGGCAGAGGGCGTCGGTACGATCCTGCCGCTTGCCGACGTGGCTGAGGAGTAGCCTTCCCGCTCAACCCGTGTACGGTGGGCAAACCGGGTCCGGGATCGGGCCGGTCGTCACCTTGAACGGACCTGGCAAGGCGCAATGGTGATAGCCACCGAGTAGCTTGTCGTAACTGCCATCCGCTTTCATTGCGTTCAACGCCTCGGCGGCTTTGTCGGCCAGCACCGGGTCGGCGAAGCCGATCGTCTCGGCGTGCGGGAACAGCCCGCTGGCGACGATGCGGAAGAAGTTGGCGCCCTTCGACTTGTAGTAGAATGCGCTGTCGGTGCTGACGATCGCACCATCCACCTGCCCAGCGGCCAGCGCTTGCAACACGTCAGCGTAACTCGGGAAGGTGTGCACGTCGATGCCCGGCTTCCCCGCCTCGACCAGCAGCTTGCTCGCCGCGCGGGCGTTCACGTCGTCCATGGAGCCGAGCTGAGTTCCAAACGGCTTTCCCGAGAAGTCGGGCAGCTCCGCCTGCGTCATGGCGGCCTTGCTCGGGACCACGATGGAGATGGTGGCCGCGCCATACGGGATCATGTGGATCTGCTCGGCGCGAGCGGGGGTGTAATACATGAACGTATCGATCATGTCGTAGCGGCCGGCCTTCAGCGCGGGGATCATGGTCACGAACTCGGACGCGACCACGTTCAGCTTCAGGCAGAGACGGCCCGCGATGGCTTCCCCAAGCTCGATGTCCATGCCGATTATCTTGCCGCTCTCGTCGATGTATTGCAGCGGCGGCACGGTCGGGCTGGTCGTCGCCGTCAGCGTGCCGGGGGTCACCAATTTCATCCCTTCGGCCGGCTTGCACGCGGTCTGCGCGGCCGCAGCGAATGGAAGCAGCGCTGCGACGAGCCCCGTACGAAGCAGTCCCAGTCCTTGCAAGATCATCTGAACCGCCCCGTTTTGTGGTGTCGCAACGCTATGCGGCGCGCCTCTCGATTGCAACGATCAGCCGAGCGGCAGGCCGGCCGCGGCAAGGATGGCCCGGGCCCGGGCGCGGTGCACCTCGCTCACCACGAAGCGTCCGCCTTTCATGAACCAGGCAAGGTTTCCAGCACAGGCGCGCCGAACCAGCGTCCGTAGGCCTGTTCCGCAACGGCCACCGCGGCATACAACGCCAGCCCGATCAGGCAGAGCAACACTAACGCCCCGAACATCAGCGCCGTCTCCCCGATGGAGGATGCGAACAGGATGATGTAGCCGAGGCCCCCCTGAGCCGTGACGAACTCGCCAATGGTGACGCCGAGCAGGATCATGGTGGCCGCGACCTTCAGCCCCGCGAACAGGTGCGGCAGGGCGTAGGGCAGGCGTATGCGCACCACTTCCTGCAACCGGCTGGCGCCCAGGGCGGCGCAAAGGCGCAACGCGCTGCGGTCGGCCGACAGCAGCCCAGCGACGCCGGCGATGGTGACGGGAAACAGCGCCAGGAAGACCGAGAACGCAAGCCGGCATGGTGTCTCAGTGCCGAGCCACACGATGAAAAGCGGTGCGAGCGCGATCTTCGGTACGATCTGCATGGCGAGCAGATAGGGCATGAAGGCGCCACGCAGTAGCCCGGAGGACGCGATCAAGGCGGCGAGAACAACGCCGATCACGGTTGCGAGTGCGAACCCCTCCACCGTCTCCGCAGCCGTGACTACGAAATGCGGCGACAGGATTTGCGCATGGCTGAAGATCGAGGCCGCAATCGCCGAGGGGGGCACAAGCACCGCCGTCGAGATGCCCAACAACGGCACGCTCGCCTCCCAAACCGCCAGCACGGCGATGGCCACCAGCACCGGCGACAGCCAGCGTCTCAAAGCGGCTGTTCCGCCATGATGTGCCGCACGACCGTTTCGGCCAACACCACGAGGCCATAGAGTGCGGCCCCGGACAGGCTGAGCAAGGCAAGTGCGGCGAAGACGAGCGGCGTGTCAGACACGGATGCGGCGTTCAGGATGGAGTAGCCGAGGCCCGCCTGCGCCGACAGGAACTCGCCGACGGTGGCGCCGGTGAACGCCATGGTGGCCGCTACCTTGGCGCCGGCAAACACGTAGGACGCCGCACCCGGCGCGCGCAGGTGCCAGAACACCTGCCAGCGCGTCGCCCGGCAGGCGAGCAGCAACTGCAGCGCGGAGCGGTCCACCCGTAAAAAGCCGGTCAGGGCGCCAATCGCGATCGGGAACACGCTGACGAACATCGCGAAAGCGACGCGCGAGGACCAGCCGAGGCCGAACCAGGTGATGAAAAGCGGCCCGAGCGCGACCTTCGGGACGAGCTGGAACAAGACGAGATGCGGCTGCAGCGCCTGCCGGGCGGCCGGCCGCATCGCCATCATCGCCGCCACCGCGAGCCCGCACACGAGGGCCAGCACGAACGCTGCCAGGGCCTCACCCGAGGTCACGGCGGTGTCGGCCAGCAGCGCCGGCCATGTCGCCACCAGCCGCCGGGCGACATCGGCCGGGTCCGGCAGCAGAACTTTCGGAACGTCCCAGGTGCTGACCACCGCCTGCCACGCAAGCAGGCCTGTGGCGGTGGCGGCCAACGGAAGTGCTACGGGGGCCAGCCTCATGACATTGGGTGTTCTCCCTCTCCATTCTGGCGACACAGAACCGGGAGCGGGTCGGCGTGAGGGTAAAGCGTCCGCACGCGCCGGTGTTGGTGTGCCGGATCGGCCCTCATCCCGTCGCTCTCGCGTGAAGAATGGGAGAGGAAGCAGGGAGGGCCGATGGCTTTACTCATGGGGCAAGCCGGGCCGAACCGCTCGCCACCGCCGCACGGAGATGGGCGCAGATTGCGGCGAACTCCGGCAGGTCGGCGACGGAGCGGGCGCGGGGGCGGGGAAAGGAGATGGTAAGGTTTTCCGTGATGACGGACGGACGCCGCCCCATGACAAGGACGCGGTCGGCCAGCAGCACGGCCTCTCGGATGCTGTGTGTGATGAATAGGGACGATTTCGCGTAACGTTGCGACAAGTCCAGCAACAAATCGCCCATTTCGTCGCGGGTAATGGCGTCAAGCGCGCTGAACGGCTCGTCCATTAGCAGGATATCGGCGTCGTGGATCAGCGCGCGGCAGATCGCGACGCGCTGCCGCATGCCGCCTGACAGCTCATGCGGCTTCTTGGCCTCGAAGCCGTCCAGCCCGACCGTTGCAAGCAACTCCTGCGCGCGAGGACGGTAGGCGGCGCGGCGCTCGCGGGCGATAGTGATGGGAATCAGCACATTGTCCAGCACCGTCAGCCATGGCAGCAGCGTCGGGTCCTGGAACATGATGCCGGTGCGCGTGCGGGGGCGGCGCAGGATTTCGCCGTCGATGACGATCTCTCCCCGGGTCGGCTGCTCCAGGCCCGCGCACATCATGAGCAGCGTGCTCTTGCCGCAGCCGCTCGGCCCCAGCACGGCCACGAACTCGCCGCTCGCGACGTCGAGGCTTACATCCTGCACGGCTTCGAATGGGCCGTTGCGCGTCTGGTAGGTTTTGCCTACGCTTGAAACGCGGATGGCCGGCACCCTATCCACGCCTCGCCGGGTCTCCGCATGTCACGACAGCAGGGATCGGAACTCGGCCGCGAAGCCTTCCGCCTGGTCCCATTCGGCTGGTGTCAGGCTGACTTTGCCGAGAAAGTCGTTGGTCATCGGCTGCGTCGGTGCCTTGTCGCCGGGCGCGGCCAAGGTGTGCATGACGAGGTCGGTCATGGTCGTGAACGTTGCCGGGTCCATGTAGCCGAGCGGGTGGCCGCGCGCAGACTTGTCCAGCATGGCAACCTGGAACAGGCCGATGCCGAGCCGGGTCTGCTCCGCCCCTTTGGCGGCAAGGCCAATCTCCGGCACCGCTTTCATGAACGTCTTAAGCGCGGTGTCGGGTTCCAGCAGCACATGCTTCGTCGCTTGCATCAACCCGGTCGTGATGGCCTGGACGGTGGCCGGATCCTGGGTGAGTCGGGCGGTCTGCGTCATGAGCATGTTGCCGTAGAAATGCAGCCCGACCTGGCTAAACAGGAGCATACGGATGGACGCACCGAGGGCGTTGAACGTCGGCACCAGCGTGGGCGCTAGGCCGCTCACGGCGTCCACCTTCTGCTGCACGAACAGGCTGTTGCGCACAGTCGGGTCGGCCGCGATGTGATCCACCTTCGCCCAGTCGATGCCCGCGGCCGCAGCGTAGGCCGGAAGGAAGGGGTACTCGCCGGAGGACGCGGTTGAACCGAGCTTGTGGCCCTCGAGGTCCTTGGGCGTAGCGATCGGGCCGTCCTTCCGCACGGCCACGCCCATCATCGCGTCATAGCTGCAGCAGGCGATCTGCACCAACGGCAACTCCTTCGCCGCTTGCTGCAGGCCGGCCGATGCGACGGACATGCCGAAATCGAACCGCCCCGCCCCGATAGCCTGCGCGGCAGTGACGGAACCGGAGCCGCGGGAGACGGCCACGTCCAGCCCGAGGTCGGACCAGTACCCGTTCGCCTTTGCGATGAACGCGATCATGTTCGCGCCCTCCGGGATCCAGGGCAACGTGAAACTGACCTGCTTGGCGGCGCGGGCGCGGCGGGGGCGGGCCACCGCGAGCCCGGCTGCGGCGGCAAGCCCGAGCGATGTTCGCCGGGTCAGGATGGATGTCATAGGCGCGACCTCTCACTTGTGTTCAGGCGTTCGGGCATTGGCAAGTGGGAAGGAGAACGGGCTCATCTCGTCGGCGGTGCGTCCGTGCGGGTCCCACTCGGACCAGCGAGACCAGATGCTGTCGCCAGCCGCCTGCGCCTGTTCGCGTAGCACGGCGAAATCGACGCCGGGAATGCGCCCGTCCTGCACCCGGACGATCCCGTCCACGATCACCGTCTCGATGTCGTCGCCGATGCCGCAATCCACTAGACTCTTGATCGGGTCCCGCACCGGGCCCATCCGCAGGGTGTCGCCACCAGTCAGGCCGATGATGACGATATCCGCCTTGGCGCCCGGCTCTAGCCGGCCGAGGTCGGTGCGGCCCAACGACATGGCGCCGCCAAGCGTCGCGGCCTCGAACACCTCCGCCGCCGTCGCCGCTTTCAGGTTGCGGCTCGCGACCTTGCCCGCATAGGAGGCGTTGCGCATTTGTAGGATCATGTCGCGCGGGTAGGTGTCGGTGCCGAGCGCGATGTTCACGCCGGCCTTGCGATACGACTGCCAACTATCGAGGAAGCGGCCGCGCCGGGCGATGTTGACCGGGCAGTGCGAGATGGAGCAACGGTGACTGCCCATGATTTCCAGGTCATGCGCGCCGGAGTAACTGGCGAGTGGATTGTCGGCGGTGAAATTGCCATGGCCGACGTTCAGCCGGTCCGACATCAGCCCGACCTGCTGCAGCAGCTCGATCGACGTCATCTGATGCTCGCGGATGATGTCGAACACCTCATGGATGTTGTATGCGGCATGGATCGCCACCGGCAGGTCGCGTTCCCGGGCGGCCTGTGCCGCGGCCTCCATGAGCGCCATCGTGCAGGTCTCGATCTCGCGCGGCACCAAGATGCCGCGTACCCGATCCGAATTGTCGCCCTGGTGGCGCTCAATGAAGTCCAGCGCGAGCCTGAGTTCCCGCTCGCCCGCCGCCTTGTCCACCCGGCGCTCGAGCCTGCCGTCCACGCCGCCGACCCAGCGCCCGCTATCGAAGCCCGGGCCGAGATAGGCGCGGATGCCCAACTCGCCGACGACCCGCAGCAACTCCTGCTGCACCCGCAACTGGCTGCCGAATTCGACGAAGGTGGTGATGCCGTTGCGGAGCAGCTCGGCCACGGTGAAGGTCGCATTCAGCGAGAGCGCCTGCGCCGCCGCGTCCCCGGCTGCGTTGTCGTCGGGCCGAATATAGCGCACGTCGCCGCCGACCCTGGTGCCTTCCCGCGCGACGCTGATCTCGTAGAAGGGCTGACCGAAATAGTCCGGCCGCCCGATGTCGGAGATAAGCCGGTGGGAGGCACGGTGCCCAGAATGCACGTGCGTGTCGATGAAACCGGGGCTGACGAGCTTGCCCTTGGCGTCGATCTCCTGGCCCACGGCGCCGTCGAAGCGTTCACCCGCGAAGATGACGTGGTCATCCTCGAACACCAGTTCGGCATCGCGCCAGAGTGTATGGTGCCCACCGGAGTGGCCGACCAGCCAACCGCAGGTTATGCGGGTCCGCATTGATGATGCCCTTCGACGGCGATGCCTGACGAGGAAGAGGCAAGCGCTGTGCCAGTCTTGTTGGGTCAGTCTTGTTGGGCCAGTCTTGTTTGGCCCGTCTTGTTGGGCCGTCACATTCTGTGTTCTCTTGCCCACGAACCAAGTGAGACTACCCATGTCATGCTGCCTGCGCTCCCGAGCGGCCACGGCCTGATGCGGGCAAGCCTGCCGATGTACAATTTGCCGGAAATGCGGGCGGTCAATGCCGCTTTCTGGCGTGCGATGCGCACCGAGGCCGAGCGGCTCGGAGTCGCGGGATTGCCGCACGCGCTCGACTTCGGCCGCAAACCGGTGCCCGCCGAGATCGAGCCTGACACGCTGTTCACCCAAGTTTGCGGCTGGCCGCTGCAGACGATCTATGCCGGACAGGCGGTGGTGCTGGGCGTGCCGGTCTATGCGGCCGCCCATTGCGACGGGCCGGTGCACGCCGGAATCTTCGTGGTGCACCGGGAGGCGGCGTATTCGACCGTGGCGGATCTGCGCGGCTGCGACTTCGTGTTCAACAGTGTTCACTCGAACTCGGGGATGAACCTAGCGCGCCGGACCGTCGCCGATCTCGCCGGTGGGCAGCCCTTTTTTGGAGCCATCTCGGAGACGCACAGCCAGCCGGGCAACCTCGAACGCGTCGCGCGGCGAGAGGCCGATGCGACCTGCGTCGATTGCGTCACCTATGCCTTCTTCGTGCGCCATCGCCCGGCCGCCGCCGCCAACCTTCGGATGCTGGCCGCTACCCCGCCGACCCCGGCGATCCCGTTCGTGACCGCTGCTGCCACCCCCGCACCCGTCCGCACCGCGCTGACCGACGCGCTGGCCCGGGTCGCCAACGCGCCCGAATGGGCCGAAGCAAGGGCTGGCCTGATGCTGGAGGGGATCGCGCCGCCCACCATCGCCGATTACGGCATACCCTGCGCCTATGCCGCCGAAGCCGCCGCACTCGGCTACCCCGTGCTTTGCTGAAAGAGCTCGTCATGCCCAAGACCGGGTGACTTCCATGCGGCTGCGGAGGCATTGCGCAAGCAGTTGCTGAACGCCGAACTCGCGGCGGAGCTTTTGCAGCAGGGGGCGATGCAGGCCTTTGCCCCTGCACCGGGCACAGTGGACCCGGGCGTAGCGGCGGGAGCCAACCTGGCCCGTCGCCGGCCAGGTGCGGCAGCGTGCCTATCTCGGCAACAAGGTCGAATCGCACGTTGCCCTCGCCGACGGCGCCTGCATTGCCGAAGTCGGCAGCGACGGACGGCAAGCATTGCCCGGCCTGGGCGACACCATCACCTTGACCGCACGCGCCGAAGATCGCCGCGTATTCCCAATCGGGTGAACCGCCGCGATAGCGTGATGATGCCGCGCTTGGGCAGGGCGCACCGAAGGGAGAGCGATTGTCTTGCGCGTTTAACCTGGATCGCTTCAGGTTTTCCGGATGTTGTAGAACACGGGGAAGCTGTTGAGCATGCCGGTGATGGTGCGGCTGTAAGCGAAGGGCTGGTTGTAGGCTCCGAGCGGCACGTAAGGCACGTCATGAAACGCCTGGAGCTGCAAATCCCGGGTGATCCGTTTCTGCTCGTCCATCGTCGTCGCATCCAGGAACTGGTCGCGCAGCTCCTCCAGCCGGGCCGATGTGGGCCAGCCGAACGTGCCAGCCCGGCCGATGCCGCGGATGTAGGATTGCGTCGCCGGCGTCACCGCGATGATGCCGGGGATGTTGTTGCACCAGACGCTCCAGCCCCCCTTGTCCAAGCCTTCCTTGTTGTTCAGCCGGGGCGCCACCGAACCCCAGTCGGACGCCTGGTAGTCCAGGTTCATGCCGACACGGCGGAACATGTCGGCGGCAATCTCGCTGAATGCGTTGAGCGACGGCAGGTCGGTCGGCACCACGAAGACGACGCGTTCGCCCTTGTAGCCGGCCGCCTCCAGGTTGGCGCGGACCTTGTCGTAGTCGGGCGCGCCGTCCATCACCTCGAGCCCGGCTTCCGTCGAAAATGGCCCACCGGGCAGGAAGAAGCCGCAGCGGTCGTTCCACAGGCTGCGGTCCTCGCCCATCACCGCCGTCATGTAGTCCGACTGCTTGATGCCGGGAAAAAACGCGCGGCGGATGGCCGGGTTGTCGAACGGCGGCTGCAGTTGGTTGAAGCGGATCATGCTCATGAAGCCGCCGTGCTCCTTCGGCTCCACGGTGAGCTTCTGGTCCTTGCGCAGCAGCGGCAGTAGGTCCGCCGTCGGCTGCTCCCACCAATCCACCTCGCCGCGCTGCAGCGCCGCGGCGGCCGTGCCGGCATCGGGGATGGTGTGCCACTCCACCCGGTCGATGTAGACGCGCTTCGGCCCGGCGGCGAAGGAGGGGGTGCCGTCCGGGCGCGGCACGTAGCCGGTGAACTTCTCATACACGGCGAGCGACCCGGACACCCGTTCGGCGGCGATGAAGCGAAACGGGCCGCTGCCCACCATCTCCGTCACCTGCTGGTTGGCCGGCGTGCGCGCCAGCCGCTCCGGCATCACGGGGCAGTAGGAGGAGGGTTTGGCCAACGCCGCCGTCAGCAGCGGGAACGGCTTCTTCAGCCGGAAGCGGAACACCCGGTCGGACGGGGTGGACAGCTCGTCCGTGACCGCCATCACGTTCTGCCCGAACGGATCGTTCTTGGCCCAGCGGACAATGCTGGCCACGGCGTCGCGCGCCAGCACGGGGGTGCCGTCGTGGAACGTCATGCCGTCGCGCAGGGTCATGGTCCAGGTGCGGCCGTCATCCTCGATCACGTGGCCCGCCACCATCTGCGGCTGCGGCTGCAGGCTGTCGTCCAGGCCATACAGTTGGTCGAACACCAGGAAGCCGTGATTGCGGGTGACCAGGGCGGTGTTGAACACGGGGTCCAGCAAGGCCAGGTCGGATTGCGGCACGAAGCGGACGGTCACCTTGTTCTGCGCCGCCGCGAGGTTGGGCAGCGCCAGCGAGGCGGCTGCCCCCGCCGCCGTGGTCAGCAGGTCACGGCGCTTCATGGGCCATCCTCCGGGGTGCAGGGGTGCAGGCAAGACCGGTCAACCGGGCAGTGGGGGGCGGCGCCCGCTCCAGGGCCGCGCCTGCTCGAACGCGTAGGAGGCTTGCAGAACGCCCAAATCGTCGAACCGGGGCGCCACGATCTGCAGGCCGACCGGCAAGCCTGCGGGCGTGAAGCCGCAGGGAATGCTCACGGCCGGATTGCCGGACCAGTTGAATGGGTAGCTGAACTGCGCCCAGGCCAGCCCGTCCCATTCGTGCTGCGGCCAATGCGCCGGCTGCAGCCGGTCCGCCGGGAACGCGGCCGTGCTGACGGCGGGGGTCAGCAGGTAGTCGTATTCGGTGAAAAACACATGGATCTGCTGGCAGTAGGCGAAGCGCCGTTCCCGCATCGCCATGAAGTCCGAGACCTTCAGGTCTTTCGCGGTCTTGATCATGGCGACGAATGCCGGGTCGAGCTTGTCCTCCCATTCCGGCAGGATCTTCAGGCGGGCCGAGAACACGGTCGGCCAGAAGAAATCGAACAGCTCCGGCCCGAGCTTGCCCCAGGCCGGCGTCACCCGCTCCACGGTGGCGCCGAGCTCGGTGAACACGCCCGCCGCCGCCTCCACCAGGGCCGCCACGTCCGAATCCACCCGGGCATGGCCGAGATCGGCGCTGTAGGCGATGCGCTTGCCACGGAGGCTGGCCTGCAACTGGGAGGCGTAATCTTGCGGCGGCGCTTCCAGCGACAGGTAGTCCCACGGGTGCGGGCCAGCCATCGCTTCCAGCATCAGCGCGGCGTCGGTCACGGTGCGGGTGATCGGGCCGAGATGGGTGGCGGCGTCGTTGTTGGACATCGGCCAGCACGGCACGCGGCCATGCGTCGGCTTGATGCCGAACACGCCGCACATATGCGCGGGGATGCGGATGGACCCGGCACCGTCGCCGCCCTGATGCAGCGGGCCATAACCGGCCGCCGCCCCCGCCGCCGCGCCGGAGGAGGAGCCGCCCGCGCTCAGCCCCCGCCCCCACGGGTTGTGCGTGATGCCGGTCAACGGGCTTTGGCTGACGCCCTTCCAGCCGAACTCCGGCGCCGTGGTCTTGCCCAGCATGATGCAGCCGGCGTCGTGCAGCCGCGTCACGCAGGGGGTGTCGACATCCGGCACGTGGCCCGCGAACATGCGGCTGCCCATCTGCGTCGGCACGCCCTTGGTCTGCTGCAGGTCCTTGATGGTGACCGGGACGCCTTCCAGCTTGCGCGCCGTGCCCGCGGCATACGCCGCCTCCGCCCCGCGCGCGGCGGCGAGCGCGGTGTCGGCGGTCAGCGTCACGATCGCGTTCAGCGCCGGCTCGCACCGCTCGATGTGGCGCAGCACGGCCTCGACCACCTCGACAGGGGAAAGCGAACGGTCGCGGTAGCGCGCGGCAAGCTCGGCGGCGGACAGGTAGCCGATATCCGCGTCGGTCATTTCGGCCCCCCCTACTTCGCGCGGTCCACGCCCCAGAACACGGGAATGCTCGATTCCACCAGCCCGGTCAGCCGCCGGCTATAAGCGGCTGGCTCGGTAAACTGCCCCCACATGACGGAGGGGACGCTGTCGTACTCCGCCTCCTGGATCTGCGCCGCGATCCGCCGGCGCTCCCCCAGCGTCCCCGCCTTGGCGAACTCCGCCAGCAGAGGCGTCGCGCGGGGGTCGCAACTCCAGCCGGCATAGTCGACGCAGTTGTTGACCACGTAGAAATGCGTCAGCGGCGAGCCCTGGTCGAAGCCTGACGAATACACCGGGAAGATGCTCCACCCCTCCTTGCGGGCGCGGCGGACCAGCACGGTGCCCCAATCCATGCTCTGCATGTCGACGGTGAACCCGGCCTGCTTCAGGCTGTCGGCCAGCACGGTGCCAGCCGCCGACGTGACGCCGTTGTCGCTCGCGACCAGCATGACGACGGGCTCGCCCTTGTAGCCGGTCTGCTTCAGCTCCGCCTTCGCCGCCTCGATCGAGTACTGCGCGGCGCTGCTGCCGGCATCCGTGCTCAGCGGCGTGTTGCACATCCAGAACGAGCGGCACACCTTTACGTAGTCTTCCGGCGGGATGCCGATGGCCTGCTGCACCGCGGCCTGATCCACCAGCTTCCACAGCACGCGGCGCACCGCCGGGTCGCTGAACGGCCCGCTGGCGGCGTTCACGCGGTAGTTGCCCTGGAACATCTGCAGCCCGCCGAAGCCGATCACCTTCAGGCCGCCGTCATGCTGTAGCCGGTCGACCCAGTCGAATGGGGCGTATTGCAGGTAGTCGATCTCGCCGGCGAGCAGCGCCTGCGCCTGGGTGGACGCGTCCGAGATCACCTTCAGCACCAGCCGGTCGATGTTGACCTTCTTGCCGCCGGCCAGGAAGTCGGGCGGCTCGTCCCGCGGCACGTAGTTCGGGTTGCGGTCCAGCACCATGCTGTCGCCCGGCCGCCACAGGTCGGCGCGGAAGATGAACGGCCCCGACCCGTCCATCTCGGTGATCTTCTGGTCGCCCGGCGTGCGCGCCAGGCGTTCCGGGATCATGAACGGCACGATCGAGCTGGGCTTGCCGAGCGCCTCCAGCATCAGCGGAAACGGCTCCTTGAGGTGGATGCTGAAGCTCTTTTCACCCGTCACGTCCATCGTGTCGGTCGCGGCCATCAGCAGCCGGCCCATGCCGTCCCGCGGGCCCCAGCGCTTGAGCGAGGCGATGCAGTCGGCGGGCGTGACCGGCCCGCCATCGTGCCATTTCAGCCCGTCGCGCAGCGTGAAGCTCCAGGTCAGCTTGTCGTCGGAGACGGTGTAGCTCTGCACCATCTGCGGATGGATCTTGTACTCGGAATCGGCGGAGAACAGCGTGTCGAACACCAGGTAGTCGAAGGTGCGGGTGATGTAGGCGGTGGTGAAATGCGGGTCCAAGGTCACGACCTCGGATTCCAGCACGGCGGTGACGGTCTTCTGCGCGTGGGCCTGCGTAGCGGCCAAGGCGAGGCAGGCCAGACCCAGCATCAGACGCCGCAAGCCTGTCCCGTTCCGGCACGCCATCTGACCTCCAGACCCGGTGATGCCGGGAGCCATCGTTGAGCAGCATTAGTTAAAGGGGCTATGCTGCTACTGCGCAACTGTTACCCGTGCTGCGCATGACCTTGGAGATGCCGATGCCGGCCGAGACCGATCTGCTGTTCATGCCGGCAACCCAGGCTGCGGCGCTGATCCGTAAGCGCGCGCTGTCCCCCGTCGAGTACATGGCGGCGGTGCTGTCCCATGCCGAGGCGCAGCAGCCCCGCTGCAACATGTTCGCCACGCTGTGCGCCGATCAGGCCATGGCGGGGGCGCGAGCGGCGGAGCAGGCGGTGATGGACGGGGGCGCGCTCGGCCCGCTGCACGGCCTGCCGATGACGGTGAAGGATCTGTTCGCGACCAAGGGCGTGCGCACCGCCTACGGCTCCGCCATGCACCTCGGCAACGTGCCGCAGCAGGATGACGTGCTGGTTGCACGGCTGAAAGCGGCCGGCGCCGTGCTGGTCGGCAAGACGACGACGCCCGAGTTCGGCAACAAGGGCATCACCGACAGCCCGAGCTTCGGCACCACCCGCAACCCGTGGGACCTGCGGCACAGCTCCGGCGGGTCCAGCGGCGGCGCCGGAGTGGCGGCGGCGCTTGGCATCGGCCCGCTGCATCTCGGCTCGGATGGCGCCGGGTCGGTCCGCATCCCGGCGGCGTGCTGCGGCGTGGTCGGGCTGAAACCCACCACGGGTGCGGTGCCGTTGCAGGAGTCGAAGGAGATCTTCGGCAACAATGTCTCCGCCGGGCCGATGACGCGGACGGTGGCCGACGCCGCGCTGATGTTCGCCGCCTTGCGCGGCCCCGACACGGCCGACCCGTGGGGGCTGAACCCGGCGCCCGACGGCATCCCCACGCGGCTGGTCGGCCCCCACTTGCACGGCGTGCGCATCGGCGTCATCCGCCTCGCCGCCAACCCGCAGCTCGATGGGGAGATGGAGGCCGCCATGCGCCACTCCGCCGCCGCCCTGGCCGCGCGCGGCGCCGAGGTGGAGGAGGTGACGGACGCGATCGACTGGAACGAATTTCCCGGGCGGATCGTCTATGTCGCCAACTTCTACGCCAGCTTCGCCGACAAAGTGGCCGAGTGGGGCGACCGCATGGACCCGACATTGCGCGCCTTCATCGACCGCGGCAGCAAGTTCAGCCTGCTGGAGTACCGCCAGGCGCAGATGGCGCGCACCCGGCTGTATCACGCGGTCACGCGACTGTTCGAGCGCTACGACTTCCTCGTCACGCCGGCGCTGAGCCGCACCGCCCTGCCCGCCGATTTCGACGTGGCCTGGGACGAGGTGGTGGTCAACGGCGTGAAATGCGGCATCACGCGGCAGGGTTGGACGTCCTACGCCTACCCGTTCAATCTCACGGGGCACCCGGCCGCCGTCGTGCCATCCGGCTGGGACGCGGGCGGGCTGCCGACCAGCACTCAGATCATCGGGCCCTGGTGGTCGGACGCCGCGGTGCTGCGGCTCTGCGCGCTGCTCGAGGAAGACCGGCCCTGGGCAGGCCGCCGGCCGGCCTTCGCCTGAGCATGACCCAGGCACTCGCGAACTCGCGCGACGCCACGCTGCGGCAACGGGCGGCGCAGGTCATCCCCGGCGGGCTGTGGGGGCATCTCGACGCTGCCAAGCTGCCGGAGGGCTACCCGCAATTCTACGCCCGCGCGGCGGGCTGCCACCTATACGACGTGGACGGGCGCGTGTTCGTCGACCTGATGTGTTCCTGGGGCCCTGTCGTGCTGGGCCACCAGCACCCGGCGGTGGAGGCGGCGGTGCGCGAGCAGGCGGCGCTGGGCGACTGCATGAACGGCCCCGCCCCCGTGCTGGTCGAGTTGGCCGAGCTGCTGGTCAGCCTGGTGCCGCATGCCGACTGGTGCCTGTTCGGCAAGAACGGCACCGACGCCACCACCACCTGCGTAACCGTGGCCCGCGCCGAGACGGGGCGGCGCAAGGTGCTCCTCGCCCGCGGCGCCTATCATGGCGCGGTGCCCTGGTGCTCGCCCAGCGTCGCCGGGGTCACGGCGGAGGACCGAGCGCACCTGCTGTATTTCACCTACAACGACATCGCCAGCCTGGAAGCGGCGGTGGAACAGGCCGGCGGCGACCTGGCCGCGATCCTGGTGTCTGCCTTTCGCCACGACATGGGCCAGAAGCAGGAGTTGCCGACGGCGGCGTTCGCCCGCCGGGTCCGCGCCCTGTGCGACGAGACCGGCGCCGCGTTGGTTCTGGACGACGTGCGCGCCGGGTTCCGCCTGCATCTCGGCGGCTCGTGGGAGCCGCTCGGCGTGCGGCCGGACTTGGCAGCCTGGAGCAAGGCGATCGCCAACGGCCACGCGCTCGCCGCCGTGACGGGCGCGGAGCGGTTCCGCGCCGCGGCGGCGAGCGTGTTCACCACGGGGTCGTTCTGGTGCGGCTCCGTCCCGATGGCGGCGGCGGTGGCGACGCTCACCGAGCTGCGCCGGCTGGATGGCCCGGCGCACATGCGCGCCGTGGGGCAGCGGCTGCGCGACGGGCTGGAGCAGCGGGCGCGGCATCACGGGGTCCGCATCGACCAGAGTGGCCCTGTGCAGATGCCGACGGTGCTGTTCGCCGACGACACCGAATGGCGGCGCGGCTCCGCCTTCTGTGCCGAAGCGCTGCGGCACGGCGCGTATTTCCACCCCAAGCACAACATGTTCCTATCCTGCGCCCATACCGAAGCCGACATCGACGCGGCGCTCCAGGCGGCCGAAGCGGGTTTCCGCCACATCGCGCGGTAATCATAGGCGCTGTCTGGGCGAAGGCTGGTCAACGCGGCGTGGGTGGGCGCTGGCGAGGCGGTCCACGATCGTGTCGATCTCGCCAGACGACACGACGTAGGGCGGCGCCAGCAGAATGGGGTCACTCCGCACGCCGTCCTGCGTTCCGCCAGCCGGGTAGCAGGCGGGTTGGGAAGTCAGAGGCCGAACAAATTCTCTCGCAGCGTTCGACCGGCATAGTTGCGCCGGAACAAGCCTCTTCGCTGGAGTTCCGGGACCACCAGGGTGCAGAAATCCTCGTAGCCCTTGGGGCTGACGGCCGGGACGATCATGAATCCGTCACAGCAGCGGCTCGCGAACATTTCCTCCAGGCGGTCCGCAATCGCAGGACCGGTCCCCACGAGACGGGGGGTCATCTGGTTGACGCCATACAGACGTCCGGCCTCTCGTAGCGTCACTTGGCCCAAGGCGCCCGCCGCCCGAAGGTTATCGGCGACGCCTTGGACGGCTGCGGCGCCTTGGATATGGTCAAGCGGCTCGTCCAATGGGTATGCAGACAGGTTCCGTCCTAGGATGATGGACATTTCCGCCACGCCGAGTTCGGCATTGACCAAGCCATCGAGATTGGCTGCCAAATCCTCCGCTTCCGCTTGGCTTCTGCCGGCGATGACATCGATGGCCGGGAGGATGGCGCAATGGTCGGGGTTGCGCCCGTGCTGAACCACGCGGTCCTTGATGTCCCGGTAGAAGGCCTGCATGGCCTCCGGCTTACCCTGATGAGTGAAGATGACTTCCGCCCAGCGACCGGCGAAGTCACGCCCCCGTGGCGAGCTGCCAGCTTGCATGATGACGGGACGGCCTTGAGGGCTTCGCGGAGTTGGTAGCGGACCGCGGGTGCGGACGTAGCGGCCTTGGTAGTCGGCATAGCTGATCTTTGACGCATCCGCGTAGATGCCTGCCTGCTGGTCGAACACCAGAGCATCCGGCTGCCAACTATCCCAAAGCTTGCAGCAGGCCTCTATCACCTCATCGGCCTTGTCGTAGCGCGCATCCTTGCTCGGCAAGCTATCCAGACCCAGGTTCTGAGCCTCCATCGGGAACGAGGACGTCACCACGTTCCAGGCCGTCCGGCCACCGCTGATATGGTCGAGGGTCGCAAATGCGCGGGCGATCTGGAATGGGTTAGTGCCTGTGCTTGACATCGTGGCCGACAGGCCGATGTGCTCCGTTCGCCGAGCGATCGTTGCCAAGAGTTGCATGGGATCCAACATGCACATCTGCCCTGCCCAGCGGGCGACGGCGTCGAACCTGCCCTCGGGCGCTTCGGGTATACCTGCGAAGTCCACGAAGAACAGGGCGTCGAAGCAGGCGCGCTCCATGACCTGGGCCAAGTGTTCGTAGCGCGCCGGGTCCAGGGTGCGCCCGGCATCGCTGTCGGGATGGCGCCAACTTCCATTATTATGCCAGCTCGGACCTGCCATGAGGTAACCGACCAGGTGTAGTTCTCGTTTCATCCGGACCTTTCAGAACAAACTCGACCGTGTTTCAGTCTGCATAAGATCAGCAAGCCGAGGGCTCCGTCGCTGTAGGCGCTTGCAGTGACCTGAGCCGAGCGAGGGCCAAGCATTCATTGCTGGCCCCCATCGGTCATTCCCGTATGCTACCTGGGATCACTCGGAATGACGATCCTCGTTTTACATCTGCGTTTGCGTCGAGGTCAGGGCTGGCCATTGCACCTGCCGGGCGAGCGCCGCCAGGAAGACCGTCACCTGCACCAAGAACCGGGTAGAACCCAGTCAAGGAAAACTCCCGGCTGTCGATTGGCGCAGGCTCCCTCGCTACTGCGTTTCTAGCGAGCGATCTAGATCGCCTGCCGCGCTACGGAGGGCTATGGTTCCGACAGGCTTCCGATCACAGGGCCCTGCTCAGGATGTGCGACCATGGACCGGTTCGATTTAGGGACCTACAGCCGCGCTATATCGACGTCATCGGCTGAGGCGCAGCGCTGGTTCGACCTCGGCCTGAACTGGTGTTTCGGCTTCAATCACGAGGAAGGAGTCAAGTGCTTCGAGCGGGCGCTCGACCATGACCCTCATTGCGTGATGGCGCATTGGGGTGTGGCCTACGGATCCGGGCCTTTCTACAACCTCGTCTGGCGCGACCTCGGCTTGCAGGAGGCAGCGGCCGCGACGGCGCGCAGCAACGGCCACATCCAGCAGGCAAGACGATTCGCGCACACGGCCACCGCGGTCGAGACCGGGTTGGTGGAGGCGCTCGCAGCCCGGTTCCAGAAACCGCACGCCGTCTCGCCGGAAGAGTTCGACCGTTGGGACGATGACTACGCAGCGGCGATGCGGCGGCTGTATTACCGCTATCCAGACGACCACGACGTCATGGCATTGCTCGTGGAGGCGCTGATCACGCGGACGCCGCGACGGCTGTGGGATGTCCGGACCGGGCACCCAGCGGTCGGCTCGGATGCGATCGAGGCGATGGCCGTGTGTGAGCGGTCGATTGCGATCTCGAACGCCGCCGGCCGGACACAGCACCCGGCGATCGTGCACCTGCACATCCACACGGTGGAAATGTCGAACCAGCCGGAGCGCGCCATGGCGTCGGCGGATGCGCTGGCGACGCTCTGCCCCGATGCCGGGCACCTCAACCACATGCCGGGCCACATCTACGTTCTGTGCGGCGACTACGAGCGGGCCAGACAGGTGAGTGAGCGGGCCATCACTGCGGACGACAAATACGCCGCCTATGCCGGGTCGATGAACTTCTATGTCACGGCAAGGTGCCACGACCTTCATCTGATGATGTTCACCTGCATGTTCCTCGGCCAATACCGGGGCGCGCGCGCCGCCGCGGACAAACTGCGAGCGACCCTGACCAGGGACATTCTTACGGTGAAGGATCGGCCGAAGCTCGCGATGCAGTCCGAGGGCTATTACGCGATGAGCATGCACGTCCTGGTGCGGTTCGGGCGGTGGCAGGAGATCATCGATGCCCCGCTGCCGGACGACCCTGCCCTGTTCCTCGTCTCGACCGCGATGCATCACTATGCCCGCGGCGTTGCCCACGCCTCGCTCAAGAACATCGCCGAGGCGGAGCGCGAACGCGGCCTGTTACAGGCAAGCCTCGCGCGCATCCCGCCAAGCCGGCGCTTTCTCAGCAACCCGGCCTTGGCCATTCTCGCAGTCGCCGAGACGATGCAGCACGGCGAGATCGAGTATCACAAGGGCAACTACGAGGTGGCTTTCGACCTGCTGCGGCAGACCGTGCACCTGGACGACAATCTGGCGTTTACCGAGCCCTGGGCCTGGATGCACCCACCCCGGCACGCCTTGGCGGCGCTGTTGATGGAACAGGGCCAGCACGCCGAGGCGGAGGAGGTGTATCGCGACGACCTCGGCCTGTCCGGCCGGGTGCAACGCTGCATACAGCACCCGGACAACGTCTGGGCGCTGCACGGACTGGTCGAGTGCGTGGAGCGGCGCGGCGCGTCGGAAGAGTTGAGTGTGCTGCGGGGTAAGCTGGCAAAGGCACAAGCGAGAGCGGACGTGCCGATCACCTCGTCGTGCCTTTGCCGCCGAACCGCGCCCTCCCCTGCCCCGAGCTGCTGCGGCAAGGGATAAGCCCTCTCCCGGTTATGCGCCCGGTTCTGGGGAGGGGAATCGCGTATGGCTTTGCGGCCAGTTTTGGCGCGATGATGACCGGACCGCCAATCACGATGCGAATGGCTCAGCCGCCGCGCTGTTCGTTGTGGCCGCGAGTTCCGCTGCAGCCATGAGCATCCAGCTTCGGAACTCGACTGAGAAGTGATGCAGGTGCTGCTCGATGGCATCTGGTGCGCTCGCCGCAGGCAGGGTCACGGAAAGTTCGGCCGTCATGCCGTGAGGAGCTTCGCGGAACGCGGTTGATACGGAGCCGAACACCGTCCCGTCGTCATCGAGCTTCAGCAGCGAGTGACGTCTGTCGCTATCCGGTTTGTCGCCATCGCCCTTGCTCTCGTCCCATCCCCCCATGTAGAAGCCGACGACATGATCGCCTAGCGTCTCGACCACGTGCGGGCCATGCGGATCCGCCATATCCATCAGATAGTGTTCGGGCTGGGCGTCGATCAGGACATCTTGCCGCGCGAAGGCCCGAGCCATCCAGTTGGAAAACGCGGCCGCCGTCAGGTTGTAGGCCTCGATGGTGATCGTGCCCGTGGCCTGCTGGCCGTCGGAGCGCCTGACGTGGTCGCGAAAGAGCGCATTTCCCTCCGCTATTGCCTCGCGCACGAGATCATGGAGTCGGTCGTGACCGAGGTTACGCTTTAGCAGGCGCAAGGCGCGGCGCGCGGAGAGAAGCTCATACCGATCGATGTTCCTGTCATCGACCTCGCCTGCGATGCGGACTGATGTTTGTGTGCTGATGTCGGTTGTCATGAACGTCCTCGTTCTAGGTCTTGCGTGGGGTGTGGGGGCGCGTTGGTTCAGACAGTCGGCGTGACCTGGACCAGCAGGTGGGACCAGCAGGTGGGACCAGCAGGTGGCTGCCGTACTGCCCGCCTGCATGGACGAGGTGCGTCCGCTATTGCGTGTATCGGGGTGGCGGCTGATCTCGACGCCGGGCATGTCGGACGGCGGGAACGGGTCGGCGCCCATCACCACCACCCGCATCGCCCCGCTGGCGCGCAACAGCATGCCGGACTCCGTTCACTACCTGTCCCATTTGACGTTCCCTGTTCTGACCGAGCTGGTTGATCCACCCGCAAGATTGAGGGGGGTGGTGCCGCAGCCGCTGTGCTACAGTATATAAACGCGTGTTCATATACTGGGTTCCCCACGAAGGACGATGCTTTGACAGTTGAGAGCGGGGCGCGGCCGGTGGTCAGGCGCGGACGTCGAATAGGGAGCAGCGGAACGCGACAGGCGATTCTGGATGCAGCGAGATCGCGCTTCGCCAAGGAGGGCTATTCCGCGACGACGATCCGCAAGGTGGCGACGGACGCAGGGGTCACTCCAGCCCTTGTGATCCAGTTTTTCTTGTCGAAAGAGGAGCTGTTCGCCGCTGTTCTCTCGATGCCAACTGCTGCTCTGTCGCGCATCGCAGAAGCCTTCGGCGGGGCCGGCGAAGGTTTGGGTGAGCGCGTGACACGGGCCTTCCTCCAGCTATGGGAAGAGGACCTGGAAACATCGGAACCGCTGCTTGCACTGATCCGCGCAACCGTCTCCAATGAACAGGTATCCGCGCAGCTCAGCGAGTTTGTGCAGGCTCGGCTTGTCGAGGTCATTAGCCCGAAACTGCCCGACAGGCCCGACACCGCTGCTCGCGCCGGCTTTGCTGCGGCAATGCTGGTGGGGCTTATCATCGGCCGACGGATCTTACGCATCCCGGCTATTATCTCGCCCGACCAGGATGCGGTGGTGAGACTTGTGGGACCCGCTATCCAGCAAATCCTGTCACGCCCGACCGGAGATGGGAGCTAAGCAACGGCAACTATCGCTCCTGCGCGTCGTCCGAAACCAGCGAGCGTCCGGGACCCTCGACGGGGACAGCCAGCGCGTTCATCTTCAAGTCTAGCGCGCGCACCGACCGACACGCTCTGTCCGAGCGATGTCTAAAAGTGCGCTCCCGTCATGGTCGGACGTAAAGCGCCTCCGCGTCGTGACGTCTGCCGAGGCATTAGATCAGTTGGATCAACTCGTCCTCGCTCAAGCGCCCTGCCGTCTCGGCGCCGTCGAGCAAGTCTGCCGCCAAATCGCGTTTGTCGCGATGCAGCCGTACGATCCGCTCCTCAATGCTGTCTTGCATGATCAGGCGGTAGATCGTGACGGGGCGTTCCTGGCCTATGCGGTGGGCCCGGTCCGATGCCTGGTCCTCGACGGCCGGGTTCCACCAGGGATCGAGATGGACGACGTAATCGGCCGCTGTCAGGTTCAGCCCGGTGCCACCCGCGCGCAGGCTGATCAGGAACAGCTCCGCACTGCCCGCCTGGAACGCTGCCACCCGGCGCTGACGGTCGGCCGCCGGCGTGCTGCCGTCGAGATATTCGTAGGCGATGCCCTGGGCGTCGAGGGCGGCGCGAACCAGGGCCAAGTGGCCAACGAACTGACTGAACACCAGTGCCCGATGGCGATTGCGGACCAGGTCGTGGACCAGCTCGAGAAAGGCGTCCAGCTTGCCACTCGGCACTCCAGCGTCCGCATCGATCAGGGCGGGATTGCAGCAGGCCCGGCGCAGACGGGTGATCTCGGCCAGGATGTGGATCTTGCGCTTGCCCTTGGGGGCATCCAGGGCAGCAATGGACTCCAGGGCACGCTGGCGCAGGGCCTCGTAGAACACCCGCTCCGGCCCGGCCATCTCCACCTGCATCGTCTGCTCGGTCCGCGGCGGCAACTCGGTCAACACGGCGGCCTTGGTGCGGCGCAGCAGGAAGGGGCGGATCAGCGCCCGTAAGGCCTGCCGCGCATGGGCGTCGCCATCCCGCTCGATCGGCCCAGCGAAGCGCTTCTGGAACGCCTCGCGTGAGCCGAGCAGGCCGGGATTGACGAAGTTGAACAGGCTCCAGAGTTCGTCGAGGTAATTCTCGATCGGCGTGCCTGTCAGCGCGAGGCGGAAGCGGGCCTGCAGCGCCACGCTCGCCTGCGCGCGCTTGGTCTGGGCGTTCTTGATCGCCTGCGCTTCGTCCAGCACCACCATCTGCCAAACCCGGTCGCCGAGCAGCGCCGCCGCCTGGTGCAGCAGACCGTAGCTGCACACCAGCACGTCCTGCGGTCCGAGCCCGGCCACCAACGCGCTTCGATCGGACGCGGCCGCGAACCGGTGCACGGTGAGGGTGGGTGCGAAGCGGGTGAGCTCCGCCTCCCAGTTTGGGCACACCGAGGTCGGTGCCACCACCAGGCAGGGGCCGTGCGCGGCCTGGTCGAGCATCACGGCGATGGCCTGCACCGTTTTGCCCAGGCCCATGTCGTCGGCCAGGCAGGCTCCAGCGCCCCAGCGGGCCAGGCGCGACATCCAAGTGAAGCCGTCGACCTGGTAATCCCGCAGTTCCGCCTGCAAATGGCGCGGCAGCTTCGGGGCCCAGATCTCGGCCGAGCGGATGCGGGCCACCTGTTCGCGCCACGCCGTATCGGTGGTGACGCCGCTCGCCTCGTCCAGCAGGTCCCGCAAGGCGGGGACGCCCAGCGCATGCACGCGCTGCCCGCTCTTGTGCGGCTCGGACACCGCCGTCAGCCGTTGCAATTGCGCCTGCAGTTGCTGCGTCAGCGCCACGAAGCGGCCATCGCCCAGCGGCACGAAGCGCCCCTGGGTGCGGTCAAGCCGGTCGAGCAGAAAGCGCATTTCCAACACGTCGCCCTCGTCCAGCGCCACCGTGCCGTCCACGCTGAACCAGTCGCGCGCTTGGGCCACCTGCAGCCGCAGCTTGTCGGGCGTGACGGAGCTGACGCGGAGTTTGCGGCCTTCCGGCCATTCGATCGTGGCGGGACCGGTATAGGCCTGCAGTTCCAGCAACAGGTCCAGGCTGCCCTCCAGGTCATCGATGGCGGCCTCGTGCGCTTGGGCGCCGATCCGGTCGCGCAGCGTGGGGCAGGCCTCGATCAGGGCGGTGCGCTCGGCCAGTTCGCGCGTCAAATCCCGGGTGGCGCGCTGCTGCTGGCCACCGATGCTCGCCAACACCGACCGGCCTCCCAGCCCGGCGACATAGGCCGGGCCGTCCGCGCCGAACGGCCGCACGACCAGGCTGAGCGTCAGCCCTGCCTCCAATGGCAGCAACTGGACCACTGGCGAGGCGATGCCCTCCATGGCGGCGGGGCCGATCGCCTCGATGTCGGCGCGGATCGGCAACGCCGGGTCGCTCCGCTGCACCAGCGCGACGACCTGATCTCGCGCACTCGCGGGGACGGTCAGGCCGCGCTTGCCGAGAATCTCCTGCACGGCCAGCACGCGCTGAGGGACTTCCACCACCCGATACCGCGTCGGCGTCTCCGCCTCCACGAAGACGGTCGGCTCATCCGCAGTGTGCGAAAGCGCGATGTGATAGCCACCGCGTTGTTCGGTCACGACCAGTTCGAGCGGGTAGTGCACCAATTCGAGCGGTCGTGACCGATGGCGAGCATCGAACACGGCAGGATGCCCGACCAGCGCCGGGATCGTGCGGGTAACGTCGAACGCGTAGCTCTCCTCGCCATACCAGCCGCCGGTCTCCTTACGGATGGACCGCAGCGCCGTTCGGTCCTGCTCCGTCAGGTAGTCGAGCCGCGGGTCCCGTTCATGCAGGCGCTTCATGGCGACCGGTCGGCCGTCGGTCCATACGCCCTTGCCCCGGGCGGCTTGCTCGGCGATCTCGACATGGCGCGTCTCGGGATCGAGGAACCAGGCCAGCCGCTTGCCCTTCGCCGCCGCCTTGGCTGGAGCCTGCTGGCTGCCACCCGTATGCATGAAAGCTGCGAGGTTCTCCAGCGCCCGTTCCCACGGCTTGCGCGTCACGAGCAGGCGCGTAAAGGCGACCTGGATGCCCGGCGTCGTGTTCTCCAGCCAGGCCACATACTGGCTCGGCGCCGGTGCTACCTCGGCCAGGATCTCGGCATAGATGCGAGCTATCAGTGGCAAAGTATCCTTCAGCGTTTCGAACCGCTCGGCCAGGCCGGCGCTGCTGTTGCGCGAGGACTCCGCATTGATTGCGAAGGCCGCCAGCGCGACGCAGGCGGCGGAGAGCGGCTCGGCCACCTTGGCGAGTTGCAGTTGCCCGATCATGTCGCGCGCTTTTGCCTCGAGCCCTTGGGCCAGCCAGACCATCGCCTGCAGGGCGAAGAACCCGGCGGCATAAGGCGAGTCCGTTCGCATGGCGGCATCCAACCCAGCCTGTGCCTCGGCGAGCACCCCGGCATCGTCGGCGCCGAGCAGGGCCAGCAGGAACAGCAGCCCGTGTAGATCGGCGAGGAATACCTTGCGCTTGCCGCCTTGCTTGCGATGCAACTTGAGCGCGTCCCGGTAGTGTGCCAACGCGTCGGCGTTGCGGGCGTCCAGGAAGGCGACTGCTCCCTCGATCGCGTGACGCAGCAGGCCGTCGGCGCCGGCGATGTCGAGGCGAACCTCGTCCAAGCGGCCGGCCAGCAGGTCGTAGGACAGCAGCACGGGCGACATGCCCGCGGCGGTGCGCTCCGCCCGGTGTCGGGCGATCACCGCCGACGTGTCGGAGCCGGACGTGCCGGTCCAGAGCAGGGCCGACACCTTGACGTCGAACAGTGCCAACCGGATGACAGCGCGGCGGCTGCTAAGCCAATCGGGCGCCAGTGGAACCCAGGCGAACACGGCGGCGATGACCTCCACCGGCGCGGGCAGGGCGGCGTACTTGTCAAGCAGGTCCCGGGCCGCGACGAAACCGCCTTCGTCGTTGGCGTAGATCGCCAACCGGAGCAGACGATGGGCCGCCGCGGCGTCGATGGCTTCGCGGTTGCTATAGTAGGCCGGCTTGGGCCGCATTGGGAAAGAGGCGCGGATCGCCTCGGCCAAGCACGTGCCGTCATCTGAGCCCATTGCTTCGGCCGCGACCGCGTGTAGCAAGGCCGGTGCGCAGGCCAGGTCGTCGGTCAGCAGTTGCTGGGCGAGTAGGTCGTCCAGCGCCGTGTTGAGGGAACGGGATCCCCACGCCTTGCCATCCGGCGCCCGTAGCCCCGTTCGAGTGAGGCAGGACAGGAACGTCGTCTTATCGCTGGGCAGCCAAACCAGGGCCTTCATCTGCATGACGGTCTTATGGGCCGCGCCCAAACGGCCGTAACGATCCCAAAGGTCGGGCGTAGCCCGTAGTTTGCTGACGAAGGTCATCGACTCGAATGCTATCCCGTCCGTGGTCTCTCGCGCCATACGACAGCCGTAACAGCAGTTGCAAACACAAGCGGCGGCTGGCCCGGGTTCCCAGCCATTGCTGCAAGGGTTCACCGTCGATCTCGGCTTGATGCAGGTGAACAGCGGCGATTTGGGGATACTTGGATACACGGTCGCACAGGCCTGGCGACGGAGCTCCTCGCGCGCATAGCCCTCGGACGCGAAAGGGTGAGCGAGGTCGCGCGCCAAACGAAACTGGTGCCCCGTGGCGTGCCTCAGCTCGTGCAGGGCGGTCGCATAAGCCCTGTCAGGGACGGCATTCCCATTACGAGAATAGAACGAGCGTATGCCTTTTCGAGATCCGGCCCGGTCAGAGAATGCCTTTCCTGGCGTTTTCACGCAGATCGGCCATCAGCACGGCATTGTCGTATCGATCAAGCCTAAAGGCGGCTGCGTAGCCGGGTTGCTCCGCTCCGGCGATGGCGGCCGCGCAGACCGCGCCGGTCGCTGTGGCGGCCATCGTGCCGTAGCCGGATAAAGCACCCGCCATGTAAGCCCCCGGCGTCCGCATGGCGCCGATCAGCGGCCAGTTCTCCTCGGTCATCGGGTAGTAGCCGCCGTAATGCCGGGCACCGCGCGGCAGGCGCCCGAGATAGCTCTGCAGCGCCGGACTTAAGCGGCTGGCACCCCGGATGACGACGTCAGGGAAGTTGGGATCGATCGGCGGCTCGGCATGCGGGTCGGTGACGCTTTCGTTATAGGCCCAGCCGAGCTTGATCCAGCGGCTGCCGTCCCCGCCTTCGGGCCGGCGGTGGATGCCTCCGGGCATACCACGCAGCAAAGCCGAAGTATCAGGGTCCGCCGACAGTTCGGCACGCTCCTCACCGGTCCAGGCAAGCTGCTGCCCGTCAAGGTCGATGGTGAAGGGGAGCGTGCGTGGGATAGCCCCCTCCCGATCTTCAAACGCGATCTTCTGCTGGTAGACGCAGCCTACCGGCAATGTCTCTCCAAGCAGTGCTGCAATATCCTTGAAGAACGGACCGGCCGCATTGACGATCCGGTCCGCCCTTAATGTCGCTAATTGCCCGGCCTCTTCAAGCCGGATGTCGAAGGGCGCGGCCCCCTCGATCGCCGTGACCCGCGCCCGGCGAACCCGGCCGCCCGCAGCCTTGATCGTCTCCAGCATGAATTGCCCGAGTTGCTGTCCGCTTATGTCACCGGCCCGGCGAATGTGCAGAATGGTCGCGGCATCTTCTGCCAGGCTGGGGAAATGCGTCCGGATCGCCGTCCGATCCATCAACACGTCAACGCCGCCAGGCGCGCCCTCCCAATTCGGCGAGATAGCCGGTTGATAGCTGGAGAAGGCGCCAGGCTCATGGATCCGGATTTGCCCCTCGACGCTGTTAGAGTAGCCGCGGTGCAGATCCGCGATCAGGTCGTCGGGGCGCTCCCGGCGGGTCACCAGTGCGTAGCCGCGCCGGGTCATGTGGATGCGGTTGCCACTGGCCCGCGCGACCTCTTCAAGCAGGTCGATCGCGTGGTCCGTGAACGACGTCATGACGGGGTGTGGCCACCAATTGCGGTAGTTCTCGCCAGATTGGGCGGATGTCATGGCCATTGGGTCGCCAGGTTCAAGCAGCACGATGCGGGTGATGCCATGGTGGACGACGAGATAGTAGGCGACGGCGATGCCGATATTTCCGGCGCCAATAATTGCGATGTCCGTCGTGTCAGCCATTGGATCCAGCTCGGTCAGTTCTCCCGTTCAAACATGGATCATGGCGGGTATGGCGGTGCTGGATTGTAGCTCCTCCGCGCGGATGCACAGCGCCATGCGGCCGGGTGCGGGCCGGTAGGGCGGGGGCAGGGTGGCGTCGCAGGCGGGAATGACGTAGGGGCAGCGCGACGCGAATGGGCACCCTTGGGGCAGCGCCCGCAGATCGGGCGGCGCGCCTGGGATCGCTGGGATGGCGGCCCCGGGCTCGGCGAACTCCACACAGGAGGCGAGCAGGCCCATCGTGTACGGGTGCAACGGCCGGGCCAACACGTCCGTCACCTCACCCTCCTCGACGATGCGACCGGCATACATCACCGCGACACGGTCGGCGATCTCCGCGGCCACGCCAATGTCGTGAGTGATAAATACGATCGCCATGCCGAGTTCGGCACGCAGTCGACGCAGGAGCAGCAACACCTGGATCTGCACCGTGGCGTCGAGCGCGGTGGTCGGCTCGTCCGCCAGCAGCAGCTTGGGCCCGCAGGATAGGGCCAGCGCGATCATCGCCCTCTGGCGCAGCCCGCCGGACAGCTCGTGCGGATAGGCGTCCAGGCGGCGGGCGGCGGAGGGCACGCCGACGAGCTCCAGCAGATCCAGCGCGCGCCTGCGGGCGGCGGCCGCGGTGCCGCCGCGGTGCCGCTGCACCGTCTCGGCAATCTGCACGCCTATCGTGTAGACTGGGTCGAGCGCGGTCATCGGCTCTTGGAAGATCATGGCGACGGCTGCGCCCCGCATATCGCGCAACTGCTTCGGCGAGAGCGCGAGCACGTCGCGCCCGTCCACCTCCACTCTCCCGCCGAGGCGCGTGCGACGCTCCGGGTGCAGCCGCATCAGCGTGCGGAGGGTAACGCTCTTGCCGCTACCGGACTCGCCGATGATGCAAAGGATCTCGCGCGGCGCGATCTCGAAGCTGACGCCGTTGACGGCGTGCAACGGCATGCCAGCGCCAATGAACTGCACGGTCAGGTCCTGCACGCGCACCACCGGGCTGGCCGCCTGCCCTCTCACGCCGCCACCGCGGCACCGTCGGTCGGCAGGCCACCGCGCCCGGCCAGGCTGTGGCCCGAGTCCGGCCGATGAATCAGGCAGGCGCCGAGATGGCCGAGCGCCTCCTCGGGCGGGGCAACCAGCACCGGGTCGATGGCCGAGCACACCGCCTCCGCATATCGGCAGCGCGGCGAGAACCGGCAGCCCGGCGGCAGGTCGACCGGCGAGGGCGGGTCCCCGGTGACGGGCAGCCGCTCGATGCGACGGGTCGGATCCATCGAGGGACGGGAGGCGAGCAGGGCCTGCGTGTAGGGATGCAGCGGGGCCACGAACACGCGGCGCGCCGGGCCGATCTCCACCACCCGGCCGAGATACATCACGAGCACGCGCTGGCTCACGTGGTTCACGACGCCGAGATCGTGGCTGATGAACAGGTAAGTGAGGCCAAGCTCCCGCCGCAGCCTGACAAGCAGGTTCAGCACCTGCGCCTGCACCGACTTGTCCAGCGCTGAGACGCTCTCGTCCAAGATCATCATCCGCGGGCCGATTGCCAGCGCGCGGGCGATGTTGACCCGCTGCTTCTGCCCGCCGGAGAGTTCGTGCGGGTAGCGGCCGCCGATCAGCTCGGGATCGAGGCTGACGTGCTGCAGCGCCTCGGCGGCGACCGCAGCCGCCTCCCGCCGGGAGCGGCCCTGGATCAGCGGCCCGAACGCGATACTGTCCAGCACCGGCATGCGGGGGTTGAGCGAAGCGCTGCTGTCCTGGAACACCATCTGCACTTGGCGGCGCAGGCCGGGCACGCCGAGGCCGCGCGGTCCCTGCACCGGCGCGCCGTCGAACACGACCTCCCCCGAATCGGGAACGATCAGGTGCATGAGCAGCCGGGCAAGGGTGGACTTGCCGCAGCCGCTCTCCCCCACCACGCCGAGCGTTTCGCCCTTGGCGACGCAGAAGGACACACCGTCCACCGCGTGCACCCGAGCGCCGCCGGACAGGGCGAAATGCTTCTTCACGTCGCGCACGCTCAGGAGCGGCTGCGCCGGGTCGCCGCCGTCTGTTGTGTGCTGGGGTGGCTGGGCCATCAGCCTCGCACGTCCATGGCGGCCCGCAACCCGTCGCTGAGCAGGCTGAAGGAGACGGAGGTGATAAAAATCGCAGCACCGGGCAGCGCGCAAACCCATGGCACGACGTAGAGCGACTTCACGAGTGTGCTCAGCATCAGCCCCCAATCGGCGGTGGGGGGCTGGACGCTCAGGCCGAGGAAGGACAGGCCGGCCGAGAGCAGGATCGACACGCTGATCAGGCTGGAAGCGTAGACGAATACGGGGGCGACGATGTTGCCGATCACGTGGTGGCGCACGATCGCCCAGGACCCGGCGCCGCTGGCTCGCGCCGCCTCGATGAACTCGAGCCGCCGTATCCCCGCAGTCGCCGTCTCGGCGATGCGGCACATGGGCGGGATGAACACCAGGGTGAGCGCGAAGATCCCGTCCACCAGGCCGCCGCCCATCGCTCCCGAGATGGCGACCGCCAGCAGCACGGAGGGGAAGGCGTAGAACACGTCCATCACCCGCATCACCGCGGTGTTGGTGGCGCGGCCGCCAAACCCGGCAAGCACGCCGAGCCCACCCCCGATCAGCGTAGCGCCGACGACCGGGAGCACGCCCATCGCGAGCGACACCCGCCCGCCGTAGATCACCCGGCTCAGCATGTCGCGGCCGAGGTCGTCGGTGCCGAGCAGGTGGTCACGCCAGCCGAATGGCTTGAGCCGGGCGATGATGCTGCCCTTGTTCGGCTCGAACGGCGCGACGAAGTCCGCGAAGACCGCCGAGAGCAGGATTACCAGCAGGATCGCGCCGCCGACCAGCGCCTCGGGCCGCCGCAGCAGCTTGCGCCGCACGCCCCCCCAGTAGCCGCCCCGCCGTCGCAGCCGCAGCGTCGGCACGGGAGCCGCCCCGGTAAGAAGGCCGGCCTTGGCCGGCATGCCGTCACCCACGGCGCAGCCTCGGGTCGATTGTTGTCTGCAGAATGTCCACGGCGAGGTTTGCCCCGACGAAGATCAGCGCCAACACGAGCACCGTTCCCTGCAGCAGCGGCACATCGCGGCTGCTGATGGCGCGGCCGAGCAAGTAGCCGGAGCCAGGCCAGGAGAAGACTGTCTCCACCAGGATGGAACCGCCCATCAAGTAGCCGAACTGCAACCCGACGATGGCGACGATTTGCGGCAGGGCGTTACGCAGCACGTGCCGTGTCACGGCGCTCTCCTTCAGCCCCTTGGCGTGCAGGGTGAGCACGAAGTCCTGGTTGAGGATTTCGAGCACGGCAGCGCGGGTGCTGCGGGCGATGATGCCCATCGGGATGAGCGCCAGGCTGATCGCCGGCAGCACCATGAAGCGCAGGTCTGCCCAGGCGAAAACACCCAGGAACCCGGCGCCGAGCGGACCCATGCCCGTCGCCGGGAGCATGGACCACTGAACCGCAAACAGGATGACCAGCACGACGCCGACCCAGAAATTGGGCAGACTCACGCCAAGCACGGCGGCACCCGTCACGATGCGGTCGAGCGCCCGTCCTGGGTAACGGGCGGCGGCCACGCCCATCGTGTAGCCGACGAGCAGCGCCGCCGGCATCGCGAGCGCCACCAGACGCAGTGTGTTCGCGAGCGCCTCGCCCACCTCCACCGCCACCGGCCGGTTGGTGGATATCGACGTGCCGAGCTGACCATGCAGCACGCGCCATAGCCAGATGAAGTATTGCACAACGATTGGCTTATCGAGCCCGTAGGCGTGCTTGATCGCGTCGATCGTGGCAGCGGTCGCATCCGGCGGCATGATCGTCTCCAGCGGATCACCGGGTGCGATGTAGACGAGGGCGAAGCACACGATGCTGACGCCCAGGGCGATCGGCAGGACCAGTAACGCGCGCCGCAGCAGCTCAGGCAAGTGCCACTCTCACGGGCTGACCGTGACCGGAGTGAGATCCTGGAACCAGCTCTGCGCCTGTACGAAGCCGTGCACCTTAGGCGAGAGCGCGCGTGGGTTGACGTCGTGCGCGACCCAGATAAGCACTGCCTGCGCGTTCATCAGCTCATTGAGCTGGGTGAGCAGGCCCAATCGCTTGGCCGGGTCGAACGCCTCGTAAATCTGTTGCACCAGCGCGTCCACTTGCGGGTTGGAGTAGTGGCCCCAGTTCGACCCCGCTGGCGCCCACTGCTTTGTCGAGACCAGGCGGATGAGCGCGTCGAACGGATCCTGCGTCTGGCGGGAAATGTTGATCGCGCTGATGTCCGGATACTTGGCCGCGCCGGCGCGGCCAATGGCGAGGAGCGCATTCCACTCCATCACATCGAGCTCGGTCTTGAAACCCACGGCGTCCAGTTGTTCCTTGACCAGCTGGTTCATCGACAGCGACTGCATCTGACCGGAGCCGGAGGTGGAGATCGCGAGCTTGATGCTGCATGGGTAGCACTTGGCCGCCTTGAGCAGCTCGGTTGCCTTGGTCGGGTTGTACTCGTATTTCACCGGGTTGCCGTAGTACGGCGTGCCCGGCGGAACGGTCGAGTAGCCCTCGATCATGTAGCCGCCGAGCAAGTCCTTCATGTCGGCCCGGTTGATCGCGTAGTTCGCAGCCTGTCGCACCCTCAAGTCGGTGAACGGGCCGCTCACCATGTTCGGGGCGTAGGTCCAGTTGTGGGGAGTGGTGTTGGTGATAATCTGCATGCCCGCGCTCTTCAGCTTCTTAATGGCGTCGGGGTCGGGCGCCTCGATCCAATTGACCTGGCCAGACAGCATCGCCGCCGTGCGCGTCGCCGGGTCGGGCATCGGGAAAAGCTCAAGTCTATCCTGCTTGGGGATGCGATCCTTGTTCCAATAATCTTTGTTTGGTACTAGGTCCATCTCCTGGTGCGGCACGGCACTGGCGAACAGGTAGGGGCCGGTGCCCGATGGATGGGCGGCGAACGCGTTCCAGTCGTAGTGCAACGCTTCAGCCTGCGTGGGGCTGATCAGCATGATGTAGCTGATCTCGTACGGGAACAGTGAGTCGGGCGACTTGGTCTTGATCGCGAGCGTGTGGTCGTCGATGGCCTCGGCGGACGCATAGTTGGTGAGGTAGGGGCCTGCCTGCGCGGCCTCTGCCGCATAATACGCGGGCGATTTTGGATCGGTGAGGTGGGCGAGGTTCCATACCACGTCCTTCGCCACGAACGAGCTACCGTCGGTCCACTTCACGCCCTGGCGCAGGTCGAAGATCCAGCGCGTGTCATCCTTAGGGTCGATGTGCCATGCGGTGGCGAGGCCCGGCACCAGGTCGGACGGCTTGGTGGCAGTCGACAAGTCCCATTCGATCAGCGAGTCGTAGAGGTTGTAGCCGACGAAGCGATAGCCCTCGAAGCCCTGGTCCGGGTTGCCGGTCGTGATCGGCAAGTCGGCCGCCGTCATGCCCACCTTCAGCACGCCCTGCGCCTGCGCGCCGGGACACACTGCAAACGCCACTCCGGCAGCCACGATACACCGATAAAAGACGTGACATGCGCGCATCAACAGGCTTCTCCAGACAGATAAAGTCCCACTATGCAAACGTTGTACCAGGCGGGCAGCATATCTACTTCGCGGTAACGATGCGACAGGCGATCGAAGTGGAGAAACGCTTGGTCACGGTTGAACGGGATGTACGTCGCCATGCAACGAGTCTATCCCGCCATCCGTGTAGCTGCGCGGCACCCGGTCGGTGAACACCACCTGCCACATGGAGGCGATGCCGACGATGCGCGCCGCAACGCCGTGCCGCTCGAGACGGCGCTGCAATGCGTCTCTTAGCGCGGCGGCACACTCGTTCAGCAGGCGTGGAACCCCGGCTGGTCGACGGTGCGCAAGGTCGCCAGCCCGGCCGCGCTGGCAAGCGGGTTGCCGTGCAGCGTGCCGTTGACGTAGGCGAAGCCTGGCTGCCCCTTGCGCGCGGGGGAGGCTGTGTCGATCACGTCGGCGCGCCCGGCCACCGCTCCCGTCCCCAGACCGGATAGGCGTCGACCATGTTGTTGTACGACATGCGGGGCAGCGCCCCTCGCCCGCCCGGAGAGGCTGCCCGGCGTCATGCCGCCGACATAGTTCCAGTGGCTGCGGACGGCGGCGAAGAACAGCAGCCGCCCCGCCACGAACACCGGCTGCAGCATCAGCATGTCGTTGAGGTGGGTGCCGCCGGCATACGGGTCGTTGTGCAGGAAGACGTCCCCATCCGCGATGTCGCCCGCGAAGTCGGCGAGGATGGCCGCCGTGGAGACGGGAACGGCAAGCATATGCAGCGGATGGTCGTCCCGGCTGAGCGCCACCTGGCTCCCATCGCTTCGCATCAAGGCAGCAGGAGAAGTCGTGCCCCTCAGTAGATGATCTTCAGCCTCGCGCGACGCTGTTGCGGAGGCGCGCCCTCGCGACCCGGTCCGAAATCCATCCGGCGCCACAAACAGCAAGTAGCACCAGCGTCGCGACGGCGTTGATCTCCGGTGACAGGCCAGAGTGGAGCCGGCCATACACCAGCACCGGCAACGTCGGGTCGTAGCCGCCCAGAAAGAACGAGCGGATGAAGTCGTCGAAACTGGTCAGCGCTGCCAAGGCACCTGCACCAAGCAGGGCTGGACGTATCCACGCCATGGTCACATGGCAAAAACTTGCCACCGGCCCGGCGCCGAGATCATGGGCGGCATCGACCAGATCGGATGGCAAGGTCGCCAGCCGTGCCCCGACCATGAGCACGGCATACGGGGTCGCGTGGATCGCGTGGCCCAGCAACATGGCGAAGATCCCCGGATCCAACCCCACCGTCTGAACGGCAATCCGCAAGGCGATGGCGTGGACGATCCCCGGAGTGACCAACGGCACCAGCGCCCCAGCCAGCAGCGCGAGTCGCACCCAGCGATGCCGCAGGGCCGCTATCGCCAGGGCGATCCAGGTGCCCGCGACCACGGCCAGAACGGCGGAGCTGAACGCAAGGAGCACCGAGAGGGCGAAAGCACGCCGATAGGAGGGATCGACCAACGCGGCAGCATACCAACGCAGACTCGGCCGCTCGACTGCAAACCCCACGATGGTGCCACGCGAGAGGCTGGTCAGCGCGACCAGGACGAGGGGCATGGCAAGGGCCGTGGCCGCCGTCCAGTAGAGTGCCGCCAACATGCGCCGGCTCGTGGTCAAGGCGGGATTGGCCGAAGCCGTGTCGGCAGGGCCATGGCTGCTGCACTGGCTGTTCCCGCCAGCAACAGGATAAAGCCGAACGCAGCGCCAACCGGCCAGCGCCCGCTTGCGCTGCCGAACATCCCGGCAATCGTGGCAGCGAATGTCGGCGTGCCGACGCCGCCCAGCAACGCGGGGGCGGCCAGCACGCCCAGGCTGGCGAGGAAGGTGAGTGTGGCACCGGAAATGACACCGCGCAGGGTTAACGGCAGCGTCACGTGCCAAAACCGCGACCATGCCCCCGCTCCGAGACCGGCGGCGGCTTCCAACATATCCGGCGGCAAGCGGTCCAGCGCCGCGTAAAGCGGCAATAGCATGATCAGCAGCACGGTGTAGACGATCCCCGTGAGAACAGCGCCCGGACCATACAGCAAGTGCAGCGGCGCCCCAGTCAGCCCTGCCCAGCGCAGGACCGCGTTCAGCGCCCCGCGGCTTGCCAGCAGTAGAACCAGGGCAAACATGCGGACCACTTCGCCCGCCCAGAACGGCGCCACCAGCAGCAGCAGCCGCCGTACGCGACGGTCCGGCGCGACCCCCAGCGCTACATGATAGGCCAGCGGGTAGGCCACCAGCAGCGAGACGGCCGTGGCCGCCATGGCCAGTCCGAGACTATGCAGCAGGGCCGCGCGATATCCCGGACCGTCGAGGAAGGACGTATAGGCGGCCAGGCTGAACACCCCTGGCGCGCCCGGTGCACCCGGGTAGACGGCCACAAAGCTGATCCGCGCCATCGCGACCAAAGGTCCGACATGGGCCACGGCAACCCACAGCAGCGGGACAGCCAGCAGCAGCCGGCGCCACCAGCCGGTCAACCGGCCTTCACCTCTGCCACCGCACGGTCGATCAGGGCCGAGCTGAGCGCCTGTCCCTCGTACCGGGAGAAGCGCAGCCGGGGCAGCGCCTCGGGCGGGACACCATAGGCTGCCCGTTCGATCTCGGTCAGCCCGGCGTCGGCATCGAGGAAGGTGGAGGCGTAGCCGGCGGAGCGAGTGAGTGTCGCGCCGATTCCCGGTGTGCCAAGCATCAGGTCCAGGAAGCGATAGGCGACGTCCCGGTTGGGCGCTCCCCTTACCATGGCGAAGGTGTAGACGAACGCCATGCTGCCCTCCCGCGGCACGGCGCGGCGGAACGGCTGGCCGGCGAGGATGAGCCGCGCCGGCGTGCTGGCATAGGTTTGCCCCAGCACGGCGTCACCGCCGGTCAGGAGTTGCTGCAATTCGCTCCCCTCGTCGAAGAAGCGCACCACCTGCGACTTGCTGCGGATCAGGGTATCGCGGGCCGCATTCACCGCGCGCGTGGCCTCGGCCGGATTGGCAAGGTAGGAGACGAAGGTTGGGTCCGCTCCCTGCAGCAGCATCGTGCAGAGCAGGAAGTCCTCCACGTCGTAGGTGGTGCGCCCCTTGTAACGCGGGTCGAACATGGCGCCCCAGCTCTCCGGCGCGGGCACCACCTCGCGCGTGTCGTAGACCAGGACATTGGCTCCGATCACCAGCGGCACGCCCATGATGGCGCCGCGGGCCCGGTTCCAGTCGGCATCGGCGTAGAGAGGATTGATCCGGTTCCAGTTACGCAGCCGCGACGTGTCGAGCGGCTCGATGATCCCCGCCTCGACGAACTGGTGCAGGCGGCTGCCCACCACCGTGCAGAGGTCGGTGAGCGGATGGTCGCGCTCGGCGGTCAGCAGCGTCAGTTCAGGCGCCTGGCTGGCCGCGAGGCGGACGCGGATTTGCGTGCCCGTGTCGGTCTCGAACTGGCGCCGAATGCCGTCGGGCACGAAGCCGTCGTAAGCTGTCACGTTGAGACTCGTGGCGGCGTCGGCACGGCGCGGCTGCAGCAGCGCCGACATGGCAAGCGCCGTTGCTGCCAAAACCCGGCGACGCGTGACAGGGACGTGTGGCACGTTGAACGGCGAGGACATCGCGCTCTCCAGGCGTATGATGTTTCTTATGAGACATCATACGCCGCTTGGAGCCAGCGGAAAGGGGTTTGGCCGTGCAACGGGTGACGATCACGATGGAGGAGGACCTGCTGGCGGAGTTGGACGCGCTGGTCACGCGCCGCGGCTACCAGAACCGGTCGGAGGCGCTTCGCGATCTCGCGCGCGCCGGGCTGCGCCGGGTAGAGCCGCCCGAACCGGCAGAACCATGCGTGGCGGCCCTGGTGTATGTCTACGACCATGCCCGGCGCGATTTGCCGAACCGCCTCGCGAACGAGTTTCACGGTCACCACGATCTCGCAGTCTCAACGCTGCACGTGCATCTGGACGCCGGGACTTGCCTGGAGATCGCGGTCCTGAAAGGTCCTGCCGGGGACGTGCAGCATATGGCGGATCACGTGATCGCAGAGCGGGGCGTACGGCACGGTCAACTGGTCATACTGCCAGTGGACCGAAATGTAACACCTTAAATGGCGCAGTTTTGTCACTCGCGCTATCGGTCGGATTCGGGCCTGCGCCGGTCGAGCCGGGACGGCGTCGGTGGCGAAGAAGGCGTCGCTGAACTCCTGCGTCTCCTTGCTCTGGTCGAAGCGGTTCGATGCAGAAGTACTGGTCGGCAATGTAGAAGGAAACCAGCTCTTGCTGCTGTTGCTCAGCAACCCTTGCCTCGACCGTGCTCAGAACTCCGCCCAACCGTTTTCTTCGGCTGCGGGCTTGCGCACGGTATTGCCAACCATCCGTAGGCCTTTCGGCAATGGCGCCGCCGTGCAGTTCCGTTTCCCTTTGGCGCAAGCACAGTCTCTCGTCGTATGTCGGGCTGCTGTGCGCGGGACCTTGTTCGCACCTCAGTGCATCGTCGCTGCGCTCGGGGTGTGACCAAGTTGAAACTGCCCAACCAAGTCAGACAGTTGGGTTGTCTCTTGCGACAACGAGTGAGTAGCGGCAGTCGATTGCTCGACCATCGCCGCATTTTGCTGGGTGACTTGGTCCATCTGGTTTATCGCGGAGTTGACCTCATGGAGAGCCGTCGCCTGCTCCTGGGTGCTGTGCGCGATCTCGCCGACAATGCCGTTGATCTCAGCGACTTTCACCAAGATGCGACCCAACGCCTTTCCGCTTTCGTTGACCAGGTCCACACCTGTTTTAACCTGCTGCCCCGAAGCGGAGATCAACGTCTTGATCTCTTTGGCCGCTTGGGCCGAGCGCTGCGCCAGCGCTCGCACTTCGGACGCGACAACAGCAAAGCCGCGGCCAGCGTCGCCGGCCCGTGCTGCTTCTACGCCGGCATTCAAGGCTAGCAAGTTCGTCTGAAATGCGATTTCATCGATCACGCCGATGATCTGACTGACCTGCTGTGAGGATTTCTCGATGGTGCTCATGGCCTCGATGGCCTGACCGACGACTTGCCCTGCCTGCTCGGCATCGGATTTGGTGCTTGCCACCACCGTTTGGGCATGGACGGTGCTTTCGGACGTCTTCTTGACAGTCGCGGTAATCTGATCGAGCGCCGCCGCGGTCTCTTCAAGACTCGCCGCCTGCTGTTCGGTGCGACGCGAAAGGTCGTCGGATGCGGACGATATCTCCTGCGTTCCCACTTGGATGGCTTTGGCGCCCTCCGCGATCTGAACCATGGTCGACTGCAGATTGTCGTGGGCCGAGTTGAAATCAGTACGCAACTTCGCGAAAGCCGGGGCGAACGGCTCCTTGATAGAGTGATCGAGGTTGCCGGCAGCAAGCCGTGTCAGACCTTCGCCGATGTGGGTGAGGTCGGTGATGTCGGTGGCAAACTTGACGATCTTTACGACATTCTTGTTCAAGTCGAAGATCGGGTTGTAGGACGCTTGAATCCAAATCTCCTTGCCACCCCTGCCGATCCGCTTGAATGACGCGTTGACGAAATTGCCACTATTCAGTTGGTTCCAGAATGCCTGATACTCAGGTGAATTCGCGTAAGCGGGCTCGACAAAAAGGCGGTGATGCTGGCCTTTGATCTCGTCAATTTCATACCCGAGCAAGTTAAGGAAGTTGTCGTTGGCGGTCAGGACTTCGCCAGTGGGGGTAAACTCGATCACCGCTTGCACGAGAGAAATGGCATTGATCTTGCTCTCGAACTCCGCGCTGCGCAGTTTCTCGGCCGTGATGACCGTCGCGACCTTGACGATTTTCACCACAACACCCTTGGAATTCTTGACGGGGTTATAGGATGCCTGGATCCAAACCTCTCGACCACCCTTTGCAAGGCGTTTGTGTTCCTGTGAGTCGAACTCGCCACGACCGAGTTTTTCCCAAAGCGCTTTGTAACCAGCGCTGGTAACATCGCTGGGTTCGACGAACATGCTGTGGTGCTGGCCTTTGATCTCCGACAGACTGTAACCTAGGGCTTCGCAGAAGTTTTCATTCGCCGAAAGGATGGTTCCATTCGGGCTGAACTCGATGATGGCCAACCCTCGCCCGAGCGCATCAAGCGTCGCCTTGGGAGGCATTTTTGCATGAAATTGAAAGTTAAACAAATGACTGTTCCTCAAATAGCGCTAAAGATAAACTATACCTTCTTGGGTGTATAAATCTTTAACGACTCGTGATTTTTTCCTGCCGCTCAAATAACCAAACCTCCTGCAACAAATGATAGCTCAGTCTCACCAGGACTGGTGACTTTGGGGTTTGTCACCGTGTCAAACGCGGCCGGGAGCAACGGTGCCGAAAGTGCATTTCAGCCGACTGGCGCTTTTTGCACGAACAGCCCGCGCACCGCATCCGGCCCATAGACCATCCCGTGTGCGGACACCCCGATTTGCTCGGGTCGTAAATGGCTGAACTCGCGCGGTTTCGACAGTTCTTGGCGTTGCGAGCTCACGTCGCGATTGTCTGTCCCGAGCAGTCGGCTAGACTCGACGAACGATGACGAACGAGCGAGGCTGGCCCGATGCAGGCACTCCACGGATTGCGGGTCCTAGAAATGGGGCAACTTATTGCCGGGCCCTTTGCTGGCAAGACGCTGGCCGACTTCGGCGCCGACGTCATCAAGATCGAGCCCGCACCAACTGGGGACGCCCTGCGCAAGTGGCGCATGCTCCGTGGCGACACCTCTGTTTGGTGGGAGGTGCAGTCCCGCGGCAAGCGCTCCGTCACGCTCGACCTGCGCTCGCCCGACGGCCAAGCCTCCGCGCGCGCCCTCGCCGCCGAAGCTGACGTGCTGATCGAGAACTTCCGGCCCGGCACGCTCGAAGCCTGGGGCTTGGGCTGGGACCAACTCCATGCGCTGAACCCTCGCTTGGTCATGCTACGCATCTCCGGCTACGGCCAGACCGGCCCCTACCGCGACCGGCCCGGCTTTGGCGTGCTCGGCGAGGCCATGGGCGGATTGCGTCATCTGACAGGAGAGCCCGACCGGGTCCCCGTCCGCGTTGGCGTGTCCATCGGCGACACGCTCGCGGCATTGCACGGCGTCATCGGCGTCCTGCTGGCGTTGCGTCACCGCGACCAGGCAGGCGGCATGGGCCAGGTGATCGACGTCGCGCTCTACGAGGCCGTGTTCAACGTCATGGAAAGCTTGCTGCCGGAATACGATGCCTTCGGCGCCGTGCGCGAGGCCGCCGGCAGTGCCCTGCCTGGAATCGCCCCCACGAACGCATATCGCTGCGCCAACGGCGAATACATCCTTGTCGCCGGCAATGGCGACAGCATCTTCCGGCGACTGATGCAGACCATCGGCCGCCTCGACCTGCGCGACAGCCCCGACCTCGCCCATAATGATGGCCGGGTCCAGCGCGCCGCCGAATTGGACGCCGCCATCGGCGAATGGACGGCGCGGCTCAGCCCAGAGCAAGCGCTCGAAGCGCTCGAACATGCATCCGTTCCCGCAGGCAAAATCTACACCGTGGCCGACATCACTGCAGACCCGCATTTTCAGGCACGCGAGATGATCGTGCAGACGGTCACCGCCAACGGCCAGACGCTGAAAGTGCCCGGCATCGTGCCGAAACTCAGCGCGACGCCGGGCCAGATCGCGCATCCCGCGCCAACGCTCGGCCAACACAACGCCGAACTGGACCAGCCCGGCTGGCCACAGCGCCAAGCCTAACCGACGAGGGACATCATGCAAGACGGTGCCGGCGTCGAACTCTACATCAACGAGGTCGCCACGCGTGATGGCTTCCAGATGGAACCCCGCTTTATCCCCACCGAGCGGAAAATCGCCCTCATCGACCAACTCGGCAAGCTCGGCTATGCCAAAATCGAGGTCAGCTCGTTCACTTCGCCCAAGGCAATACCCGCGTTGCTCGACGCCGCCGAAGTGATGGCGGGGCTGACCCGGCACGATGGCGTTCTCTACACGGCGCTGATCCCCAACACCCGCGGTGCCGAACGCGCCCTGGCATGCGGCACCGAAGAGTTCAACCTCGTCATGTCGTGCAGCGAGAGCCACAACCTGGCCAACCTGCACATGACGCGCGACCAATCCGTGCAGCAGCTCACCGACGTGATTTCACTCGCTCGGCGCGAGGCCGTGCCGGTGAACGTCTCGCTGTCCTGCAGCTTCGGCTGCCCGATGGAGGGCGAGGTCGATGCCTCCGCCGTGCTGGACTTGGCCGCCTCCTTCGCCGACCAGCGCGTGCACGGCATCACCCTGTGCGACACCACGGGCATGGCCTATCCGCTGCAGGTTCAGGCGCTCTGCGCGGCCGCCCTGCGTCGCTTCCCCAGCCTTCAAGTCACCGCCCACTTCCACAACACGCGCGGCATGGGCCTGCTCAACGTGGTGGCCGCGGTGGAGGCCGGTATCCGCCGGCTGGACACCGCGCTGGGCGGTCTTGGGGGCTGCCCCTACGCGCCGGGAGCGACCGGCAATGTCGCCACCGAGGACGTCGTGCACATGCTGCATTGCTGCGGCTACGACACGGGCGTCGACTTGGACGGCGCAATTGCCGCAGCAGCGCTGTTGCAGGAGTTGGTGGGGCATAGTTTGCCTGCGCAGGTTTCCTCGGCCGGCCCGCGCCTGCGCCGCTACCCGCCACCCCACCAAATTGCTCACGGCGATGCACGTTGAACACGCCGCACGCCCGCGTTACCGTCCCCAACTCAGTGGGAGACATGGGATGGCGGTAGTTCCGATGGGTGACACATTGCTGAGCGGCGGCTACGTGATCTGTCCCACCACTGGGCTGGACGGCGTGATGGACGTGCTGGTCAGCAATGGCCGCATTGCTGCCATCGGGCCGGATTTGCCGACGCCGCCGCGCACGGAGGTGGTGGACGTGCGCGGCAAGCTGGTGCTGCCGGGCATGATCGACACGCACGCGCACGTCTATCAATACGTCACAGGGCGCTTCGGCATGGCGCCGGACCTGGTGGGCGTGCAATCGGGCGTTACCACAGTGGTGGACCAGGGCGGCCCTTCCTGCATGACGCTGCCGGGATTTCGCCATTTCTGCGCCGAGCCCGCCAGCACCCGCGTCTACGCCTTCCTCTCCGCCTACTTGGTCGGCGGTCTCGAAGGCCACTACTACCCGCAGCTCTACAGCCCGGACGGAGTGAACGTCGACGCCACCGTCGCCGCCGCCCGCGCCAACCCCGACCTCGTGCGCGGCATCAAGGCCCATGCCGAGATCGGCGGCTTCGCTCGCTGGGGCATCCGGGTGATCGAGCTGGCGGCACAAATCGGCCGAGAAGCCGACCTACCGGTGTATGTGCATTTCGGCCAACTCTGGGGCTTGCCCGAGAGTGGCACCAATGGCGAGGACGTGGACACCATTTTGGCGCGAGTGATCCCGCTGCTGCGCGAGGGCGACGTTCTGGCCCATCCCTTCACCAAGCATCCTGGCGGCTTTGTCGACCAGTCCGGAGAGGTGCACCCGGTGATCCGGGCGGCGCTGGATCGCGGGCTCAAGATCGACGTCGGCCACGGCAGCCATTTCTCCTACCGCCTGGCGCGCAAGGCGCTGGACGCGGGAATTGTGCCCCACACGCTGGGGGCGGACATGCACGGCTATAACACGCATGTTCCGGCGCCGGCCGGCACGCCGGCGGAGCATGCGGACGAGGAGAACCACCCCTTCAAGGGGCAGGCCAAGTTCAGCCTGACGCAGGCGATGAGTTCGATGATGGCGCTCGGGCTGTCTCTGGCCGAGGTCGTGCCGATGGTGACCAGCAACCCGGCGGCGATGCTGCGCCGTTCGGATGAGATCGGCTCGCTGGCGGTGGGGCGGGTCGCGGACGTGTCGGTGCTGGACGAGCTGCGCGGGCGATTCGCGCTGCGCGACAACGACAACAGTACGGTGGTGGCGGAGCGTCTGCTGCAGCCAAGCTTCTGCCTGCGCGCAGGCCGACGGTTCGATGCGGTGGCATCGATCCTGCCGTTGGCGGTGGCGGCTTAGGGCTTGTTCGAGCGGCTTTCCCAGAGTTGGTGGCCAACCCTCCCCCGCGACATTTGTGCCACGATCTATACCCTTTGAGGCGCGCTGACAGCGGAACGCGCCATGCGCTGCCAGAGTGGGAGCTCGACGCCACACCATGATGAACCTTGCCTGCATCCCCAACATGGTGGGCACCCATCTCGGCGGCTGGCGCCATCCGGACGCGTTCGACAACTCGGTCATGAACCTGCCCGCGTTCATCGAGCTGGTGCAGATCGCCGAACGCGGCACGCTGGACGCGGTGTTCCTGGCCGACGGCAACGGCGTGCGCGAGATGGACCGCCCGGCGCTGTTTGCCGCCAACTTTCCCTCCGCCCGCCCAGCGATGTTCGAGCCTACGACGCTGCTTTCCGCCGCCGCCATGGTCACCCAGCGCATCGGATTGGTGGCCACCGCGACCAGCACCTTCGAAGAGCCCTGGATGGTGGCGCGGCGCTTCGCCTCGATGGACCACATCAGCGGCGGGCGCGCCGGCTGGAACCTGGTCACCGCCTCGAACGCCGATGACGCGCTGAACTTCAACCGCAGCGAGGCCGTGGGGCGCGAGCAGCGCTACGCCCGGGCGGAGGAGTTCTACGAGGTGGTGGTCAAGCTATGGGACAGTTGGGCGCCCGACGCCTTCCTGCAGGACAAGGCCGCCGGGCAGTATCTCGACCCGGCGCGCGTCCGCCCGATCGACCACCAAGGGGCGCACTTCCAGGTCAAAGGCCCGCTCAGCCTGCCGCCATCGCCGCAAGGGCGGCCCGTGGTGTTCATGGCCGGGCAATCCGTCCCTGGCATGGAACTGGCAGCCCGCTATGCCGACGCAATGTTCGGCGCCGGCAGCACCAAGGCCGACTGCATCGCCGCCTATGCCGACATCAAGGGGCGCATGGCGAAATACCGCCGCACCCCCGGCCAGATGAAGATACTGCCGGGCGTGAGTGTCTATGTCGGCCCCACCACCGCCGAGGCCGAGACGCTTTACGATGAGCTGCAGGCGCTGATCTCGCCCGCGCTCGGCGTGCATTACCTCTCCAAGCAGGTGTCGCACGACCTCGAGGGCCTCGACCTCGACAGCCCGCTGCCGCCCGACATCGCAGCCGAGACGGTCGGCGGCAGCAGCCTGCGCCGCTACATCATCGACATGGCGCGGCGCGACAACCTCACCATCCGGCAGACCTACCAGCGCGTCCTGCCCGCCATCGGCGGCCCGGTGTTCAAGGGCGACCCGGTGCAGGTGGCCGACGAAATGGAGGACTGGTTCCGCAGCGGCGCATGCGACGGCTTCACCATCCTCGCCCCCGTGCAGCCGCGCGGGTTGCAGGCCTTCGTGGACCTGGTGGTGCCGGAGCTGCGCAGGCGCGGCCTCTTTCGCCAAAGCTACCAGTCCACCACCCTGCGCGGCCATCTCGGCCTGGCCGATCCGCCCAGCCAATGGACCCAGACCGAAGCACAACGAGGTGCGGCATGATGAACCTGCTGCTGAATGGCGGCGCGCTCGGCGGTCATCTGGGCGGCTGGCGGCACCGCGACGCGTTCTCCAGCACCGCGATGCAGCTCGAGTGCATGGTCACCATCGCGACCCTGGCCGAACAAGGCGGGCTGGACGCGATGTTCCTGGCCGACGGCAACGGCGTCCGGCAGATGGACAAGCCGGCGCTGTTTGCCGCCAACAGCCCCTCCGACCGCCCCGCCGTGTTCGAGCCGGTGACGCTGTTCGCCGCCCTGTCGCAGCACACGCACCATCTCGGGTTCGTGGCGACCGCCACCACCTCCTACGAGGAGCCGTTCTCCATCGCGCGCAAGTTCGCCTCGCTCGACCATCTGAGCGGCGGCCGCGCCGGCTGGAACCTGGTCACCACGCAGTATGTCGAGGACAGCAAGAACTTTGGCCGCGACGAGCATTTCGGCCGCGAGGAACGCTACGCCCGGGCGCGCGAAAGCCTGGGTGTGGTGCGCTCGCTGTGGGAGAGCTGGGCGCCGGACGCCTTCGTGCAGGACAAGGCCGCCGGCCAGTATCTCGACCCGGCGCGCGTGCGCCTCACCAACCACAAGGGCGCTCATTTCGCTGTGAAAGGCCCGCTCAATGTCGGCCGCTCGCCGCAGGGGCAGCCGGTCGTGTTCATGGCGGGGCAGAGCGACGGCGGCAAGGACCTCGCCGCCTACGGGGCCGAGGCGCTGTTCGGCACCGCCAGCGGCAAGGAGGAGGCCCGGCGCGAATACGCCGACATCAAGGGCCGCATGGCCGCCTACGGGCGGGACCCGGCGTCCCTGCGCATCCTGCCCGGCCTCACCGTGTTCGTCGGCCGCACGGCGGCAGAGGCGGACGAGTTGTTCGAGGAACTGCAGTCGCTGATCTCGCCCGCTTTGGCCGTCACCTACCTCTCCAAGGTCGTGGGCTTCGACGTGAGCGAGGCCGCTTTGGACGGCCCGATGCCCGCCGCACCCCCCGGCCAAGCGCCTGGACAAGCACTGGGGGGCACCGCCATCGGCCGCTCGGTGCTGGAGATGGCCGCGCGCGAGCGGCTGAGCGTGCGCCAGGCCTACGAGCGCGTCCTGCCCGCGATGAGCGGCAACATGGTCCGCGGCACGCCGGCGCAGGTGGCCGACGTGCTCGAGGACTGGTATCGCAGCGAGGCGTGCGACGGCTTCGTGCTCTCCATGCCGGTCCAGCCGCGCAGCCTGCGGGACTTTGTGGACCTCGTGGTGCCGGAGTTGCGCCGCCGCGGCTTGCGTCCGCCGAGCTATCCTGGCCGAACCCTGCGCGAGAACCTCGGCCTCGCCCGGCCGGCAAGCCCTTTCCCAGGCGAGTGGCATCCGCGCGCCACGTGATCGTGGTTGCACTGCATCGGCCCGAACAGCCTACAAGCTGGCCTTGATCGAGTAGGACAACGGCAGCCACGGCTTGTCCGCAAACCGCCACAGCCCGCCTTCGCCCTCAACCAGGCTGGCAAACGCCTGCCAGGCCACACCGTCATGCTCATGCAGCATGTCGATCCGCAGCCCGGCATCGATCAGCGCCTGCACGACGCTGGCAAGCGGATGCGCGAATTGATGCGTCTTGCTGTGCTTCAGTATCGCGACTGGATTGGCATAGTCCCTCACGTCGTCGATCTCGAAACCGCCCTCGTGGAAATACGGCATAAACCAACCCGGCCGCACGCTATCACCGGCCTCGTCATCGAAAACCAACGCCGCCGGGTGGATGTCGGCGAAATAGAAGAAACCGCCTGGCTTTAGCAGCGAGGCAATCACCCGCGCCCAGCTCGCGACATCAGGCAGCCACTGGATTGTTCCCCAGGTGGTGAACACGCAATCGAAGTCTCCACTCAGCGCCTCGCGCGCCGCATAGATGTCGGATTGCACAAAGTCTGCCGCCAGACCCAGCTCCGCTGCCAACCGCCGCGCCGCCTCAATCGCTGGCTGCGAGAAATCTAGCCCCGTCACCGCGGCCCCGCGCTGCGCCAGCGCCAATGTATCGACCCCAAAATGGCATTGCAGGTGGAGCAGCCGAAGCCCTGTGACAGGCCCCAGCTCACGCTCTTCGATGCCGTGGAGCTCATAGCTGCCGGCACGAAGCCGGTTCAGGTCGTAATCCGACTCAGGCGCTAGGTGCGCCGCCACCCGCTCATCCCAATTGGCTCGGTTCAGCAAACGCCAGTCCGGCTCCGACATCGGAAGTCTCCGCAAAACGCACTGAGCGCATGCAACCGCTGAAAGCCGGCCGGCGCAATGATCGGCTTAGACCCGCCCCACCGCCAGCGCGCGCTCCAGCCGGTGCTGCCCCGCCATCAGCACGGTGGTGAAAGCCAGGTAGTAGACGGCTGCAGCGCTCAAGGCCTCGAGGTAACGGAACGAGCCGGACGCCGCCTGTTCCGCCGCCAATAGCAGCTCGCGCACGCCGATCACGCTGATCAGCGAGGACAGCTTCAGCATGCCGATAAACTCGTTACCCATCGGCGGGATCATGACGCGCAGCGCTTGCGGCAGCACCACGAGCCGCATCGTCCGCGCCCGCGACAGCCCCAGCGCGTGCGCCGCGTCCCGCTGCCCCAGGCCCACAGCGCCCAGTCCAGAGCGGGCGATCTCCGCCATGTAGGCGGCCTCGTGCAGCGCCAGCGCGAGCACGGCGCAGATGGGTCCGGAGAGGATCAGCCCGAAGGCCGGCAACACGTCGAACGCGAAGATCACCTGCAGCAGCGCCGGCGTGCCGCGGAACAGCCAAATATAACACCATGCCGCCCAGCGCAGCGCCCGAGGCCCGCGCTGCAGCAGCGCCAGAACCAGCCCGCCGGCCATGCCGAGCAGCATGGCGGCCGTGCTGATCCATAGCGTCGTGACTGCTGCCTCCGCGAACTCGAACCCGAACAGGTCGTGCAGAAAGACGTCGAAATGGAAGACCATTGCGCCGGATCAGAAGATGCTGCTGGCCGGCGTCATTCCCCACTTCTTGATCAGCGCATCGTAGCTGCCGTCTTGGTGCATGGCGGCGAGTGCGGCCGTGAGCGCGTCTCGCAGCGCCGGGTTGCTCTTGGCGACACCCAGGCCCAGGCGCGAATTGGTGTTGAACGGCTCTCCCAACGGCTCGAACGTGCCCGGCGTGCTGGTCATCATGGCGGCAATGACCGAGGTAGAGCTGATCGCGCCCACCGCCCGGCCCTGCGCCAGGGTGAGCGACACCACCGCGCTGCTGGACACGGCCAGAATGTCGATGGCGGGCTTGCCGGCCGCCACGCAGGCGTCGCTCAGCGTGTGCGCCGTCTTCTCGTACAGCGTGTTCAGCGCCACGGCGACGGGGTGGCCGCACAGATCGTCCTTGCCCGTGAGCTTGGCCGGGTTGCCCGCCGGAACCACGATCTGGTCGCCGATCAGCAGGTAGGGGATGAAGTCGATCACCTCCGCGCGCGCCGCATTGATGTACATGCCGCTGGCCAGCGCATCGAGCCGTCCCGCCTGCACCGCCGGCACCAGCCCCGCAAAGTCCATCGTCTGCATATCGGCCTCAAGCCCGACCCGCTTCGCCAACGCCGCCATCATGTCGATGTCGAAGCCGACCGGCTGCCCGTCCTTGATGTACTCGAAAGGGGCGAAGGTGGGCGTGGCGCCATAGGTCAGCTTGCCCGGCACTACGCTAGGCGGTGGGGCGGCCCAGGCTGTGGCGGTCAAAGCGAGGGTGGGCAGGGCGGCGAACAGCGCCACCAGGAAACGCTTCAGCATCGGCTCACTCCGTCCGGCGGACGCCGCAGCCCAAGGTTCTCGCGCAGGGTCGCGCCGGCATACTGCGTCCGCATCAGTCCGCGCCGTTGCAAGTCCGGGACCACCTGCTCGACGAACAGCTCCAGCCCGCGCGGCTGGATGTGGAATTGCAGCATGAAGCCGTCCGCGGCGCCCCCCGTGAACCACTCCTCCATCACGTCGGCGATGCGCTTGGGCGACCCGGTGATCGTCTTGCGGCCCCGCTCGTAGCGCAAATAGACCTCGCGCAGGGTCGGGCGGCCGGTCGGGCGGCCATCCCGGATCAGGCGCAGGATGTCGTCGAAGAAGCCCTTATGGAAGTTGGCATTGCTCGGGATGCGGTCCTCCGGGATCGGCTCGTCCACCGGCAGGTCCGACAGGTCGGTCTCGAGGTCCATGCCAAGACGGAAGCGGCCGACATCCGGGTGCACCAGCTCCTGCAGCCGGGCCAGCTCATCGGCCGCCTCCTGATCGGTCGCTGCGATCACGATGGGCAGCCCCGCCAGCACCTTGAGTTCACCCGGCTCGCGGCCATAGGCGGCCATTCGAGCCTTGAGGCCGCGTGTGAAGCGGGCGGCGCTTTCGACGTCGGGGTTCGATGAGAACACCACCTCCGCCGTGCGCGCCGCCAGCTCTTGCCCCGTGTCGCTCGACCCGGCCTGGATGATCACGGGGTGGCCTTGCGGCGGCCGGGCGATGTTGAGCGCGCCGTCCACGGTGAAGTGCTCGCCGTGGTGATGGACCGGGTGCTGCGCCGCCGGGCTGAAATACACGCCGCTTTCGCGGTCGAGGCGGAAGGCGCCGTCGTCCCAACTATCCCAGAGCTTGCGCACCACGTCCACGAACTCGCCGGCGCGGCGATAGCGATCGGCATGCGGCGCCAGCTTGGCATGGCCGAAGTTGCGCGCGGCGTAGTCGTTGGCGGAGGTGACGACGTTCCACGCCGCCCGCCCGCCGCTCAGGTGGTCGAGCGAGGCGAACTGGCGCGCCACGTTGTAGGGCTCGGAGAAGCTGGTGGAGAGGGTGCCGCCCAGGCCGATGCGGGAGGTGGCGCCGGCGAGCGCGGTCAGCAGCGTCACCGGCTCGAGCACGTTCATGAACAGCGGGAAGCGCGACCAAGCGTGCAGGTTGTCGGTGCGGGCGGCGGGCGTGTCGGCGATGAAGAACAGGTCGAACAGGCCGCGCTCGGCCATGCGCGCCGCCGCGGCATAGGGCGCGAGCTCAGTGGGCTGGTGCCGGTGCGACTGCGGATGCAACCAGCTCGCAGGGTGCGACCCGGCGGCGCCATAGAGCAGAGCCAGCGCCATGTTGGTCATGCCAATCACCTCCCCTTGACGCTGTGGATACGCTGTTCGTGCAGCCACGAAACATATTGCCTCGCCAGTGGGCTCTCCCTCAATCTATGCGGTGCTTGATCTCTCGGCTTCGGCAGCAGAGTTCATGCGTCAAACCAGGTGGCAGGCCGCCACGCGCCCGCCGCCCAGGGCCCGCAGCGCCGGCCGTTCGGCCCGGCAGCGTGGCGCGGCGCGGGGGCAGAGTGCGGCATACCGGCAGCCGCCGGACTGTCCGGCGGCTGCGTCGGTATCGGGAGGCGCCGGGCGGCCGCGGCGGGCGGGGTCGGGAACCGCGTCGACCAGCGCCGCTGTGTAGGGGTGCAGCGGCGCGGCGAACACCGTTGCCGCCGGGCCGCTTTCCACCACCTCACCGCGATACATCACCAGGATGCGGTCGCACAGCAGGCGGACGACGTTGAGGTCATGGCTGATGAACAGCAGCGCCACGCCAAGCCGCGCCTGCAGGTCGGCAAACAGGCGCAGCACGGTCGCCTGCACCGACACGTCGAGGGCTGAGGTCGGCTCGTCTAGCACCAGCACCCGGGGGCCGGGAGCGATCGCCCGCGCAATCCCCACGCGGGCCTGCTGACCGCCGCTCAATTGGTGCGGATAGCGGCCGAGCAACTCGGGGGCGAGCCCCACCAGCTCGGCCGCCTGGCGCACCCGCGCCGCCGCCGCCCGCTCGCCCAGCCGGAGCAGGCGGCGCACTGGCAGGCCGATGGACCGGGCCGCGGTCAGGCGCGGGTCGAGGCTGTCGGCAGCGTCCTGGAACACCATCTGGATGGCGGCCCGCGCCGGGTGCGCGGCGAAGGCGCGAACGGGGATGGCGCCGATGTCCTCGCCCTCCAGCCGGATTTGCCCGGCATCCGGCTCGAGCAGCCGGTTCACCAGCCGCGCCAGCGTGCTCTTGCCGCAGCCGCTCTCGCCGACCAGCCCAACCGCCTCACCCGCCTGCACCGTCAAGGACACGCCGTCGACCGCCTGGACGAAGCGGCCGCGCCCGACCGGGAAGCGCACCGAGACGCCGGCGACCTCCAGCAGCACCGTCACAGCGGGTGGCGGCATGCGACGAACCGCGACGGCTGCGGCTGCAGGCGCGGCAGCGGGGCGGCGTCGCAATCCGGCCGGTGGTGCTCGCAGCGCGCCGCGTAGCGACACGGCGGCAGGGCACCGCGCAGGTCCGGCAGCCCGCCCGGAATCGGCGCCAACTCCGCCAGCGTGGCCTTGCCCTGCGGCATGGTCGAGACCAGGCGGCGCGTGTAGGGGTGCAGCGAATGCTCCATGATAGCGGCGGCCGTCCCCTCCTCGACCAGGTGCCCAGCATGCATCACCGCGACCCGGTCGCAGTGCTCGCCCGCCAGCGCAAGGTCGTGGGTGATGAGCAGCATTGCCATGCCGCGCCCGCGGATTTCAGCAACCAGCAACGCCATGATCGCCGCCTGCGTGGTCACATCCAGCCCGGTGGTCGGCTCGTCGGCGATCAGCAGCCGGGGGGCGGCGGCGAGCGCCAGCGCGATCATCACGCGCTGGCACATGCCGCCGGACAGCTCCATCGGCAGGGCTCGCGCGCGGCGTTCGGGCTCGGCGATGCGCACGGCCGCCAGCAGTTCGTGCGCGCGCCGCCGCGCCGTGCGCCGGGACAGCCCGCCCGCGTGGACCAGCACGTCCGCGATTTGGCGGCCGACCGGCGCCACCGGGTTCAGCGCGGTGCGCGGGTTCTGGAACACCATGCTGATCGCGCGGCCCCGCACCCGTCGCATTGCCGCCTCCGGCGCGTGGAGCAGGTCGAGGCCGCCCAGCATCGCCGTTCCCGCGGTGATCCGCGCCGCCGGGCCGAGGATGCGGAGCAGCGCCTGCGCCGTGACCGACTTGCCGGACCCGCTCTCGCCCACGACGCCAAGGATTTCCCCCTGCGCCAGCCGGAAGCCGACTTCCTCGACCGCCCGGACCACGCCGCCGCCGGACCGGAACTCCACGCTCAACCCGGCGACGTCCAGCAGAGCGGTCACGCCCGCCGCCCCAGGTCCGCGCGGGGGTCGACGAGATCGCGCAGCCCGTCGCCCAGCAGGTTGAAGCAGAGCACCGTCAGCATCAGCGCCGCGCCCGGGAACATCGAGACCCACCACGCGCCCGAGACCAGCAGGCCGGCGCCGTCGGCGACCATGATCCCCCATTCGGGCGTTGGCGGGCGCACGCCGAGGCCGAGAAACGACAGCCCCGCCGCGTTCAAGACCGCCCAGCCCAGGTTGAGCGACACCTGCACGATCAGCGGCGGCAGCACGTTGGGGTAGACATGGGCGGCAAGCAGGCGCGCGCCCGACAGCCCGCCCACGCGCGCCGCCTCGATGAACCCGGCGCTGCGCAGCCGTGCTGCCTCCGCCCGGCTCATGCGGATGTAGAACGGCAGGTTCACCACCGCCGTCGCGTAGACGACATTGGCGGTGTTGTTGCCGAGCGCCGACACGATCGCCATCGCGAGCAGGAACAGCGGGAACGCCATCAGCGTGTCCACCACTCGCGTCACCGCCTGGTCGAACCACCCGCCGGCGAAGCCCGCCGCCGTGCCCAGCGTGCTGCCAGCCGCAAACGACAGCGCCACCGCCGACAGCGCAATCGCAAGGTCCAGCCGGGCGGCGGTGACGACCCGCGCCAACACGTCCCGCCCGACGTCGTCGGTGCCGAACCAGTGCGCGGCAGAGGGGGGCGCCAGCGCGTTGGCGGCGTCGGTCGCGAGCGGGCTGACGGCAATCAGCCACGGCCCGGCCAGCGCCACCAGCACGATGGCCGCGAACAGCGCGAGTGCGGCCGCCGTCACCGTATTCAACTCAGCCGCACACGTGGGTCGATCAAGCCATAGAGCAGGTCGAGGGCGAGGTTGATGAGCACGTAGATGACGCTCATCACCAGGACAAACCCTTGCAGCGGCGCATAGTCGAGCGAGGCCATCGCGTCGAGCGCATACGAGCCGAGCCCGGGCCAGGCGAACACCTTTTCCACCAGCACGTTGGCGCCCAACAACGAGGACGCGATCATGCCCAGCGTCGTCACCACGGGGAGCAGCGCGTTGCGCAGGGCGACGCGATACAGCAGCACGAAGCGGGGGATGCCGTTGGCCCGCGCCTGCCGCACGAAGTCGGCGGACAGCACGCCCAGCATGCTCGCCCGCGTCATCCGCGCGAGCGGCGCCAGGGTGAACACGGCGACGGTGACCGCCGGCAGCGCCAATTGCGCCAGTGCCGCCGCGAATTTGGGCCATTGGCCAGCCAGCGCGCAGTCGAGGATCAGGAACCCGGTTAATGGTGGCGGGGGCCGCAGGAAGCTCGGCAACTGGCCGACCGGCGCGGGTGCGATACCGGCCAGGAAGTAGAACAGCCAGATCAGCAGCAGCCCGGTGAAGAAGGTCGGCAGCGAAACGCCCGCTGTGCTGATCACGCGACACGCATGGTCCACCAATGAACCGGGGCGGGTCGCCGCGAGCACGCCGAGCGGGATGGCGACCATCAGGCTCAGCATCAGCCCCGCCAGCATCAGCTCCGCGGAGGCCGGCAGCCGGCGGGCGATCTCGTCTGAGACCGGCTGCCCCGTCGACAGGGACGTGCCGAGGTCGCCCCGCGCCAGGGCCGCGACGTAGCGGACGAACTGCACCGGCAGCGGCTGGTCGAGCCCCAACTTCGCCCGCACCTCCTCTACGGCGCGGGCGCTGTCCACCGAGCCGGCGTAATAGGCGGCGGGATCGCCGGGCAGCACGTGCGTCAGCACGAAGGTGGCGACGATGACGCCCGCCAGCACCGGCACCGCCGCCGCGACCCGGCGCGCGACATAGCCACCGGGGAACGCCATCAGGCGCGCGCCAGGGTCCGGAAGTCGATCTGCCGGTGGAACTGGTTCACGAAGCCGACGATGCCCTTCTGGGTCACCACGTTCAAATAGGGCTGCACCAGCGGCACGTAGGGCACGTCACGCATCGCCGCCGCGATCAGCGTCCGCCGGGCCGCATCCTGCGCCGCCGGGTCGGTGCTGGTGCGCGCTGTCTGGATCGCCGCGTCGACGGCGGGGTTCTCATAGGCAGCGCCGTTGCTCGGCGCCGCGCTGGCGCCGTTGTAGAGCAGGAAGAAGAAGTATTCGACGGAGTCGAACCAGGCGCCGAATTGGAACAGGTAGAGCGGCAGCGCCCGCTGCGCGATCAGGCCGCGCACCTGGCCCGGCGGCCGCTTGTCGATGGCCGCGCGGATGCCGATTGCGGCCAGCGCCTCCTGCAGGAACAGCGCGACCGGCTCGTCCACCGACGCCGAGCCGAGATCGTAGGACAACGTCGTGTCGAACCCGCCCGCCAGCCCGGCCTCCGCCAGCAGCACCTTGGCCCGCGCGGGATCGGTCTGGTAGGGGAACGGCTGCGGCCAGGAGAGGTCGGCGGGGTCGGCCTGGCCGCCCCACAGCTTGCGGCCGCGGCCGTACAGCGCAGTCTCGAAAATCTTGTCGTACGGCACGGCCCAGGCGACCGCCTGCCGCACGCGCACGTCGTTGAACGGCGGCTTCTGCGTGTTCATACCGATATAGTCGAACGTGTTGGTCATCGGCACGCCGAGCACCTGCAGCTTCGGGTCCCGCGCGAGGTCCACCACGTCGCGGGCCGGCAGGTCCGGCACCAAGTCCGCGTCGCCCCGCACCAGCAGGGCGCGGCGGTTGCCGGCGGCGGGGATTTCGCGGATGACGATTTGCTGGAAGGCCGGCAGCTTGCCGCAGCGCCAGGCGTCGTTGCGGACTAGCACGGTCTCCTGCCGCGGCGTCCAGCTATCGAGCGTGTAGGCGCCGCCGCCGGCCGCGTTGGTGCGCACCCAGTTCAGCGCCCACGGATCCTCGGCGGTCGCGTGTTTGCGGCACAGCGTGCTGTTCAGCACGCTCGGCTGGATCACGGCGAGGTCGGGCAGCCCCAAGGCGTTGCGCACCGGCCATTCCACCCGCAGCGTCCGCGGGTCCACCACCACGAATTGCGCCGGCTGCTCCATGCCGCCGGCGCGCATCTGGCTTGCTGGGCCAGGATTGCCCACGGCGCGGTCGAGCGACCATTTGACGTCGGCGGCCGTGACGGGCGTGCCGTCGTGGAACGCCGCCTCGCGCAGATGGAATGTGACCGCGCTGCCGTCGGGCGCCACGTCCCAATGATCGGCCAGTTCGGGCACCAGCGTGGTGAAATCGTAGGTGAGGACGCCTTCCGGTAACTTCTTGGTGCCGAAGCCGACGAGGCGGTCGTAGATATTCCAGGTGATGCCGAACGTCGCCTGGTTGGCGCCGAGCCCCTGCGGATCGAGGCTGTTCTGCCCGGCTTCCACCGCGACCAGCAGCGTATCCGCCCGCGTTTGCGCTCGCACACCGGGCGAGGCCAGCAGCAGGGCGATACCAGCGGGCAAGCCGGCCAGCAGCTCGCGCCGGGGCAGCGGCCTGCACCCCCCAGCATTGCGAGCCGAAGCGCTCTCGGCGGAGCGTGTCATCCTGGTTCCGCTGGGCGGGAGCGGGGCGTCCGCCTGGATTGCTTCGTCGCAAGCGCTCCTCGCAATGACGCGGCGGGGGCAAGCGCTGCTGGCAATGACGCAGCGGGGGCAAGCGCTGCTCGCGATGGCGGCCAGGCCATCAGATTGGGATCTGCAGGGAGCGGTGCGGCTGGTCGCATTCCAGCAGATCCACGCGTTTCCAGGCGATCAGCCAGCGCCCGCCAATGCGGCGCAGGCGGTGTTCGACCAGGGCGGCGAGCACCGTCCGATCCGGCGCGCGGAACTCGTGGAACAGGCAGCAGGACTGCACGCGTTGAAGCCCGTCCGCCTCGCCGGCCAACCGCACGTTGGTGATGCAATGCACCGTCCGGCTCGGCGGCAACTGGGCGTGCGCGCGGGGGTGCAGCAGGCGGCCGATGCGCGTCGCCAGCGTCATCCGGTCGTCGTGGAACAGGGAAACCTCGTCGGTGATGCTGTCCTGGCCCCAGCGTGCGGGCATCCAGTACACCGCGTCCTCGGCATAGAGCTCCAGCCAGGCCTCGAAGCGCCGCTCGTCGAGCAGCCGCGCCTCCTGGTAGAGCAGGTCCTCCGCCTCGCCCAAGGTGCTCAACGGGGCGTGCTCATGCTGTGGGCTGCATCCATTTGCGCCAGGCGCGGATTTGGTTGCGTTGGGTGAGCTCGCTCAGGCCGTTGCCGCGTAGGCCCTGCCAGCGTCCGCCCTCGTCATGCGCCTCCTCTGCGCCCAGCCCGTTGGGGAACAGGCTCCACTCGCTGCCGCCCTGCATCAGGTTGCGCTGCGCCTGCTCGAACACCTCGATGTCGTCGGGCAGGATGATGCTGCCGGGCGAGTTCACCGTGGTGAGATAGCGCACGGCGTTGCGGAACAGCAGATCGGGCGCGCCCTTTAGCCGGAACGTCATGATGTGCACCTCGGTGCGGTCGACGGTGACCGGGTGCATCACCGAAACGCGCTGGAAGAACGCCTGCACCCCCATCGTGGGCCAGACCACGCTGAGGTGGCGGCGGCGGCGCACCACCTGCTGCGCCCGCTCCAGGCCGTGACGGGCGACCAGCAGGCGCCAGTATTCGGCGTACTCGGAGGTTTCGGGTGCGTTCTCGATATCGATCACGCCGCCCGCCTTGCCGCCGACCGTGGTCTGGTGCGTGCCGTTGTAGCTATGCCCGTTGTCGAAGGCGTAGACGCCCGCCTGTCGGAAGATCTCGGGCGGCGAACCGTTTTGGCGGATGATGTCGACGGGGCGGATCTCGAACGGGTCCCGCCGGTCGTCCGGCGTCATCTGCCGGGCGATGCTGTAGCTGCTCTCGTGGGTCGCCGTGTTGTGGCCGAAATCGTTGTAGTTCTCGGTCGGTATCTTCCAGTTGGCGTTGACCGCGTAGCGCACCGTGCCGCCGGCGCGTTCGAGTTCTCCCGAGGGCGAGCGGTCGGTCAGGTCGTCGATGGCGGTGCTCGCGGGTCCCAGATAGGTCATCAGGTCGGGACCCTGTTCGGTGAGGCTGGCGAAGACGAAGCCGCGATAGCTGGCGACGCGGGGAACGCGCGGCATCTGCAGGTGCGGGCGACTGAAATCGTAGCCCTCCGGCCAGGTCTGCCGGTTCGGCACGCCCAGCAGGGTGCCGTCGTTGCGGTAGGCCCAACCGTGATAAGGGCAGCGGAAGGCGCGGCTATTACCCCTCTCCTCCTGGCACACCTGGGCGCCGCGATGGCCGCAGCGGTTGACGAGCACGTTAATGGCGCCCTCGGCGTCGCGCGTCGCGATCACCGGCAGGCGGGCCATACGGCTAGTGACGAAATCGCCGGGCTCGCGCAGCTCGCTTTCGTGGGCGACGTAAAGCCAGGCGCGGCCGAAGATGCGCTCCATCTCCAGCTCGAAGATCGCTGGATCGGCGTAGAGCCGGCGATGCGCACGGTCGGGGCCGGTGAGTGCGTCGACGTCGATCATGGCGCGGCTTCCTCGAACATGCCCCTGTTCCATCGACAGTGGAGCATGGATCGTGCCAGAGGCCGGTGAATTGTCCATGGCGGACTGCGGCAGTGATCTTCAACCCTGAGCCGCCGGCAGCCCTGTACAGGCTGCCGGCGGTGTTGGTGCGTATATGGCGTAGGTTGTGTGGGTTGCGGGGACAGGATTTGAACCTGTGACCTTCAGGTTATGAGCCTGACGAGCTACCGGGCTGCTCCACCCCGCGACAGACGTCCGATGTCGGCTGACATTTGGTGTCGGCTGACATTTGGTGTTTTGGACGATGGGAGTGATTGGAAGACCTGGCGGCGACCGACTTTCCCGCGTCTTGGGACGCAGTATCATAGGCGCTGGGGGGTTTCACGGCCGAGTTCGGGATGGGATCGGGTGTAGGCTCCCCGCCATGGCCACCAGGTCGTCCAATCAAGCGTCAGACGTCGGCGCTCCGACATCGGGATGATGCGGCGTCCGGCGTCTGGTTGGTTCTGGTGTGTGTTGGTGTCTGAGGTCTGACGACGGAAGACTGGCGTCTGATATAGAGCCGATTGGGCGATTAGGACCAGTTAGCTGCACGCCTCGCGGCGCTTCCACATCTGGCCTATCGACGTGATGGTCTGTCACGGCCCTCTGGGAGACCTGGTTTTGAGGTGGGTTTCCCGCTTAGATGCTTTCAGCGGTTATCCCGTCCGCACATAGCTACCCGGCCGTGCCGCTGGCGCGACAACCGGTGCACCAGAGGTGCGTCCATCCCGGTCCTCTCGTACTAGGGACAGATCCTCTCAAGTCTCCTTCACCCACGGCAGATAGGGACCGAACTGTCTCACGACGTTCTAAACCCAGCTCACGTACCACTTTAATCGGCGAACAGCCGAACCCTTGGGACCTGCTCCAGCCCCAGGATGTGATGAGCCGACATCGAGGTGCCAAACCTCCCCGTCGATGTGGACTCTTGGGGGAGATCAGCCTGTTATCCCTAGAGTACCTTTTATCCGTTGAGCGATGGCCCTTCCACGCGGGACCACCGGATCACTATGGCCGACTTTCGTCTCTGCTCGAACTGTCGCTCTCGCAGTCAGGCGGGCTTATGCCATTGCACTCAGCAGCCGATGTCCGACCGGCCTGAGCCCACCATCGCGCGCCTCCGTTACACTTTGGGAGGCGACCGCCCCAGTCAAACTGCCCGCCATGCAGGGTCCCGGTCCGGGCTGACCGGACGCGGTTAGACATCAGAAGAGATCAGGGCGGTATTTCAAGGGTGGCTCCACACAAGCTAGCGCCCATGCTTCAATGCCTCCCGCCTATCCTACACAGCTCTCCCCTGAGGCCACTGCAAAGTTGCAGTAAAGGTTCATAGGGTCTTTCCGTCTGACCGCGGGTACCCCGCATCTTCACGGGGAATTCAATTTCGCTGAGCCCATGCCGGAGACAGTGGGGAAGTCGTTACGCCATTCGTGCAGGTCGGAACTTACCCGACAAGGAATTTCGCTACCTTAGGACCGTTATAGTTACGGCCGCCGTTTACCGGGGCTTCAATTCAGTGCTTGCACACCTCCTCTTAACCTTCCGGCACCGGGCAGGCGTCAGGCCGTATACGTCGTCTCTCGACTTCGCACAGCCCTGTGTTTTTACTAAACAGTCGCTACCCCCTGCTTTGTGCCACCCATCCCTGGTTGCCCAAGAATGGGTCTTGCTTATCCCGAAGTTACGCAAGCAATTTGCCTAGTTCCTTCGGCATGGTTCTCCCAAGCGCCTTGGTATGCTCTACCAGTCCACCTGTGTCGGTTTCGGGTACGGTCTATACGCTGGAGCTATTTCCCGGTGTGATCCAAAAGCCCGAACAATCCAGTAAGCCCGGACAACATCTCTCACACGTCACTTCCAGCAGGCCCAGTACTATTCAACTGGTTCCCATCAGCTACGGCTTTCGCCCTCGCCTTAGGGGCCGGCTCACCCTGCGCGGATTACCCTTGCGCAGGAACCCTTGGACTTTCGGCGACAGCGTTTCTCACACTGTTTGTCGCTACTCATGTCAGCATTCGCACTTCGGATACCTCCAGGCCGGGTCACCCCTCACCCTTCACAGGCTTACCGAACGCTCCGCTACCGAGAAGTCGTTAGCCGTTAGTCGTTAGTCGTTAGAGGGTTTTAGATGTTTGTGCAGGCCGCCCAGCATGCGGCCGATCTCGCTGTAGTCTTGCTGCCAGGCCCTAGCCTGATCAGCATCGACATACGCCAGGTCCGCGGCATAGCGCAGCCACAACTTGGTTTCCTCGAGCGAGCCCAGCGCCATAACCACGTAGCGCCGGAACTCCGGATCGGAGGCCAATTGCCGGCCCGAGCCCTCCGCAAGGAGCGCACACACCGACTTCGAACTCCGCCGCAACGGGTCGGCCAAGCCGCCAAATTGCTCATTCTTGGGAAACCCTTGACTGGCCCGATGCAGCGCCAGCGACACCTGGTAAGCCCGACGGAACACGTCCAGCTCCCAAACATCGCGCGACATCGAACCCACCTTGTTCTCTAACGACTAAAGACTAACGACCAACG